>NZ_JBBOOX010000001.1:0-3759611 GCF_038003325.1 Bacillus sp. FSL K6-3176
ATGGAAAATATTTTGGATCTGTGGAATAAAGCACTTCAAAAAATAGAGACAAAATTGAGCAAACCTAGTTTTGAAACATGGATGAAGTCCACTAAAGCCCATTCTCTTCAAGGAGATACGCTGACTATTACTGCACCTAATGAATTTGCAAGAGACTGGCTCGAGTCAAGATACCTTCACTTAATTGCAGATACCATCTATGAACTGACAGGCGAAGAGCTCAGCATCAAATTTATCATTCCTCAAAATCAGGACGAAGAGGAAGCCATGCCAAAATCTCCAATCAAAAAAATGTCGAAAGAAGAACCCGTTGAAATTCCACAAAATATGCTGAATCCAAAATATACATTTGATACTTTTGTTATTGGTTCAGGCAACCGTTTTGCTCATGCCGCTTCACTTGCAGTCGCAGAAGCACCAGCAAAAGCATATAACCCGCTTTTTATTTATGGGGGCGTTGGTTTAGGAAAGACTCACTTAATGCATGCGATCGGTCATTACGTCATCGACCATAATCCATCAGCCAAAGTGGTCTATCTATCATCTGAAAAATTTACAAATGAATTTATCAACTCAATCCGAGACAACAAAGCAGTCGATTTCCGTAATCGCTATCGGAATGTAGATGTGCTTTTGATAGATGATATTCAATTTTTAGCAGGAAAAGAACAAACACAAGAAGAGTTTTTCCATACATTCAACACACTTCACGAAGAAAGTAAGCAAATCGTCATTTCTAGTGACCGTCCGCCAAAGGAAATTCCGACACTTGAAGACAGATTACGCTCTCGATTCGAATGGGGCTTAATTACAGACATTACCCCGCCAGATCTAGAAACGCGTATTGCGATCTTACGTAAAAAAGCAAAAGCAGAAGGTTTAGACATTCCGAATGAAGTCATGCTTTATATTGCCAATCAAATCGACAGCAACATTCGGGAACTGGAAGGTGCTTTGATTCGTGTTGTTGCTTACTCTTCTTTAATCAATAAAGACATCAATGCTGATCTAGCAGCTGAAGCCCTAAAGGACATCATTCCTTCATCAAAACCTAAGGTAATTACAATTAAAGATATTCAAAGAATTGTAGGGCAGCAATTTAATATTCGATTAGAAGATTTCAAAGCGAAGAAACGTACGAAATCAGTTGCTTATCCAAGACAAATTGCGATGTATCTCTCTAGAGAAATGACAGATTCCTCTCTACCTAAAATCGGAGAAGAATTTGGTGGACGAGATCATACGACCGTCATTCATGCTCATGAGAAAATTTCAAAATTAATCGTTGAAGATGAACAGCTTCAGCAGCATGTCAAAGAGATCAAAGAACAACTAAAATAATCAAGCTGATAAGATAAGTACGGGAAAATGTGAATAACTAGAGCATAGTCATACACAGTCTGTCCACATGTGGATAGGCTGTCTTTCCTTTCTTTCTACTGACTTATCCACATATTCACAGGCCCTACTAGTACTTCTACGATTTTTATTAAATAAATATATATTCATGTCATTAAGAAAAATTAGGAGGACCACTATGAAATTCACGATTCAAAAAGATCGTCTTGTTGAAAGTGTCCAAGATGTATTAAAGGCCGTATCCTCTAGAACAACGATTCCTATTTTGACAGGGATTAAAATTGTTGCATCTGACGAAGGGGTTTCTCTCACAGGGAGCGATTCTGATATCTCAATCGAATCTTTTATTCCTCAAAGAGATGGAGATTTAGAAGTCATTACAATTGATCGACCAGGAAGTATTGTGCTGCAAGCCCGCTTCTTTAGCGAAATCGTTAAGAAACTGCCTATGTCTACTGTCGAAATTGAGGTAGAACAAAATCATCTGACCATCATCCGCTCTGGTTCAGCAGAATTTAATTTAAACGGCTTAGATGCTGAAGAATATCCGCATCTGCCACAAATTGAAGAGCATCATGCTTTTCAAATTCCAACAGATTTGCTTAAAAACCTTATCCGTCAAACGGTTTTCGCAGTGTCCACCTCAGAAACACGACCTATCTTGACAGGTGTAAACTGGAAGGTTGAAAAAGGTGAATTAATATGCACAGCAACGGATAGTCATCGTCTTGCTTTAAGAAAAGCGAAGTTGGATATTAACGAGGAAAGCTCGTACAATGTGGTCATTCCTGGAAAGAGTTTAACAGAGCTAAGTAAAATTCTTGATGATGGACAAGATCTTGTGAGCATCGTCATTACGGAGACACAGGTTCTCTTTAAAGCACAGAACGTGCTGTTCTTCTCAAGATTGCTGGATGGTAATTACCCAGATACAGCTCGCCTCATTCCGCAAGAAAGTAAAACGGATGTAGTGGTGAATACGAAAGAATTCCTTCAAGCGATTGATCGCGCGTCACTTTTAGCAAGAGAAGGGCGTAACAACGTTGTGAAGCTTTCTGCTGATCCTGCGCAAAGCCTTGAAATTTCTTCTAATTCGCCTGAAATCGGTAAAGTAGTTGAAACGGTGCAAGCAGATGACATTAAAGGGGAGGATCTCAAAATCTCTTTCAGTCCGAAATATATGCTTGATGCTTTAAAAGTATTAGAGGGAACAGAGATTCATGTCAGTTTCACTGGCGCAATGAGACCATTCCTATTACGCACGCCAAATGATGATTCCATTTTGCAATTGATTCTTCCAGTTAGAACGTATTAATTTGGTCTAAAATGGCTGCTGTGTGAGCGCACAGCAGCTTTTTTCCTCATTTCCTCAGCTTTCTTTCATCCCAGTTCGCTTTCCCCCTTTCCTTCTTGTCTTGTTTTTTAGTACAATTAGATATTAGTGATATTGAAAGAGGTCGATACAATGCCTAATCTGATAACGATTGAAACAGAAATGATTACATTAGGGCAGTTTTTGAAATTAGCCGAAGTCATTCAATCTGGTGGAATGGCGAAGTGGTTTTTAAGTGAACATGAGGTGTTCATCAATCAAGAGCCAGATAATAGACGGGGACGCAAATTATACCCAGGTGATGTTGTCGAGATAGAAGGTCACGGCACATTTCAAGTTGTGAATTAGAAACGGGTGACAATACATGTACATTCAAAGTCTGGCGTTAACTTCATACCGAAACTATGAACACACCGAGCTTCAATTCGACAATAAGGTGAATGTGATGATTGGTGAGAACGCCCAAGGTAAAACGAACCTGATGGAAGCGATCTATGTATTGTCGATGGCAAAGTCTCATCGTACGTCAAATGATAAAGAACTTATCCGATGGGACGAAGACTATGCTAAAATAGAAGGTAGAGTCATCAAAAAAAATGGTCCACTCCCCATGCAGCTCGTGATCTCAAAAAAAGGAAAAAAGGGCAAGGTCAATCACATTGAACAACAGAAACTCAGTCATTATGTTGGTGCCTTGAACACCATCATGTTTGCACCAGAGGATCTCAGCCTTGTGAAAGGTAGCCCGCAAATCCGCAGAAGATTCCTCGACATGGAGATTGGACAAGTGTCTGCTGTCTACTTGCATGATTTATCGCTCTATCAAAAAATCCTCACTCAGCGAAATCATTACTTGAAACAATTGCAAACAAGAAAGCAAACGGATCAAGCGATGCTGGAGATTTTAACAGAGCAGTTGATTGATGCGGCAGCGAAGGTTGTCAAAAGACGACTGACTTTTACGAAACAGCTCGAAAAATGGGCGCAGCCGCTGCATTTTGGGATTTCAAGAGAGCTGGAAACGCTCACGCTCCAATACCAGACGGCCATAGAGGTATCAGAAGCGTCAGACTTGTCGAAAATAAAAAATAGCTATGAAGAATCGTTTCAGAAACTAAGAGACAGAGAAATAGACCGAGGGGTGACGCTATGGGGGCCTCACAGAGATGATCTTCTTTTCTTTGTGAATGGTCGGGATGTTCAGACATATGGCTCTCAAGGGCAGCAAAGAACAACAGCTCTTTCACTAAAGCTGGCAGAAATTGATCTGATTCATGAAGAAATCGGTGAATACCCAATTCTTCTACTCGATGATGTTTTATCTGAACTTGATGATTACAGACAGTCTCATTTGCTCCATACCATTCAGGGACGTGTACAGACCTTTGTCACCACTACGAGTGTTGAAGGCATCGACCACGCCACCCTGAAAGAAGCGGAAATTTTCAGAGTAGCCAGTGGAAAAGTAATTGACTGATAAATGAGGTGTGAGTCTTGTATATTCATTTAGGTGATGATTGTGTTGTTTCTACACGAGAGATTGTCGCAATTGTTGATTACAAAATGAGGTCATCTTCTGTTGTAGAGGAATTTCTTCAAAAACAAGAAGAACAAATCATTTCGTTGTCACAAGGGACACCCAAATCCATCGTCGTCACAACTGAATCCGTGTATTACTCTCCTCTTTCCTCAAGCACGCTCAAAAAACGTGCTTCATTTGTGATTGAAATTGAAGTCTAAAAGCTCAATTCATATAAATATATCGTTTAAGAAAAGTGTAGGTGAATGTACGTGGCAATGGAACAGCAACATAATAGTTATGATGAAAATCAGATACAGGTGCTCGAAGGACTAGAAGCGGTTAGAAAACGTCCAGGAATGTACATTGGGTCAACCAGTGCAAAAGGACTTCACCATCTTGTATGGGAAATTGTCGACAACAGTATTGATGAGGCTTTAGCTGGTTATTGTACAGACATTACAGTGCAAATTGAAAAAGATAATAGCATCACAGTGAAAGATAACGGCCGCGGAATTCCTGTTGGGATTCACGAAAAAATGGGACGTCCTGCTGTAGAAGTCATTATGACGGTTCTTCACGCTGGTGGTAAATTTGACGGCAGCGGTTATAAAGTATCTGGCGGTCTGCATGGTGTAGGGGCATCTGTTGTTAATGCGTTATCTACGACCTTAGACGTGACCGTATATCGTGATGGGAAAATTCATTATCAACAATTCAAACGCGGTGTTCCAGTTGGAGATTTAGAGGTCATTGGTGAAACAGATGTAACAGGGACAACCACTCATTTTGTGCCAGATCCAGAAATTTTCACTGAAACCATTGAATTTGATTACGACACACTTGCTAACCGTGTACGTGAGTTAGCTTTCTTAACAAAAGGCGTCAACATCATCATTGAAGACTTACGTGAAGGCAAAGAGCGAAGAAACGAATACTGCTATGAAGGCGGTATTAAGAGCTATGTAGAACATTTGAATCGCTCGAAGGAAGTCGTTCATGAAGAACCAGTTTACATCGAGGGTGAAAAAGACGGAATCACCGTTGAAGTTGCACTGCAATACAACGATTCCTATACAAGCAATATTTATTCTTTCGCCAATAACATCAACACATATGAAGGTGGATCACACGAAGCTGGCTTTAAAACCGGTCTGACGCGTGTCATCAATGATTATGCTCGTAAAAATGGCGTATTCAAAGATGGTGACTCGAATTTGAGCGGAGAAGATGTACGAGAAGGCTTAACAGCCATTATCTCTATCAAACATCCAGACCCTCAGTTCGAAGGACAAACGAAGACAAAGCTCGGTAACTCAGAAGCAAGAACCATTACCGACTCCCTCTTCTCCGAAGCACTTGAGAAATTCCTCTTAGAGAACCCTGATGCTGCAAAGAAAATTGTGGAGAAAGGTGTGATGGCAGCTCGTGCAAGAATGGCTGCCAAAAAGGCACGTGAGCTGACAAGACGTAAAAGTGCACTGGAAGTCTCTAGCTTGCCTGGGAAACTGGCAGACTGTTCTTCTAAAGATCCTTCCATCTCTGAGCTTTATATCGTAGAGGGAGATTCTGCGGGCGGATCTGCTAAACAAGGTCGTGATCGACATTTCCAAGCGATCTTACCGTTAAGAGGGAAGATCCTAAACGTTGAAAAAGCCCGACTAGATAAAATTTTATCCAACAACGAGGTTCGTTCAATGATTACAGCGCTAGGGACTGGAATCGGAGAAGACTTCACTTTAGAGAAAGCACGTTATCACAAAATTGTGATCATGACTGATGCTGATGTTGATGGAGCGCATATACGGACGCTACTCCTAACATTCTTCTATCGCTACATGCGTGAAATTATTGAAAATGGTTATGTGTATATTGCACAGCCGCCTTTATATAAAGTGCAGCAAGGAAAACGTGTTGAATACGTGTATAACGATAAACAGCTAGATGAACTGTTAAAAACACTGCCTCAAACACCGAAACCTGGACTTCAGCGTTATAAAGGTCTTGGAGAGATGAATGCTACTCAGCTTTGGGAAACAACAATGGATCCTGATGCGAGAACACTTCTTCAAGTGACACTTGAGGATGCAATCGATGCTGATGAGACTTTTGAAATGCTAATGGGAGATAAAGTAGAGCCGAGACGTAACTTTATCGAAGAAAATGCACAATACGTAAAAAATCTTGATATTTAGATAGGTATCCCCCTTGAGAGCAACCTTATTTCTTGTTTGGAATAAGGTTGTTTTTCAAGAAACAGGGGCGTGAAACGAATGTCCTGGTTTTCTGCGTTTCGTTGATTTTCTAGTAAATAAATGTGTATAAAGGCAAGATTATTGATATAATGGAGAATAGTCTTGTGAAGATAAATACATATTTTACTCCCACATAATTTATTTCATGTGATACGTAAAGGGAGGTTCTTATAGTGAGTGAACAACATACACCAAATGTACGCGAAGTGAATATTAGCCATGAAATGCGTACGTCCTTTTTAGATTATGCAATGAGTGTTATTGTTTCGCGTGCATTACCAGATGTGCGAGACGGATTGAAGCCCGTGCATCGAAGAATTTTGTATGCGATGAATGACCTAGGTATGACAAGTGATAAACCATTTAAGAAATCTGCACGTATCGTTGGGGAAGTTATCGGTAAGTACCACCCTCACGGTGATAGCGCTGTATATGAAGCGATGGTTCGGATGGCGCAAGATTTCAACTATCGTAATATGCTGGTTGAAGGGCACGGGAACTTTGGTTCTGTCGATGGAGACGGTGCAGCAGCCATGCGTTATACCGAGGCACGTCTTTCTAAAATTTCGATGGAGATCCTGCGTGATATCACAAAGGACACCATTGATTATCAAGATAACTACGATGGCAGTGAAAGAGAGCCAGTCGTTATGCCTGCTAGGTTCCCGAACTTATTAGTGAACGGGGCAACTGGAATCGCTGTAGGGATGGCAACGAATATCCCGCCTCACCAACTAGGTGAAGTGATTGATGGGGTATTGGCAATTAGTCAAAATCCTGAAATGACGACACAGGAACTAATGGACATCATTCCAGGTCCAGACTTCCCAACTGCGGGACAAATCATTGGCCGAAGTGGTATTCGTAAAGCGTATGAAACAGGACGAGGCTCTATTACATTACGTGCAAAGTCAAATATCGAAGAAACATCTAGTGGTAAGCAGCGCATTGTCATCAACGAGATTCCTTATCAGGTTAACAAAGCTCGTTTGATCGAAAAAATCGCTGATCTTGTCCGTGATAAAAAGATTGATGGCATTACAGATCTTCGTGATGAATCTGACCGTAATGGAATGAGAATTGTCATTGAACTACGAAGAGACGCAAACGTCCATGTTCTATTAAACAATCTTTATAAACAAACGACACTTCAAACGTCCTTCGGTATTAACTTGCTTGCACTTGTTGATGGACAGCCGAAAGTGTTGTCTCTCAAACAATGTCTCGAATATTACCTTGAGCATCAGAAAGTGATCATTCGTCGAAGAACGGCGTATGAATTGCGTAAAGCGGAAGCAAGAGCTCATATTTTAGAAGGCTTAAGAATTGCGCTTGATCACTTAGATGAGGTCATTGCCTTAATTAGAGGCTCTCAAACTGCTGAAATTGCAAGAAATGGTTTGATGGAAAACTATAGCTTGTCTGAAAAACAAGCACAGGCCATTCTCGATATGCGACTCCAGCGTTTGACTGGTTTAGAAAGAGAGAAAATAGAAGATGAATACAAAGGGCTTGTTGACTTGATTGCTGAATTGAAAGCCATTCTAGCAGACAATGAGAAAGTTCTAGAAATCATTAGAGAAGAATTAACAGAAATCAAAGAACGCTTCAATGATACGCGCCGCACAGAAATTGTGACAGCGGGTATAGAAACAATCGAAGACGAAGATTTGATTCCTGTTGAAAATATTGTGATCACACTGACTCATAATGGTTATATTAAGCGCCTGCCTGCATCAACATACCGCAGTCAAAAAAGAGGCGGTAAAGGTGTACAAGGAATGGGAACCAACGAAGATGATTTCGTTGAACAGCTGATCTCAACATCTACGCACGATACGATTCTCTTCTTCTCTAATAAAGGGAAGGTTTATCGAGCGAAGGGCTATGAGATCCCTGAATTCGGACGAACAGCGAAAGGGATTCCGATTATTAACCTTCTTGAAGTAGAAAAGGGAGAGTGGATAAACGCCATTATTCCAGTCAGCGAATTTGATGAAGATTCGTATCTCTTCTTTACAACAAGACACGGTGTATCGAAACGAACGTCATTGTCTCAATTTGCAAACATCCGAAACAATGGTTTGATTGCACTCAGCCTGCGTGATGAAGATGAATTGATGGCTGTTCGTTTAACCAATGGTGAAAAACAAATCATCATCGGAACGAAAAAAGGAATGCTCATTCGTTTCGACGAGACAGATGTTCGTGAAATGGGACGTACAGCAGCTGGAGTTAAAGGGATCACACTTTCTGAGGATGACATCGTCGTTGGAATGGAAATCCTTGAGCCAGATGCAAACGTATTGATCGTAACTGAAAAAGGTTATGGTAAATTAACGCCTGAAAAAGAATATCGTGTCCAAAGCCGTGGTGGTAAAGGTCTGAAAACATGCAAGATCACTGACAACAACGGTCCGCTTGTTGCAGTGAAGGCGACTAACGCTGAAGCTGAAGAAGACTTGATGATTATTACAGGTAGTGGTGTCATCATCCGTATGGCTGTTTCAGATATCTCCACAACAGGCCGAGTCACTCAAGGTGTCCGCCTGATCCGTCTAGGTGATGATGAACATGTCGCTACAGTGGCATTAGTAGAACAATCACCAGAAGACGATGAAGAGAATAGTGAAGAAAACGTAGAAAATGTAGAGTCAGATCAAGAGCAATCTGAGTAAAGATAAAGCCGGTTTTTCACCGGCTTTATTTTTTTTTGAAAAAACATGATTTTTTTTGAAGTTTATAATGCTTTTTTCATAGATATGTGTTAATCTTTCAAAGGAGCAAAAAGAGGCTCTATTTTTTATCTCTTTCATAACAAAAACTTCTTAAAAAAATAAAATGTTTTTCAAGAAAAATGTTGACTATTGATAGAGATATATGATATATTTAAGTGGTCGCTTTGAGAGAGTGACAAACAAGTTCTTTGAAAACTAAACAAGACAAAACGTACCTGTTAATTCGAGTTTTTATAAAAAAATCCTATGATACTTCATAGGTAGTCAGTCAAACGCTGACGAAAAACAAAACTTCGGTTTTGTACTTTTTCGGAGAGTTTGATCCTGGCTCAGGACGAACGCTGGCGGCGTGCCTAATACATGCAAGTCGAGCGGACAGAAGGGAGCTTGCTCCCGGATGTTAGCGGCGGACGGGTGAGTAACACGTGGGTAACCTGCCTGTAAGACTGGGATAACTCCGGGAAACCGGAGCTAATACCGGATAGTTCCTTGAACCGCATGGTTCAAGGATGAAAGACGGTTTCGGCTGTCACTTACAGATGGACCCGCGGCGCATTAGCTAGTTGGTGAGGTAACGGCTCACCAAGGCGACGATGCGTAGCCGACCTGAGAGGGTGATCGGCCACACTGGGACTGAGACACGGCCCAGACTCCTACGGGAGGCAGCAGTAGGGAATCTTCCGCAATGGACGAAAGTCTGACGGAGCAACGCCGCGTGAGTGATGAAGGTTTTCGGATCGTAAAGCTCTGTTGTTAGGGAAGAACAAGTGCAAGAGTAACTGCTTGCACCTTGACGGTACCTAACCAGAAAGCCACGGCTAACTACGTGCCAGCAGCCGCGGTAATACGTAGGTGGCAAGCGTTGTCCGGAATTATTGGGCGTAAAGGGCTCGCAGGCGGTTTCTTAAGTCTGATGTGAAAGCCCCCGGCTCAACCGGGGAGGGTCATTGGAAACTGGGAAACTTGAGTGCAGAAGAGGAGAGTGGAATTCCACGTGTAGCGGTGAAATGCGTAGAGATGTGGAGGAACACCAGTGGCGAAGGCGACTCTCTGGTCTGTAACTGACGCTGAGGAGCGAAAGCGTGGGGAGCGAACAGGATTAGATACCCTGGTAGTCCACGCCGTAAACGATGAGTGCTAAGTGTTAGGGGGTTTCCGCCCCTTAGTGCTGCAGCTAACGCATTAAGCACTCCGCCTGGGGAGTACGGTCGCAAGACTGAAACTCAAAGGAATTGACGGGGGCCCGCACAAGCGGTGGAGCATGTGGTTTAATTCGAAGCAACGCGAAGAACCTTACCAGGTCTTGACATCCTCTGACAACCCTAGAGATAGGGCTTTCCCTTCGGGGACAGAGTGACAGGTGGTGCATGGTTGTCGTCAGCTCGTGTCGTGAGATGTTGGGTTAAGTCCCGCAACGAGCGCAACCCTTGATCTTAGTTGCCAGCATTCAGTTGGGCACTCTAAGGTGACTGCCGGTGACAAACCGGAGGAAGGTGGGGATGACGTCAAATCATCATGCCCCTTATGACCTGGGCTACACACGTGCTACAATGGACAGAACAAAGGGCTGCGAGACCGCAAGGTTTAGCCAATCCCACAAATCTGTTCTCAGTTCGGATCGCAGTCTGCAACTCGACTGCGTGAAGCTGGAATCGCTAGTAATCGCGGATCAGCATGCCGCGGTGAATACGTTCCCGGGCCTTGTACACACCGCCCGTCACACCACGAGAGTTTGCAACACCCGAAGTCGGTGAGGTAACCTTTATGGAGCCAGCCGCCGAAGGTGGGGCAGATGATTGGGGTGAAGTCGTAACAAGGTAGCCGTATCGGAAGGTGCGGCTGGATCACCTCCTTTCTAAGGATATATGGAGCAGCGTACGTTTTTCGTCTTGTTTAGTTTTGAAGGAACTTGCAAAAGATCCTACAACATCATATCTTCGATATGAAAGATGGGCCTGTAGCTCAGCTGGTTAGAGCGCACGCCTGATAAGCGTGAGGTCGGTGGTTCGAGTCCACTCAGGCCCACCATCTTCTATTAAATCGGGGCCTTAGCTCAGCTGGGAGAGCGCCTGCCTTGCACGCAGGAGGTCAGCGGTTCGATCCCGCTAGGCTCCACCAACGTGTTCTTTGAAAACTAGATAACAATAAGTAATACATTCACATTGAATGCAATGCAAAGTTCATCACACATAGTGATTCTTTCTAAAGTAAGAAATGGTTAAGTTAGAAAGGGCGCACGGTGGATGCCTTGGCACTAGGAGCCGATGAAGGACGGGACGAACACCGATATGCTTCGGGGAGCTGTAAGCAAGCTTTGATCCGGAGATTTCCGAATGGGGAAACCCACTGCTCGTAATGGAGTAGTATCCATACTTGAATACATAGAGTATGAGAAGGCATACCCGGGGAACTGAAACATCTAAGTACCCGGAGGAAGAGAAAGCAAATGCGATTCCCTGAGTAGCGGCGAGCGAAACGGGAACAGCCCAAACCAAGAGGCTTGCCTCTTGGGGTTGTAGGACACTCTATACGGAGTTACAAAGGAACGATATAAGCGAAGAGGTCTGGAAAGGCCCGCCAAAGAAGGTAACAGCCCTGTAACTGAAATGTTGTTCTCTCCAGAGTGGATCCTGAGTACGGCGGAACACGTGAAATTCCGTCGGAATCCGGGAGGACCATCTCCCAAGGCTAAATACTCCCTAGTGACCGATAGTGAACCAGTACCGTGAGGGAAAGGTGAAAAGCACCCCGGAAGGGGAGTGAAATAGATCCTGAAACCGTGTGCCTACAAGTAGTCAGAGCCCGTTAACGGGTGATGGCGTGCCTTTTGTAGAATGAACCGGCGAGTTACGATCCCGTGCAAGGTTAAGCAGAAGATGCGGAGCCGCAGCGAAAGCGAGTCTGAATAGGGCGCATGAGTACGTGGTCGTAGACCCGAAACCAGGTGATCTACCCATGTCCAGGGTGAAGTTCAGGTAACACTGAATGGAGGCCCGAACCCACGCACGTTGAAAAGTGCGGGGATGAGGTGTGGGTAGGGGTGAAATGCCAATCGAACCTGGAGATAGCTGGTTCTCTCCGAAATAGCTTTAGGGCTAGCCTCAAGGTAAGAGTCTCGGAGGTAGAGCACTGATTGGACTAGGGGCCCCTACCGGGTTACCGAATTCAGTCAAACTCCGAATGCCGATGACTTATCCTTGGGAGTCAGACTGCGAGTGATAAGATCCGTAGTCGAAAGGGAAACAGCCCAGACCGCCAGCTAAGGTCCCAAAGTATACGTTAAGTGGAAAAGGATGTGGAGTTGCTTAGACAACCAGGATGTTGGCTTAGAAGCAGCCACCATTTAAAGAGTGCGTAATAGCTCACTGGTCGAGTGACTCTGCGCCGAAAATGTACCGGGGCTAAACGTATCACCGAAGCTGCGGACTGTTCTTACGAACAGTGGTAGGAGAGCGTTCTAAGTGCAGTGAAGTCAGACCGGAAGGACTGGTGGAGCGCTTAGAAGTGAGAATGCCGGTATGAGTAGCGAAAGACGGGTGAGAATCCCGTCCACCGAATGCCTAAGGTTTCCTGAGGAAGGCTCGTCCGCTCAGGGTTAGTCGGGACCTAAGCCGAGGCCGAAAGGCGTAGGCGATGGACAACAGGTTGATATTCCTGTACCACCTCCTCACCATTTGAGCAATGGGGGGACGCAGGAGGATAGGGTAAGCGCGGTATTGGATATCCGCGTCCAAGCAGTTAGGCTGGGAAATAGGCAAATCCGTTTCCCGTGAAGGCTGAGCTGTGATGGCGAGCGAAATTTAGTAGCGAAGTTCCTGATTCCACACTGCCAAGAAAAGCCTCTAGCGAGGTGAGAGGTGCCCGTACCGCAAACCGACACAGGTAGGCGAGGAGAGAATCCTAAGGTGATCGAGAGAACTCTCGTTAAGGAACTCGGCAAAATGACCCCGTAACTTCGGGAGAAGGGGTGCTTCTTAGGGTGTTAAAGCCCCGAGAAGCCGCAGTGAATAGGCCCAGGCGACTGTTTAGCAAAAACACAGGTCTCTGCGAAGCCGTAAGGCGAAGTATAGGGGCTGACGCCTGCCCGGTGCTGGAAGGTTAAGAGGAGCGCTTAGCGTAAGCGAAGGTGCGAATTGAAGCCCCAGTAAACGGCGGCCGTAACTATAACGGTCCTAAGGTAGCGAAATTCCTTGTCGGGTAAGTTCCGACCCGCACGAAAGGCGCAACGATCTGGGCACTGTCTCAACGAGAGACTCGGTGAAATTATAGTACCTGTGAAGATGCAGGTTACCCGCGACAGGACGGAAAGACCCCGTGGAGCTTTACTGCAGCCTGATATTGAATGTTGGTACAGCTTGTACAGGATAGGTAGGAGCCTTGGAAACCGGAGCGCTAGCTTCGGTGGAGGCATCGGTGGGATACTACCCTGGCTGTATTGACCTTCTAACCCGCTGCCCTTATCGGGCAGGGAGACAGTGTCAGGTGGGCAGTTTGACTGGGGCGGTCGCCTCCTAAAATGTAACGGAGGCGCCCAAAGGTTCCCTCAGAATGGTTGGAAATCATTCGCAGAGTGTAAAGGCACAAGGGAGCTTGACTGCGAGACCTACAAGTCGAGCAGGGACGAAAGTCGGGCTTAGTGATCCGGTGGTTCCGCATGGAAGGGCCATCGCTCAACGGATAAAAGCTACCCCGGGGATAACAGGCTTATCTCCCCCAAGAGTCCACATCGACGGGGAGGTTTGGCACCTCGATGTCGGCTCATCGCATCCTGGGGCTGTAGTCGGTCCCAAGGGTTGGGCTGTTCGCCCATTAAAGCGGTACGCGAGCTGGGTTCAGAACGTCGTGAGACAGTTCGGTCCCTATCCGTCGCGGGCGCAGGAAATTTGAGAGGAGCTGTCCTTAGTACGAGAGGACCGGGATGGACGCACCGCTGGTGTACCAGTTGTTCTGCCAAGGGCATCGCTGGGTAGCTATGTGCGGACGGGATAAGTGCTGAAAGCATCTAAGCATGAAGCCCCCCTCAAGATGAGATTTCCCATTCCGCAAGGAAGTAAGATCCCTGAAAGATGATCAGGTTGATAGGTCTGAGGTGGAAGCGTGGTGACACGTGGAGCTGACAGATACTAATAGATCGAGGACTTAACCTATATTCTAATGTGAAAAATGAACATTGTTATCTAGTTTTGAGAGAACATTCTCTCCATCAGGTTTGGTGGCGATAGCGAAGAGGTCACACCCGTTCCCATACCGAACACGGAAGTTAAGCTCTTCAGCGCCGATGGTAGTTGGGGGTTTCCCCCTGTGAGAGTAGGACGCCGCCAAGCTTTTCAAAGGATCAGTTCCAGTCGGAACTGGTCTTTTTTGTGTTTTCTTCTAGCAGCATCATGATATAAGCCGGAAACTTGTCCTCTGCAATCTCCATATAACGTTCAATCATGACATAATCATCACTAATGTATTGAGATAAAAGCTCGTACCACCATTCTGTTTCGTAGCGGGCAATCATACTGAGGTTATACATTAACAAGTAATGGCTGATGATCTCAGGAATCCCTAAAAAGGCATCTCGTGTTGCTGGAATGAACCATTGATTCATTTCTAAATCATAATGAAGATGAGTAGCAAGAGCAGGGTTTTCTTCTGAAAATACATCAAATGTTAGTTTTTTAGCCTCTCGTTGCTTAAGCTTCCAAGTTGTATGGAACTCAAAATATTCAATAAAACGTTCGGCAGACATATTATAGAGCAAGGGAATATGATCTTGAATCAACATGCCATTGGCTTGCTCTACTTTCACTAAAGTCGCGGGCTGTTTTTGAAACTCAAGAATATGACCCATTTCAGGTATTTTTGAAAGGAGATTGATCATCGTAAATCGTTCATCTTCAAGACCATTTAAATGAAATAAGTGCTTTAATACATGCATACATAATCCGTTTCGCTGAATCTTGACTTCATCCTCACTAAAACGATAATGTTGCTTCTTTCTTTTTCTTGAGGTGACGCCATGAGCTAAGACAGAGGTTTGAGAAGGATAGTCGGGATCCACTGTCAGCAAACATGCTTTTAACAGCTGTGCCATTCCATAAAACAATAAAATCGGTTTTAGTTCAAGTGGAGCTGATGCGGCTTGGTCATAAAATGTATGACCGTGCTTTAAAAAGTAAATAAATCGTTCACAGTTTTTATAGGCCTGCTGGTTTGCCTCCTGAATGTTCCGTTTCTCGTACTGTTGAAATAGAAACTTTTGGGAAGTTTCAAGTGAGTAAAAACGTTTTAAATCCTTCCATCCTGAACTTTTCATCTTCTTCCTCAACTCTCTTTATATTTTCTAAAAATTGCAACTGTTTGTTGCTTCCTTGACATGCTGTTTCCTAGTTGATAATCTACATATAATATTTTGCCGAAAAGAGGGGGATTTACTAATGTGGGAAAGTAAATTTTCAAAAGAAGGTTTGACGTTTGACGATGTGTTGCTTGTTCCAGCAAAGTCTGAGGTGCTTCCGCGTGATGTCAATTTATCAGTTGAGTTAACAAGCACTTTAAAGCTGAACATTCCAATTATTAGTGCAGGAATGGATACTGTGACGGAATCACAAATGGCGATTGCAATGGCACGTCAAGGTGGTCTTGGAATCATCCATAAGAACATGTCTATTGAGCAGCAAGCTGAACAAGTGGACAAGGTAAAACGTTCAGAGCGTGGTGTTATTACAAATCCATTTTTCTTAACACCGGATCATCAAGTATTCGATGCAGAACATTTAATGGGTAAATATCGTATTTCTGGTGTACCGATTGTTAATAACGAACAAGATCAAAAGCTTGTTGGGATTATTACCAACCGTGACCTTCGTTTTATTTCGGATTATTCAATGAAGATTAGCGACGTGATGACAAAAGAGGAACTTGTGACAGCTTCTGTTGGAACAACATTAGAAGAAGCTGAAAAAATCCTTCAGCAATATAAAATTGAAAAATTACCTCTTTTAGATGACGAAGGAACATTAAAAGGTCTCATCACCATCAAAGATATTGAAAAAGTGATCGAATTCCCTAACTCCTCTAAAGATGCACATGGCCGTTTAATTGTTGGTGCCGCTGTAGGTGTCACTGGCGATACAATGACTCGTGTGAAAAAATTAGTAGAAGCCAATGTTGATGTGATCGTCATTGATACAGCACACGGTCATTCTCAAGGTGTTCTAGACACTGTATCGAAAATCCGTGAAACGTATCCTTCTCTTAATATCATTGCTGGTAACGTTGCAACAGCTGAAGCAACAAAAGCATTGTTTGAAGCTGGAGCAGATATTGTAAAAGTGGGTATTGGACCAGGATCGATTTGTACAACACGTGTTGTTGCAGGGGTCGGTGTACCACAAATCACAGCGATTTATGACTGTGCAACAGAAGCAAGAAAGCATGGTAAATCTATTATTGCAGATGGTGGAATTAAATATTCAGGTGATATCGTGAAAGCATTAGCTTCTGGTGGACATGCTGTTATGCTGGGAAGCCTTCTTGCTGGTACATCTGAAAGCCCAGGAGAAACAGAAATTTTCCAAGGCAGACGTTTCAAAGTATATCGTGGTATGGGTTCTGTTGCTGCAATGGAAAAAGGAAGTAAAGATCGTTACTTCCAAGAAGATAACAAAAAATTCGTTCCAGAAGGTATCGAAGGACGTACACCGTATAAAGGACCAGTTGTTGACACTGTTTACCAACTCGTTGGCGGTATTCGCTCTGGTATGGGCTACTGTGGAACACAGGACTTACGTACTCTTAGAGAAGAAGCACAATTCATTCGCATGACAGGTGCAGGTCTTCGTGAGAGCCATCCACATGATGTACAAATTACAAAAGAATCACCAAACTACACAATTTCTTGATAAATTGTGACAATCAAATTACATTTGACAGGGTCTATGACTCTGTCTATTTTTTTTGTCTTTATTGTGATAAAATTTATACTGTTGTGTCGAAATAAGCCCTTGTGGATTAAATATATATGAAAAACGTCGAAAAAAGATGAATACGGAGGTATGACGATTGAACAGCAAGATGTTGAAACAGCTTATGGTCTCTATCCTTGCATTGGCATTGATTGTTACTGCATTTACCCCAATGTCCAAAGCAAAAGCGGCTGAAGATCCATTCAATGTGAATGCGAAAGCAGCCATCCTTATTGAAGCTTCTACAGGTAAAATTCTTTATAGTAAAAACGCAGAACAAAGACTGCCTATTGCAAGTATGGCAAAGATGATGACAGAGTATCTATTACTAGAGGCGATTGCTGAAGGCAAAGTGAAATGGGATCAAACATATACGCCAGATGATTACGTGTACGAAATTTCTCAGGACCGTAGTTTATCCAATGTTCCATTGAGAAAAGATGGTTCGTATACTGTCAAAGAACTTTATCAAGCAACGGCTATTTATTCAGCAAATGCAGCAGCAATTGGTCTAGCAGAGGTAATCGCTGGATCAGAATCAAAGTTTGTTGAAAAAATGAATGCAAAAGCAAAAGAACTTGGCTTAACCAATTACAAATTCGTGAATGCAACTGGATTAGAAAATAAAGACTTACATGGCAAACAGCCAAAAGGTACGGGACCTGATGAAGAAAGCGAAGTTTCTGCAAAGGATATGGCTTTGCTTGCACAGCATCTCATCAAAGATCATCCAGAAATTCTTGAAACAGCAAGCATCGCGAAAACAAAGTTCAGAGAAGGCACAGATGACGAAATGGACATGCCAAACTGGAACTTTATGCTTAAAGGACTTGTGAAAGAATATGAAGGCGTAGACGGTCTGAAAACGGGCTCTACTGATTCAGCTGGTTCTAGCTTCACAGGTACAGCAAAACGTGGTGACATGCGTGTGATCGCAGTTGTCCTGAATGCTAAAGGAAATCTTCATACAGCTCGTTTTGATGTGGCGAAAAAATTGTTCGATTATGCCTTTAAAAACTTCACGATGAAAGAAATGTACAAAAAAGGCCAACAAATCAAGGGACATGAAAACATCGAAGTTGATAAAGGGAAAGATAAAGAAGTACCCGTCGTGACGAAAGAAGCTTTCTCTGTACCGGTTAAAAATGGTGATGAGAAGAGCTATAAAGCGAAAGTAAATATTGATAAAAAGAACCTAGAAGCTCCTATTAAAAAAGGAACGAAGGTTGGCATGCTGACGACTTCTTATTCTGGTGATGAGAAGGACTACGGCTATTTGAGTAAAGACCAATCAGGTGTTGAGCTTGTGACGAAAACAGGTGATGAAAAAGCAAACTGGTTCATCCTTGCAATGCGTGGTGTAGGAGGATTCTTCGCTGGCATTTGGGGCGGAATCGTCGACACAGTAAAAGGTTGGTTCTAATAAAAAACTGCTCTCTATATGTGAGAGCAGTTTTTTTATCGTTAAAAGAAAAGAGATTGTTTGTGATTTTGAGGTGTAGACAAGGCCTGCTGAAAAATACCACATAACTTTTCCATCCCTTCTGTCAGTGACTTTTCATTCACATAAGAAAAACTGAGACGTATATAATTCTGCTTCGGCTCCCCAGGATAGCAGACAGAGCCAGGCAGAAAGGTGATTTGCTGCTTCCGTGCCTCATGTAATAGGGCACGTGTATCGACCCAGGAAGGAAAGCTAAGCCACAAATTGAGCCCGCCCTGTGGGATTTGCCACGTGACGTCCTTTGGCGCATGCTTTGTCAACACATCCATCATCAAATCGCGTCTCACCTTCAAGGCAGTTCTTAATTTTTTCGTATGATCGATCATTTTCTTGGATGTGAGAAACGGTAAAATAGCCTTTTGGGTGAGAAGTGGGCTCCCTAAATCATTATTGGCCTTTGCTGCTAATAAACGGTTAAATATAGAGCCTGACGCAGTAATAATTCCAATTCTGCATCCTGGAGCCAGTGTCTTGCTTAATCCTCGTAAATAAATGACGTGTCCATCGTGATCCAGGCTTTTAATAGGTGCCGGCGGTTTCTTTTCAAAATAAAGCTCACGATAAGGATCATCTTCTACAATGAGACAATCAATGCTTTGTGCCAGTAAAAGCAGCTGTTTTCTTCGTTTCAACGACATACTGGCGCCTGTAGGACTGTGAAAAGTAGGAATGGTATAGATGAGCTTTGGTTTATATTTATCACAAATGCTTTGAAGCTGTTTCATGTTCATTCCTTCATGATCGACAGGAACCGTAATAATTCGTGCCCCTCTCCCCATAAAGACATCAATTGCGCCTGGATAGGTGGGCGCCTCCATGACAACTACATCATCCGGCCCGATAAATGTACGTGCTACTAAATCAAGCCCTTGCTGAGAACCGCTAGTGACAAGGATATTTTCAGGAGTAGAAGGGACATCTAATTTTTCTAGAAATGATTGAATGACCTGACGAAGCTGAAGGTCACCTTGTATTTCTCCGTATTTTGACATGATTTGAGGATGCCGGGCTAGGACATGCTGCATTTCTTTTTCTAAATACCGGTTAGGTAAAAGACCAGGATCAATCATAGAGGAAGAAAGATTAATGGCTTCTTCGACATAGTGATACTGAGCAAATTGAGACCTTGGTAAATAATCAGGGATCGATAACTGCCAATCGAAAGAAGTAGATGACTGAACCGGGATGTCAGTGTGCTCATGCTGCTCATTCACAAACGTACCTTTTCCTTGTACAGTCGTTAAAAATCCGTCGTCCTTAAGCCGTGTATAGGCTTTTGCTGCTGTGACAAGACTTACATTCAGCTGTTTCGCTAGATCACGTACAGTCGGCAGCTTATCGCCTTGCTGAAGCAGACCTGATTGAATGTGATCAACGATGGAAAAGTAAATCTGATTCGAAAGAGATGTATCTGAATGTCGATGGATATCAATATGCATGAAAATCCTCCAATGGGTGTGGAATTGTTATAGATGTTTTCGAATTGTTATAGATGCATTATAACATGTTAATAACACTTAAAAGAGGGAATGATGCCTTTTTTACTATGAAACCTTGATATATAAGGGTTTCTTCTTTTTTGTGAGCTGATTGAATTGTTATACTATTCTCTTTATTGTTATACTCTATCGCTTGTATGATAAAGGTGTTGAATCAATCGAATAGACAAATGGGAGGAAACAATTGTGAGCAATAAGGGAACTGAACGAGTTAAACGTGGAATGGCAGAAATGCAAAAAGGTGGCGTCATTATGGATGTCGTCAATGCTGAGCAGGCAAAAATCGCAGAAGAAGCAGGCGCAGTGGCAGTAATGGCACTAGAACGAGTACCAGCTGACATCCGTGCAGCAGGCGGTGTTGCCCGTATGGCAGACCCAAGAATCGTGGAAGAAGTACAAAATGCAGTAACGATTCCAGTCATGGCAAAAGCACGTATCGGTCACATCGTGGAAGCTCGTGTTCTTGAAGCACTTGGTGTTGATTATATTGATGAGAGTGAAGTGCTGACGCCCGCAGATGAGGAATTCCATTTAAATAAAAATGAATACACGGTTCCTTTCGTATGTGGCTGCCGTGATCTAGGTGAGGCGACTCGTCGTATTGCAGAAGGTGCATCTATGCTTCGTACAAAAGGTGAGCCTGGTACAGGAAATATTGTAGAAGCTGTTCGTCATATGAGAAAGGTCAATGCTCAAATTCGTAAAGTGGCGGCAATGAGTGAAGATGAATTGATGACAGAAGCCAAGAATCTGGGCGCACCTTATGAATTATTGCTTCAAATTAAAAAAGAAGGCAAATTGCCAGTTGTAAACTTTGCAGCTGGAGGTGTTGCGACACCAGCAGATGCAGCACTCATGATGCAGCTTGGAGCAGATGGTGTATTTGTCGGCTCTGGTATCTTCAAATCAGACAATCCAGCTAAATTTGCAAAAGCGATCGTAGAAGCAACGACTCATTTCACAGATTACCGTCTAATTGCAGAGCTTTCTAAAGAGCTTGGAACAGCGATGAAAGGAATTGAAATTTCAAATCTATTGCCAGAAGAGCGTATGCAAGAGCGTGGCTGGTAATTAAGGGAGCGCAAACGAACATGCTAACAATTGGTGTACTAGGGCTTCAAGGAGCGGTGAGAGAGCATATTCAATCGATTGAAGCTTGTGGCGCAGCGGGAAAGATCATCAAGCGGGTAGAGGAGTTAGAAATTGTTGACGGTCTCATTATCCCTGGTGGTGAAAGTACGACGATGAGAAGACTCATGGATACGTACCAATTCATTGAACCGATTAAAGCGTTCGCTGCTCAAGGTAAACCGATATTTGGGACTTGTGCCGGTTTGATTATGCTGGCAAAGCATATAGAAGATCGAGAAGATGCTCATCTTGGCCTGTTAAATGTATCTGTTGCACGTAATTCGTTTGGCAGACAGGTAGACAGCTTTGAAGCAGATGTAGAAGTGAAAGGACTGGATGCGCCGTTTACAGGAGTGTTCATCCGTGCGCCTCATATCATCAGCGCAGATGAGAGCGTAGAGGTCATGGCTGAGTATGACGGCAGGATTGTGATGGCGAAAGAAAACAATATCTTAGGTTGTTCTTTTCATCCAGAGCTGACAGATGACCACCGGTTAACACAGCTGTTTGTTGAGATGGTGGAGTCCTATAAAACGAAGCTTGCTGTATAAAACGGTTGAAAAGAGATAAAACTTATAGTACATTAAAATCACAATCAAAGATCGAAAAAGCGTTGACGGGAAATAGTAAGAAGCCCCTCTTTCTCAGAGAGCCGATGGTTGGTGAGAATCGGTGAAAGATGCATTCTGAATCCATCCTTGAGCGAAATGCTGAAACACGAAGTAAGCATTTACGGTGATGCCGTTACAGAGGAAAGAGGAAAGCATGCTTTTGGCGTGTTTTCAATCAGGGTGGCAACGCGAGAGCTCTCGTCCCTTTCATGGGATGAGGGCTCTTTTTATTTTTCGATAAAAAAGGAGTGTTACACATGCTGGATATTAAACAACTGCGCACGGATTTTGATCAAATCAAAGAAAAATTAGCCCATCGAGGTGAAGATTTAGCGGATTTTGATAAGTTTGGTGAGCTGGATCAAAAAAGAAGAGAATTAATCGGCAAAACAGAAGTATTAAAGAGCCGAAGAAATGAAGTATCACAGCAAGTGGCTGTTCTAAAAAGAGAAAAGAAAGACGCCGATCACATTATTCAAGAAATGCGTGAGGTAGGCGATGAGATTAAGAAGTTGGATGATGAATTAAGAACAGTAGAGGAAAGCCTGCAAACCATCCTGTTCTCAATTCCAAACATCCCTCATGATTCTGTACCAGTCGGTGAAACAGAAGATGACAACATTGAAGTGAGAAAATGGGGCGAACAGCCAGCCTTCTCATTTGAACCAAAGCCGCATTGGGATGTAGCGGATGAACTGAAAATTTTGGATTTTGAACGTGCAGGAAAAGTGACAGGAAGCCGTTTCGTTTTTTATAAAGGGCTAGGCGCACGGTTAGAGCGTGCACTTTATAACTTTATGCTGGATTTACACGTAGATGAATTTGGTTTTACTGAAGTACTACCACCTTATATGGTCAACAGAGCAAGCATGACAGGAACCGGACAGCTTCCAAAGTTTGAAGAGGATGCTTTTAAAATTCGAGAAGAAGATTATTTCCTCATTCCAACGGCTGAAGTGCCAATTACGAATATGCACCGTGACGAAATTCTTGAAGGAGAGCAGCTGCCAATCAATTATGCAGCGTTTAGTGCTTGCTTTAGATCAGAAGCTGGTTCTGCCGGCAGAGATACGCGCGGACTCATCCGTCAGCACCAATTTAACAAAGTAGAGCTTGTGAAATTTGTCAGACCAGAAGATTCTTATGAAGAATTAGAGAAACTAACAAACCAAGCAGAAAAAGTTCTTCAATTATTGAACCTGCCATACCGTGTCATGAGTATGTGTACAGGAGATTTAGGCTTTACGGCTGCGAAGAAATATGATATCGAAGTATGGATTCCAAGCCAAAATACGTATCGTGAAATTTCTTCTTGCAGTAACTTTGAAGCGTTCCAAGCGAGACGAGCAAACATTCGTTTCCGCCCTGAGCCTAAAGCCAAGCCAGAACACGTCCATACATTAAATGGATCTGGTTTAGCAGTAGGAAGAACTGTTGCAGCCATTTTAGAAAACTATCAACAAGAGGATGGAACAGTGATCATTCCTGAGGTGTTACGTCCTTATATGGGAAATAAAGAAGTGATAAAATAAGATGCCGTCATGGCATCTTATTCTTTTTACCTAAACTTCTACAGCTTTTCTAAAATAAGCCGATAAAAGAACTAAAAGCATCTAGGAAAGAAGGAATAACCTTGAATAGGCTTGACTATTATGTTGAAATGGCTCAATTACTCAGAAAAGTTCTAGATGAAAGTGTCCTTTTCGGCATCACTGATACAGAAAAGGTACTTTGCTATTATCCATCGACCACAGTAGATTTTGGCATTAAAGTAGGGGACGCTTTAAACCCAGAGGACCAAAACGTGGCGACGACATTAAGAGGACAAGAATATGATGGGCATTTGCCAGAGTCTTTATATGGTTATGAAATTGCTGTAAAAGGTTATCCGATTTTTGATGAAGATAGAAAAGTGATTGGCTCTTTTTTAGTGGCTTTTTCACATCATCGTGAGAAGAAATTAAGCGGCTATATGGAACATATCAATAAAGTAGCGAAAGAGTTACAAGGTGGAATTGAGCAAATTGCTGCTCATTCTCAAGAACTGGCTGCGACAAGCTTAGAAATTAGTGAGCAGGCCGGAAGAGCAGAAGAGAAATCCGCAAACATTGAAGAAGTCGTCAAAACCATTGGCGGTATTGCGAGACAAACAAACCTGTTAGGACTCAATGCTGCAATTGAAGCGGCAAGAGCAGGTGAAAATGGAAAAGGCTTTGCTGTTGTTGCAGACGAGGTACGAAAGTTATCAGATGGATCAAAGGAAGCAGCTGAAACCATTAATGCATTTTTAAAAGAAATCCAAGACAGCATTGGCACTTTATCTGAAAATATCTCACAAATCAGCAGTTCAACAAACGAACAAGCTAAACAAGTGACAGACTTTACAAAGATTATTGAGTCATTAAATGATTTTAAAGAAGAGATGAATCTTTTTATAGAAGAAATTAGACAGGATACGTAATAGATGAAGAGCAGCCGATAATCGGCTGCTTCAGCGTGTAGACAAACCCTCGCATTCTTTGTCAGTCCTGCGTGCTGGTGCTCACGAATGCCAAATTCGCTCCGCGCCAGTACTCGTCCTTCCTAGACTTCAAAGGTTTTCTATTACGCTGAAAAGAAGACAAAAGGCTAAAATAAAGTTCATTTTAGCTTTTTATAGGCTAAACATCATACCAAAATCAAATGTTGAAATTTTTTTCGAAAAGATGTTGACTTAAAATAAGATGATATGATATATTAATTCTTGTCGATACGGAGGAATACCCAAGTCCGGCTGAAGGGATCGGTCTTGAAAACCGACAGGGGTGTCAAAGCCCGCGGGGGTTCGAATCCCTCTTCCTCCGCCATATTGATTTTACCTTAGTTGAATTGAAACGCATAAAAATTGGAAATTGTCAAACCGCTGCATTCGAGAAATGCAGCGGTTTTTTTTATTTTGTGTTAGAGCGATTTTTTTGAATAACAGAAGCAATTTCATGAAGAATTGGATCAAGTGAGCTTTCATCATGAAGTAAGTCGTAATCTTCAATATTAATTTTAATCACAGGGCACAGATCAAATTGTTCAATCCATTCCGTATATCGAGTGTACATTTCTTCCCAATATGCTCGATCGGTTTGAGTTTCCATCTCTCTCCCGCGCTCTTCAATACGATGTAATATATGATCTAAATCCCCATGTAAGTAAATGAGGACATCTGGGTGAGGGAAGTAAGGTGTCATCACCATCGCCTCAAATAGACTTGTATACGTTTCATAGTCTACCTCTGACATGGTACCTTTGTCTGCGTGCATTTTAGCAAAAATACCAGTGTCCTCATAAATTGACCGATCTTGTACATAACCTCCACCAGACTCGAAGATTCGTTTCTGTTCCTTAAAACGTTCAGCTAGAAAATAGACCTGTAAATGAAAGCTCCATCTTTGGAAATCTGAATAAAAAGGCTCTAAGTATGGATTATCATCTACTTTTTCGAGAGAAGTTTGAAACCCTAGCTTGTCCGCTATTGTTTTCGTCATGGTCGATTTTCCGACACCAACTGTACCTGCAATTGTAATGACAGCATCCTTTGGTATTTCAATATTTTTCATAGTACTTGCTCCTTTATGTTCTGTACAATTTGCTGGTAATCTTGCTGTGAGGAAACGAAGTCTGTATGATCGCCTTCAATTGTAATGATAGGAAGCCCTGGGTCAGTTTGTTTTAAATGCTCGATGGCCAACTCATAATCTTCAATCAGGGTTTTTAAATAAGCTGGATCAATGTCTTCTTCAAAAGATCGGCCTCTCATCTTTATTCTATCAAGTAAGGTGGGAAGGCTGGCTTTTATATAGATCATGGCATTTGGTTTAGGAAGATCATCTGTCAGCAAGTGATAGATCTTTCTGTATTTATCCATATGCTTTTTGGATAAGGTTCTTTCTGCAAATATCATATTTTTATAGACATGATAATCAGTGACAATCGGCTGCTGTTTTTTGACATAGTTCTCTTCAATAGATTCTAACTGTTTAAACCGATTACATAGAAAAAACATCTCAAGCTGAAAGCTCCATTGTTCCATATCTTCATAAAATTTATCTAAGAATGGATTTTCTTCTACAATTTCTTTTACTAAAGGAAATTGAAATTCCTTTGAAAGCATTGTAGCCAAGGTTGTTTTTCCGGCTCCAATTGGGCCTTCCACTGCAATAAAAGGGGCAGGATACATAGGCGTTCTCCTCTATCTATAAAGTTGTCAAACCAATGTATATTGTACCATACCCCTTCTGAGAGATAGAGCGAATGAATTACGATGTCGTTCTTTTTTCAATATTAAATTGATCTGATAACAACAACCAGTTTTGTGGGAAGGATAGACCTAATTTCCAGTAAGCAATTCCATTTAGGTTTAACTCTTTAATGAGATTAAATTTGGCTTGAATGGATCTTGCGTCTTCAAACCAAACCTCGTGTTCTTTGTTGTTAGCATCTGTATAACGGAAATAAGGTGCTTGTGCTGTTTCGTCATATAGAATGGATACATTATTCTCTCTAGCAATGGCGATCGCTTGTTGAGGGCTGACGGCTTTGGCGATAGGGCCTCCTTGAACATAAGGAAGCGTCCAATCATAACCATATAAATTCTGCCCCATCACAATTTTATTGGCAGGTATGACAGTCAGTGCATATTCAATGACTTGGCGGACAGGGCCGATCGGAGAGACGGCTTGTGCAGGCCCGCCGCTGTAGCCCCACTCATAAGTCATCAGTACAACATGATCAACAATCTTACCAATTGCTTCATAGTCATGCGCCTCATACCACTTTCCTTTCTGTTCACTGCTTGTTTTAGGAGCGAGTGCCACAGAAATAGTCCAACCCTGTTGATGAAAACGAGTTGTTGCCTCTCTTAAAAATTGAAGGTAAGCTTCTTTATCAACAGGGCGTAAATATTCAAAGTCAAAATGGATTTCTTTTAATTGATACTTTTGAGCAACGCGGACGATTTCATTTAATAATGTCGTTTTGACAGCTTGATTTGTTAAAAGAATTCGCCCGAGTTCATCACTAAATTTATCATTCTCTAGATTTGTGACTACCATGGTTAAAACCGTTCTGCTTTGAGCGGCAATCTGAGGTAATTGATCTAAAGGTGGCTCGCGAAGTGTGCCGTCTCTTTGTGCTTGAAAACTAAAGGCACCGAGATGTGTTAAGTATGGAGATGCCTCTCTGGCTGCTTGCTTTAAATTTTCGCTGACTTGGTTTCCGCGAGGTTCTATATAAGCATTAGAATTAATATTTCTTTTCGGTCTTTGTGGAATATAAAGCAAAAAACGAATAGGCAATATGGCTTCAGGCCGAATCCGATTCACACGTGCCAATTCTTCTACCGGAATTTGAAATCTTCTTCCAATTTGATAAAGTGTATCATTTTGTTTGACCTCATAAAATTGACCTCTAATAGGGATGACAATTGTTTGTCCAACGACTAGTTGATTTGGTGTTTCGATGTCGTTGGTCCGAATGATTTCATTTGCCGTTGTTTTAAAACGCATGGCAATTTCATTTAATGTATCTCCTCTTTTGACAACATAAATTTGAATGGTCAACGCCCCCTTTGTTATTGCTAACAATTTATGAGGGTGATGGATAAATCATGTTTGATTTTCATCCGTGATCTCTTTAGTTGTTGTGATTTTGGCAAGAAGAACGTTCTCCATCATCGTTAAAGCGTACTCGTTGTCCCTATCATCATTTGAAGCAATACAATCTTTAGGTACAGTAAGGTTGTACTCTCGCATGTAAGCGTCATTTGCAGTGAACAGGACACAGATGTTTCCGGCAATTCCAGTTAAAATAAGATCTTGCACACCTAATTCATTTAGGAGTGTCTCTAGTGCTGTTCCGTAAAAGGCAGAGTGCTTAGGTTTAATTAAGAAGTAATCATCTTTAGATGGTGCCATTTGCTCTAAAATAGGGGCACTTCTTTCGTTTTTGCATGTTTCCATAACAGCTTTGATATCAGCCTTCCAGAGTCCATAGTGGTCGTTGATATAGATAATTGGCCAATTTTTCTTGAAAGCGTGTTGTTTAAGGGCTAAAATTTTATTGGTCATTTGCTCTGTTTTTTCAGCGAGCACATGTCCCATTTCGAAATCAAAATTATTGATCATGTCAATAATAAGCAGTGCCTTTTGTTGTTTTGGCAAATCAAGACCCCCTTTAAAAGATTGTGATAATATGTTAACCTCAATATCCTTTAAAAAAACATGAAAAGAGAGCCGTGCTATGACGAAAGATGAACAGTTTATGCAAGAAGCTATTTCTGAAGCTTTGAAAGCAAAACAAATAGGAGAAGTTCCAATCGGTGCCGTCATCGTTGTTGATGATCAAATTGTAAGCCGTGCTCACAATTTAAGGGAAAGTGAACAGCGATCAATTGCTCATGCGGAATTACTTGCTATTGATGAAGCGTGTAAAATGACTGGTAGCTGGCGTTTAGAAGATGCTGTACTTTATGTTACACTCGAACCGTGCCCAATGTGTGCAGGCGCTATTGTACTTTCAAGAGTGAAAAAGGTCGTTTTTGGTGCCTATGATCCTAAAGGTGGATGTGCTGGTACTTTAATGAATTTATTGGACGATGAGCGGTTCAATCATCAGTCTGAAGTCATTGGTGGTGTGCTTGAAAATGAGTGTGGTGAGCTGTTAAGTCAGTTCTTTCGAGACCTCCGTCAGCGGAAGAAGCAGGCGAAAAGTAAATGAATGGATGTCGTTTGCAATTTTATCACTTAGAAGGTATACTTATGTCTGCGTCACCAACAATTTAATATTCATTTTGCCGTGCTAAGCGGGGAGGTAGCGGTGCCCTGTACTCGCAATCCGCTCTAGCGAGGCCGAATCCCTTCTCAAGGTTCGTTTACTTCAAGGTCTGCCTTAAATAAGTGGTGTTGACGTCTGGGTCCTGCGCAATGGGAATTCATGAACCATGTCAGGTCCGGAAGGAAGCAGCATTAAGTGAAACCTCTCATGTGCCGCAGGGTTGCCTGGGCCGAGCTAACTGTTTAAGTAACGCTTGGGGTAGCGAATCGACAGAAGGTGCACGGTAAATCAATATTAAATGTAACTCATCTAGTTTATCTAGGTGAGTTTTTTGTTGCTATTGAAAGAATATATCAGTTGTTTTGTTTATACAAATAGTAAAAAAGCCATTTTCGGGTGAGGTATTTTTGAAGCAATTCATAAAGGGAACAAATGTTCTTGTTGATCTGACAGACATTTTCAGAAAGCAGGAAAACACGTTTTTTAATCAAGAAAAGTAAAAAGTTTTTAAAGGAAATGCCCTTTTTCGTTTATTAGAAAATAAAGGTGTACTTTTGAATTGATCGTTGCATCATGTATAATGAACATGATGATAAATGGAGGAGGGCGTATTTGTGAGTTATCAAGCTTTATACCGAGTGTTCAGACCTCAAGTTTTTGAGGATGTTGTTGGACAAGAACACATCACAAAAACGTTGCAAAATGCCCTTTTGCAGAAAAAGTTTTCTCATGCTTACTTATTTTCAGGTCCTAGAGGAACAGGTAAAACAAGTGCTGCCAAGATTTTTGCGAAAGCAGTGAACTGTGAAAAGTCACCTGTTAGTGAGCCGTGTAATGAGTGTGATGCCTGTAGAGGGATTACGACCGGTTCGATTTCAGACGTGATTGAAATAGATGCTGCCTCAAATAACGGGGTAGATGAAATTCGGGATATACGTGATAAAGTGAAATTTGCTCCTTCAGCGGTTACATATAAGGTTTATATTATAGATGAGGTACATATGCTCTCTATCGGGGCATTTAATGCACTTCTTAAAACGCTAGAGGAACCACCTGCTCATTGTATCTTTATTTTGGCTACCACAGAGCCTCATAAGATTCCTCTTACCATCATATCAAGATGTCAGAGATTTGATTTTAAACGGATCACGACAAAAGATATTGTTGGACGAATGGAGAAAATTGTAGATGCAGAAAGCCTAAATATACAAGAGGGTTCACTCGAGATTATTGCTAGTGCGGCAGATGGAGGCATGCGTGACGCACTCAGTCTCCTTGACCAAGCGATCTCATTTAGTGGTGAACAGCTCACAATTGATGATGCACTGCTCATTACAGGTGCTGTATCTCAGCATTTCATTAGTCAGCTTGCTGAAGCCATTTTTGAGCAAAATATTGCGATAGCGCTGGATACGTTAAATGAATTGCTTCAACAGGGGAAAGATGCCGCAAAATTAATAGAGGATATGATCTTCTACTTTAGAGATATGCTTCTTTACAAAACAGCACCGGATCTTGAAGGTGTCCTTGAAAAAGTCAAAGTCGACGATAAGTTTGTGGCTCTTTCAGAACGTGTGGCACCTCAGTTTCTTTATGAAACGATTGAAGTGCTGAATAAAAGCCATCAGGAAATGAAATGGACAAACCATCCTAGAATTTTCTTTGAAGTAGCTGTGGTTAAGCTCTGTCAGGCAACGGCTGGTGCTGTATCATCTCCGGCTGATTCCGACCTAACAGCGTTAACGAATAAAATAGACAGGCTGGAACAGGAGCTATCTAGGCTAAAAGCTGAGGGTGTTCCAATGCCTCAGTCTCAGAGTCCTCAAGTAAAAACGGAAGCACCTCGACCTCAAACGAGTAATAAAAATGGCTATCGTGCACCTGTCGGTCGAATTCATGAGATTTTAAAAGAAGCGAAGCGACCGGAACTAGAAAAAATAAAAGGCAAATGGGGAGAGCTTCTTGCCCAATTAAAACAGCAAAATAAGGTATCTCACGCTGCGCTATTAACAGATAGTGAACCAGTTGCGGCGGCAACTCATGCCTTTGTTTTAAAATTCAAATTTGAAATACATTGTAAGATGGTGGCCGAAGATAAAAGTGGTGTTCGAACCAATCTTGAGCAACTGCTAGAATCTATGCTAGGAAAAAGAGTGGAATTAGTTGGCGTTCCTGACGCTCAATGGGGTAAAATAAGAGAAGAATTTTTAAGAGATCATCAGCCTGAAGAACAAGCAGATGGTCAGGCAGCTTCTGCTGAAGAAGATCCATTAATTGCGGAAGCAAAGAAGTTAGTAGGAACCGATTTAATTGAAATTAAAGATTAACAATTTGAAAGAGAGTGGTGTTCATATGCGCGGTGGAATGGGAAATATGCAAAAAATGATGAAACAAATGCAAAAAATGCAGAAGGATATGGCTAAGGCTCAAGAAGAGCTTGCAGAAAAAGTCCTTGAAGGTACGGCAGGTGGCGGCATGGTCACTGTAAAAGTAAATGGACAAAAAGAAGTCGTTGATGTGGCGATTAATGAAGAAGTTGTTGATCCTGAAGACATCGATATGCTTCAAGACCTTGTACTTGCAGCAACAAATGATGCATTGAAAAAAGTTGATGAACTAACGAATGAAACAATGGGTCAATTCACAAAAGGAATGAACATGCCAGGTTTATTCTAGGAGGAATAACTGAAGATGCAATATCCTGAACCAATATCAAAGCTGATTGATAGCTTTATGAAATTGCCAGGAATCGGACCTAAAACTGCGGTCCGTCTGGCTTTTTTTGTTCTTAGTATGCAAGAAGATGTCGTGCTGGATTTTGCGAAGGCACTTGTTAATGCAAAGCGTAATTTAACTTATTGTTCTGTTTGCGGACATATCACCGATCAGGATCCTTGCTATATTTGTGAAGATACAAGAAGAGATCAATCTGTGATCTGTGTCGTGCAGGATCCAAAAGATGTGATCGCAATGGAAAAAATGAAAGAATACAACGGCTTATATCATGTGCTTCATGGTGCTATTTCACCAATGGACGGAATTGGACCAGAGGATATTAAAATTCCTGACCTATTAAAAAGATTGCAAGACGATCAAGTCACAGAGGTCATTCTTGCAACCAACCCAAACATTGAGGGAGAAGCGACAGCCATGTATATCTCTAGATTGTTGAAACCATCAGGAATTAAACTCTCTCGCATTGCTCACGGACTCCCAGTAGGTGGAGATTTAGAGTATGCGGATGAAGTCACACTTTCTAAGGCTCTAGAAGGCAGACGTGAGATGTAGGAAGGAGAAGTACGGTACATGGGTTTTCTTCGCAGAAAATCAATTCGAAAAGAATTCGATGAGATATTAATTCAACAGCTTTTTAAGCAAAAGGAAGAATGGAACAGACAAAAAAAGCTTGTCGCAAATAGCGTTGAGCCTTCACCGGACATTCTATTCGAATTAAAGCTTGCTCAAGCGAAGTACTTTTTCTATCTGAGAGAAGCGAAAAAGAGAAATTTACGTTTAAACAACTGGAGATAGCAGGTCTATTTTCCATAATCCTCTCATATGCTTGTACTATTCATATGAAGAGGAGATGAGAGGATTATGGAACCTGTTATTGTGATTGGTTCAATTTTGTTAGCTGTTTTATTGTTGTTTATGTCGGGTGTTCAAGCGAATCCATTCAAATGGTTAGGGCTTATTGGAGTTAAGTTTGTCGCAGGTGCTCTTTTTTTATTTTGTCTCAATTTATTCGGTGAGAGTTTAGGGCTTCATGTTTCCATTAACCCTGTAACGAGTGGAATTAGTGGTTTGTTGGGCATTCCAGGTGTAGCAGCTTTAGTCGTAATTGAAAAGTTTATTATTTAATGCAAAATATTGTTGACTTTGATTATATATGGTGGTAAATTAATATACGTCGCTGATGACGAAGAAACGAAAAAACATAATAACAAAAAAGTTGTTGACACTAACAACTTGGACGTGATAAGATGTTCTAGTCGCTTCTGAAGCGGTAAACAAGTTCTTTGAAAACTAAACAAGACAAAACGTACCTGTTAATTCGAGTTTTTATAAAAAAATCCTATGATACATCATAGGTAGTCAGTCAAACTGGCGAAAAACAAAACTTCGGTTTTGAACTTTTTCGGAGAGTTTGATCCTGGCTCAGGACGAACGCTGGCGGCGTGCCTAATACATGCAAGTCGAGCGGACAGAAGGGAGCTTGCTCCCGGATGTTAGCGGCGGACGGGTGAGTAACACGTGGGTAACCTGCCTGTAAGACTGGGATAACTCCGGGAAACCGGAGCTAATACCGGATAGTTCCTTGAACCGCATGGTTCAAGGATGAAAGACGGTTTCGGCTGTCACTTACAGATGGACCCGCGGCGCATTAGCTAGTTGGTGAGGTAACGGCTCACCAAGGCGACGATGCGTAGCCGACCTGAGAGGGTGATCGGCCACACTGGGACTGAGACACGGCCCAGACTCCTACGGGAGGCAGCAGTAGGGAATCTTCCGCAATGGACGAAAGTCTGACGGAGCAACGCCGCGTGAGTGATGAAGGTTTTCGGATCGTAAAGCTCTGTTGTTAGGGAAGAACAAGTGCAAGAGTAACTGCTTGCACCTTGACGGTACCTAACCAGAAAGCCACGGCTAACTACGTGCCAGCAGCCGCGGTAATACGTAGGTGGCAAGCGTTGTCCGGAATTATTGGGCGTAAAGGGCTCGCAGGCGGTTTCTTAAGTCTGATGTGAAAGCCCCCGGCTCAACCGGGGAGGGTCATTGGAAACTGGGAAACTTGAGTGCAGAAGAGGAGAGTGGAATTCCACGTGTAGCGGTGAAATGCGTAGAGATGTGGAGGAACACCAGTGGCGAAGGCGACTCTCTGGTCTGTAACTGACGCTGAGGAGCGAAAGCGTGGGGAGCGAACAGGATTAGATACCCTGGTAGTCCACGCCGTAAACGATGAGTGCTAAGTGTTAGGGGGTTTCCGCCCCTTAGTGCTGCAGCTAACGCATTAAGCACTCCGCCTGGGGAGTACGGTCGCAAGACTGAAACTCAAAGGAATTGACGGGGGCCCGCACAAGCGGTGGAGCATGTGGTTTAATTCGAAGCAACGCGAAGAACCTTACCAGGTCTTGACATCCTCTGACAACCCTAGAGATAGGGCTTTCCCTTCGGGGACAGAGTGACAGGTGGTGCATGGTTGTCGTCAGCTCGTGTCGTGAGATGTTGGGTTAAGTCCCGCAACGAGCGCAACCCTTGATCTTAGTTGCCAGCATTCAGTTGGGCACTCTAAGGTGACTGCCGGTGACAAACCGGAGGAAGGTGGGGATGACGTCAAATCATCATGCCCCTTATGACCTGGGCTACACACGTGCTACAATGGACAGAACAAAGGGCTGCGAGACCGCAAGGTTTAGCCAATCCCACAAATCTGTTCTCAGTTCGGATCGCAGTCTGCAACTCGACTGCGTGAAGCTGGAATCGCTAGTAATCGCGGATCAGCATGCCGCGGTGAATACGTTCCCGGGCCTTGTACACACCGCCCGTCACACCACGAGAGTTTGCAACACCCGAAGTCGGTGAGGTAACCTTTATGGAGCCAGCCGCCGAAGGTGGGGCAGATGATTGGGGTGAAGTCGTAACAAGGTAGCCGTATCGGAAGGTGCGGCTGGATCACCTCCTTTCTAAGGATATATGGAGCAGCGTATGTTTTCGTCTTGTTTAGTTTTGAAGGAACTTGCAAAAGATCCTACAACATCATATCTTCGATATGAAAGATGGGCCTGTAGCTCAGCTGGTTAGAGCGCACGCCTGATAAGCGTGAGGTCGGTGGTTCGAGTCCACTCAGGCCCACCATCTTCTATTAAATCGGGGCCTTAGCTCAGCTGGGAGAGCGCCTGCCTTGCACGCAGGAGGTCAGCGGTTCGATCCCGCTAGGCTCCACCAACGTGTTCTTTGAAAACTAGATAACAATAAGTAATACATTCACATTGAATGCAATGCAAAGTTCATCACACATAGTGATTCTTTCTAAAGTAAGAAATGGTTAAGTTAGAAAGGGCGCACGGTGGATGCCTTGGCACTAGGAGCCGATGAAGGACGGGACGAACACCGATATGCTTCGGGGAGCTGTAAGCAAGCTTTGATCCGGAGATTTCCGAATGGGGAAACCCACTGCTCGTAATGGAGTAGTATCCATACTTGAATACATAGAGTATGAGAAGGCATACCCGGGGAACTGAAACATCTAAGTACCCGGAGGAAGAGAAAGCAAATGCGATTCCCTGAGTAGCGGCGAGCGAAACGGGAACAGCCCAAACCAAGAGGCTTGCCTCTTGGGGTTGTAGGACACTCTATACGGAGTTACAAAGGAACGATATAAGCGAAGAGGTCTGGAAAGGCCCGCCAAAGAAGGTAACAGCCCTGTAACTGAAATGTTGTTCTCTCCAGAGTGGATCCTGAGTACGGCGGAACACGTGAAATTCCGTCGGAATCCGGGAGGACCATCTCCCAAGGCTAAATACTCCCTAGTGACCGATAGTGAACCAGTACCGTGAGGGAAAGGTGAAAAGCACCCCGGAAGGGGAGTGAAATAGATCCTGAAACCGTGTGCCTACAAGTAGTCAGAGCCCGTTAACGGGTGATGGCGTGCCTTTTGTAGAATGAACCGGCGAGTTACGATCCCGTGCAAGGTTAAGCAGAAGATGCGGAGCCGCAGCGAAAGCGAGTCTGAATAGGGCGCATGAGTACGTGGTCGTAGACCCGAAACCAGGTGATCTACCCATGTCCAGGGTGAAGTTCAGGTAACACTGAATGGAGGCCCGAACCCACGCACGTTGAAAAGTGCGGGGATGAGGTGTGGGTAGGGGTGAAATGCCAATCGAACCTGGAGATAGCTGGTTCTCTCCGAAATAGCTTTAGGGCTAGCCTCAAGGTAAGAGTCTCGGAGGTAGAGCACTGATTGGACTAGGGGCCCCTACCGGGTTACCGAATTCAGTCAAACTCCGAATGCCGATGACTTATCCTTGGGAGTCAGACTGCGAGTGATAAGATCCGTAGTCGAAAGGGAAACAGCCCAGACCGCCAGCTAAGGTCCCAAAGTATACGTTAAGTGGAAAAGGATGTGGAGTTGCTTAGACAACCAGGATGTTGGCTTAGAAGCAGCCACCATTTAAAGAGTGCGTAATAGCTCACTGGTCGAGTGACTCTGCGCCGAAAATGTACCGGGGCTAAACGTATCACCGAAGCTGCGGACTGTTCTTACGAACAGTGGTAGGAGAGCGTTCTAAGTGCAGTGAAGTCAGACCGGAAGGACTGGTGGAGCGCTTAGAAGTGAGAATGCCGGTATGAGTAGCGAAAGACGGGTGAGAATCCCGTCCACCGAATGCCTAAGGTTTCCTGAGGAAGGCTCGTCCGCTCAGGGTTAGTCGGGACCTAAGCCGAGGCCGAAAGGCGTAGGCGATGGACAACAGGTTGATATTCCTGTACCACCTCCTCACCATTTGAGCAATGGGGGGACGCAGGAGGATAGGGTAAGCGCGGTATTGGATATCCGCGTCCAAGCAGTTAGGCTGGGAAATAGGCAAATCCGTTTCCCGTGAAGGCTGAGCTGTGATGGCGAGCGAAATTTAGTAGCGAAGTTCCTGATTCCACACTGCCAAGAAAAGCCTCTAGCGAGGTGAGAGGTGCCCGTACCGCAAACCGACACAGGTAGGCGAGGAGAGAATCCTAAGGTGATCGAGAGAACTCTCGTTAAGGAACTCGGCAAAATGACCCCGTAACTTCGGGAGAAGGGGTGCTTCTTAGGGTGTTAAAGCCCCGAGAAGCCGCAGTGAATAGGCCCAGGCGACTGTTTAGCAAAAACACAGGTCTCTGCGAAGCCGTAAGGCGAAGTATAGGGGCTGACGCCTGCCCGGTGCTGGAAGGTTAAGAGGAGCGCTTAGCGTAAGCGAAGGTGCGAATTGAAGCCCCAGTAAACGGCGGCCGTAACTATAACGGTCCTAAGGTAGCGAAATTCCTTGTCGGGTAAGTTCCGACCCGCACGAAAGGCGCAACGATCTGGGCACTGTCTCAACGAGAGACTCGGTGAAATTATAGTACCTGTGAAGATGCAGGTTACCCGCGACAGGACGGAAAGACCCCGTGGAGCTTTACTGCAGCCTGATATTGAATGTTGGTACAGCTTGTACAGGATAGGTAGGAGCCTTGGAAACCGGAGCGCTAGCTTCGGTGGAGGCATCGGTGGGATACTACCCTGGCTGTATTGACCTTCTAACCCGCTGCCCTTATCGGGCAGGGAGACAGTGTCAGGTGGGCAGTTTGACTGGGGCGGTCGCCTCCTAAAATGTAACGGAGGCGCCCAAAGGTTCCCTCAGAATGGTTGGAAATCATTCGCAGAGTGTAAAGGCACAAGGGAGCTTGACTGCGAGACCTACAAGTCGAGCAGGGACGAAAGTCGGGCTTAGTGATCCGGTGGTTCCGCATGGAAGGGCCATCGCTCAACGGATAAAAGCTACCCCGGGGATAACAGGCTTATCTCCCCCAAGAGTCCACATCGACGGGGAGGTTTGGCACCTCGATGTCGGCTCATCGCATCCTGGGGCTGTAGTCGGTCCCAAGGGTTGGGCTGTTCGCCCATTAAAGCGGTACGCGAGCTGGGTTCAGAACGTCGTGAGACAGTTCGGTCCCTATCCGTCGCGGGCGCAGGAAATTTGAGAGGAGCTGTCCTTAGTACGAGAGGACCGGGATGGACGCACCGCTGGTGTACCAGTTGTTCTGCCAAGGGCATCGCTGGGTAGCTATGTGCGGACGGGATAAGTGCTGAAAGCATCTAAGCATGAAGCCCCCCTCAAGATGAGATTTCCCATTCCGCAAGGAAGTAAGATCCCTGAAAGATGATCAGGTTGATAGGTCTGAGGTGGAAGCGTGGTGACACGTGGAGCTGACAGATACTAATAGATCGAGGACTTAACCTATATTCTAATGTGAAAAATGAACATTGTTATCTAGTTTTGAGAGAACATTCTCTCCATCAGGTTTGGTGGCGATAGCGAAGAGGTCACACCCGTTCCCATACCGAACACGGAAGTTAAGCTCTTCAGCGCCGATGGTAGTTGGGGGTTTCCCCCTGTGAGAGTAGGACGCCGCCAAGCTTTTCAAAGGATCAGTTCCAGTCGGAACTGGTCTTTTTTGTATTTTAAAAAAGGAACAAACACTCGATCTGGCATGGATACATATACTAAACTATCATCTAAAACATTCTTAATTTTGTATACAATTGAAAGCGCTAGGGCATACTGAAGCTATAAGTGGAGGTGTCACAATGAGCAAAAAAGAGCGAGAAGCAATTTGTTTGATTTGTGAAGAGAAAAAAACAAAGGGAATTTATTTATATCATCAGTTTTTATGCCGAGATTGTGAACGGAAGTTAATTTCTACATCAACCTCGGATCCTAGTTATGCTGATTATGTAAGAAAGCTTAAAAATCTTCATACGCCGCCTTTGTATTCATAGACCATTAGATGGTCTTTTTTTATGGGCAATCGGGGATTGGGCCTGTTTTTTGGAACTTAGTTTGGACATCAACCGTAATAAATAATAAGATAAACAGAGAGCCTGATTATTCATAGGAGTCGATGAACATGAAATCAATTTTTTACACATTTGTATGGGCCGTTCTCTCTACTCTTTTTTCGCTGGTGATTTTAACCGTCAGTATTGGTGTTTTCCATCATCATGTTGGATTGTCGATACTGTATGCGATGATTGGGTGGGGTGTGATGTTTGCAGGAAGCCGATGGGCTGCCTTCCAGTTGTTTTTGAAGAAACACGGACTGTCTCGCAGTGATTATGTATATATTAAACAGCATTTAAAAGAAGCCGGGCAAAAGCTGGTTCGTTTGAAGAAAGCTTTATTTGCTGTGAAGAACGTACAGACGATCAAGCATAATTATGAAATTCTTCGGCTTGCACGACGCATCTATACGATAACAAAAAAGGAACCGAACCGGTTTTATGATGCACAGCGGTTTTATTTTGAGAGTTTGGATTCTGTTGTTGAATTAACTGAGAAATATGCACTGCTGTATAATCAGCCCAATCGTAGCCATGAGCTTGAAATGACATTAAGCCAAACTCGAGTCACGCTGACTGAACTGCAAAAGCAATTAACGATTGATTTACAGCAAGTTTTAGGAAGAGATATAGAAGCACTTCATATTGAACTTGAAGTGGCCGATAAAATGATTAAAAAATAGACATGAAAGGAGTCAAACTCGATGAAACCAGAAGATCAAGTCATACCACCAGCCCCATCTACTACAGATCTTCCGTTTCGGGTGTTTGATACCTTATCTGATGAGGAAAAGCAGGAGGCGCTACAGCGAGCTGAGAAGATCCCTGACCATCTACAAAAACTGCTTTTCTATGGCACACGTGTGCAGGAACGATTGTTAGAACAATCAAAACAAATGATGCAATATGTGGAGAAAAAAGATATTGATCAAATCGGAGACGTTCTAGAAGCTTTTTTGCAGCAACTGCATTTAGTGGAGCCAGAGGATTTATTGCCAAAGAAGCGAGGCTTTTTTTTAAGGTTATTTCAGCGAGAAAAGCGTTCTACTCAGGAGATCATATCTCGTTTTAAACAAGCAGAAGCACAGATAGAGAGATTGTCAGCAAGGCTTCGTTACGCCAGAGGCGTGTTAATTTCGGACCATAAGTTATTGGAGCGTTTATTTGAAGAAAATCAATCATACTTTCAAGAGATGACGTTACAGGTTGCAGCAGTTGAAGCAAAATTGACGCTGTTAGAGCGACATGCCCTAACAGAATCAACACAGTCACATGATCGGACATTAGAGGAGCAATTGATGAGTCGGGAAGTCGATGAAGAAGAATATATGGAGAGATTAAAAGAACGGAAGTATGATTTGCTGTTGAGCCGTCAAATTGCACTGCAATGTAATGCCCAAATTCGAATGATTCAGCATACAAACCATACATTAGCCAATCATATTCAATCAACTGTTTCCGCATCAATTCCTTTATGGATCAACCAAATGTCGATTGCGTTCAATCATATTCAGCAGCGAGCCAATTCAGCGCTTGAGCAGCGTATCCAGCAAACATATGAACAGGTATCGAAGCAGCAAGGACAGCTTCTTGAAGATGCATCCTTAACGCCTATAGATACGTTGAAAAAGGTTCAGCGCCAATTGGCCGAAACATTGCAGGAAACGTTGCAGGTAAAAGAACATGGGAGCCAAGAACGAGCTCAATTAAAAAGCAGCATGTATGAGGCAGAGCAGAAGCTGGTGAATCATAAACCAATAAAGGAATGAGAATCCATCTTTCAGTTCACTTGTTTGAACGTTATAATAGATATAAGATATCGTTTAAGTGAAAAGGGTCGATTTGTTTGAAAACACCTTTATATACAGCATTATCACAACATGCGGAAAAGAAGCCCTATTCTTTTCACGTTCCGGGACATCACAATGGAGATGTCTTTTTTGATGAGGCACGGTCCTATTATGCATCTATTCTTCAGCTGGATGTGACAGAACTTGAAGGTCTAGATGATCTTCACCATCCGACTGGGGTGATTCAAGAGGCAGAGGATTTATTGGCAAAGTTATATGGAGCTAAACAAAGTTTTTTCCTTGTGAATGGCACAACCGTTGGCAATTTGGCAATGGTGATGTCTGCGTGTCAGGCTGGGGAGGGCATTTTCGTTCAGCGAAATTGTCATAAGTCTGTGTTCCATGCGATTGAGCTTGCGGGAGCGACGCCTATTATGTTAGAAACTGAGAGTGATCCGTACTTGCACGTCCCAACCCATGTGACGGAGGAAACAGTCAAACAAGCTATGGCTACACATCCTAACTGCCGGGCAATCGTTTTGACATATCCGAACTACTACGGACATGCAGCTGATTTATCAGGGCTCATTCAAATGTGTCATGAAGCTGGCATCATTGTATTAGTTGATGAGGCACATGGTGCTCATTTTGTATTAGGCGGTGCCTTTCCTCCATCTGCCCTTTCCTATGGAGCAGACGTGGTGGTACAATCAGCACATAAAACCCTTCCGGCAATGACGATGGGGTCTTATCTTCATCTTCAAGGAGACCGAATTGATATGAAGCGGATAAAGACGTTATTAACGATGCTTCAAAGCAGTTCACCTTCCTATCCAATTATGGCTTCGTTAGATGTGGCGAGAGCTTATGTGGAGGAGTTGAAGGGAAAAGGGTTAATGGACGAAATCATGAGAGACTTGGCAAATCTGAAAGCACAGTTCAATATGATCTCCAATCTCGAAGTGGTTGAGTCTGACTCTTTACCTATGGATCCATTAAAATGTGTCATTCGTTCAACAAAAGGGCTGACAGGCTATGAACTAAAAAAGTGTCTTGAGTCGGTGGAGGTTCACCCAGAACTTGCGGATGAACATCAAGTGTTACTCGTTTTTGGTCTAAGACATACAAAGGACATTCCTTTTACAGCTATAGAGCAGGCTCTTCAGCAAAGTGATTCATTGCTTGTAAAAAAAGAGCCTCAAACGGGATCGCTCTTCTTAGAGGACGATCAGCAAAAGCGAGATGTAGAAGCTGTTCCATTCGAAAAAGCAGCAGGCCGGATTAGTGCAGAATCGGTCATTCCCTATCCGCCTGGCATTCCTTTGATGATCAAAGGAGAACCGATTGAATCAGATCAAGTTGCGACGTTAAGCCGTTTGCTTGGGCATCAAGTTCATGTGCAAGCAAGTCAGGTGATTCACCAGAGAAAATTATATGTTTATATAGAAGAGGAGACACTATGAGCGGTATGTTTATTACGTTTGAAGGGCCAGAGGGTGCTGGAAAAACGACAGTGATTCGAAAAGTGTACGAAGAAATGGAACGTCAAGGCTATGCAGTGATGGCGACACGTGAGCCCGGAGGCATTGATATTGCAGAGCAAATTCGTGAAGTCATTTTAAATGAAAAAAATACAAAAATGGACGCAAAAACAGAGGCATTGCTTTATGCAGCAGCTAGAAGACAGCATTTGGCTGAGAAAGTAGAACCGGCATTGAAGCGGGGGGAAACTGTTTTATGTGATCGTTTTGTAGACAGCTCCCTTGCTTATCAGGGCTATGCGAGAGGGCTTGGGATTGAAGAAGTCAAATCCATTAATGATTTTGCCATTAATGGCACGATGCCGCAAATGACCATTTACTTTTCCATTACACCAGAGGAAGGTCTAAAGCGAATTGATGCCAATCAAGGAAGAGAAAAAAATCGATTAGACATGGAAACACTGAATTTTCATCAAATGGTCAGAGAAGGATATGAGCAGGTGATTGCGCAATCACCAGAACGATTCCGTGTAGTAGATGCGTCTCAGCCTGTTCAGGATGTCTTTAATGAAGTGTTTCAGCTGGTTCAGGACACATTAAAGAAAAATCAAATATGACCTCATTCCCAATCGTTGTTATAATATAGAGGAAGACATCGGCATGTCACCTGTGCCTAAAATGAAGGAGGCCAATCAAATGAAATTAATTGTTGCCGTTGTACAGGATCAAGATAGCAGCAAGTTATTGAAAATATTGACCGAACATCAATTCGGCGTGACAAAATTAGCTTCGACTGGTGGATTTCTAAAGTCTGGTAATACGACTTTTATCATTGGTTGCGATGATGTCCGAGTGGATAAAGCGTTACAGCTAATCAAGGAAAATTGCCGTAAACGTGATCAAATGATCGCGCCTGTATCACCAATGGGTGGAAATGCAGATTCATATGTACCATACCCTGTTGAGGTTGAAGTTGGTGGAGCTACCGTCTTTATTCTGCCAGTTGAACAATTTCATCAATTTTAAGGATGGGTTGCTGTGAAAATTAATCAAGATATGCGGCTGCTTTTAGAAAAGCGTGAACTTCAAGCGATGAAAGGAAGCCAAACTTCAGCATCGTTTAAATCATCGATGGAGACACAAAGTGGTAAAATGCGTTTAGAGCAGCTGACAGTCATGCTGAGCGATATCGAAGTCTTCGGCAAGAAACTGACAAAGTCACGAAACCTTAAAGATTTGGCTAGGTTTAAAGGACTTGTGAAACGCTTTGTAAAAGAAACAGTCGATAATGGATTAAATATAGAGACATCAAGGAGCTTTGACATTTATGGCAACACGCGAACACTCGCTTTAGTCAAAGCATTAGATGAAAAGCTGATTGAGTTAACAGAGGATATGATGAATCAGGAGAAACCCTCGATTGATTTGCTTGAACGTATTGGAGAAATAAAAGGTTTATTGATTAACCTTTACACATAGAGAGTGATAACATGGCAATTAGCTGGGATGACATGAATGATTTACAGCCGCGCGTCATGCGGCTGATTTTTAATAGTATTGATAAAGACCGACTGGCTCATGCTTACTTATTTGAAGGAAAAAAAGGGACCGGAAAGCTAGATGCTGCGATGCTTTTAGCGAAGAGCTTTTTTTGTTTGGAAGCAGGAGTGAAACCATGTGAGTCCTGTCAAAACTGCAAAAGAATTCAGTCTGGCAACCATCCAGATTTACATCTAGTGCAGCCTGACGGTCAATCAATTAAGAAGGCGCAAGTGCAGGCTTTGCAGGAGGAATTTACAAAAGCAGGCGTAGAATCGCATCGGAAAATGTATATCATTCTCCATGCGGACAAAATGACGGTCAATGCTGCGAACAGTTTATTAAAGTTCCTAGAGGAGCCCAACCGGGAAACGATGGCAGTTTTAATCACTGAACAATCGCATAAAATGCTGGATACGATTATTTCAAGATGTCAGATGCTTAGCTTTAAGCCGCTGCAGCCGCAATCTTTGGAGCAGCAGCTTTTACAAGAAGGCGTGTCTCAGGATCTTGCAAGGCTTTTGTCGAATTTAACCAATAATTTAGCAGAAGCACTCGAATTAAGTCGAAATGATCAGTTTGCAGAGTCTAGAGCGAAAGTGATAAAATTGTATGAAGTCTTACACCAGCGAAAAGAACATGCATTTTTTTATATACAAGATCAATGGATGCCTTTTTTCAAAGAGAAAGACCTTCAAGAAACTGGTCTTGATATGCTTTTATTTATATATCGTGATGTATTGTCGATTCAAATAGGAAATGAAGATAAAGTCATTTATCAAGACTTATTCCAGACAATGAAGCAGCACGCGCTGCATTCCACACAGCAGATGGTGACGAATCAGATCCTTGCTGTATTAGAAGCGAAAAAGAGACTTCAATCCAACGTGAATGCCCAAGGGCTAATGGAGCAATTGGTGTTGATGTTGCAGGAGGGATAAGCTTGTACAACGTAATTGGTGTTCGCTTTAAAAAAGCGGGCAAAATCTATTATTTCGATCCTAATGGATTTCATATAGAAAATGATAGTTGTGTCATTGTAGAAACAGTCAGAGGTGTTGAGTACGGGCAAGTGGTCATCGCCAATAAAAAAGTAGATGAACACGATGTGGTTCTCCCTTTGCGTAAGGTGATTCGCGTCGCAGACGAACGAGACCGGCTCATCGTTGAGGAGAACAAAGAAGCAGCGATGGCAGCCTTTGACACATGTCTTCAGAAAGTAAGTGAACACGGCCTAGAAATGAAGCTGGTTGATGTCGAATTTACATTCGACCGCAACAAGGTCATCTTCTATTTTACAGCGGATGGCAGAGTAGATTTCCGTGAGCTGGTCAAGGATCTTGCATCTATTTTTAAGACGAGAATTGAACTTCGTCAAATCGGTGTAAGAGACGAGGCAAAAATGCTAGGCGGCATTGGTCCGTGTGGACGTATGCTTTGCTGTTCAACTTTCTTAGGAGATTTTGAACCTGTGTCCATTAAAATGGCAAAAGATCAAAACCTCTCGTTAAACCCTACCAAAATTTCAGGGCTTTGCGGCCGTTTAATGTGCTGCTTGAAATATGAGAATGATGAGTACGAAACAGCAAAAGAACAATTACCGGACATCGGTGAAACGATTCAGACGTCTAATGGCTCTGCAAAGGTAGTAGGGCTTAATATTTTAGAACGAATTTTGCAAGTTGAATTAACCGGGCAAGAAAAAGTGATAGAATATACTTGGGAAGAATTATTACAAGAAGGCGTTGTATCTGCACAAACAACTGAGTAACGAGGTGTGCCACCTTGGATAAAAAGGAACTATTTGATACGGTGATTAATTTAGAAGAACAAATCGGTTCTCTTTATCGCCAGCTAGGTGATTTGAAAAATCATATCGGTGAAGTGATTGAAGAAAATCATCAGCTGCAGATGGAGAATCAGCACTTGCGTGAACGTCTGGATCAATCCGATCGAGATAAATCGTCTGAGGCAGAGCATGATTCTGGCCAGAAGCCAAGTCATTCTGATATAGGAGAAGGTCATGATAACCTCGCTCGTTTATATCAGGAGGGCTTCCATATTTGTAATGTACATTATGGGAGCATTCGGAAAGAGGGAGACTGTTTGTTCTGTCTGTCATTTTTAAATAAAAAATGAGAAAAGGCTTCCGCTGAATCGGGAGCCTTTTTCACAGGAAAAGAAAGGATACATCATGGTTTCGTTAAGAGAAGATGAACGTTTAGACTACTTGCTTGCAGAAGATATGAAAATTATTCAAAGTAAAACGGTGTTCGCCTTTTCATTGGATGCAGTGTTATTAGCAAAATTTGCGTATGTGCCGATTCAAAAAGGGGAGATTATTGATCTTTGTACGGGAAATGGCATCGTTCCATTGCTGCTTTCGACGAGATCTAAAGCCTCTATTACAGGGGTTGAAATTCAAGAACGCCTATATGATATGGCAAAGAGAAGTGTGGCGCATAATCAACTGGAGCAGCAGATTGAGTTGATCCATGGTGATTTAAATGATATGCCTAAACGGTACGGAAACCACAAAGTAGACGTGATTACTTGTAATCCGCCATATTTTAAGACTCCTTCTAAGGATGAAATCAATGAAAATGAGTATTTGGCGATCGCACGTCATGAGATTCATTGTACATTAGAAGATGTCATTCGTGTTTCTTCCACTTTGCTAAAGCAAGGAGGCAAACTGGCAATGGTTCACCGTCCTGGACGGCTGCTTGAGATTGTTGAAATGATGAAGAAATACCGAATTGAGCCAAAACGAATTCAATTTGTATATCCGAAACAAGGAAAAGAAGCGAATACCATTTTAGTGGAAGGCATGAAAGATGGAAAGCCGGATTTGAAAATTCTCCCGCCGCTTTTTGTTTATGGAGAAGACCAAGAGTATACAAAAGAAATCAGGACGATACTGTATGGAGAAGCATAGTCATTATTTCTATGTATTGAAATGTGCAGATGGTAGTTTGTACGCTGGGTATACAAATGATTTACAAAAAAGGCTGACTGCCCATAATAGTGGGAAGGGTGCAAAGTATACGAGAGCCAGACGACCGGTGGAACTTTATTATCACGAATGTTTTTCAACCAAAAGAGAAGCCATGCAACAGGAATATCGTTTCAAAACGTGGACACGTCGAAAAAAGGACATGTATATAGAAGAAAAGCGAATCAAAAAGGAGGCGGCACATGAAAAAGACACAGAAAAGCTTTGATGGTCAATCAGAAATGGGTATTCTTTATCTCGTACCAACCCCGATTGGAAACTTAGAAGATATGACGTTTCGAGCGATACAAACGTTAAAGGATGTAGACTATATTGCCGCAGAAGATACGAGACAAACGAAAAAGCTTTGTCATGTCTATGAAATTGATACCCCATTAACGAGTTATCATGAACATAACAAAGATAGCAGTGGTCACAAGTTAATCGAATGGTTAAAAGAAGGAAAGAATATTGCACTCGTGAGCGATGCCGGTTTACCGACGATCTCTGATCCAGGAGCCGAAGTGGTTCGAGACTTTACGAACATCGGAGGCTATGTCATTCCGTTACCTGGTGCAAACGCAGCACTTACGGCGCTCATTGCGTCAGGAATCGCACCACAGCCATTTTTCTTTTACGGTTTTCTTGATCGTCAAAAAAAGGAAAAGAAAAAACAGCTGGAAGCATTGAAGAAACGCCAAGAAACAATTATTTTCTATGAAGCGCCCCATCGGTTAAAAGAAACGCTGACTGTGATGAAAGAAGTGTGGGGGAACCGGAATATTGCCATTACGAGAGAACTGACAAAGAAATTTGAAGAGTTTATTCGTGGAGATTTAGAATACGCGCTGACTTGGGTGACAGAACAACAAATCCGTGGTGAGTTCTGTCTCGTCGTACAAGGAAATGATCAGGATGAAGAAGAACTGAATGAAGAAGCTTGGTGGAATTCTTTATCTGAAAAAGAGCACGTGATCCATTACATAGAGGAAGGGTTAACGTCAAAAGAGGCTATTAAACGTACTGCGGTCGAACGTGGTGTGCCAAAGCGGACGATCTATGATGCGTATCATATTGAACAATAAAGAAAGGTTCTTGCAAACGGTGCAAGAACCTTTTTATATAAAACTTATTTTTGTGATTGAAGTTGGTTTTGGATTTCGTTAATGATTTGCTCTGCACCTTCACGGCTAAGAACTAATTTACCATTAGCAAGTTTAAGGTTATCGTCTGATACTTCACCTGTTACTTGGCAAGTCATGTTTGGTTTATATTTTTTTAGGATAATTTTTTCATCGTCAACATAAATTTCCAAAGCGTCTTTTTCTGCGATTCCTAACGTACGGCGAAGCTCGATTGGAATCACCACGCGTCCTAATTCGTCAACTTTACGTACAATACCTGTAGATTTCATCTTCATTCTCCTCCCAAAAAGTTCTTATTCTTAATATAATATTATCTTCGTCATTATTCGACAAATTCCTTACATTCCTAGCATAACAAGGTTTCCATAAATCGTCAATCATTTTGTTTACTATTGTTTGTAAAATATGACTCTTAAAGTCAAAGGACCTTGAAACTACCGGTGTATAAGGATTTTTCAGAATTTATCTATAAAAATATGAAAAATGACGATAACAGATTAACAAGACTTTTGCCCTAATTTAGCCAAATGTAAATCTGGAAATAGATTTCATACGACAATATTCGACAAAATGTCGAGTGGTTTGTCGTTTTTTTCGAAAAACTCATCTTTTTCGTTCATTTCAATCTGTTCTATGTATATATGCTTGATCTTAAAGGCTAAGATGGTATCATAGAGAAAGCACAAGTGCAAAACATAATGAAATGATCTGACACATTTTAATGAAGTATGATGACCGCTCTCGTCCATTGGGCGGGAGTTTTTGACATTTACACACAAGCAGGAGGTTCCGACATGCCGGAAAAGAAAAAAACGTTTTATCTGACTACACCAATTTACTATCCGAGCGGAAAATTACATATTGGACATGCTTATACGACAGTGGCAGGGGATGCCATGGCTCGTTATAAACGTCTGCAAGGCTATGATGTGATGTATTTAACGGGTACTGATGAGCACGGACAAAAAATTCAGCAAAAAGCTGAAGAACAAAATATTACACCGATTGAGTATTTAGATCCGGTCGTTGCTGACATTAAATCATTATGGAAGAAACTCGACATTTCAAACGATGATTTCATTCGTACAACGGAAAAAAGACATACGAAAATCATTGAGCAAGTCTTTCAAAAGCTGCTTGATCAAGGAGATATTTATTTAGATCAATATGAGGGCTGGTACAGTATTCCTGATGAAACATTCTATACGGAAACACAGCTTGTTGATGTTGAGCGAAATGAGAAAGGGGAAGTCATTGGAGGGAAAAGCCCAGACAGTGGACACCCTGTTGAATTGATTAAAGAGGAATCATATTTCTTCCGTATGAGTAAGTATGCTGATCGCTTACTAGACTATTACGAAAAGAACCCGTCGTTCATTCAGCCTGAATCAAGAAAGAATGAAATGATTAATAACTTCATTAAACCGGGGTTAGAGGATTTAGCTGTATCAAGAACAACCTTTGATTGGGGCATTAAAGTACCTAATAATCCGAAGCACGTCATCTATGTATGGATTGATGCGTTATTCAACTACTTAACAGCGATTGGCTACGGAACCGATCAAGATGAAAAATATAAAAAATATTGGCCTGCCAACGTACACCTAGTCGGGAAAGAAATTGTACGATTCCATACAATTTACTGGCCAATTATGCTGATGGCACTTGATCTGCCGTTGCCAAAACAAATTTTTGCACATGGCTGGCTACTCATGAAAGATGGCAAAATGTCTAAATCAAAAGGGAACGTAGTAGATCCTGTTACATTAATTGATCGCTATGGTCTTGATGCTCTTCGTTATTACCTGCTACGCGAAGTACCATTTGGTGCAGACGGTGTGTTTACACCAGAAGGATTCGTGGAACGTGTAAACTATGACCTTGCCAATGATTTAGGAAACTTGCTTAATCGTACAGTGGCGATGGTGCAAAAATACTTCGACGGTACATTAAGCAGCTATAAGGGACCAGTCAATGAGTTTGATGAGGAACTAAAAGCTGTAGCTGAACAAACGGTGAAAGCCTATGAAGAAGCGATGGAAAACCTCGAATTCTCAGTGGCTCTTTCAAATGTTTGGACATTAATCAGCAGAACGAATAAATATATTGATCAAACAGCTCCTTGGGTATTAGCGAAGGATGAAACAAAACGAAAAGAACTGCATTCTGTGATGTACCATTTAGCAGAATCACTTCGAATCACAGCTGTATTGTTAACACCATTCTTAACAAAAACACCTGAGAAAATCTTCTTCCAGCTTGGAATTGAAGAAGAGAAACTCAAAAGCTGGGAAAGCATTCTTTCTTTCGGTGCGATTCAAAAAGCGACGGTACAAAAAGGTGAGCCATTGTTCCCTCGTTTAGAAGTTGAAGAAGAAGTGGCATACATTAAAGAGAAGATGCAGGGAAGTGCGCCTAAGGTAGAAGAAGAGACAGTTGAAATAGAAGAAACTGAATTACCTGAGCTGGGTGCCGAAATCGCCTTCGATGATTTTTCGAAAGTTGACCTTCGTGTAGCACAAGTATTGGAAGCAGCACCAGTGAAAAAAGCTGATCGTCTCTTAAAGCTTCAGCTTGATTTTGGATTTGAAAAGAGACAAATTGTCTCAGGGATTGCCAAGCATTATCAACCAGAAGAATTGGTAGGGAAGAAGCTCGTCTGCGTAGCGAATCTCACACCAGTTAAACTAAGAGGGGAAATTTCCCAGGGAATGATTTTAACTGGAGAAACTGGTGGTAAATTGCAGGTTCTTGAAGTAGATCAATCTCTAGCAAATGGAACAAAAATTTTATAATTCAACAAAGGTGTTCCACGTGTAACATTTCGTCGAACACCTTTTGTTTTTCAGAAGAATTGTCGAAAGGAGCAATCAACCATGTTATTTGATACACATGCCCACTTAAATGCTGAACAATATAATGAAGACTTAGAGCAGGTGATTGAAAGAGCCAAAAGTGAAAAGGTAGAGAAGGTTGTGGTGGTCGGGTTTGATCGTCCAACCATTACGAGAGCGATGGAGCTAATTGAAGCATATGATTTTATTTATGCAGCCATCGGCTGGCATCCTGTTGATGCCATTGATATGACAGATGAAGATTTGGCTTGGATCAAAGAATTATCTCAGCATGAAAAGGTTGTTGCCATTGGAGAAATGGGTCTAGATTACTATTGGGACAAGTCGCCAAAAGATGTGCAAAAAGAAGTCTTTAGACGTCAAATTGCTCTTGCGAAAGAAGTGAATCTGCCAATTATCATTCATAACCGTGACGCTACGGAAGATGTAGTGACGATCTTAAAAGAAGAAGGAGCGGCAGAAGTTGGAGGAATTATGCACTGCTTTACTGGCAGCCTCGAAATTGCAAAAGCGTGTATGGAAATGAACTTTTATATCTCATTTGGTGGACCTGTGACATTTAAAAATGCAAAAAAACCAAAGGAAGTTGTAAAGGATATTCCAAGTGATCGTCTGTTGATTGAAACAGACTGTCCATATTTAACTCCAGCGCCATTTAGAGGGAAACGGAATGAGCCGAGCTATGTGAAATATATCGCAGAACAAATTGCTGAATTGCGAGAAATGAGCTTTGAAGAGCTTGCTGCATTGACAACAGAAAATGCGAAAAAAGTTTTCCGTATAAACTGACAGTATATGATGTCAATCCTTGTTTAAGCTTGTCCAATTGTGAAACATAACGAAAAAGTTCTACACCTTTGCGCCTCCTCATAGGATAAGTTGTCGATAAGTCTTTCTTCCCTTCCTTCCAAAAATCTCCCATAATAGGTTTACAATCGAGCATTTTTGTACAGTGGGTGGAAGGGTTGACAGGTTTTGAGATACTCTATATAATCTCTCCGAGGAGAAGGAGGCGTTTTTCATCGTACAAAAAATGAAAAATCTGTTTTCTGTCAAGCTAGGAAAAGGCAAGGTTTTATTTCTAGTCGCTTGCTTGCTTTTAGCTGGAACTGGGACGGCTTACGGTGCGCATGAGCTCACTAAGCAGTCTATTACCATTTCAATCAATGGCAAAGAGAAGACAATTCGTACACATGAAGAGACAGTAGCACAGCTGCTTTCAGACCTTGGAATAAGGACCAGGGCGGAGGATCATATCTCTCCAAGTCTAAATACAAAGATTCAAGACAACATGAACATTGTGTATGATGCGGCTATACCGGTTCATCTCACCCTAGATGGGAAAGAGAAAACGATATGGACAACAGATCAGACGGTTGGAGCATTATTGAAGAATGAGAAGATAGATATTGGGAAGCACGATCAAGTAACTCCAGGAAAGAATGACAAGATTAAAAAGAATATGGATCTTGTGGTTCAGCAGGCCTTCCAGGTCAGCTTAAACGATGGAGGAAAGGATAAGAAAGTGTGGACCACTTCGACTACGGTCGCTGACTTTTTAAAGCAACAAGAGCTGAAGCTCAAGAAGCACGATAAGATCAAACCTGCGTTACATAGTCACCTTTCTAAAAAAAGCGCAGATGTGAAGATCACTCGGGTGGAAAAAGTCACCGATGTAGTGGAAGAGAAAATTGCTTTTGATACCAAACATAAAAAGGATCGATCTCTTGAAAAAGGAAAAGAGAAGGTGCTTGAAAAAGGTGAAGAAGGTAAATTAAAGAAGCACTATGCCATTGTGAAAGAAAACGGCAAAGTGGTGTCTAAAGAATTAATTAAAGAGGTTACTGCAAAAGACAGTAAGGATCGTTTAGTGGCCGTTGGTACACAAGTGTCCAAGAAGGAACCTAAAGCGTCACCTGCGGTTTCAAGAAGTAATGAATCTTCAGGAAAAGAGTTCTATGTGACGTCTACAGCCTATACAGCGAGCTGTGCTGGATGTACGGGCAGAACGTCTACAGGCTTTAATTTAAAAGCAAATCCAGGTGCAAAGGTCATAGCAGTAGATCCGAGTGTCATTCCGCTGGGCTCTAAAGTGTATGTGGAAGGCTATGGGTATGCCGTTGCATCAGACACTGGATCTGCTATAAAAGGGAATAAAATTGATGTGTTCGTCCCAAGTAAGTCGGCAGCTTATCAATGGGGAAATAAACGAGTGAAAATTAGAGTGCTCAAATAAACACATCAAATCATTTATATGAACAGAGGGCTTTGCGCACCCTCTGTTTTTTTGGTTATAATAGAAGCACTGTTTTCTAATTAATTAGACGCAAAAGCAGCATGGAAGGTTTCATTTTTTGACAAAAAAATGTAGATTGTTTTTGCAAGCGGAGGAATACATGAAAATCAAAGAAATCATTGTGGTGGAGGGTCGTGACGACACTGCTAGAGTAAAGATGGCAGTTGATGCAGATACGATTGAAACGAATGGATCTGCCATTGGCGATACAGTCATTCAACAAGTGCGTCTTGCTCAGGAGACGAGGGGGGTTATCATTTTAACTGATCCTGATTTCCCTGGGGAAAAGATCCGTAAAACCATCGCAGAGGCTGTCCCTGGCTGTAAGCACGCCTTTTTACCAAAACACCTTGCGAAAGCGAAGCGGGACAAAGGAATTGGTGTTGAGCATGCTTCCTTGGATAGTATTCGAGAATGCCTTGCTCATGTCCATGAGGAAATGGAAGAATCAGAAAGCGAGATTACGTTAGACGATTTATTTGACGCAGGCCTTATCGGAGGCGAAGCATCAAAACGCCGCCGCGAACGATTAGGTGTGCTTTTAAATATAGGATATACAAATGCGAAGCAGCTGCAAAAGCGTCTTCACATGTTCCAAATAACGAAAGAGGATTTTATTGCGGCCTTAAAGACCGTCATGCAGGAGGAAGCCGATGAATAAAGATATTGCGACGCCCATCAGAACGAAGGAAATACTGAAGAAGTACGGTTTCTCTTTTAAAAAGAGCTTAGGTCAAAACTTTTTAATTGATACGAATATTTTAGATCGCATTGTCGATCATGCAGAGATTACGGATGAGACAGGTGTGATTGAAATTGGCCCTGGTATCGGTGCGTTGACTGAACAGCTCGCCAAACGGGCAAAGAAAGTCACGGCTTTTGAAATCGACCAGCGCCTATTGCCGATTTTAAACGATACGCTTTCTCCATATGATAATGTCACCATTATTCATCAAGACGTATTGAAGGCAGATGTAAGAAAGGTGATTGAAGAACAGTTTGCTGACTGTAAAGAAGTAATGGTCGTAGCAAACCTTCCTTACTATGTGACGACACCAATTATTATGAAATTGCTTGAAGAAAACCTTCCATTGAAAGGAATCGTTGTCATGCTGCAAAAAGAAGTAGCAGATCGCATGGCTGCTGTTCCTTCATCAAAAGAATACAACTCTTTGTCGATTGCAGTGCAATTTTATACAGAAGCGAAGACGGTCATGGTTGTGCCGAAAACGGTTTTCGTCCCACAACCAAATGTGGATTCAGCGGTAATCAAACTAACTGTTCGTGAAACGCCTGCGGTCTCAGTAGACAATGATACGTTTTTCTTTCAACTGATTCGTGCGAGTTTTGGCCAGCGCCGGAAGACATTGATGAATAACTTGATGAACAATCTGCCAGATGGCAAGAAACATAAAGCCATCATTGAAGAAGCCCTTGTAACAGCTGAGGTTGATGGGAAACGCCGTGGTGAATCATTATCAATCGATGAATTTGCCCGTTTGTCCAATGTTTTACACAAAGCCCTTTCATAAGGGCTTTTTTCTTTTGGTTTTCACCACTTCACCTGTTCAGGCATAGGCTAGAAAGAACAACACACCTGAAAGAAGAACAAGTGTAGCGTAAGACGATACCAACAGGATAAGAGCCTGATTGTGGAGTGAAAAGCATGCAATTTCAAATAGGAGATATGGTGACGAGGGCATCCTATCAGATGGATATTATGTTTCGTATCATTCGAATTGATGAGACAGACCAGCACGAAGCCACCGCCATTTTGCATGGGAATGAAGTGAGGCTGATCGCCGATGCGAAGATGTCAGATTTGGTCTTGATTCAAAAAGAGGAGCAACTGACAAGAGAGAAAGACGATGAACGGAAAATTAACGAATCGCTCGACTTACTCAGGCAAGATTATCAGCTGCTTCGTGAAAAACAAGAGTATTATACGTCTGGACAATATCAGCATCAGGAGCAGTATTTTCATATGCCCGGAAAGGTTCTGCATTTAGATGGAGATGCTTCATACTTAAAGAAATGCTTAGATGTATATGAAAGAATTGGTGTACCTGTGTATGGTGTGCATTGCCACGAGAAGAAAATGCCAAGCATGATTGATTCATTAATTGATCAATACCGGCCTGATATTTTGGTCATCACAGGACATGATGCGTATTCTAAACAAAAGGGCGGTGTACACGATATCGGTGCATATCGTCATTCTCGTCATTTCGTTGAAACGGTTCAAAAGGCAAGAAGGAAGGTTCCGCATTTAGATCAGCTCGTGATCTTTGCAGGTGCCTGCCAATCTCATTTTGAATCATTAATTCAAGCAGGTGCTAATTTTGCAAGCTCACCCTCACGTGTCAACATTCATGCACTTGACCCCGTCTATATTGTTGCCAAGATCAGCTTCACTCCATTTGTAGATCGAATCAACGTGTGGGATGTGCTCCGAAATACACTGACGAGAGAAAAAGGTCTCGGAGGGATTGAAACAAGGGGTGTTTTAAGGGTAGGTATGCCATATAAAAGAGACCATGAATCGACATAACCCGACTGATTTCAGTCTGGTTTTTTTTATGCTCAAAAAGAAATTTCATATGAATACATAATTCACCGGAATTTGAGAAAAATAGGGAGGAGAAAAGGTAGAAGTTTGTCAAAATTATTTTGTTGACAATGGCTCGTGTTGGTTGATATAATTTAATTTTTATTTGACAAAAATGGGCCGTTGTTGTATAATTATCTCAGTGAGGTGGATGCAATGGCGAAGACTTTGTCCGACATCAAAAGATCGCTTGATGGTAACTTAGGTAAACGTTTGACGTTAAAGGCTAACGGAGGCCGCCGAAAAACAATTGAGCGTTCGGGCATTTTAGCTGAAACGTACCCTTCTGTTTTTGTGATTCAATTAGATCAAGATGAGAATTCGTTTGAAAGAGTTTCTTACAGTTATGCAGATATACTGACTGAGACGGTCGAATTAACGTTCGATGATACCGCTAGCTCAGTCGCCTATTAATGGGCAGTGAACTTTTTGTTTACTGCTTTTTGTTTTGCCTTTTTTCTGTATGGGAGGCTGTCCATTATTTGAAAGGGGTAAAAGGCAGGAATCGATGCAAAATAAGAAAGCCACAAATGAGTGGCGATGATTCGAATTCTCGACCAAAGGGGCTGTTTCGTTTGGGTAGACGCCGAGGCATTATGTCAGATGAGTTCAAATACGAGCTGGCGAAGGATCTTGGATTTTATGATACCGTCAAAAATGGAGGCTGGGGAGAGATTCGTGCGCGTGACGCAGGAAATATGGTCAAACGTGCCATTGAATTAGCTCAACAGCACATGGCTCAAGAAGAGAATCAACGATAAAGAAATGATCAGGGATACCTCGGGTGTCTCTGGTCTTTTTTGCTTGAAAAAGTGAGTGTGCTGGGGGCAAAAGCCAATATTCATCAGATCCATCAAATGTGATACAATATTGATACTTATGTTTAGATGGAGAAGTAGGTGAAATGTTTGCGTATTTTAGAAAAAGCACCGGCAAAAATTAATCTCTCACTTGATGTTCATGGAAAAAGACCGGATGGATATCACGAAGTGGAGATGGTGATGACAACAATAGATCTTGCAGATCGACTAGAGCTGACGGAGCTGGACAAAGACGAAATCCGTGTATCATCTCATAATCGTTTTGTGCCAGATGATCAACGGAATTTGGCTTATCAGGCAGCTAAATTATTAAAAACAAGATTCGGTATTCAAAAAGGCGTATCGATTGTCATCACAAAAGCAATTCCCGTCGCAGCAGGTTTAGCTGGAGGCAGCAGTGATGCCGCAGCAACGCTTCGCGGCTTAAACCGTTTGTGGAAGTTAAATCTCACGTTAGATGAACTAGCTGAGCTTGGAGCGGAGATCGGCTCAGATGTCTCTTTTTGTGTACACGGAGGGACAGCGCTAGCGACAGGACGTGGAGAGAAACTAAAGCATATTGCGACACCGCCGCATTGCTGGGTGATTTTAGCGAAGCCGGTGATTGGGGTATCTACAGCTGAGGTCTACAGACAATATGACGCAAGCAAAGTAGAACACCCAAATGTACAGCGTATGATTGAAGCAATTGAAGCGAAAGATTATAAAGAGATGTGCGGCTCACTCGGTAACGTGTTGGAATCTGTGACATTAAAGATGTATCCGGAAGTCGATATGATTAAGAGACAGATGAAGCGTTTCGGAGCAGATGCTGTATTAATGAGCGGCAGCGGGCCAACTGTATTTGGCTTGATTCAATATGAATCGAAGGTACAAAGAATATATAACGGACTGAGAGGATTTTGTGATCAGGTTTACGCTGTCCGCATGATCGGCGAACAAAATACCCTTGATTAAATCCGTATATTAAGTTATATTATTCATAAATTATTCGGGTTCTGGGGGTAAGTTCATGAAGTTTCGTCGAAGCGGCAGATTGGTGGACTTAACAAATTATTTGTTAACCCACCCGCACGTACTAGTACCTTTAACTTTTTTTGCAGAGCGATATCAATCTGCGAAGTCCTCTATTAGTGAAGACTTAACGATTATCAAACAGACCTTCGAACAGCAGGGAATAGGGACTTTACTTACTGTACCTGGCGCTGCTGGCGGAGTGAAATATATTCCAAAGATTCATCTAAAAGAAGCAGACGAAGTCGTCAACGATATCGGAGAGGCATTATCAACTCCTGAACGTGTGCTTCCTGGCGGTTATTTATATTTAACTGATGTTTTAGGCAATCCATCGATTCTTGCGAAAATCGGTAAGCTTTTTGCGACCATTTTTTCGGATCGACCGATTGATGTTGTCATGACTGTTGCGACGAAAGGTATTCCGATTGCCTATTCTGTTGCAGGTTATTTAAATGTGCCTGTTGTGATCGTTAGAAAAGATAATAAGGTAACTGAAGGATCAACTGTGAGTATTAATTATGCATCAGGTTCTTCTAACCGAATTCAAACCATGTCACTTGCAAAGCGGAGCTTAGATAAAGGATCCAATGTGTTGATTATTGATGACTTTATGAAAGCAGGCGGAACCATTAATGGCATGATGAATCTTCTAGAGGAATTTAATGCAAATGTTGCAGGGATCGGTGTTTTATTAGAAGATGAAGGCGTAGATGAACGTCTTGTCGATGAATATGTATCACTTTTAAAGCTTTCAACCATTGATATGAAGCAGAAAATCATTGAGATTAATGAAGGCAATTTCCACGAGTTTTTTCATTCGAAAGCTTAAGCTTTGATCAAACATGTATTTGAATGGGAGAGATTGATATGACAAAAGTTGTTCAAACCAAAAACGCGCCAGCAGCCATTGGACCTTACTCTCAAGGGATTATCGTCAATAACATGTTTTACAGCTCAGGGCAGATTCCGTTAACGCCAGCTGGAGATTTTGTGAATGGAGATATTAAAGAACAAACACATCAAGTGTTTCATAATCTTAAAGCCGTCCTTGAAGCAGCGGGTGCTTCCTTTGAAACAGTCGTGAAAGCAACGGTTTTCATTAAAGATATGGAACAATTCGCTGAAGTGAATGAAGTGTATGGTGAATACTTCCATACACATAAGCCAGCTCGTTCATGTGTAGAAGTAGCCAGACTTCCAAAAGATGCACTTGTAGAAATTGAAGTTGTGGCATTAGTGAAATAAACAGGCCATCTCTTTGGAGACCGTTTGGTTTCATTATATGTATGAAAAGGCATCGTCATGATGTCTTTTTTCACGCAACCGATGTAAGCGTCGTCATTAAAATGACAAAAAATGTATAAATATCCCGATATTTCAAAAAAAGTTTAAAAAAAGAGCAGGAGAATCACCACAATCGTTGAATACCTAATTAATGCTTTTATATTGGGAAAAGGTGGTGAACTACTGTGGAAGTTACTGACGTAAGATTACGCCGCGTGAATACCGATGGTCGCATGAGGGCGATTGCATCCATCACGCTGGACCACGAATTTGTTGTTCATGATATTCGTGTGATTGATGGAAACAATGGCTTGTTTGTTGCAATGCCTAGCAAACGTACGCCTGATGGAGAGTTTCGCGACATTGCACATCCAATTAATTCAAGCACTCGGGGTAAAATCCAAGATGCTGTTTTAAATGAGTATCATCGCTTAGGCGAAGAGGAAGAGACAATTGAATATGAAGAAGCTGGAGCTTCTTAAAGATATGTGAACCTAAAAAGACAGCTTTAAGAGAAAATGAATGTTTTCTTTTAAATGCTGTCTTTTTTGCGTTTTTTCTCTTGTTCCTTATGTCTCCCGTTCATTAGAAAATTAATGCACTTCCTCTTGTATCCTTGAAATCAGTCCTTATTTAGGATATATTTTTCTATGGATAATAGGGATATTGGAGGCCAATCAATGGATAAGCGGTTCGCAGTGATTTTAGCAGCGGGAAAAGGAACAAGAATGAAGTCAAAGTTATACAAAGTACTTCATCCAGTTTGCGGAAAGCCAATGGTCGAGCATGTGGCAGATCAAGCGTTAAAGCTATCTTTAGCCAAGCTTGTGACGATTGTCGGTCATGGAGCAGAGGACGTCAAGAAGCAGCTTGGGGACAGAAGTGAATATGCACTTCAAGAAGAACAGCTGGGAACAGCACATGCCGTCAAACAAGCCAAATCGTTCCTCGCGCAGGAAAAGGGAACAACCATTGTCATTTGTGGAGATACACCATTATTGACAGCGGAAACAATGGAAGCCATGTTAAGCGAGCATCAAAAACAACAAGCGAAAGTGACGATTTTGACAGCACACGCGGATGATCCAACAGGTTATGGACGTATTATTCGTGATGAAACAGGTGCTGTAGTAAAAATCGTCGAGCATAAAGATGCAAATGATGCTGAACGTCAAGTAAATGAAATTAATACTGGAACCTATTGCTTTTCAAATGAAGATCTCTTCCGTGTGATTGAGCAAGTGTCAAATGAAAATGCACAAGGTGAATACTATTTGCCAGATGTCATTGAAATTCTAAAGAATGAAGGACAGACGGTTGCAGCGTATCAAACACCGCATTTTGAAGAAACACTTGGAGTCAATGATCGTATCGCTCTATCACAAGCAGAGCAATTCATGAAGCGACGTATTAATCATCAGCATATGAAGAATGGTGTAACCTTGATTGATCCTGAGAACACGTATATCTCGCCAGATGCAGTCATCGGTGAAGATACAATGATTTATCCTGGGACGGTCATCAAAGGGAATGTAAAGATTGGTGCAGATGCCACAATCGGTCCGAACACTGAAATTGTTGATAGCGTAATTGGAGATCGGACAGTCATTAAGCAGTCTGTTGTCTGCGATAGTGAAGTTGGGGTAGATGTGACAATTGGACCGTTTGCTCATATTCGCCCGTTGTCGAAAATTGGCGATGAAGTGAAGATCGGGAATTTTGTCGAAATCAAGAAAACAGTTTTCGGTGACCGAAGCAAAGCGTCGCATCTAAGTTATATTGGAGATGCAGAGGTCGGAACGGATGTAAACCTTGGTTGTGGATCCATTACAGTTAATTATGATGGGAAGAATAAATTCTTAACGAAGATTGAAGATGGCGCATTTATTGGCTGCAATTCAAATCTCGTTGCACCAGTCACTGTCGGAAAAGGGGCATATGTTGCAGCCGGTTCAACGGTTACAGAAGATGTACCGCAGGATGCATTGTCTATTGCTAGAGCAAGACAAGTCAATAAAGAAGATTATGTGAAAAATATTCATAAAAAATAATCCAAATACCCGGAGGTTTACCATGTCTAATCGTTATGCTGATGCGAATTTAAAGATATTCTCTTTGAATTCAAACCCTGAACTTGCCAAAGAAATTGCCGATCGTATCGGAGTTGATGTAGGAAAGAGCTCTGTTAAACGTTTTAGTGACGGTGAAGTCCAAATCAATATTGAAGAAAGTATCCGCGGCTGTGATTGTTATGTTATTCAATCTACTAGTGCGCCAGTCAATGAGCACATTATGGAGCTACTCATTATGGTAGATGCACTAAAACGCGCTTCTGCGAAAACGGTCAATATTGTCATCCCTTATTACGGATATGCACGTCAAGATCGTAAGGCGAAACCTCGTGAGCCAATCACAGCGAAGCTTTTTGCGAACTTACTTGAAACAGCAGGTGCTACACGTGTCATTGCACTTGATCTTCATGCGCCGCAAATCCAAGGTTTCTTTGATATTCCAATCGATAACTTAATGGCTGTGCCAATTTTAACAAACTATTTCGAACAGAAAAACTTGAATGATATCGTTGTTGTGTCTCCTGACCACGGTGGTGTTACGCGTGCGCGCAAAATGGCGGACCGCCTGAAAGCACCAATCGCCATTATCGACAAACGTCGTCCGAAGCCGAACGTGGCTGAAGTGATGAACATCATTGGGAACATTGAAGGCAAAACGGCGATTCTCATCGATGATATCATTGATACAGCTGGTACGATTACACTTGCTGCAAATGCACTTGTGGAAAATGGAGCGGCTGAAGTCTATGCTTGTTGTACTCACCCAGTATTGTCTGGACCAGCAGTAGAACGTATTACAAACTCTAAAATTAAAGAATTAGTTGTGACAAACAGTATTCACTTAACAGATGACAAGAAAGTTGGAAAATTCATTCCGCTTTCAGTTGGGCCTTTGCTTGCAGAAGCCATCATTCGTGTACATGAAGAAGAATCTGTGAGCTACCTTTTCAGCTAATTTTCTGATTGAAAAAGGCCCTAGGCATCAGCTTGGGGTCTTTTTGCTGTGATAAATGAAAGCCAAACATGTTTAAAATGATTCAGTTATGGGTATTTATGAAAGTAGTGACAAAAAAGAAATAGGATGGTGCTGAATATGGCAACTTTAAAAGCAAATAAAAGAACTGATTTCAAACGTTCCACACTGCAAAAAATCCGTCATTCAGGACACGTTCCTGGTGTCATATACGGAAAAAATACAGACAATCTGGCTGTTTCATTAGACAGCATTGATTTATTAAAGACATTACGTGATGAAGGAAAAAATACAATCATCACATTAGACGTTGGCGGTGAAACAAAATCTGTGATGGTGACAGAACTGCAAACAGATCCGTTGAAAAATGAGCTTGTCCACGCTGATTTCCAAGTGGTCGACTTACAGCGAGAAATTGACGCAGATGTACCTGTACAACTCATTGGCGAATCCAAAGGGGTAAAGGATGGCGGTGTGCTTCAGCAGCCACTATTTGAGCTATCCATTACAGCGAAACCAAAGGATATCCCGCAAAATATTGAAGCTGATATTACAAACTTAGAAGTAAATGACGTACTAACAGTTGGTGATCTGTCTGTTCAGTCTACGTATCAAATTAATAATGATCCAGAAGAAGTTGTTGCTTCGATCTTACCGCCTCAGCAATCAGAGGTTCCAGAGCCAGATAGTGAAGAGGAAACGCAAGAGCCTGAGGCCATTAAAGAAAAAGATGATAGCGAAGAATAACTGGTCAATTAGAGACGTAACCCTCCCGCGGTTACGTCTTTTGTGCTAGAATGAAAAGAATTCATATGTTTTGCATGAGGCAATCACATTGGCTCATTTTTTAGGCGTGTGCATGTGCGACAAAGGAGGTTATTGGTTTCATGATTGCGTTCGTTGGATTGGGTAATCCAGGAAAAGAATATGAAAAAACAAGACATAACGTCGGGTTTATGACAATAGATGAACTATCAAAAAAATGGGACATCCCATTAAATCAATCAAAATTCCATGGACAATATGGAACTGGGTTTGTTTCGGGGCAAAAGGTTCTACTTGTGAAGCCTCTTACATATATGAACTTATCAGGGGAATGTGTGCGTCCGCTGATGGATTACTATGAAATTCCCCTTGAACATTTGAAGGTCATCTATGATGATCTTGATTTGCCAACGGGCCGGATTCGTTTGCGTACAAAAGGAAGTGCAGGCGGACATAACGGAATCAAATCGTTGATTCAGCATTTAGGTTCACCTGAGTTTGACCGATTCCGTATCGGTATTGGCCGTCCACAAAACGGCATGAAGGTCGTCGATTACGTACTAGGACGCTTCTCAGAGGAAGAACAGCCTGATATCTCATCTGCTATTCAAGCATCCGTTGAAGCTTGTGAAGCGGCTTTAACAAAGCCTTTTTTAGAAGTGATGAATGATTTTAACAAGAAGGTATAAGAATGATAAGCAAAGCACATACTGATCATAAAATCTCAGCATGGGAGGATCACGTATGGCTTTGCACTATTACTGCCGGCACTGTGGTGTAAAGGTTGGCAGTCTAGATGAATCCGCTGTCCAAAGTGAAGCACTTGGATTTCATCACTTAACAAATGAGGAAAGAAACGATATGATTTCTTATAGGGAAAATGGTGATTTACATGTACAAACCATTTGTGAGGATTGCCAAGAGGCGCTCGAAAGAAATCCTGATTACCATCAGTATCATACCTTTATTCAATAAAAAGCTTTGGTGTAGATAATAGACCAAAGCGTTTTTCTGTTTTAAACAAGCAGGGAGGAGGAGCCAAATGAAAAATATACAATCATTTATCAAACAAAGTGATGATTTTCAGTCCATTTTCAATGGGCTAAAGGAAGGTTTAAAAGAACAACTGCTCGCCGGACTATCAGGCTCCGTCAGATCTTTATTTACAGCCGCCATATCAGACGAATTAAAGCGGCCGATGTTTATTGTGACACACAACTTATATCAAGCGCAGAAGGTCACAGATGATCTAGCAAGTGTGATGCCAGATCGCTCGGTCCTTCTTTATCCTGTCAATGAACTCATTGCATCTGAAATTGCTGTGGCAAGCCCTGAGCTTAGAGCGCAGCGTCTTGATGTATTGAATCGTCTCGCGAATGGAGAAAATCCGATTGTCGTGACCCCAGCAGCTGCAGTGCGTAGAATGCTTCCTCCTGTTGAGCTCTGGAAGGAGAGTCAGATCCATTTAAAGGTTGGTGAAGAAATTGATTTGGAGGCGTTTTCAAAACAACTCGTGCAAATCGGTTATGACCGGACGTCCATGGTCGCTGCGCCCGGAGACTTTAGTGTGCGCGGAGGAATCATTGACATTTATGCGTTAACGGAAGACCACCCGATCCGTATTGAGCTGTTTGATACAGAAGTGGATTCTATTCGGTCCTTCCACTCTGACACGCAGCGTTCATTGGAAACACTTCAAGAAATCAAGATTGGCCCGGCGAAAGAGCTGATTGTAAGAGGGCCTGAACGAGTGAGAGCGATTGAACAGCTTGACGAAGGTCTTGCCAGCAGCTTAAAGAAATTCAACTCGGATAAACAAAAAGAACTGCTCCATCAGAATATTTCTGCTGATCGTGAGAAGCTGCTAGAAGGTATTGTGACACAAGAAATGACGAAGTATCTGTCCTATTTCTATGAAAAGCCTGCTAGTTTGCTAGATTATACATCGCAGGATACGATTATCATTCTAGATGAAATCAGCAGAATTCAGGAGATGGAAGAACAGCTTGAACAGGAAGAAGCAGATTGGACAATTAGTCTGCTGGAAGAAGGGAATATCCTGCATGATCTAGCCCTTTCCTTCCCATTTCAAGAGCTGTTCAATCAGCAATCGAGATCGATTCTGTACTATTCCTTATTTTTGAGACATGTTCAGCAGACCAATCCGCAAAATATCGTCAATGTATCTAGTAAGCAAATGCAGAATTTCCACGGGCAGATGAATGTGCTTGCAAGTGAAATTGAACGCTACAAAAAGCAGAATTATACGGTTGTCTTTTTAGGTGCGGATGAAGAGCGGACAGAGAAGTTGTCATCTGTCTTGCATGATTATGACATTGAAGCAGCTCTTGCTAAACCTGATGCTGAGCTTGTCAGCGGGCAAGTATATATTTTACAAGGTGAGCTTCAAACCGGTTTTGAACTACCTTTATCCAAAATTGCTGTCATTACAGAGGGTGAACTTTTCAAGAAACGTGTGAAGAAGCAGGCACGTAAGCAAAAGCTGACAAACGCAGAGCGAATCAAAAGCTATTCAGAGCTGCAGGTGGGCGATTATGTGGTGCACATTAACCACGGGATCGGTAAGTATTTAGGAATTGAAACGCTTGAAATTGGCGGCATTCATAAAGATTATTTAAATATTCATTATCAAGGAAGCGATAAGCTTTATGTCCCTGTTGAACAAATTGATCAGGTGCAGAAGTATGTAGGGTCAGAAGGAAAAGAACCAAAGCTATACAAACTAGGCGGTAGCGACTGGAAGCGCGTGAAGAAAAAAGTAGAATCATCTGTGCAGGACATTGCAGATGATCTGATTAAGCTGTACGCAGAACGTGAAGCAAGCAAAGGGTATGCCTTCTCGCCTGACCATGAGATGCAGCGCCAGTTTGAATCTGCATTCCCTTACCAAGAAACAGATGATCAAATTCGCTCGATTCATGAAATCAAGCAAGACATGGAGCGGGAGCGCCCGATGGATCGTCTGCTTTGTGGAGATGTGGGCTATGGAAAAACAGAGGTGGCGATTCGAGCGGCCTTCAAAGCCATTGCTGACGGGAAACAGGTGGCACTGCTTGTACCAACAACGATCTTAGCGCAGCAGCATTTTGACACGATTATGGACAGATTCCAAGACTATCCTGTTAAAATCGCTCAGCTTAGCCGCTTCCGTACACGAAAAGAAACAACAGAAACCTTAAAAGGGCTGAAAAACGGAACCATTGATATGGTCATTGGGACGCATCGTCTTCTTTCAAAAGACATTGTGTACAAGGATTTAGGACTGTTAATTATCGATGAAGAGCAGCGCTTTGGTGTGACGCATAAAGAGAAAATTAAGCAAATGAAAGCCAATATTGATGTGCTGACGTTAACGGCAACGCCAATTCCTCGTACGCTTCATATGTCGATGCTTGGCGTACGTGACTTATCTGTTATTGAAACGCCACCTGAGAACCGTTTCCCAGTTCAAACCTATGTTGTCGAGTACAATGGTGCGTTAGTTAGAGAAGCTATTGAGCGAGAATTGGCAAGAGGCGGTCAAGTGTACTTCCTTTATAACCGAGTGGAGGATATTGAACGAAAAGCAGATGAAATCTCGATGCTTGTTCCAGACGCAAAAGTAAGCTACGCACACGGGAAAATGAGTGAGAACGAGCTGGAATCCGTGATGATTAATTTCCTAGAAGGTGAATCGGATGTACTCGTCAGTACAACCATTATCGAAACGGGCGTAGACATACCAAATGTGAACACGCTCATTGTTCATGATGCTGATAAAATGGGGCTTTCGCAGCTGTACCAGTTAAGAGGACGAGTTGGGCGCTCGAATCGTGTGGCCTATGCTTATTTCACTTATCGAAAAGATAAAGTGCTTTCTGAAGTAGCTGAGAAAAGACTTCAAGCCATTAAAGAATTCACTGAGCTTGGGTCAGGCTTTAAAATTGCGATGCGTGATTTAACAATTCGAGGAGCAGGGAACTTACTTGGTGCACAGCAGCATGGATTTATTGATTCTGTTGGATTCGACCTTTACTCTCAAATGCTGAAAGAAGCCATTGAAGAAAGAAGAGGCGATACGACTGCTCAAGAAAAATTTGAGCCGGAAATTGATCTCCAAATTGATGCCTACATTCCAGATAGCTATATTTCTGATGGCAAACAAAAGATCGAGATGTATAAACAGTTTAGAGCGATTGGATCAATAGAAGAGCGGAAAGAGCTTCAAGATGAAATGATTGACCGATTCGGAGAATATCCGCAAGAAGTGGCTGATTTGTTCACGATTGCGACGATGAAGGTGTACGCTGTGCAGGAACGTGTCGAGTTGATCAAGATGGAGAAAGGCATTGTTAGACTCACTCTCGATGAAAAAGCAAGCAGCGACATCGATGGTCAAAAATTATTTGAGCTTGGCAGTCAATATGGACGTGATATCGGTCTTGGCATGGAAGGCAGCAAGCTGATTATTTCTGTCCAAACAAAAGGCAAGAAAACGGAGGAGTGGCTTGAAGTCATTCTTCGTATGCTTCGAGGTCTTCAAGATGTGAAAAAAGAAACCATTCCATCTTCATAAAATTTTGTTGGTCTCTCGTGTATATTACGTTTGATGTGACGGATACTAATCTCAGGGTCAAGTGGTGAATGTTGCATAAAGTGGACGCTTTTGTTCCATTCACCCAACACATCATCAAACGAAAGAGAGGCAGCAGTGAATGAAAGCAACTGGAATTGTACGCCGCATCGATGATCTAGGTAGAGTGGTTATACCGAAGGAGATTCGCAGAACATTGCGCATCCGGGAAGGAGATCCACTTGAGATTTTTGTCGACCGCGATGGAGAAGTCATTTTGAAGAAGTATTCACCGATTAGTGAGCTAGGAGACTTTGCGAAGGAATATGCTGATGCATTATTCGACAGTTTGGGTCATTCTATCCTCATCTGTGATCGTGATACGTATATTGCTGTATCCGGTAGTTCAAAAAAAGAGTATTTAAACAAATCCATTAGTGATTTACTTGAACGAACAATGGATCAGCGTAATTCTGTATTAGAGGACAGCAAGAAAGAAATTCAGCTTGTGGATGGTATTGATGATGATGTATCAGCTTATACCATTGCACCTATTGTTGCAAACGGAGATCCAATTGGCGCCGTCGTCTTATTTTCTAAAGAGCGTTCAATGGGAGAAGTGGAGCATAAAGCGGCAGAAACGGCAGCTGGCTTCTTAGCCCGTCAAATGGAACATTAGGTCTAATAAATCTATATCATTTTGATAAAACGAAAGAATGCCGATGAAATCATCTGATTTTGTCGGCGTTTTTTATATGGGATGAAACAAAACAATGAATGTATCGTCTACTCCTTAGAAAGAAACGGCTTGCCAGTCACGTATGATATAATGAGTGCGTTTAAATGCAGGTATATTTTTTGATTGAACATAAAGGAGTCATCCATGAAAAATGCTGTAAATCAGCCGCATTGGCTTTTCCAAGGTGCGGTGATTTTAACCATCGCAGGCTTGTTATCAAAGGTACTGAGTGCCGTATATCGTGTCCCTTTTCAAAATATCGTAGGAGACACAGGTTTTTATATTTATCAGCAGGTCTATCCCTTTCTTGGCATTGCGATCATGCTCGGCACCACTGGTTTTCCTGTGATGGTGTCCAAGCTCCTGAGCGAGCATGGTGAGGAGAATCGCCGAATCATTACAAAGGTATCCTTGGTGTATATCACTTTGCTGAGCTTGGCCTTATTTCTTTGTTTATACATAGGAGCAGGCACAATTGCGAATCTCATGGCGGACAGTCAATTAATGCTGCTCATCCAGATGAGTTCGTTTGTGTTTTTGTTTCTGCCGCTTACCGTGATGCTGAGGGGTGTTTTTCAGAGTGATGGGCTGATGCTCCCCACTGCGGTCTCTCAATTGGCTGAGCAGCTCATCAGAGTAGGCGTCCTGCTTGTTTTATCTTTCTATTTTGTGAGACATGGCTATTCGCTTTATGAAACAGGAGCGGGTGCGGTGTTCTCTTCTATAGCTGGAAGTGCGGCTTCACTCATTTTGCTTCTTTTCCTTTGGCTGACCTATCGGAAGCGGTCGTCAGCGAGCAAGACATTAAAACAGGCTACACTGCGGAAAAAAGATGTGCTGAAGAGTTTGGTGCTGTATACATTGACAATTTGTGTGAGTGGATTGCTGATCCTATGGATGCAAATGATCGATGCTTTTCACCTGTATGCGCTGCTGCGCAGTGAGGGACTGAGTGAAGCAGATGCAAAGGCGGCAAAAGGCGTGTATGACCGAGGTCAGCCGTTCTTGCAGCTCGGGACGGTGTTTGCAATTAGTATCGGGACGTCTCTTGTTCCGTTTTTGTCGTCGGCCTTAAGAAAAGGGCAGCATAAAGCAATTCGTGAAAAAGTACGTACATCGTTTAAGGCAACATCGGTGCTGGGGATTGGTTCAGCTGTCGGTCTTATATGTATTTTATCGTCTGTGAACATCATGCTTTTTCGTAATGACTTAGGGACAGATGCGCTGCAAATATTTTGCATATCCATTGCCTTTACATCAATGGCGATTACGCAAACCGCTTTACTTCAGGGTCTGGGACATACCGTGTACCCGGCTATTGTGGTCCTGATCAGTGTACTGGTGAAATGGGGTCTGACGCTGGCTCTTGTCCCGTTATTCGGCATTTATGGAGCCGCATGGTCGACTGTTTGTGGGTTTCTCGCCGCCGCTGCGCTCAATGCGGTGTATTTGAAGCATAAAGGGTGGATTTCAATAAGAGAGCTATTCCCAGTGAAAATTCTTTTATCAGCAGCATTCATGGCTGTCGTTTTAATTGGATATCAGGCATTGTTTTCTTGGGTCATTCCCTTTGAGAAACGTCCGTTTTCTGTTTTAGAGAGCCTGACTTCAGTTTTTATTGGTGGTTTCGCCTTTTTATATAGTATTCTTAAGCTAGACGTATTTACGGAAGAGGAATGGAGACTCATTCCATTAGGAGAAAAGATTTTATATTTTAAACAGATGAGAGGGAATCGAAATGGCAGGTAAGATTACAGTCGTTGGTCTTGGGGCAGGCGACATGGATCAGCTAACGCTCGGTGTATATAAGCAGCTGAAGCAGGCGAAAGAAGTATACATGAGAACGCAGGATCATCCACTCACCGCAGAATTGATGCAGGAGGTCCCGTCTCTGACCTTTTTTGATGAGATTTATGAAAAGCATGATCAGTTTGATGCAGTGTATGAGGAAATCACAGACATTCTCTTCCGAGAGGCTGAGGAGAAAGATATTGTGTATGCAGTACCAGGTCACCCGTTTGTGGCGGAAAAGACAGTGCAGCTTCTTGTTTCACAACAGAAGAAGCGCGGGGTTGAGGTGTACGTGGCTGGTGGACAAAGCTTTTTGGATGCGACGTTTAATTCCTTACAGATTGACCCAATCGAAGGGCTTCAATTCGTTGACGCAGCGGATATGAGAGCGGATGATCTGAAGTTGACCCAGCATGTGCTGATCTGTCAGGTATATGATCAGATGACAGCCTCGAATGTGAAGCTGACCCTCATGGAAAAGCTACCTGACGATTATGAAGTCTTTATCGTAACGGCAGCTGGAAGCAGTCAGGAGCAGATTACAGGTGTTCCTTTATTTGAACTTGATCGAGATGTGTCGATAAATAACTTAACGAGTGTTTATGTACCTCCCATTCAAGATGAAAAGCTGCTCTATCAGCAATTTGACACTTTCCGCGAAGTCATTCGTACATTAAGAGGTCCTGGCGGCTGTCCTTGGGATCAAAAACAAACGAATGAGTCGCTCAAACCATATTTAATTGAAGAATGTTATGAGCTGCTGGAAGCCATAGATGAAGACGATCCAGATCATATGGTTGAAGAACTCGGAGATGTACTGCTGCAAGTTTTACTCCATGCCCAAATTGGTGAAGATGATGGTTATTTCTCAATGGATGACGTCATCCAGCATGTCACAGAAAAAATGATTCGACGACATCCGCATGTGTTTGGTGATACGGATGTGTCTGAAGCATCAGATGTCGTCGCCAACTGGGAAAAAATCAAGCAGCAGGAAAAACCGGAGCGTGCAGCTTCTATTTTGCAATCCATTCCAACGACTCTTCCAGCTTTAACAAAAGCCTATAAGCTCCAAAAGAAAGCAGCAAAAGTGGGCTTCGACTGGACAGAAGTAGAGGATATTTGGAACAAATACGAAGAAGAAAAGCAGGAATTCCTTGTGGAAGTGGCAGATAAGACGGATGAAGGTGCAACAAAGCAGATGAAGGATGAATTTGGGGATCTTTTGTTTGTTCTCGTCAACATTGGTAGATTTTATCATCTAGAGCCTGAAACCGCCCTCTCTTCTGCAAACACAAAATTCATGCGGCGCTTTCAGCATATTGAACAAAAAGCAAAGGACATAGGGCGTTCACTAGAGGACTTGACCCTAGAAGAAATGGACGATCTGTGGAACGATGCCAAACGCATAGAAAGAGGTGAACTTACATGAGACTAGATAAATTCTTAAAAGTGTCTCGTTTAATAAAAAGAAGAACATTGGCAAAAGAAGTAGCTGATCAAGGAAGAATTTCCATTAATGGCACGCAGGCGAAAGCCAGCTCTGACGTGAAAGAAGGGGACGAGCTTCAAATTCGCTTTGGCCAAAAGCTTGTGACTGTTCAAGTCAACGAGTTAAAAGACACAACGAAAAAAGAAGAAGCTGCTGGCATGTATACCGTGCTAAAAGAAGAAAAAACAGCAGAATAGGGCTTGTTCTAAATGTCCCGCCTGTCACATACAATGCAGTAACAATGCAAGTATGAGATATGGGGGATGTATAAATGAATCAATATTATAATCAACCTCAAGGCACGAAGTTGTCATCAGAAGCCGAGCATCATGTCACAATGCGCAACAGAAAGCATTTAGATATTACTGGGGTCAAACAAGTCGAGAGCTTTGATAATGAAGAATTTCTGCTTGAGACTGTCATGGGAGTCCTTGCCATTCGCGGAGAAAATTTGCAAATGAAAAACTTAGATGTAGAAAAGGGCGTTGTGTCCATTAAAGGGCGTGTCTTTGACTTAATCTATGTAGATGAGCAGCACGGGGAGAAAGCTAAAGGATTTTTTAGCAAGCTGTTTAAATGACACTGACGGTCCAGTTTTATACGATGCTTTCGATGGCGGCGATGGGCATCTGGCTGGGCGCATCGCTGGATACGTACAAGCTGTTTGTGAACCGGGAAAAAACAGCAAAATGGCTGCTGGTCATTCACGACCTCCTTTTTTGGGTGGTGCAGGGTCTGTTGTTCTTTTATGTCCTGCTGCTAACCAATGAGGGAGAATTCAGACTTTATATTTTTCTAGCTGTTGCTTTAGGTTTCTCGATGTACCAGGCATTGATGAAACAGCTGTATATGAACATCCTCAAGTTTGTGATGAGGTGTATTTATCAGACTGTTCTCTTCCTGAAAAGGCTGATCATGTCGATGGTTTTCCAGCCCATTCGCTGGATCGTCGGTTTGATCATAAGTGTTCTTCTGTTCTTGTTCCACTCGCTCTTACGCCTTGTTCGTTTTGCGTTTCGACTCGTGTGGAAGGTGCTGTATATTGTTTGTTATCCGCTTATTTGGTTACTCAATGTGACCATTATTCATCGAATTCCCGAAAAATGGCGAACATCAATGAGGTTGTTTTTCTCAAAAGGAGCAGGAATTTTACAAGGGATCAAGAAATTATCTCGTACCATGAAAACGAAATGGAAACAATTCTGGACAAAGTAAGAGAGGAGGCCTTCATCCTTGAACGAGAGAAAAAGAAATATCGCACAAATTCAAAATGATTATCAAAAACAAATGGAACAGCAAGCGCAGCGCCTAAAACGCAAACGCCGGGGACTCCTTAGAAGGCTTACCGTGTTTGGAGTCATTGTGCTCATGTTTGCTGTTTTGGTAACAAGTGCCCTCTGGTCGCAATCGTCTGCATTGAAAGAAAAAGAAGAGAAGAAGGTTGCGCTTGAAAAAGAATTGAAGCAATTACAAACAAAGCAGGAAGATATTTCTGATGAAATCAAAAAGCTGAAAAGCAAAGAATACGTACTCGAACTGGCACGACGGGACTATTATATGTCTAAAAAAGGCGAAAAAATCTTTGATGTGGGCAATAAGAGCGATTAGCCTTGTTGACACTTAAAATTCAGTTTATGTATAATTGAACAAATGAGATTTTTTTATAAGTCTAAGGAGGAGCACTTTTTTTATGTCGATTGAAGTTGGCAGCAAGTTACAAGGGAAAGTTACGGGCATTACAAATTTTGGAGCTTTTGTGGAGTTGCCAGGCGGTTCAACTGGTCTCGTTCATATCAGTGAGGTAGCCGATAACTATGTAAAAGATATTAATGAGCATTTAAAAGTCGGTGAACAAGTTGAAGTGAAAGTGATTAACGTTGAAAAAGACGGTAAAATCGGCTTGTCCATTAAAAAAGCAAAAGATCGTCCTCAACAACAACAATCAAGACCGAGCAGAAATGATTTCCGTCCGAAGGAATCGTTTGAGCAAAAAATGAACAAATTCTTAAAAGATAGCGAAGATCGCTTAACATCTTTAAAACGTAACACGGAATCAAAACGTGGGGGGCGCGGAGCAAGAAGAGGTTAACTTGTTGCTGCTTTCTATATATTTTTCACAACAAAGCATCTGCTGTTTAGCGGGTGCTTTTTTTTAATACAAATTCAACGTTTTTTGTGCATTTGCCATTTAATTTAAAACTTTCTATTGACGGACAAGCGAATCCTTTGTATTATAGTTCTTGTGCTTCTTAGCGCATTTTACATTATGGCGGTGTAGCTCAGCTGGCTAGAGCGTACGGTTCATACCCGTGAGGTCGGGGGTTCGATCCCCTCCGCCGCTATCCTTTTAAAAAGAACGATAAGCAAGGCCCGTTGGTCAAGCGGTTAAGACACCGCCCTTTCACGGCGGTAACACGGGTTCGAATCCCGTACGGGTCATCTTCAAAACAGCTTTCTATAGGAAAGCTGTTTTTTGTGCTTTCGTAAAATTCTGATGAAAGACATCGACTTTCAAGAAAGTATGCATCTTTGGCAAATAAAGCGTCGAACGTTTTATGGAAACGACAACTTCTTTTGACAAAATTTCTTTTTCACCTTCGCTATAATGACAAGCAACGAATATCAGGTGGGGGATGAAAAGATGGAAAAACTAGAAAGAAGAACTGATTTAACGGGAGCCGGGTTTGAAAGAATCAGTGCAGGGTTAAAAAAGATGAAAAACCTGTTTCTTCATCATACGCATTCTCTTTTTTTCTATAAAGGGTTTATTTATGTTGTTCTGGGCTTTTTATTGGGACGAGCCTTTATCTTATCTGAAATTATGCCGTTTGCATTGCCTTTCTTTGGGTCCATGCTGCTCATTAAAAGGGATAAAGCGATGCTTGCTTGTCTTGCTTTACTCGCTGGAGCGATGACGATATCACCTCAAAATGCATTATTCGTGTTTGCGTCATTGATCGTGTTCCTCCTCATGTCAAAGGTCGTTTCATTTATCATCAAAGACCCGGTGAAAACATTACCGGTTGTGATTGTGCTCTCAATGCTGATAACCAGGGGAGCTTTTGTATACCTCGAGCAGGGTGCGGTTCAAAGCTATGACTATGTGATGGCAGGGGTTGAAGCTGGACTTGCCTTCATTTTGACACTGATTTTTCTTCAAAGTTTGCCGATTTTTACAGTCAGGAAAATCAAACACTCCTTAAAGGTTGAAGAAATTATTTGCTTTATGATATTAATCGCTTCAGTTTTAACAGGTCTGGCTGGGATCACATTTCAAGGAATGCAGGCAGAGCATATTTTGTCACGATATGTAGTGCTGAGCTTTGCCTTTATTGGAGGAGCGAGTATTGGTTGTACCGTGGGTGTTGTAACTGGATTAATTCTTGGTCTCGCCAACATTGGCAACCTTTATCAGATGAGTCTGCTTGCCTTTTCGGGCTTATTAGGCGGATTACTAAAAGAGGGGAAAAAAGCAGGAGCCGCCATCGGCTTGATTGTGGGTTCTTTACTAATCTCCCTCTACGGTGAAGGGTCAGCAGGGCTAATGACAACGCTATATGAATCACTCATCGCAGTTGCACTGTTTTTGCTCACACCACAGTCAGTAACGTCCAAGGTGGCAAAATATATTCCTGGTACGGTAGAGCATGTACAGGAACAGCAGCAATATGCCAGAAAAGTACGAGACGTGACAGCAAAAAAGGTAGATCAATTCTCTAATGTATTTCATGCGCTGTCTGAGAGTTTTGCGACATTTTACGAATCCATTCCTGAGGAAAAGAAGCAGGAAGAGGATGTAGATCTTTTTTTAAGTACGATCACAGAACGTTCCTGTCAAACGTGCTATAAGAAAAATAAATGCTGGGTGCAGAACTTTGATACAACCTATGAACTCATGAAACAAGTTATGCATGAATCTGATGAAAAAACGTACGAGCATAACCGGAAGTTGAAAAAGAAATTCAGTCAGCACTGCTCAAAATCAAAGCATGTAGAAGAATTGATTGAAGAGGAGATAGCTTACTATAAAGCAAATCAGACCTTAAAGAAAAAGGTCCAAGACAGCAGGCGCCTTGTGGCCGAACAACTGATGGGTGTCTCACAAGTCATGGAGGATTTTTCCCGGGAAATAAAACGAGAAAGAGAGCAGCATTTTATTCAGGAAGAGCAGATGATAGAAGCACTTCAGAACTTTGGAATTGAAATTCAGCAAGTTGAAATTTATAGCTTAGAACAGGGAAATGTTGATATAGAGATGAGAATTCCCTATTGCCAAGGTCATGGGGAATGCGAAAAAATCATCGCTCCAATGCTCTCGGATATTTTAGAAGAACAAGTTTTAGTCAAAGCAGAGCAGTGTGCGGAGCATCCAACAGGTTATTGTCATGTTGTATTCGGTTCTGCAAAATCGTATCGAGTGTCTACAGGTGTAGCACATGCAGCGAAAGGCGGAGGATTAGTATCTGGAGACAGCTACAGCATGATGGAGCTGGGTGCAGGTAAATATGCCGCAGCTATTAGTGATGGGATGGGAAATGGAGCAAGAGCCCATTTTGAAAGCAATGAAACGATCAAGCTGTTAGAAAAAATTTTGGCGTCTGGTATTGATGAAAAAGTAGCGATTAAAACAATTAATAGCATTTTATCTTTACGGACAACAGATGAAATCTATTCCACATTAGACTTATCCATCATTGATTTACAGGATGCGAGCTGTAAGTTCCTCAAGATTGGCTCCACCCCAAGTTTTATTAAACGTGGTGATCAAGTGATGAAGGTACAGGCCAGCAACTTGCCTATTGGCATTATTGATGAATTTGAAGTAGAAGTGGTGAGTGAACAGATGAAGGCAGGAGATCTCCTTATCATGATGAGCGACGGTATCTTTGAAGGACCAAAGCATATCGAAAATCATGATTTGTGGGTCAAACGAAAAATGAAGAGCTTTAAAACAGAAGATCCGCAAGAGATTGCTGATTTATTAATGGAGGAGGTCATTCGCACAAGAGCAGGTCAAATCGATGACGATATGACGGTTGTCGTCATTAGGCTCGACCACAATACACCAAAATGGGCATCCATTCCGACCGGTACATTCTATCTCCAGAAACAAGAGATTTCTTGAAATATCGTATAATATGAATTTCTTCTGGCGATGATGGGGATATAAGCATTCAGTTACAATCCCAGGAGGAATGAAGATGCGAAAAGGTCACGTAAACCAAATCTTACTGATTACAGATGGCTGCTCAAATCATGGGGAAGACCCACTTGCGATTGCCGCATTGGCAAAGGAGCAAGGGATCACAGTCAATGTCATTGGCATTATGGAAGAGAACAGACACGATCATGAAGCGATGAAAGAAGTAGAGGGGATTGCTCTAGCAGGCGGAGGCATTCATCAGGTTGTCTACGTTCAGCAATTGTCTCAAACCGTACAAATGGTGACAAAAAAGGCGATGACGCAAACGTTACAAGGTGTTGTGAATAAAGAATTGCAGCAAATTCTTGGCAAAGATACTGAAATTGAAGAACTTCCCCCAGATAAGCGTGGAGAAGTGATGGAAGTTGTGGACGAGCTCGGTGAGACGGTTCATCTTCAAGTGCTTGTGCTTGTGGATACAAGTGCAAGTATGAAACCGAAGTTGCCAACGGTCAAAGAAGCGCTCATCGATCTCTCTATTAGTCTAAATTCGAGAATTGGTGAAAATCAGTTTGGGATGTGTGTATTTCCCGGGAAAAACTCAGATGCAGAAATTGTGTTGAACTGGACGCCACGGTTCGATTCGTTATCATCGATTTTCCCGAAGCTGACAACAGGAGGAATTACACCGACAGGACCAGCAATTCGAGAAGCACTCCAGCATTTCAAATCAGTTCGTTCACGAAAAGGGCTGCTTGAAGCGAAGGAAGAACATGATGAATTCGGCTTCTAACATCCCATTAGGTACAATGATAAAGGGAAAGTGGCATCACCAACATTACCGCATTGTAAAAGAGCTGGGAAAAGGGGCGAACGGTGTGGTTTATCTGGCCGAATCGCCAAAGGGACAAGTGGCCCTTAAAGTGAGTGATGACAGTATGCTCATTGCATCTGAAGTCAATGTATTAAAATCCTTTTCAAAGGCTCCTGTGAAAACCATGGGGCCTTCTTTTTATGATATGGATGATGCTCTTTATCCTGGAATGTCAGAGAAACGGTCGTTTTATGTCATGGAGTATGTCAGAGGACCATTGCTGCTTGAATTTGTGAAACAAAAAGGCGATGAATGGATCGTCGTTCTCATGATTCAACTGTTGTCTAACCTTGCTCACTTACATAAGGAAGGCTGGATCTTCGGTGACTTGAAGCCTGATAATCTCATCGTTTCAGGCCCCCCAGCTACGATTCGATGTATTGATGTTGGAGGAACAACGAAGGCAGGAAGGGCGATTAAGGAATACACCGAGTTTTTTGACCGCGGCTACTGGGGCTTCGGTACAAGAAAAGCAGAACCTTCTTATGATCTATTTGCCTTAAGTATGGTCATGGTGAACTGTGCCTATAAAAAAGAATTTAAAAAAGGGGCAGAACCAGAAAAGCAGCTTTATCGGGCGATTGAAGGACATCCTTTATTAAAGCGATATGAGAGGGTGTTAAAAGCGGCTCTCCAAGGCAAATATCAATCAGCGGCAGACATGAAAAGCGCGATGCTGAAAGAAGGACAATTGCTTGCTTCAAGAAAATCACGACAAAAGAAGCCATCACAGCAAAATAGGCAAAAGTCAGCTGTTCCTCAACATCAACAGACCGTACCTTCACGATCAAGAGTTGCTGCTGCGAAAAGAACATCAGTACGCAAAAAATCAGGCGGGCTTTTTGAAACCATTCTCATCTTATGCAGTGTGCTCGCTCTTTACTGTGCTTATGTGGTTTTATTCCTATTATAGAGCTGTAAAAAAGCAGGCTTCTTCTTTGCTTGGAGCTAATGAAAGTGATAGGATATGTATATCTTTAAATTACCTGCTCTTTGTGAGGAGGAAGTTGTGAATAGAATTGAATCTTTTTTGAAAAAACATGATGTTTTCCTTGAAAATACGACAGTCATTGTCGGGGTTTCTGGCGGACCAGATTCTATGCTCTTGCTGCATGAACTAAACAAACGTCGAAAAGGTTCCTTTCAGCTGATTGCAGCCCATGTAGATCACATGTTCAGAGGAGAAGAATCCTTTGCTGATTTGGCATTTGTTGAAGCGTACTGTAAAGAGCGTGAGATCCTTTTTGAATCGGCTCGTATACAGGTCACCCAATATGCAAAAGAAAACCGCTTAAACAAACAGGCAGCTGCAAGAGAGTGCAGATATGCTTTCTTTCGTCAATTGATGGAACAATACAACGCTCAATTTATAGCGCTTGCACATCATGGAGACGATCAAGTAGAAACAATGGTGATGAGGCTGACAAGAGGGACTGTTGGAATAGGACTCGCAGGTATGCAAGCAAAGCGCCCTTTTCAAGAAGGGTGGCTGATTCGTCCGCTGATTGGATATTCTAAGGATGATGTACTCACTGCTTGCGAAAAAGAACAAGTTCCTTATGTCATTGATCAAAGCAATCACACCGATGACTACTTGAGAAACCGGATCAGAAGACACGTTCTTCCCGTGTTAAAAGAAGAGGCACCTCATGTGCATGAAAGCTTTCAGTTTGTAAGTGACATGCTGACTGAGGATGAGCAGTACTTGCAGGCATTAACAAAGGATCAAATGCATCAAGTCATTACGAATCAAACGCCTAAGCAAATTGAGATCAAAACGAAGCCTTTGCTTGACCTGCCTTTGCCTTTACAAAGAAGAGGCATTCAACTAATATTAAACTATCTTTATGAAAACACTCAATCAGCGTTTTCAAACCAGCAAATTCTAGGGACTTTGGACTGGTTATCTCATACTGATCAACCGTCTGGATCATTAGATTTGCCAAAAGGTTTACAAGCTGTCAAATCTTATGATCACTGTATGTTTACCTTTGAACGATCGCTTGTCATAGATCAGTCATATACTCATCATTTAAAAGGTGAGCTTGGCGAGGAACTTTTTCTCCCGAATGGACAGTCTATCTTGGTATCAAATCATGTTCCGAAGGATGCACGGAACGGAAACCATTTTTTCTTGCTTCAAAAAGATCATGTTCGTCTTCCTTTGATCATTCGCTCACGAAAAAACGGTGATCGAATCAAACTTAAAGGGATGAATGGATCAAAAAAGGTGAAAGATATATTTATTGATAAAAAAGTGCCTCTTGCAGAAAGAGACAGCTGGCCGATCGTCACTGACTCGGATCATCAAATCATCTGGATCCCAGGTCTGAAAAAATCCATTTTTGAAGAAATTGATATGACAAACAGCGATCTCATTGTATTACAATATAGACAGCACGAAAATTTGTAGGGGGCAAGCAAAAGCATGAAACAAGATATTGAAAAGATTTTGATCTCAGAAGAAGAGATCCAGCTAAAAGTGAAGGAACTGGGTGCAACATTAACCAGCGATTATGATGGTAAATTTCCCCTGGCTATTGGTGTTTTGAAAGGGGCTCTTCCATTCATGGCAGACCTGATCAAACACATTGATACATATTTAGAGCTTGATTTTATGGATGTATCTAGCTACGGAAAGTCTACCGTATCTTCTGGAGAAGTGAAGATCATCAAAGATCTAGATACTTCTGTTGAAGGAAGAGATATTCTAATTATGGAAGATATCATCGACAGTGGGTTAACTTTGAGTTATCTGGTAGAGCTTTTCCGATACCGTAAAGCAAACTCCATTAAAATTGTGACATTGCTTGATAAACCAAGCGGCCGCAAAGCAGACATCAAAGCAGATTATGTTGGGTTTGAAGTACCAGATGCATTTGTTGTTGGCTATGGATTGGATTTTGCCGAACGTTACCGAAACCTCCCGTATATTGGAGTGTTAAAACCATCTGTTTACGAAGGCTAATGAGCACACGTTTACATGAGGTTATTGGTTGTGTTGGAATGATTTTCTATGATACTATTGAACATAGTTGTGCTTACTGTGGGAGGAGGTAAGGAATGAATCGGGTTTTTCGTAATACGATTTTTTATATACTTATTTTATTACTTGTGATAGGGGTTGTCAGTTGGTTAGGATCCCCTAATCAAAAGCCTGAGAACATGTCTTACAGCAAATTTTCGCAAAATTTAAGTGCGGGAAAAGTGGAGAGTATCTCCATCCAGCCTGTAAGAGGGGTTTATGAAATTCGTGGTCAATTAGATGGCGCGAAGAAAGATGAATACTTCATTACCCACGTTCCAGACGGTCAAGGAGTTGACCAAATTTACAGTGCACTGAAGAATACAGATGTAAAAGTAGAACCAGCACCTGAAACAAATGGATGGCTGCAAGTTCTGACAACCATCATTCCATTCATCATCATCTTTATCCTGTTCTTCTTCTTATTGAACCAAGCTCAAGGCGGTGGAAGCCGTGTCATGAACTTTGGTAAGAGTAAGGCGAAGCTTTACACAGAAGAGAAGAAACGTGTGAAATTTAAAGATGTTGCCGGTGCGGATGAAGAAAAACAAGAGCTCGTAGAAGTGGTTGAATTCTTAAAAGATCCACGTAAATTTGCGGAGCTTGGCGCAAGAATCCCTAAAGGGGTTTTACTAGTAGGACCTCCAGGTACAGGTAAAACATTGCTTGCGAGAGCATCTGCAGGAGAAGCAGGCGTTCCTTTCTTCAGCATCAGTGGTTCTGACTTCGTCGAGATGTTCGTCGGTGTCGGTGCATCACGTGTACGTGATTTGTTTGAAAATGCGAAAAAGAATGCACCTTGCTTAATCTTTATTGATGAGATTGATGCAGTGGGTCGTCAGCGTGGAGCAGGTCTTGGCGGTGGTCATGATGAGCGTGAACAAACGCTTAACCAGCTTCTTGTTGAAATGGATGGTTTTAGTGCCAACGAAGGGATTATCATCATTGCTGCAACGAACCGTGCAGATATCCTAGATCCTGCATTGCTGCGTCCGGGACGTTTTGACCGTCAAATTACGGTTGACCGCCCAGATGTCATTGGCCGTGAAGAAGTACTGAAGGTTCATGCGAAAAACAAACCGCTTGATGATACAGTCAACCTGAAAGCCATTGCAAGCAGAACACCAGGGTTCTCTGGAGCAGATCTTGAGAACTTACTAAACGAAGCAGCACTTGTTGCTGCCCGTCAAAACAAAAAGAAAATTGATATGCGTGATATCGACGAAGCAACTGACCGTGTCATTGCTGGACCGGCTAAGAAAAGCCGTGTCATTTCTAAGAAAGAACGCAATATCGTGGCGTACCACGAAGCAGGTCATACCGTCATTGGACTTGTCCTTGACGAAGCTGACATGGTGCATAAAGTAACGATCGTTCCTCGTGGTCAGGCAGGCGGATATGCGGTCATGCTTCCAAGAGAAGACCGTTATTTCCAAACGAAGCCAGAGCTTCTTGATAAAATCGTCGGCTTGCTCGGCGGTCGTGTTGCAGAGGAAATTACGTTTGGTGAAGTAAGTACAGGCGCTCACAACGACTTCCAGCGTGCAACAGGCATTGCAAGAAGAATGGTCACAGAGTTCGGTATGTCTGATAAACTTGGTCCTCTACAATTCGGTCAAGCACAAGGAGGTCAAGTATTCCTTGGCCGTGATTTCAACAACGAGCCGAATTATAGTGAAGCGATCGCTTACGAAATTGACCAAGAAGTTCAGCGCTTCATCAAAGAAAGCTACGAACGTGCGAAACAAATTCTCACTGAGAATAAAGATAAGCTAGAAATCATCGCACAAGCTCTTCTAGAAGTGGAAACATTAGATGCTGAACAAATTAAATCTCTTTACGATACTGGAAAGCTTCCAGAGCGTGTATACGCAGATGACGAAGAGAAAAACGATGATGTGAAAGTGAACATCAAGAAAAAAGAAGAAGACGAGGAGATTTAATCTCCTTCTATAAAAAGCTGTCGGGCTCACCGGCAGCTTTTTTTATTTCGATTCATGAATGGATCGGTTTCGAATTGTTTACAAATGGAACTCAATTCGTGTATGGTATGATAGAAAGTCGAAAAATGCTCTTTTTGAGACACTATTCAAAGTGGTGATGAAGTTGTTACTGGTGATAGATGTAGGAAACACAAATACCGTTTTAGGTGTTTATCATAATGGCGATTTGAACTACCATTGGAGGATTGAAACAAGCCGTCATAAAACAGAAGATGAATTTGGTATGGCAATCCGATCCTTATTTGACTATGTAGGGCTGATGTTTGACCAGATAGAAGGGATTATTATTTCTTCTGTTGTCCCGCCAATGATGTTTGCTCTGGAAAGAATGTGCGAAAAGTATTTTCACATTACTCCTCAAATCGTTGGGCCTGGCATGAAGACTGGATTAAACATTATGTGTGACAATCCAAAGGAAGTCGGCGCTGATCGAATTGTGAACGCAGTGGCGGCCATTCACCTGTATGGGGCACCTCTCATTGTGGTAGACTTTGGAACAGCCACAACCTACTGCTATATCAATGAACAAAAACAATACATGGGTGGCGCAATTGCACCGGGTATTACCATCTCAACAGAGGCTTTATATACAAGAGCGGCTAAGCTGCCAAGGATTGAAATTGTTCGTCCAGATCATATCGTAGGGAAAAACACGATCAGTGCGATGCAATCAGGTATCCTGTATGGATATGTTGGTCAAGTCGAGGGAATAGTGAAACGGATGAAGCAGCAAGCCAAACAAACACCGAAAGTCATTGCAACAGGCGGTTTGTCTACATTGATTGGAAATGAATCAGACTGTATTGATATTGTCGATCCGTTCCTCACATTAAAAGGACTCCAATTAATTTATGAACGCAATCGTGTCGGTGTATTATAGGAGGGTTTAATCAAAATGGATTATTTAGTTAAAGCGTTAGCATATGACGGGAAAGTCCGTGCGTATGCTGCGAACACAACAGATACAATCAACGAAGCGCAGAGAAGACACCATACGTGGCCAACTGCTTCAGCTGCAATCGGTAGAACCATGACAGCGACTGTCATGATGGGAGCCATGCTGAAAGGCGAGAATAAATTAACTGTCAAAATTGAAGGCGGCGGGCCGATCGGAGCCATCATTGCGGATGGAAACGCAAAAGGTCAGGTGCGCGGATATGTCTCAAACCCACAAGTTCACTTTGATTTAAATGAACATGGGAAGCTGGACGTTAGACGTGCTGTTGGAACATCTGGAACGTTAAGTGTTGTCAAAGATATCGGACTGAAAGACCATTTTACAGGGCAAACGGAAATTGTCTCAGGTGAAATTGGAGATGACTTTACTTATTACCTGGTCTCCTCTGAACAAGTGCCATCCTCTGTAGGTGTGGGTGTTCTTGTCAATCCAGACAACTCGATCCTTGCAGCAGGCGGTTTCATCATTCAATTGCTGCCTGGAACAGAAGATGCAGTCATCGAAAGACTCGAAAAGAGATTATCAACCATTGAACCGATCTCTAAACTGATTGAAAAAGGGATGACTCCTGAAGAAATTTTAGAAGAAGTGCTCGGTGAAAAACCTCAAATTTTAGAAACTGTACCTGTCGAATTTTCTTGTAACTGCTCAAAAGAACGGTTTGCCAACGGTATTATCAGCCTAGGGAAAGCCGAAATTGAGGATATGATTGAACAAGACGGACAAGCAGAAGCTCAATGCCATTTTTGTAACGAAACGTATGTATTTACAAAAGAAGAGCTAGAAGAGCTACGTGAAGAAATAACCCGCTAAGCTCTAAGCAGCGGGTTTTCTTTTTAGAATGGAAAGGAGACGAAAGATGAGACTGAAAGCAAGAGTGGTATGGACATTTATCCTCGTTCTGCTCATGATTAATGCCATTGTCATTGCATATGTATTAACAAAGTCACAAATGTCGCAGGCTTCTTCAAATGGGAAGAGCGGTGAAGAAATTGCTTCTATTGGGAAAGAGAAAGTCACACGTCAAGAATGGTTGAAGAAAATGGAAGACCGCTACGGAAAGGCAACACTTGAACAAATGATCAATCAGAAGGTAGTCAATCAGCTTGCGAAAGAAAACAAGCTGGAGGTATCTTCAAAAGAGATCAATCGTGAGCTGCTGATGCTGAAAGCGGTATCTAATAATTTCTACGAAGACGGTCATACAAGTGAAAAGGAATGGAAAGAGCAGATTCGTTATCAAATTTTATTGGAACAGCTTCTAACGAGAGATGCGGTCGTTTCTGAAAAAGAAGCCAAATCCTTTTATGAAAAAAACAAAGACTTGTATCAATATGATGACTCATACCGAATTCGCCACATTGTTGTGAAAACAAAAGACGAGGCACAAAGTGTATTAAAAGATTTAAAGGGCGGATCTAGTTTCGAAGCTGTAGCAGCGGAACGATCCATCGACCGATATACCTCTCCTTACGGCGGAGATCTTGGATTTGTCACAGAAGAACAAGAAAGCATCCCAGCCCTATACATACAAGAAGCCCAAAAGCTTCAGCCAGATGAATGGACGAAAGAGCCGATCGAGATCAAAAACGGTTATGCCATCATACAATTAAAAGAAAAATTAAATGGCCGCTCCTTCTCTTATGAAGAAGTCAAAGATCAGATCAAAAGGCAGATCGCCATGGAAGATCTGGGTGAAAAGGCGAATGTCAAAACCCTGTGGAAAGAAGCAAAAGTCACATGGTTTTACGATGGAGAGCAGGACTAAAAGCATTGACAAAATTTTTCGAAATTGATAATTTAATATTAATACAATAAAATTACTCGGAGATAGAGGTGTTAGTGATGGCTCGTATTGCAAATTCAGTTTTTGAACTAATAGGAAATACACCAGTCGTTAAATTAAACCGTTTAGTAGATGAAGACAGTGCGGATGTCTACTTGAAACTTGAATATATGAACCCAGGCAGCAGTGTAAAAGATCGTATTGCGTTAGCGATGATCGAAGATGCTGAAGCAAAAGGTACATTAAAAGCTGGTGACACACTCATTGAGCCAACAAGTGGAAACACAGGAATCGGTCTTGCGATGGTCGCGGCTGCAAAAGGAATCAATGCGATTTTAGTTATGCCGGATACAATGAGTCAGGAGCGCCGCAACCTTTTACGCGCTTACGGTGCAGAACTTGTATTAACACCGGGTGCAGAAGGAATGAAAGGTGCCATCAAAAAAGCAGAAGAATTAGCAGAAGAGCACGGATACTTCATGCCTCAGCAGTTCAGCAATGAAGCCAATGCTGAGATTCACCGCCGCACGACAGGGAAAGAGATTCTTGAACAATTCGACGGCGACCTTGATGCATTTATTGCAGGAGTTGGTACTGGCGGTACGATTACAGGTGCTGGTGAAGTCCTGAAAGAAGCCATTCCATCTATTCAGCTCTATGCGGTAGAACCAACAGATTCTCCTGTACTATCAGGCGGGAAACCAGGTCCGCATAAAATTCAAGGCATCGGAGCAGGGTTTGTTCCATCTATCTTGAACACAGAAGTATATGACGGCATTATCCAAGTGAAAAACGAAGATGCATTTGAGCTTGCAAGAAAGGCAGCGAAAGAAGAAGGAATCCTTGGTGGTATATCTTCAGGAGCAGCCATTTATGCAGCGCTTCAAACAGCGAAGAAGCTTGGTAAAGGGAAAAAGGTTCTAGCGATTATTCCAAGTAACGGTGAGCGTTACCTTAGTACGCCGCTTTATCAATTTGATTAAACAATACACCCCAGCATTTGCTGGGGTTTTTTCATGAATTCTGAAGATGGAAAGCAAATACTATTTTCTAATTAAAATGGATTGCATTACAATAAGATTAATGAAAATAAAAAAGGATGATTACATGACACAACGTAGGCCGATGGGCATCAAAATTCCTTTTACGAAAGATGCATTCTTGAAACGCTACGAACAATTAACGGCTCATGAATCACATCACGTCCTTCTTGAAAGTGCACGTGGCGGAGATTACAGTATTGCCGGCATTCATCCGATCGCTAAAGCGAAAGGGAAGGACGGGATGATCACCATCCATTATCAGAATGAGGTGTTGTTCAAAGAGGGAGATCCTTTCAGGGCATTTGCTGATTGGTTTCAAACCCTGCAAACCGAAACGAACGATGAATATCCTGACTTCCAAGGTGGAGCGATTGGATTTTTAAGCTATGATTACGCAAGATATATCGAGCATTTTAAAATGCTGTCCATCGATGATTTGAAGACGCCCGACTTGTATTTCCTCGTATTCAATGATGTCGCTGTCTTTGATCATAAAGAAGACGTCCTCTGGCTGATGACTCATACAGAAGGAGACGAACCTGTCAGTGAAGTTCATCAAAGACTCGAAGAATTAAAGCAAAGCTGGACAAGCACATCAGAAGAATCAGCACATTCACCTGTCAACGTGTCTTCTTCGGAATGTGTACCTGCTGCACCTTTTACTGAAGAAGCTTTCGGGGTAGCTGTAGAAACGATTAAACAATATATCGCCAGCGGTGACGTGTTCCAAGTGAACCTATCCATTAGACAAGATGAACAGCTTCATACCCACCCATATCATTTATACAAAACATTACGTCACGTGAATCCATCTCCATATATGTCATATCTGCACACGCCAGATTTCCAAATTGTCTGTGGATCTCCAGAGCTGCTTATTAAGAAAAAAGGCATTCAGCTCGAAACAAGACCGATCGCTGGCACAAGATCAAGAGGCAAGGATGATGCGGAAGATCAAGCGCTGGCAAAAGAACTCATTGAAGATGAAAAAGAACGCGCAGAACATGTGATGCTCGTTGATCTTGAGCGGAATGATCTTGGACGAGTGTCTACTTATGGCTCAGTCAAGGTGAACGAATTTATGGCCATTGAGAAATATTCACACGTGATGCACATTGTATCAAATGTCCAAGGGGAGCTGCGTGATGATTGTGATGCAGTAGATGTCATGAGAGCTGTATTCCCAGGTGGAACGATTACAGGTGCGCCAAAAGTGAGAACAATGGAAATCATAGAAGAACTTGAGCCGACAAGGCGTGGGCTTTATACTGGATCTATAGGCTGGTTTGGATTCAATCAAGATATGCACTTTAATATCGTCATTCGTACGGCTTATTGTACAGGGGGCAGAGCCTTCATGCAGTCAGGTGCAGGCATTGTCATCGATTCTGTACCAAAGCACGAATACAAAGAATCGATTAAAAAAGCCTATGCAGTGAAAAAAGCATTACAGTTGAGCAAAGAAGAGACTATTTTGAGTTAGAGGTGAGCAGAGTATGATATTAATGATTGATAATTACGATTCATTTACGTACAACCTGGTCCAGTATTTAGGTGAGCTTGGGGAAGAACTGATTGTAAAACGAAACGATCAAGTCACTATTCAAGAAATCGAAGAGCTCAAGCCAGACTTTCTGATGATTTCTCCAGGACCTTGCAGTCCGGATGAAGCAGGAATTAGTATGGAAGCGATCAAACATTTTGCTGGGAAGATTCCGATCTTCGGTGTCTGTTTAGGTCATCAATCCATTGCACAAGTATTTGGTGGAGATGTCATTCGTGCGGAGCGGTTAATGCATGGGAAAACATCAGAGATTGAACATGACGGCAAAGGTGTCTTCATGGGACTACAAAATCCGCTCGTCGCCACGAGATATCATTCATTAATTGTTAAAGACGAGACGCTGCCGGAGTGCTTTGTCAGAACAGCGAGAACAAAGGAAGGCGAACTCATGGCCATTCGCCATAAAGAACTTCCGATTGAAAGTGTTCAATTCCATCCAGAATCGATTATGACGTCCTTCGGTAAAGAAATGCTCAGAAATTTCATTGAAACCTATCGTAAAAAGGGGAATGAAGTAAACGCATGATCATTTACCTGAACGGTCAGTATATAGAGGAGAAAGACGCGACTCTTTCTCCTTTTGATCATGGTTTTCTATATGGCATCGGTGTATTCGAAACATTTACCTCTCTGGCAGGACAAGTCTTCTTGTTAGACTGGCATCTTGAAAGGCTCAATCAATCATTGCGTGACCTTTGCATCGAATCCACAATAGAGAAACCATTTGTACTCGACATCATTCATACATTAATAAATCAAAACCTAATAACGGGCGGTCATGCGAGGATCCGCTTCAATGTTTCTGCGGGCAGAGGCAATGGATTTTCTGCAGACCCTTATGAGGAGCCTGTTGTTTTTGTGATGATCTCCCCATTCCGGCCCGAATCAATAGTAGATGAAAAACAGGGAATCATTCTTGATACAAGAAGAAACACACCGGAAGGTCCAAGACGGCTCAAGTCGCATCATTACATGAACAACCTGCTGGCGAAAAGAGAAATAGGGAACGATCCGTCGGTAGAAGGGATCTTTTTAACGAAAGAAGACGATGTGGCAGAAGGAATTACGTCAAATCTATTTTGGCGAAAAAAAGATGTGATCTATACACCTTCACTTGATACCGGCATTTTAAACGGGGTTACCCGTCGATATTGTATCGAAACGCTGCAAGCTTTGGGAATCCCACTAATAGAAGGAAGATATCCACTCTCGCACTTGCTCTCAGCTGATGAGGCGTGGATGACCAATTCGGTTCAGGGAATTGTGCCTTTTAAAAATATCGGAGACACCGTCCTGCAAAACCACAACCGAACGATTTCGACCAAGCTGAGAACAGAATATACAAAAGCACGTCTAGAACATAAAGAGTAGGTGGACACAATGACACAACAATTGATAAAACAGCCTAAAATCATACAAGCCAAGCACCATACCCTTAGTTATGAAGAAAAGACATTGGTCATGGGCATTTTAAATGTCACACCGGACTCTTTTTCAGATGGAGGAAAATTCAATCAAATGGATAAAGCGCTGGCTCATGCAGCGCAGCTCATAGAAGATGGGGCGCATATTATTGATATTGGCGGTGAATCGACTCGGCCGGGGGCGGCACTTGTCTCAGAGCAAGAGGAGCTTTCAAGGGTCATTCCTGTCATTGAGAAGATCACAAAAGAATTGGACATACCTATTTCTATTGATACGTATAAAGCCCCTGTCGCAGATGAGGCAGTGAAAGCAGGAGCCTCAATCATTAATGATGTATGGGGGGCGAAAGCTGATCCTCAAATGGCGCATGTGGCAGCGAAGCACAACGTGCCAATCATCTTAATGCACAATCGACCAGAGCGGAATTACACCCATCTGATTTCAGATATGATTGCAGATCTGAAAGAAAGTGTTCAAATTGTAAAACAAGCGGGTGTCCGTGATGACATGATTATATTAGACCCTGGTGTAGGATTTGCGAAAAATAAAACTGACAACCTCATGGTCATGAATGAACTTGAACATTTTTGCCACCTTGGGTATCCGCTGCTGCTAGCAACATCCCGCAAACGATTCATCGGTGCAGTTTTAGATCTGCCGCCTGAAGAACGTACTGAAGGAACGGGTGCGACGGTCTGTCTTGGGATTCAAAAGGGCAGCGCAATGGTCCGAGTGCACGATGTAAAAGAAATCGCAAGAATGGCAAAAATGATGGATGCCATGCTGAATAAAGGAGGCGCTTATCATCGATAAAGTATATGTAAACGGAATGGAATTTTACGGCTATCACGGTGTATTTGCAGAAGAGAATAAACTAGGCCAGCGCTTTCGTGTGGACCTAACAGCTTCACTTGATTTAAGTAAGGCAGGACAAACGGATGACCTAAATGAGACCATCAACTATGCTGAGCTCTACAACATCTGCAAAAATATTGTAGAAGGGGACCCAGTGAACCTCGTTGAAACGCTGACAGAAAGAATTGCAAACCAAGTGTTAAAGGACTTTCCGACAGTTCAAGAATGTACAGTAAAAGTAATCAAACCAGATCCGCCAATTCCAGGACACTATCAGTCCGTTGCTATTGAAATGACGAGATCACGCGCATGAACAATACAGCATATATCGCTTTAGGTTCAAACATAGGAAAAAAGGAAACCTACTTAAAAGAAGCTGTCAAAAAACTTCACGAACATCCAGGTGTTCAAGTTGAATCCATTTCATCTATATATGAGACAACACCTGTAGGCTACGAGAATCAGGATGACTTCTTGAACATGGCTGTGAAGATTTCCACCTCGCTTCGTCCTGAAGAACTTCTATCACTGACTCAGAACATTGAGCAGGAGTTGGGCAGAACAAGAGAAGTGAGGTGGGGTCCACGGACAGCTGACCTTGACATTTTACTTTATAATCGTGAAAATATTGAAACAGAACAACTTGTAGTGCCGCATCCTAGAATGTACGAACGTTTATTCGTTCTTGTTCCGATGAGTGAGATTTGCCCAGAAATCGGCGAAGCCCAGATAAACGCCGTAACAGACCAAGAAGGTGTAAGCATATGGAAAAAGACATGTGGGGTAGAAGAATTCGTGCATACCGAAAGCTAAAAGGGTATACTCAGGAAGGGTTCGCCAAAAGACTGGGCATCTCTGTCTCTGTCTTAGGGGAAATTGAGCGAGGCAATCGATTACCAACAAACCAAATGGTTGGTCAAATAGCAGATGCTTTAAATATAACGGTGGAAGAACTTTCACCAATACTTGAAGAGGAAAGGAGGGGACTAGATGTTTAAAATCGGAGATATTGAAATTAAAAACAAAGTAGTGCTCGCACCAATGGCTGGTGTGTGTAACTCTGCTTTCAGACTCACTGTGAAAGAGTTTGGAGCGGGCTTAGTCTGCGCTGAAATGGTCAGTGACAAAGCGATCTTGATTAATAATGCCAGAACGATGGGCATGCTGTACATTGATGAACGTGAAAAACCGTTGAGCCTTCAGATATTTGGGGGAGAAAAGGACACGCTCGTGGAAGCGGCCAAGTTTGTAGACCAGAATACAACGGCGGACATTATTGATATTAATATGGGATGTCCTGTACCAAAGATCACGAAATGTGACGCAGGAGCGAAATGGCTGCTGGATCCAAACAAGATTTACGAAATGGTATCCGCAGTCGTAGATGCTGTAGATAAACCTGTTACGGTGAAAATGAGAATGGGCTGGGACGAAGACCATATCTTCGCTATCGACAATGCCCGTGCTGTTGAACGAGCAGGTGGACAAGCGGTTGCGCTTCACGGACGGACACGTGTGCAGATGTACGAAGGAACAGCGAATTGGGATATTATAAAAGAGGTCAAACAATCTGTTTCCATTCCAGTCATCGGCAATGGAGATGTCAAAACCCCTCAGGATGCAAAACGTATGCTTGATGAAACGGGTGCAGATGCTGTCATGATCGGAAGAGCCGCACTAGGAAACCCGTGGATGATTTACCGGACGGTTCATTATTTAGAAACGGGTGAACTAAAAGAAGAGCCTAATGTGCGTGAGAAAATGTCTGTGTGCAAACTTCACTTAGACAGACTCATAGACCTGAAAGGCGAGCATGTGGCTGTCAGAGAAATGAGAAAACATGCAGCATGGTACTTAAAAGGTGTCCGAGGCAATGCAGATGTAAGAAACCAAATCAATCAAAGTGAAACGAGAGCGGAGCTTGTAAAAGTTCTAGATGACTTTACGATCGAAGCCGAGGCAAAAGAGCTTCAAAGAATAAAAGTAGGATAAGACTATCTTTCTTTTTGTAGCTCACTGCTAGTGCACGTACTGGCAGTTTTTCTGCTTTTCTCTGCAAAATACATTATTGGAGTGATATAAATGAGTAATGAAGGGCTTAATAACGAAGAATTAAATGATCAATTCCAAGTAAGACGTGACAAAATGAATAAAATGAGAGAAGAGGGTATCGATCCATTCGGTGAACGATATGACCGTTCTCATCAATCTGCACAAATTATTGCTGAATATGACGAGTTTTCAAAAGAAGACTTAGAAGAAAAAGCAGCTCAAGTAACAATTGCTGGCCGTATGATGACAAAGCGTGGAAAAGGGAAAGCTGGCTTTGCACACATTCAAGACTTAGAAGGACAAATTCAAATCTATGTACGTAAAGATAGTGTAGGAGAAGAAGCTTACGAATTATTCAAAAGCTCAGACCTAGGCGATATTATTGGTGTGACGGGAACCGTATTTAAAACGAATGTAGGAGAACTTTCAATTAAAGCGACTAGCTTTGAGGTTCTTACAAAAGCACTTCGCCCGCTCCCTGATAAATATCACGGACTAAAAGATGTAGAACAACGCTATCGTCAGCGTTACCTTGACTTGATTGTCAATCCAGAAAGTAAGCAGACGTTCATCATGCGAAGCAAAATCATTCAATCAATGAGAAGATACTTAGATTCAAAAGGATACCTAGAAGTTGAAACACCAACAATGCATAGCATCCCTGGTGGTGCATCAGCTCGTCCTTTCATTACTCATCACAATGCACTTGATATGCCGCTTTATATGCGTATTGCGATCGAGCTGCATTTAAAACGTCTAATTGTCGGTGGTCTAGAGAAAGTATACGAGATTGGTCGCGTATTCCGTAATGAAGGAGTCTCAACTCGTCATAACCCGGAATTTACTATGATTGAGCTGTATGAAGCATATGCAGACTATAAAGACATCATGAACCTAACGGAAAACTTGATTGCTCATATTGCTCAAGAGGTACTAGGAACAACAACGATTCAATATGGAGAAGATGAAATTGATCTAAAACCTGAATGGAAGAGACTCCATATGGTTGAAGCAGTCAAAGAAGCGACAGGTGTAGACTTCTGGCAAGAGATGTCTGTAGAAGAAGCAAAACAGCATGCTGCTGATCACGGTGTTGAAATCACAAAAAACATGACAGTAGGTCATATTATCAATGAGTTCTTCGAGCAAAAAGTAGAAGAAACACTGGTTCAGCCTACTTTTATTTACGGGCACCCAGTCGAGATTTCTCCATTAGCTAAGAAAAATCCTGAAGACCCGCGCTTCACGGACCGCTTTGAGCTATTCATCGTGCGCCGCGAGCATGCAAATGCATTCACCGAGCTGAATGATCCAATCGACCAAAGAGAACGCTTTGAAGCTCAATTAAAAGAACGTGAAGAAGGAAATGACGAAGCGCATCTCATGGATGACGATTTTGTTGAAGCATTAGAATATGGCATGCCGCCAACAGGCGGACTAGGAATCGGTATCGACCGATTAATCATGCTGCTAACAAATTCTCCATCAATCAGAGATGTACTGCTTTTCCCGCAAATGAGAAACCGTTAATACATCAACAAAAGCGCCATTTGATCTGTGGCGCTTTTTATTTTTCATAAAATGAAACTTTTTTTTAAAAAACTATTGCAAGAAAAGAATCCAGATGGTATATTATTATTCGTTGCCGCAAAACAGCAACGAGGTTGAAAAAAGAAAATGAAAAAAGTTCTTGACTTCAACCGAAGAAAAATGTTAAGATATTAAAGTCGCTTACGAGCGATAACGAAGATGATCTTTGAAAACTAAACAAGACAAAACGTACCTGTTAATTCGAGTTTTTATAAAAAAATCCTATGATACATCATAGGTAGTCAGTCAAACTGGCGAAAAGCAAAACTTTGGTTTTGTACTTTTTCGGAGAGTTTGATCCTGGCTCAGGACGAACGCTGGCGGCGTGCCTAATACATGCAAGTCGAGCGGACAGAAGGGAGCTTGCTCCCGGATGTTAGCGGCGGACGGGTGAGTAACACGTGGGTAACCTGCCTGTAAGACTGGGATAACTCCGGGAAACCGGAGCTAATACCGGATAGTTCCTTGAACCGCATGGTTCAAGGATGAAAGACGGTTTCGGCTGTCACTTACAGATGGACCCGCGGCGCATTAGCTAGTTGGTGAGGTAACGGCTCACCAAGGCGACGATGCGTAGCCGACCTGAGAGGGTGATCGGCCACACTGGGACTGAGACACGGCCCAGACTCCTACGGGAGGCAGCAGTAGGGAATCTTCCGCAATGGACGAAAGTCTGACGGAGCAACGCCGCGTGAGTGATGAAGGTTTTCGGATCGTAAAGCTCTGTTGTTAGGGAAGAACAAGTGCAAGAGTAACTGCTTGCACCTTGACGGTACCTAACCAGAAAGCCACGGCTAACTACGTGCCAGCAGCCGCGGTAATACGTAGGTGGCAAGCGTTGTCCGGAATTATTGGGCGTAAAGGGCTCGCAGGCGGTTTCTTAAGTCTGATGTGAAAGCCCCCGGCTCAACCGGGGAGGGTCATTGGAAACTGGGAAACTTGAGTGCAGAAGAGGAGAGTGGAATTCCACGTGTAGCGGTGAAATGCGTAGAGATGTGGAGGAACACCAGTGGCGAAGGCGACTCTCTGGTCTGTAACTGACGCTGAGGAGCGAAAGCGTGGGGAGCGAACAGGATTAGATACCCTGGTAGTCCACGCCGTAAACGATGAGTGCTAAGTGTTAGGGGGTTTCCGCCCCTTAGTGCTGCAGCTAACGCATTAAGCACTCCGCCTGGGGAGTACGGTCGCAAGACTGAAACTCAAAGGAATTGACGGGGGCCCGCACAAGCGGTGGAGCATGTGGTTTAATTCGAAGCAACGCGAAGAACCTTACCAGGTCTTGACATCCTCTGACAACCCTAGAGATAGGGCTTTCCCTTCGGGGACAGAGTGACAGGTGGTGCATGGTTGTCGTCAGCTCGTGTCGTGAGATGTTGGGTTAAGTCCCGCAACGAGCGCAACCCTTGATCTTAGTTGCCAGCATTCAGTTGGGCACTCTAAGGTGACTGCCGGTGACAAACCGGAGGAAGGTGGGGATGACGTCAAATCATCATGCCCCTTATGACCTGGGCTACACACGTGCTACAATGGACAGAACAAAGGGCTGCGAGACCGCAAGGTTTAGCCAATCCCACAAATCTGTTCTCAGTTCGGATCGCAGTCTGCAACTCGACTGCGTGAAGCTGGAATCGCTAGTAATCGCGGATCAGCATGCCGCGGTGAATACGTTCCCGGGCCTTGTACACACCGCCCGTCACACCACGAGAGTTTGCAACACCCGAAGTCGGTGAGGTAACCTTTATGGAGCCAGCCGCCGAAGGTGGGGCAGATGATTGGGGTGAAGTCGTAACAAGGTAGCCGTATCGGAAGGTGCGGCTGGATCACCTCCTTTCTAAGGATATATGGAGCAGCGTGCGTTTTCGTCTTGTTTAGTTTTGAAGGATCATTCCTTCAAACATGTCTCTAGCGAGACAGGATTGTTCTTTGAAAACTAGATAACAATAAGTAATACATTCACATTGAATGCAATGCAAAGTTCATCACACATAGTGATTCTTTCTAAAGTAAGAAATGGTTAAGTTAGAAAGGGCGCACGGTGGATGCCTTGGCACTAGGAGCCGATGAAGGACGGGACGAACACCGATATGCTTCGGGGAGCTGTAAGCAAGCTTTGATCCGGAGATTTCCGAATGGGGAAACCCACTGCTCGTAATGGAGTAGTATCCATACTTGAATACATAGAGTATGAGAAGGCATACCCGGGGAACTGAAACATCTAAGTACCCGGAGGAAGAGAAAGCAAATGCGATTCCCTGAGTAGCGGCGAGCGAAACGGGAACAGCCCAAACCAAGAGGCTTGCCTCTTGGGGTTGTAGGACACTCTATACGGAGTTACAAAGGAACGATATAAGCGAAGAGGTCTGGAAAGGCCCGCCAAAGAAGGTAACAGCCCTGTAACTGAAATGTTGTTCTCTCCAGAGTGGATCCTGAGTACGGCGGAACACGTGAAATTCCGTCGGAATCCGGGAGGACCATCTCCCAAGGCTAAATACTCCCTAGTGACCGATAGTGAACCAGTACCGTGAGGGAAAGGTGAAAAGCACCCCGGAAGGGGAGTGAAATAGATCCTGAAACCGTGTGCCTACAAGTAGTCAGAGCCCGTTAACGGGTGATGGCGTGCCTTTTGTAGAATGAACCGGCGAGTTACGATCCCGTGCAAGGTTAAGCAGAAGATGCGGAGCCGCAGCGAAAGCGAGTCTGAATAGGGCGCATGAGTACGTGGTCGTAGACCCGAAACCAGGTGATCTACCCATGTCCAGGGTGAAGTTCAGGTAACACTGAATGGAGGCCCGAACCCACGCACGTTGAAAAGTGCGGGGATGAGGTGTGGGTAGGGGTGAAATGCCAATCGAACCTGGAGATAGCTGGTTCTCTCCGAAATAGCTTTAGGGCTAGCCTCAAGGTAAGAGTCTCGGAGGTAGAGCACTGATTGGACTAGGGGCCCCTACCGGGTTACCGAATTCAGTCAAACTCCGAATGCCGATGACTTATCCTTGGGAGTCAGACTGCGAGTGATAAGATCCGTAGTCGAAAGGGAAACAGCCCAGACCGCCAGCTAAGGTCCCAAAGTATACGTTAAGTGGAAAAGGATGTGGAGTTGCTTAGACAACCAGGATGTTGGCTTAGAAGCAGCCACCATTTAAAGAGTGCGTAATAGCTCACTGGTCGAGTGACTCTGCGCCGAAAATGTACCGGGGCTAAACGTATCACCGAAGCTGCGGACTGTTCTTACGAACAGTGGTAGGAGAGCGTTCTAAGTGCAGTGAAGTCAGACCGGAAGGACTGGTGGAGCGCTTAGAAGTGAGAATGCCGGTATGAGTAGCGAAAGACGGGTGAGAATCCCGTCCACCGAATGCCTAAGGTTTCCTGAGGAAGGCTCGTCCGCTCAGGGTTAGTCGGGACCTAAGCCGAGGCCGAAAGGCGTAGGCGATGGACAACAGGTTGATATTCCTGTACCACCTCCTCACCATTTGAGCAATGGGGGGACGCAGGAGGATAGGGTAAGCGCGGTATTGGATATCCGCGTCCAAGCAGTTAGGCTGGGAAATAGGCAAATCCGTTTCCCGTGAAGGCTGAGCTGTGATGGCGAGCGAAATTTAGTAGCGAAGTTCCTGATTCCACACTGCCAAGAAAAGCCTCTAGCGAGGTGAGAGGTGCCCGTACCGCAAACCGACACAGGTAGGCGAGGAGAGAATCCTAAGGTGATCGAGAGAACTCTCGTTAAGGAACTCGGCAAAATGACCCCGTAACTTCGGGAGAAGGGGTGCTTCTTAGGGTGTTAAAGCCCCGAGAAGCCGCAGTGAATAGGCCCAGGCGACTGTTTAGCAAAAACACAGGTCTCTGCGAAGCCGTAAGGCGAAGTATAGGGGCTGACGCCTGCCCGGTGCTGGAAGGTTAAGAGGAGCGCTTAGCGTAAGCGAAGGTGCGAATTGAAGCCCCAGTAAACGGCGGCCGTAACTATAACGGTCCTAAGGTAGCGAAATTCCTTGTCGGGTAAGTTCCGACCCGCACGAAAGGCGCAACGATCTGGGCACTGTCTCAACGAGAGACTCGGTGAAATTATAGTACCTGTGAAGATGCAGGTTACCCGCGACAGGACGGAAAGACCCCGTGGAGCTTTACTGCAGCCTGATATTGAATGTTGGTACAGCTTGTACAGGATAGGTAGGAGCCTTGGAAACCGGAGCGCTAGCTTCGGTGGAGGCATCGGTGGGATACTACCCTGGCTGTATTGACCTTCTAACCCGCTGCCCTTATCGGGCAGGGAGACAGTGTCAGGTGGGCAGTTTGACTGGGGCGGTCGCCTCCTAAAATGTAACGGAGGCGCCCAAAGGTTCCCTCAGAATGGTTGGAAATCATTCGCAGAGTGTAAAGGCACAAGGGAGCTTGACTGCGAGACCTACAAGTCGAGCAGGGACGAAAGTCGGGCTTAGTGATCCGGTGGTTCCGCATGGAAGGGCCATCGCTCAACGGATAAAAGCTACCCCGGGGATAACAGGCTTATCTCCCCCAAGAGTCCACATCGACGGGGAGGTTTGGCACCTCGATGTCGGCTCATCGCATCCTGGGGCTGTAGTCGGTCCCAAGGGTTGGGCTGTTCGCCCATTAAAGCGGTACGCGAGCTGGGTTCAGAACGTCGTGAGACAGTTCGGTCCCTATCCGTCGCGGGCGCAGGAAATTTGAGAGGAGCTGTCCTTAGTACGAGAGGACCGGGATGGACGCACCGCTGGTGTACCAGTTGTTCTGCCAAGGGCATCGCTGGGTAGCTATGTGCGGACGGGATAAGTGCTGAAAGCATCTAAGCATGAAGCCCCCCTCAAGATGAGATTTCCCATTCCGCAAGGAAGTAAGATCCCTGAAAGATGATCAGGTTGATAGGTCTGAGGTGGAAGCGTGGTGACACGTGGAGCTGACAGATACTAATAGATCGAGGACTTAACCTATATTCTAATGTGAAAAATGAACATTGTTATCTAGTTTTGAGAGAACATTCTCTCCATCAGGTTTGGTGGCGATAGCGAAGAGGTCACACCCGTTCCCATACCGAACACGGAAGTTAAGCTCTTCAGCGCCGATGGTAGTTGGGGGTTTCCCCCTGTGAGAGTAGGACGCCGCCAAGCTTTTCAAAGGATCAGTTCCAATCGGAACTGGTCTTTTTTGTGTTTTAATAAATGATATATCTATCTATATTGAAAATAGTGGTCTTTCACTACATTCTCAATAACTCATTCATTTCATCCCCTTCACTGGAATTCTAGACATTCTATAAAATTCTTATCATCCAATCTCGTCGCTCGCTCATCTTGCTAAGAGTCAACATCGAAAGAGTAAACATGTCTAAAAAGGATCTTCTCCTCTGGCAACCATATGTAGCGAACTGCGCTTGCTGCTAGATCATTGAAACCTACATAAGAGAGCAAAGGGCATCTTGGTTTGCTAATGAGAGAGGGGAGGAAGATTTGAGTTAAGCACCACAATGTTTGATGAGGTAAGGGAACACTGAGACGAATTTTTGGAAAATGACCAGGATCAATTTAATATAAAGCAAATATACAAAATGGTTTCTCGGAAAAATAAAATAATAAAAAAATTCGTTTCTATATGCACGTTATCTGAGGATTTAAGGAATAAAACAAACATTTTTCAGCTTTAAAAGAGCTGTTTTTACATTGAAAAAGCGCTATTAATGCCCTTTTTAACAAAAAAACATAAAAAAATGAAAAAAAGACTTTTAAAATGAAGAGACAAGTGGTAAACTTCTTTAGGTGCCTTAACGAAAAGATGTGAAAAAATAGCTTTAAAATAAATTCAAAAATTATTTTAAAAAAGTCTTTACAAACAATATCTTATCGTTATATAATACTATTTGTCAGATCGAGAGACATTCGAAACGACATAATATGGAGGATTAGCTCAGCTGGGAGAGCATCTGCCTTACAAGCAGAGGGTCGGCGGTTCGAGCCCGTCATCCTCCACCATATTTATTCTTACATAATGTTAGGATAGATAAAGCCGGTGTAGCTCAACTGGTAGAGCAACTGACTTGTAATCAGTAGGTTGGGGGTTCAAGTCCTCTTGCCGGCACCACTTTCATATGGTAAGATAGACAAGTCGCTTTAAAAGCGAGCCATTAGCTCAGTTGGTAGAGCATCTGACTTTTAATCAGAGGGTCGAAGGTTCGAGTCCTTCATGGCTCACCATTTTTATGCGGGTGTGGCGGAATTGGCAGACGCGCTAGACTTAGGATCTAGTGTCTTTATGACGTGGGGGTTCAAGTCCCTTCACCCGCATTGCCAAACAACATAAAGAAATCCTGTAATGCGGAAGTAGTTCAGTGGTAGAACACCACCTTGCCAAGGTGGGGGTCGCGGGTTCGAATCCCGTCTTCCGCTTATACCATCCACGCCGGGGTGGTGGAATTGGCAGACACACAGGACTTAAAATCCTGCGGTAGGTGACTACCGTGCCGGTTCAAGTCCGGCCCTCGGCATTATAAAATAAGCGCCCGTAGCTCAATTGGATAGAGCGTTTGACTACGGATCAAAAGGTTAGGGGTTCGACTCCTCTCGGGCGCGCCATTAAGATCGGGAAGTAGCTCAGCTTGGTAGAGCACTTGGTTTGGGACCAAGGGGTCGCAGGTTCGAATCCTGTCTTCCCGACCATCTTTTATGGGGCCTTAGCTCAGCTGGGAGAGCGCCTGCCTTGCACGCAGGAGGTCAGCGGTTCGATCCCGCTAGGCTCCACCAATATGATCTTTGAAAACTAAACAAGACAAAACGTACCTGTTAATTCGAGTTTTTATAAAAAAATCCTATGATACTTCATAGGTAGTCAGTCAAACGCTGACGAAAAACAAAACTTCGGTTTTGTAATTTTTCGGAGAGTTTGATCCTGGCTCAGGACGAACGCTGGCGGCGTGCCTAATACATGCAAGTCGAGCGGACAGAAGGGAGCTTGCTCCCGGATGTTAGCGGCGGACGGGTGAGTAACACGTGGGTAACCTGCCTGTAAGACTGGGATAACTCCGGGAAACCGGAGCTAATACCGGATAGTTCCTTGAACCGCATGGTTCAAGGATGAAAGACGGTTTCGGCTGTCACTTACAGATGGACCCGCGGCGCATTAGCTAGTTGGTGAGGTAACGGCTCACCAAGGCGACGATGCGTAGCCGACCTGAGAGGGTGATCGGCCACACTGGGACTGAGACACGGCCCAGACTCCTACGGGAGGCAGCAGTAGGGAATCTTCCGCAATGGACGAAAGTCTGACGGAGCAACGCCGCGTGAGTGATGAAGGTTTTCGGATCGTAAAGCTCTGTTGTTAGGGAAGAACAAGTGCAAGAGTAACTGCTTGCACCTTGACGGTACCTAACCAGAAAGCCACGGCTAACTACGTGCCAGCAGCCGCGGTAATACGTAGGTGGCAAGCGTTGTCCGGAATTATTGGGCGTAAAGGGCTCGCAGGCGGTTTCTTAAGTCTGATGTGAAAGCCCCCGGCTCAACCGGGGAGGGTCATTGGAAACTGGGAAACTTGAGTGCAGAAGAGGAGAGTGGAATTCCACGTGTAGCGGTGAAATGCGTAGAGATGTGGAGGAACACCAGTGGCGAAGGCGACTCTCTGGTCTGTAACTGACGCTGAGGAGCGAAAGCGTGGGGAGCGAACAGGATTAGATACCCTGGTAGTCCACGCCGTAAACGATGAGTGCTAAGTGTTAGGGGGTTTCCGCCCCTTAGTGCTGCAGCTAACGCATTAAGCACTCCGCCTGGGGAGTACGGTCGCAAGACTGAAACTCAAAGGAATTGACGGGGGCCCGCACAAGCGGTGGAGCATGTGGTTTAATTCGAAGCAACGCGAAGAACCTTACCAGGTCTTGACATCCTCTGACAACCCTAGAGATAGGGCTTTCCCTTCGGGGACAGAGTGACAGGTGGTGCATGGTTGTCGTCAGCTCGTGTCGTGAGATGTTGGGTTAAGTCCCGCAACGAGCGCAACCCTTGATCTTAGTTGCCAGCATTCAGTTGGGCACTCTAAGGTGACTGCCGGTGACAAACCGGAGGAAGGTGGGGATGACGTCAAATCATCATGCCCCTTATGACCTGGGCTACACACGTGCTACAATGGACAGAACAAAGGGCTGCGAGACCGCAAGGTTTAGCCAATCCCACAAATCTGTTCTCAGTTCGGATCGCAGTCTGCAACTCGACTGCGTGAAGCTGGAATCGCTAGTAATCGCGGATCAGCATGCCGCGGTGAATACGTTCCCGGGCCTTGTACACACCGCCCGTCACACCACGAGAGTTTGCAACACCCGAAGTCGGTGAGGTAACCTTTATGGAGCCAGCCGCCGAAGGTGGGGCAGATGATTGGGGTGAAGTCGTAACAAGGTAGCCGTATCGGAAGGTGCGGCTGGATCACCTCCTTTCTAAGGATATATGGAGCAGCGTGCGTTTTCGTCTTGTTTAGTTTTGAAGGATCATTCCTTCAAACATGTCTCTAGCGAGACAGGATTGTTCTTTGAAAACTAGATAACAATAAGTAATACATTCACATTGAATGCAATGCAAAGTTCATCACACATAGTGATTCTTTCTAAAGTAAGAAATGGTTAAGTTAGAAAGGGCGCACGGTGGATGCCTTGGCACTAGGAGCCGATGAAGGACGGGACGAACACCGATATGCTTCGGGGAGCTGTAAGCAAGCTTTGATCCGGAGATTTCCGAATGGGGAAACCCACTGCTCGTAATGGAGTAGTATCCATACTTGAATACATAGAGTATGAGAAGGCATACCCGGGGAACTGAAACATCTAAGTACCCGGAGGAAGAGAAAGCAAATGCGATTCCCTGAGTAGCGGCGAGCGAAACGGGAACAGCCCAAACCAAGAGGCTTGCCTCTTGGGGTTGTAGGACACTCTATACGGAGTTACAAAGGAACGATATAAGCGAAGAGGTCTGGAAAGGCCCGCCAAAGAAGGTAACAGCCCTGTAACTGAAATGTTGTTCTCTCCAGAGTGGATCCTGAGTACGGCGGAACACGTGAAATTCCGTCGGAATCCGGGAGGACCATCTCCCAAGGCTAAATACTCCCTAGTGACCGATAGTGAACCAGTACCGTGAGGGAAAGGTGAAAAGCACCCCGGAAGGGGAGTGAAATAGATCCTGAAACCGTGTGCCTACAAGTAGTCAGAGCCCGTTAACGGGTGATGGCGTGCCTTTTGTAGAATGAACCGGCGAGTTACGATCCCGTGCAAGGTTAAGCAGAAGATGCGGAGCCGCAGCGAAAGCGAGTCTGAATAGGGCGCATGAGTACGTGGTCGTAGACCCGAAACCAGGTGATCTACCCATGTCCAGGGTGAAGTTCAGGTAACACTGAATGGAGGCCCGAACCCACGCACGTTGAAAAGTGCGGGGATGAGGTGTGGGTAGGGGTGAAATGCCAATCGAACCTGGAGATAGCTGGTTCTCTCCGAAATAGCTTTAGGGCTAGCCTCAAGGTAAGAGTCTCGGAGGTAGAGCACTGATTGGACTAGGGGCCCCTACCGGGTTACCGAATTCAGTCAAACTCCGAATGCCGATGACTTATCCTTGGGAGTCAGACTGCGAGTGATAAGATCCGTAGTCGAAAGGGAAACAGCCCAGACCGCCAGCTAAGGTCCCAAAGTATACGTTAAGTGGAAAAGGATGTGGAGTTGCTTAGACAACCAGGATGTTGGCTTAGAAGCAGCCACCATTTAAAGAGTGCGTAATAGCTCACTGGTCGAGTGACTCTGCGCCGAAAATGTACCGGGGCTAAACGTATCACCGAAGCTGCGGACTGTTCTTACGAACAGTGGTAGGAGAGCGTTCTAAGTGCAGTGAAGTCAGACCGGAAGGACTGGTGGAGCGCTTAGAAGTGAGAATGCCGGTATGAGTAGCGAAAGACGGGTGAGAATCCCGTCCACCGAATGCCTAAGGTTTCCTGAGGAAGGCTCGTCCGCTCAGGGTTAGTCGGGACCTAAGCCGAGGCCGAAAGGCGTAGGCGATGGACAACAGGTTGATATTCCTGTACCACCTCCTCACCATTTGAGCAATGGGGGGACGCAGGAGGATAGGGTAAGCGCGGTATTGGATATCCGCGTCCAAGCAGTTAGGCTGGGAAATAGGCAAATCCGTTTCCCGTGAAGGCTGAGCTGTGATGGCGAGCGAAATTTAGTAGCGAAGTTCCTGATTCCACACTGCCAAGAAAAGCCTCTAGCGAGGTGAGAGGTGCCCGTACCGCAAACCGACACAGGTAGGCGAGGAGAGAATCCTAAGGTGATCGAGAGAACTCTCGTTAAGGAACTCGGCAAAATGACCCCGTAACTTCGGGAGAAGGGGTGCTTCTTAGGGTGTTAAAGCCCCGAGAAGCCGCAGTGAATAGGCCCAGGCGACTGTTTAGCAAAAACACAGGTCTCTGCGAAGCCGTAAGGCGAAGTATAGGGGCTGACGCCTGCCCGGTGCTGGAAGGTTAAGAGGAGCGCTTAGCGTAAGCGAAGGTGCGAATTGAAGCCCCAGTAAACGGCGGCCGTAACTATAACGGTCCTAAGGTAGCGAAATTCCTTGTCGGGTAAGTTCCGACCCGCACGAAAGGCGCAACGATCTGGGCACTGTCTCAACGAGAGACTCGGTGAAATTATAGTACCTGTGAAGATGCAGGTTACCCGCGACAGGACGGAAAGACCCCGTGGAGCTTTACTGCAGCCTGATATTGAATGTTGGTACAGCTTGTACAGGATAGGTAGGAGCCTTGGAAACCGGAGCGCTAGCTTCGGTGGAGGCATCGGTGGGATACTACCCTGGCTGTATTGACCTTCTAACCCGCTGCCCTTATCGGGCAGGGAGACAGTGTCAGGTGGGCAGTTTGACTGGGGCGGTCGCCTCCTAAAATGTAACGGAGGCGCCCAAAGGTTCCCTCAGAATGGTTGGAAATCATTCGCAGAGTGTAAAGGCACAAGGGAGCTTGACTGCGAGACCTACAAGTCGAGCAGGGACGAAAGTCGGGCTTAGTGATCCGGTGGTTCCGCATGGAAGGGCCATCGCTCAACGGATAAAAGCTACCCCGGGGATAACAGGCTTATCTCCCCCAAGAGTCCACATCGACGGGGAGGTTTGGCACCTCGATGTCGGCTCATCGCATCCTGGGGCTGTAGTCGGTCCCAAGGGTTGGGCTGTTCGCCCATTAAAGCGGTACGCGAGCTGGGTTCAGAACGTCGTGAGACAGTTCGGTCCCTATCCGTCGCGGGCGCAGGAAATTTGAGAGGAGCTGTCCTTAGTACGAGAGGACCGGGATGGACGCACCGCTGGTGTACCAGTTGTTCTGCCAAGGGCATCGCTGGGTAGCTATGTGCGGACGGGATAAGTGCTGAAAGCATCTAAGCATGAAGCCCCCCTCAAGATGAGATTTCCCATTCCGCAAGGAAGTAAGATCCCTGAAAGATGATCAGGTTGATAGGTCTGAGGTGGAAGCGTGGTGACACGTGGAGCTGACAGATACTAATAGATCGAGGACTTAACCTATATTCTAATGTGAAAAATGAACATTGTTATCTAGTTTTGAGAGAACATTCTCTCCATCAGGTTTGGTGGCGATAGCGAAGAGGTCACACCCGTTCCCATACCGAACACGGAAGTTAAGCTCTTCAGCGCCGATGGTAGTTGGGGGTTTCCCCCTGTGAGAGTAGGACGCCGCCAAGCTTTTCAAAGGATCAGTTCCAATCGGAACTGGTCTTTTTTGTGTTTTTGGGACGTTTGGCACCAGATAAATGTGGAAATAATATTGTTAGTTGAGCGATTATCTTGAAAAATCGATCGAAAAAATTTATAGTAAGATTAAAGTCAAATATAGTCAAAGTCAATGGAGGAGGAGGCGGAGTGGCACAAAATATTTCTGATATCATCGAGCAGTATTTGAAGGAAGTCTTGGATCAGAATGGTCGAGAAATATTAGAAATTAAACGCAATGAAATTGCAGATAAGTTTCAATGCGTACCTTCACAAATTAACTATGTTATCAATACACGCTTTACGAGCGAAAGAGGTTATATCGTCGAAAGTAAGCGTGGCGGCGGTGGCTATATCCGTATCATTAAAGTCAAAATGAATGATGAAGTCGATTTATTGAACAACATTATTTCCCAAATATATCATCGTTTATCACAGGCTGCATCTGATCATATCATCATGCGTCTTGTTGAGAACAACATTTTATCCGAAAGAGAAGCAAAGATGATGATTAGTGTCATGGACCGTTCTGTTTTACACATTGATTTACCTGAACGAGATGAACTGAGAGCTCGGATGATGAAAGCGATGTTAAATGCTTTGAAATTAAAGTAAAGCGGGTGAAAAGATTGATTTGTCAAGAATGCAATGAGAGACCAGCCACTTTTCACTTTACGAAAGTAATAAATGGAGAAAAACAAGAAATGCACATATGTGAACAATGTGCAAAAGAAAACAGTGATTCATATGCTATGAGTGGAAACCAAGGTTTCTCGATTCACAACTTATTATCAGGCTTATTGAATATTGATCCTAGCTTTACCACAAGTGCGAATAAAGGATCATCTATTTTTCAAGAGGCAAGAGAAGTGGATCAATGTCCTAAGTGTGGCTTAACTTTTCAGCAATTCAGGAAAACAGGCCGTTTTGGCTGTGCAGAATGTTATCGAACCTTTGATCAGTATTTAAATCCTGTTTTAAGGAAAGTCCATAGTGGAAATACAGTCCATAATGGAAAAGTCCCTAAACGGATTGCTGGCAGTCTGCATGTTCGCCGGAAACTTGAGTTAATGCAGCAAGAACTGAAGCAGCTGATTGAACAGGAAGAGTTTGAAAAAGCAGCGGAAGTTCGAGATCAAATTCGTGCGTTAGAGCATGAGCAATCTCAGCAGAGGGAGGGAGATTAACGACATGTCGCTCCAGCATTTTATTCAAGACGCATTAAGTCAATGGATGAAACAGAAAGGACCAGAAAGTGACATTGTTCTAAGCAGTCGTATTCGACTGGCACGCAATCTAGAGCATGTTCGTTTCCCAACTCAGTTTTCTCAAGAGGAGGCTGAAGCTGTTCTTCAGCAATTCGAGCAAAAGTTTGCGAGCCAGGAAGTGAAGGACATTGGAAACTTTGTTCTGATTCGAATGAATGAAACGCAGCCTTTGGCTAAAAGGGTACTTGTTGAAAAGCATTTGATTAGCCCCAATTTAGCAGAATCAAGATTTGGCGGCTGTTTGCTTTCAGAAAATGAAGAAATCAGTGTCATGCTGAATGAGGAAGACCATATTCGTATTCAATGCTTGTTCCCAGGATTTCAGCTGGCTAATGCACTAAAAGCAGCTAACCAAATAGATGACTGGATTGAAGAGCAAGTGGATTATGCGTTTTCTGAAAAGCGAGGATACTTAACGAGCTGTCCGACCAATGTAGGTACAGGTATTAGGGCTTCAGTCATGATGCACTTACCAGCATTAGCCCTGACAAGACAAATGAATCGCATTATTCCTGCAATTAATCAATTAGGTCTTGTGGTCAGAGGAATTTATGGTGAGGGTAGCGAAGCAATAGGAAACATCTTTCAAATTTCAAATCAAATGACACTGGGTCAATCAGAAGAAGATATTGTAGATGACTTGAATAGTGTGACGGCGCAGCTCATTGAACAAGAGCGATCTGCACGTAAGGCATTATATCAGACGTCTAAAATTGAACTTGAAGACAGAGTGTACCGTTCCTTGGGGATTTTGGCTAATTGTCGCATGATTGAATCTAAGGAAACGGCTAAGTGTTTGTCAGATGTGCGACTTGGAATTGATTTAGGTATCATTAAGGGGCTTTCAAGTAATATACTGAATGAACTCATGATTTTGACACAGCCTGGCTTCCTTCAGCAATATTCAGGAGGAGCCTTGGAACCAAATGAAAGAGATATAAAACGAGCAGCAATTATTAGAGAAAGGCTGCGCTTAGAAATGCATAGGAATGGACAGGAGGATGAAACGATATGATGTTTGGAAGATTCACTGAAAGAGCTCAAAAGGTATTAGCACTTGCACAAGAAGAAGCCATTCGCCTAGGCCATAAGAACATCGGAACAGAGCATATTTTACTTGGTCTTGTACGTGAAGGTGAGGGCATCGCCGCAAAAGCATTAGAAGCACTGGGCCTTGTTTCAGATAAAATCCAAAAAGAAGTCGAGAGCTTGATTGGAAGAGGGCAAGAGGTGTCTCAAGCTATTCCTCATTACACACCTAGAGCGAAGAAGGTTACGGAGCTTTCTATGGATGAAGCGAGAAAGCTTGGTCATTCCTATGTAGGGACAGAACATATTCTTTTAGGTCTTATTCGTGAGGGAGAGGGGGTAGCTGCCCGTGTCTTAAATAACCTCGGAGTAAGCTTAAATAAAGCACGCCAGCAAGTATTGCAGCTTCTAGGCAGCAATGAAACGGGTGCATCTGCGGCAGGATCTAATAGCAATGCCAATACACCAACTTTAGATAGCTTGGCAAGAGACTTAACGGCTATTGCGAAAGAGGACAGCTTGGACCCTGTGATTGGCCGTAGCAAAGAAATTCAGCGTGTCATTGAGGTCCTAAGTAGAAGAACAAAGAATAACCCTGTCTTGATTGGAGAGCCTGGTGTTGGTAAAACAGCGATCGCAGAAGGCCTCGCACAGCAAATTATTCACAACGAAGTGCCTGAAATTTTGCGTGATAAACGAGTCATGACACTTGATATGGGAACCGTTGTAGCGGGAACGAAATATCGTGGTGAATTCGAGGATCGTTTGAAAAAAGTCATGGACGAAATCCGTCAGGCTGGAAATATCATTCTCTTCATTGATGAGCTTCATACACTGATTGGTGCAGGAGGAGCAGAGGGTGCGATTGATGCCTCTAATATTCTAAAACCATCTTTAGCACGTGGTGAGCTTCAATGTATCGGGGCAACAACGTTAGATGAGTACCGTAAATATATTGAAAAAGATGCTGCACTTGAACGTCGATTCCAGCCAATTCAAGTGGACCAGCCATCTGTTGATGAAAGTATTCAAATTTTAAGAGGGCTTAGAGACCGTTATGAAGCACATCACCGTGTGTCTATTACAGATGAAGCCATTGAGGCGGCCGTAAAACTTTCTGATCGTTATATCTCCGATCGTTTCCTTCCAGATAAGGCGATCGACTTAATTGATGAGGCGGGTTCAAAAGTTCGCTTACGTTCTTTCACAACACCGCCTAATCTAAAGGAACTTGAGCAAAAGCTGGATGAAGTACGCAAGGAAAAGGATGCAGCTGTTCAAAGTCAAGAATTTGAAAAAGCCGCTTCTCTTCGTGATACGGAGCAACGTTTGCGTGAAAAGGTAGAAGTGACGAAGAAATCTTGGAAAGAAAAGCAGGGACAAGAGAATTCAGAGGTTTCTGTTGATGATATCGCAATGGTTGTTTCTAGCTGGACGGGAGTACCTGTTTCAAAAATTGCTCAAACAGAAACAGATAAGCTCCTGAACATGGAACAATTGCTCCACTCTCGCGTCATTGGACAGGATGAAGCAGTTGTTGCTGTTGCAAAAGCTGTAAGACGTGCCCGTGCTGGACTAAAAGATCCGAAACGTCCGATTGGCTCCTTTATTTTCTTAGGGCCAACAGGTGTTGGTAAGACTGAGCTTGCAAGAGCACTCGCCGAGTCTATCTTCGGTGATGAAGAAGCGATGATTCGTATTGATATGTCTGAGTACATGGAAAAACACTCGACTTCAAGACTTGTTGGATCACCTCCAGGCTATGTGGGTTATGATGAGGGCGGTCAGCTGACTGAAAAGGTGAGAAGAAAGCCGTATTCTGTTGTGCTTCTAGATGAGATTGAAAAGGCGCACCCTGATGTGTTTAACATCTTACTTCAAGTGTTAGAAGATGGTCGTCTCACTGATTCTAAAGGTCGTACTGTTGACTTTAGAAATACGATTTTGATTATGACTTCAAACGTTGGAGCTAGTGAGCTGAAGCGCAATAAATATGTTGGCTTTAACGTGCAGGATGAAAGTCAAAATTACAAAGATATGAAAGGCAAAGTAATGGGTGAGCTGAAACGTGCGTTTAGACCGGAGTTCATCAACCGTATTGATGAAATCATTGTCTTCCACTCACTCGAAAAGAAACATCTAAAAGAGATTGTGTCTCTCATGTCTGATCAATTGACAAAACGACTAAAAGAGCAGGACCTTTCAATTGAATTGACGGAAGCAGCAAAAGCCAAGATTGCCGACGAAGGTGTAGATCTTGAGTATGGTGCTCGTCCGTTAAGAAGAGCGATTCAAAAGCACGTCGAGGATCGACTTTCTGAGGAATTGCTGAAAGGCAATATTGAAAAGGGCCAACATATCGTATTAGATGTAGAAGATGGAGAAATTGTCGTAAAAGCAACGGCTGCTACGAACTAATATAGTAAGAAAAAAGTGTGAGGCATACCAGTAAGTTGGATGCCTCCCTTTACTTATTTTCTGACCAGTATAAGGAGTTGTATTCTTCAATCTATGGCTAAGTCAAAATCAAAATTTATATGCCAATCATGCGGTTATGAGTCAGCCAAATGGATGGGGAAATGTCCCGGCTGCGGCACTTGGAACAGTATGACAGAAGAGGTCGTTCGTAAAGAGCCGGCAAATCGTCGAAGTGCGTTTAATCATTCTGTTCAAACCATTCAAAAACCTTCACCTATATCTGCAATTGAAACATCCGAAGAACCCCGAATTAAAACGAATTTAGAAGAATTTAACCGAGTATTAGGAAGTGGAATTGTCAAAGGTTCACTCGTTCTTATTGGCGGTGATCCAGGGATTGGGAAGTCCACACTATTATTACAAGTTTCAGCACAGCTATCAGATCAAAATCAGAATGTGTTGTACATATCTGGTGAGGAATCAATCAAACAAACGAAGCTTAGGGCAGACCGTCTCGGTATTGAAAGTGCCTCTTTACATGTTTTGGCTGAAACCGATATGGAGTATATAACGTCTGCTATACAAGAGATGAAACCCGCTTTTGTTGTGGTCGATTCAATTCAAACCGTTTATCAAAGCGATATCACGTCAGCTCCTGGATCTGTTTCTCAGGTGAGGGAATGCACTGCCCAGCTGATGAAAATTGCCAAGACGAATGGTATTCCTATTTTTATCGTTGGTCACGTGACGAAGGAGGGCTCGATTGCTGGGCCGCGCCTTTTAGAGCATATGGTAGATACAGTTCTTTATTTTGAAGGGGAGCGCCATCATACGTTTCGTATTTTACGGGCAGTGAAAAACCGTTTTGGTTCAACGAATGAATTAGGAATTTTTGAAATGAGAGAGGAAGGGCTCACAGAGGTATTAAACCCATCAGAAATCTTCTTAGAAGAGCGGTCAGCAGGTGTATCTGGATCGTGTGTTGTTGCCTCAATGGAAGGAACAAGACCTGTTCTAGTGGAGATACAAGCACTTATTTCACCGACGAGCTTTGGGAATCCACGGAGAATGGCTACTGGCCTTGATCATAACCGAGTGTCATTGCTTATGGCCGTTTTAGAAAAACGGGTAGGGCTGCTACTGCAAAACCAAGATGCCTACTTAAAGGTCGCAGGTGGTGTGAAACTTGATGAACCAGCGATAGACTTGGCTATTGCCGTTAGTATTGCATCAAGTTTTAAAGATGCAGCGCCGCATCAAGCAGATTGCTTTATAGGAGAAGTGGGTCTGACGGGAGAAGTCAGAAGAGTATCAAGAATTGAACAGCGTGTGCAGGAAGCTGCTAAACTAGGATTTAAGCGAATGTTTATTCCTCAGGCGAATATAGATGGATGGAAAAAACCGAGAGGGATTGAGTTAGTCGGTGTAGAAAATGTAGCAGAGGCACTTCGTATTTCACTAGGGGGATCATAGAAATGGAAAAAGAGAAAAAAGGAGCGAGAGAAGTCGATCTCTTAGATATTGTCCAGTTTGTGGCACCGGGGACACCCCTGCGGGCAGGGATTGAAAACGTCCTAAGAGCCAATACTGGAGGGCTCATTGTTGTTGGTTATAACGATAAAGTGAAAAGTGTGGTAGATGGAGGATTTCATATTAATTCTGCTTTCTCCCCAGCACATTTATATGAATTGGCGAAGATGGATGGGGCGATTATTTTAAGTGACTCTGGTCAAAAAATCTTGTATGCGAATACACAGCTCATGCCGGATGCAACCATTCATTCATCAGAAACAGGCATGAGACACCGAACAGCTGAACGTGTAGCAAAGCAGACAGGTTGCTTAATCATTGCCATTTCTGAACGTCGGAACGTCATTACCTTATACCAAGGGAATCGACGATATACGCTGAAAGATATTGGTTTTATTTTGACGAAGGCCAACCAAGCGATACAAACACTTGAGAAATATAAAACCATTTTAGATCACGCCATTTCTGCGTTGAGCGCCTTAGAATTTGAAGAGCTTGTGACCTTTGGTGATGTATTATCCGTGCTACATCGTTATGAAATGGTACTTAGAATCAAAAATGAAATCAATATGTATATCAAAGAGCTTGGGACAGAAGGACACTTGATCCGTCTGCAAGTCAATGAGCTGATTACAGATATGGAGCAGGAAGCGGCGTTATTTATTAAAGATTACGTGAAAGAAAAGATCAAAGATCCATATGTGCTACTGAAACAGCTCCAAGATATGTCGAGTTTTGAGCTTTTAGATGACTCCATTTTGTACAAGTTACTTGGCTATCCAGCATCTACAAATATTGACGAATATGTGTACACTAGAGGATACAGATTACTTCATAAAATCCCTAGACTGCCTATGCCAATCGTTGAAAACGTGGTCGAAGCATTTGGTGTGCTAGATCGAATTATGGAAGCAGATGTACAAGATTTGGATGAAGTAGAAGGAATTGGAGAAGTAAGAGCGAAAAAGATAAAAAAAGGATTAAAAAGACTGCAAGAAAAACATTATATCGACCGTCAGCTATAAAAAGAGAAATTTTTCTTAAATACGGTTAAAAATGGATGGATATGGGTATATTAATGATGGTTTTGTTTTCTGTTCATGATGATAGGAAACTTAAGCATATATCAATGTCAGATGAAGGTGGATTGACAGATGAAAAATAAAGGAGGTGAAGGTATGTTAAAAAGAATCGTTCAGGCGTTTTTTATCATTTTCGGTGCAGTTGTAGGGATTTTTATCATTCCAGAGTTATTTCTGCTGTTAAATGTGAAGGACATACCTTTCATAACAAATGCTTACTCTTCAGCACTAATAGGAGCCGCTGTGTTCTTTATCATTGGTAAATGGTGCACAGGCTATGTGGTTAATTGGGTGAAATGGATCGAGGATTCTCTATTGAAGGCGCCTCTTCCTGATCTTATATCTGGAAGTTTCGGTTTAGTATTTGGACTTATTCTAGCATATCTTATTGTAAACGTGATCCCGCTAAACAATATCCCATATCATATTTTTGGTACCATTATTCCGATTTTCCTGGCTTTCTTTTTAGGATACCTTGGATTTCAGGTAGGGTTTAAGAAGAAGGATGAAATGATGGGGCTGTTCTCTCGATCTGCAAAGGTCACAAAGAAAAAAGGAGCAGCTGATGATGAACCTGAAATAGAAGATAAAAAGCTGAAAATTTTAGACACAAGTGTTATCATTGATGGAAGAATCGCAGATATTTGTCAAACTGGATTCCTAGAAGGTGTGATGGTCATTCCTCAATTTGTACTTGAGGAATTACAGCATATTGCCGACTCTTCTGATGTATTAAAGAGAAATAGAGGCCGAAGAGGTCTTGATATTTTAAATCGTATCCAAAAAGAACTGGATATTAAAGTTGAAATTTACGAAGGTGACTTTGAAGATATTCAAGAGGTTGACAGCAAGCTTGTGAAACTCGCTAAGTTAACTTCAGGTGTTGTTGTGACAAATGATTTTAATTTAAATAAAGTATGCGAACTTCAAAAAGTAGCAGTGTTAAACATCAATGATCTAGCCAATGCAGTCAAACCGGTTGTACTGCCTGGGGAAGAAATGAAGGTACAGGTCATCAAAGATGGGAAAGAGCATAACCAAGGTGTTGCTTACTTAGATGACGGTACGATGATTGTGGTCGAAGAAGGACGCAATTATATTGGAAAAGACATTGATGTGCTCGTCACGAGTGTGCTGCAAACTGCTGCTGGAAGAATGATTTTTGCGAAGCCAAAACTTCTGGAGAAGGCGCTCTAAAGGGAGAACGAACATGTATTATGAAGTAGTTATTCCGGCTGCGGGGCAGGGGAAGCGAATGAAGGCCGGCCGCAATAAACTTTTTATTGAATTGAAAAGAATGCCGGTCATCATCCACACACTGAAGGTGTTTGACGCTCATTCACAATGCAGACGCATGATCTTAGCGATCAATGAAGAAGAGCGTCGTGACTTTGAAAGGCTACTGAAGGTACACGCTTTTCAAACGCCTGTTTCACTTGTCACTGGCGGTGAAGAACGGCAGCAAAGTGTATACGAAGGATTGAAGGCTGTGCAAGATGCGGACATCGTGCTTGTTCATGATGGCGCAAGGCCTTTTATTAAGCATACACAGATTGACTTGCTCGTTAAAGCAGCGATTGAAAAAGGCTCCGCAGTCGTAGCGGTACCAGTGAAAGACACAATCAAACGCGTTCAAGAAGGCAAAGTGGAACAAACCATTGAACGTCAGAGCTTGTGGGCAGTCCAGACCCCACAAGCTTTTCGTCATTCTATTTTAAAAGAAGCGCATGAACATGCGGAGCGGACAGGCTTTCTTGGAACAGATGACGCCAGTCTTGTGGAACAATTACACGGTGAGAGTGTGTATATTGTCCAAGGAGAATATACCAATATTAAACTGACAACACCGGATGATTTATTGGTTGCCAAGGCAATTATGGATGCGGAAAGAGGGTACTAGAACATGTTTAGAATAGGACAAGGTTTTGATGTACATCAATTAACAGAGGGAAGACCTCTTATTATTGGCGGTGTGACGATCCCTTATGAAAAGGGTCTACTTGGGCATTCAGATGCGGATGTACTGCTTCATACTGTGGCGGATGCCTGCCTAGGTGCGATTGCAGAAGGAGATATCGGCAGACATTTCCCAGACACGGATCCGGAGTTTAAAGATGCAGACTCTTTTAAATTACTTCAGCACGTGTGGGCGCTTGTAAAAGAAAAAGGCTATACACTGGTGAATATCGATTGCACGATCATGGCGCAAAAACCAAAGATGGCACCATACATTCAGCCAATGTGTGAGAAAATCGCAGAAGCCCTTGAGGCAGATGTCACACAGGTGAATGTCAAAGCAACAACGACAGAGAAACTTGGATTTACAGGAAGAGGCGAAGGAATTGCCTCTCAAGCAACCGTACTTCTTCAGAAAAAGTAAAATCCGTTTTGATGAGAATGGGTTTTGATGATAAAATACGTTTATAAAAAATTGGTGTCAGACAACATGATGCAGATGAAAGGAAGTTAAACTCATGGGAAATGAAGTGCGTGTTCGTTATGCACCGAGTCCAACTGGTCATTTACATATTGGGAATGCTAGAACGGCTCTTTTCAACTATTTGTTCGCACGCAGCCAAGGCGGCAAATTTATTATTCGAATCGAGGATACGGATCAAAAGCGTAATGTAGAAGGCGGAGAAGAAAGCCAGCTTCGCCATTTGCAGTGGCTCGGGATTGATTGGGACGAGAGCATTGATAAAGATGGGGGCTACGGTCCTTACAGACAATCAGAGCGTAATGATATTTACAAAAAATATTATGACGAGCTGCTAGAGAAAGACTTGGCGTATAAGTGCTATTGTACGGCTGAAGAACTAGAAGAAGAGCGTGAAGCACAAATTGCCCGCAGTGAAATGCCTCGATACTCTGGTAAATGCAGTCATTTATCAAAAGAAGAAGAGGACAAGCTGATTGCTGAAGGAAGAGAGCCAAGCATCCGCTTCCGAGTGCCTAAAGGAGAAATCATCAAATTTGACGATATGGTCAAAGGCGAGATTTCATTTGAAACAGACGGCATCGGTGACTTTGTTATTGTGAAGAAAGATGGTACACCAACGTATAACTTCGCTGTAGCGGTGGATGATCATTTGATGAAAATGACTCACATTCTTCGTGGTGAGGATCACATCTCGAATACACCTAAACAAATTATGGTCTTCAATGCATTTGGCTGGGATGTTCCGCTGTTCGGACATATGACGCTGATTGTAAACGAGAACCGCAAGAAATTAAGCAAACGTGATGAATCAATTATCCAGTTCATCGAACAGTATAAGAACTTGGGCTATTTACCAGAAGCTTTGTTTAACTTCATTGCACTACTTGGGTGGTCTCCAGTTGGCGAAGAGGAACTATTTACAAAAGAGCAGTTCATCGATATTTTCGATGTCAATCGACTTTCTAAGTCACCAGCTCTCTTCGATATGCATAAACTAAAATGGGTGAATAACCAATACGTAAAAGCACTTGATCTTGATCAAGTTGTGGCACTTACACTTCCACATCTTCAAAAGGCAGGCAAGGTAAGCGAGCAGCTGACAGAAGAAGAAAACACGTGGGTGCGCAAACTCATTTCTCTATACCACGAGCAATTGAGCTACGGAGCAGAAATTGTTGAGTTAACAGAGTTGTTCTTTAAGGAACAAATTGAGTATAATCAAGAGGCAAAGGAAGTTCTTGCAGAAGAGCAAGTACCAGAAGTGATGGCTTCGTTTGCAGGTCAGCTTGAACGTCTTGAGTCTTTCACACCTGATGAAATCAAAGCTGCCATTAAAGCGGTACAAAAAGAAACAGGGCATAAAGGTAAGAAACTATTCATGCCAATTCGTGTGGCTGTCACTGGACAAACGCATGGCCCAGAGCTTCCGCAAAGTATTGAACTACTAGGTAAAGAGACGGTATTAAACCGCATTAAACAAATATAAGGAAAATCGTTGCGAGGGAGAAGTACAATGTTATCGTCCATCACAGAAAGAGTCTTCACCGGCTGAAAGAGACTTATGGGCAGACGTTGGAAATGCACCCTCAAGACCCTTGAGGAACACGTATGTTAGTATGCAAGGGCGGTACCCTCCGTTATGGGATGAAGTTGAGAAGGCTGCGAAATGAGGGCTTTCTAAACAGAGTGGAACCGCGTTTTCAAAACGTCTCTGTCATATGGCAGAGGCGTTTTTTATTTGTCCAAAAAAGAGAGCAAGTCCTAAGAGAGATTGATGGGGAAGAACGGGGGGAGCATGTGTTTTTCAAAATGCTGAAAGAAGATATTGATACTGTGTTTGATCAAGATCCTGCTGCTAGAAGCTATCTTGAAGTAGTGCTAACCTATTCAGGGCTTCATGCGATTTGGGCTCATCGTGTTGCGCATGCATTTTACAAGCGTAAGCTGTATTTTCTTGCGCGGATCATTTCTCAGGTCAGCCGGTTTTTCACAGGGGTTGAGATTCACCCAGCAGCAACCATCGGCCGGCGGTTCTTTATTGATCACGGCATGGGCGTCGTGATTGGGGAAACATGTGAAATTGGCGATAACGTCACTGTTTTCCAAGGCGTGACATTAGGGGGAACAGGGAAAGAAAAGGGAAAGCGGCATCCAACTATTTTGGACGATGCGCTGATTGCGACTGGTGCTAAGGTGCTCGGTTCTATTACCGTAGGAAAAGGGTCCAAGATTGGTGCGGGGTCTGTTGTGTTAAAAGACGTACCAGACCATTCTACTGTTGTAGGTATACCTGGGCGAGTGGTCGTTCAAAATGGAAAGAAAATCAATCGTGATCTCAATCATCAAGATTTGCCAGATCCAGTTTCTGATCGTTTCAAAGAATTGGAGCGAGAAATGGAAAAGCTAAAACGTGAGCTGGCTTCATTGAGCAGAAAGGAAGAACAATCATGACAATCAATATTTATAATACATTGACACGTAAGAAGGAAGAGTTTGTCCCACTTGAACCAGGAAAGGTCAAGATGTATGTGTGCGGACCAACCGTGTATAACTACATTCACATCGGGAATGCAAGACCTGCCATTGTATATGACACGGTACGTAAGTATTTAGAATATAGCGGCTATGATGTGAATTTCGTATCCAACTTTACTGATGTGGATGATAAACTCATCAAAGCAGCAAATGAATTAGGCGAAGATGTCCCAACGATTGCTGATCGATTTATCCAAGCATACTTTGAGGACGTCAGTGCATTAGGCTGCAAAAAAGCAGACCTTCACCCGCGAGTGACAGAAAATATGGATGATATCATTGCGTTTATCGCCACATTGATTGAAAAAGGCTACGCCTATGAAGCAGATGGTGACGTGTATTACAGCACACGCTCATTTGAAGGCTACGGAAAACTGTCTCACCAATCGATTGATGAATTAAAGACAGGTGCCCGTATTCGTGTAGGTGAAAAGAAAAGGGATGCACTCGACTTTGCATTATGGAAGGCCGCAAAGGATCAGGAGATTTCTTGGGATAGCCCGTGGGGCGAAGGGCGTCCAGGCTGGCACATCGAGTGCTCTGCGATGGTCAAAAAATATTTAGGCGATACGATTGACATTCATGCTGGCGGACAGGATTTAACGTTCCCTCACCACGAGAATGAGATTGCTCAATCTGAGGCTTTGACAGGAAAACCTTTTGCGAAGTATTGGATGCATAACGGGTATATTAATATTGAGAATGAAAAAATGTCAAAATCACTTGGGAACTTTGTGCTCGTACATGACATTATTAAAGAACAAGATCCAGATGTGCTTCGTTTCTTTATGCTGTCGGTTCACTATCGTCATCCAATCAATTACTCCATTGACTTATTGGAAAGTACAAAGAGTGCATTTAACAGACTCAAAACATCTTATTCAAATCTACATCATCGCCTTGAGAGCAGTACCAATTTAACAGAGGATAACACGGAATGGCTGACAAAGATTGAAGAGCAGCGAGCGACATTTATTTCTGAAATGAATGATGACTTCAATACGGCAAATGCCATTTCTGTTTTATTTGAACTAGCGAAACAAGCGAATTACTATATGGAAAATGATCATACTTCCGAGGAAGTGATCAAGGCATTTATTGGCTTGTTCCAAGAAATCACATCCGTCCTCGGCTTCTCACTAGCAGAAAAGCACACGCTTGACGAAGAGGTAGAAGCATTAATTGAGAAGCGGAATGAAGCTAGAAGGAATCGTGACTTCGCATTGTCTGATCAAATTCGTGACCAGTTAAAGAGCATGAATATTGTATTGGAGGACACTCCTCAAGGTACGCGCTGGAAAAGAGGAGAATAGGTCATGTTGAATTTTGAAAAGCTGAAAGACGGAAAACAGTTGAACGGACTTGCGCTTGCTTATATGGGTGATGCCATTTTTGAAGTATACGTGAGGCATCACCTCCTCCAAACGGGGGCGACCAAACCAAATGAGCTTCATAAACGTGCAAGTAAGATCGTTTCAGCTAAATCTCAGGCCGCTATTTTATTTGAGCTTCAGCAGAAGGGCTTTTTCACAGAAGCGGAAGAAGCGGTGCTGAAAAGAGGAAGAAATGCAAAATCAGGCACAGTGCCTAAAAACACAGACGTTCAAACGTATCGTTATAGTACAGCGTTTGAAGCGCTCATGGGTTATTTATTTATCGAGAAGCAGGACGAACGCTTAGAAGAGTTGATTAGTCAGGCGATTGAAATCGGAACGTCAGGGAGGAAGACAAATGAGTCAGCAACATGATTATGTGATTGGGAAAAATGCAGTGATTGAAACACTGAAGTCAGATCGGGAGTTATACAAGCTCTGGATGGCAGAAAACACTGTAAAAGGACAAGCCCAGCAGGTCATTGAACTCGCGAAAAAGCAAAATATCACCATTCAGTATGTTCCGAGGAAAAAGCTTGATCAGATGGTAACAGGTCAGCACCAGGGAATCGTTGCACAAGTAGCAGCATATGAATATGCAGAATTGGACGATCTGTATCAAATTGCTGAAAAGCGGAATGAACAACCATTTTTCATCATCTTAGATGAAATTGAAGATCCGCACAATTTAGGGTCGATCATGCGTACGGCCGATGCTGTTGGTGCACATGGAATCGTCATTCCAAAACGACGAGCGGTAGGCTTGACGACAACTGTTGCGAAAGCATCTACTGGAGCCATTGAACATATCCCGGTCGCAAAAGTAACCAATCTTTCCAGAGCTCTTGATGAAATGAAAGAAAGAGGAATCTGGGTCGCAGGAACAGATGCATCTGCGAAGCAGGACTACAGACAATTTGACGGCACGATGCCTCTCGCTCTTGTCATCGGCAGTGAAGGAAAAGGAATTGGCCGATTGATTAAGGAAAAATGTGATTTCTTGATTAAATTGCCAATGGCCGGGAAGGTCACTTCATTAAATGCATCAGTTGCCGCTAGTCTATTGATGTATGAAGTGTATCGAAAACGTTATCCGTTAGGAGAATAGAGATGGACATCCTCTTAGTCGATGGATACAACATGATAGGTGCATGGCCTCGTTTGCAGCACTTAAAAGAAAACAGCTTTGAAGAAGCCAGAGACGTGCTGATTCAACATTTAGCAGAATATCAAGCATATACAGGGTATCGAGTCATTGTCGTATTCGATGCCCATATGGTCAAAGGAATCGAAAAGAAGCGGACAAACCACCGAGTAGAGGTCATCTTTACAAGAGAAAATGAAACGGCTGATGAGCGGATTGAAAAACTGGCACAAGACTTGAATAACATTCGGACGCAAATTCATGTGGCGACCTCTGATTATACAGAACAATGGGCAATTTTTGGACAGGGTGCACTTCGTAAGTCAGCACGAGAGCTCTTAAGAGAGATAGAAGTGATTGAACGAAAGATTGAAACACGTGTCAAAAAGATTACTTCTGATAAACCAGCATCCAAAATTGAATTGTCAGAAGATGTATTGAAAACGTTTGAAAAATGGCGGCGGGGAAACTTGGAATAGCTTGACGATATTTCAACCATTATTGTATAATATTTCTATCTAGGTGCGGTCGGGGGGATCGAAGTGAATCTAAACAACAGCAAGGGTAAGTCCATCAGAGAGCAATTTTGCCAGTTGGAAGATGAACAAGTCATTGAAAGGGTTCATGTCGGAGATAGTGATGCGCTAGATTATTTAATAACGAAATACCGCAATTTTGTACGTGCGAAAGCAAGATCTTATTTCTTGATTGGAGCGGATCGAGAGGACATTGTCCAAGAGGGGATGATCGGACTTTATAAGTCTATCCGCGATTTCAGAGAGGACAAGCTTACTTCATTTAAGGCTTTTGCAGAATTATGTATTACCCGCCAAATTATCACCGCAATTAAAACAGCTACTCGCCAAAAACATATCCCGTTAAATTCCTATGTATCATTAGACAAGCCGATATACGATGAAGAATCGGACAGAACATTATTGGACGTCATTTCCGGTGCTAAAGCGCTTAACCCAGAAGATTTAATCATTAGCAAAGAAGAATTTGATGATATTGAAATGAAAATGGGTGAATTACTAAGCGAGCTGGAAAGAAAGGTACTTGTGCTTTATCTTGATGGTAGGTCCTATCAGGAGATTTCTGAAGATTTAAACCGTCATGTGAAATCAATTGATAACGCACTCCAAAGAGTAAAGAGAAAATTAGAGAAATATTTAGAGCTGCGCGAGATCAGTCTCTAATCAAACCTATATTGACAGCTTTTTCGACACTGTGATAAGGTACTAAGGAAATGATGTCGAGAAAATAGGTGTAAATATGAGGAAAAAGATTACTCTAGCCTGTAAAGACTGCGGAAGCCGCAATTATACGACAATGAAAAGTGTTGCTTCAGCAGCTGAAAGATTAGAAGTTAAGAAATATTGCAAGACTTGTAATTCACATAAAACACATTTAGAAACGAAGTAGGATTTGCGTTCTTTAATCTGTGGAGGTCTTTTACATGCGTATTATCAGTTTCTTAAAAAGTGTCGGGAAAGAAATGAAAAAGGTCAGCTGGCCAAAGAAAAACGAAATGGTCCGCTACACGATCACTGTTATTTTAACAGTCGTATTTTTTGCCATCTTTTTCTCTTTTCTTGATATAGGAATCTCACAATTAATCGAATTAATTCATTAATACTTGAATAATGGTCTGCTGAACGTGCTATAATAGATCATAATATGACTTGCCAAAAAACCCGTTTTACGGGTTTTTTCAATTGCTTGAAAATATTTACCGGTACTCGAGATTCGTCAAATAGACATTACGAAATGTGGGGAGGGAAGGACTAAATAGTCCTGAACGAAAATGGAAAAGAATTGGTATGTTGTGCATACGTACTCTGGCTATGAAAACAAAGTGAAAGCAAACTTGGAAAAGCGTGTTGAATCAATGGGCATGCAGGATAAAATTTTCCGCGTTGTTGTACCAGAAGAAGAAGAAACGGACATTAAAAACGGTAAGAAAAAAGTAGTGAAAAAGAAAGTATTCCCTGGATATGTGCTAGTAGAAATCGTCATGACTGACGATTCTTGGTATGTCGTTCGTAATACACCAGGTGTGACAGGATTCGTTGGATCAGCTGGATCAGGCTCTAAGCCGACAGCGTTATTACCTGGCGAAGCAGAAACCATTCTGAAGAGAATGGGACTTGAAGAGCGCAAGACAGAAATCGACTTTGAACTAAAAGAAACAGTCAAGGTCATCGATGGACCATTTGCTAACTTCACAGGCTCTATCGAAGAGATTGATTATGATAAAAGCAAAGTCAAAGTATTCGTTAATATGTTTGGTAGAGAAACTCCTGTGGAACTTGAGTTCACACAGATCGATAAATTGTAATTTAAAAGAGCTTGAAATGAGTGTATAGAAGTGGTAATATAGCAAAGGTACGTCTTGAGTTCGCTCAAGATCGCTAGCTAGTTATTTCGTCATTCATATAAAGAATGAAGTTGTTGAGTGGGAGGGGGATTCCCCTATTACCACATCACGGACTTTAAGGAGGTGTGTCTCGTGGCTAAAAAAGTAGTTAAAGTTGTTAAATTGCAAATTCCTGCTGGAAAAGCTAACCCAGCTCCACCAGTTGGACCTGCACTAGGTCAAGCCGGTGTTAATATCATGGGATTCTGTAAGGAGTTTAACGCTCGTACAGCTGACCAAGCTGGTCTTATCATTCCTGTTGAAATTTCGGTTTTTGAAGACCGTTCATTTACATTTATTACTAAAACTCCACCTGCTGCAGTTTTACTTAAAAAAGCAGCTGGTATTGAGTCTGGTTCTGGTGAACCTAACCGTAATAAAGTGGCAACTGTTAAGCGTGATAAAGTACGCGAAATCGCGGAAACAAAAATGCCTGACTTAAACGCTGCTAGCGTTGAATCAGCTATGCGCATGGTTGAAGGTACTGCACGCAGTATGGGTATTGTCATCGAAGATTAATTTTTTGTCTTGTTGGGTTGCGAGTTTGGTTTTGACAAGTTCGCAACCCTTATTCGTGGGAGGTTATTCCGCTAAAACCACATAAGGAGGATTTTTATAATGGCTAAAAAAGGTAAAAAGTATGTAGAAGCTGCTAAGCTAATCGAACGTACTAAAGCGTATGATGTAGCTGAAGCTGTTTCTCTTACAAAAAAAGCAAATACAGCGAAATTTGATGCGACTGTAGAAGTTGCTTTTCGTTTGGGCGTAGACCCTCGTAAAAACGATCAACAAATCCGCGGTGCAGTTGTACTTCCTAACGGAACTGGTAAAACTCAACGCGTTCTTGTGTTCGCTAAAGGCGAAAAAGCAAAAGAAGCAGAAGCTGCTGGAGCAGACTACGTTGGAGATTCTGATTACATCACTAAAATCCAACAAGGCTGGTTCGAATTCGATGTAATCGTTGCGACACCTGACATGATGGGTGAAGTTGGTAAGATCGGTCGTGTACTTGGACCAAAAGGTCTTATGCCAAACCCTAAAACAGGAACTGTAACTTTCGAAGTAGAAAAAGCAATCAATGAAATCAAAGCTGGTAAAGTAGAATACCGCGTTGATAAAGCTGGTAACATCCACGCGCCAATCGGAAAGGTTTCTTTCGAGGACGAAAAGCTTGTTGAGAACTTTGCAACAATCTATGACACAATCCTTAAAGCAAAACCTGCAGCGGCTAAAGGTGTATACGTGAAAAACGTTTCTGTTACATCTACTATGGGCCCTGGCGTGAAAGTGGATCCATCTTCTTTCTCTGCAAAATAATTCTTGACTTGTCACAACCGTTTTGATAATATCAAAATGTTGTAAAATAGAATAATCATTTATACCGTAGACAGCAGGGGCCTTATGGCTTAATTAACCCGCCGAGGTGTATATGTCACAGTCTTACGTTAACGTATGCTTGTATATACAGCCTCCATGTCTTAATGGAGGCTTTTTATATGGAGAACCGTTCGTTAGGAACGTGATGGCCTGATCGGTATAAGTGTTACACAAAGAATGTACAGGAGGTGTAACCATGAGCAATGCAATCGATACTAAAAAAGTTGTCGTTGATGAAATTACTTCTAAATTTAAAGACAGTTTGTCTACTGTAATCGTAGATTACCGCGGTCTTTCAGTTTCTGAAGTGACTGAACTTCGTAAACAACTTCGTGATGCTGGCGTAGAATTCAAAGTTTACAAAAACACTTTGACTCGCCGTGCAGTTGAACAAGTTGAACTAACGGGTTTAAACGATTTCTTAACAGGTCCAAACGCTATCGCATTCAGTAACGAAGATGTTATCGCACCTGCGAAAATCATCAACGAATTTGCGAAAAGCCACGAAGCTTTAGAAATCAAAGCTGGTGTTATCGAAGGAAACGTAGCGACTGTAGAAGAAGTGAAGGCTCTTGCGGAACTTCCGTCTCGCGAAGGCTTACTATCTATGTTGCTTAGCGTTCTTCAAGCTCCAGTTCGTAACCTTGCTCTTGCTACTAAAGCAGTTGCAGATCAAAAAGAAGAACAAGGCGCTTAATGCGTACTTGACGTAAATAACTTAAAAATGGAGGAATTACAAATGGCTTTAAATATCGAAGAAATCATTGCTTCAGTTAAAGAAGCAACTGTACTTGAGTTAAACGACTTAGTAAAAGCAATCGAAGAAGAATTTGGCGTAACTGCTGCTGCTCCTGTAGCTGTAGCTGCTGGTGGCGGTGCTGCTGCTGAAGAAAAAACTGATTTTGATCTAGTACTTGCTGGTGCTGGAGACCAAAAAATCAAAGTTATCAAAGTGGTTCGTGAAATCACTGGTCTTGGCTTGAAAGAAGCTAAAGAACTTGTTGACAACACTCCAAAACCACTTAAAGAAGGTATTGCTAAAGAAGAAGCTGAAGAACTTAAAGCTAAGCTTGAAGAAGTTGGCGCTTCTGTAGAAGTTAAGTAATCTTCGCCTAATCTTTTGGGAAAGCTCGCTTTTACTGGCGGGCTTTTTCTTTTCTTATCTCCTGAAACGATTGAATCCAGAGGAGGTCCATTCACCATGAGTGACCACTATTATACGGAAAAGCCATCAGTGAAAAGCAATAAACAGACATGGGACTTCACCTTGAGAAACCGTAGCTTTACTTTTACAAGTGACAGTGGAGTGTTTTCTAAGAAAGAAGTCGACTATGGTTCGAGGCTTTTAATTGAAGCTTTTGAAGAACCTGACTTGGATGGCGACGTCTTAGATGTCGGTTGCGGTTATGGACCGATCGGCTTATCGTTAGCAAACGAAATGACAGGCCGCACCATTCATATGATTGATGTGAACGAAAGAGCAGTCGAACTTTCAAAGGAAAACGCTAAGCATAATCGCATTGATAATGTCCGCATCTATCAAAGTGATTTGTTCTCGAATGTTCATTCATCAGCTGCTTTTGCCTCTATACTGACCAATCCCCCAATACGGGCAGGGAAGAAAGTAGTACATGCGATCTTTGAAAAAAGTGCTGATCATTTATTGCCGGAAGGTGAGTTGTGGGTGGTTATTCAGAAAAAACAAGGTGGACCATCTGCGATTGAGAAATTAGAACAGCTTTTTGGAGAAGTGACGGTCGTTATGAAAAAAAAGGGCTACTATATTATCAAAGCTAAAAAAGTTTGACGCAGTTTCCTAGCTGTGTTAACATTATAAAATGCCAATGTGTATATTTTGCTTGATAGGCTTAAAAAACAACTATTTTGTATAAATTATGCATACTTGGGAAAACTAATAAAATCGGTATTTGTTTTTGGATGTGGTTTTCTTATTTTAGAAACCCTTTTTTCTTTTGTCTTGTAAAAGTATTTCTTTACTGACATTTGAAAGACAGAAATACTTTTTACACATATAATACGCATGATTTGAGGGGTGAATCAGTTGACAGGTCAACTAGTTCAGTATGGACGACACCGCCAGCGCAGAAGCTACGCACGCATAAGCGAAGTGTTAGAATTACCAAATCTCATTGAAATTCAAACCTCTTCTTATCAGTGGTTTCTTGATGAGGGTCTTAGAGAGATGTTTCAAGATATATCCCCAATTGAGGATTTTACTGGTAACCTTTCTCTTGAATTCATTGATTACAGCCTAGGGGATCCTAAGTATCCTGTAGCAGAATCAAAAGAACGTGATGTAACTTACTCTGCTCCACTAAGAGTAAAAGTTCGTTTAATTAACAAAGAAACTGGAGAAGTAAAAGACCAAGATGTGTTTATGGGTGATTTCCCAATCATGACAGACACAGGTACTTTTATCATTAATGGTGCGGAACGTGTAATCGTTTCTCAGTTAGTACGTTCTCCGAGTGTATATTTCAGTGGTAAAGTAGACAAAAACGGTAAAAAAGGTTTTACTGCGACTGTCATTCCAAACCGTGGCGCATGGTTAGAATACGAAACTGATGCGAAGGATGTAGTCTATGTACGCATCGATCGCACACGTAAGTTGCCGGTTACGGTTCTTTTGCGTGCTCTCGGCTTCAGCTCTGATCAAGAGATTCTTGACCTCATTGGCGAGAATGAATACTTACGCAACACGTTGGAAAAAGACAATACAGAGAATGCTGATAAAGCACTTCTCGAAATCTACGAGCGTCTTCGTCCCGGAGAGCCGCCAACTGTTGAAAATGCGAAAAGCTTGCTAGACTCTCGCTTCTTTGATCCGAAGAGATATGACTTAGCAAATGTTGGACGCTACAAGATTAATAAGAAGCTTCATATTAAAAATAGACTATTCAATCAAAAATTGGCTGAAACGCTAGTTGATCCTGAAACAGGTGAAATCCTAGCAGAAAAAGGTCAAATTTTAGATAGAAGAGTGCTTGATAAAGTTCTTCCATACTTAGAAAACGGCATCGGATTTAGAAAGCTTTATCCAAACGGTGGCGTAGTAGAGGATGAAGTAGAACTTCAATCTATCAAGATTTATGCACCAACTGATCAAGAAGGCGAGCAAGTGATCAACGTGATTGGTAATGCATATGTAGAGGAAGCTGTGAAGAACATCACGCCTTCTGACATCATTGCTTCAATCAGTTACTTCTTTAACCTACTTCATGGAGTAGGTGACACAGATGATATCGATCACCTTGGTAACCGTCGTCTGCGTTCTGTAGGTGAACTTCTGCAAAACCAATTCCGTATTGGTTTAAGCAGAATGGAGCGTGTTGTTCGTGAAAGAATGTCGATTCAAGACACGAACACGATCACACCTCAGCAGCTGATCAACATCCGTCCTGTGATCGCTTCTATCAAAGAGTTCTTTGGTAGCTCTCAGCTTTCTCAGTTCATGGATCAAACAAACCCGCTTGCTGAATTGACACACAAACGTCGTCTATCAGCGCTTGGACCGGGTGGTTTGACACGTGAGCGTGCAGGAATGGAAGTTCGTGACGTTCACTATTCTCACTATGGTCGTATGTGTCCGATTGAAACACCAGAGGGTCCAAACATTGGTTTGATCAACTCTCTATCTTCATTTGCGAAAGTGAATCGCTTCGGATTTATCGAAACACCTTACCGTCGGGTTGATCCTGAAACAGGTAAAGTGACGCCGAGAATCGATTACCTAACAGCTGATGAAGAGGATAACTACGTAGTAGCACAAGCGAACGCTATATTAGGTGAAGATGGTTCGTTTATTGATGATAATATCATTGCTCGTTTCAGAGGGGAAAACACCGTTGTTCCTCGAAACCGCGTTGACTACATGGACGTTTCGCCGAAGCAGGTTGTTTCTGCAGCGACAGCATGTATCCCATTCTTAGAAAACGATGACTCTAACCGTGCTCTAATGGGAGCAAACATGCAACGTCAGGCTGTGCCTTTGATGCAGCCGGAATCACCGATTGTTGGTACAGGTATGGAGTATGTATCAGGTAAAGACTCTGGTGCTGCTGTGATCTGCCGTTACCCAGGTGTTGTAGAACGTGTTGAAGCGAAGAATATTTGGGTTCGCCGTTATGAAGACGTTGACGGACAACAAGTCAAAGGAAACCTAGACAAATACAGCTTGCTGAAATTTGTCCGTTCTAACCAAGGGACTTGCTACAACCAGCGTCCTATCGTAAGTGTTGGAGATGAAGTCGTCAAAGGAGAAATCCTTGCAGACGGTCCTTCTATGGAAAAAGGTGAATTGGCTCTAGGACGTAACGTCATGGTCGGCTTCATGACTTGGGACGGTTACAACTATGAGGATGCGATCATTATGAGTGAGCGCCTTGTAAAAGATGACGTCTACACTTCTATTCATATTGAAGAATATGAATCAGAAGCTCGTGATACAAAGCTTGGACCAGAAGAAATTACGCGTGATATTCCAAACGTTGGGGAAGATGCTTTACGCAACCTTGACGAGCGTGGAATCATCCGTATTGGTGCAGAAGTAAAAGACGGAGACCTTCTTGTCGGGAAAGTAACGCCTAAAGGTGTAACAGAACTAACAGCTGAAGAACGTCTATTACATGCAATCTTCGGTGAAAAGGCTCGTGAAGTACGTGATACGTCTCTACGTGTACCACACGGCGGCGGCGGAATCATCCACGATGTCAAAGTCTTTAACCGTGAAGATGGAGATGAATTACCACCAGGTGTTAACCAGTTAGTCCGTGTATACATCGTTCAGAAGCGTAAAATTTCTGAAGGTGACAAAATGGCCGGACGACATGGTAACAAAGGGGTTATCTCCAAAATCCTTCCAGAAGAAGATATGCCGTATCTTCCAGATGGAACACCGATTGATATCATGTTAAACCCTCTAGGGGTGCCATCTCGTATGAATATCGGTCAGGTACTTGAGCTTCATATGGGTATGGCTGCACGTTACCTAGGCATCCACATTGCGTCACCAGTATTTGATGGTGCTCGTGAGGAAGATGTTTGGGAAACGCTTGAAGAAGCAGGTATGTCCCGTGATGCGAAAACAGTCCTTTATGATGGTCGAACTGGTGAACCATTCGACAACCGTGTATCTGTTGGAATCATGTATATGATCAAACTGGCTCACATGGTTGACGATAAACTTCACGCACGTTCAACTGGACCATACTCACTTGTTACGCAGCAGCCACTGGGCGGTAAAGCACAGTTTGGTGGACAGCGTTTCGGAGAGATGGAAGTATGGGCACTTGAAGCTTACGGTGCAGCATATACACTTCAAGAAATCTTAACTGTAAAATCGGATGACGTTGTGGGTCGTGTGAAAACATACGAAGCGATCGTCAAAGGGGATAACGTACCTGAACCAGGTGTCCCTGAATCATTCAAAGTATTAATTAAAGAACTTCAAAGTTTAGGTATGGATGTGAAAATCCTATCTGGCGATGAAGAAGAGATAGAAATGAGAGATTTAGAAGACGATGAGGAAACGAAGAAAGCAGACGGATTAGCGTTATCTAATGACGAGGATGCTGCAGACCTCGCACCTGTCGATCTTGAACGTGACGCAGTCACAAAAGAATAGCAGAAACGATTAGAGCAAGTGACTAGGGTATAACCCGAAGATTAAAAGGGAGGTAGGCCCCTTGCTAGATGTGAACAATTTTGAGTATATGAACATCGGTCTCGCATCACCTGATAAAATCCGTTCTTGGTCTTTTGGTGAAGTGAAAAAGCCTGAAACGATTAACTATCGTACACTGAAACCGGAAAAAGATGGTCTCTTTTGTGAACGTATCTTCGGACCGCAAAAAGACTGGGAATGTCATTGTGGAAAGTATAAACGCGTTCGTTATAAGGGTGTTGTATGTGACCGTTGTGGTGTAGAAGTAACACGGGCAAAAGTCCGTCGTGAGAGAATGGGGCATATCGAACTGGCTGCCCCAGTTTCCCACATTTGGTATTTCAAAGGTATCCCAAGCCGTATGGGTCTTGTTCTAGATATGTCACCACGTGCGTTAGAAGAAGTGATTTACTTCGCTTCTTACGTCGTGACTGATCCGGGCAACACACCGCTTGAGAAGAAACAACTTCTTTCTGAGAAAGAATTCCGTGCTTATTTAGATAAATACGGTAACACCTTCCAAGCAGCTATGGGTGCAGAAGCAATTAACAAACTTCTTCAAGATATCGATCTTGTGAAAGAAGTAGATACACTCAAAGAAGAGCTAAAAACAGCTCAAGGACAGCGTCGTACACGTGCGATCAAACGCCTTGAAGTGTTGGAAGCTTTCCGTAACTCAGGAAACAAACCGTCTTGGATGATCCTTGATGTACTTCCGGTGATTCCACCAGAATTACGTCCAATGGTTCAGCTTGATGGCGGACGTTTTGCTACTTCTGACTTGAACGACCTTTATCGTCGTGTCATCAACCGTAACAACCGTCTGAAACGTTTATTAGATCTTGGCGCGCCAAGCATCATCGTTCAGAACGAGAAGCGTATGCTTCAAGAAGCTGTCGATGCCTTGATTGATAATGGACGTAGAGGCCGACCAGTAACAGGACCAGGAAATAGACCATTGAAATCTCTTTCTCACATGCTGAAAGGGAAACAAGGGCGTTTCCGTCAAAACTTGCTTGGTAAACGTGTTGACTATTCTGGACGTTCCGTTATCGTCGTTGGACCACATTTGAAAATGTATCAGTGTGGACTTCCGAAAGAAATGGCTCTTGAACTATTCAAACCATTCGTGATGAAGGAGCTTGTTGAAAAAGGATTAGCTCACAACATTAAGAGCGCGAAACGTAAGATTGAGCGCGTGCAGCCGGAAGTTTGGGATGTTTTAGAATCAGTGATTCGTGAGCATCCAGTCTTACTAAACCGTGCACCAACTCTTCACAGACTTGGTATTCAAGCGTTTGAACCTACACTTGTGGAAGGACGCGCAATTCGTCTGCATCCACTTGTATGTACTGCCTACAACGCTGACTTTGATGGTGACCAAATGGCGGTTCACGTACCATTATCTGCTGAAGCTCAAGCTGAAGCTCGTATCTTAATGCTTGCTGCTCAAAACATTTTGAACCCGAAAGATGGAAAACCTGTTGTTACGCCATCTCAGGATATGGTGCTAGGTAACTACTACCTTACACTTGAGCGTAAAGGTGCTATCGGAGAAGGTATGGTATTCAAAGATACGAACGAAGCCCTTCTAGCTTATCAAAATGGGTATGTGCATCTTCATACACGTGTAGCTGTTGCAGCTAACTCGTTGAAGAATGTGACATTCACTGATGAACAGCGTTCTAAATTGTTGATTACAACAGTTGGAAAACTAATCTTTAACGAAATCTTACCGGAATCATTCCCTTACATGAATGAGCCGACAAAGAGCAATATTGAAGAAAAAACGCCTGACCGCTTCTTCCTTGAAAAAGGTGAAGATGTCAAAGCTGCGATCGAGAAACAAGAAATCAATGCGCCGTTCAAAAAAGGTATTTTAGGTAAAATCATTGCGGAAATCTTTAAGAGATTCCATATCACTGAGACATCTAAAATGCTTGACCGCATGAAAAATCTTGGTTTCAAATACTCTACTAAAGCGGGTATTACGGTTGGGGTGTCTGATATCGTCGTATTGGATGATAAACAGAAGATCCTCGAAGAAGCGCAAGCAAAAGTAGATAACGTCATGAAGCAATTCAGACGTGGTTTGATTACTGAAGAAGAGCGTTATGAGAGAGTCATTTCGATCTGGAGTTCTTCTAAAGATGTCATCCAAGGTAAACTGATGAAGTCCCTTGATGAAGTCAACCCTATCTACATGATGAGTGACTCTGGAGCGCGTGGTAACGCATCTAACTTCACTCAGCTGGCTGGTATGCGTGGTCTGATGGCCAACCCGGCTGGACGTATCATTGAACTTCCGATTAAATCTAGTTTCCGTGAAGGTTTAACAGTATTGGAATACTTTATTTCCACTCACGGAGCGCGTAAAGGTCTTGCCGATACAGCTCTTAAAACAGCTGACTCAGGTTACCTCACGCGTCGTCTCGTTGACGTTGCGCAGGATGTTATCATCCGTGAAACAGATTGCGGTACAGACCGTGGAATCTTGGCGAAGTCCATTAAAGAAGGAAATGAAATTATTGAGAAACTTGAAGAACGTCTGATTGGACGTTTTGCAAGAAAACCAATTGTTCATCCTGAAACGGGCGAAGTCATTGTTGGCGAAAACGAACTAATTGATGAAGATAAAGCACTTGAAGTAGTTGAAGCAGGAATCGAGGAAGTATGGATCCGTTCTGCATTTACATGTAACACGCCTCATGGTGTATGTAAACGATGCTACGGCCGTAACCTTGCAACTGGTACTGACGTTGAAGTCGGTGAAGCAGTTGGAATCATCGCTGCACAATCGATCGGTGAGCCAGGAACACAGCTTACAATGCGTACGTTCCACACCGGTGGGGTAGCAGGAGACGATATCACTCAAGGTTTACCTCGTATCCAAGAGTTATTTGAAGCGCGTAATCCGAAAGGGCAGGCAACCATTTCTGAAATTGATGGTGTCGTTGCTGAAATTAACGATGTTCGTGACAAGCAACAGGAAATTGTGGTTCAAGGCGAAGTTGAAACTCGCTCTTACACAGCTCCTTACAATGCACGTCTGAAAGTTGTTGAAGGTGACAAAGTCACTCGTGGTCAAGTACTGACAGAAGGTTCAATCGATCCGAAAGAACTTCTTAAAGTGACTGATATGACAGCTGTTCAAGAATATCTGCTTCATGAAGTACAAAAAGTATACCGTATGCAAGGGGTAGAAATCGGAGATAAGCACGTAGAAGTAATGGTTCGCCAAATGCTTCGTAAAGTGCGTGTCGCTGATGCAGGGGATACAGATGTATTACCAGGCACACTTCTTGATGTACACCAATTCACAGAAGCGAACAAAAAAGTACTATTCGAAGGCAAACGTCCTGCAACAGGCCGTCCAGTTCTTCTTGGTATTACAAAAGCATCGCTTGAAACAGACTCATTCTTGTCTGCAGCATCCTTCCAAGAAACGACTCGTGTCCTAACAGATGCGGCGATCAAAGGAAAACGTGATGAACTGCTTGGCTTGAAAGAGAATGTCATCATCGGTAAACTTGTTCCTGCTGGAACTGGAATGCCAAACTACCGTAAAGTTAAGCCGGTTTCACAAGTGCAGCCGTCTGACGATATGGTTCCTGTAGAGTAATCTTTCTCTTAAGATTTCTATAAAAATCATCAAAAAATGGTGAAGGATGTCAAGATAATCTGTCAAACGATATTGACATCCTTCTGCCATGATGATAATATAACCAAGGTGCTCAAAATAAAACCTGTTACTTTGGAGGATATTCGATGTCTTATGATAAAGTATCACAGGCTCAATCCATTATTATTGGTACGAAGCAAACAGTAAAAGCTCTGAAACGAGATTCAGTGAAGGAAATCGTCGTAGCGAAAGATGCTGATCCTGCTTTAACCGCTAGTGTAATGAAACTAGCGCAAGAGAAGGGTGTAGACATTTTAGTGGTAGATTCCATGAAAAAGCTCGGCAAGGCCTGCGGAATTGAAGTTGGGGCAGCAGCTGTTGCCATTATGTTATAGCGTACTTGTTTTGTTTTTGCATGCTTAAAATGCAAAAGCATTGTTTTTTGCCTTTTGATGAACCACCTGGGTATGTGGGTTATAAAAAAAGTAATGAAGGGAGGAATAACAACATGCCTACAATTAATCAGCTAATACGCAAAGGACGCGTGAGTAAAGTTGAAAACTCAAAGTCTCCTGCACTTAACAAAGGATACAACAGTTTCAAAAAAGAGCACACTAACGTAACATCTCCACAGAAGCGCGGGGTTTGTACTCGTGTCGGTACAATGACACCGAAAAAACCAAACTCAGCACTACGTAAATATGCTCGTGTACGTTTGTCTAACCTGATTGAGGTAACAGCTTACATTCCTGGTATCGGACATAACCTACAAGAGCACAGTGTAGTACTTATCCGTGGCGGACGTGTAAAAGACTTACCGGGTGTACGTTACCACATCGTTCGTGGTGCGCTTGATACTGCCGGAGTTGACGGTCGTATGCAAGGACGTTCTAAATACGGAACAAAACGCCCTAAACAAAGCAAATAATATAAACAAACATAAGGGTTTTTAGAAGTTGAGTTCAGTTCAGTGGAGTCAGGCAGCTGACAATGAAATTGAGATGAAAGACAGATAGAAATCCTTTTAAAAGAGAAGGGAGGCTATTCAGATGCCACGTAAAGGTCCTGTAGCAAAAAGAGACGTTTTGCCAGATCCAATTTACAATTCTAAACTTGTATCTCGTTTGATCAACAAAATGATGATCGACGGTAAAAGAGGAAAGTCACAAACTATTCTCTACAAGTCATTTGATATCATCAAAGAACGTACTGGTAATGAAGCGATGGAGGTTTTCGAACAAGCCTTGAAAAACATCATGCCAGTTCTTGAAGTTAAAGCACGTCGTGTAGGTGGAGCTAACTACCAAGTTCCTGTAGAAGTTCGCCCAGACCGTCGTACGACTTTAGGTCTTCGCTGGTTAGTAAACTACGCTCGTCTTCGTGGAGAAAAAACGATGGAAGAGCGTCTTGCTAACGAAATCCTTGACGCAGCTAACAACACTGGTGCTGCTGTTAAGAAACGTGAAGATACACACAAAATGGCAGAAGCGAACAAAGCATTCGCTCACTACCGCTGGTAGGATTTATACCAAACTAAAAAAACTATTCCCTAATAAGGAAGGAGAAATTACCCAATGGCAAGAGAGTTCTCCTTAGACAAAACTCGTAATATTGGTATCATGGCTCACATCGATGCCGGTAAAACGACAACGACTGAGCGTATCTTGTACTACACTGGTCGTATCCATAAAATTGGTGAAACTCACGAAGGAGCTTCACAAATGGACTGGATGGAGCAGGAGCAAGAACGTGGTATTACAATCACTTCTGCTGCTACTACAGCACAATGGAAAGGTTACCGTGTAAACATCATTGATACACCAGGACACGTAGACTTCACTGTTGAAGTTGAACGTTCTTTGCGTGTACTTGATGGTGCGGTTGCTGTTCTTGATGCACAATCAGGTGTAGAGCCTCAAACTGAAACAGTTTGGCGCCAAGCAACAACTTACGGAGTACCTCGTATCGTATTCGTTAACAAAATGGATAAAACCGGTGCGGACTTCCTTTACTCTGTAAGCACATTAAGAGATCGTCTTCAAGCGAACGCTCATGCAATTCAATTGCCGATCGGCGCTGAAGATCAATTCGAAGGAATCATCGACCTTGTAGAAAACGTAGCATACTTCTACGAAGATGACCTTGGAACTCGCTCTGATGCACAAGAAATCCCTGCTGAGTATAAAGACAAAGCTGAAGAGCTTCGCAGCAGCTTAATTGAAGCTGTCGCTGAGCTTGATGAAGAGCTTATGGAAAAATACCTTGAGGGTGAAGAAATCACAATTCCTGAATTGAAAGCTGCAATCCGTAAAGGAACTTTGAATGTTGAATTCTACCCAGTTCTTGTTGGATCTGCTTTCAAAAACAAAGGTGTTCAGCTTGTACTTGACGCTGTGCTTGACTACCTTCCTGCACCAACTGATGTTGCTGCAATCAAAGGTACATTGCCAGATACAAATGAAGAGGTTGTACGTGAGTCTACTGATGACGCACCATTCGCAGCTCTTGCATTTAAAGTTATGACTGACCCTTATGTTGGGAAACTAACTTTCTTCCGCGTATACTCTGGAACACTTGATTCTGGTTCTTACGTGAAGAACTCTTCTAAGAACAAGCGTGAGCGTGTTGGACGTATCCTTCAAATGCACGCAAACAGCCGTGAAGAAATCTCTACTGTATATGCAGGGGATATCGCAGCAGCTGTTGGTCTTAAAGATACATCTACTGGTGATACTCTTTGTGACGAGAAAAATCTTGTTATCCTTGAGTCTATGGAATTCCCAGAGCCAGTTATCGATGTAGCAATCGAGCCTAAATCTAAGGCTGACCAAGATAAAATGGGTATCGCTTTAGCTAAACTAGCTGAAGAGGATCCAACATTCCGTACACAAACAAACACTGAAACTGGTCAAACGATCATCTCTGGTATGGGTGAGCTTCACCTTGATATCATTGTTGACCGTATGAAGCGTGAGTTCAAGGTTGAAGCTAACGTAGGAGCTCCTCAAGTTGCGTACCGTGAAACATTCCGTTCTAGTGCAAAAGTTGAAGGTAAATTCGTACGTCAGTCTGGTGGACGCGGTCAGTTCGGACACGTTTGGATCGAATTCGAACCAAACGAAGAAGGCGCAGGCTTCGAATTCACAAATGCAATCGTCGGTGGGGTTGTTCCACGTGAATACATTCCAGCAATTCAAGCAGGTCTTGAAGATTCACTAGAAAATGGTGTATTAGCTGGATTCCCATTAATCGACATCAAAGCAAAATTATTCGATGGATCTTACCACGATGTTGACTCTAACGAAATGGCGTTTAAAATTGCTGCATCTATGGCATTGAAAAATGCTGTCAGCAAATGTAACCCAGTTCTACTTGAGCCAATGATGAAAGTAGAAGTCGTTATCCCAGAAGAATACATGGGAGACATCATGGGTGATATCACATCTCGTCGTGGACGTGTAGAAGGTATGGAAGCTCGCGGTAACGCTCAAGTTGTTCGCGCTATGGTTCCACTTTCTGAAATGTTCGGATATGCAACTGCACTCCGTTCTAACACACAAGGACGCGGTACTTTCACTATGCACATGGATCACTACGAAGAAGTGCCTAAGAGCATCAGTGAAGAAATCATCAAAAAAAATAAAGGTGAATAATTGATTTTGCCTTTAAACTAAAGTATAACTACTATTGAAGATCAGAAAGTGGGAGGTAACTCTTCACTTTCTATCACTCATACCAAATACAATGAACCTTTAAGGAGGATTTTTAGAATGGCTAAAGAAAAATTCGACCGTTCCAAATCGCATGCTAACATTGGTACAATTGGACACGTTGACCATGGTAAAACAACTCTAACTGCTGCTATCTCAACAGTTCTTCATAAGAAATCTGGTAAAGGTACAGCTATGGCTTATGACCAAATCGATGGTGCTCCAGAAGAGCGCGAGCGTGGAATCACAATCTCAACTGCACACGTTGAGTATGAAACTGAAACTCGTCACTATGCACACGTAGACTGCCCAGGACACGCTGACTATGTTAAAAACATGATCACTGGTGCTGCTCAAATGGACGGCGCGATCTTAGTAGTATCTGCTGCTGATGGTCCAATGCCACAAACACGTGAGCACATCCTACTTTCTCGTAACGTAGGTGTTCCTTACATCGTAGTATTCCTTAACAAATGTGACATGGTTGACGATGAAGAGTTACTTGAACTTGTTGAAATGGAAGTTCGTGACCTTCTTTCTGACTATGACTTCCCTGGTGACGATGTACCAGTTATCAAAGGTTCTGCTCTTAAAGCTCTTGAAGGTGATGCTGATTACGAAGCAAAAATCTTCGAACTTATGGATGCGGTTGATGAGTACATCCCAACTCCAGAGCGTGACACTGAGAAGCCATTCATGATGCCAGTTGAGGACGTATTCTCAATCACTGGTCGTGGAACAGTTGCTACTGGTCGTGTTGAGCGTGGACAAGTTAAAGTCGGTGACGAAGTTGAAATCATCGGTCTTCAAGAAGAAAACGGTAAAACAACTGTTACAGGTGTTGAAATGTTCCGTAAACTTCTTGACTATGCTGAAGCTGGTGACAACATCGGTGCACTACTTCGTGGTGTATCTCGTGAAGATATCCAACGTGGTCAAGTACTTGCTAAACCAGGTACAATCACTCCACATAGCCGTTTCAAAGCTGAAGTTTATGTACTTTCTAAAGAAGAGGGTGGACGTCATACTCCATTCTTCACTAACTACCGTCCGCAGTTCTACTTCCGTACAACTGACGTAACTGGTATCGTACATCTTCCAGAAGGTACTGAAATGGTAATGCCTGGCGATAACACTGAGATGGAAGTTGAACTTATCTCTACTATCGCTATCGAAGAAGGAACTCGTTTCTCTATCCGTGAGGGTGGACGTACTGTAGGTTCTGGCGTCGTTTCTACTATCATTAAGTAATAACAGTTAAAAGAGACTCCTTGCAAAAGGGTCTCTTTTTTTGCTTTTCCAGTGCATAACGGCTACTATAAGCTATAGAATCTAAATGGAACCGAGAGGATCACTGGAATGGCGAAGACAATGTTGAAAAAGTGGCTGATTGGCGGGCTTGATCAATGGATTATGATAAAAGAAGATCAAGCGAAAAAAATAAAACCTGTTTTATTATTTTTACACGGTGGCCCAGGCTCAGCTCAAATGAGTTATATCGATTCCTTTCATAAGGAACTTGATCAAGACTTCACTGTTGTTCATTGGGACCAGCGTGGTGCAGGACTGTCTTATCAAAAAAACATTCCTGAGTCTTCTATGACCATTGGGCAATTCATAGAGGATACGATTGAGCTTACAGAAAAACTACTTTCCTATACTGATCAAGCGAAAATATACATTGCAGGTTATTCATGGGGATCATTAATCGCCATACAAGCTGTACATAAACGCCCAGATTTGTATCATGCCTATTATGGAATTAGTCAGGTGGTTGATGTATTAAAAGAGGATATTGTATCGTACGAACTTCTTCTAAAAAAATATCAAGGCAAGCATTTCTTCACTAGATGTCTAAGATTGCTGACACCACCCCCTTGGAAACGCACCTCTGCTCATGCTTTATTCTCACTATATAAAGAGTTCGCAAAAGTAGGGCTCACGCATAGGTGGAAGCCCATTTTTCAAATGCTGTATGCATTTCTCGTTAGTAAGCATTATCAGCTAAAAGATAAGTGGAAATTCCTTATGGGACAGAAGTATAGCCAGGATTTGCTGTGGGACGAGCTGATGAACGAAAGCATTCAATACCGAGTTTCTTCTATATTAATACCCTGCTACTTTATCATCGGGGAACATGACATGATTACACCAGCTGCTGTATCAAAACCATATGTTGATCAACTTACAGCACCAATAAAAGAGTGGTTTACTTTTAAAAAATCTGCGCATTCTCCGCATATTGAAGAGCCAGAAGAATTTATTCGTATCGTCAGGAAGACAGCTACACATCATCTTCAGGGAAAGCTTGATTTATAGGCTGAACCCCTGTATAATATGAAAAGTGTGCAAATCATAAATTTATCCGATTTATTATTGCAACACGCAGGCCAATTTGGTACAATAGTGCATGTTGGTCTTTGACTGCGATGAAGTGAGAGGTTGCTGACACACCCGGCCGCTTTGCCATGGCAAGGTGATCAGGTTTTTCTCACGGAGAACTGTCTAACGTAAGTAGGCGAAAAGGAGGGAAAATAATGGCAAAACAAAAAATTCGTATTCGTTTAAAAGCATATGATCATAGAATTCTTGATCAATCTGCTGAGAAGATTGTTGAAACGGCTAAGCGTTCTGGTGCTAGTGTATCTGGTCCAATTCCGCTTCCAACTGAAAAATCAGTTTACACAATCCTTCGTGCGGTGCATAAGTACAAAGATTCTCGTGAGCAATTCGAGATGCGTACTCACAAACGTCTAATCGACATCGTGAATCCAACTCCGCAAACAGTTGATGCACTTATGCGTTTAGATTTACCATCCGGTGTAGATATCGAAATCAAACTTTAATTCAAATAGAAAACACATATTATAGGAGGTGTGACGAATGACCAAAGGAATCTTAGGTAGAAAAATTGGTATGACGCAAGTATTCGCAGAAAACGGTGATCTTATCCCTGTAACTGTTGTTGAGGCTGCTGCTAACGTTGTTCTTCAGAAGAAGACTACTGACACGGATGGCTATGAAGCAATCCAAATCGGTTTTGACGACAAACGTGAGAAGCTTTCTAACAAACCAGAGAAAGGCCACGTTGCTAAAGCGGAAACTGCTCCTAAGCGCTTCGTAAAAGAATTACGCGGTGTGGAGTTAGATGCGTATGAAGTTGGTCAGGAAGTCAAAGTTGATATTTTCGCAAATGGAGATATCGTAGATGTAACAGGAACATCAAAAGGTAAAGGATTCCAAGGGGCTATCAAACGCCACGGACAATCACGCGGACCAATGACTCACGGTTCACGTTACCACCGTCGTCCTGGTTCAATGGGACCTGTTGATCCAAACCGAGTATTCAAAGGTAAACTTCTTCCAGGACGTATGGGCGGAGAGCAAATCACTGTCCAAAATCTTGAGATCGTTAAAGTTGATGCAGAACGCAATCTTCTTTTGATCAAAGGTAACGTACCAGGAGCTAAAAAATCTCTAGTAACTGTAAAGAGTGCAGTTAAAACTAAATAACTCTCTTAGGAAAGGAGGAAACAAGTCATGCCAAAAGTAGCATTATTTAACCAAAACGGTTCTACTAACGGTGAAATCGAATTAAACGCTTCTGTGTTTGGAATTGAGCCAAACGAAAGCGTAGTATTCGATGCTATTCTTATGCAAAGAGCTTCCTTACGTCAAGGAACTCACAAAGTAAAAACTCGTTCTGAAGTACGTGGCGGAGGTCGTAAACCTTGGAGACAGAAGGGTACAGGTCGTGCTCGTCAAGGTTCTATCCGTTCACCACAATGGCGCGGAGGCGGTATCGTATTCGGTCCAACACCACGCAGCTATTCTTATAAATTACCTAAAAAAGTTCGCCGCTTGGCTATCAAGTCAGTATTGTCTTCTAAAGTAATCGACAACAACATCATCGTTCTTGAAGATCTTACTCTTGATGCAGTGAAAACGAAAGAATTCGCAGGCATCCTTAAAGGGTTATCTGTTGAGAAGAAAGCGTTGATCGTCACTGCGGATGCAAACGAAACAGTTGCTTTATCTGCTCGTAACATCCCTGGAGTAACAGTTGTTGAAGCTAACGGTATCAACGTTCTTGACGTTGTCAACCACGACAAACTTCTGATCACTAAAGCAGCGGTTGAAAAAGTAGAGGAGGGACTTGCATAATGAAAGATCCTCGTGATGTTCTAAAGCGCCCTATCATTACTGAACGTTCTGCTGATCTAATGACAGAGAAGAAGTACACGTTCGAAGTTGATGTCAGAGCTAACAAGACAGAAGTGAAAGACGCTGTTGAAGAAATCTTTGGAGTGAAAGTTGAGAAAGTCAACGTTCAAAACTACAAAGGTAAATCAAAACGCGTTGGACGCTACACTGGTATGACTAGCCGTCGCAGAAAAGCGATCGTGAAATTAACTGCTGACAGCAAAGAAATCGAAATTTTTGAAGCGTAAATCTTAAAAAGAAGGAGGGAAATTCAAAATGGCGATTAAAAAGTATAAACCAACCAGTAATGGTCGTCGTGGCATGACTACTTCAGATTTTGCTGAAATCACGACTGACAAACCAGAAAAATCGTTGCTTGCACCGCTTCATAGAAAAGGCGGACGTAACAACCAAGGTAGATTGACTGTTCGTCATCAAGGTGGCGGTCATAAACGTCAATACCGTATCATCGACTTTAAGCGTGATAAAGACGGTATACCTGGACGCGTTGCTACAATCGAGTATGATCCAAACCGTTCAGCGAACATCGCTCTTGTAAACTATGCAGATGGTGAGAAACGTTACATTCTTGCTCCGAAAGGAATCCAAGTTGGTACTGAAGTTACTTCTGGACCAGAAGCTGACATCAAACCAGGTAATGCTCTTCCACTTATCAACATCCCAGTTGGTACAGTTGTGCATAACATTGAATTAAAACCAGGTAAAGGTGGACAATTAGTTCGTTCTGCTGGTACTTCTGCTCAAGTTCTAGGTAAAGAAGGTAAATACGTTCTTGTACGATTGAACTCTGGTGAAGTACGCATGATCCTTTCTGCTTGCCGTGCGACTATCGGTCAAGTTGGAAACGAACAACACGAACTAATCAACATCGGTAAAGCTGGACGTTCTCGCTGGAAAGGCGTACGCCCAACAGTTCGTGGTTCTGTAATGAACCCTAACGATCACCCACACGGCGGTGGTGAAGGACGCGCTCCAATCGGACGTAAATCACCAATGTCTCCATGGGGTAAACCGACTCTTGGATTCAAGACTCGTAAGAAAACCAACAAGTCTGATAAATTCATTGTACGTCGTCGTAAAAACAAGTAACGGGGTTGTCTACGGTTCATTTAGGACCGTAGTTCAATCACGAAGGGAGGTTCCACAATGGCTCGCAGCTTAAAAAAAGGACCATTTGTTGATGATCATTTGATGGCTAAAGTCGAGAAATTGAATGAAACTGACAAAAAGCAAGTCGTAAAAACTTGGTCTCGTCGTTCTACAATTTTCCCACAATTCATCGGTCACACAATCGCTGTCTATGACGGACGCAAACATGTACCTGTTTTCATTTCTGAAGATATGGTAGGTCACAAATTGGGCGAATTCGCACCAAGCCGTACTTACAAAGGTCATGCTAGTGACGATAAAAAAACAAGACGCTAATGAGAGGAGGCTTTTAAATGCAAGCTAAAGCTGTCGCAAGAACAGTCCGTATTGCTCCTCGTAAAGCACGTCTAGTAATGGACCTGATCCGAGGTAAGCAAGTAGGAGAAGCAGTTTCTATCTTAAACCTTACACCTAAGGCTGCTTCACCAATTATTGAAAAAGTATTAAAATCTGCTATCGCAAATGCTGAGCACAACTACGAGTTGGACGCTAACAGCCTAGTGATTACTCAAGCATTCGTTGACGAAGGTCCAACACTTAAGAGATTCCGTCCACGTGCTATGGGTCGTGCGAGCGCAATTAACAAACGTACTAGCCACATTACAATCGTTGTATCAGAAAAGAAGGAGGGATAATCCGTGGGTCAAAAGGTAAATCCAGTAGGTCTTCGTATTGGCGTCATTCGTGATTGGGAATCTAAATGGTTCGCAGGAAAAGATTACGCTGACTTCTTACATGAAGACTTGAAAATCCGTGAATTCATCAGCAAGCGTTTGTCTGACGCGTCTGTTTCTAAAGTAGAAATCGAACGTGCTGCAAACCGCGTAAATATCACAATCCACACGGCTAAACCAGGTATGGTAATTGGTAAAGGCGGATCTGAAGTTGAAGCACTTCGTAAAGCTCTTAACAGCCTAACTGGCAAACGTGTACACATCAACATTCTTGAAATCAAGAGAGCAGATCTTGATGCTCAGCTAGTTGCTGAAAACATCGCTCGTCAACTTGAAAATCGTATTTCATTCCGTCGTGCACAAAAACAAACAATCCAACGCACAATGCGTGCTGGAGCACAAGGAATCAAAACAATGGTTTCTGGTCGTCTTGGCGGTGCAGATATTGCTCGTTCTGAATATTACAGTGAAGGTACTGTTCCATTGCACACACTTCGTGCTGACATCGACTATGCTACTGCTGAAGCTGATACTACTTATGGTAAGCTTGGCGTAAAAGTATGGATCTATCGTGGAGAAGTCCTTCCAACTAAGAAGAATACTGCGGAAGGAGGAAAATAATATGTTATTGCCAAAACGCGTGAAGTATCGCAGAGAACATCGTGGAAAAATGCGTGGTCGTGCAAAAGGCGGTACTGAAGTACATTTCGGTGAGTTCGGTATCCAAGCTCTTGAAGCTTCTTGGATCACTAACCGTCAAATCGAAGCTGCTCGTATTGCTATGACTCGTTACATGAAACGTGGCGGTAAAGTTTGGATCAAAATTTTCCCTTCTAAGCCATACACAGCTAAACCTCTAGAGGTCCGCATGGGTTCCGGTAAAGGTGCTCCAGAAGGCTGGGTAGCTGTAGTAAAACCGGGCAAAGTTTTATTTGAAATTTCTGGTGTGTCTGAAGAAGTTGCTCGTGAAGCTCTTCGTCTTGCATCTCACAAATTGCCAATTAAAACGAAGTTCGTAAAACGTGAAGAAATTGGTGGTGAATCAAATGAAAGCTAATGAAATTCGTGACCTTACCACTGCTGAAATTGAACAAAAAGTAAAGTCTCTTAAAGAAGAACTTTTCAATCTTCGTTTCCAATTAGCGACTGGGCAGCTTGAAAACACTGCTCGCATTCGTGAAGTGCGTAAATCAATCGCACGCATGAAAACTGTGATTCGTCAAAGAGAAATCGCTGCTAATAAATAATAATTAGAGGGGAGGCCCCGCAAACATGAGCGAACGTAACCAACGTAAAGTGTATCAAGGTCGTGTTGTTTCTGACAAAATGGATAAAACCATCACTGTTGTAGTTGAAACATACAAAAAGCATTCACTTTATGGCAAACGTGTAAGATACTCTAAAAAGTTCAAAGCACATGATGAAAACAACCAAGCAAAAATCGGAGACATCGTAAAGGTCATGGAAACTCGTCCATTATCTGCGACTAAACGCTTTCGTCTAGTTGAAGTTGTCGAAGAAGCTGTTATTATCTAATAAAGTTCGGATTTCTTTTTCCGAAGGGAGGTAACATTAATGATTCAACAGGAGACTCGTTTAAAAGTAGCTGACAACTCTGGCGCACGCGAAGTACTAACGATTAAAGTTCTTGGTGGCTCTGGACGTAAAACGGCTAACATCGGTGATGTCATTGTTTGTACGGTTAAACAAGCAACACCAGGAGGCGTTGTCAAAAAAGGTGAAGTTGTGAAAGCAGTTATCGTTCGTACTAAGAGCGGAGCTCGCAGAAACGATGGATCTTACATCAGTTTTGATGAAAATGCATGTGTCATCATCCGTGACGACAAGAGCCCACGTGGAACTCGTATCTTCGGACCAGTAGCACGTGAACTTCGTGAAAATAACTATATGAAAATTGTTTCTTTAGCACCAGAAGTACTTTAATGAATACAATCCGCGACTCAAGGAGGTGCGATTAAATGCATGTTAAAAAGGGCGATAAAGTAGTGGTTATCTCTGGTAAAGATAAAGGTAAACAAGGTGTCATCCTTGCTGCTTTCCCTAAAAAGGACCGTGTTTTAGTAGAAGGTATTAACCTTGTGAAAAAACACTCTAAACCAACCCAAGCTAACCCTCAAGGCGGAATTTCTGAACAAGAAGCGCCGATCCACGTATCAAACGTAATGCCGCTTGATCCTAAAACGGGTGAAGTGACACGTATTGGATATAAAGTTGAGGACGGAAAGAAAGTCCGTGTAGCGAAAAAATCTGGGCAAGTTCTAGATAAATAGTAAATAAGGAAGGGAGGTCTTTCTCATGAACCGCCTTAAAGAAAAGTATGTAAAAGAAATTACACCTGCATTAGTTTCTAAGTTTGAATACAAATCAGTAATGCAAGTGCCAAAAATCGAAAAAATCGTGATCAACATGGGTGTTGGTGACGCCGTTCAAAACGCTAAAGCAATCGATACTGCTGTTGAAGAATTAACGTTTATCGCTGGTCAAAAACCTGTCGTTACTCGTGCGAAGAAGTCTATTGCTGGATTCCGTCTACGTGAAGGAATGCCAATCGGTGCGAAAGTAACACTTCGCGGAGAGCGCATGTACGATTTCCTTGATAAACTTATTTCTGTATCTTTACCACGTGTACGTGACTTCCGCGGGATTTCTAAGAAATCTTTCGACGGTCGTGGAAACTACACGCTTGGTATTAAAGAACAGTTAATCTTCCCAGAAATTGATTACGATAAAGTAACAAAAGTCCGCGGTATGGATATCGTTATCGTTACGACTGCCAACACGGACGAAGAAGCACGTGAGTTATTAACTCAAGTAGGTATGCCGTTCCAGAAATAATCAATGAAAGGGAGGCGAAATCGTGGCTAAAAAGTCTATGATTGCGAAACAACAACGCAAACAAAAGTTTAAAGTTCAAGAGTATACGCGCTGCGAACGTTGTGGACGTCCACATTCAGTAATTCGCAAGTTTAAACTTTGCCGTATTTGTTTCCGCGAACTTGCATATAAAGGACAAATTCCTGGCGTTAAAAAAGCCAGCTGGTAATCCCCATAAATGGGAAGGAGGTTATTAAATAATGGTTATGACAGATCCGATTGCAGATTTGCTGACTCGTATTCGCAATGCGAACATGGTACGTCATGAGAAGCTAGAAGTACCGGCTTCAAAAATCAAAAGAGAAATTGCTGAAATCTTAAAGCGTGAAGGTTTTATCCGTGACGTTGAGTACGTCGAAGACAGCAAACAAGGAATTATCCGTTTGTTCCTTAAATACGGCCAAAACAACGAACGTGTTATCACTGGTCTTAAAAGAATCAGTAAACCTGGTTTACGCGTATATGCGAAATCAAATGAAGTACCACGTGTACTTAACGGACTTGGAATCGCAATTATTTCTACATCACAAGGTGTTTTATCGGACAAAGAAGCCCGTGCTAAACAAGCTGGTGGAGAAGTACTTGCTTACGTATGGTAAAAAAAGTTTAAGATGAATGGAGGTGCTTGGTATGTCTCGTATAGGTAAAAAGCTAATCGAGATCCCTTCAGGAGTAACTGTGACAAACAACGATAACACAGTGACAGTAAAGGGACCAAAAGGTGAACTAACTCGTGCATTTCACCCTGATATGGAAATTAAAATTGAGGACAACGTCTTAACTGTAAGCCGTCCGTCTGAAAATAAAGAACACCGTGCATTACATGGTACAACACGTAGCTTAATTGCAAACATGGTTGAAGGTGTATCTAAAGGTTTCGAAAGAGGTTTAGAACTAATCGGTGTCGGTTACCGTGCAGCTAAATCTGGAAACAAACTTGTTCTTAACGTTGGATACTCTCACCCAGTTGAAATCGTTCCTGAGGCTGGAGTTGAAGTAGAAGTTCCATCTCAAACGAAAGTAATCGTTAAAGGTATCGATAAAGAGCGTGTAGGAGCTCTAGCTTCTAACATCCGCGCTGTCCGTGCTCCAGAGCCTTACAAAGGTAAAGGAATTCGTTACGAAGGTGAATTCGTTCGCCGTAAAGAAGGAAAAACTGGTAAGTAAGATCGCTTAATGTGAAGAAAGGAGTGACTCGGATGATTACGAAAACTAGCAAAAACGCTACTCGTCTTAAAAGACACGCTCGTGTTCGTGCGAAACTTTCAGGTACTGCTGAAAGACCTCGCCTTAACGTTTTCCGTTCTAACAAGAACATCTACGCTCAAGTAATTGATGATGTTAACGGTGTAACACTTGTAAGTGCTTCTACTCTTGATAAAGAGTTAAAGATCGAGAATAGTTCTGACGCTGCAGCTGCTACTAAAGTTGGCGAACTTGTTGCAAAACGTGCTGTTGAAAAAGGCATCTCTAACGTGGTATTTGACCGCGGAGGATACTTATATCATGGACGTGTAAAAGCTCTAGCTGAAGCTGCTCGTGAGGCTGGACTTAAATTTTAATAAAAGAAGGAGGGACACATCCGAATGAGTCGTATTGACCCAAGCAAATTAGAGTTAGAAGAACGCTTAGTTACGGTTAACCGGGTAGCGAAAGTTGTTAAAGGTGGACGTCGTTTCCGTTTTGCAGCTTTAGTTGTTGTCGGTGACAAAAACGGTCATGTAGGATTCGGTACTGGTAAAGCGCAAGAAGTACCAGAAGCGATCCGCAAAGCTGTTGAAGACGCGAAAAAGAATTTAATTGAAGTACCAATGGTTGGAACTACAATTCCACATGAAATCATCGGTCGATTCGGTGCAGGAAACGTTCTATTGAAGCCTGCTTCAGAAGGTACAGGAGTTATCGCTGGAGGCCCAGTGCGTGCGGTACTTGAGCTTGCTGGTCTAGCTGATATCCTTTCTAAATCTCTAGGTTCTAATACACCGATCAACATGATCCGCGCAACACTTCAAGGTTTAAGTGAACTTAAACGTGCTGAAGATGTAGCGAAGCTTCGTGGAAAATCTGTAGAAGACCTGTTAGGATAAGGAGGGAACAATAATGGCAAATAAATTAGAAATTACCCTCAAACGCAGTGTAATCGGTCGCCCAGAAGATCAGCGTGTCACTGTTCGTACTCTTGGTCTAAAGAAAACAAACCAAACAGTCGTACATGAAGACAATGCAGCGATCCGCGGCATGATTAACAAGGTGTCTCATTTAGTTTCTGTTAAAGAACAATAAAACATTTTTAATCGATAAGGAGGTGCCCAAATGAAACTTCATGAATTGAAGCCTTCAGAAGGTTCACGTAAAGTACGCAACCGTGTTGGTCGTGGTATTGGATCAGGTAACGGTAAAACTTCTGGTAAAGGTCATAAAGGTCAAAACGCTCGTTCTGGCGGCGGTGTACGCCCTGGATTCGAAGGTGGTCAAATGCCTTTATTCCAACGCCTTCCAAAACGTGGTTTTACAAACATCAACCGTAAAGATTACGCGGTAATCAACTTAGACAGATTAAACAGTTTTGACGAAGGAACGGAAGTCACTCCTGAACTTCTTCTAGAGACTGGTGCAATAAGCAAGTTAAAAGCAGGAGTAAAAATTCTTGGCAACGGTAAATTAGAAAAAAAATTAACTGTAAAAGCCAATAAATTCTCTGCTTCTGCTAAAGAAGCGATTGAAGCTGCTGGCGGTACAGCCGAGGTGATCTAACTTGTTTAAGACAATCTCCAATTTTATGCGTGTGAAAGATATACGGAATAAGATTATATTTACACTTTTAATGTTAGTCGTCTTTCGTATAGGTGCTTTCATCCCTGTGCCTAATGTGAACGCCGAAGTTCTCCAGGCACAGGATCAAATGAGTGTTTTCGGAATCCTCAACACGTTTGGGGGCGGGGCACTTTTCCAATTCTCCATTCTTGCAATGGGGATTATGCCGTATATCACTGCTTCGATCATCATCCAGCTCTTGCAGATGGATGTTGTACCGAAGTTTACTGAGTGGTCAAAGCAAGGAGAGGTTGGCCGCCGAAAATTAGCACAATTCACAAGGTATTTTACAATTGTTCTAGGATTTATCCAGGCGTTAGGAATGTCATATGGATTTAACAATATGGCAGGAGGCATGCTGATTGAAAACCCAGGTGTTTCAACGTATCTCTTAATTGCGGTCGTACTCACTGCGGGAACAGCATTTTTAATGTGGCTGGGAGAGCAGATTACTGCTCACGGTGTTGGTAACGGTATTTCGATTATTATCTTTGCCGGTATCATCGCAGGTATCCCTCAAACATTAAAGCAAGTGTACGCTCAGCAATTTGTAGGTGGAGATGGACAGCTGTTCATGCAAATCCTGAAAATTGCCCTTATTGTGATTGCTATTCTTGTCATTGTTATCGGTGTTATTTACATTCAAATGGCAGTGAGAAAGATTGCGATTCAATATTCAAAAGGAACTGGCCGTGCACAAATGTCTGCTAGTCAAGCAACGCACCTTCCATTGAAAGTGAATCCAGCAGGGGTGATTCCAGTCATCTTTGCCGTTTCGTTCATTATTACTCCGCAGACGATCGCATCGTTCTTCGGAACAAATAATGTGACAACCTGGATAACTAACAACTTTGACTATACTAAGCCAATCGGTATGACGATTTATGTAGCACTGATTGTTGCTTTCACATATTTTTATGCCTTTGTCCAAGTAAACCCTGAACAAATGGCTGAAAATCTGCAAAAGCAGGGTGGCTATATCCCGGGAGTTCGTCCAGGGAAAATGACTCAAGATAGAATTACGAGCATTTTGTACCGACTCACGTTTGTGGGCGCCATTTTCTTAGCCGTGATTTCAATACTTCCTATCTTTTTCATTCAATTCGCTGGATTACCTTCCGCTGCACAAATTGGCGGCACAAGTCTTCTCATTGTTGTAGGTGTTGCACTTGAAACAATGAAACAGCTTGAAAGCCAATTAGTGAAACGAAACTACCGTGGATTTATGAAATAAAACAGAGGGCTGGGCTCCTGCCCAACCTCTCTAAGTAAGGAAGGGGAAATCCGAAATGAACTTAGTCTTAATGGGGCTTCCGGGTGCTGGTAAAGGCACTCAGGCAGAACGAATTGTTGATGATTATGGGATCCCTCATATCTCAACAGGAGATATGTTCCGTGCTGCTATGAAAGAGGAGACACAACTTGGACTCGAAGCAAAATCCTTTATCGATAAAGGAGAGCTTGTTCCTGATGAGGTCACAATCGGTATTGTTAGAGAAAGACTTGGCAAGAATGATTGTGAACAAGGTTTTCTTCTGGACGGATTTCCGCGAACTGTCGCTCAGGCTGAAGCTTTAGAAGACATTCTAAAGGACCTTGGCAGAACGATTGATTATGTCATTAATATTAAAGTCGATAAAGATGCTTTGATGGAGCGTCTGACTGGCCGAAGAATTTGCAAAGATTGCGGAGCAACATATCATTTAGTATTTAATCCACCTGCGAAAGAAAATGTTTGTGACAAGTGTGGAGGCGAGCTTTATCAACGTGCAGATGATAATGCAGAAACCGTTTCGACAAGACTTGAAGTGAACTTAAAGCAGACTGAACCTTTACTGAATTTCTATTCAGAAAAAGGATATCTTGCAAACATTGATGGTGCGAAGCACATTAACGATGTTTACGCTGATATCAAGGACCTGCTTGGGGGATTAAATAAATGATTATCTGTAAAACTCCTCGCGAGCTTGAGATTATGAGAGAAGCTGGACGCATTGTCGCACTGACTCATGAAGAGCTGAAGAAACACATAAAACCAGGTATTTCGACAAAAGAATTGGATCAAATTGCCGAACGTTTTATTACAAAGCAGGGTGCAATCCCATCTTTTAAAGGGTATAATGGTTTTCGCGGGAGCATTTGCGTTTCGGTGAATGAAGAACTCGTTCACGGTATTCCTGGTAAACGGGTTTTACGTGATGGAGACATCATTAGTATCGATATCGGCGCAAAGTTAAATGGCTATCATGGTGACTCTGCTTGGACTTATCCAGTTGGGGTAATCAGTGATGAGGACCGCAAACTACTGGAAGTCACAGAGGAATCTCTATATAAGGGCTTACAGGAAGCAAAGCCAGGTGAACGTCTGTCAAACATTTCCCATGCCATACAAACGTATGTTGAAGGTGAGAATTTCTCAGTTGTTAGAGAATATGTTGGACATGGGGTCGGACAGGATCTTCATGAGGACCCTCAAATTCCTCATTATGGTCCGCCGAACAAAGGCCCACGGCTCAAACCTGGAATGGTGTTGGCCATCGAACCGATGGTGAACGCAGGCAGCCGATATGTGAAAACACTGGCTGATAACTGGACGGTTGTAACGGTTGATGGGAAAAAGTGTGCTCACTTTGAGCATACGATTGCGATTACAGATACAGGTTTTGATATACTGACTAAGATTTAGGTCTTCACTGAAGCCTTTCAGGCCCAAATCGGGCAGGTTGTCTGTATAGTCCAAGGAAAGAACAAGATCAGTATACAGTTGTCATCGGCGTGTTCGATGGCTGCCATGTACTAATCGCAGACGGAGAAAAGCGTAAATTCATTCTCCTAAGAAAAAATATCAATCATTTAACCTTTTATGATTGCGTATCTCCGGAAGTTCAGAACAGTATATTCAAAACAGGTCGGGTGATAGATGGACAATTGAGAACATCTCATTTGGACATTTATCAGAGAGCAAGTTACTGATTTGAAGAAGGGAGAACACTTGAATGGCGAAAGACGATGTAATTGAAGTGGAAGGTACTGTAGCAGAAACTTTGCCAAATGCAATGTTCAAAGTTGAACTAGAGAATGGTCATACAGTTTTGGCTCATGTATCAGGAAAAATCCGTATGCACTTCATTCGCATTTTACCTGGAGACAAAGTTACGGTAGAATTATCTCCATATGACTTAACTCGTGGTAGAATTACGTACCGTTACAAATAAAGCAACTCCGGAAGAAGGAGGTTGGAAACACATGAAAGTGAGACCATCTGTTAAACCTATCTGTGAAAAATGTAAAGTGATTCGCAGAAAAGGAAAAGTAATGGTGATCTGTGAAAACCCAAAACATAAACAAAAACAAGGCTAATAACAAGGAGGTGCCCAAATCATGGCTCGTATTGCTGGTGTAGATATTCCACGTGATAAGCGTGTTGTCATTTCTTTAACATATGTTTTTGGAATTGGTCGTACGACGGCTCAACAAGTCCTTAAAGAAGCAGGTGTTTCTGAAGACACTCGCGTTCGCGATCTAACTGAAGACGAACTAGGTAAAATCCGTGATATCATTGACAAACTTAAAGTAGAAGGTGACCTTCGTCGTGAAGTTTCACTTAACATTAAGCGTCTAATTGAAATCGGAAGCTACCGCGGAATCCGTCATCGTAGAGGACTTCCTGTTCGTGGACAAAACACAAAAAACAACGCGCGCACTCGTAAAGGTCCGCGTCGTACTGTAGCTAACAAGAAAAAATAAGTAAAGGAGGTAGTTAAAGAATGGCTGCTGCTCGTAAACAAAATACGCGTAAACGTCGCGTGAAAAAGAATATTGAAGCTGGAATCGCTCATATCCGTTCCACTTTCAACAACACGATTGTAACGATTACTGATGTTCATGGAAACGCAATTTCTTGGTCAAGTGCTGGTGCATTAGGATTCAGAGGTTCTCGTAAATCTACTCCTTTCGCTGCACAAATGGCTGCTGAAACTGCTGCTAAAGGTTCTATCGAACATGGTCTTAAAACACTTGAAGTAACTGTTAAAGGTCCTGGTTCTGGTCGTGAAGCTGCAATTCGTGCGCTTCAAGCTGCAGGTCTTGAAGTTACTGCAATCAGAGACGTAACTCCAGTTCCTCATAACGGATGCCGTCCACCAAAACGTCGCCGCGTGTAATTTGTTTGTATAGATTTTGTGTCCCTGTCAATAATGGGTTATGATACAGTTATTTATGAGACGAATACACGACTCGTTGCCTGAGCACATACGGGACTAAACAATGAGGAATTTCGGATGGAATCTCATATGATTCTATTCGAGGTTTCGACGTTTTGAAGGAGGGTTTTATTAGATGATCGAAATTGAAAAACCAAAAATCGAAACGGTTGAAATCAGCGACGATGCCAAGTATGGCAAGTTTGTCGTAGAGCCACTTGAGCGTGGATATGGTACCACTTTAGGGAACTCCCTTCGTCGTATCCTTTTATCCTCACTTCCTGGTGCAGCTGTAACATCGATCCAGATAGATGGTGTCTTACACGAATTCTCAACGATCGAAGGCGTGGTTGAAGATGTTACAACGATTATCTTAAACATTAAAAAGCTTGCACTCAAAATCTACTCTGAAGAAGAGAAGACGCTTGAAATTGATGTACAAGATGAAGGAACTGTAACAGCTGCTGATATTACACACGACAGCGATATTGAAATCTTAAATCCAGATCTTCACATCGCAACTCTTGGCAAAAATGCGAGCTTCCGTGTTCGTTTGACTGCACAAAGAGGTCGCGGGTATAATCCTGCTGATGCAAACAAAAGAGACGATCAGCCTATCGGCGTGATTCCGATCGACTCAATCTATACACCTGTATCTCGTGTAACTTATCAAGTGGAGAACACCCGTGTTGGGCAAATCACAAACTATGATAAATTAACACTAGATGTATGGACTGATGGAAGCACAGGACCGAAAGAAGCGATCGCTCTAGGTTCTAAGATTTTAACTGAACACCTAAATATTTTCGTTGGGTTAACTGACGAAGCTCAGCATGCAGAAATCATGGTTGAAAAAGAAGAAGACCAAAAAGAAAAAGTGCTTGAAATGACAATTGAAGAGCTTGATCTTTCTGTTCGTTCTTACAACTGTTTGAAGCGTGCGGGTATTAACACTGTTCAAGAGCTTGCTAACAAGACAGAAGAGGATATGATGAAAGTTCGTAACCTTGGACGTAAATCTCTTGAAGAAGTGAAAGCGAAACTAGAAGAACTTGGACTGGGTCTTCGTAAAGACGATTGACTAGTTTCATTGTGAACTAGGATTTTCGTGTGTTTTTTATTCATACAGCATCTCTAATTAAGGAGGGGACATCACATGGCATACAGAAAGCTAGGACGCACTAGTGCACAACGTAAAGCAATGCTTCGTGACCTAACGACTGATTTGATCATCAACGAACGCATCGAAACAACTGAAACACGTGCGAAAGAACTTCGCTCTGTAGTTGAAAAAATGATCACTCTTGGCAAACGCGGAGATCTTCATGCTCGCCGTCAAGCTGCAGCTTACATTCGTAACGAAGTAGCTAACGCTGAAACAAACCAAGATGCACTTCAAAAATTATTCGCTGACGTTGCAACTCGCTACGAAGATCGCCAAGGTGGATACACTCGTATCATGAAGCTTGGACCTCGTCGCGGCGATGGCGCACCAATGGCTGTCATTGAATTAGTTTAATCACATATCGTGTATCTAAGAAAGGGCGGGACAGTTCATAACTGGATCTATGCCCTTTTTTAGATACTACGGCTTTTTAGCAACAGGCAAAGTAGAGGTTGAGCTGAGAGGAGGTCCGGTAGAGATGGAGAAGACATTAATTGACGTAAAAGACATTGTATTTCGTTATCACAAAGATGCGGACAAGCCCGCTTTAGACCAAGTGTCATTGCATGTGAATCAAAATGAATGGCTTGCCATTGTTGGCCACAACGGTTCAGGTAAATCCACACTTGCCCGTGTACTGAATGGGCTCATTTTACCGGATGCAGGAACGGTCAAGGTTGGTGAGATTGAGCTGAAAGAAGAAAGTGTTTGGGATATTCGCAAAAAGGTCGGCATGGTCTTTCAAAACCCAGACAACCAATTTGTTGGCTCAACGGTTCGTGATGATGTGGCTTTTGGTTTAGAAAATAACGGGGTTGAGCGGGAATTGATGATAGAGCGTGTAGATTGGGCTGTCAAACAGGTCAATATGCAGGAGTTTCTTGATCAAGAGCCGCACCATCTATCAGGCGGGCAAAAGCAGAGAGTAGCGATCGCTGGTGTACTTGCCGCAAGCCCTGACATCATGATCTTGGATGAAGCAACATCAATGCTTGATCCGATTGGCCGTGAAGAAGTGTTAGAAACCGTCAGACTGCTGAAGGAACAAGGAACGGTCACGGTCATTTCCATCACACATGATTTAGACGAGGCTGCGAAGGCAGACCGCGTTATTGTGATGAATGGCGGGAAGAAATTTGCCGAGGGAACACCAGAGGAAGTATTTGAACTAGATGAACAGCTGGTTCAGATTGGACTTGATCTGCCATTTTCCTACCGGTTGAGTAAGCAATTGAAGCAGCAAGGTGTGCCGCTTGCAAATGCCCATTTGACACAAGAAGGATTGGTGAAAGAGCTATGGACATTACGATCAAAGAATTAGAGCATCGTTATCAAATGAAAACGCCGTTTGAGCGTCTCGCTTTGTATGATGTCAATGCTTCCATCAAAGAAGGCAGCTATGTTGCTGTCATTGGTCATACGGGTTCTGGCAAGTCGACATTGCTGCAACATTTAAATGGACTGCTCAAACCAACAAAAGGGAGCATTGCGCTTGGAGATACGGTCTTACAAGCCAATAAGAAGCAGAAGGAACTGAAATCTCTTCGCAAAAAGGTAGGTATCGTGTTTCAGTTTCCTGAACATCAGCTCTTTGAGGAGACGATTCTGAAGGATATCTGTTTTGGTCCGATGAACTTCGGCGTTCCAAAAGAAAAGGCAGAAGCCAAGGCTAAAGAGATGCTGAAGCTTGTAGGCCTTCCTGAATCCTTGTTATCTCGATCACCCTTTGAATTAAGCGGTGGTCAAATGAGACGTGTGGCGATTGCAGGTGTACTAGCGATGGAGCCAGAAGTGCTTGTGCTTGACGAGCCGACTGCGGGATTAGATCCACGCGGACGTAAAGAAATCATGGACATGTTCTATGAGCTTCATCAAAAAGCCAACCTGACGACGATCCTTGTGACACACAGTATGGAAGATGCCGCTCATTATGCGGATCAAATGATTGTGATGCACAAAGGAACAGTGAAGGCGACAGGTACGCCGAGGGAGCTATTTGCCAATCGTACCGACATGTCTTCTTTCGGACTGGACCTCCCGGAAACGATAAAATTCCAGCAGGCTGTCGAAGAAAAGCTTGGGATGACGTTTCCGAGACCGCTTCTGACCATGGATGAAATGGCAGAAGCCTTAACAGCTTTATATCAGGGGGACACGACATCATGATGGATAGTATGATTATCGGCAAATATGTGCCGGGTACATCTTTTGTCCATCGTCTTGATCCAAGGACAAAGCTGTTATCAATTTTCTTTTTTGTCTTTATTGTCTTTTTTGCGAATAACTACATCACTTACGGGCTTTTAGGTGTCTTCACTATTCTTGTGGTGATGGTGTCTCAGGTGCCGCTGTACTTTATTCTCAAAGGAATGAAACCCATCCTTTGGATTGTTCTGTTTACCTTTATTCTGCATATCTTCATGACAAAGGATGGCGCTTTGCTCTTTCACTTTGGTTTTCTGAATATTTATGAAGAAGGTCTAAAACAGGGGATTTTCATTTCACTCCGTTTTGTCTATCTCATCATGATGACAACACTTCTTACGTTGACCACAACACCTATTGAAGTGACAGACGGTATGGAGAAGTTGCTGCATCCTTTCCGTAAAATCAAGCTGCCTGTTCATGAGCTTGCTCTTATGATGTCTATCTCTCTTCGATTTATTCCGACTTTACTCGAAGAAACAGACAAAATCATGAAAGCCCAAATGGCAAGAGGTGTTGATTTTACAAGCGGACCCGTGAAAGATCGTTTAAAAGCGATTGTTCCATTGCTTGTCCCGCTTTTCGTCAGTGCGTTTAAGCGTGCGGAGGAATTGGCGACCGCTATGGAAGCGAGAGGCTACCGCGGGGGAGAAGGGCGTACGAAATACCGTCAGCTTGTCTGGGGCATGAAAGACACGTTCACGTTGCTTTTATTCATCCTGTTAACAGCACTCCTTGTGCTGCTTAGAAATTAGGTGATGCCTAGATGAAAGTAAAATGTACCGTATCATACGATGGGACACATTTTAAAGGGTATCAAGTGCAACCAGGACAGCGAACCATTCAGACGGAGATTGAATCTGCCCTTGCTAGAATGCATAAACAAGACGAACTGATTCCGATTGTGGCTTCTGGCCGGACAGACAGTGGTGTTCATGCAAAGGGGCAGGTCATCCATTTCGACACCCCGCTTGCCATCCCGATGGAAAGATGGCCTTTTGCCCTTAATAGTCTCCTGCCTGATGACATCAGGGTTCTAAAGGCTGAGAAAGTGAATGAATCGTTTCATGCACGTTTTAGTGTCGTTTCGAAGGAGTACCGTTATAGGGTCTCAACGGAAACGCACCAAAATGTGTTTACGAGACAGTATGCCTGTCACTATCCTTACCCGTTGGATGTCGACAAAATGAGAGAAGCTGCTGGGCACCTCATTGGCACACACGATTTCACAAGCTTTTGTGCGGCCAATACAGAGGTTCAAGACAAGGTGAGGGAGATTTACGCCCTTGAGTGGAAAAACGTCTCAGACGGGCTTGAAATGCGTGTGAGAGGGAATGGCTTTTTATACAACATGGTGCGAATTATAGCAGGCACGTTACTTGAAATTGGTTCTGGTAAATTTCACCCTGAGGAGATAAAAGCCATGCTTGCCGCCCGAAATCGCGAAGCGGCAGGCAAGACTGCGCCCAGTCACGGACTGTATTTATGGGAAGTTTTCTATGACAACTAAACCAGGTGTAACATGTTCTTGACACAGGAAGCAGAAAGTTATAAGATATCATATGGTATGTATTTCAACCCCACAAATAAGCCCCGGAAGACTTATCTGTGTTTTGAAATAGAACGTAGCATTTGATTCAGGAAAATTCATTGATTTATTTAGGAGGGAAACTCATGCGTACAACACCAATGGCGAACGCAAGCACAATTGAGCGCAAATGGCTAGTGGTTGATGCGGCAGGTAAGACTCTAGGTCGTCTTTCTACTGAAGTAGCATCACTTTTGCGCGGTAAGCACAAACCAACTTATACACCACACGTTGACACAGGTGATCACGTGATCATCATCAATGCTGAGAAAATTGAATTAACAGGTAAGAAATTGACGGACAAAATTTACTACCGTCATACGATGCACCCAGGTGGTTTGAAACAAAGAACTGCTCTTGAGATGCGTACAAACTACCCTGAAAAAATGTTGGAGCTTGCTATCAAAGGTATGCTTCCAAAGGGTCCACTAGGTCGTCAAATGTTCAAAAAATTAAATGTGTACCGTGGTTCTGAGCATCCACATCAAGCACAACAACCTGAAGTTTACGAACTTCGCGGTTAATTATAAGGGAGGTTAACAATTTGGCACAGGTTCAATATTACGGTACAGGTCGTCGTAAAAGTTCTGTAGCGCGCGTTCGCTTAGTTCCAGGTGAAGGCCGTATCGTCGTTAATAATCGTGAAATTACTGAATACATTCCATTCGCTGCTTTAATCGAAGACGTGAAACAGCCTTTGAACATCACAGAAACAGCTAACAGCTACGATGTTCTTGTAAATGTTCACGGTGGTGGATTCTCTGGTCAAGCTGGAGCAATTCGTCACGGTATCTCTCGTGCTCTTCTAGAAGTAGATCCTGAGTACCGTACACCACTTAAACGTGCTGGACTTCTTACTCGTGACTCTCGTATGAAAGAGCGTAAGAAATACGGTCTTAAAGGCGCACGTCGCGCACCTCAGTTCTCAAAACGTTAATCAATTTTATATTGTATGGACGTTTTACAAAGGTTTGTACAGACAAACCCTATATGAAAAGCATCAGCATCTTGCTGGTGCTTTTTTATTTGTGTTTTTTTCTGTCTGGAAACATATAAAATAGGGTCATAGTTAGGTTTCTGTTTAAAAAATGATGTTAAAGGGGGATGGCATTTATGAATCTAACAACAGAAAGATGTCTCATTCGACCATTTACTGAGGATGATTGGCAGAATGTCTATGCATATACATCTGATCCGGTGGTGATGAAGTATATGCCAGAAGGTGTTTTTTCTAAAGAAGAGGCGCAGGAATTTGTCAAAAATAATCGTCTTAAGACGGGCAAGAATTTTGCTGTGCTATTAAAAGAAGATCATACATGCATCGGGCATATCGTGTTTCATCCTTACTTTGGTGAGCACACATATGAAATTGGCTGGGTCTTCAATTCTGCATATCAAAACAAAGGCTATGCATCAGAAGCTGCATTTGCTGTCCTACATCATGGTTTTCACACAATGAATTTACATCGAATCATTGCCACTTGTCAGCCTGAAAATGTGCCATCGTGGAGAGTGATGGAGAAAATGGGGATGAGGAGAGAGGGATATTTTAAAAAATGTATACCACAAGGAAATGAGTGGTGGGATGAGTTTTATTATGCCATCTTACGAGAGGAATGGAAAACTTGATAAGTTTTCATGATATGAAGTAATTCGTCATTCCAAATATCCCTTGGCTTTCTCTATTGATATAATCAGGTCAAATAAGCAGAAGAGGGGCGCGGGCATGAGGATCTTTGATGCACATTTTCATATCATTGATTTTGATTTTCCCATTCAAGAAAACCAAGGATATACACCGCCGAGTTATGTGGTGAATGATTATAGGAGAGAGACGGCTGATTTGGGGATTGTAGGTGGAGCAATTGTATCAGGGTCATTTCAGGGCTTTGATCAAGGCTATTTGTTGAAAGCACTAGATGAAATGGGACCGGCTTTTTGCGGTGTGACTCAATTACCTTTTACCGCAGCCGATGATGAGATTGTTCAACTGAATCAACAAGGGGTAAAGGCTTTACGTTTTAATGTGAAGCGGGGTGGTTCGGAAGATATTTCAAAGCTCGACTATTTTGCGAGAAGGGTGTATGAGCTGGCTGGGTGGCATAGTGAGATTTACATAGACGCTAAGCATCTCCCTGACATCTCATCAACGCTTGAACAGCTGCCGGCCGTTTCGATTGATCATTTAGGTTTATCGGAAGAAGGCTTGCCGCATTTGCTCAAGCTGGTTGAAAAAGGGGTTCGTGTGAAAGCAACAGGCTTTGGACGTGTAGATTTAAAGGTTGAACAGGCATTGACGTCTATTTATCAAGCGAATCCTGATGCACTGATGTTTGGTACAGACCTGCCCTCTACAAGGGCAAAACGGCCATTTGAATACGGTGATATTGAATTGATTCAACGGATGTTTGATGAGGAAGCGGTGGATAGAATTTTATATGAGAACGCTATTAATTGGTATTTTGGCAAATGAATAAAGGTTTCCATTCCGTGATAGGAGGTGTGTTCATTGAATCTGAATCAATTGACATTTAGAGAAGCCGTCCAAGGAGACCTCGACAACATCGTTTTTATGCTTTCAGGTGACAAATTAGGCCAAAAGAGAGAACGCTACACTCGTCCATTATTAGAAAGCTACCTCAATGCCTTTCATTCGATCGAAGCGGATCCCAATAATGAATTAATCGTCGCTTGTGATCGGGAAGAGGTAGTCGGTGTTCTCCAATTAACAATGATTCCATTTCTAACGTATCAAGGTGGATGGAGAGCTTCAATAGAAGGAGTTCGTACAGCCATGACTCATAGAGGAAGAGGAATTGGCACATTGTTGATAAAATGGGCTATTCAACGCGCAAATGACCGTGGGTGTCATATGATTCAGTTGACAACTGACAAACAGAGGCCAGAAGCACGCTGTTTTTATGAAAAGTTGGGATTTGAAGCTACGCATGATGGGATGAAACTGCATCTTCTTCGTAAATAAACACACCAAGAAGCAAAGGTATTCACAACCCTTTGCTTTTTTGTGCCTTTGTTTCAAATATTTGTTATATTGGAGACGAGAATCTATAGTGGTTTGGAAAGGAGAAACATTTGAAGAAAACAAAAGAGGATCTTTTGACATTTGTCAGGAAAAACAAAAAGAACGTATCAGTAACAATTATTGAAAATGAAGATGTGGTATTAGAATGGAATGGTAATCAAAAAACACCACTTGCAAGTACGATGAAATTAATGGTTTTGTTTCATTTTGTTAAAGCTGTATCCAGCGGTGACATCAAGCTAAATGAAAAAGTGGCATTGTCTGATATAGAGCGGTTTTATATTGATAGAACCGATGGCGGTGCTCACACATACTGGCTAGAGGTCAACGATTTTTCTGAGCATGCAACTTTATTAGATGTTGCCAAAGGGATGATGCAATTCAGTTCGAATGCTTGTACTGATTATTTGATTGACCTGCTGGGCTTAGAGAAGATCAATAATCAGATGAAACAAGCAGGTCTTACAGAACATGATGAACTCATGCCGCTGACACCCAAGGTGTTGTGGCCAGCCTATGTATCTGATCATGAGCAGGATGCATTAAAGCAAATAAGCGATGTAACTGATGAACAATACAAATCTCTGATGATTGAGATTTTGAATATCATGAAAAATGACCCAGAGCATAAAAAGGCGTTAGAAGAAAAATTGATGAAAAAGAACTTGTTAAGCTTGCGTATTCAATCATTACTGACGCAAAAGATGACAAGGTCTACAACGAATCAATATGCACATTTTATGAAACGTCTACAGGATGAGCTGTTAACAACAGAAGAAAAGGGTCTTTTTAGCCAAATTGTGCTGGGAGAAACATTGAAGACGGAAACAGATCAATATATTTGGTATAAAGGCGGAGCGACGTTGTTTGTTTTCACAGCTGCTTTATATCGAAAAACGGATACATCAACTATATCAATTTCTCTATTCATCAATGACCTGAAAGCGGAGAATTCTCACTGGATGGGGGAAGTGTTCGATGAATTTATACTTACCGTAGTAGCAGATCAAAACTTTCGACAACGATTGATTCAAGCTTTTACTACATAATTATCAAAAAACAGAGGGTGACGCCCCTCTGTTCTTATTATTTCTTGATGGGAAACGCTTTGTATACATCTTGACGTTTCTCTTTTGACTTCACAACTCCATCAACCAGTTCCTTTTGCCAAAGCGCTGTATCGTCTTTGTACACTTTAAAAGAGTGAGGCAGCTTTTTTTCTAGCTGTTTTCTTTTAAACGTGACGGATGGCTCGTCTTTAGCGTTCATCTTGAGTGTCACTTGCTCCACGTTATCGATAAGAATAAAAAGTGCCAATGCATTATATAAGTAGTTTTTTTCAATGGTATCCTTCTTATCAAACCAAAATGCATCAAATTGTTCTTCTGTATCATTGGTATTTTCTTTCACGCCGTATGTCACTTTTAGCGCTTTTTCATCTACGATTTCATACTCGCGAATCACGTTACCTGGAAGATCTGATAAAATAGCGCCGACTGCTCCATTGTCTCCAATATAAGAATTTTTGTGTTTGGAAAGCTGTTTTAATGATATGTCTTCTATTTCTTTTATGTCGCTCTTTTGCTCGGTTGCTTGACTGCCGCATCCAGATAAGACGACTGTTAGTAGCAACAGGATATACATCCACTTCTTCATGAATTTTGCCCCTTTTCTATTCTTTCTATATATAAATGTTCATTTTATCACAATTTTCCAATCCGTTAGCGCATTGATTTCCATTTACTGAACTGCATGTTTTGTTCAAACCAACGAACAATACAAAGAAAAAAAGGAGTTCAGTCCATGGCAGAAGTTCTTTCATTTTATCAATTGAAAACAAAACGAGATGTCACGCTTGAAAAGAAGCTGTTGCGTACATTGTCTCTTCAACAGGTGACGGTCGCTTCCGAGAAATTCACGAGGAAGCTGTTCCCATTTGCAGATGATCCAGCTGGGATTATGAGTGATGGCTGTATTGATTTCGCCATTGAGGCTTTTTTAGCAGGTGGGAGATACGGTGAGTCGAGTAAGTATGGTGAATCATTCGATGATATAAAAAAGCGGTCAGTTCATGAAGAAGATGAGCTGGTTGAGGAGCTAGCAGGGTGTTTGCAATCGTGGGGGAATATGTTCCGAATGGAGCGTAAGATGTCGTGTCTGTATCCATTTGCGAAGGAATTTTTAAGCATATGGTGGCAGGAAGGCTTTCGGGAATCAGAAAAAAGGCATAAGCTTCGACTGCACTAAGCATATTTCCAGCCCTTGTCCCATATCTATAAAATAATGGTGTATGGGAGGGACAGGGATGAAAAGAAAGCTGAAATGGACAGGGTTTTTAATCGGGTTTATTGTCCTCTTATTCTTATTCAGATTTCAGTTTCTAAATGATGATTCGTGGAAATCGTGGAACTTGCCTTTGAGCGGCAAGATCATCTATTTAGATCCGGGTCACGGCGGTCCAGATGGCGGTGCTGTTGGCGGCGAGTTGCTCGAAAAAGAGATTGCACTGGATGTGTCCATGAAGATAAGAGACTATTTGCAGGAGCAGGGAGCGCTTGTTCTCATGACCCGGGAAGATGACTCTGATTTATCATCAAAGAATACAAAGAGTTATGCCCGAAAGAAAGCGGAGGATTTGAGAAACCGTGTGAAAGTCATCAATGAGTCTGAAGCAGATCTCTATTTAAGTATTCATTTAAATGCGATCCCATCGAACAAATGGAGCGGGGCACAGACGTTCTTTTACGGAAAGTATGAAGAGAATGAAAAAGCAGCGAAGTTCATTCAAGATGAATTGCGCAACAACCTTGAAAACACAGATCGCAAGGCGAAGCGAATCAATGGGATTTATTTAATGCAAAATGTCACGAAGCCAGGAGCGCTTGTCGAAATCGGATTTTTATCGAATCCAAAAGAGGCTGGTCAGCTGGCGACTCCTAAATATCAGGATCAAATTGCTGCTTCGATTTATAAAGGCATTCTCAGATATTTAACAGAGCAAAAAGAGCCGCCTGAATAAGGGGCTTTTTCCTGTTTATCGCAGGCAAAGAGGACAGACATTGTAAGGATATGTATGATATACTTGGATTGTAAACGAATTCAATAAAGGGTGAGGTTCTGCTATGATCGGACAAGATGATGTGAGAAAACTAGTTGGGAAGATGGACGAACCTTTCCTTCATATACCGCTTGGTGAGCTGGATGCCATCAAGGAAATCAGCCTAAAGCCTGAAAAAGAACATGTGAGCTTAAAAGTGGCGATTGCCAAGACAGGCACTGCTGAGCAGATGAAGCTGCAGCAAGACATCGTACAAGCTTTAAAAGCAGCGGGCGCGAACACTGTAGGACTTCGTTTTGAAGAACTGCCTCAAGAAACGCTTGAAAAGTTTATGCCGTCCCAGGATGAGGAAGAAAATTTGCTCAACTCTAAAAATCCGCCTGTGTTCTTAGCGATTGCGAGTGGAAAAGGCGGCGTTGGGAAATCAACTGTTTCCGTTAACCTGGCTGTGGCACTGGCTCGTCTAGGGAAAAAAGTGGGACTGATCGATGCTGATATTTACGGCTTTAGCGTACCGGATATGATGGGAATCACCGTCAGACCGACAGTTAAAGGGGAAAAGATTATTCCTGTGGAACGCTTTGGCGTCAAAGTGATTTCAATGGGCTTTTTTGTTGAAGAAAACGCACCGGTCATTTGGAGAGGACCGATGCTTGGTAAAATGCTAAATAACTTCTTCCACGAAGTAGAGTGGGGAGAATTAGATTACTTACTATTAGACCTTCCGCCTGGAACAGGTGATGTAGCACTTGATATTCATACGATGCTTCCGAGCTGTAAAGAAATCATTGTGACGACACCGCATCCAACAGCGGCTTTCGTTGCTGCTAGAGCAGGCGCAATGGCACTGCAAACAGATCACGAGGTGCTAGGGGTCGTTGAGAATATGAGTTACTATGAAAGCAAAAAAACAGGTGAGAAGGAATATGTCTTTGGAAAAGGCGGCGGGGACAAGCTGGCGGAGGAGCTGCGTGTATCAGTTCTTGGTCAAATCCCTTTAAGACAGCCTGATTGGAATGAGGACGATTTTGCACCTTCTGTCTATGATGCGAGTCATCCGACAGGGGAAGTGTATCAACACATTGCCAATAAAGTCATTGAACAATTAGCAGTAAAAGCATAATGAAATCCCGAGTGGACCTTGTGCCACTCGGGTGATGTTTAACTGCCGCTTCCTTGTGAACCGGAATCATTGCTGCTTTCAGAGACTGCTTTTTTTAGCTCATCTTCGAATTTCTTCTTATAGAGAGGGCTGCTTAATGTTTCTGTGATGACTTTCTCTAAGTGCTTTCTGAACTCTTTGCTTTTGACCAGTTCACCGTATTTCTTTTCCATTTCAGGATCCTTGAGAATATCCATCATCATCTGTTGATAGTCAGGGTCCTTCATCAATTGTTTTAACATCTTTTCATGCTGTTGCTGCATGGATTTTGCGAAAGTCTCGGCAAATTTAGAATCCTCAAAGACCTTCTTCCAGAACTCTTTGCCTTTATCAGAAGTTAGTGTTTTCTCTATTGTTTTTTTCACAGTTTGTTCATCCATTACCAAAGCTTCATTCATTGCCTCGTCATTTAATAACTGTTGAATGGCCTTTTTACCGTCATCTGTTTTCAAAATATCGACGACCATTTTTTTCGTTTCGTCATAGTCCATATTAGATGAGGATTGGGTTTTGGGAGCACAAGCTGTTAGAGATAAAAGAAGAAAACAGCTCATTATACGCAAGATGCCTTTTGACATACTGTGGCTCCTTTCGTTACATGTCTTACTTTTAATATGAATGTTTCACGTGAATTTATACATAACAAAAATAGGGGTTGGGTCAATTCAATGAAAAGTCGGGATTTAGTTCGTTTTTTCTTCTCTGTGCTGGCTGTTGGAGCGGTCATTACAAGCGTGGTAGGTTTTGCGCTGGAGTGGGGGAAATATCAGAAGCTGTTTGTATCGTTTGAGATTTTAGAGATTGCGTCTGTGTTATTTTGGTTTATTGGTGTGGGGATGATCTTTAGTGTAATCAGTCAGATGGGGTTTGTTGTCTTTTTGACAGTGCACCGGTTTGCGCTGGAGATTTTCAGGTCGCATTCTTTATGGAATACCATTCAGTTATTCCTTGTGATTTTCGTGCTGTTTGATTTAGCTTATTTGCGGTTTTTGTTTTTCGGGGAGAATGAATCATTTCTTCCATACTTGTGGCTGCCTGTTTTTATCGGTGTGTTTGCATTGATCGTGTCTTATTTTAAACAGCAGCAGTCCTCTAAGAAAACATTTATTTCTGCAATGTTTCTCATGGTCGTCATCACGTCGTTAGAATGGTTTCCGGCGCTTAGAGTCAATGAAGAGGACTGGCTATATTTAATGCTATTTCCGCTATTAGGTTGTAATGCGTTTCAGTTATTAGCTATGCCGCGGTTTTCAAAAGCAAAAGCTACTTAACCTCAGTTGACTTTGTTTTTGTATTAGAGATAAGCTCGCCAACCGTGACGTTTCTTAAATTTTTGTCTTTTAAGTGTTTTAAAATGGCTGGTAAGGCTTGAGCGGTTTGGGTGGCTGAATCTGAGGCGTGAAGGAGAATAATGTCTCCGCTTTTCATTCGATCATTTACATTATGAACAATCTGGTCGACGCCCGGGTTCAGCCAATCTTGAGAATTGATGCTGTAATGGACAACGGTATAGCCATACTGTGTTGCAATTTTCAATACCGTTTCATTAAATTGCCCAGTTGGCGGTCTTAATAATTGAATGTCTTCCAGTCCAAGCTTTTGAAATGTATTTTGTGCACGGACAAGATCACGCTTAATTTCGTTTTCTTCAAGCTGGCTATAATTTTTATATGCATAGCCAAGGCTGCCAATTTGATGGCCGTCCTCTTTAATCCTTTTCACAATATCTGGGTGACGCTCAGCCCAAGAAGCAGACAGAAAGAAAGTGGCGTTCTTTATATCGTACTCTCGGAGGACATTTAAAATAGGAACAGCCTTCTCATCTCCCCAGCCAATATTAAACGTAAGGGATGCGTGTTTTGATGAGGTCTCTCCTTTATAAATTGCTCGGGGTCCTTGTTCTGTCTTAAATACCGACAGCGGCGGTGCCTTTTGTACATAAAAAAAGGTTGCAGCTGCAAGGGCTGCTACAAGAATAATGACTACTTGCTTCAGCCGTTTAATAGGCAACACATATAATCGACTCAATTCAAACACTCCTGCCTTGTCCAAGATTGTTACTTGATTGTATGCAGGACAAGGGTTTAACATGCACAATAAAACTATTTTAAAAAAAGTTCTGAAAAGGCGTTGACCAACAGAATGTTTTCGTGATATATTATTAATCGTCGCTGACACACAGTGACAAACACAAACGCTTCGGGAAATAAACTTGAAAAAAGTTATTGACATAAGATGAAGCGAAATGTTATATTATTAAAGTCGCTAAGAACGGCGAAGATGATCTTTGAAAACTAAACAAGACAAAATGTACCTGTTAATTCGAGTTTTTATAAAAAAATCCTATGATACATCATAGGTAGTCAGTCAAACTGGCGAAAAACAAAACTTCGGTTTTGTACTTTTCGGAGAGTTTGATCCTGGCTCAGGACGAACGCTGGCGGCGTGCCTAATACATGCAAGTCGAGCGGACAGAAGGGAGCTTGCTCCCGGATGTTAGCGGCGGACGGGTGAGTAACACGTGGGTAACCTGCCTGTAAGACTGGGATAACTCCGGGAAACCGGAGCTAATACCGGATAGTTCCTTGAACCGCATGGTTCAAGGATGAAAGACGGTTTCGGCTGTCACTTACAGATGGACCCGCGGCGCATTAGCTAGTTGGTGAGGTAACGGCTCACCAAGGCGACGATGCGTAGCCGACCTGAGAGGGTGATCGGCCACACTGGGACTGAGACACGGCCCAGACTCCTACGGGAGGCAGCAGTAGGGAATCTTCCGCAATGGACGAAAGTCTGACGGAGCAACGCCGCGTGAGTGATGAAGGTTTTCGGATCGTAAAGCTCTGTTGTTAGGGAAGAACAAGTGCAAGAGTAACTGCTTGCACCTTGACGGTACCTAACCAGAAAGCCACGGCTAACTACGTGCCAGCAGCCGCGGTAATACGTAGGTGGCAAGCGTTGTCCGGAATTATTGGGCGTAAAGGGCTCGCAGGCGGTTTCTTAAGTCTGATGTGAAAGCCCCCGGCTCAACCGGGGAGGGTCATTGGAAACTGGGAAACTTGAGTGCAGAAGAGGAGAGTGGAATTCCACGTGTAGCGGTGAAATGCGTAGAGATGTGGAGGAACACCAGTGGCGAAGGCGACTCTCTGGTCTGTAACTGACGCTGAGGAGCGAAAGCGTGGGGAGCGAACAGGATTAGATACCCTGGTAGTCCACGCCGTAAACGATGAGTGCTAAGTGTTAGGGGGTTTCCGCCCCTTAGTGCTGCAGCTAACGCATTAAGCACTCCGCCTGGGGAGTACGGTCGCAAGACTGAAACTCAAAGGAATTGACGGGGGCCCGCACAAGCGGTGGAGCATGTGGTTTAATTCGAAGCAACGCGAAGAACCTTACCAGGTCTTGACATCCTCTGACAACCCTAGAGATAGGGCTTTCCCTTCGGGGACAGAGTGACAGGTGGTGCATGGTTGTCGTCAGCTCGTGTCGTGAGATGTTGGGTTAAGTCCCGCAACGAGCGCAACCCTTGATCTTAGTTGCCAGCATTCAGTTGGGCACTCTAAGGTGACTGCCGGTGACAAACCGGAGGAAGGTGGGGATGACGTCAAATCATCATGCCCCTTATGACCTGGGCTACACACGTGCTACAATGGACAGAACAAAGGGCTGCGAGACCGCAAGGTTTAGCCAATCCCACAAATCTGTTCTCAGTTCGGATCGCAGTCTGCAACTCGACTGCGTGAAGCTGGAATCGCTAGTAATCGCGGATCAGCATGCCGCGGTGAATACGTTCCCGGGCCTTGTACACACCGCCCGTCACACCACGAGAGTTTGCAACACCCGAAGTCGGTGAGGTAACCTTTATGGAGCCAGCCGCCGAAGGTGGGGCAGATGATTGGGGTGAAGTCGTAACAAGGTAGCCGTATCGGAAGGTGCGGCTGGATCACCTCCTTTCTAAGGATATATGGAGCAGCGTGCGTTTTCGTCTTGTTTAGTTTTGAAGGATCATTCCTTCAAACATGTCTCTAGCGAGACAGGATTGTTCTTTGAAAACTAGATAACAATAAGTAATACATTCACATTGAATGCAATGCAAAGTTCATCACACATAGTGATTCTTTCTAAAGTAAGAAATGGTTAAGTTAGAAAGGGCGCACGGTGGATGCCTTGGCACTAGGAGCCGATGAAGGACGGGACGAACACCGATATGCTTCGGGGAGCTGTAAGCAAGCTTTGATCCGGAGATTTCCGAATGGGGAAACCCACTGCTCGTAATGGAGTAGTATCCATACTTGAATACATAGAGTATGAGAAGGCATACCCGGGGAACTGAAACATCTAAGTACCCGGAGGAAGAGAAAGCAAATGCGATTCCCTGAGTAGCGGCGAGCGAAACGGGAACAGCCCAAACCAAGAGGCTTGCCTCTTGGGGTTGTAGGACACTCTATACGGAGTTACAAAGGAACGATATAAGCGAAGAGGTCTGGAAAGGCCCGCCAAAGAAGGTAACAGCCCTGTAACTGAAATGTTGTTCTCTCCAGAGTGGATCCTGAGTACGGCGGAACACGTGAAATTCCGTCGGAATCCGGGAGGACCATCTCCCAAGGCTAAATACTCCCTAGTGACCGATAGTGAACCAGTACCGTGAGGGAAAGGTGAAAAGCACCCCGGAAGGGGAGTGAAATAGATCCTGAAACCGTGTGCCTACAAGTAGTCAGAGCCCGTTAACGGGTGATGGCGTGCCTTTTGTAGAATGAACCGGCGAGTTACGATCCCGTGCAAGGTTAAGCAGAAGATGCGGAGCCGCAGCGAAAGCGAGTCTGAATAGGGCGCATGAGTACGTGGTCGTAGACCCGAAACCAGGTGATCTACCCATGTCCAGGGTGAAGTTCAGGTAACACTGAATGGAGGCCCGAACCCACGCACGTTGAAAAGTGCGGGGATGAGGTGTGGGTAGGGGTGAAATGCCAATCGAACCTGGAGATAGCTGGTTCTCTCCGAAATAGCTTTAGGGCTAGCCTCAAGGTAAGAGTCTCGGAGGTAGAGCACTGATTGGACTAGGGGCCCCTACCGGGTTACCGAATTCAGTCAAACTCCGAATGCCGATGACTTATCCTTGGGAGTCAGACTGCGAGTGATAAGATCCGTAGTCGAAAGGGAAACAGCCCAGACCGCCAGCTAAGGTCCCAAAGTATACGTTAAGTGGAAAAGGATGTGGAGTTGCTTAGACAACCAGGATGTTGGCTTAGAAGCAGCCACCATTTAAAGAGTGCGTAATAGCTCACTGGTCGAGTGACTCTGCGCCGAAAATGTACCGGGGCTAAACGTATCACCGAAGCTGCGGACTGTTCTTACGAACAGTGGTAGGAGAGCGTTCTAAGTGCAGTGAAGTCAGACCGGAAGGACTGGTGGAGCGCTTAGAAGTGAGAATGCCGGTATGAGTAGCGAAAGACGGGTGAGAATCCCGTCCACCGAATGCCTAAGGTTTCCTGAGGAAGGCTCGTCCGCTCAGGGTTAGTCGGGACCTAAGCCGAGGCCGAAAGGCGTAGGCGATGGACAACAGGTTGATATTCCTGTACCACCTCCTCACCATTTGAGCAATGGGGGGACGCAGGAGGATAGGGTAAGCGCGGTATTGGATATCCGCGTCCAAGCAGTTAGGCTGGGAAATAGGCAAATCCGTTTCCCGTGAAGGCTGAGCTGTGATGGCGAGCGAAATTTAGTAGCGAAGTTCCTGATTCCACACTGCCAAGAAAAGCCTCTAGCGAGGTGAGAGGTGCCCGTACCGCAAACCGACACAGGTAGGCGAGGAGAGAATCCTAAGGTGATCGAGAGAACTCTCGTTAAGGAACTCGGCAAAATGACCCCGTAACTTCGGGAGAAGGGGTGCTTCTTAGGGTGTTAAAGCCCCGAGAAGCCGCAGTGAATAGGCCCAGGCGACTGTTTAGCAAAAACACAGGTCTCTGCGAAGCCGTAAGGCGAAGTATAGGGGCTGACGCCTGCCCGGTGCTGGAAGGTTAAGAGGAGCGCTTAGCGTAAGCGAAGGTGCGAATTGAAGCCCCAGTAAACGGCGGCCGTAACTATAACGGTCCTAAGGTAGCGAAATTCCTTGTCGGGTAAGTTCCGACCCGCACGAAAGGCGCAACGATCTGGGCACTGTCTCAACGAGAGACTCGGTGAAATTATAGTACCTGTGAAGATGCAGGTTACCCGCGACAGGACGGAAAGACCCCGTGGAGCTTTACTGCAGCCTGATATTGAATGTTGGTACAGCTTGTACAGGATAGGTAGGAGCCTTGGAAACCGGAGCGCTAGCTTCGGTGGAGGCATCGGTGGGATACTACCCTGGCTGTATTGACCTTCTAACCCGCTGCCCTTATCGGGCAGGGAGACAGTGTCAGGTGGGCAGTTTGACTGGGGCGGTCGCCTCCTAAAATGTAACGGAGGCGCCCAAAGGTTCCCTCAGAATGGTTGGAAATCATTCGCAGAGTGTAAAGGCACAAGGGAGCTTGACTGCGAGACCTACAAGTCGAGCAGGGACGAAAGTCGGGCTTAGTGATCCGGTGGTTCCGCATGGAAGGGCCATCGCTCAACGGATAAAAGCTACCCCGGGGATAACAGGCTTATCTCCCCCAAGAGTCCACATCGACGGGGAGGTTTGGCACCTCGATGTCGGCTCATCGCATCCTGGGGCTGTAGTCGGTCCCAAGGGTTGGGCTGTTCGCCCATTAAAGCGGTACGCGAGCTGGGTTCAGAACGTCGTGAGACAGTTCGGTCCCTATCCGTCGCGGGCGCAGGAAATTTGAGAGGAGCTGTCCTTAGTACGAGAGGACCGGGATGGACGCACCGCTGGTGTACCAGTTGTTCTGCCAAGGGCATCGCTGGGTAGCTATGTGCGGACGGGATAAGTGCTGAAAGCATCTAAGCATGAAGCCCCCCTCAAGATGAGATTTCCCATTCCGCAAGGAAGTAAGATCCCTGAAAGATGATCAGGTTGATAGGTCTGAGGTGGAAGCGTGGTGACACGTGGAGCTGACAGATACTAATAGATCGAGGACTTAACCTATATTCTAATGTGAAAAATGAACATTGTTATCTAGTTTTGAGAGAACATTCTCTCCATCAGGTTTGGTGGCGATAGCGAAGAGGTCACACCCGTTCCCATACCGAACACGGAAGTTAAGCTCTTCAGCGCCGATGGTAGTTGGGGGTTTCCCCCTGTGAGAGTAGGACGCCGCCAAGCTTTTTGTTTATATCCTTCCAATGGAAGAAGTTACTTTATCCATTCCGCAGTAGCTCAGTGGTAGAGCTATCGGCTGTTAACCGATCGGTCGTAGGTTCGAGTCCTACCTGCGGAGCCATGCTTCCATAGCTCAGTAGGTAGAGCACTTCCATGGTAAGGAAGAGGTCAGCGGTTCGAGCCCGCTTGGAAGCTTTCCTCTAAATATTGTTCTGACAAGGTTTCTCGATGATGAGAAGGCTTTTTTTTATGTCTTTTTTAATTGCTGGGGGACGCAATGGGGACGCATTATCGAATTTGCAATAAGTTTGATATAGCTTCTGCATAACCTAAACGATGATAGACAGATTTGATATTAAACCCAGATATTTTGCCGATTTGATTTATTAGCATAGTAGCATGAGTGTGACGCATATCATGCAAATGAATTTTCTTATATCGTGCTTTTTTGCGAATCGCTCCCACTATTTATTTAAATATAAAAAGGTAGTTGAGAACGTACAATGCTAATTCGTCTAGTTGATGACAGAGCAAGGCATTCCATTGGTCAACGTTGTGCCACATAAAAGATGGAACGGTTCGAAGATAAAAGCAGCTCTTCAAAAAGCATTGAAAAAGTGAAAAAGGTAAAGCCTCTGATCATAGAGAACAGGGGCTTTTTTGATGTTATTTTTCAACGTTCTTTTTTTGAAGTGAATCCTTATCTCAAAATCCTTTTTCTTTTCTCTGTTACTTTATCGAGTGATTCTAGGTATATGAAAAAGTATTGTTTCCACACAATTTTACACTAATTATGTTTCTCCTCCTGAAAACGTAGTTGATAGAATTTCATTTTCCTTTTATGCATTTTAAATGTGTCGAATTTGTGAAATAAACAATTTCCACAAACTAAAATATGTGGTAGGTCTGTCTATAGTAGGTAACACAATACTCTTTGTTATGGTGAGCATTAATAGAAGGAGATTTCATGATTATTGCCATAACTGGTGTTGCAGATAGTAGTAAAGTTAGAGAGCCAAAAGGTGATCTGTATGACTACTATACACATGCCTTAGAAATCGGAAATTCTAAGGAAGAGCTTCTCATCTAAATGGACTTTGTAGACAAGCTCGAAAAAAATTACATGGAGGTAATAGGAAATGAGAATTAACCACAATATCGCGGCACTTAACACATTAAACCGTTTGTCTGCAAACAACGGTGCGAGCCAAAAGAACATGGAGAAACTTTCTTCTGGTCTTAAAATCAACCGTGCAGGAGATGACGCAGCAGGTCTTGCAATCTCTGAAAAAATGCGTGGACAAATTCGCGGATTAGAAATGGCTTCAAAAAACGCACAGGACGGTATCTCTCTTATCCAAACAGCTGAGGGGGCATTGACTGAAACTCACTCAATCCTTCAACGTGTTCGTGAATTAGTCGTTCAAGCTGGAAATACTGGTACACAGGATAAAGAGTCTGACCTTCAATCTATCCAAGATGAAATTAAAGCTTTACAAGAAGAAGTAGATGGAATTTCAAATCGTACAGAGTTTAACGGTAAAAAATTATTAGATGGTTCGTTTAAAGGAACCCCAGGAACACCAGCAATTCCGCCGACAGATCCAGATGATCCAGATACAGGTACACCTGCAGTTCCAGCAAGTGGTAATGCTTTAGTGTTCCAAATCGGTGCTAATGCAACTCAACAAATCTCAGTTCATATTGATAAAATGAGTACAGATGCATTGGGAGTGAAAGGTGCTAATGGAATTGTAGCGAATCAAGCGATTAAAGACATCGATGTAAGAAAGTTTGCTGATAATGCAGCAGATGCTACTGATGTTGGTTTTGATACTCAACTAAGTATTGTTGATGCAGCTATTAACCAAGTATCTGCTCAACGTGGAAAACTTGGTGCAGTACAAAACCGTCTAGAGCACACGATTAACAACTTGGGTGCATCTGCTGAAAACTTAACTGCTGCTGAGTCTCGTATTCGTGACGTTGACATGGCGAAAGAAATGAGTGAGTTCACAAAGAACAACATTCTTTCTCAAGCGTCTCAAGCTATGCTTGCACAAGCGAATCAACAGCCGCAAAACGTACTTCAATTATTACGTTAATCAACCAAAAGCCCCTTTTATATAGGGGCTTTTGTTGTTTGTTTTAAATGTTGGACATGCTCAGTGACAAATAGACTCATGAATGGAATAAATCGATTGGTAAGTAAGCTTTGTATCAATTTTCTACACATTCCTTCTTTTTGTGCTTGATTCCTTAGTTCCTTTCTTATATTCTTACTAAAGTGATGATTATCCTCTCTAACAAAAGACTCTGTACGTTCCTCTTTTTCCCCGAAATTGAATGGTTATTGTTTGTTCCTTTCTGTATCTCCGGGTTTTATTCGCCTTCTTTTTCCTTGTACGGTATGTATATAAAAAGGAGTAGATGGTTTGAAAGATTTATTTGTAAAGCAAGAATGGTTTGGATATGTGCGTCAGGATGTGCTGGCGGGTATTTTAGTGGCCTTGGCTTTGATTCCTGAAGCGATTGCGTTTTCGATTATTGCGGGCGTTGATCCTAAGGTCGGTTTGTATGCTTCGTTTTGTATCGCGATTGTGATTTCGTTTGTTGGTGGACGGCCAGGTATGATCTCTGCCGCTACTGGTGCTATGGCGCTGGTCATGGTCAATTTAATTGCAGATCATGGATTGCAGTATTTGTTCGCAGCTACGATTTTAACAGGCTTGATTCAAATTGTGTTTGGAGTGTGCCGAGTGTCTCGTCTGATGAAATTTATTCCGAGGTCTGTGATGGTTGGTTTTGTCAATGCGTTGGCAATTATGATCTTCATGGCACAGCTGCCGCATTTCGTTGGGGAATCCATGGCTATGTATATCATGACAGGTGGCGCTTTGTTCATCATTTATGTATTACCGATGGTCATCAAAGTTGTTCCCTCTCCACTTATTGCAATTATTGTGATGACGATGATCGCTGTATTTGGGCATATTGATGTCAGAACGGTTGGGGACATGGGAGAGCTTCCTAGCTCTTTGCCAACTTTTCTTATTCCCAATGTACCGTTTAGCTGGGAAACACTTGCTATCATTTTTCCTTATTCCTTAGCACTTGCGATGGTTGGTTTACTTGAATCTTTATTAACAGCACAAATTGTAGATGATATGACGGAAACGTCTAGTCGTAAAAATAAGGAAGCGAGAGGCCAAGGAATTGCCAATGTGGTGGCAGGATTTTTTGGCGGTATGGCTGGCTGTGCGATGATTGGTCAATCTGTGATTAATACAAAGGCAGGGGGACGAGGCAGGCTTTCTACCTTTGTTGCTGGTGCATTTTTAATGGTATTGATTTTTGTTTTGGGTGATGTAGTCGTTCAAATTCCAATGGCTGCTCTTGTGGCTGTCATGATCATGGTTTCTATTGGTACCTTTGATTGGAGTTCATTCCAGCAGCTGAAAAAGAACCCAAAAACAGATTCTCTTGTGATGCTTGTCACGGTCGTGACGGTGGTGTTCACTCATGATTTATCCAAGGGTGTTTTTGCAGGGGTGCTGCTTAGTGCCGTATTCTTTGTGGCTAAAATATCAAAACTCCATATTACCTCTACAGAAAGCCAAGCTGGTACATGGGTTTATCGAATTAAGGGTCAAATTTTCTTTGCTTCCGTGACTGAATTGATTCAAGCCTTCCATCATGGAAACGACCTGAACACGGTTGTGATTGATTTGTCTGAAGCGCGTATATGGGACGAATCAGGTGTGGCCGCAATTGAACGTGTGAAGGAAAAATATCGTACAGCTGGTGTAGAGGTGGACGTAGTTGGAATGGATACGTCGAGTCAAAAACTTATGAAACAAGTGATCGGATCTTAAAAAGACTTTTCTGTTTGTTACAATAGAACAAGGAAGAAAGTGAAGGATGGAGGTGGCCGGCATGCTTGTCCGTTTGAATCAGGTGCTCGGCCGGATGATGCCGCTCATTACGCCTGTCAGTGTGCTACTTGGTGTATTATTGGCGGCGTATTTAAAAGATTTCACCTTTTTGGTGCCTTGGGTGTTTGCTGTGATGACATTTTCAGGGAGCTTGTCATCTACTTTTTCAGCTTTAAAACATACGGTGATGCATCCATTGCCTTTGATTTTATCGTTTATGATTTTGCATGTGCTGATGCCCCTTTATGCATGGTCGGCGGGGCATTTGATATTTGCGGGTGATTCTATGACGATCACCGGTTTGACGCTTGCGATGGTGATTCCGACAGGTGTGTCTAGTTTAATATGGGCAGCAATGTATAAAGGAAATGTGGGGTTAACGTTATCTATCATATTAATTGATACATTGCTTTCGCCATTGATTGTGCCAGTAAGCTTGTCAATCTTCGTTGGTACACAGGTCCATATGGACATGGTGGCGATCATGAAAGGACTATTCGGTATGGTGGTGTTGCCCTCTATTTTAGGGATGCTCGTTCGTCAGTATGCAAAGCCATCGGTGACAAAAGCAATAAGTCAGACCTTGGCTCCTTTTTCAAAATTAGGCTTGTTTGTTGTCGTATCGATTAACAGTTCTGTTGTCGCCCCATATTTGCGTGAACTGGATGCTGCATTTTTTAGCAAAGCAGCGACTGTCTTTTTCATTGCGATGAGTGGGTATGCGTTTGCGTGGTTGATTGGAAAGGCGATGAAATGTACCCAAGGAGAAATTGTGGCGATTGTGTATACGGGCGGTATGCGGAACATTAGCGCGGGTGCTGTGCTTGCCATTAGCTTTTTCCCGCCTGCTGTTGCTGTTCCTGTTGTGATTGGCATGCTGTTTCAGCAAGTGCTTGCAGCCTTGTTTGGCTTTTTACTTCATCGTTTCGAGCTGAAAGTACCTGCTGTGACTAAGTCTTTATCATGAAAAAACCTCCAACCTTTAAGGTGGAGGCTTTTTTGCGATTAATAGATGAGGTATTTTTTTCGTTTCTTTTCGAACGTTTTCAGGTCATGGTGGTATTGTTTCATGATGTGTTTGATGGAAGTGCCTTTATTGATTTCTTCTTTGATCCAGCTATTCCCGATGAGTTTATCAAAGCTACCTGTTTGTAGGAATTGAAAGTCATTAGGATACAAGTCATGTATTGCTTTGATGATAGATAGACCTGTTTTGACTGCTTCGAATGATTTTCGGTCTGTGACATAAAGCTGTACCCCGTGAGACAAAGTCCCGGCATGTTTTGAAAAGGTAGGGGTAAATGAGACAGGTCTAAATTGAACGCCTTTTAGTTTTAACCCATTTAAATGATCTGCTAGCTCATTGCTATTGATATATGGAGCGCCAATGAGTTCGAACGGTTTTGTTGTTCCTCTGCCTTCAGAAACGTTTGTGCCTTCGATTAATCCTGTTGCTGGGTAAACAAAGGTACTATCAACGGTCGGCATGTTAGGTGAAGGGAGGACGAAAGGCAGCTTCGTGTCATCGAACGTCATGGATCGTTTCCAATGTTTCATTTTGATCACTTTTACATCAGCGTTGATATGAAACTCTTTGTTAAACATGTATGCAAGTTCTCCAGTTGTCATCCCATGTCTTAATGGGATGGGATAGAGACCTACAAATGAGGCGTGTTCTGGCTCTAATACGGGTCCTTCTACTTTTAGTCCGCCTATTGGGTTTGGACGATCTAAGACAACAAATGGAATGTTGTTTTCCTTAGCCGCTTCCATTGCATACGCCATCGTGTAAATATAGGTGTAATAACGAGCACCAACGTCTTGAATATCAAATAGCAGGACATCTACATTTTTGAGCATTTCAGGAGTTGGCTTTCTTGTTTTTCCATAAAGAGAGTAAACAGGCAGGCCTGTTTTTTCGTCAGTATACGATTCGACGCCTTCTCCTGCTTGTGCATCACCACGGACGCCATGTTCAGGTCCATACAAGGCAGTCAGTTTAATATCGGGGTGTTCAAATAGCAGATCGACACTGCTTTTCATGTTTGCATCAATGCCTGTAGGATTCGTAATAAGCCCTACTTTTTTCCCTTTAAGCCAAGAGAGGTTACTTGAGAGTAATGTTTCGATACCTGTTTTGACTGTTGCTTTTTTTCCTTTTGTATCTGTTCGTTCTGAATTTGCGGGGGAGGCGGCGGTCAATGTGCTGATCATGAGAATGCTAGCGAGTATCAAGCTTGCTGTCTTTTTCAAGAGAATCCCTCCTATTTGATCTGTTTGCCTTTTAAATTGAGTCCATAGCCAAATGGATAAAGGGTTTGATTAGGATGAGTGACTGAAGGGATAGCGACGGGTAATTTTCCTTTAGGTGAGGCCGCTCCAAAAATCACTTCTAGTCCCGCAGGAATATTCGGTTGATTGAATTGTCCATTTGAGTAGCCTTTAAAACCGTACACAGCTAGTAAGGCGTCGGCTTCCTCGAAATTTGCAGCATCATATGGGTTTCTAAGACTCATGATGACCAATTTTTTGTTTTGTGCTGCTGCTTCTTTCATGACAGCACGAGGGAAGGCCGTTGCCCATTTTTTCGGATCCTGTACACCGTCATCAATGACGCCATCATTCACAGCCGGGTCATTTTGGACAACGTAAGAGCCGGTAATGACATAGTCAGCATCTTGAATGAGTTTGGCTGTTTCTTTTGAGAAACTCTTATCTGCAAATGCGTACGATTGGACACGCACAGGTTTGATCTTTTTTTGTTTGTTTAGTGATTCAATTGTGACGGACATTGCTTTTGTTTGATCTTCGTACGGTGCCATGAGCAAGATTTTGTCATTCTTTTTAGGCTTAAAAGGCAAGGTTTTGTCGTTGTTTTTAAGTAGAGTGATTCCTTCACGTGCCATTTTTTGTTCTGCTTTTCGGTGCGACTTTTGACCAACGAGCTGAGTGGCTTTTTTGATTTTCTTCTCAAGGCTTACTGATTTGTTGGCGGAAATGATGCCGCGTTTAATCTTTAATTGAAGGATTTTTTCGACAGATTGATTGATCTGAGATATCGGAATTTCTTTTGCGAGAACTGCTCTTTTTAAAGCATTGAACACATTCTCTAGGTTTTTTTCTGTCTTTAAGGATGTGACAGGTGCTGGCATGAGGGCAATGTCGACGCCTGCTTTAATAGCCATTACCACAGCTTCTTCCTGTCCGAAGTTATCTGCAATCGCTTTCATATTGAGGGCGTCTGTTACAACCACTCCTTGAAAGCCCATGTCTTCTTTTAATAAGTTTGTGATGACTTTTTTTGATAAGGTTGCTGGAACCATAATGTCCTCGCCATCTTTTTTACTTTTATACGTTGTGTCATCAATGGCTGGGAATTGAACATGAGCGGTCATGACCATATCTGCCCCTGCGTTGATTGCTTGTTGAAATGGATACAGCTCCACCTTTTTAAGACGATCTAGATCATGTTCTACAAGCGGAAGACCGTAGTGACTATCAACAGCTGTATCACCATGTCCCGGGAAATGCTTTAATGTGGAAATGGTCTTTTCCTTTTGAAGTCCTTTCATGGTTTGAAGACCAAGTCGCGTGACTAGTGCAGGGTCAGAGCTAAAGGAACGGACACCAATGACGGGGTTATTCGGGTTATTATTCACATCAAGAACAGGAGAGAAGTTTGTATTGATACCTAGAGCGTTTAATTCTTTGCCGATGATTTTTCCTGTGTCATATGCATTTTTCTTACTTCTAGAGGCACCAATCGACATATTTCCTGGGAAATGTGTTCCCTTTTGTAGTCTTGTGACGATTCCGCCTTCTTGATCAATGGAAATGAGTAAAGGAATGTTGGATGATGCTTGTTGAAATTCATGTGTGAGTTTGACGGTTTGTTTCGTATCAACGACATTTTCTGCAAATAAGATGACACCGCCTAAATGATATTTCTCTACAAGGTGAGAGACTTCTTTATTCATTTTTGTGAAGCCTGTAGGAGCGGATTCACCTTCTGCTTGCCAATTGCGAAAGTCTGGCATGAGCATTTGGCCAATTTTTTCATCCAAGGACATGTCCTGAACCATTTGTTTGGCAGTTGGGAGAGGGGCGGAGCTCACCTTTTCCGTTGGAATGGAAGAGGTGAGCAGGGCCAAAACGAGTGCAGCGGGGAACAGAGCTTTTAACATCGAATTCCTCCTTTTACTTAAAAGATTCGTAGATTGCAGTCATGATGCTTCCATAAGTACCAGTTGGGAAAAGGTCACCTTCAAATTGATTTGGGTTGACTTCAGGTGAAACGACGGGTGAATGCTTTTTATTTGTCAGCAAGACGACGCCTAGATTGTGTTTTGGATCAATCAATGTCATCGTTCCGGTCCAGCCTGTGTGTCCATAGGCTTCTTTACTTGCGTATTTTCCAAACATCCATTCCATGTCAGTATTGCCGTTTTTCCGCCAGCCTAGCCCGTAAGTTGGGTTCGTGTCTGATGATTCCGTAAAGAGATCGATAGAAGCTTGGTCAAAGATGGTTGTTTTCCCATAGCCTCCTTTATTGAGCATCAGCTGAAGCAGTACGGCCATATCTGATGTATTAGAGAAAAGTCCAGCATGTCCGGAGACACCTGCCATTGAGTAATAGGCTTTCTCATCGTGGACTTCACCTAGCAAGGTATACCTGCGAATGTTTTCAAAATCAATGACGCCGTCGCGTGTATTGCCTAGACGCTCGGTTGCTGCAAAATGCTTTGGCTTGAATCCCTTTTTCAGCGGATTGAACATGGTATGTTTTAGACCAAGCGGTCGATAAATCGTCGACTCTACATATTGATCAAGTGGCATACCGGTTTTTTTCTCAATGATCATGCCTAACAGCATGTAATCAATATCACTATAAATATGCTGAGTGCCTGGCTTGTATTGCAGAGGCACCTTTGGCAGCCATTTCATGGTTGTTTGTCTATCTTGAGAGAAAAAAGAGCCCGCTTGCTCTTTGCTATAAAATAAAACACTTGAAGGCAGTCCGGCAGAATGGGTGAGAAGATCCTTGACTCGAAGCTGATCTTTGCCGGTTACCTTTGCATCTGGTTCATCTTGAAAGTCAGGCAGGATGGTTTGTATTTTTTCATTTACATCTAGTTTTTGTTCATATACTAGCTTTTGCAGGGCATAGTTGGTGGCATACATTTTTGTATTGGATGCCAAATCGAACAGTGTGTTCTTTTTCATTTTCTTATAGAATTTGAGTTCGGTTGTCCCTTTATATTTTTGTCTGTAGCCATAGGCTTTTTGATGGACGATCTGACCATCCTTGATAATGATGAGTGCTGCCCCTGGAAATCCTGCTTTGATATCGTTTTGAATCATGTGACCAACCTTCCTAAGCTGCCTAGAAGAAAAACCTACTTGTTCCGGTCGTTTTGCTTTTTTTAAGACGGGATATTCTTCAGGTGCTGTTTTAGACAAAGACGATACAGGATGGGAGCTAGTTGCAAATGTTTGTACTGGTAACCCAAGGAGCATGAACAGACTTGTGATGATGAGAAAATATTTCTTCAAGAGCTAGACCTCCTATTGCTAATTTTCCTCGAATTCAACAGCCATATCATCATGAAATCCAAATAAGTATGTGAAGATAAATCCAGCGACATATGCAATAAAGAGTCCTATTAAGTAAAGTAGCATTTGATGTGTGTGAACGATAAAGGTTAATGGGAGACCTGATACCCCGATTGCTTTAGTGGCGATTTGGAAATAGGCTTGAAATGCTCCGCCGATTCCAGCGCCGAGACAAGCAGTGAGGAAGGGTCTTCCGAGCGGGAGTGTGACACCGAAAATGAGCGGTTCTCCAATTCCAAGCATTCCTGAAGGAAGTCCGCCTGCAATGGCTCTTTTCAGCTTTTTCTTTTTTGTTTTCATATAAATGGCAAAGGCAGCACCGACCTGTCCTGCGCCTCCCATAGCGAGGATTGGCAGAAGCGGGTCATCTCCAATTGAATTAATCAGTTCCATATGAATAGGTGTTAGGCCTTGGTGAAGTCCAGTGACAACAAGAGGAAGGAAGGTCGCACCAAGAACAAATCCGGCAAAAATACCGCCAATGTTTAATAGATAAGTAAGTCCAGAGGTGATGGCATCAGATATAAATCCGCCGACTGGCATGAAGATAACGTACGTGAAAATGCCTGTAATGAGTAGTGTGATGGTTGGTGTGACGATGATATCGAGTGATTGCGGGACGAAGCGTCTGATCCGGGTTTCAACAAGTGCCATAAAAATAGCTGCAAGAAGAACACCGATAAGTCCGCCTCTGCCTGGTAGAATATTAGTGCCAAATAACATAATATCAGCGGCAGCTGGGTTAATGATGAGAATACCTGCTAATGCGCCTAATGCAGGAGAGCCACCAAATTCTTTTGCGGCGTTTGTTCCGACTAATATACCGAGATAAGCAAACAAGCCTGAGCCTATAACGGTTAGGATAATCGCAGCTTGAGATTTTTCATCGAGCCAGCCTGCTTGCACGATCGCTTTTGTAATACCCGTAATAAGACCCGATGCAACGAGTGCTGGAATAATGGGAATGAAAATGCTGGCGATCCGCCGTAAGAACAGCTTGAATGGTGTGCGGTTCTTTTGTGAAATGGCTTGTTTGTTTTTCTGTGCTTCGTTGTTTAAGTCATATGAACCTGAGGCATTGAGCAGCTGTTCAAACGCACTTGATACTTGGTTGACAACACCTGTGCCTAAAATGATTTGCAGTGTTTCCGCTTCGACGACGCCAATGACGCCATCGAGTTCTTTGATCGCGGTGGTTTGCACTTTTTCACGATCAATGGGTGTAATTCGGAGACGTGTCATACAATGTGTGTGGGAAGAGATGTTTTCAGAACCACCACAGAGTGAAAGGATTTCTTTCGCCAACTGCTGATATTTTTTTTGATGACTCATGTTGAATCCCCCTTTGTTTTTCGTTTCATGGAGCGGATGGCATGCCTTGTTTTGTCAATATATTGTGCTGTCTGTTCATATTGACGGGAGGCTAAACTGAGGAACAAGACATCGATTAAATAGAGCTGTGCCATTCTAGAGGAAGTGGCAGCACTGCGAAAAGGTGCTTCATTGGAACCGGACGTTGATAGATGGACATCACACAATGCAGAAACGCTTGTATGCCCTGGATGCGTTAAAGCAATGGTTTTTACTTCATTTTCTTTGGCGAGCTGAAGGGCTTGGATGATGTCTAACGTTTCTCCAGAAAAGGATATACCGAACACAATGTCATTCTTTCCAGCATTTGCGATGACCGTAGATGCGATGTGCATGTCAGTAAAGGCTGTAGCTGCATAATTGATTCTGAGAAATTTCTGCTGGGCATCAGCTGCGACGATGCCAGATGCACCCACACCGATAAAATGGATTTGGTTTGCATTCAGTAGCAGTTGAACAGCTTTTTCTAAAGCTTCTACATTTAAAATAGAGGCTGTATCTTTGATCGATTGAATGGTGTTTCCTGCTGTCTTTTGAATAATGGATTGAAGTGGTTCATCTTGTTCGATATCCCGGTAGCCTTGTTTATCAGTGTGCATTAAGTCTCCAGCGATCCGCATTTTCAAATCGTGATAGCCATCCAGCCCGAGAGACTTACAGAGGCGGATGACGGCAGAGCTGCTTGCACCGGCAGCCTGACTGATTTCATGCACTGTGCTTTTAATGACTTTGTCAGGATGGGCAAGGATATAGTCTGCAATGATTTTTTCAGATTGGGGAAGCTTTGATTTCATTGTGTGTAGTAGGGTGAGTCCGCCTGCTGACATGAGTTTCCTCCTTTAAGATTGATGACGTAAGATGGCTTTGTCGATGTGACCATCTGCTTTGTTGAGCAGGTCTTTGGCTGTCTTTTTATCTGTTTTGGTTTGGAGCATGACGATGGCTGTTTTAACTTCTAAATCGGCTGCTTCAAGTGCTTTTACGGCTTGTTCGTAGGAAGCATTGGTCACATGCTGAATGATGGTGATGGCGCGTTCTTTTAGTTTATGATTGCTAACTTTTACATCTACCATCAGGTTTTCATATACTTTGCCTTGTCTGATCATGACAGAGGTGGAAAGCATATTTAAAATCATTTTATGAGCGGATGCGGCTTTCATTCGTGTTGACCCAGTGATGGCTTCTGGTCCTACGACGACTTCAATGGCGCAGTCTGCTAGTTCGCTAATCTCTGCTTGTTCATTGCAGCTGAGGGCTACTGTTTTTGCTCCAATGGTTCTAGCATAGTTTAAAGCGCCAATGATATAGGGGGTTCTGCCGCTCGCCGCGATGCCGACAACCGTATCTTTTGATGTCAGGTGGATGTGTTCTAAATCTTTTTGACCAGCTTCTTCACTGTCTTCCACATCTTCTGCTGCATGTGAAAAGGCAGAGTCGCCACCGGCCATGATGCCTACGATGACATCAGGTGAAATGCTATAGGTAGGTGGACATTCGACCGCATCCATTACCCCAATTCTGCCGCTTGTTCCAGCGCCTAGATAAATGAGTCTGCCTCCATTCGAGATGGATTCAAAGGCAAAGTCACTTGCTGTCTTTACGTCTGGAAGGACACGGTTGACGGCTTGAGCGACCTTCATATCTTCCTCATTTATCATTTGGAGCATTTCTAGCGGGCTTGCTTGTGAAATTCCCATGGTGTTAGGGTTTCTTGATTCTGTTGTCAAAGAACGCAGTTGAGATGGCTGCATGTGACATACCTCCTTATTTCTTCATTTTCAGTATATTGAGTATGATATGAAATTTCAATATTATATTTAAATACTGAAATTATATTTCAGTCGAAATGTTGTGCTGATGAGGGTTGAATAGTTAGAAAATAAAAAAAATAAAAATCCCCTTTACAAAAGGGGGACAACCTGTATATAATAACTTTTGTCAGCTTCACGGAAACAGTAAACTTGACAAACTGGCCCGTTGGTCAAGCGGTTAAGACACCGCCCTTTCACGGCGGTAACACGGGTTCGAATCCCGTACGGGTCACCATCATGTGGAGGATTAGCTCAGCTGGGAGAGCATCTGCCTTACAAGCAGAGGGTCGGCGGTTCGAGCCCGTCATCCTCCACCATATGCCGGTGTAGCTCAACTGGTAGAGCAACTGACTTGTAATCAGTAGGTTGGGGGTTCAAGTCCTCTTGCCGGCACTGTTTTTCTTTTATCAATTCCATATGTGGAGGGGTAGCGAAGTGGCTAAACGCGGCGGACTGTAAATCCGCTCCCTCCGGGTTCGGCGGTTCGAATCCGCCCCCCTCCACCATTTTTGGGCTATAGCCAAGCGGTAAGGCAACGGACTTTGACTCCGTCATGCGTTGGTTCGAATCCAGCTAGCCCAGTTAAGACACCTTTTTCAAAAAGGTGTCTTTTTTTATTTTGACGATTGGAATGTATAACTATTCAAAATATTGTTGAGTTGAGTCAAAAGGTACCGAGAAAGTAAAATATAAGCATGAACGGAAAGGGGATGTACATATGGGAGATCAAAAGAAGGTCACGATTGTCGGGGTGCCAATGGATCTCGGTCAAATGAGAAGGGGCGTCGATATGGGGCCGAGTGCCATTCGCTGTGCTGGTGTAAAAGAAAAATTGGAATCGCTTTCATTTGATGTCGAGGATTTAGGGGATATTCCTGTTGAGCAAAGGGATGATGAGAAAGGTCTCTATACAAGTGAAAAACTGAAAAACTTAACGGAGAATGCTGGCGCAAACCAGCTTCTTGCTGAAAAGGTTAGCAGTATTGTGCAGTCCGGTTCGTTTCCGCTGATTTTAGGCGGGGATCATAGCATTGCAATTGGTACACTAGCCGGTGTAGCTAAGCATTATGAAAATTTGGGTGTCATTTGGTATGATGCACACGGTGATTTAAATACAGAGGAAACCTCTCCTTCTGGGAATATTCATGGGATGCCACTTGCTGTCAGTCTCGGTCTTGGGCATGCTGATCTAACGAATATTGGCGGTTATGCGCCAAAAGTAAAGCCTGAGAATGTGATCTTGATTGGTGCTCGTTCTTTAGATGAAGGAGAGCGGGCATTGATTAGAGAAAAAGGCATTAAAGTGTATACGATGCATGAAATTGATCGATTAGGGATGACGAGAGTAATGGAGGAAGCCATTGCGTATTTAAAAGAAAGAACAGATGGTGTTCATTTGTCGCTTGATTTAGACGGCCTTGATCCAGCGGAGTGCCCTGGCGTGGGAACGCCGGTTGCTGGCGGCATCAGTTATAGAGAGAGTCATCTAGCAATGGAGCTTTTAGAGGAAGCAGGGATTTTGACTTCTGCTGAGTTTGTTGAGGTGAATCCGGTATTAGATGAGAAAAATAAAACAGCAGAAGCGGCAGTTGCATTAATTGGTTCTTTAATGGGTGAAAAGCTATTATAGAGCGGGACTTGTTCCCGTTCTTTTTTTAATTTTGGGGAAATTTAAGGATATGTTAAGGTTTTTACCGGCTGATAAGCGTAACATGCTGTCAAAAATTTGTTACACTATTTTTTAGAGGAGAATGAAACCTTTTGGAACGAGGTTCGTATACATAAAGACCGGTGAAGGCAGAGGTTGAATATACTATGGAAACAATGATTAAAAAGAGAATTAAACAAGTGAAAAAAGGCGACCAGAACGCATTTGCAGACATCGTAGACCTGTATAAAGACAAAATTTATCAGCTGTGCTATCGTATGCTTGGGAATGCACATGAAGCAGAAGATATTGCGCAGGAGGCGTTTATTCGTGCCTATGTGAATATTGAGAGCTTTGATGTGAATCGTAAGTTTTCCACGTGGCTGTACCGCATTGCAACCAACCTGACCATCGACCGTATTCGTAAAAAAAAGCCGGATTATTATTTAGATGCAGAGGTGGCAGGGACAGAAGGACTGAATATGTATTCTCAAATTGCGGCTGACGGCATTTTGCCAGAGGACGAGGTGGTGTCGCTTGAATTATCGAGCACCATTCAGCAAAAAATTTTAAGATTACCCGATAAATATCGCTCGGTCATCGTATTAAAGTATATTGATGAACTCTCGTTAAAAGAAATTAGTGAGATTCTGAATATACCAGTTGGTACGGTGAAAACGAGAATACACAGGGGTAGAGAGGCTCTCCGGAAACAGTTGAGAGACCTTTGAGTGAGGTGATTTTGATGAGCTGTCAGGAAAAAATCGTCCTGCTTATGCATCAGTATTTAGACGGGGACATTGAGCCCGAAGATGAAAAAGAATTAAAGAGCCATCTGCAATCGTGTGAGGAATGCCGTACTCATTTTCAACAAATTGAGAAATCCATCGCGCTCGTGCAGAGTACATCTCATATAGAAGCACCATCTGATTTCACTGCAAAGGTGATGGCAGGTCTTCCAAAGGAGAAAAAGCGTGTGTCGATTCAAAGATGGATCAAAGCTCATCCGCTAATGGTCGCCGCTGCCCTCTTTGTCATATTGATGGGAGGCAGTCTGTTTACTAGCTGGAATACGGATCATAATTTCAGTGTGTCAAAGCAGCCGAATCTCGTGGTTGAAAATGATACAGTGACGGTACCTAAAGGGGAAACCGTCAAAGGTGACGTCACTGTGAAAAATGGCAAGCTGATTGTAGAAGGCAAGGTTGATGGAAACGTAACAGTCGTCAATGGAGAACAGCTGACTGCTTCTGCCGGACAAGTCACTGGTCAAATCAATGAAATTAATGAAGTGTTTGATTGGGTTTGGTACAAAATGAAGTCTACAGCACAAGACGTGATGCGGGTCATTGGACCAGAGGAGCAAAAGTAAATCAAACAGTTTGAGAGCAGTCTCTAAGGGGACTGCTCTTTTTCTATTGATGGACAAACTTGAATGCCAGCCAGATATGGCAACTATTTTCCTTGCTGAAACAAAATGTGGTATAATAGCCACGCTATGTACTTACACATAGGCTCTTTTTTTATAAAAAATGAATCGAACGAAGAATAACTGAAAATTCTGGAGGACGAGGAAATGGCTTTAGGGGATATTCCTTTTTTGCAGTACCTCGGTAATGCTGTTGATATTCTCGTTGTTTGGTATGTGATATATAAATTAATGATGGTCATCCGCGGAACAAAAGCGGTTCAGCTTTTAAAGGGAATTGTCGTCATTGTTCTCGTCAGGATGGGGAGTGCGTATCTCGGTCTTAACACACTTCAATGGCTGATGGATCAAGCGATTACGTGGGGGTTCCTTGCGATCATTATTATTTTTCAGCCAGAGCTAAGGAGAGCGCTTGAGCAGCTTGGGCGCGGCCGTTTCTTCTCTAGAAGCGGAACACCTGTAGAGGAACAGCAGCAGAAAACGATCGAGGCAATTACAAAAGCAATTAACTATATGGCAAAACGAAGAATAGGCGCGCTGTTAACGATTGAGCGCGATACTGGGATGAATGATTACATAGAGACCGGAATTCCTTTAAATGCAAAGGTCAGTTCTGAGCTGCTGATTAATATCTTCATTCCGAATACACCGCTTCATGACGGCGCTGTGATTATGAAGCGTGATGAGATTGCAGCTGCAGCGTGTTATTTACCGCTGTCTGAAAGTCCTTTTATCTCTAAGGAGCTCGGTACACGTCACCGCGCGGCAGTTGGTATTAGTGAAGTAACGGACAGTTTAACCGTCATTGTCTCCGAGGAGACAGGCGGCATTAGTGTCGCAAGAAATGGTGATCTCCATCGAGAATTGACAGAAGAAGCGCTTGAAGAAATGCTGATTGCTGAGTTTAGTAAGAACAGCAAAGATGCTTCCTCGACCAAATGGTATTGGAGGGGCAAGAAAAATGGATAAGATTTTGAATAATCGCTGGGCCGTTAAGTTTCTTGCATTGGTCTTCGCTTTATTGCTGTATGGTGCAGTTAATTCAGCGCAAGCGCCCACGCCGAAAAAAATCGGTGAATCCTTTTTCCCAACATCGACAACAGACGAAGCAACCTTAACGGACATTCCTGTTAAAGCATATTATGACGACGAAAAGTATGTTGTCACCGGTGTGCCGCAGACAGTCAATGTCACGATTAAAGGATCAACTAGTGCTGTGAAAACAGCAAGACAAACGAAAAATTTTGAAATTTACGCAGATATGCAAAACCTGACGACAGGTACACATAAAGTCGAATTGAAGGCAAGAGATGTATCGAAAGGAATCACGTTAACGATTAATCCGTCTGTGACGACTGTGACGATACAAGAAAAAACGACAGCTGAATTCCCTGTTGAAACTGAATTTTATAATCAAAATAAAATCAAAGACGGCTATTCACCAGAGCAGCCTATTGTGAATCCGAAAAATGTCACGGTTACTGGCTCAAAAGACGTGATCGACAAAATTTCTGTCATTAAAGCATTTGTGAACTTAGAGGATGTCGATCAGCAAATTGAGAAAGAAGCGAAGCTCACTGTGTATGATAGCAGTGGGAATGAGCTACCAGTCGAAGTGAGTCCGTCTGTGGTAGATATTACGGTCCCGATTACGAGTCCAAGCAAGAAAGTTCCGTTTAAGATTGAGCGGACGGGCAGCTTGCCAGATGGGATCAGTATCTCAAGCATCGAGACAAGCCCAAGTGAGGTGACAGTCTACGGTTCTCAAAAGGTGCTGGATGCACTTGATTTTATTGACGGCGTTAAGCTCGACCTAAGCAAGATTAAAGATGATACAGAGATTGATGCCGACATTCCACTGCCAGATGGTGTGAAAAAGGTATCGCCTGAAACTGTTAAGATCAAAGTGAAGGTTGCAACAGCTGAAGAAAAAAAGATCGATAATGTCCCAATTTCTGTCGTGGGTCTGAGCAAGGATCTTAGCTCTGAATTTCTGAGTCCGTCTTCTGGGCGTCTCACACTAACAGCAAAAGGTTCAAAGAGTGCAATCGATAAACTAAAGGCTTCAGATATTGAAGCCTATATCAATGTCGGGGACTTAAACGAAGGAACACATGAGGTCAAAGTACAAGTGAATGGCCCTCAAAATGTGACGTGGACATTATCTAGATCGAAGGTCAAAGTGAAACTGACTTCTACTGATACAGAAGATCAGCCGGCTTCTACGAATGATCGGAAAGATCAATCATCCGATGATGATCAGGAAGAGAAGAGTCAAAAGGAATCAACACAAGATAAAGCAAAAAAAGAATCAAGTCAAAGACAGCGGGTCAAAGAAGATAACAAAGAGGACGCAGCGTCCTCTTGAATGGTAAAAAAGGAGCGATTGAAACATGGGCAAGTACTTTGGAACTGATGGTGTAAGGGGTGTGGCTAATAGCGAATTAACGCCAGAGCTCGCATTTAAAATTGGGAGATTTGGCGGCTATGTGCTCACGAAGGATAAAGAACGTCCAAAGGTACTCGTTGGACGAGACACGCGTGTATCTGGTCATATGTTAGAAGGAGCACTCGTAGCAGGCTTACTTTCAATTGGGGCTGAAGTCATGCGTTTAGGTGTGATCTCAACACCTGGTGTGTCTTATTTAACAAAGGCAATGGATGCAGAAGCAGGTGTCATGATTTCAGCTTCGCATAACCCAGTTCAAGACAACGGAATTAAATTTTTCGGCGGTGATGGTTTTAAACTGTCAGATGAACAGGAAAATGAAATTGAGCAGCTAATGGATCAGCCAGTTGATGAATTGCCACGTCCAGTGGGAGCCGATCTTGGAACTGTGAATGACTACTTTGAAGGCGGTCAGAAGTACTTGCAATTCTTGAAGCAGACAGCGGACGAGGATTTCACAGGCATTCACGTAGCGCTTGATTGTGCACATGGTGCAACATCTTCTCTTGCAACACATTTATTTGCAGATTTAGATGCAGATGTGTCAACAATGGGAACATCACCAAACGGATTGAATATCAACGATGGCGTAGGTTCTACTCATCCAGAGGCACTTTCTGCTTTTGTGAAAGAAAAAGGAGCCGATATTGGTCTTGCGTTTGATGGCGACGGCGACCGCTTAATTGCAGTCGATGAAAAAGGTGATATTGTAGACGGCGATCAAATTATGTACATATGCGCACGTTATCTAAAGGGTGAAGGCCGATTGAAGGATGACACGGTCGTGTCAACGGTCATGAGTAACCTTGGTTTCTATAAAGCGCTTGAGAAGCAAGGCATTAAGAGCATTCAAACCGCTGTTGGTGACCGCTATGTGGTCGAGGCGATGAAAAAGGATGGCTATAATGTCGGAGGCGAGCAGTCAGGCCACTTGATTTTCCTTGATTACAATACGACAGGTGATGGTATGCTTTCTGCGATCATGCTGGTGAATACACTAAAAGCAACAGGGAAAACATTATCAGAGCTTGCAGCTGAAATGGAGAAATTTCCGCAGCTTCTAGTGAATGTGAAGGTATCTGATAAATATAAAGTGGAAGAAAATGAAAAAGTAAAAGCTGTGATCCAAGAGGTTGAAAAAGAGATGAACGGTGACGGACGCATCCTTGTTCGTCCATCAGGAACAGAACCGCTTGTACGTGTCATGGCAGAGGCGAAAACAAAAGAGCTATGTGATGAATACGTGGCTCGTATTACGGCTGTTGTCAAAGAAGAAATGGGTATTGAGTAATTGATCAAAGCAAATCGCAAAGTAGCGGTTTGCTTTTTTTTTCGAATAAACGTCATAAGAGGAAAGTTCTATACGAATCATATAAGCGAGGGCAATTTGCTGCTTGCTTTCATACATAAGAGAGCACATCAAAGGTAGAACGTGACAAGCCTCATCGCATATAGTGTAGGGAGGTCTCACTTTCTCACATGAAAGGGATCACCCGCTAAATTGTGATTGACGGAGGTCAGACCTTATAGTACAATCATCCTTGTGTTACTGGATTTTTATTCTAGCAGGAAAGGCAGGGTAGATGTTCAGCCACTCTTATAATTATAGCGCCCGAACTAAGCGATCGAACGACAGATGCTTAGTTGACGAGGATGGAGGTTATCGAATTTTTCGGCGGATGCCTCCCGGCTGATCAAATATAGAGATCACAGCCGTAAGTGTTTCTTTAAAGCAAAGAGGTGACTCTTTGTACAAAGGGAATACACATGATCTCCCAAATTAAACATGTAGAGAGGGACGAAGAAATGTCCCTTCTATTTTAGTAGGCTTTCTTTGTCCCTTTCACATGATCGGGAGGAAGAATATTTATGTGTGGAATCGTAGGTTATATTGGTCAGAATGATGCGAAGGAAATCTTATTAAAAGGTTTAGAGAAGCTTGAGTACCGTGGGTATGACTCAGCAGGTATCGCTGTGGCAAACGAAGAAGGCGTGCATGTGTTCAAAGAAAAAGGACGTATCGCTGAGCTTCGTGAAGTCGTTGATGCAAACGTGGCATCTTCAGCAGGAATTGGACATACACGCTGGGCAACACACGGTGTACCAAGCCATCTAAATGCGCATCCGCATCAAAGTGCTTCTGGCCGTTTTACGCTTGTTCATAACGGTGTCATCGAGAACTATGTACAATTGACACGCGAATATTTACAAGACGTCACACTAAAAAGCGACACAGATACAGAGGTTGTTGTTCAAGTCATCGAACAATTTGTGAATAGAGGTCTTGATACAGAGGAAGCTTTCCGTCAAACGCTTCTTCAACTAAAAGGCTCTTACGCAATTGCCCTTTTCGATAACGAAAATAAAGAAACAATCTATGTGGCGAAAAACAAAAGCCCATTATTGGTTGGTTTCGGCGAAGATTTCAACGTTGTGGCTTCTGACGCAATGGCGATGCTTCAAGTAACAAACGAATATGCGGAATTAATGGATAAAGAAATGGTCATTGTCACAAAAGACGAGGTTATCATCAAAAACCTTGACGGTGATATCATGACACGTCCTTCTTATATCGCTGAGCTGGATGCAAGCGACATTGAGAAAGGCACATATCCTCACTACATGTTAAAAGAAACGGATGAGCAGCCGCTTGTTATGCGCAAAATCATCCAAGAATATCAAGACGAAAACGGCAAGTTGTCAGTCGCTGGCGATATCGCAAGCGCAGTAGCAGAAGCAGACCGCATTTACATCGTGGCTTGTGGAACGAGCTACCATGCTGGACTTGTTGGTAAACAATACATTGAAGACTGGGCGAAAGTACCTGTAGAAGTCCATGTAGCAAGTGAATTCTCTTACAACATGCCGCTTCTATCGAAAAAGCCATTGTTCATCTTCCTTTCTCAATCTGGAGAGACTGCGGACAGCCGTGCTGTACTTGTTCAAGTCAAAGAGCTTGGTCATAAAGCATTAACGATCACAAACGTACCAGGATCTACGCTTTCTCGTGAAGCAGACTTCACATTGCTTCTTCATGCAGGACCAGAAATCGCAGTGGCTTCAACAAAGGCTTACACAGCGCAAATCGCTGTTCTTGCGATCCTTGCATCCGTTGCAGCTGAATTAAATGGTCAATCTCTTGACTTCGACCTTGTGAAAGAGCTTGGAATTGTAGCAAACGCAATGGAAGCCCTTGTCGATCAAAAGGATGAAATGGAACAAATCGCTCGTGATTTCTTCACAGTGACACGTAACGCATTCTTTATCGGAAGAGGACTTGATTACTATGTGTGCCTTGAAGGTTCACTCAAACTAAAAGAGATCTCTTACATCCAAGCAGAAGGATTTGCTGGCGGAGAACTGAAACACGGCACCATTGCTTTAATTGAAGAAGGCACACCGGTCATTGCCCTTGCAACGCAAGAGCACGTAAACCTCAGCATTCGCGGTAACGTCAAAGAAGTCGTTGCACGCGGCGCAAACCCATGTGTCATCTCACTAAAAGGCCTAGAAGACGAAGGCGACCGTTTCGTCCTTCCAGCTGTACACCCAGCACTTGCACCACTTGCATCTGTTGTCCCATTACAGCTAATCGCTTACTACGCAGCCCTTCACCGCGGGTGTGATGTGGATAAACCACGTAACCTTGCGAAGAGTGTGACGGTGGAGTAGGTTTCAATAAAATCGGAGTTCGAATAGTAAAGTTGTTTAAATATGGAATTTTGGCACCCGTTCGCTTATAATTAAAATAAGAGAGCGGGTGTTTTTTTTATTTTAGGAGGAAAATAATGGTTAATACTAGACAAAGATTGAATAAGAGAAGAAAAACTTTAAATGAAATTCAAAATCTAGTTAATAATGCTGCTAACTTACTAATAATACATTATTCTTGCGAAAGTTTTTATCATATTAAAGACGGACGCACTCCTAGAATAACGTCAATTGCAGTTCGTTATTTTCATACAGGTCAAACAGAAACTTTTTCTATTCATAAAGTAGCTGAAAAAAAAGGATTTTTAGCAGAAATTGAAGCGAGGTATGACGAGTTAGAAAAGGTAATGTTAACTGAATTTTATAAGTTCATAAAAACTCATCTGAATTACAATTGGGTTCATTGGAACATGAGAGATATTAATTATGGCTTTCAAGCTATAGATCATAGATTTAGTGTATTGGGTGGTAAGCCAATTTCAATACCAGATTCTCAAAAGTTTGATTTAGCAAGAAAACTAGTTGATATTTATGCAGATTATGCCGATCATCCGAGGTTAGAAAAATTAATAGATTTAAACAATATAACTAAAAAAGATTTTTTAACGGGCGCAGAAGAAGCGAAAGCTTTTGAAGAATTAAAGTATGTTGAGTTACATCGTTCAACGCTTAGGAAAGTAGATATTTTTCATGCCATACTTGAAAGAGTTATTGATAAGAGTTTGAAAACTAAAAGTAAATGGCATCATATTTATGGATTTACACCACAAGGAATATTCGAGTCTATAAAAGATCATTGGATATTTGCGCTAATTTCTATAGGAGTAGGTGCAGCGTTATCAGCAGTATTTGGTATTGTGTTTCTAGAATTTTTGTAAAGGTAGGTAATCTACATGAAAAACGTCAAACAGTGGAACTAAAAACAAAAATCTCTAGTTGTATTAAAAAAGTTGAGGGCAAGGTGAACTTGCTCTTTACAAGTCCTTGTTAACAATTCAAGATGCACTTTCTCGAGGACGTGTGCATCGTTTCGGTGTTTGAAAGCATCGAGTGAACACATTTATTTTCGTATTTAATAAGAAATTTTCAACTAGTATTTCAGTAGAAAGTATTAATAAACGACATTAAGCTTTCAAAAAAGATGAAGGAAATAAAAAGGTATATATGATTGTTTATAGATAGAGCATAAAAGGACTTGTAAATTTTATGACTGTGAACAGCGTAGGTTAAGAAATTTAGGTAGAACGTCTATTTTAGAGCTTTAAAAAGAGCTAATCATGCTATCTCCTTCAAATGTTTAATACTGAGACTGCACCAAAATAAAAGGAATAGACATTTTATATAGTGGGAGTAGAAACTTTTGAAGACCTGGCAATATCAATATGTAACGAAAGAAGAGAGCAGATACATGACCAAACCTAAAATCTACACAATGAGCTTCGCAAAAGTCTATCCTCTCTATATCGCAAAGGCAGAGAGAAAGGGTCGAACGAAGGCTGAGGTTGATACGATTATTTGTTGGTTAACGGGGTACAGTCCAGAAGAGCTACAGGAACAGATAGATAAACAGATAGACATTGAAACCTTCTTTGCTGAGGCTCCTGAGCTTCATCCTTCCCGCAGTTTAATTAAAGGAGTCATCTGTGGTGTAAGGGTAGAGGACATTGAGGAAGAAACCATGAAAAATATTCGGTATCTAGATAAGCTGATTGATGAGTTAGCCAAGGGAAAGAAAATGGAAAAGATTTTGCGAGATTCGTCATGAACATCACAATCAAGCCCAGTGAATAACCTTCACTGGGCTTTTTTATATTTATAGACCATTCGACCAATAAAAATAAAATCCATTTGAACGAATTCTCTCTTCATGTCGTCAAAAGAAGTAATACCAAAACAAATTGACGTTTGAAAAGGGAGTGCCGTGTATGGATATGAAGATGATTTTACCTCTTATTTTGCTACAAGCGATTTTAATGGTGATTGGTTTGTTTGATTTGTTGAAAAGAGATCCGTCGAGAATCAGGGGAGAAGTGAAGTGGGTTTGGGCTTTGGTGATTGTGTTTGTGGCGAGTGCCGGTCCTATTGCGTATTTCATTTTTGGTCGTAAACAATCTTAGTAGGGGGGATTCGCTTGAATATGTTGGAGTGTCAAGGCCTGACGAAATCGTATGGACGGCATGAAGTGTTAAAAGATGTCTCGTTTTCTGTTGGGGAGGTTGGATGTGTTGGCTTTTTAGGAGCCAATGGAGCGGGGAAGACAACGACGATCCGGATTTTGACGGGGCTTGCTCGTCCTACGTCTGGCGTTGTGAAGGTGGCAGGTTTTGATGTCACAAAGGACATGGATCAAATCAGTCAGGTGATTGGGTACTGTCCGCAGCATCCTGCATTTTATCAGGATATGACGGGGCAGGAATGGATGCATTGGGTTGGCGGATTATTTCATTTAGAGAAACACACCATTCGTTCCAAAACAGAGGAGCTGTTGAAGCTTTGCCGTGTGTATGAGGCGAAGGATCGCGTTATTGGCAGCTATAGTGGAGGCATGAAGCAGAGGCTTGCCATTGCACAGGCGCTGATCAATAGCCCACAGGTTCTGATCCTAGATGAACCTGTGTCGGCACTTGATCCTATGGGGAGAAAAGACATCCTGACTTTGATTGAGCGTCTAAAGCATGAGATGCTGATCTTTATGTCGACCCATATTTTAGATGACATTGAACGTGTGGCTGATCATATTATCATGATCAACAGCGGCAAAATTGAGATGTCCTCTTCAATGAAACAGATCAAAGAAGACTATATCCAGCCCGTGATTGAATTTCAATTAGAACAACAGAATACGAAACTAGTGGCTTTGTTAAAAGAACGGGATTGGGTGGAGGAATGTATTGAGACAGGAGGCACTTATCAGGTGCGAGTCAACAATCAACATACGGCATTGAAGGAGCTGCCGGGTCTCATCACTGAAACTGGCGGTGTTCTTATCCAATATCGATTATCTAAGCTGACGCTTGAAGATATTTTCATGAAGGTTGTGACGGCATGATGATGTTGAAAAAGGAATTTAGGGAGTTATTCACTAGTTATAAAATCTTATTTGTGCCGATCATTTTTACGATTTTAATGATTACACAGCCTATTACGCTCAAAATGCTGCCGGATCTTTTATCGAATTCGGCTAATTTACCTGAAGGGTCTACATTTTATATACCAGAGCCTAGTGCTGGAGAGGCTTTAGCCAGTGCTTTGAGTAAATTTGATTCGCTTGGCGTGTTTATCCTCATTATGATCGTGATGGGGACAATTGCTGGAGAGCGTGCCTCTGGGGTGACGGCGATGATTATGGTGAAACCGATCAGTCGAATGAGTTATTATGCCTCAAAAATATGTGCCTATGCCTGTTTAACTTTGTTTAGTTTGGTAGTGGCGGTGCTTGCTTCCGTTTATTATGTGGACATCCAATTTGGGCATGTAGATTGGGGCAATGTGTTAAAAGGAACGCTTTTGTATTATCCAAACCTACTGCTCATTGTGGTGTCGACCATTTGTGCATCGGCGTTCTTTAAGCGCTCAGTGACTGCGGGCGGCGTTTCCCTTTTGCTCAACCTCATCCTGTTTACCGTTCCTTCGTTTTATGAGGATATATTAGGGAAGTTTGCACCTAAAGGCGTCACAAGTGCGGCTGAGGAGATGATTCATAGAGGGACTTATTCGGATCAGGCACTTACAAGCTTTCTAGGTGTATCGGTATTGATTGGTTTCTTTTTTCTCATCGGATGGTTTCTTTTTAGAAAACAAGAATTATAGCATGGTGTACCCTTTGGATATGAAAATCCAGAGGGTTTTTTATGTATTTAGTAAGTAATAAATAAGATATAAATACATATTATCATGATTTAAATGTTGAAATAATATATACTTAGTATATAATTACCCCGTAAAGGGATGGGAGGAGTTTGCAGATGATTCAGATCAAGCATGTGAAGAAGGAGTTCATTCAAGGCCAGGAGCGGACTGAGGTGCTGAGGGGCGTTGATTTGACGGTAGAAGAAGGGGAGTTTGTAGCGGTGATGGGACCGAGTGGTTCTGGAAAAAGTACATTACTTCAGTTGTTAGGCGGGCTTGATCTGCCTACTGATGGAGAGATTTTGATAGATGAGCATCAGTTGAGTGAGATGAATGAGAAAGAGAGAACGATTTTTCGCAGAAAACAGATTGGGTTTGTGTTTCAAAATTATCAGCTGCTGCCTACATTAACTGTCGAAGAAAATGTGGCGTTTCCGCTGCATGCAGATGGACGTTTAACAAAGGAGAATCAACAGACGGTTGTAGAGCTGTTAGAGGCTGTGGGCTTGAATGGGCTTGGGCGGAAACGGGCTAGTTTGCTGAGCGGCGGGCAGCAGCAGCGTGTAGCGATTGCAAGAGCTTTAGTCAATCAGCCGTCAGTGCTGTTAGCAGATGAGCCAACGGGGAACTTGGACCGACATAGAGCGGAGGATATTTTGGCGTTAATGTGCAAGTTCAATCGAGAAAGCAAGCAGACGATTATTATGGTGACGCATGATATTTTCGCAGCGGGGTTTGCGGATCGAATCATCCTTTTTAAAGACGGTGTTATTGATCAAGTGATTTCTAGAAAGGATGATGATTATGCTCAGTATGTGGCGAATTTCATGGCGTAACATGATTCAGCATAAAAAGCGGTTCGCCATTTCTGTCTTAGGCATCATGGTGGGAATTGCTTTTGTCACGTCGATGCTCATTGCCGATCGAACGACAAATGATGTGTTTCATTACTATGAGCAAATGTATGTCGCTGATGCAGATTATTGGGTGTTGAGTGATGATCATACGTATGATGAGGAACAGATCTCCTCCATTTTAAAACATCCTGATGTGACAGGATCATTATTAGCGCTGGATAAACAGACGTTTTTTGAGGTAGAAGGTGATCACTCTCTTAACCAACGGGCGGTGCGCATTACCGGGGTGCAAGATCAAACGAGCTCTTTACTGAAGCTGCCTGTGATTGAAGGGCGTTTGGATAATCAGGGGTTGGTCATACCAGATGTTGTGGCGAAGCTGCTGAATAAAAAAGTGGGAGATACCATTCGTTTTTCTGATTTGGGCGAAGCGAAGGTATCTGCCATTGTGGAATATACACAGCTGCTTTCAAGTCCGAGTGACTGGAAGAGTGCAGAATCATCGAGCTTTCGTGTGATGGCGCCGCTTGATTTATTGAGAGACTGGACGGGACTCGATCATCAGCTTTCCTATATGAGATTTCAGACGAATGATGGCGGAGAGCAGCTCTTTCAATCTTTACAGAAAGAGTTCAAGGATGCCGATGTTTTTGTCCAGCCTGTGGTGGCGGATGACCGGCAAAGTAATGACATTGGCGGGTTGTACACGTTCTTTTACCTCATCGCAGGGCTGTCGATGTTTATGAGCGGTTTTATCGTGTTTAATATGATTTATACGAGTGTGATGGAACGGAAAAAGGAATTTGCGATTATGAAGAGCTTTGGTTATACGCAGGGCTCTGTTTTTAAGCTGATGTTGATTGAGGTTTTGATCTTGGCTTGTATTGGAACCGTCATTGGGGTGCCGATTGGCGTTTGGCTTGGGGATGTGTTCATGCAAACACTGCTTGGTGTGTTTGCTTTTGATATGGTGTATTCGTTAGATTGGCAAGTGCCTGTTGTAATAGCAGTGATCGTTGGTATTGTGTTCCCTGTGCTGTTTTCGTTATTTCCGATCTATCATGCAGGGAAAACGTCTGTGCTGCTGACTTTAAAATCCACCACCCAAACTTCTGCACCGAAGAAACAATCGGTCATTAGAGCGGCGATAGGGATAGGCTTGCTTTCATTTGTATGGGTGGATCATCCGGCTGCTTATCTTGCCATTTTAGCCAGCATGGTTCTGTTATTCCCATTTTTCCTGCTCTTTTTGAACCGGTTGTTGGCGCCTCTTTTGAAGTTTGTCTTTGGTTACCCGGGTCATCTATCCTCGCAGCATGTCACGCAGCAACTGAATCGAAATGCTAATACGGCGGCGATTCTAGCTGTTGGGATTGCTGTGATCTTGCTTTTAAGTGCGGTCATTGAATCGGCTCCAGATGGCTACGAAAAAGAGATTCGTCAAACGTATGGAGGCGATCTCAGGGTTACTTCTGAAGCGCCATGGACGAAAGCGGATCAAGAAAAGCTGTCATCCTATAAGGCTGTTGAGCGGGTGGAACCGATGATGGAAGCGGCTCCTTTGACATGGGAAACGGCCCATGGAGAGAAAAGACAATTTTCTATCATCGGTGTGGATGAGAAAGGACCTTCTTTTATAGAAGGTGACAATAAAGGCGATTTGTATCAACGATTATCAGAAACGCCTTCTATCGTGTTAGGAGAGCGTGCGTTTGATGAATGGGGTGGGCGTATTGGAGAGAGTGTGTATCTCAATGCACCTTCTGGCCGGCAACAGTTACAAGTCATTGATGTGGTCAAAACTTCTCATCATTCTGGTTATGTGGCATTTGTCGATCAGACATTTTTACAAGAGGATTTAGGGTGGGCGCAGCCCCTTGATATCCTGCTTACGTTAAAAGACAAAGGTGCCGGTGAGTCTTTACGAGATCAGCTATGGGAAGACTTTGGACAGCGGCTTTCAAAGGTGAAAACAGTAGAGGATGAGATTGAATCAACGACATCGGCTTTCACTGGTATGAACGAGTTAATTTCTATGATGCTCATTTTCATTATGGGGCTCGCGAGCATTGGAACAGCCAATACACTGCTGATGAACACGCTTGAACGAACATCTGAGATTGGCACCATGCGGGCGCTGGGGCTGACAAAGCAGCAGGTGAGAAAAATGATCGTCGGAGAAGGTGTGCTCATTGGGTTAACAGGTGTGATTGGCGGCATTTTATTTGGTGTGATTCTTCTATATATTTCAAGCCAATCTGATTGGCTGGGTGGATTTGTTTCATTCCAATTGCCGTTTGTGCATCTAATGCTGGCAGTGATCGCAGGAATTGCACTCAGTTTAGCGGCTTCATGGATTTCTAGTGCGACAGCGAGTAAAATAGAGATGATATCATCTCTCAAAGAAGGTTAAATCATATGTCAGTGAAATACGGAATTTTAACATCGCTCTGTCAGCAGCAACATCATGGATATGAATTAAAGCTAGAGCTGGAATCATTGCTCGGAATAAAAGGAAAAATCAACCCTGGTCAAATCTACACGACGCTTGATCGGTTAATTCGTGATCAATTGGTGACAGCAGTGGGAATAGATGACCAAGATCGAAAGCTGTACGACGTGACGGAAGAAGGCAGACAAGAGCTGGAATCATGGCTGTTGGCACCTGTTCCATATCATGCTGCAAAGGATGATTTTCACTTTAAATGGGGCTGTGCACGGAAAATCAGATTTCATCAAGAAAAAGAAATGCTTCAGCAGCAGAAAGCCGTCATCATGAAAGATGTGATGGAACTCACGAAGCTGAAAACGGAATGTCTTGTGCAAGGTGATGAGAGTCGGTACTTATTGATTTCTGGCACGCTGCTTCATTTAGAGGCGGATTTGAATTGGATTCATCAAATTGAGCATCGGAGCGGGTCATCATTTTAGAGAGGTCTTTCTTTTGAAGAAAGGTCTTTTTTTTGGCTTCGTTCGGAGCATATGCAGATAGGATGGGAAGAAAGTTTGGTATGATAGGTGGAAATTGATTGTATTTTCAGAAAAGGGGTTTGATCAATGAAAACATCACGTAATCCTGAGACCATTCATGCGCCAGTTGCACCGTACATCCATCAAATAGAGACAACAGGGCCGCAGCGGTGGTTAACCTTATCAGGGCAAGTGGGGATGGAAGTCGATGGAACCATCCCAGCGAGCCCGATGGAGCAGCTCGAACTAGCGTTAGAGAATGTGAAACGCAATGTAGAAGCGGCAGATATGAAAGTAGAAGATATAACGAAGCTTGTGTTTTATTTGGTAGGTGAGTTTGATGCTGAGAATAGAAAACGAATCATGGGTCAGTTTTTAGGAGATCACCTGCCTTGTATGACGATGATTTATGTGGTGGCTTTGGCTTCACCTGCTTTAAAGGTCGAGGTGGATGCATGGGCTTGTCGGGATATGGATTCGGTTTGAATTGGTTTATTTAATAGATAAAAGTTTGGGATGATTGATGCCCAATCTTTTTTGTTTTGTTATCTTTTAGTATTTTAAATGATTATAATTCTCTTACCCTTTTATACCTAATATGTTAATATTGTGGTAAATGATAAGTGGGTCTAATTACATTTACATTCCATCGTAAAAACACCATAGATCAGCATACATCACTCTAATAAAAGGGAGAGATTTGATGCCATTCATGGAGGTTCAGAATGTAAGCAAACGATATAGCAATGGTGATGGGATAGAGGGTCTTTCATTTTCCGTTGAAGCAGGGGAGGTTGTGGCGCTGCTTGGGCCTAATGGTGCGGGGAAGACGACAACCATTCGATGTTTAACAGGTCTCTATCAACCTGATCAAGGGGAAATACTCATAGAGGGATTTCCTCCTGGTCATTCCCATGTCCAAAAACAAGTAGCTCTTATTCCAGATCAGCCATATTTGTACCCAGATTTAACGGTTGCTGAACATGTTCAATTCCGTGCAAGAGGCTATCATAAAGGTTTAAAACAGATCAAAGAAAAGGTATTTGAGGCGTTGAAAGAAGTACATATCGAAATGAAGATGAACGAATTGTGCGGAAGGCTTTCAAGAGGTCAAAAACAGCGTGTCGTCTTAGCAGGGGCCATTGTGCAAGATGCCTCCCTTTTTATTTTAGATGAGCCGACTGTTGGGTTAGACATCCCTTCTAAACAATGGCTGTCAGATTGGCTGATACAGAAGAGCCTTCAAGGTGGTTCGGTTCTTGTGTCCACTCATAGTCTAGAGTTTGTTCTTGATACGGCTAGTAGGGTGATATTAATTCGAGACGGTGCCATCATGAAAAGTATCGCTGTTCCTAAGCGGCAGGAAGAACAAATGAAGTGGCGGGCAGAAGTCATTCAACTTCTAGGGGAGTGGTCTAGTGAATAACACGCTTTCCCTTTTATGGATGAAATCCCAAAGGCGCTTGATCAGTAAAAATCAAGAAAAGAAAATGCCCTTTTTGATCTTGCTGCTTATGATTGCTGCCATTGGTTTTCAGCTGAGCGCAGTCTCAAGTATGGGCGATTGGAATGCGAGTACAGCTGGATGGTTCATTGTCGTTTTATTTGTTCTTTATACTGGCTTTGGTTTGTTTTCGAATCGATTGCCTAGTCAGATGAACGATATCATGTGGTTGTATGGAAGTGGTGCTTCCTTATGGACGGTTGTGATGAGTGTATGGGTATATCACATTTTTTGGCGATGTGCTCTTCTCATTGTTTCTGCTGTGATGGCTGATATCCTCCTTCTTTGTTTAACGAAGCAGTACTTTTTTCTACTTGGTAAATCACTCCTGTTAACAGCGCTGTTATGTATGATCGAAACATGGATGATTGCGGTATCTTGTGCAAGAACCATTCAAGTATATAAGCGAGTGCTCTTCATTGGTTTTATACTGATGTTTGGTTGTCTTTCATTGCTTATTATGAATCAATTGATATTGAAACAGTCGTCAATGATGGAGATATCTGCTTCTTTTATGTATCAAGTCGGACGCATGATAGTGGAGTTTTCATTCATTTCTGTATTGATATTACTTGGAATGATGATTTTATCTTTCATGATGATGTACAGGTCGAGTCATCGTATAGAGATGATGGAGTCGTTAGTCAAAGAGGCGGCATTTTGGGAGGAATTTGAGGGGAAACAGGTTCATGTAAATCCAATAAGTCCAAAGAAAAGCAAGACGTGGTGGGGGCTTTCATCATTAACGGGCATCTGGGCTTTCCTTTGGCTAGAAATATTGATGATCAAAAAGTATGCTACCTTCCATCTGTTATCTACCATGCTGTTGATCGGTACTTATTATGTCGTCAGTTCTTATTTTTCAAATTGGTTGACTCTATTCTTTCTGGTCATTGGTGCATCTGTCCTTCTCAGTTCATATTACGCGGGGATTGTAAGACACGGGCAAACGGGATTGCTGTATCTTTTTCCGGGTGCTTTATATCAAAAAATTCTTCTATTGGAAGTGTTTCAAACCTTTTGGTTGTATGGTGTCTACTTGATTTCTCTTATCTTGTTAGAGATTCATGATGTATTGTATTGGGCCATTTATGGGGTAGGGGTTTATATTTGGTTTTTGACCATACGGCTCTTTGCCTTTACGCAGCCTTTGAGACGAGAAGCGAGTCTTTCTTTGGGCATCTATTATCGATCATTGCTCATCGGATCTGTCATAAGTGCTGCGGTCATCATTGGGATTCATCTGTTCACTGAGGGCTGGTTTACAACGATGACATGTGTATTTGCTGGATGTGTATGTTATGTGATTTGTTATCGATGCCGTGGGACTCATTAAAAAGAGGAGTTGATTGTCATGAAACCAGAAGATAAGCTATCCCAATCGGTTCAACGTTTAGTCAATACGAATGAAGTAACAATCGTTCAAGCCATGGGGGAATTAAGGAAATCAGGAAAAGAGGCAGTGCCAGTGCTTGTTGAAGCCTTAAAAGAAGAGGGTTCTTTGCGGAATATTGCAGCAGCGGTTCTTGGTGAATTTGGAGCAGATGCAGGGGATGCAGCAGAAGCTCTTGCTAAACTGTTAGAAAGTGAAGAAGAGGAGACAAGAATGGCGGCTGCGATCTCACTCATGAGAATTGGTCAGCCTAGTTTGCCATTTCTTCTGTCTTTGGCAAAGCGTTATGAGGGTCCTACTTGTTTTTGGGCATCGTGGTGTATCTCTTGGATTGACCCATCAAAAATCGAAAAAAATATGTACGAGTGCCTAAAACAGGAACAAGAGAATCCATCAGGAAATGTGGCCCCTTTTGCCGCAGAAGAGGCACTAGGAAAAATCATCGCTTTTCAATTAAAAGAAAAGGGGGATGAGTAGTGGAAACGCAAATACTTAAATGGCCTGAGCACCTTCCTTGGATTCATTCTTCACATCAGCGGTGTTTACCTGAAGGGCATACTCAGCTTCTTTATTTTTGGTCAGTTAACTGTCCGCATTGTGAAGAATTAACCGACCACATTCTACATAGTGTGGATCAGTTGAGTATCCATTTAACCTGTGTCCATGTTCCATATACGGAAGAAGAAAAATCGATAGAGGTTGTTTCGAAATATGCGGAGGAAAAGAATCTCATTGCTCCCATTGTGTTGGATCAAGATTATGAGATTGTCACAAAATATAAAATTCAAGGATTACCAAGTTTTTGCCTCATAGATAAAGAGGGACAATTAATTGATCGGAAAATGGGAGATACCGGCTGGGAAAAAATATTAAAAAAACTAGAAAAACGATCATAATTAGAGTTATGGAGGAGAGCGTTTTGTTTCAATCAAACCAAGAATTAAAAAAAACGGTGGTCTTTTATGCAGGTGTGGGAGCTGTTTTGCTGATTCTCATGATGTTGACATGGCTGCCGGTTTCTGCAGACTGGGAGTTGCCGTTGATTTTGTTTGGATTGGGGATTTTGTTTTATGTGAAGCGTGTGCTTTGGAAGGATGAAAAGAGTCATTAATCATAAGTAGGTTACCTAGAATATAAATTCTAGGTTTTTTTATTAAATTTACCTTAAAACATGATTTTTCACATGGGGATGAGATCCAATTTTTTAAAAGTGTGGTAGGATAAATATGCTTTATTTTTATATTTTCCGAAGGAGCTGTCGTGTTGAAGGGATCTAGGGTTGAGTTTATTGATAGTTTACGTGGTTTTAGTTTATTAGGTATTTTGATTGTGAATATGCTTAATTTTCAATATGATTATGATTTTGAGAAGATGTTTGATCCGAGCATATGGGGACAGGAGTTTGGGGTATATGTGACGGAGATCTTGTTCCAGGGGTCATTTTATCCGATTTTCTCCTTTTTGTTTGGGTATTCTTTTATCAAACTGATTGAATCTACAAAGGCCAAGGGGCTGAATACGAATGCCATCGTCGTTCGCCGCGGCTTTAGTCTTATTGTGCTTGGGATGCTGCATTACATATTCATTTGGAATGGTGATATTCTCTTATATTATGGAGCATGTACGTTTTTCTTGATGATGTTTTTGAGCAGCCGGATCAAAACAATGCTGATTTGGTCAGGTGTGTTAGGTGCTTTGTCATTAGTGGTTTTACCATATCTGATGACCTTTGTTTATGGAAATGATGATTTGTTAACGGATGTGTATGCGAAGGGTGCATACGGTGATATTTTATTGAGCCGGGTGACGATTGAAGACGATATGATGATTGTGACCATTATTATGGCGATCGTGACCATTACGTTGATGCCGATCTTAGGTTTTCTATTCGGTACGATCATGGTGGGGCCATTTGCACTGCTTGGCATGGCCATTGGGAAAAAAGGTCATCTGACAGAAGAAGATCGAGGAATGGCGTATCGTAAAGGCTGGATCTGGATGATTTTGATCGGGCTCGCTTTAAAATGTGCGACGTTTATTGATGCCCCTTGGAGTGAAATGGTGATGACGTTAGGAGCCTATGTCCTGACGATCGGTTATATTCAAGCTTTTATTGTCTTTTACTATTCAAAGGTTGCACAAGGATTGAAACGTCTGCTTGCAGGACTGGGCCGATTGTCTTTATCAAACTATTTGGCTCAATCTATTATTTGTACAACGATTTTCTATTCTTACGGACTTGGTTTATTTGGACAAATGGGCTCAATGTTTGGATTGCTGCTTGCTGTCGGACTTTACACAGCACAGCTCTTCATCAGCTATCTCTATTTGAAAAAATGGAGAAGAGGGCCTGTAGAATGGCTTATGGGAAAATGGGTATATTGGAGATAAATTGATTTGTTGAGGAACCGCATGGCTGAAGAGCTGTGCGGTTTTTTAGTTGGATCGCATTCAAAAAAGTTCATAAAAGGAGTTGAATATTTTTTCAGTGTGTATATAATGTATATATAGTGTATATACAATGTTTCATTGCGAATACCAGTACAGAAAAAAGAGGTTTTTATATGCAAATTACGATTTCTAACCATTCTAAGGAGCCTATCTATGAGCAAATTACGACGCAAATCAAATCGTTGATCTTAACGGGTGAGCTGGCAGAAGGTGCAGCCCTGCCGTCTATCCGAAAGCTGGCGAAGGATTTACAAATCAGCGTCATCACAACAAAACGTGCATATGAAGAGTTAGAGAAGGCAGGATTTATTTATTCGATTGTCGGTAAGGGATCATTTGTTGCCGAGCAAAACCTAGAGGTCATGAGAGAGAAAAAATTGAAGGTGATTGAGGAACAGCTTGGAGCGGTTGTTACAAACGGCAAGGAATTAGGCTTATCTTTTGATGAATTGCAGCAGTTATTAAAGTTCTTGTATGAGGAGTGAGATGAGTGGAGCATGTGATTGAATTCAAAGGAGTATCAAAACGGTTCAAAGACTTTTCTGTGCAGAATCTTGATTTACAGGTCAAAAAGGGCTTTGTTACTGGGTTTATTGGAGAAAATGGAGCCGGTAAGTCGACCACGATTAAAATGATCATGAATTTGTTAAAACCAGATTCTGGTGAGGTTAAAATTTTTGGATTAGATTATCGCACCCATGAAAAAGAGATTAAGGAACGAATTGGCTTTGTTTACGATGCTAACGTTTTTTTCCCAGGATTGAATTTAAAAGACATCAAACGAATTGTGGCACCTGCCTATAAACGCTGGGATGATAGACTATTTTATCAATATATTGAACAGTTTGGTCTGCCGCTGAATAAAGCGATTAAAACATTTTCAAAAGGGATGCAGATGAAGGCATCGCTTGCGATTGCGCTGTCGCATCATGCAGAGCTGATTATCATGGATGAACCAACTGCTGGTTTAGATCCGGTATTTAGAAGAGAGCTGCTCAGTACGTTACAAGAATTGATGATTGATGGGAATCGAACGATTTTTTTCTCAACACATATGACGACTGATTTAGATCGCATCGCGGATTATATTGCGTTTATACAAAATGGAAGATTGGTCTTTCAACAGTCGATTCATGAGGTGGCGGAGAATTATGCGCTGGTGAAGGGGAGCCTGGATTTGCTGGATCGAGACACAGAAAAGGCGTTTATCCATATTCAGCGTACGGCAGCCGGATTTGAAGCATTAACAGATCGGATTGATGAGGTGAAACTTATTTTTGGGGATGCTGTTGTGATTGAACCGGCGTCGCTTGAGGATATCATGTTTTATTTGAAAGGCGGGGTTGCGCATGTTTCATTTAATTAAGCGTGATGTGATTTTGCAAAAGAAGCAGTTACTTATTTTTATTCCGTTTATCTTATTTTTCATTTTCATGGATGTCCATCCAGTATTAACGTTTCTAGTCGCTAGTGTCTTCATTCCATTTAACACATATGCTTATGATGAGAAGGCAGAAACGAATATTCTATTAAATTCCTTGCCCTATACACGTAAAGAAATTATCGCATCACGTTATCTTGGCGCCATTTTTTATATGAGTATTGCAATCGTGCTGACAAGTGCTGCATTATTTGTGTTTGGGAAGCTGTTTTCGCTATCTGATATTGCGATTGGCAGCGGGCTATTTTTATTGTTTGCGGCGTGCACATTTCCATTGTTTTATATCTTAAAGCCTGGCTATATCACAACGGCAGTGATTATTGGCTTTATCATTTTATCTGCTATGGGGCCACCTGTTGTGATCTATTTAGCAGAGCAATTCAGTGGGATCACTGATTTTATCATGAATTTATCGATCCCTATTGTATATACGGGGTCAACTGTACTGATTATGCTCATCTACTTGCTATCTTGGGGACTTTCTACTGCGATTTACCAGAGGAAAGTGTTTTAAATCAGATGATCACATCATTTATAGAGAATCATTCATTTTGAGGTAGGCCTTTCAAAATGGATGATTCTTTTTTGCATCCGGTGAAATTGACATCCAGTAGAAAACAGGTTATTGTTATTTAACATAATGTTAATTATTTTTAACATTATGTTAAATAAAACATCCTTTAAGAAAGGAATCTGAAATGGAAATTAAAAATAGAATGAAAGTATTACGGGCAGAAAAAGACTGGACACAAAAGGATTTGGCAGAGAAGTTAGGTGTGACTCGTCAAACTGTGGCAGCGATTGAAAATGGTAAATATTCTTTGTCTTTAAAACTAGCATTTCAAATTGCGAGAACATTTGAAGTTGATTTATATGACGTTTTTCAAGAGGTCGACAAGGAGGAACAACAGCGATGATGACAACGATCATACTTTATTCTCTGATTATCCTTTCTATCTTAAGTACGGTCTTTCAATTTAAGAAAAGCCGTGAATATAAACAGGATGAACGGGGTCAATTTATTTTAGCGAAAGCTGGAAGTTTTTCAATTGTAGGTGTGGCATTAGCCTATATATTGGTGGCTGTCATTCAAGCTTTTGTTCATGAATTATCATCTCCAACGGAATGGTTTTATATAGCGATTACGTTTATGTATGTATCAAGTGTTTGCGCAAATACCATTGGCATTATCTATTGTGAAAGAAAATACTAATCTTTCATCTGCGGATGCAAGCTAGGGTACTTCATCATGAAGGGAAGAAAAAATATTGAAAAAATTACTGAAAATAATGCTGATTGCTCTATGTACCATTCTGACTGTCTTGGTTGTATTTGTGGCCAGTGTTTATGTTGTGAATCTAATTAGTAAGGAAAGAGAACAGGGGAAAATAGAAGCTTATGGGCAAAAGGTCTTGGTGGATGGGAAGCAGATGAATGTGCTCATTCAAGGCGATGGGAAAGAAACGATTGTCCTTCTCCCAGGCTATGGAACTGCTTCACCCGTGCTTGATTTTAAACCGTTAGTCAAGGAGTTATCGCCATATTATAGAGTCGTTGTGATTGAACCGTTTGGTTATGGTTTAAGTGACGACACAGATAAAGTAAGGACAAGTCAAAACATTGTGGATGAGATTCATGAATGTTTGCAAAAACTCAACATTAAAAAATATACGCTGATGGGTCATTCGATTGCTGGCATTTATGGATTAGAATATGTGAATCAATATGAAAAAGAAGTCCAAGCCTTTGTTGGCATTGATACGAGTGTTCCTAAACAGGAAACGGATGAATTGCCAGTCTCCAGCTTACAGTTGCTTCATCAATCCGGCTTTTACAGATTGATAGTGAAAGTGAATCCAGATCAACTGGTGATGCCTAAAGTAGATGATCAAACGAAAGCTCAGATTAAAATGCTGACTTTCCGAAATTTTTTGGATGAAAGCCAAGCTAGTGAGGCAGAAAACTTTAGAAACAATTTTAAAAACGCTCAACGTCTACATTTCCCTAAGAAGCTCCCTGTTGCTTTCTATCTAGCGGATCAAACGGAGAAAGAAACACCAAACTGGAAACCAATGCATGAAGAGCTGCTGAAACATGTAGACCACGGAAAAATCGTTACTTTCAAAGGCGGCCATTATTTGCATCATACGAAATCAAAAGAAATCGCAGATGATGTGAGGGAGTTTCTATCGAACAACGAGCGCTCACGTTAGCGTTTTTCCTCCTCAGCTGGACAGATGAAACATCGCAATTTTGATCAAAACGAGTGAACTGATTTGTTTTATGATCAAGAAGAGGTGAGGGAGATGATGTATAGTCGGGTGACGCAAGAGGTGATTTCTTATTTGGAGTCGCATTTGATGGATGAACTGTCGCTGAGACAGGTGCCTGAGAGAGTAGGATATTCACATTTTCATTTGCTGCGTGTGTTTAAACGAGAAACCGGGCTGTCGATGGGGGAATATGTGCGGAAACGAAGATTAGCTACGGCTGCACAGCTTCTTTTGTATACGGATCAGGGGATTTTAGACATCGCTTTTTCGTTACAATTCCAATCGCAGGAAGCCTTTACGCGTGCTTTTAAGCATCTGTATTCCTTACCTCCCGGAATGTACAGGTCCATGATGAGAGACATGCAAATGAAAAAGGAGGAAGATTCGATGACATTACATGAAGCAGTACCTGGCTGGGGTTTGAGTGGTTCACATCCGCATATGTATGAGATGGGTGTTGATACAGCAGAATTTCATACGGGTAAGCAATCAGGTGTTTTATCATCTAAAGAAGGCGTACAAGATGGACAGTTTGCGACAATGATGCAGGGGTTTCAAGCAAAAGAGTATGCAGGCAAGCGATTGAAGCTTTCTGCTTTCTTGAAAACAGAGAATGTATCTTCAGCAGGAATTTGGATGCGGGTAGATGACGGAAAGGGTGATACGGTGCAGTTTGATAATATGCAGAATCGACCTGTGACAGATTCTACGGAATGGAATCAATATGCGATCGTATTAGATGTTCCTACGCGCAGTGAATCCATTCATTTTGGAGTGCTACTCAGCGGACATGGAACAGTCTGGGCTGACGGTTTTCGATTTGAGGAAGTGGATGAGAAAACACCTACAACGAATATGGAGGAGGCCTCGGCTTTGCCAGATGTGCCGATGAATTTGCATTTTGAGCTTGAGGAGACCGTGTGAGCGGTCTTTTTTTTGTATACAAATCTGCATGAACCGTTTATAATGAAAAATATAAATAAACATACCGACGGTCGGTATGTAAAAGGAGGCGTTTGAACTGGCGCGAAATAAGTATCCAGAAAAGACGATGCAGCAAATTTTGGACGTGTCGACAAAGTTGTTTCAGGAAAAGGGATTTGAAAAGACAAGTTTGCAAGATATTATCCATGAATTGAATATGTCTAAAGGGGCTATTTATCATCATTTTAAATCGAAGGATGAAATATTACGCGGCGTGATGGATCGGCAGTTTCGTTACGCAACCGAGAAGCTTGAGGAGTTAATTGAGCATACGGAAGCAGCTCATGCGAAAGAGAAGCTCCAGCTGATCCTAGAGCAGCTTGTGGCAGACCCGCAGTCTCATTCGATTGATGGGATCTTGGTTGATCAGATGAAAAATCCGCAATTTGTGATTGAAGGCATGAAGACAGGTGTCAATCAGGATGCTTTGAGAATCAAACAGTTAATCATTGAAGGGATTGAGGATGGTTCGATGGAAACTAAGTTTCCTGGTGAAGTGGCAGAAGTATTTTTGCTTCTTGTGAATATATGGTTGAATCCCACATTGTTTGTACGCAATCATGAAGAAACGGTCCAGCGTTTGTGTTTTTTAAAGCAGATGATGAAGGGGCTTGGCGTGGATATTGTGAGTGATCTATTTATTCAAAAGGTGACAGCGCACTATGCTGAAATTGGCGGGTATGATCTGCCCGAAAGATAAAGAATGCCAACTGATAGGAGGATGACGTATGATTCATTTTATGAAGGTTGAGCTAAGAAAAGGCCACATGAAGCAGTATATTCAAGCTAGTTTCATCGCGAGTATTGTGCTGCTAGTATTCATCTATTTTATTGCGTTTGCTGCAAAAATTGAACGCGAACCGGGTTTTCAGCAATATACGAATATTTATTTGTTAACGAGTACAGTATGGATGATCTTTTTTTCTATCATCACAGCTATGCTGTATTGGCGTGTAGGCAAGATGGTTTATCAGGAACGCACATCCAATTCAGTGAGATTCCTTTCTCATATGATATGGATGGTGTGCCTTTCAACGTTTGCGATGATGTGTAGTATCATTCCTTCGTTTGTTGTGTTTAGTGTGACTGAATTGTTTTTCCCTATTGTTCACGATACGCTGACGGCAGGTTCTCTGTTTCAATTGATGAAAACATTCTTTATGTTGATTGTTTGTGTTCAAGCGATTGGCATGATGGCGATGAGAATAGGGTTGAGCAAGAAATCTGTTTTGATGACCGTCCTGACTGCCATTGTTTTATGTGCTGTTTTAGGAAATGTATCGCTCGCCATTTATGGCAATGATCAAATGAACCTCATCCTGTCAGGAGTGATGATTGCAGCAATCCTCATTGTGATCTTGGAATTGTGGAGCCGCATCGGCCGGCTGCAAACGAGGTAATTCATGATGGGAAAAGGGTGGAGACATGTGAAGCATACGGTTCAAATTGAAGAAGCAATAACGGAACTTTCGTTAAACTGGCTGGTGGGAGATGTTCGCCTTTATCACCATGATCATCCTTATTTATTGATGAAGCAGACCACCAATCATGTATTCCCCCATCGGTATTTACTGCATCATCAAGTGCAGGAAGGCAGGCTAGTCATTCAAGATAAAAGAAAACGAGCGATCAGCTTGGGGCTTCATCTTCATCAAACGAATTTGGAGATTTACCTCCCTCAGGCACAGTTACAGTCCTTGTCTATTCATTGTAAAGGAGCAAATCTATTCTTGGATGGACTGAAGGTGAAGGAGGCTGACTGCCAATTGATTTCTGGAAAGTCCATGTTCACGGGAGAAATCAAGCATCTGCGCTTGCAGACAGTGGGTGGACTTATCTCTAGTCAACAGCTCAACACGCAGACATTGAGCCTGCGTACTACTTCGTCAAAAGTGGAGATGGTAGGTGCTTTTTCAGATATTGATCTGAATTTAATAGGCAGAAGGGTACAGATACATTCAAAGGCCATGTTGCATTCGCTCAAATCGACGTCAACTGGATCATCTGTCAAAGTGGCAATTCCGGAAAATGATGGATTTATTTGTTATGTGAAGAAAAGATCAGGTACTTTTCACAATGACTTTCCTTGTGTTGATGATCAGGATAGAATGGTTTATAAAAATGGAGGGAAAAGCTTTGAGGTCGATATAAGGGGAGGTTCTTTTCTATTAAGTGATGGTCATTGAAGCGATGATGATCCTCTGATTCGATATATCAATATAAAATAATTTGAATATCTTTTTATGTCAGAATATTTTGTTAATAGTGTTTTCCTCAAAAAAACAATTGTTTTTTAAGGGTAGATTTATTATGATAATATACATCGAAAGATTGAAGATTTTGAATCAGAATGAAAATTCTGATTTTTTATTTTTTATGTTGTTTGTTGATGAGGGGGAATAGAAGTGGCTCAAAAGGAATTAAAGAGAGGGTTAAGTGCTCGTCATATTCAAATGATCGCGCTTGGCGGCACAATTGGTGTTGGCTTATTTATGGGGTCAGCTAAAGCCATTCAATGGACAGGTCCATCGGTTCTTCTAGCGTACGCAGTGTGTGGTATTTTTATCTTTTTTATTATGCGTGCGATGGGAGAAATGTTGTATCTTGAACCGAGTACGGGATCGTTTGCTACATTTGGGCATCAATATATTCATCCGCTTGCGGGGTATATGACAGCTTGGAGTAACTGGTTCCAGTGGGTCATTGTTGGAATGTCTGAGATTATCGCCGTAGGCGCTTATATGAAATATTGGTTCCCTGATTTACCAGCGTGGATTCCGGGATTAATCGCCATGATCATTTTAGGTGCGGCCAACTTAATTTCGGTTAAGTCATTCGGTGAGTTTGAATTCTGGTTTGCGATGATCAAGATTGTGACGATTATTTTAATGATCATTGCAGGTTTAGGCATTATTTTCTTTGGGTTTGGCAATGGTGGAACAGCGATTGGTTTGTCTAACCTTTGGGCGCATGGCGGATTCTTTACAGGTGGATTTAGCGGTTTCTTGTTTGCATTGTCCCTAGTGATTGCTGCCTATCAAGGGGTAGAGCTTATTGGGATTACTGCAGGTGAGGCGCAAAATCCGCAAAAGACGCTGACAAATGCCATCAAAAGCATCATCTGGCGTATTTTGATTTTCTATATCGGTGCGATCTTTGTCATCGTGACGGTGTATCCGTGGGATCAGCTGAATACGCTCGGCAGTCCATTTGTGGCGACGTTTGCGAAAATTGGAATTACGGCAGCAGCAGGTATTATTAACTTTGTTGTTATTACAGCAGCGATGTCCGGCTGTAATAGTGGAATCTTCAGTGCGGGACGTATGCTTTATACATTAGGTGTGAATGGACAGGCACCTGCTTTCTTCACAAAAATTTCGAAGAATGGTGTACCGTATTTTGGGACATTTGCTGTGCTGATTGGTTTAGCGGTTGGGGTGGTCTTAAATTATGTTTCGCCGCCAAACATTTTCGTTTATGTGTATAGTGCCAGTGTCCTTCCTGGTATGGTGCCTTGGTTTGTCATTTTGATTAGTCATATTGGCTTCAGAAAAGCGAAGGGGGCAGCGCTTGATCAGCATCCATTCAAGATGCCGCTAGCACCAGTTTCTAATTATCTTACGATTGGCTTTTTATTGATGGTTCTTGTGTTTATGCTCATTAATCAGGATACGCGTATTTCTCTTATTGTGGGGATTGTTTTCTTGATTGTTGTAGCGCTTAGCTTCTTCATCTTTGGAATTGGTAAACGAAAACCGATTGAAACAGCTTCTTCTGATCAAACGGTGAAATAATCAAAAGCCTTGCGGAGTGGACCGGCAAGGCTTTTGTCGTTTACAGAGAAGCTTTGACACGCTGAAAGACATCTGGAAAGTTGGTGAAAAGACCGGTGACGCCGTATTGCAGAAGACGTGTCATGTCTGCTTCGCTGTTTACCGTATATGGGTGAAGGAGGAGTCCATGGCTTCTGACCTGCTGGACATTTTCAAGTGTCAACGCTCTAAAATTCGGTCCGATCCCCACTGCATACGATTTGATGAAGTCGAGCTGATCATCTGTAATAGACGTCATTTGCGCTCTATCTAATAGCTGTACTTTTGGAAGCCGAGGGGCGAGTTTCTGCAATTTTAATAGACTTTCTTGGCTGAAAGATTGGATGATGACCTGCCCTTTTCTCGTATGTTTTCCAAGAAGATGATGTTTCTTTAAGACGGCCAATAGTTTTTCTTCCATTTGCGGATAGATGTCTGGTTTTTTGGTTTCAATATAATAATTTTCTCGTTTACCGAAGTAGCGTAATACCTCATCTAATGTGAGGACTTGTTGTCCAATAAAGTGGGCATTTTGTTTGTCGGGGTTGGCTTCGTTAAACCATGCACCGGCATCGAGCTGTTTGATTTCGGCAAGTGTGAGGTCTTTGACCCAGCCTGTTCCGTTTGTCGTCCGGTCAACTGTTTCATCGTGCATGACGATAAGGTGTCCATCCTTTGTCATTTGAAGGTCAAGTTCGAGGTAATCTGCATTCATCTTTGTGGCGAGCTTGTAGGAAGCCAGGGTATGCTCTGGGGCATACCCTGATGCTCCGCGGTGTGCAACGGTTAAAATGCGATCTGGAGATAAAAGATGTTCATGTGCCGATATGGTGGTCGGCACCCAACCAAAAGACAGTAAAGCAAAAGAGAGTAACACGAAAGCAAGTAATCTACTTTTCTTCATATTTTATCCTCCTTTTACGGTAACTGCCTCTATCATAAGAAATAGATGTAAAGGGCATGTTGGGCGGAGATGAATCTTTTATGTGATTTTCATTAAGCTTGCTCTACGCGTTTTCCTGTATTCCATGTCATGGCGAGGAACACAATCGCAAGGATACAAGAACCAACTAGTAAAATGAAACCTCCTGTCCAGTCATAGTGATCGACGACGACACCCATCATGGCATTAGCAAAAGCAGAGCCACCAATATACCCAAAGAATCCTGTCAGCCCGGCAGCAGTGCCAGCGGCTTTTTTCGGAGCGAGATCAATGGCTTGCAGTCCAATGAGCATGACGGGTCCGTAAATTAAAAACCCGATGCTGATGAGGGCAATATTATCAACCATTGGATTGCCGGCAGGGTTTAACCAGTACACGAGAACCGCAATTAACACGCCAATCATAAAGAGGACGCCTGCTGGTGCGCGGCGGCTTCTAAAGAAGCGGTCACTAATCCACCCGCACAATAATGTACCAGGGATGCCTGCATATTCATAAAGGAAATAAGACCAGCGTGAATGCTCTGGTGAGAATCCTTTTGCTTCTGTTAAATAGGTAGGTGCCCAGTCTACGACCCCGTAACGGACAAAGTACACAAAGACGTTGGCAATGGCAATATACCAAAGGAATTTATTGTTGAGTACATATTTAAATAAAATCTCTTTTACGGTTAATTCTTTTTCTTGATCTTCATATTGTAGTGCCGGATAGTCATTTCGGTATTCTTCAATTGGCGGAAGACCAGCGGATTGCGGGGTGTCCCGTACGAGAAGAATGATGACGAAGGAGACGATAATGGCGATGATGGCAGGGAAGAAAAAGATACTTTTCCACGTCGCAAACAAAACAATTCCTAATGTAATAAGCGGTGCAAGAATTCCTCCACCGATATTGTGAGCGACGTTCCAAATCGACATTTTTGTTCCACGTTCACTCACCGAAAACCAATGTGCCATCGTTCGTCCGCATGGCGGCCACCCCATTCCTTGAAACCAGCCGTTTAAGAACATGAATAAAAACATGATCCATACACTGGATGTCACCCATGGAAATGAGACAAATAGAATATTGATAAGAGCTGATAGAAAGAGTCCAGCGGCTAAAAAGTATCTTGGGTTACACCGGTCTGAGATCATCCCCATAATGAATTTACTAAAGCCATAAGCGATTGAAACAGCCGCCAGTACAAAGCCTAATTCACTTTTTGTGAACCCCTCTTCCTGTAAATAAGGGATGGCAAATGCGAAATTTTTGCGCAGCAAATAGTAGCCCGCATATCCGATGAAGATCCCCAAAAAGACTTGCAGACGCAGCCGTTTATAGGTTTCGTCTGTTTTGGCATCATCGAGCCTGTCGATATGCGGAGCGGGTTTAAACCATTTGAACATAAACATCCTCCTCTTGTAGATATGACTGAAACAAAAGTACGAGGTCTGTCTTTGATCTTGTACTTTTTCAGAGACAAAAGAATTGATAACGCTTTCTTTTGTACTCCCATCATATCGGATGGAGTAGATGTTTATGATGAGGCTTTTGTCATTATTTTGGAAAAACAGTTCATGAAGTGATGAAAAAAATCCGCACAATGGCGGATTTTTAATAGTGGTTAAATCGATACATCAATTTTTGCAGATTTCTTTAGTTGATCAATTTCTTTTTGTACTTCTTTTTGCTTTTCTTGAGATTCTAACTGCTTCTTGATTTGTGATTTGACGTCTTTGAAATCAGGTGCTTTTTGTTTTTGTTTTTTCATTTGTTCGGCGTATTGGTCATAGTACGCTTTGACGTCTTTTTCAGACACAGAGGCTGATTTAATTTCTTTGTCGACATATTGGCTGTATTTGATGCTGTCGGCAATATCACTTTTCAGCTGATCCATTGTCAGTCCGCTCTTTTTGAGTGCTTCTTCAAATTGAGCATTGTCTTTAAATTGTTTCTTTTCTTCTTTTAGCTGTTTATCGACTTGTTTGTCAGAGGCTTTATAGCCCTTCTTCTCAGCATCTTGCAGGATGAGCTCTTGACCTACTAGCGCATCAATGGTTTGCTTTTTGACAGCTTTTGCGCCTTCTTTAGATGTTGGGTCTTGTCCTGACTGCTGAAGCTGACCTTGAATGGTCGATAAGGCGCTATTGTATTCACTTCCTGTGATTTTATCTTTGTTGACGGTCGCAACGACCTTTTGATCATCAATTTTTTGTGCGTCTAATTTCTTTTGCATCTCTTCCATTTGCTTTTGCTGCTCTTTTTGGTCAGCCTGTGTTGTTTCCTTGCTGTTGGCTGAATCGTTTTGCTTATCCTGTTTCGCATCGTTTGATGAGCAGGCTGCAAGCCCCACTGATAACAGACAAGCAATGAGTGTATATGATACTTTTTTCAATTATTTTCTCTCCCTTCGGTATGAGAACATCTAGTGCGCATTCTAACCGTTTTAGAGGAAAAATAAAACCGTACAGACGAATTGTTAGCGGATTGACATTTTTTTTATCTGTTTGTCCTCATTTTGTCTTCTCATAGTCATCATATGACAGCTCAAATTTGAAATAATTGTTCCATCGCTTCGTCGAGATTGGTGATCGGCTGGCGGCAACTGTAGTTCTCACAAATATAGACTGTCGTACTGTCGTTGATCGTTTTGTAATCTTTTGCAAAAGGTGCGAGCCTTGCTAATTCTTGCCCTGTTTCGGCAGTTAAAATGAGATCAAATGGCATGAATCGTTTTTGCAATGCTTGTAGAAGCTGTTCTTTTTGCGGGTCGCCCTTTTTCCCAAGAATAATGATTTCTCGTTTTGCGGCATATTGGCTCAATAGTCCTTGTAAAAAGGCGGTATGTCCGCTTGGATAGGAAGAGACATCTACGTAAAAGGCGCTGAACATCTTCTCTAGTGTTTCGATCCAGTCTTGACGTCCGATCATTCTGCTTAGTTTCAGAAGCTGTTGGAGTGCAGTGCTGTTACCAGACGGCATGGCCCCGTCGTATACTTCTTTTTCACGAACGATAAGCGTTTCTGCATCTGAGCCTGAGAAGAAAAAGCCCCCGATTTGCTCATCCCAAAATAGTTCAAACATATTTTCACCAACGGCTCTGGCTTTTGTCAGCCAATCTAGGTCAAAGGTCGCTTCGTATAAAGACATATACGCTGTGAGCATGTGCGCATAATCCTCGATAAAGCCTAGATGCTTTACGTCCCCTTCCCTGTAGCGGACCATGAGCCGTTCCTGCTGGACGAGGTGTGTTTCTAGAAAAGATATTGCCTGTTTTGCCATGCGTATGGCTTCTTCTTCATGAAAGACACTCCCTGCTTTGGCAAGTGCGGAGATCATCAGCGCATTCCACGATGTGAGTACCTTGTCATCGATCAGCGGTGCAGGTCGCTGCTGTCTTACAGTGAGTAAGATGTTTCGAGCGAATTGCAGTTTAGAATAAAGGGTTTGGTCGTCGATTGAATATGCTGCCTTGATGTCATCAAATGAGGTGGAAATGGTATGAGGGATGTTCTGTCCTTCAAAATTTCCTTCCTCTGTGATGTGGTAGACCGCACAAAATAAAGTGCCGAGGTCATCGCCTAAATGGGTCATGATCTCCTTTTTTGTCCAAACGTAATATTGCCCTTCCTTTCCTTCTGAATCGGCATCGATTGCCGAATAAAAAGAGCCGTCACGATTCATCATGTCTCGTTTGATAAATTGAATGAGGCCTTGGACAAGCTTTTCGTACTCAGGGTGTTGAGTGATTTGATAGGCTTCGGTGTAGGCATCTATCAGCAAGGCGTTATCATACAGCATCTTTTCGAAATGCGGCACAAGCCATTTTTCATCGGTTGAATATCGAGTAAATCCAGAACCAATATGATCATAAATACCGCCGTTTGCCATGCCGTTTAACGTTTTTGTGACAGCATATAACGCATTTTCTTGCCCTGTCCATTCAAAATAGCGCATGAGAAACGTGAGCATATGAGGCGCAGGAAATTTAGGCGCAGAACCGAAGCCGCCATACAGTGTATCAAAGCTGCTCATGAGCTGATAATAGGCTTTGTGAATCGACTCCTGAGTGAGCGTATTTTCTGTCTGCCCTGCTGCCTTGATCCGTAAATTATTTGTTGCCTTTTCTGCCAATGATTCAATATGATCACGATCGTTGTGATACGCATCCAGCAATTGCGTCAGTGCTTCAATGAAGCCGGGACGGCCGTAAGCACTTCTTTTTGGAAAGTATGTCCCCGCATAAAAAGGCTTTTGATCAGGCGTGACAAACACGTTGAGCGGCCAGCCTCCTTGCCCCGTCATCATCTGACAAACGGACATATACATCGAGTCAATGTCTGGACGCTCCTCACGATCGACCTTGATTGAAATGAAATGCTCGTTTAGGATGTCAGCGACTTGTTGATCTTCAAAGCTTTCGTGTGCCATGACGTGGCACCAGTGGCAAGTGGCATAGCCGATGCTGACAAGCACCGGTTTATTTTCACGTTTCGCTTTGTCGAATGCTTCTTGCCCCCACGGGTACCAGTGAACTGGGTTGTGGGCGTGTTGAAGGAGGTAGGGTGATTTTTCCGTGATGAGTGGGTTGGGTGTTTGGTTGTTTGGCATGGGTCACCTGCTCTTTCAATTTTTTAAGTATTTTCTTTTCTCCATTTAATATATCAGATTGCTGAGGCTCGTCATCATTTATCTGTGAGGTATTCCCATCATAAAAAAACAAGGGTCATAAACCCTTGTCATTTCAGTATTTCACCTTTTTCCTACTTCAATCGTAATGTTTTAACAAGATGGCTGAATTATGTCCTCCAAAACCAAAAGAATTGGATAGCCCATATTTCAATGGAAGCTGTCTCGCTTCCAATACAACATCTAAGTTACAATCTGGATCTTGCTTCTCTACATTAATAGTTGGCGGAATCAATCCTCGTCTCAAACTTTCCACTAAAGCAATCGCTTCTACTCCGCCAGCAGCACCAAACATGTGCCCAGTCATTGATTTGTTTGCCGTTGTTGGAATTTCACCTGAACGATCACCAAATAATTTCTTAATCGCTAGAACTTCTGAACGATCACCTACTTGTGTACTTGTTGCATGAGCACTAATAACATCGATTTCACTTGTTGATATATCTGCACTTCTCAATGCTTTCTTCATGGCTAAGTAGGCACCCCTACCTTCTGGGTGTGAAGCGACCATATGATGTGCATCTGAACTAGCCCCGTATCCCACTACTTCACATAATATCGGCGCATCTCTAAGAATTGCGTTGTCTAATGATTCTAATACTAAGATACCTGCGCCTTCACTCATCACAAAGCCATCTCTATCTGTATCGAATGGGCGGCTGGCTCGACTTGGGTCCTGGTTTCTAGTAGATAGTGCATGTGCGTTTCCAAAGCTAGCCAAAGATATCTGATTGACGGCAGCTTCTGCTCCACCGGCAAATATAATATCTGCTTCATCATTTCGGATCGCATTGAAAGCTTCACCAATAGAGGTGTTCCCGATAGAGCAAGCTGTGACCGGTGACAATGATGGCCCTTGTGCGCCTAATTTGATGCTGACTTGGGCCGCAGCTGCATTTGAAATCATCATGGGGACAAGGCTAGGGCTTACTCTCGATGGACCTCGTTTATCTAATACATTCACCTGATCAACAAGCGATTGTATGCCCCCAATTCCTGATCCAACATATACGCCTAAACGTTCAAGATCTACTTGATCTAACTGTAATTGTGAATGTTCTAATGCTTGTTCGGCCGCTGCTAAGGCAAACTGACTAAAACGATCTAATCGTTTTGCTTCTTTTCTCCCTAATATTTCATCTGCATCGAAATCACGAACGATTCCAGCTATTTTTGTTTTATAATCAGTCGTATCAAAAGAATCAATGAGAGATATTCCCGATTGTCCTTGAACTAGTTGATTCCAAAAGCTATCTATATCATTTCCTAGTGGAGAAATAACTCCCATTCCAGTAATGACAACTCTTTTCATGATCATTCCCTCCTTGTTTTTATTAACTTTAGCCATTGTGTTATCCTATTACAAGTTGTTGTTTATCCTAGTATAATGAATAATATTTTAAAAGGAGACCTTAATGAAACCTGAAACAAGACTTCAAGCATTATCAGAATTTCTAAAGAACCAACGTTCAAAAATCACGCCTCAAATGGTTGGTTTACCTGTAGGAACCCGCCGAAGAACACCAGGACTCAGAAGAGAAGAAGTGGCTCAACTAGCCGGTGTGAGTCTTACTTGGTATACTTGGTTAGAGCAAGGCAGAGATATAAAAGTATCTACTTCGGTATTAGATGCGATTTCTAGTGCATTACAATTAAACAACGATGAAAGGAGATATTTGTACGCTTTAGCGTTAGAGGAAGGTGTGAAACAATCCTATATCATTGAGAATGAGAAGGAAATCAGTCCGGCTTTAGTGAAAATTCTGCAGGAACTTCGTTATTGTCCAACGATTATATCTGATAGAAGAAGTCAGATTGTTGGGTGGAATCAAGCAGCAGCTAATGTATTTTTGGACTTTGAACAAATCATCCCGGCAGAAAGAAATATCATCCGCTTACTATTCGCAAGAAAGGAATTTAAAAGTTTAGCCGTGAATTGGGAGCATTTTGTAAGAGGATATATCGCCATATTTAGAACGTATTATGGACAGTATGTGGCGGATGACTGGTATGAGCAATTTATAGAAGAAATGGAGCAGGCATATCCTGAGTTTCGTAAAATATGGAATGAAAATGAGATCAGCTATGCACCTGAAGTATTAATTGAATTTCGTCATGCTAAGGCAGGTAAAATGTTGTTTAATCTCACTTCATTACAAGTGTATGGGGATACTGATTTAAGATGCAGTGTCTATACACCCGTTGAGGATACTGAAACGGAGCTTAAGTTAAAACGTTTAATTGAAGGCTAGCTATTGTTTGGAGAGATGAGGTATCCTTCCATGTTCAGAAAGTAAATAAATTAGGTATTTATGATAGAAATTATTTTTTTACTTCTTAAAACTTAATTATGACATTTAGCTTCTTTGGGTATCGATGCCGTCTATTCGCTTATCTAATACAAAATAATGAGAACGGACAGAGATAAAATGGATTATGTTTATCAGAAAAAGGAAAAGAAAAACGGTAATTGTGTCATTTCCGTTAGAGATAGATGGGAGAACTCAATTATTGAATTTGAAAAAAAGCAACATCATAATATAGATATAGTGGTTAATTACCGTAATGATAAGACTACGAAGTATTCAATACCAATAGACATTTTTGAAAAAGTTTACGACGATCTGCAAAGAGGTAATTGAGGGGATTTTGGTTCCTTCAACTACCTCCGTGTTACATTTATATTCGCTTTTCTATTCATAACTTCAATTGATCTTTGCTTAACCAAGGTTACGCTTCTACAATCTCTAATAACACAGCATTTTGATGTAACTTGTCAATTCTCCTCTACCTCTTCACTAGTACATATTGTAAGTTTTCTAATTCAAACATATCAATCAGTTCATCGATCCCTTTAAAATCGATATGTTTTCCAAACCGTTTTTTGCTTAGGTCAATTTCTACATCCAATTGATCGTCCTTTTCTTTCATTTCGAGTTCATTTAGACAAGAATAGATTTCGATGGTTTCTCCTTTTGACAGCTCTTTTTCAATGAATTTAAAAAGTGCACGAAGAGAATGAATGATGTCTAATTCATAAACAAAAGGGTGCGTGAATTTGTCTCTTACCTCTTCATAGACGGGATCTAGATAATCAATGTGAATGCCTTCGAAATCCTCTTCTGTTTCAAATACTTCTATCAAAAGATCTTCTTTTTGATAGATTTTGGGCTTTTTTTGTTTTTTATCAAACATGCTGATATTGAGTTCAGAGAATGGTTTATAGGTAGGATTTTGACCAATGGTACCAAGCGGCAGTTCTTTGTTTGATCCAATATAATGCTGTAAAGTCATGGGTTACCCTCTTTCCTTGAAATATTCCTTATAGCGTTGATTATTTCCTTTTTACCAATTTAGAGGTGAATATGCAATGGCTTGACATATCGGTATTTCTAGATATACAATGTCTGCCATGGAACCTATTGATGTGTTTAAGGCATTATCGAATGAAACAAGGTTGAATATTTTAAAGTGGCTTAAGGAACCAGAGAAGCATTTTCCTAAGCAAGGCGCTCATTTACCGAAGGAGGTTAGTTATAAGGGGGGCGTTTGTGTTGGGGATATTCAAGAAAAGGCGCAAATTTCTCAATCAACGGTCTCTAGCTACTTACATTTGATGCAAAAGGCTGGTCTGCTCGAATCGGTACGGCATGGGCAATGGACATACTATAGACGAAATGAAGAATTTATCCAACAGATCGGACAATATATGAAAACAGAGATCTAAAGGATGTGTGATTTCTGTTTTTTTCTATTCTATATATCTGTTTATCTAGATATATAAATATATGAATTGAAGGAGATTTGATGATGCGTTTGATTTTTTATGTACTTGCGCTATTAGCGGGTGCGGCACTTAGTTTTGAAGGAGCCATCTATGCGGAACTTGGGAAGTCGATCGGACAGTTAGAAACGAGTTTTTATAACTTTTTTGTCGGTTCAATTATTATGGGTTTATTGTGGCTCTTTTTTGGCAAAGGTGACCTTTCCTATACGTTGAAGGCACCGAAATGGTCACTGCTTGGCGGAGCGATGGGGGTTGTGTATTTAACGTCTATTGTGGTGAGTGTTCCATTTGTTGGTGTGGGGGTAACGATGGTTGCTGTCATTATTGGTCAGCTGCTGATGAGTATGGTGATTGAGCATTTTGGCTGGCTTGGGAGTCAGAGAACGAGAGTAAACAAAGAGAAGGTATTTGCGGTCATTTCGATGATCATTGCCCTTATTCTTATTCATTAGGAGGAATGTCGATATGGCATTATTGTTAATTTTATTTACTTTCATCGGAGGCATTACGTTAAGTGCGCAATCTTCCATAAACGGTACGTTTAGCAGGAGAGCGGGTACGATTGAAACGACCTTTTTGACCTTTTTAACGGGTACGATGTTTTTGACCATTCTGATTTTATTCTTTGGGAGCGGCCATCTGTTGAATCTCTTGCATGCACCAAAGTGGCAGTTGAGTGCGGCTTTTCTTGGAACGGCTTATTTAATCCTGACAGTGATCGCTGTTCCGAAAATCGGTGTCATTGCTGCGAATATTGCGGGGATTGCTGGTCAGCTTGTCATTGGAATGGTCATTGATCATTTTGGCTGGTTCCATAGCCTAATGATTTCACTTGATCTCAAACGCATATTGGCATTGTTCTTTATGCTGATCGCTCTTTATTTTATTTACAAAGGAAATAAGCGCTCTAGAGAGGAAGCGAGTGCTTAAAGAGAACAGGCTGCTGTGACATTTGCTCTCAGCAGCTCTTTTATACTGATTCATCATGTTTGACTAAATACCTATCAGGGTATACTATCTGATCATAGGGAAAAGAGAAAGGAGTGTTAAACGTGGAGTATAATCAGCAGATGAAGAATCGTCTTCGCCGGATTGAAGGGCAGATTAAAGGGGTTCTTGCGATGATGGAGCAGGGAAAGGATTGCCGCGAGGTGGTGACGCAGCTGTCTGCATCTCGTAATGCGATTGATCGGGCAATGGGTGTGATTGTGAGTACAAACCTTGAACAATGTGTCCGTGAAAGTCTTGAGCAGGGCAAGGATACAGAGGGGCTTGTCAAAGAAGCGGTTGAGCTCTTGGTGAAAAGCCGGTAAGAAATTCCTCAGCCTTTGGAGGTTGACGAATTTTTTTACTTGTTATAATATACCCTTACCGGTATGTGTATATATTTTTTGTTTTCAATATACCCCCACGGGTAATTTATATAAGGAGGATCATGATGGAGGAACAGAAAAAACGAACAACAATTGTTTTATTTAGTGGAGATTATGATAAAGCGATGGCCGCTTATATTATTGCAAATGGCGCAGCAGCTTATGATCACGAGGTGACTATTTTTCATACTTTTTGGGGGCTGAATGCCTTGCGTAAGGAAGAGATGGTGCCACTGAAGAAGGGATTTTTAGAAAAAATGTTTGGTAAAATGATGCCGCGTGGCGCTGATCGAATGGGGCTGTCAAAGATGAATTTTGCAGGAATGGGACCGAAGATGATTAAGCATGTGATCAACAAACACAATGCCATGACCCTGCCGCAGCTCATTGATATGGCGAAGGAACAAGACATCAACCTCGTGGCATGTACGATGACGATGGATCTTTTAGGGCTACAGGAGAACGAGTTACTAGCAGACATTCAATATGCAGGTGTGGCAGCGTATTTAGCAGAGGCAGAAATCGGGAATGTGAACTTATTTATCTAGGGAGGTGTTCATACATGATTCAAACGCTTTTGCTCATCATTGTGATCGCTTTGCTTGTGAGCCGTTTTCTTCCTGTACGGGGTGTGAAACAAATGGACGCAGCTCATCTGAAACCTAAATTGCATAGTCGGCATCAACAGCTGATAGACGTGCGATCACCTTTAGAGTTTCAAACAAATCATATAAAAGGATTTCAAAATATCCCCTTACCACAGTTAAGGAATCGAGCGCATGAGCTTGAGAAAGACAAAGAAATTTATGTGATCTGCCAAAGCGGGATGAGAAGTATGCAGGCGGCTAAATTATTAAAAAAACAGGGATTTACCCACATTACGAATATCAAGGGTGGCATGAATGCTTGGCGATTATAGGTATAAATAGGTTTTAAAATATACCCCCACCCCTATAAAAAGGAGGAAAAACAATGCAGCAACCAACAGCAATTCTAGATGCAAAAGGATTGGCATGCCCAATGCCCATTGTCAAAACGAAAAAACAAATGAATGAGCTCTTGCCAGGAGATGTGCTTGAAGTGCAAGCAACTGACAAAGGGTCTACAGCGGATTTAGCAGCTTGGTCAAAAAGCGCCGGTCATGAATTTTTAGGAACAAAAGTAGAAGGACAGGTGCTTCATCATTTGATTCGTAAAGGCGGAGCGAAACAGGAAGAGCAGTCAATGATTTCGGAAATGTCGTTGAACATGTTTCAACAGAAGGTAAAAGAAGATCAGTCATTGTTTATTTTAGATGTACGAGAGCCAGATGAATATGAAGCGGGCCATATTCCAGGAGCTGTTCACATTCCTCTTGGCGAGGTGGAACAACGTGCTGAAGAATTGAACCGAGAGACGCTCATTTACCTCATCTGTCATTCAGGCAGAAGAAGTGAATTAGCCGCTCAAAAGTTAAAAGAAAAAGGATTTCATCAATTGATCAATGTAGTGCCAGGCATGAACAGCTGGACAGGAGAGATTGAAAAATAGGAGCTGAATGAACCAATGACTGTAAAAGCAATGACAGCAGAACAGTTAACAAAAAAGATCATCAACAAAGAGCCGATCTTTTTGTTGGATGTACGAAACGAATCAGATGTGCAGGACTGGAAAATTGAAGGGAAAGCCGTTGAATATTTAAATGTGCCTTACTTTGAGCTTCTTGATGGCGTAGAGGATATGGTGGAGAACATACCGGATGACCTAGATGTACTGGTCGTTTGTGCGAAAGAGGGCTCTTCTATTATGGTGGCAGAGATGCTGTCAGAGGCAGGCAGAACGGTCCATTATTTGCAAGGCGGCATGAAGGCATGGAGTGAGCATTTAGAGCCAGTGAAGATCGGTGATTTAACTGGCGGAGGAGAGTTGTACCAATTTGTGCGAATGGGCAAGGGATGCTTGTCGTATATGATCATGTCGAATGGAGAAGCTGCGATTATTGATGCAGCTAGAATGACGGAGGTCTATACGCAATTTGCTAAAAAGCATCATGTCACAGTGACGCATGTGTTTGATACGCACCTTCATGCGGACCATATATCTGGCGGGAAAAAGCTGGCTGAACAGACTGGGGCCACCTACTGGCTACCGCCAAAAGACGCCGAAGAGGTGACATTTGCGTACAATCACCTTGAAGAAGGTCAGCGTGTGACGATTGGAGCGGCGGATATTGATATTCACGCCCTTTATTCACCAGGCCATACGATTGGTTCAACCTCTTTTATCGTAGACGACCGTTATCTCCTTTCAGGTGATATTTTGTTCATTGATTCGATCGGACGACCTGATCTAGCCGGTATGGCGGAGGACTGGGTAGGTGATTTGAGGGAAACCCTTTATACGCGATATACGGCGCTTTCGGCAGAATTGATTGTGCTACCTGCACATTTTATGATCGTGGAGGAGCTTAATGAAGACGGGAGCGTTTGGAAGGAGCTGGGCGCTTTGTTCGAAGAAAATCACGGGCTGAACATTGAAGATGAAGACGTATTTAGACAAATGGTCACGCAGGATCTTCCTGCACAGCCAAACGCTTATCAAGACATTCGGTCTACCAATATGGGGAAGCTGCATCCAGACGAGGAAGCGCAGCGAGACATGGAAATTGGTCCAAACCGTTGTGCGATTCGATAATGTTCAATAAAATAAAGAAGCGAGGGATGATCAGATGACATCAGATCACATTTTAGACGTAACCGGGCTTGCATGCCCAATGCCGATTATTCGGACGAAGAAAAAAATGAACGACTTGGCTGAAGGCCAAGTATTAGAAATACATGCAACAGATAAAGGGGCCAAAGCTGATTTGACTGCATGGGCTAAGTCAAGCGGACATGAATTGATCATGCAGACGGATGAAGGGCATGTGCTGAAGTTCTGGGTGAGAAAAGGGTCCTAAAGGGGAGAGGGGTATCTATGAGGGAACCCCTTTTCCTTTTGCAAAGGAGGAGACCAGCGTGGATTTTGCATTTTTCATTACTTTATTTATCATCGGATTTATTGGTTCCTTCTTATCAGGAATGGTCGGAATAGGAGGATCGGTGATCAACTATCCCATGCTGCTTTATATCCCACCTCTTGTCGGAGTGATGGCATTATCGGCTCACGAGGTTTCAGGGATTGGTGCCATTCAAGTACTGTTTTCGACACTCGGCGGTGTGCTGGCGTATCGAAAAAGCGGATTTTTACATCGTCCATTGATTTTATATATGGGGAGCAGTATATTGGCAGGGAGTTTATTAGGCAGCTATTTATCACATTTCCTTCCAGAGAAAGGCATCAATGTAGTCTATGGTCTGCTTGCCATTGTCGCTGTCATTTTAATGCTTGTTCCGAAAAAAGGTCAGCGGGCAGAAGCAGATGGAGAGGTGACCTTTCATAAAGGATTGGCGGCTGGTATTGCCTTTGTGATCGGAAGTGTATCCGGTGTATTAGGTGCAGGCGGTGCCTTTATTTTAGTGCCGGTGATGCTATCGATTCTCAAAATCCCTGTGCGGATGACGATTGCCTCGTCTCTGGCCATTACGTTTCTCTCTGCGATCGGCGCATCGGCTGGGAAAGTGCTGACTGGTCAAGTCATGTTCATGCCTGCGCTTGTCTTAATGGCAGCCAGTTTGATTGCTGCGCCGATTGGGGCGAAGATTGGTCAGAAGATCAATGCCGTTTATTTGCAATGGGCACTTGCCGTGATGATTACAGCTACAGCAATTAAAATCTGGCTGGATTTATTATAAAAAAAAGACCAACAACTGAGAGCAAGGGCTCTTTTCCATGTGTTGGTCCTTTTTATTTCATATCATCGTGCTCGATATACGTTTCAAGTGCAGGGTGGTACTCTTTTTGATAATGAAGATTGGGGCATGTTTTCACGACTTTGCCTTGCAAGGCATTGGACTTCGAGACATCTAATGCTGTTTTACATTTTGGACAACGTTCGTTAAATATTGAGAGCCAGCGCTTCATAGATCACCACTCCAGTTAAAGTCTTAAAAACCGATTATATTAATATGAATTATAGGGGATTGTGTGAAGGAGGTCAATGGATATTTGGCTCTTTTTAACAAAAAAGAAGCATCGTATAAGATGCTTCAGTGTATAGACAAACCCCTGCATTATTTGTAAAAAATTTGAAATATGATTAGTAGGCTTTTGCCCAGAACACCATATCAGAAGCTGGTTTCCCGCAGCAGACACATGTGTCAGAAACGGATTCTTGTTCAAACGGGATACAGCGTGATGTCGCCCCTGTTCTCTCTTTGATGTCGTTTTCACAGTCTTCATCGCCGCACCACATGGCTTTGATCAACCTGTTTTCTTCGGCAAGAAGCTGCTCGATGTCTTCGATTGTGTGGGCGTTTGATGTTTTTTCATGTAATCGTTCTTTTGCTTTTTCGTACATCGTCTGCTGAATGTCTTCAAGCGTGGACGTGATGGTTTGTTCAAGTGCATCTAATGTGACGGCTTGCTTTTCACCAGTGTCTCGTCTTGCGAGCATCACCTGACCTTTTTCCATATCCTTTGGTCCTACTTCTACGCGTAATGGGATGCCCTGCATTTCGCATTCGTTGAATTTCCAGCCAGGCTGTTTATCACTTGCATCGATGTCAGCGCGTGCGATGCGGGCGAGTCTATCCTTTAATTCATAGGCATGATCGAGGACACCTTCTTTATGGGAAGCAATTGGCACAACACGTACTTGGGTTGGCGCAATGTTTGGCGGCAGGACAAGTCCTCTGTCATCGCCATGCACCATGATCATAGCGCCAATAATTCTTGTGGTGAAGCCCCATGATGTTTGCTGGACATGCTCTAATTTTCCTTCTCGATTTAAAAATTCAATGCCAAACGCCTTGGCAAATCCGTTGCCGAAGAAGTGAGAAGTGGCGGTTTGCAGGGCTTTTCCATCATGCATCAAGCTTTCAACCGTATAGGTGAAGCGGGCGCCAGCGAATTTTTCTTTCTCTGTTTTCCTGCCTTTAATGACAGGGATCGCTAGAAGCTCTTCACAAATAGACGCATAGATATGAAGCATTCTTTCTGTTTCTTCAATCGCTTCTTGCTCAGTCTCGTGACAAGTGTGCCCTTCCTGCCAGAGGAATTCAAGGGTTCTAAGGAATGGACGTGTTGTCTTTTCCCAGCGGACGACATTGGCCCATTGGTTATATAGCTTCGGTAAATCACGATAGGAATGAATGATGTTTTTATAATGCTCGGCGAACAGCACCTCGGATGTTGGTCTGACGCAGAGTCTTTCCTGTAATTCCGAATCACCGCCATGTGTCACCCATGCCACTTCAGGAGCAAAGCCTTCGATATGATCTTTTTCCTGCTGGAGAAGGCTTTCTGGGATAAAGAGCGGCATATAGACATTCTCGTGACCCGTTTCTTTGATTTGACGATCAAGTTCGTCGCGAATATTCTCCCAAATTTTAAAACCGTATGGCTGAATGATCATACTGCCTCTAACGCTTGAATAATCGACGAGACGCGCCTTTGTGACAACATCTGTATACCACTGGGCAAAGTCGTCTTCCATGCTTGTAATTTTCTCAACAAATTGTTTCTTTGACATCGTCTTTTTCCTCCTTTTAAAAAAACAAAAAAGCTGTGCTTTAAGTTAGGGACCATTCCTGGTGGTACCACCCTAATTTAAAGCACAGCTTTACACTCGATCATGATAACGGTATGAACCGCTGTATGAAACAGAACTAAATCGGCAGGTTCACTTGAAGATGTCAGTAGGAACTTCTCAGCACCGTTCCCTCTCTGGTAAAGATCGATTCAAGCTACTATTCCAGATCTACGTTGATTCTTGTTCGTTGATTTTTCATCAGTTTACCTGTAAATGGGGGAGAAAGCAAGTTGGTCCGCAAGTTCATTTCATGCCCTTCTGAGGTCGTTTATGTTGCTGAGCCATTGGCAGACACTTTCTGTTTTTGCAGCTTGCACGTTATGGAAGGCTATGCTAATATATTTGAAGAAAAAAATAGACTTGTATAACCTCAATAATATGGTTTGAGGGTTTCTACCAGGATCCGATAAATCCTGATTACAAAAGCGCGCTTTCCTTTTTTGTAATCAGGGTTTTTTTGTTTGTCTGCACCCTGTATCAAAAGTGAAAGCCATGATATAGAGAAGGGATGTTAGACATGAACTGGAGAGTTTATTTATTAGCTGTTTCTACTTTTGCGGTTGGATTAGTTGAGCTTGTGGTCGGGGGCATTCTGCCAAGTTTAGCAGAGGATCTCAATGTGTCTCTTGCGACAGCTGGGCAGCTGATCACGGTATTTGCGATTGTGTATGCTATTTCAGCACCGGTGCTACTGACCGTCACAGCCAAAATCGAACGAAAGCGTCTTTATTTAATCGCATTATTGGTCTTTACATTAGGCAATGTATTCACATATTTTAGTTCCACCTTTGCCCTTGTCATGATCTCTAGGGTCTTGATTGCCATGAGTACAGCGCTTGTTGTGGTACTATCATTGACGATTACCGCCAAGCTGGTGGAACCAGCGCATCGAGCGAAAGCATTAGGTCTGATTTTTATTGGGATTAGCTCATCACTTGTTCTCGGTGTACCGATCGGTATTTTTATTACAGAGAGCTTTGGCTGGAGAGTGATGTTTTTAGGAATCAGTATTCTGTCAGCCATATCTATGGTACTCATTTATTTTCTATTGGAGAAAATGCCTGTTGAAAAAGTCACGCCGCTTAAAGAACAAATTCGTTCTTTAGGGCATCCGAAAATTTTCAGTGCACATTTGATTAGTTTGTTCATGCTTGCTGGTCATTATATGCTGTATTCTTATTTCACGCCATTTTTGATGGAAGTTCTGCATATGACTCCGTTTTGGATTAGTATTTGTTATTTGGTCTTCGGACTTGCGTCGATTGGCGGGAATGGGTTTGGCGGCTGGCTGAGTGACAAACTAGGATCAGGAAAAGCCATTTTGCTTGTGACCATGGCGTTTGCCATTGTGATGTTTATCCTTCCTTATACAGCGGGAGTGTTTATGCTCTTTATGGTGATGGTTGTCCTATGGGGTGCTCTTAGCTGGGCACTGACACCTGCTTTGCAGAGCTATTTGATTCAAACAGACCCTGTGACGTCTGATATTCAGCAGAGTTTGAATACATCCGCTTTGCAAATTGGGATTTCCATTGGATCAGCCGTGGGCGGTGTCATGTTTACAATGACCGGTTCATCTGTTGATTTGGCTAAATTCGGCGCTGTTTTTGTGCTGATTGCCTTTAGCTGTGCAGTGATTTCATTAAAGAGGCCGCCGCTTTATATGGATCGTCAGCATCACGCTGAATAGAAGAGAATAAGATCGTTTAGCTGCCTCATCATAGGCAGCTTTTTATTTTTTGAAAACCACACCTTCGCTTTTACCAGTAATGACTTCTTCTCCATGCTGATTGATATAACGGGAAAAAAGGTAGACTCGATGGTATTTTTCAAGGGGTTCTACCTTGGTGACGGCCATCTGACAGGTAATGGTGTCACCTGTATAAACAGGGCGTATGAAGGTACATGTCATCTCTTGACCGATAAAATGAAACTGCCCGCCAAGTTTCGTGGCTAGACTTGCTGTGAGAAAGCCGTGTACCATGAGCCTGCCTTGATCATCTAGCTCGGTATGATGTTTGCCAAGATCACCTGTCATCTCGCCAAATTGGATTACATCTTCATGCGTATAGGTTTTGCTTGTTTGAAATTGATCGCCTGGTCGAACCATCTGTTCTTCAGCTCCTTTTTTTAAATGTACCAAAGGAGTGAATGAATGTACATTCATTTTTGTGATGAGATGTTAGAGGCAAAGAAGAGACAGGATGCCTTTCTTTGCCCTTGATAGGTCAGGAAAAATGTCATCTTCTATTCAAAAATAACCATTTCTCCAATTGGATGAAATCCGGCACGCTGATAGATATGTTTGCCGTCATTTGAGGCTTGTAACATCACACACTTTTGTTTGTTATCTGTCTGGGTCAGAAGGTAATGAAACATGTCACTGCCAAGTCCTCTTCCGCGGTGTTCTGCCTTTGTGATGACATCATAAATACCGTAGCTGTCTGTTGTTTCAATCAATAAGCCCGTTGTGACCGGTTTGTTGTGTTCATATCCAACGAACATGCGTGTACTCGGGTGTAATCGTTCAATCGAAAAGCGCTGGAAATAGCTGTTTAAAGAGATTGCCTCAGGTGATCCTTCGAAAAGTTCGATAAATAAATGTTGATAATCGAGAAAAGTTTGATCGTCAGTCACTTCCTTGATCGTAAGCGATTGAGAGGTCCTTTGATCGATGTCGTTTGTATGTTCAAACATCATGATTGTATTGCGTTCCACTTCTTGAAGCCCATATTTCTGCATGATATTCGACCAATCGGGATGGAGCAGGCTTTGAGTGATCCATGTGCTGAATGTTAGCTGCTGTTGCTGCATTTGTTCGATGGCAGCTTCCACTTTTTGTTGATCTTGTATGTGCGCTGAAATGGGTAATAACAAATTGAACGTGTCAGTTGATATATGCGTGTTTGATAGAACGAAATCCTCCGTTGATAGGAACGATCCGTTGACAACAGAAGAAAACAAATTTATTTTTTCTTCTAACTGGCGAATGGCCATTTGCTGCTCTGTTTTCATTCTCTCACCTTCTTTTTTTGATTGAGGGTTACCTATCATAAATGATAGCAAAGAAAAGGAAATTGTGCCGTCTCTTGTAATCTAGTAAAAAAGTTCTTTTATTTATCAGGTCTGATGACCCATTCTTTTCCTCATCCCCACATTTCTTTTGACTCCTTTATTGATTATTAGTACCATTTTATTAACCAGTTAAGAGTGGAGGTTCAGATGGAAACAAAAGAGCAGATTGTCTTAAAAGCGATTCAAGATTTGATTATGCATAGGGAAAAGAAACGGAACGATCCAACAGATCCACTGATTACCACGACTGATACACTCAAGCAAGATTGGACACTTACACAGCTTCATATTTTATCTATGATTCAAGCAAACCCTAACGAATCCAATAATACATTTCTTTCACAACAACTAAAACTATCAAAACCAGCTATTACAAAAGCTGTGAAAAAGCTCATCGAAAAAGGCATGGTCGACTATCGCCACCGGCAAGGTGACAAGAAATCCGTCTATTATTCACTCACAGAGGAAGGCACACAGCTTGCGGCACTGCATGATGAGCTTCATGAACAGGCAGTCTCCTCCTATTTAGAATTCCTCCATGAATTTAATGAAGACGAACTACAGGTTATTGAGCGCTTCTTAAAGGCTTGGAAGGAAAAGATATAAAAAACGAACCGAAAGCTTTCTATAAACTAGATGCTTTCGGTTTTTTTATGGTAAAATTAACATATATTGACGTTGTTCGTGATGATGATTGAGGGAGGGTGCCGTGTTGGTGAAAGAGATGATGGAAAATTTTAAGAAGTATGTTTTTATCATGCCGTTCGTCGGATTGTTTGTCAGCTTGCTATTATTTGTTTATTTTTTTGGGATGACAGGAGTTGAAGGGTCCATGTGGGCGGCTGTTTTGTATTGTGCTCTGCCCTTTCTGATGTACACGATACTCTGTTTGCCTTTATGGATTTATTTTAAAGTCAGCAAAAAACGTTCAATACAAAGAAATGAGGAACATACATGATCGTTGTCAGTGCTTGTCTTGCGGGATTAAAGGTCCGTTATAATGGCAGCCATCGATTAGATCAACTTATCGAGGAGCTTGTGCAGGAAGGAAAGGCGGTAACAGTTTGCCCTGAGCTGCTTGGTGGTTTCTCTACACCAAGACCTCCCGCAGAAATTATTGGTGGAGATGGTCATGATGTCTTACGAGGGCAGGCTTCTGTTGTTGATGTTCATGGAACAGATGTGACAGAGATGTATGTAAAAGGTGCACAAGACACGCTTAAGCAGGTTCAGACTCTTGGCGCAACATCCGTCGTGTTAAAAGAGTACAGCCCTTCTTGCGGAAGCCGGATGATCTATCGGGGAGAGTTTAACGGGAAGACAAAGGCTGGGGACGGTGTGACGTCTGCCTTGCTGAAACAGCATGGGATTCAAGTATTCTCTGAGGAGGATGATTGGACCTCGCTGTTTGTATAGGGATGGCGTGAATTGAAGGAGGAGTTAGGTTGAAGAAGTGGATCATTGGTTTAGTAGTCGTTATTTTCATCGGAATAGGTCTTTATTTTATGATCAATGCCAAAACATATGCTTTTGATGATGTGGTCTCGATTGATAAAGATAAAGTGACTTCCATTCAAATTGAGCATGATGATGAGCGCGTTGTGGTGGATAAGAAAGAGGATATTCAAAAGCTGCTGAAGAAATTTTCGGGTATTCAATTAAAGAAGTTAACTGGATCTAAAAAAGAAACAAAAGAATCTTATTGGATCAGAGTGTACGAGAACCAAAAGCAAATGTATGGTCTGATTTTTTATGACCAAAGCTTTTTAGATACGTATGATGGTTCTAAAACAAAAAATCGAATCAGTGAATACCAAATTGTTGATGCAAATCAAGTCGATATGGGACAATACATCAAATAAGATCATTCAGTCTATGAATGGTCTATTTTCATGCATGATCTTTCGCACATTCGGGTATAGTGCATGGTAAGCAAAAATGAAGCGGAGGTTTGTTTGATGAGTGGATTAACAGATACAGTCACATTAGCAAACGGAGTGAAAATGCCGAAGCTTGGCTTTGGTGTATGGCAAGTAAAAGATGGGGATGAGGCTGTAAATGCAGTCAAAGACGCACTTGAAGCGGGCTATCGCAGTATAGATACAGCAGCGGCCTATCAAAATGAAGAAGGTGTTGGCAAAGCCATTCAGCAATCAGGCATCTCTCGCGATGAGCTGTTCATTACGACAAAAGTCTGGAATAGTGATCAAGGGTATGAGTCAACGCTTGAAGCCTTTGAAACGAGTATGAACAAACTAGGTCTGGATGTATTGGATCTTTATTTAATCCATTGGCCGGTTGAAGGCAAATATAAAGAAACGTGGAAGGCGCTAGAAAAGCTTTATAAGGATGGCCGTGTGAAAGCCATTGGCGTGTGTAACTTCCATCAGCACCATTTAGAAGATTTATTAGAAGAGGCAGAAGTGGTGCCAATGGTCAATCAAATTGAGCTGCATCCGAAGCTGACGCAAGAGCCTTTACGTGACTACTGCAAGGCAAAAGGCATTCATGTAGAAGCATGGTCGCCATTAGGCAGCGGGAAACTTCTTAATCATCCGGTGCTTCAAGATATTGCGAAAAAGCATGAGAAGTCAGTGGCGCAAGTCATTCTTCGCTGGGACTTGCAGCATGGCATTATCACCATTCCGAAATCGGTGACGAAGAGCCGAATCATCGAAAACACAAACGTATTTGATTTCGAGTTGTCCGCCCATGAAATGAGTGTCATTGATCAGCTCAATGAAGATGAGCGCACGGGTCCAGACCCAGATAACTTCGATTTTTAATAGAAAGAAAGCACGGGCGGGATGCCTGTGCTTTTTTATTTGCCCCTATGTTCAGACCGTCTTTTGGGGCTGATAGGTCTCAATGATTTGAATGGCGTCGACAATTTGCTCTTTCGTATAGTCTCCAATCAAACAAAAGGTTTCATCTTTACGTGCAGCATGGTTTGCCACTGTATGTGCTGCTTCCTCTAGCTGAGCTGTGATGCCAAGATCACGCATCGTTCTAGGTAATCCGAGTGTTTGATAGAGCTCAAGTAATTCTTCTACTTCCGTCATACGGTTTTCTGCGGCAAGCTGGACGAGAATGCCATAGGCCACTTTTTGTCCATGTAACACATGATGTGTTTCATCAATAAATGTTAATCCATTATGAACAGCATGGGCTCCTGCCATTCTGCCATAACGTCCTCCATAGCCGCCGACTGTTCCGGCTAACGTAATGATCGTATCTGTTACATCTGCAAAGGCTTGAGAAAGCTGACCTGTTTTTAAGCTGCTAACGGCTTCTTCACTATGAGTCAGAAGAATGTCACGAACGTACACTGCCTGCTTTAATGCAGCATGTACCATGAGCGGCAAGGTGCCTTTTGTGTTACGAATAATGGCTTCCGCTTCATACCATTTTGCCAGTGTATCCCCAATTCCGCTTTGTAGATAGGAAAGAGGAGATGAAAGCAAAAAAGTATGATCAATTAACGTGAGATAGCTGGACCGCTTATGATAGTCGACCCTCATGAAATTTCCCCTGTCATCATAAATGACGCTGAGCGGTGTAGAAGCCGCACATGTCCCAGGAATCGTCGGCACCATGATCACTTCAATTTGGAGAGCGTCGGCAACAGACTTTGCTGTATCTAAAATCGTGCCACCACCGATCCCGATGATCACGTCTGAACTCTTGAGTTCTTCCGCAATTCGTATGATCGCATTTGGTGAACTGTAACCTTTATGCTGAACAATAGGCCACTCGGATGGAAGCTTTGTGTACTGTGAAAAGGCTTGATATGAGTCATATCCTGTCACTATAGCAGGTGAGTGAAAAGGAGATGCAAGTGACTCGAGTTCGTGATAAATTCCTTTTTGAGAAATAAACTGGTTAGGACCGCTTCTGACGATCTCTTCTGGCTGGATCAATGATTTATGCTCCTTTACGAAATCATATAGTTCTTAAATCATCTCATTTTACAGAAAGTTCTGTCAAATAATCAGGCAATATGAGACCATAGACCCTTCCGTTTTATGGAATTGAACTGCTGACATTGCCTTAAGGTATGTATTTCCTGTATGATATAAAATGGTATGTTTTGATTAAATTTAAGAGGTGTTTATATATATGGAAAAACAATATCGTGTATTACTTTACTATCAATATGTCCCCATTGAGGATCCAGAAACATTTACAGCAGAGCATCTAGCATTCTGTAAGGAACTTGGTTTGTTAGGTCGTATTCTTGTTTCATCTGAAGGCATAAACGGAACCATTTCTGGTACCATTGAGCAAACGGACAAGTACATGCAAGCATTGAAAGAAGATCCACGCTTTGCGTCCATGCCAATTAAAATTGACGAAGCAGATGGTCATGCGTTTAAGAAAATGCACGTCCGTCATCGAAATGAATTGGTGAATTTAAGTCTTGAAGATGATGTGAATCCGCTAGAATTAACGGGGAAACATCTCAGCCCAGTTGAATTTTACGAGCAAATGCAATCACCTGATACGGTCGTGATTGATGCACGTAATGATTATGAGTTTGATGTCGGTCACTTCAGAGGTGCTGTGCGCCCTGACATTGAGACATTCCGTGAATTGCCTGAGTGGATTCGTGACAACAAAGAGATTCTTGAAGGGAAAAAAATTCTGACGTATTGCACAGGCGGCGTACGCTGTGAGAAATTCTCAGGATGGTTAAAGCGTGAAGGCTTTGAAGATGTATCCCAGCTTGACGGTGGAATTGTCACGTACGGAAAAGACCCGGAAGTTCAAGGAAAGCTATGGGACGGTCAATGTTATGTGTTTGATAACCGCCTAACGGTTCCAGTCAATCAAACAGAGCACGTCGTGGTAGGAAAAGATTTCTTCACTGGCGAACCTTGCGAGCGTTATGTGAACTGCGCGAACCCTGCATGTAACCGCAAAATGATTGCAACAGAAGAAAGCGAGCATAAATATATGCGCAGCTGCAGCCATGAATGCCGCACAAGCGAACGTAACCTTTATGTGAAACAGCACAATTTATCTGAAGAAGAAGTTCAAGAAAGACTAGCTGTCATTGAAAAAGAACAAGCAATCTCACAAGGATAAGAGGGTTTCCCTTTTATCCTTTTTTCTTTGAATGATACGAGTTCAGAGGGAAGAGGAAGTCATTTCCTCTTTCTTTTTTGTTTTGTTTTTTTCAAAATAAGGGTAAAGGTAGTTAATCAGTCTAATAGATTGAACAGTTGAAAAAGCGCTTTCTTTTGAAATAAGCATGTTCGACTATTTCAGAAAATGGAGAATTGAGAGATAATATAACAGGCAAAAAAATGAACAAAGATAAAAGTTCAGATCAGAAAGTATTTGCCAATGGAATGAAAGGTGAGCTGCTATAAAAGAAAGGCGCTTGCTCGACACATGCTCTGTATTTTAATCGAAAGGTGTTATGAACATGAATCATTTGCATCGTAGGATGGGAACTTTCGCTTTAATGATGGTAGGTCTTGGCTCAATCATTGGTTCAGGATGGCTCTTTGGTGCGTGGCGGGCTGCTCAAATCGCCGGCCCTGCTGCTATCTTGTCATGGTTGATCGGGATGGTTGTTATTTTATTTATCGCATTGTCTTATAGTGAACTCGGGTCGATGTTTCCAGAGGCAGGCGGAATGGTCAAATATACGCAATATTCACACGGCTCTTTTATTGGATTTATCGCCGCTTGGGCAAACTGGATTGCGATTGTCTCAGTGATTCCTGTTGAGGCAGTGGCTTCCGTTCAATACATGAGCTCATGGCCTTGGGAGTGGGCAAAGTGGACAAGCCATTTGGTCACAAAAGGGGTTTTGACGACCGAGGGGCTCATGGTGGCAAGTGTGCTGCTGGTGATTTATTTTCTGCTCAATTATTGGACAGTTGGGTTGTTTTCAAAGGCGAATACATTCATTACGGTTTTTAAAATCGTCATTCCAGGATTAACAATTGGTGCGCTCTTATTCGTAGGTTTTCATAGTGAGAATTTTACTTCTGGAACAAGTATTGCGCCGAACGGCTGGGCGAGTGTGCTGACAGCTGTCGCAACATCAGGGATTGTGTTTGCTTTTAATGGCTTTCAAAGCCCGATTAATATGGCAGGAGAAGCGAAAAATCCAGGGCGTTCGATTCCAATCGCCATTGTTGGATCGATTTTGATTGCAACGGTCATTTATGTGCTGCTGCAAATCGCTTTTATTGGCGCTGTCGATCCATCAATGATTGTGAATGGCTGGGGGCATTTGAATTTCAACTCGCCATTTGCTGACCTTGCCATTGCGCTAGGAATCAACTGGCTTGTCCTTATTTTATATGCAGATGCGTTCGTTTCTCCTTCTGGAACAGGGATTACGTATACGGCGACGACGTCTCGTATGATTTATGGGATGGAAAAAAACAAGTACATGCCGAGTGTACTTGGTCGTCTGCACCCAATTTATGGTGTGCCTCGTCCAGCGATGTTTTTTAACTTAGGCGTATCGTTTATCTTTCTGTTTTTGTTTAGAGGATGGGGGGTTCTCGCTGAAATTATTTCTGTGGCGACCCTGATTTCCTATTTGACAGGACCTGTGACAGTGATGACGCTGAGAAAGACGGGAACAGATTTATATCGTCCATTGCGGATTAAAGGGCTCAGCATCATTGCCCCGCTTGGTTTTGTCTTTGCATCATTGACACTGTACTGGGCGAGATGGCCGCTGACGGGTCAGGTGCTGTTCATTATTCTCATCGGTCTGCCAATCTATTTTTACTATCAAGCAAAAGCGAAGTGGAAGGGCTTTGGCCGTCACTTTAAAGCAGGTGCTTGGATGGTTGTGTATCTTCTTGTGATGATGACGATTTCCTGTCTCGGCAGTGATAAATTTGGCGGTTATAACGTCATTCATTATGGCTGGGATATGGCGCTCATTGCAGTTGTGGCGTTGTTATTTTATATGTGGGCACTCAAAAGTGGATTTGAAACAGAGTTTTTAGAAGATGCGAAAAAAATTAATGATGAACTGCGTGCTTCTCAGAAAGAAGCCGCCTCATCTAAGGAATAACGGAAGGGCTGCCTGAATACTGAGGGCAGCCTTTTTATTTGGATGGATGATCCATGACATGCTGCTTTAGCCAAGTGGTAACGCCGTGTAGAACGGTGGCTGTCACAAGACAGATAAGCGCATATCTCCATAGCTGATCTAAGCCTTGTCCACTAAGCCAAAAAACAATACCTAGAATAAAGAGAGTCAGAATGAACATGAATAAAAAAGATGCTGACCAGAAAAAAGCCTTCATCGAAGGTCACCTCCTCGGGGTATTGTATGCAGGCCGAGGGAGGATCAGACCAGCAAGAAAGAAGGGAAAATATCGTGAAATCTATTTCAAAAGTCAGATAAAAACGCCAAGTGATTTGACAGTTGTGTTAAGATGAGAGCATATTTTGAGTGTAGATGGCTGGTTATAGACGGAGGTGTTTGGAGATGCAGATTCAAAAGGTTCTAAACAATAATGTCATTAGTGTGATAGATGAACAAGGAAAAGAAATCGTCGTCATGGGCAGAGGCATCGCTTTTCAAAGACGTCCCGGAGACCCGGTGGACGAGGCGTTAATTGATAAAGTGTTCCGCCTAGAGGATCATTCCGTACATGAGCGAATGAAAATGCTGCTTCAAGAGGTTCCGTATGATGTCGTCAAGGTGACCGAGGAAATGATCCAATACGCACATACAAAGCTGAACCGAAGATTAAACGAAAGTCTGCATGTATCGCTGGCAGACCATATTCATTACGCCATCGAACGATTAAAGAAAAACCACTTGATTGAGAATTCACTGATTTGGGAGATTAAACGTTTATACAAAGATGAGTTTCTCGTGGCGAAGGAATGCCTTGAGATGATTGAAGATCGTCTTCATATTGAACTGCCTGAAGATGAAGCGGGCTTTATTGCCATGCATATTATTAATGCAGAGCTCAATGAAGACATGAATACAACAGTCAATATCACGAAAGAAGTGAATGCCATACTGACCATTGTGAAATATCATCTGAACATGGAATTTGATGAAGACTCGCTCAACTTTTATCGTTTTCTCACACATTTACGCTTTTTCGTACAGCGTCTCATCAACGAAACGTTACTCGTCAGTGAAGATCAAGATTTATATCAGCTGATTAAAGTAAAATATCCGAAGGCGTACGATTGCGCAAAGAAAATCGCGGAATATGTGTATCAAACGTATCATCGCGACCTGACATCAGAGGAGATGCTCTATCTATCGATTCATTTGAATCGACTCATCAAACGAGAAAAATAAAGATAGAATTTTAAAAGAAAGCGTTGACATCATAAAAAGTGAGTGGTACTATTTGCTCATAAACATAAAAGAATACGGTTTCACAATGATCGTCTTAGAGGATTGTGACTGTTCGGCAGGCAAAACCTAAACGTTCACTGAAAAAGCGCAATAGCAAGTTGCGACTATTTTTGGTGCCCGTTTAGGTTTTTATTTTGCCTAAAAACGTATTTTTTTGAAAAAAAGGGGGTTTTTGTATGAGTCATCGTCAATTAGCAGAAGACATTATCAAACATATCGGGACAGAGAAAAATGTTCATTCATTGGTTCACTGTGCCACAAGACTTCGCTTCACATTAAATGACAGATCAAAAGCAGATAAAGCGGCCATTGAAAAATTAAATGGTGTGGTGACTGTCATGGAAAGCGGCGGCCAGTTTCAGGTGGTCATTGGCAACACCGTACCAGAGGTATATCGAGAGATTGGGGAGTTTACGAATCTATTAGAGGATTCCACTTCTTCATCTGCTAGATCAAGTGAAGAAAGTACAAGTCTTTTTGGAAAATTCGTCGACATTGTTTCTGGAATTTTCACACCGCTTCTAGGTGTCATGGCGGGTGCCGGTATTTTAAAAGGACTTCTAGGCATCTGTATCAATGCAAAATGGTTATCTCCTGAAGATACGTCGTATCAAATTTTATTTGCCGCATCAGACAGCTTGTTCTACTTCCTGCCGCTGCTGCTCGCATTCACTTCTGCTAGGAAGTTTAAAGCGAATCCATTTGTCGCTGTGACGATTGCAGGTGCACTGATCTACCCGACTATTCAAGAGCTCACAAAAGGCGGCGGAGATGTGTCGTTCTTCGGCATTCCGGTTGTCTTAATGTCTTATACATCAACGGTTATCCCGATTATTTTGGCAGTGTTTGTGATGGGATATATCGAACGTTTCTTTAACAAAGTCATTCATGAAAGTGTGAAAAACTTTATTACACCACTGATTTTACTGGTCACGGTCGTTCCACTGACACTGATCGTATTTGGACCATTTGGTGTGTATGCAGGGAACGGAATTGCAGCCGTCCTGCTGAAAGTATTCTCCTTTAGCCCTACACTTGCCGGTGCTTTAATTGCGATGGCATGGCAGGTTCTTGTCATCTTCGGTATCCATTGGGGGCTTGTGCCAGTCATTTTAAATAATATTGCGGTTCATGGAAAAGATCATATTAAGCCGGCTACTGCGCCAGCTGTATTTTCACAAGCCGGTGCTTCAATAGGTGTTATGCTGAAAACAAAGAACAAAAAGCTGAAATCATTAGCTGGATCGACAGCGGTTTCTGCTGTATTTGGAATTACAGAGCCTGCTGTATACGGAGTCACACTTCGTTTGAAAAAACCATTTATTGCAGCGGTTATCTCTGCCGGTGTCGGTGGTGCCATTATCGGTTATTCACAAAGTATTGCGATCGCGTCAGGTCTTCCGAGTTTACTGACACTTCCGATCTTCTATGGTCAAGGATTTACAGGGTTCTTAATCGGAATTTCCGTTTCATTTGTCCTTTCAATCGTCTTAACCTATTTGATTGGATTCAAAGATCCTGTGGATGAAGAAGATGCTCCTGCAGCTAGTTCTGCACCAGCATCTGAAAATGAACATGGTGTCAAAGCAGCTCATGTGAAAAGTCCTTTATCTGGCGAAGTCATCAAGCTAGAAGAGGTGCAGGATAAAGCCTTCTCATCTGGCGCATTAGGTAAGGGTGCAGCCATTATTCCATCAGAAGGCAAGCTGTTTGCACCAGTAACTGGAGTCGTGACAACGGTATTTCCAACAGGACATGCATACGGTCTCACCTCTGAAAGTGGAGCAGAAGTACTCATTCATATTGGACTGGATACTGTACAACTTGGGGGCCGACATTTTACGCCGAAGGTTGAGCAGGGCCAAACGATTACAGAAGGTGAACTGCTTGCGGAGTTTGATATTGAGGCCATTCAAGCAGCAGGACTGTCTGTCACAACACCTGTGATTATTACCAATTCCGGTGAATTTAGCGATATCATTGAGACAGAAGAAAAACAAGTGACACCAGGACAATCATTTTTACACTTAGTTTAAGAAAAGGGAGGACATAATCATGAGATATTCAACACTAGCACCATTTCCAAAAGACTTTTTCTGGGGCGGATCGACTTCCGCCTATCAAGTAGAAGGTGCGTGGAACGAGGATGGCAAGGGACCTTCAGTCATTGATATGAGAGAAAGCTATCCTGAGGGAACAACTGATTTTAAGGTAGCCAGCGATCACTATCATCGATATAAAGAAGACGTGAAGATGTTTGCAGAAATGGGCTTGAAGGCTTATCGTTTCTCTATTGCATGGACACGTATCATTCCAGATGGAGATGGGGAGATCAATCAAAAGGGAATTGACTTCTACCATTCTCTCATTGATGAATTGCGACGCTATGACATTGAACCAATTGTGACGATGTATCACTTTGATTTACCTCATGCGCTTCAAGTGAAAGGCGGCTGGTCAAATCGTTCAACAGTCGATGCGTTTGAACGTTATGCGGAGGTTTTGTTCCAAGAGTATGGTGAGAAGGTAAAATATTGGCTGACCATTAATGAACAAAACATGATGATCTTACATGGATCAGCTCTAGGTACACTGGATCCAAATTTAGAAAATCCGAAAAAAGAACTATATCAGCAGAACCACCATATGCTTGTGGCACAGGCGAAAGCCATGACGCTTTGTCATCGTTTGCTGCCTGAGGCGAAAATCGGACCAGCGCCAAACATCGCCCTTATTTACCCGGCATCTCCAAAACCTGAGGATGTCATTGCTGCGGCCAATTACAATGCGATCCGCAACTGGCTGTATCTTGATATGGCGGTATTCGGTCGTTATAACAACCTTGCATGGGCATACATGAAGGAAAAAGACATTCTTCCTGTGATTGAAGAGGGAGATATGGATATTTTGAAAAGTGCAAAACCAGACTTCATTGCCTTTAACTACTACACATCTCAAACGGTTGAAGCGAGTAAAGGAGATGGCAATGATGAATTTGCCCGCGGTGGAGATCAGCATTTAAAATCTGGTGAAGATGGCGTCTACAAAGGCGGGAACAACCCGTTCTTAAGTAAAAATGCATTTGGCTGGGAGATTGACCCTACCGGTTTCCGATCAACGATGCGTGAGATTTACGATCGCTATCAGCTGCCTCTTATTATTACGGAAAACGGGCTAGGCGCTTTTGACAAGTTAGAAACGGATGGATCGATTCAGGATGATTATCGAATTGATTATTTAGAAAAACATATTGAACAAATCAAATGGGCGATCACTGACGGTGTAGAGGTATTCGGGTACTGCCCGTGGTCAGCCATCGACTTAATCAGTACACACCAAGGCTGCTCAAAACGCTACGGTTTTATCTACGTCAATCGTGACGAATTTGATCTGAAAGACCTGAAGAGAATTCGGAAAAAGAGCTCTTATTGGTATGAAACATTGATCGAGCAAAATGGAGAGAACATCGGGAAGTAACAGAAAAAAGCCAGTCACCTTATTAGCGGGTGACTGGCTTTTTTGTTCGTTCACTTTATCTACTTGTGTCATTTGTCTACCATAGAAGTTTCCTTAAATCTATCTTAAATCCATTGATACACTCATTTTGATTTGATAACCTTGATTTTGGAATTTAATACAAAAGGAGGAATATAATCAAAATGTTCAAAAAAACACTTTTAACCCTAATTACCCTAGCTCTTGTCATATCAATATGGACTCCATTTTCATCAGAAGCATCAGCAGAAACACACTCTATCAATTCACAAGAGTTAAAAGCATTAGTAACACCGACGGTTCTACAAAATGAACAAGCTAACAAAGAATTAGACGAACTTGAAAAGAAAATGGGGGAATACATAGAAAACCTTCCATTTACAGAAAAAGAATTTGAAAACATGACAGAGTCAGAACAAAATAAAGTGATCGATCAATATTTCAACAATGAAGAATTTTTAGCTTTAGAAAACCGAATGAAACAACTTGACTCCAAAAGTAATCAGAGTGAAATAACAACACAAGCACTACCAGTATTCTTCATACCTATCGCAATGACCGTAGGAAGAGTTGCTTTAATGGCTATCAGATCAAAAGGCGCAAGAACTGCACTTAAATATCTAAAAAATCGGATAAAAGGATTTGGTAAAAATTACAAAATTAAATGGGATGTAAGAAATGATAAAGGACAACTTAGAAGTTTAGTTGTCGTCCTACACAAAGGAAAGAAAAGAACAACAAGAGTATTTGCTGTAGACAATGGAAAAATCCCTTTAATACCAAAAACCTCAACTTGGTATTGGCATTTTCATGTAGCTCCAAAAGATAAAATACACCATGCTCTCAGAGCATCAGTACCAAAGAAATACAAAGCAAGTCCAGGAGAAACAATATTACACTAAAAAACCCCTAATTTTTAGGGGTTTTTTTCTCTTCATGACTTGTAACTATATCAACTGGATGTATCAAGTTTTCATCATCATTATCCTCATCAGTGTAAGGCATAATAAGTGAATCCAATTCTTCTTTATCATCAACTAAAGCAACGTAAGTTGTATAATCCTCTAAATCTGATGGAAACAATTCAGCTTGACCAACATTACTTTTTAATGCTTGGTCAATAGCACTCTTTAATTCTATTAAACCCTCACGATTACCAATAATATAAGAATCCATATGCCAACTTTTTTGAGCATATATATGACAAATCTTATCTCTATCTTTCATTATCTCATTACACCCTTCCTGAAGAATTTAATTGATTATGTGCCAACACGCCAACCAGATAAAACATCAAAACGTCTCTTTGGCTACTTTATCCTCATCTTCTTCAATCCTGATCAGATATCCTTCAATACGCTATTTCCAAAACTGCCACCAAAATTTCTTCCTTCCTTTTCCTCCTGCTCCGTTGCTGCAATTAATTTTTTAGTTTCTTTATCTCTTTCAAGAAGACTGCTTTGTATGTATTCTTGCTGTTTTTTCAACTTGCTGGATTTTACAAATCACACCTTACTCTCTACTATCATTATACCCCGAATTTAATCTCATTTATAGACTGTTTTCCGCCCGCATCAGCCCGTATACTGTTATACGCAAGTCAAAAACGATAAGGGATGTGGCTGTATGAATGACAAGAAAGATGTTTTAGATCCTGGGCCGTTTTTTCATGGGACGAAAGCAGAATTGAAGATTGGGGACCTGCTTGAACCGTTGCATTTATCCAATTATCAGGATAAACAATCGAACCACATCTATTTTACTGGAACATTAAACGCAGCCAAATGGGGAGCTGAATTAGCTCGATCTGATTCCAAAGAGAGAATTTATGTTGTAGAACCGACAGGCGAGTTTGAAGATGATCCGAATTTGACGGATCAAAGGTTTCCGGGGAACCCGACCCGTTCTTACCGGTCGACATCTCCCTTGAAAATAGTCGCAGAATTAGGTGCGTGGGAAAGACATTCCGATGAAGAAATCAATCATATGCTGACGTCGTTAAAAAAGTTAAGGGAAGAAGGAAAAAATGTCATATACGATTGATTCGTATGTAAGGAATAGATGAATAAAAGGCCGTCCGATTTCACTTGGGCGGCCTTTAGTGCTATTGAAACAGGACATGCATCAGCTCATCAAATGTCTTTGCATGTGTCAAGGAGTGAAGGCGGTCAGGGCTGTCTAACAAATCGACAGCTTGTTCAAAAAATTGATTCATGCAGGCAGCGTCATCTTTCTGAATGGCTAACAAGAAAATCAGAGATACTTGATCTCCCTGCCAATCAATTGGCTGTTTCAATCGTGCAATTGCCACGCAGGAGGTGCCTTCATTTGTGATGAGCGGGTGAGGCATCGCAATCCCCTTGCCAAGATAAGTTGATGACATTTGCTCCCGCTCCAGCACGGAGGAACGAAAAGAAGATGAAACAAGCTGATGCGCCTCCAGCCGGCTGCAAAGCGTATCTAATACCTCTTCTTTGCTTGAAAGGTTCACATCCAACAAGGTCAATCGTTCTTGGAAAAAAGCCATCAGCTCCTGCGAAGGGGAACCGTGTCCGTTTAACAGGTGAATGACCTCACTCACACGCTGGACATCATGATGTTCAAAAAAAGCATTCACTTGAATGATTGGTTTCCCTTTTGGTGCGAGAGGTACGGTTGTAATAATCACATCACATGGCAAAGTCGTGCTAAAAGCGTAATCCTGATAAGAATAAAGCTCAACAATCTCAAGCTCATGTTGAAAGGCCGCCTTCAATTTAATTTCAAGCAGCCGTGCTGTTCCTAGTCCAGACCCGCATACAATAATGGCCCTCTTTTTTTGCGAGGTGTCAAGATGACTTCTTTCAAATGAAGCAGCAATATGTAAGGCAACATATGCCGCTTCATCTTCATTTGGCGTCCGCACCAGCTGTAAGGCATTGAGTCCGCTGACGGCCAAATCAAACGGATAAGGGTAAGATGTTTTGATCTCATGCAAAAGCGGATTTTGTAAAGACACGCCGTATTGAATTCGATTTAATAATGGCTTCATATGCAGCATCAAATCTTGACGCAGGATATCGTCATCTACAAAACGATGACCGCTTGTTTTTTCAATGTGCTGGAGAAATCGTGTCACCGCCTGACGTACTTCTTCTGTCGTTTGGTGCTCATCGATTTCTTTCCACGTTTGATTCGCTAAGAGATGCATCACCAAGTAATCTGTTTCATCCTCTGATAAGGTGACGTGAAACGTGTCGCTTATTTGATGAGTGATCTTTTGAGCGATTCTTGTTAACACTGGCGGTCTTTGTGTGTGAGTGGTACTGGCGGGTATCCGCTGTTTTTTTTGCGTTTGCTGAATGGCAATCGCTAAGTGAATCACTAAATTCTTTAGGGCAATATCTTTAATGAGCAGTGATTCTTGATATAGATTTGTCAGCACAATGGATCGAATGGTTTCAAGTGAAATGTCAGGAAAATGAAGCTGTTCCCGCTCAGTTATATGAGATAGGGCGGGTTCTTCTTCAAGCAGTAAGTCTGCGTAGCACGTCCTTTTTTGCAATTCGTCTCCGTCTACTTTTAAGCCAAATCCAGGCTTTGAGACAAGGGTCATACCGTAACGGGCTAACAGCTCCCGTCCTTTTTTTAAATCACTGCTGACCGTCATACGGCTGATGAACAATTCTTCTGCTAATTGATCAATTTTTAAGTAGTCTGATTGAAGCAATAGTTTTCTCATCATAAATCGTATGCGCTCTTCTGGCATGACGGGTACGAGAGAGCGGGCAGGAAGCTTTTGCTGATGAAGCCAAAGCAGGAAAGCGTCTTGGTCACTTGTTAAGAGTGTATACCCTTTCCCGCGTATGGTCTTGATCATGGCTCCAGCTTGCGTTAACAGCTCGTTTGCTTCTTTGATTAAATTGCGGATGGAGCGGTCAGATAAGCGAAAAGAGGCAGTGAGCTCCTCCAGCTTCACGAACCCTTTCGTTTCAAATAGCCGCTGAATGAGCTGGTAGGTTCGAGTATCTGCCGTCATCATCATTGCGCCGCTCCTTGTTCCTTTAAGGCATCAGCTCCAAGGGCGAGGGCTCCCATTAAACCAGATAATCCGTCAAAGGAAGGCTTTGTGACGATTTCATTTAATGGCTTTGGTAATTGTAAATAATCATGAAGCCGCTTGTCTGTTTCTTCAAGGATGAGCGGCAGCAAAGCCGGTTGTTTCATGACACCTCCACCCAAAATAATGCGTTCTGGTGAAAGGGTGAGTAATAAATTTGCGGTCATTTGCCCGAGATAATAAGCTTGAAGTGACCAGGCAGGATGCTCCTCTGGCAGCATTTGTGCCAATGTATGATAGCGGCCTTCTATGGCAGGTCCAGATGCTAGTCCCTCTAAACAATCATGGTGGATCGGGCAGCAGCCCCCATAGGTGTCATGAGGGTGGCGCTGAACGGTGATATGTCCCATTTCTGGATGAAGCAGTCCGTGAATGAGGCGGTTTTCAATATAGGCACCGCCGCCGATTCCCGTCCCAACCGTGATGTAGACCAAGGAATTTGGTCTGTCTGTGTCAGTTGAAAAACGAGCTTCACCGAGCGCCGCACAGTTCACATCCGTATCAAGCTTCATAGGGAGACCGAGTGCTTGTTTTAAGGTTGAGAGTAATGGAAATTGGCGCCAAGCTGTTTTGGGTGTTTCGAGAATCGTTCCATAGCTGGGGCTGTGCTCTTTTACATCGACAGGTCCGAATGCGCCTATGCCAATCGCATCGACTGGATGCTCTGTAAAGTATTCGATCACTTGCCGGCATGTTTCTTCTGGGTTCCCTGTTGCAAAGGAAGTCATATGTTCAATCGTTCCATCTATTGTTCCGTAGCCGCAGACAAATTTTGTACCGCCTGCTTCGATGCCTCCAATTCGCATGATCAATGCCCTCCATTAAAGAGAGGCGGAATCCAAATGGATCCCGCCCCTACATGTTCATTTTTTCTTTACAATGTAGGTTTGTACCTGACAAGGTGTGAGCGGTTCAATGTGTAATGATCCATGTTGTGCTTTCAGTATATGTCCTTCAGGTGTTTCGCCTAAATTCGCTGTTTCTCCATGTTGTAGAGATGAACTATTGATTGAAGCGGCTGTTTGACGTGTTAAATATGGATTGAAGAGACGAATGACAATGCCTGTTCCATGCTCTTCCTTTTTCAAAGCGCTTAGAACGGCCCCGTCTGTTTCAATGTCAAGCAGGCTATAAGTAGATTGTAAGTCTTCTTTTTCATCTCGGAAAGAGAAAATTAAACGACCGTTTAAAAAGTCTGCCCGCTCGTAGCACTGAACCGGGGTTGTGTAACGTTTAGCAAGCAGAGCCAAGTGTCCTTCACTCACCGCTTCTTGGCTATAGTGCATGCCAAAGGAGAATGATAGCGATCCTTGAAGCTGGGCATCAGGTGTTTCCACGATTTTTTCTCCAGAAGCCCGGCCGGGACGGTAAAGAAGGTTTTCTTTCCCCATTTTTCCGAAACAGCGGAAGAGTGTGTAAGCAATGGTTGTGTAGCCCGCACCTGTGATTTGGTATTCTCTGACGCAGTCCGTCAAAAGAGAGACACCATATGCTTCATCGCGAAGTGCAACAAATGATTGCATGGGTTCAATGGTAATCGGTTTTTCTTCCCAATGTTCATTGTTCCACCATTCTAGTTCTTGCGTCAGCTCCGTTGGACGTTCGATGGTGCCAAACTGTTGATCGCTGAGTGATACGTTTGATGCAATACCTGTATCAAAGAGTACCCGAAGACGGTGGTCTAGCGCATGGTTGTCCACATTCACATGAAAACGGATGACCGCTTCATCTTTATTTAAAGCCACCTTCGCTGTGATCGGGAGGGAAGTCGTCCCCTTTTGCTCCGAGCGTTCCTCTAAATCATATGGGACAGTCAATTGAAGCTTGATGGTGAGCTCTTCCTGTAAACTGCTTTTAGATACGGTAATGTCTGCTGATGAGATATCTTTAGATGATACATAAAGATCCTCACGCGGTGGTGAATAGTTATAAGAATCCCCATCATCTCCGTTGTCTTCAAAGATCATTTGCTCAGAGAACGTTCGTCCAGTCTGTTTATCCGTAATTTCTAATGACCCATTGTCATTTGCTGCAATGCGGTAAAACGTATTTTCAATGACACGACCTTCTGTTTTTTCCAAAATGGATTCACTAGATTCATCGAAAACTATGCTAACTTGTGTATAACCAACGGATGGCAAGTCGACTGCTTCAATGAGTAAAACAGCTTTCCATACTTGCTTTGGCATGTAAACCTCTTTGCTTGGGTTAAGTGAAATCTGCTGTGCTAAGACATAATCTGTCACATCGGTTTTGCTTTTGACTGTGTAGTGAAGAGTTCGTCCATCAACGTCTTTTAGCGTAAATGGACGTTCTGTGATAAAGGTTTCGACTTCAATGACTTCAGAGCGTTTTGAAGGCAGTGTATTAAATAAAGTGAACGTGATTTCTTGCTCAGTTTGCAGCCGGATGGCGATGAGACGCATGTGTAAGTCCACAAGATTCTCGGCGATTTCCTTTGCCTGTTTATAGCGGAAGAAGACATCTTGATTCGTCGTATCACTGTTACAGCCGCCAATGCTATCATGCGCTGCATTTTCAAACATGAGGTACCAAATATCACGCACCGTGTCATGCGGATAGTCATGTCCGAGTGAATAGCTGATTGTAAGGATCGGCTCCATCACATTGACAAGATAGTTTTCAATTCGGTTGTTTAAGATTTTCAAATCTGCTCTTGTTGAAAAAATAGACTTATGAATTCGCATATGCTTGGCATGAATGAGCTCTCCTTCTAATGTCTCAAAAGAAGTCCGCTCTTTTTTCACTGCTGCAATGTAGTCTTCTAAACTGCTGATTTGATAGTGGTGCTCGTCTATTTCATTGGCTTTTTCTAATAAGTCAGGCAGGTTTTTACGAATAGGCGCTTGGTCAAAGCCATTTGGGAAATAGACATTCTTTGTCGTGGCTTTTGCTTGCAGCGCCCCGATTTTTTCAGAAAGAAAGGCTTGCAGGTCTTCATCCTTCTCAGGAATATTTCCTCCGTAGTAGTAGCCAAATGGCAGATTCACTGCAAACACTTCACTGCCATCAGCCCCGCGCCAATTAAATTCTGTGTGATTCGTCATATGATCAGAAACGCCGCGCCAAAAGGCTGTGTCGACAATACCAAAGCCTTGATAAATTTGAGGCATTTGTGCAGATTGACCGAAGGAATCAGGGACATAACCGACCTTCATGACATGTCCGAACTGCTGACAGCGCTCAATCCCATATTGCAGGTTTCGTACAATCGATTCCGCAGAAATCACGAGCTGATCCGTTTGTGTATACCACGGACCGATGATGAGGCGTTTTGCTGTGACGAGCTGTTTAATTCGATCCTCATCCTCTGGTCGCCATTTCAAGTAATCATCTAGCAAGGATGCTTGTGCATCGAGCATGAAGTAATGGAATCGTTCATCTGTTTCGAGGGTGTCCAATATGTCCATTACGCTTTTCATTAAATAGATACGGGAACGGGAGGTGGTAAAATACCATTCCCGGTCCCAGTGAGTATGTGGAATCACATGTACATTGACAGTCATTGTGTAACGACACCTTTCTTTGTTCAAATTATCCTTCTAGCACAAGGTCAAAATCATCTTCTTCTTTCTGCTTCTGATCATGTTCTGGCTTTTGGGGTTCTTTTTTCTCAGAGAAGTTCACAAGCAGGTTGGCGCCAATTCCAATAACAAGTGCGCCAGTTAGCGCGCCGATTAAATACGCCCACCAGTTTCCTACTGAGAAGAATCCGTATAGTCCGCCAATTGGCGGCATGATGTCATGGACACCTAATAAGGCAGCGACCCCGCTTCCAGCAGCACAAGCGACGACATTCAGCGGAATCAATTTCAAAGGATTGACGAGTGTAAAGGGAATGGCTCCTTCTGTAATCCCGATAATCCCCATCACAAGACCGCCTCGTCCGGCTTCTCTAAACGTAGGAGAGAAGTTGCGTTTTCGAATCAATGTCGCAAGCCCGTATCCAAGCGGAGGAATGACAATCGCGATATTGACGAGAATGGCAGGAAGATAGACACCTGATAGGAAGAGCGCGTTACCAGCCATCCAAGCTGATTTATTCACTGGGCCGCCAAGATCGAAGCCAATCATGGCACCTAGAATGAGAGCAAGTGCGAGTGTACTTGTTCCATCTGCGACCATGCCTTTGATCCATTCAATTAATGCGGTGTTCAAAGCCCCTAATGGACCGCCTAGCAGAACGGACATGAGAAGTCCGGTTAAGCCAACAGTAATGAGCGGTAAGATGAGCAGAGGGACGAGTCCAGCTGCGGAGCCTTGAATTTGAATTTTTCTTTTCACAAAGAGAGCGACATATCCGGCAAAGAAACCTGCAATGACGGCACCGATAAAACCAGCATTTGTTGAGCTGGCAAGAGCTCCACCGATAAAGCCGGCCGCAAGACCAGATTTATCCGCAATCGAATAGGCAATAAAGCCAGCGAGCAGTACGTTCATTAAGCCAATGCCTGTCCAGCCAACCTGTTCCATCAAATAGGCACCATGTAAAATGCCGCCTGCATCTTTATAGGCGTTTAAATCTGATACACCAAAACCTAACCCGACTAGTTTGGCTAAACCAACGATAAGTGAAGCTCCGATGATCACCGGAAGAATATAAGAAATACCGGTCATGAGGTGGCCTTCAATGACTTTTAATTTTGCTTTCATTCTGCTTTGCTCCTTTCTATATGGCATTGCTCCTGTTTATTGGGATTCAGATTTTTTCTTTTCAACCAGCGCAACGGCTTTTGTGATGATTTGCTCGGCATTTTTTAAGGCGCGCCCGATTTCGACACGTACAGTAGGAATACCTGAGAAGCGTTCAGCGTCGTTAATATGCTGATTGGAGGCGATGATGCAAAGGTCTGCCTGCTTGGCTTCCTCTGCTGTAATGCCATTCACCTGTCCCATAATTCCTTGTTGTTCGATTTTAATCTCGTGTCCAAGCTGTTTACCCGCATTCTCTAATGCCTTTGCTGCCATTGGTGTATGAGCTAACCCTGCTGGGCATGAAGTGACACCGACAATTTTCATTGTGTAATCCCCTCTTTCAATTGTTGTTCAATGACTTCGTAATAATAGTCTGCTGTTTGACCGGGTTGAATCTTTTCGATGAAAGCAGGCTCCATTAAACTTGTGGCAATGCCAGACAGTAATTTGAGGTGTGTGACATTGGCCTCTTCAAGTGGAACGAGCAGTGTAAATAAATAGCTTGTTGGCAAATCGTCGAAGCTTCCCCATTCAATGGGTTGTTCAAGTTCTAAAAAGAGAAGTGAAGCCGTTTGAACAGCAGAGCTTTTTGTATGAGGAATCGCAAAACCTTGCTGAAGTCCTGTTGAGACTTCGTCTTCGCGTTTCAACAAATCTGTTAATAACCCTGACTGATTGTTTGTAATGTGAAGGTCTTCAGCTTTCTCGGAAATGTATTGTAAAATCTCATTCTTTGATCGACCGTTTACTTGTGTAAAAACATGATCTTTTTGGAACAAGCTGATCCCTTCTCTCTTGTTTGTTAAGCGCTTACAATTTGATTGTAATGTACTTTTCGACATGGTTAAATAGCATCATTTTCCGTTTGAAATGGCAAAAAGTTTATGAAGCGAACAGACTAGTCATCTGAATATCTCAAATCCTAGCTTAAAACGAGTTTAATTATGTCAAAAATAGATTCTACTAAAAAGGATTCTGTGATATTCTTCCAAGGTATTGTAAAAGATAAGGGGGTCTTTTCATGTTTAAAAAGCAGGTCAAATCCTGTGTGGTTGTACTCATGGCCATCATTCTATGTATGGCTGCATTACCTGGGTACGAGGCATCAGCAGTTAGTAAAGGCACAAGTGTCAATGAAGCCATTGGGTTGAAAGATGGTGAAGTCATCTCAGGTACATTACAGAATGAAAAAGAAGAGTCATGGTACCAAATCACGCCATCTGCAGATGATGTGGCAAAACATACACATATGCAAATTGCTGTCAAAAGCAAACAAGTGTTATCTGTATCGGTCTACCCAAGTAAGGATAGAGCGATAAAGGATGACACTTATTCGAGATATCGTGTGGACACAGCAAGTGGAGAGACAGAAATCAACTTCCCGCATGCATGGTCAGGTCCTTACTATGTCAAAGTTCTGTATTTAGGTTCAGAGGAAGATAGCCGTGATGAGGAAGAGGATGCAGCATATACAATCGGGTATAAAGGTGCGAATCTTCCGCCATCTGAACCGATTTTCCCTGAAGAAGAAGAGCCAACGATCATCATTATTGAGAAAAAGCATGGACGTGAAATTCTTCAATCCATTCGTACGATCGAAGACAAACGATTCAATGAAACAGCCGATGGTCAGAAGCTGACACGTCTGCTACAAAAAACAAAGCCGTTTCTCAAATCTAAACTCATCAACAATCAAAAAAAGCAGCAAACGGTGTACAATCATTTGCTGACATTAAAATCATTGCTGAATGACGTAGAGAAAAATGGTGCATTCAGCGGTCATATCGTCACAGAGAAAGAGCAACAGGCGATCCGTTCCCTTTTTGATATGCTCAAAGAGGCAAGTCCAGCCTATTTAAAAAAGGAATTAGAAGCAGTGGGGCAAAAAGTAGGAATCGATCAGCTTGAAGGAAAATCGATCGGTTATGTGTTAGAGAAACAAAAGCTTGTTCCAGAAGAAAAGGTCAACACAAACAAAATCATCTTTAAATTAAAGGATGGACAAACGCTTCAATCCGCAAAAAAGAAAATGAAAAGCTACGGAATTCAAGAAAACCGTGTGACATCTCAATCAGTAAATCCTTTATTTAAAGGAATGTATGTTTATGATGTACCGGCAGGGAAAGAATCAGCAGGCAAAACGCTTAAAGCAGGCAAAGCTGTGATCAAAAGCACGGCGAGAAAGCTTTCTAGTATGCCGAATGTTGAATTTGCAGAGCCTGTACAAACGTATCGTGCGCTTAGCAATGACGCGCAGTATGGTTACCAGTGGCCGCTGAAAAACAGTGCGCAGAACAGTGGGAAAAAAGGCGCTGATGTGAAGTTTGAACAAATGAATACATTGATTGGTACAAGCAAAATGAAGCAAACGTTAATCGCTGTTGTGGATACAGGTGTCGACAGCCGTTTGTCCGATTTAAGCGGAACGGTTCGCACAGACTTAGGTGCTAATCTGATTGGCCGTAATAAAGATGCAATTGATGACAATGGCCACGGTACCCATGTGGCAGGTATCATTGCAGCAAAAGCCGACAATCATTACTCCATGGCAGGGCTGAATCAACATACAGGTATCATCCCAGTCAAAGTACTGGATGCGTATGGAAATGGAGATACAGAGCATATTGCTCTTGGCATTAAACATGCAGTGGACAAAGGTGCAAAGGTCATCAACATGAGCCTTGGCGGCTACTACAGCAAGGTCATTGAATATGCGATGAACTATGCTGCACAAAAAAATGTATTAGTGGTAGTGGCGAGCGGAAACGATGGCATTCCAGAAATGGGTTATCCTGCGACTTCCAAGTACGCCATGGCAGTTGGTGCAAGCAATCGCATGGATATTGCCGCTGAATTCTCAAGCTATGGGAAAGGATTAAGCATGTCTGCACCAGGGTCTGATATTCCAAGCTTAATGCCTGATGGGAATGTTTCATACCTAAGCGGGACATCAATGGCTACACCGTATGTTGCAGCAGCAGCAGGATTACTGTTTTCTAAAAATCCAACCCTGAAACCAAATCAAGTGAGAAATATTTTACAAAATACAGCGGATGATATTTCATTTAAAGCTGTTGATGGAACAGATGACATTTTCTATGATGAAAATGACGAGCCTGTTGTTGATCCGAAAATTCCGGGTATCGATTGGATGACAGGACATGGCAGACTCAATGCTTTTGCCGCATTAAGTGCTGTTGAATTAAACGCATCAGTTAACAAAGTAGAAGATCAGCATCAAAAGGTGACAGGAAAGGCGAAAGCCGGCGCTGCCATTTCTGTGTATAGAGGCAAAACCCTGCTTGGAAAAGGCACGGCAAGCAAAAAGGGAACCTTTAGTGTGAAGATCAAGCATCAAAACAAAAATAAAGTGCTTCACATCAAGATATCAAAAGGAAAGGCTGCGACTTCGCTCAAAACGGTCGTGAAAAAGGGCAAAGCACCAGCTAAGCCAAAGGTGAATCGAGTAACAGTGAAAAGTAAAACGGTCAAAGGAACTGCGGGTGCAGGCTTGACAATCAAGGTGAAGAACAAATCAAAGAAAGTCATTCAAACGGTCAAAACCAATAGCAAAGGCGCATTTACGGCTAAAATCAAGCCGCAAAAAGCCAAAACCGTCTTGTATGTGACGGCTTCAGATGTGAGAAAAAGAGAAAGTAAAGCAGTGAAAGTTGTTGTGAAAAAATAGTTTTGCAGCTTCCCTTTTGAATAAAAAGGGAAGTTTTTGTTTTTTACTGGAAAAATGACAATAACTGTCGATAGTAATATAGTAGGAAAAAAAAGGAGGATTTATCGATGAAAAAAATCATGTTTGCTTTCTTTCTATCATTGCTTCTCGTTTTCCCAAGCTTTGCATATGCAGAGGAAACAGGAGCAGTACCAGCATCCGTACAAGTAACAGGCGTCACAGCAGCAGACGGTGGTATGGTTAATTACGGTTCTGGCAGTAAATATCGTGTAGGTTCATATTATCCAGCTACTTTTAAAGGAACATTAAAGGACACAAGTGGTCAACTCATGGCGAATCAGCCAATTCAGCTTTATTTTGAAGCAGCAATCAAATCATATGCTCAAACAGCGACAGGTACAACAGACGAGAATGGACAATTTTCACTAACGATTCAAGTTCCTGCAGGTGCAGGCTACCGTACATACAATAATGCAGGCTGGTCTACACATTACTACGATATCGTTCCAGTGACTTTTACTTCAAACGACATCACGCTATCTTCAAATGTGACAAGTGTGTACCATTTGGCATATACATCACGTTACTAATCTGCTAGAAGAGGCGACTTGGCGAAATTCCTGTCGTTTTCATAGAAAAAAAGGATGTCAGCTAGTGACATCCTTTTCTTTTTGTTAGCAAACCTGCTGGGCGGCAACCGAAAGAGTCGATAAACAAACACTCATGAGCCGTTTCTCCCAGATTCGATCGAGCATTGAGCTTTACATCTTGAGCTTTGATGGATAAGACCTTTGAATACTTGAGCTTTCAGCTTTGAACGTTCAGCTTTGAGCTTTTATCATGGATCATCCTAAGATGATCATCAAATGAGGAGGGAATGACCTTTCCCTCGGAGGTGTTTAGTCCTATCGATTTTCGGCTCACTAACAAAATCGACTAGTCGATCTGTATTTTTGTCAAGGTATTGCTTTCTGACAAGGAGAAATCCACTTCCATTTGGAAATCTTCAATCTCTTTCGAAAGCTGTTCAATCTTCACTCGAAGACGAAGAGGGTCAATGATCGCCGCCTCATTTTCAGCTAGGAATGACTTGACGATCTCTTGGTTGGCAGCGGCTTGTGTTTTCCCGTCTTTCCCAAATAGTGTTTCTAAATGCTGATCCAGTCTCTTTTTCACATCTTCATTGATTTGTTCTGACCGGTCAACGAGCTCTGTGTAGACCTTTTTTAATTTTCGTAAATAACGAATATCGTAATCTATGGATGTCTTGCGTTCAATGGCTTCTGCTACGGTCATGCTAACACCCGCCACCTCAATCGTTGTCGTAGCATTCGACACAACGATGGCTGATTTAATGGCATTTCGGCGTTTGATTAATGCTTGAATCGATTGGTCATCTGCTTTTGCCTTTTTTTCTACTTCTTCTTGATTTTGAAATCCGTTCTGTATATGTTTCCCGATGATCAAACCACCGAGTACGGCTTCATCAATCGTTCGGTTGATTCTTTTATCTAACATTTTCAGTTCACTTAATGCTCTTGTAATGGTCATTTCCATATTAACGACAGCTCCCTTGATTCATCCTGAAAATCATAGATTCCTATCATATACCAAAATGTCTTTGTTTTGCTAGTGATATCCTTTTTTGGGACAAACAAAAACCCTGGTGCTATACACCAGGGTTTTCTCGTTTTTTCTGAATCCATGTTGTCACGTAATAGGCAGCGTAGCAAAGTGCGATAAAAGGGATACCGCAGATGAGAGCGATGCGCTGATTTGGATCAAAAGCAATGCCGATCACAGATGCAAGGCATAGGAGGAAGGCAGCAATCGGAACCACCGGATAGAGCGGGGTTCGGAAAGATAAATCATGAAGCTGTCCGCCATCCTGTAAGAATTTTTTGCGAAACATGAACTGTGAAGCTGCAATTCCCATCCATACAACAACAACGGCGAGTCCAGAGATTGAAACAAGAACCAGATACACTGTTTCAGGTGCGATGACACTCGATAGCAAAGAGAGAATGCCCCCAATCATACTCAAAATGAGTGCATTCAAAGGAATTCCCTTTGACGTCAATTTTGCCAGCTTTTTAGGTAATGTTCGTTCTTCAGAAAGGGACCATAGCATGCGAGATGAGGCGTATAGCCCTGAGTTTGCCGCAGATAAAATCGCTGTCAGAATGACAAAATTCATGAAATCTGCCGCATAAGGAATACCGATGCGGTCAAATACCACAACGAAAGGACTTTTGATCACCCCGGCTTCTTCTACTGGAATTAAGCCGGCTAAGACCACGATCGTTCCGACAAAAAACAGGACAAGGCGCAGCACAGTCGTGCGAATCGCCCGTGGAATGGTCTCATCTGGATTGACACTTTCGCCCGCAGCAATCCCAATCAGCTCAGTACCCGAAAAAGCAAAATTAACAGCCAGCATGGTCATTAATATCGGTAAAAAGCCGTTTGGGAAGAGACCCCCATCTCCAGTGAAGTTAGAGAAGAACGGAGCGGCCTCACCACCTTTTAGTGGAATCAATCCAAACATCGCGGCTCCGCCAAGGATAATAAAGAGAATAATAGCCATGACTTTAATGCTAGAAAACCAAAATTCCGATTCTGCAAAAAACTTGACTGTAAAAGCATTGAGTAAAAAGATGAGAAGCGCAAAAACACCGCTCCACATCCAAACCGATGTGTCCGGGAACCAGCGCTGCATTAAAAGACCTGCCGCTGTAAATTCTGAACCAAGTGCCACGGTCCATGTCAACCAATAAAGCCAAGCCACTGTATAGCCAGTGCCGGGCCCAATGTATTTTGTTGCATATGTGTGAAAAGCGCCTGTAACCGGCATTGCGACAGACAGTTCACCTAAACAGAGCATCACGAGGTACACAATTAATGCCCCAACCAGATAAGCCAAAATCGTTCCCGCAGGTCCGGCCTGATTGATCGTATATCCTGAGCTTAAAAAGAGTCCTGTGCCAATCACGCCACCTAAAGAAAGCATGAACAGGTGACGGCTTGTCATTTTTCGTTGATATTGTTGTGACTGATCTTTTGCTTGTTCCATGTCTTCCCGCCCTTTTGCTTAGAAGTATGTGTGTTGAGTCATGATGCTACGATGTTGCCTGTTTTAAGATATCGGTAATATCCTCTGGTGTCGTCCGGCAGCAGCCGCCGATGATTTGTGCGCCGTCTTTATACCATTGCTGCGCACATTCACCAAATGTATGGTGAGACGTATCGCCGCTCCAAACCTTTTCTTCAGGGTCATATAATTCCCCTGAGTTCGGATACACGACAATCGGTTTGCTTGTCCCTTTTTTCATCTCCTGAATGAGAGAAGACATATATTGCGGCGGTGTACAGTTTACGCCAACAGCAGCGATCTGCTCATATGGTTCGAGTGCTTGTACACAGTCTCTCAGCAGATCCCCTTCACTAATATGCTTACCATCCTTTGCGCTAAACGTGATCCACGCATACACACCGCTGAACTCATCCTGCAGCAGTTTAGCGATAGCGATTGCTTCAATGAGACAAGGGATGGTTTCACAAGCGAGAATATCAGCACCAGCCTCTACCAATGCTTGAATTCTTGGTCTGTGAAAATCAATGAGCGCCTGCTCTGTGAGTCCGTAATTTCCCTTATATTCTGAACCGTCAGACAAATAAGCGCCGAAGGGCCCCACAGATCCAGCGACAAATGGTTTTGCCCGCTCTTTATGTTGTGTCTCATCCTGCCAAAACTGCTCGCATGCTTCTTTTGCTAACGTGACAGATCGTTTCATTAATTCGATGGCTTCTTCTTTTGTATAGCCTTTTTCAGCAAAGCCATCAATTGTCGTTTGGTAGCTGGCTGTTGTTGCACAGTCAGCACCTGCTTGGAAGTAGTCCAAGTGTACTTGCTGAATCAATTCTGGCTGTTCAATGAGGATTTTGGCTGACCATAAACTGTCGTTTAAATCACAGCCCTTTCGTTCAAGCTCTGTTGCAAGTGCACCATCTAAAATCAAAGGTGTGTGAGCCTGTAAACGGCTTTGAATAGGATTCATATAAATCAAACAGCCTCCTTTGTCGATCGGAAATAATGGATATGATATGAGGCAGTAGTTTAAATGACTAAAGTGTTTTTGTCAAGGAGAGGAATAAGCATCACATGACGGGAAAACCCTGATAACATGCGGGTTTGAGTGCATAAACATACAGTTGAAATAATAGAAAACCAAGTCATTGACAGCCTCTAAAAAGAGATATATATTATGGAAAGGTTCATTTCAGAAAGCTTCATCAAAAGGCGCCGTCTTTTGATTTTTATTTTGTCCAACGACTGTCTTCTTTCGTGCAGAAAGAGGGTTTTTTATATGCTTAAAAAAGGAGGAAAGAAGAAATTGAAAAAATGTGTAAAAGATATTGCAATGATTCTCGTTGGTTCTTTTTTATTTGCTGCAGCTGTGAACATGTTTGTCATTCCACTTGAGTTTGGTGAAGGTGGCGTAACGGGGCTGTCCATCATTTTCTACTATATGTTTGAGATTGCGCCATGGCTGACAAACCTTGTGTTGAATGCGATTTTATTACTTGTGGGGTATAAATACTTGGACAAGAAGACCACGATCTACACAGTGGTAGCTGTCGCAAGTAACTCTCTATTTTTACATTTGACCACTACATGGGTGGTGAATGTCCATGAATTGATCATTGGTTCTATTTTCGCAGGGATCATCATTGGTATTGGCATTGGTCTTGTTTTAAGAGCGGGCGGTACAACAGCGGGATCTGCCATTCTTGGCCGAATTGCGAATAAGTATCTAGACTGGAACGTGAGCTACGCCATCTTGTTCTTTGATCTGATCGTTGTTTTTGCTTCTTACTTTATTATTGGTGCGGAAAAATTAATGTTTACGATTGTGATGCTGTATGTGGCGACTAAGGTGATGGATTTCGTCATAGAAGGGCTTAACACGAAAAAAGCAGTGACGATTATTTCTTCATGCAAAGATGATATTGCCGAAGAAATCAATCATACCTTGGATCGAGGCGTGACCATTTTAAACGGTCGCGGTCATTATTCGAAGGAATCGAAGGAAATTCTCTATGCGGTCATTCAAAAACAGGAGCTTATGCGTTTAAAGAAAATCATTAAGAAAATTGATCGAGACGCATTCGTTGTTGTCCATGACGTGCGTGATGTGTTTGGAGAAGGATTTGTGAATATATAAAAAGTAAAAAAAGACACCTCCACTATAAAGTGGCGGTGTCTTTTCATATGTTGAGTGATCTTATGTTTAAGGGACTATTTTTTCAAGGTATCATCTTTCTTCTCGTTACTTTTCAGAACGAAAAAACGTATACACTCAGCAATGGCGGCTCCCACCACAAACAGGATGATGGGTGTAATGGTAAAAGGTTGTTTGAAGATGAACAAATACACGATATAACATAAAGTTAATGTAATAACTAACGTGAGGTAATTACTCCACATTTTTTTCAAGGTCATCAGCTCCTCGTTTTTTAAGGTTTACCATTATTCGGTATTGGTTGGGTTGAAAAGAACTAGCCACTTTCAGCCGTTCTCATCACTTTAATTCGAGTTGAGTGTTCGTAAAACTTAGTATGAAGTTCATAAGGATAAGCCATTGTGAATAAACTTCTTAATTCCATAAAATTCAGCTTATCCCTTTAAAATAAAGAGATTAAATGAGTTGTTTCCTATGATATTCGTTCCTGTGTATGTTTGTTGTCTACAATAGACACACGCTAGATTTATCTTGATCAGGTGAAGCCTTGAAGAAAGAGAAACTTCCTGTATGAATATTTATAGGGACGTTGAGAGTGAAAAGTTGCAAAAGATACCTCTTGTCACATTATACTATGTATTGTATAGTATAAATAGTTAGGAGTTGTAAACATGAATGCACAACTAAAAAAAGGATTACTGGAATTCTGTGTACTGGCGGTATTAAAGAAAGGCGATTCCTATGGTTATCAAATGATTAAAGATATGTCCCATTGTATTGAGATTTCAGAATCGACATTATATCCGATATTAAAGCGGTTAGAGCAAAACAATTATGTGGAGACCTATTCACAGGAACATAACAGTCGATTAAGAAAATACTACCGGATGACAAAAAGCGGCCGGGAGCATATGGCGCAGTTCTTAGCGGAATGGGATCAAGTGATGGCGATTTACGACTTTATTTCTGGAGGACAGAGCAATGAATAAAAAAGAATTTTTAGCCAGCTTGGAGAAGCACCTGCATCGTTTGGGCGAAAAAGAAAGTGGTCGGTTCATCGAGTATTACGATGAAATGATCGAGGATTATCAGGAAGATGGCTACAGTGAACAGGAAGCAGTTCATCAAGTCGGTCAGCCTGCCATTATTGCTGAAGGGATTCTGAAGGAACAAGGAATCAAAACCATTCAGGTGCCGACGTTTGGAGAAAAAGCCACAAGACTCTCCATCCTCATTTTAGGCTTTCCGTTATGGGGCAGTATTCTAGCAACAGTCTTCCTGCTGTTTCTTTCTGTGTATATGGTGATTTGGTGCATTCCACTCGTGACAGGTACAATGACGCTAGTTGGTCTGCTCGGCGGTTTTTGGAGCATCATTGGTTCACCGTTTATTTTTCAAGACGGTTTGCATGTGGTGGTGACGCAGATCGGAGTTGGTATTCTTCTATTAGGTGTCGGATTATTAAGTGGCATAGCCACGGCGTATTTGACTAAGCTATTTGTGCAAGGGACTGTTCAAACCACTAAGGCATTCATGGGAATGTTTAAAAAGAAGGTTGTGAGAGTATGAACGTGAATGATTTAAAAAAGCAATGCATCAAATGGGGGATCATCTTCACCGTTGCCGGAGGAATTGTCATGGCAATTGGTTTTGGACTTTCAGGCTTTGACCTAGATACATATCAAAATAATGACCAGTACAATGTGTTTCGCACGATCAATTGGAGCAAGCCATAAATGAAAGACCCGTTTATGCGGGTCTTTTTTTCGCTCTGGCAACAAAGAAAAAATAACAGCAGAGTGCGCCAAGGTCACAGAGCATAATAATCAGCCCCATTGGAAAGGCTGTTTGGCTTCCAGCTAAGCCGACAAGGGGTGTCATGCATGCGCCAAGAAGCATTTGTGCCACACCGATGAGGGCAGCGGCACTTCCAGCATGTGCACCGTGATGCTGCATCGCAAGAGAAGGAGCAGACGTGCCGACAATCCCAACGCTTGAGACCACAAAAAAGAGCGGGATGAGGATGCCATAAAGCCCTGCATCAATAGAGATCATCACACACAAGGTGACTCCCCCTAAAGCAGCTGTCAGCAGCCCGATGCGAAGGACTTTCTCCTCACCAATTTTCGCAGCAACGCGGGCAAATACTTGTCCGGCTGTGATGATGCCAAGACTATTCACCGCAAAGGCAGCACTGAAGCCTTGCGGAGAAAGGTTGAAAATCTCCTGCAATACAAACGGTGATCCAGAGATATACGCAAACATGGCGGCGAAGACAAGTCCTTGTGAGAGAGCATATCCGACAAAGAGTCGATCGCTCGCTAGAATTTTCATCGCACCTAGGATCTGTTTGAAGCCCCCAGTCTGTCTGCGTTCCACAGGTAAGCTTTCTTTCAATGAAAACATCGATCTTAGGAGCATGAGCGCCCCGAGGATTCCTAGCAGAACAAACACACCCTGCCACGTCGTGAACCGTAACATTTGTCCGCCCACGATCGGTGCCGCTGCTGGAGCCACTCCGTTGACTAGCATGAGCAAAGCAAAGAATTTCGTCATTTCTGAGCCTTCATAATGATCTCTCACGATGGCTCGTGCAATAACAATGCCTGCTGAACCAGCAAGTCCTTGAATCAGCCTTAAAAGAATGAATGTCCAAATTGATGTGACCACTGTACATAAAAGAGAGGCCGCAATAAAAATGATCAATCCAATCATGAGCGGCTTTCTTCTGCCGACTGTATCACTGATTGGACCTGCAATGAGCTGTCCAAGCGCAAGTCCAATCAAACAAGCCATGAGACTTAACTGAGACAGCGCCGTGCTTGCTTCAAAGTCACGGGCGATATTAGGTAAAGCAGGTAAATACATATCCATTGCCAGTGGTGCAAGGGCTGTTAAAGAGCCAAGAAGCGCGGCAAGGAGGAATCGATTTTTTTTCGATTCTTGGGGATAAGATAAAGAATTCATATGATGCCACTCCTCGTATATGTCCTCAAATCAGCATAATGAATCAAGCTTTCCATTTCAATCAAAATTTTCAAAGAAGTTTTCGTGCAAAATCATTGATCTTTCGAAGGAGACTCTTTACATTGAATGAGTAGAGAAAAGAATCAGATCATCGGCATGCAGTGATTGCATGATACGTATATCCATTCATAGACAAACAGGAGGTGCTGGCATGGAGCAGCAAGAGTTGATCATTCGTCAAGCGGTGAGTGAAGATCATGAGGCGATCACACATGTGCTGATCAAATCATACGCACAGTATGAGCCTCAATTTACAGAGGAAGGCTGGCAAAATTATTCTGCAGCACTGCGGGCGGCTGTAGATAACCCAAACATGGAGTTGATGCTTGTGGCCGAGCTTGAGGGCAAGGTCGTGGGGACCCTTCAAATGTTCCGATCATCAGAACAAGCATATGACAAGCCGGAGATGGGCATTACTTCAGCGATTGTCCGGTTTTTAGGGGTAGATCCTGATGTGAGAGGAAAAGGCATTGCAGAGTCATTGTTGCGTAAAAGTATAGAACTGACGCAATCGTGGGGCGAGAACGTCCTGTATCTTCATACATCGGATAAAATGCAGGCCGCCATTCGTTTATATGAAAGAATGGGCTTTGAACGGGCACTTGATAAAGAATTTGTGAATCAAAATGGGACGCATGTGAAGAGCTATCAGTATGTGATCAAAAAAGAACAGCCGGCTGGCTCATAATATACACCGAATAAGAAGAGGAAGAGTATGTCCTGCATGGACGGGACTCTTCCTTTTTCTCATGACACCCATACGTTCAGTGCCATATATGAAAAGCACCAAGAGATTAACCCGAACATGACAAAGAATTTCAACACATGTTCATAAGGGGTTAGCTTTCGATCTCTTTTCGTTTTCACAAGCCGCCAGTAAAGGGCATAACCACAAAAAACCAAGATGATTTGTCCGAGTTCTGCTACGGTTTCGATGATTGTGATTCCGTTCATTTGTTTTCATCTCACCATATGTCTTCCATAGGCAGCAGCAGTGAACCTTTATTTCTTCAAAAGAAAGCAGTGTATACTAGAATAAGAAGTAGATGTAGAAGGGGTTGTGACCGATTGTTTCCGCTATATGCAAATTCTTGGGATGACGTAATCGAGAGAAAAATCAAATACGATGATCAGGTTGTGGAACATACGTGTCAGCTGTTAGACGCACAGGAGCAGCAAGTCGTGTTGTTTCATAAAATTCAAGAACCATTTACAATGGTTGCTGGTGATGGCACTGTCACGATTCCAAAAGGGAGTTATACGACCGCCTATTATTGGACGGACCGGCCTTACAATGTCTATTTTTGGCGAGATGATCAAGGCAATGAACTTGGCTCTTATGTGAATATCGTCAGACATACATGGTTTGAAGAACGGGCGGTTGTTTTTGAAGATTTATTGATTGATCTACTCGTTCTTCCGAATGGTGATTTCTTTGTTTTGGATGAAGATGAACTGCCGGAGAGTTTAGCTTCCTTTGAGCAGGGCTCGGTTCATCGAACACTCCGTGATGTCATCCATTCGATAGCGCACATCCTCGATCAAGTGAGGCTGGATGCGAAAGGGAAATATCATCACACCCTGTTTCAGAAGATGTTGAAATAGAAAAAACGATTCCTTGCTGAAAGGAATCGTTTTTTTATCAAACCTTGATCCGGTTTAGTCGTTTTTGTAAATCAGTTTTTGTTTTAGATGCTTTTAGTTGTTTGACCGCACTTTGAGCGGTTGCTTTTGTTTTCTTTGTTCGTTTGGCTTCGGCTTTTTTGACTTTTTGTTTGGCATCTGTCACTTTCTTTTGATAGTCGACTTGTTTTTTGACTTTGTCGAGCCGGTTTTGCAGGCTTGTTTTTTCTTTGCCTTTGGATAGCTTTTTAATGGCCGTTTGGGCACTTTTAATCGAGCCTTGGGTTTTACTTTTTTCAGCTGATTTGACCTTCGCTCGTGCGTCACGAATATCAATGGCTGTTTGGACTTTTTTGACTCGGTCAGTGAGTGCGGTTTTTTGCTTGCTGGCAGTGAGTCTGCCAATTTTCGTTTTGGCTTGATCAACATCTGTCTGTTTTTTAGATGTTTCGGCTGTCTTGACTGCGCTTGTCGCAGCCTTTAAAAAGGTTGACTGCGGCACATATTGCACGCGGCCATAGCCGAATTGTGAATCTTTTCCTTTTGCGCCGAGATCGACTGTATAGCTGCGCAATAAAGTGCGGAGCTGAACATTTGTTTTCTTAGGATGTAGCTGTTTTAACAGCGCCAGCATCCCTGTGACATGCGGTGCCGCTTGTGATGTACCCGTGGCATACCAATATTCATTTTTCAAATAGGTACTGATGACGTTCTCGCCGGGAGCGGAAAATTCAATTCCTTTCCCCGTATTAGAGATGGAGGCGAGTTTGTCTTTGTCAGTCGTTGCGGAAACAGCAATGACGCTATTGTATGCGGCAGGATAGCTAATCCCATTCTTCTTTCCATCATTTCCACTTGCAGCAACGACCAGCAGTCCTTTTTTGTATGCTTCATCAACTGCTGAACGTAAAATCGGAATGTTATCTTCAAAAGCTAGACTTAGGTTGATGATGTCCATCTTATTGCTAATCGCCCAATCAATGCCTCGGAGCAGACTGTATAAGTCGCCCTCTCCTTTTTTATCTAATACTTTTACAGCATACAGCTTCACACCAGAAGCGACGCCGACCGTACCGTAATCATTATTGAGCGCCCCAATTGTACCGGCGACATGTGTTCCATGTCCTTCATCATCTTTGTAAGAAGACGTGTAATCGACGAATGATTTACCGCCGGCTACCTTTAAATCTTCATGTGGGAAAATACCAGTATCGAGAACGGCTACTTTCACATTTTTCCCTGTCACGCCTTCTTTGATTGCTTGCTTTACATTGAGCTTCTGCAAGTTATAAGATTTTTGTACCAAAGCATCCTGACCAGTAGCAGCAGCCGTTTTTTTTACGGTAGTAGCAGCGAGTTTGACCCTAACGTTTTTTGAAACATAAGCGATGTTCGGGTCTTTTTTAAGTGAGGTGACAGCTTGCTCATCTGCTGTCACTGCTACAGCTGGAAGATGTATGTATTGAGCGTTCACTTTTTCACTTTCTTGAATAGCCGTCTGTTTTCCTTTTTGATTTTTATAGACGATGATGACATCTGTTTCTTTTGGTGGTGCAGCTGCCTGCGAATGGAAGGGCAAAGCAGTTGTCAAAGCAAGAAGAAACGCGATGACCACGACGATTTTCTTTTTCAAGGCAATGGCTCCTTGCATATGAGGTGACCTCCGTCTTTTTTTCTTTATTATATCGGAGAAATAAGATGGATGGTTAGAAGAATCATAGTCTGGAAAGAAAGTTTTTTTCACACGTATCCCGAAATTGAATTTCATAGAATTCTAGTAGACAATAGAGAGATCATAATATGAGAAAGAAGGACATGCCGATGAATGTAAAAGAGTATATGACGTATGATGCGACGGGACTGGCGTCACTTGTGCAGAAAAAGCAGGTCACGCCCAAAGAGCTTGTACAAGCTGCATTTACTAGATTGGAAGAAGTGAATCCAGTACTAAATGCGGTGATTCAGACAAGGCGAGATCAAGTGTTCAAAGACATGAAGTCACTAGATGCGGATCAGCCGTTTGCTGGTGTTCCGTTTGTGTTGAAAAATATATCGCAGGGGCTGGAACATGAACCTTTGACGGCGGGTGCTTTGCTGTTAAAGGATGTAAAGGCGCAAACAGATTCCCACTTTGTCCGTCGATTGAAGCAGGCTGGGCTCCTCATGATCGGTCATACGAACACACCTGAATTCGGATTGCGAAATGTGACAGAACCCTTTTTATATGGTCCGACGAGAAACCCTTGGAATGCTGACTATTCTCCGGGCGGTTCAAGCGGCGGGACGGCAGCAGCTGTGGCAAGCGGCATCGTACCGGCGGGTGGAGCGAGTGATGGCGGAGGGTCTATTCGGATTCCGGCATCCTTTACTGGTTTATTTGGACTCAAGCCAACAAGGGGGAGAACACCGGTCGGCCCGGGTGCAGGAAGGCAGTGGCAAGGAGCTTCCATTGACTTTACGCTCACAAAAACAGTTCGAGACAGTGCAGCCCTGCTTGATTTGCTTCAAGTCATTCAGCCAGAGGCTGCGTTCCAAACGCCATTATATGACGGTAGCTATCAGGAGGATTTAGTGAAACGAACCTCTTCGATGCGAATTGCTTACAGTGTAGACTCTCCAGTAGGCACGAAGGTGAGTGAGGAAGCAAAGCAGGCAGTCTTGAACACAGTGAAATGGCTGAGTGAACAAGGGCATCAAATAGAGGAAGCGAAGCCGGACATTGATGGTGTCCATCTGATGCAGCAATATTATGTCATGAACAGCGGTGAAATGTCTGCCTTATTTACCTCTCTGGCTCGTTCATTCGGGCGTCCGGTGAAGCCTGAGGAGACAGATATTGTGGCATGGGTACTGGCGGAAGCAGGAAAAAATGTGACAGCTGCTGCTTATACAGAAAGTCTTGATGCATGGGATATGGCCGCTGCAAAAATGGTCGCATTTCATCAAACCTACGATCTATATGTGACCCCAGCTACTGCCTATTCGGCTCCAAAGGTTGGCGAGCTGATGCATAACGATCAAGAAATGGCTGCATTGTTACGTGTGTCATCCCTTTCAATGCAAGCACAGCAGGATCTGATTTATGAAATGTTCCTCAAGAGTTTGACCTACACACCATTTACACAGTTGGCTAACCTAACCGGCCAGCCATCTATGAGTGTGCCAGTTCATCTCACAGAAGCAGGCATGCCTTTAGGCGTACAGGTGACAGCACCGAAAGGAAAAGAGGACTGGCTGCTCAGACTGGCGTCAGAAATAGAATCATCCTCATTATGGAAAGGAACGCATCCATTACTGAATCAATAATACAATGGCATCGACGTTGGTCTATGGAGGAAAGGAGTGTCACACGTGAGTACGAAGGACAAAATCATTCAAACGGCCGCACTTCTTTTACGTAAACAGGGGTATCATGCGACAGGGTTGAATCAAATCATTCGAGAGAGCGGCACGCCGAAAGGATCTCTTTATTATTACTTTCCAAATGGAAAAGAAGAGCTAGCCATAGCAGCCGTTGAATATATTAGTCAAAGGGTCATCGATCAAATTGAAGCAAGCTTTGCCTATTCTGATGACCCATATGTCGCCGTCGATCATTTTATGACAAATATTATTCGGGGTTTTATGGAGCAAGAAAGTGAAAGAGGGATACCGATTGTCTTACTGGCGGCTGAGTCAAAACCTGAACATACAAAACTTCATGCTGCATGCAAACAAGAAATGATCCGCTGGCAAGAGCTTGTCAAAGAAAAGCTGATGAATAGCGGATATGATGAAATAAAAGCGGATGAGCGGGCATCTCTCCTTCATTCAATGGTCATCGGCGGATTATCAATGACTACTGCATTAAAGCAAACGACACCTTTAGAGCACGTAAAATGTTACCTTAGACACTTATTTATGCGAGAAGAGTAAAATCTCTCGCATATTGCCTATCTATTATATCAATTGGTCTATATAATAAAGATAGTCAATTAGTCATGAGGAGTGATGGGATGTCGGAGCAACCACAATCGATCAAGCAATCCGAAGATACCTCTTTTTATACCGTGTCCGGTTCGGGGGAGCTGTATGGTTTGGAAAATCAGCTTGTACATGTGTTGGCAGAAGCAAATCAAACAAATCAACTGTTTGAGCTTGTCTTAATCACAGGTGGGAAAGGTGCTTACTTTCCGCTGCATTGTCATGAGACGCTATTTGAAACCATCTTTGTGCTGGAAGGGAAGCTGGAAGTGATACTGGACGGTAAAAAGTATATGGTGACGGCCTGCGATTATATTCATATTCCGCCCAAAACAATTCATGGCTATAGAATGCATAGTCACAAAACAAGGTTTATTTCTTATACACTGGGCGGGCAAATGACAGATGTCTATCAGCAAATCGGAAAGAGGCTGTTGCAGAATGAATGGCCGATGACTGATCACCCATTTGATGCAGACAGCTTTCATCAGGCTGAAAAAGAAAGCGATATCATGTTGATGCACGGCATTAGGGAGCTATCCAATACAACCAAGCCAGCTGTTTTGTTTCATAGTCAGCTCCCGCGCGCAGTGCAGCCATATGTGCTGGAGGCTGGTGAAGGAAAGCAATACATGGTCGAAGGTCAGCTTCATGAGCTGATTGCGACAACGGAAACAACAGGAGATGGATTTAGTTATTTTGTGATTGAAGGGACAAAGGGAAAAGGGTTACGTTCGCATTATCATGAAATGCATACAGAAGCACTTTATTGTGTTGAAGGCAGAATAAATCTTCAGTTAAACGGAGAAAATATTTGCTTGATGCCGGGGGATTTTGCCTATATTCCTCCGAATACCGTTCACTCGTATGAATTCGTGTCTCATTCAAATAAAATGTTGGTTTTGCTGCTACCTGGCTATATTGAGCAAGTGTTTGAACAATTTGAAGAAGCACAAAGTCCAGGAATGTGCCCTTATTTTATACAGGAAGGGAACATGATGGAGGGTGGGGAGACCTCTACTCAGTATGATTTGGTGTTTGTCGAAGATAAATAGCTGTGTAACGCGTTACACAGATTTGAATAAACAGCCTGTCGAATCAATCGGCGGGTTATTTTATTTCCCTTATGGAACAGCATCCCTATTTACATGCATGAACCCTCGCATTCGGTTCAGTCCTGCGTGCTGGTGCTCATTAATGTCACATTCACTCCGCGCCAGTACGCGTCCTTCCTAGACTGCAAAGGTTTTCTATCACGCTAAAAGAAAACAAAGGGCTAAAATAAAGTTCATTTTAGCCCTTTGTCAAAAATCTGAGGCTTAGGATAATTCCTAAGCCTTTAATGTGCGCTCGTCCATCATTTTTTCGATTAATTCAAAAAATGTTTTTTTATCTTCTTCTGATAGGTGATTGAACAGTTGATTGACAAGCAGCTGACGATTGTCGATCATTTGTCTGGCGATTTGTTCACCTGATTCAGAGAGTGTAATCCATACCGTACGGCGGTCATTGTTATTTCTAGAGCGGATAATCAGCCCTTCATCTTCTAAGTGATTGAGAGCGGTTGTTGTTGCGGAGGGAGATAATGAAACTTCCTGCAGAATATTTTTCACAGTACATGATTGATGGCGGTAGATGATGCGTAAAATAAACCCTTTTACATTCGTGACGTTTTTCGGGATATTCTCTTCATCTATTCGTTTCGTCGCCTTTAAATACTTTGTCAGTGCATGGTCTAACAAACTTGCCTCTAGCTCGAAATGTTGCATTCTCCATACCTCTTTTCCTATTGCATTCGCATTTTCCGATCAATTACTAGGTCTATCTTATCATAATAAGCATCATCATTTAAACCAAAATGGAAGACGGCTATAAAATTACCTATATTATCAATTAATAAAAGGAACAATTCCAAAATGAAATGATTTTACTTTCACCTCTTTTTATTTTAGAATGTGAATGAGATAAAATCTGCCAATCCAATTCACTGGAAATTGGCTATTGGACATCAAACGTTTGGAGATGAAGATATTGAATACTTTACAGGCATTACTAAACGACAGAATGGAACGCTCTTCACAAATTGAAGCGGTAACTGGCGGAGGTGTGTCTTATACATTTGAAGAATATGCAAAACGCATTGATCAGCTGGCACATTACTTACACCGTAAAGGAATTCGAAAAGGTGACCGGGTGTGCTTTATTTGTCAAAACCATCATCACTTTTCTACGATTATGCTGGCAGCCATTAAAGCAGGTGCAGTCGCCGTACCGCTTAGCTGGCAGCTTACCTCTTTTGAGCTAGAAGGTATCTTGAAAAAAGCAGAGCCAAAGGCTTTATTTTTTGACCGTGAATTCCGTGACATCATTGCGGCAGTGAATGTGTCTTTAGAAGATTGTCTCATGGTGGAATCTGGTGTCAATGCGAAAACAACACAGCTGTTTGAAGACATATTGGCGTCTAATGATGGAAGTGATCTTGCTGAAGAGGTATCAGAAGAGGATTTGGCCATGATTTTATTCACTTCAGGTACAACAGGCAATCCAAAAGGTTGTATGGTCGGACATGGGCGAATCTATCAATTTTTAACAAGACAAGGGAACCGAGGATTTGATCTGAAAGGAAAACGATACTTGGCAAGTCATCCGCTGTATCATATGAGTTCAATTAATCACCTGATTGCAGCTGCAATTGAAGGGTATACGTTAGTCTTCTTACATGATGCAACGCCGAAACGCATTTTAGAAACAATTGAGAAAGAAAGAATTACGTTTATGATGGCTTTCCCATCAGCTTACACGTACATGCTAGAAGAAATGAAGCGCGGTTCTTACGATCTCTCATCTTTTGAAATTGCAATTTCTGGCGGTACGAAGGTACCGGTACGCTTAATTAAAGATTACAAAGAAGTAGGCATTCAGATGATGCATGGCTATGGAAGTACGGAAGCGTGGGTTGTGAGTGCGTGGCATCCAGCGATGGGCGAGGATAAAATGGGCTCTGCTGGTAAAGTGGATCCGGATGTAGAAGTCAAAATCGTGCATCCTGAGACAGAGGAGGCGGTGCCAGCTGGAGAAATTGGCGAGGTCGTCATGAGAAGCCCATTTTATTTCTTAGGCTACTATCATCAACCTGAAGCGACAGAGAAAGTGCTCAAAGATGGCTGGTTCCATATGGGGGATGCAGGCTATCTGGATGAAGACGGTTTTCTTTACATCACAGGGAGATACAAAGATGTGATTCTATACGGTGGGGATAATATTTATCCTGACCAAGTGGAAGAGGTCATTGATCAAATTCCAGGTGTAATTGAATCTGCTGTCATTGGGGTACCAGATGACTTATATGGTGAAGTACCAAGTGCGTATATCGTAAAAGACGAATCTGTCGATTTCTGCGAAGAAGATGTGTTGAATTACTGCAAGGAACGTTTAGCAGATTACAAAGTGCCTTCCATTCATTTCACGCAGGATCTGCCAAAAAATAAACTTGGTAAAATCATGAAGAAAGATTTACGTGAATTGGTTGTGAATGCGTAGGACCTATTCTGCTATAATGAAATTTGAATGATTTTTTTGTTTTTCTAACGTTTTGGAGGGAAAGGGTTTGCGACATATACTTCGTAAGAAACACATTCACGATTTGTTAGAACAGAGCAGACAGCAAAAGGTAAAGAAAACACTGGGCGGGCTCGATCTCACGCTCCTTGGCATAGGGGCTGTGATTGGGACGGGGGTCATGGTGTTAACCGGAATTACAGCAGCTAAGGATGCAGGACCGGCTGTTATTTTCTCCTTTGCGATCGCAGCGATTGTGTGCAGTTTAGCAGCACTTTGTTATGCAGAAATGGCTTCCGCGCTGCCTGTGTTCGGCAGTGCGTACATTTATTCATATACCACAATGGGTGAACTCGTAGGTCATCTCATGGGATGGACGTTATTATCTGTTTATATGCTGACTGCTTCAGCTGTAGCGAGTGGCTGGTCGAGTTATTTTAACAGCCTGCTGGAGGGGTTTGGAATCTCAATTCCACATCAATTTTTAGCTGGTCCAGAACAAGGCGGATATATGAATTTGCCAGCAATTATCATTGCTTTACTCATTGCGTGGATCCTATCTAGAGGAACGAAAGAAAGTAAAAAATTCAATAATATCATGGTGTTTGTGAAACTTGGCATTATTGTTCTTTTCATTGTAGTAGGTGGTTTTTATGTAGAGCCAGCCAATTGGCAGCCGTTCATGCCGTTTGGTACGGAAGGGATTATTGCTGGAGCCGCTGCTGTGTTTTTTGCCTTTTTAGGATTCGATGCCATTTCGGCTTCTGCAGAAGAGGTGAAAAATCCACAGCGGAACCTGCCAATTGGCATTATTGGTTCATTGCTCATTTGTACGATCATTTATATTGTCGTTTGTTTGGTCATGACAGGCATGGTGCACTATACGAAGTTGAATGTGACAGAGGCAATGTCTTATGTACTGCAAAGTGTCCATCAACATAGCGTGGCTGGTATTATTTCTGTCGGTGCTGTGATTGGATTGATGGCTGTGATTTTCGCCAATAATTATGCGGCAACTCGAATTGCTTTTGCGATGGGGCGGGACGGGCTTTTGCCTAAAGTGTTTTCAAAAACAAACAAAAGTGATACACCTGTTGCAAGTATATGGGTGATTGGCGGAATGACAGCTGTTATTTCAGGGTTTATTGATTTGAAGGATCTGTCCAACCTAGCCAATATCGGTGCATTATTAACGTTTGCGATGGTGAGTTTATCCGTACTCATTTTGAGAAAGACACATAAACAGCTGGAAAGGGGATTCCGGGTTCCGTTTGTACCGGTTTTGCCAATTATCTCGATGGGCTGTTGTGTGTTTCTGATGCTCAATTTACCAGGCCGGACATGGCTGTACTTCGGGGTTTGGCTGATTATCGGTGTCGTCATGTACGCAGCGTATTCTAACAAACACAGTGAATTAGCGAAATCTGCTTAAGAAAAAGGTGCAAATCCGTTGACGATTTGTGCCTTTTTTCATACGATTTGGGATAAGCTATATAAGAGATAATGAACGGAACAAGAGGAGGATGAGGGAAATGATCAGCGTTAGTCCTTATATTGTCGTAGAAGATGTCAAAGAATCTCTTCAATATTATCAAGGAATTTTTGGCGGAGATATTCGTATCTTAAATGAACATCAAGACCGTGTATTGCATGCTGAGCTGCACCTTGGAGAATCACTGCTCCACTTTTCAGATACATTTGGTCGCACACCAAAACCGGAGAATCTTCGATTGATCATGCAGTTTGACAATGAGGAAGAGTTAAAGGCTGTATACGAGGCGCTTGAAGCTGATGGAGATGTCCTTGTAGAATTACAGGATACGTTCTTTGGCGCACTTCATGGACAAGTACAAGATCGGAAGAATGGTCTGATATGGGTGCTGAATTATATGAAATAAATAAAGACCTTCACTCTTGTGAAGGTTTCAGCGTGTAGACAAACCCTCGCATTCGGTGTCAGTCCTGCGTGCTGGTGCTCACGAATGTGAAATTCGCTCCGCGCCAGTACTCGTCCTTCCTAGACTTCAAAGGTTTTCTATCACGCTGAAAAGAAGACAAAGGGCTAAAATCAAGTTCATTTTAGCCCTTTGTCAACAATCTGAGACCTTCACCCTTGTGAAGGTTTTTTTGTGAGTGTTTTTATTTTCTGAAAAATGGAAAATATGCTATGTTGGAAGAATGATAAGACATGGGGAAAGGGTGGAAAAGGAATGGATCAAATTGAGTTTCAATATATTCAAACAAACGGCATAAAGCTCCATACAGCAATGGCTGGTCCTGAAGATGGCCCACTGCTGGTTCTGCTGCATGGATTTCCTGAGTTTTGGTATGGTTGGAAAAATCAAATCCGCCCCCTGGCTGAGGCAGGGTATCGTGTCGTTGTTCCTGATCAAAGGGGATACCATCTGAGTGACAAACCAGAAGGAGTCGAATCATACGTCTTAGACAAATTAAGAGATGATATCGTGGGATTAATTAAGGCGCTGAGCCCAAATCAAAAGGCTATTGTCGGCGGACATGATTGGGGCGGAGCTGTTGCTTGGCATCTTGCTTCAACCCGTTCTCAATATGTAGAAAAATTAATCATCGTCAACATGCCGCATCCTCGTGTGATGATGAAGGTCCTTCCGTTTTATCCGCCGCAGTGGAAGAAGAGCTCTTATATCGCATTCTTTCAGCTTCCAAATGTACCAGAGGCAGCCCTTCAAGAAAATCACTTTCAAAGACTGGATGAAGCCATTGGACTATCTGCTAGACCTCATTTGTTTACAAAAGAAGATGTCTCAAGCTATAAGTTGGCATGGACGCAGCCTGGAGCCATTACGTCCATGTTGAATTGGTATAGAGCGATTAAAAAAGGCGGCTTTGAAAAACCGATTTCCAAACGAATTCTCGTGCCTGTCCGAATGATTTGGGGAATGGAGGACAAGTTTCTAAGCAGAAAGCTCGCAAAAGAAACGATCAAAATTTGCCCAAATGGACAGCTGATTTTTGTCGATGATGCCACCCATTGGATCAATCATGAAAAGCCAGATGTCGTGAATAAGCTCATACTCGAATTTTTAACATAAAGAAATAAGCTCTGATCATATGACCAGAGCTTATTTGTTTTATCCGATTTGATTCTTTTTCAAGGAAACAGGTTCGTCGTCCCAGCATTCAATCTCTTCATTGTTTGGAACAGCGTTTTTATAGAAAACAGGATCTTTGCCTTCTTTTTTCTGTCTCATGTAATCCTTCAGTGCTGCAAAGGCGACTTTGGACAACATGGTAATGGCAATGAGGTTGACGATGACCATGAGACCCATGAATAAGTCGGCTAGACCCCAAACGAGAGGAACAGTCGCAACAGCTCCGAAAAGAACCATGCCAATGACAGCCACACGATAGATGTTGAGCCAAATTTTATTCGCTCCCAAGAACTCAATGTTCGTTTCACCATAGTAATAGTTACCAATTAACGTACTAAAAGCGAATAAGAAAATCATGATCGCCAGGAATCCAGAAGCCCAAGGCCCAATGTGCTGGCTTAATGAAGCCTGAGTTAGCTCAATTCCTTCCAGATTGGTTGTTTTATACGCATCAGAGAACAGAACAAGAAAGGCTGTGCTTGTACAAATAATTAACGTATCTGTTAACACACCAAATGCTTGGATTAATCCTTGTTTGACGGGGTGGCTCGTGACAGCAGTTGCTGCTGCGTTAGGGGCACTACCCATACCGGCTTCGTTTGAGAAGAGACCGCGTTTAATCCCTTGTAACAATGCTCCACCTAATGTACCGCCGGCAAACTGTTCAAATCCGAAAGCGTGCTTCACAATCGTACTGATGACACCTGGTAGTTCAGTGATATTTGTGATAATCACAAAGAAAGCAATCCCGATGTAAGCAACGGCAAGAAAAACGACAATATATTCAGATGCTTTTGCAATCGCTTTGATCCCTTTGAAAATAATGAACGCAAAAATAACAGCCATAACGATTCCGACAGTTAAACGATCTAGGCCAAAAGAGTTTTTAAAAGCGACGGTGATTGTATTTGATTGCACGGCGTTAAAGACAATCCCAAAAGAGATCGTGATCAGGATGGCAAATAAAATCCCCATCCAGCGCTTATTTAATCCTTTTTCCATGTAATAAGCAGGTCCACCGCGGAATCCTGTTTTATCTTTTACTTTATACACCTGAGCTAGTGTACTTTCAACAAAGCTTGAAGCAGAACCGATAATCGCTACGATCCACATCCAGAAGATTGCGCCAGGTCCACCGATCGCAATAGCGATGGCAATCCCTGTGATATTCCCTGTTCCGACACGTGCTGCCATACTGATGGCAAATGCTTGGAACGGTGAGATTCCCTCTTTTTCTTTTCTTCCTTCTTTTAGAACACGCAGCATTTCTTTCAGCATTCTGACTTGCAGGAAGCGTGATCTATATGTGAAGTAGACCCCTACTCCAAGTAACAGAGCAATGATTAGATAAGTCCAAATAAAATCATTTGTAGTTGTTAAATAAGATAGCAAAGCTTTTTCGTTCATAACATCACCTCTTCGATTTCATCACTGTTCTCTTTAAAAAATACTGAGATCCCACTCTTTGGCGAGTTTCTTCAGCATCATGACACCGGTAATACTATTTCCACAATCGTCAATGGCAGGACCATAAATGCCGATACCGCAGCCTGTCTGAAATGGGAATTCTCTTCTTGCGCTTGGCGGAACGCAAGCCATGATTCCTCCAGACACACCACTTTTGGCTGGAACGCCTACGAAAGCAGCAAAATTACCAGACGCATTGTACATGCCGCATGTCAGCATCAATGCCTTTGTTAGTCTTGCGATATCTTTTGGGATGACTTGGACTTGTTTAAAGGGATGGTAGCCATCACTTGAAATAATCAGTCCAATCAAGGCGATGTCCTCTGTTGTAACCTCAATGGAACATTGCTTTAAATACACTTCTAACGTGTCCTCGACATCTGATTCTAAGTAATTGGTTTCTTTTAAATAATAAGCAAGTGCCCGGTTGCGGTGTGCAGTTGCCCATTCTGATTGATAAACTTCTTCATTAACAGAAGGACGCTTACCTATTAAGTTTTCGATTAAATCGAAAATATATGCTAGCTTTTCTGTAGAAGTCTTTCCAGGAAGGATGGAGGATACGGTAATAGCTCCAGCATTAATCATTGGATTAAAGGGCTTCCCTGGTTTATGCATCTCAAGGCGGTAGATGGAATTAAATGCATCACCAGTTGGCTCTACATCTACCCGATCCAAGACGTACGGAACGCCTCTTCCTAAACAGGCAGCTATAAAGCTGATGACTTTTGAGATACTTTGCAGGGTAAAGGGAACGTCCCAATCACCAAAACGTACAGATGATCCATCTGGGCCTATCACGCTGATACCAAGTTGAGAGGAATTTACTTTTCCGAGTGCTGGAATGTAGCCAGCGTTCTGCCCGTTTTTGTAATACGGACGTATTTCTTCTGCCCATTGATCAACAGAAGACTGGCATGCGTGTTGTGTATTATTAGAAATTGCTGTTTTCATACGATTCCTCCAATCAAAAATCAAAAAGTACCCTATTGAATTGGCGGATGACAAAAAATGCGATCAAATAGGCACGAAAACATGTTACACATCTTCAAAGAACTTGTCATGCGCTGCTTGTACCACTCCTTTACACCTAAATATATGTTCAAATGAAGGCTTTGGCGGCGAAACAACAAAAAGGGTTTTTAGTGAAAATTCAGAAAACGCTTACATATAGTTTCACTAAAATTGTTCATTCAATTTATCTTGGAAACTACACAATCTGACGAAAATCTACAGAAAAACTTACAAATAAAAATCAGTCCGTATGCAATTGTCTAAACAATTCCCATTATTGTAGACAATCTCCAAATGTAGAATAGCTGAAAGGTCACCATGCCTTCTCGGAGAATAGTCATAAAAAATGATTTTGAAGAGAGAAGAAGCCGTGAAAATAATTTTTTTGCTCATTGTGAAGCAAAGAGTCTCCTTGTATACTGTGGCTATGTAAACAGGGGAAGGGATGTCAGTCATTTGAGTTTAAACCAGCTTGTCAAAAAAGACGCATTTATTTTGATTTTTATGATCGTCATTGTGCCGCTTGCGGGAGAGCTGAAGTTTTATCCTGTGAATGAAACATTTCGTATTAGTTTTGGGGCACCTGCGTTTTTCTTTTGCTTATTACTTTTAAGAAAATCAAGACCATTGCTGCCAGGTTTTTTAACAGGCGCAGCCATTGTCCTATTTCGGGTAGGTTTAGATCTTATTCAGCAAAAAGCTGATCTGGCTCTGTCATTTTATCAGCAGTTTCCGAGCTTCTTTTTTTACTTTACTTATGCTTTTCTTTTCTTTGTTGTCCGTACAGGACGTTTTAAGCAGCGTTCCATTTTTATTGGGCTGATCGGACTGATGATTGAACTGCTTGCTGATTTTGTTGAGCTGTTTGTACAATTTTTAGTGTTTGATACAACCATGACTTTCTCAAAGCTGAGTGATATGATCCTCATTGCATTTGCTCACAGCTTCGTGGTCATCAGCTTTTTTAATATGATGAGGCTGTATGAGGCACAATCAAGAGAGAAACAAATCATGAAGCAAAATGAGCATATGATGATGGTCATTTCAAATTTATATGAGGAAACAGTTCATTTAAAGAAAACGTTAAATCATACAGAGCACATAACGCAAGAATCCTATCGGCTCTATCGTCTGCTGAATGAACATGAGGCAGGAAAGAAAGTGAGTCAGGAGCTGCTCAAGCTTGCAGGGGAAATACATGAAGTCAAAAAGGACAATCAGCGTATTTACGCTGGGCTTTCAAAGCTAATTTCCAAGGAGAATATGCAAGATTATATGAGGGCAGAGGATCTTGTTCAAATCGTGATTCGCATTCAAGAGAAATATGCGCTATCTCTCGGGAAGAACATTTCCTTTACATCTGATATAAAAGGCATTCACTTGCATGAGTATCATGTGTTCATTTTCTTATCGCTGATTAATAATTTAATGGCAAATGCAGTTGAAGCAATCAAGGATGATGGAGCCATCTCACTCGTATTAAAAGGGAGTCATGATAAAATAGAGATTCGGGTTGAGGATGATGGACCGGGTATTCCTGAGAAATTGAGAGAGATTGTATTTGATCCTGGATATACCTCAAAATTTGATGCATATGGAACACCGTCAACTGGGATTGGCTTATCCTATGTGAGAGAGCTGGTTCAAGAGCTGGACGGTCAAATCCAGATTGAGCAAAAAGAAACGAAAGGAACAGCTTTTCAGCTTGTCCTTCCGATAAAAAATTTAATACAGAGAGGGTGAGTGTATGCGATTTTTCATTGCAGATGATGATCGTGCAATACGCTCGATTTTAGGTCAGATCATTGAGGATGAGGATCTAGGAGAGGTCGTGGATGAAGCTGATGACGGCATAGGATTAGAAGCGCATTCATTGAACCTGAAAAAAGTAGACATCCTTCTGATTGATCTTTTAATGCCAGCTAGAGACGGCATTCAAACCATACGTCATATTCACCCTGAATTCAAAGGAAAGGTCATCATGATATCTCAAGTAGAAGCAAAAGAGATGATGGCAGAAGCCTATGAACTTGGAATTGAATATTATATTCATAAACCCGTCAATCGAATTGAGATTGTCAGTGTCATTCGAAAGGTCATGGAGCGGATCAAGCTCGAAAAATCAATTTACGATATTCAAGCTTCTCTTCGGCATGTGCTGCCATTAGAGCCAGTGCTTTCTCATGAGACAGGTACTGGATCAAAGCGAAGAACGATGAAAGAGGCAGGGGAATTCCTCCTATCTGAATTAGGAATTGTCGGAGAGAGTGGCTCTAAGGATTTACTAGAGATCTTGATCTACTTACATGAAACGCAGACAGCCAATTCTCATGAGGTGAATTTTCCGCCATTAAAGCAGCTATTTATCAAAACGGCGGAACGAAAGCTTGGTCGTGGTGCGTCGGATGTGGAAGTAATGCGGGAAGTGAAAGCAGCAGAGCAGCGAATTAGACGAGCCATCCATCATTCCTTAAATCATTTCGCATCACTTGGGCTCACAGATTTTTCAAATCCTAAATTTGAGCACTATGCGTCGAAGTTTTTTGATTTCACTGATGTCAGCCAAAGAATGAAAGAAATGCAGAAGACTTCTTCATCTGCAGGGTCAACAGGCAGAGTCAATACGAAAAAGTTCGTGCAAATCTTTTATTTTGAAGCAAAGCAGCTATTCGAAGGGATGAGCTGAGGGAAATCTATTGGAATGATTGGAGAAAATAAACAGAGACAGAGTGCTTTTGACTATGAGCCGCCTTGCTCTTTTAGACGTCTTTGTTATTTATCTGATCATTCTGATTTTTCTTTTTTCTTGAAAATAAAACTCTCCTGTGCAATCGTTTGTTAAAATAGTGAGGTTAGACTAGAATGTCGGAGGTTTTATTTTGGGAAAAATTAAACGAAATGCGCTCTGCCCATGCGGAAGCGGAAAAAAATATAAACATTGCTGTGGTCAAAAGTCAGGCGGAGAACAAACGTCTGAGCTTGTGTTTAAGGAAGCTGTACAAGTTCAAAAGGATTTAATGAATTATGCGTTCTCTAAGCATCAGAGAGCGATCAATCAATTCATTAATGAGTTTTCTTTCCTAGCAGATATGGATAAAGAAACGCAACAAATCTCAGTCTTTCATTTGAGTGTATGGGGCATTTTCTTCCGCCCATTAACAGATAAGAAAGAGACCATCTTCCAAGAATTCCTGACAAAAAAAGCAGAAGATATTACCCGTCCTAAAACAAGACAAGTGGTTGAATCTTGGACAGACATGGAGCCATCTTTGCTTTTATTAAATGAAAAAACGGACGAGTCTCTTTACTTTGAGAATATGGTGACAGCTGAGAAGGTTGAAGTTGATGTGAAGCCGGATCAAACTGTGCTGCCAGAGAAAGGTAGTCTTGTTCTAGGTTTCCCTGTTCAGTTTGAAGAAAAAGCAGAGTTTTTCATTCAATATACGATGTTTGCGAAAGAGTTTACTGATACGCTTCTTCTTCAAGTTCGCCAGCTCGTTGAAGCACATGAGGCAAACGGAGGAGCACATAGTACATTTATGAGAGAAGTCTTCCCTGAAGTGCTGAAGTGTATGTTTGCGAAGCAAGAAGTTGAAGAAACAGAAGCGCCTGCTCAAACAGAAGGAAGTACAGTAGGACTATCAGCAGATCGGATGGACTGGGCTAGTGATGTTCAGCTGGAAACAGCCAAGCTGATTGAAGACGGGATGAAAGAGCACGGTGACCAAAGCCTGACAGATGGCGCTTTAACGGTTTGGAAAGCTTACTGTGATCAGAAAGCACCTGTGATCCGTAAAGCGGCGTCATTTGCTGCGGGAATCGAATATTATATTCATTCACTTGCAAGTGATGCCCCGCTTTCTCAAGCACAAGTTGCTAAAAAGTATGGCATTAGTGCGTCCACTGTATCGAGCCGATTTAAAGACATTGAAAAAGCGGTCAAAGAAGAGCAAGAGACGACTGTATCATAGCATGAAAAAAGACGCGGCACCTTTCAAGGAGTCAGCGTCTTTTTTTCATCATCTTGTTTTAATAAAACCACTCATGTATTGCTCTGTATTATAATCATTGAGGTCAATTTTCCACTGACCATCTCCGTTACGTTTCATTTTCACTTCATACTCAGCAGGGCTTGAGACTGGAGGAAGCTTTTCAAACTCAGATGCGTACATATTCAAGCTTTTCTTATACAATTCTTCTTTCGAACGGATTTTGCCGTTGTAAAACTCATCTCTTTGTTTGTCTAGTTTGTCTTTTAAGTTAGAAGCATCAATACCGGTTACTTGAGCGACAACCTTCGCTTCGTCATCTGAGATGGTTTTCACACTTGTTTCCACTTTCGCTTTATCCTTCATTGTATTTTGCATGCGTTTGTACATGGATAAAATATCGCGGTCACTGACTTCGTTTCCATATATGCCCGCACTTCTCTTAAAGTCTTTCACGAACATTTCGTGATATTTATTAACGACATCTGATTGATTGTCACCTGTTAATTCTGAGAATTGATCATTCTTTTTGTCAAAAACAATGAGATCTGTATAAGCAGATAGCGCTTTTGCTGGGTTATCTAGCTTTTTCGCTGTATCTAGTATCTTTTCGCCGTCTAGTTCAATTTCGATCGAATCGCTGTTTTTCTTGATGCTATCTTGGTACACGAACTGATATTTTTTACCTTTATCTACTAGGAAATAAAGCGCTCCTGATAGTGATTTCCCTTTGTTCAATGACCCAAGATCAAGGCGGTCTTTACTGCCGTAGAATTTTAAATCAGAGACTTTGGCATCGTCCTGATAAAGGGTGAAATCAGAGTTATATAGTGAAAGGGCTTTATCACCTTTGTTGGTGATCGTCAGGTTGACTTTTAACACCAATTCATTGTCTCGCAAGGTAGTTGTTGAGTCTTCTGGTAACGTATATTCGTAGCTATTCACTTTTACCTCTGCTGTTTTTGTTGATTTTTGGTCAGCCTTTGTTGATTTTGCTGAGCTCTGGCAGGCTGCAGAGATGATCATCACGAATGAAATCATGAGGAGTGCACTTATTTTTTTAAGATTCACAGTTGATGCTCCTTTGCTTTTCTTTCGTCATTTTCTTCCCGTTATCTGACTGAGAAAAAAGAAACAGATAGAATGGTATATTCGGGTGTTAAAGGGGAAAATATCCTAATGACGATTTGCACTATTCATTCTATCGAATTTCATTCGTGATGAGGAATAGGTTTTAGTCCCTATCTTTGATAGATTTTTACACAAATACCTATAAAAAACGGAATTTAATAAGTAGAATATACTAGTTAATAAGAATTAATTTATCTATTTATCATGGGTTTTAAATGTTTTTTGTATAAAATTCTTGAAGTGGAGGTAGTTTTCATTTCAAAAGATGTGTTAGAATTCACATCGCAAAACTTTTTTCTTTCAAAGCGTCCACCTCCAGATTGATTTTCAGAGAGCAGAATACTTGAATGTTGAAAATGATTCATGGGAAAATAAGGATGATTAAGCAGATAAGGGAGATGAGCTTTTGAAAAAAGTAACGCTTGGACGAACTGATTTACAGGTGAATCCGATAGGGCTTGGAACAAATGCAGTAGGTGGCCATAATTTATTCCCGAATCTGAGTGAAGATGCAGGGCGGGAGCTAGTAGAAACAGCTCTTGATCATGGTGTCAATTTCTTAGATTCTGCTTTTATTTATGGGCTGGGCCGTTCAGAAGAATTGATTGGTGAGATCATTGCCAAAAGAGGCGGCAGAGACGAACTTGTTCTTGCGACAAAAGGGGCTCATAAAGAGGTAAACGGGCAAATTGAACTGGATAATAGCCGAGATTTCTTAAGACAGCAGGTCGAAGACAGCCTGAAGAGGCTCCAAACCGATTATATTGATTTGTACTATATGCATTTCCCAGATGGCCGCACGCCGCTGGATGAAGTGGCAGGTACTTTAAAGGAATTGAAGGATGAGGGGAAAATCCGGGCAATTGGGGCATCAAACCTTGATTTTGAACAGCTTCAAACCTTTAATCGAGATGGATACTTAGACGTGCTTCAATCAGAGTATTCTCTGCTAAAACGTCAGGCAGAACAAGACCTTCTCCCATACTGCGTGGAGCATGGGATTTCCTTTATCCCTTATTTTCCATTGGCGTCAGGCCTGTTGACCGGGAAGTTTACAAAGGATGCGACATTTGATGATATTCGAGCAAAGGACCCGCTTTTCCAAGGCGATGCTTTCCTTCAAAACCTCGAAAAAGTAGACAAGCTGAAGGCCATTGCGCAATCAAAACATGCCGAAACAGCTCATGTAGCGCTGGCGTGGCTATTGGCGCAGGAGGGCATTGATGCCATAATTCCTGGTGCAAAACGAGCCGAGCAAGTCTTACAAAACTTGAAAACAAACGATGTTCAGTTAACAAAAGAAGAAATCAACGAAATCGATCAGATCTTTTCATAATATAAAAAATAAGGTGCCAAGCAGCACCTTATTTTTTATGCCATTGTGAGAGGAATCTTGATCACGAGCCTCAGGTTTGGAGAACGATACGTAAAATCAAGCGTGCCGTCTGCCTTTTCAACAAGCTGATGAATGATATAAGTACCCATACCTTGATGATCACCGCCTTTTGTCGAGCGGCCAAACGTTTTGAACAGATGATCTAATACGTGTTTTTCCATTCCCTTCGTACTGTTTTCACAATGAATCAAAAAGAGCCCGCTCCGTATGGAAGTCATGACCGAGATGCTTCCTTCGTTCCCAGCTTGCTTCGCTTCAATGGCGGCATCTAATGCGTTATCAAGCAGGTTGCCAGTAAAACTCACCTGATCCGCTTTAGAAAAAGGAAGAGAAGAAAAGGGTGCTTGAAGATCTAGTGAAAGGGCAATCTCCTCTTTTTCAGCCCGCTGGAAAAAGGAATGAAGGGTGGAGGCCAAATAAGCATTTTCCCCTTTGATCCAAGGGAAATGTTTCACGTATTGCTGAATCAAATCTTTGATCTCATGCTCGTCATTCGATGCGGAAAAGGCATTTAAATGTCTAGCTGTTTCATGGTGTTTACTTCGCAGCTCAAGCAGCAAGTCATTGGTTCTCGACTCAGCATGAATCAGCTCTTGAAGCCGTCCATTTAATCGTTGCTCCGTTTGCATCATCTTGATGGAAAGGAGATCGGCTGTCAAAATGATGATGACAGTTAAAAGATGGCTTAGTCCATTTCCGTGCGTGAGAAAAAGTGAAATGCCTGAGCAGGTAATGAGCACAAAAGCGCCTAATATCATGTAACCACTCATAACTAGCCAAAACCTTTTGTAAATGAAAAAGGTGTAAAGGCACAAGATGCAAAAGGTCAGAAGCCACACCATGCTTGATGACAAAGGCAGAACAGCGTTAGCAGCAGCATGAACTGCAAGACCCAGCCAGATGAGCGTATATATGCGAAATCCAAGATAGAAAGCGTTCACGTTCGTTCTCCTTAAAAGTAGTATTTCTTAAAATATTCTAATTGCTGCTTCGTCATCATGGCTTTTTTATCAGTCCCTTCAAAAGACACGATAAATGAATTTTTGGCATACGCCGAAAAGTTCTTGATGTAATGAATATTGATGATAAACGAGCGGTGGGAGCGGATAAAGTCTTTCTCAGCTAAATCACCTTTTAACTCGTTGAGAGTTTGGTATGTTTGAATATCTCCTGTTGTTGTGACAATGGTCGTCGACCTGCCAGTACGTTCAACAAAGATGACATCCTTTTTTTGCAGTACATGGATATCTGATTGCTGCTTGATGAGAAGCCGTCCGTGAATGCTTTTCTCCTGCTTGGTGGACATGTAGCGCTCTAAGGATTTGGCGATTCGATCAGCTTGATAAGGCTTCATAATATAATCATGGACATTCAAATCAAAGGCATGGACAGCATACCCACTGTTTCCTGTCACAAATACAACATCTACATTCAGTGCATGAGAGTGAATAAGGTCTGCTAATTCATAGCCTGACATGCCAGGCATCTCAATGTCTGCAAACAATAGATCAATGTCGCCCTGTTTGACCTTCTCATATGCATCCTCCGCTGACTGCGTCACAAAAACGATGTCAACGGCATCCATTCTGCCGACAATGGCATGCAGCTTTTCTAAATCCACTCGGTAATCATCGACAAGACCTACTTTTATCATAAAAATCACCTATGACTCTTCTTATTATTTGTCTATTTTACCATTTGTTTTTTAAAATGGATCATTTCAAGACAGAAAAAGGACGTTTCGCGACATTTTTATGTCAGACAGGCGGTATTTTTTCTATCATAGACGTAGATAGTCGAAAGGGGCGAATCAAATGATTACTCTCAGCGATTGTAGTTGCTGGTTTACAGATAAGAAAAAAGTCGTAAAGGCGATGAAACATATGACGTTCTCCGTGAAGGAAGGAGAAGTCGTCGGCATTTTAGGAGAAAATGGTGCGGGGAAAACCACATTATTACGCGCCGTTGCGACATTATTGGAGCCTACTCATGGAACAGTCAATGTTGCAGGCTTTGATACAGTCAAAGAAGCAACTGAAGTGAAGAAGCGAATTGGGGTCTTATTTGGCGGCGAGACGGGACTTTATGACCGTTTGACGGCTCGTGAAAACCTTGAATACTTTGGGAAATTATATGGCTTAGATCAGCATGAAATCAAAGCAAGAATTGAGGATTTGGCAAAGCGATTCGGGATGAGGCAGTACATGGATCGCAAGGTAAAAGGATTTTCAAGAGGGATGAAGCAAAAGGTGGCGATTGCCAGAACATTGATTCATGACCCTGACATTATTTTGTTTGACGAACCGACAACAGGTTTAGATATCACATCGAGTAATATTTTTAGAGAGTTTATTCATCAGTTGAAACAGCAAAATAAAACGATTCTATTTTCAAGCCACATCATGGAAGAAGTCAGCCTGCTTTGTGACAGTGTCATGATGATACATCAAGGGGAGCTCGTGTACAAAGGAACGCTTCCAGAATTATATGCACAGGAACAAAGTGAAGACTTGAATTACATCTTTATGTCGAAGCTCGCAAGGGGGAATGCATAATGTGGAAAACCGTCTTTTTAAAAGAAATGACAGATTCGCTCAGAGACAGAAAAACGCTGCTCTTAACAGTGTTGATCCCTCTTTTGACGATGCTCGGACTCGTGTTTTTCTACGAAAGCATGATCGCTGATCCAGGCGATAAAACGTATACAGTCGCAATCAATGAAAAGCTTCCGTCCGATATGAATGACATGATCAAAGAAGTGAAAAACCTGAAACTTGAAACATTTGATGACCCGCAACAAGCCGTTAAAGACGGTGAGGCAAATGCTTATCTAGAAATGCCAAAAGATGCAGGCGATATGCTTCAGCATCAAACATCGTTTGCCATTAAAGTCCATGGGTATCCAACAGATGATGATTCCGTGATTGCGGTTCAAATGCTGCAATCATTGCTTGAACAATATCAAAACCAAGTCGTAGAAAAGCGTTTGGCACAGGATCAGATCAAATCGTCAGTGATCCATCCATTTGAGGTACAATCGGTTGATGTGCAAGAAGGAGAGGACGGGGATGGAGAAAACGGGGTGACCACCATGCTGCTGTCGATTCTCCTTCCAATGATTTTAGTGACGTCCGTGATCTCAGGTGCTTTGCCAGCTGCGCTTGATATCGTAGCAGGTGAAAAGGATAGAAAGTCAATTGAAGCTTTATTCCTGACACCGGCCAGCAGACTTCAGCTTTTAATTGGAAAATGGCTAGCTGTTTCTATGTTTGGTATATTAAGTGGCATTGTGGCGATTGGCATGCTGCTGCTCTCTACATTGCTCTTTACAGAAAAGCTGAAACAAGCGCTGAACTTCGGAGATCAAGTGTGGAGCATCATCGGTGTTATGTTTGCGGCATTAATTATTTTCTCATTCATGGTATCCATGATTGAACTGCTGCTCAGTGTCGTTTCAAGCTCAGTGAAAGAAGCACAATCGTACATGTCCATGATCATTACACTAGGTGTGATTCCGATGTTTTTCACCATGAGAGCAGGCGCTATGCAGCTAGATACGTATTACTTTGCGATCCCATTCCTTAATATTCACGCACTATGCAAGCAATTGATGTTTGGCATCGTTGACCCAATGTCGATTGGCCTGACGCTCGGCTCCTCGGCGCTGACAGTGATGATCTTGTTTGTCATCGTGAGAAGTTTGTTTATGAAAGAGAAATGGATGCTGGCGAAATAAATAAACGCCCTCTTTTAGAAGAGGGCGTTTATTAAATTGTTTATGGAGAAAAGATATTAAATTTGTAAACCAACAACTGAAAGTAAGTAAATATCATACAATCTTTTCTACTAAAAATGGTTTAAAACTCAGTTATCAGACCTTTGTTTTTTATCAAATATTTTGGAAATAAACCAATAAATAATAAAGGTAATAGGCAAAGCAAGAAAATAAAAAATATTTTTGGGTACATACATATTATAGAAATAATAAAATATTGTAATTACACATGCAAAGACAATGTATTTCACTATATTTTTCATATAATAATAGACTCCTCTTAATATATATCAACCCAACCATTATTAGGCCGTTTATCTCGTTTATCTAACTGTTTAGCAATTTGAGTACCAATGTCTAAATAATTTAAAGCGAAAGCTACAGAAACGCCAACTGCTGTTGCTAGGTGTTTTGCACCCCATGCTTTTAGTTTACTTGTAACTGTTCGGGTAAATATTTTCTGAGCTTCTTTCTTTCCTTTACTGATAATAAATGATTGAATAGCTCCTACTCCCCCTCCCACTGCTATTCCAATAGCAGTGTTTATTATAGCACCTGTTACCCTTACAGATAAACCAATCTTCCAAGCTGCCTGAGTCTCTTTAATTCCAATCATATCACTAAAAGTATTTTTTATTGTAGCAAATTGATTATCACTAAAGTCATTTTGATTATTATCTAAAGACTCCATTTCTTTTTCTAATTCAGATTGTACACCAGTCAAATCTTGATATGTTTCAGAATTTTCATCAAAGAAATCTACTATTGCTTCTTTAAATAATTCTTTTTCGTCAACACCGGATAATTCTGTTTGTTCGTCTACTATTTGATAAAATAATTTTTTTTCTTTATTTGTCATTTCATTTATAGAAGGTAGATTCATAACTTCTTCTTCGAGATCAAAACTTTTGGATAGAACGCTATCATCTAATTTTACAGTAGTGTCTATCCCTTCTACAGTCTCAGAAGCTAAGACCCCTTCTAAAACAGGATCTTTAACTTGATTAGGTTCTGCGAAACTAGTCAAAGGTGATAAAGCGCTAAGAGTAAAAACGAATACAGTTAAAATTGTGGCTCTCTTCAACATAAATTTAATTTTCATATTTTTAATATCACTCCTTTAATTGGTAATTAATTTTAACATATTGATAAAATAAAAAAGTTTAAATTTACCTTAAATATGATTCATAAGGTCATATAATAGCTGTTTTTATATTGAAAACATGTTAAATTTAATAATTTACCATTAAAGAATAATTTAAATTTAAATGTAATTAATTTAATAATATTTTTTGGTGATGTGAAATACATATATAGTGTTTTTATAAAATTAGTGAAGTCCAAAATAAGAATGTATACTATCAAACGAAACGCTTCCTACGTAAAGATATATAAAGCTAAGGAAACCTTGTCTACCATACGAGAATATTTTACATATAGAGAGTTCAGCATACTGTCGTGACAGATAAATATTCATAAAAAACCCCCGGGAACCGGGGGTTTTTCTTTAGTTCTTGATGAACTTTTCAACCAATGAGCTTGTTTTGTAGTCGTTCAAATCAAGTTTCCATTGGTCGATATCGTTTTTCTTCATGTTCACTTCTACTGTTTCTTCAGAAGATGATGGTCCTAATTTTTTAAATTCATCTGGATAGATAGAAAGTAGATATTTCTGTGCATCATCATAAGATGCTGTACGGTTTTTGCTGTAGAATTCAGTTGCTTTTTCTTTTAAACGATCGACAAGCGGGCTTGCATCAATTGGTGTAAGTGTCACAGTCACGACAGCTTTATCACCGCTGATTGATTTTGTTTTCGTTGATACTTTTGATTTTTCAGCTAATGTTTCTTTCACAGCTTTTAGAAGCTTATCAAGGTTTTCGTCTTTTGCTGAGCTAGATGAAATACCAGAAGAAGAAATATAGCCTTGTTTGAATGATTTATCAAATTCGTTTACGACAGTTGATTTGTTATCACCTGTTAGTTTTTCGAAATCGTCATTTTTCTTACCAAAAATCATGACATCAATATAAGAAGAAAGGGCTTTTGCAGACGCTTGAAGTGTATCTGCCTTTTTCATCAAGTCTTTTCCTTTAATATCGAATTCTAGTGTTTTGTCATCTTTTTTCGATCCAGAACCAGGCTCTGTGTAGACAAGTTGATAGTCTTTTTCTTTATCAACTACATAGAAAAGACCACCTTTTGATACTTTACCTGCATTTAGAGAGCTTGAAGATAATACTTCGTTGTAGTCATCAGGAGAGATGGTAGACACCTGAGCGTCATCTTGGTAAAGCGTAAAGTTGCTTTTATCCACATTCAATGGTTCTTTGCTGATGTTTTTTACAGATACATTCACTTTTAGGACATATTGATCATCCTGAACAGATGTATCGTATTGAGGTGGTAAAGTGTACTCAGCACTTTCTACTTTTACTTCAGCTGCATCAAGGGATTTTTTTGTATCGCTTTCTTTCGCAGCAGTTTTGTCTTTTCCACCACTACAAGCAGCAGCGACAACAGTTACACACAAAATCAGAAGAAACAGGGATAATTTCTTTTTAAACATGAGATGTTTTCCTCCTCGGGTTTTATGGTGAATTTCATTGGAAAGCTTTAGTTCATATCGTTCTTTTTGCACAAAAAGAAAAATACTGTATGTTTTTTACTGTAGAATGAAGCGAAAGTACTGTCAATACCTCAGTGCGTTCGAAAGGTTCATCCACTTCAAGTAGTAAAAATGACACTATGTTGAGAGGAGAAATGTGTATTTTATTGTTTGAAATCTCCTGTAAAAACTCAACATTTTATATTTTAAGGTTTTGAGTCGGATTATTGAATAGGTTCAAATGACTGTTTTTGAAGAAGATGTAGCAAATAGAAGGATTTTTATGACTTGTAAATGAGTCGTTAGTAATGAATATTTTTTCCTGTGATGTGTATGATCACTAGGTTTGTGTGTTGTTGACATAGAGACACTTGTCCAGCGAAATGTTGAGGTATTTAGACAGGCTCTCGACACGGAATGTGTCTTTTCCCTTCAAAATGGCAGTCATCTACACAGAAACCCTACATAAAATAAAAGAGAAATGAATGGGAGGTGGATGTATGGCAGTGGTAAGAGCGACAAGCTCTGATATTGATTTAATGGCCAGACTGCTGAGAGCCGAAGCGGAAGGTGAAGGGAAACAAGGGATGCTGCTTGTAGGAAATGTAGGCATCAATCGTTTGCGTGCCAACTGTTCTGACTTTAAAGGGCTGCGTACGATTCCACAAATGATTTATCAGGAGCATGCGTTTGAGGCGGTCACGCATGGCTATTTTTATCAGCGAGCACGAGAAAGTGAAAAGACACTTGCACGGAGGAACATTAATGGTGAACGATTTTGGCCTGCGAAATTCAGTCTTTGGTATTTTAAACCGCCTGGAAATTGTCCATCCACTTGGTACAATCAGCCGTTTGTGGCAAGGTATAAGTCACATTGCTTTTACCAGCCCACAGCTGAAACATGTGAGAATGTTTATAACACCTTTTAGTTTGATGAACAGCACAATCCTTTGTATTCAAGAGGATTGTGTTTTTCTTTTTTTCAAAATGGGTAACCATTGTGTATCAACAAGATGAAGCACGTGATTGGAGGAAATGAGAATGTATCAAGACTTAAAAGGGAAAACAGCCATTGTGACAGGTTCTTCTAAAGGCATAGGACAAGCCATCGCATTGAGGTTTGGACAAGAACAAATGAACGTGGTTGTGAATTATAAAGGTGATGAAGAGGGTGCTGAAGAAACAGTACAAGCCATCCAGCAGCATGGAGGTAGGGCGGTGAAAGTACACGCAGATGTCTCCAAAGAGGAAGGAATTCAGGCGTTAATGGATGCCGCGCTGGAGAATTTTAACGCACTAGACGTGTTCGTCAATAATTCGGGATTTAATGGTGAAGAAGCAATGCCGCATGAAATGACGCTGGAACAATGGCAAAAGGTCATTGATGTGAATATCACAGGCTCATTTTTAGGAGCAAAGGCAGCGATTGCCTATATGATGGAACATGATGTGAAAGGATCCATCTTGAATATATCCAGTGTCCATCAAGAGATCCCGCGTCCGTTTAATGTTCATTACTCTACTTCTAAAGGAGGAATGAATATGATGACGAAGACGCTGGCTCTTGATTATGCCGAAGCGGGTATTCGGGTCAATGCGATTGCACCAGGTACAATGGCAACGGAATCAAATGACGACCTTCAAGATGAACAAAAAAAACAAAAGCAGCTTGAGAAAATTCCAATGAGAACGTTTGGCGATCCGAAAGAGATTGGGTCCGCCGCTGCATTTCTCGTATCGAAAGAAGCGGCCTATATTACAGGTACTACATTATTTGTTGATGGAGGAATGACGCTTTATCCTTCTCAATTAAATGATGAATAATAGAAAAACATCCGCCCCATTAGCCGGCGGATGTTTTTTCTTTGTAGCGGTGTGCTGACTTTGCTGGTTTGCCGAGCAGCATAGGATACTTGCTCAAGAAAGAGATACATGGCACCATGAGCAGCAATGTACCGATCGTATAAAAGAGCGTCCAAGAAAGCTGCGCTGTATCAGAGATATTGATGCCTAGTCCGTAATAAACAAATGCCTTCATGATATCGATACCGGCAAATTGCAGGACGAGAATCACAATGGAATGACGTCCGAGATACGTCAATATCGTGGACGTTTTCAATTTGAAGCTTAAATAAATAACAGCAGCTGAACCGAGCAGTGCACAAGCATAAAAAATGAATAGATCCCCATAGTCATTGACCCGCATATCAATTCGTGAATTAAAGCTTTGCATATATGCAGTCAGTACAAGCAGACCTGTACATAACAGAAGGGTAGGATCTGTTTTTAATTCCACAAACCATTGTTTTGCTAAAAATCCGATTGAATAAAACACAACAGCCGTTAACGCAACGTTGGCATTCCAAGGGAGACTCTGGTTTAACAATAGCGTGGAAGCATATCCGGCTCCGCCACAAAGGACGGTCAGTAAAATCAATACAGCTGGTTTTCCTTTTGTCAGACGATGCATCAAGAAAAACAACATTTCCACTAAAAAGAGCGTCGTTAAAAACCAGATGGCTGGGTTATGCGTCAGTCTTGCTTCATCGGCATTTGAAATGAAAATCCCTGTAAAAGGAACGAATGGATCAATATCTGTTTGCCCCTTAAAGGCGAAAAATCGGGTCACCGTGAACCAGAAAACGTACGTAATAATGGAGAAATAGAGATAAGGTAAGAGCAAGCTTTTTGCTTTTTTCTGTATAAATGACATAGCAGGTTGTGAGGATGATCGAAACATCATACCTGATAGTAAAAAGAAGAGTGGCATATGAAAAGAATATATAAATTGCTTGAATGAATCAGGAATGGGTACATGTGCCATAACGACGAGCAGAATGCCGATTCCTTTAGCCGCATCCACCCAGTCGAGTCGCTTATTCAAGGCCAGTCATCTCCTTCCTTCTCAGCATTGTAAACCGTTACTTCATATGTACCTCTACTATATAAAAGGTACACCTACCATGCGTTTACAGTTCGCTAACGATTAGAAGACACATTTGCGATCAGATGACAGAAGGCAGCTTTTTGACATCTCGATGTTACATTTCCCATTTTTTATAACAATGTAAAAAAAGAAGCCAATGAAAGATTGGCTTCAAAATAGTTCTGCGATTCGTTCAAAGGAACGCTGTTTTTCCATTGGATTAAATGAATTGTTTAATATCATGATCTCGTCCGTTTGATAGCGGTCCATTAAGATTTGCAGCTGTTCTTTCACTGTTTGCTTTGAGCCAACAATCATTCGCTGGCGGTTTTGTAACACTTTTTTCTTTTCTTGCTCAGTGTAATGATAGTTCTCTGCTTCTTCTATAGAAGGAACGCGACTGTCCAGCCCTTTTTCAACCCGAAGTAGCCATAAATCTGTACTGGTGGCAATGCGGCTTGCTTCCTCGTCTGTGTCTGCGCAGATCACAAAGACAGCAAACATAGACTGAGGCTGACGTGAGAAAACGGATGGAGAAAAGTGTGACCGATACGCTTCAAAAGCTTGCCGGCCTCGTGCAGGATGAATAAAATGTCCGAAAATATAGTTGATTCCAAGTGATGCCGCCTGGATGGCACTGTTTTCCCCGAGTCCAAGCAACCAGACTGGCGGATAAGAATCAACGAGCGGAGCCGCTTTCACTCCTGCATGCCGATGACCAGAAGGCAGGCTGTCAGATAAGTAAAAAAGAAGGTCCTCCAGCTGGCGGTCAAATTGAGATAGTTCTTTCTTCACGCCGTCTGTCAATGCGAGTCTCGTCCGTTCAATTCCGCCTGGGGATTTACCAACCCCGATCTCAATCCGCCCAGGGTAAAGGGCTTCAAGCTGGCGGGTGACTTCTGCTACTTTAAAAGGGCTGTACTGCGGGAGTAAAATCCCCCCAGAGCCTGTGCGCAATGTCGATGTGTGTGAAGCAATATGTGCCATTAATATTTCAGGCGCTGTACTCGCGAGTCCTCTCGTGCTGTGGTGTTCAGCAAACCAATACCGCTCATACCCCAGTGTTTCCGCAAGCTTGGCCAGCTCTGTCGTATGAACCAATGTTTCTTGTGCGGTCTGACCTTTAGGGATGGAGACTTGATCTAATATATGAAGTGATGGCATCATCAACACCCTTTCATCAATACGTTGAATTCTATTCATAAGTATAAAGAAAGACATGAACGGAAGGAAATGAAAGGGTTTATCACAGCTATGTATGTGAATTTTCTATATCAACATATGAAGTGGAGGCGAGCTCTGTTTTTAAGCGAGAGGCTGTGTAACGGGAACATTCGACAATGTTTCACATGAAACACTTCTTTTACGACATGAATCATTTTTGTCATGGATCTTTCTTTAAAAAAATATCATCATATTGAAACCTCTTTTATACATAGATCGTATATACTAGTAAATAGAAAAAAGAGTAAGAGGCTCCAATGTCATTTCATGAATTTTGTCGAATTTTCATGTATGATGATTTTAAAAGGGTCCATCGCTTAATAAATAGATTTTTATTATGCTGGAGGAGTGATTGATTTGGCGATTACATTAGAAAAAGGTCAACGTATTGATTTAACAAAAGGAAAAGCAGGACTAACCAATATTCTAGTTGGACTTGGCTGGGACCCTGTATCACAAGGCGGCGGTTTTTTAGGTAAGCTGTTTGGCGGAGGCGGCGGTGCTGATATTGATTGTGACGCTTCAGTGCTGATGCTGAAAAATGATAAGTTTGTTGAAAATAAAGATCTGATTTACTTTGGTAACTTGAAAAGCAAATGCGGCAGTGTTGAACATACAGGTGACAACCTGACAGGTGAAGGAGACGGAGATGATGAACAAGTCCTCGTCAACTTAAGCAAGGTACCAGGCAATGTGAATAAATTGGTGTTCGTTGTGAACATTTATGATGCACTTAGAAGAAACCAACACTTTGGTATGATTCAAAATGCTTACATCCGAATTGTTGACCGTTCAAACAATCAAGAATTAGTGAAATATAATTTGAAAGATGAATATGCAGGTAAAACATCATTAATCGTTGGAGAGCTTTATCGCCACGAGAATGAGTGGAAGTTTGTAGCTGTAGGAAATGGTACAAACGATGCGAAGCTTGCCGATATTACGAGAAACTACATTTAATTAGAAGGGAGAGGTTCCTAGTGGGAATTTCTTTAGCGAAAGGTCAAAAAATTGATTTAACAAAAACGAATCCAGGTTTAACAAAAGTAGTCGTAGGTCTTGGCTGGGATGTAAACAAGTATGATGGCGGACATGACTTTGATCTAGACGCAAGCGTATTCCTGTTAGATGCAGCAGGGAAAGCAAACTCTCCATCTGACTTTGTCTTCTACAATCAAACAACTGGCGGTGGCGGAAGTATCGTACATACAGGCGATAACCGTACAGGTGAAGGAGACGGAGATGACGAGCAGGTCAATGTTGATCTTTCAACTGTACCAGCAAGTATTGAGAAAATCTCCTTCGTCATTACAATCCATGATGCAGAAGCACGCAGCCAAAACTTTGGACAGGTGTCTAACGCTTACGTCCGTATTTTAAATGCGGCATCAAATGAAGAGCTCATTCGCTATGATTTGGCAGAAGACTTTTCAATTGAAACAGCGATTATTGTAGGTGAATTATACCGTCATGGCGGAGAGTGGAAATTCTCAGCTGTTGGATCAGGCTATCAAGGCGGACTTGCCCGCATTGCAACAGACTTCGGCTTAGATATCGGGTAACGCCCGTTTTCATATTTTCAGGAGATAGGAGAGATACGAATATGGCGATTCAGCTTTCAAAAGGACAACGTGTCGATTTAACGAAAACCAATCCAGGGCTGACAAAAGTGATGATCGGACTTGGCTGGGATACGAATAAATATTCAGGCGGAGCCGAATTTGATTTGGACGCTTCGGCTTTCTTAGTAGATGCAAACAATCGTTGTCAACAAGACACAGACTTCGTGTTCTATAATAATCTGCAGCATCCAAGCGGTAGTGTTACTCATACCGGTGATAACCGTACGGGTGAAGGAGATGGAGATGACGAGCAAATTCTCGTTGATTTCTCGAAAATTCCTGCTAACATTGATCGTATCGGAATTACAGTGACGATTCATGATGCAGAGGCACGTAGCCAGAATTTTGGACAAGTCTCTAATGCATTTGTTCGTGTTGTAAATGAAGAGGGCGGGGAAGAATTGATTCGTTTTGATTTAGGGGAGGACTTCTCAATTGAAACAGCTGTCGTCGTATGCGAACTATACAGACACGGCAGCGATTGGAAGTTTAACGCAATCGGAAGCGGATTCTCTGGCGGACTTGCTGCTCTTTGTCAAAATTATGGGTTAGAAGTGTAAAGAGAAGAAACAACTTCATTCAAGAGGCGCTGCCAATGACTCATATGAGGGTATTTTCCAAAGTGAGAAAGAAACAGCGATCAAGAATAACAGCAGGCGAAAGCCTGCTGATGCTTCTACACTTATAGGAGGAAAACCAGTTGGACATTTTGAAACATATGTTGGACACGTATGCCTCGTTTTTTGATTGGCATATGTGGGCAGAGGTATTAACAGACCCTGTCTCTTGGGGGCTTATTGGGACCCTTGTCGTGCTTGAAGGTTTGTTGTCAGCGGATAACGCACTTGTATTAGCTGTTATGGTGAAACATTTACCTGAAAAGCAGCGTAAAAAGGCATTAACCTACGGATTAATTGGCGCTTATTTCTTCCGTTTTCTATTCATTGGCGTAGGGATGCTGCTTATTAAGTTTTGGTGGATTAAGGTTCTAGGCGCTGCATACTTGGCTTGGCTGGTCATTAAGCACTTCTGGTTAGGTGACGGAGATGACGAAGCGAAGGAATTGAAAAAAGAAGGCTGGATGATTCGTGTATTTGGCGTCTTCTGGGCAACTGTTATTTCTGTAGAAATTATGGACCTTGCCTTCTCGGTAGATAGTATTCTTGCTGCATTCGCTGTATCTGAGGAAGTATGGATTCTTCTTTTAGGTGGAATGCTTGGAATTCTCATGATGCGTACAGTGGCACAATTATTCCTTGTGCTCATCGACCGTATACCAGAGCTTGAGAATACGGCATTTATTCTCATTGGAATTATTGCCATCAAAATGGGCTTAAGTGCTGCTCATATTGAAATCCCGCATCTCGCATTCTTTGCGATTATTATCCTAGCGTTTATCGGAACGTTTATTGTTCATAAAATCAATAAGAAGAAGCATCAAGGTGTAACAAACGAAGCTGCGGCTTCAAAAGAAGAATAGGACGATCAAAAAGGAATGGAGTTGACTAGCGGCTCCATCCTTTTTTGAATCATCAAGTCATTACAACAGGAGGTGGCACTGCATGCGATATTTTCGTTTTTTATCAGAGACGAGGCAGCACGATATTTTTTTTAAGCGGCCGGCGGCAGTTCATTCATTGACGCCAAGGCATGTACTTGCGCATGCATTAGGTGCTACTTTGTATATGCCTGCGACAAGACAGGATGTAGCAGACATGCTGCTTTCGCAGAAATATGAAGCGCTTTGCTCTGTTGTGTTTTGCTTGGAGGACGCCATTGGTGATCAGGAAGTGGACATGGCTGAACAGAATATAGTGGCACAATTGACCTGCCTTTCTGAGACAATTCATCAATCTCCAGAAATGGCTGAGCATTTGCCGCTTTTATTTATTCGGGTTCGTTCGCCCAAACAGCTGCTCAAAATGGCAGATTTGCTCGGTTCCTCTCTTCATTTACTGACTGGTTTTGTGTTTCCAAAGTGCTCCGTTCACAATGCAAAGGAATATGTAGACAGTTTGAAACGAGCTTCAGCACAAACTCAGAAAACACTATACGGAATGCCCATTTTAGAAACACCAGATTTATTAGAAAAAGAAACGAGATATCAGGTGTTGTCTGAGTTAAAGCAGATCATGCTGAATGATGAGGAATATATTTTGAATATTCGCATTGGGGCAACGGATCTGTGTGGATTGTACGGCATTCGCCGTGATCGCGAGACCACCATTTATGAGATCAGAGTCATTGCTGAGTTGATCACAGATATCATCAATTATTTTGGTCGTTCATTTGTGATATCAGGAGCTGTATGGGAGCATTTTGGACCGGCACGAAAAGAACAAAATCCATTCATCCGTGCAATTTCTAAGAGTGGTGAGTCTTTATCATCTGAGCTCGATCATATGCAAGGTCTGCTCAAAGAGACAAGGCTGGATGTGGTAAACGGTATTCATGGCAAGACAGTCATCCATCCAACGCATCTCAAGCCAGTTCAAAGCATGTACGTTGTCACAAAGGAAGAGTACATGGATGCATTAAGTATTTTAGAGCATGCAGATGGTACAGTCGGCGTGTTGAAGAGTAACTTCTCTAATAAAATGAACGAAACGAAGCCGCACTATCGCTGGGCGGAAAACATTTTAATGAAGTCAGACATTTACGGGGTGTTTCATGAAAATAGAAGCTATATCGACATACTCACAGAATCAGAAGCCGCATACGCTGAACATCTTGGAACATATGGAGGTGGAGCTTAACCTCAAAGAGGGTACGCTTCAGCTTGAAAAAGAACATCTTTTTGACATGGCGGCACGGGTGAACAAAAAGAGAGCCTTTTTATTTGTTAGCAAGGTGCTCGGGAAACATATGCCTGTTCACCCGTTGAAACCACTCCTCGTCTCAGGTCTTTTAGCAATGGCTTATGCAAAAGAACAAACAGGCAAGACGCCCCCGCATCAAGACGATGTAGTAGAAGCACTAAAAACGAATGATCATGTTAAGTTAACTGAAGCCTATGCTGCGCTCAAAAAAGAGAAGCTTTCGGCGGTAAACGAGCCGATTGTGATCGGCTTTGCTGAAACGGCAACTGCGCTTGGTCATGGTGTGTATGACGTCATAGAAGGAGCATCTTACATTCATACGACACGTGAACAGCTGTTGGATCTTGATCCTTCACTCGTATTTGAAGAGGAACATTCTCATGCGACAGATCAGCTTTGCTACGCAGACGACGCCTTACTTCGTACGGATCGCCCGATTGTGCTAGTAGATGATGAGGTCACGACAGGCCGGACAAATATGAATATTATTCGGGATCTGCACGCAAAGCACCCTAGATCCTCTTATACGATTCTATCCATTTTGGATTGGAGAACAGAGGAGCACGAGGAAGCGATGCTTCAGCTTCAAGAGGAGCTAGGGGTAAATATCACATCATTATCTTTATTAAAAGGGCAGATGATGTTTCGGGGGACAACACTGGATGAGCCTGCTTATTCGTATGAAATTGCTGCGCAAGAGAAAAGACCTGAACTCTCTTTTCATTCTCTTCAATCCTTCTTTAAGCAAGTGCCATATTCACTTTCCCATGCAGTCAATCCGGCGGGGCATTCGCCGTATATCCATGAAACAGGTCGTTTCGGTTTAAGCGCAGCGGACACGGACGCCATTGATCAAGCAGCTGCTGAGGCTGGGCTGAAGCTTCAGCGAGAACGAAAAGGAAAACAGACACTCTGCTTAGGGACAGGAGAATTGATGTATGTGCCGATGAGACTTGCAGCTCATATGGGCGAAGGTGTCCTTTTTCATTCGACGACAAGAAGTCCGATTCATCCGGTTGAAAAGGAAGGGTACGCCGTTCAAAACGGATTCGCATTTTTGAGTCCAGAGGATGCCCGCATTCAGCACTATGTGTACAATATCCCTAAAGATCAGTACGATGATGTCTTTTTGTTTTTTGAGAAAAAGGTGTCTCAAGAAGCTTTGATGCCGCTGATCCACTTATTTGCTGAGCGGCATGTGAAGCATGTGCATATTGTGACTTTATCAGATGAGGTGAAGGTGAATGGCTAACGTGTATACAAAGATGGGAAGCTATCCAGAGCAGGACGTAACCTTCTTACTCAAGGATTTATCGTCGATTGAGATGGAGAAAAGTACAGAAGAGCGGGAGCGCTCTATTCAGAGCGGTGCCCATTACTCAGAAATGCTGCCAATTGAATATAAGCCGACGGCATCTTATATGGACTTATTCTATCAATCTCTTGAAGAAAGTAAGCAAAAGGTAGCGGAAGCCGTAGCGGTTGTCGCAGAACAAATTGTGAAAAAGCGAGGTTTTCAAACCGTTCTGTGCAGCTTGGCACGGGCTGGGACACCAATCGGGGTGCTCATTAAACGGTATATCAGAAAGACGTATGGTCTCGATTTGCCGCATTATAGCATCTCTATTATTCGTGACCGTGGAATAGATGAAAATGCGCTACATTATATCCTCAAAGAACATCCAGGTTTTGAGATTGCCTTTATTGACGGCTGGACCGGAAAGGGTGCTATTTCCAAAGAGCTTCAAAAAGCGGTGCTTGATTTTGAACAGAAATATGGAATTCGTCTTTCGAGTGAGCTAGCTGTGCTTGCTGATCCTGGTTATTGTACGAGTGTTTACGGAACGAGAGAGGATTTCCTCATTCCAAGTGCCTGCTTGAATTCAACGGTCTCTGGTCTAGTTAGTCGAACGGTGCTAAACAACCGCTGGATCCATGCCGATGATTTCCATGGGGCCAAGTATTATGAAGAGCTCATTGATGAGGATGTCTCTAATCTGTACGTGAATACAATTGAAGAAGCATTTTCTGAACTTAATGCAAATGTACAAGAGAAAGCAGAGACCCTGCTCGCACAAGGAACGCCTCCTGACTGGCGGGGGATGACATCCATTGAAGCAATTGGTCAGGAGTTCAAAATAGACAATACACATTTGATTAAGCCGGGCGTCGGTGAGACGACCCGTGTGCTGCTCAGAAGAGTCCCTTGGAAAATACTCATTCAGCCTGGATCTCGGGAAAAGCTCAAGCACATTTTACTACTCGCAGAGGACAGAGGCGTGCCCGTCATTGAATATGCCAACATGTCCTACACATGCTGCGGGCTCATCCGCCCGTTGGAGCAATCGTCATGAAGAACATCGCATTTGCCAGTGATTTAGACCGGACACTGATATACTCACATCGAATGCTTGAGCAGTATGCATACAAGGGAGCATACGAATTAATTGAGGTGCTGGACGACCGGCCGCTTTCCTATATGTCTATTGAAACGAAAGCCTCCTTACAGGCAATTCATCAAGCAGGCTGGTTTATCCCAGTGACGACAAGAACGACAGCACAATTTGAACGAATCACTCTCTTTCAGCAAGAGATCAAACCAGAGTATGCCGTCACGACAAACGGCGGCTGTATCCTTCATCACGGTAAGCCGCTTGAGGAGTGGCAGGCGATTGTAGATGAGAGACTGCAAGAGTGTATGCCGGTGAGAGATATGCTGCGGGCGATCTCTGAACTTCCGGTTGCCGCTTGGGTGAAACGTACTCGAACAGCTGAGGGAAGATTTCTTTATTTAATTATGAAAGACGAGTTTCTTTCTCATATTCCGCTCGCTGAATTAAGGCTGTGGGGTGAGGAGAGAGGCTGGCAAGTTTCCCTTCAGGGTCGAAAGCTGTATTTTATTCCAAAGCCGCTCAATAAGTGGGCTGCTGTTGCTTTTCTAAAAGAAAGGCTACAACTTGAATATGTATATGGTGCGGGCGACTCCTTGTTAGATGCTGATCTCATACGTCAAGCGGATAAAGGCTTCGCTCCGAGTCATGGTGAAGTCTTAGATGTTGATCTATCGCTTGAACCGACGACAGCCTCTGGCATGGCGGCGGCAGACGAAATCGCCGCTTCTGTCGCAAAGAAGATGAACACAGCAAAAAAGCCTTCGATTCGATAGCAGAAGTAGAAGGCTGAATGATATGATAGTAGTAGCTTTCGAGAAAATATAGGAGAAAGGAAGGAGCGGCGTGAGTTATAAAGAAATCAATGTAACCCAGACACGGGCGAAACAGGAAGCTTGGAAAAACCTGCTGAAAAAGCCGCTCCCTGAACGAGACGGCTACGTCAAGGACGAGCACACCTTATCCTTGCCGCGTCTCGCCGCCCGTGTCCTTGGAACTCCGCATGATGCAACCGATTATTTTATTTATTTACATGAATTATACGAAACTGACGGCATGCATATTTTAAGTGAAACCCTCAACCGGCATATTGAGCCGGAGCACTTTCAAGCGCTCCAGCGGATTCATATGATCAATCAGGAAGAAAAGGGATTGTCCGTGAATCGATTTGTGGCTTTCTTAGACGGTGAACAGCTCATTGTCCGTCATCCAAACCCAGTGATGAACCGGCATATCCGCCTTTCGCTAATCCAGGTGTTTGAACATTTCAAGCAGCTGCATGAAGGGGGATTCCAGCATCCTGATTTCCGCCGCGTGCTGCTAGATGTGGTGAAGTTTTCAAATAATCATCTAGGACCATGGCTGAAGGAAGGCAATTTGGAAGAAAAAATGCCAGCTGTCATTTGGTATGGAGAGGCGAATAAAAGTCAGCTTTATTTTCTTTACTATGTCATGCTGATTGGCTGTGATGTGGTGCTGTTTCATCCAGAAGGCAAGGATCAATTTCGTGAATTAGATCCAGAAGAAAAGCTGACTTTTATTGATCAGTATCCAGGGACGTCAAAGCTTGAACCGTTCCCTACTGAAAAGCCTGAGAGGAAATCAACGGTGGCGTACCGTTCGACAAGAGAGCTTGAAGAGGTACTTCACACAGAAGATTCCATGCTGTATAAGCCATGGCAATTCAGAGATCATACCCCTCATTCTATTACGCTAAAGACAACGTATGATGAGCTATTTTTAATTGCGAAGGAACGGTCGTTTATCCGCCCGAATTTCAAAGCAGACCGTGACACCATACAGATTCCGAATCTTTTTGCGAAGATGATGGGGGTGACGAGAGACAAGCGAGAATATTGGGACCGTATCCACACGCTAATGGAGGGGAAAGAAACGAAAACGATTCGTCATTTCCCTTTCACACAAGAAGTGTCTTCGAATTATCAATTTCATTATCAGCATGCACTCTCTAAAGCAGGAGAGGTTGACCCTGATTTGTTAATGAAAAGCAATGTGTGGCAGTTCTCGCATTTATATGAGGGCACGCAGCGTGCGATCGCAGAGGCCATTTCTCGCATTTGTCAGCATCCGAAGCTGTTAAAAGAAGGCCATGAGACTGAATTAGATGTGCGTATTTATTTATTCAAGCAGCTTCTGCATATGAACCAAGATGTAATTGAACTCATTCAAACCTTTGATTATGCCCAGACTGTACCGAAAGTGATTTTATACCATACGGAATATAATGGTGAGCTGACTCGTTCTGATGCGGCTGCCCTGATTTTCCTAAATGAAATGGGTGTGGATCTCTTCGTGTATCATCCCGCCGGCTATCAGTGTATAGAGCGGTATATAGACGATCAATTATTTGATACACATTGGCTTGATGAAATGGTCATGAACCAAGAGTTTAAAGAGCCGTCTATTGTGAGAAAGTTATTTCAATCCATTAAAAACCGATAAGGAGATCAAAGCTTATGACAAATACAAACGGAAATGACATCATTTCAATTGATAAAGAGGAAATCACGATTGAAAAGGCAGACGATATTCGCGTTCAGCTGCGCAATGAACCAGAAGTCCAAAACATTGCGAGACAGATTGATGCCAAAAATCAGCTTGAACTGCTTGAATACGGAAAACAGCCGGCTGTCGAAATCTCTAAGTTTTCTGACCGTATTCTCTCTATGATGCGTTCAACAAGTGTCACAGACTCAGGAACGATGCTTACACAGCTTGGAAAAATTATGGATCGTTTTGATAAAAATGATTTTGACGAGCCTAAGGGTGGTTTGTTATCAAAAATCTTTAAACGCGGCGGCAGCATGATCGAAAAGATTTTCAGCAAATATCAAACGCTCGGTGCAGAAATTGAAAAAATCAATGTGGAAATCAGTAAATACAAAGATGAAATGACCAAATCGACGGTTACGCTTGAAGAAATGTATGAGCATAACATTCAATACTATATGGAGCTTGAAAAGTATGTCGTCGCAGGGCAAATGAAGATCGAAGAATTAAAACAATTGGTTCCTTCTTATGAAGAAAAAGCGGCGGGGGGAAACCAGCTGGCACAAATGGAGTTGGATACGCTTCGTAATGGGATTCAAGCGCTTGAAGAGCGTGTATATGATCTTGATATGGCACGGATGGTGGCACTTCAAACGGCACCGCAAATCCGTTTGCTACAGCGTGGTAATACGAAATTAATCGGGAAAATTAACTCTGCCTTCATCATTACGATTCCAATTTTCAAAAATGGAATTATTCAAGCGGTGACAGTGAAGAGACAAAAGCTTGTGGCTGATTCCATGAGTGAACTGGACAGAAGAACGAATGAAATGCTGAAACGAAATGCTGAAAATATCTCAAGTCAAAGTGTTGAGATTGCTAAATTATCAGGTCGTCCAAGCATCGACATTGAAACGATCGAATCATCCTTTAATACGATTGTACAAGGGATGAAAGAGACGAAGCAGATTGAAGAAGAAAACAAACGATTACGTGAGGACGGAACAAAACGTATGCTTGAGCTTCAAGATAATATTAAGAAAGCTGCCCTAGAGTCCTAAAAAAACAGGCTGTCTGTAACGAAAGTTGCAGGCAGTTTTTTTCATGAATTTGATTAAAATTTGAGGAAAAAGGTTTTTATGTGACCTTTTTCGGGTAAATCCTGTTCAGGGGCATGGTTCACCCATGAAAGAAAAAGTCCGCTATCACAAGGATTCGACTTATTTTTTAGCACAATAAGGAATTTCCAGTAAAATATTGTCTGATGAGAGAAAATACCCCGTAAAATATGTAGTTTATGAAGCATTCTATAGGATTTACGAGTAATACGGCGTATAAACTGTAATCACCAGACCTCTATATGGAATTCATACATATTGTACGGAAATAAGCGAATTCTAAAGATTGTTCGCATCATAACGCTTATGTTACGGTTATAAAGATGCTAATTTGGAGGGAAAAAATGAATTCTGAAGAGAGAAAGATCAAAATCAAGATAAATAATGTATCTAAAATTTTCGGTAAAAATGCTAAAAAAGCATCTCAAATGCTTGAAAAAGGGAAGACAAAAAGAGAAATCCTAAAAGAGACCGGCGCAACAGTTGGTGTCAATCGAGCAAATTTTGATGTGTATGACGGCGAGATATTTGTCATCATGGGGCTATCAGGGAGCGGAAAGTCCACACTTGTGCGGCTGCTAAATAGGTTAATCGAACCAACCTCCGGCGAAATTTATATTGATGGGGATATGATAACAAATATGTCAAAGGATCAATTGCGTGAAGTTAGACGGAAAAAGATCAGCATGGTCTTCCAAAACTTCGCATTGTTCCCGCATCGTACCATTCTGGAGAATACAGAATATGGGCTTGAATTGCAAGGTGTAGAGAAAGAACAGCGCCGCTCTAAAGCGCTTGAATCTTTAAAGCTTGTTGGACTTGAAGGTTTTGAAGAGCAGTACCCAAATCAATTAAGTGGCGGTATGCAGCAGCGTGTTGGATTGGCACGTGCACTAGCTAATGACCCTGATATTTTGTTAATGGATGAAGCATTCAGCGCACTAGATCCATTAATTCGTAAAGACATGCAGGATGAATTGCTTGAGCTTCATACGTCTGTAGGAAAAACAATTATTTTCATCACGCATGATTTAGATGAAGCGCTTCGTATTGGCGACCGCATTGTCCTCATGAAAGACGGGAATATCGTTCAAATCGGAACACCAGAAGAAATTCTGATGAACCCATCGAACGAGTATGTTGAACGTTTCGTTGAAGATGTAGACCTTTCTAAAGTATTAACCGCTGGTCATATTATGAAACGTGCAGAAACAGTTCAGATTGATAAAGGGGCACGTGTTGCGCTCACGCTCATGAAGAACCTTGGTATTTCGTCTATCTATGCAGTAGATAAGAAAAAGCATTTATTAGGTGTTATTTCTGCACAAGCAGCGAAAAAAGCGGCAGAAACGGGTGCGTCGCTAGAAACTGTTCTTGATAAAGAATTTACGACAGTATTGGAATCAACGTATTTAACAGAGATCTTTGACGCGGTGTCTGATGCGAACATTCCAATTGCCGTTGTAGATGAGAAAAACAGAATGAAGGGTATTGTGGTCAGAGGTGCATTGATTGGTGCATTATCAGGTAATGATGAATATATCAACATGTCTTCTAACGAGCTAGAGGAAATTAAAGCACAAGAGCCTTCTGCACAGGAGGTAGAATAAGATGTTTAGTATGAGTGATTTACCTAGAATTCCGTTCGCGGATTATATCGATCAATTTGTTGACTGGTTAACATTAACCTTTGGTGGTTTTTTTGATGGCATCACAAATGGATTAGCTGGAACAGTAAATGGTATTGTAGCTGCACTTGGCGTCATTCCATCCATTATTTTAACGCTTATCTTTGCCGGCATTGCTTGGTGGATCAGTACAAGAGGAGTTGCTCTTTTCACACTTATTGGATTCTTACTGATCGACTATTTAGGCTACTGGCAGCCAATGCTGCAAACACTTGCGCTCGTTCTGACAGCTGTGGTCATTTCTATCGTGATCGGGGTTCCGATCGGTATTTGGGCATCACAGAAGGAAACGGTGCGTAAAATTGTCACACCTATTTTAGACTTAATGCAGACAATGCCTGCATTCGTATACCTTTTACCAGCGATCTTCTTCTTTAATATTGGAGTTGTTCCTGGGGTTGTGGCATCGGTTATTTTCTCTATGCCGCCAACGATTCGTATGACCATTCTTGGGATTAAACAAGTACCATCTGATTTAATTGAAGCAACAGAAGCTTTTGGTTCAACGACATTCCAGCGTTTGTTCAAAGTTCAGCTTCCACTTGCTACAAAAACCATCTTAGCTGGGATTAACCAAAGTATCATGCTTGCTCTATCCATGGTCGTCATTGCGGCAATGGTTGGTGCACCAGGACTTGGTTCGGAAGTATATAGTGCAGTAACGCAGCTGAAAACAGGGATTGGTTTTGAAGCTGGTATTGCCATTGTTATCGTAGCGATCACACTAGATCGTATTACACAAAACATTAAAACGAAAAAAACCAGGGGGAATGCTTAATGTGGAAAAAGTCTCTCTACATTGGGATGACCGCCCTGCTCGTCTTTTTACTAGCGGCTTGTGGTGCACAATCAGATTCAAATGCAAGTGCAGCGCAGCAGGTCAATAAAACGATTATCGGGATTGATCCGGGTTCAGGTATTATGGCCTTAACCGATCAAGCGAAAAAGGATTACGGTTTAGAGGATTGGACGGTTGTATCTGCCTCAAGTGCAGCGATGACAGCGACATTGAAGAAATCGTATGACCGTAAAAAACCGATTATCATCACTGGCTGGAATCCTCACTGGATGTTTTCCCGCTACGATTTGAAATATTTAGATGATCCGAAAAAATCATATGGTGACGAAGAAGAAATTCACACCATTTCTCGTAAAGGATTTGCGAAGGATCAGCCGGAAGCAGCCAAAATGCTCAGTCAGTTTAAATGGTCTCAAGATGACATGGGTGAAGTGATGCTTGATATTCAGGATGGCGTCAAACCAAAGGATGCTGCTGTTAAATATGTGAAAAAGCATAAAGATCAAGTAGCGAAATGGACAAAAGGCGTGAAAAAGTCAAACGGTGACAAAATCAATCTTGCCTACGTTGCGTGGGATAGTGAGATTGCAAGTACCAATGTGGCCGCAGAGGTATTGCGTGAACTTGGCTTTAAAGTGACCTTGACTCAGGTTGAAGCGGGTCCAATGTGGACAGCAATTGCAACCGGAAGTGCTGATGCATCATTATCTGCATGGCTTCCAAATACGCATAAAACGTATGCAGCGAAGTTTAAAGGAAAATATGATGATCTCGGTACAAGTATGAAGGGTCTTCGCATGGGTCTCGTTGTTCCGACTTATATGAAAAACGTCAACTCGATCGAAGATTTGAAAAAATAGCCAATTGTATAACAGTTCCCTTATAATAGAAGGGAGCATATGGAAAAAGCAGTCTGCTCAAAAAGCGACTGCTTTTTCTTATATATAAGGATGGTGGATGAGTTGTCGATGGTGGAAAAACCAATGATGATTTTCCTGCACGGTGGAGGCGTAAGCAGCTGGATGTGGCAGGAGCATATGGAAATATTCAAGGAAACGTATGAATGCTATACCCCTGATTTTATCGGTCACGGGACAAGAGCAAATGAAAAGTCGTTTTCCATGCGAGAAAGTGCTCTTGAAATCATTTCATGGATAAAGGAGCATGCACATGGTCGTACAGTCATTCTAATTGGCTTCTCTCTAGGTGCACAGGTAGCCGTTGATGTGTTATCGAGAGAGCCAGACATCGCAGACATCGCCATCATCAATAGCGCCCTTGTGTTGCCATTACCATGGCTCTATTTGATGGTAAGGCCCATTTTACCTCTTACATATCCGTTATTAAAGAAAGATTGGTTCATCCAGCTGCAAGCAGAAAAGATGGGACTTCCAAACGATGTACTGGATCATTATGCAGCGGATTCCAAACAATTGCAGAAGAAGACGCTGCTTACGATGTTTCAAGAAAATCTTCATTACAAGCTCCCTGAGACGTTTCAACAAGCGAAGGCACGGATTCTTGTGACAGTGGGAGAAAAGGAAAAGGGCATTATGACTAGGTCAGCAGAGAAAATCACGAATGCACACCCGAATGCAGCCGGGTTCATCGTTCCTGACATTGGACATACGTTTACTTTTGAAAAGAAAGAACTTTTTGTCGACATGATCAAAAGCTTTATAGAAGCGCGTGCGTTACCAGCGGAATTAAAGGAAATAAGGAAGCTAGGCCATTTAGAAAGTGAAGATGAGCATAAAAGGGGCGGGCATGTATAAGACATTGTATGATATAGGTATAAAACGCTTACAGATGAATGGGTGTATGGATGGAAGCTCGTAAGTGAGCCATGAAGGAGGAAGCATGAGTAAAAACTATATCATATTTGGTGCGAGTCAAGGATTAGGGGATGCCTTTGTAAAAGGTCTTCCTTCAAGTGGAGATACAGTATGGATTGTGTCACGAAGTGAACCAAGCAGTTTGAACATAGACGATGGGGTGCGTAGAATCTGGCTGAAGATCGATTTATCAAGCCAAACCCATATCCCTTTTATGCTCGAAGCATTGAAGGATCAGACAATTGATGTACTCATTTATAACGTAGGTTTATGGGAGAAACGCGGCTTTGAAGATGATTATTCTTTCGATCATGATCAACCGGAGGATATCGCTCATTTAATCAATGTGAACGTTACCTCAACGATTACCTACATTCAAGCTCTGCTTCCGCACGTAAGGACATCTGAGAATGGAAAGATCATCGTCATTGGTTCTACTGCGGGACTTGACCATACGAATTTGCCTCAGGTTTCTTTTGTTGCTTCTAAATTTGGGCTTCGTGGTATTGTGAACGCACTAAGAGAGCACGTAAGGAAAGATAAAATATCCGTTACCTGTATCAATCCGGGAGAGCTGGCGGCAGAAGTTCCATACGAAGATGGCGCTGAAAAAGCCATTGCTCTGTATGATGAAACGAGAATACCTGTACAAGATATTGTCGAGCTGGCGAGATGTGTCATTCATCTATCCAGGGTGTCCTGTGTGAAAGAGATCAATGTACCGGCAATGACAGATGTGAATGCGTAAAATAAAGGAGACCACCCGCTTCAGGAAAGACGGGTGGTTTTTTTATTTTACGATGAATGCTGCTGAAGCGTTTTGTATACAGCTTTCGTCAAAATCTCAATGCCGGTAAAAATCGCAGAGCGATCGAATGTCATATAAGGGTGATGAAGCCCAGGTTTTAAATCACAGCCTAAACCGAGCATCGTCGATTTAATATGAGGAAGCTTTGCTGCATAAAAATGAAAGTCCTCTCCGCCTGTCGTCACGATCGGTGGATCGAGCTGTTCTTTGCCTAGCACTTGCTCTATGGCATGTGACATGATCTCCACAGCTTCTTCATTTAATGTCGCAGCTGGAAGACGATGATCAGTTGAAAGTGTGATAGAGGCGCCAAAAGCATCCGCTACAGAATGGCATGCTCTTTCAATTTCCTTTTCTAATTCATCCATCACTTCGTTTGTCTGTGCCCGAACGTCGAGTGTAAAAGAGGCCTTGCCAGGTATGATGTTTGAGCTGCCGCCGCCTGCATTTAAATTGGTCATTTTCACAGAATGGGCGACTCGTGGATCGACATGGATATGCGCCAGTCTCTGCACAAGCGTAGATGCAACTTCGATGACGTTGACCCCAAGGTGCGGGCGTGCACCGTGAGCTTCCTCCCCTAGAATGGTCCCGACGTAATGATTACTTGATCCGTGCAAAATGGCAGGAGCGCAGCGTCCGTTTAAGGTTTCTTGAATTGGGCGCACATGCACCCCGTATAAATAATCGACGTCAGCTAACACACCTTTTTCGATCATCTTTAAAGCGCCGCCGCCTCTTTCTTCGGCAGGCTGAAAAATGAATCGGATCGTGCCACTCGGAAGTTCTTTTTCTTTCAATGCCATGAATGTCCCAAGTGCCATCGTCATATGAGCATCGTGTCCGCATGAATGGTTGGCTTGAAATACGCCATCTACTTCCTGCCACAATGCGTCAATATCGGCTCTCACAGCAACCACTGGTGCGCCTTCCCCAATTTCACCGATTACCCCTGTACAGTCTTCAAATGTTCTCGTTTTACAGCCTAATTTCTTTAATAGAGCTTCAATATAAGCTGTCGTATTTGTCTCTTCCCAGCTGATTTCTGGATGGGCGTGCAGATGTTCAAAGATGTCTGTTACGGTTTGTTTCATCTCGTTTGTCAAAGTTGTCATGAGAAGCCTCCTTGCTGACAGATAATCTGCCAAAACATTCTTTTAGTGAAATAATATTGATCTTAAATATCATCAGTGTTTATAATATAACACATCATTTGATTATTCAGAAAATTAAGTGAAATTCCGATCGGGACAAAGGGGTTTTGACAGATGAAAACAGCGACAGTATCAGCACCTGAGAAACAAAAAAGAAAACTTCAGATGCCGGATGCATATGTACTCTTATTTATGATTGCTTTAATTTGTACGATCGCAACGTATTTTGTACCAGCCGGTGAATTTGATCGGAAAACGTCAGGAGAGATCACAACAGCTGTTCCTGGCAGTTATCACCGTATTGATCAATCACCAGTTAGTCCGGTTGGTTTTTTTACAGCGATTCAAGAAGGGATGGTTGGTTCATCCTCTATTATTTTTCTGATTCTTTTTACTGGTGGAACCATTGCAATTTTGGAAAAGACAGGTGCCATTAACGGGATGATTCACAATGTCATCAGCCGGTTCCAAACGAAACAGCTATTGTTTATTTGTATTGTTGGCGGATTGTTTTCTGTACTTGGGACGACCGGAATTGTGGTGAACTCAGTCATTGGCTTTATTCCTATTGGGATCATTGTGGCACGTTCTTTAAAGTGGGATGCAGTGGCGGGAGCGGCGGTTATTTACATCGGCTGTTATGCAGGTTTTAACGCAACCATTTTGTCTCCATCTCCATTAGGTTTATCACAAACGATTGCAGAATTGCCGATTTTTTCTGGTATTGGGCTGCGTGTCATCATTTATCTTTGTTTTCTCCTATCTAGTATTGTGTACATCTATTTATATACAAAACGCTTGAAAAATAAAGAAAAGGGAAGCTTGCTTGGTGACGAGTGGTTTCCAGCTAAAGGGCTAGGAGGAGCTGATGCGGAATCTGTGGACAAGCCTGAATTCACCGGCAGACATAAGCTGATTTTAGCGGTGTGTGGTTTGTCGCTTGGGGGTTTTTTGTATGGTGCGCTTCAGCTTGGCTGGACCGATAAGGAAATGGCTGGTGTGTTTATTTTCATGGCAATTGCTGCTGGCCTGCTTGGCGGATTAGCTGCCAATGATATTGCAAAAACGTTTATTGTCGGCTGTCAAAGCCTTGTATACGGCGCACTCATTGTCGGCATGGCACGCTGCATTTCAGTCATTTTGGAAAATGGCAAGCTGCTTGATACTGTGGTGAATGGGCTTGCGAGTATGCTGACAGGGTTTAGTCCAATCGCTGGTGCGATCGGCATGTATATCGCCAGTGCGCTCCTTCACTTTTTGATTTCATCAGGATCAGGAGAAGCGGTTGTCTTTATACCGATTCTTGCGCCGCTTGCTGATTTAATGGGTATCACGAGACAAGTAGCGGTAGAAGCAGTGATGCTCGGTGAAGGGGTGGTCAACTGCGTGAATCCGACTTCAGGTGTGTTGATGGCTGTCTTGGCTGCAAGTGGGATTCCATACGTGAAATGGCTGCGTTTTATGGTGCCGCTTGCGCTCATTTGGTTCGTCATCGGCCTTGTCTTTATTTGTATCGGTGTCATGATCAATTGGGGACCTTATTAAATAAGAGAGAAGCCACCAAAGAGTGTTTGGTGGCTTTTTTCTTATGAGAACATGTATGGGGACAGCGGTTTAAAACCACAATATGAGTGTTCACAAAATGGCTACATTATTTTTTTGAGCAATCCCCTTGCAAAAGTTTGTGAAGTGTTGCACAATAAGAATGTGAAATACTTCACATAAGAAAAACAACCTAGTTTTACTCAGGAGGATGAGATAAATGACAAACGAAAAAGTAAACAAAGTAGCACTTATTGGAGCAGGTTTTGTCGGCAGCAGTTATGCCTTTACATTAATAAATCAAGCAATCACAGATGAATTGGTAGTCATCGATTTGAATCAAGATAAAGCAATGGGTGACGTCATGGATTTAAACCACGGGAAAGCATTCGCCCCGCATCCTGTGAATACTTGGTATGGAGATTATGAGGATTGTCAGGATGCTGACATTGTATGTATCTGCGCTGGCGCAAACCAAAAGCCAGGTGAAACGAGACTTGATCTTGTTGAGAAAAATTTAAATATATTTAAAGGCATTGTAGACAATGTGATGAAAAGCGGATTCGATGGTATTTTCTTAGTTGCTACGAACCCAGTTGATATTTTGACATATGCGACTTGGAAATTCAGCGGACTACCAAAAGAACGAGTGATTGGCAGTGGAACAACGCTTGATACGGCAAGATTCAGATACATGCTTAGTGAGTACTTTGAAGCAGCGGCGCACAATGTGCATGCGTACATCATTGGAGAGCATGGAGATACAGAGCTTGCTGTTTGGAGCCATGCGAATATCGGAAGTGTACCGATCACAGAATTAATGAAGAGAAATGACCAATACAAACAAGAAGATTTAGACGACATCATGGAGAATGTCCGTCATGCTGCTTACCAAATCATTGAGAAAAAAGGAGCGACTTATTACGGCGTAGCGATGAGTTTAGCCCGTATTACTAGAGCCATTTTACACAATGAAAACAGCATTTTGACTGTCAGCACTTATTTAGATGGGGAATACGGAGCAGAAGATGTCTACATTGGTGTACCTGCCCTCGTGAACCGAAATGGTGCAACAGAAGTGATGGAGCTCGCACTGAACGACACAGAAAAAGAAAAATTCGCACATAGTGTGAATGTGTTAAAAGAAATTTTAGCTCCTCATTTTTAATCAATCAAAGGCAACCTATCTGAGCAGAAAAGGATGAATCACTATGTGGCAGCAAATATATGATCCGTTTGGTAATGAGTTCGTCAGTGCATTGGTGGCCATGCTTCCAATCTTGTTTTTCCTACTTGCATTGACTGTATTTAAGTTAAAAGGGGTATTAGCCGCTTGTTTTACCTTGATCGTCAGTTTTGTAACAGCTGTTTTCTTCTTTCATATGCCAATTGAAAAAGCATTATCTGCTGTGGTGCTCGGTGTATCTAATGGGCTGTGGCCGATTGGATATATCGTCATCATGGCCGTATGGCTCTATAAAATTGCTGTGAAGTCTGGAAAGTTTGATGTCATTCGTTCTAGTATTGCAGGAATTTCTCAAGATCAACGGTTACAGCTCTTATTAATTGGTTTTAGTTTTAACGCATTTTTAGAGGGAGCCGCTGGATTCGGTGTACCGATTGCGATTAGTGCCGCTCTTTTAACAGAGCTTGGGTTTAAACCACTAAAAGCCGCCATGCTCTGCTTGATTGCAAATGCTGCGTCTGGCGCTTTTGGTGCAGTAGGTATCCCGGTTATTACAGGGGCGCAAATGGGAAATATGACGCCGCTTGAGCTGTCTCAAACCCTTGTGTACACCATTCCGTTTATTTCTTTCTGTATCCCGTTTCTGCTGATTCTCATTGTAGACGGCTTTAAAGGGATCAAAGAAACGCTTCCAGCCTTGCTTGTTGTGAGTGGAAGCTACGCGATTCTGCAGGCTGTTACAATGGTCACCATGGGTCCTGAGCTTGCCAATATTATTTCAGCTTTAGCGAGTATGGGAATTCTGGCACTATTTCTTCGAAAATGGCAGCCAAAACACATTTACCGTGAAGAAGGCGCGCCGGCCATTGAACAAAAACAAACGTTTAGCGGAGTTGAGGTGCTGAAGGCTTGGTCTCCGTTTTATATCTTAACGGCTGTCATTACAGTATGGAGTCTGCCTGCATTTAAAGCATTGTTTGCCGAGGGAGGCCCGCTTAATTGGACAACCATTTTAGTGAAAATGCCGTTTCTGCATCAGCAAATTGTGAAATTACCGCCAATTGCTCAAACAGAAACACCGATTGATGCGATCTTTAAAATTGATGTTATTAGTGCAACAGGTACCGCCATTCTAATTGCGGTGATGCTGACAGGGTTGTTCAGCAGACATATTACATTAAAAGAAGGGGCTGCCTGCTTAAATGCAGCGGTCAAAGAGCTTTGGGTCCCTGTTCTTACGATTTGTTTTGTCATGGGCTTTGCCAACTTGGCGAACTTTGCAGGCCTAAGTTCTGCTATCGGACTAGCACTTGCTAAAACAGGCGATTTATTCCCGCTTGTCAGCCCAGTGCTTGGCTGGATCGGCGTGTTTATTACGGGATCTGTTGTGAGTAACAATGCCTTATTTGGTAACCTTCAAGCAGTCACCGCTTCTCAAATCGGCTCTCAGGCAGGTTTGTTAATCGGGGCAAATACGACCGGTGGTGTAATGGCGAAATTAATTTCTCCACAATCTATCGCTATTGCAACAGCAGCTGTTGGAGAAACAGGTAAAGAATCTGAGCTCTTCCAAAAAACAGTGAAGTACAGCTTCATTTTGCTCGGCATCGTATGTATATGGACATTCATTCTTGCTCAATTTATATAGGTTGATCGATTGATTGAAAAATGAAAGACTGAGAGATTTCTCAGTCTTCAGATTGTTAACAAAGGGCTAAAATGTACTTTTTTTAGCCCTTTGTCTTCTTTTCAGCGTGAAAGAAAACCTTTTCAGTCTAGGAAGGACGAGCACTGGAGCGGAGCGAATTCGGCATTCGTGAGCACCAGAGCGCAGGACTGACAAAGAATGCGAGGGTTTGTCTACACGCTGAGACTGAGAGATTTCTCAGTCTTTTTTTTATGTAGATTCTCGTGTGACAAGCCGAGTAGGTAGCTGAATATGTTCACGTTGTAATGGTTTTTGATCTTGCAACAGCTGAATCATTTGTTTGACAGACTGCTGGCCAAGCTCGACGATAGGGATGTCGATGGTCGTGATCGTTGGAGCTGTCACCTCGCAAATGTCTTGATTGTCATAACCGATCACCGCTAAATCTTTAGGAATGTCATATCCATATGAAATGGCTTGTTTAATGAGGCCTGCTGCCACTTGATCATTGCCGGTGAAAATCGCATCCGGCGCATCCGGCATCCTGTGGATTAAGTCCATTAAACGAAAGCCGTCCTCAATGGTAAAAGCCTCGCCGAACAGCCAATCTTCTTTAAGCGGCAAACCGTGATCAGAAAGCGCATCAAGATAGCCTTGCTTTCTTTGTTTTTGCGCTTCACTGCTTTCTGTATCAAAGCAAAATCCAATGGATGTACGCCCTGATTGAATCAAGTAGTCAACCGCTTTATAAGCAGCTTCCCGCTCATCATATCCGATAATCGGAATGTCTGCTGTTTGATGATACTCATTTGCCATGACGATCGGGCCGTTTGATAAAAATGGCTCGATTGTTTCCCACTTATTTTCTAACGCCCCCAATATGACACCATCTACTTCTTTTCTTTTTAATAATTGAAGCCCTTCAAGTTCTACTGATTCTTGATAAAACGTTTGGAGCACGATGGCTTTATACCCTTGATCCAGTGCTTCCTTTGAAATGCCTTTAATCAATTGTGCAAAAAAAGGATGGTCCACAGCTGGAACAGACACAGCAATGGTTTTTGTCTGATGTGACCGAAGGGTGCGGGCTGCTGAGCTTGGTGTATACTCCATTTCCTTCATCACCTGTAAAATGTGCTGGCGCTTTTCTTCTGATACATATGGATGGTTGTTCAGCACCCGAGAAACAGTGGTCGTTGAAACCCCGCAGCGTTTGGCAATTTCATAAATTGTACACATATTAACAAATCCTTTACACAAAGTTATTGTTCTGAAATCGATAACATCATTTACAATGTGAAACAAGTTAAATATTAACAAATGGAATTGATTAATTGGAGGGAATGGAATGCAAATATTGACGAAGATATCAGGTAAAAGCAAGGATTATCTACCGTTGCTGGATATGATCAATCAAGGTGTTCAAGTAAAGGCTGATTCAGTTGAAAAGAATCTAGCGAATGATAAGCTTGCTGCGTTCCTTGAGCAAGATATTGCGCGTACGGGTTTGGAAAAAATTCTCTTCCATTATAAACAAAATAAGGAAAAAAAGATACCGTTCCTGCCGGTCGATAAACTGATTTCGGAGGATGAGATCGATGATATTATGCAGGTGCTGAAAGAAGTATTAAGTTCAGGCCGTTTTACATCAGGCCCTTATATTCCAAAGTTTGAAAAGACGCTCGCAGCGTACTTAGGGAAAAAATATGTCATTGCCACATCAAGTGGAACAGATGCCTTGATGATCAGTTTAATATCAGCAGGCGTCCATCCTGGAGATGAGGTCATCCTACCTGCTAACAGCTTTGCTGCAACAGAAAATGCAGTGCTTGCGATTGGTGCGGTTCCAGTCTATGCCGATATTGATCCAGACACCTACTGCCTAGCGGCGAATGAAATAGAAAAGCATATCACAGATAAGACAGTATGTATTCTCCCGGTTCATTTGTATGGAAAGCAAGCGGATATGAAGGCCATTTCGACGATTGCGAAACGGCATGGTCTATCGATCATTGAGGATGGCTGTCAGGCGATTGGCAGCAGCGGGCTTGGGGCATTTGGGGATGGACTTGTTCTCAGCTTTAATCCTTACAAAAACCTTGGAGTTTGCGGGAAGGCAGGAGCCATCGCAACAAATGATGAAGCCCTAGCAGAAAAATGCATGGAAATCAGCTATCACGGTTTTGAACCAGGAAAGAAAAACGTGAAGCGCAGTGACTATGGCTTTAATTCTAAGATTGATAACTTACAGGCCGCAATCGGGCTAGAACGAATGAAATATTTAGGTTTACAAAACTTTAAACGTTTTTACTTGGCAAAGAGATACATAGATCAGCTGAAAACGCTGGAAGATGAAGGCTATATAAAGCTTCCGAAGCTGACAGACGATCATGTATGGCATCTATTCCCGATCAGAGTGGTGAAGGGAAGCCGAGATGAGCTGGCAGAGAAATTACTGGAAATGGGCATAGAAACAGACGTCTATTACCCAATCTTATCGCATCAGCATCAAACGAATCTTGTTTCTCAAAAGTATAGACAAACGGAACTACCACATACGGAAAAAGCCGTACAGCAATTACTCCACTTGCCGCTTTACCCAGGAATGCCGCTGCAAGATCAGGAGAAAGTCATCGAGGGGGTCCATCATGTTATCAAATCTTCCATTCAATAAAAAGCTTGTGCATCAACCGCAACATCCGCAGTGGATCGTCTTCTGTGATTTCGATGAGACCTATTATTCTCACGGAATGACCGAGGAGCAGAGAGAGGATGTAAAACGGCTGGAAGCTTTTGTGGCAGAAAAGAGCGAAGCCGGACAGCTCATGCTGGGCTGGGTGACGGGAAGCAGCCTCGATTCTGTTACGAGCAAAATGGAGAAAGGTGGTTTCTATCAATTCCCGCATTTTATTGCGTCGAATTTAGGAACTGAAATCGTGTATACATCAGATGGGAAATTTGGACAGCCGGATGCAGAATGGATGAAACGGCTTGATGCACAGGGCTTTTCGGACGAAAAAATTGAAGATATTCTGCAAGCCGTACGTGAAAAGGGGATCACCCTTAGGCCGCAAACGCAGCTAGGCAGCTCTGGGTATAAAAAGAATTTCTATTATCAGGAGCAGGATGAACGAACAGATCTCCATCATCTATCGTTCATCCAAACACTTGCGAAGGAGCGGGGTGTGGCGGTGAACATCAACAAATGCAACCCACTTGCGGGTGACCCTGCGGATTGCTATGACGTTGATTTTTTACCAGTGGGAACAGGTAAGGATGAAATCGTTCGGTTTATGCTGAATCAATATAACCTGTCAAAAGATAAGGGTTTTGCTTTTGGTGATAGTGGGAATGATCTGCGGATGCTTCAATCCGTCACGCACGGCTTTCTTGTCCAAAATGCAACAGCCGAAGCCAAACGGCACCATCATCAAATTTGTCATCATGGGTATGCAAAAGGAATCTATGAAACATTGAAAACAGTGATGTATAAACATGAGGAGGCACATTCATGAAGAAAATTGGAATTGTTGGAGCAGGGAATATTGCAAAAGCACATGCTAGAGCATTATCAACGATCAAAGGTGCAGAATTATCTGGGGTCTATGACTTGCACGAATCCGTCGCACAAGGATTTATTAAACAGTACGGCGGACGGGTGTATGCCAGTATCGAAACACTAGCGGATGCATCAGATGGATTGATCATTGCTTCCCCTAACTTCTGTCACAAGGACCATGCCCTTCAGGCACTTAGAGCGGGACAGCCGATTTTATGCGAAAAACCGATGGCTGTATCGTTAAAAGAAGCGAAGGAAATGGTGGAGACAGCCAAACAGTTCCAGGTTCAAGCCAGTATGGGCTTTAACTATCGCTATTTATCCTTTGTGAATATTTTGAAGAACTTGATCGCCAATGGTGAATTAGGACGCGTTTTGACAGTACGGACACATTTTAAGAAAAATAGTGCCCTTAGAAGAAAGACATTTTCGTGGAGAGACAGCGGCGAAAGTCTGCGTACAAGTGGTGCATTAGGAGATTTAGGGATTCATTTGATTGATATGCTGTGGTACTTATTTGGCAGTGAAATGAAAAAAGAATCCCTTAATACGAAGATGCTGACACATGTAAAGGAAAAAGAAGAGAAAAAGGTACAGGTTGATGACCATACCGAAATTTTTGGACAAATGGAGAATCAAGTGTTCTTTCATTTGGTGACGTCCAAAAGTACGCAGCCCGAGGAATGTGGATTTAGTGTAGAAGTGGTGGGGCATGACAAGGTTTTTAAATACCATACAAACATGAAAAACGAATATGAGATCAGTGATGGTTTGTGTGTAGAGCGTCATCAAATGCCGCAAACATTGCTGACAGATCCGCCGAATGAATTTTATGGATGGTCTGATACATTCCGTGATCAGCTGATGCATTGGGTAAATACAAACTCATATCCATCTCATATGAAGGTAGCTGATTTTGAAGATGGTTATCGCGCGCAGGCTGCGCTGAATACATGCTTCGAGAGGGAAGAGGCTGTCGTCTCTGCCCGTGCATATTAATGAAGAGGTGGAGCGGAGGATATCATAACTCCGCTCCTTTTTAGAGGAAGTGAAAAGATGAAAAAGGTGTTTTATTTTGGCTGTATCTTTTATTTTTTTATTGGGACCATTCATGTGTTTTTTGGCAGTTTAACGCCTTATTTGCTGTCTAGTTATGATAAGGGTCCTGGGGAATTATCTTCTTTAATCTTCTTTCAGTTTATTGGCTTTTTGACAGGCGTTCTTTTGTCGCCCATTCTTGTGAGGAAAAAAGGCTATGGCACTGTTCTGACGATGGGATTGCTGCTGATGATCGGAGCGCTTCTTCTTGGCCTTTTAGTGCCGGGCTGGACGATTCTTGTGGTGGCAGGTTTTTTCCTTGGGAGCGGTGCAGGCAGTCTTGAGACGACGGCCGGGGCGTATGTCATTTCAATGGCAAACAGTGCAAAGCGAATCAGCATCATGGAGGTCTTTTTTGGATTAGGTGCATTATTATTTCCTCTATTGATTCTGTTGACTGTGACAGAGGAAACGTGGCATTATGTGTTTTTATTTCAAGTCGGTGCACTGACTTTTTTCCTTATGCTGTGGCTTACTTTTATGAATAAACTCCCTCAAGGACAGATGGCAGCTCCTTCTCAAGACATGAAGAAACCATCTTTGCTGTTTGATCGAGGGAATCGAATGATTGTGGTGCTTATGATCTGTTTTGCGTTTTTCTACGCAGGAATTGAAACGAACTTTGCGAACTTTTTACCGTCGATCATGCTGGAAAAAGGGGGAGACAACTGGGGTCTTTTTGCGGTCTCTACTTTTTGGACAGCGATCGTCATTGGCAGAACTGTCATTGCGAGAAAAGCCGATCAGCTGCATCCGCTACGTTTTTTAAAACTAAGTGCAGCACTTATGATTGTGCTGCTCGCCGTATTTGCTCTAGCCACCCACATCGCTGCGCAGCTGATTCTTATCTTTTTCATCGGTCTGTGCGCAGCTGGCATGTTCCCCATTGCCTTGACGGCTTCTGCATTAATGATTGAAAATGCCATCGACGAGGCAACGAGTTATTTTATTGCCGCAGCTAGTTTAGGTGGAGCCTGTTTGTCCTTTTTGATTGGGTTTAGCCTTGAGTGGGCAGGTGCGGCAAGCGCCGTCTTTGTTTTCGCCTTTTTAGCTGTTCTCCTTTTTTCGGCTGCCATTCAAATGAATCGATCTCGGAAAAAAGAGACCGTACCCGCACAGCCACCGGCGATGAAAGCCGATCGATAAGCAGCTGATCTGGTGGCTCCTCCTTTTGTATAGCTTATCTTCAGAAAAGGTGACGAAGGACTTGTACTAAAACAACGAAAGCGTGAATAACATGTACAAGTCAGCATCAAAAGGAGGACGTCTATGTGGCGGTGTTTTTTGGTTATATCTTTTTAGGGTTGTCACTTTCAGCGCCTGTTGGGCCAGTCAATGCAGCCCAAATCGACAGAGGGATTAAAAGTGGATTTTGGCACGCTTGGATTTTTGGTGTGGGGGCTATGGCTGCGGATATTGTCTATATGATCCTCATCTATTTTGGTGTCGCCCAGCTTTTGACTGCACCTCTTGTAAAAACCTTTTTGTGGCTGTTCGGCTTTTTCGTTCTGACCTATACCGGTATTGAAAGCCTTCGTAAAATCAATTTGCAGGAAAGCCCAAAGAAGGACGGAGGAAACACGTCGATCGGGCATTCGTTCATGACGGGATTTTTCATTTCCCTTTCCAATCCGCTTAGTATATTATTTTGGCTTGGGATCTATGGCAGTATTTTAGCCAATACGATTGAAAAGTACGGGGCATCTCAAATGCTGATGTACAGCATCGCTATTTTCATCGGCATGCTCTTATGGGATTTCTGTATGGCGTTGCTCGCCAGTACGTTTAGACGATATTTAAATGAACGGATTTTGCACGGCTTATCCGTTCTGGCAGGTCTCTCTTTACTCGGCTTCGGTGCTTACTTTGGATATCAAGGGATCATGGCGCTCATTGGATAGAATGGTTGATAAGAAAAAGGGCTAAAATCTAAATCATTTTAGCCCTTTTTCATATTTTACAATAATAGGACACTCTTCAATAATGATGGAAGATACATAAAATTGAAGGAGTTTTTGCCATGCGTATGTTCCTGCCAGTATTCAACTATGTGTGTATGCTGATGTTGTCTGTGATCACAGCGACATTCGTTTATACCATGTTGTTTGCCCCACCTGAATCCAGATTCAGTTATGTAGAGGTCACCAGTCTTTTTATTTTGATCGCTTATGTCCTATTTGCTGCACCTATCCAAATGGTTTTACACCGTCATCCTGAGAAGTTTTGACGCCGTGATTTATTGGTTTATTTTATCGGGGCGTGGGTGGTTTGTTCGGCGCTTGCTTTATGGATTGATTATGGTGTTGTCGTCTTTATTAGCTACAAAGTTTATCTATTTAGCTTTTGCGCGGCCTTTATTTATTGGCTGCTTGATTCAGTCTTTTTAAAGAAGAAGAATCAATCATAAAGGTTTTTCCCGTTTTTTCTCCTGAACATGAACGTGTATGACCTTCGAGAATCCGCTTGATACAAAAGCAAGAGCCGTCATTAGAAGGACCCAGTATAGATTGCTAAGGTCAAATCCAGTATAAACGAAGATGAAAATCATCGAGATCACAGACGTTAATATGAGGACAGGCCATATCCGTTTAAATAGCAGATAACCAACAAATCCCCAAAGGAAAGCCATCACTGGTAGTGTAAATAAGATCAGATACATCGGATGGAGAAAAAGAAGACGCATGTCATTCACCCATTTCTTTTATGATGACCGACTCTATTAGATAGAGGCGGCTAAATGATGATATGCAGAAGCATACTCATACATGATTAGATAAATGGAAGTGAATTCCTGCTTCATCCGGCAAATCAACCACCCTGTGAATGTCCAGTGAAAGTCGTTGAAGGACAGTCACCACAGCTTTTTCCTCCTCATAGGCTATGGAGAAGACGCTAAAACGAGGTGGAAGAAAATGGCCCAGCTGTATGCAAAAAGTTGCCTTGATCAAAATCTACGATCACTAGATGAATGGAAGCAGGATGCTTTCACACAGTTTGGAAAAATGGTCGGGGATGAGGCAGATACATTTCCGTGTGTACCAGGCAGACAAGGATTTTTTCTCGATCATTTGCGTTATGGATTTGTCGGTGATCCGCGGGGAGAAGAGGCCGTGAATGAATTAGCAGAGCTTTTAAGGGAATACCAAAGCTGCTCTAGGGAAACCGGTCAATATGCTTCTTTCATTTGCTTTTTTGAAACACCGCAGGATATGAAGGAGTATTCGCTCGAAGAGTATGAGGAGCAGTTTTGGTCGATGGTTCAGCAATTACATCAAAAGGATGAAATGAAATGGCCAGAGGAAATTCCATCAGATCCTGAAAATCATGAATGGGAATTTTGTTTTCATGGAGAGCCTTATTTTATTTTATGCGCGACACCAGCGCATAAGCTAAGAAAAAGCCGTCATTTTCCTTATGTGATGTGGGCCTTTCAACCAAGGTGGGTGTTTGAAAAGATGAACGGTTCCACCACATTTGGTCAAAAAATGAGTAAACTCGTTCGGAAGAGGCTGAAGGCGTATGATCAAGTTGATGTACATCCAGCATTAAAATGGTATGGGGATCAGAAAAATTTAGAATGGAAACAATATTTTCTCTCAGATGATGAGGCGGAGAAACCAGCCTCCGCCAAATGTCCATTTACTGCTTTAAAAAACATGATGAAATTATGATGCGGCCTGATCCTGTTTCCACTTTTTTCTCATAAAGAGTACCATGATGCCAATTACAGCAATGATTCCAAGGCTAATAAAAAAGCCAGGTCGTCCGCTTGCCTCTGTCAGAGTACCTGAAACAGCTGCACCAATTAAGATCAGGGCAAGAACCATTTCGCACGTTTGGCGAGTGGATGGCTTTGACAGTTTTTTGCTTGAAAGCAGAATAAACACCCATGTGTACAAAAGAGTTAAACCGGCTGCCGTTGTGAGATGCTCGTAAATGTGTTTGGACAAAAAGAGTGCCAGCAAAATCGAGACAATCAACCCTGCAGCAGTTAAAAGAATTGAAGACCATCTGACATGAGATGGTTCTTTTTGTTTAAAACAAGCAGGTGCATCCTGATGCTCCGACATCGTGCCAAGCAGTGTCGTGACTGCATAGAGGGAGGCAACCAATGTGGAAAACCCGGCAATAATGAAAATGCCATTAAAGATATGAAGGAAAATCGATAAATGAAATGGTTCTAGTGATGTAATAAATGGACTGCTATTCTCGTTAAAGGCTGTCACCGGCACAAGCAAAAGCGCAAGTCCGATGGAGACGATATAAATGACAGCAAGAATGATCAGCATCACACGTCCAGATTTTGCGGCGTCTTTCGGGTCTTTTAAATGAACCGCCATCAGCCCCATGACTTCAATTCCCCCGAAAGCATAAAACGCATAAATCAGCCCATTCCATAGACCGAGTGGGCCGAGCGGCATCCATTCATGGTCTTTATTTGGCAGGTGGAGGGTGGGCCTATGCTCTGTGAGAATGCCGCATAAAACAAGAACGGCAAGGACGACAAACAATAGGATCGCCCCGGTCTTCAGCACGGCAAGGACATTTTCCGTCTTTTGAAAAGAAGAAAGCCCAATGATAATCACAAGCAGGGCAAGAGCGGAATAAATCGCTGAAAATACCCAAAGTGGAATGGATGGAAACCAGTGACGAGTAAAAAGAGAAATCGCCGTCAGCTGACTCCCTGTGATGAGCATTTCTGAAAACCAATACACCCAGCCATTACTAAATCCCGCCCAGCGCCCATAGGCTTTTCGGGCATAGGAACAAAATGATCCCTTATCTGGGTTTTCGGCTGTCATCGCAGCCAGGTGTTTAAAGACGAGATATGTGCCGACTGCCGCAAGTAAAAATGAAATGCAGACGGAGTAACCGGACTTTGTAATGGCGATGCTGGAACCAAGGAAGAAACCAGTGCCGATTGTACAGCCGACTCCGATAAGAGAAAGCTGCCACCAAGATAAAGATTGTTCTTCTTTCAATGCATGTGCAACACCTTTCTGATTCAATAGCATTAGCTTGTGACCGTCTCTTTTTTTTATACATGATCAAGAGGACGTTTTGGGCATACTGTCAACATGGAAAGGAGTGCATGTGATGAACGGAGAATACGTGATTTTACCAAAGGATGGATTTGGCTTTCGGTTAGGAAAAGGACAATGTATGCGAGTGGTTGATGTCGAAGGGCAGCAAGTAGCAGACGTGATGGCCTATCATGAAAAGGATTTTTATGAAAAATTTGATCAAGGCGCTACAATGGATAGCCTGTTCTCTTCCAAGGTGAAAAAGGGAGATCAGCTTTATTCTAATTTATATAAACCAATGTTTACGGTCATCGAAGATACAGTCGAATGTCATGATTTATATATGCCTGCGTGCCGGCAAGAAATGTATCAGCTCTTATACGGCAGGACGCACCTAGAGGTCATGCATACATGCTACGATAATCTCAGAACGGCTTTTGAGCCATTCGGGATTCCAAAGGAGGATATGTATTATCCTTTTAATGCGTTTATGAATACAGTCATTGATGAGAAAGGAAAACTGTCTGTCGAGCTACCAAAATCGCTCCCTGGTGATTACATTCGTCTGCGTGCAGAAATGGATCTCATCGTCGCGGTGTCTGCATGTCCTGCCGACATTGGAAAATGCAATGGCTCAAGCTGTACATCCATTCGGGTGGAGATTGATTGAAAAGGAAAGACCAGTCAAAGAGACTTGGTCTATTTCGTTTGTGAATGTTTGATCATTTATGAAAAAGGGGAACGTCTAAAAAATATCTTTTTTCAAAACATGATATAATAAAGTGGCTAAAATCGTAGGTAAATCAATTGAAATGGAAGTAAAACCTGTTCTCTTCATGTAGAGGATGCTTAGGAGGAAAAGTGTATGAGTTTGCAGAAAAAAATCAGCCAAGAGTTGCATGTGCAGCCCTCAATTGACCCAAAGCAGGAGATCGAAAAACGGGTTGGATTTTTAAAGGCTTACTTGAAAAAGACCGGTGCAAAAGGATTCGTTCTCGGTATTAGCGGCGGACAGGATTCAACGCTTGCCGGCCGTCTCGCTCAGCTCGCTGTAAGTGAGCTTCGTCAAGAAGGAAAAGAGGATGCTGTCTTTTTTGCAGTCCGTCTTCCGCATGGCACGCAGCAAGATGAAGACGATGCGCAGCTGGCTCTATCATTTATTCAGCCGGACAAGTCTTGGAAATATGATATCGCGCCTGCCGTGAGGGCATTCAGTGAACAATATCAAAAGGAAACAGGCGGTGCGCTGTCTGATTTTAATAAAGGGAACGTCAAAGCACGTATGAGAATGATCGCACAGTATGCCGTCGGTGGACAGGAAGGCTTACTTGTCATTGGAACGGATCATGCAGCTGAAGCTGTGACTGGGTTCTTCACGAAGTATGGTGATGGCGGTGCAGATGTTCTTCCGCTTACAGGTCTGACGAAACGCCAAGGACGGTTGCTGCTTGAGACCCTTCAGGCGCCGGAGCGATTATACTTAAAGAAACCGACAGCCGATCTGCTGGATGACAAGCCTCAGCAAACGGATGAAACAGAACTTGGTATTACGTACAATGAAATTGATGATTACTTAGAAGGAAAACCAGTTTCAGATCAAGCAGCAGAAGCGATTGAAAAACGCTATGTTCAATCAGAACATAAACGTCAAGTACCAGCTTCTATGTTTGATGACTGGTGGAAATAAAATAAGTGACCTCTCCAGAAGATGGAGGGGTCTTTTTATGTCAAATTTTCAGCTGAATTTGACAGAATGAATCGAAAATGGTTCATTAATTAGTAGAACGATATACATAAGTCTGTTTGACTAAATAAAGGATGAATTGAAGAATAAGTGGTGAAATAATTAGTTCGATTCACTTAATTTCTCATCAAAAGACAGTATTTTCAGAAAAAATGATTGACGATAAAAACGAATGCGCTTACAATGAAAACACATTCCAAAAAGTGAAATTGAATTCCACTAGACGGAATAAAAGGAGTCGTTCATCTCCAAATAAGTGGCTAAAGGAATGATTCACACAATGAAAAATCGAAGTGCACTGGAAATATACAAAGAAGGAGGCGCTTGGTGGGAGACTGAGATTAGTCATATTCAAAAAAATTCAATTGAACTTCGGGGCTATCCAATTGAAGAGCTTATTGGTCAATTATCGTATCCACAAATGCTTTATCTACTGCTTGTTGGTGAATTACTAGATGATTCGAAGGCAGCTCTTTTTGAAAGTGTTCTTGTCGCAGGTGCGGATCATGGGCCAAGAGCACCGTCTATTGCAGCGGCAAGAATGGCGGTTACGTGCGGCATTTCGTTTAATTCTTCTGTTGCAACAGGGGTGAATCTATTAGGTGATATTCATGGCGGAGCCGGAGAAAAGGCGATGCGTATGTTATACGAAGCCAAAGCAGCCTACGATGAACACAAGGATATCAAGTCTGCTGCAAAGCAAGTATGTCAGACATGGTTAGCTCGCAAGGAAAAAATTCCGGGAATCGGTCATCAGCTGCATGATGATGATCCTAGAGTGAGACGGCTGTATGAGCTGAGTCAAACATATGTGCAGCAAGGTGATATCAGCGGAACGTACTTACGGTTAGCTGAGGCGATTAGACATGAACTAGAACAATTAAAAGGGAAAAAAATCACGATGAACATAGATGGTGTATCTGCTGCGATCCAATGTGAATTAAACATTCCAGCTGAAGCGGCAAAAGGCATCTTTTCCTTATCCAGAGGAATGGGCATCGTGGCGCATGCATATGAAGAGCTGACAAAAGGTGCCCTAGTGAAAGGTCCTTGTCCGAATGAAGAAAGACTTGTTCGTTATGCGGGGGTCGGGACGCGTCACTTGAAGGAGGGTGAGAAAATTTGAGTGAATTGAAAGCGTTGTCATATATAAATGGCGAATGGCTGGATGCAAACCATGGCAAAGAAGATATCATCAATCCATACTCTGGGGAAAGCATCGGTACATCCTATCTTGCATCCTCAGAAGATATTGAACAAGCGCTTTCTATTGCGCAGCAAGCTAAAAAACAAATAGCGGCAATATCAGCATTAGAACGCTCAACGCTTCTAACAAAGGCAGCCGCCTTATTGGAAGAACAAAAAGAGCATTTTGCAAAACTCATTTCTTTAGAATTAGGCAAACCGCTTAAAAATACAAGAGATGAAGTCTCACGATCAATTGAAACGCTGGCGCAGTCAGCCGAAGAAGCCAATCGATTAATCGGTGAGACCATTCCTGGCAATGTATCTTCCCGTGGACAGAGAGCAATGGCGATGACATTTAAAGTGCCGGTTGGGGTTGTGCTGGCAATTACGCCTTTTAATGCGCCTCTCAACTTAATTTGTCACAAAATCGGTCCAGCTTTTGCGGCAGGGAATGCCATTATTTTAAAACCAGCACCGCAAACATCAGCTGTTGCCACAGCGTTTGTTAAGCTCCTGCTTGAAGCAGGGTTTCCAGAAAAGAGCCTGCAGCTTGTGATTGGAGGAGTAGACGCCGGCAGACAGTTAGTCACTGATGAAAGAACCAATCTTGTTTCTTTTACTGGCGGTGCGGTGGGCGGAGAACATATTTCAAACTCTGCTGGATTAAAAAAGGTACTGCTGGAACTCGGAGGAAATGGAGCGACGATTGTTCATCATGATGCAGATATCGAGCAAGCCGCATCTCTTTGTGCCAAAACGGGCTTTAGCAACTCTGGTCAAAGCTGTATTTCTGTTCAAAGAATTTATGTCCACAAGCAAATTTTGTCGACATTTACTGAGACACTTAAACAAAAAGTAGAACAGCTCGTCGTTAGAGATCCGCTGTCTAGTGAAAGTGATATCGGCTGTATGGTTGATGTACAAGCAGCAAAACGTGTGGAGGCATGGATACAAGAGGCAGAGAAAATGGGTGCCGAGCTTCTATCTGGAGGACAACGAAATGGCGCAAGCATCACACCGGCTATTTTGCTAAACCCGCCAAAACAAGCCAAGGTCGTCTGTGAAGAAGTGTTCGGTCCAGTTGTCAGCATTCTCCCATATGAGGAGCTGGATGAGGCAATCAAAGAAGCAAACGATAGTCGATATGGTTTGCAGGCAGGCGTCTTTACGAATCAGCTGGATGTTGCGTTACACGCAGCAAAAGAGCTTGAAACTGGCGGCGTAGTCATCAATGGGACATCGAATTTCAGACTAGATCACTGGCCATATGGCGGGATTAAACGAAGCGGTATTGGAAGGGAAGGCCCGCGTTTCGCCATCGAGGAGATGACCGAAACCAAAATGGTTGTGCTGCCAAATGGGCTATAAAGGGGGCAGATGGATGTGAATGTCTTTCAGCAAAAGGTAAAGAGTGCGCAGACAGGCGGTCAGCCGATGATTTGTACGCCGCTCATTGGACAAACAAAGGAAGAATTGTTTCTTGAAGTTGAGGTGTTAGCTGATAAAAAGCCTGATGTGATAGAGTGGCGAGCAGATTTTTTCAATCACCTCAATGACAAGGAACAAGTCATCACCACCCTGAAAGGGATGATTGAAAAGGCAGGTAGCATCCCATTTCTATTCACCATTCGTTCTGAAAAAGAGGGCGGCGAACGCATCTCACTCTCAGAGGATGAAAAAGTTTCCCTGCTTGTCGAGCTTTGTGCCACTCAGCTTGTGGCTGCCGTTGATTTTGAATTAATGCATGATGTCTCGCATATCCAGCAAGTCAGTCAGGCGGCTAAGAGAAACGGGGTCATCTTGATTGTGTCGTACCACGATTTCCAGCGTACCCCTGCGGCGGATCGGCTCGTGGAGCTATTCACCCATGCAGAATCGGTTGGCGCCGATATCGCAAAGATCGCCGTCATGCCGCATTCCTATGAGGATGCATTGACACTGCTTTCTGCGACGGGCAAGGCGAACAAGCATCTGTCCATCCCCGTTATTTCGATGGCGATGGGGGAATATGGCGCCTTCACAAGAATGGTAGGTGGACTCTTTGGGTCTATCATGACCTTTGCTGTAGGGAAAGAAAGCTCGGCACCTGGACAAGTTGCGATACAGGATTTGAATACCGTTCTATCGATTGTGTTTTCAAAGAATCAGTGAGTAGCAGATTCATAGCTGCACCGTGAGAGGAGAGAAACATGAAGAAGAATATATCTACACAGGTCATTCAGTATTTAGAAAATCGAGGAGTTGAGCATATCTTCGGTCTGTGCGGTCATACGAATATTGCTTTTTTATCAGCGCTAGAAAAAAGCCGTATTCAATTTGTGAATGTCAGACATGAACAGATAGCTGCGCATGCAGCAGACGGTTATGCACGAGCGAAAAAACAGACGGCTGTTGTGCTCAGTCATTTAGGTCCTGGACTCACCAATGCGGCAACAGGCGTAGCGAATGCCGCACTCGATTCCATTCCAATGGTTGTCATTGCAGGAGATGTTCCAAGTCATTACTACGGAAAGCACCCACACCAAGAAATCAATCTTCATTCCGATGCTTCTCAATACGAAATTTATCGCCCGTTTGTGAAAAGAGCATGGCGAGTCGACATTCCAGAATTATTTCCAGAAATTCTATCAAAAGCGTTTCAGTTAGCTGAAAGCGGCCGCCCTGGGCCAGTCCTGATTTCAGTTCCGATGGATGTGTTCTCAAAAGACTTAGATGTGTCGTTATTTGAACAAATCGCTCATCATACACACACCGTCGAAAAACCATCTATTGATGATCAAACAGCGAATCGGATAATAGATCGATTGCTGCAGGCAGACAAACCGCTTTTATATGTAGGGGGAGGCATTTTACTAGCCGATGCCGCAGAAGAGTTAAAGGCATTTTCTGACCATTTGAGTATCCCTGTTGCCCATTCTTTGATGGGGAAAGGGGCGATGCCAGATGATCATCCAATGACCCTTGGCATGACAGGGTTTTGGGGGACGAAATTTATTAATGATCAGTGTAAAGCAGCGGACTATATATTGGCTTTAGGCACCCGTTTTGCTGAAGCGGATGCGAGTTCGTGGGAATCGGAGTATACGTTCAATTTCCAATCAACCAAGCTCATCCATATTGACATTGATCCGAATGAAATTGGCCGAAATTATCCTGTGGAAATTGGAGCAGTAGCAGATCTCAAACAGGCACTGACCGTACTCAATCGTGTGGCGAAAGAGAGGCTGCCAGAAGGTCTGGATCGCCCTGAATTGAAAAAGGACATTGCGGCATATCGTGAGGAATTTCAGAAGAGCAATTTGACGAATATTCAAGACGAGTCTTTCCCAATGAAACCACAACGTATTTTGCAGGAAGTGCGCGAAGTATTGCCGCCAGATGCCTTCATTACAACCGATGTTGGCTGGAATAAAAATGGGGTCGGACAGCAATTTCCTGTATACACGCCAGGCACTATTTTAACCCCAGGTGGTTTTGCGACGATGGGATTTGGCGCTCCTGCTGCACTTGGAGCAAAGATTGCCCAACCTGACCGTGTCGTTGTATCACTTGTTGGGGACGGCGGTTTCGGTCAAAATCCATCTGTTCTCGCAACAGCCATGGAAGAAAACATTCCTGTCGTGTGGATTGTGATGAACAATAGTGCGTTTGGGACGATCGCCGGCTTGCAAATGGCACACTATGAAACGACTTACGGCACTGTTTTTAGAAAAGATGGAGAAAGCTATTCGCCTGATTTTGCAGCCATTGCAAGAGGTTATGGGATGAAGGGGATCAAAATTACGGCTGCTTCTGAATTCAAAGAAGCTTTGGCTGAAGCAATCGCTTCTCAGGAGCCATGTGTCATTGATGTAGCGATGAAAAATGATCCTGTGCCTACTGATGGACATTGGAACATTAATGATATTTATTCACCAAATACAAAACGTTCACATGTCAGTGTGAACTAAACATGACTAGGGAGGAATCAACAATGAAAATTAAAGTATTAAATCCATTTCAAGACGGTCATCCATTATGGTTAGGTTTAGATCATCCAGAAGAGAAAATGATTCGGAAAGTGTTTCAAACGATCACACCAGATACCGTAGGGTCAGAGCATATGATGGCAGGTCTCACTATTTTTGAGCCGGGCGAAGCAAGCTCGGTACACAATCACCCGGGTTCAGAGGAATTTGATTATGTGATTAAAGGGTCTGGCGAAGTCATTTGCGATGGAGAAAGACAATCATTTAAACAAAATGACTTTATGTTTATTCCAGATGGTGTCTCACATCAGCATGTGAACACAGGGGACGAACCTTTATGGCTGATTTGGCTCTATACACCGCAAGGGCAGCTTCCGAAGGACTAAAAAACCTTGCACGAGAGAAAGAAGAAAAGGGGCTAAAATAGAAAGCATTTTAGCCCTTTATCAATTGAACGAAAGGGAGTCAAGCAATGAATAAGAATACACCGCTTGAAGGAATCAAAATATTAGATGTTTCTACAATGATTGCTGCACCATACGGCGCGGTGCTTCTAGGGGATTTCGGTGCAGAGGTCATTAAAGTCGAGATTCCCGGAAAAGGGGATACACTGCGGCATGTTGGCCCTTTTGCAGATGGTGAACCTTTGAGATGGTCAGGGCTTTCAAGGAATAAGAAATCTCTTACACTCGATTTGCACAAAGAAGAAGCAAAAGACATTTTTAAAAAGCTTGCAGCGCAGGTTGATGTGATCATTGAAAATTTTCGTCCAGGAACACTTGAAAAATGGGACGTTGGGTACGATGTATTAAAAGAAATCAACCCTCGTTTAATTATGATTCGTGTTTCGGGTTATGGGCAAACCGGTCCGTTTAAGGACAAGGCGGGATTTGGTACACCTGCGACGGCGTTTAGCGGCTTTACATATATTCAAGGGTTTCCAGATCGGCATCCAGTCAGCCCTTCCTTTTCCCTTACGGATTATATCGCAGGAATCTATGTGGCGTTTGCCACTGTGACAGCGATGTATTACCGTGACACACATTCAGAAGGAACTGGGCAAATGGTGGATTTGGCTCTCTATGAATCTGTGTTCCGCATGTTAGAATTTTTGGTTGCTGAATATGACAAGCTAGGAAAGGTGCGTGAGCGTTCACCAGGGTTAAGCGGTCATTCAAGCCCTGCCGGCACCTATGAGACAAAGGACGGGCATTATTTGGTTCTTGTGACGAGTACAGATTCGACCTTTAATCGATTGGCAGAGGCGATGAATCGCTTAGATTTACTTGAGAACGAGAAATTCTCTGTGAATGCAGCCAGGCTGAAGCATAACGATGAAATGGATGCGATCGTCTCGCAGTGGATTGCGTCCAAAACAAGAGATGACGTCCTAGACATTCTAGATACACATGGTGTGCCTGTGAGTCCGATTCTAAGCATTCGGGATATCTTTGAGCATCCGCAATTTAAAGCACGAGAAAATATTGTCGAGGTGCATCACCCGCGACTTGGAAAAGTGAAGGTGCCTGGGATCATTCCGAAGTTTGAAAAAACCCCCGGTAGTATCCGCCATATTGCGCCTGATTTAGGTGAACATAATTATGAAATTTTAACGAAAATGCTTGGCTTCACAGAAGAAGAGTGTAAACAGTTAGAAGAAAAAGGGGTCATTTAAGACACTCAACCGATCCGCACGCTGCGGAAACAAAGGAGGATGGTTATGAAAGTGCATTCAGAACTGAAGGGGAACGACTTGCGGCCTGCTTATGCGAAACCAACAAAAGCTCGTTTCGGCATCTTGATTCTGTTGTTTTTTATTACCGCTATTAACTATATTGATCGAGCCAGTGTATCCATTGTTGCACCTGCGATTCAGTCTTCATTGCAATTAAACCCTGCCTTATTAGGCCTCATCTTTTCAGCATTTAGCTGGACCTATACAGCCATGCAGATCCCTGGCGGCTTTATTCTTGATAAGTTTGGATCAAAGGTAACGTATGGAATATCACTTGTGACTTGGTCTATTTTCACCGGTTTACAGGCGTTTGCGAACAGCTTTGCCTTCTTATTTGGCTGCCGTTTGTTTATCGGAATTACAGAATCTCCCGCATTTCCTGCGAATAACCGCATTGTGACCACATGGTTTCCAAGGCGGGAACGCGCATTTGCAACAGGGGTTTATACCGCTGGAGAGTATGTGGGGCTTGCATTTGCGACACCTCTTCTTTTTTGGATCATGACAACTTTCGATTGGAGAACCGTCTTTATCACTGCTGGTGCGCTCGGTATTATATTTGCTTTCTTTTGGTACAAGTATTATCACGAACCGAAAGAGCATCCGAAGATCAATGAAGATGAGTTAGAATTGATCCGTCAAGGCGAAGGGCTGACAGTGGCATCACAGGAGAAACTGAAATGGGCAGACTTTGCCGCACTTTTAAAATATCGTAAATTGATTGGACTCTATATTGGTCAATTTTCTGTTGCGTCTACCCTCTTTTTCTTTTTAACATGGTTTCCGACCTATTTAGCAGAGGCGAAAAATATGGCCTTTCTCAAAGTGGGTTTTGCGGCATCCCTGCCATACATCGCTGCATTCTTTGGGGTGCTGTTTGGAGGCTATGTGTCTGACTGGTTGCTTAAAAAGGGTGTATCGGTCAATGTAGCGAGAAAGCTGCCGGTTGTGGTCGGTCTGCTTCTGACAAGTACCATTGTTTTAGCGAATTTTACAACGAATATCCCGCTTGTGCTGACCATTTTATCCATCGCTTCCTTTGCACAAGGACTGTCTAATATCTCCTGGACCATGCTGTCTGAGGTGGCACCACGAGAAATGGTCGGTCTGGCTGGCGGAGTATTTAACTTTTTTGCTAACTTATCCGGCATCATCACCCCGCTGATTATCGGATTCATCGTATCGGCGACAGGCTCTTACAACGGCGGTATTTTATTCGTCAGCCTAGTGGCATTAGGCGGAGCGTTGTCGTATATCTTTATTGTAGGTAAGATTGAACGGATTCAATTAAAATAATAGAGAGCAAGAAAAAGAGAACTCATAGGGTTCTCTTTTTCTATGAATAAAAGATGACGGTGATGATCGTTGCACATGCGATCCCCATGCTGATATAAAAACCAGCAAACCAGATATTCCATCGAGTGATTCGGTAAGGATTGACCTTCATCAAATCGGCTAATAGGGAGACAGATACATTATATGGGCTAAACATGACCGTTGAGGTTCCAGCGATAATGAGCATGATTGCGATGGGAAGGGCAGGCAATTCATGAATGACAGGTGCCATCAAGCTCACTAAGAGAGCAAGCGAAACAAGCGGATGAAAACCGCAAAGAGCGGTGATGAGAAAATACAGCCCGATGACCCCATAAACCCAAATGGCATGATCTGATATACTGACGATAAATGCTTGAATCGGCTGCAGGCTGTTTGTGACAAGCAGCATATCGACAAAGAAGCCCGCGCTTAAAAATAGACACATATAATTGGAGAGCTGACGGGTTCGTTCTTTCCAATGGGGAATAGAGACGGCTACATATTGTTTTCGTTTTTTGATGATAGACGAGAATAATAGAGCGAAAGGAATAATCGTCAGCACAACAGCGAACAGATAACCTTTTCCAATCCAGGCGTCAACAAGCGAAACGACAGTCATAAAACTGAGCAGCATGAAAGCAAGCTGAAGGGTTTTTCTCTTGATGCGATGAGGGTTGGAGTGAGCTTCTGCCGGCTGGATGATATGCGGCAATCGTTTGCTTTGACGAGAAAACAGCAACCAATCCGCCAACAGCACAAGCACCATTAAACAAAACGTAACGGGTGCAATCTGATAATATTTCAATTTGGTTGCATCAATGGTGACACTCACCAGTACTTCGACAGGACTCCAGCTAAGACATAGCGCATATGACCTTAAAAGATTGCGCGTATAAAGGTGCTGTTTGACTTGTTCCTGAAGGGCGTTCAGCGACGGTTTCAAGGATGTATATAATAAGGGAATCGTTGCGATATTTAAAAACATGCCAAGAACATGAGTGACAAATGAACTCTTGCGATAAAGCTGATTTGTACTCGTTGTATGTAAAGTAAGCAGTTTATTTAATTGAGTATCGAAATGTCCAACATGTATGAGAGAATGAATAAATGGCAACATGAAAAATAAAGAGAGCAAGCCTAGCATGGAATGAAAATGAAGAAAAAGCGTATGCAAAGGCTGTTCTGACCAGAAAAATAACACCAATCCAATCAATAGAAACATAGCACCCGTTTTCAAATAAAGCCCACTTGCCTTCTTAAAGGAAATGGTGAGCGAAGCAGCCGCCAGCAGACCAACCAAATAGGAGAGAATGGGAGCAGGGAATAGTTGATGAACGATGTATAAGCTAATAAGAAGTGTGAAAATGAGCAGGTAGATCATGATATCTCCTCCATCAAAACATCTATTGGTTTTATTCCGTACAGTGGAATTTGTTTTCTTTTAGTGGAACATTTAAAATGGATTATAGCAAAATTGGTCAATCATGTCGATAAGAAATCAAAGGGGAAAAGGAGAAAGTGAACATGGCTGATAAGAAGTCAAAAGAAGAATCAGGATTGCGTACCGTTCAGCGCGCTTTGGATATTCTTTCTTGCTTTAGCGAAGAACGTCAAGAGTTGACGCTAACGGACATTTCAAAAGAGATGAACTTAGCAATGTCTACCACAACGAGACTGCTCAAGGCACTTGAAATGAATCATTTTGTGGAAAAGAACCAAGAGACAATGAAGTACCGGCTCGGTCAAAGACTTTATCTTCTCGGTTATATTGCTGGGAAGTCCATCAAATTGAGGGAACTGGCAAAACCGCTCATGTACACACTTCGTGATGAAACAAAGGAAACCGTCAACCTGTATGTGCTCGATCACAAAAGCAGGGTATGTATTGAACAAGCCGAAGGGCTGCAATCGATTCGGCATCTTGTGAAAATCGGTGAGAAGTTGCCGTTATACGCTGGTGCTGGTGGAAAGGTGCTGCTTGCTTTCCAAACCGAAGAGTTTCAACAGCAAGTTTTCGCATCTGAGGCTGATCACATGACGATGGAGGAATGGCAAAAAGAATGTCGTCATATTCTTGAAACGCATACCGCTTGCAGTATTGATGAACGGGAAGTCGGATCGGCGGCAGTGGCGGCACCGATCTTTAACATTCATGGGGAAGTGCAGGCATGTTTATCCATATCTGGACCGACCCAACGATTTACTGAAGATGTCATCCCTCAGCTGCAGCAAAAAGTGAAAGAGCATGCCGAGAAGCTCTCCGAACAGCTCGGTTACGTCGTCAAACACAATTTTTAAGAATGCCTATCTTTTCTCAGTCCATTTATCATATAATAGAAACATTATGTAGCATTCCTTGTCGTAAGGAGGACGTGTCACGAACATGAAAAACAATAGAGAGATTCCTGTGAGACAGCGAAATATTGTCCTCATTGGCTTTATGGGCGTTGGGAAAACAACCATTGGGCAGCTGGTTGCCAAAAAGTTATATAGAGATTTTATTGATGTTGATCAGGAGATTGAGAAAAAGTACAACATGACGATTCCAGAAATGTTTCAGCAAAAAGGAGAAGCGTTCTTCAGACAGGCTGAAAAGGACTATATCGTCGATTTATGTGAACATACTCAGCTAAAGATCGTGTCTCTTGGAGGCGGTGCGTTTAAACAGGAAGAAATCAAACGATCTTGCTTAAAGCATTGTACGGTTCTTTTCCTTGACCTATCTTGGGAGAATTGGAAGCAGCGGCTGGATATTTTAATTGAAAACCGTCCTGTTCTTCATAACCGCACGCTTGACGAGATGAAAGAGCTGTTTGAAGAGCGCCGGGAAATTTATTCCCTCCATAACTCAAGAGTGGAAACAGATCATCTAGAAGCTGAAGAAGTCGCCAATTATATTGTCGACACACTCAAGCTCGGCTGGGATTTATATTCTAAATAAAAAGTCTACCGCTTTAGGGTAGACTTTTTTCTATAGAATCAGTGTTTGATCCCTTGAAGCAGTGCGGCTTTTAGGCAAAAGGATGTTGGCTGACGATGTTCGTCGAATTGTTGTTGAAACAGCTGTTTCGTTTCATCGTCTGCAGCATGAAGGTGGGCAACGATTTCCTTTTGAACATTTTCTGGTGTACGTCCACGTATGATCCAGTCCTGATAATCAATATGCAGATCCCAGTAACGGATATCTTCTTTCGTCAGATGGTTGTCAGCGAAAAGCTCTTTCCATTCTGATAACGAGCTTTCTCGCACATGGGAGGGATCTCTCAGTCTATTTAAATGATTAATAAAGTCATCCTGTGCTTGGTTTTCAGGTGCATAATGATCCACAAGTAGAAATTTGCCGCCTTTCTTTAAGACTCGGCTGATTTCAGACATGGCTGCCGGGAGATGTGGGAAGTGATGAGCAGCAAATCGGCATGTGACGAGATCAAATGATGCATCAGAAAAGGGCAATGCGTCTGCGGATGCCTGCTCAAACGTAATGTGGTTCAGCTGGCGCTCATCCGCAAGTGCTGTAGCAACCTCGATCATTTTGTGTGTGACATCAATCCCGATTCCTTTAGAGATGACGTCTGAAAAGGAAAAAATGGTATGACCTGCCGCGCAGCCGATATCAAGTAGATGCTCATCGCCCTTTGGCTTCGCCGCCGTTTTCATCCATTCAAGCTCTTTTCCAGCTGCAAAGATGGGTGAATCTCGGTAGTTCTCTGCATTTTGTGAGAATTGTTTCTCGGCTTTCGAATATGGATTCATTTCTTTACCCCCTTTTGTTGTTTCTTTATCGTAGGGTTCTTCCCGTGATTTGTCTAAGACATAAAAGATATGATATGAATAGTTAAAACCTATGAGGTGAGAGAAGTGGATATACGAATGATGGAATATGTCATGGAAGTGTACCGGCAGCAAAGCTTTACAAAAGCAGCGGAAAAACTTCACATTGCACAGCCCTCATTAAGTCAGCAAATTAAAAAACTTGAGGAAGAATTAGATACTCCCCTGTTTATTCGGAAGTATGGACAAGTCACTCCTACACCTCAGGGAAACCGATTGATCAAAAGAGCAGAAACCATTTTGAAGGAACGAGATGATTTATTGCGTGAGATGGGGGAAGCTGCTTATGAGGTGGGGAAAGAACTGATGATCGGTGCGCCAGCTGTTACAGGGGGATATGTCCTGCCAAGTTTATTAAAAACCTATTGTCAAACGTATCCGCATGTTCACGTTCATTTGATAGAAGAATCGCCTCGTGAGCTAGAAAGACGTTTACTCACTGGGAAACTGGATCTGGCGATTCTTTCTTTGCCTGTCGAGCATGAATCATTGAAAACAAAACAAATGCTGACCGAGCCGCTTCTTCTCGCCATTCCGCAAACGGCTCAACCGTGGTTGACAGATGAACTGAATGAAATCATCAATCAAGCGGATCAAGAAGGGTCTGTCCCGTTTCGTCTTCTGGAAGATGCCCCATTTATTATGCTGAAAGAGGGATATGGCTTTCGGCAAGTGGTCACGGAACTGTGCCGTCATCATGGTTTTCGGCCGAGGATTGCATTTGAAACGAGTCATATTCAAACAGCTCAGGCATTGGTTGAAAATGAGCTAGGGGTGACAGTGGTGCCGAAAATGGTGGCACAAGAGGAAAGGAAAGCAGTCACTTATTTACACATTGATTCATGCCCAACCCGCACACTTGTGTTTGCATATGTGGAAGAAAGATATTTAACGAAAGCCGCTCAAGCCTTCATGGACCTTCAACAGAATCAAGGAAAAGCTTAAACAAACGTTTAATCAAACGTAAAAAGCAGGGGGCCCCTGCTTTTACCTTTTTTCAGCGTGATAGAAAACCTTTGCAGTTTAGGAAGGACGAGTACCGACGCGGAGCGAATTTGACATTCGTGAGCACCGGCACGCAGGACTGACACCGAATGCGAGGGTTTGTCTACACGCTGAAAGCAGGGAGCCCCCTGCTTTCTAATATAAATCCAGCCGCTGATCTGTCATGACGGGGATTTGTTGTCTCACTTCATCTACGAGCTGAAGATCAATGTTTGCATAATAAATGTCTTCTTCATCATTTGTCTCAAGCAGAATGCGTCCGAGCGGGTCAATCACCATGGAGTGACCAGGGAATTCAGTGTCTCTGCTTGTGCCCGTCCGGTTCACCGCAATCACAAATGACTGATTCTCAATGGCTCTTGCGATGAGCAGACTGCGCCAATGGTCCACTCTTGCTGACGGCCATTGAGCGGTATTGATAAGCACCTTCGCCCCTTTGTTCACGAGCGTCCTAGAAAGCTGAGGGAAGCGGAGGTCATAGCAGATCATGGTGCCAATCTTGACATCTTCATCATAGTTAAATAAACCAAGCTGATGACCGGCGGTTAAATAGTTGTGTTCATCCATTAAGCGGAATAAATGAATTTTATCATAATCTAACAAAAGCTCACCTTGACGGTCAAACACATACATTGTGTTGGTGATATCTTCATTTGTTGTCCGTTTATTCAAGACACTTCCAGCGATGAGATACACTTGGTGCTGACGAGCAAAGGAAGAGAAGAGTTGTTTTGTCCGCTCACCATCTGCATCGGCAAGCTCATCCGCTTGTTCCAGTGCATAGCCGGTATTCCACATTTCAGGTAGAATAATCAAATCAGGCTGTTGACGGATGGCTTCTTCTAAAAACGCTTCTGCTTTCTGAAAGTTTACATCAGGTTCTCCTATTTGTACGTCCATTTGAATCAGGGCGATGTTCATGTCTGTCTTCCTCCTTTATTCGTTTCATGCAATGGATGGTTCGGGTGATATTGCCTGAAGTATCTAGTCTTCAAGCCAGTTTCTTTATCATAAAGCTTTCCGTCATCTTTGCCAATAGAAATGTCAGAAGGTTTTGTTAAATGACTTTCTCAATCAAGAAATGAGTGGTATGATACTCATAACTAATAAAACAAAGGGGAATAGTATGATATGCAATTGTTCGATTTATCACTAGAAGAGCTAAAAAAATATAAACCAAAGAAAACAGCACGTCCTGATTTCTCAGACTTTTGGAAGAAATCGCTCGAAGAACTGCACCAAGTGGAGGCAGAGCCAACACTTGAATCTTATGACTATCCAGTGAAAGGCGTCAAGGTGTACCGCCTGACGTATCAAAGCTTTGGACATTCTAAAATTGAAGGCTTTTATGCTGTGCCTGATCAAACTGGTCCGCATCCAGCGCTCGTTCGTTTTCATGGCTATAATGCCAGCTATGACGGCGGCATTCACGACATCGTCAACTGGGCGCTGCATGGCTATGCGACGTTTGGAATGCTTGTCCGTGGTCAAGGTGGCAGTGAAGACACATTAGTGACGCCAGGCGGGCATGCATTAGGGTGGATGACAAAAGGCATTTTATCGAAGGATACGTACTATTATCGAGGCGTTTATCTAGATGCTGTTCGTGCACTCGAAGTCATTCAGTCTTTCCCCGAAGTAGATGAACACCGTATCGGCGTGATCGGTGGAAGTCAGGGGGGTGCGTTAGCGATTGCGGCCGCAGCCCTTTCAGATATTCCAAAAGTCGTTGTGGCAGACTATCCTTACTTATCAAATTTTGAGCGTGCGGTTGATGTAGCCTTGGAGCAGCCTTATTTAGAAATCAATTCATACTTTCGAAGAAACAGTGATCCGAAAGTGGAGGAAAAGGCATTTGAGACATTAAGCTATTTTGATTTAATCAATTTAGCCGGCTGGGTGAAACAGCCAACATTGATGGCGATCGGTCTGATTGATCAAGTGACACCGCCATCCACCGTGTTTGCGGCATACAATCATTTAGAAACAGATAAAGAGCTGAAAGTGTACCGATATTTTGGGCACGAGTTTATTCCTGCTTTTCAAACAGAGAAGCTGTCCTTTTTACAAAAGCATTTGCTTCTATCAACATAAGAGCATGACAAAGAGCTAAAATGACATTCATTTTAGCTCTTTGTCTTTTTCAGCTATTGGAGCGATCAGCTTAATAACTGGTGTTCTGTCTTGTTTTTTCATCAGGTACTAATGCTGTAACGATCAGGGCAAGGGCTGTGATGATGTGAAGGATGAATCCGAGAATCGGAATCCATGCCAGGCAGGATGTGACAATGCCAATGATACTTCCGATCATTGGTCCCTGGTCTCGCTTCGATAAGACGAGTGTGATAATATGCAGAATAAGCATGACCATGAGCGGTGAATAGCCATTGCTGATAACGAATAGACCTCCGATCACAGGGATAGCAAGGCAAGCTTCAAAAATCCCAGTGATCCATTTCATAATGCGAGATATAGACATCAGATCCAACTCCTTTTTCATATATGTCTTATTCGTATTTTCCCAAAAGGTGAAGAAGTCATGCAGAATTCTATAGAAAGAGTTGATGGACACTTGAGAGAAAGAATTAAGGAAGAGCTGAAAATCATCGAAGAAACGTATGACGTCAAGATTTGTCTCGCCGTTGAATCGGGCAGCAGGGCATGGGGATTTCCCTCGACCGATAGTGATTATGATGTTCGCTTTTTATACGTTCCCCAGAAAGAATGGTATTGGGCGATGGAAGAGCATCGTGATGTCATTGAACGGCCAATTGAAGACATGCTTGATATCAGCGGCTGGGAGCTGCGAAAGGCGTTGCGTTTATTCAATAAATCGAATCCATCCATTATGGAATGGCTGTCTTCTGACATCGTTTATGCTGAATCCTTCTCTCTAGCCAAGAGGCTGAGAGAATTAAAGGATCGAGCGTTTTACCCTGCGGCTTTGATGTATCATTACCTCAATATGGCGAAGCGGAATGAAAGCCGGCATTTACGAGGAGAGCAGGTGCGAATCAAGAAGTATTTCTATGTGCTTCGTCCGCTGCTTGCCTGCCAGTGGATTGAACGTTACCGGACGGTTCCACCCATGGACTTTCATGAATTACTCAAGGAGCTAGTGGAGGAAGGCCCGCTGTTAGCAGAAATTCACGAACTGCTCAAACGTAAAATGGACGGAGAAGAAATGGATTTAGAGGACCGCCTTGTACATGTCCATCCATTTATCGACAAAGAGCTGGCTCGTTTTGATGAATTGGTGAAAAGCTACAATCAGCCGAAGGACAATCTCACTGAAGAATTAAATAAGCTTTTGCAGTCTACCCTTGATGAGGTGTGGGCGTAAGCGTGAAAGAGCCAGCCGGTTAGCGGCAGGCTCTTTTTTATCTCTTATTGTGATAAAACCACAAAAAAAGTCAGAATTTTTGTCATCTTCAAATATTGTAGCGGACAGCTCATGAGCCTTACAATAAAGACATAGCTTACAAAGAGTGGGAGGTGCCCTTTATGGAGTCGGTCACAAGAAATTTCTTCTTGTTTTTGTCAAAAAGCAGTCTCTTGAACCATATTGCTCGTAATTGGGGAAGTGCTGTTGCATCAAAGAAAATCATCGGTGGGAAGGATTTTGAGAGCGCTATCCCTGTCATCAAACGATTAAACGATCAAGGTATGGCCGTAACGGTTGATCACCTTGGTGAGTTTGTCACAAAGGCAGAGATTGCAAATGAGCGGACGAATGAGTGTATTCAAACCATTCAGCGAATTGCAGAGGCGGGACTCAATTCCCACGTCTCACTTAAAATGACATCGCTTGGCTTAGATATTGACGATGATCTCGTGTATCGCAATATGAAAAGCATTTTAGATACGGCAGAGAAACACCGTATTATGGTGACAATTGATATGGAGGATGAACAGCGCTGTCAAAAAACGCTGGACATTTTTAAAGAAATGAAATCTCAATATGAGTATGTCAGTACGGTTTTGCAGGCGTATTTGTACAGAACAGAACAAGATCTTGATGACCTAAATGAGTTGCAGCCATTTTTAAGACTTGTAAAGGGTGCCTATAAGGAATCTGCCGAAGTGGCGTATCCAAACAAAAAAGACGTCGATCAGAATTACAAGAAGCTGATCGAAAAGCAGTTACTCTCAGGGAATTATACAGCCATTGCGACACATGACGATCAAATGATCGAATTTACGAAACATATTGTGAAAAAACACAATATACAGACAGATCAGTTCGAATTTCAAATGCTGTATGGCATGAGATCAGAAACGCAGCAAGCACTCGTGAAGGAAGGCTATCAAATGAGGGTCTACACCCCGTATGGACGAGAGTGGTATGGCTACTACATGAGACGTCTTGCAGAACGACCGGCAAACATTGCATTTGCTTTAAAAGGGATGACGAGAAAATAATTTGAAACGGGAGCGTGACAAAGATGACAACACCTTACAAGCATGAACCATTCACGGATTTTAGCCAGGAAGAAAATCGCCAAGCGTTTGAACAAGCATTAGCCAAAGTAACAGAATCACTTGGGCAAACCTATCCGCTTGTGATTAATGGAGAAAGAATCGAAACAACAGACAAGATTGTCTCGATCAATCCAGCGAAGAAGGAAGAAGTCGTGGGTACCGTATCAAAAGCTGGGAAAGAAGAGGCAGAGCAAGCGATTCAAGCTGCGGCAAAAGCGTTTGAAACATGGCGCTACACGTCTCCAGAAGAAAGAGCCGGCGTCTTATTCCGCGCTGCGGCAAGCATTCGCCGTAAAAAGCATGAGTATTCAGCCCTTCTCGTAAAAGAAGCAGGGAAGCCTTGGAATGAAGCGGATGCAGATACAGCAGAAGCCATTGACTTCCTAGAGTATTATGCCCGTCAAATGCTAGAGCTTGCGAAAGGCAAACCGGTGAACAGCCGCGAAGGGGAACGCAATCAATATGTGTACACACCAACTGGCGTGACGCTTGTCATTCCACCATGGAACTTCTTGTTTGCGATCATGGCAGGAACAACCGTTGCACCAATCGTCACAGGGAATACAGTCGTATTAAAGCCAGCAAGTGCGACGCCTGTCATTGCTGCCCGCTTTGTAGAAGAACTGGAGCAAGCAGGTCTTCCGAAAGGTGTTGTCAACTTCGTGCCAGGTAGCGGAGCAGAAGTAGGAGATTACTTAGTAGATCATCCGAAAACAAGCCTTATTACATTCACTGGATCAAGAGAAGTGGGCACACGTATTTTTGAACGTGCGGCAAAAGTACAGCCAGGACAACAGCATTTAAAGCGTGTCATTGCTGAAATGGGCGGTAAAGATACAGTCGTTGTAGATGAAGATGCAGATGTCGAATTAGCCGCTAACGCCATTTTCACATCAGCCTTCGGATTCTCAGGTCAAAAATGTTCGGCTGGATCTCGGGCAGTCGTCCACGAGAAACTGTATGACCAAGTCGTTGAGCGAGTGAAAGAAATCACAGAAACGAAAACAACAGCGAATCCGTTATCAGCTGATGTGTACATGGGACCTGTCATTGATCAAGCTTCCTTTGACAAGATCACGGAATATATCGAAATTGGCAAGCAAGAAGGCCGTCTAGTCACTGGCGGAACAAGTGATGATTCAGAAGGGTACTTCATTCATCCAACCGTGTTTGCAGATCTAGAGCCAACATCTCGTTTAATGCAAGAAGAAATCTTTGGACCTGTCCTAGCTTTCTCAAAAGTCTCAAGCTTTGATGAGGCGCTTGAAGTAGCCAACAACACAGAATACGGGTTAACCGGTGCGGTCATTACTAATAATCGTGATCACATCAACCGTGCGAAGCAGGAGTTCCATGTCGGGAACCTTTACTTTAACCGTAACTGTACGGGAGCGATTGTGGGATACCACCCATTTGGCGGCTTTAAAATGTCAGGAACTGATTCAAAAGCAGGCGGACCAGATTATCTTGCTCTGCACATGCAGGCCAAAACGATCAGCGAAATGTTTTAATATGGAAAAGCATGAACTCGTGCAGGCGAGTTCATGCTTTTTTTACCTGTCTACGACTTGTTTCTATACAAATATGACTGGAAAGAAGTATGATAAATGTATCACTTATTCAGGGAGCAATCGGGATGGAAGAGATATTAGAAAAGCTTCATACATTTTTTGATGTCGATAAATTAATTGCATTTATTAGTGGGTATTTAAAAAAACCAGTCATTTTAGAAAGTACTGAATGTCAGCTGCTTGCTTATAATTCTTACAGCATCCAGCAGTTCGACCCAGTCAATCAGCAAACCATTTTCTCAAAGGAATGTCCGGGAGCTGTGGTGGATTGGTTAAAAAAAACAGGGGTCATTGAGCAGCTATATACAGATTCAAATCCTTTTTATGTGAATGGTCATGAGGAGCTCGGGTTTAATCGACGAGTGGCTGTGAGCGCCAAGCACAAACAAGAGGTTGTCGGCTTTATTTGGGTGCAGGACATTGAAGATTCTCTCTCTCAAGAGGAGCTGCAATTTTTACACGAGGCATCGTTTCAGGTTGGAAAAGTTATTTATAAAAATAAGAAACAGTTGGAGAAAAAGGAAGGCAAAATTGAAGAGTTCTTCAAAAAGGTCATGGATGATCATTTTTATACAGAAGAAGAGCTGAAATGGGAAGCTGAGAATTTAAGCATTCCACTGCCAGCTGTCTTTACTGTGATGGTTGTTCATGCCGCCGATAACAAAAGTGAGACGGCAGAAGATGTGAAGGATATGATCAGAACCTATTTACAGCTAGAAGACAAGGTCAATCACGTCTACTCTGTGCAAGCAGACATCGTTGTTATATTAGGCAGTTTGTCAGATCGCCACTCACCAAAAGCGACCGCAGCGGATGTCATCGCCCATCTTCAATCGAAAACGCATACACACCCATCTCCTTTATATATTGGGATGGGAAGAGAATATCGAGATGTCATGAAAATGAGCACAAGTCGATTTGAAGCGATAGAAGTCGTGAAAGCAGTGAAGATTGTCGGCGGACAGGAATTGATTCCATACGATTACGAGCATTTGGGGGTCTTCCGGTTCTTAGACTCGATTTACAGTCACCAAAAAAAGAAAAACGACTTCAATCCAGATTTGTTGCGCCTAAAGGAAAAAGACCGTGACAGCCAAACATCATTTTTAAAAACCTTAGAGGTCTACTTATTGAATAATTGCAAGCTAAAACCAGCTGCAGAGCAGTTGTTTATTCATCAAAATACACTAAACTATCGAATGAAACAAATTTTTGAAATGACGTCTATTGATTTAAGTCATTTTAGCCAGCGATGTCAGTTATTTATTGAATTGATGCTGATGAAAAAAGATCAATAGACGTGGACTCCGCAGGTGCAAAGGCTGACCTGCGGATTTTTATGCGAGATGATAAAATGGCATACAATTGCCTTATTTCGTTGTATGATAGATAAAGATTTTATAAGGAAAGTGAAAGGAGGGCCACCTTTGGGATCAGTCACCTTGGCCATTTTGATTTTCATCATGACCCTCGTCCTTGTCATTTGGCAGCCAGGACGTTTAACCATTGGATGGTCAGCATGCGGGGGAGCGATTCTTGCGCTTGCTTTTGGGGTCGTTCATTTGGGCGATGTATGGGAAGTTACCCAAATTGTTTGGAACGCCACCTTTGCATTTATTGGAATTATCATCATTTCATTGATTTTAGATGAGATTGGTTTTTTTGAATGGGCGGCACTTCATATGGCAAAAGCCGCAAGAGGGAACGGGGTCCGCATGTTTATTTATTTAACATTGCTCGGCGCTGTGGTAGCAGCTTTTTTTGCCAACGATGGAGCGGCACTTATCTTAACCCCGATCGTTTTATCTGTGGTCAGAGCGCTGAAGCTGGATGAGCGTATGATCCTGCCATTTGTCATGGCAAGCGGCTTTATTGCAGATACGACGTCTTTGCCATTTGTCATTAGTAACTTGGTCAATATCGTTTCAGCTGATTATTTTCATATTGGCTTTCTTGAATATACAGCAAACATGTTCGTCCCAAACCTTGTATCGCTTGGCGCTAGTATGCTTGTGTTGTATGTGTTTTATCGGAAACTCATACCGAAAACGTACGATGTTTCGCAGGCGAAGGAACCAGCTTCGGCCATTCGTGATCTGCGCATGTTCCGGTTATCTTGGTATGTGTTAGGATGCTTGCTTGTTGGATATTTTGCTGGGGAATTGGCAGGCATTCCGGTGTCAATCATTGTAGGAGGCATTGCCATTGCTTTCTTATGGCTGGCGAAACGGAGTCCACAAGTGGCGACAAAACGAGTCGTCAAAGAAGCACCGTGGTCGATTGTGTTTTTCTCTATCGGCATGTATGTCGTGGTGTATGGGCTGAAAAATGTCGGCCTGACAGAAATTTTAGCGGCATGGATTGAACAGGGGGCGTCACACGGTTTACTTGCGGGAACGATGTTTATGGGGGTTCTGGCAGCCGTGTTATCCTCTGTCATGAACAACCTCCCAACCGTTTTAATTGATGCGATTGCCATCGGTCACACAGATACAGCAGGTGTGATGAGAGATGCACTGATTTATGCCAACGTCATCGGCTCAAACCTTGGTCCGAAAATGACCCCAATCGGTTCATTGGCGACATTGCTGTGGCTTCATGTCTTGAAGAAAAAAGGTGTGCATATTTCTTGGGGGGCATACATGAAAGCTGGAATCATTCTAACCATACCGACGCTGATCATCACGTTATTGGGGTTGTATGTGTGGTTATGGTTGATACATTAAAAAGCAGATCCAATGGATCTCAGCGCATAGACAAACCCTCGCATTCTTTGTCAGTCCTGCGTGCTGGTGCTCACGAATGTCAAATTCGCTCCGTGCCAGTACTCGTCCTTCCTAGACTGCAAAGGTTTTCTATCACGCTGAAAAGAAAACAAAGGGCTAAAATCAAGTTCATTTTAGCCCTTTGTTAACAATCTGAGCAGATCCCATGGATCTGTTTTTTGTTGTTATAGATATTTTGCATAGCGTTTTTCCAAAAAGTCTTGGAGCAATGAGACCACACTGCATATGCCCCAGTAAATCAAGGCAACCAATATATACATGGTCATATAATCGAATTCTCTTCCGCCCACAATTTTTGCTTGCTGGAAGAGTTCTGGCACAGTAATCATTGCCGCTAGTGAGGAAGCTTTGATTAAATCAAGCATGACGTTGGTCAGGGGCGGCAGTGCAATGCGAACGGATTGAGGCAAAATGACTCCGCGCATCGTTTGCCAATAGCTGAGACCAAGTGATTTGGCGGCTTCCACTTGACCACTTGGAACAGAGGAGAGAGCCGCCCGGTTAATTTCGGCAATGTATGCAGCACTATTGAAGCTGAATCCAATAATAGCAGCAGTGACAGCTGTAAATTCAATGCCGATGTAAGGGAATCCGAAATAAAGGATAAACAAAATGACCAGAATGGGAACCCCTCGCATGAATGAAATATACAGCCGTGCAGGCAGCCGAAGGAACCACGTATTTGCCATTCGAGCAAGGGCAATAAAAAAGCCAAGAATCGTACCAAAAAACATGCTCACAAAAGAAATGAGCAGCGTCAGCCAGATGCCTTTCATCACAAACGGAAATGACGCTTTTGCCAGTGCAGGATTAAAGATATATTCTAAATGAATATCTCCCACGGCTGCGGCTCCTTATTTAGAAATGTCGACATCTTCGACATCAACATCAATTTTCTTTGAGACGTCAGCATGATTAAAGAATTTCTCCGAAATCTTTTTCATGGTTCCGTCTTTTTTCATCTCTTTTAATACACGATTTAATTCTTTTTGAAGCTCTGTATTGTCTTTTTTCATCACAAACCCTTGTTCATTCGGCATGTATTTTAAGTCTGGATGGATCGTAATATTTAGCTTAGGGAATGCAGCAAGCGCCAGTGTTTGCAAGTAGTAGTCATTTAAAATGACATCTGTACGGCCGTTTGCAACATCCTTTAAATATTGCTCGTTTGTGGCATTATCATAGATGACTTCTTTTGCACCATACTTACGGGCAACATCCATATAAATGGTCGTTGCAGCACCTGCTGCTTTCTTTCCTTTTAAATCCTTTAGCGTTTTAATACCTGACAGATCATCTTTTCTGACGATAGCGGTTCCATATGAGTATTTATAAGGTGTTGAAAAGGCGAACTTATCTTTCCTGTCATCTGTGATGTCGATATCGTTTGCAGCGGCATCCACCTGACCTGAATTAATGGCACTGAGCATACCGTCATAACCCATTTCTTTAAATTCTACTTTTACGTCAAGGCGCTTAAATGCTTCTTTGACGACTTCCACTTCATAGCCAGTCAATTGATCCTTGCCGTTCGATGTATCATGGTAAGACGTAGGATACAAGGTGCCTGAAGTAGCGACCACGATTTTCCCTTTCTTTTGAATCTGATCCCACTTTGATTCTCCAGACTGAGATGAGCCTGATTGATTGCAAGCAGACATGACAAGCATGAGAGCAGACACAACAAGCAGCACCCATATAGGTTTTCTATGATAAAAACGACTCATTTAAGAATCCTCCTCTATTTTTTATACAAAACAAAACATAGCACGCTTTTTCAGTTAGGACAACGTTTTCAGATGAAAAGCGAAAAAGTAAGAATATTATGTGCAATTTGATGGGGTGAATAATGTATAAAAAAGGAAAGAGTGCGCAAATTAAAATCGAATAAAGGAGGGAACGACAGAGATGAAAAAAACAAGTGGTTTGATCATACTAACGATGGTGCTATTATTTGGTTTTCAGGTGAATACGGCTCATGGAGAAACACCCCAAATGGAAAAGCGCCCCGTCACGCATCAAGTAAAATTAACGACAGAGCAACAAAAACAAATTGAAGTACTTGAACAGCAAATTTTGTCTAAACGAAAAGAAGTGATCGAAAAATACGTTCAGTATGGTGTGTTAACGAAGGAACAAGGCACGCACATCACAAAACGAATGGATGAACATTACAATCACTTAAAAAATAACGGGTTTGTTCCATTACTAAAAAAACCACAGCACCATCGACCATAAGTTTAAGAAAACCGGCAGCAAGGTGCCGGTTTTTATTGTTTATGTGTTAAAAGGTCAGCGTCTCACCATCTTGAGGGACAAAAATGGCCTGATCTGCATGATTCTCTTGAATGTAAGATTTTAATGCGGCTCTTGTTAATAAACAATGATTCACGGCTTCAAGGTGACAGGCGATGATTTGAGCTTGTGGTTGAGTATGGTGAATGTCTACAATCTCTTCCTTTGTCATCGTAATTGGATCTCCCTCTAAAAATTGGGCAGCCCCACTATTGACCACAATAATATCTGGCTGACATGTATTCACAACCTCTTTCGGCTCATCACACCAAATGGTATCTCCTGCAATATAAAGAGTAGGCTCATCAGGATGAGAGAAAACAAAACCGCTCACTTGTCCCATCCGTTTAGCGGTTTCTCCTGTCCCGTGCTGCCCGCCAGTTCGTTTGATATGAACACCGCAAACATCCATTTCATCTTCAATGCATGTAACATGCTGAAATCCAGCTTCTTTTACTTCCGTGCGATCTTTCTCTGATTGAGTATAGATCGGCAAAGTTTGAGCTAATCTCTTTTTTGCCTCGTCGTCAAAGTGATCTACATGTAAATGAGTGAGCAGGACAGCATCCGGCTGTAATATCTTGTCCAAATCAATGTTTGCAGGCAGCTCAACAATTGGATTGTTTGCATGTTGATTGGCAGTATGCGGGAACGGTGGATAGGTTCCTTTTGCTGCTAAAAAGGGATCGATTAAAAATGTTGACGGACCATATTGAAGGTATAAAGTAGCATTACGAATGAGTGTTATTTTCATTAGAAAGGCCTCCTTTTTTTCTCATTAAGTTTACAGTATATTAAAAGAGCCTCATGTGACAGAGGATCATGAAAGTCTTTCAGCGGAACGACTTGATTTTTGAAAGAGGTGAGCCAATGCTAGACAAAACAGATATGGATATATTAAAAGAACTCTCAAAGAATAGTCGATTGACGATGAAAGCACTTGGTGAAAAAGTCCATTTAACCGGTCAAGCTGCTAAAAATAGAGTTTTAAAGCTTGAAGAAGAGGGGATTATTGAAGCCTATACCATTTCAATTAACTGGCGGACACAGCAGAACATCCAAACATTTTTGCAGCTCTTTACCCGAAGTCATGATCATGAACCGCTTTTATCGTTTCTCCATCAAAAGGAAGAAATCAAAAACCTGTTTAAAATTAGTGGAGAGGGCTGTTATATGGCTGAAGGACATTTCTCCAGTCATGATGAGCTTGATCAATTTTTAACGGAGCTAACAAAGCATGCAAATTATAAATTGTCTATCGCTGTGAAACGTCTCACTCATCAAGAATAGATGAGGCGCAGGAGGAAATAAACGATGAAAAAATTAATCGAACATCAGGTTGAGCCGATCACAAAGGAAAGAATCAAAGCGGATTTGGTTCAACTCGGTGTGAGGAAGGGCATGACCTTATGTGTCCACTCATCCTTGTCATCTATTGGCTGGGTGAATGGAGGAGCTATAGCCGTTATACAAGCTATGATGGATATTTTAACAGATGAAGGAACACTGATTATGCCGGCACAAACATTAGAGCTGTCTGATCCTGCTGATTGGATCAATCCGCCTGTTCCTTATTCTTGGTGGAAACCGATCAAAGACACGATGCCTGCATTTGATCCGGCTTACACAGCTCCAACAGCAATGGGAAAGGTAGCGGAGACCTTTTGGAAATACCCAGGCGTAGAAAGAAGCAATCATCCTCATTTCTCATTCACCGCCTGGGGGAAAAGGAAACATGAAGTGTTGAACCACCATGCGCTTCCTTATGGTTTAGGAGAAAATTCACCTCTTGGACGTATGTACGATCTTGATGCAAAAGTGCTGCTAATTGGCACGTCATTCGAGAGTGTTACAGCTTTTCACTTAGCTGAATATCGAATCTCACAGCAAGACCTCATGACACGAGGGGCCCCCATTTTAGAGGATGGTTGGAGGGTGTGGAAAGAGTATCAAGATATCATCACAAGAGAAGAACTATTTGAACAGATTGGTCGTGACTTTTTACAATCAGAATGTAGTTATAACCACAGTCAAATCGGGCTAGCCAATTCGTATTTATTGCCGATGAGAGAATCAGTCGATTTTGCAGAAAAATGGCTTGAGCAGTACGACCAGGCGTGATCTAAGCAGTCTGAAAATCAAAATAATAGAGATCTTGATCAGGGTGCTCAGATATATAGCAGGTGAGCTGATAGTCTCCTTTTGGAATGGAGAAAGACAGTACCTGTGCCATGACACTTGTCAGATAAACCTGATCACTTGAATGAGTAAATGGCACTGTGATGACTCTATCAACGGATGATGGAGGCTCATGGCTGTTTAATGTCACGATAATAGAAGCCTTTCCGTTATTGATACCTTCAAAAGAAATACCTCGATCCCCAGTTGCGAATCCTTGAAGAATATCGTCATCTGTCCAATCAATCACAGGTGGCGTCGTGCTTCCAGTGTATACGGTGATTTGGTGATAGGAGATAGATAGGGGATACGTTTGATTTAAATCATTCATATAGATAACTCCTTTATTCATAAAATTTGTCCAGCTCGCGATCATGTTGAAAAGTGAATGTTTGAAAGTAAGATAATTGAAGAGAATGTTAGGCAGCAAGACGATTGTCGCCGTCTTGCGCTACTGTTTGAGGGATCTAGATGTGAAATTGTGAAACCATTTCTTTTAGGTCTCCTGCTAAATGGGCAAGAGCCTCTGATGAAGCTGTTACTTCTTCCATTGCTGCAAATTGTTCTTCTGTTAAACCTGCTACTTGTTGTGAATGTTCACTCGTCAGTTTAACGCCTTCTGTGATAGAGGCAAAGGTTTGCTTCGCATCATTTGTATAAGCTGCGATTTTTTGGGATGCATCTGATAAATGTTTAATGCCATCTGCCATTTCCTTCATTGACTGCTGAATGTCAATAAATGATTCCTCTGTATGAGAAATAAGAACAGCCCCTTGAGTCGCTTCCTCTCGTACTCGTTTAATGGCACTCGTCGAATGATTCATCTCTTTTTGTATTTCGGAAATGAGATGTGAAATCATGTTGGATGATGTTTGCGATTCTTCTGCGAGCTTCCTCACTTCGTCTGCCACAACGGCAAAACCTTTTCCATGTTCACCTGCGCGTGCTGCCTCAATGGCCGCATTAAGAGCAAGTAGATTTGTTTGGTTAGCGATATCTGTAATCACTTTGGAAATCTGATCAATCTCGGCTGAACGTGTTTCTAGCGCTTGAATTGCTGTACCGTTCTCTTCAATTGATTTTGCAATAGATGTCATTTGTGAATTGACTTCACCGATATTTTGTACACCTTTTTGGGCCATTTCTTGTGCGGATTGGCTTCTTGTTGCCATTTGTCCCGCATTTTCAGTGATGTTTACTAGCTCGTTAGATACTTGTCTCATCGTGTGCTCACTAGCTGTCATTTGGGCTGATTGCTGTTCAGACGATTGAGCGACTTCTTGAATGGTATGGGTAATTTTTTCTGATGCTGCACTCGTTTCTTCTGCGCTAGCTGACAGCTCCTCAGAAGAGGTGGCTACTAATTCAGATGTTTTGATCACATTTAAGATGGTTTGATTTAATTTCTCACGCATCTTATTAAAGTGACCTGCCAGCTCAGAAAGTTCATCGCCTGTGTGATCTGTCACGTTGATGGTTAAATTTCCTTCGCCCGCACTCTTAATAGCAGATGCCATATGTTTGAGACGTGTCTGAATCCGCTTTGTGAAAATAGAAATAATGATAACAGAAACAATTAAACTTAACAGTAGGACCGTGACAAATTGAATAAAGAAAGACTGAAGCATTTGTGAAATCATGCTTTGATTTGCACCGGTATAGAAAATACCAATCGTTTCCCCTGTATCATTTTTGATGGGCATATAAGCCGTTTGGTAGTCTTTCCCGGCAACATTGGCTGTTCCGTAATAATTCTCGCCTTTATCCAAAACAGCGGCCTTTACTTCAGGTGAGACTTCGGTTCCTACAGCTCGTTTCCCGTTTAACATGACATTTGTGGCAACACGGGTATTTCCTTGGAAAATCGTGATTGTATCACCAGTATATTCGGCTAATTGATCAACCAATGTGTCATGGTTATTGATTTGAGTATTTCCTTTGTAAAGCTTGCCATCTTTTATCTGCCACGAGCCAGCAACCTTTTCAGTTAGATAAGCGTATCCTAGCTTTAGATCGCCTTTTGCTTTTTCGGTGGCCATTTGCTTAATGTTCTCTGTCATTTCGCGGTTCACTACATAACCAACCACTGCTGAAAATACGATGAGGACACTTAAAAAGATCAGCATTATTTTGGCGCCAAGCCTCAGTTTTCCTTTTTTCTTCATGCTTTTTACTCCTTTAGGTATAAGGTAGGGTATCCCTCCTTAAAGATTATCGGCATGAAAAAAATGTTTGATATACGTGAATGCACTTACACAGAAATTTTTGTTATGAAAAAAGGAAAGATCGTGCTACTCGATAATAAATTGGATTCTTGTGCCATCAGGATCATCTGATAATTGATGACTTACCCAAGAGCCTGCCCCCCTATTATCCGAAGGACGTACATATTTGACAGAAGCCCCTGCTCCACCTTCTTTACACATCGCCATTGGCCATTCATCACGATCATAACCACGCTTTGTTGGAATGCCATGAAGTGATTTGTCTCTTTGCTCATCACTATTTTTTCGATCAATGGTGCAAATGGAAGAATGACCTTCGTCAATAGCTTCTTCTATGTGCTTCGCGGTTTCTGGATATCGATCTGATGGAAAGTGAATGGTTTTGTCATAAGAAGAGTTTGTCGTCTCTTGTTTATGTTGCCCTAGTTGGACATAGCCTGTCGCTATACCAATGACAATCAATAAAAGCAAGAGAATGGTTTTAAGAAGTTTCATAGATGCTAGCTCTCTTTCTCTTTAGCGTATTTTGTAAACAGAAGTATAGCAGAATTACTTACCAATTTCTCCTCGTTTTGAAAAAACGTCTTTTAAAGTTCGAAAAACGTTTTTTACCTGTTTATGCTCTTTTCCTATTTGAACAAAAATCACAAAAATTTTAATTTTGCTGCTCATATTACAATTCTGCTTATGTAAAATGGCTTTATCACAGGTTTTTAGGCTAATTTCAAGATTTTAACACACAGAAATTTCAAAAAAATAAAATTGACTAGACCGATATGCTTTAATAATATGGAGTCAAATATCAAAAAATGTCGTAATTTATCAAAATATGATTCCATTTACATTGCAGGAGGGAAGTACAAATGGCGGATGTCTCTTATCGGCTCGGAATAGACATAGGTGGAACATTTACTGATTTATCGCTGATGAATGAAGCAACAGGGGAGCTAACTGAACTCAAGACACCTACAGTGACAGATGACCCAGCTCAAGGAATAATCAATGGGCTAAAACTTCTAAAAGAAAGAGGTGTCGATTTATCCAAAATCCAATATCTCGTACACGGCATGACAATCGGTCTTAATACATTATTGCAGAGAAAGGGAGCAGATTTAGCCCTTTTTGTAACGGAAGGTTTTCAAGACATTTTGTCATTACAGCGTTTACGTCTACCCATTCCTTATGACTTCAATTCTCAATTGCCAGAACCATTGATACCACGAAAACATGTATATCCAATCTCTGAAAGGCTCATACACGATGGTTCGATCAAAAAACCTCTCCAACTGCAGCAATTAGATGATGCTGTCCAGCAGGTCATGTCTAAAAAACTAGCAGGCATTGTCATTTCTTTTTTACATAGTTATCAGAATCCAGTTCATGAATTACAAGCTAAAGCCTATATTCATCACCATTACCCACAATTAGAAGTCCTGACGTCTTCTGAATTATGGCCACAAATGAGGGAATATGAGCGGACAGTGATGTCTGTTGTCAATTTGTACATTCAACCAAAGGTCAAACAATATTTACAAACATTGAAAAGCCGCTTGAAAGAAGAAGGTGTACCAATTTCTCCATACATTACCCAATCAAATGGTGGTTTAATGGATGCAGAAAGTGCAGCCACTTCACCCGTTAAAACACTTTTTTCTGGCCCGGCAGCTGGTGTAATTGGTGCGGCGAGAATTGCAACTTCTGCAAATGAACCCAATTTAATTACGTTTGATGTTGGTGGCACAAGTGCAGATATCTCGATCATTCAAAATGGGCAGCCTACAATGGCTCAATCAAATCAGCTTTCAGGATTTCCGATCATTCTTCCATCTGTTGCAATGTATTCGATAGGGGCTGGCGGAGGTTCTGTTGCATGGCTTGATCAAGGCGGGCTTCTTAAAGCAGGACCGGAATCAGTTGGCTCGCAGCCTGGACCTGCTTCGTATGGAAGGGGAAAAAAAGCTGCTTTAACCGATGCATTTCTCATATGCGGTTACCTCAATCAAGAACGGTTTGCCGGAGGACATTTACAATTGCAGCGGTCTGCAGCGGAAATAGCCTTTCAGCCAATTGCTGATCAGCTTCATAAAACGGTCGAACAGGCGGCTGACCAGTTGATTCAAGTGGCTGTTGCCAATATGTACACAGAACTAAGCAATGTCATGGAGCAGCAAGGGTTTGATCCTAGAGATTTTAGTTTGCTAGCATTTGGCGGGGCAGGACCTGTTGTCGCGAATTTCCTTGCGAGAGAAATTCATGCGAAAAATGTGGTCGTCCCTCCAAGTCCAGGAACATTATGTGCGCTAGGTGCACTTACAGCCGATTTTATCCATGATGCTGTGTTGTCTAAGAAAATCTGCTTACAAGACTATACGATGGACGAATTAAAACAAGATTATGAAATGCTTTCACGCAAAGCAACGGATTGGTTCAGCCAGCAAAACATTCAACATATCAAACAAACGTCCATTTTGTTATTAGCAGATGCCCGCTATCAAGGGCAGGCATTTGAGATTGAATTGCCATTATCGGTGGATTGGCTAAAGCAGGAACAAGACGTCTATCACCTGATTGAAGCTTTCCACAACCTGCATGAGCGTCAATATGGCCATAGAGATGATCAGGCGAACATTGAATTTACTCATTTGCGAGTTCGGGTTATAGGTGAAACACCTCCACTGCCTTTCTCTCCTGTTGATGAAAGCAGCGGACAGCCTTTAATACCACAATCATACAGACGAATCTTTATAGAAGAAAAAGAGTACGAAGCATCTGTTTACAATCGGAGTAATTTGTCATTAGGTGCTGTTGTGAAAGGACCTGCCATCATTGAGCAAGATGATACGACAACATTGATTTTGCCAAAATGGGCAGGCAGCATAGACCATTCAGGAAACTTGGTGATTTCAAGGGAGGCGGCTTTACATGGGAACTGATCCAGCAAAGCTTGAGATGATGAGGAGTTATTTTAATGCGATTGCATCAGGCATGGGACATGTCATTGAGCGGACATCCTTTACAACATTCGTAAAAGAATCGGCGGATTTTGCTACAGCATTAGCCACGCCTTCTGGAGATTTCTTTGTTTACCCAAAAACAGTCGGTGTCACGATCTTTTTAGGGCTGAGTCTCAAAAAAGCGATTGAAGAAAGCGGACCGATGCAGCCGGGTGACATTATCATCACAAATGATCCTTATACGACAAACGGTTTAGCGACTCATTTGCCAGATGTCCATATCATCAAACCCATTTTTATAGAAGATGAAATTGTCAGCTATGCCTGGTCTTTTGTTCATGTAAGTGATGTGGGAGGTCTTGTCCCTTCAAGCATTTCTCCAACTGCAACAGATGTTCATCAGGAAGGATTAAGAATTCCACCAGTGAAAATCTATGAAGGTGGAAAAGAGAATCAGGTTGTTCGTACCTTTTTAAGAGCTAATAGCCGGGCGAGTCATTTAAATGATGGCGATATTAATGCGATGATTGCCGCTGTTAATACAGCAGAAATCAGACTAAAAGAAATGATCGAGAAATTCGGAAAAAACGAAGTGAAGCAAGGAATGATTGATCTGCTGAAGCAAGCAGAGGATCGCGCAGGAAAAGTCATTGAAGCCATCCCTGATGGAACGAGTGAATTCGCTGATTACTTGGATGATGATATGATTTCGGACGTGCCGATCCGATTAAAGATCAAGCTGACGGTCAAAGGGAAACAGCTGACACTGGACTTCTCTGAGTGTGACCCGCAAGTTAAGACAGCTTTTAATCTTGTCACCAATGGTCAAAAGCACTCCTTTTTATATCAAGGGTTGATCAATTACATTATTAGTAAAGATCCTTTTATTCCGATTAATGGTGGGATTACGTATCCGATAGACGTGATTTCACCTAAAGGAACGCTTGTCCATCCAGAATATCCGGCTTCTGTCGGTATTCGGCATTCCATTACAATGAGACTGTATAATGTCGTGCTAGGTGCTATTGGTAAGCTGTTGCCTGAAGCAGTGCCGGCGGCAGGTGCAGGTCAATCCGCTATCGTCGTTCTCTCTGTTCCTGATGATCAAACAGGAGGCAGAAAAATGTCTGTGGTCGAACCGTTAGGCGGAGGCGGCGGTGCTCAAAAAGGGACTGATGGAGTCGATGGAATTGATCATTCGTCAGGATTTTTAAAAAATACACCCATTGAGAGCTTGGAACAGCATATTGATATTCATGTACACCGATATGAACTGCTACCGAACACAGGTGGAGCAGGGGAACATAGAGGGGGACATGCGATTGGTTTAGAATTTGAAATGATCAAGCCAGAATCGATGGTGACGGCACGAGGAATGGAACGAATGAAGTTTCAACCTTGGGGGTTAATGGGCGGACGTGCAGGAGCAATTGGTGAGGTGAAATTGACCAAACCAAATGGGGAGACACAAAACCAGCCGAAAATTGATGTCATGCGTCTTGAAAAAGGCGATATTGTTCAATTGGTTTCACCAAGTGGAGGAGGATGGGGGAATCCATTTGCTAGAACGAAAGAAAAAGTCCTTCATGAAGTGGAAGCAGGGCTATTAAGTGAAGAAAGAGCACTTCAGCAATATGGCGTCAAAGTCTATCGAGATCATAATGAATGGAAAATTGATGACGAACAGACGAGCAGGCTTCGTGAAAAGATGAATGATGCTGATGCTGTCGCTTGGGATTTTGGAAAACAAAGAGCAGCTTATGAGAAAGTGTGGACAGACGAAGCCAGCAGTGAGCTTGCTGTGCAGCTTCGTTCATACCCAGCAAATGAGCGTACGCACTATAAACATGCGGTTCATTCTCATTTTAGTCATAGACAAGAACCGTTAACAAAGATGGATATTATTCAAGCACTTCATCAGTTGAATCAACAAAAAGGGGGAAACGAATTATGAAAAGAAGATTAATGACCATATTTGCAGGTGTCCTATCCATCATGATACTGCTGTCTGCATGCGGTGGAAATGGGCAGGACCAAAGTAAACAGCAGCAGACTGTGATCGTTGGTGTCTACGGAGGGGATTGGGAAAAGAATATTAAGCCAATCCTCGAAAAGTTTGAAAAGGATACAGGCATTAAAGTACAAACGGTCTCTGGGGCAGATTCTGAATGGTTTACAAAATTAAAAGCATCTAATGGTAAAAATCCACCGTATGATTTGCTTATTTTACAGCCTGATACGATTCAAAGAGGTATTGCGGCAAACGTTCTTGCGCCTATTGATGAAGATCAAGCACCGAATGTGAAAAAGCTTTATCGTTCTGTTCAAAAGAAACTCACTGTTGATGGAAAACAATATGCAGCAGGCTTTAGTATGGGACAGCTTGGAATTGCTTATAGAAAAGATCTTGTCAAACAGGAGCCAAACAGCTGGACAGATTTATGGAGCGATCAGCTGAAAGGGAAAGTGGCGATTTCTTCCCCAACTTATTCAGCGGGCTTACAATTTTTCTCTGCACTTGTCCATGCTCAAGGAGGGACAGAATCAAATCCTAAGGATATTGATAAAGCATTTAAAAGCCTAGCACAATTAAAAGGGCGTGTAGCTGCTTTTCCTGATAACCCAGGGTCTATTCAAACGCTGTTAGAACGTGGTGACGTGACGGCAGTTCCATATTGGGATGGCCGAGCATTTGCACTTGAAGAAGAAGGGATGGATATTGGATTCTCATATCCGAAAGAAGGCGCTGTGGCAGCAGTTGCGAGCTGGGCGTTAACAAAGGGAAGTCAGCATGAGGAAGCGGCTTATAAGCTATTAAACTACCTTAGCGGGAAAGAAGCTCAAGAAGCCTTCTCAGAAAAATCTTACTATGGCATGTCGAATTCTGATGTGAAATACGGAGACAAAATTAAGGGGAAAGTGAAGGTTGGCGAAAATTATTATAGCAAGCTGACTTGGGTAGATTACGAAACAGCGACCTCGGAGCTCGGTCAATGGACAAATCGATGGAATGAAGTATTAGGCGGAGGAAAATAGGTGATCGCATGAGTGGAATCAATTTAGAACATATCAGCCAGCATTTTGGCGAGCAGATTGCTCTTGATGATGTCAGTCTTACGGTAAAAGAGGGAGAGTTTTTCTCCCTTCTTGGCCCTAGTGGCTGCGGAAAATCAACTTTACTCAATATCATTGGCGGTTTTTTAGAACCGACAAAAGGAGTCGTCTATATTGGTGATCATGATGTGACGACTTTACCTCCTTATCAAAGGAAAACGGGGATGGTCTTTCAAAGCTATGCACTTTTCCCACATCTCACCGTATTTGATAATGTTGCATATGGGTTGAAGGTTCAAAAGAAAAAGAAGGCGGAAATCAAGCAAAAGGTGATGGAGAGTTTGTCTCTTGTTCAATTAGAGTCATTTGCCAAACGTATGCCGCACCAATTAAGTGGTGGTCAGCAGCAACGGGTCGCAATTGCACGTGCACTTGCTATCCAGCCTGCCGTTCTCCTTCTGGATGAACCACTTAGTAACCTAGATGCAAAGCTAAGAAAAAATATGCAGACGGAGCTGCGAAATATTCAACGGAATGTCGGAATTACGACTATTCTTGTGACGCATGATCAGGAGGAAGCCTTAAGTCTTTCCGACCGAATTGGGATATTAGGTGAGGGGAAAATTCAGCAGATTGGGACACCTTTAGAAGTATATCGTCAGCCAAATAATCGTTTTGTTGCTGAATTTATCGGACAGGTCAATCTATTTGAAGCGAAGTATGATGAAGTTACTTCCACATACACTGTTCCACATTTCATTCAATCAAACGGGAAGCAAGTTCAGCTAAAAGCCGCATTTAAAGAGAAGAGCGAGAAGCATTTACTCATGCTGCGTCCTGAGAGAATCAAGTTATCTTCTGGCGGGGAGGAAGTTCAGCCAAATCATGTCACAGGCGTGTTGGCAGATGTCAGTTATATTGGGCACTCTTTACGTTTGGTCGTTGGGCTTAATCAAGGTGAAATCATTGTCCATGCATCAGACGCAGCGTTTCCCGAGCTGCCTCAAGTTGGAGAAACTGTGCATATTCATTGGCAACCTGAAGATATTGTGTTCTTAGATTCGAAGGTGCATACGTGATGAGAATCAAAAAAAAGAATCAGCGCTTTCATTGGTTTATGCTGCTGCCAGCTTGTTTGTTTCTAGTTGTATTCCTTCTTGCTCCGCTTGTGATGATGTTTGTCCTCAGTTTTCGTGATGTGGATTCGATGATGAATACGTTACAATCCTATAGTTTGTCTCAATATTTACATGTATTTACGACAGATGCATATGTGAAAGCAATTGGAAGTACTGTGTGGGTGGCCTTACAGACAACGGTGATTTGTTTATTGATGGCATATCCAGCAGCTTATGTGCTAGTGAAAGCACCTCACCCAAGATTGCGGGCTTTTTTCTATATCTTACTTGTATCGCCGCTTTTGACGAGTGTCGTCATTCGGACATTTGCATGGATCGTTCTTCTTTCGCAAAATGGCTTGATCAATGGCATGCTGATCGATTTACATCTGATTGAGAAACCGTTATCGATGCTGTGGAATATGAATGCGGTCATTATTGCTTATGTTCAAGTGATGCTGCCTTTTGCAGTGCTGCCTATTGCAACGAGCTTAACTGATATGGACCGTCACTTAAGACCGGCTTCTATGAGTCTTGGTGCTGGTCGTATTCGGACATTTTTTCATGTGACCTTGCCGCTTACGATTCCAGGCATGATCACCGGAGCAATTATTGTCTTCTCACTTGCAGCAGGAAGTTATATTACTCCTCTATTAGTCGGCGGACGGATGCAGCCGCTCTTGCCACTGTCCATTTATCAGCAGGTCATGCAGGTGTATAATTTGCCTCTTGCCGCTGCGATGTCCTTTACTTTATTGATTTGTGTGCTAGCGGTCGTCAGTCTATTAAGCTATCTATTGAAGCGTTGGGAGGCGAGGATGCATGCGTAAAAAATCAATAAGTGACCGTTTGCTTTCGGTTCTGATATGGACCGCAGGCTCACTCGTTTATCTCTTTTTAACCGTACCTGTTCTTGTCATTGTTCTTTCTGCTTTTAGTCCGAATGCTTTTCCTGAATTCCCGCCGACTTCGTTTTCCGTTCGCTGGTTTCATGAGGTCGTGTCGAATCCAGAATGGATGGAATCTTTGCGTATCAGCGTGATTCTGTTATTGATTGTGACGCCGCTTACTGTTCTTTTAGGAACGATGGCTTCTTATGCTTTAGCAAGGCTTTCCTTTAAGGGAAAGGAAGCTGTTCAAGCCTTTATTTTGTCACCTCTTATGATTCCTCAGGTGGTATTAGGGATTGCGATGCTGTATTTGTTTACGGCTATGGGCTTTACAGGGTCTTTGTGGGCATTAGTCATTGGGCATGTCATCATTGGTTTTCCTTATGTGGTACGAACCGTGGGTGTCAGTGTTTCAAATCTTGATCCACGTCTTGAGCTAGCTTCCATGAATCTTGGTGCAGGGCCCATACGTACTTTCTTTCGTGTGACACTGCCCTTGATCAAGCCTGGCATTATCGCAGGTGGGGTGTTTTCTGCTGTGACATCATTTGGTGAAATCTCGATTAGTTTGTTCGTTTCTTCACCTCAAACCATTACGATTCCCGTGAGGACGTTTAATTACATTGAGCAAACTTTTGATCCGAGTGTCAATGCGATATCTGTCATATTTATTATCATTTCTATCATTGCGTTGCTCATTATTGAGAAAACGATTGGTCTGTCTAAGGTGATGTAAATATAATGAAGAAACAAGGAGCTGTCATTTGAAATGACAGCTCTTTTTGTATTGTTTTTTATGGTAAAAATATTCAAAGTTTTATGGAATGTAGTTCTTAAGGTTTAAGAAAATGCGAGGCGTGATAGGAGACCTCTCTCCTACATTTTCGGTCATATTTGAAAAATTTAAGGAAAAACATGAAATTTTTGCGGTAATTGGTCATTTATTTTCGGTGGAACGCAACTATTATTAGTTATTTTCGGTAAATATCGTAAATTATGATGTGATCCCTTCGGCATAACGCATGAATCTTTACACCCATTTTTCGGTGAAAAAAACAATAATTTCATATAAAGTGGACGTAAATAGAAAATATCTAAAAGAAAAGAAGAAAAAGGCAAATCTATGGAAACATAGAGACGCAAAGCCATGTCCTAAGGTAAAAGTTGCTTTTTTACTATGGTCGGCAGGTTACCGAATCAAAATGGGAGTCCCTCCGTTTTATTCGGGGTGGGCTCCTTTTTTGTTATTCCGTCTATTTTAATGAAATAGACTTGGTTCTTTTGATATAGAGGGTGCAGGGTATCACAGTTGGTGGAGAAAACATAGAAGAGCGGAGGATGAGAATGAGTACAGTTTATTACCCCTTAACACATGCGCAAAAGCGAGTATTCTACACGGAAAGATTTTATCCAGGCACAAGTATTTCTAATTTGGGTGGGTTTGCCAAGTTAAGATCGGTATCAGGTCTAAATCCTTCTTTGATCGTGGATGTGCTTCAAGCGTACATTCGTGAAACTGATTCTCTTCGTTTAAGGCTAGTGTATCAACATGAGCAGGAGGAGCCCGTTCAATATATCAAGCCATATGAAAAACAGCCGATTCGTTTGGTGAAAGGCTGGAGTGAAAAGGAAGTCAGGGCGTGGGCGAACGAGGAGATTCGTGAGCCGATGGAACTGATTGATCGTTCCTTAATTGAATTTACGGTCTTTCAAATCAGTGATCAAGAGTGCTGGCTGTTCTGTAAAGCACATCATATTGTGGCTGATGGTATTTCAATTATCTTGATGGGAAACCGAATCATTGATCTATACCATGACATGCTGCAGGGGACAGACATCTCCCCAATTGAAGACATTTCCTTCGTTGATCACATCATGAGTGAGCAAACGTATGAATCTTCTAAACGTTTTCAGAAAGACCAAGCTTTTTGGAACGAGCAATTTGCCAATATTCCAGATTTCGCTTCTTTAACACCGCATAAAGGTTACGAGATGAGCTTACATGCGGAGAGATTTTCAGGGGATATTTCTGATTCTTTAAAGGAGAAGCTTCGAGTTTTTTGTGAAGAAGAGAAAGTCAGTATGCTTTCTATGTTTATGTCCGCTGTCTATATTTACTTGCACCGATTTAGCGGCATGGAGGATGTGGTCCTTGGAACTTTTATGGGCAATCGGACAAATGCAAAGGAAAAAAAGATGATTGGGATGTTTGTGTCGACCATTCCGATGCGCGCATCTGTGCAAGGATCCCTCACATTTCTTGATTTCGTGAAGCAAGTCATGGCGGATCAGATGAAGATCTTGCGTCATCAAAAATATCCTTACAATGTGCTCATGAATGATTTAAGGGAAAGAGATGGATTTACAGGACGCCTGTTTGATATTTCTTTAGAGTATCAGGTCATGCAGTGGCAGAGAAAAGAGAATCTTTCGTTCATTACGGAGCCGATTTTTAGTGGAAGCGGGATGAATGATATATCGATTCATGTGAAGGACCGCTGGGATACAGATACATTGACCATTGATTTGGATTACCGTACAGATCTATTTAGTGAAGACGATATGAGTAAGCTGTTTGATCGATTGATCATTTTGCTGGAGGAGGCAGTCTCTCAGCCAGATCAGCTGATTGGGGCTCTCTCTTTACTGCCAGCAGATGAACAAAAGCAGTTGCTTCAATTATCTAAGGGAGAAGCATTTGATTTACCAGGAGCGAAATCAGTTCACCACTTATTTGATGAGGTAGCTAAAACGTATTCAGAACGGGCAGCTGTGGTAGCGGAAAATGGAACGTTCACTTATGGAGAGCTGTATCAAAAAGCGGACAAACTGGCACGATTTTTACAGATGAAAGGTGTCTCGCGTGATGTACCAGTTGCCGTTTTAATGGAACGGACGGCAGATGCGATGGCTGCCATTTTTGGGATATTAAAAGCTGGCGGTGCATATGTACCGATCGATCCGGCATTACCTGAGGAACGCATTCAATTTATTGTAGAAGATTCTGGTGCTTCTATCGTTTTAACAGAAGAATCGTTTGTTCAGCGATATTCATCCATTGCGGAAAAAATGATTGTCCAGCAGCATATGGAATTAGAAGATCGTCCGCTGCCTGAGCTGATCGATCAGACGACATCACAGGATTTGGCTTATCTCATTTATACATCGGGTACGACTGGAAAGCCGAAGGGAGTGATGATCGAGCATCTTCAGCTGCATCATTTGGTTCATGCCCTGCATCACGAAGTGTATGAGGGGGCAAATCAGCTTCAAGTGGCGCTTCTTGCACCGTTCCATTTCGATGCATCTGTTAAACAAATTTTTGCTGCTCTTTTATTTGGACATACGCTTCATATTGTGCCAAGAGAAACGACACGAAACGGTGTACAGCTAGCGGCTTATTACAAAGAACATCAAATTAAGGCAACAGATGGAACGCCAGCACATGTGCAGCTTTTACTTGCAGCTGATTTGGATGGGCTTGCACTGACTCATATGCTGATTGGGGGAGAAGCACTCCCTGCGAAAGCAGCGCAGGCGCTGATTGAAGCTGTGCGTGTCAGCCAGCCCGATTTTGCCTTGTGGAATGTGTATGGTCCGACAGAAACGTGTGTGGATGCGGCGGTTCACCGTCTAGATCTCAGTGAGCTGCAGAAGTCACCAGAACAGCGCTATGTGTCAATTGGAAAGCCACTGGGCCATCACCGGATTTATATTTTAAATGAACATGAACAACTACAGGTGCAGGGAGCTGTGGGAGAACTATGCATTGCGGGAATAGGAGTTGGACGGGGCTATGTGAATCAGCCTGAATTAACGGAGAAGGCATTCAGACCAGATCCATTTTTCCCTGAAGACCGGATGTATCGCACAGGTGATGTAGTGAGATGGCTTCCAGACGGCACAATTGATTACCTTGGAAGAATAGATGACCAAGTAAAAATAAGAGGTTACCGCATCGAAACAGGTGAAATTGAGGCGGTCATGGAGCAGGTAGACGGAGTCGATCAGGCTGTTGTCCTTGTCGTGGATGAACCGGACGGTGGAAAGGCTTTAAGTGCTTACTATCAAGCACGACAAGAATTTCTTTCCGTGGACACCCTGCAAGCCGCTATCAAACATCAGTTGCCAGCTTATATGATGCCGCTTTATTTCAAGCAGCTTGAGGCATTTCCACTGACAGTGAGTGGGAAAGTCGACCGGCGTGCGCTTGCTGTATTAAAAGGAGACAAGGCTGTCAGTGCTGTTTATGTAGCGCCTAGAAACGATGTAGAAACGAAGCTTGTTCGTTTGTGGGAAGACGTTCTTCATCAAGAGAACATAGGTGTGTACGACTCATTCTTTGACCTAGGCGGGCATTCACTCAAAGCGATGAAAGTTCTTACACTCGTTCAGCGGGCTTTTCAAGTGGAGGTCCCTTTATCTGTTTTATTTGAACAGCAAACGATTTCAGCACTTGCTGTTTATATTGAACAAGCGGAAAAGTCTTCACAAGTGGTCATACCGAAAGCACCGACTGCCGCCGATTATCCACTGTCACCAGCGCAGCAGCGTGTTTATATGGTGACTCAGCTGGAGCAGAGCATCGCCTATCATATGCCTGCCGTTGTGAAATTAAGAGGAACGCTGCAACGAGAGAAGTTGGAGGGAGCTTTTGAAAAACTGATCGCACGTCATGATATGCTGCGAACTTCTTTTCATACAGTCAAAGGAGTCCCTCGTCAGCGGGTAGCTTCATCCGTCCCATTTCAAATAGAACAGCTGACAGGCAGCACGATGGAAGAGAACATGCGTCAATTTGTCAGACCTTTTCATCTTGAGCAGGCTCCGCTTTTGCGTGTTGGGCTACAGTCTTTACATGATCAGGAGCATCTTCTCTATTTCGATATGCATCATCTGATTTCAGATGGTCTTTCAATTGATTTGATGCTGCGTGAGCTGTCTGACGCATATGAGGGATTAGTGAAAGCGCCATTGAAGCTTCAATATCAAGATTATGCTGTTTGGCAAGAACAACAGGCAGAGCAAGGCGATCAAATAGATGAAGCATTCTGGCTGAAAGAATTTTCAGGAGATATCCCTGCTTTGCAGCTTCTAACTGATTATCAGCGTCCGGCTGTCCAGTCTTTCACTGGAGACCGCGTTCTCAGAAACATAGATGAGACGTTAACAGGCCGTTTGCAGGAGCTTGCAGCGAATCATCATACGACGCTGTATACCGTGTTGCTTTCTGCTTACTATACATTGCTTGCGAAATACACAGGTCAAAAGGAGTTTGTTGTGGGGACACCGACAGCAGGACGGGTGCATGCAGATTTGAATGACATGATCGGCATGTTTGTCCAAACACTTGCTTTACGTTCAGAGGTAGATCCGAACGGTTCAATGACGCAGTTGATTGAGCAAGTAAAGGAAAAGACGATGAGGGCGTTTGAGCATCAGCAATATCCATTCGAGCGGCTGCTTGAAAAGCTAAATGTGCAAAGAGATTTTAGCCGCCATCCATTATTTGATACGGCCTTTACTCTAACGCCAGATCATTCAACAGCCCAGCATATTGGAGAGATGAAAGTCGAAGTTGAGGAAACCAATTTCCATATTGCAAAGTTTGATCTCACACTTCAAGCGATGGAGTCAAGTCATGGTCTTTCCTTCGTCCTCGATTATAGTACGGCGTTATTTAAACGAAGTACAGCCGAGCAGCTGCTCAAGCATTATGTTTATCTTCTGGAGCAGATGGTCGAAGTGCCGGAGCAAGCGATTCAATCATACCGCTTACTGTCTGAACAAGAGGCAGAGGCTCAATTGAAGATGTGGAACCCGTTACCTACGCCTTATCCTGTGGAAGAAACCATTGTGACGCAATTTGAATCGCAAGTAGAGCAGCACGGTCATCAGCCTGCTTTGCAATATAAAGACGTGGTTCTTTCTTATCAAGAGCTGAATCACAGAGCGAACCAGCTGGCTCATTATTTACGTGAACATGGTTTTGAAAAAGGGATGACAGCGGCTTTATTCTTTGAACGTTCCAATGAGATGGTGTTGTCGGTTTTAGCTGTGCTAAAGGCTGGCGGTGTCTATGTGCCAATCGATCCTGACTTCCCTGATGAGCGCATCAAGCACTTTTTGACAGATAGTGGTGCACAGTTTGTCCTGACCCATCAGGTGCTGCGTCATCGTTCTGTGCTTACTGCGTTTGAAGGGAAAATCATAGAAACAGAAGATCAAGCCGTTGATCAGCAGTCAGAGAGCAATCCAGTTGTATGTGTTTCGCCTTTGGACTTGGCGAATTTAACCTATACATCTGGTACGACAGGCAAACCTAAAGGGAACATGGTGACGCATCGGAACATTTTGAGAACAGTGAAGCAGTCGAATTATCTTACCATTCATCATGAAGACACGGTGATGAGCCTTTCAAACTATGTATTTGATGCATTTATGTTTGATGTGTTTGGCGCTTTATTGAACGGAGCGAAACTCATTGTTTTGCCAAAGGATCACATTTTAAATATGAATGAGCTTTCTGGCGCGATTGAGAAGGAAAAAGTCAGTATTTTAATGATCACGACCGCTCTATTTCACTTGCTGATTGATATGAAAAAAGGCAGCCTGAAAAACGTCAGAAAAGTGCTGTTTGGCGGGGAACGTGCTTCTGTGCCGCATGTTGTGGCAGCGCTTGAAACGGTTGGAGAAGACAAACTCATTCATATGTATGGACCTTCTGAAAGCACGATTTTCACAACGTATTATCCGGTGAATCACATTGAAGAACAAGCACTGTCAATTCCGATCGGAAAGCCGGTGAGTCAAACGGCTGTTTATATTGTCGATGAGTTTGGACATGTGCAGCCGCCGGGAGTAGCTGGAGAGCTTTGTGTCGCAGGTGACGGACTGGTCAAGGGGTATTATCGCCAGCCAGAATTAACGAGCGAAAAGTTTGTTGAAAATCCTTTCCGACCTGGTGAAGTCATGTACAAAACGGGCGATCTCGCACGATGGCTGTCAAATGGAGATATTGAATTCATTGGGCGAATAGATCATCAAGTCAAGATTCGAGGTCAGCGTATCGAGCTTGGCGAAATTGAACACCAGCTATTGCAGCATCCGCAAGTGAAGGAAGCTGTTGTCATTGCGATATCAAATGATACATTGTGTGCATATTTCACAGCAGAAGGTGCTGTTTCACTGTCGGATTTACGTGAGCAAGCAGGACGAGAACTCCCTGTTTATATGATGCCAGCTTTCTTCATGCAATTAGACGAGCTGCCACTAACGGGGAATGGCAAGGTAGACAGACGGGCATTACCGGTACCTGATGTAAGTGAGCAGGCGGCAAATGAATACGTCCCACCTCAATCAGATACAGAGCGTATATTGGCACATATTTGGCAGGAAGTTCTTGAAGTTCCGAAAATCGGCAGACATGATCATTTCTTTGAATGCGGAGGTCATTCACTGCGCGGCATGAAAATGTTGAACAGGCTCTATGAAGAGATGCATGTGGAATGTACGTTGAAAACATTATTTGAATCACCCACTTTAGAGGCGTTTGCCCATGCGGTGGATCAAACAGATCGAACTGAAATCAGACGAGTGGAAAAAGCGGAAGAAGCGGCTGTTTTTCCTGTGACATCTGCTCAGAAAAGATTATTTGTTCTGCAAAAAATGACAGATGCCGAGCAGAGCTATCATATGCCAGCTGCTTTAAAGCTTGAAGGTGTATTTGATGAAAAACGATTTAAAAAAGCCATTGACCAGCTTGTTCATCGCCATGAAGCATTCCGTACGAGTTTTGACTTCGTTCAGGGTGAACCTGTTCAACGAATTGAAACGAATGTTTCTGTGAACATTGAAAACATCGAAGGGGAAGGCCGAGACATTCAGCAATTAATGAATGATTTTATTCGTCCATTTGATGTAGAAAAAGCGCCGCTGCTCAGAGTGGGGCTTGTGTCTGAATCGGAGAGTGTTCATTATCTGTTGATTGATATGCACCACATCATTTCAGATGGTGCGTCTGTCGGTATTTTAATTGATGAGCTATCGATCTTGTATCGAGGAGACGAACTTGATGAATTGCCTATTCAATATAAGGATTATGCGGTCTGGTCAAACAGTGAAGAATCTCTTGTACAAAAAGAGGCTGAAGCGGCGTTTTGGTTGGAACAATTACAAGGAGAACTGCCTGTTTTGGCGTTGCCTGAGGATCTTCCGAGACCAAAGGTTCAGACGTTTGAAGGGGGCCGCGTCGAATTTTCTATAGACGGTGCGCTTAAATCGCAATTGGATGAGCTGGTTAGATCACTCAACAGTACAACGTATACAGTACTGCTTGCTTGCTACAGTACGCTTTTAAGCAAACTTTCGAGACAAGAAGACATCATGATCGGTTCTCCAGTGGTGGGCAGAACCCATCCTGATATTCAATCAGTCATCGGCATGTTTGTGAATACGCTGGCACTCAGAACAAAACCAGAAGGACACCAGACATTTTCTCAATTTGCGTCAACAGTTCATGAGCTTGTGTTAGCGGCAAATGAACATCAACTTTACCCATTTGAAGAATTGGTGGACCAAGTGCAAACGGTTCGCGACACAAGCCGCCATCCAATCTTTGATGTGGTGTTCTCGATGGAAAATGCAGATATTCGTGACCTGTCGATGGATGGACTTGATATCATTCCCCAGCCGTTCAATGAGAACATAGCGAAATTTGACTTAACCTTAACTGGAAACGAATCTGACGATCAAATCGAGCTTGTGTTTGATTATAATTCTTCTATCTTTGAACGGTCGTCGATTGAGAAGTGGAAGGAGTATTTCCTTTACTTGATCGAACAAATGGTGTCAGCACCAGATCAATTATTAGATCAGATGCAATTATTATCACCAGCGCAGCAGCAAAAACTGCTTGATGAATGGTCAGGCCCTATCCTAAATGTCCCGACAGATCAAACGGTTCATGCATTGATTGAGGCGAAGTCACAGGAAGTACCTCATCAAAAAGCCGCATCCTTCTGCGGCACAAGCTGGACGTATGAAGAACTGAACAACCGGGCGAATACAGTCGCCGCAAGACTCATTTCCAGCGGCACAAAACCGGGAGACCGCATCGGCATTCTCACGCGTCCATCGCTCGAGATGACAGCCGCTGTTCTCGGTGTGCTCAAGGCAGGTGCGGCATTCGTGCCAATTGATGCCGATTATCCAGCGCAGCGCATTGCCTACATGTTGGAAGATGGCAGGGCAGAGGTCCTTCTGATTCAGAAAGGGCTCACTGCACCACCTTCTTTCACAGGTCATACCCTCTCAATAGAAGAGGCGGTAGAAGGAGAAGCGCACGAGATTCAGGTTCCTATCAAACCAACGGATCTCGCCTATATGATTTACACATCTGGAACGACTGGACAGCCGAAGGGTGTCATGGTCGAGCACCAGTCCCTTGTCAATCTCGCCTACTGGCACAATGATGCCTTCCAGGTGACGAAACAAGACCGAACCGCCAAATATGCCGGCTTTGGCTTTGATGCCTCCATTTGGGAGATGTTCCCGACGTGGATGGCCGGCGCAGAGCTCCATATCATCGACGAAGCGATTCGCCTCGATATGATCAAGCTCAATTCGTATTTTAATCACGAAGGCATCACCATTGCATTCCTGCCAACACAGCTATGTGAGCAGTTTATGTCGATGGACAATCATTCTCTCCGTTACTTACTGACAGGCGGGGACAAGCTAAAACAGGTGAAGCCCGTTCCATACAAACTCGTCAATAACTACGGCCCAACAGAAAATACGGTCGTGGCGACAAGCGGGATCATTGATCCAGATCAAGGCACGCTTCCTATCGGAACAGCGATTGCCAATACTCGTTTTTACATTATGGGTTCGTTATATGACCTCTCGCCGCAAGGCGTACCGGGTGAGCTCGTGATTGCGGGGAAAGGACTGGCAAGAGGCTACTGGAATCTCCCAGAGGAAACGGACAAACGGTTTGTCCCAGATCCGTTTTATCCAGGAGAGCGTATGTACCGTACAGGCGACTTGGTGAAATGGACCGAGGATGGCGAGCTGATTTATCTCGGTAGAAAAGACCATCAAGTGAACATCCGCGGCTTCCGGATTGAGCTGTCAGAAATTGAAGCACAGCTCCTTACGCTAAATGAAGTGAAAGAAGCCGTCGTGACAACGGCCAAAGACGCAAGTGATCAAGACGCTCTTGTCGCTTACGTCATCACAGATAAAGAAACGGGCACTTTGGAAGAAAGCTTAAAGCGCACCTTGCCAGAATATATGGTGCCATCATGGATCATCGTGCTAGACCAACTGCCGATGACGGCAAATGGAAAAGTGGATCTCAAAGCACTGCCAGCACCTGATATGGAAGCGAATCAAACAGCATACGAAGCGCCAAGAGATGAAGTGGAGGCACTGCTTTGCGGCATTTGGGAAGATGTGCTTGGCGTCAGCCAAGTCGGTATTCACGATCATTTCTTCTTCCTTGGCGGAGATTCGATTAAAGGCATCCAAATGGCCAGCAGACTCACGCAAGAAGGCTGGAAGCTCGATATGAAACTACTTTTCCAATACCCAACGATTGCGGAGCTTCGCCCATATATCGAAGAAGCGGACCTTCTCACAGCCGATCAATCACCTGTGGAAGGAGAGGTCATTTTAACACCAATTCAGCGCTGGTTCTTTGAACGGAACTTCAGCAGCCAGCATCATTGGAATCAGTCCGTTATGCTCCATGCGGCAAATGGTTTGGATGAAGCGCTTGTCAAGCAAGTGCTCGAGCAGATGATGACCCATCATGATGCTTTGCGATTGGTTTATCCGATAGAAGAAGGACGCATCATCCAGCGTCATCGTGGAGTAGACGAAAACGATGTAGCGGTGGACGTGATAGAAGTACAAGGAGAACGATCACAGCAAATCGAGCACGTAGAAAAGCTGGCAAATGAAGTGCAGGCGAGTATTTCTTTAACAGAGGGACCGTTAGTCAAACCTGCGATTTTCCGTACGGATCATGGAGATCACTTATTGCTCGTTGTACATCACCTTGTCATTGATGGTGTGTCATGGCGTATTTTCCTTGAAGACTTCATGGCTCTTTATGAGCAGGCGAAGCGTGGGGAAGAGCTGACACTTCCTGAAAAAACACATTCATTCCAAGCATATGCCCAGAAGTTGACGGAATATGCAGTGTCAGATGAGCTGCTGGCAGAAAGGGACTATTGGAAAAAGGTACTTGGGCATTTAACTGCACCTCTGCAAAAGGATCATGTTACAGAGGATCAAAGAATGCTGCATACAAAAACCATTCGCTTTACGCTGTCTGAGGAAGAAACACGCAGTCTACTGACAGAAGTACATGAGGCGTACCATACGGAAATCAATGACATTTTGCTAACCGCTTTAGGATTGACCCTGAAAGAGTGGACAGGAGAAGACAGACACTTTATTCACCTTGAAGGACATGGAAGGGAAGACATCCTTCCGGCGGTCAATGTGTCGCGGACCATCGGCTGGTTTACGAGCATGTATCCTGTGCTACTTGATTTGTCGCATGCGGAGGATCTTTCGTATCAAATCAAGCTTTTGAAAGAAGAGCTCAGACACATTCCGAACAAGGGAATCGGCTATGGCGTTTTAAAATACTTAACGCCTGACAAAATGAAGGACGGTCTCGCATTTGATGTCACGCCAGATATCAGCTTTAACTATCTTGGTCAGTTTGATGAACAGATTGGCGGGGGTGAACTAAGTCGATCCACTTGGCAGGCAGGTCAATCATTAAGTCCAGAATCAGAGAAACCTCATGCATTAGATATTGTTGGTTTCGTAGAACAGGGCATGTTCCATATGACGATGTCATATCACCAGCTTGAATTCGAAGAGCAAACGATGGAACAGTTTAAGGACCTTTTAAAAAAGAACGTGAAGGCAATCATCTCACATTGTGTATCACAAGATGAAGCGCAAATTACACCTAGTGATGTAGGAGACGATGACCTGACCATGGATGAACTTGAAAAGCTAATGGATATATTTTAAGCAAACGAAGAGGTGGACTATGAGCAAACAGAAGATTCAAAAGGTATATCCTTTAACACCAATGCAAGAAGGCATGTTATATCATGCCATGCTAGACCCTAATTCGTCCTCTTATTTCACACAGCTAGAGCTTGGAATAAGAGGGGAGTTTGATCTCGATCTTTTTGAAAAAAGTCTCAATGAGCTCATCGGCACATATGACATTCTCCGTACAGCCTTTGTCTATCAGCAATTACAGAAGCCTCGTCAGGTTGTACTGGCAGAGCGCAATCTAGATGTGTATAGAAAGAATCTATCTCACCTGAATCATCAGGAACAGCAAAAGGTACTAGATCAATATAAAAAGCAAGTGAGAAAGCAAGGCTTCCATTTAACGAATGATTTGTTATTGAAGGTCGCTGTTTTTCAACTGAATGAAACAAACTGGCATCTCATTTGGAGCAACCATCACATCATCATGGATGGTTGGTCCATGGGAGTTTTGATGAAAAAATTGTTTCATTACTACGAATCTTATCGGAACGGCAAAACGCCGGATCGCTCACAAGGAAAACCTTATGCAGATTATATCCAGTGGCTTGGCAAGCAAAATCAACAAGCAGCGGAAGGCTATTGGAAGGATCGCTTAGACGGTGCGGTTCAGCATCAAGGGCTTTTGCAGCAAAAAGAAGCGAACGGGCAATATGACCATCAGGAATGGACGTTCACATGGGATGCTGAAATGGTCAGCAGCATTCAAGAGATCGCAAGGAATTGCCAAGTGACAGCACCAAATCTATTCCAGGCTGTTTGGTCGGTTCTTTTAGGGACTTACCATGCGGCACATGATGTCACTTTCGGAACAGTCGTATCTGGAAGGCCGCCAAGTGTGGCTGGGATAGAACAGATGGCAGGGCTTTTTATCAATACAATACCGGTCAGGGTAGAAATGAATCAGGAAGACACCTTCAAACAGCTGTTTCAAAAAGTTCAGCAGCATGCGCTGGAAGCGGAAAACTATGATTTTATGCCGCTTTATGACATTCAGCAACAGGCAGCTGCAGGAGGACAACTCTTCGATCACTTGGTCGGGTTTGAGAACTATCCTTTAGATCAAGAGCTATCTGGTGACACCATGTCGGAACGTCTAGGGTTTTCCATTGATGTAAAAGACGGATTTGAACAAACGAATTTCGATCTAAATGTCCTTGTATATCCAGGTGAAACATGGACATTGAAAATCAAATACAATGCGGTGGCTTTTGAAGAAGAGGTCATTGAAAAAATATCGAAACACCTGACCAACCTCATGAAGCAGATCATCGAAAATCCGGAAGTTCGCCTTCATGACGTGATGTGTATCACCGAAGAAGAAAAACAGCAGATTGAAACATGGAACAAGACAGAACGAGATTATCCAAAGCATCTGTCTATTCCTGAGCTTCTGAAAGAACGCATTCAAACGCAGCCAGACCAGCTGGCGTTAGTCGAAGGAGAGCGGGCATTCACCTATGAAGAACTCGGCCAAGAAATCTATCGTGTGGCGGGTCATTTGGTTGACAGCGGAGTGAAACAAGAAGATGCCGTCGCAGTGTATATGAATCGATCTGCTGAAGCAGTGATCGCCATTTTAGCGGTTCTTCAAGCAGGGGCTGCTTATGTACCAATTGATCCAGCCCAGCCAGAGGATAGAATCCGCTTTATGCTTGAAGACAGCGGTGCATCCGTTTTGCTCTATGCGGACAGCCAGCCGCCAGTTCATGAAAGCATCCAAGCCGTTCATGTGTCGGACATATCGAATCAGTCAAACGGACCTTTCGAAGTCGAGACCTCTCCTTCGCAATTGGCGTATATCATGTACACGTCGGGGTCAACCGGTCAGCCAAAAGGTGTTCAAATTGAGCATCAACATATTGTCAGATTGGCATGTTCACAGGAGACACTGGGCTTGAACAAGTCGGATCGTATGGCACATACAGGAGCAGTCAGCTTTGATGCCATTACTTTTGAAATTTTCACCACACTGCTGAACGGTGCAACGCTTTATCCTGTTGACCGTGACACGTTATTGGACATCAACCGGTTTGAACGCTTTATCCAAACGAATCAAATCTCGTCGCTCTTTTTAACGACAGGTTTGTTTAATCAACTCGCTCAGCAGCGACCGCATATGTTTAAAGGATTGTCCAAATTGATCACAGGCGGTGATGTGATCAATGTGAAAAGTGCAGAGCTTGTGAAGAAACATCATCCATCACTTGTTTTACTGAATGCGTATGGCCCCACAGAAAACACCACCATCTCGACCATTTATGAGGTGAGAGGGGATGAAACGGGCACGATTCCAATTGGTCAGCCGATCAATCATTCGTCCGCTTACATTTTAGATGACAATCAAAGACTTCAGCCAATTGGTGCGCCAGGAGAGCTGTATGTCGGCGGTGACGGTGTCTCAAGAGGATATCTCCATCGTCCAGAATTAACAAAGCAAGTATTTATCGCTGATCCTTTCAAGGCAGAAGGGCGTTTATATCGAACAGGAGATTTGGCTAGGTACGGTTCAAATGGTCAAATCGAATTCCTCGGACGGACAGATGATCAAGTGAAAATCCGTGGTTTCCGTATTGAGCTCGGTGAAATTGAAACGATTCTTCAACAAGAGCAGGGGATCGATGATGCGGTTGTGCTCATCCATGCGTCTCCTTCAGAGGAAAAAGAAATGACCGCTTACTATACGGGAACGATCACGGAAGAAGAAGTGCGGGCTTTATTTCATCAAGCACTGCCAGCATATATGGTACCTCATCACGTCATGAAGCTAGATGCTTTTCCGCTTACCGCAAACGGAAAGGTCGATCGAAAAGCTTTACCAACGCCTGACGAAGCTGATCGTGAAGAAATCAGGATCATTCCACCTGAAACTGAGACGGAAAAGGCGCTTGCTCAAATTTGGGAGGAACTGCTTGGGAAAGCGGTGGGAATAGATGAGCATTTCTTCATGACTGGCGGACATTCACTCAAAGCAATGATGATGTCAGCCAAAATCCAAGAAGTGTTCCAAAAGGAAGTTCCGATTCAAGTGATATTCGAAAAGCCAACGGTTCGATCGCTTGCGTCATACATTGACCAGGACGGTCAAGAAGAACAAGGACATCCGATCTTACCCGCAGCGAAGGCGGAGGACTATCCAGTGTCACCAGCTCAGCGGCGCTTATACATTTTACAAACACTTGAACCTAAGAGTACAAACTATCATATTCCGATCGTCTTAACGCTTGAAGGTACGCTCGATCATCAGCGGCTCACCTCAGCATTTGATGAATTGATTCAAACGCATGAAATTTTAAGAACGAGTTTTCATATGAAAGGCGAGCACATCGTCCAAAGGGTACATGAACGAGCGGCATTTGACCTCCCTGTCCATGATGTAAAGGAAGAAGAGGCTGAGGCATTTCTTGCTGAACGTCAGGCGCCGTTTGATTTGACAGCCGCTCCCCTCCTGCGGGCACAGCTGCTCAAAGTGAGTGACGACCGTCATCTTTTAGTTCTGGAAGCACATCACCTGATTACAGATGGCAGTTCCATGAAGACGTTCATTCAGGATTTGGCGAAAGCCTATGATGGAGAGGCACTTGCAGAAAGAGCCATTCATTATAAAGATTACGCTGTCTGGCAGTTAAGTGAAGAAGAAACAGAGAAACAGCGTGTGCATGAAGCGTATTGGCTGAAGCAATTCGAAGGAGATGTACCGGTTTTAGATTTGCCGACAGACTACCCGCGTCCAGTGGAACGTGATTTTTCTGGAGAACGAGTGATGTTTGGCTGTGATCAAGCGACAACTCAGCGTATTCATGAGCTGCTCAAGAAAACAGATACGACGCTGTACATGTTCTTGTTATCTGCATTTCAAGTGCTGCTCGCATCCTACAGCGGACAGGAAGATATCATTGTCGGATCTCCTGTTGCGGGACGAACACATCCAGATATTCAGGACATGCCGGGGATGTTCATCAATACCATTGCGATGCTCGGGAAACCGGAACAAACAAAGTCATTTTTACAGCTGCTTGAAGAAATAAAAGAAACGAGTGTAGATGCTTTTGCACATCAAAGCTATCCGCTCGAAGAGTTAATCGCGCGTCTACCGCTTGATCGTGATACAACCCGAAGCCCGCTCTTTAGTGTTTCGTTTAATATGCAGAACATGGATGTTCCTGCACTAAAGCTCGGCGATCTGAACATTTCGCCTTATGCAATGCAGCACCGATCCGTCAAATTTGATCTGTCTCTAGAAGCATTTGAACGTGAGGGAGAAATAAAACTAAGCCTAGACTATGCAACGGCATTATTTAAAGAGGAAACCATCCGCCGGTTCGGAACACATCTTCTTGCGATTATTCGTGAGGCGGTCCAGCATCCGAATGAACAAATTGGCTTGTTCAACCTCTTGGATCAGCATGAGCAAATGGAGCGGCTGGAGAAAAGGGATGGAGAACAAACAGGTCAACATGAGCCGTACCATGTGCAATTTTCACGTCAAGCCATGGAAACGCCTGATGCCATTGCGGTGATGGATGGTGAAAGGAAGCTGACCTACCGTGAACTAGATCACATGTCCAATGCTCTTTGCAGTGAGCTGAAGATGCAAGGCGTAGAGAAAGAAAGCACAGTCGCACTTATTCTTGATCGATCTGTCTATGTCGTTGTCTCGATGCTAGGTGTAATGAAAGCAGGCGGTGCATTTGTCCCAATTGATCCAGCTTTTCCTGCGGAACGTATTCGTTACACATTAAAAGATTCAGGGGCAAAAGTCATCGTGGCAAATGAGTCTCTTGGCGATTCGTATCAGCATCTCAAGTCGATTCAGGTCGTACATGTGGAGAAAGCCGTCCAACGAAACGATTCTCTAGACCTGCCAGACGTATCGGTTGATCAACTGGCTTATGTGATTTACACATCTGGAACAACAGGGAAGCCAAAAGGTGTACAGCTCACGCATCGTAATCTATCACACTACGTCAATTGGTTGACACATGAAGTGACTTTACAAGAATGCGATCGAACGGCACTCCTGTCTTCTTATGCATACGATCTTGGTTACACAAGCATTTTCCCGGTTCTAAAAGCAGGCGGGACACTCTATATTCCTCGTGAAGACGTGTATACAGACCCTGTACGTCTCATGCGTTTTATTGATGAACAAGAGCTGACTTATATCAAAATGACACCATCCTTATTTCATATGATGGCAGATTCAAAGGGATATACATTTGACGCTTTACGGCTTGTGGTATTGGGAGGAGAACCGATTGTCTCTGAAGATGTTGAGACATTTATGAAGCAGCATCCATGCGTGGCAGTGATGAACCATTACGGTCCGACAGAAACAACGATTGGTACAGTGAGCAAGCTAATGACACCGCATGAACTGGACGCTTTAAAGGAGCGTTCTATCATCGGAAAGCCTATTGCTCATACAAGAGCGCTCGTATGCAATCGCGAGCAGCGCCTTGTTCCTTATGGCGCACCGGGTGAGCTCTACATTTCAGGTGATGGTGTTTCAAAAGGTTATTTGAATCAGCCTGAATTAACAGCAGAGCGTTTTCTTGAAAATCCTTATTTCCCTCAAGAGCGGATGTATCGAACGGGAGATTTGGTCAGACAGCATGCAAATGGGGAGATTGAATTCCTTGGAAGAGTAGACGATCAAGTGAAAATTCGCGGTTATCGAATTGAGAAACAAGAAATTGAGCATGCCGCACGTGCCCTTTCAACCATTCAAAAAGTGTATGTCAAAGTGATCAACACATCTCGTTTACCGGAGCTGGCGTTATATTATACAGCACCTGATCACATTGGAACGTTGACATTTAGAGAAAAGCTTTCAGAGACACTGCCGGATTACATGATTCCTACTTATTTTGTCAAAGTGGATCATATGCCGCTGACGCAAAACGGAAAAGTAGATGCAAAATCTCTGCCGCTTCCTCATGAGGCACATATGAACCGCACGGCACATGCAGCACCAGAAACGGCGCTTGAGCAGACGCTTTGTGATATGTGGTCAGATGTTCTTGGAATTGAGGAAGTTGGCATTGATGACCATTTCTTTGAAGTAGGCGGGCATTCTCTGAAAGGCATGGTGCTCATTTCGAAAATCCAAGCCAAACTGAATCAGCATGTACCACTCAAGGTTCTTTTTGAAAAGCCAACGATACGGGCGATAGCTGCCTATTTGGAAGAAGCTGATGCTTCGCTCGTCACATCCATTCAGCCAGCGGAAAAGCAAGATTTCTATCCAGTCTCTTCCGCACAAAAGCGAATGTACGTATTACAGCAGTTGCATCCAGAATCCGTCACCTACCATATGCCAGCCGTTTTCATGATGGAAGGAAACCTTGATCTGAAGCAGCTAGAAGGAGCGATTCAAGCTTTAATTGATAGACATGAGTCATTGCGGACAGCCTTTGTTGAAATTGACGGCAGTCCCGTCCAAAAAATTTATCGCCGTGTGCCGTTTACGTTACAGATGGTTGAAGTAGAAAGCGATCAGGTACAATCCGTCGTAGACAACTTCATGACACCATTCTCATTACATCAAGCACCTCTAATGAGAGCGAAAGTGGCAAAGCTGTCTGATGACAAATATGTATTCATGATGGATATGCACCATATCATCGCAGACGGAGTGACACGCAGTCTACTTATTCAAGAATTAGCGGAATTGTATGAGCATAAGACGTTACCGCCAGTTCAGTTGCACTACAAGGATTATGCGGTATGGCAGCAAGAGGAAGAGCAGCAAGCAGCACTTGAAAAACAGCGGCAGTATTGGCTGGAGCAATATGCACAGCCGCCAGAAGACTTAGCACTTCCGCTTGATTTCCCGCGGCCTAGTGTGCAGTCATTTGCAGGAGACCGGGTGGATAGATGGCTGTCTGCTGAAAAGGCGCAGCATGTCAAAGCGCTCATGGCTGAAAAAAATGTGAGTTTGAACATGGTGATGCAAACGGCCTTTGCCATTCTCCTTCATAAATTGACTGGGCAGCATGACATCGTCATAGGGGCTGTAACGGCTGGACGTACACATGCGTCAATCGAACGGATTCCGGGCATGTTTGTGAATACACTGGCCCTTCGACATGACGTTCAGATAGAAGAAACTGCAGAGCATCTGCTAGAAAAAATAAAAGATCACAATCTATCAGCTTATGAACATCAAGGATTCCCGTTTGAGGATTTGGTCGCGCAGTTAGACCTTCCGAAAGACACGAGCCGCAACCCGTTGTTTAGTGTCATGATGACAACGGATGAGCGTGATCTGACGTTACCGAATTTGAATGGACTTACGCTTTCACACAGACAGCAAGAAGCCGTTCAGGCAAAGTTTGATTTAACGCTCGGCATCTTTGAGGAACAAGATCAAGTGGGCTTGCGCTTTGAATATGCAGCGGCACTATTTAAAAAGAGTACCATTCAGCGATGGAGTCAATATGTTGAGCGAATCATAGACGAAATGCTTGCGAAATTGAATCAGCCGATCTCAACCATCTCCATCTTAACCAAAGAAGAAGAGCGACATCTGCTTGATGTATGGTCAGGCCCTATCCTAAATGTCCCGACAGATCAAACGGTTCATGCATTGATTGAGACGAAGTCGCAAGAAGTATCTCATCAAAAAGCCGCTGCCTTCTGCGGCACAAGCTGGACGTATGAAGAACTGAACAACCGGGCGAATACAGTCGCCGCAAGACTCATTTCCAGCGGCACAAAACCGGGAGACCGCATCGGCATTCTCACGCGTCCATCGCTCGAGATGACAGCCGCTGTTCTTGGGGTTCTCAAGGCAGGTGCGGCATTTGTGCCGATTGATGCCGATTATCCAGCGCAGCGCATTGCCTACATGTTGGAAGATTGCGGGGCAGAGGTCCTTCTGATTCAGAAAGGGCTCACTGCACCACCTTCATTCACAGGTCATCCCCTCTTCATAGAAGAGGCAGTAGAAGGAGAAGCACACGAGATTCAGGTTCCTGTCAAACCAACGGATCTCGCCTATATGATTTACACATCTGGAACGACTGGACAGCCGAAGGGTGTCATGGTCGAGCACCAGTCTCTTGTCAATCTTGCTTTTTGGCACAATGATGCTTTCCAGGTGACGAAACAAGACCGAACCGCCAAATATGCCGGCTTTGGCTTTGATGCCTCCATTTGGGAGATGTTCCCGACGTGGATCGCCGGCGCAGAGCTCCATATCATCGACGAAGCGATTCGCCTCGATATGATCAAGCTCAATTCGTATTTTAATCACGAAGGCATCACCATTGCATTCCTGCCAACACAGCTATGTGAGCAGTTTATGTCGATGGACAATCATTCTCTCCGTTACTTACTGACAGGCGGGGACAAGCTGAAACAGGTGAAGCCCGTTCCATACAAACTCGTCAATAACTACGGCCCAACAGAAAATACGGTCGTGGCGACAAGCGGGATCATTGATCCAGATCAAGGCACGCTTCCTATCGGAACAGCGATTGCCAATACTCGTTTTTACATTATGGGTTCGTTATATGACCTCTCGCCGCAAGGCGTACCGGGTGAGCTCGTGATTGCAGGGAAAGGACTGGCAAGAGGCTACTGGAATCTACCAGAGGAAACGGACAAACGGTTTGTCCCAGATCCATTTTATCCAGGAGAGCGCATGTACCGTACAGGTGACTTGGTGAAGTGGACAGAGAATGGCGAACTGATCTATCTCGGCAGAAAAGACCATCAAGTGAGCATCCGCGGATTCCGGATTGAGCTGTCAGAAATTGAAGCGCAGCTCCTTGCGCTGGATTTAGTCCAAGAAGCCGTCGTGACAACGGTCAAAGACGCAAGTGATCAAGACGCTCTTGTCGCTTACGTCATCACAGATAAAGAAACGGATACGTTGAAAGAAAACTTAAAGCGCATCTTGCCAGAATATATGGTGCCATCATGGATCATCAAGCTAGACCAACTGCCGATGACGGTAAATGGCAAAGTGGATCTCAAAGCACTGCCAGCACCTGATATGGAAGCGAATCAAACAGCATACGAAGCGCCAAGAGATGAAGTGGAAGCACTGCTTTGCGGCATTTGGGAAGATGTGCTTGGCGTCAGCCAAGTTGGTATTCACGACCAATTCTTCTTCCTTGGCGGAGATTCGATTAAAGGCATCCAAATGGCCAGCAGACTCACGCAAGAGGGCTGGAAGCTCGATATGAAACTGCTTTTCCAATATCCAACGATTGCGGAGCTCCGCCCATATATCGAAGAAGCGGACCTTCTCACAGCTGATCAGTCAGTTGTGGAAGGAGAGGTCATTTTAACACCGATTCAGCGCTGGTTCTTTGAACGGAACTTTGATCACCAGCACCACTGGAATCTCTCAATGATGCTTCATGCACCAAAAGGGTTTGACTTGGCTGTCACAGAACAAGTTCTGCAAAAACTGCTCTCACATCATGATGCACTGCGCATGGTGTTCAGACAGGAGCATGATGACATGCTGCAATACAATCAGCGGGAGTTGACAGAACCATTTTCAATTATTTCTTGTGATGTTTCAAAAGCGCAAGATGTGAAACAGGCGATTTCCACATACGCCAATGAGTATCAGCGTCAACTGAATCTTGAAAAGGGTCCATTGATGAAAGTGATTTGTTTCCATACAGAAAACGGTGATCACTTACTCATCATCACACATCATCTTGTGATTGACGGCGTTTCTTGCCGGATTTTACTAGAAGACTTTATGTCTCTTTATCATCAGGCAGAAAAAGGAGAAACGATGGTTCTGCCGCCAAAAACGCACTCTTTCAAAGAATGGGCAGAAGCGATTGAACGATATGCGCAGTCACAGCTGCTAAAAAACCAGAAGGAGTATTGGGCAGCGATTGAAAATAGACCGTTTACGACTTTACCTGTTGACCATGAAGTAAAAGAAAGAAAAGTTGCGGATACGAAAGCTGTCAAAATGCAGCTGACAGAAGCAGAAACTGAGCATCTGTTAACGAATATCCATCTTCCGTACACAACAGAAATGAATGACATTCTTCTATGTGCGCTCGGGCTGGCCGTTCAGGAATGGACAGGACAATCTCATGTACATGTACAGCTTGAAGGTCATGGAAGAGAGGACATTTTATCAGGATTAGATATATCCCGTACAGTTGGCTGGTTTACGAGCATGTATCCAGTCGTTCTTGAAGCGAAACCGAATCAGACCATTGCAGATGCTATCAAAGGAACGAAAGAGATGCTGCGGCGTGTACCGAATAAAGGGATTGGTTACGGTATTTTAAGATACATGACACCATCCGAACCGTCAGTCAAACACGTGCAGCCTGAAATCAGCTTGAACTATCTGGGGCAGATTGATCAGGAAGTGACGACAGAACTCTTTGGGCCCTCAACCTATGATATGGGCCGTCAAGCAAGCCCTGAATCAGAAGCTGTTTATAAGCTGAACCTCAGCGGTCTTGTTCAGCACAATCAATTCATTCTGTCGTGCTCATATTGTGCAAGTGAGTATGAAGAACAAACGATACAGCAGTTCATCGCATTGTTGAAGGAGAAAATCAGATCCATCATCACCCATTGCTTAGCGCATCAAGAGCGAGAATTTACACCAAGTGACTTCTCGGCTGCAGACCTTGAAATGGATGAAATGGACGATATCTTTGACATGCTTGAGGAGAAATTGACCTAACACCACTAGATCAGTCATGAAAAAGGGGAAGGAGGAATGAAATAGATGAGTCAATTTAAAAGGGATCAAGTTCAAGATATGTACTATCTGTCACCGATGCAAGAAGGAATGCTGTTTCATACCCTCCATCATCAAGAAAAAGGCTTTTATGTAGAACAAATGGATATGAACGTGAAGGGCACACTTCGGCATGATTTGCTTGAGAAAAGCATGAATATCATTGTGGAACGGTACGATATTTTTCGTACCGTGTTCCTCCACGAAAAAGTGAAGCGTCCTGTCCAAGTTGTATTAAAAAATCGACCTTTCCAGCTTGATGTTGTGGACATACAGGATCTTTCTGAAAGTGAACAGCTTGAACGTATTGATCGTTTTAAACAAAAGGATCAGCTGAGAGGATTTGATCTCTCGAAGGATCTGCTCATGCGGGCCTCTGTTTTTCAAACGGGTCCTTCAAGCTATCGCTGGATATGGAGCTATCACCATATCCTTCTAGATGGCTGGTGTTTTGGCCTAGTTGTGCAGGAATTGTTTGCGATTTATCATGCACTTTTGCATGACATCCCTTATAGGCTGGAGCCAGTCAAGCCATATAAAGAATATATTCAATGGCTGGAAAAACAAGATAAACAAGCCTCACTTGAATATTGGACGCAATCTTTGGCTGGTTTTGAGGGGCAGTCGACTTTTAAAGAACAGCGAAAGCAAACAAATGAGCATGAATTAGGCGAAATCGAATGGGCCATGAGTAAAGAAGAAACTGCTGCTTTATCAGAGTTAGCCTTGCAGCAGAATGCCACGTTAAGCAGTGCGCTTCAATCGGCTTGGTCCATTTTACTAAGCAGGTATCAGCGCTCAAACGATGTGTTGTTTGGAACGGTTGTGTCAGGACGTCCGGCAGATTTAGCTGGTGTGGACCGGATGGTGGGGTTGTTCATCAATGTCATTCCAAGACGAATTCAGCTGACAGACCAAATGACGTTCCGTTCTCTATTATCAGAGACGCAGCAGCAGTCTTTAGCGGCTGAACCGCACCAATATATCCCGATTTATGATATTCAGGCTAAGGCAGGTCAGCAGCAGCTCATTGATCATATTGTGGTGTTTGAGAATGTCCCTGCTGCAAAGAAAGACGAGCAGGAGTCACTGCTTGGCTTTACAGTAGAAGACATGAATGTCTATGAGAAATCGAACTATGATCTCAATTTACTGGCGTCGCCCGGGGAACAATTGCAGCTGAAGCTGGCCTTTAATCAGCGTGCATTTGATCCTGCATTTGTCCATAAATTAAAGGATCAGCTGACCCTTTTGATCAAAGGGGCCATCAAACATCCAGATCAGTTAGTTCATATACTGACACTTGTGACAAAGCAGGAAAAACAGCGAATGTTAGAGGAATGGAATGCACCTGAGCTGGAGCATGATCAGCTTTATTTGACAAAGTGGTTTGAGCATAATGTTCGAAAACAGCCGAATGCAGTGGCATTATCAGCAGGTGATCACACGATGACATATGCGGAGCTGAACGAACAAGCCAATCGACTGGCAAGGCATTTGCAAAAAAATGGGGTGGGTCATCAAACGGTGACCGCCATTTTAGCAGAGCGGACACCTGAACTCATTGTCAGCTTACTCGCTGTCTTAAAAGCAGGTGCCACCTATGTGCCGATTGATCCAGATTATCCAGAAAGCCGTATCCAATATATGCTGAAAGACAGCGGAGCGACGCATCTTCTGACTCATTCATCCTTTATCAGTCAGACGAGGTCATTCGCATTTGATGGCACGTATCTTTTTGCAGATGATCAAGAAATTTTACTGATGAGCTCAGAGAATCTGCCACTTGAAGCTGGTTTAGATGATACGGCATACATCATGTATACATCTGGAACAACCGGACAGCCAAAAGGCATCATGACGACCCATTCCAATATTGCCCGGGTGGTCAAAAATACGAATTATTTAACCATTTTAGAAACAGATACATTGCTGTCGTTATCAAATAGCGTATTTGATGGCTTTACATTTGATGTATATGGTGCGCTTTTAAACGGAGCAAAGCTTGTCCTGCCGCAAAAAGAAACCATTTTAGATATGGGGAAGCTCACTGAGCTGATAAAAGGAGAGCATATTTCTGTCATGTTTGTTCCAACCGCTTTATTCCATCTTCTCGTCGATGAAGGAACAGACTGGATGCGCGGTGTGCGTAAGGTGCTGTTTGGGGGAGAGAGGGCATCGGTTCAGCATGTGAGAAAAGCCTTTGATGTGATGGGAAAAGGCAGATTGTTGAATGTATACGGACCAACCGAATCAACGGTTTTTGCCACATATTATCCTATAGATGAAGCGATCCCTTTAGAGGCACGTTCTATTCCAATTGGGAAGCCGCTCAACCAGACGGGCGCTTATATATTGAGTGAGCACAGACAGCTTCAGCCGATTGGAATGGTTGGAGAGCTTTGTCTGAGCGGCAAAGGACTGGCAAAAGGGTATTTGAATCGTCCTGATCTGACAAAACAAGTCTTTATCGCCCATCCATTCGCTGCGGGTGAGCGCCTGTATCGCACTGGGGATTTAGCTTACTTTCGAGAAGACGGTCTGATTGAGTATGCAGGCAGAGTTGATGATCAGGTGAAAATTCGAGGACACCGAATTGAACTGACAGAAATTGAAGCCAACCTTCTCATGCATCAAGGTGTAAAACAAGCTGTACTCCTAGCGGATCATGATGAAACCAATCATACAAGGCTGCTTGCCTATATCACGTGTGATGATGCATGGAAAGGGAAACTCGATGACATCAAATCAAGGCTGAAAGAGCGTCTTCCAGCTTATATGCTGCCTCATGAGCTGATTGAACTGGAGAACCTCCCACTTACGCCAAACGGGAAGGTTGATAAACGCCAGCTACCAAAACCAGAGGCACCGCAAGGAAACCGCCGTGTGAAACTGCCCGCAAATGAAGTGGAACAAAAGCTGCTGGTAATGTGGCGGGAAGTACTTGAACGAGAGGATATTAGCACAGATGACCATTTCTTTGAGCTTGGCGGACATTCTTTAAAAGCGATGTCTCTTTTGTCCAAAGTATCAAAAGAGTTTGAGGTTCAGGTGCCGATCCATTTGTTGTTTGAGACCCCGACGATTGAAGCACTTAGTCATTATATTCAGCATCAGGACGGGGAAACCGCTGGCTATCTTGTATTCAATGAATCTCAAACATCAACAGTCTTTGCTCTTCCGCCATTACCAGGCTACGGCTTTATCTATCAGGAAGCAGCAAAAACGCTTGATGATGTTCGGCTAGTCGCTTTTGATTTTATTGAAACGAATAACCGAATGGCGCAGTACGTTCAGCATATTCAGCACCTTCAGCCAAAAGGGCAGCTGACGTTGATGGGGTACTCAGGCGGATGTTACCTCGCCTTTGAGCTTGTTCAAGCGCTTGAACAAGGAGGGCGGACAGTCGAGAAGGTCATCATGATCGATTCCTATAAGAAAATTGGAGAAAGTGATTTAGAAGGACGATCCATTGATGATGATATTGAAGCGATTGTTCATCAAACGAAACAAAGCGAACTTGCTCAAGGGGAGATCGTTCAAGAAGCGCTTGCCCAAAAGACGCGCGCCTACTATGAAACGTTTGTTAAGGGGGTGAATCAAGGCAAAATACAGGCAGATATTACGTTCATCCAATCTGAAGAACAAATAGCGATCCCGGACTGGATGGAAGAGTGGACACAGGCAACAGCCGGATCTTTTACCCAATACCAAGGCTATGGCCAGCATGCTGATATGTTCAAACAGAAAGAATGTGCAGCTCAAAATGCAAAGCTGATCAAACATATTGTCAATCAAACAAATAGAGAACGAGTCTTGTAAACTTTAGATTAGGCAGGATGCAGCCTTGCAGTCCTGCCTAACAAAAAAGGAAAGGAACTCATATGAAACCATCAACCATTAACCAAACGAGTAGACATGAATCAATGGATGCGATTTTACAAGATGTAAAGACAACCATTTTACAAACCAACGAAATCGAACGCTTCGCTGTTTTTTCACGTGAAAAAACCATTCGACCGCGGCCGTATCACCTCTCTCATTTATTTCTCGACAAGCACATTGAGCAGGAGGCCGCAGCGGAAGCGATACAGACGCAAACGGCTGTACCTGCTTTGGCCGATATGCCGCCCGCTCTTTCCTATGGAGGGGATCTCGACGTCACACAAGGCGCACAGACCTTACAGGACGTCTTAACAGAGGCTGCAAAAACGACAAATGGGCTTACGTATATCGTGAATAGCAAGAACGAACTCACACAATCTTATGCGCAGTTACAAGGAGACGCCGAGAGGGTTCTGACTGGTTTAAGGGCACTGGGGCTTAAGGCAGGCGATCCTGTTTTCTTTCAATTCTCATCGAATCATGCCATGGTCACTGCCTTTTGGGCATGTGTATTAGGCGGATTTGTTCCAACGCTTGTGTCGGCTGCCCCAACCTATCGGGAGATGAATGCTGCAGTGAAGAAGCTTCATCATGCTTGGAAGCTGCTCGAGCATCCGCTCATCCTAACAGATGACTCACTGATCGAGGAGGTGCAAGGGTTAGCCTTACTGTGGCATACAGACCAAATACGTGTCGCAGCAGTTGAGCCGATGCTGACATTAGAAAGAGATACAGCCGCTCACCCTGTCGCGCCGGATGATTCCGTCTTCTTTATCTTAACGTCTGGAAGTACAGGGATGCCAAAGTGTGTAGAGCATTCCCATAGAAGTGTGCTGGCGAACGTCAAAGGAACAGTGGCAGCAAATCAATTTACACAAGAGGATGTCTCGTTAGACTGGATGCCTTTAGATCATATTGGTGGCATCGTGATGTTCCACCTTGTCAATGTGTACACAGGCTGCGAGCAGATTCGGGCAAGAACAGATGACTTTATCGCTCAGCCGCTGCGGTGGCTTGACTGGATGGACCGCTACCGTGCAACGAAGACGTGGGCACCTAACTTTGCATTTGCGATGATCAATGATTATGAGAAAGAGATTTCATCAGGATCTTGGGATCTGTCGGCGATGACCTGCATGATCAATGGGGCAGAGGCGGTCGTGCCAAAAACCATCCACCGATTTCTACACCTGCTTGCTCCGCACGGCTTAAAGGGAGATGTGATCAGACCGGCTTTTGGCATGTCTGAAATCTCATCAGCGGTTGTGTTTTCCTTTGCGATTGAGCGTGGAGATGAAAACAGCGGGGTTCTGACTTTTGAGGAAACGTCGCTGACAGAGCAGCTAAGACCAGCAGAAGCACGTGAGACAGGAACCGTCAGCTTTACAGAGTTGGGCAAACCGATTCCAGGTATCACGATACGCATCGTCAATCATCAGCATGAGCTTCTTCCAGAAGATCATATTGGCCGTGTGCAAATAAAAGGTCCAACCACCATGAAGGGCTATTACCGGAATGACGAAGCGAATCAAGAAGTATTTCAAGCGGATGGCTGGTTTCACACGGGTGATTTAGGTTTCCTGCACGAAGGAAGGCTGACACTAACCGGTAGAGAAAAAGACATGATTATCATCAACGGGAAAAACTATCACAACTATGAAATTGAAGCCATAGCAGAGGAAGTACCGGGAGTAGAAACGAGCTTTGTGGCTGCTTGTTCCGTCCGAATGGAGGCTTCTGCATCCGATGAACTGATTCTCTTTTTTACACCGAAGCTGTATGAGCCAGCTTATATTATGAGGGCAAGTCAGCACATTAAATCCCATATTGCAACAAAAATGGGCTTGTCTGCATCTCGAATCATTCCTGTCCAGAAGCATGCATTTCCCAAAACAAGCTCTGGAAAAATAGAAAGGGCACAGCTCAAGACAAGATGGCAAGAAGGCGAATTTGATGAAATGATCATGGAAATGGACATGAGACTTGAAAATGAACATACCTTGCCTGATTGGAGTTATCAAAAGAAGTGGATACCTGCTCCACTTGATGTAGCTGACAAGCAGATCATAGGGGACGTTGTGATCTTTGCAGATCCATTAGGACTGGCAGATCAATTGAAATCTTTTGCAAACAGTGAACAAACATACATTACGGTTGAACCGGGTCAAGCGTTCAAACAACTCACACACACTCACTTCATCATCCACCCGAATCGGCCGTCTGACTACGAACAACTCTTTGAGACGCTCCGTTCGTATGGCGTTTCGGTGAAACACATCATTCACCTTTGGAACTATACAAACCAAGAAGACAAGCTTTATGTGGACAAGGCAAAACAAGCGCAGAAAACGGGCAGCATGAGTGCATTATTTTTAACAAAAGCCATTTCCGTCTATGAGGAGCAGGTGGCTATCACTTTTGTCTCAGCCCATGCGATGAATGTGCCGGAGGATCACATCCACGATGTAGAAAAAGCAACGACAGCCGGACTGATGACAGCAGTTCAGCATGAATGGCCGTTTATCAAGGTGCAATGTCTTGATTTTTCTCTAGCAGAATCGGTATCTAGTCATTCCCATGCAATGGCGATGATGGCAGAACTCACACATGACCAAGACTGTCATGTCGCTGCTTATCGTCAAGGTGTTCGTTATATTCCCTTTTTAGCACCTCTTCATTTGGAAAAGGAACAGAAAAGGAAAGAGCCGCCATTTGAATCATCTGGGCTTTATGTCATAACAGGCGGGCTAGGCGGAATTGGACGTTTAGTCAGTGAACACCTACTGACATCTTATCAAGCACATCTCGTGCTGCTTGGAAGAAAAGAGAGAGAGGCACTTTCTAGTGACCAGCAAGAGACATTGTCTTTGCTAGAAAAGCAGGCAAAATTGCATGGCGGCAAGGTTCTTTATGAGAAAGCAGACATCACGGCTGAAAAAGAGGTAGAAGCGATCATCTCTAGACATGAGGTCGCTGGAAATCGAAGGCTGGATGGCATCATTCATTTCGCAGGTATTATTCAAGAAGAACTGCTTGCTGATATGACATCTGTGTCTCTGAATGACATGTACGAAGCGAAGGTATATGGAACGATTGCGCTTCATGAAGCTGCCTCCAAACGCAGGAATGTTTTATTTCTTTCCAGCTCGTCAGCCCGAACGCTAAAGGGCGGTATGACTGTCGGCGCCTATTGCGCTGCCAATGAGTTCGTGGAACAGTTTGCTCATTATCAGAAGCTGACATCTACAGTGAAGCCATATTGCTTTAGTTTCAGCATGTGGGACGAGATTGGCATGAGTGAAGGCTCCATGATAAAAGGCATGTTAAAAGAAAGAGGTTATCTTCCAATTTCAAAGCAGGCAGGCTTCCAAACGATGCTCGCATGTCTGATGACAGATGCTCCGCTCATTTATACGGGATTGGATCGATCGAAGAAAGAGATTCACGAGATGGTCCATGCGGATGCGGAGATGCAAACAGAGCAGACCTTTTACGTCTTTTTCAAAACTGATCAAACAAAGGCGGTTGAAGAGCGGCTGTATCAATCGATTCATACATGTTTACAGTCCCGTCTATCTGGTGAATATGCCGTGCATTTGTTTCCTGAGGAATATTGGAAAGAAACAGAAGATGGATCGCCAGACGAGGCATATTTTCATGAATTAATAGAGGAAAGCGGAATGGATTCAGACAACAGAGCACCTCACACAGAAACGGAGAAACTGCTCGCACACATTTGGTCAGAGCTGCTCAATGTCTCGGATGTCAGCTGCGGCGATCATTTCTTTCTGCTAGGAGGTCATTCGCTGAAGGCGACGCAAATGCTGTCTGCGGTTAGGCAAAAAACAGGGTTTGACGTGCCGCTTGCTGTGTTGTTTGAACATACGAGACTCGGAGAATTAGCAGACTGGATCGATTCAAATGCCAAAGCAGATGAAGTGATTCCGATGAGAAAAATGGAGAAGGGTCAGGAAATTCCGATGTCTTATGCCCAGCAAAGACAGTGGTTCCTCTATCAATTAGAGCCGGATCTGCCATTTTACAATAATACGATTTCGTTTCGGATGAATGGGCCTTTAGATATCAAGGTGCTTCAGGAAAGTCTGCATCATATGGTGGAAAGACATGAATCGCTCAGAACGTCCTTTACGATGAGCGGGGATGAACCGGTACAGGTCATTCATGAACAGATTGCCCTTCCAGAGCTTGAGGTGATGGACCTTTCAGGCATAGCGTCACAGGAAGAGAAAGAACAAAAAGCGGCTGAATGGGCGAAAGAAGAGGCATCCACACCTTTTCAATTAGAACACGAAGCGCTCTTTCGAGTGAAGCTGATTCGACTTTCACCCGCAGAGCATATCTTGCTGATGTCCATTCACCACATCGTGTCAGATGGCTGGTCGATCGGCATTGTTGCAAGAGAATTATCCGAGTGGTATACAGCGGCGATCGAAGGGCGGGAGCCTCACTTGCCGGCACTGCCAATTCAATATGCGGATTACGCACTGTGGCAGAAGGAGTATTTGACAGGAGAACCACTAGGTAAGCAGCTTGCCTATTGGAAGGAGCAATTTGCGGCACCTGTTGAAGATTTGGTATTGCCGTATGATCATCCGCGGCCGGCTGTTCAATCCTACAAAGGGAAGACGAAAACATATCAGCTGTCGAAGTCACTGTCTAAAAAGATTGCGGCGCTATCCAAGAAAACAGACAGCACACTGTATATGACCTTGCTGTCGGCTTTCTCTACTCTATTACATCGATTGTCTTCACAGGACGAGTTTGTCATTGGCTCGGTCATTGCTGGGAGAAATCGAACGGAAATGGAGCATTTAATCGGATTTTTCGTGAATACATTGGCGCTTCGGATCGACCATAGCGGGAATCCAGCCTTTACGGAATTATTAGAGCGAGTGAAGGAGACAACCGTCGGTGCTTTTGCACATCAGGATGTGCCGTTTGAGATGGTGGTCGATGAATTGAATATTGTGCGTGATGCCAGTAAGCAGCCGCTGTTTCAGGTCATGTTTGTTCTGCAAAACTTACCGCTTGAAGCTTCTCCAATGGGAGAGGCGACGTCGGTTTTGGCCATTGAAGATAATGATACAGCGAAATTTGATCTCTCCCTGTTTGTGTTTGAAGGAGCTGAAGGTCTTCAGTTAAAACTTGAGTATCATGCGGATTTGTTTTCTGATGACACGATGGAGCGATTCCTCGCATACTACGAGCACCTGCTTGAAGGAATTTGTGAAAATCCAGCGCAGCCGATCAGACAAGTGAATTTCCTGCCAGAGAAAGAAAAGCATCAATTGCTCTATGAATGGAGCGGAAAGACTGATCAACCAAAAGGTCCGCTACTCATGACGGAACGATTTGAAGCGCAAGTGAAAAAGACACCTCATGCAGTGGCGCTTGAGTTTCAAGGAGATGAGTGGACGTACCGGGAGTTACACGAGAAAGTCGATCGTCTAGCAGCCTATTTGCAGCAGCGAGGCGTGACGCCGCATGAACCAGTTGGACTGCTCATCGACAGATCGCCTGAAATGATTCTTGGGGTGCTGGCCATTGTGAAAGCAGGCGGGGCTTATGTGCCAATTGATCCTGAATATCCAGATGCCCGCATTGATTATATGCTGAGAGATACAGGTATTCAGCTTTTACTGACAAAAAATGAATGGCTGAAAAAAGTATCCATCAATCAAACGGAACTCATTTGTCTTGATCAAGGGTATGAAGAATTTTTACCAGAAGCAGAAGTCATGCCCGCTGCACTAAGACCTGATGGACTTGCTTATATCAATTACACATCGGGGTCAACTGGACAGCCAAAAGGAGTACTGATCCCGCATCAAGCGGTCGTCCGGCTTGTGTGTGAAACAGACTATGTCACCCTTAATGAACAAACGCGCATTTTACAAATCGCCAGCTTCTCTTTTGATGCTTTTACGTATGAAATATGGGGAGCCCTTTTAAACGGGGGAAGGCTCATACTGACGGATCGAAATACCATTTTATCAATGGATACATTAGCGGAAGCACTAAAAACTTATCAGATTACAACAGGGTTCCTGACTGTGCCGCTGTTCAACCGTTTAACAGAAGAACATCCAGAAGCTTTATCTGGACTTCATGCATTATTGATCGGCGGAGATGCCTTATCAGCCGCTCATATCCGAAAAGCACTACCGTATTTGCCTGAAGGGCTTTTAAATGGATATGGACCAACAGAGAATACGACGTTCTCCTGCGTGCATCACATTCGAGCACTAGAAGAAGATCAGGCGACGGTCCCGATTGGACAGCCTATTGCTTATTCACAAGCTTATGTATTAGATGACCAAATGCAGCCAGTTCCGCAAGGCGTCATCGGCGAAATTTACGTTGGCGGCACAGGGCTGGCACTTGGTTACCTTGGAGATGAAGAAAAAACAGCATCATCATTTATCCCGCATCCTTTCCAAGAAGGAGCGCGTTTATATAAAACAGGCGATATGGGCCGTTGGCTGTCAAATGGCATCATTGACTGCCTTGGAAGAATCGATCATCAAGTGAAAATTCGTGGACACCGCGTGGAATGTGGAGAAATTGAAGCCGCTATGCTGACATTTGATGATATCACAGAATGTGCCGTTATCCCGCATCAGCATGAGAGTGGTCATAAGCGATTGATCGGTTATTTTGTCCAAAAAGGCGGCATGACTTCGCAAGACATTCGCCAAAACTTAAAAGACATCCTGCCAGATTATATGGTGCCAAGCCTATTAATAGAGCTGGATGAATTACCGCTCACGCCAAATGGAAAGGTAGACCAAAAGCGTCTTCCGCCGCCAGAGTGGAGACAAGAAGAAGTAGAAACAGCCATTGATAGAGCAGCTACTGAGGAAGAACGTGTGTTAGAAAAAGTGTGGTCTCAGCTGCTAGGCGCTCCTTCTATTGGCGTCCATGATAACTACTTTGAGCTTGGCGGAGATTCCATTATTGTCATACAAATGGTGGCACGCTTAGCACAGGAAGGCTACGTCATCCAGCCGAGAGATGTATTTGAAAAACAGACCATCTCACAACTCGCACAAGCGATGAGAAAGGCAGAGGTCTCTACGGTCTATGATCAATCACCTGTGACAGGAGAGGTTCGTCTTCTCCCGATTCAATCATGGTTCTTTGAGCAATCGATGACCAATCAAGATTATTGGAATCTATCGGCGCATATTGAAATGAAGCGATCTGTTCCACATGAACAGTTAACACAGGTTCTTTCAAAACTGGTCGATCATCACGATATGCTGAGAGCTATATATACAAAAGAGGCAGATGGCACATGGATTCAAACCATTCGTGAGCCTGGTGTCACACCTTGTGTCACATTCTTTGATGTGACGGATGTGTCTCAAGAGGAAGCACGGGAACAAATCCGCTTGGAGACAAGTGCCTGTCAAGGAACATTGTCATTACAGCGCGGAGAAGTGATCAAAGCGATTCTTTTCCATACAGGTGAAGACACGTCTGAGCTCTTTATTGCTGCACACCATCTCGTCATGGATGGCATATCATGGCGCATGATACAAGAAGATGTACTAAATGGATTGAAACAGCTTGCTACGGGGCAGGACATCATATTTGCGAAAAAAACCGCCTCCTATAAGCAGTGGGCAGATGCCTTATATGAATATGCACAAACAGATCAATTACAAGCGCAGGCCTCTTTTTGGCAAAAAATCAAGGATCAAGAGGAAGAAGGTTCTCCTTTCCAACTGCCTGCGCTTTCTAATATAGAAGAACATGCAGAGATCCTGTCGGTTCAGCTCACAAAGGAACAAACAGATATGTTACTTAGACAGGCCTCACAAGCATACCGAACAGAGATTAACGATTTACTGTTATCAGGCCTCACGCAAGCCATTGGAAAGCCAATGCTCATCACGTTAGAAGGGCATGGACGCGAGGATTTATTTGAACAGATGGATTTGTCACGGACAGTCGGCTGGTTTACAAGCTCTTATCCTATTTTTATTCCTTTTATTCAAACCGATGTTGCAAGACAAATCAAAGACGTCAAAGAAACCTTACGAGCTGTGCCGCAAAAGGGAATCGGCTACGGTTTGCTTCAATATATGACAGAATCTCGTTTACTCAAAACGGTAACGCCGCAGATGAGCTTTAATTACCTTGGTCAGTTAGATCAGGCAGATGGCGAAGCCAAGCTTTATATAGCAGACGAACGAAATGGACATGTTCACGATCCGAAAGCAGAAAGACAGCATTTGATCGATGTGTATGGATATGTGACAGATGGTCAGTTGCAGATGAACTTTATGATCAATCGTGAACTGCTGCAAGATCAAGAGGTGCGGTTGTTACCTGAGCGTTTTAAAGAAAAAATGGAGATCATCTTGACGCATTGTGTTGAAACGAGCGGCGGCTTTACACCATCTGATTTTCCGATGGTTCAGCTCACGCAAAAGCAATTAGATGAACTTCCAGACAATGTAGTCGATGTGTATCCACTGTCTCCAATGCAGCAAGGAATGCTGTTTCATGCACTGCTAGATCAAGATTCACAAGCTTATTTTGGTCAGGTGCATATGACGCTCCAAGGCTTAACAAACGGCGATGCCTATGAACAAGCTTGGAATCTTCTTGTAGAACGACATTCGATTTTGAGAACAAAATTCGCTTGGGAAGGGCTGAAGGAGCCTGTTCAGTTCATTCAATCAGAAGGAAGCATCCATCTCACTCAGCACGATGTGCGCCACCTGAGTGACGAGGAGCAAGAAGAGACAATCGAACACTTTTTAATATCTGATCGTTCAAAGGATTTCCATTTAGACCATATAGATGAACCGCTAATTCGGATTGCTTTATTCCGTTGTGATGAGGAAAGATGCACGTTTGTCTTTAGTTTTCATCACATTTTAATCGATGGCTGGAGTTTGTTCAGCTTTATTCAGGAATCCTTTGCGCTGTATCGCTCTCTTGTGGACGAACGAGAGATCAGTCTTTCTACAGTCCGTCCATATAAAGATTTTATCGAATGGCTGCAAAAGCAGGATCAAGAGAAGGCGCAAGAATTCTGGCAGCGTTATATGTCAGGCGTAGAGGAAGCGACACCGCTTCCAGGAGACGGCGAAGAACATGCTTTAGACCAAGAAGTAAGCATGGCGCAGTCCAGCGTCAAATTGACGCCAGAGATGCAGCAGAAGCTGGAGAAGATGACTGGCAAGCAGAAGATCACGATGAGCACACTGATTCAATCAGCGTGGGGACTGCTCTTGCACCTTCATTCGGGCGCAGAGGATGTCATATTTGGGGTGACCGTATCTGGCCGGCCAGCCGACTTACCAGAAGTGGAAAGCATGACAGGGCTCTTTATTAACACATTGCCGCTTCGTCTTTCGATCCATTCGGACTGGACGATTGCGCGATTGCTCGCCTATACACAGGAAACCGTTTTTCAGATGAGAGAATACGAGTATACCGTACTACCTGATATTCAGCAGATGACGGAAATTCCAAATGGAGAGGCATTGTTTCACAGCATTGTCGTGTTTGAAAACTATCCGATTGAGTCCATTGAGCCGTATGGCGTACGCATTTTAGACATCGCCAGTCATGAAGAAACAAATTATGACTTAACCCTTGTCGCAGTGCCGGGAGATACACTGGAGCTTCGGATCACATACAACTTACATCAATATACAGAAAAGCAAATACAAACGCTGATGCAGCAGCTGATTCACACACTTGAAGCCATGACAGAACAAGTGGATACGCCGCTATCTTCCTTCACCATTGTGACAAATGAGGAAAAAGAGCGGATGATCAGTGATTGGGCGAAAAACGCACATGTCAGCGTGCTATACCCAGACCAAGAAGAAGTCTATGCAGGCGTACATGATCCTGCCTATGAAACGGAAATATATGTCCTGAATGAAGAACATCAGCTCATGCCGGTTGGATTTCCTGGAGATATTTTTATCGGCGCAAAAGAGATCAAAGCACTTTTTGGAGAGCTAGCCGATTGGATGGAGGCGCATAAAATTCCGCATCCATTCAAACATCAAACAGGCGAATACCTTTATCCGACAGGGGATGTCGGCGTTTGGACGGAAGAAAGCAAGATTCAGATTTTGGATTGGATGTAGGAGGAGAAGAAGAATGCTAGTTAGTAGACGAAAAGGAAATGCAGCAAATCATATTGTCAGGATCAATGGAAAACGAATCGATCTCAAAGCATTAGAGAAAGTCTTCATGCTTCACTTTCCACTAAAGGAATGTGCGCTCATCCCGAAGAAAAATCAAGAAGGAGGCCTATCGCTTGTGCTTTTTGCACAGGCGAAGGACCCTTCGCTGACAAGAGAGGATTTGATGAAAGGCCCGCTTCATCCTGATGAAGTGCCAGCCGCACTCGTCCTCGTCCCTTCCTTGCCGCGAAAAGAAAGTGGAGCGGTCGATACCGAGGCGCTGCTTGCCATTGATGTACTAGATGAAGAGGAACGAAGAAAGATAGAAGAGCGCACGAAAGCCATAGATGGAGTAGAGGAAGCAGCTGTTTTGATAGAGAGTCAGACAGAAAAACAAACACCTTATCATTTAGATGACCTCTTCCCGGATAGACAGCGTACAAATGGAAACGAATCGTTTTCAAAAGATGAAGTCAGCCAAACCATACAATCCTCCGTACAAGAAAAACCACCAGCTCTTGTTTATGGAGGTGATGTGATCAGAAAACCAGGTACACCAGTCACATTGACAGAGGTACTGATCCGAGCCGCCTTTATGTCACCAAATCGCGGAGTCACGTATCTCAAAGAAGGCGGTCATGAGGTGATCCAGACTTACCCGGAATTGCTCACAGGAGCGGAACGTGTCCTATCTGGATTAAGGGCAGCCGGACTTTCAAACGGCGATCAAGTGCTGCTTCAATTGAAAGACCATCAAGATTTTATCACGGTATTCTGGGGCTGTATTCTCGGTGGAATCATTCCAACCCCAGTCTCTGTACCGCCTGTGTATGATGAAATGAATCAAGGCGTGAACAAGCTCAAGGGCGTGTTTCAGCTGCAAAATGAGCCATTCATTATTACAAACGAAGCGAGTGCTGAGGACATTGCAGGGCTACGTAAAACGTTTGAATCAAAAGCGATTCCGATTTTAACAATCGAAACATTACTTGCCTGTGATCCAGATGAACAGCATTATGAACCAGAGCCGGATGAGCCTGTGCTTCAGCTGCTGTCCTCAGGAAGTACGGGTGTGCCAAAGTGTATCCGGCACAACCATCAAAGCATTTTATCTAGAATCATTTCCTTTGAGCAGGCAAATGGTTTCACGCATGAGGATGTATCAATGAACTGGATGCCGCTTGATCATGTAGGGGGCATTGTCATGTTTCATGTCCATGATGTGTACCTCGGCTGCCAGCAAATTAGTCCATCCATTGACCAATTTATCGAACGTCCGATGGTGTGGCTGGATTGGGTAGAAAGATACGGTGTCACAAGGACGTGGGCGCCAAACTTTGCCTTTGCGATGATGAATGAATATGAAGACGACATTCGCAAAGGGAGCTGGGATCTCTCCACCTTGACTTATATCATGAACGCCGCCGAAGCAGTTGTTCCTAAAGTGACGCAGCGTTTCATGCACATCATGGGTGAGCATGGGTTAAGCCGCCATGCGATGGTGCCGGCTTATGGCATGTCAGAAACATCATCAGCCATTGTCCAGTCAAAAGAATTCATGCGTCATGATGATCAGGGTGGACAATTGACCATTGATCAGACCTCATTAACAAGTGAGATTCAATATGTGACGCACGATCATCCGCACAAGATGACTTTTACAGAAGTCGGTGCACCAATCCCTTCTGTATGGATTCGGATTGTAGACGAGCATCACCAAGTGCTGCCAGAAGATCAAGTCGGCCGCTTGCAGGTGAAGAGTCCAACGATTATGATGGGCTACTATCAAAATGAGGAAGCGAATGAAGAAGTATTTGCAGAAAACGGCTGGTTTCATACAGGAGATTTAGGATTTATTCATGAAGGGCGCCTAGTCCTCACAGGGCGGGAAAAGGACATCATCGTCATCAACGGAGCGAACTATTTGAATTACGAAATTGAAGCCGTTGTGGAAGAGGTTGAGGGGGTTGAAGTCACCTTTGCCGCTGCGTATGGCATTTACAATCCCGAATCAAGTAATGACACACTCGCCGTCTTTTTTGTCACGCAGAAGGATTCGATAGAGGATCAAATCACAATGATTCAGCAGATTAGAGAGAGCATCATTCGCAAAATGGGAATCGAACCTGACCATATCATTCCGGTGAAAAAAGACCAATTTCCGAAAACAGAAAGCGGAAAAATCCAACGTGCTCAACTAGGTGCGGCACTGAAAGATGGGGTGTTTCATGACATTGAACGTGCACTTGATCTTGCTTCGGAAAATGAACAAACCCTCCCAGATTGGTTCTTTAAACGTATTTGGGTAAAAGAGAATATCGGTCCATCTCAGCCGGTATCCACTGATCATGTACTCGTATTTGAGGATGAAAAAGGGCTTTATCCATCGCTTTATGCCCAATTTGAACAAATGAACCTGCCTTATGTTTCTGTGAAAAAGGGTTATGAATTTTTACGCCTGTCAAAAGGGATGTATCAGATGAACCCTCGAATCAAAGGGGATTACGTCAGGCTTGTGGCGGCGCTTGAAGCCGATGAATTAAAAATTGACCGTATGCTCCACTTGTGGAATGTGTCAGACAAGGAGATGATTGCGAGCCCTGCGCAGTTCAAAGAACTGAATGCAAGCACTAGCCAATCCATTTTGTATTTGTATCAAGCATTGAGACAAGAAAATAAAGAGCCGATGCGTCTCGTTGTTGTCACAAAAGGTGGTCAATTGGTAAAACCGCAAGATGAGCTTCATGTGGAGAAAACGTCTCTTGCCGGATTATTAAAAACCATCCCGCAAGAATGGGAAGGGGCAGAAGTGTCTCACCTTGATATTGAAGCGGAGAATGTGGAACAGGATGCCAAGCATATTGCGGACGAACTAGGTGCGATTCATTTGAAAGCAGAAGTGTCTTACCGGCATGGCCAGCGCCTCGTACCAAAGCTGGAAAAAGTGAATATGATGACGGCACCTCAGACAGAAGGGTTTTTAGAATATGAAGGCTTGTACTTGCTGACTGGCGGGCTTGGCGGTATTGGATTTGAACTGTCTAAGCAAATGCTCCAATTTGGCTTGAAGCTCGTGTTAATTGGACGGACATCCCTTGAAGAAGACAGAGAAAAAGAGGCGTCATTCTCACAGCTTAAAGGTCTGGGAGACGTCCTTTATGTACAAGCCGATGTGACGAATTTATGTGACGTCGAGCAGGCGATTTATGAAGCAGAAAAGCATTTCGGACAGTCGATCCGAGGAGCGCTTCATTTAGCCGGTGCTGGCAATGTATCTGAGCACTTTCAGCATGTGGATACGTACACATTGGCTCATACAACAGAAGAAGATTTCGTCAAAGAACTTTCAGGGAAGGCAGATGGCGCTTGGGTGCTGCAAGAAGCCTTCAAGCATGACCCGTCAGTTCCACTCGTCTTTTTTGGATCAGTGAATGGCTATTTTGGCGGCACAACATTTGGTGCATATTCTGCTGCAAACAGCTTTTTAGATGGACTCGCACATGCCCTTACCTATCATGAGGGAAGAAGAGCGATTTCCTTGAATTTCAGCATGTGGGATAATCTTGGTTTGTCTCAGGGACATACTGGGGCCGCGCTAACCGTTCGCAAGGGCTTTCAATTGATTGGAAAAAAACAAGGACTCCATTCATTATGTCTAGGTGTTCGGCTGAATGAAGCGCATCTATTTATCGGCCTAGATGGGGCGAATCAAGAAATCGCTGAACATCTTCAACCAGCACCAATACCATTTTTTGAAAAGAAACTGTACTATACGGTGCAATCAGGCAAAGAAGTGGATGCTGACAAGATCACAGACATCATAGAGGGGAACTGGGACATCAGGCAAGTGGAAGATATACCGAAAAAACAAGATGGCTCTATTGATCACGAAGCCCTCAAACAGTTCCATCACAAACACGCACAGCCGTTTGAAAAGCAATTGCCAGAAACGAAGACAGAGCAGGTGCTTGCGGCCATATGGGAGGATATTTTAGAAGTCGATCGTGTGTACAAAGAGGATCAATTCTTTGACCTTGGTGGACATTCATTAAAGGCCACTCAAACGATTTCTCGTATTAATCATGAGTTTTCAATAAAGGCACCGCTAAAAATCTTATTTGAAAGCAAGAATCTGGCACACTTGGCACAAATGGTCGATGACATCAATGGAGCACCAGCCATTCAGGAAGCCAGCATTCCAAAGCTGGAAAAACGAACAAGCTATGAGCTGTCACATGCTCAAAAGCGAATTTGGTTCTTATCTACATTAGAAAAGAGCCATCATTACAATATATTAGGTGCTTGGAAACTGATGGGCCAAGTACACATCCAAACGTTAACAAAGGCGATCGGTCTCTTAACAAAACGTCATGAAGCACTTCGCGCAACATTTCAAACCATTGGCGGCAAGCCGGTTCAAGTCATCCGTGAAGATCTTCCGCCATCAGTAACCGTTGCGAATTTCTCATTATTTAATGAAAAAACAAGAGCGAGAAGATTGGAACAGCTGATTCAGCAAGAGGCGAACCGCATCTATGACTTAGAACGGGGACCGCTTGCACAGTGGACAATTGTTGATATGGGGAAAGAGGAATATTACTTGCTTTGTGCGCAGCATCATATCATTTCCGATGCATGGTCGCTCAGCCTGCTTATTCAAGAATTAGAAGTCGTGTATGGTGCGCTATTATCAGAGAAAACGCCTGAGCTACCTGTACTTGAGATTGAATGGACCGATTATGTTCATTGGGAGAATGAGCAATTAAAGAACCACCATGAGGCTCAGAGCTATTGGCTAGAAACGTTACAAGGAGAGTTGCCGGTATTAGAGCTCCCGTTTGACCGTCCTCGTCCGCCGGTTCAAACATTTAATGGGGCTACAGAGCAAATCGTGATAGATGAACCGCTTGTTCGTCGTTTAAATGCCTTGTCGAGGCAGCAAGGGACAACACTATTTATGACGATGTTGTCAGCCTATTATGTCCTGCTTCACAAGTTGTCTGGACAAACAGATGTCATTGTTGGATCGCCGATCGCTGGGCGTGATGTCGAACAATCAGAGAAGCTCGTCGGCATGTTTGTCAATACATTGGCGCTGAGACAGGACGTTTCAAAAGCCGATACCTTTACCGATTTACTGGCAAAGGTGAAAGAAATGACGTTAAAAGCCTTTGAGCATCAGCATTATCCATTCGACAAGCTTGTGGATGACCTTTCAATGGATAGAGACCTAAGTCGTTCACCGATCTTCCAAGTCGCCATGGGGTATGTCACTGATTCGCTGGATATCAACCTAAAAGGACTGACATCGGAACAAGTGATGGTCCATCATACCGTCTCTAAATTTGATCTCACCTTGCATGTATTTGAGCAGGAGGACAAGCTGTCTATCCATGTGGAATATAATACGGATTTATTTGAGCAAGAAACGATCCACCGTATGATGAATTATTATCTCAATTTGTTAGATGGCATGACGGCTCAGCCTGAACGGACATTCGCTGACTTTTGCGTCATGGACAAAACAGAACAGAATGCCATGATCATAGGGAAAAATCAAACTGACACGCCTTATCCAAAGCGTACGCTGCAAGAATTATTTGAAGAACAAGTGCAGCGTGATCCGTACCGGATTGCTGTATCTTATATGGAAGAGCATATGACGTATCAAGATTTAGACGAGAAGGCGACAAATCTGGCTGCCTATTTACAGTCAAAGGGCGTTGGACCCGGTTCACTTGTCCCGATGCTGTTTGATCGTTCGTTTGACATGATGGTCTCAGTTCTAGGGATCGTCAAGTCGGGTGCTGCTTATGTACCGATGTCACCTGAGTATCCAGATGCCCGCATCGGTCTGATCGTTCGCGATACACAAAGCGATATCATTTTAACCCAGTCGCATCTGATCAATCGTTTAGACGATCTGAGCGGCACAAAGATTGAAATGGACAAGCCGTTACCAGAAACAGGCGCAGTGTATCAAAGGGAAAAATCGATTGTAGGAGAAGACCAGCTTGCCTATGTGAACTACACTTCAGGTTCAACAGGCACACCAAAAGGCGTGATGCTTCCTCATGCAGGAGTGGTCCGCTTAGTGAAAGAAACAAACTATATTGAGCTTGGTTCAGAAGATAAAATGCTTCAGCTGTCTAACTATGCATTTGATGCCTTTACCTTTGAATTATGGGGAATGTTGCTAAGTGGCGGTCAGCTGGTTCTGATCCCGAAATATGCTGCGCTGAATATGGACGAATTAACTCGTTTAATCAAAACGCATCAAGTCACAGCCAACTGTTTGCCAACTGCATTATTCAACCGGCTGATTGAGCATGATCCAAAAAGTGTGGCTGGATACCGTACATTACTCGTTGGCGGAGAAGCCATGTCTAGTGAGCATGCACGAAAGGCATTGCCACATATGAAGGGTGTGCTGATCAATGCTTACGGTCCAACAGAAAACACAACATTAGCGACCACTTATCAAGTCACACACGTACCGGAGGATGCAAGATCAGTGCCAATCGGTGTGCCAGTCGCCAACTCAACGGTTGTCATACTAGATGATCATCTCAATCCAGTACCAACAGGCGTCAAAGGAGAAATCTATATCGGCGGAACAGGGCTGGCAAAAGGATATTTGCATGACCCAGAGCGCACGAAGGAGAGGTTTATTGACAATCCATTCCCGGCATTAAAAGGGGACAAACTGTATCGTTCCGGTGACCTAGGGAAATGGCGGTCTGATGGCAGTATTGAATACCTTGGCCGAAAAGACAACTTGGTCAAAATTAGAGGCTACCGAATTGAATGTGGAGAAATTGAGACAGCCCTGCTCAAACATCCACAAGTAAAAGAATGTACCGTCATTGCTAAAACGTACGGCAGCTCAAAACGGCTGGCAGCCTACCTTGTCACAGATGGGGGAGAGCCTGTTCCCGGATGGAAAGCATTTTTACAGGAAAGCCTGCCAGGCTATATGATTCCAAGTTACTTTATCGTACTTGACGCAATTCCCGTCACAACGAATGGGAAGGTCGATCAAAAAGCTTTGCCGGAGCCGACAGACGCAGTCTCATCCTCACATGAAGACGATCAACCGGCAACAGAAACACAGCAGCTGATTGTGACAGCTTTCAGTGAAGTGCTTGGTGTCAAACGAGTAGGAATTCATGATTCATTCTTTGATTTAGGTGGAGATTCCATTATGAGTATTCAAGCCGTTGCCAAATTAAAAGAAAAAGGTGTCCGTGTTGATCCGAAATGGATTTTTATGCACCCAGCGCCAGCACAGTTAGCGGCATATTTGGACACAGTACCAGAAATAGGCGAGCCTGTCGAAAGAGCGCCGAAAGACTATGTAATCGAGTTGAAAAAAGGGGATCCGGCTGAACCGAGAATTTTCTTTGCACCGCCTGCTGGTGGAACGGTGATGGGGTATATCGATGTGGCCAAGCTCATGACACATGAAGGAGCTGTTTACGCCTTGCAGTCTCCAGGCTTATATGAGGATGAAGAACCACAATTCCTTCATTATACAGAGCTTGTCACCATTTTTATTGAAGCCATTGAGACATTCTATCGACCAGGCATTGATTATTTGGCAGGGCATTCTATGGGCGGACATCTTGCTTACGGAATGAATCAGAGACTCTGTCATGCAGGAAAAGCGCCAAAAGGATTGATCATTTTAGATACGGTTCCGGTATTAAGAGATGAGGCAGATCAAGCGCTTCATGCCGATATGAACGAAGAAGAAGTGAAAATGCTCGCCCTCGTCCTAGGTATGGGGAACCTCGTCGGCATCAAACCAGAAGCATTACAAGGGCTCAGTTTCCAAGAAGTGAAGCAGAAAATCCTCAAAGAAGCAGAAAAGGATGAAGTCGTTCATCAATTTATGAATGATCACTATTTAGATAAATACTTGCAAATGCAGACTCATAATACCATCATGTCACAAGCCATTGAATTAGAAAAAGACCCATTCTCTGTGCCGTTTTATATTATACAAAGCAGCGATCACGCCACAGATTTCCAGAAGAAATTTGCCGATTGGGAAGCTTACACGAGAGAAACGTGCTCGTATTATCAAATAAAAGGCGACCATGTGACCATGATGAAAAGACCGCAGGCAGATCAACTTGCGCAGATTCTTGAAACGATCGTAAAGGGGTAAGGACGTATGAACCAATTATTTAAAACCTTTGAAAAAAAATCAGATCTCATTCAGCTTATTTGTTTTCCTTTTGCAGGCGGATATTCCGCCTCTTACCGTCCGCTCTTTGAACAGCTGAAGGACACGGCCGAAGTGACAGCAGCAGAGCCTCCGGGTCATGGAACGAACCTCATGCCGCTTGAAACAAGCATTGACCGGCTGGCTGAATTGTATAAAGAAGGACTGACAGGCAAATTAAACCGTCCATTTATTTTGTTCGGACATTCCATGGGCGGACTTGTGGTGTACAGGCTGACTCAGCTGCTAGAAAAGGAAGGCATCGATCCGGTAGCAGTTGTCATTTCTGCCATTCAGCCGCCGCAAACAAAAAGACAAAGATTGACCCATTTATCGAATGAAGCATTTGTTCAGCATATCGCTGAAATGGGCGGGATTCCAAAAGAATTGTTAGAGAACAAGCCAATGATGGATTACTTTACACCATCCTTACGTGCCGACTATCAAGCATTAGAATCCTTCCAGCACACAGACAAAACAATCATTAAATCACCCGTTTATTTATTGAACGGAAAGCAAGATAAGAAATGCATGGAAGACGCAGACGGCTGGCTAACATGGGCAAACGCCATCGAACGTACTGATTTCGAAGGAGGGCACATGTATATCAACACACACCTCGAGCAGTTCGCAGAACATATGAGGCATGTCATTGAGCAGACAACAAAAAGGCAATTCATCAGCCAATAAAAGAAAACAACGGCCCCGTCAAACGAGGGCCGTTGTTTTCTATAGCTGAATACCATTTTAAACGTAGAGAAACTGCTATTTAGGATAACATTTCAAAGAATCTTTTTTCAAGCTGACCTTCATCAAATGTTTCTTCGGAAGGTTTTTTTTCTGAATGAACGATTTGTCCTTCATTTATAAAAAGGATCTCGTCACATAAGTTAGCGGCAAATTGAAGGATGTGCGTAGAAAGAATGATCGTTTTATTTTGAGCCTTAAATTCTCTTAGATGTCTTTTCATAAGAGTCATATTTGCTGGGTCTAGACCGGTAAATGGTTCATCTAATAAGATTATAGCTGGATTGTGTAAGGTGGTTAATATAAAAGAAATCCTCTGCCTCATCCCTCGGGATAGAGAAGAAGAGCGAATATGGGCTTGTTTTTCAAGCCCATATTTCTCTAATAAATGTTGAATCTGTTTTGTATTTAACGGTTGCTCAACTAACATGGATTGATATTTAATCAATTCGAAGCATGTTAAGTTTTCAAAAAGTGTTGGATCATCTTCCATGTAACCGACAGTTGAAAAACCATTTTCTATATCTTTTTGTATGATTAATTCACCTTTATCTGGTGAGATCAATCCCGCGATTATTTCAAGAATGGTTGTTTTTCCAGCGCCATTTTTGCCTAATAATCCAACAATTGAGCCTTGATGAAAATGTAATTCATGAATTGATATTTTGAAGTTTGACTCTGTATATTCCTTGATTAGATCATGAATTGAAAGCATACAATCCCTCACTCGAATAATGTTTTAACTGATTTGCAGTTTTTGTTAATCGTTTTATCCCAAAATAAAAACATGATGACGATGATGATCACTGTACAAACAATCATGATCGTATTTGCCGCAATAAAAGAGGCTAGGTTATATGAGGACATAACGGATAAGCCTAAAATGAAACTGAAGCAAAGGTTTAATGTTAATTTGCTCAGTGTGCTAGGAACTTGATACACATACTCCCATTTAAAATAAGGAAATAGAACAGTAGAACCAACTGTGCATACGCCTATTAAAACGCTACTAACTAACAAAGTAAATATCACATAAAAGGGGTGATCTACATTTATTGTAAAAGTAGAAAAGATAGTATATACAGTACAAAAAAACATATGTAATAAAACGGATAATATCAACTTAGAGTTTATTTTGTTCTTTATAAAGTGAGGTAACCTATGTTTTAAAGGAATAATGGGACCATCAACATCAAAAGAGACATAAGATTGAAGGGCGTTAGAAATAAAAATCATAGGGAACATAACACTAAAAATAAACAAAAAATCATTTTCTATATTCATTGTTTCGATTTGGTTTGTATGAACACCATACAGAATGAGAGTAAATAGACCACCAGATATTGAGAATATAAATAGTAAAACCGACCATTGTATTGGAGGGTTTCTCAAAAGAAGGGTGATTTCAAAAAATAAAATATGATCGAAAGATCTTGATGTTGTGTTTTGATGATGTCTATCCTTCTCATCTGAATGGAAGATAGGCGTATATCTAAGGTTCTTTTTCCAATTGATTAACAAAATAAGACTAGTAAGAAAGATCAAAGCAACAAGCGTAAGCACCAATTGGTTAGAAAAAGGAATAGAAAATAATTCGAATTTAAAAACAAAAAACATCCAAGAAGCAATGATCCCAGTGGTGATGTATTGAATCATGGGTGTGATTGAAAAGAATCTAGGTCTAGTAAGAAGTAATAATAAGTTCAATCTAAGTAAATATCCGAATAATAACGAGCTAATGCCTAAGGCTCCAAGAATAAAAGAATGATACAAAGCATGTGTGTTTAAAATCATGCAGAAAGAACCTAAAAAAAAGCATATAAAACCAATCATGACACCGAAAAATTTACTCATATCTTTCCCAAAAATATATTGATCCATATTCAATTTCAAGATGGCCATTTGTTTTTTATCTGAAGAAAATAAGATTCGCATAAGACTTTTATCAAGGTGAATCGTTGTTAAAAAAATGAAAAATGAGATGTAGATGATTGATACGTTTTTGACAAAAAACGCAAGCAGTCCACCTAGGAAGAGTGGTGCTAGTATGTAGTTCATCGCAAATAACACATATAAATAAGGTCTGTTACGTTGATAGTCTCTTAACTCGTTGAGGATCAATATCTTTGTAAATACTATAAATATATGCACTCATAACACGTCCATTTTAGTTTGTATAATAAGGAAAGGTTCTCTCTCCTTATTATACAAAAAAATACAAGACAATAAATGGTTTTGTTGTTAGTTTTGTCTAGTTCTTCTGTGTTGAATTCCCCTTCCTCACCACATTCCCGCCAATCACTCCGCCAATGACGAGCACAGCTCCGATGAGGTGAACCATATCAATCGTTTCATGTAAAATAAGCACGCCAGCGGCAATGGTAATGAAAGCAGAAAGATTGTTAAAGATACTCACCTTTGCTGCTTCAAGGTTGGAAAGAGCATAGTTTGATAAATACGCTGTGAGCAGTGATGAGAGAATGCCTAAAAACAGCATAGACCATACAAAGGATGGCTGCGTAAACGGACTGAAAAACTGCGGTAGTGTAGCATGTACCGAGTGCCGAATGAGAGCAGCAGCATTAAAGAAGACAAATCCAAAGAATGTCATCACGAAAGTCAGTTCAATGACATGGAATCGCCGTGTCATCACTCTGGCAAATACGCTATAGGCACTGGATGATAAGGCTGAAAGTAAGATCAGCACATAACCAATGAGATGAGAATGTTTCACATCAATTCCCTTCACCACAAAGAGGAGCATCACCCCGGACACAGAAAGAATGGTAAACAGCACCTGAATCGAGGTAGGACGTTCCTTTAAACACCATGCTGCAAGCACCATTGTCAAAATAGGGATGGTCGCCTGAATAATGCCGGCCTCTGATGAAGAGGTAAACATCAGCCCCCACACTTGAAATGCAAAAAACAACACAGGATAAAGCAAGGAAAATGGCACAATGTAAATGAGATCACGCCATTGAATGGAAAAACGGTACTTTTTTCGTAAAAATGGAAATAACAAAAGAGCCGCTGCAAAAGAAACAGTAAATCGGTGTGCCAATACATCAATTGGATTCGCTGATGCTAAAGCCACTTTGACAAACAAGAATGAAAAACCAATTATACAGGCGTATGCGATCGAAGCAGCATACGCTTTTTGTTTTGACATATCCATCAGATTTCTCCTTACACGAGCATGCATGCTTCAGTTGAATTGACCGGTTCTGTCTTTTTATCGTAAACGGATCAAGTAAAGTGTACAATAAGAGTTATTGATATCTGTACCGGTACAAGGAGGGTAGTGCTGTGAGGAAATATGATCACCTTGTGTTGAATATAAAAAACAAAATCGAGAGCGGTGAATACAATGCTGGAATGAAAATCCCATCCATTCGTCACTTAGCGGCTCAATATGCTGTGAGCAAAAGCACTGTCATAAAAGCACTAGATACATTAGAGCGTGAACACTTGCTGTACTCTGTAGAAAGAAGTGGCTATTTTGTCGTGAAAACCAATCAGTCAGCCGTTAAGAAGGGCAGCACATGGATTGATTTTGCTTCCTCTGCGCCTGATCCCATTGTGTTTCCGTATGTCGATTTTCAGCACTGCATCAATCAAGCGATTGATCTGTATCAAAATGATTTATTTATCTATGGCACCACCAATGGATTACCATCTTTACTGCCAATCATTTCAAAGCGTTTAACGGATTATCAAGTGTTTGCCTCTCCAGAACAGATCGTCATGACTTCTGGTATTCAGCTGGCTTTATCGATTTTAAGCACCATCCCGTTTCCAAATGGAAAACAGACCATATTGGTCGAACAGCCAGGCTATCACCTATTCCTCCAATACTTAGAGAAAAACCAGCTGCCTGTCCGGGGGATTCAGCGGACGAAAAAAGGACTCGATCTTCAGGAATTGGAGCGTATCTTCCGGGAGGAGGATATTCGCTTTTTCTATACGATGCCAAGATTTCAAAACCCGCTTGGAACGAGTCTGTCGAAACAAGAAAAAATAGCGATTGCAGCCCTTGCCGAAGCATATGATGTCTACATCGTTGAAGACGATTATTTGGCTGATTTAGAATTCGATACAAAAAGAGACCCGATCTATTCATATGATCAGGCGGGGAAGGTCATTTATTTAAAAAGCTTCTCAAAAATCATTTTTCCAGGGCTTAGAACAGGTGCTGTCGTCTTACCAAACGAGCTGATTGGCCCCTTCAGTGAACATAAACGGCTGATTGATATCGACAGCTCGATGCTGTCGCAGGCTGCTTTAGAAATATATTTGAAAAGCGGGATGTTTGAGCGTCATAGAGAAAGGATGCAGGCGACCTATAGAGCTCGATCCAAACAACTTGTGGCCTGTTTGAAAAATGATCAAGGCGCTTATGCGCTGGGAGAAGAGGAGCCAGCTACCCATACTCACGTTCGTGTCGACCGGTCCATTCCGATGAATCAGCTTATTCAGCAGCTAAAAAAGGCTTCTGTGATGGTTCAGCCGATTGACCGCCATTTTATTTCTACTTATCAAAAGGAGCCTATACTTCAGCTGAACATTTGGCATGTAAAAGAAGAGGAAATCGCACGAGGCGTCGATTTGCTAAAGTCATCACTTCAACAAATCACACGTTATTAAGGCGAGACAGCATATTCTCACAAGTGAGTATCTCGACGTGCTCAGCCGCAGCGGGTTTTCTTGTACAAACTGCCATTTGGTAGGCAGGATTAAGTGAATATGTTTGGACAACGCAAGGGGCTTCGTGATCAGGTAATCTCAAAGTAGCCTGTCCATCCTCTGACAAGCGAGCGGTAAAGGATGAAAGACCATAGGATATTCCCTTCCCTGTCAGCTTGATAAAAGCCTCCTTCATGGACCATAAATGAAAGAAATAGGCTTCCTGCCGTTCTGCCGGCTGTGAGAGTAAATCTTGATATTCGTCAGCTGAAAAAAATCGTTTGGCAATGGCTAAATCAATCGGTTTAATCTCTTCAATATCAATGCCAACAGGCGCATCATCTACTGCGCCCACGACCCAATCACCAGAGTGAGAAAGATTAAAATGAAAAGAAGGAATTTGCCGGACAACAGGCTTTCCATTCCCTTCTGTTTCAAAAATGATCTGTTCCATAGGCAGTGCGTACATCTCATGAATGATGTGACGAATCAGTACCTCACCTAAAAGCGTTCTTCTTGCATCGATCAAAAAACGAAAGCGCTCAGCGGCGGCGCGTTTTTCAAGTGACACAAAAGGCTTCAGCTGTTCTATTTGTTTTCGTGCATTTTTATCATCTAAAGGTTGTAATTGAATAGCGAAAATCTTCATAACGGACCTCAATTTTTTACATTTATTGTACCATTGGATGAACACATGCAAAAGAGAAACAGACATCCTGTTCAATGAAAGCACAAAATGACAGGAAGGTGCGGGCGGTTCTCGATATAGTGGAAAAGGAAGGAGAGGGAAAAATGATTCACTTGATCATGGATAGTATCAATTATATGGAAGAGAGGCTGGATCAGCCTTTGCAGATCGAAGAAGTGGCAGAGGCCGCCTGTATGTCTAAATTTCATTATCAGCGGCTATTCCATATGCTGACGGGAATTGCAGTAGCAGAATATATTCGCAAAAGACGATTAACCCTTGCGGCAGAAGAATTCATGACCAAGCAAGTGAAAGTCATTGATGCGGCGGTGAAGTATGGCTATGAAACCCCAGAGTCGTTTGCGAAAGCCTTCAAGCGGCATCACGGATATACACCGGCAGCAGTGAAAACAGGCGAGTATACAGTGAAAGCCTACCCCCGTCTCTCCTTCGAACTTCAAATAAAAGGAGTCGAACCGATGCATTATCGAATTGTGGAAAAGGATTCATTTTTAATCATGGGCAGAAGACTAAAGACAACAACAAAGAATAGCCAAAACAAACAGGATATTCCCGCCTTTTGGAAGCGTGTCAATCAAGAAGGATGGACGGATTCACTGGCTCATGCAGCTGGAGAACTCGGATATATCGGTGTATGTGCGCATTTTGATGAAACGCTTGAAACATTTGACTATATCATTGGAATTGAGCAAGGTGAGGAAGAACCAGATTCGACCATGACAGTCGAACAGATTCCGGCCAGTACGTGGGCTGTATTTCAGGCAAAAGGGCCTGTCGAAACCGCTGTGCATTCAACATGGACACGTATTTTCACAGAATGGTTTCCTGCCTCAGGATATGAGCATGCTGGGGGAATGGAGATGGAAACGTATCCTTTAGATGGAGAGATAAATTCTCCAGATCATGTGACATTGATTTGGATTCCAATCCGTAAACAATCATAAAAAAGGCAGCGTATCTCGCTGCTTTTTATCCTTGTGTGAGGACGTGAACACCGTTTGGATCGGTCGTATTCATCCCATGAGAATCTATCATCTTCACTTCAAGTAAAGAGAGACGTTCTCCCTTTTTCCAATGAATAGGTTGTGTCAAACCGTCCAGCAACTGATCGACCGTAGGTGTATGAGTCAAATCAGGTACTGCGATCGTCATCTCGGCAATTGCTTCTTCACCAGTTTCAATCACATCTGTCCGCCGCTGCAATTCAAGCCTTAAGCGCATCGGTGTAGAAAGAAACGTTCTTCGCTCCCCAGTCTGGATTGCCCAGTTTCTCTTTTGCGCTTGTACCAGCAGCTGATCATATTCATCATCAGTCACTAGAAAGCCGATGTGATCAAAAAGGACTTTTTTACTATAACCAAATGTGATATTGATCTGTCCCTTTCTCATCTCAATGATTCGGAAAGAGGGCTTCTTCTCTCTAAAATCATCCCATGTCTGCGGAGGGGGAAAGGAACCTTCCTTTGCGAAACGTCCCTTTACTTCAAAGCCTAATGAGGTGTACGCCTTCTCTGTCTCCTCAACAAATGGTGTCCAGTAATGATAATGGAAAAGCTGCATCAGAGGATCATCTCCTGTTTTAAGAATATTGCGTCTATTTAGTTTAGCACAAAACAAGCCATTCATTTAGTAGAATGGCTTGTTCTTATCGGGTAAGGGTCTGAACAGGTTTCTCCGCTGTTTTTGTAATGAGCAGTTGCAAGAGCCGTGTCGATTGTGGCAATGAAAAGCGAAGGACGAGTCCGGTAAAGATGGCCGTCAGAATCGTTCCAATGCCAATCGGGCCGCCGAGCATCCATGCAAATAGGAGCACGGTTAACTCAATACCATTTCGAACCCACTGCACGTTCAGCCCCGTTTTTGCTGAGATGAGCAACATTAATGAATCCCTTGGCCCAGCGCCAAGGTTGGCTGAGACATAAATGCCAACGCCATACCCAGACACAATCACGCCCGTAATAAACACATATAAAGCAGGTAAATACCCATGTGGTGCAGGTAATACTGCATTAAAGAAATCAATAAACACGCCGATCAGCACCATATTGAGCAGGGCGCCGATCTTTGGAAAAGATTTCGTGAAAACAGATGTCAGTGTCACAATCAGTGCACCAATAATGATCGACCATTGTCCAATGGTTAAACCAAAATGCTGAAACAGTCCATAATGAAAAGCGTCCCACGGACCAATGCCAAGGATCTTTCCCTTCACTGTCAGCGATAGTCCAAAAGCAAGTACAACCAATCCAACAAAATAAAAAAACCAACGTAAAAGATGTTCCCGCTTCAAAAGCTTTCCCTTCTTTCTTAAACACTCGATTTCAATCGTAACATACTCGCACGCCCCTTTAAATGGCTTTGCTTAATGTAATCGCTTACTTTGAAAGAGGTAAAAAAAGGCTGTTCTCACATGATGAGAACAGCCTTTTTGATCACACTGGATTCAAAATCCGGTTTAAGAATTGTTTTGTTCGTTCTTCCTTTGGTCGTTTGAAGATTTCTTCCGGAGGACCTTGTTCGACGATGACGCCGCCATCAATAAAAATCACTTCGTCCGCCACTTCTTGGGCAAACTTGATTTCATGTGTGACAACCGCCATCGTCCAGCCTTCTTTCGCTAAATCCTTCATGACCTTTAAGACTTCCCCGACAAGCTCAGGATCAAGCGCAGAGGTTGGTTCATCAAAAAGCATAAGCTCTGGCTGAATGGCAAGTGCACGGGCAATGCCGACACGCTGCTTTTGACCGCCTGACAGCTGGAAGGGATACAAATCTTTTTTATCCTCAAGTCCTACCTTTTGCAGAAGCTGAATCGCTTCTTTTCGCACCGCTTCTTTCGGACGGCGCTGGACTTGGACTGGACCTTCCATCACATTCTCAAGAACAGTGCGATGTGGGAACAGATGATAATCTTGAAACACCATGCCTGACTTCCGGCGAAGCTTGAGCAAATCAGCTTGTTTATTTTTTTTAGAAAAATCAATCGAGAAATCATCGAAGGTAAAGGAGCCGGCATTTGGAATTTCAAGTGCATTTAAACAGCGAAGCATCGTTGTTTTTCCTGAACCTGATGGACCAAGAATCGCCACAACCTGTCCTTTGTTGATCGTAAAATCAATCGACTTTAAAATCTCATTTTCACCAAAGGATTTGTTTAAGCCTTTGACTGTTAGCATGTCCGTTCCCTCCTTACCTTGCGACATATCGATCAAGTCGTTTTTCAATTTGGTGTTGAACGAGCGATAGAATGAAGCAGAATACCCAATAGATCAGGGCTGCTTCCATATAAATAAATAAAATTTGATCCAAGTTCGCCGCAGCAATTTCCTGTGATTTACGGAACATCTCTGCCACGAGGATTTGGGAGGCAAGCGATGTATCTTTCACCAAACTAATGAATGAATTAGACAGCGGCGGAATCGATACACGCACTGCCTGCGGTAAAATCACGCGGATGAGCGTTTTGCGATGGGTCATCCCAATTGAATAACCAGCTTCCCATTGTCCTTTAGGAACAGACAGGACGGATGCACGGATAATCTCTGACGCATACGCACCTACGTTTAATGAAAAAGCAATAATGGCACTTGGATATGGATCCAGTGTGATATTAAATGTCGGAAAGAAATAGAAAATAATAAACAATTGCACAAAAAGCGGCGTTCCGCGAACGGCCGACACATAGATGGAGAAAATCCATCTGAGGGCTTTGATTTTAGACATTCTAGCAAGAGCTGTCACAAGCGCGATAAAAAGACCAATAATGAAGGCAATGATGGCAAGGGGGATTGTATAATAAATCCCCTGCATCACCATTGGCCAAAAAGATTGCTGAAGAAGATCCCAAGGAATGACGACTCCTAGGGTATTACTTTGTAACATCTTCACCAAACCATTTCTTAGAAATCTTAGCGAGTGTACCGTCTTTCTTCATTTCTTTTAATGCGCCATTCACTTTGTCAACGACTTCGCCGCTGCCTTTTCTGAAGGCAAAATACGTTTCTTGTGGATCTCCTGTTTCAAATGCAACTTTTAGGTTTTTGTTACCGCTTGTTTTCAAGTAATTCAAGACAGCTAATTTATCATTGAACGTCAAATCAGCACGCCCTTGCTGAATCAATTGAATGGATTGTGCAAGACCTTCAACCCCTTCAATTTTAGCGCCAGCATCTGTAGCTAATTTGTTATAGTTACTTGTTAATGATTGTGCTGCTTTTTTGCCTTTCACATCAGAAAGTTTCTTGATGTCATTGTTATCTGATTTTGTCACAACAATGGCTTGAGACGTTGTGTACTTATCAGAGAAATCATATTGATTTTCACGTCCAGTTTTACCAACTTGGTTCGCTACCACATCAAAACGTTTAGAATTCAGACCAGCAAACATGCTGTCCCATTGTGTTTCTTTGAATTCTGGTTTTAAGTCAAGACGTTTTGCGACTTCTGTGATGACCTCGACATCATAGCCAGTTAATTTATCTGTTTTTTTGTCATGGAAGGTGAAAGGAGCATATGTACCTTCTGTACCGATGGTTAATACGCCTTTATCCTGAATGGATTTCCAAAGATCACCTGATTCCTTAGACCCAGATTGTTTATTTGCGCTGTCGTTTGCAGCTGATCCGCATGCCGTGATCAATGCAACACAAGCGCCTAAAATAATGGCAAAGAACATTTTTTTCATTTTATTCCCCACTTTTCTTGTTGGTATTTACAACATATGATCTTACAGAGAAGCAACCTAAAAGTAAAGCATTTGAAACTAGCTTGAGCGAATCTCACCAACTTTATGCCCGCAACCCATTTCTTTCAAACCTAAAAAGTCATTCATCTTATTTGTGCGAACATTACTAAAATAAAGACTTTGAGACAGTGACCATAGAAGGAAGCATATTTATTATAAAAGATGTATAATTAGTAGGTTGTTTTGAAAATGGAATAATCACATGGAGACATGTTTTGATAACAGAACATCTTAGAAGAAGGAGGGCATCATTGTGGATGTTGGACAAAATCAGCCCGAACAATTGAAAAGGGCGATGACCTCCCGCCATTTATTTATGATTTCTCTTGGCGGTGTCATTGGGACAGGCTTTTTCCTTGGAACGGGCTATACGATTGGACAAGCAGGGCCAGTTGGAGCTGTTCTTTCCTATATTGTGGGCGGATTGATTATGTATTTAACCATGCTGTGTTTGGGAGAGCTGTCAGTCGCGCTTCCTGTGTCGGGTTCGTTTCATACGTATGCGACGAAATTTGTGAGTCCTGCAGCAGGATTTGCTGTTGGCTGGATTTATTGGCTTGGCTGGGCAGCCACCGTGGCGCTGGAATTTTTATCAGCAGGGCAGCTGATGAGACGCTGGCTTCCACAAGTGGATGTGTGGATTTGGTGTCTCATATTTGGGCTGTGTTTGTTCTTATTAAATGCCAGGTCAGCGAAAGCGTTCGGGGAGTCGGAGTTTTTCTTTTCAACCATTAAGATTGTTGCCATCTTACTATTTATTGGCGTAGGCGGAGCGGCGATGTTTGGTTTTATTCAAACGACGAGCGGGGAACCAGCTCCTTACTTTAGTCATTTTGTGAGTGACGGTCTGTTTCCGAATGGCTTGCTCGCAGTAGTCGTCACGATGATCACGGTGAATTTTTCGTTTCAAGGAACGGAGCTGATCGGGATTGCGGCAGGAGAAAGTGAAAATCCAGAGAAAACCGTGCCTCGATCGATTCATCAGACGGTTTGGCGCACACTTGTCTTTTTCGTTTTATCTATTTTTGTCTTAGCGGGTATGGTGCCTTGGAAAGAAGCGAGTGTGCTGCAAAGCCCATTTGTCACTGTGTTTGAGAGAACGGGCATTCCTTATGCGGCAGATATCATGAACTTTGTCATTATCATTGCTTTATTATCTGTGGCGAACTCTGGCCTATATGCCTCTACGAGAATGCTGTACTCTTTGTCGAAGGAAGGAATGGCAGGCAAGGCGTTTAGACGAGTCAATCAGCGGGGCATCCCGATGAATGCCTTACTGCTCACTTTCCTGTTTACAGGTATTTCGTTATTATCAGGATTCTTTGCAGAGAAAACCGTTTTTGCTTGGATCGTGTCTATTGCAGGCATGAGTGCCCAAACCGGCTGGATTACGATTACATTATCACAGCTGCTTTTCCGCAGAAGATATTTGAAAGCAGGCGGAAAGCTGGAAAACCTAAAATTTAAAACCCCTCTTTATCCGGTACTGCCGATCATTGCGATCACGCTGAACTCGATTGTGCTAATCAGTCTTGCCTTTGATGCCGAGCAGCGGATTGGGCTGTATGTCGGCGTACCGCTCATGATCATTGGATATGTTGTCTATCACCGCTATGTGAAAAAACATCAGGTGAAAAGTGAACCGCTCCAGTTGCAAATTCACGGAGATGATGAGATTCGGTTTTAATTCAAAAAAAGAAGCCTTCCCATTGAGGAGGCTTCTTTTTCAATTTAATGCACGCCTTTCATCGCTTTCTTAATCACCGGTGTAAGCAGAAGCATAGCGCCACATAAAACAATAGCGAGCATGCCGATGATCCCGAAATAGACGGTTTCTGGTACTTTATCAAACAGTTTGACCACTTGTGCATTGATCGCCTGTGCCATTGCATTTGAAAGGAACCAAAGGCTCATCGTTTGCGCTGAGAAGGCAGCAGGTGCCAGTTTTGTTGTCGCTGACAGCCCAACTGGTGATAAGCAAAGTTCTCCGATGACGACAAGGAAGAAGCTGAGAACGAGCCATAATGGACTAACAAGTGTATTCGGTCCAGACATGTAAGCAGGAATGATCATGATGATAAAGGATAATCCTGCGAACAGAAGCCCAAGTGAAAATTTAATCGGGGTAGACGGCTGTTTCTTACCGAGTCTGACCCATAACCAAGCAAATACTGGTGACAGGAGCACAATAAAGATTGGGTTCAATGATTGGAACCAAGAAGAGGCTAATGTCATGCCAAGGAAATTCAAGTTTGTTCGCTGATCTGCATATGTGGCTAAAATATTTGAGCCTTGTTCTTGAATGGCCCAGAACATCACCGCAGCTAGAAACAATGGAATATAAGCGAGTACCCTCGACTGCTCCACTGCACTCGTTTTTTGACTAAAATACATCACAATAAAATAAACAATTGGAATCAGCACACCAAGGACACTGACAAACCAAGTGAATAGATTAATCGTGAGCGCTCCTGTTTGAATGCCGATGACAGCAAAAACAGCAAGTACAATCACGATCAATGTACCGAAAATTTTGAAGTTCTTGCGTTCAGTAGCTGATAGTGGATTTGTGACATAAGTGCCGGCAAGTCCAAGATTCGGCTTTTTCGTGATGACAAACGTAATCAGTCCAACAAGCATACCAACGGCAGCGAGTGAGAAACCAAGGTGGAAATTCACTTTTTGACCGAGTGTTCCGACAATTAATGGGGCAATAAAACCACCCATATTGATCCCCATATAGAAAATACTGAATCCAGAATCCCTGCGAGGGTCTGTTTTTGTATACAGGTCACCGACTATGTTTGATACGTTCGGCTTTAGGAGACCTGTCCCAATAATAATCAGCCCCATACTAATAAAGAGCGCTGTTGCACCGCTAGGTAGTGCCAAAATGACATGACCAAGCATAATGAATACCCCGCCATAAAAGACCGTACTGGACGAACCAAATACTCGGTCGGCAAGCCATCCGCCAATAATGCCTGACATATAGACAAGCGCACCATAGACAGACATGATCGAATTAGCGGTTGTCTGGTCGAAGCCAAGACCGCCTTTTGTCACCTCTGTGTACATATAATAAATAAGCAGTGCACGCATGCCATAATAAGAAAAACGCTCCCAAAATTCAGTGAAAAACAGTGTGTAAAGTCCTTTAGGATGTCCAAAAAACCCTTTTTGAGGAACACTTTTAACAATTTTATCGTGGTCAATTGTAGACATGGCATAGATCCTTTCTTAAAAAAAGAGATATGAGAAAAATGATATTCTTGTATAGTTCTTGTGTCAATATAAAACTATTCTAAAACAGGAAAATGTTAGTTCAATAGGCGTAAAGACTCAAAAAAATGAAAAATTCGCTCAAGTGAAAATCATCGGAAAGTTATTCCAGAAGAATTTATATAAAATTTGAAATATCGTACAAGCAAACCTTTTCCACATGCATAGGATGACAAGAGGACATGTGTAAAAAGGAGGGGTTTTCATTGGGGGATGTAAATGAATCTGATCTGAAGAAACCCATTGTCAATGTATTAGACTTTGGCGTGATTGCTGACGGGAAAACGGACTGTACAGCGAAACTGAACGAATGCCTGGAATGGACAAAAGCACAGGGCTACTCCCACGTCTGGCTGCCGAGTGGAACGTATCTAATAGATGCGGTGTACAGGGGGGATCAATTTTTTCCTTTTCGTCATGCCGGCATACGAGTGCCAAGTCATATTTGTATTGAGATGGCATCAGATGCCGTTATCAAAGTGAAACCAAATGATTCGTGGGGATATGCAGCCTTTTATATAGGAGAGGTAGAGCATGTGACCATTCGGGGCGGGCGGATTGAAGGCGACCGTGATGAGCATGTGTACAAGGCACTCCCGCCAGAAAGAAAAACACATGAATGGGGCTTCGGGGTGTGTATTGAAGGTGCTTCCCATGTGAATATCGATCGTGTTCAAATCAACAATTGTACGGGAGACGGCATCATTGTCAGTCCGCACGGTTTATTGACCCATATCGAATCGTACTCGCCTGCTTCGTCTATTCATATTTCTGGCTGCACCATCACTGATTCAAGGCGAAACAATATGTCTATTACAGGCTGTGATGGTGTCATTGTGGAAGACTGTTTGCTTGAAAGGGCAGGGGTAAACGGGGTCGAGCCAAAAATGGGCATTGATATTGAAGGATACGGAGAAAATGCGACCAACTTGGAGGAACCGCTGAATATTCAAATTCGAAACAACATAGTCAGAGGCGGCGCAGCCAGCTCTATCTATAATTTCAACGGCTATGGTGTGATCATTGAAGGCAATCAAACGGACAGCAGTATCTCCTATGGCTTCGCCACTGAAATGATCATTGCGAATAATTTGATTCGTGCAGTGGGAGGGGGCGTGACAAAAGCAGGGATTACGAGCTTAGGCGTGCCGCTTGATCAATCGGAAAACAATGTGATCATTATTGGCAATATGATTGAAGGATTTGAAAAGGGTATTGATGTGAGGGGAGACAGCGTGCACATCACAGGTAATAAAATCAGTCTTTTTGAAGATGCGGCTGTGTCTGTCTATATGGCCAATCGTATTTTAATAGAAGGAAACCATATTGAGTCAGGGACAAACACACGGCTTAGAAGTACATCGCTGCGTATTTATCAATCAGACAGCATTGTCTTTTCAAACAATACCGTCTACTCTGTCATCGATGCGGCGATGGTCAGAGGAACGAATATCTTAATTCAGTATAATCAATTCAAGGAATTCAGCCGAGGGATATGGGTGCAGGAGGGAGAAGCGGGGATCAACGGCAATCACTTTATTCAAGAAGGACATTCACAGCTCGCATCTTCGTATACAATCAGCGTGACAGGAAATGCAAAGGCTTTCATATGGCAGAATCGTTTTAAGCACTATCAAAACTATGCCGTCTACAGCAATACGACCGCTCCTTTAGAGATTAAAGACAATTCCTTTGAAGAAACGTCCTTATATGTGGTGATGTACATTAAAAATGGCTCACCCCAAATTGGTGATAACCGCTTTTATTTAAATCGTTCAATCGGACAGCCGACTGCCGTTTTTCTTGATGAGGTTGTCTCAGCACGTGTGCTGCGGAATAACATCATTAATCTCTCTCCTCAAAAAGCGATTGCCGTCCGCACCATATCTTCCACTCATTCGGTGATTGCCCATAATGTACTAGAGCGCAGTCAATTGATGACACACTCCACGGACCGGCTCATCGGAAATATTGAAATTGATCCACCGTAAACGCCTGTAAATCCCTTTTTTTGGAGGTTCAGAAGGCGGTTGACAATCATGTAAAAAGGGCATATAGTAATAATTATTTTTCATTTTTCGCAACATTTGCCCTTTTTTTATGGATAAAACCGATTAATTCAATCAGAAAAATGTATCTTGTAAAATAATCACTTGATACAAGGAAGATATAGAAAGGATGAAGAACAAGTGTCACAGCCGAAACGGAAGCTCAAGCTAGGCGTATTCATCGCGGGAACTGGACATCATGTCGCCTCTTGGAGACATCCGAAAGCAGTACCAGACGCAGCCATGAATCTTGATTACTTTAAACAATTAGCGAAAAAGGCCGAGGAAGGGAAGCTGGATTTGCTCTTTTTAGCCGACAGCTTATCAATTAATCATACATCTCATCCGAATGTATTAACGAGATTTGAACCGCTCACCCTGCTTTCTTCGATTGCAGAGTCTACCTCAACAATTGGTTTAGCAGCAACAGCATCAACTACATACAGTGAGCCATTCCATATTGCGAGACAGTTTGCCTCACTCGATCATTTATCAGGCGGACGAGCAGCATGGAATGTGGTCACATCTTCTATTGAAGAAACAGCGAAAAATTTTAGCGGAGAAGAGCATTTAGCACACCACAAACGATACGAACGAGCTGAAGAATTCGTCGATGTCGTCAAAGGTCTGTGGGATTCTTGGGAAGAGGACGCACTTGTAAGAAACCAAGAAACGGGAGAATTCTTTGAGTCTAGTAAGCTTCATGAGCTGCAGCACAAAGGTGAATTCTTCTCCGTACGGGGTCCGCTTAATGTATCACGCACCCCTCAAGGACAGCCAGTGATCATTCAAGCAGGGTCTTCTGAAGATGGTCAAAAGCTTGCGGCTAAAACGGCTGAGCTTATTTTTACGGCACAAAACGATCTCGACAAAGCGAAGGAATTTTACCAAAGCTTGAAGGGAAAAGTAGAGGCTGCTGGGCGAGCTAGAGAGGATGTCAGCATCATGCCGGGCATCTTCCCAATCATTGCCGATACTGTCGAAGAAGCAAAAGCGAAGTATGAAGAATTACAAGAGCTGATTGTTCCAGAGATCGGCCTTAGCATTTTACAAAACTACTTAGGGGGTATTGATCTTTCGCAGTATCCACTAGACGGACCGCTTCCAGAGATTGATCCAAGCGCGTCAAATGCCGTGAAAAGCCGTTTTGACCTTGTGATGAATATGGCGAGAAAGGACAACCTGACCATTCGCCAGCTCTACCAATCTGTTGCAGGGTCCCGTGGGCACCATATCTTCATTGGAACACCAGAGCAGCTAGCAGATGTGATGGAGACATGGCTCGTTGAGGAAGCAGCCGATGGTTTTAACGTGATGCCGCCATTATTGCCAGAAGGACTTGATGCCTTCGTAGACCGCGTCGTTCCGATCCTTCAGGAAAGAGGCCTGTTCAAAACAGAATACACAGGACAAACTTTACGAGAAAATCTCGGATTAAAACAGCCAAAAAATCGCTACACGACATAAAGGTGAGGTGACTAACGTTGGGATATACGTTTCGTCTGGCAACTGAGGATGATATAGAAGCGTTGCTTGAACTGACAACAAGAGCCTATGAGCCGATTCGTGAGCTCGGCATCCAGTTCCAAGCAGCACATGCAGATATCGCCCTCGTTCAGAAAAATGTACAAAAGAATCTTTGCTATGTAATGGAAGAAAACGGAGAGCTTCTCTCCACCTTATCACTCCGTATGCCTTGGGGAGAACAGCCAGGACCATTCGGCGTTCCGCATATATGGTGGTTTGCTTCAGAACCAGCGGCAAAAAAAGGCACAGGCTCAGCCTTGCTTGAGTGGGTTGAAACGGAAGTGCTAAGGGACACACTAAAGGTACCATATGTCTCTCTTGGGACAGCTGATAAGCATCCGTGGCTCATGGACATGTATGAGCGTAAAGGCTATGTCAGAGCAGGTGAAAAGGATCTAGGCAAAGGCCATATCACCATTTATTTTAAAAAACAATTACGATCAGATATTACACAACCATAAGAGGAAAGAAGGGTGTACGAACATGAAAAACAAAAAGTGGCTAGTTGTTTTATTTGCGGCAATGCTTGCGGTGTTAGCGGCATGCGGCGGGGGCAATCAGAGTGAAGGAAAAGATGAGAAAGTGCTTAAAGTGGGCGCTACAGGCCAAAGCTATCCATTTGCTTATAAAGAAAACGGCAAACTAGTAGGATTTGATGTCGAGGTCACAGAAGCCATTGCGAAAAAGCTAGGCTACAAACTAGACTGGCAGCTGAGTGAATTCAGCGGACTCATGGGCCAGCTGACATCTGGTAAGCTGGATACTGTATCAAACCAAGTTGCGATTACAGATGAGCGTAAACAAACGTTCAATTTTACAGATACGTATGCATACGCAGGAACACAAATCATTGTGAAGAAGGACAACAAGGACATTAAAGGACTTGACGACTTAAAAGGAAAAACGGTGGCGGCTGTTCTTGGCTCAAACCATGCCAAAAACCTAGAGAGCAAAGACCCAGACAAGAAAATCAACATCAAAACATATGAAACACAAGACGGTGTCTTAAATGAAGTTGCAAATGGCCGTGTAGATGCTTACGTCAACGGACGCAGTGTCTTGTTAGCTCAAATTGAAAAAACAGGACTTCCACTCAAAATCGTCGGCAACCCAATCGTATATGAAGAAGTCGGCTACCCATTTGCCAAAGATGAAAAGCACGACAAGTTAAGAGAAGAATTCAATAAAGCGATCAAAGAATTAAGAGAAGACGGAACACTGAAGAAATTGTCTGAGAAATATTTCAAAGACGATGTCACAGTGCCGATTAAAAAATAACAACAGCGGCGGTGAAAAGCAGACATGAATCACATTGATTGGCAGTATATGGTGACGGTTTTTCCAACCTTGATTCAATACTTGCCGATAACGATCTTCATGGCGATTGTCTCCATGGTATTTGCCATTATCATTGGTGTGGTATTCGCGCTTATAACGAAAAACCGGATACCTGTCTTATACCAATTTGCCAAGCTGTATATTTCTTTTTTCAGAGCGGTTCCAACTTTGGTTCAGCTCTTTCTCATTTATTTTGGTCTTCCGCAGCTATTCCCTGCGATGACCTCAATGGATGCCTTAACAGCGGTCATTATCGGTTTAAGTATTAAAAACTCAGCGTACTTAGCAGAAATTTTTAGAGCGGCTCTTAATTCAGTGGATGAAGGGCAGCTTGAGGCCTGTTTATCTGTCGGCATGACAAGATGGCAGTCTTACGTCAGAATTATTTTCCCGCAGGCCGTCAGAAATGCCATTCCAGCGACGGGGAATACCTTTATTGGTCTTTTAAAAGAAACATCGCTTGCCTTTACCATTGGGGTGGCAGAAATGTTTGCGCAAGGGAAAATGATTGCATCGGCCAACTATAAGTACTTTGAAACGTATTTAGCGGTTGGCATTGTGTATTGGGTGCTCACCATCATTTATAGTTTCCTGCAAGACCTATTTGAACGAAAAATCAGCAAACCTTACCGGAATTAAGGAGGTGTGGACATGATCAAGCTCACCAATTTGAAAAAATCATTCGGCGACCTTGTCGTCTTAGACGGAATTAATCTTGACGTGCAAAAAGGGCAGGTTGTGGCCATTATCGGACCTTCTGGCTCCGGTAAATCAACATTGCTGCGCTGTCTAAATCTATTAGAAACGCCAGATGAAGGTACGATTGAAATTGGCGATGCGAAGCTGAATGCGTCTAAATATACACGTAAAGAAGCCCATCACCTGCGTCAGCAAACGGCCATGGTGTTTCAAAACTATAATTTATTCAAAAACAAAACAGCCCTGCAAAACATTACAGAGTCACTGCTTGTGACGAAAAAAATGACAAAACAGCAGGCAAATGAGATCGGCATGGAGCTATTGAAACAAGTAGGGCTAGAACAAAAAGCTGACAGCTACCCGGTCACACTATCCGGTGGTCAGCAGCAGCGAATCGGGATTGCCCGAGCCTTAGCGGTTGATCCACATGCGATTCTGCTAGATGAACCAACATCAGCACTAGATCCAGAGCTTGTCTCAGGTGTGCTTCAAGTGATTAAATCCATTGCCATTCAAGAAACGACGATGATCATCGTGACACATGAAATGGCGTTTGCAAGAGAAGTAGCAGATCATGTGATTTTTATGGCAGATGGTCATATCATTGAGCAGGGAACGCCAACCGAACTATTTGACGAAACGAAGAATGAACGAACAAAACGATTTATCCAAAAAGAAGCAGCGGCTGAAGAAGCATAAGCTGCTTTTTACTCTTTAGAGGGGTGAGTATCAGTGAAATCATTAGGAAATCAAGCTTTAAACAAACGTTTAATTAACATACGCCGAGCGCTTCATGAGCATCCAGAGCTGGCATTTGAAGAATATGAAACGACCAAAAAACTACGAGGCTGGTTACAAGAGGAAGGGATCACAGTACTCAATTTCCCAGATCTTCAAACAGGAGTCGTTTGTGAAATCAAAGGAGAACAAGAGGGACCAACGATTGCTCTGAGAGCCGATATTGACGCACTTCCGATTGAAGAAGCATCTGGCGAACCATTTTCTTCAAAGATACAAGGGAAAATGCACGCATGCGGCCATGATTTCCATACCGCTTCGATTTTTGGTGCGGCCGTCCTATTAAACGAACGGAAACATGAGCTCAAGGGAACAGTCCGCATTTTGTTCCAGCCGGCTGAGGAAGTGGCGCAAGGAGCGAAACACGTCATAGAGGCAGGCGTCTTAAATGGAGTGGATGCGATATTTGGTATGCACAATAAACCTAACCTGCCAGTTGGCACCATCGGGATAAGAGAAAAAGCATTAATGGCGAGCGTCGATCGCTTTGAAATTGACATTCAAGGAACGGGTGGTCATGCTGGAATTCCAAATCACACAATTGATCCGATTGCCATCAGCGGTCAGATCACAAGCGCCCTACAGCAAATTGTCAGCCGCCGCATTAGTTCTTTGCATCATGCGGTTGTCAGCATCACACGTATTCAAGGCGGCACATCATGGAATGTGATACCTGATCGCGTCGAGATGGAAGGGACCGTTCGGACGTTTGAATCTGAAGTGAGAGCGATGATTCCAGATCTCATGAAACAAATCGTGAGCGGTATCGCAGAAGGGTTTGGCGCAAAGGCAGATGTGAAATGGCATCCGTATTTGCCTTCTGTGATGAATGACGAGCGTTTGACAAAGGTTGTGGAAGAAACGGCAGGAGCACTTGATCTCGCAGTAGTAGAGGCAGAGCAGTCACCAGGCGGAGAAGACTTTGCCCTTTACCAAGAACGCATTCCAGGCTTTTTTGTCTGGATGGGGACAAGCGGTACCGAGGAATGGCATCACCCTGCCTTTACGTTAAATGAAGAGGCACTCCCTGTTGCCGCTGCTTTCTTCTCCGAGCTTGCGGTTCGGGCGTTGGAGTCAAGAACATGGAACTAACGAAACAGCTCGCAGAGGAAGTGCTCTCTGCTGATCCGTTGCAAGATCAACAGGCCATTCAAATGGCTCGAAACGGTCTATTAGACGCTGCGGCAGCAGCGCTTGCTGCAAAAGAGGATGAAGGGATTCAGAAGCTCATGGCGCTGGTGGAACAAGAAGGCGGCGCGGCTCAAATTCCCGTCATTGGACAAGGGAAGAAGGTCAGCCGCCAAGCAGCAGCCATGCTAAATGGCTACCTGATTCACGCCCTTGATTATGATGATGTGCATTCTGATGTGAGAGGACACCCAAGTGCGGTGATCATTCCGGCCTTGCTTTCCCAGCTGACCAACGGGGAGGCATACGGTGATCGATTTCTAGCAGCCTACATTACTGGTGTCGAAGTGATGGCAAGGCTAGGTGAATCCATCGGCAAGTCGCATTATGAGCGGGGCTGGCATAATACCGGAACTCTCGGAGCCATTGCAGCGGTCTGTGCGATTGGTTATTTGAAACAAGTTTCACAGAAAGAGCTGGCGAAAGCGATCGGCTTTGCTGGTGCGCAATCAGCTGGAATGCGAAAGCAGTTTGGGACTGATATGAAACCATTGCAAGCTGGCCTCGCCGCTCAAACCGCCGTATGGTCCATGGATTTAGCTTGTTCAGGTTTTGGCGGGAGTGAATCGCTTCTAGATGGGGAGCTGGGCTTCTTTTCTCTCTATGGGGATCAGAAACTAGCGGAAAGACGTTTGCTAGAGGACTATGGCACTGCGTGGCGTATCGTGTCGCCAGGTCTATGGTTTAAAGTGTATCCGTTCTGTTCAGCGGCGCATCATGCAGCCGATGCGATCGAGTCATTAGTACAAGAACACTCTTCCTTACAGGGGAAGATCGAACAGGTCGACGTCATGTTTCCGCCTGGCGGAGATGCCGCACTCACGGAGCGGACACCTTTGACGGGAGAAGAGGGACGATTTAGTGTCGAGTATGTCATCGCACTAGCAGTGTTTGGACAACCTTTATCACTGGATGCTTTTACGAAAAAAACCATTTCACCAGAGCTGCGGGCATGGATGAAGCGGGTAAATAGAGTGTATGATCAAACGACACAACCCCATCCAGACGCAGTGCCAAAAGGACGATTTACGATTGTAAAGCTCAACTTATCTGACGGTACCACCATCAGCAAACGGGTCGATATCCCTCGGGGAGCACCAGGCTGTGCGTTATCGACAGAAGACATCATACAAAAATTAAGCAGCGTCACCAGCACATCACAGGCAAAGCAGCTTTTACAGGCGGTTGAAGAGGGGAATGACACTGCTTACTTGCAACTGCTGGCATGACAAGGAAAAGGGCTCATCAATCAGATGAGCTCAGCGTGTAGACAAACCCTCGCATTCGCCCGCAGTCCTGCGTGCTGGTGCTCACGAATGTCAAATTCGCTCCGCGCCAGTACTCGTCCTTCCTAGACTGCAAAGGTTTTCTATCACGCTGAAAAGAAGACAAAGGGCTAAAATCAAGTTCATTTTAGCCCTTTGTCAACAATTTGGGCTCATCAATCAGATGAGCTTTTTTTCATAACAAAAATCAATGCGGCTCACCTCGACACCCAGCTCCATCAAAAAGTATGAATAAAAGATGACCAAAGCATGATAAGTTCATGAAATCGTATCAATCCAATTGAGATTTGAGAAGGAACATGTAAAATAAAGCTACATAAAGAAAAACAAAGGCAACAGCGGAGGCTGATGATGAAAATATTAATGATTGAAGATAACCAGAGTGTTTGTACAATGACGGATATGTTTTTTCAACGAGAAGGATTTCAAGCGGAATTCGTCCATGATGGATTAGAAGGATTGAATCGATTTAAGCAAGAGGAGGATTGGGATCTGCTCATCTTAGATGTCATGCTTCCTTCAATGGATGGTCTGACCATTTGTCAAAAAGTACGCCAGATCAGTGATGTTCCGATTATTATGCTGACAGCAAAGGAAACGGAATCTGATCAGGTGCTGGGATTCGATCTTGGGGCAGATGATTATGTGACAAAACCCTTTAGTCCGCTCACCTTAATGGCAAGAATCAAAGCAGTGAAACGACGTTTTGCTCAAACAACATCTACTCAAGAAGGAGCGAAAGAGGGTGAACGGCTAGAGACCGAACATTTTCAGTTAGATAAAAAAACGAGAGAAGTGTTTCTAGAGGGGAAACGGATCGAAAATTTAACACCAAAGGAATACGATTTGCTGTGCTTTTTTATACAGCATCCTCGGCAAGTATTTTCACGAGAACAATTGCTTGAGCAAATTTGGGGATACCAATTTTATGGTGATGAACGAACGGTTGATGTTCATATTAAACGATTGCGCCAAAAAATCGGAGACGGGCCTAAGCCCTTTCTGTATACGGTATGGGGCGTAGGGTATAAGTTCGATGAAGATTAAATATTTTTACCAGTTGCTGATTAGTCACCTTGGGTTATTGCTCATTGCCATCATTATTATCAGCACCTTGATGTCTCATTTTGTGAAAGATATTGCTTATCAAAATAGGGTAGACGAAATGAGTTCGTATGGGAATGAAATTTTGGAGAATTTTAAACAATTGTCGAAAGCCGAGATGAACTTCCGTTTGCGTCCATTTGAAGACATTCTCTCGACGAGACAAATCCGTTTTTTCGTCTTTGATGAAAAAGGGACTGTGCTATCTCAGCAGCAAGAGATGCCGCCGCATGAAGCGTTACTCACAAAAGATTTGTGGGCCAAGCTCGCAAAAGGAGAAGAAATTATTGTCAAGCGAAGTGATTCACGCCGGCTTGATCAAGAAGCATCACTTGTGGCACTTCCTGTCATGGAAGACGGAAAGCTGAAGGGCGGGGTGGTGCTCATAGCTCCTATTCAAGGAGCAGAAGAGCTGATTGCTCAAATGAATCGGTATTTATATATCATCGTGTTTGTGGCATTGACGATTACCTTTATTCTCAGTCTGTTTCTGTCGAAGTTCCATGTGAATCGTATCAAAAAACTGAGAGAGGCAACTGAGAAAATTGCGCATGGTGACTACAACATTCATCTTGAAAACAAACACCTTGATGAAATTGGCACACTAGGTGAGGATTTTAATATGATGGCGAATCGTCTTCAACGGTCAAGAGAGGAAATTGACCGGCTCGAAAAGCGTAGGCGACAATTCATTGCGGATGTGTCTCACGAATTGAAAACACCGCTGACGACCATTCGAGGATTGGTCGAATGGCTGAATACTGCGGATGTGCCGGCAGAAGAGAAAGAGAAATGCTATGCGCTCATCACTGATGAAACAAAACGAATGCTTCGTCTCGTCAATGAAAATATGGATTATGAGAAAATCAGGTCGAATCAAATCACCCTTCAAAAATTTCACTATCCACTCATTGATACGTTTGAAGTGATTAAGGAGCAGCTGAGCCGAATGGCTGAAGAGAAAAACAATCAGCTCATGGTAGAGGTTCACCCTGAACAAAAGGTATACGCAGATTATGACCGGCTCATTCAAATCCTCGTCAACATCACAAAGAACGCCATTCAATTTACAGAAGGCGGCCGTATTTCTTTGAGAGGGAAAGAAGAGAATGGGGAAACGATCATTGAAGTAGAAGACACGGGAATCGGCATTGCACCTGAAGAAGTCAAACACATTTGGGAACGTTTTTATAAAGCGGATATTTCGAGAACGAATACACCATATGGAGAATACGGACTTGGCCTGTCGATTGTCAAGCAGCTTGTGGACTTGCACGACGGACAGATTGATTTAAAAAGCGAAAAACATAAGGGAACAACATTTATCATTCGTTTACCGCTACCACAGGAAAAGGGCTAAGCTCCGTTTAGCCTCAGCGTGTAGACAAACCCTCGCATTCGGTGTCAGTCCTGCGTGCCGGTGCTCACGAATGTGAAATTCGCTCCGCGCCGGTACTCGTCTTTCCTAGGGCTGCAAAGGTTTTCTATCACGCTGAAAAGAAGAAAAGGGCTAAACTCGGTTTAGCCCTTTTTGGTGTATCATCACTTATTCTGTTTTGGAGAACGTTAGGCCGATATGAGCAAGTGCCTGCGGTAAATCCTTACGAATGGTGATGTCTTTAAATGAAATATTCGATTGAATCGCATTTAGCGCAAGGTCTTGCTTTATTCCTGTTAAAACAGCTGAAATGCCTAAAAGTCTTAACGTTTGCGCATAGCTGACCAAGTATTGAATGCTTTGTTCATTGAGTCGTTTTGTCCCTGAAACATCAATGACCAAATGAGAGAGCGACAGCCTGTAGCTTTCCTGTAAAATGGTTTCTAAAATATGCTGCGCACGTGTCTCTTCGATATCACCAAGAAGAGGGAGCACGGCGACACCGTCAACAACAGGTACGATCGGTACAGATAATTGCTGAATCTGCCGATTGGCCTGGTCGAGTTCTAAGACGTAACTCAACAAAGATGCCATCGTTTCAAACATATGAACATGCTCTTCTGTAAATTGCTGCGGCCTTAGATCAAGTCCACAAATGGTTCCATAGTTCGTACCATCAGTAAAATCGATGGGAACCCCAATAAATGATCCGCCTTGCAGCTGTTTCGTGACGTCTAAGTTTTTCGAACGCTCGTCCAAGCGGATATCAGGGATCAACAGCGTATCGCGATGATCGACCGCCAGCTTGCAAAATGTCTTCTCGTAAGGATTTTCTTCCCCTTCTTCAAGAAGCTGCTCGTCTTGATTTAGCACTTTCACAATCTGATTGGTGTTTTGATCATTTTTAGCAATAAACAGTGTATTCACATGAATGAATTGACTCATCATGTTTAAAATACTTGTAGAAGCATCATGAAAATTGCGAAACTGTTTTAATAGTTGTTGACGAGGCATGGATTAGGACTCCTTGTAGCTCCGATCAATGGCCGGAACAATAGTTGATTTGTCTCTATCATACAAAATCAAACGAGAAATAGATATACTTTAATGCGCAAATCGTGCGAGATCAAAAAGACTGCCGATCCGGAGATCTGACAGTCTGCTGATTAAATGGAGACAGGCACCGTGGACATAGAGAAAAATTCCTCATATAAGGCTTGAACGGCTTCTTTTTCTTGAGCCGCTTTGACGCCAAACATCATGCTCACCTCTGAAGAGCCTTGGTTGATCATTTCAATATTCACTTTGGCTTTTGACAGCGCTTTTGCCGCTCTTGCTGTTGTACCAACATTATGACGCATCGCTTCTCCTACAACCATAATAAGCGAGAGGTTCCGCTCTAAAACCACTTCATCTGCATCAAGTACAAGCTTTAATCGGTCTAAAAGCTCTTGTTCAATCTGCTGCTCCTCCAGCTGATCCTGTCTTAAAATAATGTTCATATCATCAATGCCAGAAGGCACGTGTTCATACGTAAGTCCATATTCCTCTAACGTTTGCAACACCTTACGTCCAAAGCCCACTTCTCGGTTCATCAAATACTTGGAGATATAAATACTGCAAAATCCATTGTCTGACGCGATTCCCACAACAGGGCCATTCGTATGATCCCGTTGATTTACAATTTTCGTGCCTTTGGCCGTTGGATTATTGGTGTTCTTAATCTGAACAGGAATGCCTGCCCGAAAGGCTGGAATAAGTGCTTCATCATGAAATACAGAAAAACCCGCATAGGACAATTCACGCATTTCACGGTACGTCAGCTCTGTGATTTCCTTTGGTTCATGAACGATTGTTGGATTGACGGCATAGACTGCATCCACATCCGTAAAGTTTTCATACACATCTGCCTTCAGTCCGTTTGCCAAAATGGAACCGGTAATGTCTGATCCACTGCGGGAAAAAGTGACGATATCACCCGCTAGACTAAAACCGAAAAAGCCAGGGAACACAATGATGCCAGAGCGTTCTCTTAATTTGTACAAATGATCATACGATTCTGGAAGGACTTGCGCTTGACCAGGCTCGTCGCTGACAAATAGACCGGCTTCTTTTGGATTCACATAGTGGGCTTCGACGCCTTGATGCTGAAAGTAGGCTGCAATCAGCTTTGCGTTATTATCTTCACCGCTTGCTTTAATCGCATCAAGATAACGCTCAGGGTGAGAAGAATCAGCCTGTAATAACGTGTTTACATCTTGCCGGATGGTGTCAATAATGTCATGACCTAACCCCAGCTCATCCGCAATCGAGGCATATCGCTCGATGACAGCTTCTTGTAAATCGTGTGCTTCACCTAAACGTAAATATTGTTCACCGCAGCTAATTAATAGATCGGTGACCTTCGTATCCGTTGAATGCCGTTTTCCTGGTGCGGAAACAACGACTGCTTTTCGAGCTGGATCTGCTGTGACAATGTCAAATACCTTTTGCAGCTGCTTGCCAGAAGCAAGAGAACTGCCACCAAATTTAACGACCTTCAATGCATACATCTCCTATAGTAAAAATTTTCTCACAAATTGAATAGTTTCTATTATCAACTCTTTTCTTCAAATTATCAAGGTTTTTCTTCTCTGAATGAACAAATGTATTTTTGAGAAGGACGTTATGTGTGGATAGATGAAAAAAGAGCCGGCGATATGCCGAGCTCTTTGTCTTTATGAAGAAGAGGACGAAGAAGATAACTCCTGCTTCATCACTTTGTTTTTACGTTTTTCTTTTAAGAAGAACGAGAGCACGAGTCCAATGACCGCAATAGCACCAGACACGATAAATGACGTATTCATGCCATGAACGGCTGACTTCATTGGATCGGATAATGCTGCATTGGCAGCAGAGCTGCTCATAATGGAGACAAGCACAGCCGTCCCGATAGAGCCGCCCATTTGTCTCATCGTATTATTCATTGCTGTCCCGTGCGGAATCAAATGCGGTGGTAACGAGTTAATACCGGCTGTTGTCAGCGGCATCATGATCATCCCAACCCCGATTAAGCGAAGTGTGTAGGCCACTGTAATGAGGGCAATCGATGAATCAAGGTTCAGCATCATAAATGGCAGGGAAGTGACAGCTAGTATCGTAAACCCGCCTAGAGCCAGCCCTTTACCGCCTACTTTGTCAAAAATTCGTCCGATAATCGGTGATAGGAATCCCATAAAGAGAGCCCCTGGCAATAAGATCAGCCCTGTATCAAGGGCAGATAACCCTCTGACATTCTGCGTATAGAGCGGCAGAATCGTCTCTGTTCCAATCAGTAAAGCAAAGACGAGCATACCGAGGAAGGTCGTTAAGCTAAAGATCGCAAACTTAAAGACGCCAAACTCAAGCATCGGTCTTTTCAAATTCGACTGACGCAGGATAAAGAAGAACAAGCTCACAGCACCGACAATGAGTGAAATCAGAACGGTAGCACTCGTCCAGCCATACGTTCCGACACTTGAAAATCCGTACAGCAGTCCGCCAAATCCGAAGGAAGACAGGATCACCGATAAGACATCGATACGAGTGTCTCTTTGCTGTGTGACATTTTTCATTAAGAAGAAAGCAAGAATGAGATCAATAATACCGATTGGAAGAACAATATAGAATAAGAACTTCCAGCTAAAGGAATCGACAATCCAGCCGCCAAGTGTTGGTCCAAGCGCCGGTGCGAATGAAATCACTAGTCCGACCATACCCATGGCTTGCCCGCGTTTTTCTTTTGGGAAAATGGTTAAAAAGATCGTTTGCATGAGCGGCATCAAAATCCCTGCGCCAGCTGCCTGCACGATACGTGCTGCAAGTAGCACTGGGAAATTCGTGGCGAACGAAGCAAGAATGGTACCTGCTGTAAAAATGCTAAGAGCCGTTAAGACTAAGGAACGGCTTGAAAATTTCTCAATTAAAAAGGCCGTAATTGGGATGAGAATCCCGTTTGTCAGCATAAAGGCTGTGGTCAGCCATTGACCTTTACTGACATCAATATTGAACTCTTCCATGATATGTGGGATCGCTGGGATGAGAAGCGTTTGGTTTAAGATCGCAACGAACGCCCCAACGAGGAAAATCCCAACAATCACAGACCGGTTATACGATGTTGTTGATTGGTTCATATTATCCCTTCTTTATCTATAAAATAATGCTTTTCAGCTGTGACACGTTTTGTGATAAAACGCTGTGTTTGCCTAAATAATCAAGCAATGAGCTGATTAAAAAGGTTCTCGGTTGGTCCTTTGACAGTTCTTGACTCAGCAGTTCAAACGCAGAGAGGAGATCGTCCTTTTCTTCTCCATTTGAGAGTGTGTGAAGCTCTTGTTTCATCTTTGTTAAGTACGAGATGACAAGCTTTTCTTCATCATATTCTTCCTGTGTGGAAAGCAAATAAGAGTCCATCAGCTGATCTGTTAGCACAGGCTTAATGGAGCAAGGCTTTATTGATACACGGTCCATTACACCGATGATCATTTCGGCGGCATTTTCTAATTGGATGTTCTTGTGCTCAATCGCCAACATCAAGATGAATTCTCTCATTAATCCGTTGAGGACAATCACAAGATCCCACACATAAGGCGCAACAGATTCACCATATGTGCTTAAAATGATGTCTCTGTGCCGCTGCATGATAATGGAGCGTGTCTCACGTAAATGCTTAATGACGATGGGCGAATGCTGTGAAAAAGCTTCAAAGGACAGCATATTCAAAAATTTATGATTCTCTTTAAACTCTTCAAGCTCAAGCTTAATTTTTTTTGTGAATTTTTCCTTTTTGGACAGCGTCGTTTCGGAATGAATGATCTGAGAAATCTCTCTCATTTTGCGCTGATTGTATTTAATCAGTTCCAATAGAAGAGCTTCCTTTGAATCAAACAGTTTATAAATAGACGCTTTTGATATTTTACAGGCATCAGCAATTGACTGCATGGAGACACTCATATAGCCTTTTTGAGAAAATAATTTCTTCGATACCCGCAAAATCTCTTCTTGCTTTTCGTTCATCTTCATAAGTCCTTTCCGAATCGGCAAAACCATATGGTCACAATGGAAACCGAGTGGTCACTTTTGCTATGATAACAAAACCAATGGCACATGACAAGAAAATGAACTTAAAAAAATACCTGCCCCAATGACAGGTATTTATCCTTCCGCATGTGCGGCATATATGTGGATTTGTCCGTTACGTTCGATGATCAAAAGGTCTTTCCGCTCCTTGACAGAGTAAATAGGTGTTCCTTTTTTCAACCGAGAAGCTGTTCCATGTTCAAAATGTTTGGCAGCTGTTTTCTGAATGACACCTACTTGCTGGTGTTTTGTTACATTTAATGATTTTGTCCAATCTATGTTTGTTTCATAGATCGTTTCTTCCCATTGAAATAAATCTGCCTGTGGATCGAGAGTTAATAACTCTTCTGCACTAGGTGGTTTTGACTCAAATTGCTGAACAGATTGGCAGGCGCATAAGCTCGTTGCCAATAAGAGCATGAATAAGCAAGTCCATATTGTCCGTGTCAAATAATGTTCTTCCCTTCAAAATAGTGTCTATGAGTCATAGTCGTTTCCATAGGTTGTCGCGTTACAATGTCATAGGCGAGTAACGAGATTGTATGTTAGAACAAAATACGATACATTTATCGTATGAATAATCCAAACCATCCAACCCAAGAAAACATGAGACTCATTTCTGTGCTGCAAGCATTGGCTGACCCTGTTCGGCTGGAGATTGTCCGCTGCTTAGCAGAAGCGGGTGAGAGAACATGCGGTACGTATCATATGAACATTGCCAAATCCACGCTGTCGCATCACTTTAAAGTACTAAGAGAAGCAGGCATCGTGAAAGTGAGAATTGACGGGAAGCACCGTTACTACTCTCTCAGAAAGGACGACATTGATACCGCTTTTCCAAGCCTCTTGTCATCCGTATTAGCTGTAGACAAGGAGCGGTGGTAAGAGAATCTTGCATCAACAAATGACAAATCCCCAAGGCATTGTAACCTTGGGGATTTGTGATGCGTCTCGTGTAAAACGGAATTAGGCCATTGAATGATCCATAGACAGATGGACAATGTCATAAATGTGAATCTGCTGCTCTATATTCTCTGGTAATGAGTCCATAAAAGAATATTTGACGCATTTCCATTTATCGGGGTTATATACGATGACTTCACCCTTATTGTCGTTAAAATGGGAAAAGTGATGGGCGATATCTAGGTTTTCAAGGCAATCAGTAGGGTGAATCGTCACATACTCTTCAAGAACGAATTTGCTAAGATGAAAGTCATTTGTTAAATGAACGGAATACGTGATGCCAATATTGATTTGTTTCCAGCCAAAAGAACGTAAAATATGATCAAATGACCCCTTAAATACAAAATCCGTCATGCCCTCAGATTGTTTCCAAATATACAATGGGCAATAGCCATTGTGTAAACTTCTATGTTTGTCTTTTTCAGTGATCAAATAAGCTTTAAATAATAAATCCTGATATCCATCTGTTTTCCATCCATTGTTTCGTACTCTTTTTCTAACGATATTCATATCATAATCCGCAGGCAGATCCACATGATATTGCATGGCATGCATTGAAACACTCCCTTTCAATAGCCATCATAATCGACTTCAAACCAGTTGAATAATACATATTTGTGTTATTGTTATCACAAAAAGTGATAGGTGATCATGATGAATATAAATGATTTGATTATTTTTATAGAGGTGTATCAAAAAGAATCGATTAATCAAGCGGCTAAAGCTTTAGGGTATGCGCAATCCAATATTTCTCAAAGAATCAAAGCGCTTGAAACTTTATATGATGCAACATTTTTTATCCGGCATCATCATGGAATCAGTTCAACAGGACAGGGGGATTTATTTTATCAATACGCTCAAAAAATCGTAAAAGAAACGAAGTCCATTCAACAAAAATTGACTTCAAAGAAAAAGAACGTTTTATGCTCTGAACTTCTATTTAACGTTTTATACGAGCAACGAGTTTTAGAGGATATTCAAGCAACTGATTTTATCATTGCTTCATCAAGTACGATCAACAAAAAGTTAACAGAGGATGTGTATGATCAAATTATTTCTTTTAATCAAATGGAAAAAGCGGAATATCAATTAAAAGAGGTAAAGAGCTTGGCATTGAACGTGTATGGAAAATCTAAAGAAATATACGATGATGATATTTCATTGGTCGTGAATCGTGATCAGATTTGCCCATTAAGACATGAGGCAAGACGTATGCTGGGTGATCGAACCCTATTTGAGTTAGATTCGTTTGAAGGAATGATCAAAATCGTTGAACAGGGAGATGGTATTGCGTTACTTCCAACCAACTTAAAAAGCATTCAAACACTCGTGAAATTGCTAGAAAAAAATATTCACATCAACTATTACGTTTATGAAAGAATGTGATCGTAACACTCCTCTGTCGGTTTAGTCTCGTCAAAGGAGCGCCACGATTCATCTACATGAGCTGTTTCATTTCCCATAAATCGAGTCATACAGGCGTTTCACCGCTGGCTTAATATCCTCTGGCCGCATGTGCGAAAAGCCGAGGACGAGCGGGACAAAGCCTTCTTTGTGACCAGGCACATGCTCATCAAGGGTAAAACGGTCCATCCCGTACATTTTCAGCTTTCGGTCTTTGGCGCGTTGTAAAATCTCATGCTGCGTCCGATCTGAGCGGAATTCTGCGATAAAATGCAGCCCTGCATTTTCCCCGATAATCCGTACATTGTCACGAAAGACAGTGTCGAGTTCTCCAATGAGCTGTTTTCGTTTTTCCTCATATAGCCCATTCATTCTTTTAATATGCCGCTGATAGGCGCCATCTTTTATAAAATAAAGAAGGGTGTATTGTGTAAAAAGATTGGCTGTTTGGATGAAAAAGTGCTGTTCTTCCTTATAGCGTCTTAATAAATGTTGCGGTAGCACCATGTAGCTGATCCTCAAGCCGGGCAGCAATGATTTCGAAAAGGTCCCCATATAAATGACTTTGTCATAGCGGTCAAGGCTCTGCAGCGCCGGTATGCTGTCTGTGCCGTACTTAAATTCACTGTCATAATCGTCCTCAATGATATAGCGATCTGGCTGATCAGCTGCCCAGTTTAATAGCTGTATCCGCCTAGAAATCGGCATGATCACCCCTGTTGGGAACTGATGAGAAGGCGTAATGATCAAGACATTTGGCTCTTTCTTCTGAATATCGCTCATCCGCACCCCTTTTTGATCAATGCCAATCGTTTCAATCCGGTGATGATTGTTTTTCAGCATTTGATACAGTCTGCGGTAGCCGGGGTTTTCTAATCCATATATTTGATCAGCTGGAAGGATGCTAGATAACGAATGAATGAGCGACTGTGTACCTGCACTTAAAATGAGCTGTTCAGGGTAGCATTTGACCCCTCGTGCAAGTCCAATCAGCCGGGCAATTGTTTCCCGCAGCTCATAGACGCCTTGTGGGTGCGGCAGCTCACCAAAGGCTTCTTGGTGGAGATGAATCGCTTTTTGCTCACTTTTCAGCCAACTTTTAAAAGGAAAATTGGCTGTATCAACAGAAATATGAGAAAAGGAATACCAGTCATCTCGCTCAATCGGATTCTCTTTTAAATCTGCTGGAAGGGAAGAGGGTTTCAGTTGACCTGATTCATGAAATGTTTCCAGTGATTCCACAAAAAAGCCTTTCCGTTCAACTGAATATAAATATCCCTCGGCAAGCAGCTGCTGATAGGCGCCATTCACTGAATTGACGCTGACGTTTAAAGTATCTGCTAACTCTCGTTTAGACGGTAATTGATCGTGTGGCTGCAGGTTGCGGTTTAAAATTTCCTCTTTAATTTTTGTATAAATTTGATGATAAATAAATCCGTTTTCCCCTGTTTGATCTAGTTGAATTGTCAGCATCTCGTCATTCCATCCTCTCTGGTACCATGAAAAAAATGATATTGGTACTTTCTATCATACCAAAAAATATTCAGAATAATAAAAAAGACATAAAGGGGATGGGTGACAATGAGTCAAACGACAACAAACCGTTTTTCAACAGAGGAATGGCAAGGGAAAAGAGATCAATACGTCGCAAGAGGCGTAAGTAATGGCAACCGTCATCTTGCAGCGAAAGGGAAGGGAGCCGAGCTTTTCGATATTGATGGCAATCGTTTTATCGATTTTGCAGGCGCCATCGGTACATTAAATGTAGGACACTCCCATCCAAAGGTTGTGGAAGCAGTCAAAGCACAGGCAGATAGCCTGATTCATCCAGGATTTAATGTCATGATGTACGCATCCTATATCGAATTGGCAGAAAAACTATGCCACCTCACACCAGGCGACCACGACAAAAAAGCCATTTTCTTAAATTCAGGTGCCGAAGCGGTTGAAAACGCAGTGAAAATTGCCCGTAAATATACGAAAAGACAAGCGGTTGTCTCATTTACAAGAGGCTTCCACGGAAGAACGAATATGACGATGAGCATGACAAGCAAGGTCAAGCCTTATAAATTTGGATTCGGACCATTTGCGTCAGAGGTTTATCAAGCGCCGTATCCTTATTACTATCAAAAACCTGAAGGATTAAGCGATGCAGCCTACGACGAATACATCATCGATCAGTTCAATCAATTCTTTGTCGCAACCGTTGCACCAGAAACAGTCGCTTGTGTGGTGATGGAGCCAGTCCAAGGGGAGGGCGGATTCATTGTACCATCGAAGCGTTTTGTCCAGCATGTCGCTTCATTCTGTCAGCAACATGGAATCGTATTCGTGGCAGATGAGATCCAAACAGGATTCGCAAGAACAGGGAAATACTTTGCGATTGAACACTACGATGTGGTGCCAGACTTAATCACTGTGTCAAAATCACTTGCAGCTGGCCTGCCGCTGAGCGGTGTTGTTGGCAGAAAAGAATTACTTGATGCAGCGGACCCAGGGGAGCTAGGAGGAACGTATGCTGGCAGTCCATTAGGCTGTGTGGCGGCTTTGGCTGTACTTGATATTATTGAAACAGAACAACTGAATGAACGATCTGAACACATTGGACAAGTCATTGAGGACAAAGCGAATGAGTGGAGAAGTCAGTATTCATTCATCGGGGAAGTCCGGCGATTAGGGGCAATGGCGGCCATTGAAATTGTGGAAGATCAAAAAACGCGTACACCAGATAAGAAGACAGCCGCAGCGATTGCAGCCTATGCAAACAAGCACGGACTACTCTTATTAACGGCAGGGATCAATGGGAATATTATTCGCTTTTTAACACCACTTGTCATCACAGATGAGCTGCTGCAAGAAGGACTAGGGATTATCGAAGACGCCTTCACAGCACGCTAAACAACAAAGGGGGATGGTTGTATGCAAAAACAACAAATGGCTAAAACCATGTCGCAGTCAGACGTACTGTTTTTATCCATTGGTGCAATGCTTGGCTGGGGCTGGGTTGTACTTTCGGGAGATTGGATTTTAACAGCTGGATTTTTAGGAAGTGTGATTGCCTTTGTCATAGGGGGCATTCTCGTCATCTTTATTGGACTAACGTATGCAGAGCTTTCCTCTGCAATTCCAGAAACAGGCGGAGGACTCGTCTTTGTCCAGCGGGCATTTGGGATCAAATCAGCGTTTGTCTCCGCATGGGGCGTATTGTTCGGTTATGTGTCGGTGATTACGTTTGAAGCGGTCGCACTTCCGACAGTCATTGACTATGTCATTCCAACACAGCATGTTGGTTTCCTATGGAATATAGGAGGATGGGATGTTTACTTTACATGGGTATTGATTGGATCTGGCGGTGCGCTGTTTTTAACAGCTCTCAACTACATTGGCGCAAAACCTGCTGCCATTTTTCAATCGGTGTTCACAGTGGCCATTATCCTGACAGGTTTTCTTCTATTAGGCGGAGCTACATTTAATGGAGATTTTGCAAACCTTGAGCCGATGTTTCAAGGCGGGGTTGGCGGTCTGATGGCTGTGTTAGTGATGATTCCCTTTTTATTTGTTGGGTTTGATGTCATCCCGCAGGTAGCGGCGGAGATTAACGCACCGAAGAAGATCATCGGGAGAATTTTGATTATCTCCATTGTGAGTGCGGTTGTATTTTATCTACTCATTGTCTTTGGAGTAGCGGCAGGATTGTCAAAAGGTCAGCTTGAGGCTTCATCACTGGCAACAGCAGATGCCATGGTACAGCTTCTTGGTCATCAGGCGTTTGGGACTGTGCTTGTCATTGGTGGTGTAGCAGGCATTGTGACGAGCTGGAATGCATTTATCATTGGTGCAAGCCGTATCCTCTATGCAATGGCGGAAAGAGGCATGATTTCCAAATGGTTTGCGTATATTCATCCGAAGTATAAAACACCGACAAATGCCATTTTGTTCTTAGGTGCATTGGCCTTTTTTGCACCATTACTAGGCCGACCTGCCCTCGTGTGGATTGTCAATGCAGGCGGTGTGGGCATCATCGTTGGGTATTTGATTGTGTCCATTGCCTTTATGAAACTTCGCAAGACAGAACCTGAACTTGAGCGTCCATACCGCATTAAATATTGGCGGACGACCGGCGTTTTTGCCATTGGACTCAGTCTCCTTTTTCTATCATTTTATTTTCCTGGGATGCCGGCTTCCTTATCATGGCCAGCTGAATGGATTTTACTTTTAGGTTGGGCACTCATTGGGTATATACTATATGTAATGAATCCAAGAACGAAGGAGAAGGTAGAGCATGACAAACGAACTCAAAGTGTATAATCCTGCAACCGGAGAAGAAATTGCCTCAGTTGCTCAGCATACAAAAGAACAGATTGAAGATGCGATCACTCGCTCACACAAAGCATTCAAAACATGGGCAAAAACGTCGGCCCATGAACGTGCAAATATCATTCGCAAATGGTTTGATCTCATGATCGAGCATAAAGAAAGGCTCGCAAAAATCATCACAGAAGAAAACGGGAAGCCGTATCAAGAAGCATTAGGGGAAATCGTCTATGCCGCTGGATATATTGAGTGGTACGCAGAGGAAGCAAAGCGGATTTACGGCAGAACGATCCCGTCTCATACGACAAACAAACGCCTATTTGTCACAAAACAGCCAGTCGGTCCTGTTGCGGCGATTACACCATGGAATTTCCCTGCGGCGATGATTACAAGGAAGGCTGCACCAGCGCTTGCGGCGGGCTGTACGTTTATCGTGAAACCTGCTGAAGACACGCCGCTTACGGCCATTGAGCTTGTGAAATTAGGCCATGAAGCCGGAATTCCAGAGGATGCCTTGCAATGGGTGATTGGAGATGGAAAAGAAGTGGGGGAAATCTTCACAGATAGTCCATTGATCCGCAAGATCACGTTTACTGGCTCAACACCAGTTGGAAAACATCTCATCAAAAACAGTGCGAGCACAGTGAAACACGTTTCTATGGAACTTGGCGGTCATGCCCCGCTGATCGTAGATAAGGACGCCAACCTTGAATTGGCTGTGAAACAAGCAGTGGCATCTAAATTCCGTAATGCAGGTCAGACGTGTGTTTGTGCCAATCGATTAATTGTCCATGAAGAAATTCATGAAGCATTTGCGCAAAGTTTCAGCAAAGAAGTGGAAAAGCTGAAAGTAGGAAATGGGTTTGAGGAAGGCACGTCCATCGGACCGATTATCAATAAGCGAGGCTTCGATAAAATTGTCGACCAAATTCAAGATGCCGTGGATAAAGGGGCGAAAGTTCTTGTCGGCGGCGATACACATTTTGACGATGAGAAGTCATATTATTTTGTTCAGCCGACGGTGCTAACTCATGTCGATCCTTCAATGAACATTATGCATGAAGAGACGTTTGGTCCAGTTGCACCCATTACGACATTTAGCACATTAGATGAAGCCATTGAATTAGCGAACGATACACCTTTTGGACTTGCGGCTTATTTCTTTACAGAGAATTACCGCAATGGTCTCTATATATCTGAGAATCTAGATTACGGGATTATTGGCTGGAATGACGGCGGACCATCCGCTGTGCAGGCACCTTTCGGCGGTATGAAAGAGAGCGGTATTGGCCGTGAAGGTGGCATCGAAGGCATCGAGCCTTATTTAGAAACGAAGTATGTGTCAATTGGTTTAGACGAATAACATGTGAAAAAGACTGTCCGAGAAGCCTCGGTAGTCTCAGCGTGTAGACAAACCCTCGCATTCTTTGTCAGTCCTGCGTGCTGGTGCTCACGAATGTCAAATTCGCTCCGCGCCAGTACTCGTCCTTCCTAGACTGCAAAGGTTTTCTATCACGCTGAAAAGGAAGACAAAGGGCTAAAATCAAGTTCATTTTAGCCCTTTATCAACAATCTGTGACTGTCCGAGAAGCTTCGGCAGTCTTTTTTATGTTAAACAGCCGGTGGGAAAAGTTGATCCACCGTTTCTTTTGTTTCTCTGAGAATCTCGTGGATGTCGTCTGCAGATGCTTGTTCCATGCTGCTGAACAAGAGCCGTTCGACTGGCTGAACGCCGATCAGATCGAAGGCGGCTGTATCTGTCGTCATGTGATGGCTGGGGGTGATGATCATATTTGAATTAAGAAAGGTCCTCGGTGCATCATGCGTATTAATAATGACCCCTTTTTTGTCTCGAAGCAGATTTTTCACCACTCCGTTTTCATTGATCTCATACGCAAACCCCTCTGAAAAAACGCGCTCTACATAACCCTTTAGCATCGCCGGCAAGCCTGTCCACCATATTGGAAAGATAAACGTGAGGACATCAGCTTGTTGAATCAGCTTCTGCTCTCTTTGAACCGGTGCCGGCACATGTCCGTTTCTCATGGCAACCTTTTCTGCTGTTGTCAGCTCTGGCGGAAAGCCAATGCTATACACATCACGAACCGTCACATCATGACCATTGTTCAAAAGAGTGCTTACAACAAGATCTAATAGGGTTTGATTTAAGCTTTGCTGGGGATGAGCAAATATGATTAGATGGTTCATCTCATAGCCTCCTAGGTGGTCATGTGTCTCATTATGGCATGCACGAGTATCCTATTCAATCCTATATTGGAAATGATAGGTTGGGAAAATAAAAAGCGACCGCTTGAAAAAACGATCGCTCATGTAAGGCTTATTTCTTTCTAAAAGCAAGTCCAAGTGCAATTAATGCCACAACTAAGGCTGCAATGGACAGACCAAGAACAAGTGGTGAAGAAGAAGAAGAGGCTGTTTCAGATGCCTTTTCTTCTTTTGGTTTTTCTTGACCATGTGAATCCGTTACGGTATTAGACGCAACAATATTTGTGATCGAATGAGGCTTGTCAGCGTCCTTGTCGCCAGTCCATTCAACTACTGTTCCATTCTTGTAATATTGATACGCATCCCATGCCGCTTCGCCGGCTTTTTCAGGGTTTTTTGCGACAAACACGAATTGCTGGAACTGGCCAGCAAGGACACCATCGCCAGTTGCTTCCCAAGTGACTCTTGTGACTTTTCCGTTTTTCTCTTCAGTTGTTGTTTTCCAGCCAGGCACTGGCTCGTATTGCTGGAATTCTACGCCTTTAGGCATCGTGATGACAACCTTTGTTGTCGGACTGTCGCTTTCAGAAGGTACTTTTAACGTATAGGTTTCCCAAGCATTCGTTGCAGATGTATCAGGTTTGACTGTCACGTGTGCACTCACAGGAATCGCCAGTAAAAATGAAGCGAGAAGCATTGGTAATAAAGCTTTAACGTATTTTTTCATATGATATGAACTCCTTTTAGTTTCTTCTAATGAATGTCGTATCGATGTTGTCAAAAGAACCAGTTAATGCATGAATCTCAATTTTCCAAGTGCCTTTTTCATTTAGTAAGAGGTTTTCAGCCGAGAAGTGTCCATTCTTTAATCGTTTCAGCTGAAATTCGTTTGGCGTTTCATCACCGAACAAGGAGACTTTGTGGATCTTAGCTGTCACTGATTGAATGTCTGTGATCGTTTGTCCATCCTTCTTCGTAAATGCCACCTCGAACGTGTTTTTACCTGGAGCATTCGGGGTAATGCTCAAAGACACAAGGTCACGATGCTCCACCTGATTGGCTCCAAAGAATGGCTCTGGTGCAGGCGGCGGAGGACTTGGGATATTGGTGAATACGGCTGTTAATAGTAAAATAGCGATCCCAATGATCCACTCTGCTCGTAAAGATACGTTTCGTTTCTGCTTCTTTTCCCATCTCAGCATCAAATAATGGACGAGCCCAAGAAGACCCATGATGATAAATAAACCAAGTTTGATTAAGAAGGTGCGTCCATAAGCTGATTGGAAAAGGGCATCAAATGATTGCAGAATAAAAATCGCATTCACAAACCCAGAAAACACAATCAGTCCAACTGAGAGCAGTGCCCACGGATGAAAAGCTGTCAGGGTGCTGCGTATGAGCGGCTGATCTTCATTCGGCAGTTTCTTCATCAAAAGAAGGACAATGGCTGTTAAGCCGCCGACCCAAATAGATGCAGAAATGAGATGAATGAAGTCAAGTGACGTTGTCAGTATTTTATTATCTGTTGCGGCTGGATGACCGATTTGTGCTTTTAGCCATAGGAGCACAGTGAAAATGAGCAGTGGAAACAGCCATACCCGGAAGGAAGTGAAGTTTCCTTTTTTCATCGCCACAATCGTCCAGATCGACAGTAGAACAAATGACGCCATTAGCATCATCCACAGACTCCCGCCCGAAGTCGACGCAATGGTTTCTTGTAAAAGTGATGGTTGAAATGCCCCTAAAAAGGACACGTCTGCCGCTGACTTAGTTTGAATCGGCAGCTGGAACAAGAGTGCTCCGCCCATCATGATCAATGAAACAGTTAAGAGTCGCTTCATTCGCCGAGCTAAAACGTCGGTTATGGCCGCTTTAAACCATAGAAGCCCAAATAAAATGGTTCCAAGAAATAAGCTAAATGACGTATACAGAAAGGCTTTGTCAATGGTTGAAGCCATATCGATGGATTCACTTGATTGTCCTTGATCTAATTGATCAAATCCTCCATCCGCTTTTCCGATACTAAACGGAATCATGCCAGACACAGAGTGCCCATCGGCTGATACCGCATTCCACTGAATGGTGTAAATGCCTTTTGGTAAATTCTTTTTTAAAGCTGCTTCCATGATCTTTTGCTCTTTGATGACCGTATCTCCTTGATCCACACGATCCCCTTTTGCATTGAACACCTTAATGGCATGAAATCCACTTTCGATCCCTTCACTAAAGGTGATCGAGACTGCAGGAGGCTGCTGATCCAGCTCTTCATTTGCTACTGGATTTGAGCTCACCACATATGCATGAGCAAATGCTTCTTTTGGAATGAAAAATGAGAACATGAAGAGAAGTAGCAGAAGCCACTTACGATATTTCAACAATGTGAATAACCGCCTTTCTACCTATGAAAATGTCTCATGTATCAGAAAGAAAGCGGCAGTAAACTGTGAGTCACAGAAAAACCGCTCTTTCTATTGTATCGCCCACTCTAAAAGGTAAACGAAACAAATAGCAAGATGGTTCACTTTTTCTGTGTCATGTCTTGTCTGCGCAGACGTTTCTTGAATGTTTGATCAATATAAGCCTATTCGATTTAAGTAGAGGAAACAAGAAGTGACCATTTGAAAGTTGTGAAATTCCAATGAATTTTGCGCCAAAACAACAGTAGATTCAACTTTTACCCCGCTATCATCTATGGTATGCCGAGAGGTGTCACATCATTTTTCAATTTTGTCACACACTAAGTGACAAAGTGACATTTAGTTTCAATTGAAGGGAAAGTGAAAGCGTTTTACGATAGGTATAAGGGCTTCACTGACTCTTGTTCTTATATCTTTTGACCTATAAAGCCCGAAATAAAGGGAGAGAAGAAAGGGGTTTTCACAGATGCAGGAAAAAAGCGGATTCCGCGTGAAAGTACAGCGCTTTGGAAGCTATTTAAGCGGCATGATTATGCCGAATATTGGTGCATTTATTGCATGGGGACTGATTACAGCTTTGTTCATTCCAAGTGGTTATCTTCCGAATGAGCAATTAGCTACACTCGTTGGACCGATGATTAACTACTTACTGCCGCTCTTAATTGGTTACACAGGCGGTAAACTCGTCTATGACCATCGAGGCGGAGTGCTCGGTGCTACAGCTACGATTGGGGTCATTGTTGGCTCAGACATTCCAATGTTTTTAGGTGCCATGATCATGGGGCCGCTGGGCGGTTATCTTATTAAGAAAATCGACCAGCTGTTCAAAGACCGAATCAAATCTGGCTTTGAAATGCTTGTGAATAACTTTACGGCAGGTATCCTCGGTGCCATTCTTGTTGCCATTGCATTCTATGCTATCGGCCCAGTGGTACTAGGTCTGAATAAAGCCCTTGCGGCAGGTGTAGATATCATTGTCAATGCTCATTTACTACCGCTGGCAAGTATCTTCATTGAACCTGCAAAAGTATTATTCTTAAACAACGCGATTAACCAAGGTATTTTAGGGCCGTTAGGGGTCGAGCAAGCAGCGAAGACAGGGCAGTCTGTTCTGTTCTTGCTTGAAACAAACCCAGGGCCAGGTTTAGGTGTTCTTCTTGCGTATATGTTCTTTGGAAGAGGAAATGCGAAACAGTCTGCACCAGGTGCCATTGTCATTCAGTTCTTAGGAGGAATCCATGAAATTTACTTCCCGTACATCTTAATGAAACCAAAACTTATTTTGGCTGTCATTGCAGGGGGAGCAAGTGGTGTCCTGACGTTCACATTATTAAATGCAGGATTAAAAGCTGTGCCGTCACCAGGAAGTATTATTGCGCTTATGCTGATGTCTCCAAAAGGCGGTCACCTTGCCGTTTTAGCAGGTGTTGTCGTAGCAGCTATCGTATCGTTCCTTGTCGCATCGGTCATTTTGAAAGCATCTAAAGAAGTTGACGAAGATTTAACAGCAGCAACAGAAAAGATGCAGGACATGAAAGGCAAGAAAAGTGCAGCAGCCGCTGCTCTTACAGCACAAAATGAAAATGCTGAAGCTAATGAGCAAGCAGCATCTCCAAGTGATGTCAATCCAGATGAAGTGAATAAAATCATCTTTGCCTGCGATGCAGGGATGGGTTCAAGTGCAATGGGTGCGTCCATTCTGAAAAACAAAGTGAAAAAGGCAGAGCTTGATATCGATGTGACAAACACATCGATCAGCAACATCCCAGATGATGCTGATGTGGTCTTTACTCATAAAGATTTAACAGACAGAGCCAAGGCAAAGCTGCCAGGCGCTGTGCATATCTCAGTGGATAATTTCTTAAACAGCCCGAAATATGATGAGCTAATTGAGAAATTGAAAAAATAACATGACGAAACGGGTTGAGTCCAATTTTTCCTAATTGAACTCCCCGTTTTGGTTGTTTTCCTGATTTTTATTCTAAAAAAGGTGTGTGATCATGTATGAAACAAGTACTTTCTAAAGACAATATTTTTCTAAACGAACAAGCAGGTTCTAAAGAAGAAGCCATCAAAAAAGCAGGCGAAGTCCTCGTAGCAAACGGCTACGTCACAAGTGATTATGTCGACAAAATGTTTGAAAGAGAAGAGATCTCTTCTACATTTATGGGGAACGGCATTGCAATCCCTCATGGAACAGAGGATGCGAAAGCGGCTGTCCTTCATTCAGGGATTTCGATTATCCAAATTCCAGATGGTGTTGAATATGGTGAAGGAAATGTGGCGAAAGTCGTCTTTGGGATTGCTGGAAAAAACAACGAGCATCTTGATATTCTGTCTCAAATTGCGATTGTCTGTTCAGAAGAAGAAAATGTAGAACGGATCATTCATGCAAAGGATCAGGATGAACTGATCGCCATCTTTAATGAGGTGAACTAATATGAAGGCACTTCATTTTGGAGCAGGGAATATCGGCAGAGGGTTTATCGGATCTTTGTTAAAGGCATCAGGCTTTGAGCTTGTCTTTACCGATGTGAATGAAGCGGTCATCCATGAGCTGAATGAAAGAGGAGAATACACGGTTGAACTCGCAGCACCAGGGCAGAAGCAAGAAGTAGTCGGGCCAGTATCAGCGATCAATTCTTCGCAAAACCCAGCGGCATTAACAGAGGCCGTTGCCACAGCCAATTTGATTACAACAGCTGTTGGACCAGCCGTATTGAAGATCATTGCCTCATCGATTGCTGAAGGATTAAAACAAAAAAAGCCGGACCATATCATCAACATCGTGGCATGTGAAAATATGATTGGGGGAAGTGCTCATTTAAAAGAAGCGGTGTTCTCTCATTTAACAGCAGATGAGCAAGCAGCGATATCACAAACCGTTGGCTTTCCGAACGCTGCGGTTGATCGCATTGTTCCGATTCAGCACCATGAGGACATTCTCAAAGTGTCGGTTGAACCATTTTTCGAGTGGGTCATTGATGAGACGGGCTTTATTGGAGATGTTCCGCAAATTGACGGAGCGACCTTTGTCCAAGATTTGACGCCGTATATTGAACGGAAGCTCTTCACCGTCAATACAGGACATGCACTAGCGGCTTATGTCGGGTATCAGCAAGGCGTAAAAACCATTAAAGAAGCTGTTGATACACCAGACATTCGTCAGGTTGTCGAAGGTGCCCTTCATGAAACGGGCAGTTATTTAATTGACGCGTATGGCTTCCGAAAAGAAGAACATGATGCGTATATTCAAAAAATCATCAAGCGATTTGAAAATGCTTTTATTTCCGATGAAGTGACTCGTGTCGCACGCTCTCCTCTTAGAAAGCTGGGAGCAGATGACCGTTTAATCGGTCCAGCGAAAAAGATCAAGCAGCCAGTGTACTTAATCAAAGGGATCGCTGCCGCTTTGGCTTACGACTTTGCAGAAGACGAAGAAGCGGTTCGCTTGCAGGCATTAAGGAAAGAAAAAGGCATTGAAGGTGTGCTTCAAGAGGTATGTGGACTCAAACCTGAAGACGATCTCTATCAAGACATCCTCAAAGAAACCGAGCGATAATCAAAAAACCCCTTTCTAACGTGAAAGGGATTTTCAGCGTATAGACAAACCCTCGCATTCGGTGTCAGTCCTGTGTGCCGGTGCTCACGAATCTCTCATTCGCTCCGCTCCCATACTCGTCCTTCCTAGTCTGCAAAGGTTTTCTATCACGCTGAAAAGAAGACAAAGGGCTAAAATCAATTTTAGCCCTTTGTCAACAATCTGAGATCCCTTTCTAACGTGAAAGGGATTTTTTCTATGACTTTTTTAATACTTTCCCCTGCATGACGATATATGTAGTAAGGGGGAATTAGAACATGAAAAAGAAAGCGTTTGCTTCAAGGAGTGTCTTTTTTCAATTGATGTCAGCCATTATCGTTATTACAATTTTAACAGGCGGACTTGTAGGAACAACGGGGTATTTTTTAGCGAAAAATGTCTTAATTGATGCAGGGAAAGCAGATTTAAAACACATCGTAAATGGAGCGATGGCCACTCTTGAACAATTGAACGACCGTGTGGAGAACAAAGAACTGACGCTTGAACAGGCGCAGGAACAAGCTCGTATTTACTTGAGCGGGCCGAAGAATGACAACGGGAAAGGGTATCAATTTCAAAAATCAGATTTCATCTATAAAAATAAAGGCTACCTTGTCGCATATGGAGCCGATTATTCATCACAGGTTCATCCGGTTAACGACATCGGCGTCATCCCAGATAACACGACAAATCGTCAAAAAATGGTCGCTGGCGCCACAGCAAAAGGCGAGGATGCACACTATATCACCTATATGGATAAAGACGATGCCACGGGGGAAGAAAAGCAAAAACTCGCTTATATGAACCAGTTTACACCGTGGAATTGGAGTATAGGAATCGCTGTATTTCAGGATGAATTTTATAAAGAACTAGAGCAGATGAAGCTCTATATTATTCTCATTACAGCAGGTGTCGCTCTTTTAAGTATGGGTGTCTTTTATTTGGCAGCCCGAGGAAAAGTAAGACTGCTCAAGCAAGTCACGGCTGCTTCAAAAGAAATTGCGGCGGGCAATCTTGAACGCACCAGCTTAAAAGAAACCTCGGATGAAATTGGGCAGTTGGCAAAAGGTTTTAATCATATGTCAGGAGAGCTTAGAGCACTTGTGAGCGGTTTGCAGGAAACGAGCAGCCAGCTCGTCGAATCTGCGACAGATCTATCCGCCATCTCTGAAGAAACATCCGCTAGCAGTGAAGAAATTGGCCGAGCGATTGGAGACATCTCAACAGGGACCCTTCATCAGGCATCAGACCTTGAGGTAGCCAATCAACAAATGACTCAGTTCAATCAATCCATTGAAAACGTCAAAGAACAAAGCGACCAGATCAAACGAATTTCAGACCAGTCGAACCAATCTTCCGAGCAGGGTCAGCAAATTGTCCAGCAATTAAAACAATCAAATGAGCAATCCATTCAGGCATCTCAAGGCATTCGATCAGGGATTGAGCAGTTAAGTACAAAAGTACAAGATATTTCTCAAATCACAGATACCATTGAAAGCATTTCAAATGAAACGAACTTACTGGCCCTGAATGCGAGCATTGAAGCAGCTCGTGCAGGAGAGCATGGCAAAGGATTCTCGGTTGTGGCGAGTGAAGTGCGGAATTTAGCTGAACAGACAAAGCAATCAGCCGTTCAAATCCAGCAGATGATTCAAGGCATTAAAGAAGAAACGACGGCTACAGCTGGCATGATGTCCAAAACAATGGATCGTTTTGCCGAGCTTGATGAAGCGGTTCATGCAACAGAACAAGAATTCAATTCCATCTCTACATTGATTTCACAAACCATCGTTGAAACGAATGCGATGGCAAAAGAGCTGAACACATTACTGGAACAAAACGACCTCATCACAAAAGCGATGCATGGTGCAGCCCATATTTCTCAAGAAAATGCCGCAGCGATTGAAGAAATCACTGCATCTACAGACGAACAAGTCACCGCCATCTCCAATGTGGCGAAGGCAGCAGAAAGGCTCAATGAGCTAAGCATGCGATTGAATCAAGATATTGCACGTTATCGTTTATAAGGTATGGTCAAACGGACGTCGAAAAGTCGATGTCCGTTTTTTTATTTAGACGACTTTCGTCCTTTTTGCCCGTCGCTTTTGATTTGTTTGGTACGTTCGATAGGCTTTCCAAGCATTGGCACATAAAAGCCCTGTGAGTAAGTAAGATAAGCTATTAAATAAATAGAAGTCCACACATGAAACGACAGCACAGAGGATACCAAAGATGATTTGATCACGATTCTTTGCTGGTGAAGTAGGTGGATCAGTCAACATAAAGAATGCAAGGAACAAGACAGCATTTAAGTAGGGCGTCATAAAAGCAGATGAAGCATCCGTTAAGCCAATGAATCCCAATATGAGGTGAATGAGTCCGTATGCGGCTAGAAAGGCGAAAACTTGCGGGAACTTTTGTACGCGGCTTGTCACCAAATAACCGCCGACCACCACTAGGATTATAGTCCACCAAGGTAGAAGAGACATACCGCCCCACCAGCTTTGATTGGAAGAAAATAAAATGACTGAGAGCCATAAACCAAACGCAGCTGGATTCAAAATCGGCTTCTTTTGATAAGTGATGACATGCTTAGATAAAATGGCCGCTGCAGCTGTGAAAGCAGATACAGCAAAAGAAGTGGCTGGACTGAGAACAATGCCAATAATCAGCCCTGTGAGCAGAGCTCCATCAGGGAATGTGTGTTTATGACGTTTCCGAATCACTCTTGTAATAAAAGTGTCAAGAATCAGTGCTGTCCCGATGCTGGTGGCAACTGTAGTGAGACCACTAAGAAATCCAGTGTGCAGACTGCCGGCGGCTAGAAGAACCAAAAGAATGGCGATGACATACCGTTTCGGCGTCCGAATGTAGGTTTTTAGTGAAGGCGATGATTTCAAAAATGTTTGGTCTGTGGTTGGTGCTGGCTGTAATTCCATGATGGAACCTCCTTCATCTCCGGTGTTAGGGTCATATCAGCATCTTGATCCACCATCACGGCAGGTATTTCATGTTCGGCTAAAAAAGAATAACCTCCTTCTCTACCTAATAAAAAAGCAGCTGTAGAGAGACTATCTGCGAGCATACCGAGTGGTGCAATGACGGTACAGCTTAACAAACTTTGTTCAGACTGTTTCGTTTGAGGGAGAATCAAATGGTGCGTATGAGGATCATTACGGCTGATCCGTTCATAGCTTCCAGATGTACAAATCGCACAATTAGTCGTTTGAATGATCGAGATGTTGGTCTGTTTGTGAATGGGATGCCGAATCCCAATTGTCCACTCTTCTTGTTGTTCGTTAAATCCAGATACCAACACATCCCCACCAGCATTCATCATAAAGCCTTCCCATGCTTCAAGCTCTTTTGCGGCAAGATCGCACGCAAATCCCTTTGCAATAGAACCAAAATCCAAAATCAGCGGTTTGTTCAAATAAATCGTCCGATTCGTCTCGTTTAACTGGACGTCACGGTAATGAACAGCTGTATGTGGTACGTCATCTGATGAAAAAGTTTGTCCTGTCGTATATAAACGATCGAATCCTTTTTGTTCCATGACTTTCCCGATGGTTGGATCATACTTTCCATTTGTTAATTCAGCTAACTCTAACGCATAGGCTGTTAAATCGAAAAGCATTTCACTGACTAATACCTCTTGCTTGGAGCGATTGGCTAACTTCATGACTTCCGAATCAGAGCGGAAACGGCTAAACCGATGTTCGATATCGTAAAAAATGGAAAAAGCGCGATTGATGTCTTCTAAAACAGCTCGTCGATCTTCTTCATAGGCAACCACTTGAATATTGATAACAGTTCCCATAGCCAGCATGGATTTTTGATAAGTTATCAGTTTTTGTTGTCCTAACCATTTCATCATAGTGTCTCCTCTCTATGCCTTTGCCTGCTCTAAAGCCTGAGCAACGGCTGTTTCAAAATCCTGAGTACTTAATGTTGCACCGCTCACCGTATCTACATCAGCACTTTGTCTGATAACCACTTCATTAGGTAATGATGAAATGGAGCTTTGCCCGTATCTAGTGTTATCACTCGTAATCTCGACAGAAGTGATATTTCCTTGTTTGATGGTAACAGATACACTGATAGAGCCAATCTCATTTGATCCAGTACCAGAAAAAGTACCATCCTTGAGTTCAGTTTCTGAAGTGGTATCTTCTGTTTGAGTGGCGGTAGTATCTGATGTGAGAGATGTATCGTTTGAAGAAGCGTCTGCTTGTGTATTTGATTGTGCTGTTTGAACGGCTTGAGCGTGATGGGTAGTTGCATAACCAGTGATGTATAAGCTGCTGATGGCTGCGGTGCAAAGACTAATCATTTTCTTATTTATTTTTGCCATGATGTATCCTACCTCCTATTACGATCTACTATATAGAAGAAATTTGAACAAACCATGAACAAGAAAAGAACGATTTTAGATAATGGGTATGAAGAATCAAAATATTGCACGTTATCGTTTATCATTTATTTTTGACTGTGGTTCATTTATCAGGTAGGATGAAATAAATCTAAACCTTGCTCACGCAATCAAAAAGGGGTGTTTCGGCCATGAAAAAGAAAATATTGATGTTCTTACCTTGTGGCTACGGATACTCCACTGCTGTTTTCTTTTAGGATAGACAAAAATTGGTGAAGTCTGTCTACAGGAGGAAAAACACGCAGAAAAATCATAGTGAGTCAGGGATTTACATGGAAAAAATCACGAGAAAAAACCCAGAAAGTATGCCGAAACCCGTTGGCAACTACAGTCATATCACAAGGGTGCCAAAGGGTGCGGGGTTATTTGTGACATCAGGTCAAGTAGGGACAGGAGCGGATGGACAGATCCCATCAAGCTTAAACGACCAAGTCACCAATACGTTTGAAAATATAAAGAGAATCCTTGCATCAGAAGGATTGAATGAAGAACACGTCATCAAAGTCAATATTTGGGCAACAGAAGAAATTGATTGGGATCATCTATATCCACAGTGGGATGCAATCTTCAAAACGGCATATCCATCAATGACCGTTGCCTATGTGACTGCATTAGGGTGGCCAGAGCTGAAAATCGAAATAGAGCTATGGTGTGCGGATATTTAATCAAAAAAAGAACAGTGCAAACTGTTCTTTCAGCGAGTAGCCAAACCCTCGCATTCTTTGTCAGTCCTGCGTGCTGGTGCTCACGAATGTCAAATTCGCTCCGCTCCAGTACTCGTCCTTCCTAGACTGCAAAGGTTTTCTATCACGCTGAAAAGAAGACAAAGGGCTAAAATAAAGAATCATTTTAGCCCTTTGTCAACAATCTGAAAGAACAGTGCAAACTGTTCTTTTTTTGATGAGTATTTATGAAACAGCTTTGAATCGCTTTGTAATGAATGCACCGAGAAATGCACAGACTGTGTAGACGATGACCCAAATGAGAAAGGTTTTATTTCCACCAATAGAGGTGAACATCAGAATCACACTCGCTACCAGCACAATCAAGGTGGGAAACCAAATGTTCTTTAAAAACAATGTGCCGAAAATACCAATCAGCACAGAGATCACGGGTAAACCAAATACAACGAATAAGACAAAAACAGCCATATTAATTACTCCTTTGAACCAAATCAACTATTTACATAAAAACATATAACAGTGCTGCACCCATATGCGGAAGAGCAAAGATGATGAAAAGAAACGCCGTATCAAGACGAAACATCCGGTGTTCTTTTGTTTCAGAGTGATAGGCCGCTCGTGCCTCTTCCCCGTTGGTCCATGCACCCATAAGAAATCCAGATGCAACGAACGCAATAATAGAGATTCCACCACTGACGAATCCAATCCATTCATGGTGCTGTAATATGAGCGCCGCACTGCAAATCACCAGCATGGAGCAAACACCAGCAAAAAAAGCATGTTTCTTTCTCATTACGCTTCACTCCTTCGGACAGCTATTAGGAGACCGCATCACATATTTCAATGAAATGTCCATCAGGATCAGACACATAACTGACCGTTTGTCCCCACGGCTTCTTGGCAGGTTCCTTGATGACAGGTACTCCTTTTTCCTTCAAGGACGCAATGGTTTCATTCACATCATCCACAACAAAGCCAATCTCAAACGTTTGTGATGAGCTGACTGCCTCTGAAACAGGCAGCCCAAGTGACTCTTTCACATCTTGGCGTGAATTAATCGATAAGGTCACTTCTCCTGTATCAAACTCAACATAGGATTCAACTCTCAATTTAATCGGGAAACCGAGGATATGATGGTAGAACTGAATACTTGCTTCAACATCGTTTACATATAGAATGGTATATTTCATTTTCATATGGAAAGCTCCTCTCTTCATATACGTGTCAAAACCGGAAAGGTTTCCCACTCATTTTAACATATAGGTCATAAGAATTATTAAATTCCAAAAAAACCAATATTTTCACCTCAATCGTCTTGAAAAACAAAATGTGGTGACATATGATAAAAATGTAAAATGAGAAAAAATAGGGGGGAACTTACATGTTGAAAAAAATCATGGTGGCTGTCATATCATTCGGTCTTTTACTTAGCTTTACACAAGTTGACACTCACACAGCGGATGCAAAGACAGTCAAGTACAAAAACTGCAAAGCACTCAACAAAGTGTATAAAGGCGGCGTGGCAAAAAGCAAAAATACGAAAAACAAAGGTGGAAAAACGAAGTACAAGCCTTATGTATCAAAAGCACTTTACTTAAAAAATAAACACCTTGACCGTGATAAAGACGGCATCGCATGTGAACGTTAAGAAGAAGAAAAAAGACCTGTCACAAGGTCTTTTTTCTTTGGGATCAAACTCGTCCCTTTGTGCCATCTTCATCTTTATATTAAAATAAAGATAGATTCAAAAAATGATACAAAGTGGGGTACTCAATTTGTCAACACAAGCTGATAAGAAAGACATCCGATTGATTGCCATTGATATGGATGGCACGCTGCTAAACAGTGAGCACGTCATTCCTGAGGAAAATAAACAAGCCATTAAAGAAGCAGAAGCCAAAGGGGTCCATGTGGTGATTAGCACAGGACGTACGCTGATGACATGCCGAGAGCTGGTCGAGCCGCTAAAACTCTCTTCCTATCTTGTCACAGCGAATGGAAGTGAAATTTGGGATTCAAACTTCCAGTTGATTGAACGGGAACTGCTGCATCCCGATCACGTTCAGATGATGTGGGATCTAAAAAACAGATACGAAACCGATTACTGGGCATCTACTGTGGATAAAGTGTGGAGAGGAGAATTCCCAGAACGCATTCATGACCACGAATGGTTGAAATTCGGTTTTGATATTCATGACGATGCTGTTCGTGAGGAAGTCCTCCATACATTGAAAACAAATGGACAGCTAGAAATCACGAATTCCAGCCCAACCAATATCGAAGTCAATGCAGCAGGCATTAACAAAGCGGCAGCTCTTGCAAAAGTTGCAGAACGCATTGGCTGTACAATGGACAACGTCATGTCACTTGGCGACAGTCTGAATGATATGGCGATGATTCAAGAAGCCGGATTAGGCATCGCAATGGGCAATGCACAAGAAGTTGTGAAAGAAGCGGCTGATTGGATTACGGCTCCTAATACAGAACACGGGGTAGCAAAAGCCATCCAGCATTGGGTGCTGTCTAAATAAACGAGTAGAAAAAGTGAGAGGACATGACCTCTCACTTTTTTTGTTTTCTACTAGTTCTATTGTTATATTTTCTGACAATTTCATGTGCAGTCTATCCAAAGTTGGTATAATCAATATAAATTCGAATATTCGGACTTTATATTCCGTAATTCGGAACGACAAGGAGGGGTTCTATGTATCAAGTGGATATTAACTGTGATTTGGGAGAAAGTTTTGGTCAATACACCATCGGTTCAGATGAACAAATTCTTGAATATGTTACCTCAGCCAATATTGCATGCGGTTTTCATGCGGGAGATCCAACTGTGATGAGAAAGACGGTTAAAATGGCACTGGATAAAGGGGTTCAAATTGGTGCACATCCAGGTCTGCAAGATTTAGTCGGTTTTGGCAGACGTCCAATCGCGATCTCAGCAGAGGAAGCCTATGATCTTGTGATCTATCAAATTGGTGCACTATCAGCCTTTCTGAAAGCAGAAGGCGGTACGATGCAGCACGTCAAACCACACGGCGCCCTTTACAACATGGCGGCTAAAAATACTGAATTATCTGAATCAATTGCGAAGGCTGTGTATGATATTGATCCTAACCTTGTGTTATTTGCGCTGTCAGGCAGTGAACTTGCGTCAGCAGGGGAAAGAATCGGTCTTCAAGTGGCACATGAAGTTTTTTCTGATCGCACGTATCAACCAGACGGGACACTGACATCCCGCCGTGAACCTCATGCACTTATTGAAGAGGATGAAAGGGCAGTTCAGCAGGTCATCCGTATGGTAAGAGAGGGGAAAGTGCGGACAGTGCAAGGGGAAGATGTTCAGCTCAAAGCAGATACGGTGTGCATCCACGGGGATGGCAGTCACGCGCTTCAATTTGCAAAAACCATTACAGCGAAGCTAAAAGAAGCCACTATTCAACTCAAGGCCTTTCGATAAATCGTCATCAAAGGGGGAAACAGCATGAAAAGAGAGAAAGCCAAACAGATGAAAGCTCCAAAAGGGAACCGTTCTATGCTGATGGGCGCAGCCTTTTTAATGGCAACGTCCGCCATTGGACCGGGATTTTTAACACAAACAACGGTGTTCACACAGCAGCTCGCAGCTAGCTTTGGGTTTGTCATCTTGATTTCTATTTTGCTAGACATTTTTGCGCAAACAAATGTATGGCGTATCATTGCCGTCTCGGAAAAAAGAGGACAGGACATTGCCAATATGGTTCTGCCGGGGCTCGGATATGTGTTAGCCTGTTTGATTGTCATTGGGGGTCTTGCCTTTAATATTGGAAATATCGCTGGTGCGGGTCTCGGTTTTCAGGTCATATTCGGCGTCGATCCCCGCATAGGGGCTGGGGTCAGTGCAGTCATTGCGATTCTCATTTTTGTCATCAAAGAGGCAGGAAAAGCGATGGACCGATTCACACAAATCGCTGGTTTTGTCATGATTGGTCTGATGCTGTATGTGGCTATTTCCACAGCACCGCCAGTTGGAGAAGCGGTCATGAGAACTTTCGTGCCAGAGAAAATTGACATGTTATCGATTGTCACACTTGTCGGCGGAACGGTTGGCGGCTATATCGTTTTTGCTGGTGGTCATCGTCTGCTGGATGCTGGCATTAAGGGGAAGGATGCATTGCCGCAAGTGACGAAAAGTTCCATTTTCGGTATTTTGATCACATCCGTGATGCGTGTGGCTTTATTTTTAGCCGTTCTAGGAGTTGTCTCAAAAGGCTTACAGATTGATCCGTCGAACCCGCCTGCGTCTGTTTTTCAATTAGCATCTGGAAATGTTGGATATAAAATGTTCGGGATTATTATGTGGGCTGCCGCCATTACCTCAGTCATTGGAGCAGCATACACCTCCGTTTCCTTCTTTAAAACCTTCTCACCAAAAATCGAGAAAAATCAACGAGGCATTATCGTTGGATTCATTGCGCTCTCGACCATTTGTTTTATCACGATTGGAAGACCTGTGAACATATTGATTCTGGTTGGGGCCATCAATGCATTGATCTTGCCGCTTGCACTCGGAACATTGCTGATTGCTGCCTATAAAAAAGAAATTGTCGGTGATTATCGCCATCCATTCTTTTTGACAGCAACAGGTGCGTTTGTTGTTGTCATCATGGCAATCATGGGCGGATATACCATCATGAATGAAATTCCAAAACTGTGGAGCTGATCACATGAAAGCATATCAAACCTATAAGCCGTCACAAATAAGGGAATTGATTCGTAAGCAGAAGATCACAGAACCAACGGCTGGCTTTGCTGAGGGATTTGCGCAAGCCAACTTAATGATCGTCAAAAAAGAGCTGGCCTTCGATTTTCTTTTATTTTGTCAGCGGAATCCGGCTTCGTGCCCTTTGCTTGATGTGCTCGACCCAGGTGATCCAGTGCCAAGGCGTTCAGCACCTGATGCGGATATTCGAACGGATTTCCCTAAATATCGTGTTTACAAAAAAGGGGTTCTTCAAGAAGAGGTAACAGATATTTCTTCCTATTGGGAGGATGATATGGTGGGCTTTCTCATCGGATGCAGCTTTACGTTTGAGCATGCACTGATGCTGAATGACATTCCTGTCCGCCATATTGAAGACGGTCATAATGTCCCAATGTATCAAACGAACATTCCATGTGAAAGGGCAGGTGTATTCCATGGTCCGATGGTTGTCAGTATGAGGCCGATCCCAGCGCATCAAGTCACAAGAAGTGTTCAGGTGACATCTAGATTCCCATCGGTACATGGCGGTCCTATCCATATAGGTGATCCAGCTGTGATTGGCATTGAACATGTAGATCAACCAGACTTTGGAGAACCATCTGTGATCAAAGAAGGGGAAGTCCCGGTGTTTTGGGCATGTGGTGTGACGCCGCAAGCCATTGTCATGCACACTAAGCCAGACATTGCGATCACCCATGCACCCGGTCATATGTTTATCACAGATGTAAGAGATCAAAAGCTCGGTGTCCTGTAGAAAGAGAGGTGTCATAAGAGTGGCATTTTCAACGATAAAAGATACGATCAAGTTCCACCCGCTAGGAGACGCAGCCATTGTCATTCAAGCCGGGACTGACATAAGTGAAGACATTCATGAGCGTGTGAAGCAGCTGTTTTCATGTATTGAACAGCATCCATTTGACGGATATGTGGAAGCTGTTCAAGCCTTTACAAACGTGACCGTCTTTTATGAGCCCTATAAGGTGTATCAATCTGCTCAGCTTAAGCAACGTGCAATCTCTCCGTATGAATGGGTCAAAGACTATATTGAAAACCTCCTTGAAGACAACTGGCAGGAGGGGAATCAGGCAAAGCGCCGGATCGTCGACATTCCTGTATGTTATGGAGGAGAGCTCGGTCCTGACTTAGAAGAAGTCGCCCGTATCAATGGTTTGACGCCTGAAGAAGTTGTACGTATTCACACATCCGGGACGTATCTTGTCTATATGATTGGGTTTGCTCCTGGGTTCCCGTTTTTAGGCGGACTTTCTGAAAAAATTGCAGCTCCGCGTAGAGAAACACCAAGAATGTCGATTCCGAAAGGGTCTGTGGGTATTGCGGGGAAGCAGACAGGGGTTTATCCGATATCTACACCCGGAGGCTGGCAGCTCATTGGACAAACCCCTTTGTCCTTATTTCGGCCGAATGCTGAGAGACCTAGTCTACTAAAGGCAGGGGACGAGGTTCGATTTGTTCAACTGTCTGAAAAGGAATTTTTCAGCATGAAGGAGGAAGATCGTTGAGTATGCATGTCATCAAGCCAGGAATGTTCACCACCATTCAAGATAAAGGCAGAATAGGCTATCAGAAGTACGGTGTGTTAACGAGCGGTGGCATGGACCCGCTCTCGCTCCGAATCGCCAACATCCTCACCGGGAATCAAGAAAACGAAGCGGTGCTGGAAATCACATTAATGGGGCCCGGTCCAGTGTTGACATGTCAGAAGGATCAGCTGATCGCCGTGACCGGTGCTGATGTGGAGGTTGAGATTGACGGGGAACAAGTGCCTCTATGGAAACCGCTCTTCATTCGAGCAGGAAGCACGATCACCTTTGGCCCTTGTAAGAGGGGATGCCGCTCCTACCTCGCTGTAGCCGGTGGATTTGATGTTGAGCCGGTGATGAAAAGTAAAAGTACGTACGTCAGAGCGAAGATAGGCGGGGTTGAAGGGCGTCCGCTAGAAAAAGGAGACGTCCTGCCGATTGGAGAACCGTCATCATTGGCGAAGAGCCTCGTTCACATGTTAAAAAGCAAAGGGGAACGTGCGCCAGACTGGACAGTCAATCATGCGCATTTTTTGCCTCTCGGGAAATCACCAGTCATTCGAGTGCTGGCAGGCAGACATCTATCTCATTTTCAGGAAGAATCGCAGCAAGCTTTTTTCGAACGGTCTTATCAGGTCACTCCCCAATCTGATCGTATGGGATGCAGATTGAAAGGGGAACCGATACGTTTAAAGCAAAAGCTTGAATTGATTTCAGAAGCGGTTGCTTTTGGCTCTATTCAAATTCCTCCTGACGGCCAGCCGATTATTCTGCTCGCAGATCGCCAAACGACAGGTGGATATCCCCGTATTGGTGAGGTGGCAACAGTCGATTTGCCGTTCATTGCGCAGGCGATGCCTGGAGCGAATCTCACGTTTCAACAAATTGACCGCCAAGAAGCAGAGCAAGCCTTATTCACACAAGAAGCAGAAATGAAGGACCTGACGGCAAGATTAAAACTCGAAGCATTTTCGTTTTAGAAAAGGTGAGAAACATGCAGAACACAAATAAAACCGTTGTGAAATCAATGGAGATATTACGGCTTTTTATCACTCACGAACAATTAACGTTAAATGACATGATTGAGCTCTCGAGCATGCCCAAAACATCTGTACACCGAATGGCCAACTCGTTAGCCGATATGGGGTTATTAGAAAAGCATCCTTCAGGTGTTTACCGATTAGGATTGATGTTCCTTGAATACGGTCAGCTTGTCGCCGACCGCCTCGATATCCGTAGAATTGCAAGGCCCTTTATGGAAAACTTGCGTGATGAGGTAGGTGAGGCTGTTCAGCTCATTATTCGTGAAGGAGATGAAGCCATTTATGTGGAGAAAATGGAAGGAACGCAGCCTGTCCGGCTCTATACCGCTGTCGGAAGAAGATCCCCATTATATGCGGGAGCTTGTGCGAGAAGTATTCTTTCCTTTTTGCCAGAGGAAGAGAGACTTGCCTATATTGATTCGGTAGAGCTCGGGAAAATCGGGATCGGAACCATTACTGATAAAGATGTCCTGCGAAACATGATCGAAGAATCAAACAGGCGCGGATATACGTTAAGCTATTCAGAGCTTGAAAACTATACTGCGGCTATTGGAGCGCCCATTTTCAATCATCACGGAGAAGTGGCAGCAGGCATTAGTATTGCGGGGTTTGAGGCAGGCTATCAAAAGGAACGGCTTCCTTATCTAATTGAGCAGGTCAAAAAAGCGGCCAGCGGCATTTCAAAAGAATTAGGTTTTGCATCTGAACAAATAAAAAGCCAATGACCGTTAAGATCATTGGCTTTTTGCGTGTTCATGATTAGAAAGTTTTACCTAAAGCTTTTGCACGTTCGATCGCATCTGCTTTAATTTGTTCTGCTTTTGCAGGCTCAGCATTGTGACCTTCAACAATAAGACCTTCGAAAGAAGGAATACCGAAGAAGTTTGCAATTGTTCCAAGGTAACGGTGACCTGCTTCTAGTTCAGCAGCAGGACCTTCAGTGTAATATCCGCCACGTGCTTGAATGTGTAGCGCTTTTTTGTCTGTTAGTAATCCAACAGGACCTTGCTCAGTGTATTTGAATGTCTTACCAGCTACAGCAACAGAGTCGATGTATGCTTTAAGAACTGGTGGGAATGAGAAGTTCCAAAGTGGTGAAACAAATACGTATTTGTCAGCAGAAACGAATTGATCGCTTAATTCGTTTAGGCGAGCAACTTTCGCTTGCTCTTCAGCTGAAAGTGTATCGAAGCCAGCACCAGATTGAAGCTTGCCCCATCCAGCGAATACATCTGCATCAATGTGAGGAATGTTTTCTTTGTACAAATCGATATGTACAACCTCGTCACTTGGATTTGCTTCCTTATAAGATTCGATAAATGCTTTAGCAGTAGCCATACTGTAAGAAACTGTTTCATCATGCGGATGTGCAGTGATGTATAAAACTTTTGCCATGTTTATTCAATCCTTCCTGTTTCAATGATTTTTTTAGCGTACCCCAAAGATACACTGAATATGTGGCATCTTTAATCATATTGGAATGCTATGAAAAAGATGTAACAAGCACAGTTACATAAAAACTGATATTTTCATTGTAATCACTATATAGTTTGAAGTCAAGGTATAAAGTCTTGAAATCAAGATAAAAAGTTTGTAAATTTTTCTGAAACGCTTCAAAGCTGCGATTTAAGCAAAAAAACCCTACTCCCATTGAACAAAAAATGGATCGATATCGCAAGTAAAGTGTTTGTAAATGCGCCCATCCTGCGCTTTTGAAAAAAAGGTGGATGCCTTTAAGCCATCTGCTACAAGCATTTGCTCTTCTTTTTCGTATATATAAGAGAAGGCAGGAGAGAGTGAGGGATAAGAGTGGGACGATCCTATGTTGCGATTGGAGATTCCTTAACGGTTGGGGTGGGGGCACGTTTATTTGGCGGCGGTTTTACGGAGCGATATGCGGCGAAGCTTGAAAAGAAGCTGCATATACCGGTGAAACTGTCCGTATTTGCGAAATCAGGGTTAACAACGGAAGAGATCTTGCAGCTTTTTCAGCGGTCTGATGTAAGACGGGCGATTGCTCATGCTGACATCATCACCATCACAGGCTGCGGGAATGATCTTGTTCAAGCTGTTCTGCAGTATGAAAAAGGGGAAGATGAAAAGACACTGCTGCAAGCGTCTATGCATTGTCAGGCGAATTTTAGCAAAATGGTTCAAGAAATCGCTCTGATAAAAAGAGGGCAGCATCATCCATACTGCGTATATTTATTGAATTTATATAATCCTTTTCCTGAGATTCCGATCGCCGAGAGATGGCTGAAGCAATACAACCATCACCTTCGCCAGCTTGCTGCGAATCCACATGTAGAAGTGGTGGATATTTACGGTGTATTTGAAGGTCATCAAAGCGCATACTTATCGATTGATCAATTTCATCCGAACCACAAAGGATATGAAGCAATGGCAGAAGCGCTGTTTCAACAATCCGCTAAGCAACTGTGATCCCGCGGGATTGCAGTTTTTTTCATTCTTTTAAATGAAGGGCTGTTTCGATATGATAAAAGAAACAAAGACAAAAGAGGTGTATGCATGCAGGAGATGAGCGCGTATTTTCATGAATTGAAAGGAACAGCTTATGAGATAGGAAAGCAGCAGGCTGTCTGGCTGAAGGAGCACCCTTTGCTTAAAAAACAATACATTCAATCAGAACCGTTATTAAAAGAGGCTGTGAAGGAAACGAAGCAGCTGATTCGACCGTTTCTTCCTCAGTTAGAGGAAGAACTCACGGGATTTTGTGATGAAATGCAAATGGATGAAAGCAATTTGACCTTTTTCTATTCTTCGCATCTTCAGCCAGGTTGTTCCCATTGTGTGATGCAGGGAAATGAGGCTGCCAATCAACAAACGGTGATGCTTCGCAACTATGATTTTTCTCCGCTGTTTGATGATATGCGTCTTGTATCTACACATGTGAAGGGCTCAGCAGTCCATACAGGCTCATCATTAATCTTATTTGGTCGATCGGATGGGATGAATGAACATGGTCTATCGGTGACATTTTCTGCATGCGGTCCGCCTATTGGCAACGAACCAGGCTTAAAGCCGCCGGCTGTTGCTGGCTTGCAAGTATATCATGTTATTCGTGCTGTGCTAGAGTCCTGTAAAACGGTGGAGGATGCCGTCCGTTTGGTACAGGAAATGCCCGTCGCGTCTAATGTTCATCTAATGCTTGCTGACCGGCAGGGAGAGGCGGCTGTGATTGAAATGATTGATGGGCAAAAAAAGGTGAGAAGGCCGGAGCGTGGATTTATTGCGGCTACGAACCATCCGCTCGCTGATCACACGGCAAAAGGGTTGACGAAACATCATTCTGTTGTCAGGTACGACATGTTAATTCAAGCTTTAGAAGAACAGCCGTCAAGCGAGTCTCTTACGGAACTATTTCAGGCAGAATACCCTGCTGGTCTGACTGTGCACAATTATGAAGAGCTGTTTGGGACGATGCGAACCGTCATGTTTCGGCCGGAGGAAGGGACGATGGAGTATTGCTTTGGCTCTCCCGTCTATAATCCTACCTATTCATTAAAGGTCGGGGGCGCACTGCCATTTCATGAACAAACGATTCAATTTCATCAAAAGGATTATGGACCTTCCTTTTGGAGAAACGTGTGAGTCTTTCATTTTGTCACAACCTGTGTGCCAAATTTAGATCAACTTCAGGTTGCATCGATCAGTGAAAGCGTTTTATATTAAAGTGTGACAATAGACCTATTTAAGCAGAAGGAGGCATTTCATGTACATAACGGCACGAGAACAGAAAGTGATCAAATATATGATTCAGCAAAATCGTTATGTCACCATTCGTGAGATCGCCGATTCTGTTCAAGTAAGTACAAGAACCATTCATAGAGAACTTAAATCCATTAAACCTATTTTAAAGAATTACAACCTATCACTTGATAAACAGCCGGGGAAGGGCTTGAAGGCGGTCGGTGAACAGGAAGACAAACAGCGGCTTCTGTCTCATATTTCAAATGAAGACCAAATTGAATATAGTTCTGATGAACGGAAGCTCTTAATCCTGTGTGCCCTACTTGAAGCAAAAGAACCGGTGAAATTATATACACTTGCAGCCGACTTGCAGGTCACAAATGCGACCATCAGTTACGACTTAGATGAACTGACGGACTGGATCGCTCCTTACGGTTTACTGCTTATCCGCAAGCGTGGGTACGGTATTGAATTAAAAGGACCGGAGGAAGCCAAACGAAAAATTGTCGGGAACCTGATCGTTGACCGTCTCGACATTCAATTATTTCTCGAAACGATTGAGATGAATATTAAACATCGAACGAAAGCGACTGAAAAGGTATTTGGGGTAGTCAGTCGAGGACAGTTGCTCAAGGTAGAAAGGCTTCTCTTTCATTTGAAAAACAGACTCTCTCTCTCGTTGTCAGATAGTGCCTATATTGCACTTGTCGTTCACTTAACCTATGCCATTGAACGCATTCAAATCGGTGAAACCATTCGGATGGAAGAGGATGAATTGCTTGAATTAAAGCGGACGAAGGAATTTGAATCTTCACTTAGAATCGCACGAGCATTAGAACGCATGTTTAATGTAGAGATTCCTGAAGCTGAAGTTGGATACATGACCATCCATTTGCGCAGTGCAAATCGAAGCTTTACGGCAGAATACCGCATTGATGAGATTGAGTTAGATATCGCGCTGAGAACGAAAAAACTCATTGACTTTATTTCTCATAAAACAGGCTATCATTTAAATGAAAACGATTCATTGTATGAGGGACTCGTGTCTCATCTTGAACCAGCTATGAACCGATTAAAAGAAAAGATGCGGATTTACAATCCGCTCACACAACAAATAAAAAAAGACTACTTCTTGCTGTTCATGGCGATTGAAGAAGGTGTGGAGCGCTTCTTTCCTGAGATCGAATTTCCAGAGGATGAAATTGCCTTTATCGTGCTTCATTTTGGTTCGGTGCTTGAAATTAAAAAAGAAGAAACCAAGATTCATGCATTGGTCGTTTGCTCAAGCGGCATCGGTTCGTCCAAAATGCTCGCATCACGATTGAAAAAAGAATTGCCTGAGATCGCCAAATTCGATCTATCTTCCTTAATGGAGTTAAAGGAAATCGACGCTGCGAGCTATGACATGATCGTATCAACCGTTCCGATCCCATATGAGCATATTGATTACATTATGGTCAGCCCGCTCTTAAACGAGGATGACGCAGTGCGGGTCAAGTCACATATTAAACGAAAAATTCCTTATCTGATTGAGAAAAAAAGAGCACAGGAATCTGCAAAAGAATCGGTGGAGGAAACGGTTGATATGATAGGGATGGCAGAGCAAATCACGAATTATATGTCAGTGATTCGCAGCATCTTGTCCCATTTTACAATCGAAAAAAAGAAGACGACGGAGCAGCATGAGTCAACAATGAGAGCGCTGATGCGTCAGGTTGAAAGTCAAGGCTATTTAGAACGTGCAGACGAAGTGACAGCCGGTTTACTTGAGCGTGAGCAGCAAGGTGGTTTAGGCATTCCAGGAACCGAGTTTGCTCTTTTTCACTTAAAGCATGATCTCATTAAGAAACCGGTCTTTCATATCTATGATCTTGATGAGGCATACGAGATCAAAAGCATGGATGGCGGGCAGCAGCTCATGTCCAGAATGCTCCTCATGCTGGCGCCGCTAGAGCTTGGCAAAGAAGGGTCTGAAATGTTTAGCCTGATCAGTTCATCCATCATTGAAAGTGAAGAAAGCATGGCGCTTTATGGACAAGGAACAAAGGAAGAGATTGAACAGAAATTACATCAACTTTTTTATCAATTTGTCAAAGAGGCAAAATGGTAAGAAAAAGCCGAGAGCTTATTCGCTTCTCGGCTTTTTTGCTGTGACACAGACAGCGAGGGTGGGACGAATCTCCTCATATTCAACAGAAAACTGATCAAATCCAGCAAATTCTAAGTCATTGAGGATGCTTTCGCCCATTTCTTTTGTTCGATTGGCGTCCGCTCCTTTTTCTCTTGGTTGCATCACAATGACGAGTGTTCCGCCCGGTTTCAAGGTGTGATAAAGGTTGAGTGCGCCAGCCTTTGGGTCATCCCAAATCGTATAATTGTTAACAGAAAGTACTTTGTCATACTGATCTGCCGGGAGGCGCGTTTTTTCAATTTTCCCGACATACAGCCGGACCTGCTTCTCTTTGGATCGTTTCTTTATACGCGAATGCGCCTGTTCCTTCATAGTTGAAGAAGCATCTAGTCCATCAATGTGAAGATCGTCATAATGCTTGAGCATATGTTTGATGCTATAGCCGGGGCCGTAGCCTATTTCCAAAATGTTTTCACCATCTGATAAATCTAAATGCTGGATCGCCCATTGATTCAGTGCCTTATTTTCATTTGCCATAATAAAACCTGCGATGCTTCCGAGCCAGCCTTTTGGTCTGCTAAAGGTTTTAGAAATGGTTGATAGCATGTGATAACGCTCCTTTTTTATGTGTATGTAACCGATTTTTCCCATCCTGAAACCTGTCAGTTTTCAAAACGCATTGATGACGCATAGGGATGTTTGAGTAAAAAAATGAAGTGGTAATGAAAGGATACATCAACAAATCAAGGAGGAGCTTACACATGGATTTACGTGAATACTTAACAAATGGCATTCCGCGCCAAACGCAGGATCAGCAGCCGGGCAGTGAAAGAGAAATGAATCCTGCGCCGATCTATGAGAATGAATCGTATAAAGGGTCTGGTAAGCTAAAAGGAAAAGTAGCGCTGATTACAGGTGGAGACAGCGGAATTGGACGTGCCGTTTCTGTTGCGTATGCCAAAGAAGGAGCTCATGTCGCGATCGTATACTTAAATGAACATGAGGATGCAGAAGATACGCAAAAACGTGTAGAACAGGAGGGCGTTAAATGTTTAACGATTGCAGGGGATGTCGGGGACGAAGCCTTTTGCGAGAAAGCGGTAGAAAAGACAGTTGAAGCCTTTGGGAAGCTGGACATATTAGTCAATAATGCGGCCGAACAGCATCCGAAAGAACGTATTCAAGATATTTCTAGTGAACAGCTTCACCAAACCTTTAGAACCAATTTCTATTCTTATTTTTATTTTACGAAGAAGGCACTCGATTACTTAAAACCGGGAAGTTCCATTATTAATACAACATCTATTAACCCGTATCGAGGCAACAAAGTGCTCATTGATTATACGGCGACAAAAGGGGCCATCAACGGCTTTACTCGTTCTATGGCACAGTCGCTTGTGAAAGATGGTATTCGGGTAAACGGTGTAGCGCCCGGCCCAATTTGGACGCCGCTCATTCCATCTACATTTGATGAAGACAGTGTCGAAAGCTTCGGGGCCGAGACGCCAATGGGAAGACCAGGACAGCCTGTGGAGCATGTAGGCTGCTATGTACTGCTTGCTTCGGACGAATCGTCTTATATGACGGGACAGACACTTCACGTCAACGGCGGTTCCTTTATGAATACATGATCAATAAACACGCCGCCCAGCTTTGATTGGGCGGTGTATTTAGTATTTCTTCCGATTCTTCTGTACAGATGAGACAGACCATATGATAATGCCCACAACAACCGCTGCAATAACAAGTGAACTCAAATGGAACATCGTTTCATGATGCATGTTCAACTTCCCCTTTCAATGTGTCCGTTTTTTATAGCATCAGCTAGAAGATGTCTTTTTATGAAAAACACATTTCTTTGTTTAATGAATGGATTGTCGTGGAAACCTAAGAGTACGGATGACATTTTGAAGGAGTGAAGATACATGTCACAAGAAGAGTTAAAGCAAAAGGTAATGAACTTATTAGACGAACAAAAAGTTGGAACATTGGCGACTGTTGAACAAGATAAGCCGCATACCCGCTATATGACTTTTTTTCATGAAGGGCTGACATTATATACACCAACAAGCAAAGAAACACATAAAGCTGATGAGATTGAAAAAAATCCGAATGTTCATATTCTCATTGGTTATTCAGGTGAAGGATTTGGGGACACATATGCAGAAATTGCAGGTAAAGCCACATTAACTGATGATCCAGAACTGATCGACCGCCTTTGGTCTGATGAGATGGAGAAATGGTTTAAAGGAAAAGATGATCCAAACCTAGTGATCCTTAAGATTGACCCAACCTCCATTCGTTATATGAACGAAGGAAACCGGACACCAGCAGAATTATCACTTTAACACTTGCGTAAGTTGGGGGAACGTGTTATAGTTTTATATTAAGTGTTGAAATAGCAAATAAATAAAGAAAGTAAACTTTCTTTTTTCTATGACATAATGAGAAGCAATAGAGCTTCTACTTGATAAGAACGAGACGCTGTCAAAGCGAACAAACTTATTCTTTTCCTTCTGCAACCGCCCCCTATAAAAGCGGAAGAATGGAAAAAAGACGTTTTGATTTACAATTCACACTGGCACGGCTTCGGAGCCGTAAGGACGAATGAGAGGTAGGGCTTTCGTTGTCTTGTTATCCAGAACTTCCATGGCGTTTACTTTCAAACGTAGGTTCACTCGGAACACATATGACACACTGATATGATCGAATCTTAATTCATACACTCCGTGACGGAGATTAAACATTGATTATTTATTTGCATGAAAAGAGTAAGAAACGGGCTGCCATCTATTTGGCAGCCTTTTTAGGTTAAAAGCGGATACCATCCGCATGACATCCCCTTCAAAAAGATTCGCCGTCAACAATAGAACAACGAACACTCATCGACAGAAAGAGGAAATGCTTCATCATCACTCCCTTCGCCCTTTCTTCTGATACCTCCAAATCCGGCCAATAAAAAAGAACATCACCGTAAACAAAATAGAGAAGATCAACATGTCCAGCAGTGTCACGCCTCTATCTGGATGCACAACCCCAAACCAAACCCATTGAAGAACAAAAGAGATAGCAAAATAAAAGATGGATTCTTTCATGAAATTCTCCTTTTCACTTGTTTTTTTGACTGTTTAGCCACACCATCCAGATGAAAAAGGAACAAATGGCGCATGCGAGCAAAGTGACAGGCGGCAAGGTGTACCAGCTAGTCAGCCCCTTTACAAAGCACATATAAAAAAAGAAAATGGTCATAGATACGAGCACCCCTTGCTTGAACCAACGGGGAACACGCAGCCAAGCCGCTAGAATGATCGATGATAGCTTATCCATTGAGATAACATCCTTTTTTTGAATCTGATTGGATTTTATCGTAAACAATCAAATATGTAAAATATGGATTTAGAAAGTTGGAATGGTATTCTTCTAGCATGAAACATTCTCGCTGCACTGACGTATAAGAAAAAGGAACTCCATGAAAGGAAGCGATCAAGTGAAAAGAATACCAGTGATTTTCCTCAGGTATATTGTCTTCTTTATTCCAGCAATCATTCTTAGTATTTTGGTGTGGAACCATTACCAAGATGATTTATCCGCAGGGAAAGCGACGCAATATGACGTCAAACAAATATTTACATTCGATGAAGGGAAACGAGTGGTGAGTGCTGTATCAAAAAACCAGCAGCTCCATTTTGCAATGTATGATCCTCAATCAGGAAAAAGAATCAGTGAATGGATAACGGAAAGCGATACGTTTAATGAAATGCTGCCATCTATTCAAGGGAACCATCTCTTACTTGCTTTAAAAAATAAAGACGATCAGCTGTTGATCGAAAAACTGTCTCCAAGCGGAGCAAAGAAAGAACTCGTCAAGCAAAACTTACAGATTCCCTCATTTTTAAAAACGAATACATATCAATGGAATGGACGTCTCGTGTTTACAGGAGAAATGGAAGGCGCTGCTGCGGTCCTCGGTGAGCTAAAGAATGGTCAGTTTCATGTCCACAATCTCAGCGAGCTGAAGCTGCCAGCAAGACCTGTTTCCATCGATGTCGTCATGAATTCTTTTAGAGGGCAGACCCCATTCCCTATGTTTGAATTGACTTTGAAAAATGACCAGAAGGCGTATGTCAGCGGAATCTCAAACGAGAAGCATCAGCTTGGGGTCTATGTCTCCAAAAGTGCAGAACCGTTTAGCCTCATTGAAGATAAAGTCGTGCAGCAACTGAAAAAAACGATCGGATCATCACAAAACGTTGCTGTCGCTGTCGAATCCAACTATCCAAAAAGACCAAGGAAAGTGGATGCAGAGGGAAGGCTTGGGGAAGTCGTCCCAACACCAAAACCGATGTACCAAACCTTTATCTACCAGCTGAATGAAGAAGAAGTTCTTCTTTTAGGCTCTACAGCAAAGGACGAAGCACAAGGCAAGCTAACTGGTTATATTTATAATCATCGCACGAATAAGGCGACGTCTGCCAGCAAGCTGTCTCAGTCGTTGTCATATGAAACTTTACAAAAAGAAGATCTCTCTTTTCATAAAAATGTGAAGAGCAATTGGCTCTATTATTCACTTGGCAACCAATTAACGGGGGCATTTGAGGCGAAAAGCAAACAGCTAAAGGAATTTCCTTTGCAAAAGGTCATCTCAATCGAAAATGCCAGTCCAGCCCACCAAACGTCTGTTGACACCTTTATGCAATATGTCATGAAGGGCGGACCACTTATTCTCAACTGGGCGATATGGCTCTTTATCCCACTGTTGTTATTTGTGCTAGCGATCTTCCTGCCACCGATTTTGAGGCTTGTGAGAAAGAACAAGATAAAAGACAGTGTCACATTAGAAGCCAATATTGTATCAGTCAAAGAAACGGGTACCTACATCAACGAAAAGCCGCTGGTCAACATGCAACTTCAATTTCAATATGATGGGAAAAATATCGAAAAGGCGGTTAAAACGGTTGTATCCTATACTCAGATACCGCAACCGGGTCAGCGTATCGCCATTCTCTACAATCCGAAAAAGAAAAAAGCGATGCTCTTAAAAGAAGGTGACTTCTCGCAGCCAAGCGAGCCAAAGTTCATCAAAGGCGCTATTTTAAGAAACATAGAATCATATGGAACCGTAGGACGAGGCACCGTCTTATCACTTACATTTGAAGCAGATCAGAAAAGGTATACCATTCCGATGATTCAAGCCGCTGGTTTTGAATTTAGAACAGGAGAAAAAGCCGATCTCGTCGACATCAGTGGTCAGCTGAAAATGGCAGCCTATGGGCATGAAGTGCGGAATCGTTCGGGGAAAGACGTGACATTGACAGGAACGATCCAACGGGTGAAGCAATATCCAGTCACAATTCATGATCAGAAGCCTATTATGCTGGATGTGACGGTTTCTAGCGGAGATCAATCCATCACAAAAACGGTCAGCCAATTCATCCCTGATCATATGGAGGTCGCGCCAGGAACTCAAATCACGATGCAGACAAAACAAGAAGAGCTGGATAAAGAAATCAGTCTTATGCAAGAGAAACAAGGAAGTGCAAAAGTGACCCATGTCACATTTTCCGGTGTCATCGGCAACCAGCCGTTAGCGATCATTCAGATTGAGAGAGAAGGCGTGATGTATGAAGTGAAACAGCCAATCGATCCGATCACTAGCGTCTTGCCAGGTGATGAATTATGGGTGGCATATCACGAAATGACACGTCAAGCAGCCATTGTGAAATATGCATCGATTTAAAAAATACGTCAGCGTGTAGAAAAAGGGCTAAAACGAATGTCGTTTTAGCCCTTTTTGATTAAGCTTTTGTATCATACTGGCGAAGCACCTTGTCATAGGCGAAGTTGCCGAAAGGAATGAATGCCGCAAAGAATCCGGCGATGGACCATTTCAAATGCCAGCGAACTTTAAAGGTCACATATGCCAAAATGAGCATATAGATCACAAACAATGCGCCATGAAGAGAGCCCACAATGGTGACCGCCATCGGAATATCCGCAAAATATTTTAGAGGCATGGCAATTAAAAGAAGGGTTAAAAGAGACATACCCTCAATAAAACCCGCCTGTCTCAGACGGCTGATACTTGTATGCATATACAAATCCTCCTGTATAAAAGCTAGTTTCTCATCTTCTAATATAAACGAAAGATCGCCTGAACATGCGATAATCTACGAAAAATTCAAAATATGTTCAACGAATGCTTAAAAAATGGGAAATGACACGCGTTACTTTTCGGTTGTTTCAGAGAGTACTTGCTTTAAATGCGCCACATCATGTATGAGGTGGTCTGTCATCGCCTGAACGGCTGCCGCAGCCCGGCGTTCTTTTATTTGAGTGAAAATGGCCGTATGCTCTTTTTGAATCGTCTCGGCCCGAGGCCCGCCGCTAAAATGAAAGATGCGGCAATAATGAATGAGCGCATTCACGTGATTTAATTGTTTAGATAAACGGTGATTGTGACTGGCTTGTATGATTGTTTGATGAAACGCTTCGTGTAACTGAACGATATCCTGAGATGGCAGCTGCTGTTTGATCGCTTCGTCTGCCTTCGTGAGCACCTGTTCAATGTCATCTATTTCTCTATCTGTGGCTTCTTTGCAGGCAAGCTTAACGGCAAGCGTTTCTAAAGCCATTCGGACTTGATAGAGTTCCTCGACATCCCGCTCTGTTAACGTATAGACGGAATAGCCTGATCGATGATCCGCGATTAAAAGCTCGTCTTTTTCTAACAGCCTCATCGCCTCTCTGACCGGTGATCGGCTTACGCCAAATTGTTTGGCAAGCTGTGTTTCATTGATGCGCTCTCCTGGCTGAAACTGGCCATCAAAAATCATTTGCTTCAGCTGTTCATAAAATTGCATGTGATACGGTGCTGGTCTTTCCATCTCGAATGAATTCATCCCATCATTCCCTCTTTTGTACATCATCTTTTGTCTCATGTTATCCAAGTTCTTCCCTCTAGGCAAGCCTGCATCGAAAAGTCAATATCGTACAATCCAAGAGAAAAAGGGTGTGCTACACTAATGATCAGCTCAGTGAAAAGAGGGGATCGACATGAGAATACTAGAGGAACGAACAGTCCATTTTGACCAGGACTTGCAAATAGAGGCGTATCGCTTTCATGCCATCATCAAAAAGTTCCCAAAACATTTTCATCCATACTATGTGATTGGATTTATTGAAGGCGGTCAAAGACGAATGTTCTGCCAAAATCAAGAATACATCATTGAAAAAGGAGATATCCTTCTTTTCAATCCGTACGATAACCACGCATGTGAACAATTTGATCACATGCCGCTAGATTATCGCAGCTTAAATATTGAACCAGAGGTGCTGGAGAAGGTCTTTCAGCACAAGCCGCATTTTAAAGCCCCTGTGGTTTCACAAAGTGAACTAGCAAAGCAATTATATGATCTTCATCAAATGATCACAGAAGAAGCTCCTGCTTTGAATAAACAGGAAGCCTTTTACTTTTTGATGAAGCAGTTGATCGAAACCTATTCTGATACACCAGAGGAAAAAGCATCAGCAGCCAATGCCAATGAACAAAAAGTCCAAGACGTACAGCAATATATTGAAACACATCTCACGGAAAATATATCGTTAGATGACTTAGGTGAGCTTGTGTCCATGAACAAATATTCATTGCTGCGTGCTTTTACAAAGTTCAGAGGAATTACGCCGTATCGTTATTTACAGACAATCAGGGTGAACTATGCGAAGGAACTTCTCGCCCAAGGAATGAAGCCAATAGATGTAGCTGCTGCCGCTGGATTTTCTGATCAAAGTCATTTGACTCATTTCTTTTCGGAATTTATTGGGCTTACGCCAGGGCAGTATCAGCAAATTTTTGCAAAGCAGGTAACAGCAAAATGAAAAATAAACAGCTTCTTGGTCATCTAGCAGCCATGCTCACCATTTTTTTATGGGGATCTACCTTTATATCAACCAAAATATTATTAACGGCTTTTTCTCCAACAGAGATTTTATTTTTTCGTTTTTTCCTTGGGTACCTTGCCCTGATGATCATTTATCCAGTCACCATGAAGGTGCAGTATAGAAAGCATGAAGGGATGTTTGCGCTCGCAGGGTTATGCGGTGTGGTCTTATACTATTTTTTAGAAAATGTTGCACTTACCTATACGTTCGCTTCGAATGCAGGTGTTATCAGCTCCGTTGTCCCATTCTTCTCTTTTCTATTGTCTTATTTTTTATTAAAAGATGAGCCGCTACATAGCCGGTTTTTTATCGGTTTTTTCATTGCGATGACGGGAATTGTGCTGATTAGCTTGAACGGGATGACGACATTCCAATTGAATCCACTCGGCGATGCTTTAGCATTTATGGCTACCATTGTCTGGGCATTTTATTCCATTTTATCGAAAATGATCAATCAATATGGCTACCATATTATTCAGGTGACAAGACGTGTCTTCTTTTACGGGCTTTTATGGATGATTCCACTGATCTGGCATTTTAAGATTCGTTTAGACTTGGAGCGGTTGACGAATCCATCGTTTGCCTTCCACTTGCTGTTTTTAGGCGTCTTTGCATCTGCTATTTGTTTTCTGACATGGAGCTTTTCCGTGAAGACGATCGGTGTGGTGAAATCGAGTATCTACATTTATGGCGTTCCAATCATCACGATGGTCATTTCAATGATCGTTCTCCATGAGAGATTGACCTTCATGTCACTGCTCGGAACAGCTCTGACTTTAGGAGGATTGCTTCTTTCAGATAAAAAAGGAGCAGGTAGAAAAAAACAGCCAGTCCCATTACAGTTGCAGAACAAAAAGGCGCTTTGATCAAAAAGCGTCTTTTTGTTTATTGAAAGAACATGAACTCTTTAGTAAACTCAACTTAATCGGTCGACGGTCGACCATTCATAAGGGGGAGAATACAATGAAACACTTTTCGATTGCGACGATACCTGGTGATGGGGTAGGAAAAGAAGTTGTACCAGAAGCAGTACGTGTTTTGAAAGCGATATCAGAGGTGCATGGCGGTCTGACTTTTTCTTTTCAGGATTTTCCGTGGAGCTGCGAATACTATTTAGAGCATGGCGAGATGATGCCAAAGGATGGATTGGAACAATTGAAAGCCTTTGACAGTATTTTCTTAGGGGCTGTCGGTGATGCCAACTTAGTGCCTGATCATATCTCGCTTTGGGGACTGCTCATAAAAATTAGACGGGAATTTGAACAGGTGATTAACGTTAGACCTGCAAAACAGCTGAGCGGCATCCGTTCTCCGCTTGCTCAGCCAAAAGATTTCGATCTACTAGTTGTAAGAGAAAATGGAGAAGGCGAATATAGTGAAATTGGGGGCCGGATTTATCAAGGGGAGGATCAGCTTGCGATTCAAAATGCCGTCTTCTCTAGAAAAGGGACAGAACGTGCGATTCGTTTTGCTTTTCAATTAGCAGAAAAGAGACGAAACCATGTAACAAGTGCAACAAAGTCAAACGGCATCGTGCATACCATGCCATTTTGGGATGAAGTGTTTCAAGACGTCTCAAAGGACTACCCTAATGTGGCGGCAGATTCTCAGCACATTGATGCGCTCTCAGCCTTCTTTGTCACAAGACCAGAGAAATTCGATGTGATTGTTGCCAGCAATTTATTTGGTGACATTTTGACGGATCTTGGTGCCGCTATCATGGGTAGTATTGGTGTCGCACCAGCAGCCAATATCAATGTAAATGGCAAATATCCATCCATGTTTGAGCCAGTACATGGATCAGCACCAGATATCGCTGGAAAAGGGATCGCAAACCCTATCGGACAAATCTGGACCGCTAAACTCATGCTTGATCATTTCGGAGAGGAAGAATTAGGCACACACCTTCTCGATACGATTGAATCTGTCACAGCAGACGGCTTTTTAACGGCAGACATCGGCGGAGCTTATCAAACACAAGAGGTCACAAACGAAATCATTAAACGCTTGAAGAAATAATCCGTCATTAGAACCACATCTCCACGTCTGCTATAATAAAAGGATGGATAGAAGAAAGAGATGTGAAATCTAGTGTCAAAAACAGTTGTATTAGCAGAGAAACCTTCGGTAGGACGTGACCTTGCACGTGTGCTGAAGTGTCATAAAAAAGGAAATGGTTTCTTAGAAGGAGATCAATACATTGTCACGTGGGCGCTTGGCCACTTGGTGACACTGGCTGATCCAGAAGGCTACGGGAAAGAATTTCAATCCTGGCGCCTAGAGGATTTACCAATTATTCCAGAACCACTCAAGCTTGTCGTGATGAAAAAGACAGGGAAACAGTACCAAGCGGTCAAAGCGCAGCTGGCGAGAAAAGATGTAAAAGACATTGTCATCGCAACAGATGCTGGACGTGAAGGGGAGCTTGTTGCAAGGTGGATTCTTGAAAAAGCCCATGTGAAAAAGCCTCTAAAACGTCTATGGATTTCGTCTGTTACAGACAAAGCCATTCAAGAAGGGTTCAAACGATTAAAAGACGGCAGAGAGTATGATAACCTGTATCGCTCGGCGGTTGCGCGTGCAGAGGCCGACTGGATTGTAGGGATCAACGCAACAAGAGCGCTGACAACGAAGTTCAATGCGCAGTTATCCTGTGGACGTGTGCAAACGCCAACGATTGCTATGATCGCCAAGCGAGAGGAAGACATTCAGCAATTCCAGCCGAAGCTGTTCTTTGGGCTGACTGCACAAGTAGATGGACTGACGCTGACTTGGCAGGATGCAAAGACAAAACAAAACCGTACATTCCAAGAGGATGTAGTGAAGGAGCGCTTGGCAGCCTGTAAAGGAAAACCTGCAGTGATTGATGCACTGAAAAAAACAGCGAAAAAATCCTTTGCTCCAGGATTGTATGACCTGACAGAATTGCAGCGTGATGCCCATAAACGCTACGGTTTTTCAGCAAAAGAAACACTGTCTACACTTCAGCGCCTGTATGAGCAGCATAAGCTCGTCACATATCCTCGTACAGATTCACGTTTTATTTCGGCAGATATCGTTCCCACATTAAAAGATCGACTCAAAGGAATGAACGTTAGACCTTACGCGCAGCATGTGAATCGTATTTTACAATCAGGCATTAAAGCACATAAAGGTTTTGTCAACGATGCCAAAGTGTCAGATCACCATGCGATCATTCCAACCGAGGAAGAGCTGTATCCAGGTGCATTAAGTGATAAAGAGCGTAAATTATATGACCTGATTGCCAAGCGATTCCTCGCTGTACTGATGACCCCTTTTGAATATGAGGAAACAACAGTGATCGCCAAGATCGGCAGTGAGACATTCACAGCGAAAGGAAAAATTGTGCAATCAGCCGGTTGGAAAGCCGTGTACGATGATTCCTATGAAGACGAGGAATCAGCCGAAGCAGATCAGCACTTGCCGGCATTAACAGAGAGGCAGTCACTTGACGTACGCCAATTAAAAGAGACAAAAGGCGAAACGAAACCTCCTGCTCGTTTTAACGAAGCGACCCTTTTATCTGCCATGGAGAACCCGTCTGCATTTATGGAGAACAAGGAAAAAGACTTAGTGAAAACCCTTGGTGAAACGGGTGGATTGGGGACAGTGGCAACTCGAGCTGATATCATTGAGAAACTGTTTAACAGCTTCTTAATTGAGAAAAAAGGCAAAGACATCTTCATCACATCGAAAGGGAAGCAGCTGCTTTCTTTAGTACCTGAAGATTTAAAGTCACCTGCGTTAACAGCGGAATGGGAACAAAAGCTTTCTAAAATTGCGAAAGGCCAATTGAAAGCTTCTCAATTCATGAGTGAAATGAAGTCATATGCAAAACAAGCCGTATCTGAAATCAAACAAACGAACCAAACCTTTAAGCATGACAACATGACAGGCACACATTGCCCTGACTGCGGAAAACTCATGTTAAAAGTGAACGGGAAAAACGGCACCATGCTTGTTTGTCAGGATAGAGAATGCGGACATCGAAAAAATGTGGCAAAGAAAACAAATGCACGCTGCCCGAACTGTCATAAAAAGCTTGAGCTGCGCGGGGAAGGCGATGGCAAAATATTTGCCTGTGTTTGTGGTCATAGAGAGAAACTGTCTGTTTTCGAAAAACGCAAATCACAATCCAATCAAAAACGAGCCAGTAAGCACGATGTGTCTAAATATATGAAGAAACAAAAGAAAGTGGAAGAACCAATCAATAACGCACTTGCAGAACAATTGAAGAAACTAAAATTAGATCAATAGTTGTGTAAAAACCCATGTGAATTCGCATGGGTTTTTTGTTTGTTCGAGTATTTTGGCATGTTGTTTTTCTGTAAATGGGAATATGTAAGCGAAAAGACTCGTAATTTGGTATAAAATATTTATTTTCATTTAAACAGAAACGCTCTATAATAAATCGTTAGATGCTTAGAGAGAACAAGGATTGAAAGGGGACACGAATGGATACACCCATACATCGTACAGCTATCGCTATACTCATTGTCATTCTACTAGGCGGATGTACCTGGAAACAGCAGCAACATACAGCTCAACCAGAACCTGCAAAGCCAGTATTGTCAGGAGAGTACTTTATGACTCACCACTTAATGACAGACCAAGGCATGATTCGGACCTCGCTTGCGGAGCAGCCTACTTACTTATCAGAATCGCTCGGACTTTGGATGGATTATCTTGTTAGAAAAAAAGATCAAACATCTTTTGATCAACAGGTAGACGTCCTGCGCACTCAATTCTTACTGGAACATGATCTTCTTAGCTGGCAAATCGAATCTCATCAAAAAAGCAAAGTCAATGCTTTAGTTGATGACTTACGTGTAGTAACAGCACTTCAAAAAGCAGATCAATTGTGGCAGAAGTCAGTGTATCAAACCACAGCCAAAAAAATCGCAAAAGCGTTAAAAGACAAAAACATGTTCAAGGGTATGTTGACCGACTACTATGATGCATCGACAAAGCAAACTTCACACACAATCACACTTTCATATCTTGACCCAAAAGCAATCAAAGAACTAGTATCCCTCCACCTATTCACAGAACAAATGATGAACAACCAATTGGCCATTCTAAAAAATGCACCGAGACAAAAAGGATTTTTTCCAAAATCCTATGACATAGCGAAGAAAGTCTACTCATTTGATCAGGAAATCAACTTGATCGACCAGCTTTATACGGCTCTTTATGCCGAACGTGCACAGGTTGATACAAAAGTCATCATGAAATGGCTGAAAACCAACTTCCAAAAGGAAGGAAAACTGTATGGACGATATAAACTGAGCACATTACAGCCAGCAGTGACGTATGAATCGCCTTCAGTCTATGCACTGGTGATCTTCTATGCACTCAAACAAGGAGAAGATGATTTTGCAAAAGACATCTATCACCGAATGAAAGAGCTGCAAATCCAAGATCCTCTCAAGCCTTATTACGGAGGCTATATGAACGAAAAAGATACACACTCATTTGATAATTTATTGCCTCTAATTGCAGAAAGGGAGCTTCTAAATGAAAAGGTTATTCAGTAACACCTATCGCACGTATTATACGGTGCTCCTCACGTTTGCGGGACTCATTTTATTTATGGGCTACTTGAATGGACGTGATGCGGAGAGTGTCATGATCATCACACTCACATTTGTCGTGATAGGATGCGGCATTTTATTTGGTATTTTGCCAGCATTGGTTTTTACTTTGTTGATTTTGTTCTTTATAGGAAGCGGGATGTTCTTTACAGAGCTTGGTCACACAAATTCCCTCTTTTCTCATCAAACCTTGCAAGATGTCGTGATATGGGGCGTGGCGCTTCTCTTTTTTGCTATTTCTGCTGGAAACGTACATGAGCGAATAAAAACGATGCGTCACACCATTGACCAACAAAAGAGGGCCATCAAACAATTTGTAGCGATTGACTCAACCACAGGATTTGACAATGCAGAGCGGATGAGACTCGAGTTGTCTGAGGAAATGAAACGAGCAGAACGATACAAACAGCCATTCGTCTTTATCCTTCTTCATATGCACTACTCAGCTGAATTCAAAACATTATATGGAGAAAAAGAAATGCAGCATCTTTTCCAGCAACTCAGTATGAAGATACGCGAAAGTGTGAGAGAAACGGATAAGAAATTTCGATTATCCGAAGAACGAATCGGGCTGCTGCTCACTCACACACCTGCAGAAAACGTCTCGATCGTTCTTGAAAAGCTAAAGGATAAACTGCAAACGCATGTCCTGCTAAATGGTCGTGAAGTGACCTTAACCTTTCATGTCTGTCATTTAACAAGCAGCTCGGACTATCGGACACCAGAGCAATTTTTAGAAGAACTAGAAAACGAGATGATGATGAATGAACTTTAATGTTTTGACGAAATGTTGTTTGTTAATCGTTCTTTTCTCTATGCTTTCGATCAAAGACAATTCATCAGCCGGTGCACTTGAGAAAGAGTCCAGGACCCTCATCGTCTATTCCACACAATCGGGTGAGGCAACGCCAACTGTTCATATGCTTGATGTACTTGTGGGGCATTTTTCCACACGAACAACCATTTTATCTGATGAACAAATCACTGAAAAGAACCTCAATAACTTTCAGCAAGTTATCTATATAGGTGAAGAAAAGAAAACGTTGAAAGCACAAACCGTACGTCTCATAAACGAATCAAAACGCTTAATTGCAATAGGACACAATGCGGAACAGCTTCGCCCATTCTCCAAGCTTACTTTTCACAAACAAGATCACATCAGTCAAATCAAAGATACTGATGATCAAGAATACCGTCAGCTAGAGAGAGGAATCACAGCTCAGACGGTTCAAGGGACAGATCTGCAACGTACATTCTTATTGAAGAAAAATCAAGCTGAGCAGCCATTTGTGATTCAAACAAAAGAAGGTGCGGCATATATCGGAATGCTAAATATCCTTCAGCACGACAAGCTGCTTGCAGAGGTGCTTGAAAGTCTTCTCCTGCCGGCTTCTAGTCAGACGAAGACAAAGTACTTACAAATTGGGGAGATTAACCCCGTCACGGATGAGAAGAAGTTACTTGAACTTGGACGATACGTAACAGCTCGCCATATCCCTTTTCTGCTGGCGGTGACCCCTATATGGATTGATCCAGCAACAGGGGATGAAGTGACGCTCAGTGACCGGCCTAAACTTGTCCACGTGTTAACACAATTGCAAAGCAATGGAGCTAGTGTCGTTCTTCATGGGTTTAGCCGTACGTATCGAACGGAGGAGTCGGGGAAAGGCTTTGAATTCTGGGATGTAAAGTACGATCAGCCCGTTACGTCAAATGAACCAGAGAAAGCTGATCAACAGCTGAACAAAAGCTTTTTTCCAAATGAAAAAGATTTTAATGCGTATATCAAATCCAATCAACATCAAGAAGCCATCTATACAGAAGAAAAGCTGACAAAAGGCATTGAACTGCTCGCGCAGCAGGGGTTATATCCGCTTGCATTTGAAGTGCCAAATGACGCCATTTCCCTGCAAGGCTATGAAGTGATTTCCCGCCATATGTCCAGTCTATTTGGACAGGTGCAGCTCTCAGACCGTACATGGAAATCAAGTAGTGAATCACCATTTTTGTCGACACCCGCCATGCTTCATGGCATGACTTTATATCCTGAACAGTCTATAGATACAGCGTCTGACCAAGAAGGTGCAAACATACTGACAGAGCAAACAATTCAATCCATGCAGCATATCCAATCCGCCGCCATTGGGCTGTCCTATGATGTGGAAGCGGGGATAGATGGGCTGCAAGATGTAATCACACAAATGGATGCGATCCCTTCTAGTGAATGGCTAGATTTAAAGAAAACAAAACAGACTGTTGAAACCCCGCATGTCCAGATCAAAACAACAGGAAATGGACATATTCAAATAGAGCAATCCAATATAGCTGAACCAAAAACACACAAACGAAGCGGGATGGAAAATATGCTTCGAATACTCACAATGGTGGTTCTGCTCTTTATTGTGGCATTTGCTTTTTACACATTGTATTTAAGGCTGACGATGAAAAAACGGATCTTTAAGGAGAGAAAATCAGGTGGCTGATATCTTATTTTACCTATCATTAATACTGATTTGGATCATGCTCCTATATCATATGTTTCTGATGCAGGGAGGCTTTCAGCACTATTTAACTTACGAAAAAGTGCTGCCTAAATGGACGAAACAAGGGAAAGATCTGCCGACCGTCAGCATTCTCATTCCAGCACATAATGAAGAAGTAGTCATTCGGCAGACGCTAAAAGCTATGGTCCAGTTATCCTATCCCAAACACCTTCTTGAAATCATTGTGATTAATGACAATTCCTCTGATCGTACAGGGGAGATTGTGCAATCATTTAGTGAGCAATACGATCATGTTCATATGATTGAAACAAAACCACCATTTGCAGGGAAGGGGAAATCTACTGCACTGAATGAAGGCTTGAAGGCTTCGACAGGAGACGTTATTTGTGTATACGATGCAGATAATATGCCTGAAAAGAAAGCCGTCTACCATTTGGTTCTTGGATTATTGAATGATCCTAAAGCAGGTGCTGTTGTCGGGAAATTCAGGGTCATCAATGCAGCCAAAAACCTCCTGACAAAATTCATTAACATAGAAACGATCTGCTTCCAGTGGATGGCGCAAGGCGGGAGATGGAAATGGTTTGGCATTGCGACGATACCAGGCACCAACTTTGCGATCCGCCGGCACATTTTAGAAGAGCTTGGCGGCTGGGATGTCCATGCACTAGCTGAAGACACTGAATTAACAATTCGTGTGTATAATCTGGGCTATGTGATTCGGTTCTTTCCTGCTGCGATTACATGGGAACAAGAGCCTGAAACATGGAAAGTCTGGTGGCGGCAGAGAACACGCTGGGCTAGAGGCAACCAATATGTTGTGCTCAAATTTTTAAGACAGTTTATGAAATTAAAACGAAAACGAATGATTTTCGATTTATTTTATTTTTTCTTTACGTATTTCCTATTTTTCTTTGGTGTACTGCTCTCCAATGGCATTTTTATTGTAAACTTATTCGTTGATCTTCACTTATCTGTGGGAGCTGTGGCACTCATCCTATGGGGGTTAGCCTTCTTCCTCTTTTTAACAGAAGTGATGATTACGTTAAGCATAGAGAAAACAGAGCTGACCAAACAAAACATTCTCATTGTCGTTCTCATGTACTTTACCTATTCCCAAGTATGGATTGCGCTTGTTGTGTACTCCTTATGTGTAGAGGCGAAAAGCCGATTATTGAAACAAGAAGTGAAATGGTACAAAACCGAGCGTTACAATCAACAACAAAAGAAAAGCGGGTGACATATTGAAATCGTTAAAATGGTTGATTTATATATTAGGATTATCCTTAGCGATCCAGCCTTTTTTCATGGCAGGTCAAGCAATGGCGCAATCCAACCGAGTTCAAGTCAAAGATGAGTGGATTCATTCTTCAAAAGAAAATAAAACAAAAACGCAGCATCTATCAGAAGACGTAGTGACCTTATATGGACAAGAAGACCGCACTGAATTTACCTATCAAGTGGATCAGGAAAAAACAGAGTCAAGCACATTGACGTTCAATATAGAGGCTTCACCATTATTGATTTCACCTTCCTCATTCACTGTTATGATTGATGGAGAGATCGAAAAGACCATCCCTGTATCAGGGAAAAACCAGAAGAAGTCGATTCAAGTCAAGTTGAACAAAGCACAATTGAAAAAAGGTACTCATCGCATTCAGGTCACATTTTATGGTGTTTTAAAAGAAGGCGTGTGTATCAACCAAGAGACACCTGCCAATTGGCTAAAAGTGTATCCTGAAAGTGAACTTACATTCAAAGGAATCAAGACGAAAGATTTCACATTAGATAGCTTTCCATCACCTTTTATTCAAACAGGTGATCAGAAAGAACAGACAGACATTGTCATTCCTAATTCACCGGATGCAGCTGAATTAGAAGCAGCTATCAAAGTATACCGTACGTTGAAAAACAAAGATCGCCAAAAAGAGATCAAACTTATCCAAGAAAAGGACATCAAGCAAGTGGCTCACCCAACGATTGCTGTGGGAGCTATAGGAAGCTGGGATGGACGGATGAAAACGATTGAACAAGCTGCAGGAATTAAAACGAAAAGCAGTCATCTTACGTTAGCGATGAGAACTTTGACAGCAAAGAAAACAGAACAGCCCATTCTATTTGTGACAGCGGAAAAGCCTGTGACAATCGCTGGAAAAATCAATGTTCTAACTCAGTCAGAATTAACGGATCAACTGACTGGAACAGACCTAGTGCTTCAAAAGGCTGCAGCTCAAACGTCTAAACCATCTCACAAGATTCGTTTGAAAGATTTTGGCGGAGATGATGTCACGGTTGGGACCAACAAGACGGCATCCGACCACTACTATTATCCGAAAGCGCTACTGGCTAACCAAAAATCAGGTGCAAAGCTCAATCTTTCATTCAAAAAATCTGATACAGCAGCAAGCAAAACAGAACGGTTAACTGTTATGATCAATGACGAACCGCACGACGTACCATTAACAAAACTAGGCAGCAAAGATGCGAATGGATTCTATCATGTCTCGATTCCAGTAGATTCAAAGATACTTCAAAAAAATGAATATATTGATTTGCAATTTGTCACAAGTGGTTTTAAAAACATGGAATCTTGCAGACATACGGATGAAGAAGGCTGGATATTCATTGACAAAAATAGCTCTTTACAAATACCAGAAGGAACAACGAGTGAAAAGCCAGATTTAGCCGCATGGCCGCTCCCGTTCACTTCGAAAAATACATTGATCATCATACCAGATCAAATCAAACGTGAAACAATCAATCAAATGGCCATGTTGACGGAATCCTTTAGTCAGCCAGAAGTAGCTCAATATCATTTAATAAAAGCTTCTCAAGTGACAAATGAACAATTGAAAAATCACCCTCTCATTTTCATCGGAGGCATTCAGACGTTCTCTCTTCTGAAAGAAAAAGCAGCCGATCTCATTGTTCCGGTGAAAAAGGATCAGTATGATGTATCTTCTTTCGGCATGATCAATGAAACAACGGCTCGAATTGTGTGGACGCAGCCATCTGTTTGGAATAAAGAACAGACAATGACAGTCTTTTCAGGAATGACTGCAGCTGAAGCTAACGTGTCAAATGAAGTAATGCAATTTCTTCAAACAAATACAGAAAAAGCAACAGTTGCAATAGAGAGTAAAAACAAAGGCGTGTTTACTAATCATCAATCCGTCAGCAGCACATCGAACAGTCTGAAAACAAGTGAAAAACAAAGCAGCAGCGAGTCTTGGATTTACTTTGTGTGTATCGCTGCACTCATCCTTTTTGTGCTTGTGATGATTGTCTATTTCGTACGAAAAAACCGTAAAAAGACTGAGTTCTAAACGATCAAAAGACCTTGAAAAAATCTCTTTACTTTGGTGTCAAACGGGAGTATGATCTCTTTTATAAAAGACCAATCGCTGAATCATTTCGATGAGCGGGGGAACCAATTGTGGTGGTATAAAACACCACGTGGGGTGAATCCTTTTAAGGTAGGGCAAAATCTCATGCGCCCGAATCCGTCAGCTAACCTCGTAAGCGTTAAAGAGAGCAAAGACCAACCTGTGATCTAAACAATAGGCACAGGGGCATTCTATTGCCTCTGTGTCTTTTTGGCGATCCAAATTTTGTAACTCAAATCGTTTGACACTAAAGGAGCGGGCAACACATGTACAGTTTGATGAAGCGTATTTTAATTGGTAAACCATTAAAATCACAGGCAGCAGGAGAACAAAAACTATCAAAAATCAAAGCTTTGGCATTATTGTCATCAGATGCATTGTCGTCAGTCGCATACGGTACAGAACAAATCTTGATTGTACTATCAGTTGTTAGTGCGGCAGCGTTTTGGTACTCACTCCCGATTGCAGGTTGTGTATTAATTCTTTTAATGGCGTTAATTCTATCTTACCGCCAGATTATTTATGCTTATCCAGAAGGCGGCGGGGCGTATGTCGTCTCCAGCAGAAACTTAGGTGAAAAACCAGGGTTGGTTGCTGGTGGATCATTACTCGTCGATTACATTTTAACCGTAGCAGTGAGCATTTCTGCTGGGACCGACGCGATCACATCGGCTTTTCCAGCTCTATATCCATATCATGTCATGATCTCAATTGTATTAGTCCTAGTGATTATGGTGTTAAACCTTCGTGGACTGACAGAGTCGGCATCTATTTTGGCTTATCCTGTGTACCTATTTGTCTTTTCGTTGCTCATTTTAATTGGGGTGGGCGGGTTTAAACTATTAACTGGGCAAGTGCCGCCAGCACCTGAACATACAGCATTTGGCACACATGTATCAGGCATCACGTTATTTCTTTTATTAAAGGCATTTTCGTCTGGCTGTTCTGCTTTAACTGGTGTTGAAGCGATTTCTAATACAATTCCATCCTTTAAAAAACCAGCTGCACAAAATGCAGCGAGAACTTTATTGATGATGGGGGGATTACTGGCCGTTCTATTTGTAGGAGTGACATTGCTTGCGTTTGGTTTTGGCATCTCGCCAAAGCCAGAAGAAACGGTTGTGTCACAGATTGCATCAGACACATTTGGACGGACGTTTTTCTACTATGTCATTCAGGCTGTCACAGCTTTAATTTTAATATTAGCGGCAAACACAGGCTTTTCAGCTTTTCCATTATTGGCTGTTAACTTAGCAAAAGATAAATATATGCCGCGTATGTTTACAGTGAGAGGAGATCGGCTCGGTTATTCCAATGGTATTATCTTTTTAGGTGTAGCTTCTATGCTGCTTATTTGGTTATTTGATGGGAAAACGGAACACCTCATTCCACTTTATGCTGTCGGTGTGTTTATTCCATTTACCTTGTCTCAGACAGGTATGTGTGTAAAGTGGATTCGTGAAAAACCACAGGGGTGGAAAGTGAAAATGCCTATCAATATCGTAGGAGCACTTATTTCATTTACGGTTTTCATGATTCTCATTTTGACCAAGTTCCATCTTGTATGGCCAGTATTTGTTTTCATGCCAATTGTTCTATTTATTTTTTATTCTATTAAGAAACATTATCTGTCTGTTGGAGAACAATTACGTTTATTGAATGAAACCGAGCCTGTCGAAATCAAAGGAAATGTGGTCATCGTCCCAATAGCAGGTGTCACACGTGTCGTCGAACAATCTGTGCAATATGCAAAATCCTTATCAGACCAGGTCATAGCGGTTCATGTATCGTTTGATAAAGAGAAAGACAAGAAAATTGAAGCTGATTGGGAAAAGCTGAATAGTGATGTGCGTCTGGTGATTTTACATTCGTCTTATCGAAGTCTCATTCACCCGCTTGATAAATTTCTTGAAACGATTGAAGCGAAAGCAAATGCACATCAATATAGAGTGATGGTGCTCGTCCCTCAATTTATTCCGAAAAAAAGATGGCACACCATTTTGCATAATCAATCTGCTTTCTTATTAAGATTCCGTTTATTATGGAAACGGGATATTGTTGTCGCCACTCTTCCATATCACTTTAAAAAGTAACAAGAGCAAGTTGAAACGTTTGATCAAAAGGGTGCGGTGGTATGGAGTAAGAAAAAAGGAGTTTTCTCACATGCCGCAAAGAACCGCAGGAAAAGAAGTAACAGCGCTACTGGAAGAGTGGGGCGTGAAACATATTTATGGAATGCCCGGCGACAGTATTAACGAATTAATCGAAGAACTAAGGCATGAATCAAGCAAAATTCAATTTATACAAACAAGACATGAAGAAGTGGCAGCACTTTCAGCAGCAGCTGATGCGAAACTAACAGGCAAACTTGGAGTTTGTTTATCAATTGCTGGGCCAGGTGCTGTCCACTTATTAAATGGACTATACGATGCAAAAGCGGACGGTGCACCTGTATTAGCGATAGCAGGGCAGGTTGCCTCAACTGAAGTAGGTAGAGATGCATTTCAAGAAATCAAATTAGAGCGGATGTTTGACGATGTTGCTGTCTTTAATCAGCAAGTACAGACAGCAGAAGCTCTGCCTGACTTATTGAATCAAGCCATCAAAGCTGCTTATACCCATAAAGGGGTGGCGGTTCTCACTGTCTCAGATGATTTATTTTCTCAGAAAATTAAGCGGAGTCCCGTTTATACATCACCTCTTTATGTAGAGGGAGATGTGCGGCCGAAGAAAGATCAACTGCTAAAGGCTGCTCAACTCATTAACAATGCGAAGAAGCCAGTCATCTTAGCAGGAAAAGGATTAAGAAATGCAAAAGAAGAACTTCTTTCGTTTGCAGAAAAGGCAGCTGCACCGATCGTCATTACACTTCCTGCAAAAGGTGTTGTTCCAGACAGGCATCCATACTTTTTAGGGAACCTAGGTCAGATCGGGACGAAGCCTGCATATGAAGCGATGGAAGAGTGCGATTTATTAATCATGCTTGGAACCTCCTTCCCATATAGGGATTACTTACCGGAAGACACACCTGCCATTCAATTGGATATCAAACCGGATCAGATCGGTAAAAGATATCCGGTAGAAGTGGGGATTGTAAGTGACAGTAAGACTGGTCTTCATGAACTAACCTCTTATATTGAATATAAAGAGCAGCGCGGTTTCCTTGAAGCTTGCACAGAGCATATGATGAAGTGGCGAGAAGAAATGGATAAGGAAAAATCTATTGCCACATCACCGCTTAAACCGCAGCAAGTCATCGCTAGATTAGAAGAAGCGGTCGATGATGATGCTATTCTTTCAGTTGATGTCGGTAATGTGACGGTATGGATGGCACGTCATTTCCAAATGAAGCAGCAGGATTTCATTATTTCCAGCTGGCTTGCCACAATGGGCTGTGGTTTACCTGGCGCAATATCAGCTAAATTAAACGAACCAAACCGCCAAGCCATTGCTGTCTGTGGTGACGGAGGCTTCACAATGGTGATGCAAGATTTTGTAACGGCGGTAAAATATAAACTGCCAATTGTCGTTGTGATCTTAAACAACAACAACCTTGGTATGATTGAATATGAACAACAGGTAAAAGGCAACATCAACTATGGTATAGAGCTGGAAGATATTGATTTTGCAAAATTTGCAGAAGCATGCGGTGGTAAAGGAATCTCGGTGTCATCACATGAAGAACTAGCACCAGCCTTTGATCAAGCACTTCAAGCTGAGAAACCTGTGATCATTGATGTTGCGGTGACCAATGAACCACCGTTACCTGGTAAAATCACTTACACACAAGCAGCGGGCTTTAGTAAATATTTATTGAAAAAATTTTTTGAAAAAGGTGAGCTGGATATCCCTCCACTCAAGAAAAGCCTTAAACGCTTTTTCTAAACAGCAGGTAGTCGGTCTTCTAATTAGAAGACTGACTTTTTTTGTTGAATAGGTAAAATCATTTCAATTATCACTTGTTTTCTGCTGTATAAAAATATACAGACTGGATTTTTTGCAACTTAAAGCCTATTTTTCCAATTCAGTGAGAAAGGTAAAATAGACTTTATGATCAATAATGGAGGGAGTGGCTTAATCTGGGCAAGATACTTGATGCAAAAGCACTAACCAGTGCCATGGATACAAGGGCAAAACACTATCAGGAACTCCGTGAAGAAATGGTTGATTTAAAAAAAGCGCTACAGGGCGTGGCGAATCTAGGTGATGACTTTACTGGAAAAGGTGCCGATAACATTAAAAGCTTCTACAAAGAACTCGCTGGAAATGTGGACATGTTTATTAGCTTCATTGATAAACAAAAAGCCTTTCATGAAGGTGTTTCTGGGACACTTGATGATACAAATTTTGGCGGCGACACCTTTGTAGAAGAACACTTTTTAGACAACGCTGTACATATGGGAATCAAAAATGCCAAAAGCATCGTGAAGGATCAAAAAAAGGCACTCAAAACGATTTTTCAAGATATTGATGACCTCATTTCTCTGGAGGTATTTGATAGTAAAACCTTTGACGAAAAGATTGCAGATGCGGAAGATGAACGCAAGAAAACGGTTAAAGATTTAATAGAACTTGATCAAAATCTAAAAGATGAATATGCTTTGTCAGAGACTGAGGAGAAGGCTACAATGGCATTGTACGCAGAAATGATCAATGCCACAAATGACGGAAAATCCATTTCGCCTATGAATTTTGACAAGAAAGCGTATCAAAATAGCGAAATCTACAAGGCAAAAAGCGATATTGAGAAGCAAACTTCTGAATATCTGAAAATCAAAAAAGATCAAGAAGAAGCCCGCGAGATCGCAAAGGAACAAGAAGCGCTCGCCAACCGTCCTTGGTATGAAAAAGCCCTTGATTACGGTGGGAATATCGTTAATGAACTGACAGGCGTGAACGATGCAAAACGTGCCGCAACAGGTGTCGATCCGATCACAGGTGAAGAACTCACCGCAGGACAGCGAGTCGCCGCAGGTGGCATGGCAGCAGCAGGCTACATCCCGATTGTCGGCTGGGCGGGCCGTATTTTCAAAGGCGGAAAAGCCGTCTATAAAACGACTCAAGCCACGTCCGCCGCAGTCAGAGCAGTCGACATTTACAAGACATCACAAATATCCTTTGACGCCCTGAAAACATCACAAAAAGGCTTATATGGCCTCACCGCAACAAACGGCTTCAGCGAAGCGATTACGGGTCGAGACATGTTTGGAAATAAAGTCTCGAAAGAACAGCAAGAAGCCAGTATGAATGCGGCTCTGGGGATGCTTTTGCCGTTTGGGGCGAAAGGGTTTCATGGGAAGATGGGGATTAAGGGTGCTGAAAAATATAATACCCATACGATGAAACACATTTATCATGGTGAAATTAATAAAAGAGGAAAAGCAGTTGGTTATCATCATGAAAGTATGCAAGGTGGTAAGATTATTCCAGGAAGTGAAAGTTTACCTGATAAAAACGGTATTTATAGAGCTAAAGTTGAAATTGAAGGAGTTGAAAAAGTAGCTAAATCAAGTTTCTTTCCTAAGGAATGGAACCGCATTGATGTGTTAAAAGCTATCGATGAAGCTTACCAAAATAAACAACAGATAGGTCCTAATAAATTTAAAGGTATAACATCATCAGGAATTAAAATAGAAATGTATTTGAAAAAAGATGGATCAATAGCTACAGCATATCCATTATATAAAAAATAATATGAAGGTGATTAACTTATATGAGATATCCATATGAATTTAAGGAAGACCAATTTGGTGATTTAGCAATCATACTACCCGAAGAAATAAGTATTTTCTCAGATTTTATACAAGATATTTCATCGATAGAAGAAGTGGATGAATATATAGGATATATTCAAAATGTTATAGATGGAGTATATGAGAAATTTGAAATTACATTGAATGCTACCAGTGTAAATATTAAAAAAGATGAGACAGTAGTTGAACATCATTATAGGATTGAAGAACCTCTTGAAAATAAAATTGAAACGAAGGAATTCATAGAATTGTTGTTAATTTGGAGAGAGAAAATACCGGAAATATTCGAAGATTAAACATCATTGTCGAGACTGAAAAATAAAAAGCACTTTATTGTTATTCAAGGCAAAAAGTGCTTTTTGTTATGAAAAAGCACTCGATTTATGGGAAATAATTTTAGATGACTCCGTGGAGACAGCTTACTACCATTAATAAAGAATGCTGTGTATATGCCTTGAAAGGAGACATGATGATGTTAAGAGTAACAGAATATAAAGACATTCAGCATATAAATATTGAAAATGATCTTTATACACCGATTAATATAGAGTTCGGTAGTTGGAATATATCAAAAGAGCCAACGATATATTGGAAAACTGAAGATTTTAAGAAATTCCTAATTAAAATAGGCATAATGAAGGGTCTCTGTGCTTAAAGCAAACAGTATATTTTATCAGAACGCTCTAAAATAATAAATATGAAAGTTATAAAATGAAAGGAGTTTACATGATGGATGATATTCTGACAAAAAAAATAATTACAGAAAGTGGTACGGAGTTTGAAAAATCTCTAGAATATGGAGGACCCTACGAGCTAGCAATTGTAGAATTTACTAAAGAAGGAGAAGAAAAACTTTTTACAGGACTAGCCTATGATTTATATGAAAATGGAAATATTGAAAGTTATTTCTATGCAGAGCAAGGTGTTAAGCAGGGAAAGTATGTTGAATTTTACTCAAATGGAAATGTGAAAAAAATAGGTAATATGAATAAAAGTGCTGCAGACGGATATCAAGTCGAGTTTTTTGAAAATGGAAATAAAAAGTATGAATCTGAATATATAGCTGGTCGGAAAATGACTTATATAAAGTACGATGAAAACGGAAGTATTGTAGAGCAAAAAACAGAGCCTGATGAATCTGATTTAAAATACGTCGAAAAATTCAATGGTTAATAAGGAAAAATAAATTCGAATAATGATTGAAATAATTGGAGTAATATTAATCTGTCTCAAAATAAAGAGAAGGCTTATATATAAAATGTGATAAAATTTATTAATCTTGACTACTGATCCCTGTAAGATATGCAGATATCGAGACACGCATTATTCGAAATGAGCTATTAACAAAAAAGGGGAATAAACCATGCTATGGATTTTCACACAAAACGAACAAAGTTTCGTTAATGTTCACGAAGTCACAGTAACCGGTAAAAAGATTGAAGGGTCTATTGCTGGCAGTGATTCTTGGGTCAAGACGCTCGGCAAGTATGACTCAAATGATCGAGCGTCAGAGATCCTTCAAGACATTGTGAAAGTAATTGAAAAAAACCCAAATGGTACGATGACCTATCGAATGCCTCAGCAGTAAAAAAGAAACCACCTTTCCATCGCGAAAAGGTGGTTTTGTTTATGAAGGTGTTTTGGTAAAGGCTAAAAATAACGGGATGCCTGTGCCGACAAGTGTAGTGGCGAATAGGAACATACCGCAAATGAATAGAAAATGACTGGCTGAAAAGACGAGTGCCAGAATGAGAAATACGATGCTGAGTCCTGCCATGCTATAGGATGGGACAAAGCGGCGTTTGTATGTGGCTTTCTTTGTTAGGAATGAGAAGAAAATGCCAAATAATAAAGGGACAATCCATAAGTAAAATAAAATAATAAGAGACATACATCATACCTCGATTTTTTCCTTCTATTTTATCAGATGCCAATCACAACGGATACTACAAAGCTTCACTTTGTAAAATAGTTCATGCAATCGACACAATTAAGTGGGCTGATTGATCGAATTCGTTTTTTGTTTCATATACTCAGGCTGTAAAAGTGCGTACACACAGTGATCGGCAAAGTGGTCGCCCAGCCATTCACATTGTCTTAAAATGCCTTCAAGTGAAAAAGATAAACGCTCTGCGATGCGTCTGCTTTTTTGATTATCAACAGCGGCTCTTATTTCAATGCGATGCAGACCGCACTCTTCAAATAAATAGTGAATGACCGCTTTGCATGCTTTTGTCATGATGCCTTTTCCTTGATAGCCTTCCCCGAGCCAATAGCCAATGGAAACCGTCCGATTAATCCAATGAATTTGGTGGGTGCCAATGATGCCAACGAGTTCTCCATGTGACCAGATTCCAGCCTGAAAACCATTGTTTTGCAAAGCTTGCTGCATGGCACCTTGAATAAACGCCATGCTGTCTTCTTCTGTCTGCGTCGAATCGACCCATAGCATCCATTCACGTAAGTGCTCTCTTGAGCGTTGGATGAGCAGATACAGACTTCTCGCGTCTCTTGGTTCAAGCAGCCGCATGGATAGATCTTGATCCTGATAAAAAAACATGTGATCACATCCTCTCAAGGGAAATTCTACCACAACCCGATATAAAAGACAGCATGATCACTGTCTTTTACATAAACGTATCCATAATTAAAAACAGATTAAGTGCGACAACAAGAGCTGCTATCACCCAAGATATTCCTGTCACCCAGCGAGCATTCGTCAAATTGCCCATAATTCGTTTTTTACTTGTAAACAAAATGAGCGGAATTAAAGCAAACGCAATGCCAAATGATAAGACCACTTGACTCATCACAAGCGCAGAAGTCGGATTGACCCCAGATGCAATGATCGCAATAGGGGGAATGATGGTAATTAGCCGGCGAACATACAGCGGGATTCGGTACTGAATAAAACCTTGCATAATAATATCGCCTGACAGTGTACCGACAGAAGAACTGGAAAGTCCGGCTACAAGCAGACCTACACCAAATAAGATCGCTGATACAGGACCTGCGAGAGTTCCAAAATGCTGAAATGCTACATCTAAATCCTCAACAAAAAGACCATTTTTAAAAAATAAAGCCGCTGCTACAATCAACATGCTGGCATTGATAGCGCCAGCAACTACCATCGCAATGAGGATGTCTAAAAACTCAAAACGAAAAATCAGCTTTTTCTCTTTTTCCGTTCTGCCGACAACTCTTCTTTGCGTTAAGGCTGAATGGAGATAGATCGCATGCGGCATCACCGTAGCGCCTAAAATACCAGCGGCAAGCAGTACGCTGTCTGTCCCTTCAAACCTTGGAATGAACAGTCCACCGGCGACACTTGCAAGATCAGGTTTGGCGACAAAGGTTTGTACAGCGAAAGCAATCACGACAACAAACAGCATGCCGGTAATTCCTGCTTCTAACGCTCGATAACCTCGTCTTTGGAGCTCTAAAATGGCAAAAGAACCGATCGCTGCAATAATCGATGCTTTAAGCAGCGGGATACGAAAGAGTAAGTATAAACCAAGGGCAGCCCCGATAAATTCGGCTAAATCTGTGGCGATAATGACGAGTTCGCCCTGAATCCATAAACCAATCGAGACTGGTTTTGGAAACTCTTCTCGAGCAATTTCAGGTAAATTTTTCCCTGTTGCGATTCCAAGCTTTGCAGACAAAGACTGGATGAGTAAGGCCATGAGATTGGATATGAGAATGACCCATAACAGAAGGTAGCCATATTTCGAACCAGCCGCAATGTTGGTCGCAAAGTTTCCTGGATCAATATAGGCAATGGCTGCGATAAAAGCAGGCCCGAGAAAAGGAAGGAGCCTTCTAAATCCTTTCACCTTTCCTTCAAGTGCACGCTCCGCTGCCACTGACATGTGGGCTTGTGCCTCGATGTATTTGTTTGTCATATGTCATCACCTAGATTCTACAAAGTTTTGCTTTGGCACAAAAAGTTTCCTCGATGCAATTTTTAATCATCATATGCCCATCTTCATGAAAAGTCAACTATCTGAACTAATAGGTTTGTTTATCATATGTAAGTGAAAAAAATAGATACCTTGTCAATCAACACATAAAAAACACCGCCTCTAATCTTAGGCGGTGCATCCTCTGCTTCCTCTTCTTTTGTATCGTTTTTTAAGAAACCCTTGATCCAACGCTGCGGAAGATCAGGCTTAAAATAATGACAAAAATGGCTGCTCCTAAGATCGCTGGAATGATCGCAAATCCTGCCAGACTAGGACCCCACGTTCCAAGTAATCCATGACCAATCCAAGCACCTGCAAGCCCGGCAATCATTGAACCGATCCAGCCTCCTGGTACACTGCCTCCAGCGAGTGCACTCCCAATGAGACCAATGACAATCGCCACAACTAATGAAATTAGAAATCCTAACATGTTGATCACTCCTCTTTTGTTTGTTTACTAAGCAATAACCGTTTTAAAAGAGATTAAAACCTTTCGGAACCGCTTCAATGTTCGATACGTATGATGGACAAGGATTGTGTATAATAACAGACATATACTTGAACGGCATCTAAGGAGGCAAATCGCATGGAGGAAAGAGAGTGGTTAAAAGCACAATTAAAAGAGATTGAAAAGTGGGAGAAAGACCAGCAAAAGGTATGGTTTTGGGAGAAACTTAGCCGGCTTCCATTTCAAATGCTGGACAAGCTGACCCCTGCCTTTATTCAAAAGAAAATCGGTGTGTTATTAGATGAGATGGGGCACTATATTCAATCAGGCGGTGTCTATTTGACGTCAGAGAAAGGCATTATTCATCAATTTCAAAAGAAATGTGCCGATGAATCGATTCAGCGTATTGAAGATATTGAGGCGGCTCCGATCGAGGTCATGGATGCCATTAGTGATCAGATGGGGAAAAACCGAACAAACCTCGCCACTGTGCAAGGTGCGACAACAGGTGTCGGAGGTATGTTTACATTAGCGGCAGATATTCCAGCTGTCCTCGGTCTCTCTTTAAAAACATTACAGGATATCGCCGTCACCTATGGCTATGATCCGAAAAATAAAGAAGAACGAGTCTTTATCATTAAATGTTTACAGTTGAATTCTGCTGACGTTGTTGGGAAAAAATCAATATTAAAAGAGCTGAAGAGCTATCATGCATCAGAAGGGAAGCACGAAAACATGATCTCTCAAATTCAAGGATGGCGTGAGGTCGTATATAACTACCGTGATTCGTTTGGCTGGAAGAAGCTGTTTCAACTTGTCCCAATTGCGGGGATTTTGTTTGGTGCAGCGTCCAACCGCTCACAGTTAAAAGGAATTGCCGAAACAGGCATCATGCAATATCGAAAGCGCAGAATATTATCAAGATTAGAGGAGCTCGCTCAGCAAGAACAGCGTGACTCCGGCGCATAAAAAAATCCCTCTCTCAAGGGATTTTTTATTTGGTCTCAGCATCTTCTTCAAACGCTTGAATCGGAGAATATTCATAGCGTGCCCGGAGCTCGCGGATTTGTTTGATCAAGGTGGAACCTATGATCCTTTCTGCTTCATCATATAAAGGATCGAGCGCCTTCATCCATTTTTGCCGCTCTGCTGGTGTTAATTCGTGTATCGCAATTGGAGATTCGCGTTTAATATCCTCCAGCTGATCCTTGTTCATCTGTTCGGCATGTTTTTCGTTCCATGCCGTTGTTTCTTCCATCGCTTCGAGTAAAATTCGTTTCGTCTCAGGTGTCTGACGATCAAAAAAGGATTGATCCGTTAAGACGACATACCCTAAATACCCGTGATTACTGATCGTCATATAGTCTTGTATATGATAGAATTTTTTTGAATAAATATTTGAAATTGTATTTTCTTCACCGTCTACTTTTTTTGTTTCTAGCAGCTGAAACGTTGAATTAAACGATTCCTGATAGGGTTTTGCGCCAAGAAGCTTGAATTGCTTTTCAATCATGTCACTCTGCATAATACGGAGAGATTGGTTTTTTAAATCGCCTGGCTGCTTGATAGGGCCTTTATTTGAAGTGATTTGCTTAAAGCCATTTGTCCAATAGGCCATTCCCTTTAGTCCGTCTTTTTGCAGTGTGCCGAACAGTCTCTGTCCAATCGCACCATGTAACCCTTCTTGGACAGCATCGTAGTTAGAAAAGGCAAAGGGCAGATCAAGTGCCAGCCATTCAGGGGACAGCATGCCGAGCTTTGACGTAGACGGAGCAATAAATTGAACTTGATTCTCTTTTAGTGCATTAATTTCTTCGATATCAGAATAAAGACTCCCGTTTGAAAAGATTTGAATGCTGATCCTGCCATCGGATTTTTCGTGAACAAGCTCAGCAAATTTCTTTGCAGCCAGCCCTTTTGGGGTATTATCTGCGACAACATGGCTGAATTTGAACACAAGCTGATCCTTCAGCCCTGTCTGTTCATCGTCGAAGGTCGTCGCTGATTTAGGCATCATATGATAAAAGCCAAAGTATAAAGCGGTTACAAAACCGATGATGAGTAATAGCGTATAGGCGAGTAAATTCTTCATGCGTCAGATCCCCCTTATGTCAAGGATACTTGACAGAGGAAGAATTCGTAAAGATACAGGTGAAAAAATGATGAGAAATCGACTGAAATTACAACAATTATCTATTAGATGGAAGCTCACCATCCTCACATATTTCGTTGTCATTTTTGCCCTTTTAATTGGAGGAATTGTTCTGGTCGGGGGAATTCAGCAAACAGAGGAACGAGAACTTCGAAAAAGGCTCATGAACACGGCAAGAACAGTGGCTGAGATGAATGAGGTAAAGCAGGCATTGGATGATCAGACAAAGGAGCGTGCGCGGTTACAGCATGCCATTGAAGAGATTCGGATTATCCAAGATGCTGACTACATTGTTGTCATGGATATGGATCACGTGCGATTGACACATCCAGTGAAAACAAGGATTGGCCAGCGCTCTGAGGGGACAGATGAAGAACCTGCCTTTGCAGAGCATATCTATTTCTCAGAAGCACAGGGAGAGCTTGGCACAGCCATTAGAGCCTTTTATCCAGTAAAGGATGAAAAATTTAACCAAACAGGGGTTGTACTAGTCGGAAGAACATTGCCGAGTATGGCAGATATATTAGGAGAAATGAAGCAGGATATCCTCATGATCCTTCTGCTCACGCTCAGCTTCGGGCTTGTCGGTTCATTTTTGCTCGCCCGTCATATTAAACAGCAAATGTTTAAGCTGGAGCCGCATGAGATTGTCAGAATGCTAGAGGAACGCACCGCTACTTTTCATTCAATTAATGAAGGGGTCATTGCCATTGATAACCAGCACATGATCACCATTTTTAATGAAAAAGCAAAGCAAATTTTCAGCGTGACAGGTGATGTAGTGGGCCGAAATATTTGGGATGTGCTGTCAGATACAAGGCTTCCAGAAATCATTGACCGCGCAGAACCCGTCTACAATGAAGAAATTCATATGAGCGGAAAGCGGATCATGAGCAGCCGAATTCCAATTGTGATGAAAAAGAAAATCATCGGAGCGGTTGCGATTTTTCAGGACCGGACAGAGGCGGCCAAATTGGCGGAGGAATTAACCGGGGTGAAGAACTTCGTTGATGGCCTGCGGGTGCAAAATCATGAACATATGAATAAGCTTCATACAATTGCGGGATTAATTCAGCTGGGGAAAGCCGATCAAGCGCTCGATTTAGCGTTTCAAACGACCGAAGAGCAGGAGCATGTGACGGACTTTCTCCACCGTGTGATACAGCATGATGCAGTTGCAGGTTTATTGATGAGCAAGATAAGAAGGGGCAAGGAGTTAGGCATAAAGGTTGAAGTAGATGAAAATAGCAGTCTGCGCGATTTCCCAGAGCTGCTGGATCAGCATGATATGACGAAGCTACTTGGCAACCTGATCGAGAACGCCTTTGCCGCGTATGATACTGTAGAAAGAGACACAAAACTTATTTCCATTAGTATTGATCAAACAGAGGATGTCCTCGCGATCTTAATTGAAGATTATGGATCTGGAATAGAAGAGGACATGATTCCTCATATTTTCGACAAAGGCTTTACTCACGGTAAAGAAGGCGGAACAGGCTACGGGCTGTATATTGTAAAAACGATTATCGACAAAGGAATGGGAAATGTAGAAGTCACATCAAGCATCGGCATTGGTACCACCTTCTCAATCGAATTCCCAATGACAATAGAGGAGAGAGACAGATGACTCAGATTAAGGTGCTATTAATTGAAGATGACCCGATGGTGCAAGAAGTCAATAAAGAGTTCATTAAGAGTGTCCCTGGCTTTCAAGTTGCGGCTGTAGCAGGAAATGGCGAGCAGGGCATCCAGCTGATCAAAGACATTCGCCCAGATCTTGTGGTGCTCGATGTGTATATGCCTAAAAAAGATGGCGTCAAAACACTGCAAGACATCAGAAAGCAAAAGATGCAGGTGGATGTGATTGTGATTTCGGCAGCAAAGGACAAAGAGACGATCGGCACCATGCTTCAAAATGGTGCCCGAGATTATATCATTAAGCCATTTAAGTTTGAACGGATGAAAGAATCTCTTGAAAGCTATAAAGCGTTCAAATCAAAAATTCGTACCGCAGCAGAATTTTCTCAAGAGATGCTCGATGATATCATACGAAAGCCTGCTGTTAAGCTTGAAGAGACGTGGCTTCCTAAGGGGCTGAATGTGCATACGATGAATGAAATTAAAGCCTATATGCGTCTGCAAGAAGGAGCGCAGTCTGCAGAGGAAGTTGCCAATGCACTTGGGATTGCACGTGTCACAGCACGCCGTTATTTAGACTTCCTTGTAAAAGAAGGCGAGCTGAAATTAGATATGCAATATGGCGGGGTCGGACGCCCTGTGAATAAATATATCGTACATTCTGACTAAGAGACCAAAAAGACCAAAATGTACGATATGTCCATAAGCTTCACAGCCTTTGATGAAATCGCTATCATTTATCTACAGATAACAGTTAAGCGTTTACATCAAAGGGTGAGGGAGTTGATTTTTTATGAAGAGGCTATTGAAGAACCTGACATTTCAGGTCGTTGCAGCTGTCATTATCGGGATCATTGTTGGGATGGTTTGGCCAAACGTCGGGAAAGAAATGAAGCCGCTTGGTGACACATTTATTAATGCAGTGAAAATGGTCATTGCACCCATTATTTTCTTAACCATTGTTCTTGGAATTGCCAAGATGGGGGATATGAAAAAGGTTGGAAAAGTTGGGGGAAAAGCTTTTATCTATTTTGAAGTTGTGACGACGCTTGCGCTTGTCATCGGACTGTTTGTGGTCAATATCATGAAGCCAGGAGCGGGTCTTGACTATAGTAAGCTTGAAAAAGGGGATGTCTCGCAATATACCCAAAATGGGGGACAGGGTATCGACTGGATGGAGTTTGTCACACACATTGTGCCATCTAACATGGTAGATGCCTTTGCAAAGGGAGATATTTTACAGGTCTTATTCTTCTCTATTTTATTCGGTGTTGCGCTCGCTGCACTTGGCGAGAAGGGGAAAGGCATCATCGAATGGCTTGATAAGCTGTCGCTTGTCTTCTTTAAAATCATTGGTTACATTATGCGTGCCGCGCCATTAGGGGCATTTGGAGCAATGGCTTATACAATCGGACACTTCGGTTTAGCTTCAATTAAACCACTGGCTAGTCTGATGCTTTCCGTTTATATGACGATGTTCCTGTTTATTTTCGTCGTGCTGAACATCATTTGTAAAATGTATGGCTTCAGCCTGTTCGGTTACCTCCGTTTTATCAAAGATGAAATTTTAATTGTTCTTGGCACAAGTTCTTCGGAATCTGTCTTGCCAAGAATGATGGATAAAATGGAACGCTACGGGTGCTCTAAGTCGGTTGTTGGGCTTGTCATTCCGACAGGCTATTCCTTTAACTTAGATGGTACTTCAATCTACTTGTCCATGGCCGTGGTCTTCTTAGCGCAAGTGTTTGGGGTGGACCTATCCATCGGACAGCAAATCACGATTATCCTTGTTCTGATGCTCACATCAAAAGGAGCAGCTGGAGTCACAGGAAGCGGATTTATCGTGCTGGCTTCTACACTTGCTGCACTTCAGGTTATCCCGCTAGAAGGTCTTGCACTGCTATTAGGGGTCGACCGTTTCATGAGTGAAGGAAGAGCGATTACGAACCTGATTGGAAATGGAATTGCTACAATTGTTGTAGCGAAAAGTGAAGGGGAATTTGACGAAGCGAAGAGTAAAACAGCGCTACAGGAAATGCGAAATATCAAGCAGGCTGTTTAGTATAAAAACAACCAAAAACCGAAACCTTATGTTCTACATGGGGTTCGGTTTTTTCTTGTGTAAAAAAGAAAAAACATAAAAGCTTGATTAATTTAGGACGAATCGTAAGACCTCATTGACCTTTTGTTATATAATTTACAGAAAGATCCGATATAATGAATATGAGATCCAACGAAAAATAGACTTTAGTCCTGGCAGGTGTGTAACGTATGGCGGCATTTTTTAAATTGTTCGAAAAACCTGGTGTCAAGAGGTTTTCAGTATTTGTAGTATTAGCCACAGCATTATATCTATTAAGAGGAATGATGAATTTAATCCTCCTGACCTTCATTTTCACTTTTTTAATGAACCGGTTAGAAGAGGTCATAAGAGGCTTTTTAAATCGCTTCCTGAAAATAGGACAGAAATCAGTCATCACCATTTTGTACATCCTTCTGGCTGGTGGATTGACGTTTGGCGGCTTTGTGTTTGTGCCCATCATTGCTAAACAGGTGGAACAGTTATTTCATTTAGGGAAAAAGATTGCAGATCATCCACAAGATTTACCCTTCTTTGACGTCGTCACCAATGTGTTCGGAGATTTCAAAATATCTTCTTTCTTCGAGAAAGGGTTTAATTTCCTCTATACATACTTAACAGATTTCAGCACGTTCAGTATCCAGGTCATTATGTCCTTAATATTAAGCATGTTCTTCCTGTTCGAAAAGGAACGCCTCATTCAATTCATGAATAAGTTCAAAACGAGTAAAATCTCCGTGTTCTATCATGAAATTGCCTTCTTTGGACGCAAGTTTTCCAGAACATTTGGTAAGGTACTTGAAGCACAGTTCATCATTGCAACAGTTAACTGTGTCTTAACGACAATTGCGCTTGGCATTATGGGCTTCCCGCAATTATTTGGATTAGCGGTCATGGTCTTCTTGTTAGGTTTAATTCCGGTAGCGGGTGTGGTCATCTCCCTCGTTCCACTCAGCATCATTGCGTATACACTTGGAGGCGGAATGTACGTCCTATATATTGTGCTGGTGATCGTGATCATCCATGCCATTGAAGCCTACTTCTTAAATCCGAAGCTCATGTCAGCTAAAACAGAGCTCCCTATTTTCTTCACGTTTATTGTCCTGATTTTCTCTGAACACTATATTGGCATTTGGGGACTGATTATCGGCATCCCAATCTTTGTGTTTATCTTAGATATCTTGGAGGTCACGAATAAGGAAGAAAGTAATTAAAAAGTTCATATGAACCTGTTTACAATTTTCTAAAAATAAGGTATAAATAGTATGAAAATATCATATTACCACACGCTTAATCCTTCTAAAGGAATGGGGGACCCAAGTTTTTGGGGTGAATTTTTCTTATTTTAAGAAAAAAGGACATCTCTTCGTCCTAACCCGTCAGCTAACCTCATCAGCGTGAAGAGAGTAGACAGTGGTACACGTATGGACACGCAGGCCCACGAGAAGACTCTCTCGTGGGCCTTTTTGACGAGGAAGGGGAGATTTTATTGAAGCTTGCGACGAAAATTATTATTGCTTTAATTGTAGGTGCAATCACAGGACTACTGCTCAACATTTTTGCTCCAAACGTATTCAAAGTGTTAGACCCTTATTTATTTACACCTCTAGGTCAAATCTTCTTAAACCTGATTAAAATGTTAGTTGTACCGATTGTCTTCTTTTCGATCACACTTGGTGTAGCAGGCCTTGGCGATCCGAAAAAACTTGGCAGAATCGGCGTAAAAACCATTACTTACTTTCTACTCACTACGACTTTTGCCATCATTATTGGCATTTCATTGGCCTTACTTATTAAGCCAGGCGCATTTGGCAATTTTGATACGAAAGCGGCAGAATACTCCGCTGAGGAAGCCCCATCAATGGCAGACACACTACTCAATATTATTCCAACCAATCCAGTCCAATCTCTAGTTGAAGGAAATATGCTTCAAATTATCGTCTTCTGTGTATTTTTAGGTCTTGGCATTGCCTTGCTCGGTAAAAAAACAGAAGGTTTGCTGAAGCTGTTTGAACAAGGAAATGAATTAATGATGTATCTTGTCGGTGTTGTGATGAAATTCGCACCGTACGGGACATTCGGTTTGATCGCAACGGCGATTGGCAGTCAGGGGCTCGATGCCATGAAAGCCATGGGACTTTACTTCTCAGTCGTCTTAATTGCGCTGATCTTGCATTTCTTCCTGACCTATGGGTCAACCGTTGCCCTATTAGCTAAACGAAACCCAATGGCATTCTTCAAAGGATTTTCTCCAGCGATGGTTGTGGCATTTAGTACATCAAGCAGTAACGCAGTACTGCCAGTATCAATGGAAACAGCTCAAAAGCGTTTGAAGGTGCCAGAACCTATTTCAAGCTTTGTGCAGCCGCTAGGTGCGACCATTAATATGGATGGTACAGCGATCATGCAAGGGGTTGCGACTATTTTTATCGCACAAGTGTATGGAGTTGAATTAACCCTTGTTCAAATGCTGACAGTTGTCTTAACAGCAGTACTAGCAAGTATTGGCACAGCAGGTGTCCCAGGGGTAGGGCTCATCATGCTAGCCATGGTTTTAAATTCCGTGAATCTTCCTGTTGAGGGCATTGCGCTGATCCTTGGCATAGACCGCTTATTAGACATGGCAAGAACCGTGGTCAATATTACAGGTGACGCAGCATGTGCGGTGATTGTTTCTGAAACCGAGAAGAAGCATGAGAAGGAAGCACCAACACCTAATTTATCACTGTAACAACAAGAAGGGCTGACTGGATCAGCCCTTTTTTTCGTGGAACGGCTTGTCTAGCGTGATATACTTTTTACAGGATGAGCGGCCGTAACTGCCGCCATAGGTTTTACATCAGAAGGAGGAACCACTTTGCAGTCTGCTGTTTTACACATAGAGAACGTCGATAAACAAATTGGTCGGCATCAAATTTTGCAACATATTTCGATAGACATTAGGCAAGGGGAAATTGTCGGTTTACTTGGACCAAATGGGTCTGGAAAAACGACCTTGATTCGATTGATCGTTGGCTTGATGAAAAAAAACAACGGCCGGATCATCATAAATGGATATTCTCAAGATGATGATCATCAAAAGGCGATGTCATCTGTTGGGGCGATCATAGAAAATCCGGAATTTTATTCATATTTAACAGGTTTTGAAAACCTTGAGCTGTATGCGTCTATGCATGATGGAGTTTCAGAAGAGCGCATTCTTGAAGTGGTAAAAAGAGTTCGTCTGGAGCACGCCATTCATCAGAAGGTCAAAACGTATTCACTAGGGATGAAACAAAGGCTTGGGATTGCACAAGCCATTTTGCATAAGCCCAATTTGCTCATTTTAGATGAACCAACAAATGGGCTTGATCCCGCAGGAATGAAGGAGTTTCGAGAGCACTTGCAACTGCTTGTACAAGAAGAAGGTGTCTCTGTGTTATTTGCTACACATCTTTTGCATGAAGTAGAAGAGCTTTGTGACCGTATGATCATCATCCAAAAAGGACAGATCAAAGCCAATACAAACCTTCGCGACATGGAAGGGAAAGAGCAGGTACTGATGAATATTCAGCCAGTAGAAAAGGCAATTTCATGGCTAGATACGCAAGGATATACATATGAACAAAGGGATCAACATGTGCTGGTTCAACTGAATAAAGACCGTGTGCCGGAGCTGAATAAACAGCTTGTCTTAGCAGAATTTGATGTACTTGAAATGACGCCTCAAAAACAATCAATTGAAGAGGCCTTTATGAAATGGACGGAAGGCGGGACGACAGATGTTTCAACTCATCAAGAATGAACATAAAAAAATCACGAGACAAAAGATCACATTCATTGCACTTGGACTGATTGTTGTCTTTCAATTGACGATGGCTCTAGCATTGAAACGAGTCATTTCCGGGCTTGGCGGGCAAGATACAGTCGCGAACTATTTTGCTTATTCCACGAATGTTGTATTTATTTTACAAGTGTTCGCTGTCGTGATTGGCGCCACATTGATCTCAACAGAGTTTCAAAAAAGAACCATCAAGTTCTTGTTGATCCGGCCGAAGACAAGGCTTCATATTTTCTTGGCAAAATACATCACTCTTGTGCTGATGGTCCTTTACCTGTTTGTTTTTTATTATGTGTTCGCTTTTCTTTTTGGCCTTATTTTCTTTGGTACTGATTTTGATGAAAGCACTGGGCGGTTATTTCTGCACACATTTGCTGTGATTGGATCACAGTGGGTGGAAGTGGTCATGATGGCAAGCTTTGCTTTTCTGTGCTCAAGTTTGTTTAGAAACAGTCTGATTGCACTTGTGACTTCATTTTTCGTCTTATACGCGGCGAAATCACTAGTGTCGATCATGTCTCTGTTAGAAAATCAGTGGGGGAAGATTCTACTTTTCGCTAATACGGACTTCACACAATACAGTTTTCAAGGTCCGCCGCTCTTTCAGGGCATGAGCCCTCTGTTTTCGCTATTCATTGTAGGGGCGCATTTTGTTTTCTTTGTTGGTGCTGCTTGGCTCCTTTTTTGGAAGCGTGATGTAAATGTGTAAAAATTGTGTCAAATAACAAGAAAAATTCGTGACATCTTTGTGAAAACGAATCTGTATTTCACGATATCCGGCTGATTTTGTCTTATAATAAGACAGAGTCATGGAGGTGGCACTATCGTGAAAAATTTTATTACGGCTTTACCCATTTTGTTGCTGTTGTCGTTTTCGTTTGTGTCTTTTGCCTTCCAGTTTGATCATCTTGTTTATTTCAGACTAGCGCTAGGGATCTTTTCATTAGCGGGTCTTTTCTTTCTGTATACACTTAAAAGAAACATGAAATGGTTCATGGTCTATTTATATGCGAGCTGGATCGTTCTTGCTGCCGTTACGACATTTGAAGAACCCGTGTTTTCACAATTCTTCTTCGGTGGTTTAACGATGACAATGGGTTATCTAACATATATGCTCATCTATTTAGGAATGAAGCAAGACCGTGTAGCGAAATCACATTAAAACAAAAGCCGATAAAATCGAAGAATAGATTTTATCGGCTTTTTCTTTTCTTCAGGCAAATAAAAAAGCAGCCACCTGTTTGACTGCTCTTCTTGTGTTTATGATTCACGTCCAGCAGCGGCAAGCTGCTTCTGGTGCTTTTTGTCGATGGTTGCGTATATACTTTCCATCATCTTAGGGTCTCGCATGATCGCTTCCTTGTTTTCTTCAATCAATTGCTGATACGTTTTGATTTTCTTCTTAGACATGTAACTCAACGCTCCTTTGGTAGAATGGACTCTATAAGATTTCACATAGATGAAATTGATAATCATTTTCAATTAGCAACTCCATTATACAAAGCAGAATGTCATAAGTAAAGATTCAATTCAGAAAATTCACGTAACCGACATATTCCCATCCATATCGACGATGAATTCTTTCCCAGGAAATAATCCGCTGTCAAACCTTGTCATGAAATCAGATCAAACATTCCTGCCGATGTTGAAACGTTTTAGCCGCACATCTCGTCTTATGAAGAGATTTGATTTAAAAGGATATAAAAAAGACACCAGCATGAGTTGGCTGATGTCTCCATTTAAATGAGTTATGAAACGTGTTCTTGAAGAAACTCTGTTACTTCTTCAGGTGATTTAGCGTTGGCACTGTGTAAATGACCTGTTTTTTCGCCATTTTTGAAAATTAACAGGCTAGGAATTCCCATGACCTGATACGTTTCTGCTAACTCAGGAAAGTCGTCTTTGTTTATTTCAAACCATTCATTCTGAGCATAAGCCTCTAAAATGTCTGGAATGAACATGTCCATTCTAGTGCAATCAGGGCACCATGTCGCAAAGAATTTAACGATGACCTCTTTGTCTGATTGAATGATTTCGTTGAATTGTTCAGTGCTTGTAATTTTTTTCAATTTGTCACAACTCCTTTTCAATGTCATTTTAATATAAAATAAAGGCGAATGACATACAAATGCTCGGGGGGCGCTTACAACCTTTACAAATCATTTCAATTCCGTAACAACAAAAATTAATTAGAGCATTTTTGCTTGAAAGTGATAAGATAGTAAAGATGAATTTTAGTGGGGGGAGTATCCATTGAAAATAAGTTTAGGATTGGTTTACGGCGGAAAGTCAGCCGAACATAATGTATCACTGCAAACAGCCCTTGCAGTTACGAAAGCACTTAACACTGAGAAGTTCGATATACATCCGATTTATATTACAGAAGAGGGCGAATGGCTAAGAGGAGAAAAACTCACTGAACCAGTATCAAACGTCAAAATGCTTCAATTTGAACAAAATGCAAAGACGTTTTTACCAACTTCTTTAAATGAAAGCATGTTTCCACAGCCTGCATCAGCTGATGAAAAGATTGATGTTGTCTTTCCATTGCTGCATGGGCCAAATGGTGAAGATGGGACCATGCAAGGGTTACTTGAACTATTGAATATCCCATATGTCGGTAACGGCGTTCTCGCGTCTGCTGCGGGTATGGATAAAGTCATGATGAAAGATGTGTTTGCTCAAGCTGGGCTTGCGCAGGCAAAGCATCTTTCCTTCAATAAAAAGGATTATGAGAAAGCCATATCAGACAGCCTAGAACAGGTAGAAGCAGTACTCGGGTATCCTTGTTTTGTGAAACCTGCCAACATGGGATCAAGTGTCGGAATTAGTAAATGCCGCAGCAAAGAAGAGCTTCAAACAGCATTTGAATTGGCTTTCCAATATGATCGTCGTGTTGTTGTGGAAGAAGGCGTTGTAGGACGAGAAATCGAAATTGGTGTATTAGGAAATGACGAGCCGAAATGCTCAGTCGTTGGTGAGATTGCACCTAAAACAGATTTTTATGACTATAAAGCAAAATATGAAGATGGCGATACAGATTTGATCATTCCTGCGAGTGTGTCAGAGGAAGAGTACAAGACGATTCACGATATGGCGATCAAGGCATTTAAAGCCATTGATGGATCTGGCCTCGTACGTGCAGATTTCTTCCTAACAGAAGAAGGCGAAGTGCTGATCAATGAAGTGAATACTATGCCAGGATTCACACCTTTTAGTATGTTCCCGCTTCTTTGGAAACATACTGGTGTAGAGTATCCTGAGCTGATTGAGAAGCTGGTGTCACTTGCAATTGAACGCCATCAAGAAAAACAAACCATTAAAACCACTTTTTAATGTAAGAAGCAAGCAGACACTATCCTACAGGTAGTGTCTCTTTTCCTTCAAACGTGAAATGAGAAAGAGAGGCGAAAAAACATGATCAAACGTACAGTGAAACAAGTCGCCCAAATGGCTGGTGGCACATTATCGAATGAAGCTTTTGGCGAAGAACAGATACACGGAGTGACAACAGATACACGAAAAGTATCAAAAGGCGCACTATTTATCCCGCTTATCGGGGAACATTTTAACGGTCACACTTTTGCTTCAAAAGCAGTGGAGCTTGGAGCGGCAGCGGTTCTTTGGAATGAAACAGAAGCGAACCCACCATCTGGTGTACCTGTCATTCTTGTAGAGGATACTTTGACAGCACTCCAACAGCTTGCGAAATCATACTTAAAAGAGGAAAACCCTCAAGTTGTCGGTATTACTGGAAGTAATGGCAAAACAACGACGAAAGACATGATCCATTCTGTCCTACAAACGACATACAGAGTCCATAAAACAGATGGCAACTTTAATAATCATATTGGACTTCCACTGACCATCCTTGCAATGCCAGAAGGAACAGAGATTGCTGTATTAGAGATGGGCATGAGTGCAAAAGGAGAAATCGAATTTTTATCTAATCTCGCTGAACCTGATGCAGCTGTCATCACCAATATTGGAGAATCTCATATGCAGGATCTAGGATCAAGAGAAGCCATTGCAGATGCAAAATGTGAGATCACAAAAGGGTTAAAAGAGGATGGGACTTTTTATTATTTAGGAGACGAGCCTTTACTCCGCCAAAGAGCAAATGCCCTTGCACGTAGCGTAAAAACATTTGGGGAATCAGAGGACTGTGATATCAAGGTGATTCACATCCACCAACTCGCTGAAGGCACTGAATTTCAAGTGGAGGGATATGCTCAAGGGTTTCTCATTCCTGTATTAGGGAAACACAATGTAAAGAATGCTCTTGCAGCTATTGCAATCGGCCAGCATTTCGGTCTGAATGAAAGGCAAATTGCCCAAGGGCTAATGCAAACGAAATTGACAGGCATGCGTTTAGAACTGTTTAAAACAGATAAGGGCATCACGGTTATCAACGATGCGTATAATGCGAGTCCTACGTCGATGAAGGCAGCGATTGATCTTGTAGGAGATATGGATGGCTTTGCTAACCGCATACTCGTTCTCGGAGATATGCTGGAGATGGGCAGTGAAGAAGAAACCTATCATTTTGAAGTAGGGGAGTACATCAAGCCTGAGTTTATTGATCATGTTTTAACGTTTGGCCGTCTTGGCGCATTCATTGCTGAAGGAGCAAAGAAAGCATTTGGAGACGACCGTGTATCTTCTTATATGGACAAAGAAGAACTGAAGAAAAAACTAGCGGATGTGGCAGGACCTGACGATGTCGTTCTTGTCAAAGCTTCCCGTGGCATGAGATTGGAAGACGTGATTACTGCACTATAAATCAGATCGGCAAAGAAGGTGACAGGGTGATTGGCTGTCTATGTATACACGGTTTTACTGGTGCCCCGTATGAAGTAGAGCCGCTTGCGGAATATTTAAAGCAGACGACAGATTGGACGGTACAATCTGTCACGCTTCCGGGGCATGGGGAGGAACTTCAGCTCAAAGGCATTCTCTATCAGGAGTGGATTGCCACCGCTGAATTAGAACTCTTATCCCTTTACCGAACATGTGACACCATTTATTTGGTCGGCTTTTCTATGGGCGGGATGATTGCCTCATATTTAGCAGCGAAGTATCCAGTGGCCCGTCTTGTTCTGTTAAGTGCTGCTGCTAAATATGTTAACCCAAAACAAATGATTCAAGACACAAGGCAGATGGTGAAGGAATCCTTGTCTGGTTTGATTGATACGAACCCATTGTATGATCGATATCGTCATAAGCTGAAGAGTACACCGCTATCAGCTGCTGTAGAATTTATGAAATTGGTGAAGCAAACGAAAGGTTCTCTTGAAAAGCTTCATCTACCTGTCTTGATCGTTCAAGGTGAAAGCGATGGGATCGTCCCCGCTTCTAGTGCAGAATTCATTTATCATAAAATCCCGTCCCGTCAGAAAGAAATGTTCTATTTACCGGATTGTAAACATCACGTTTGTCATGAGCCTTGTGCACAGCAATTGTTTGAGAAAGTCGAACAATTTCTAAAAAAACAATTTAATCTATAGAAAAGCTGAAATGTGGCTAAACTAATATAAATTGAATCCCACTTGTTAAAATTTGCATCATTTTTGTCGAATGAGTGACAGGCCTATGTTACAATAGGTAAGAAAAGGTGGTCGATTCGGTTGTTTCAATATGACGGAAAAACCTTTGTCCCGCAGTCTAATTCGAGCAATGGGGAAGTATCGGAAGGAACCATATTTCAATATCGTCAGGACGGGAATATTTTAACGGGCACATATCAAGGCGGCAGTATTCAATCTGGCGTACTTGTAGGAACTGTGAATAAAGACGGAGCACTTCATTTTAGATATCATCATGTAAGTAAGGATGGCAGCATGAGAAGCGGTTCATGTCATTCCACCCCTAAGCAGCTGGATAACGGGAAAATCCAACTGTTTGAAAAGTGGAAATGGATGGACGGAGATCAAAGTGAAGGTGAATCAGTCATTGTCGAGCAGTAGATATATCCATTTCTGTCTTGTTGAAAAACAAATAGTGTAATGGTAAGATATAATGTAGGGTAATTCGGGCTTTGTATATAATGGACCTGTCCTTTCATACAAAGGGCAGTTTTTAATGATCATTCACGAGATTACTGAAACAGCAATTAGAAGGAGTTTGAATAAATTGACTATAACGTTTCAAGATTTTCAATTAAGCGAAAGTCTCATGAAAGCTATTAACCGCATGGGATTTGAAGAAGCAACACCGATTCAAGCAGAAACGATTCCTCTCGGTCTTCAGAATAAAGATGTCATCGGACAAGCACAAACAGGAACAGGAAAAACTGCAGCATTTGGTATTCCTCTTGTAGAAAAAATCGATCCAGCGTCTCCTAACATCCAAGCGATCATCATTGCGCCAACAAGAGAATTAGCGATTCAAGTATCTGAAGAGCTATACAAAATCGGCCAAGACAAGCGTGCACGTGTACTTCCAATTTACGGTGGACAAGATATCGGCCGTCAAATCCGTTCGCTCAAGAAAAATCCTCATATCATTGTAGGAACTCCAGGACGTTTACTTGATCACATTAATCGTCGCACAATGCGTCTTCAAAATGTTGAAACAGTCGTGCTTGATGAAGCAGACGAAATGCTCAACATGGGTTTCATCGAAGACATTGAAGCGATCCTTTCAAATGTACCAAGTGAACACCAAACACTTTTATTCTCTGCGACAATGCCTGCACCAATTAAGCGTATTGCAGAGCGTTTCATGACAAACCCAGAACATGTAAAAGTAAAAGCGAAAGAAATGACTGTATCTAACATCCAGCAGTTCTACTTGGATATTCACGAGCGTAAGAAGTTCGATACATTGACTCGTCTTCTTGACATTCAATCACCAGAGCTTTCAATTGTTTTCGGCCGTACAAAGCGCCGCGTTGACGAATTGACTGAAGCATTAAACCTTAGAGGTTATACAGCTGAAGGAATTCATGGTGACTTGACTCAGGCGAAACGTATGGTTGCGCTTCGTAAATTTAAAGAAGGTTCAATCGATGTGCTTGTCGCAACAGACGTTGCAGCACGTGGACTTGATATCTCAGGTGTTACACATGTGTATAACTTCGACGTACCACAAGATCCAGAAAGCTATGTACACCGTATTGGACGTACAGGCCGTGCTGGACGTACAGGTATGGCGATGACATTCATCACACCACGTGAAAAAGATATGCTTCGTGCGATTGAGCAAACGACTAAGCGTAAAATGGATCGTATGAAAGAACCAACTCTAGACGAGGCAATTGAAGGACAACAACAAGTCACAGTTGACCGTCTACGCACAATCATTAGTGAAAACAACTTGAACTTCTACATGACAGCAGCTGCTGAATTGTTAGAAGATCATGATTCTGTTACAGTGGTTGCGGCTGCCATCAAAATGATGACAAAAGAGCCGGATGCAACGCCTGTTCGTTTGACAGATGAAGCACCAATGATTTCAAAACGCAATCGTAACAACCGCAGCTCTTCTAAACGCAGAGACGGCGGCGGTGGTGGCGGCTATCGCGGAAAAAGCCGTTCATCTTACGGTGATAAAAAGCGTTCTTCAAATGACCGCAATCGTTCTTCTAACGATCGTCGTCAAAAGAAATCTTATAACAACTAATTCAAAAGCGAATCCTTTGCAGGGTTCGCTTTTTTTAACAGGCCTAATGAAACTTTTTAGGCTTTCTTTCGTAATATATTGATAGAAAAGTAAGAGAATGGGGGAAGAATGTGAGAAAACAGCCGCAACGTCAAATCAGCTTAAATGGATTAAAAGTATGGCGTCTTCAAAATGGAATTATCTCATTGATTTTCTTATTCATCATCATTGGGGTATTAGTTGCTAGTTATTATTTTCAATGGCCATATTGGATTGGAGCCATCCTCATCGGTTTGTGGATTTTACAGGTCATTTTCGGAATCTGGCTCATACCGAAAATCCGCCATCACATCTGGCGCTACGAAGTATTTGAGAACGAAATCGAAATACAGCACGGACTGATTCGTGTCACACGTGTCATTGTGCCAATGGTACGTGTTCAGCATGTGGATACATCTCAAGGACCGCTTTTAAGGCGCTACCGGTTGGCATCTGTTCAAATTTCTACTGCTGCGACAGTGCATGATATTCCGGCACTGGAATTAGAAGAGGCAGATGAGCTTCGCGATTACATATCTCGATTAGCAAGGGTGACGGAAGATGATGTCTGAACCAAAACGTGTACATCCAATCTCGATGTTCATTGATTTTATATCAGATGCTGTATCCATGATCAAAAACTTCATTATCCCTTTTTTCGTGCTTATTTTTGTGAACTCGAATTCAAGTATTCGTTTTTATGCGTTCATCATTCTTGGTGTGCTTCTTTTATGGAAAGCTGTTTCAACCGTTTTAGCATGGAGACGATTCACCTACCGAATGGAAGACGATGAATTTCGAGTAGAATCAGGTGTCATCACCAAAAAGAAAAAATATATTTCGTTAGAACGAATTCAAACAGTGAATACAAGTGAAGGTATCTTCCAGCGGATCTTTGGTTTAGTTCGGGTTCAAATCGAAACAGCTGGCGGAACAGACGGCCCGGAAGTGAGTCTGACGGCGATTACAAAAGCAGAAGCGGAACAATTAAAGCAATCGATTTTCAACCGGAAGAAAAGCTTGCAACAAGAAGAAATGAATGATGAAAATTTAGATCTCCCTGATCCTCTGACAGCGCAACAGCCTGTAGAAAAAGAAATCAGTGTTTCCTACCGAATGGGTATACCAGAGCTGCTTTTGGCTGCGACCACTTCAAGCGGAATCGGCGTCATTATTTCTGGGTGTCTCGCCATTTACACACAAATAGATGAAATTCTGCCTTTGGACGGCTTCGTCAAGCAATTCTCTTTTTTAAGTCATGCGAGTGTTGAGATTTATGCGATTCTCATATTTATTGCCGTATTGATTGCGTGGATTCTTAGTGTTGGGGTAACAGCCCTTCAATATGCGAATTTTACCGCAAAACGAAAAGGGAAAGACATCATCATCACAAGAGGACTCATCGAAAGGCATCAAATGACCATTCCGCTTGCGAGAATTCAAGCAGTGAAAATCAAAGAAAATATTCTGCGTGAACCATTTGGTTTTGCGACGGTCATGCTTGTCAGCGCAGGAGGTTCCATTACAGAAAAAGAGACCTCTTCTGTCTTATTTCCACTCATACGGAAGAAAAAGATCAATGAATTGTTAACGCAATTTACAGATCAATATCAGCTGGCATCAGAAAGTGAATTGAAAAAAGTGCCGAAGCGTTCACTAAAACGTTATCTGATATCTTACGGATTTGTTCCATTACTTGTAGGTATAATCCTTTCTGTACGTTTTCCACCATGGGGGTATTTGGCGCTGATTCCATTACCATTTGCCTTGTTTTTTGGGTATTTAGCCTATAAACAATCAGGATATGTGATCAAAGATCAACTGATTCAATTAACGACAAGAGGTATCGGCAAGACCACCGGAATTGTTTTAAGAAAACGAATGCAAAACTATACGATGACCCAATCCTATTTTCAAAAGAAAGGGCGGGTGGCAAGTATTCACACCTTTGTGAAGTCCTCTGCCTTGCTTGATTCCTTTGGTGTGCATCACCTTGAAGAGGAAGATGCTGAACGTGTATGCGATTGGTATTCCTATGAAACGAATCAATCAACTTAAACAAAAAATGTCGATCAGCTCCCGTTAAACGGAGTGATCGACATTTTTTATGAGCTTAATAGCGTCGTTTTTTTGAATGGAAGAATAGAGTGATCGGTGCTAGGATCATGCCGCCTATCAATCCAAATAAGTGGGCCATGATGTTGATGTTCGAGTTGACGAACGTCATAATAACAGAGACGCCGAGAATCGTTAAGATCACCTGAGAATTACCACGGTCCATCATATGCGGTTTAAATAGGACAAGATAAAGATAGACGCCAAATAAACCAAATATCGCACCAGAAGCCCCGACATGTACGTACTCTAAAGGCTCCACCCAATAGGTTCCGAGATTGCCAATGAATCCAGCACCCAGATAAATCACAAGAAATCGAACCTTTCCAAGCAAATACTCAAGTGCTGGAGCGAATAGGAAGAGCGACATGGAATTGAACAGAATATGTGTCAGACTTCCGTGAAGAAAAATAGGCGTTAAAAGCCGCCACCATTCTCCTGCTGCAACACCATAATTAAAACCAACGAGATGGTCCTGCCCAAGCTGGATCATTGGAATAGGGATCGCAAATAAAAGCCATAGGCCGATTTGCAAAGCAAGGATCGCTGTTACGATTGGATACGATCTAATAAATTGTTGAAAGCTCTCCGTTCGAATAAACATAACAAACCCCTTTTGACTAGATAATGGTAAGTTTATAGTAACACGTTTATGAAGCGAACATCCAAATTAGTACGAGTATCATAGGAGGTACCTCATGATTAAAGGAATCGGTATGGATATTGTAGAGATCGGCCGGCTGTCACGAGTTCTTAGCAGGCAGCCCCGTTTACCAGAAAGAATTTTGACTTTACGTGAACAAGAAGTCTTTCGCACACTAAGTGAAAAGAGACAGCTGGAGTTTCTGGCAGGGCGTTTTGCGGCGAAGGAAGCATTCGCAAAAGCATACGGTACGGGAATTGGTCAGTATGTAAGCTTTCACGACATCGAGATACAAAAAGATGCAAACGGAAAACCTCTCATCAAAAGTGAGAAAACAAAAGAAGACTACGTTCATGTATCCATTACACACACAAAAGAATATGCTGCAGCACAAGTTTTAATTGAAAGGTTGTCAAGCTAGTCTGCATATTGTTTGTCCCCCCTTCATATATTGGGTAGTGCGATAAGGAAGGGCGAGTTGCTAACAGGCTTTGATGGTTCGCGGTACGCAGTTAACTCTTGAGGCGTACTGTTAAAGTCAAACAAGCGGTTTCTTCCTTTTAACACAATTAACGAAGGGGTTGAAAAGGGTGAGAAAAAGCTTTGTTTTGCTTGTAACGGGGATCCTTTTTGTATTGATTCTCTCCGCATGCGGTCAAAAATCTCAACAAGATATCGTTGGAGATTTAAACAAAAAGGCAGAGGAAATGACATCATACAAAGCCAAAGCAAAAATGACCATTGAGACAGGAAATGATCCGCAGGAATACCATGTGGAAATTTGGTACAAGAAGCCGGAGCTTTACCGTGTCTATTTAGAAAATCCGAAGAAGGATCAGAGTCAAGTCATTTTAAGAAATGGCAATGGTGTATTTGTGCTGACACCTTCATTAAACAAAAGCTTCCGCTTCCATAGTGATTGGCCGAACAACAGCAGTCAGGTGTATTTATTTGAATCACTTGTGAAAGACATTAAAAATGACAGTGCAGCTCAGTTCAAAGCAAAAGAGTCGAAGTACGTTTTTGAAACAAAAACCAACTATCAGCACAACCAAATGCTGCCGACCCAAGAGATTACCTTTCATAAAAAAACAATGGCGCCTGCTAGTGTGAAAGTACTGGATAGCGATAAAAAGCCAATGGTGAAAGTAGAATTCTCTCACTTTGAATTCAACAAATCCTTTGACAAAGACGCCTTTGATGAGAAGAAAAATATGACACTTTCTCAAATGGATGTTGCCACAAGCGCAGATCCATCTGACAGCTTTGCTGTGAAAACGCCTGTGGATATGCCAGAGGGCGTGAAGAAAATGGAAGAGAAAGAAATGACAACAGATGCTGGAAAGCGGTATGTGATGACGTATGGCGGAAAGAAATCCTTCACGCTCATTCAGGAAAAAGCGCGGGTAGCAGAAGCGTCTACGCCTGTGACGATGAATGGCGAGCCAGTCGATCTTGGCATGACAGTGGGTGTTCTGACAGACAAATCTCTTTCTTGGACATCTGATGGAGTTGACTACTTGATTTCTTCAAGTGATCTATCGAAAGAAGAGCTCTTGATGGTTGCAAAGAGTGTAGAAGGCCAGTCAGCGAAATAGGCGAGATGTTTAACATAACAACAAATCAGCCCTGTGCAGGGGCTGATTTTCTTTGAGTTGTTTCACATTATTCTGGATTTTTAGTATCATAATGAAGTATTGAATCATTCAATAGGGAAGTGTGATGAATGGACACAAATGCCTTTTATAGAGACACATGGGCAGAAATTGATTTAACAGCAATCAAGCATAATGTTTCACATATGAAAGACCATATTGGTCAAAGCGTCCAACTAATGGCTGTTGTGAAAGCCAATGCATATGGACATGGAGATATAGAAGTGGCAAGAGCTGCCCTCGAAGCAGGAGCAGACCTGTTAGCCGTCGCTTTTTTAGATGAAGCCATTTCTTTAAGAAATAAAGGTGTAAAAGCACCTATTCTTGTGCTCGGCGCAGTACCGTCAGAGTATGTCAAAGTCGCCGTTAGATACAACGTTATCATGACTGCTTACTCGATCGATTGGCTAAGAGAAGTCGTCAAAGTGATGAAAGGGCAGATGGGACAACCCATTCGTTTCCACTTGAAAATCGACAGCGGCATGAATCGGTTAGGTGTGAAAACAATCGAGCAGGTGAGCGAAGTAAAAGAGCTTGTCCACGATCATTCTTTTTTACAGCTGGAAGGAGTATTTACTCACTTTGCCACAGCGGATGAAAAAGATGAAAACTACTTCGGTATGCAGGTTGATACGTTTAAAACATTGCTTCAACCGCTTCATACGGACAAACTGCTCATTCATTGTGCCAACAGTGCAGCCGGTCTAAGGTTTAAAGACACTTTATTTAATATGGTTCGTTTTGGCATCAGTATGTACGGGCTGTCACCGTCGGAAGAAATCAAAGATGAATTGCCGTTTCAACTGGAAGAAGCATTATCTCTTCATACAAAACTTGCACATGTAAAGCCCATTCAAAAGGGTGAGAGCGTGAGCTATGGTGCCACTTATACAGCGAATCAAGATACATGGATTGGTACGATTCCAATCGGGTATGCAGACGGCTGGATCAGGAAGCTTGCCGGAACAGAAGTGCTCGTTGGCGGAAAACGCCGAAAGATTGCTGGAAGGGTATGTATGGATCAATTCATGATTGATTTGAAAAAGGATATTCCGGCAGGTGAGCCAGTCGTGCTCATCGGGACACAAGGCGAAGACAAGATATCTGTCGATGAAATAGCCAAGCGGCTTGAAACCATTAACTACGAAGTCACTTGTTCTGTTGGCTACCGCGTTCCAAGAGTCTATATAGAGGACGGCAAAAGGGTTCATGTACGTAATCCGCTGCTTCAAGGCGGGCCAAGCTTTTTATAAACAGCATCCACGGGAACGATGTTCAAACTGACATCGTTCTCTTTTATTCAACAAAGGCAGAATAAACATTCTCCCTTTTTTAGAGATTTTGGAAATACCGTATGATTTTCGGAAAAAAGCGTATAATGGGAAAGAGGAACTCCATTATCATCTTGATTTACGGGTGGCGAGCCGCTTCATGTTCTAATAAGAAATCATGAAAAAACAGCTTTGCTTGTGCATTGAATAATGGTATGATTAGTCTTGGAATGGATCGAAACGGTATCCGTAAGTTTTGTGGAGGTGTATGTTTTTTGTCTGAATCCAGCGCAACAAACGAAATGAAGATTCGACTGCCGGAGGCTTTAATGTCTGAAATCGAACGAGTAGCAGAGCAGGATAAGGTAACAAGAAATGAATTGATCTACCGAGCGACAAAAACGTATATTCGTGAACGTAATATTCGACAAAATCGTGAATCGATGAGACGCGGCTACATGGAGATGGCGAAAATTAATCTGAATATCTCTTCAGAGGCACAATACGCAGAATTTGAGGCTGAGAATACAGTTGAGCGATTAGTCAGCGGGGGTTAAACATTTGATTGTTAAACGCGGTGATGTTTACTTTGCTGATTTATCTCCTGTTGTTGGCTCCGAGCAGGGCGGGGTTCGCCCGGTATTGGTGATTCAAAATGACATTGGAAATCGCTTCAGCCCGACTGCTATCGTTGCAGCCATAACAGCCCAAATACAAAAAGCGAAATTACCGACTCACGTCGAAATTAATGCAAAGCGCTACGGCTTTGAACGAGATTCTGTCATTCTTTTGGAACAGATTCGTACGATCGATAAACAAAGATTGACAGATAAAATCACACATCTTGATGATGAGATGATGGAGAAGGTTGATGAAGCCTTACAAGTTAGTTTGGCTCTTATTGATTTTTAATATGGTGGTACTTGGTTGCTCTATTGGGAGCAACTTTTTTTGTGTTCAATTTTTTTTAACGTTATAATGAAGAAAGACTAAAAGAAGTGCTTTTTATGTACGCAGGGGGTAAAACATGTCGAATCATATCGTGTTAGCATTCGCAAGAGAGCATCAAAAGGAATTAGAAAAAGAGTGGACGGACATTTTTAAACGACTCGGTGAAGAAGAAACGGACATGATGCTGAACGACAAAATGTATGAAACCATCTGTTCGGAATATGTTCAGCTCATTATTGCCTCTCTTTCTGAGGGATATGCCGAAGATTTTGAAGAAAAAATGCAAACTTTTGCTTTAAAAATTGTTCAAATGGGTATATCACTTAAGTTACTGGCAAATGGTCTAACAGAAATCCGTACTCATTTATATCAAAAAATGAACAACGACAAAGATACAGCAGAAGAGAGCAATGACCTCATCTGGCAAATTGATCGATTCATCACACCGATTCATAATGAAATTTTGAATCAATATTCCATCTCATGGGAAAAAACCGTGAACCTTCAAAAAATCGCGCTGCAGGAACTGTCTGCCCCGCTGATCCCAGTATTTGAGCATATCACCGTCATGCCGCTTGTTGGAACAATTGATACAGAACGTGCGAAAAAAATTATGGAGAATTTACTGAATGGTGTCGTAAAGCATCGTTCACAGGTTGTCTTGATCGATATCACGGGTGTTCCTGTTGTTGATACGATGGTTGCGCACCACATCATTCAAGCGTCCGAGGCTGTGAGATTAGTAGGTGCGAAATGTTTGCTGGTCGGTATTCGCCCCGAAATTGCTCAAACGATCGTTAACCTCGGAATTGATTTATCTCAGGTTACAACAAAGAATACCCTTCAAAAAGGAATTCAAACTGCTTTGGAAATGACAAATCGAAAAATTGTTTCATTGGAGGGATAACCTAGTGAGAAATCACCCGAAGATTCCAATCTTAAAACTATATAACTGTCTTCTGATTTCGATTCAGTGGGAGCTTGATGACCAAACAGCTCTTCATTTTCAAGAAGACTTGCTGAATAAAATTCATGAAACAGGAGCAAACGGTGTTGTCATCGATCTAACGTCTGTCGATATGATTGATTCATTTATCGCCAAGGTATTAGGTGATGTCATTACCATGTCTAAGCTCATGGGGGCAAAAGTTGTATTAACAGGAATACAGCCGGCAGTTGCTGTGACGCTCATTGAACTTGGCATTTCGCTGGAAGAAATTCAGACAGCACTAGATCTTGAACAAGGGCTTGAGACACTGAAGCGGGAATTGGGGGAATAGATATGAAAGACCAATCCTGTGTAAAAATATTGACGGAATGGGACATAGTCGCAGCAAGACAATTGGGGCGCAATGTTGCAAAAGAACTTGGTTTTGGAACAGTTGACCAAGCAAGAATTACGACGGCCATTTCAGAATTAGCTCGTAACATCTATTTATACGCTGGTAAAGGTCAGATTTGTATAGAAGAAGTAATGGAGCGCGGAAAGCGTGGACTCAAAGTCATCGCAGCCGATGAGGGGCCTGGTATTACGGATATACGCAAAGTGATGGAAGATGGATTCTCAACATCAGGCGGACTCGGAGCAGGTCTTCCGGGAGTCAGAAGGCTGATGGATGATTTCACATTAGATTCTGCACCAGAACAAGGAACTGAGATACAAGCTGTCAAGTGGCTTCGCTAGGAGGGAAACCATGGATTTTAAGGAGGTAATGGAGCAGCGGTATCATCAGCTGCTCAGTCGTTATATCAGTGATTTAACTGAAACATCGCTTTATCAAGCTCAAAAATTTAGCCGAAAAACCATTGAGCATCAAATACCTCCTGAAGAAATAGTGAGTGTTCACCGAAAAGTGATTCAGGAGCTTTACCCTGATTTGCCGGAAGATGTCTTTCATTCACTAGACTTCTTAATTGAAGTGATGATTGGATATGGCCTTGCCTACCAGGAGCATTTAACACTAAGAGGCATCCAGCAAGAAATTAAGTCGGAAATTGAAATTGCTGCAAATGTTCAGCAAACCCTTCTGGAAACGAAAATTCCAGAAGGAGACACATTTGATATCGGAGCCATCAGTGTGCCGGCAAAACAGATGAGTGGGGATTATTACCATTTCGTAACAGATCACGATACAATCAATATCGCGATTGCAGACGTCATTGGGAAAGGAATTCCAGCTGCGCTCTGTATGTCGATGATTAAGTATGCGATGGATTCCTTGCCAGAGTCAGGCAGCGGCCCAACGAAAGTGCTCAAAACCCTTAATCGTGTGGTCGAGCAAAACGTAGACCCAAGCATGTTTATCACCATGTTTTATGGCAGCTATAATAAAGAAACACATGAATTTAAGTACGCATCGGCTGGACATGAGCCGGGCTTTTTCTATTGCAAAAAAGAGAATCAATTTTACGATTTAGATGCAAAGGGTCTTGTTCTTGGAATCGCACCAGACTTTGATTACAGGGAATATGAGCAACATTTGGACGTAGGAGATATGGTGATCTTATTTTCAGATGGGGTCACCGAATCCAAGTCAGAGGACGGCTTCTTAGAGCGCGAAGATATCAAAGCGCTCATAGCAGAGCATCTTTCCTATTCAGCGCAGGAAATGGTCGACGCTATCTATGCAAGCTTACTCAAATTACAAGATTTTCAGCTTCACGATGACTTTACTTTACTTGTCCTTAAAAGAAAGGTTTAGAAAGTGAATATGCGGGTATATAAAACTTTAGGAAACAAGAATTTCGAGGTGAATGCATAATGAATATGTCTGTAAAAGAGCATCAAATAGATCATAAGACGAAAATTAGTGTCAGCGGAGAAATCGATGTGTACTCTGCTCCTGAGCTGAGAGAAACCCTTATGCCCAAAGCAGAGAAAGGAGAGCATCTTGACATTTGTCTGAAAGATGTTACTTACATGGATAGTACAGGTTTAGGTGTGTTTGTTGGGCTGTTCAAAGCGGCTCAAAAAGCAGGAGGATCATTAAAGCTTGAGAACTTGTCGGATCGGCTTGTCAGATTGTTTGAAATCACTGGACTAAAGGACATCATTGACATTTCTGCAAAGTCAGAGGGTGGGGTACAATGAACGAATCAGTAGATCTAATCGAGATGAAAATACCGGCGAAACCAGAATACGTAGGCATCATTCGTCTGACTCTTTCAGGCGTTGCAAGCCGAATGGGCTATGCCTACGAAGAGATTGAGGACTTGAAAATTGCCGTCAGTGAGGCATGTACTAATGCAGTTCAGCATGCCTATAAAGGTGCAGATGGCGAAGATGGAGAGGTAGCGGTTCGCTTTCTTGTCTATGAAGATCGTCTAGAAATCATTGTCGCTGATAAAGGCGGTAGCTTTGACTTTAAGCAAAAGCAGGAAGACCTAGGGCCGTACACATCTGCTCATACGGTGGATCAATTGGCAGAAGGAGGTCTTGGTTTATACTTAATGCAAACATTGATGGATGAAGTCGAGGTGCAAGCAAACTCCGGAGTTACCGTGGCGATGACAAAGTTTTTAAACAGGGAGCGAGTTGACCATGACACAACCATCCAAAACTATGAAACTAACTAAAGATGAAGTGGATCGCCTCATTCAAAGCTATCAATCCAACCATGACGAGCAGGCGCAGCTAACACTAGTTGAGTGTTATACAAATCTTGTGGATATGCTCGCGAAGAAATACTCCAAAGGAAAAAGCTTTCATGAGGATTTAAGACAAGTTGGAATGATTGGTCTACTCGGCGCAATTAAGCGTTATGATCCACTTGTCGGTAAATCATTTGAGGCATTTGCCATTCCAACCATTATCGGGGAAATCAAACGCTTTTTACGTGATAAAACATGGAGTGTCCATGTACCAAGACGAATTAAAGAGCTTGGACCAAGAATCAAGATGGCAGTTGATCACCTGACAACGGAAACGCAAAAGTCACCTAAAGTACAAGAAATCGCAGAATATCTAGATGTAACAGAAGAAGAAGTTCTTGAAACAATGGAGATGGGCAAAAGCTATCAAGCGCTGTCTGTTGACCAAGGCGTAGAGGCTGATTCTGAAGGAAGCACTGTGACGATTTTAGACGTCGTCGGCTCACAAGAAGAAGGGTACGAACGTGTAAACCAAAAAATGATGCTTGAAAGTGTGCTTCACGTTCTGACAGATAGAGAAAAAGAAATTATCAATCTCACGTATTTGCAAAATAAAAGCCAGAAAGAAACAGGCGATTTACTCGGCATATCTCAAATGCATGTATCAAGGCTGCAGCGGAAGGCAGTTAAAAAGCTACGAGATGCATTGTCAGAAGATGCGTCTATGGAGCTAGGGTAATGAAGCAGATCGAACAGCATGAGCATGTAAACGCCATTATCTATCAATCGAACAAAGAAGGAAAATCATGCTGCGGGGACAGTTTTTTTATTAAAGCAGATGATGAAGAACTAATTTGTGCTGTAGCAGACGGATTAGGCAGCGGCCAGTTCGCCAATGAATCATCTTCTTTAGTCAGCGAAATTGTCGAAGAATATGGACATGAGGATGTAACAACCCTCATTGATAGATGCAATCAGGCCATGAAAAATAAACGTGGGGCCACTGTAGCCATATTAAAGGTGAATTTTTCCCAGCAGCAGTTTACCTATTGTTCGGTTGGCAATATTCGATTTATCTTGAATGCACCTTCTGGCGACTATATTTATCCACTTCCGACATCAGGATATCTATCAGGTAAACCTAGAAAATACAAAACATACACCTATTCCTACGAAAAAGGATCGACATTCATTATGTATTCCGACGGACTGAATGTGCCAAACATGCGAATGTGTTTAAAGCATAGCCATTCAGTTGCAGACATCGCCAAACAACTTGAAACATACACACAAGACAAGAAAGACGATCTCACCTATGTACTTGGTCAGCTTACATGAAATAGCTGACCTTTTTTCTGTTTTGCCGGTTTTTTTGATACACTAAAAGAGAAGACACAGTGAGAGGATGCAAAGTATGAAGACATCTGACTTTTTATTGAAACAAATTGCGACAGAATTAAAGCTTTCAACAAAACAAATTGGAAGTGTGATCCAGCTATTAGAGGATGGCAATACCGTCCCGTTTATTGCACGTTACCGGAAAGAACAGACAGGCTCGCTAGACGAGGTGCAAATTCAAACCATTTCGGAACGCTATACATATATCCAAAATGTGACGAATCGAAAAGAAGAAGTGATTCGCTTAATCGCTGAACAAGACAAATTAACAGATGAATTAAAACAGAAGATCGAACAGGCGCATAAGCTGCAAGAGGTCGAAGATTTATATCGACCATTTAAACAAAAGCGTAAAACAAAGGCAAATGTAGCCAAAGCAAAAGGACTTGAGCCGCTGGCGGAGTATTTACTGCAGCTGCCAAACGATGAGATCAAAAAGAAAGCATCGGCTTTTATTAATGAAGAAAAAGAAGTCACAACCGCAGAAGAAGCACTAGAGGGCGCCCAGCACATCATTGCTGAACAGCTTGCGGATGATCCTGATATGCGGAAATGGATTCGCAGTGAGACGTACCAAAAGGGAAGTCTTGTCACATCAGGAAAAGACGTTGAAAACGACGAGAAAAACGTCTATGAAATGTATTACGACTATCAAGAGCCGATTAAAAAAATTGTGCCTCATCGTGTACTTGCGGTCAACCGAGGCGAGAAAGAAGGGATTTTGAAAGCAGCCATCGAACCACCTGCTGAAAATATTCGTTTCTACCTCGATAAACAAGTCTTAAAAGGCAAGCAAACGACGGCGAGACCTTACATTGAAGCGGCCATTGATGATGCATATAAGCGCTTGATTCAGCCATCAATTGAACGAGAAATACGAAAAGAGCTGACAGAAAAAGCAGAGGAACAAGCCATTCATATTTTCGCTGAAAACTTAAGAAAGCTCCTACTTCAACCGCCGATGAAAGGGAAACGTGTACTTGGGGTAGACCCTGCGTTTCGGACAGGCTGTAAATTAGCCGTTGTTGACGATACAGGAAAAGTCCATCATATTGGCGTCATTTATCCGCATCCGCCTGTACAAAAAAAAGCGGAAGCCAAACAAAAAGTGAAAGAAATCGTTCAATCATCGAACATTGAAGTCATTGCGATCGGAAACGGAACAGCCTCAAGAGAGACCGAACAATTCATCGCAGACTTGATCCAAGAGCTGGACCAGCCAGTTTCATATTTGATCGTGAATGAAGCAGGGGCAAGTGTATACTCTGCATCTGCGCTGGCAAGAGAAGAGTTTCCAGACTTGCAAGTGGAAGAAAGAAGTGCCATTTCCATCGCCAGAAGGTTGCAGGACCCATTAGCAGAGCTTGTCAAAATAGATCCAAAATCTGTCGGTGTAGGACAATACCAGCACGATGTGAGTCAAAAGCAATTAAACAGCTCGTTAACCTTTGTGGTAGAAACGGTTGTTAACCAAGTCGGTGTGAACGTTAATACAGCCTCACAGGCGCTGCTGCAATATGTGTCAGGTCTTTCAAAAGCCGTCGCAGGAAACATCGTCAAGCGCCGTGAAGAGATTGGGAGATTCACAAGCAGAAAAGAGCTGAAGGATATCCCGAGGCTTGGTGCAAAGACTTATGAGCAGTGTATCGGCTTCCTGCGCATCACAGATGGACAAGATCCGCTTGACCGCACGGGTATTCACCCTGAAAGCTATAAAGAAACAAAACAGTTCTTACGCATGATCAACATGACGCCAGACGATCTTGGAACAGAACAGTTAAAAGAGAAAATTGCAGAGGTGAAGCTGGACGAAGCAGCAGAACAGCTTGAAATTGGTTCAATCACCCTTCAAGATATCATTGATCAGCTCACAAGACCTGAGCGTGATCCGCGCGATGAAGTACCAAAGCCGCTTTTAAAAACAGATGTATTGAAATTAGAAGACTTGAAGCAAGGGATGGAGCTACAAGGAACGGTGAGAAACGTCGTAGACTTCGGCGCATTCGTTGATATTGGCGTCAAGCAGGATGGACTTGTCCACATTTCCAAGCTAAGCAATCGCTTTGTGAAACATCCGCTCGACGTGGTATCAGTTGGTGACATTGTGACCGTATGGGTAGACTCCGTTGACCAGGCAAAAGGCCGGGTCGCTCTATCGATGCTAAAACCAGAGTAAACAAAAAACGAGGCGCACCTTAGGATGGGGTGTGCCTTGATGTGACTGAATGTTTTTTTCTATAGAAGTACCAGCATTGATTGAGCAATTTGATTTGATAATGATTTTTCTCATAAAATGCTTTCTGCATCTGATTTTTCAGCCAGTTGGGCATCGCCCATTCCTCCTTTGATCAAAACAGTGGGTGTACCTTCAATGTATGCAAAGGGGAAATTGTCCCGTTCGAGGTTTTTATAGAAAGGAACGATCTTGATTGAACGAAAGAGAGTTACAGCAGTTAACAGAAGACATTTCAGAGCAGTTCTTTGGTAAGGCGTTTCGTCATCAAGCGGTTTTCAACCCCCGTTTAAAAACGACAGGCGGGAGATATTTACTTACAACACACCATATTGAGCTAAATCGCCGATATCTTGAGGAGCATGGCAGAAACGAATTGATCGGTATCATTAAGCATGAACTATGTCATTATCACCTGCACCTTGAAGGGAAGGGCTATCAGCATCGGGACAGGGATTTTCGTGAACTCTTGCAGCAAGTAGGAGCCCCGCGCTTTTGTACCCCGCTGAAGACCGTTCAAAAGAAAAAAAGAGTGGTGACGCTTCATTATTATGTGTGCACAGGATGCGGAAGACGTTATACGAGGAAGCGCCGATTTGACACCACGCGATATGTCTGCGGGATTTGTCATGGGAAGTTAAAAAAGGAAGGGGAAAAGGCTTGACTGTTATATTAGTATATGTTAAATTATAAAAGCCGTCGCAAATGGAGCAGGAATGAAACGTTTAAAAATTCTTGACACATTTTTCTGGCATAGATATAATGAAACATGTCTTATTATTCCGCAGTAGCTCAGTGGTAGAGCTATCGGCTGTTAACCGATCGGTCGTAGGTTCGAGTCCTACCTGCGGAGCCATAATGGAGAAGTACTCAAGTGGCTGAAGAGGCGCCCCTGCTAAGGGTGTAGGTCGCGCAAGCGGCGCGAGGGTTCAAATCCCTCCTTCTCCGCCATTATGATATGGCCCGTTGGTCAAGCGGTTAAGACACCGCCCTTTCACGGCGGTAACACGGGTTCGAATCCCGTACGGGTCATGTTTTATTTTTTATGTTGATTCGTTGGGCTATAGCCAAGCGGTAAGGCAACGGACTTTGACTCCGTCATGCGTTGGTTCGAATCCAGCTAGCCCAGCCATTTTTTTATATATGTTTTTCTGCATAGCAGATGAGCCATTAGCTCAGTTGGTAGAGCATCTGACTTTTAATCAGAGGGTCGAAGGTTCGAGTCCTTCATGGCTCACCATTGTCACGCGGGTGTGGCGGAATTGGCAGACGCGCTAGACTTAGGATCTAGTGTCTTTATGACGTGGGGGTTCAAGTCCCTTCACCCGCATTGTTTTTTCAAACAGTGCACTTATGAATATATGAGCACATCATACACGCGGTCGTGGCGGAATGGCAGACGCGCTAGGTTGAGGGCCTAGTGGGTGAATAACCCGTGGAGGTTCAAGTCCTCTCGGCCGCATCAATGATACCAAGGGTTGTAGACCTTTGGTATTTTTATTTTATATAACTTCTAAATAAATCTGTCCAAAATCTGTCCACTCACCTTAAGTAAGTGGACTTTTTTTGTTAGAGATCAATATTTTTATATAATGTCGTCCAATTTTTCAGCCATAGCCTTTTGTTTGTTAGGAAATAAGTGACCATATACATCTATTGTTGTCCGAATAGATGCGTGTCCTAGTCTTCTTTGTTTGTATGATATTCTTTTCCTTGATCAATTAATATTTCAAAACTTCGCTTTTAATGTTCCGTTAATCAGTACAAGTTTTTTAGTATGGTAGTTTATTTTTCATCATGCTTACCGAAAGATTTTTCATAGGAAAATACGCACGCATGATATTTTCTAACAAGTTTATAAGTTGAAAAGCCTTGATATTTTTAGTAAAAATAACCTTTTATACAAATTATATTCATGTTATAATATATTTTGATCAAAAACCAAATTTTAGGTGGGATTATTATGAATAAACTTAACAAGGGTTTAATTGTTTCAGTATTATCTATCTCTTCATTAGCTTTTCCAACTTTAACAAACCAAGCATCTGCCCAAGAACCTACAAATGTACAGTATAATGTACAACCTGCTAATAAACTCGCTATGGATTACCACATGCGAACGAATCGAAATATTACATTGCTAAACGGCTTCTCAAGATGGGAAATCATCCATGGCAACGATATTATTAGCATTAATTCTAGTGGAGTTGTATCTTCTCATTCTAAAACTGGCGTAGCATTGGTTTATGCCTATGATAAAAACGATAAGCGTCTCATTTATAAGATTACGGTACACAGTTCATAATTTTGTTTAGAAGGAGTGTTTATTCAACTCCTTTTAACCTTTTTTAATTACATAGATTTTTAGAAGTTGATCTCAATGCTGCCGAATCCTCCACTTGCACCACGTACAAGTAACTTTTCGCCTTTTCTAAGGTTCGCTTTGTATTTTAAGGCAATAATTGCAGTAGCACCTACGCCAGGCAATGCCGCGGCTTGTATGAGATCAATCTTTATAGGAGTTTTAGATATTTTCTCAGGTGATATAGCTACATATTCAGCAGCACTACCAATTTGGTTCCTTAAATTAATAGGGGGAACCCCCCATACATTATCACCTAATTGATAACTTTTTACGTTTGACCCTACTTCAACAACCTCTCCAGAAAAATCTGCTCCTGTCCCTTTAGGGAATTGATTACCCGTTAATCGTTTTAACTTACCTGATCGAAACAGTGTATCCATAGAGTTTACACTCGACCCATGTACACGAATGAGTACTTCTCCAGATTCTATAACTGGTCTTGATATAAAATCTTCAAAAAGAACATTCGGTGATCCATAATTAGTGTATTGTGCAGCGCGCATCTTTTCATTTTTCATTTACTCACTCCATCTCCTTAAAAAGTAATGACTTGAAGGGTTTTTATAATCAATTTGGCTCTCTAATACATGGATGACACGGTTTACATATTTGATTATAATAAATGGAATTGATTTAACAAGTACGCAATATAAACTGCTTAAGGAAGGAAAAACTGACTAAGGGGTGGATAAAATATGACTGAAAGTGAGCTGAATAAAGCGATAGCTCCAGCGAGTTATGCATTAAATATATTAGCGGGAAAATGGAATTTAAAAATCTTAGCTGTACTATGTAGTTACAATGAGATTCGATATAATGAGTTAAAGCGTAAAGTGTATGGAATTACAGCATAGCATAGCTTCCTAACAAAGATTTTATTCACTTTAAGCTATGATGAAGAAAAACAACAAAAAATCTTGAGATGACTAGGGAAGCGCTAGAAAAGGGGATGCAAATACATGTCAATTTACCATAAAGTCATTGGAGAAGGATTTCCGATCGTGATATTGCATGGTTGGACACTTGACCATCAAGTGATGTTACATGCATTGGAACCGGTATTTGAAAAACAAAGCGGTTGGAAGAGAATATACATAGACTTACCGGGGATGGGACGTTCCGAGGCGCATCCATCTATTCAGAACTCTGATGATATGTTAGAAGCGGTATTGCGTCTTTTGGATGAGATGATCCCTGATGAACAGTTTATTGTTTGCGGTTATTCATATGGAGGATATATAGCTAGAGGTATCGTTCATTCACGCCGGGAAAACATTCGTGGGTTGCTGCTGATAGCGCCAATGACTATACCCGAATTTGATAAAAGAGTTGTTCCAGAGAAGACCGTTCTGAAAAGTGACAGTCACTTGATTTCACAACTGTCTTCAGAAGAGGCGGATGAATTTTGCTCCATGGCCGTTGTGCAAGGAAAGATGGAATGGGAAAGATTCCGCGATGAAATTTACCTTCCTTCTAAACAAACAAATCATGAATTCATCAATAACATTCTTCAAAATGGATATGGCTTTACCTTCGATATTTCTTCTGAATTTCAGTATCCTACGCTCATTATGACAGGGCGTCGGGACAATGTCGTCGGATATCAAGATGCGTGGCGGTTGATCGAAGACTATCCAAGGGCCACTTTTGCAGTGCTTGATATGGCTGGCCACAACCTGCAGATTGAACAACCCGATGTGTTTCATTCATTAGTCCATAACTGGTTAAATAGACTTGAGCCGGAAAATGCAAAAAAATAGATTAGATCTTGTGCAAAATTTGTGTAAATCGGAGTCGGTGCTGAATAACCCATGGAGGTATAAGTCCTCTCGATCACCTCTAAAAGTACCAAGGGTAGTGTACCTTTGGTATTTTTTGTGCCCTTTTATTAGAAAAAGATCACAAGACACATCGATTGTATGCTGGGTGGAAACGTGCCCGGTCGATTTTAATATTAAGTTTCTCTTTTGAATGAAAGACTCACTTCGAATTATCTTAGCTGTGAAATTTTAATTACTATCCTCTAGAGAATAGTTGTCAGTCATAATGGGGTTGTTTTTCAATCATCTTTTATATTATTAAATAAAGGTTATAATGAGATAATTTGATAAAAAGTAATTTAGTCTCATAAGATCAACCAAAGGAGTTATAACATGATAAAAAGGTTTTCTCTAGTTTTACTTACTCTCATGATGTCTATAGTTGTTTTGCTAGTGGCAGCCAAAAATTCCCCTGGGGGTAATGTCATTTCATTTGATCAGCCTCACATCTTAATAATATCAATTGGAATAATGGTATGCTTATTCATTCCTCCGTTAGTGATGTCCTTTTTCAGTCACTTGATTGTGAGAACTATATCTAGTGTATATCAATGTTTTATTGTTCTATCTTTTCTGGGGCTCATTCCAATAGGATTTCTTATTCCAGATTTTTTAACAATTGTTGTTTCTGTTGCAGGAACTTTAGCCAGCGTAGCTAGTCTTATAGTTACTTTAAGAATTGATAGGAATAGAGATTCTAACCTTAACTAAAATAAAAATGACATCAATTTTCTAATAGTAAAGTAATGTTTCTTAATCTTTATTTTTAAATAAAACTGACAGATGTCTGAAAAAAGGTTTGCGTTATGAACTTATTTATTCCATTCATGATTGAACGCCCATTTTGAAGAAAAAATATTTTAAAGTCAGAGAAGAACAAAATTGAACATGGTCGTTGATTTTACTCTTTTAAATCCTAAATTGCAATAATTTCCGATTCATGTTACAATAAGAATAATTATTTTTGTTCGGCGTAAAGGATAGCATGAAGAAAGACTTTTCGTCTTGAGGGTACTTTGGGCAAGGATAGTATAATACATTGTGTGGTAAACGCACGAGGAGGCAACAATCATGGAACAAGGTACAGTAAAATGGTTTAACGCAGAAAAAGGTTTTGGATTTATCGAACGTGAAGAAGGCGACGATGTATTCGTACATTTCTCAGCTATCCAAGGTGACGGATTTAAATCTTTAGACGAAGGTCAAAAAGTAACTTTTGACGTAGAGCAAGGTTCTCGTGGAGCTCAAGCTGCTAACGTTCAAAAAACTGCTTAATCTTCATTTTTAAAACAGGTTCTCTGTAGAGAGCCTGTTTTTTTGTGTTTTCATTTATTTCTGCAATAAAAAACCCTACTCAACGTACAAGTAGGGAGATGTTACAAGGTAATCGTAAAAAAATTCATGCTTCAAAGGTTTATCAACAGTATAGCATATTGGATTTACAATATGCGGAATTTGCCTAAATAAATTCTTTTTTCTTTACTGGTCGAAGATAGAGGGATTTGTTCGTAGAGAAAATGTATTCAAAAAATGGGGAAGCAGGTAGACAATATTAGCAGAAACTCTTGATTTGTTTTTCAGTGATTCCTTTGATGACTTCTAGCTCACTAAGCAAATAACCATGAGCATCGTCAAGCATTTTCTTTTCGCTTGCATTCAGTTTTTTTTCTTTCTTCATCCGCATGAGATCACGTACCACTTCAGCGCCTTCTAGTATGTGGCCCGTTTTTATTTTGTCTGTGTTGATTTTATATCTCTCTTTCCATGGCAATAACTTATCTGATGTTCCATTTTGGAAAGTGTGTATGATGTTCTTTAAGGCAAGTATATCTGTAACTGGTCTTATCTTTGACCTTGACATCTTCCTTGTAGGAATCATCACTTTCATACGGCTAACGGCCATCTTAATGACATAATACGATTGTTTTTCATCAGAGAATTCTTTTTCTTCTATGGCTTCAATTATACCTGCTCCGTGCATTGGATAAACAATATTATCACCAATTTGAAACATATCATCCGCCTCCATATCATGTATCTACTTTAAGGGTACCACATTTAGAGGTAAAATAATCAAATTTTTAATAATAACATGTTTATTTATTTTCTGTCAATAAATTTGGTTCTAAAAAAGTGAGATTTTTTCATGAAAATTTCGGGTGGTTTTTGATCATATCCTCAAGAATCCTTGCTACAAGAAAAACAGAATATCCATCATTAAAAAAAGACCAGACATTGAGCTGGTCTTTCCAAATAGAATCCGATCATAATGTTGAAATATCAATCACAAATCGATAACGCACATCACTATTTAGCACACGTTCATATGCTTCATCGACTTGGTTTGCGTTGATCACTTCAATTTGTGGTGCGATCTTGTGAGCAGCTGCGAAATCGAGCATTTCTTGTGTTTCTTGGATGCCACCAACGAGTGAGCCGGCGATGCTGCGACGCCCCGTAATTAATGAAAACACATGGAAGTTGTCTGGCTTTGGTGGTGCACCGACGTTCACTAATGTTCCGTCAACACGAAGTAAGGACAAATAGGCATCCACGTTGATATTGGCAGAGACGGTATTGAGAATGAGATCATATTGACCGGCTAGTGTCTTAAACGTATCAGGGTCACTTGTAGCAAAATAGTCACTTGCACCAAATGATAGTGCCACTTCTTTTTTATTCAAAGAGCGGCTTAATACTGTCACTTCAGCGCCAAGTGCGCGTGCAAATTGAATGGCGACATGACCTAGACCGCCCATTCCGACAATCGCCACTTTTTTGCCAGGCCCAGCCTTCCAGTGTTTTAACGGAGAATACGTTGTGATGCCGGCACAGAGAAGAGGGCTGGCGACATCGAGGGAGAGCTGGTCAGGAATATTGACAACAAATCGTTCTGTCACAACAATTTTCTGACTGTAGCCGCCGTAAGTTGGTTCTCCATCATAATCGAGGTTATTATAAGTTTGAACGACTCCTTTCTTGCAATATTGCTCATCTCCATTTTGGCAATATTCACATGTACCGCAAGAATCGACAAAACAACCGACGCCTACACGATCACCAATGTTGAATTTCGTGACAGCATCCCCTACAGCTGAAACAACTCCAGTAATCTCATGACCCGGAACCATTGGGAAAATACCGCCGCCCCATTCATCAAAGGCACTGTGGATATCTGAATGACAGATCCCGCTAAACTGAATATCAATTAAAATATCATGTGGACGAAGTGCTCTTCGTTCAATGGTTGTCCGTTCAAAGTTTGCTTTTGCATGGGAAACACTTAAAACGTTTGATTGGTGCGTCTGACACATTCTTGATCATCCTTTCAAAAGTAAGATTCGGTCCTTCCTCTATACTGTACGTCTTAAAGTGAACTTTAAGTCAACATAGAACCTTCAGATCGCTTGAATTCAGGCTATAGTATCAGGCTTGAATCAAGATTTGAGCCAAAAGTATCTTGTCTTCTCGATTAAAATGGAGATGATGGGAAAAGGGAGATCGTCAAGTAAGAGAAAGAAGAGAAGGGTGAAAACAATGAAAATAGCACAAGCCGCCAAGCAGCTCGATTTATCTACTGCTACGCTCAGGTATTATGAGAATATAGGTTTAATTAGACCGATCAGGCGTGATGAAAATGGTGTTCGTGATTATACAGAAGAAGATATTCAATGGATAGAATTTATTAAATGTATGAGAAATGCGGGTCTGTCAATTGATGCTCTTAGAGAATATACGGCTTTATTTATCGAGGGAGAGGATCGTACATTGTCCTCAAGGAAGCGTATTTTGGTCAATGAGAGAGAAAGACTCGTAGACAAACAAAAGGAAATCGAAGAAACGATTAAACGGTTAGATTACAAGATTGAAAGTATTAAGATATTATCCACAGTTACGAACAAAAACTAGTTCATCAATTAAAAACGAGCTCTATTTAAATGAAGAAAAACCTGTGACTTGTCACAGGTTTTGTGATGTGGTTATCTTTTTGTGTAACGTACCCAATTGTAATGAGCGTAAAGTGGAGTAACACCGTTGTAGGAGCCGAGCCATTCATCGACACCTGCACCATTCCATAAGTTCATCATAATCTTTCCTGGTGTTTGAGGGATTTGAGTAGTAGCCGTATGTTTTAATTGACCGTCCACATACCATTTAATCGAGTTAGGCTGCCAGTCGAACGCATATGTGTGATAAGAGTTTGCTGCATCAAAACCAAGGTTGACGATTTTTTCATGATTTCCGACACCATTGGTATAATAGTTGAATTGTACCTTCGTGGTATCTTTTCCGAGAAACTCAATGTCAATCTCATCCCAAGGTGTACCATCCGTCGGTCCAGTATAAGTAAAGAACGAAGATACGATCCCAACATTTTTGGCTGGTTTCATGCTGACTTCATAAAGTCCATAGCCATATGTTTGAACGGAGCGGTTTTCCCCACAGTCAAACTTATTATACGAAGGACTAGTGAGCGATAATCGCATTTCCCCTAACGACGTCATGGAGACATTGTTTGCGCGCCACGTACAGTTAAACATATTTCCGTTCGAGTACCCATCAGCTTTTTGCCATAACCCGGTATTGTAATTGTTAAAGGGTTCATAGAATGATCCACCAGTTTGTGCCGAGGCACCAGCTGTAAATGTGGACAAGCTCAAGCATAACCCAGCGACAAGCAGCATCAGCATCCGTTTTACACGATAAGACATATAAGCATTCTCCTCTCCTTTTTGGAAGCGCTTTCTTAATTGATCATACATGATTCTTGTAAAATGGAAAATCGGTCTAATTTCTGATATTAAGCAGTTGAGTTTGATAGAATCTTCTCTTATTTCATGGGAATTGAGGTATCAATAGAAAAGGATCAAAAACGCCAGTAGTGATGATTGGGTTTTTCATCCTTTACATATGTTTTCTCTTTTTCATCCCAAAATATTTATCTTATGCTGTTTACTATCTTTCTGTAACTGCGATATCTAATAAACAGTCCACAAGCTCTTTTTTTCTAGAATAGAAAGGGAAATGATCGGCATCAAGGGTATAGATGCGCTCAAAAGGTTTAGTGGCATACATTTGTCTTTGCAAGTCAATCGGAATGGAGCGATCATTTGTTGTTTCAATATAGACACTGGGCACTCTTCCAAATCTTTCATTGGTTAATGAAACTTGATCTTCAAAAGGCTGAACAGGCTGTGGACGTATTTTCTTTTTAAACAATTGCAGATCTTCCTCCGAACTTTCGTTGAGCATATCCTTCGCAATGAATTCTTCCATTAATGTGATGGTCTGATTCTTTTCGTCAAACGTTGCTTTAGGACCGCCTGATGCGATATCACTAATAGCTTGTCCGTTTTCAGGAACAAATGCACAGACATATACTAGTTTTTTGATCTTGTCTGGAATGTTCTCAGCTACTTGTGAGATCACCATCCCGCTCATACTGTGTCCAACTAAAATGACGGGTTCGTCTATTTTTTCAATCGTTGTGACGACTTTGTTTACATAGCTCTCTAATGATACGTCCTGTGGAGGCGTGGCGTCTTCGCCACTGCCAGGTAAATCAATTGCTATCACTGTATGACCTTTCTGTTGAAGAGAAGGTTTTATTTGGTCCCAGCACCAGCTTCCTTGGAATGCACCATGAACGAATAGGAATGTATTCAATCCAATCACCTCTATCACTTTTTGTAACCATTATAGTTACAACAGGTGTATCAGTCAAATGATAGTAAAAATCGCCAGAAAAGAATGATTGACAAAGCGGACAGTTGTCCGTAAGATAATACCGGGACAATTGTCCTAAATGAAACCTAAAGAGCCTTGAATCAAAACATACAAATAGATGTGATGTGGATGAAGCTAGAGAAGGTGAGGTAGCATGGAAAAGGATATTGGAAAGGAAATTGAAGAGGTCGCTTTCTCTTTGTTTCAAGAGTTTGGTGTAGAGAATGTCAGCATGCATAAAATCGCAAAAACAGCTGGTGTTGGTCAAGGGACCCTTTACCGCCGCTATGCAAATAAAAGTGATTTGTGTCTCTCTATTCTTGGTGAGAGATTTGAACAGCTGATCCCTGCTTTGCATCTTTACTTAAATAAAATAAGTGATCAGCCGGTTCAAGATCGTTTGCAATATGTTCTCGAGGAGATCCATCTCATCGTTGGTCATCACTTAGACTGGATTCGGATGCTGACGATCTCTGGAAATTTAGAGCAGACAAGTAAGGTGTATGATTCTCATTACAGTCAATCACTCAAACAAATCATTCGTGATTTGCTCGAGGAAGCGAAAGTAAAAGGAGAAGCGAACATACAAGACATTGAGTTGACGACATTATGTATGTCCTCTCCAATGACGCCTGAACTCATGTTTTATATTCATGAATCCGGCTACTCAATTGAAAAAATTGCACAATTCGCTGCGGAAAGACAGGTTTTGTCTGTCTTTTCCTAGACATTGAAGTGGCTCATTTCTGTCCAGCCTAACTACTTATGGTTTATCAAAATTGAAAAAGAAAAGGAGCCAACTTAATATGAACAAACAGCAAACAGCAGCTTCCGACATTCGAACGCTGCCCATTATTATTTCATTTATCACAGCTGGATTTATTGGACTGTTTAGTGAAACGGCACTCAACATGGCGCTGAGAAGTTTAACATTAGATTTTGGTATTGAAGCAACGACTGCTCAGTGGCTTACAACCGGCTATTTATTAACACTAGGGATTCTTGTTCCAATTTCAGGCCTCATTCTTCAATGGTTTACAACAAGACAGCTTTTCATCACCTCACTGGTCTTTTCGATCATCGGTACATTTATTGCGGCCGTTGCACCTGTCTTCAGTATTTTAATGGTGGCACGTGTGGTGCAGGCAGTAGGAACAGCCTTGCTTCTTCCATTGATGTTTAATACGATTTTGGTCATCATTCCACCTCATAAAAGAGGTAGATCAATGGGGATTATCGGTCTTGTCATTATGTTTGCCCCAGCAGTGGGTCCAACGGTCTCTGGTCTCATTCTTAAATCGTTAACGTGGCATTGGATTTTTTGGATTTCGCTTCCGTTATTGGTTGCTGCACTCGTATTTGGGTATATTTTTATGCAAAATATTACGGAACCCACAAGACCGAAAATCGATATTTTATCGATTGTGCTATCAACCATCGGTTTCGGTGGAATTGTGTATGGCTTTAGCAGTGCTGGTGAAGGCGGCGGCTGGAGCAGTATGCATGTGATTGTGGCGATTGTTGTAGGTGTCATTGGCATTCTTGTGTTCTCCCTAAGACAGTTAAACATGAAAGAACCGATGTTGAATTTAAGCCCATTTAAATATCCAATGTTTGTGATCGGGTTACTTCTGATTTTAGTGTGTATGATGGTGATGCTGTCTGCTATGATGATTTTGCCATTATATCTGCAAACGTCCTTGGCACTGTCTACATTTACAGCCGGTTTAATGCTATTGCCAGGTGGAATTATCAATGGACTGCTATCGCCAATCATGGGTGGGCTTTTTGATAAATTTGGGCCGAAATGGCTTGTCATCCCAGGTCTTGTCATCGTTGCAGCGACCATGTTTGGCTTCACGAACTTAAGTATGAATACGTCAATCGGTTATATCGTGACGCTTCATATTACGTTAATGGTTGGGATTGCGATGATCATGATGCCTGCCCAAACAAACGGTTTGAATCAGCTGCCGCCAGAGCTATATCCGCACGGTACAGCGATTATGAATACATTGCAGCAAGTGTCAGGAGCGATTGGGACTGCGGTTGGTATCTCGATCCTTTCATCAGGAGCGCGCAGCTTTATGGAAAATGTGGCTGAACCCGCAAATCCAGTCAATAAGCTACTCGCCTTTACAAATGGCGTCCAGCATGCCTTTATCTTTGCTGTCATTATGACAGTGATTGGCTTGGTGATTGCTTTCTTTATTAAACGAGTGAAAGTCGAACAACAAGTATCATAATATATGAAAAGCACTGAGGACTTAGCGCCACAGTGCTTTTTTTATTTATTCATAGGGGTGAATGTTTGTTTCAAAGGAGCTAAAAATGGGGAGATAGATAAAAAGCAACGACTCTCTGACGACATTGAAGGAAAAGACGAAATTCGTAACGAATGGATAGAGATAAAAGAATAAGATAGGAGCTGAGATCATGAACTTAGACGAACAAATCAAAATGGCTGAGTCATTACGTCAACCAGCTGAAGATTCATTAGCTGGTCAATCAGAATTAAAGCCAGTCCACCCTCCTGAAGTGAACAAAATGGAATATGATATCCCAACTGGTGCTGGTGAAACAAAGGTGTGGGTATTTAAACCTGTGAAAACATTGAAACAACCCCTTCCTGTTTTCGTGAATTTGCATGGGGGCGGTTTTATACTTGGAAGTGCTGAAATGGATAATCACTGGTGTCCGGTCATAGCAGATCGTGCGGAGTGTATCGTCGTCAATGTGGAGTATCAGCTGGCACCGGAGCACCCTTTCCCGGCCGCTCTTCATGAATGCTACGATGTGATGAAATGGTTATATGAACATCCTGAAGAACTACAAATAGACCCAAATCGATTAGCCATTGGTGGACATAGTGCAGGTGGGAATTTGGCAACAGCGGTTTGTTTGCTTGATATCCAAAAAGGGAACAAACTTCCGATTGTCTATCAAGTGCTTGACTATCCGCCGCTTGATTTAGCTACTGATCCAGCACAAAAGCCAGCGTTTGAAGAAGCAATTCCAGTTGAATTGGCGAGACTGTTTAATGCCTTCTACCTGCAAGGTCAAGACCCGCACAATCCGCTCGTTTCTCCGGTCTTTGCAGAGAGAGAAGTGTTAGCACAAATGCCCCCAGCTCTTGTTATCACAGCTGAGAAGGATTCACTAGCTGAAGAAGCTGAGCATTATGCGGACAAGTTAAAAGAAGCAGGGGTAGATGTCACATACAAACAATTTAAAGGAGTCCCTCATGCGTTCACTCATGCCGGAGACTTAGAGATAGCTGAAGAGGCTTGGCATCTGATGAGCGATCAGCTTAAGAAGGCGTTTGAATAAGAAATATTCGGATATCAGTAAAAAGCACAGACTTTTTTTCTGTGCTTTTTTTGTTCTTGCTGACGTCTTGAAAAGAAGTGTAGATACAACAATCACAGCAGTCGATATAATAGAAAGATAGAAGACATCTAAAAAGGAGCTAATAGAATGAAAAAAGAGACACTACAGGCATTTTGTCTTTCTTTACAAGGAGCAACCCACGACTATCAACCTGAGTGGCAGGCAGATCGTTATCATATAGGTGGAAAGATGTTCGCCATGATGGGGGGAGACGTCGATCGCAAGCCAGTCATCACTTTAAAATGTGATCCGCAACGCGCTGAAGAATTAAGAGAAATGCATGAAGGAATTATTCCCGGCTATTACATGAATAAGACGCATTGGAATTCTATTTATCTTGATGCAGATATTCCATCTTCATTTGTCGAAGAGCTAATTGAACATTCCTATCAACTGGTTTTTCACAAATTAACAAAAAAAGCTCAGCAGGCTATTCTCCAACATGATTCAAAAGAAACCAATTAAAAGCTGAACGTTCAGTTGTTCATGTCTCTTTGAATCTCTTCAAAATTGACTAGAGTCACATGCTCTCGCTATACTTTAAACAGCTAGAAGATACGAATAGGGGGATATACAATGGGCTATACAGTCATTACAGGAGCAAGTTCAGGTATTGGATATGAAACGGCTTTGGCCTTTGCAGCAAGAGGAAAAAATCTGATCTTAGCTGCACGCCGGCTTGATAAACTCCAAGAACTGAAAGAAAAGATTCTAGAAACATATCCCGATATTCAAGTGAAAATCCAGTCTGTTGATTTAACAGACAGAGAGCAAGTGTATTCTTTCTATGAGTCATTAGCTGGTGATGAGCTGGATACGTTCATTAATAATGCTGGGTTTGGCCATTTTGGTTCAATAGGAGAGCAGGATGTGAAAAAAATCGGGGACATGCTTCATCTCAATATTGAAGCGTTAACAATTTTATCCACTCTGTTTGTCCGTGATTATGAGCAAAAAGAGGGGACACAGCTAATCAATATCTCTTCAAGAGCGGGTTATACCGTCGTCGGAAATGCTGTCACTTATTCAGCCACGAAATTTTATGTGAGCGCCTTTACTGAAGGACTGGCCCTAGAATTGAAAGAAAAAGGAGCCAAATTACAGGCAAAAGTATTAGCGCCTGCTGCGACAGAATCGGAATTTGCAAAGCGTTCATTAGATGTCGATCAATTCGAATATGAAGGCACTATCAAGAAATATCACACATCAAAAGAAATGGCAGCGTGCTTGCTTGAGCTTTACGACAGTTCAAAAACAGTTGGTATCGTTGATGGGAAGACATTTGATTTTGAATTGAAGGACCCCATCTTTTCACACGCTGGCACAAGCATGAAATAAAAAGTTCCAATCAATGAGGATAGATTCTCTTAGTGATCAGCAGGTCACCGAGCCGAAAGATGTCTTGGATAATGTGGAGCACTGTCAACACATACTAGAATAGATAAAAACACCTACACATTAGGTGTTTTTTTTATGCTTCTTTGATGAATGAAAGAATCGCAGGTCCAGTAAATGAGACTGCTGACAATCATGATCGGAAGGGATGTGGAGCTCTCAATTCCATCCATAACAAAAAGCATGACAATCATTGCTATCAGTAAGTAAGCCGCTAAATAAAGAGGATGAAAAGCCTTGGGCTGTAAAGAAAACAACAACTGTAAAGGTACCGCAAAGATGAAATAATAAACAAAAAAGATGGGAGTGTAAAGCATCATAAACGCAGGCTCGCCCTGAATCGGTGGATACAAACATACGAACAAGCTGAGTAAAATGGAACTGAAGAATAGTGTGAGTAGAATTTTGTAAAATGGTTGAACGGAACGCACTGTATGTACTCCTTTTTTGTAAGATTTCCTATATTTTATCATAAATGGGTTGAGAACGATTTCTGAAGTCAATTTAGGTATTATGGTATAAATAAATTTTGATAATAGTGTCCTTTTTCCTTTATTTGGTTCTGTGACTTTCACCTCATGCTGATGAATGAAGGAATGGTATAAAGTAAACCCTATAGACAGATAATTATTCATCACATTTAAGAAAAGAGATGATCTTATGAACGTAACAAAATGGTTTGGTGCTGCCCTTCTTTCTGTTTCACTATTGGTGACCGCAGCTTGTGCGAACGATAGCACTCAAGAGAATAATCAAAGTAATCAAGAAAGCACTACCAGTGAAACAAAAGAAAAAAACACGGCTGTTGAGACAGGGAATAAATCTTTATCCAATATTAAGGTGCTGGCAACAGGCGGAACGATTGCCGGTAGTTCAGACAGCAATACAGATACGACTGGATATAAATCTGGTGCACTTGGAATCGATAAAGTCATTGCTTCCGTACCACAGCTGAAGGATATTGCAAATGTCACGGGTGAGCAAGTAGCGAACGTCGGCAGTGAAAATGTGGATAACGCTCTGCTTTTAAAATTAGCGAAACGAGTCAATCAGCTTTTAAATGATGATCAAGTGGATGGCATTGTGGTGACACATGGTACAGATACATTAGAAGAAACGGCCTATTTTTTACATTTGGTTGTAAAAAGTGATAAGCCAGTGGTGGTTGTGGGTTCCATGAGGCCGGCATCTGCCATTAGTGCGGATGGCCCGCTTAACCTGTATCATGCAGTGAAAATTGCTTCGACAAAAGAAGCCAAAGGCAAAGGTGTAATGGTGACATTAAATGACCGAATTGCCTCTGCTCGTTTTATTACGAAGACAAATACCACCACAACCGATTCGTTCAAGTCTCTTGAGCAAGGGTACATTGGAGAAGTGGCGGGTGAAGTTGTCTCTTTTTATAACGAACCGACAAGAAAACATACAGCTGACAGTGAATTCGATATTTCAAAGCTAAAAGAACTGCCGCAAGTGGATATCTTATACGGCTATCAAAATGATCAAAAGTATGTGTATGATGCTGCGGTTAAAGCAGGAGCGAAAGGCATTGTCGTTGCCGCCGCAGGAAATGGAACGATGTCAACAGAAGCGATCAATGGGGCAACAGATGCTGTGAAAAAAGACGTGGTGATTGTGAGGTCAAGCCGTGCAGGAAATGGCATTGTCACACATGAAAAAATGGATGATGAACATCATTTTGTCTCATCGGATTCATTAAATCCACAAAAAGCACGCATTCTACTCATGCTGGCTCTGACGAAAACAAAAGATCCAGATAAAATTCAATCCTATTACGAGCAGTATTAAAAAGAAAAAGACCCGACGTATCATTGGGTCTTTTTTTATATGTGTACCTGATGTTCAGCCCGTTTTTTTAAAGAGAGTAAAATGTCTCTCCAAACATCATCTATATCAGTAAGAAAATGTCCTGCTTGCTCGATATAGTGCGTTTTGGCGTTTGGAATGTTGGGAGCAATGCTTTCTATCTCTGCAAAAGGGGCCATCTGATCCTCTTTTCCATGCCAGACATCCACAGGGATTTGTATATCTTTCATATCGAATGCCCATGACCGTGAGAGTAAATCTGGTTCATGAATACATTCATCAACCGATTGACGAGTAGCTTCGTATAAATGCCGCATCATCAGCTCCAGTTGCTCATCGGTTTGAAGAAATTGCCGATCCGATGGATGTAAATGTTTGTTCCCTTTTTTCGTTAGTTTCTTGAATTTCTCTGGTTTCTTTTCAATGAGTTTTTTCTGAGCGCGATAACTTGCCTTTAAGAGCCAAGGCATTCTTTTACTGAGGAAAAAGGCAATCTTGTTCTCCTTTAGCATACTTTTAGGCGGTTTACCATCCTGAAATGGGGTGGTACTTGAGACGAGAGCAGCTGAAAGAATGCGGTCTGGCAATTGATAGGCACAACCAGCAGCGAATGCCCCGCCTCCAGAGACACCAATCACTGAAAAATGGGAGATGTCAAGATGATCGGCCACTTCCTGTACGTCTTTTGCCCAGTCTAAAATAGTGCGGTTCGGTTGCGGATCAGATAAACCAAAACCAGGTCTGTCTAAAGAAATAAGACGAATGCCAAGCTCTTTTGAGATTGGATCATCATCTAAAAACATCACTCTCGATCCAGGTGTCCCATGAAAAAAGAATACTGGGAATCCTTCAAGATCACCGTATTGAGACAAACCAATATGACGTCCATCTTGCAAATGAATCCTGTCCATTTGATCATCCCTTTCATCGTTTATCTAACTTACATATTCATGCATGAAACGCCAGGTTAAGGCGTTTCTTTCGCAATTTGATAGATTTTTTCGTAAAGCGATAATAATGTTTTTAGATCTTCTTTTGAAAGCTGGGCATAGTATTTTTGAATAAGATGCAGCTGAATTTTTTCAATATCTTTATGATAGTCATGGCCCTTTTGAGCAAAATCAACAATGATTTCTCTACGGTTATGTGGATTAATCTCTCTTTTCACATATCCAAGCTGCTCAAGCTTTGATATGAGCTGGCTAGCGGCACTAGATGAAATGGAGAAATAATCAGCCAGTTCATTGATTGTTCTCGTCTTCGACCGCAGCAATTCAAGGGTCAGTTCTTGTTTGCTTGTTAAATCTGCATACTCATTTTTTAAGAATCGTTGATACTCTTCTACATAGATAGAACCTAGTGCATTTGAGTACTCAATGATTTTTTTGCTGTAATGAATGATATCCTCATCCAATGACATCACCTCTTTTCTCCTATATTATATGCGATCTTAATATTTAAGTGAAGTTAAATGTTAAGAAAAATTAAATAAAAGGAGGATAGACTACTGAGAAAATGACCTCTACCTCCACTTTCTCATCAACAACGGACAAAGAATACTTCCTGTTATCCCTAAGCATTCATAAAACATAGTTGGTTTGATTTTGAACATGTAGTAGGCTAAGGTGGCAATGAATAGATCATAAAAGAAAAACAAGTATACGTCCTTTTTGGTGATGGCATAAATGATCGTTTTGTTTGTTTTCACTGAGATTCACTCCTTAAGAAGTCGATGACTTTTTCATTGTATTATGGGCGATCTCCATTTATAATAAAAAAATAAACCAACTGGTCGGTTTTATTTGTCCATGTGAAGAAAAGCAAGGTAGAAGGGATTGTTCATAGATGACAAGTGCACAGAGCGGGGCTGGAAAAAGTGAAAAGACGAAGCAGAAAATTGTCACCGCTTCACGTGATTTATTTGCGAAAAAAGGATATTCGGAAACTTCCGTGCGAGATATTCTAGAGGCAGCTGAGATAAGTAAAGGCAACCTTTATCATCATTTTAAAGGAAAAGAGTTTTTGTTCCTTCATATTATGGAAGAGGATCATCGATTCATGATGGAGACGTGGCATGAAGAGAAACAAACGCTGCACCGGGCCATTGATAAGCTCGCAGGGTTTGCAGAGCTACTTAGTCAAATGGGGATTAACTATCCTTTAATGAGAGCAAGTGAAGAATTCTGTGCCAGTGCATTTACATCAGATGAAGTCATGGAGCGGCTGAACAAGATTGATGTAGACTTTGATGATGTGATGAGAGACATCCTGCTTGAAGGAAACGAAGATGGCAGCTGGTCGATTCAGCATGTTGAATCAAAAGTGAAAATATTACTTTCTGTATTTTATGGATTAGACGTGTTATATAAAAATGACACGATGCAGCAGAAAAAGGAATTACAAAAAGAGGCGATCTCATTGTTTATTCACGGAACCAACCATCATGAGTAACAAGTGAGTCAGTAAAGGGGAAACAAACATCATGCAAAAACCGATTCGTGAGCAAAAAGCCGTACTTGTTATTTTATTAAGTAATATATTTATTGCGTTTTTAGGTATCGGTCTGATTATACCTGTCATGCCGCTCTTTATGAATGTCATGCATTTAACGGGCAGTACGATGGGATATCTTGTGGCGGCGTTTGCCGTTGCACAGCTTATCGCATCACCTATTGCGGGAAGATGGGTAGACCGATACGGAAGAAAGATCATGATTGTGTCAGGCCTTTTTCTATTTGCGTTATCAGAACTCGTTTTTGGCTTAGGAACACACGTATATGTTCTGTATTTTGCAAGGGTTCTTGGCGGTATTAGTGCAGCATTTATCATGCCGGCTGTCACTGCCTATGTCGCTGATATCACAACCGTTCAAGAAAGATCAAAGGCAATGGGGTATGTATCCGCTGCTATTAGTACCGGCTTTATCATCGGCCCGGGAATTGGTGGATTTATTGCAGAATATGGCGTTCGCCTGCCGTTTTTCTTTGCAGCAGGGATTGCATTTATTGCTGTGATTTCGTCTATGTTTATGCTGAAGGAACCATTAACAAAAGAAGAGCGAGAGAAACAAATGGATCAAGTGAAGGAATCGACCTTCTTTAAAGACTTGAAAAAATCGATTCATCCAAGCTATCTCATCGCCTTCATCATTGTGTTTGTGCTGGCGTTTGGACTATCTGCATATGAAACGGTCTTTAGCTTGTTTACAAATCACAAGTTTGGATTTGGTCCGAAGGATATTGCGATTATCATTACCGTCAGTTCAATTGTAGCCGTCATCATCCAAGTCCTTGTGTTTGGTAAAATGGTGAATGCGCTTGGGGAGAAACGAGTTATTCAACTATGCTTGATTGTTGGAGCAGTTCTCGCTTTTGTTTCCACAGTCGTGTCAGGTTTTATGGTTGTGCTGATCGTGACGTGTGTGATTTTCCTTGCGTTCGATTTATTGCGCCCTGCACTCACGACCTTCTTATCAAAAATCGCTGGCAATCAGCAAGGATTTGTCGCAGGGATGAACTCTACCTACACAAGCCTTGGTACGATTTTTGGCCCGGCACTTGGCGGCATATTATTCGATCAAAATATTCATTTCCCATTCCTGTTTGCAGGTGTTGTCTTATTTCTTGGATTGGGCTTAACCCTTATTTGGAAGGGGAAGGCGACAGAAGAGGCATCAGGAGAATAATAGAAAAGAGACCTTTCAAATAAGGTCTCTTCAGCGTGTAGACAAACCCTCGCATTCGTTGTCAGTCCTGCGTGCTGGTGCTCACGAATGTCAAATTCGCTCCGCGCCAGTACTCGTCCTTCCTAGGGCTGCAAAGGTTTTCTATCACGCTGAAAAGAAGACAAAGGGCTAAAATCAAGTTCATTTTAGCCCTTTGTCAACAATCTGAAGAGACCTTTCAAATAAGGTCTCTTTTTTTAAGGCTGCGGCTTCAGGTGATTCAGTGCCTGCGCCAGTTTTTGATTTTGTTGCTTTTTGTAAAATAGAAAGGCGATGATATGGCCTACTAATGTGAGAAAGGCAATACCGATAAAATAAGGCATGATCCATTCGAGCAGTGTAGTCGAATATAAAGCGACCGCTCCTACTTGAAACCCTAAATTGACGACAGTGGAGATGAGAATGTTGATGGGTGCTGGGAAGGTAAAGTAATTCCATAGTAAAGGATACATGACCCCAAAGACGATGCCTGCCAAAGTCCCGATGGCAATGATGTGCCACACGTAATGAAAAGAGATAGAGGATGACCATTGAGTGATGGACAGGATGAGTGTCAGCCATACGATAGAGACAAAAGCTGTTTGCATAAATTGATGTTTTAGTTCCTTGATCATTTGAATCGCTCCTTTATATATTTGGCGTAATGACGACTGACGGTGTAGCTGTTTTTCGAGATGGTTTCGACCTCTAAGCGAGCGTACGTACCAGCGACAAAGCTGTCGACTTGCGCTAAATTGAGAATGACTGCATTGTTGATACGATAGAAATGTTCACGCTCTAACGACTTCAGATCCTTCAGCCGTTTACTGAGAAAATACGTCGTACCTTGAGTCGTGATCACCTTTGACAGATGTCCAAGCGCAGAGATCGCTTCAATTTGTTCTAATGGTAAAAGAGACTGCCGATCATTTTTTGGATCTTTGACCGTTAGAGATGTACTAGTCTCCAGCATTGATGCCATCTTTTGTAAACGTTCTTGATTATGTGGATGGCTGATGACGTCTACTTCCGTAACATCCTTTTCTTGATTCCAGAAAAAACGAAATTTCATTCATAAACCTCCTCTCACAATGAGCATAGCAATAGATGAAAGCGAATGCGATTGAATGTTGCCTTGATGCAGAAGAGTTTTTTTTGTTGCAAAGATTCACCGCGTGTATGCGGCTTTCCTTTATAATGAAAAGATACTCGTTCGTGAATGGAGGAATGATGTTGTATCTTGTAGATCAACAAAGGACAGGAGCGGTAAAAGAGGAAATTCGGCGGATTGATCCTGCCTATCCAGTGTTCGTAGATGCGATACTCGATGGGGTGATACAAGGAGATTTATATGTGGATCACCGAGATCACCCGTGTGTCTATTTTGTAGGGACAACAACCGGCATTTATTATGTCGCAGGCAGGACAGAAGCAGCACTCTCATTATGTTCAACGTTCATTGTGGATGTTTATAAAAAGCAGAAAAGAGAGAACGGACGTTTCACTTTGTTTTCAGCAAATCCAGCATCAGATGAGATGATGAAAAAATGCTTCGGTTCCCAACTGAATGAAATGAAAAGACATGCGTATTCTTATGACTTGACCTCTCCTGATCTGATTGTGCCTGATCAAGATGAAATGATTAAACGCACGAATGAACAAGTCATTGCCGCTAGCAAAGTATTCCCATCCAGCTATTATGAAGCATATTGGGGAGGAGTAGATCACTTTTTATCTAATGGCGTCGGAGTTGCCATCTTAAATGGTGAAGAAGTGGTCAGTGAATGTATCTCTATTTTTTCAAGTGAAAAACGTGTGGAAATCGATATTTGGACAGATGAAGCCTGCCGTGGAAAAGGGTTGGCTTTGTTAGCAGCTCAGCAAATGATCAGCATCTGTGTTGAAAAAGGGAAGACACCGCATTGGGATTGCGATGTCCATCACGCAACCTCGGCCAAATTGGCAGAGAAGCTAGGTTTTCAGTGGACAAAGACGTATCGCTTATTTTATGCCTCACGCTGAAAAGGTTTTGAGATACCAAGCATCCATGGCAGAATGCTCTGAGCCTTCAATTGGTGCAGGAAGAAGAGAGAAGTCATACTGTTGATAAAGACCAGTAGCAGCTGTTAATTCACTGCGGGTTTCTAAATAACAAGCATCGTAGTATGTAGCAGCATATTGCAGGGCCGTATCCATCAGTTTCTTGCCCGCACCTTTGCCTTGTGCTTTTGGGCTTAAATAAAGCTTTTGCAGCTCACAAATGCCATCTGTGAAAGGGGCAATGCCAACGCCACCAACAATTTCACCATGTTCTTCGGCAATCCAATAGGCTGCATGAGTCAATGATTGATAGTATTCGAAAAGCTGATCAAGGTGCGGGTCTGTGTAGGCTGTACCTTCAATCGCAAGATTCGCTGATTCTAATGACTGGCGGATAATGGCCGCGATAAAAGGATTGTCCTGCTTTTGAATCGGTCTAATATTCATTGGAAAAACCTCCGTTGTCATAGGATAAAAAAGAAAAGGAGTTGATGCGATATGTTCTGGCTGCAAACCGCTATTTTTACTGTCATTGTGCTCTGTCTCTCGTGGTGGGCGGGAAAAAGACGTAGGCATCGCCATGCCAGGCTGATTGTCCCGATATGTATCACTATGTTTGGATTGCTCTTATTGATCGGCAGTTTCTTCATTGGCAGATGGGAAGGGATGGCGCTCAGCATATCAAGCGTCTCTATCGTTCTCTCTTCTATCATTTGTTTGATCATCGTTACAGGGCTTCATTTGTTAAAAAAAGATGACCCTTCGTAGGCTGGGACATCTTTATGATTTGATTCTATCGTATTCCTCACGAAGGATGCCCATCATGATGACATCCGAATAAGCACCGTTGAAATAGAGCGCTTGACGTCTTTTTCCTTCATATTGAAATCCGGCTTTCTCATAGCTTCGAAAGGCTCGTGGGTTATGGGAAAAAACTTCAAGCTCAAGCCGATTGAGTTCTAACGTCTCAAAGGCAAATGTTTGAACCATCCGAACAGCCTCAGTGCCATACCCTTTGTGAAAATGCTCTGGACCATGCAGCGCAATGCGGAAACTTGCCGTATGGTTCATCGGATCAATATCCACAATCGCCGCATCCCCGATCATTTCTTTCGTGTCTAGCAGACAAATAGCAAAGTCTCGTCTACTGTCATCCTGCAGAAAACGGGTATAGGCTGAACGAATTTCTTCTAGTGTGAACGTTTTTCGTGTGCCAGTCATATAAAGTGTTTCTGCATGCTGGCATCCTCTATGAATACCAGGATAATCTTGCTCTTCAATCGGTCTCAAAAATAATCGAGTCATGATGGATCAGCCTCCTCTATATATCGGGAGATTTCAATTAAGTTCATATCAGGATCACGGATATAAATGGATTCAATCGGACCTAATGCACCAGAACGTCTGACCGGACCTTCTTCAATTGGAACAACCTGCTTTCGAAGATGAAGCAATAAACTGTCTATATCTAAATCGGTGATAAAACACAAGTCAGCAGATCCAGGCTGGGGATGAGCAGCTTTTGGTTCAAATTCATGACCCGCTTCATGAAGGTTGATCTTTTGTAAGCCAAAACGAAGGGCTTTACGGCCTTCTCCAAAAGTTTCTTCCTTCATTCCTAATACGTTTGTATAAAAGCGAATGGTTTCCTCCATATGTTGAACAGTCAACACGATATGATCAAGTCGTCGTATCATCAGTCTCTCCTCCAAGTATGATCATTGTTTGAACTGCTTCTATTATATCATCCCTTGAAGAAGATACCTTATTTGATCACGGTTTTATAACTCCAGCTTTCTAGGGACATGTCATCTCCGTGCAGTACTCTCTCATCAAACTCCGTCCACCCATTTTTTCGATAGAAATGACGATTGGCCTCGTTGTGTGTAATCAGTGTGAACAGTCCGCCGCCTTGCCGGGCGATAAAGGGGAAAAGACATTGCTTTAACATACGGCTTCCAAGTTTTTTTCCTTGTTGGTCTTTTGCAACGACAAGAGCTTCTAAATACCAGTAAGGTTTCTTTAAGGAAGAACACGCTTTTTTTGCCTCCTTTAACATACGGAACACATGCTGAATCGCCGATAAGCCACCAGTAAAGAGCAGCTTTAACCCACCTGACAACACATAATCCATGAGTCCTGGCTCAGGAAGACGCGGATGCTTTAACAAGGCGGCAGACACAATTTTCTCGTTCTCAACCCCGACCAAACAGATTTGATGCTGAAAATATACCTTTGTGTTGACCAAATGCAGCTGACGAGCGAAAGCAGAACGCTTGGTCACCTTTTCGCATAATAAATCAAAAAATGAATAGTTCTGAAACGAATCATCTAACAACGCTGCCACTTGAGGCAGTTCATCCTCTCTGGCAAGTCTGAAATGAAGCATATGATGGTCCTCCTTTTTTGAACAGATATAGATTATTGGACATGTGTCTATTATAATAAGAGGAAAACAAACCGAACATCGGCAATGAATGATCTCGTGTTCATAAATAGACAGGTAAAGCCATATTGTTCAAAAACGGAGGGTGTTTCATGAAGGACAGACGAACAATCAAAACCAAAAAGGCGATACGGGAAAGCTTTCTTGAGCTTTTAATGGAAAAAGATGTTCAACAAATTACAGTATCAGAGCTATCTAGAAGAGCGGATTTAGGAAGAGGGACCTTTTATTTGCACTATCAAGATGTGTTTGATTTGCATGAACAGCTTGAGAAGGAACTATTCGATCAGCTTGGCGGACTATACGATGAATCGTTTCCTAGTCAGGACCCGCTTGATATGCTGTCCTTTTTAAACAAAACAACTGAGTATTTAAAAGAAAAACAATTCATGATGACGTTATTTGTCAAACCGAATAGCCCAACGACGAATCAATTTAAAGCGTTTTTTAAAGAAAAAATCATGAAAGAGTGGCAGCTTGATCAGCGTCAGATTACGGAGCGTGAACAGATTGAGGCCTCTTTTGTCGTATCTGGTGCTGTTGGTGTACTGGAAGAATGGATTCATGAAGGCATGACAATCGAAGCGGCGAAGCTTGCGCACATATTGTACGAGCTTCTCATGAAGGTAGAACAAGAATCGCAAGAAACGAATTGATCATATATCATTTTTCTATTCATTCTGTTAAAATGGGAATATACGTTCTTATTTGAGGCGGGGAGTGGTGAGATTGAAAAGGAAATTACTATTTTATGGGGCAATGAGCATTGATGGATATTTAGCAAGGGATGATCACCGTTTAGATTGGCTCATAGGCACAGAGGGCGAAGAGGATACGAGATATGAGGAATTTTATGCAACAGTCGATACGCTGATCATGGGACGGAACACATACGAACAGGTTCTCAAACTTTCACCTGATGAGTTTCCTTATGAAGACAAGACGTGTTATATCGTTTCTCGCACTTTACAAGACAGTCATACAGGAACCCACATCGTTCGTGAAGATGTTCTCTCGTTTATCAAAAATTTAAAAAATGAAAAAGGCCAGCATATCTGGATAGTAGGAGGCGGGGAACTGCTTCAAGCATTATTAAAAGAAAAATTAGTCGATGAGCTGTATCTCCAAATCGCACCTGTCATGATTGGAAAAGGAATCCCTCTTTTCCCTCCAACTGAACAGGAATCTAGATTTTCATTACAACAAGTGAATCAATACAAACAAATTGCTGAAATGCATTTTGTGTTAAAAGAAGACCACTAAGTCACAGGGGTCTTTTTTTAATCAAACAAACACGTTGACAAGAAAATATCCTAGTGTTAGGATAAATTTATCCTAGTTTTAGGATTTATTGAAAAAGGAGTAGTTGCCATGGTGCAGCAAGATCAAGAATTAGACTTAAGGCTTTTCCGAGTGTGGATGAAAGCCTATCATGCCCTTTTTGCAAATATCCAAAAAGACATTGAACGTTATGATATCGGATTTGAAAACTTTCAAATTCTTGAATTACTGTATAGTAAGGGACCACATCCCGTTCAAAAAATTAGTGAGATTTTATCCATTCCAAGTGGGAGCATCACCTATGTGGTCAACAAATTAGAAAAACAAGAATTAGTCAAAAGACAATGTGCACCTTCTGATAAACGTGTATTCCATGTATTACTGACAGATAAAGGGAAGCAGCTATTTGACGATATTTTTCCAAAACATACAGATGTCATATCACAAAATCTGTCCTTTATCGAAACAGAGGAAAAAGAGCAGCTCATTGAATGGTTGAAAAAAATCGGTTTAGGTGCAAAACAACTTCACGAAAAGGGGAAACAAGATGACACGCAGTTTTGATACATTGGTACGTGAAAGACGATCAGCATCAAATTTTTTGCCGAATATCTCGATTTCGAGAGAAGAGCTTAATAGTATCTTTGAAGAAGTGAAGCTGGCACCTTCAGCCTTTAATTTACAGCATACGCAATATGTCGTCGTCCAATCAGAAGCGCTTAAAGAGCAAGTAAGAGATGCTGCATTTGGACAATATAAGGTGCATTCCGCTTCAGCAGCGATCATTGTGCTCGGCGATCCGAAAGCTTATGAGCAAGCAGGAAACATTTATGAAGGCCTAAAAATGCTCGGCATCTTAAATGCGCAACAATATGAGGAAATGGTCAGAGAGACGATGAGTTTTTATGTGCAGAGAGGATCAGACTTTCAGAAAGAAGAGGCGATTCGAAATGCTTCATTATCTGCCATGCTATTTATGCTTGCCGCCAAAAACAAGGGATGGGATACTTGCCCAATGATCGGCTTTGACCCCGAAGCAATGAAAAAGGTGTTAAACATCGAATCAGATTTGGTTCCTGTATTAATGATCACGCTCGGAAAAGAAAAAGTAGAGAGCAGACAAGCGAGAGGCTACCGCAAGCCGGTCTCTGAATTTGTGACATATTTATAAGATAGGGGGTTCCATTCATGGAACTAGGAATTAGTACATTTGTAGAAACAACACCTGATTTTCAAACAGGAAAAACAGTCAGCCACGCACAGCGCATTCGTGAAGTAGTAGAAGAAATTATTTTAGCAGATCAAGTGGGTCTCGACGTTTTTGGTGTAGGAGAGCATCATCGTGAAGATTTCGCCGCATCAAATCCAGCAGTCGTATTAGCAGCTGCGGCAACGCAAACAAAGAATATTCGTCTGACAAGTGCCGTAACTGTTCTTTCATCGGCAGATCCTGTTCGTGTGTTTCAAGATTTTGCGACATTAGATGGCCTTTCTAACGGGCGTGCAGAGATCATGGCTGGCCGTGGATCATTTATTGAATCGTTCCCGCTTTTTGGCTATGACTTAGATGATTATGAAGAATTATTTGAAGAAAAACTAGATTTACTGTTGAAATTACAACAGTCAGAGCGTGTGACGTGGAGCGGTAAGCATCGTCCTTCCATTCAGGATGTCGGCGTATACCCAAGACCTGTTCAAGATCCGCTTCCGATCTGGATTGGCAGTGGAGGAAACAGAGAATCTGTCGTACGTGCTGGATTATTAGGATTACCACTTGTCCTTGCCATTATTGGCGGCAGCCCTAGACAGTTCGCACCGCTCGTGCAGCTCTACAAGCAAGCTGCGATTCACGCTGGACATGACCCTGAGAAATTAACGGTGGCATCCCATTCACATGGATTTGTTGCGGAGGAAACAGAATTGGCAGCAGATCAATTCTTCCCTTCTACACAGCATGTCATGAATACATTAGCAAGAGAACGAGGCTGGGGACCTTATACCCGTTCTACATTCGATGCAGCAAGAACATTAGAAGGTGCATTGTATGTAGGAGATCCAGATGCCGTGGCAGAGAAAGTGATACATCTGCGAAAAAATGTAGGCATTACGCGCTTCATGCTGCACGTACCGGTCGGTTCGATGCCGCATGATCAAGTGCTGAAAGCTATTGAGTTATTTGGAAAAGAAGTGGCTCCTAAAGTAAGAGAAGAGGTTGCCCGCTGGGAAGCCGAACAAGCATAACAAAAAAGTCGATCAAGTGAATAGGCTTGATCGACTTTTTCTTATGCTTAAGGATCAATAACACATGGTTTCACTGTAGGGCATGAAGCAGCAGAAGCAAATGGTGTGGCCGTCAAGGTGAAGAGGAAAACAAGTTGAAAACAGATAAGCCATTTTTTCATGAAATCACCTCCGTTATCAATTGTTTCACTAGAACGAGGTGAGGATAAAAGCATAGAAGTATGTAACACCCTCTATCCAGCATAAGACAATCATATCATAATTTTCAAAAAAATGAAAAAATAACTTACGAAAGTTCTAAATTATGGTATGGTTAATATGTTCAACAAAAAAAGGGAGGGATTTTTGTATGAAAAAGGTCATAACTTCTGTTTTGGTTGGAGCAATTGTTTTAACGGGTGCGGGTGTCACCGCTGTCCCGGTAGAAGCGAAGGGGAAAGTAAACAGTGAAGTTACGGTACAAGCAAGTCGAACCGTCTCGGAAACGAGAACATATACGACGTCAAACATCCCATCAAGTATTACATATGCAAAGGATGGATGGGTCGGTATTCTCTATCAATCGTCAATTGAAGAGTTAGGTTTAGGAAAATATAGAGTTACCTTTACTGGAACGGTTGTACGCGATCCAGGATTTAATTAAATAAAATGTAAAGCTGACAGGTGGACAAGCCTGTCAGCTTTTTTTAATGGGGATAATAAAGAATCATTTGCATCCGTACCATCTGTTCTCCTGATTGTTTATACTCATGGGCACGGTCAGCTTTAAACCGAATCGAGTCGCCAGCTTGTAATGTGTATTGCTCATCACCGATTGATAAATCAAGTGCTCCCTCAAATACGGTAATCAATTCCTCTGTACCGCCGATATGTTCTTCCGCACTTAACGACCCATGAGGATCAATTTCTACCTGATAGACTTCAAATTTTCTCAGGTCATCAAATGGGAACGTCGTATATACCCGATACCTTCCCTCGTCCTCTGTTAAAACTTGTCCTTCTTCTTTTCGCACAAACTTAATCTCAGGCTGCGGTGCGTATATGAGTTCACTAAAAGACACCTTCAACCCATTGGCGATTTTCCACAGAGTGGTGATGGTTGGTGTGGATTCTCCTCTTTCGATTTGCCCAATCATCGTTTTACTCACACTTGTTACCTCAGCCATCTTTTCTAGGCTTAATTTCTTTTGCTCTCTTAACAGTTTGACATTTCTAGCAATAATCGATTGTACATCCTCCATCAAAAAAACTCCTTTCTGGATTTACTTTATAACGACTGAATAGTACAATAAAACGTAATATATACACAATAAAGACTTTTAAGTCTAAATAACGTATGAGAAGGAGGTAACAGTTTGATTGTTTCCATGTTGATTTATGCTTTTGTTACCAGCTTTACCCCTGGACCGAATAATATCATGGCGATGGTCTTTACGAATAAATATGGGGTCAAGCAAACATTTCGATTTTGTTTAGGGGTTGGGATCGGATTTTTGGTCATTTTATGTTTGAGCGGTTTTTTCAATATGATTCTTTATCAAGTCATGCCGAAAATCGGCTGGGTCATGGCTTTCATCGGAGCCGGTTACATGATCTATTTAGCTGTCAAAATCATGAGAAGTAAAGGCGGAGATGACGAAACACTAGACCGCTATAATCATTTTATCCCGGGGATGCTGCTGCAATTTATTAATCCGAAAGCCATCTTGTATGGGTTAACCGTCATTTCCACTTTTGTTCTGCCGTATGGACAGTCCAATATGCAATACATGTTGTTGACGTTGATTCTCGCCATCATTGGTTTTTTAGGCACATTTAGCTGGAGTTTATTTGGCTCTGTATTCAAGCGTTTTTTGACTCTTTATCAGCGGCCGTTCCAGTTCGTCATGGGGCTGCTGCTTATGTATAGTGCGATTTCGATGATCTGGAGTTATGTCATGTAAGCGGTCAGGAGACTGGCCGCTGCCTGCCCATCACAACCGTATCATAATACATGCCGTCCGCCAGCCGTTTATCTTTTTTTAACAAGCCTTCAATCTCAAAGCCATAGTGTTCATATAAACGAATGGCTTTTTGATTGGTTTCCATTACTTGAAGTGACATCTTTTGAATGCCTTGCTGATCTGCCCAGTCGATCGATGCAGCTAAAAGTTCTTTCCCGATGTGATAGCCCCAAGCGGCCTTCTGTACGGCGACGCCAAACGTTACTTTGTGAGCAGAGCGCTTAAGAGAATGCCCTTCGCATCTTGAAAAACCGACAATGTCTCCTTCAATATCTGCAACTAAAAAGAGATGACGGCATTCCTTGGAATCCTCTTGAATCAACGCCTCGAACCCTTTCTCATCAATAAAAGCTTCACCCGGTTCACGATCTAAATATTCGGTTTCACCATCGATTTTCAGTCTGAGAGCTGATAACTGTTTGGCATCTGCTAATGCAGCAGAGCGAATACGATAAGTCACACCACGTACAGTGAACATACTTTCAGAAATGATCATTGAACAAACCACCAACCTTTCATTCCATTATGTCTATCATACCTGAAACGCGCACACAGCACACTCAGATGTTTTGTCATGTGCAAAAAGGCTAAATAAACAGTATCAAACGTGGAGGTGGAACAAATGAGTGAACAAAATGGACATATGGATAAAGCGAAAGGAAAAACAAATCAAGTCAAAGGTCAAGTGAAAGAAAAACTTGGCGAAGCGACAAATCATGAAAACCTGAAAGCAGAAGGAAAGAAAGATCAAGTAAAAGGAAAGCTTCAAGATAAAAAAGGTGACGTGAAAAATAAGCTGAATCAGTAGTTTGCACATACTTACAGGTACTTGCCCCATGTATCCATCATCCCATTCCTTTCATCAATAAAATGAATAGGTGTGTGAAAAGAATTGATTATAAATTCTCGCTTCCGTCATGTAGACTTTAAATAGAAGACATGAACAAGGGAGATGGATGACTTGGAGCAAGTATGGGGGAAAGTTGACGAGTATATCAAAGACAAATTGATGGCTAAAGATGACGTATTGGAGCAAACTCTTATCAAGAATAAGCAAGCCGGATTACCAGAAATAGATGTGTCGCCGGCCCAAGGAAAACTGCTTTATTTGTTAGCAAAAACCAAGGGTGCAAAGCGCATTTTAGAAATCGGTACACTTGGCGGTTATAGTACCATTTGGCTTGCCCGTGCACTTGAAGAAGATGGAGAACTTTTGACATTAGAGGCTGTCAGTCATCATGCAGAAACAGCACAGCAAAACATAGACAGAGCAGGCTTAGCAGAACGTGTCACCATTTTACAAGGAAAAGCGTTAGATACTTTATCTCAGTTAAAAGAGCAGGATACGCTCCCGTTCGATTTGATTTTCATTGATGCAGACAAACCAAACAACCCGCAATATTTGAAGTGGGCGTTACATTTCTCAAAAAAGGGAACACTCATTATTGCAGACAATGTGGTCAGAAATGGAGCAGTTCTTCATGCCTCTGATCAAGATGAGCGAGTGAAGGGAACGCGTGAATTTTTCGATTTACTCAAACAAGAGTCGAGAATTGAAGCAACCGCTATTCAAACTGTTGGCGAAAAAGGCTATGACGGCTTTATATACGGTATCGTAAAATGAAAAAAGCTTAACCGCATCCGGTTAAGCTTTTTCTATTAGAAAAACCATCTAGCTGTGCCCATCAGCATGACGCCTACTAGAACGGTGAGGGACAAGCTTTTTGTCCAAACAGCGATTAACACAGTTGGAACCAAGACAGCAAGGTACATCCAGTGAATGGTGACGCCTGCTGTAGTATGTATGAATAGATGCTCTGCAATCAAAGCAGTAAATATACAAATGGGGATAAATGATAACCATTTGAGCACCACTTCGGGCATCTGGATACTCCTTACAAATAAAAATGGAACGACTCTTGGGATGATGGTCACAATCATACAGCCAATAATGAGCCATAACATAAAACTACTAATCATTTATCTGTCACCACCCCAATAGTGGCAACAAGCACAGTTGCCAACAAAACAGCCACGTGTGAAGGAACAAAATGAAGCAGCACAAACATCGCAACAAACATATATAAAACAAGTGATAAGCGATGGGTGAGCTTATTTTTTGGCACCGTCTGTAAAGAAAGAATGAGCAGCGCAGCAAACATCGCGGATAGGGCAAAATCAAGACCAAGCGCCTCTGGATTTGAAATCCAGTGTCCGAATATTCCGCCAAGTGTACACGCAGCAATCCAGCATAAATAAGCTGTAATGTTCAGTCCATGCATCCATCTGTTATTCAATTTTCCTTGCTGTGCTAATTTATTCATCGCTACGCCAAAGGATTCATCAGTAAGCAGAAGACCAAACCCGATGTTCTGCTTTACAGAGTAGCGTGTAAAATGGGGGGCAAGCGTAAGGCTGAGTAACAAATGCCGTAAATTGACAATGAACGTGGTGAAAATAATAGCGGAAAGAGGGCTTCCTGTCACAAGTAATGCACAGATGATAAACTGTGAAGCGCCAGCATAAATAAAGATAGATAACAGCGCGATTTCCCATATACTTAACTGCGAACTAATGCCAACAATTCCAAAGGCAAACCCAATGCTCATATAACCAAGCAAGGTTGGCACACAATCTTTTATTCCCTCAAGAAACGGTTCGTTTCCGGCAGTGGGAATGTGTTTCCTAGCTTCAACATCCAAATACCTCTACTCCTTTTCTGTGTAAACATCAATTGTTTTACTTACTATAAGAAAACGAATTCATCATGTCAATCCTATTGAACTTCTATTATATGAAGAAACATGGCGATAAAAAGGATTGAAGTGAACCAGATTTTGTTATAAAGTAATCAGAAAATAAACACAATTGGGGTGACTGATATGCAATGGAAGCCTTTATTTGAACATGATGTACCAAATCACCTCCGTCCATAACGGAGAGTGATCTCCGTTTGTGGATATCGCAGTGAATATATCCAGTAACGGAGGGGAAAAAATGAATGGAAAATATATAGGAGCCCTCTACTTAGCGTTAGCTGCTAGTATTTGGGGCGGTATGTATGTAGTGGTCAAAGTAACAGTTGCGGTTGTCCCGCCACTTGAGCTCGTCTGGATGAGATATGCAGTAGCTGGAGTCGTTCTTGTGTTCACGATTTGGCGTTTGGGCTACTCTTTTCGGTTAGACAAAAAGGATATCCCGCTGATTGTGTCGATTGGATTGATTGGCAACTTTCTCTCGATCGTGACCCAAGAAATTGGCACAATGTATACGTCTGCACAAATGGGTGCCGTCATCACATCTGCCACACCTGCTTTTATGGTGCTTTTCGCTTTCTTTCTATTAAAAGAATCTTTCACAATGAGAAAGTGTGTCTCCATTCTGCTTGCTACAGTAGGTGTGCTGACGATGATTGGGCCTGTCGCTGTTCAAACGGATGAGTTTGTTGGCGGTCTTTCACTGGTTATTGCTGCATTAACATGGGCGCTCATGTCTGTTCTTTTGAAACGAGTTCCAGGAAAGTATCCTCAAGTAGTGACGACAACATATGCGATCATTGTGGCTTTTATCGTATTAACACCACCTGTCTTGTTTCGTTTGCCTCATCTTGATGTGCATCAAATGGCAAGACCGGAAATATGGGGTGGCATTCTGTATCTAGGTATCATCTCAACGGCCCTTGCTTTCTTTTTGTGGAATAGAGGGCTTCAACTGATGGACGCTTCAAGCGGTGGTCTGTTTTTCTTCTTTCAACCAATCGTTGGTACGGTCCTTGGATGGCTGCTTCTAGGTGAAGAGATGGGCTTACGTTCGTTTGTTGGGATTTTGTGTATTTTCGCAGGTGTATATACTGTCCTGCGTCAGAGAGAGTAAGACGAGATTCCCCTTGGAGAAGGGGAATTTTCTTTACAATGAATAGATGAGAGATTCATAGAAGGTGGAGGTGAGCAGGATGATCCAGTATCCATTTTTGCAAAAAGGACAAACGATTGGGGTGACAGCACCGTCCTCAGGTGTGCAACCCTCTTTGCATGAGATGTTTCAACTGTCTTGCGATCGGATGAAAAAAAGAGGCTATGAAGTCATATGTGGAGAGACAGTATGGCAGCAGGAAAAAGCGAAATCAGCCCCTGCAATCAAGCGAGCAAATGAGTTACAGCGGATGATGACTTGTCATGAGATTGACCACATCATCCCGCCATGGGGCGGACAGCTGCTTATTGAAGTGTTAGAGCATCTTGATTTCTCAGTGATGCAAAAAAAGTGGATTCTTGGTTATTCAGATACAAGTCTCCTTCTATTAGCTTTGACATTAAACACAGGCATTGCGACAGCGCATGGACCGAACCTTGTGGATCTTCAGGGGGAAGAGCTTGATCAGGTGACTTCTATGTGGGAACAAATACTTTCCACTCCAGAGAAAAAGGACGTTACTCAATTTTCTTCTGATATGTATCAAAAGGAATGGCAGTATGACCATCCAAGCATTCATGTCTTTCATTTAACCGAACCAACCGCATGGCGTACTGTTGATCACTTAGAGACGACGATGAAGGGAAGACTGATGGGTGGCTGTATTGATGTGATCCGGCACTTAGCTGGCACGCCTTTTGGAGATGTCAAAGCTTTTCAAGAAACATACCTGAAAGGTGAACCCATTCTATGGTATTTTGAAAACTGTGAATTAAATGCTGCGAGCATGAAGAGGTCTCTTGTTCAATTAAAACTAGCAGGCTGGTTTGATCATTGCTCTGGCATCATGTTTGGCAGGAGTGCAGTGGACACTCCTGTGGAAGGATATGAATATACGGATCTATATGAAGAATTGCATAAGGAATTACAAATACCGATTGTTTACGATATTGATTGTGGACACGTACCGCCTCAAATGACCCTCATTAACGGAGCATATGCGGAGGTGCAGTTGCAACAAGAAGGTAAAGCCGTGCTGAAGCAGACATTTTTGCCATGAAAAAAGGAAAGGGCGCCCCCTTTCCTTCATAAAAAACATTACATTCCTTTTGTTTCTTCACCTGCTTTTGGAACTTCCCATGCAGACTCTCGGAATACTTTTTCCCATTTAGAGACGACAATACAGGCAACCGCATGTCCAGGAACATTCACGCCTGTTCGAGCCATATCCATAATCCGATCAACCCCGGCGATAATAGCGACACCTTCTGCTGGCAGACCTACTGCATGAGCTGTTGCCAAAAGAACGACAAGCGAGCCAGACGGGACAGCCGCAATGCCTTTACTTGTTAAAACAAGGACAAGCATCATGAGGAGCTGCTGTGATAAACTCATATCGACACCAAACGCTTGTGCAAGAAACACACAGGAAACCGATAAATATAAACTTGAACCATCGCAATTAAGAGAAAGACCTGACGGGATGACGAAGGAAACGATTCTTTTTGGACAGCCGTATTTCTCCATCCGTGACATGAGCTGTGGAAGAACAGTTTCTGTACTTGTAGTAGAAAAGGCCACTAAAAACAAATCCCAAATCATTTTCAACACTTCGAAGTAGTTAAAACGGAAGATCAGTGCGACAAGAGGGAACAAAACAAATAGAATAATAAACAATCCTAAGAAGACAGTGCCAACAAGTTTCATCATAGGAATGAGTAAAACAATGCCGTATTGTCCGACAGAAGCTGCCATTAATGCTAAAACTCCAATAGGAGCTGTCACCATGACCATTTGTGTGAGCTTAAACATAATTTGTGCTACTGATTCAAAGAAGGTAAGGACAGGAGCGGAAGCTTTCCCAATGCCGCTTGCGGCTACACCGAATAAAATAGCGAAGAAAATCACTGCTAGTAAATCATTTTGAGCCATGACATCGATAATATTGGTTGGAATGATGTCTAAAACCATCTGTTTAAAATCGACGACCTTTTGAGTATAACCATCGAGTTCCCCAATATCTTTCTTAGCTAATTGAGAGAAATCGAGTCCAACGCCTGGCTTTAACACGTTGGCCAATAAAAGTCCGATTCCAAGAACGATGGTCGTAATGACTTCAAACCAAATGATTGTCTTTAATCCGAGACTGCCCATTTTCTTCATTCCACCGCTGCCAGCTGCGCCGATGACAATCGTAGAGAAAACAATAGGGACTACAATCATTTTAATCAATCGGATAAAGCCATCCCCAATGGGCCGCAGTGCCATTCCGAAATCAGGGAAGAAGTGGCCGATAAGAGCTCCTATCACCAAAGCGATCATGATTTGAAAAGCGACAAACTTTTTCATCATCTCCTACCTCCTTTAAATGCATGGAAAATATTAAGAATTTTCCAATAAATAAAAATTCTAGGTGACCATGTTTTGTCCTCCTTTGGATTTAGAAAGATTTTATTTAAGAATCATTAGAATTATGAAGAAAGAAATGAAAATAGGGCGATTGAAACTCTATTTATCTAACAAAAGAGCACTTCTTAAAAAACATGAAACTTTTTTAGAAAAATGTATTGACCCTTTTGCGTGATTCATGGTATATTTTTATTCGTCGCTGATGACGCATCTGAAACACTGATGCTCAGACAGATACGATAAACAAACTTCAAAAAGATGTTGACTTAATAAAAACGATATGTTAAGATAATTAAGTCGCCTGATTAAGCGCCCGTAGCTCAATTGGATAGAGCGTTTGACTACGGATCAAAAGGTTAGGGGTTCGACTCCTCTCGGGCGCGCCAATAACATTCAACCACGCGGGTGTAGTTTAGTGGTAAAACCTCAGCCTTCCAAGCTGATGTCGTGAGTTCGATTCTCATCACCCGCTCCATTTTAAAAGATGATCTTTGAAAACTAAACAAGACAAAACGTACCTGTTAATTCGAGTTTTTATAAAAAAATCCTATGATACATCATAGGTAGTCAGTCAAACGCTGACGAGGCAGGAAATGATCACATGCTAAGTTCGCTACATCGTGTAGCAACGCATGTGTGATATGCATCCTGCATACCTCGGAGAGTTTGATCCTGGCTCAGGACGAACGCTGGCGGCGTGCCTAATACATGCAAGTCGAGCGGACAGAAGGGAGCTTGCTCCCGGATGTTAGCGGCGGACGGGTGAGTAACACGTGGGTAACCTGCCTGTAAGACTGGGATAACTCCGGGAAACCGGAGCTAATACCGGATAGTTCCTTGAACCGCATGGTTCAAGGATGAAAGACGGTTTCGGCTGTCACTTACAGATGGACCCGCGGCGCATTAGCTAGTTGGTGAGGTAACGGCTCACCAAGGCGACGATGCGTAGCCGACCTGAGAGGGTGATCGGCCACACTGGGACTGAGACACGGCCCAGACTCCTACGGGAGGCAGCAGTAGGGAATCTTCCGCAATGGACGAAAGTCTGACGGAGCAACGCCGCGTGAGTGATGAAGGTTTTCGGATCGTAAAGCTCTGTTGTTAGGGAAGAACAAGTGCAAGAGTAACTGCTTGCACCTTGACGGTACCTAACCAGAAAGCCACGGCTAACTACGTGCCAGCAGCCGCGGTAATACGTAGGTGGCAAGCGTTGTCCGGAATTATTGGGCGTAAAGGGCTCGCAGGCGGTTTCTTAAGTCTGATGTGAAAGCCCCCGGCTCAACCGGGGAGGGTCATTGGAAACTGGGAAACTTGAGTGCAGAAGAGGAGAGTGGAATTCCACGTGTAGCGGTGAAATGCGTAGAGATGTGGAGGAACACCAGTGGCGAAGGCGACTCTCTGGTCTGTAACTGACGCTGAGGAGCGAAAGCGTGGGGAGCGAACAGGATTAGATACCCTGGTAGTCCACGCCGTAAACGATGAGTGCTAAGTGTTAGGGGGTTTCCGCCCCTTAGTGCTGCAGCTAACGCATTAAGCACTCCGCCTGGGGAGTACGGTCGCAAGACTGAAACTCAAAGGAATTGACGGGGGCCCGCACAAGCGGTGGAGCATGTGGTTTAATTCGAAGCAACGCGAAGAACCTTACCAGGTCTTGACATCCTCTGACAACCCTAGAGATAGGGCTTTCCCTTCGGGGACAGAGTGACAGGTGGTGCATGGTTGTCGTCAGCTCGTGTCGTGAGATGTTGGGTTAAGTCCCGCAACGAGCGCAACCCTTGATCTTAGTTGCCAGCATTCAGTTGGGCACTCTAAGGTGACTGCCGGTGACAAACCGGAGGAAGGTGGGGATGACGTCAAATCATCATGCCCCTTATGACCTGGGCTACACACGTGCTACAATGGACAGAACAAAGGGCTGCGAGACCGCAAGGTTTAGCCAATCCCACAAATCTGTTCTCAGTTCGGATCGCAGTCTGCAACTCGACTGCGTGAAGCTGGAATCGCTAGTAATCGCGGATCAGCATGCCGCGGTGAATACGTTCCCGGGCCTTGTACACACCGCCCGTCACACCACGAGAGTTTGCAACACCCGAAGTCGGTGAGGTAACCTTTATGGAGCCAGCCGCCGAAGGTGGGGCAGATGATTGGGGTGAAGTCGTAACAAGGTAGCCGTATCGGAAGGTGCGGCTGGATCACCTCCTTTCTAAGGATATATGGAGCAGCGTACGTTTTTCGTCTTGTTTAGTTTTGAAGGATCATTCCTTCAAAACATGTCTCTAGCGAGACAGGATTGTTCTTTGAAAACTAGATAACAATAAGTAATACATTCACATTGAATGCAATGCAAAGTTCATCACACATAGTGATTCTTTCTAAAGTAAGAAATGGTTAAGTTAGAAAGGGCGCACGGTGGATGCCTTGGCACTAGGAGCCGATGAAGGACGGGACGAACACCGATATGCTTCGGGGAGCTGTAAGCAAGCTTTGATCCGGAGATTTCCGAATGGGGAAACCCACTGCTCGTAATGGAGTAGTATCCATACTTGAATACATAGAGTATGAGAAGGCATACCCGGGGAACTGAAACATCTAAGTACCCGGAGGAAGAGAAAGCAAATGCGATTCCCTGAGTAGCGGCGAGCGAAACGGGAACAGCCCAAACCAAGAGGCTTGCCTCTTGGGGTTGTAGGACACTCTATACGGAGTTACAAAGGAACGATATAAGCGAAGAGGTCTGGAAAGGCCCGCCAAAGAAGGTAACAGCCCTGTAACTGAAATGTTGTTCTCTCCAGAGTGGATCCTGAGTACGGCGGAACACGTGAAATTCCGTCGGAATCCGGGAGGACCATCTCCCAAGGCTAAATACTCCCTAGTGACCGATAGTGAACCAGTACCGTGAGGGAAAGGTGAAAAGCACCCCGGAAGGGGAGTGAAATAGATCCTGAAACCGTGTGCCTACAAGTAGTCAGAGCCCGTTAACGGGTGATGGCGTGCCTTTTGTAGAATGAACCGGCGAGTTACGATCCCGTGCAAGGTTAAGCAGAAGATGCGGAGCCGCAGCGAAAGCGAGTCTGAATAGGGCGCATGAGTACGTGGTCGTAGACCCGAAACCAGGTGATCTACCCATGTCCAGGGTGAAGTTCAGGTAACACTGAATGGAGGCCCGAACCCACGCACGTTGAAAAGTGCGGGGATGAGGTGTGGGTAGGGGTGAAATGCCAATCGAACCTGGAGATAGCTGGTTCTCTCCGAAATAGCTTTAGGGCTAGCCTCAAGGTAAGAGTCTCGGAGGTAGAGCACTGATTGGACTAGGGGCCCCTACCGGGTTACCGAATTCAGTCAAACTCCGAATGCCGATGACTTATCCTTGGGAGTCAGACTGCGAGTGATAAGATCCGTAGTCGAAAGGGAAACAGCCCAGACCGCCAGCTAAGGTCCCAAAGTATACGTTAAGTGGAAAAGGATGTGGAGTTGCTTAGACAACCAGGATGTTGGCTTAGAAGCAGCCACCATTTAAAGAGTGCGTAATAGCTCACTGGTCGAGTGACTCTGCGCCGAAAATGTACCGGGGCTAAACGTATCACCGAAGCTGCGGACTGTTCTTACGAACAGTGGTAGGAGAGCGTTCTAAGTGCAGTGAAGTCAGACCGGAAGGACTGGTGGAGCGCTTAGAAGTGAGAATGCCGGTATGAGTAGCGAAAGACGGGTGAGAATCCCGTCCACCGAATGCCTAAGGTTTCCTGAGGAAGGCTCGTCCGCTCAGGGTTAGTCGGGACCTAAGCCGAGGCCGAAAGGCGTAGGCGATGGACAACAGGTTGATATTCCTGTACCACCTCCTCACCATTTGAGCAATGGGGGGACGCAGGAGGATAGGGTAAGCGCGGTATTGGATATCCGCGTCCAAGCAGTTAGGCTGGGAAATAGGCAAATCCGTTTCCCGTGAAGGCTGAGCTGTGATGGCGAGCGAAATTTAGTAGCGAAGTTCCTGATTCCACACTGCCAAGAAAAGCCTCTAGCGAGGTGAGAGGTGCCCGTACCGCAAACCGACACAGGTAGGCGAGGAGAGAATCCTAAGGTGATCGAGAGAACTCTCGTTAAGGAACTCGGCAAAATGACCCCGTAACTTCGGGAGAAGGGGTGCTTCTTAGGGTGTTAAAGCCCCGAGAAGCCGCAGTGAATAGGCCCAGGCGACTGTTTAGCAAAAACACAGGTCTCTGCGAAGCCGTAAGGCGAAGTATAGGGGCTGACGCCTGCCCGGTGCTGGAAGGTTAAGAGGAGCGCTTAGCGTAAGCGAAGGTGCGAATTGAAGCCCCAGTAAACGGCGGCCGTAACTATAACGGTCCTAAGGTAGCGAAATTCCTTGTCGGGTAAGTTCCGACCCGCACGAAAGGCGCAACGATCTGGGCACTGTCTCAACGAGAGACTCGGTGAAATTATAGTACCTGTGAAGATGCAGGTTACCCGCGACAGGACGGAAAGACCCCGTGGAGCTTTACTGCAGCCTGATATTGAATGTTGGTACAGCTTGTACAGGATAGGTAGGAGCCTTGGAAACCGGAGCGCTAGCTTCGGTGGAGGCATCGGTGGGATACTACCCTGGCTGTATTGACCTTCTAACCCGCTGCCCTTATCGGGCAGGGAGACAGTGTCAGGTGGGCAGTTTGACTGGGGCGGTCGCCTCCTAAAATGTAACGGAGGCGCCCAAAGGTTCCCTCAGAATGGTTGGAAATCATTCGCAGAGTGTAAAGGCACAAGGGAGCTTGACTGCGAGACCTACAAGTCGAGCAGGGACGAAAGTCGGGCTTAGTGATCCGGTGGTTCCGCATGGAAGGGCCATCGCTCAACGGATAAAAGCTACCCCGGGGATAACAGGCTTATCTCCCCCAAGAGTCCACATCGACGGGGAGGTTTGGCACCTCGATGTCGGCTCATCGCATCCTGGGGCTGTAGTCGGTCCCAAGGGTTGGGCTGTTCGCCCATTAAAGCGGTACGCGAGCTGGGTTCAGAACGTCGTGAGACAGTTCGGTCCCTATCCGTCGCGGGCGCAGGAAATTTGAGAGGAGCTGTCCTTAGTACGAGAGGACCGGGATGGACGCACCGCTGGTGTACCAGTTGTTCTGCCAAGGGCATCGCTGGGTAGCTATGTGCGGACGGGATAAGTGCTGAAAGCATCTAAGCATGAAGCCCCCCTCAAGATGAGATTTCCCATTCCGCAAGGAAGTAAGATCCCTGAAAGATGATCAGGTTGATAGGTCTGAGGTGGAAGCGTGGTGACACGTGGAGCTGACAGATACTAATAGATCGAGGACTTAACCTATATTCTAATGTGAAAAATGAACATTGTTATCTAGTTTTGAGAGAACATTCTCTCCATCAGGTTTGGTGGCGATAGCGAAGAGGTCACACCCGTTCCCATACCGAACACGGAAGTTAAGCTCTTCAGCGCCGATGGTAGTTGGGGGTTTCCCCCTGTGAGAGTAGGACGCCGCCAAGCTTGTTATTTTATATCGTCGCGGGGTGGAGCAGTTCGGTAGCTCGTCGGGCTCATAACCCGAAGGTCGCAGGTTCAAATCCTGCCCCCGCAACCAAATTATTTTACCTATTAAGTAGCGAGTGCTCATTGAGTACAGCCAAAATGGTCCGGTAGTTCAGTTGGTTAGAATGCCTGCCTGTCACGCAGGAGGTCGCGGGTTCGAGTCCCGTCCGGACCGCCATTTTTATGACTTGTAAACGAAAACGTATAGTTTCGTTTTTTTTTATGTCTTTTTCTTTCAATAAGTATCCTAGATGCAATGAAACTCCTTGTGTTTGGCTACACTAAATGTGATAAGAAAAGATCATGACTTCAATAAACAACGCCTGGTTTTTTTATACCAGGCTTTCTTTATATCGTTTTTAGTTGGAACCGAGGCTCATATTCGCTACACTAATACTAACTGTGTCTGACATCATGTTTGCTCAATCAGTTGATTGTATGAAGGGGCTGTCTTTTATGGATGAATTTGATCTTATTCGCCGAATTACACCAAAAGAAACGCATCAGCGTTCTTTGGTCATGGGCATCGGTGATGATGCTAGTGTTTATCAACCTCATTCACATTGTGAAGAGGTCGTTTGTGTTGATACAATGGTAGAGCATGTCCATTTTCGATTTGATTTTTCCACACCCTTTGAGGTTGGATTTAAAGCGCTGGCAGTGAATATCAGTGATATTGCAGCCATGGGAGGAACCCCTAAGTATTATCTTGTATCAATTGCGATCCCGCCTCATGGGGATGAAGCAATTGTTGCAGCTTTTTACGAGGGAATGAAAGCATTGGCTGACAGATATCATATGGATTTAATCGGTGGAGATACAGTAGCCACCCGCAGTGACTTTGTCATCACAGTAACGGTCATTGGTGAGATTCCAAAGGGAACAGCCTGTTACCGTCATAGTGCTCAGACAGGAGACGTTGTCTTTGTCACAGGTGAACTAGGTTCATCAGCTGCTGGGCTATCCCTTTTAATGAATGAAGTAAATGCTGCACATTCGATTGACACTGCTTTTTTTCTAGAGCGACACAAAATGCCGCAGCCGCATATTGCTGCTGGCCTTATTTGTTCAAGCTTCCCCCGGGTGACCTTGAATGATGTAAGTGACGGATTAGCGAGTGAGTTAAACGAAATAGCGGAAGCGAGTCGTGTGACTATTGAAATTGAAGCTGATCAGCTCCCAAAACATCCACATCTACCGTTGTTACATAAAGAATGGCTTGAATGGGTCTTGTTCGGTGGAGAGGATTTTGTCTTAACTGGTACGATCCCTGAAACGGATTGGAAGCGATTTGAGACGCAATGTAAAAAAGAACACATTCAGGTCACGCGTATTGGACAAGTCAAAGATGATCGAGCGTCCAGCGTTATTTTAAAAGACCATGATCAACAAACAATTTTAATGAAAAAAGGATATAATCATTTTAAGAAATGAGGTGACTCCACCATGAAGTTAACGTGGACAACAAAAGGTGCGGATGAGACGAAACGAATTGCTGCTGCCTTGGCTACACTTGTGATGCCCGGCGATGTCTTAACATTAGAAGGAGACTTAGGCGCAGGTAAAACGACTTTTTCAAAAGGTTTTGCAGAAGGCTTAGGTATTACCCGTATCGTCAACAGCCCTACTTTTACAATTATTAAAGAATATACGGATGGCAGACTGCCACTTTATCATATGGATGTGTATCGTATGGAAGATGCGGAAGAAGATATTGGACTGGGCGAATATTTTGAGGGGGAAGGTGTATGTTTGGTTGAATGGGCACATCTCATTGAACCTCAATTGCCTTCATCGTATTTAAAAATTGAAATGCTGAGAACAGAACGTGAAGAAGAACGTCATCTTACGTTTTATGCAAAAGGGGAGCGCTATGAGGCCCTTTGTAAGGAGATGAAAGACATTGACCATACTGGCAATTGATACGTCAAACCATACACTCGGAATAGCTCTTGTCCGTGATGACACTGTGGTTGGGGAAAGTATTACGTACTTAAAGAAGAATCATTCAGTCCGTGCAATGCCGACAGTTGAAGCACTGATGAAAGAATGCGGCGTAGCACCGAACGAATTAAGCAAAATTGTTGTAGCCAAAGGACCCGGCTCTTACACTGGCGTTAGAATCGGTGTGACCATTGCAAAAACACTTGCTTGGACGCTGTCTATTCCGATAGCTGCTGTTTCAAGTTTAGAAACGCTGGCGGCAAATGCTCGATATTTTGATGGAATGATTTCTCCTATATTTGATGCAAGAAGAGGACAAGTTTATACAGGGTTATATACATTTGAAGGTGGAAAGATAAAAGAAGTGAAACCAGATCAAAATATCCTGCTCACTGATTGGCTTCAAGAGCTGAAAAAGGAAGGGAACCCTGTTTTATTTCTTGGACATGATGTGCATCTTCATCAAGAGAATGTTCTCTCCATACTTGGAGAAACTGCTGTGATCGCAGACGAGGCATTTCACAACCCAAGACCTTCAGTGCTCGCATTTTTAGGGGCAGACCGCCCTGCTGAAGATGTCCATCAGCTTGTTCCTAATTATATTCGTTTGGCAGAAGCGGAAGTGAAATGGCTTGAAGGACAAAAATAATCTCAACACAGTAGAGATGCGAAGAATGACAGTAGAGGACATCCCAGAGGTATATACGATTGAAGTGCATTCGTTTACAGCGCCTTGGAAGAAAGAGTCGTTTGTCTATGAAATTCTCCATAACCAATACAGCCATTATTTCCTCATTGAAGAAGATGGTCAGCCTGTTGGATATTGCGGCGTTTGGATTGTCATGGATGATGCACAAATTACGAATATTGCGATTCTCCCTGAGCACCGGGGAAAAGGATACGGGGAAGCGCTGCTTCGATATGTCATGGAATTTTGCAAAGAAAAAAAGACAGATCATCTTTCACTAGAAGTGCGGGTATCAAATACGCCAGCACAATCCCTTTATGAAAAGCTAGGTTTTAAACCAGCTTCTATTCGAAAGAATTATTATACGGATAACGGGGAAGATGCATTAGTCATGTGGGTGAAGATAAATGAGTGAAAAAAAAGATCGATTCATATTAGGTATAGAAACAAGCTGTGACGAAACAGCTGCGTCCATTGTGAAAAATGGGAAAGAGATCGTAGCGAATGTTGTCGCCTCACAAATAGAAAGCCATAAACGATTTGGCGGCGTGGTACCAGAAATCGCTTCAAGGCATCATGTGGAACAAATGACGATCGTATTAGAAGAAGTCATGACGCAGGCCAATATGACCTTTCAGGATTTAGACGCCATTGCTGTGACAGAAGGACCGGGCTTAGTTGGTGCACTTTTGATAGGTGTTAATGCAGCCAAAGCATTGAGTTTTGCACATCAGATTCCGCTTGTTGGTGTTCATCATATTGCTGGACACATTTATGCGAACCAGCTTGTTGATGAACTTGTGTTTCCTTGTTTAGCTCTAGTCGTCTCTGGCGGGCATACTGAGCTTGTCTTGATGAAAGAGCATGGGTCTTTTGAGGTCATTGGTGAAACGTTGGATGATGCGGCTGGAGAAGCGTATGACAAAGTAGCTCGGACGATGGGTCTGCCATATCCAGGGGGGCCTCATATTGATCGATTGGCACATGAAGGGGAGCCAACGATTAAGCTTCCTCGAGCGTGGCTTGAAGAAGGATCCTATCATTTTAGCTTCAGCGGTTTAAAATCAGCGGTTATCAACACACTACACAATGCGTCTCAAAAGGGTGAAACCATTGCGCCAGAGGATTTGGCTGCAAGTTTCCAAGAAAGCGTGATTGAGGTGCTGGTTGGAAAGACCTTAAAAGCGGCTGAAGCGTATGGCGTGAAACAAGTCGTTCTAGCTGGCGGGGTTGCTGCCAATAAAGGTCTTAGAGAAGCCCTTACTTCAGCATTTGCGAAGCTACCTGAAGTGAATGTCATGATTCCGCCATTGTCTCTTTGTACAGACAATGCAGCCATGATTGCTGCTGCGGGAACCATTGCATTTGAAAAGGGAATAAGAGGCGACATGGCAATGAACGGTCAACCTGGACTGCCGCTTGTCTCCTATGAATAAGAACTCCTGTGGATACAGGAGTTTCAGCGTGTAGACAAACCCTCGCATTCTTTGTCAGTCCTGCGTGCTGGTGCTCACGAATCTGAAATTCGCTCCGCGCCACTACTCGTCCTTCCTAGACTGCAATCACGCTGAAAAGAAGACAAAGGGCTAAAATAAAGTTCATTTTAGCCCTTTGTCAACAATTTGGAACTCCTGTGGATATACAGGAGTTTTTTCTATTGAAATGAAAGCGATTTATTCACATGTAAACGTTATATATCCACAATTGTTAGAAAATTCGTTTTAAAATGAAGAGAATGTGTATAAATGTGATCTTTTATGTGGATATGTGATTAAAATGCTGTGGATAAAGTGGATAACTTTAAAATATTTAAGAATAATCAAGAGATTATTGTGGGTATCATTGTGGATAAAGATTCTCGCCTTAAAAAAGAGCACCCGTTAGGGCACTCTTTATGCATCTGATAGATCTTCCCATTCCGCAAAAAGTGATTCCATCTCTTGATTGAGCGCATCATTTTCTGTTTGAATGGCTTGTACTTTCTCGTGATCTTGGAAAATAGCAGGATCACATAGAAGCTCTTCGTTTTCACCGAGCTTGTCTTCTATGACAGCAATACGCTCTTCAATTTCTTCAATTCGGCGCTGCTTTTGTCTTTCTTTCTTTTTAAGTTCTTTCTCTTCTGCATAGGAAAGTTTTGCTGTTTCTACTGGTTTTTCTGCTTGTTTTTTATGCGTCTCCTGAGTTTGGAGTGCTTCAAGCTCTAATTGTTCGTTTTTCTTTTCAAGATAATAGTCGTAGTCACCGAGGTATTCTTTTGTTTCATTTGGTGAAAGCTCAAGTACTTTTGTTGCCAAGCGATTGATAAAGTAACGGTCATGCGAAACAAACAAGATGGTGCCTGGATAATCAATTAGTGCATTCTCTAATATTTCCTTACTGTCTAAATCAAGATGGTTCGTCGGTTCATCGAGAATGAGGAAATTGGCTTTTTGGAGCATCAGCTTTGCCAGTGCAAGTCGTGCTTTTTCTCCACCACTTAAAGCATGTACAGGCTTTAAGACGTCATCACCTGAAAAAAGGAAGTTTCCTAAACAAGTCCGAATGTCTTTTTCAGTCATATGGGGATAATCATCCCAAAGTTCATTTAACACTTTCTTGGAGGATGTCAGCTTGGCTTGTTCCTGATCATAGTAGCCAATCGTCACATGAGAACCAAAGCTGATCTCGCCTTTTACTGGTTTTAACGTATCCGTTAAGGTTTTTAAAAGAGTTGATTTCCCGATACCGTTAGGACCGATGAGTGCCACGCTATCTTCACGTTTAATATGAAAAGAGAGTGAGGAGAGGAGCGGCGTTTTTTTATCGTAACTAATATCGAGATCATGCACCTTCAGCACGTCATTTCCGCTTTGCCTCATAATATCGAAATGGAAGTTTGCGGATTTTTCATCTCCTAACGGTTTATCTAAACGATCCATCCGTTCCAGCTGTTTCCGCCTGCTTTGAGCACGCTTTGTGGTGGAGGCTCTTGCTAAGTTGCGATCCACGAAATCTTGAAGCTTCGAAATTTCTTCTTGCTGTTTTTCATACAGCTTCATATCACGCTCTAGCTGCTCAGCTTTTTGGTCAAGATACTTACTATAGTTCCCTGCGAACTTTTTCATCGCTGTTCTTGACACTTCATATACATGGTTCACGACTTTGTCTAAGAAGTATCGATCATGGGAAACGATGAGGATGGCTCCTGTATAATTTTGCAAATACTGCTCAAGCCATGATAAGGTATCAATATCTAGATGGTTGGTTGGCTCATCCAAAATCAAGAGTTCTGGTTTCATCAATAATAGCTTTCCAAGCGCTAGACGGGTTTTCTGACCGCCGCTTAAGGATTGGACGGTTGTATGATCTTCAAAATGACTAAAGCCGAGTCCGTGTAAAATGGAGCGGACATCCGCTTCATATTGGTAGCCGCCTTGATCTTTAAATGCTTGCTGCAGCCTGTCATAGGTTTTCATTAGAGAATCTAATTCTGTTCCTGTGGAAGAAGCCATTTTCTCTTCTATGGTTCTCATCTCTTGTTCCATTTCTTTTAAATGATCGAAAACGGATAGGAGTTCGTCTTTTAGCGTACGTGTAGACGTCACATCTGTATGCTGTGCGAGATATCCAATGGATAGGTCTTTCGGTTTGATGATCTCACCTTGTTCGTAAGACATTTGACCGGCAATGATTTTTAAAAGCGTGGATTTTCCTGCACCGTTACGACCGACAATGGCAATACGATCCCTCGCTTTGACTTCCAATTTTATATTCGTTAAAACGGTATCAGCGCCAAACGATTTGGACAGCTGATTCACTTGTAGAATCATCATGTAACTTCACCTCTGCTATAATATGTTAAGTGTAGCGTATCAGCAGTAAACCGGCAAATCTTACATACGGCTGCGATGGTCAAATGAAAGACAGATAGGAAAAAATAGTGTATGATTTGAGTGAGGGAGCGTTGAAAGATGAGTCAATTTAGCCACTTTAACGAACAAGGAAGAGCAAAGATGGTCGACATTAGTGACAAATCGTCTACAGTGAGAACTGCCGTTGCTGTTTCAAGCGTTCGTATGATAAAAGAAGTATTTCATCAAATACAAAAGCATGACATTGGAAAAGGGGATGTACTATCTGTCGCACAGGTAGCTGGCATTATGGCAGCAAAGCAAACGTCCAGCATCATTCCAATGTGTCATCCGCTTGCATTAAAAGGTGTCGATATCTCCTTTGATTGGGAGGAAGACGGAAATGCGTACATTCTGAACATACAAGTACAGGTGAAAACAAAAGGAAGTACGGGTGTGGAGATGGAAGCGCTCACTTCTGCCTCAGTATGTGCACTGACCGTTTATGACATGTGCAAAGCAATAGACAAAGGGATGATCATCGGCCCGACCTATCTAGTAGAAAAAACAGGCGGGAAAAACGGTGATTTTCACAGAGCATCTGATATTTAAGTTGGAGGATCTTATATGAATATAGACCAGTCAAAAATTCCACAAGCGACAGCCAAACGTTTGCCGCTTTACTACCGTTTTTTAAAAAATCTGCATGCATCAGGAAAACAAAGGGTGTCATCGGCAGAGCTTAGTGATGCAGTCAAAGTGGATTCTGCCACCATTCGCCGAGATTTTTCTTACTTTGGTGCACTTGGGAAGAAAGGGTATGGCTATAACGTCGATTACCTCTTGACCTTCTTTAGAAAGACCCTTGACCAAGATGAAATGACGAATGTTATGCTCATCGGTGTCGGGAACTTAGGGACTGCTTTTTTACATTATAATTTCATTAAAAATAATAATACAAAAATTTCAATGGCTTTTGACGTCAATGAGAGTAAAATAGGAAGTGAGATAGGCGGCGTGCCTGTCTATGATTTGGATAAGCTTGAAGAGCATGTGCAAGAGGTAGGAGATATTCCTGTTGCGATTTTGACAGTGCCTGCCGTAGCAGCTCAATCCATTACAGATCGTTTGATTGCCCTTGGCATCAAAGGAATCCTTAACTTTACGCCGGCTCGATTGAATGTGCCGGAACACATTCGAATTCATCATATAGATTTGGCGGTTGAACTTCAGTCTCTTGTGTATTTCTTAAAGCATTATTCTGTTACACAGGAGGACTGACGAAAAGGGGTAAAGGGGGTGGAGCAAATGGGTCCGATCGGTCCTGGAAGTTTGGTTCTGATTGCGGTTGTTGCGCTCATTATTTTTGGGCCGAAAAAGCTTCCTGAATTAGGAAGAGCAGCAGGAGATACATTACGTGAATTCAAAAATGCCACAAAAGGTTTAGCTGATGATCAGGAAGAAAAAAAGAAAAAAGAAGATCAGTAGAATAGGATGAGCTTCATGAATGTCAAAGATATGCCGCTTATGGAGCATATTGTGGAACTGCGAAAACGTTTAGTGATCATTGCGATGTTTTTTGTCACCTTTATGGTGGCAGGTTTTTTTCTCGCTAAGCCGGTCATTGTGTATTTACAAAATACCGATGAAGCGGCTACACTGACATTGAACGCATTTAAGCTCACAGATCCACTGTACGTGTTTATGCAGTTCGCTTTTGTCATTGCTCTTGTTTTGACGTGTCCCGTAATTTTATATCAGCTTTGGGCGTTTGTGAGTCCTGGCTTATATGAAAAAGAAAGAAAGGTGACACTTGCTTATATTCCGATTGCACTGCTTTTATTTTTGAGCGGTGTGGCTTTCTCTTATTTTATTTTGTTTCCGTTTGTCGTCGACTTTATGATGCGGATGTCAAATGATTTACATGTGGAGCAAGTGATTGGGATTCATGAGTATTTTACATTTCTGATGCAGTTAACACTTCCATTTGGCTTTTTGTTTCAGATGCCTGTCGTGTTGATGTTTCTCACTAGACTTGGCATCATTACACCGATGTTTTTATCGAAAATACGGAAGTATGCCTATTTTGTCCTCCTTGTCATTGCCGCACTTATTACACCGCCAGAGCTCGTTTCTCACCTCATGGTTACCTTGCCAATGCTCGTTTTGTATGAAGTGAGTATTGTCATTTCAAGAGTGACCTATCGCAAAATGCAGCAAACAGAGACAGAGGAGAAAGAAAATGATGTTGTCTCATAAAAAAGCATCGTGATCCAAATAGGGATCACGATGCTTTTTCTATTGCGAAAGAAATTGATTGATTGCTTGAAAGAGATGCTCATAATACGCAGGTTCATGCGGGACAAAATCATGTACACGGACCTCTCTCTTTTCCTCACATCGCTTGCCGTCTGCATCCACTTCAAAGCCCTCGATGTTCATTTTTTCGCATTCTCTACTTAAAAGCTGCTGTGCATCCATCAGCCTTGCTCTATAAAGTCCAGCAACTTCTTCTTTCTGTAGATGGACATCCATGTGCTCTTTTTGATCCATATAAAGATACACATGGCAAAACTCACGATCGGTAAACGATGGCATATGGATTTCATCTTTAATGACACCAGCAAAGGTAAGGTTCTCAAACGAGATGGAGAGACCAAGCTCTTCTTCGACTTCTCTGATGCCATCAGAAGGCTGTTCATCTGCGAGAAGGTGGCCTGCTGCTGTGATATCAAATAGAGAAGGGAAATCCTTTTTGGAGGGACTCCTCAGCTGAAAATAGAGAAACACTGTGTCATCTTCCTTTTTTAAAAGCCAGAAATGAAAGGTTTCATGCCAAAGGCCCTCAGCATGGATATCAGATCGAGCGGCTGTACCAATCGTTTCATGCTGATTGTTCATGATGTTCAGTTTTTCGTGTTCCATGAAAACATGACCTCCATAAAAAAACCATTTTCCAAACGGCGGAAAATGGTTTCTGCTTTATTTTTGCTGTTGTTTTTTCATTTTGACAGAAAAAGCAAACATTTTTAACGCGATATTAATATTATAGGCCGCAAACACCATCAGCAAAATGCTGTAAAATGACCACATGTCACCTGGATTTTGAATGGCCATATAGGTGAACGCCACACCTACGGCAAAATAAATAATGCCCCATACGACAGGGTTTCTCATGAGAAAAAGCCTCCAATAATCATTTGCATTGTTTGAGATTGTTCTTCAATCATTTTTCTTACTGGCTCAATCTGCACAAGGATAACGAGCGAATTCATCAGCATATGAGCACCGATTGGCACAATGATTCGTTTTGTTTTCGCATATAAAAAGGCAAAGGTAAAGCCCATTGCGGTATAGAGCAAGATATGTGGGAAATCATTGTGTACAGCAGCAAAAACCACTGAACTGACAAGTGCGCCAATGAAAAAATTCGTTTTTTCATAAACCACACCAAAAATGATTTTTCGAAAAATGATTTCTTCTAATATCGGTCCAATCAGAGCGATGACGATTACAAGCCATGGAACTGCATCCATAATGGCTAAAATATTTTGAGTATTTTCGGATTCTCGGCTAATGCCAAATGCATATTGTTCAATCGCCCCCGCAATGGATTGTGCAAAGAGGGAAAGAAAGAAACCGCCAATGATCCAAGCGATTGCCGCGCCGACTGAAGCCGGTGCTTCATTTCGAAGTGAAGCTTTTGGCACAGTCCGAAGAATGAGCAGAATAATGATTAATCCGATACAGAAGCTAATGATTGTCCATGTTCCTGACAATTTAGAGAGCTCTGCTTGTGTCATCGGTGTCTGAATGTAACCTAACCACTTCATGATGAACACATACGGAAACGCAGAAACCTGCACCAATATATACGTTAAGATGATGTACCAATATTGTTTTTTCAAGTAACGAAAACCCCTTTACTAAAAGAACTAGATTTATTGTAACACAAGTCTTCTTTTTCGTTGAAAAGGAAAGAATCGGTGATAAAAAAAGATCATGAAAGCGTAAAAATTTTTAAAGGTTTTTACTTGAAATTACAGAAGACATTCTTTATTATAATAAATGTGTTAGCACTCGCTAGTGATGAGTGCTAAAAAAGACTACATATAAAAATTGAGGAGGTTGTTTCTTATGTTAAAGCCATTAGGCGATCGCGTAATCATTGAACTCGTTGAATCTGAGGAAAAAACCGCTAGCGGTATTGTCTTACCGGATTCTGCAAAAGAAAAACCGCAAGAAGGTAAAATTGTTGCAGCAGGTTCAGGTCGTGTACTTGAAAGTGGTGAGCGCGTTGCGTTAGAAGTAAACACAGGCGACCGCATTATCTTCTCAAAATATGCAGGCACTGAAGTGAAATATGAAGGAAAAGAATATTTAATCCTTCGTGAAAGCGACATTTTAGCTGTTATTGGTTAATCAAATAAACAAAGATTGAGATATATTTCTAAAAAGACTGAGGAGGTTTCGTTATTATGGCAAAAGATATTAAGTTCAGTGAAGAAGCACGTCGTGCGATGTTACGTGGTGTAGATGCACTTGCAGATGCTGTAAAAGTAACTTTAGGACCTAAAGGACGTAACGTGGTTCTTGAGAAAAAATTCGGTTCTCCACTTATCACAAATGATGGTGTAACGATTGCAAAAGAAATCGAATTAGAAGATGCATTTGAAAACATGGGTGCAAAACTTGTGGCTGAAGTTGCAAGTAAAACAAACGATGTAGCTGGTGACGGTACTACTACTGCAACGGTTCTAGCTCAAGCGATGATCCGTGAAGGTCTTAAAAACGTAACAGCTGGTGCAAACCCTGTTGGTGTTCGTAAAGGAATCGAAGAAGCAGTAAAAGTAGCACTTGAAGGCTTGCATGAGATTTCTAAACCAATCGAAGGTAAAGAATCAATTGCTCAAGTTGCGTCTATTTCTGCAGCAGATGAAGAAGTCGGTAGCCTCATTGCTGAAGCGATGGAGCGTGTAGGAAACGACGGCGTCATCACAATTGAAGAATCTAAAGGTTTCACAACTGAGCTTGAAGTGGTTGAAGGAATGCAGTTTGACCGTGGTTATGCTTCACCATACATGGTAACTGATTCTGATAAGATGGAAGCGGTTCTTGAAAATCCTTACATCTTAATCACTGATAAAAAGATCACAAACATTCAAGAAATCCTTCCTGTACTTGAGCAAGTCGTACAACAAGGAAAACCATTATTGATCATTGCTGAAGATGTAGAAGGCGAAGCACTTGCAACACTTGTTGTGAACAAACTTCGTGGAACATTCAACGCAGTGGCAGTAAAAGCACCTGGATTCGGTGACCGTCGTAAAGCAATGCTTGAAGACATCTCTGTTCTAACAGGCGGGGAACTCATCACTGAAGACCTAGGACTTGACCTGAAATCAACTGAAATTGGTCAGCTTGGCCGTGCGTCTAAAGTGGTTGTCACAAAAGAAAACACAACGATCGTAGAAGGATCAGGAGATTCTGCTCAAATCGCAGCACGCGTGAACCAAATTCGTGCGCAAGTAGAAGAAACAACTTCTGAATTCGATAAAGAAAAATTACAAGAACGTCTTGCAAAACTAGCTGGCGGCGTTGCTGTCATCAAAGTTGGTGCTGCAACTGAAACAGAACTAAAAGAACGTAAACTACGCATCGAGGATGCACTGAACTCAACTCGTGCAGCAGTTGAAGAAGGTATCGTATCCGGTGGTGGTACAGCACTTGTGAATGTATACAACAAAGTCGCTTCCATCGAAGCTGATGGTGACGTTCAAACAGGTGTGAACATCGTTCTACGTTCTCTTGAAGAGCCAATTCGTCAAATTGCTCACAACGCAGGTCTTGAAGGATCAGTCATCGTTGAGCGCTTGAAAAACGAAGAAATTGGCGTAGGCTTCAACGCAGCAACAAACGAATGGGTAAACATGATTGAAAAAGGAATCGTTGACCCAACAAAAGTCACTCGCTCTGCACTTCAAAACGCAGCTTCTGTAGCAGCTATGCTTCTTACAACTGAAGCAGTCGTAGCTGACAAACCAGAAGAAGGCGGCTCAGGCGGCGGAATGCCGGATATGGGCGGCATGGGCGGAATGGGTGGAATGATGTAACACCCCCGATAACCCCTTGAAATATAGGGGTTTTTGTTTTGTCTATTTTTTGGTTAAGAGCGTTAAATGAATTGAAACTTTCACCGCTTTACATCCGTTAACTAAAGAGACAGTGATTTTTTGGTTTTATCTAACATAAAGAGATGAGATGATTTTAAAAAGAAAAGCGGTGATCATATGGGCTTTACGACTTGGGTGGCGATTATTGTTGCACTGGCTGTCGTGTTTGGATTGTTTGGATCGAAGAGGCGTGATAAATAGAGAAAGAGTTGAAAACCCACTTTCAATTAAGAAGTGGTTTTTTGTTGCAAATACAACATTAATCAATTATACTAACTTTAGTTATTTGTTGTAAATGCAATAAAAGGAGTCGAGGTACATGAAAGAAATTTTGCGGGAGATCGGCGTGATTGCTCGCGCGCTTGATTCGATTAGTAACATTGAATTTAAAGAGTACGATTTAACGAAGGGGCAGTATTTGTATCTTGTGCGTATTTGTGAGGAGCCGGGCATCATTCAGGAAAAGTTGGCGGAAATGATTAAGGTGGATCGAACAACGGCTGCCCGGGCTATTAAAAAATTAGAGCTGCATGAATTTATTGAGAAGAAAGATGACTCAGCGAATAAAAAAATTAAAAAGCTGTTTCCAACTGAGAAAGGGAAAGTCGTCTATCCAATGATCAAACGAGAACATGATCATTCAAATCGGGTAGCGCTGGAAGGGTTTTCTGAAGAGGAAGCGGAACAGATTTATCAGTATCTTTTGAGGGTGCGAAAGAATATCGAAAAAGATTGGGAAGATGTGAAAAAAGGCAAAAAGAGAAGCTACTAATTAAATAAGGGGGGAAGGGAACATGCATATACCATCATTTTTTCAAGTGAAAGATATGGAGAAAATCAAATCATTGATTCAATCACATTCATTTGCTACAGTTGTGACGACAACGAATGAAAAGCCCATTGCGACCCATATTCCAGTGAGTTTTCATCAAATTGGCGATTCGTATGTGGTCTCAGGGCATATGGCGATTGGGAATCCTCAGTGGAAAACGTTTGAAGAAAATGAGAAGGTGCTCGTCATTTTTCAAGGGCCGCATGCTTACATATCCTCTTCATGGTATGAGAAAGAAGCCGTACCGACGTGGAATTATCAAGCTGTACATGTATATGGAAAGGCTGCACTGCTCGAAAAATCAGAACTGGTCAAGGAATTAACAGCGATGCTGGAGACATATGAAAGTCATAGAGATCAGCCAGTGCTGTGGGATACGTTGTCTGAGGAACTGCTAGAGAAACAAATGAAAGGGATTGTGGGCTTCAAAATCATCATTGATGAAGTTCAAGCTGCTTTTAAGTTAAGCCAAAATCGCCATGAAAGAGATTATGCTCGTATTATTGAACAGCTTGAAGCAGAGGGTGAAGTGGAAATGGCGGCTGCGATGAAAAAGAGAGAAGAGAATATATGAAAAGAGCACTCTGAAGAAAAAGAGTGCTTTTGTTGTTATCCTTTTATGTTCAAATATTCTTCAAGGGTTTTGCCGCTCTTTTTCACTTTTTTCGCATTTTTTGATCCGAGGTATCTGAGGTGCCATGGTTCATATTGATAGCCTGTCACTTTTTCTTTACCTTTCGGATAGCGGGTGATAAAGCCAAATTCATGGGCGTGTTTGGCCAGCCATTTCGCTTCTTTCGTATTGGCAAAAGAATCTTCAGCCCAATGTTTTGAATTGGCACCGCCGATATCAAAAGCAAGGCCGGTTTGATGTTCGGAATAGCCTGGTCTTGCGCTAAATCGATCTGCTTGTTTTGTGCCATGAGAGGCGACGTAATTGTTGTACAAGACACGCTGGCGGTCGTATGAACGGAAGGTGCTAAAAGCGGTGAGTCGGATGTTTGCTTTTTTGGCTTTCGCGATCATAGCGTTTACTGCTTTTCTCGCTTGTTTGTTTTCTCCGGGATTGTATGAAGACGGGAGTCTATGTTTCTTATTCACAACCAATATCCCTTTTACATACGTACCTGGCGTTTTAGTGGAAGGAGCAGCATATGAAGCTGGTGAGCTTTTGCCTGCTTTTTTGATATATTGAGAGCTGACGTAACCCGTTTTTCCTTTATACTTTGTTTGAATCCATGAACCATTCTTTTTAAGATAAGGAATCCTTTTCCCTTTTGGAATGGTCAATATCACTGAATATTTTGTTCCAGGTCCCTTGCGAAGATGAACATTCGCTGTTGTCACGTATTTCGGTGTAGCTGCTTTTGCGACTGGTGTCGCATAAGTCATGTGTAAAAAGGGCAGCTGGACAGGAAAGATTCCAAGCCCAAGTACGAGAACCACACTGACAATAATTCCTTTGATCCACGGGTGTTTCATCTTCATTTCTCTCATCCCTTTCAATCTACTAACATACATATATTGAGATAGATTGAAATAAAGTGCAATGGTTTTTTTATGCCAATTGAGATTGAATCATATCATTAGGTTCTTTTTTTTGTTTAAAATTACATAAAAAATCCACTATTTCCATAAAAAATTAGCTGAATTCCTTATAATAAAAGTATCTGAGAACGGGGAGTGAGTCGAGATGGACCAATACGTACTGCAAATGGATCAAGACAGATCAGAGAATGAATTCGCGGTTCTTAATATATCTTCTAAAGAGATTGGTGCTCTATCAAAGGGAGCAGCGGAGCAGATTTTACAAACGGGAGATACGGACCGTATTCATCAGCTGATGTACGTTTCGATTGAAAAGAAAGAAGATTTGAATTGGCTGATCCAATGTGTTGGGGAGGCGCTAAAGAATGAAGTTGGTGATGACGTTGCACTAGAAGTAGCTGATTTGCTCTATTTCTTTGTCATTCCGTATTATGGGAAGTATATGTTGAAAGATCGTCATTTGTATGAGTATATCGATCATTTGCTGGTACGATTAGCATCTAGAACTCACTCGGATATTGACACACTGATTGATATCATAAGAGAAGATTTAAATGAAAATATACAATGAAAAAAGCTTGTAGAGCGACCCTCTACAAGCTTTTTTATATCAACTTTATTCAGCTGGAACTGTTTTTACAGGCTCTTTTCTAAACACACCCATGCATCCTGCGATGAGGATTAATACAGCTGGAAGGATAAAGAACATAGAAATAGAAATAATACCACCAACAGCAGATACTAATAATAAAATCCCGCCAAGCTTTGCTTTTTTCTTCACGATAACAGATGCCACAATCGCAAGAATAGAGAAAAGCATTGCTGCCCAGCCTAATCCTGTGATTTGACTCGTACCTGATTCACTAAATGCGGCATCGAGTCCTCCAAAGGCAATGGCAAACATTGCACCAAAAAACCCAAAAATACCTCCAATTAAGCCTAAAACAAATTCCGTTGTTCTTTTCATAATACTTTCCTCCGATATGTAAATAAGAATTATTGGTACTTAAGAACCAACACAATCTTACTCATCGGCATTCTTTTCACAATGTTAATAGTTTTGTTAAAAAAAACAAGAAAATCCATAAAGGATTTTCTTGTCCAATTACTGGGCTCTCTCCCAGGTAATCTTTGTTTCATTTGTTGTTTTCTTTCCTTTTGCCAGTACTTTTCCGTTTTCCTGTTTCACGGTAATGTTTAGGTCATAAAAGGAGTAGAGGGCACCGAGGCTGTCATTTTCCGGTTTATGCAGGTTGTTTTCCTTTTCAGTGGATGCACCAATAGCTAGTGTTTTGGCAAAGTTCAAACCAATGACTTCAGCGTAATCACTATTGGTCTCAGATGAAGATGTCACGTTTAAGGAAATGACTTTTTTCTTTTGATCAACGGTGATCGCTGTGTCTTTTACGAGCTTAGACTGCTCCATGACCTCTTTCGTTTCATTTTGAATGCGTTGATTAATCGTTGGAAGTGCCGTAGATTCTGTTTTTTCTTCTTTTGCCGTATTTGAGCAAGCTGCTAGGATAGAGAAGGTTGCAACAAGACTCATGAAAACAAGTAGACTTTTTCTCACGTTCTTTCTCCTTTGTTCTTCAAAGTATGTATGCTTATGTTACCACGAATCGATGTTTTGATTAAAAGAGAAGTGTTGATAAGCTGTGAACAATCAAAAGCACCCAAAGTTGGGTGCTCGTGTTTTATTGTGCTGAAAGGGTTGTACTAAGTGGGATAGACGAAATGACCGTGAATTTTGGAGCCGGAGCACCAGATTCTAGATTTTTGCGTAAAAGAGATGATTTGACGGTGCCGTCCCATTTTTTATAGACACTTCCAGATGTATTTGCACGGAGCTGTACATTAGAGAAACTTGCTTGCGAGTAGCTGTTTGTTCCATTATCTTGTACGCCGTGTACCATTTTGACGACATCGAGGTCTTTCAGACGACTAGGGTTGAAAACAGGCTGTTTATAACGCAGTTTCCCGTTGACGTATAGTGACACTGTGCCATCACCATTGTTGATGAGCTTTAAGTTGACACGATCGCCATCCTTTATGCTCTTATCATATTCACTGTTCCAATATTGACTGCCGCCTTGCGAGCCGCTGCCAAGAAAGACCTTATAGCCGGAAGACGTTTTTGAAATACCGCTCTCTACAACGGCAGAACCGAGACCAAGATACCAGTCGGCATAGCCATTTTTAATGGTGGCTGTTTTTGGCAGCACAATATCAGCCGAGATACCTGACCATTTGGCTTCATCCGTTTGTGTCACGATGGCGCCGTGACGAGGACCAGCCGCAGAGGCAGGAATACTTGAAAGCATCAAAACGAAGATCAAACTTACACTCAAAACGATGAACCACTTTTTCATGAAAATTCCTCCTTATATTTGATTCATTTCTATTATATAAAACGAAAGGGAGGGATCTACTGACAATGTTCTGGCTGTTTTTGGTGAAATTTATGAACAAAATCGGTCATTAAGTGGTCAACTTGTATTCGAATTGTAATGTGACTGTAAAATAACTGGGTGCATCTTCATGTATAATAGGGTCAGAAACCAAATACGGAGGATTTTTTAATGAATAAAAAGCTTATCGCGACAATCGTAACAGTAGCTAGTTTATTTTTAGCGTTTAGTTTCTCACATGGAGCAAGTGCAAAAAAAGTAAGCGGCAATATTACATGGTATAATGGTGTCGGTAAAAAAGGCGCAGATGGAAAAAAACTCGGTCATTGGGATGCAGCAACGAAAATGGGATTTGACGTACCGAAAAAAGGTACAAAACTAAGAGTGACAACAAAAGCGAAACCACATAAAGTGATTACAGTATATAAATATGATGTAGGTAGAATGCCAAACGCAGTATTAGACGTAAGTCCGAAAGCATTCAAAGCACTTGGGTATAAAACAAGTAAAGGTGTCGTCAAAGGGCATTACACTTATTAATACATAGGCATGCAAAGAAGCGGGAAAAGTTCATTTTCTGGCTTCTTTTCTTGTGGAGAGGGTCTGAAAGTCAATGAAAAAATCAACATGGTGGATCATCACAGTAATTGGAGTCGTAGTGATTGCGGCCGTCATCTTCTTCATGATGAAGCCGGGGCAAGAGGCAAAACATGCAGGAAAAGTGAAAACAAATCAAGATGCAAAAGACGAATTGCTTGTTTCATTTACGGATCAAAAGTTAAACAATACTTATTACTTGCATGACAAGGCGCTTCATACAGAGAAACTGACAGCATATCCTTCAATTGCTTATGATCAGGCGAAGCAGCTTTTATATTACACGTATACAGATGAAGACACACAAAAAGTAAGTATACGGGAATTGAATGTGAAAACGGATAAAGAAAAAACGCTCTTTACGAGTGACGATTCAATCGACAGTATGAGACTTTCTGGTGACGGAAAACAGTTATATCTAAGGTATAACAAGGATTCAGGTGAGCAATTTTATGTAGCGTCTTTTGATTTGAAAACACAGAAAGTGAAAGTGTTATATCCAAAAAAAAGTGATGATGATACGGTGAGTTCTTTTGCTTATGATCCAGCATCAAATCTGTTGGCCATTCAGCATTATTCGTTAAAAGAGGATTATAAAAAGACGGATGAGGCAAATGAAAAAGGAATGGATCCTGAACCAACGACCATGAAGATTACCCTTCAAACAGGTGAGAAGGGAAAGCGAATTGCACGTATTTCTCAAACCATCAATGATATTTCTTTTTCACCAGATCATAAAAAACTCATTTATACAGAAGTGAAGGTTCGAAATGAAAAAGAAGTATCATCTATTAAGGTGATGGATGTAGATACAGGAAAAACAAAGACACTCGTTAAAAACAGCCAAGATGTGCGTATTTTAAGTGCTGCCCAGCCGCAATTTTCTGCGGATGGTACATCTGTTTATTTCTTAGGTGTTGCAAAGAACGCAAAGGAATTAAAGGATGACACAGGACGAAAGGCGAAGGTCAGAACCATTTTTGAATATGATATTAAGAAGAAAACAGTAGAAACCGCTTGGGAGAAAGAAGGCGGGATTGTTAACAATTTCACTGTCAATCGGTAAAAGGTGCGCGTTCAGTTATTTTATATAACTGGACGTTTTTTTATTTTGTCATGGGATGTGTCGGTGAAAAATGCGGTTTGTGAAATGAACATCACTTTTTAAGCAAGGAAATGAGTGGTATTTTGATATTTTGCTACTGTGACAGAATCAGCGTAAGAGAGTAAAGTAAGTGGAAATAAAAAAACGAGAGGACAGAAGACTTCTCGTTTTCTCTTATTTATTTATTGTTTTCATCTAGTAAGTTTTGAAAAATAAACAAGGCATTAATGGAATGAGGGAATCCTGCAACCTTTGTACAGTGCTTAATGATCTCCATAATCTCTATAACAGAGAGCCCGATATGTAATGCTTGTACAAAATGAGCTTTTAACTCTTCATCACAATCACCTTTTGCAATGAGAGCCGATAATGTGCTGATGGTCTTCTGTTTTTCATCTAATATGAAGTGATTGAATTCTTTTTGTTCACCGAGTTCAATTGTTAGTTGTTCAATGTTTGATCGAATGCTCTCGTTTTCATGAATTGAAAGCTTCTCCCTGTTACCTGCCACTGTTTCTTGCTTGACCTGGCAAGTCTCTTTTTCTTCATTCAAATTGAACTCCTCCGTTTTTTATGACGATTTTCTATTTGTTCGTGCTTGGTTTCTTAAGTGCCTTTTGATAGAGGTAATGGGTATATAGTAGTATTATCGGTTTACTTCGTCAACTTTTTAAGTGTGGAATGTTCAAAAAAATGCCATTCATGCGATACATTGTTCGTTTTTCTCATGGAGATTGAAAAGAAAATAGAGGGCTAATATATAGAAGCTGTTAGCCCTTTTTATATTACGCAATTAAGAGAGAGGAGGTTTCATATTTACTAAATGATATCCATCGGCCGCATCATGTCATAATCTTCGTGTTCTAAAATGTGACAATGCCACACATATCGTCCGCTATATGGGACAAACCGAGCGATGATGCGAATGACTTCACCAGCATGCGCCTGAATTGTATCCTTGTAGCCTTGTTCATGCAAAGGAGGCGCTTCATTTGGTCCCGTGTACACGATTTCACCTGTTGATTGATAGATGTCTGTATCGAATGGTCTTCTATCAATCACCCGAAATTGAACAAGATGTAAATGAATAGGGTGTGTACCCCTTGTTGGGTTGACAATGTTCCATACCTCTACACTACCAAGTCGAGGATTTTCCGTGACAGGATCATTCCAAAACCGGTTATCTAGTAATAAAATCGGGCGCCCATATTTATCTTGTGTGCCAGTAAGCGTTAGCGTCCGCTCGTTATCAGCTCGGCTCGGCCGGAGCGGTGGCAGTGGTTTGAAGATCGGACGTAATGTTTTAGCTGCTCTTCCTTTGAGCGGACGAGTGACTTTAAATTGCATAATGTTCGCATCTGTTTCTGGATTGACATCCTGACCGCAGCCTGCCGAATTTTTTAAAACAATCGTTTTGTTTTCGTAAGCTGAGAAGTCGATGATGACATCAAAACGTTCAGCAGGTGCAATGCTAAAAGATTGGTGATGAACAGGTCTTGGCAAAAAGCCGCCATCAGATCCAATTTGTAAGATTGTGGCGTCGTTATCTAGATGAAGCTCGTAAGTTCTTGTATTGGACGCGTTTAAGATACGAAAACGATATTTTCGAGGCTCTACTTCTAAATACGGCCATACTTTTCCATTGACTAAAATCGTTTCCCCGCAAAAAAATGGCACGATGGAGGGATCTGGAAGGTCACTATCTTCTGGTGTGTTATTTGGTCTACTTGGGTAAAACAGTGCGCCATCCTCCTGGAATGTCCGGTCCATGATCATTAAAGGGATATCATATTCATCTTTCGGTAATTCGAGTGATTTTTCAAACGCATCTGAGATCAAATAAAAGCCAGCCAATCCGGCGTATACATTTAATCGTGTCAATGCCATGGCATGATCGTGATACCACAATGTGCATGCTTGCTGGTGATTAGGGTATTCGTAAACCTCTCGTTCAAAGAAGGGGCCGGTCGCTTCAAAGTCTCGCGAAAACCAAGCCTCCGGATAACCGTCACTGCTTGCAGGTGTCACGCCCCCATGCAGGTGAACGACTGTTTTGACTTCGGGTTCATCATGATGTCCAGCGTGAATGGTATGATCGACAGGCAGGAAGTGTTTCAGCGGCAATTTGTTCATCCATTTCACTTTGACCTTTTCATTTCGATTCGCTTTAATGGTTGGACCCGGCAAACTGCCATTATAGGTCCATAGCTTGGTTGGGGGCAGATCTCTATGAACTTTTAGGAACACCTCCTCCATAGCGATTTCATAATACGTTTGTCTTGGGTTTTTTTTGACGGGCTCTGCGACTTCTGGAATTGGCAGCTCGTCAACAAACTTTTCTAGGTTCATGTTGACTAATCCTCACTTAAAATCAATTTGATACATTATAAGTGCGGACATCTAAATAGGTGAATAAAATAAAAAACCCGCTTTTCAGCGGGAGAATTAAGGGTGTTTATTTTCAAGCGCTGCACTTGCAGGCACTTTTTTATTCGGTTTAAAGATGAAGTAGGCGGCTAGTACACCGATGGTAATGATGCTTGTCAGTATGAGCTGAGGTCTCATCGATTCGATAAACAGCATAGAGGCCAAGATGGCGCAGATGACCAAAATGGTAAAGTACGTAAGGTATGGGAACAGCCACATTTTGATTTTGAGTTGTTCTGGATTTTCTTTTTCAATTTTACGACGCATTCTTAATTGTGAAACGGCAATGACCAAGTAGACAAGAAGTGCAATGGCACCAGAGGCATTGACTAGAAATAGAAAGATGGTTTCAGGGTAAAAGTAGTTCATCATGACGGCAATATAGGAAAAGAAGGTACCTGCGACTGTCGCTGCTACAGGGACACCGCGTTTGCTGGTTTTCATAAAACGTTTTGGTGCTTCGCCTCTTTCAGCTAATGAATAAAGCATTCTGGACGTTGTGTATAGGCCGGAGTTTAAACAAGAAAGAACGGCTGTTAAAACAATGACGTTCATGACTTGAGCGGCTGATGGGACACCGATGTATTCTAATACTGCAACGAACGGGCTTGTTAAAATATTCGCTGAATTCCATGGGAGTAACGTGACAACGACGGCGATCGACCCAACGTAGAACACAATAATACGCCATACAACTGAACGGGTAGCTGTTGTCACAGATTTGACAGGGTCTGCTGATTCACCTGCGGCAATTGCCACAATCTCGGTTCCCATGAAGGAAAAGATGACAACGACAATCCCGAGGAGCACAGAGCCGAACCCGTTTGGAAGGAAACCGCCATTCCCCGTTAAATTGGCAAGACCTGCAGTATGATGACCGCCAAAACCAAAGATAAATGCAAAACCAATGAGTAGGAATAGAATAATGCTGACGACTTTAATCAATGAAAACCAATATTCAAATTCGCCAAAAGATTTAACAGAAAAGATATTTGTCAAAGTTAAGAGGATTGTGAGGATAAGACTTGTGAGCCAAACAGGTGCATCTCCATACCAATATTGAATAATGGCAGCACCGGCAATGGCTTCGATGGCGATGACGATGACCCAGAAGAACCAGTAAAGCCAGCCGATTGTAAACCCGGCCCACGGGCCGATGGCGTCGCTCGCATATTGTGAGAAAGAGCCGCTTGTCGGATAGGCACATGCCATTTCTCCAAGCATTCTCATAATAAAGATGACCAGAAGTCCGGCAAATGAATAGGAAAGAATCGATCCAGGCCCTGCAGAATGAATGACAGCACCACTACCAACAAATAGCCCTGCCCCAATGACCCCGGCAATGGAGATCATTGAAATATGTCTTGTCTTAAGGTTTTTTTGAAGACCGTTTGTCATGTTGGACATTTCTTTACCTCCAAACATTTCTCTTTTATTCAAGAGTTTGTTTTTAGAATATTTTAAATTTTATCATACTGAATTGTCATTCAGCATTGGACAGGTTATCAAACTGACATTTCAAACCTCTTAACATGATGTTAAAAAGTATAAAGGATTTGAGAGATTATGTTCCCTCATTTTCCTCTGCCCATTCTTAAAAATAGCATAAGAAGGAAGAAAGAAAAGTTGTGTTTTAAAATAAAACTATTCTGACAATTATATAGTAGAGTGATTTTGTTCTTTTTCATTTTTCGGGGTGGTTTTGAAAAACGTTGATGGGAGTAGGTCTTGAGGTCAATTGACCTTATAAAAATAAGTTTGCTTAGGTCAACACATTTCTATGTATCCTATTTTGCTGATTCAAGCGAATCATGTTGCTGTAGACCCACACGGGCTTGGCTTTGTAAGATAAATATAGAAAAGTAATGTGTGAGGAGGCGCTGTTCGGTATGGAGCGCTACAACGAATTAAGACAAGGTGAAACAGGTGCTTGGGTCAGCATTATAGCCTATGTGATCTTATCTGCTGTCAAACTGATCATTGGGTATGTGTTTCATTCAGAAGCCCTTTCCGCAGATGGCTTGAATAATACGACAGATATCATTGCTTCGCTTGCCGTATTAATTGGGTTGCGTATTTCTCAGAAGCCACCTGATGAGGATCATCCATACGGTCATTTTAGAGCTGAAAATATTGCGTCACTTGTGGCTTCCTTTATTATGATGCTTGTCGGGCTTCAGGTTTTGCTGAGCGCAGGCCAGTCGCTTTTCTCATCAGAGCATCAAACGCCTGATATGATTGCAGCTTGGACGGCAGCAGGAAGTGCTGTTGTGATGTATGGCGTGTATATGTATAACCGTAAACTGTCTAAACGAATTAATAGCCAGGCGCTATATGCCGCAGCGGCTGATAATAAATCAGATGCTTATGTGAGTATCGGGACGTTTGTCGGAATTATCGCCTCTCAATTTCAGCTGGCGTGGGTTGATACGCTTGCTGCGTTTGTGATTGGCTTAATTATCTGTAAAACGGCGTGGGAGATTTTCCGAGATGCGTCTCATTCGTTAACGGACGGTTTTCATATAAAAGATATGTCTAAATATAAAGAGACGATTGAAGCGACACCAGGAGTGGGCGATTTGAAAGACATTAAAGCTCGTTATCTTGGAAGCACCGTCCATGTGGATGTGGTCGTTGAAGTAGAACCGCATTTAAACATCGCAGAAAGCCATGATATTGCAGATGAAATTGAACGCAGAATGAAGCAGGAACATGATATTCTACACTCTCATGTTCATATGGAACCAGCAAGTGAGCCTAAAGAGGAGCAGAAGTCTTTTCCGTCGTGAGAAGGCTTCTTTTTTCTACGTGTTGATGTTTCATGCAAATGCGTGTTGTATGGTAAAGTTAGACTATATGAAAATTGACGGAAACGTGATAGGAGGATCAGGATGGCATTTGATGAACCGATGCATTCAGATTTACAAAAAATCGTAGATAACATCAATAAAGTGATGGTAGGGAAAAAAGATATTGCGATATTAAGCCTTGTTGCGATTTTGGCGAAGGGGCATGTGCTATTAGAGGATGTGCCTGGCGTTGGGAAGACCATGATGGTTCGTGCTCTGGCAAAATCCATTGGGTGTGAGTTTAAGCGAATCCAATTTACGCCTGACCTTTTGCCTTCAGATGTAACAGGTGTGTCGATTTATAATAAAAAGACAAACGAGTTTGAATTTAGACAAGGACCGATTATGGGGCAGATTATTTTGGCTGATGAAATCAACCGAACCTCTCCTAAAACACAATCAGCCCTTCTTGAAGCGATGGAAGAAGGCAGTGTGACAGTGGACGGAGAAACGATGCCGCTGGCAGATCCTTTCTTTGTGATGGCAACGCAAAATCCAGTGGAGTATGAGGGAACCTATCCACTTCCAGAAGCGCAAATGGATCGCTTCTTATTTAAGCTGCAGATGGGGTATCCAACCATGCTGGAGGAGCTTGAGGTGCTGAATTTGCAGGAGAAGCAAACGCCAATTGACACGCTTCAGGCAGTCATGACAAAAGATCATATCCATGCTTTGCAGCAAGCGGTTCAGACCGTACATGTGGATGCATCGATTAAAGAATATATTGTCGAAATCGTCCAAGCGACGCGAAATCATTCGTCTGTCTATTTAGGCGTGAGCCCAAGGGGTTCAATTGCATTGATGAAAGCGGCTCAGGCGTATGCGCTGTTGAACAGGCGGGATTATGTGATTCCTGATGATGTACAGTATTTGGCGCCTTACACATTGCCGCATCGCATGATTTTGACATCAGAAGCAACGTATGAAGGGAAGAAGGCGGAGACACTGTTGCGACAGATGATTGAGCATATTGGCGTACCAGTTCAAAAGTCGATGACTCAATGAAGTCACGTGACCGTTTCGCTTTTTCACTATGGTTACGGGTGTTTATGCTCCTTCTTCTCACGGCAACAGCCTTTTGCTATGCCATGTTTCAGGGCGGCTTTGTGAGCTGGTTCCTTTTCTATGCATTTTTACCATATGCTTTGTATGCTTTGTTGTTTGCCCTTGTTCCACTTCGTGCAACAGCCAAAAGGACATTACAGTATACCCGCTTAAAGGCAGGGGATGTGCTGTCTGTTGACCTTGAAATCAAGCGGACGAATTTATTTCCGTACGTGTACGCCATACTTGAGGATGACCCGCCGGATACCTTCCATTTACAGGAACAGATTGAAATGAAGCGAATGATCTTTCCATGGTTTCGGAAAACGTGGCGATTTTCGTATCAATTCAATGACATTGTGCGGGGAGAGCATCAATTGACGGCAATTAGAATCAAAACGGGTGATATGTTTGGGTTTGTTGAAAAAGAAGTGATTCTTCCACTAGAGAAAAAATTGCTTGTGTATCCGAAAATGTTGGATATTCCTGTTGAATCTGCTGCATCGGTGAATGAAAATGGAGGCAAAGCGGTGCACTCTTGGTTAAATGAACCGACAAATGTGACGACAGGTGTGCGTGAATACCAGCAAGGAGACCGTTTCGCTTGGGTGGACTGGAAGACAACAGCTAGAAGAGGTCAGCTCATGACGAAGGAATTTGAACAGAATCAGACAAAGGATCTGGTGGTGTTTGCTGATTTTACAGATGAAGCCGCTTTTGAAACGATTGTGTCTATGGCCGCATCGGTTCTGCAAACGGCTGTGAAAAAAGGGGTGCCAGTAGGTCTTGTCCCGCTTGGGGATCAGCACTTATTTCGAGTGGATCAAGGAGAGTGGCATTTACAGGACATGCTCTACTATTTAACAAAGGTGCAGTATCAGCCGTCTCGTTTACCTGATTATCAATCATTAACAGCGAGTGAGCACCAGCAGACAGGAAAGTATGTGGTGACAGGTCATCTGCAAGAAGAGCTTGTTGCCATTTTACTTGGGAATCGAAACAGAAAGAACATCACCGTTCTTTTAGTGAAGAGAGCCGTTGATCGATTGACGGCAAAAGAAAAACAGCTTGTGGACCGGCTTAAAGCTTCTGGGATACACACGACCCTTTTATTTGAGGACCGGCTGCACGAAAGAACTGTGAGGTGACAAACATTTATGCTGCATATGCATCAGCGGCAAAGCCGTTTTGAGTTGTTCATCTATTATGCTGTCGCATTTCTGCTGCTTTGGGAGTGGCTTCGTCCGCTTCAAGATTTTACAGAGACGAGTCATACGTCTTATTTCATCATTTTTATAGGGCTTACGTGTTTGTTTACGTTCTTTCGATTGAAGTGGTATGTGACGTTTCCTATTTGTGCTGGATTGATCTTGCTCGCATTATACTTGATTTTTTATCAATCAGAGCCAAGTTATCTGCCTGCGCTGTTTGCTGATATTCAAGATAATATTTCTTTGATGAGCATGGGCATGTGGAGTGACATGTATCCGTCTTTCCGCACATTGTTGTTTTATATTTTGCTTTGGCTACTTGTTTATTTGCTTCATTATTGGGTTGTGTATCAGCAGCGTATCTTTTTCTTTTTACTGATGACGATTGTATATGTCACGATTCTTGATACGTTTACGCCTTATGATGCGACTTTTGCGATCATTCGAATTATGGTATTTGGCTTTTGTTTACTTGGCCTGCTCTATTTCGACCGGCTTCGTTCGGCTGAAGGTGTGCGGGTGTCACAGAAAGCGCGTCTCAATTGGTTCTTACCCATGCTGGCGCTTGTCCTTGTATCAGCATCACTCGGTGCTTCTTTGCCAAAATCTGATCCAAAATGGCCTGACCCTGTTCCGTTTTTTAAAGCGGTCACGAATCAAGATGGTTCTGCCGGGCAGAATAAGGTGGGATATAGTGCGGATGATTCGTCGCTTGGGGGACCGTTTAGTGAGGATCGTACACCGGTATTTAAATGGAGCGGAAAAGAGCCGTCTTATTTTCGTGTAGAAACAAAAAGTATTTACACGGGGAAAGGCTGGGAGGATGCTTCAAATGATACGAAACCTACTCGGTTAAAAGGGAATGAAGTGCCGAATCGGTGGTTTACCAATCGCGTGAAAACAGAGGAGCATGAAACGAGAGTCGATATGGAATCAAATTATCGATTTAATCATGCTGTTTATCCGATTGGTACGGTTATGCTGACGCCAATGGAAAACATTCCACTGCAAATGATGGGCAAAACGGAGAAAATTGTCCCGTCTACTCAAAACCCGCCCAAAAATTTAGGGAACTATCGAGTCAGCTTCTTATCACCTACATTTATCCTAGAGGACTTACAGCGAATCAAAGTGCCAACCAAGAAGCAAGTGAATCAGCAGGTCGGACGTGAATACTTGCAGCTCCCATCCTCGCTGCCAGAGCGTGTGAAAACATTGGCGAACAGCTTAACGGAAACGAAGGATAATATGTATGATAAAGCAAAAGCGATCGAGGATTATTTAGGATCTGCGAAGTTTTCATATGAAACCCAAAATGTCGCTGTGCCTGGGCGTAACGAAGACTATGTGGATCAGTTCTTATTTGACACAATGATTGGCTATTGTGATAACTTTTCAACCTCGATGATTGTCATGCTTCGCTCGATTGGAATTCCGGCGAGATGGGTGAAAGGGTACACGTCAGGTCAATTATATGAAACACAGATGGATGGAAACAATGTGTATGAAGTGACCAATAACAATGCCCATTCATGGGTAGAGGTGTATTTTCCAAACCGTGGTTGGGTGACTTTTGAACCGACAAAAGGGTTCACGAACCCAGAGACATTTACGAATGAAACCACGGCTAACAACGACCAAGCAGATGATCAAGAGGATGAAAAAGATCAGCCCGCATCTGATCAACAAGAAAACGAGCAGACACAGCAGCCGCAGCAACAAGAACCAGAACAGGCGGCAAAACAAGAGGAACAAGCTGCTAAAGCAAAGCCAAGTATGGTTCATGTTGGTTCAATCTTGGGTTACGCAGCAGGTGTGCTTGTCCTTCTTGGCTTCATAGGCTGGATGCTTTACCGGTTCAGAGCAAGATGGCTGCCAATCTTTATTGTGAGAAAGGTAAAACGTCTGCCAGATGAGGAAGCTTTTTTCTACGCATATGCTGCTCTATTAAAGCAGCTAAGGCGCAGAGGGATCGAGAAAAAGCCAGGCATGACGCTAAGAGAATTTGCTTCTTTGATCGATGACAAGGAAAGGAATCATCACATGTCTGAACTAACGCAGTTCTATGAGCGGGCGCTCTACAGGCGAGAAGATGCGTCGGCGCTTTGGCAGCAGTCGGTGAAGTTATGGGAAAATTTAATAAACAGGAGATAGTCTTGACCACGTACCTTCCTGTTGTTAGAATAGGTGAATATTAAAACCTTCTAAAATACATGAAATTGAAGCGTTCGGATGTGAGTCTGGGCGCTTCAAAAGCGTGATTTACACTGAGAGAGGTTTTCTCCTCTCATTTTTTCTGTGCGTTTATAAAAACTATATTGGACATAGAGGTGACACCATGACAAATTTAGTAAATGAAATGATTTTGGTTCTCGATTTCGGTAGTCAGTACAATCAGCTGATCACTCGCCGTATTCGTGAATTTGGTGTGTACAGTGAGCTTCATCCGCACACTTTAACTGCTGAAGAAATTAAAGAAATGGCGCCGAAAGGAATCATCCTTTCTGGTGGACCAAACAGTGTATATGATGAAGGATCTTTCCGCTGTGACGAAAAGATTTTTGATCTAGGCATTCCGGTTCTAGGCATTTGCTACGGCATGCAGCTGATGACTCACTATTTAGGTGGGAAAGTAGAAGCGGCAAGCCAGCGTGAATATGGAAAAGCAGACATTCATATTAACGGAACACCTGCTCTATTCAAAGACCTTCCAACGGATCAAGTCGTTTGGATGAGCCATGGTGACCTTGTCGTTGAAGTACCAGAAGGCTTTACAGTTGATGCAACAAGTGCACATTGTCCAAACTCAGCGATGAGCTTAGCTGAGAAGAATTTCTATGGCGTTCAGTTCCACCCAGAGGTACGTCACTCTGAGTACGGAAATGATCTATTGAAGAACTTTGTCTTCGGCGTATGTGAGTGCGATGGCAAATGGTCAATGGAGAACTTCATTGAAATCGAAATGCAGAAAATCCGTGAAACAGTAGGCGACAAACAAGTACTGTGCGCACTAAGCGGCGGTGTAGATTCATCTGTTGTAGCGGTATTGATTCACAAAGCAATTGGCGATCAGCTGACATGTATTTTCGTTGACCACGGCCTTCTTCGCAAAGGCGAAGCAGAAGGGGTTATGAAAACATTTAGCGAAGGTTTCAACATGAACGTGATTAAAGTAGATGCAAAAGATCGTTTCTTAAACAAGCTAAAAGGTGTGTCTGATCCTGAGCAAAAACGTAAAATCATCGGTAACGAATTTATTTATGTATTCGATGACGAAGCGGACAAGCTAAAAGGAATCGACTACTTAGCGCAAGGAACACTTTACACAGACATTATTGAGAGCGGAACAGCAACGGCACAAACAATCAAATCTCACCACAACGTAGGCGGTCTTCCAGAAGACATGCAGTTCGAATTGATTGAGCCACTCAATACGCTATTCAAGGATGAAGTCCGTGCCTTAGGTTCAGAGCTCGGCATTCCTGATGACATCGTCTGGAGACAGCCATTCCCAGGTCCGGGACTAGGTATCCGTGTATTAGGTGAAATTTCTGAAGAAAAACTAGAAATCGTTCGTGAATCTGATGCGATTCTACGCGAAGAAATTGCCAACTTCGGGCTTGAGCGCGACATCTGGCAGTACTTCACGGTTCTCCCAGACATCCGCAGCGTAGGTGTCATGGGTGACGCAAGAACATACGACTACACAATCGGTATCCGTGCTGTTACATCTATTGACGGTATGACAAGTGACTGGGCAAGAATCCCTTGGGATGTACTTGAAAAGATCTCGACTCGTATCGTGAATGAAGTGAAGCATATTAACCGTGTGGTGTATGATATTACGAGTAAGCCTCCTGCTACGATTGAGTGGGAGTAATAATTAAGAATGATATAAATTGATTAAGCCTATTTTACAGTGTTTATCGTGGATCAAATGCTGTGAAATAGGCTTGTTTTTATATGATTCCCCACCGAATAACCCCCCAAAAGCTCTTTTTTAGAAATCTGTTTTTATGATATTGTAAGTGTTTGACGTCATGACAGTATCATGCTATTGTAAACGTAAAAATGGGAGGTCTTTTAAATGGCAAGTACAAAGTTTTCTTTCTACCTTAATCAAAAAGGAGAAGATAGCTTAAATAAAGTCCAAAAATTAATTACAGAAAAGGAAAATAGAGTAACGAAAGCGTGGATTATTAATACTGCGATTATAAAGTACTATGAAGAAATAAAAAAACAATATCATAACAAAGATGATGCTACAGAATAGTAAGCAGAAGAATTTTAAAAGGAAAAAGATTATGGATAACATAGTCTTTTTTATTTTTCTCTTGACGTCATGACGTTGTCCATATATTATCTACATATATACAATGTCATGACGTTTTGATTTGATTGTGAGGGGGGTGAAGTGATGGAGAAAAGAGAAAAATCTATACGTCTGATGAATAAGAGAATAGAAAAATTAAATTATCTGATGAAGCAACTTGCCAATTTATCGACATCTCATTATTCATATACAGAAGATGAATTAGATTATATGATTTCAACAATCAAGCAAAAGAATTCATATGCTGTAGGGTGCTTAGAACGTAGGAAAGAACTAATTAAAGAATAAAGTAAGAAATGTTGTGCAATAAACTGAGGTAAATAATTTAAATGTTATTACTTATAGTGAAACGCAAACAGAGAGAGTTATTGATTTTTGAAGTATCCTTCTTCATAGATAATTATGAGGAAAAGGAAATAACATACTTGCAATGGAGAGCACTAATTAAAGCTTCTCCATTGCAAAATTTGGAGAAGAAAATAAATGAAAAATATAATCAAAGTGGTAAACAAATTTATCTTTGAGACAGCTATAATTCTCCTACCCTTTACGATTGTGTATTTGTTATTGGGGAATTGGCTGTCAGGTATTACGGATTTTGGTAGAACTTATGTGTTTTCATCTGATGTAACTAACCTTCGTGAAGTTTATGGGACAGGAGTAAAATATGGCTGGATAGAGTTTGATACCTTTGGTCAAGATTTTAAAAATTACAGTTTTAATGTTTCCTATGTATTTTGGGGCGGATTAGTATCTGCAATTCTTCTAGTTTTGATTGGCAAGTTAATTCATGTGGTCCTTGTAAAATTATTAGTGAACCGAGTAAATATAAAAAATAGAACTTGAAAGGGCGTTAGTAATCTGTGAAGCTAGAGGCACTAAAGAATATCCTTAGTAGAAGGCAGAGTGAATGGCATCATGTTGTTTTTCCGCGCAGGAAAATGAATTTATTTAAATATCTCCTTGGAGTATTCATATTTGTGCTGACAGCTTTTTGTGGAATGGTGTCTAATGCTATTCCTCCACTAATAATTAATATTCCTGTGGTGTATCGTTCTGTCAGTTTTAATGGTTTCGTTAATCTAATCATCATCACTTTTTGGACGGTATCCATTTATAAAAGTATAAGGCTCTACTTTAACTTTGTTAAGAATCCTAAATCATGGATTGCGAACAATTTAGCTTATATGATTGATACTTTGAAATTATATGACGAGGAATACTTTGAATCTATTAAAAACGATAAAGTTGTTAGGGAAAAGCGAATTGTCAGAGTAATTCGCATTCAATATAGGGAAACAAGTAGGCATGTGGTCGTAAGGATTTTACGTGATGGTGACAGGTTTACTAAAGAAGCCACGAAACTAGGGGAGAATTTAGAAGCTGCTTTAGGCTTGGAACTAGACTCTACCAATAAGTCGGTAGATTATGCTGAATATGTATTTTTAAAGCATAAAGATGAACGTATAGATTTAAATTCTACTGTAACTAACGTAAATGATTCAGATGAAATCAAAATAACGGGCAACATATCTTATGAGCTTCATAAGGTCCCCCATTCTCTTATTGTAGGAGGTACTGGATCGGGCAAGTCATTCTTTATATTAGGTAAGATTGTTAATTATTTGAAGTTGACTCCGCAAGCTGATTTACGAATTATAGACCCTAAAAAAGCTGATTTGAGTCTGTTTAGATTTATTACTGGATTTGAAAATAAAGTTGCAACAGATGCCAACCAAATATGTCGAATTCTTAGAGAAACTGTCGAATTGATGGAACGAAGATATACGGAGTATTTTAATGACATATCAGCTTTCGGAAAAACGTATCGAGACTTTAATTTGCCTGTCGTTATTGTGATATTTGATGAATTTTCAGCTTTTATGCATTCAGTGGATAAGAAAATTGCTAAAGAAGCATTAGATTATGTATTTACTCTAGTAATGAAAGGTAGACAAGCTGGAGTAATGATCGAGATCCTTATGCAACGTCCATCCGCAGATGATCTACCTACAAATATAAGGGCACAAATGGGGTTTAAAGCTGGGTTAGGTGCTATGGATTCCATTGGCTATAATATGATATTTGATACGAAAGACGTTGAATATAAGACTGTCACAGAAAAAGGTGGAGGTTACATACAACTAGATGGCAAACACACTTCTCCAGTTTATTTCGAAACGCCGTATATAGACAAAGATTTTGATTTTATAGCAGAAATAGAAAAACTAATGATTCAGAGAGCAAATTAAGTGTTTAATGCTATTCTTGTCAAACAGCTACAGCCAACATTGACCGTCAATTTTTGTGAAGGTTTGAGGCGGTGGCAGAGCCATCCGAACGGAGTGGTCGAAAACGTTCAGAAAAAGTGATGGCCAGTTGAGCGATTTTTGCTCAACATGAATCGAAAAATAGGGTCGCACCAGTTGGGTAACACTGGTGAATCTCCCTCAACGAAAATGCTCGAAACCCTTGGTGCTCATGGGTTAGAGGGCTGTGTGAAATCCCGAGAGTTGGGGATTTAAAAAATGATAAAGAGGTGTCTGTAAAAATGGGAAAACTAATATTAAAATCGTCTAAATTACATTCGTTAAATGACTCGGAAAATGTGGATTTAGCTGATTTCCACTTTGATATTAAACAATTTAAGATTCCTACAGCCATGCTGATTCAGAAAGACGGCTTTACTACTCGAATTGAGAAAGAAAAAAATCTAAATGGAGAGTTAGTTGAAACTGGAAAGTATTCTGTCACATTTAAAGTATATGATCGTCCATTTATCGAACTCGTCTTACAAAATGGCGGTACTGAAATTGGCTCCCCTATTACTGTAATAGTTGAAAAACAGGATAGCCTACCTATTTTAGATGATTATGAAGATGGTGAGTTCATTCCAATTTCCTTTTCGGGACTAAAAGTAAAGCCTAAAAAGGTTCAAAAGAAAGCATTTGTTGGGCAAGGTAAACCAATGATTGATACATGGCAGTATTCAGAGCTTAAAGTTGAAGCTGATAGTTATATCATTGGTGAAGCACATGAGTCGTCTAAATCGAAGTAATCAGTGTCTCATTGATTACTTTCGTTGTTCAATTCCGAATAGTGAATTTTCAATCGTTGCTAATGAAATTTTAGGAATCCCTATCTCTGAATTTTCTTCAGAGATTAAGGGATCGCCTTATCCAACATACGATAGATGTATTAGCTTTGCGAATATAAAACTCCACTCTTCAGGAAATCATGGAAGCATTCTTGTAGATATGTCAGGACAAGCTTGTCGGCAGTATGAGGAATACATGTCAAGAATTGATGGATGGCATTGGTACAAATTTGTATCATTTATTTTAGGAATACAAGGGAAGGTATCAAGGATAGATTTGGCATTAGATATATTCGATAATGCTTCTCCATCTGTAAAAACGCTACAGGATTATGTGAAACGAGGGCAGTTGAGTACGAAAAGTCATAAATATGTTGAAATAAATAGTGGAAGGATTCTTGATGGAAAACTAACAGGGTTTACGTTGTACGTAGGATCATCTCCTCAAATTTTACGAATTTATGATAAGAAACAAGAAAGACGAGATAATGCAGATGAAGTTGTGAACATTGGAAAATGGGTTAGATGGGAACTTGAGTTGACAGGAAACAAAGCAATGTTAGTTGCTCTTCAAATCTCAAATGGGAAACCATTGAACGCTATAGTTAAAGGTGTTCTATCAGCACATTATTGTTTCAAGAGACAACCTAAGAATGTTAGTGAGTTACATAACAAAAATAGGCTTCCTACAATGAAATGGTGGGGAAAGTTTATAGAAGGTATTGAAGAAATACCTTTGAAAGTACAGCGTGAAAAGTTGACTTTAAAGAAAAAGAAAAAATGGGTTGAGCATTCAACTGTAAAGTCAATAAGTATGGTCTATGAATCATTTAGGCGAGTATACGGCGAAAAATATGCTGAGGAATATTTGAAAGAGTTAGTACATATAGGGAAAGAAAAAATCACTGAGTCTGATCAATCATTAATCGAGCAACGTGTTTTAGAACTTGTAAGCGAAGATGAGTATTAGTGTGGAAAGGGATATGTGTGATGGGTACAACAATTTGTAAAGATGATTTAATAAAACTAGGCTATAAGAAATATCAAGCTATTTCGCTAATTAGGCAGGCAAAAGCAATCATGGTACAAAAAGGTTGTCCGTATTATAACAACAAAAGGCTGGGGAGAGTACCGAGGGATGTGGTTGAATCAATTTTAGGAGTTTCCCTTTTGGCAGAAATGAGTAACTCCTAATGAAAAATAAAACGCAACAAACAACGAAATACCCTGGTGTATATGTTGATGATAAAGGAAATTTCTTTTATCAATCGGAATTTGGTATTGATCGAATTACGGGAAAACGAATACGTAAAAAGGGAAGAAAAGATGTTAATGGTAAGCCTTTTGCTTCTGCATTTGAAGCAAACAAAGAGTTAACTAGATTAAAAAGAGAATATCATAAGGTTAACAGTTATTCTAACTATAAAATGACTTACGAACAATTTATGAATAGCGTGTACATACCTTATTATCAAACGAATGTTGAAGAAAGTACATTCTCTGTGCGAAAAAGAATATTGGAGAAGATCAGGGATAGATTTGCTTCTATCCCTCTTCGTTCAATTTCAGTTGAAGACGTACAGCATTTTCGTACATGGTTATTAACAAGTAAAGAAAATGGTGGTGCGGGGTATTCACAATCTTATGCAAGTCTAGTATTTGGAACGTTTCGTAAAAGTTTAGATCAAGCTGTTGAAATGCAATACCTAGAAATGAACATATCTAAGAAGGTTAGAGCTATTCCTAAAGGTAAGGCAGTTGTGTCGTATTGGACAAAAGAGGACTTTGAAAAAGTGATAAACCAAATTTATATAGAGGATTTTTATGAGCATCTGAATTTTGTAATGCTTTGGGTTTACTATATGACTGGAATACGAGTGAATGAAGGCACTGCTTTACGTTGGAATGATGTCGATTTGAAAAATAAACGTTTACGTGTCCATCATATGTTAATTTTGAAAACGCGAAGTGAATGGAAAAGAAATTCTTATACAAAAACGGAAGATGGAAAGAGAATTATCGCTCTTGATGATGATACAATAAATATATTAACAATATGGAAAAATAGACAATTGGAGATAGGGTTAGGTAATTCAAATGACTTTATTTTTAGTTATGATGGATTGCCAATGATTAAATCCACAATAGGCAGAATCATTAAACGTTATTCTCAATTTGCAGGAGTAACAAGGATTCAAGCAAAAGGATTGCGTCACTCCCATGCTTCATATTTAATCAACGAATTTAATGTTTCTGTTCTTGTGTTATCACAACGTATGGGGCATTCAAGTCCAGAGATTACTTTAAAACACTATGCCCATATGTGGAGTGGGGCAGATACTGCGATAGCTGAAATAATGAAGGGGAACGTTAAAATCAAGACAGCATCACAAACAAACATTAATTTTAATGGCAATCAAGTATTAAAAAATAGTAGCACTTGATCAAGTTTTATAATGTGCTAATCATCAGAGACAGAATAAATTAAGAGAGGAAAATTTTATGTTAGATAAAATAAGGGATATTGAAATTGCTCTAAAAAATAAAAGTTATTTGTCTGCTCTTGCATTAGCCTTAACTTTACCTGATATTTGTGGAGAAATTGAATACCCGAATATTGTATTTGATGATGGGAAGCGAAATGTTGGGAAACAGTATGCGATGTGGTTTGATAATTGGGTAAATCAGTATTATGCAGACTGTAAAGGGTGGACTAGGGATTATGCTAAAGCAAAAAACCCCTACTTTACAGGAAGAATGTGTTATTTTTTACGCTGTTCTTTTTTGCATGCTGGAAATTCTGAAATAAAAGAATGGGGAAAGAAAGAAGATAAAAAGTATTATTATTCCTATGAGTTTACATTAGGAGTAAATGGTGCAGATTCATTTGGTGAATCTGTTAGTTCAAATTATACAAACCAAAGTCATGGTGACTTAAAAAAAGATAAAATCAAGACAGTCACTATAAATATAGATGAACTATGTAAGAATATCTGTTTATCTGCTGAAAAGTATTATCATAATAAAGGCTCTAATCATTTTGAAAAGTACAATACTTATTTAATTGACTTTGATAGAGGATTTCCACAATAAAGAATTGGTTAACCATCAGCGTGATCTAAAAAAGAGATCTTTGACAAGGTGAATTTTAAAATGAATCTTCTTTAAAAAATTGCAATTATTATCAAGGTGATTTTAGAATAACAATTATCGAGAATTTAATTTATCTTCTCTCTTTGGATATTTCCAAAAGAAGTTAGAGACCGTAAATATGCATCAATGAGTGGTATTGCTTTTACAAAAAGTATGGTTAAACATACCTTTTCAATTAGTATTCTACGGTAGATAAAAAGAATCCATTTTGAAAAAGTTAATCAAAATGGATTCGGAATATTAACAAAATTCTCTGTGTAATTCAACATAATCTATTAGTTCTTCACTTTCTAATAAGTAAGTTATATTACTACAAATCAAAATTTGTGTACTACTACTTTCTGACATCATTCCATCGCCAGGATCTCCGCGTTCATATGTTGGGTCTAATGTTTCAATACTAAAACTTACATCTACTTCGATATCAAAATGTACCAACAAAGTATCATCTTCAATATCCCTAGAAACTTCGTTTATAGAAATTTCGTAATTTTCGATATATCCATCAGTACCCCAACCACTAAAATATTCACCTTCAAATTGATCATTTAATAGCATGTCATCAATTGTATCTTGCATAAACGAATTTTCTTCACAGAATGATTTTAAGTTAGTTAATAATGATTCTTCATCGTATTCATAGTTATCAATAAAGTAGTCTCTTAAATTGTTTTCTTCATTCTTTAAAAATTCCGATAACGACTCATAATATGATAAATCTTCAATATCCTCTGCTAAATCCTTATGAATAACCTTTTTATCTTTATTAGCAAAATCTTTATGATTAGTTGAGATAAATGCAATTTGATCTGGTTGGTTATCCCAATAATATTCTACTAAGCTTTCCCAAATAATTGCATCCTGGAAAGAAATTTTATTTTCATCAAATGGTTTCTTGTTATTAAAGTATTTAAGTGAGATTGTTTCAGTTACATCTTTTGATGTAGGGAAACCAATAATTTTTATGTTATTCTTATTAATTATCTCATCAAGTGTATTCTTATATGTTTCAACAAATGTATCAGCTTTCAAATTATCAAAATCAATTATATGGGATACTTCTAATTTATTTAAATCAGCTCTAGTCCTCTTTATTTTTTTAATCTGAGGTCTAATTTGATCTCTGAATTTTTTTAGGATTTCATAATAATTAAACTTCGTAATACAGAGTTCTATTTTATCATGTTGTGTTAATTTTAGTAATTTTTTCATATTTGCAGATTTGAAGAAAAAATCATTAAATACAATATTTGTATCCAAAATAATTATATAGGACATTAAATTCTCTCCTTTTTTTGATTAAAGCCTTTAATATTTAATTATACATACTAAATGAATTTTGGGCAAAATATTCAACTAATATTGTTATGAGAAAAGGTGCTCTTTAACATTTCAATTTTATAAATTCGGACGATTTAGGAGAGAAAAAGGTATGAAAAGCAAGTACATTTAAAAAATGAAGATTTAATGTTTATATGGGATTAAATTGTACATTGGCACTGAGTGAATTTGTTTTAATATTGGTAGACAGACCACCAATCCCCCCACCAAATTAATGTCTACAGTTAAAAAACTTAATGTTCTAAAGGTTTTTAAAGTACCATATATAATCGAGTGGGAGTAGTTATAATAGAGCTAGAAACCTTTGTGTATCAAGGGTTTCTAGCTCTTTTTTATGTTAAATTGCACTTTTTCCTTCCGTTTTATTGTGTGAATTCATCATTCCATCCCTTACACACATCAATCCATTGTGTATAACCGGAGTGTTTTTCTAGTTGTTTGATTGTTAGTTCAATAGCACTGTTACTGCTCCCGCAGGCTGGATAGACTGTCTCAAAACGTTTGAGTGACATATCTAAATAAACAGAAACGCCATTCTTTATAGCAAAAGGACATACTCCGCCAATTTCATGACCGACCAAGTCAACGACCTCATGAGGAGGCAGCATTTTCGCTTTTGTTTTAAAATATTCTTTGAATTTTTTGTTATCAACTTTTGCATCACCAGAGGTCACAACTAAAATAGCTTGTCCATTTACTAGAAAGGAGAGTGTTTTTGCGATTCTTTCAGGTTCGCAGCCCAATGCAGAAGCAGCCAAGTCTACGGTTGCACTAGATACTGAAAATTCCTGAATTCGAGTATCCATTTCATATTGTTTAAAATAATCTTTTACTTGCTTGATTGACATGATGATTTCTCCTTTTTATTCGTATTGATTTGACATGATCTATTATTTAAACGATATTGATGTGGTGTTAGATGATACTTTTTCTTAAATAAACGAATGAAATGCTCTACATTTTGATAACCAACGGCTCCCGAAATATGATCCACTTGTAAATTACTACCGGTTAGCATTTCGCAGGCTTTTTCCAATCTTATTTCTTGTCGAATCTCACGAAATGATTTGCCGAGTTTACGAGCTATATATTTAGACAGGTAAGATTGTGAAAGGTTAAATTTCTCTGCCATCTTCTGGAGTGTTATATGCTCACAACATTGCTGAATATATTGAAGCATTTGAATCATACGTATATCACTATATGGTTTGACCTGAATGAAGTTCATATGACTTGGCTTGAATCTTAATAAGAGACATAATAATATCTCAAACAAATTATTCATAATCAACTGGTAACTAGGAAATCGATTGTGATTTTCTGTGAAAAGTTGAAGAGAGCAGTCTAGCAAGTTTTTATCCAAGTGACTATGGAAAATAAGAATATGTTTATTTTCTTTTATATACAATGCATTCAAAAAGAACTCTGAAATGACATGATTTCCTTTTAACATTTTAAAAAACACTTTTTGAAAAGTACTTTTGCGGATCATGATTTGGATTGCGATTGTATTCTCCATTACAAGTGGCTTGTGTATTGTGTCAGGTGGAATAAAGGCAATATCTCCTGATTTTAAAACGATTTTTTTATCTTCCACTTCTACATACATCTCATTTTCTAGAACATAAATCATCTCAAAGAAATCATGGATAGCCGACAATTGAGGCATAAAACGGCTATACTTTCTCACTTCGATATCTTTCTCCTGACCTAACCACATAGTATCCTCTTTTTCAAATTCGTTTTGGCCTCTTAGCAAAAATTCTTCTATATATATTTGCTTTTGCATGAAATTGTTTTGATCATAATCCTTCAAAAATAATTGCAATGATTGATTGTCATGCTTTTTCTGTTGGTATTGTTGATAAAAGATTTCTTGTTCGTTGTACTCTCTTAAATATTGCATCGCTTCATGTTTTTCAAGTGTATCTGTTTCCATCTACATCCAAACCTCTAGTTTATTTACTGCAACCACCAGGGCCTTTACTGTTGCTTCTATAATATCTTTATCGATTCCAGCACCCCAATGCATTTTTCCTTGATATGAAATACCAATCTGTGCACAGGCTTTTGCTTGAGAATCGTTGCCCAAAGAATTCTGTTCATAGACTTCCAAATCATACTCGAGATGAAAATGTGCTTTTAACGCGTTACTGATTGCATCTAAACTTCCAGTGCCAGTTCCTTGTATGTCAATTTGTTGATGATCTCTCAGCAAAGTTAAGGTGACTTCTTGCTTCTCTCCTTTATGAAATTGATAATCGATCAGCTGGAAATGAGGGTGAAAATCAACATACTGCTCTTTAAAAACATGATATATTTCTTCGACAGACAATTCCCTATTTGTCTGATCAGATACTTTCTTCGCTGCATATCCCATGGCTTCATTCATTTGATAAGGAAGTTGAATGCCATAATTTGTTTCTAATATATAGCCTATGCCGCCTTTTCCAGACTGGCTATTGATTCGAATCACATCCGTTTGATAATTCCTCCCCAAGTCAACTGGATCTACTGGGATATACGGAACGTCCCATTTATCAACATGATGTTCCTTTCTATATTTCATACCTTTAGATATCGCATCTTGATGTGACCCTGAGAATGCGGTGAAAACCATCTCACCAGAATATGGCTGTCTCTCATGAACAGTGATTTTTGTTAGTTTTTCATATTTTTTACGAATCGCTTCTAGGTTATTGAAATTCAATTGTGGATCATAACCTTGTGAGTACATATTCATTGCCAAGGTAATCAAGTCTACGTTCCCTGTACGTTCACCGATACCAAATAATGTCCCTTCGACTCTTTCTGCGCCAGCTAGCACACCAAATTCTGCATCACTCACCCCAGACCCGCGGTCATTATGAGGGTGAACAGATAATGTCACACTGTCTCGGTAAGACAGATTTTTGTGTATATACTCAATCTGACTTGCAAAGATATGAGGCATTGAATATTCAACTGTTGTCGGAATATTGATGATCGCTTTGTGATGTGGTGTCGGTTTCCAAATATCTAAAACACTATTACAAATATCTAACGCGTAATCCACTTCTGTTCCTGGAAAGCTTTCAGGACTATATTGAAAATAAATATCACTTTCTGTTTTTTCGGCCAGTTCTTTTACTAAAATAGCGCCATCAATGGCAATTTGTTTAATTTCATCTTTTGTTTTCTTAAATACTTGTCTGCGCTGCGCTTCTGAAGTCGAATTATATAAATGAACAATCGCTTTCGGTACCCCCTTAATGGCTTCGAAGGTTCGGCGGATAATATGCTCTCTCGCTTGCGTGATCACCATAATCGTGACATCGTCTGGAATCATATGACGATCAATCAGTGTCCGTAATAGCTTAAACTCCGTATCATTAGCAGCTGGAAATGCGATTTCAATTTCTTTAAAACCGATCTCTACTAGTAACTGAAACATGTCCAATTTTTCTTCTAAGTTCATAGGAATAGGTAATGCTTGATTTCCATCCCGTAAGTCCACACTGCACCATATCGGAGCACGTTCTAATGTTTCTTTCTTCACCCAATCATAAGTAAGGTTCGGTGGCAGAAAGTATTTCTTTTCGTATTTTTTGTGGTTAAACATCATCGATTCCTCCTGTAAATGGAAATAAAAAAAGCCTATCATCTCCAAGATTGAACTTGGAGACGAAAGACTTCTTCTTACGCGGTACCACCCCTGTTTCATGATAACTTTACATTATCATGCCCTTATTCGGATACAGATTGTTATATCTTATATCCTTCCCGTATAACGGTGGGGTGCCGACCTTAACTACATCAATCCTTTTCATTTCACTAAGGCTACTCTAAGGTGAGTTCCCTGCCTTTATGTTATTGCTTCTCATCAACCAGCAACTTTCTGACAACATTTCGGCAAGTAATATTCCTTATCATCGCATTCTCATTTTTCTGATTTTTTCTATTATATCAAGATGACAAAAAAGTGATAGTGGTAGGGATATCTTTTTTAATTGATTTTTTTTGTCCTGTGGGTGTCTGATCTTTATTTTACTTCTGTTTTAAAGTGGTATCCTCTTCCTTAAATAAAAATCCAAGGCCACAAATAAAGGTGAGTGAATTCAAAGCGAACAATAAAATCACACCAATTTTTTTCATGGCAATTAACCTCCTCTTCACTTCAGCCTGTTAGCCTTCAAAATTTAAATTCACTGGTTCATCCTCTAAATGATCCACAGTATTTTGTTCTGTCACTGGCACACTTTCATCTACCGTTTTAAAACTAAGTTCGTCTATCCAAATGTGACTGTGCCTTGTAGCAATATGCCAAACGCAATGACTTCACTTTTTACTACACTAAAATGATTCCATCCATTTGTTCCTGTAATGGTTCGGTTCATCATATTGTCTAACGCAAGAATTTTACCTGAAGAATGGCCGATTCTTATCCATAAACCAGCTGAGCTTTTCACATCATCGCTTTTAACAAAAGCCGAAAATTGAAGCCGTTCTCCTTGATAACGATCAGACTTAATTTGCTGCATCAATGTTGCGAAACCTCCAGTTTTTTCATCTTTTGATTTCAAATAAGCGGAGTTAGTCCCACTGTGTACAATTCTGTCAACCAAACCTGTTTCATAATCAGTTGGTGTTTCTCCCGTCATAATCCAGCCAGTAGGTGTGTTCTTATTTGCAACCATATTCGTTACCTCCTTATCAATGACATTCCTTAGTAATCTCCGATAACGTGCGGATGACATGTCATATATCTTCTTAAAGGCTCTAGTGAAGGATTCCTGTGAACTAAATCGAAACTGCAACGCGATTTCAATCGCCCGTTGGTCATTATGAATTAAATCCTTCGCCGCTTGGGTTATTCGACGTTCCCGTATATAATCCACAACTGACTTCTCAATCACTTTCTTGAAAATACGGTGAAAATGAAATCTAGAATAACTAGCGTGTTTCGCTAGAGTTTGAAGATGTAAATCCTCTTTCAGGTGCTGTTCAATATAATTTAATGTGTCTTGAATCGTTTTCTCATGTTCTTGATAGGACAATCGAGCACCTACTTGCCTTACGAGTTTAGTATAGCGGAAATGCTTTTTAGGAAACTTCACTTTTTGTGCTATGTTGCGATTGTAGAATGTATCTTTTAGTCCTAGGTATCCGTGTACTGGTTGAAATTTCTGTAGAAAAGTTAGAAATCGTCCGGGAATTGGATGCAATTCTACGTAAAGGAATTTCCTTAGATTCGGTCTTGGATGACGCAAGAACATACTAACTACACAATTGGCCTCCGCGCTGTATGACGAGTGACTGGGCAAGAGTATCCTTGAAGAAGTGCTTGAGAGATACCAAATTCGTATCGTCAAGGAAGCATGATAACCGCGGGGTATATGATATAACGAGTAAGACCTGCGCGATAGAGTAGAAGTAAGATGGTAACTTAAATGATATTTAATGGAGATTTGTGAGTTTAAAGGTGATTTTCCAAATATAAATTTGTTATCTATGAATTTCCAACCAAATTTCAATATTATGTGAAGATCATCTGTGTAAGTTTTGTAATTTTTATCATAAAAATATTCTGCAACGTAAGTTCATTTTTTGTGAAGTGTTGTATAATTGTAGTAATCTGGTAATCAGTAGTCGAGTAGGAGGGCAATATGGTTGACGAACGGATGAGTAATAACAATGATGAATTAGTAAAAACACTTAGAAAAATGGCTATTACAAAGCAGTTAAATTTTTTAATTGGTTCAGGTAACTCCTTACCTGCTATACCTTTAATGGGAATGATTGATGAGAAAGATTATGAAAAAAGAAATGAAAAATTAAAACAAAAAGTTAAAGCAGTAAGTAAAGATTTATTAAATAATGTTGAAGAATGTAGCGAAATATCTATTACATTGAATAATTATATAAATTTTCTTTCAACCATAATAGATATACTTAACATGTCAAATTCAAGGCAAACTTCTCGTACAGCAAATCTTTTTACGACAAACTATGATTTATTCATTGAGAAAGCTTTTGACAAAGTACTAAAAAATTATAGATTTGTGGTTAATGATGGTGCTAGTGGTTACTTTGAAAGAGAACTTGATGGCTCTAATTATAATCGAACTGTATCGTATAAGGGATTAAACGATAATTATACAAATGAAATACCATCACTTACACTAATAAAACCTCATGGTTCTATGAATTGGGAAATAAATAATGATTCAGTGTATATTAGAAATAGTGTTGTTGATAATCCACTTATTGTAAAACCCACAGGTTATGAAGAACAAGAGACGTTTTATAATAATCATTTTCATGAGATGCTTAGGGTTTTTCAGTTAGAGCTAGATAAGCCACAAGCAGTTTTATTTGTAATTGGATTTTCTTTTCAAGATAAGCATATTGCAAAGATGGTTAAAAGAGCTATTCAAAACCCAGAATTAATGGTGTATGTTTTTGGGTTCAGTGATAATGATAGAGCAACCTTTTTATCAAATTTAGGATGGCAGGGTGAACGAAGTAATTTTACTATTTTAACTCCTGAAAATTTCTGTGATGAATATAAAACAAAAAACATAATTAATGATGAAGAGATCTGGCACAGTTTTAACTTAATAAATTTAACTGATCTATTTTCTGGTATAAGGTTGGAGGACTTAAAAGATGGAAAGTCCTAAGAAAAAATTAGGAGTAATTACTTCTGTTGATAGTGATGTATCACAAGTTGGAATGTACAGCATGTCAAATGACGCAGAATTCATTTGGTATGGTGAAATATTGGCAGGACCAAAAATTGGAGCTTATCTTACTATTAATCAAAATGAGATTAAAATAATAGTAACTGTTTCAAATGAGAAAGTAATTGATCAACAAAACTCAATAAAAAGTACTGAATTTGATAACAGATATTCTAAAAATTCAATAAATAGAATTGTTTCTGTGAAAACTAAAGGAGTCATTGAAGATGGGAAATTTCAAGTAACAAGTCAATACGTACCCATGATTGGTAATGAGGTCTCTCTCACTAGTATAGAAGAGTTGAAAATTATTTATGGAATTGAAAATAATGAATCAACAATTAAAATTGGAAAATCAATTTTAGAAAATCAACCAATTCAATTATCAATTAATAAGTTTTTTGCTTCTCACATAGGTATATTTGGGAACACAGGAAGTGGAAAGTCTAATAGTTTGCATAAATTATATTTGGAGCTGTTTAGATCGAAATTTTATAATCAAATGATAAATAAATCTCAATTCTTTGTAATTGATTTTAATGGAGAATATTCATCATCAAAAATTGATGGAGCTACTCAAAAAGGGGTTTTTGGTGTTGATGAAGAAGACAAAGAAATCTTTGAAATTAATACTCGGAATCTGTGCGAAGGGAGAAAATTACCAGTTAAAAAGAAGTACCTTTTTGATGCAGACATTCTATCAATCCTTTTTGATGCAAGACCGGCTACACAAGTACCTTTTCTAAGAAGTTCGATAACCAGATTTAATGAAGTTTCTCATGAGACCAATTTTTGTTTTGGTGTATATGCAACAGGAACTCTTAAGAAGATATTAACATCTGGCAAGTCTGCTAATCAGGATAGTTTGCAAGACTGGATAGACACAGCAAAAAACTATTTGCAAGACTCCTCGCTGTTTTCAGAATTAGACCAAATTGTACAATATAATACTGGGGATTATAGTATTCCCTCATTAAAAATCTGGTTCAATAGTGGTTCCGAAGAGGGAATTTCGCAAGATTCTCTTAATAGATCAAAAATTCATGCAATATCTGAAAGTCTTACTATGTGTTTTAGGCGTATGGAAATTACACCACTAAACCAATTGAAAATATTTTTAGAATTTCAGCGGGTCCATCGAACTGCTTGGGGTAAAGTAAATCGTGAACATTTAAATCCGTTGTTTAGCCGAATCAATTCATCTTTTCAGAGTCTTGAGAAAGTTATTGAAGTAAAAGATGAGGCTATCGACGATTATAAAATGATAAATATTATTTCACTTGTCCATGCAAATCAAGAAATCACTCGTTTAATCCCTATGCTATTATCTAAAATGATATATGATGAGCAAAAAAAAATAGTTTCGGGAAACAGTGTTAATCAAACTAAACACTTAATTATTGATGAAGCTCATAACATTTTAAATTCTGAGTATAAGAATAATGGAGATGACTGGCAAGATTATAGATTAACTATTTTTGAAGAAATTATTAAAGAAGGGAGAAAGTTTGGTTTTTACTTAACTTTATCCAGTCAGAGGCCCGCAGATATTTCACCCACGATTCTTTCACAAACACATAATTATTTGATTCATCGTTTAGTGAATGAGAAAGATTTAAGAATGCTTGAGAACACTATGCCTACACTTGATAAAAGTTCGTATCAGATGATTCCTAGTCTAGGACAAGGTGAAGCGATTATAACAGGTAATGCTATGCAAGTTCCTGTATTCGTAAAAGTTGATAAAGAGAAATCACTCCGGCCAGCTAGTGATGATATCAAGCTTACTAATTTGTGGATTGAAACGTAAAATAGTATAAAGTTGTAGTAAAGATGAAATATAGCAGATAAAAGAATATACTAAAAATTTATCTACAGAGTATAATTTAATTTTAGACATTATAATTCAATTTATGCCCTATGTGACAAAAAATATAAAATTGTGGTGCTTTGGCCAAGTCAATTCCTTCAATATAAGGAATTGGCTTTTTCGGTTTTTGGTGCTCAGTCCAAATATATGCAAATGAAACCTTTCAAGGAATTAAAACGTAAAAATATAAACGTAATGATTTTAATAAAATAGGAGGTAGACTGTTTGGAATTAAATAACTTGAAATTACTTTATAAGGATATGAAAATTAAAAATATTGATCGATCTAAATTTGAATTCTTTTTTAAGGGAGTACTATTCAAATGCCTTTTTCTTGTTGATAAATCCCCATTTAAATTAATATTAGCAGCTAGAGGAAAGAATTTTTATTTAGAATTTGAAGTTAAACATGGTTTTAAAGTTAACTCTTACATAGAAAAAGATAAGTATTATCGATTATGTGAGATATTAGGTTTAAAGAGAGATGATAATAATAAATTTAGCACTAATGCTTTTCTAAATCATATTAATGACAGAGTTCCTCATAATATATCAGAAAATGATCGTCTTGTTCCCGCAGATATTGCTCCCTATCGAAAAATTGCTGAAGAAGAAAATAAAATTTATTTTTTAAAATGGATTCCTCATGATGGTATTAAATCTAACGCCAAACCTGAAAATTTAGAGAAAACAAGATTGTTAATTGGAGAAGAAGCTTATCGAACGTGTAAAGAAAGGAACATAAGTAGTGGCTGGACAGACAATCCTAAGTACGCAGGTAAATCAATGAGAGACTTCCCTAAAAATAAATCGTAAATTAAAAAAAGGCGATGATACTACGCCTTTTTTAATGATTTTTAACTTAGATGCAAAATAAAATATAAACATCTAGTTTGAGTTAAACTAAGGTTTTGACGAGAATAGATCAATTACAGAGATAATGTGTTATTTGAAATCGAGTGCTTTGGAATAAGTTTATCACATAAAGCAAAATCTAACCCTGAGATTAATATATTTCAGACTATTTTTATCTCTCCATAGTAGCTTTTTTGTTCTTTTAACCTTATAGAGTTCCTTGAAACACTTGCGACTATTCAGATTTTTTCCAACGTATCTCTACCTATATCATCTAAATTAGATGTGAATTAAGTGGTTTATTTATGGCCTGTTTAACTCATAAAGAATAGATAAAAGCGATACATAGGAAAAGGCGTTATATATCATTTCTGTCACTAGTTTCAAGTAACATCTAATAATTTATTCTATTATATTTACTAATAATCAAATACAGAATTACTAGAAGGTCATCATATCTATTATATAAATCTTTGAGTGAAATAATTTTGTGAAAGTAAGCCGTATCAATTCTTTTCTCCTGCTTACTGCATTCGATCATTGTAGAAAATAAATTTATTGACGATGGTTCGCATTTTTAATCTTCTCCACAACACCACCGCAAGAACAAGCAAAATGACACATTGAACCGAAAGTAAAAGCATTTGCATTCCGACAGGCGTTTGCCCATTTGTCATTTGATCCACGATATTATGAACGGCATGCCATAAGATCACCCATTGCAGGCTGTTTGTGAGTGCCACGATTTCAGCTGCAACGAATCCAAATAAAAAGGCGAATAAGATTTGTGCCACTGTTAATGTGATGCTTTTTCCGCTTAGTAGATTCGCAGCATGACCAAGGCCGAATAGTACGGCGGAGCCCCATATGGCAGTGCGCAAGTTGATTTGTTTTAAATATTGAAACAGAATGCCTCGAAAGATTCCTTCTTCAAAAAGACCGACACACACCATGAAGAAACAAAGTGCTAGAAAGGAAGAAAGGGTTAGATCCTTATTTAATCCAGCAATAAACGGAATGGCCTCGATGATCAGGATCGGAAATATCCACATACCGAGAGAGCCTTTTCGAAAACCTATTTCTTTCAAGTGAAAACGACTTTTTTGAATAATGAATAGAAGTAAAAGACACCCAGCTAGCATGGCGCAGCCATTGATGAGATAGATGGTCATCGGGTCGGTGACTTCTTTGATGGATAAATAGACACCTGCACTTGTTGGGATGATTAAAGAAAAGAGCAGTAGAAGTACTGATTTTCGAATGATTGTGATTGGTTTCATTGTTGATTCCCCCTCTAATGTCAGAGTAGTGGAATCATGCAGAAGTCACAATGAAATCTTCCTAACATGTCAATATTTAGCCCTAAGATGCATATTAAGATGTTGTTCGTTTCTTTCGCTGCTGTAAAAGATCGTTGATTTCCTCAGCGGTTGCTTGATCTTTTTTATACAATAGGTACTTGATCACAAAGAATAAAGCCATGACCACAAGGAAATTCACGATAAACGAAAGGGGGCTGATTTGACCGCTCACAATAATGATGGTGGTCATAATCATACACATCACAAGGACGATATATAGAATTTGTTGAAAAAGAATCCGTTGATGGCTGTACGTTTGTTTTGGGTATAGCAAGAAGGTCAGGGCGCTTGAAAAAAAGGAATTGAACATGATGGCTTGTAAAATATAGATGGGCATCGTTCCAAACGTGAAACAGTAAATCAATACGAGTGCAGTAAAGATTATACAAAATGTGATCAAAAGATTTGTGATATAACGTTTCATCCTGTTCACTTCCTTCGTAACCCAAGTTTCTCTTTTAATGATTGGATATAAAAACGTGAAATCATCACCTTTTCCTCATTTGTAAGCTTTGCTTCAAAACGACCGCTTGTTTTAGGAGAAATAGCGGCAATAGAATCTATATTTAGAATCATCGATTTTGAAATCCTGACATAATCGTGCGCTTCAAGCTGTTTTTCAAGTTCAAATAACTTTTCCTTTAAGAGAAACACTCCATCTGACGTATACAAGAACGATCTTTTATCAACGCTTTCTATATATAAAATGTCGTGATAATAGACCTTTTTCACTCTTTCTTTCGTGGGTTCTTGTGCTAAGAAATAGGGAGCTGACTGCTCCACTTGCTGGACAAGTTTTTCAATCGCTGGATTGAGTTCATAAATGTGAAAAGAAACATACTCTGGTTGCGGCTTTTGGATGAAATGAATATCCGTTTTCATTTGTTTCTCCTCTGTTTAATAGGATTTTTCGTAATCTCTCTTCAAAATCGAATACATATACACATCATCGAATCCCTTCTGACCTAATTCATACTCTCTTAATAAACCCTCTTGTACAAAATGTATCTTCTCCAATAATTGAACAGAGGACGTATTAGCTGGATCAATGATCGCTTCAATCCGATTCAAGTTCATCTCCTGAAATCCATACCGCAACACCGCAGTAATCGCTTCATTCATGATGCCTTTTCTCCAATGATCATGGTGTAATTCATAGCCAATTTCCGTACGGCGGTGCTGTTTTTCTAGATTGAGAAAGCCGCAGCTGCCGATGATGGTAGGGTTATCTTTTAAAGAAATTCCCCAGCGGATGCCTGTTTGTTTTTTGTAGATATTGTCATACCACTTGATTTCTCCTTTTGTGTCTTCGATGGTTTCATGTGCATCAATGCCCATATAGCGGCACACGGTTTCATTGGATAAGTAGAAGTGCATATCCTCGGCATCTGCGATCGTTGCTTGTTTTAAGATCAGTCTTTCGGTCTGTATCGTTGGAAATGATTGTGGAAATATCAGTTTATGTCTAGTCATATGTATCTCCTATAGTTTATTTTATTTAAATTATACCTGTATTGGCACAATTTGTGGACTGCTCTGATATAATATGAATTTATCATTGGGGTAATCATGTACATTCGAATTTTACAAAAAAGAGGATAAAAAAAATGGGCATTTTTCTGATCATGATTTGTATCATGATGATCACCGTATCTTTAATGATTTATTTATTTAAAAAAGGTGCCATTCGTTCTAAGGTGTTAGTGATAATAGGTTCTGTTTTAGGTGGAGCCATACTAGTTGTCTGGATAGCAATGTTTTTTAATTTTCACTCTATCACTTTAACAGATGAATCGATAGGTCATTTTAAGATCGGTCAAACATTTAAGGGAGATCATCAGTTTGTTGAGAATTCTCAATTCTCTCATCAAAAACAGACGGTCTACATGGAAAAAGAAAATGAAGATTTTGTCGTATCAGTTGATCAGCATCATCGAGTAACATCTATTTACAATCAGTCAAAACAGAAAAATCTTCAAACATCTAAGGGAGTTAAAATAGGAGAAGATTATTCATCTGTGATACAAACATATGGAGAGCAATTCAAGAAGCTCTGGTTTGTCGAAGGGTATAGCAAAGGTATACAATACCAAGATCAATCAAATGGCATCATTTTGGAGTTCTTTTTCAATGACGAGACACTAGCACTCATTGAACTTCGCAGTAAGCGGGAGTGAAATAGTAGAAAGTAAAAACGAGCATTCTATTGAAGTGCTCGTCTTTATGTTGTTTTTTCATAACATGCCTTACAATAAAAAACCCCTTCACTCCTCAGCCAAGCCTTTACCTCTGTCATTCCTTTTCTCTTTGGATAGACCAGCTTGACGTACACTTCTTCGTTTCCTTCTATTTTTTTCTGACAGCTAGCACACGTGGGTTCTTCGAATCGAAACAATCGACATATTCCTTTTTGTAGATATTTCTTCAATTATATCAAATATCCAACTTGTTCTTTCGACTCCATTCTTCACTTTCTCTATTTTTATCCGACATATGCTAAGTAAAAGAAATTTCCGAGGGTTGAAACCGTTTGAGAGAAACCTTGCTCTAACAGGTGTAGGAGGTGTGGATGAGATGAAGCAAGTGCGTCTAATTAAAAAAGCACAAAAAGGGAATGTCCCGGCATTTGAGACATTAATGCTGATGTATCAAGAGCGTTTATATAAAACGGCTTTTCTCTACACAAGAAATAAAGAGGATTCGTTAGATGCTGTTCAAGAGACGGTCATTAAAGCGTTTAAGCATCTATCTGGATTAAAAGAACCGGCTTATTTTTCTAGCTGGCTGACGAGAATTTTGATTCATACAATTTTTGCGATGAAGAAAAAACAGCAAGATGTTGTTCCGTTTGAACAGCATCATGAGAGCGTTGAGCGGCATGATTTTTTGGAAGACAAGCTGGATTTAAAAAATGCACTAGATGTATTAGATGAGCAATATCAGCTCGTGATTCAGCTATTTTATTTTCAAGATTATTCGATTTCAATGATTTCTGAACAGATGGGTGTGCCCGAAGGAACGGTCAAAACTCATTTGTATCGAGCAAGAAAGTTATTAAAGCAAACATTGGAGAAGGAGGAGAGTGTCGATGGAACGAAAAGAAATGAAAAAGCTCTATGATGAGATTGATGTACCAAAGGTTGAATTGACCTCTGCGGTTCGCCAAGCAATGGGAGATGTGAAAGCGGAAAAGAAAAGACGTTGGTTCACATGGAATTGGAGAACGCCAATATATTCTGCCATCGTACTAATCGTTCTTTATTTTTCATCCGGCTTCCTTTTTCCTTCTCTTAATACAGCGATGGCTCGAGTGCCGTTTGTTGGACAGTTATATATGATGTTTCACGATAAAGTAGGAATGTCTCTTTTTCAGAGTGAGTTGGTGAAGCATGTCAATGAGGGGGCTGAATCAAGAGGGGTTACTGTGAAAGTGAACAGTGTGTATTATGATACAGGGCGGCTTGTTTATACGTTTACTGTGGAGAATTTGAATACAAAGGAAGATGTTGTCCCTTTCATAGTCAACTTAGATCCAGTAAATCAAGCTTCCCAATCGAGTTCCTACAATCATGAATTGAAAAAATTAAAAGATGGCCATTATGTTGGGCAGGTGACAGTCTATACAAATGGTCAAACGATCAAACAAGGTCAACAAGTGCCACTTGTCATTTCTAAAATTGGGGATATTGTAGGGAATTGGCGCTTCAAGGTACCAGCGGTCAAGCAAAAAACCACTGTATTAGCTGGACAAAAAGACGTGTCTATTTTAAATGGACGTTATCACTTAAGAAATATAAAGGTAGAAAATGGAGTGAAAAGCTCTGTTATTCAATATACCATTGATTACAATGGTTTTGCTAAAGACGATATAATTAGTATAGAAAGAATGAAGGATAATCTAGGGAATGATTATCAGCTCGAAATTGGAACAGTTTTAGGAGAAAAACAACTGACTTCTGACAAAACTAGAAAAAATCATTTGACCATTTTAGATCAGTCGATTGATCCAGAGGCAACTGAATTAACATTTTACACGGGTGTGACAGACGAACAAGAAGAAAGCAAAATCATTCCTCTTCAGACAAAGCTGCCTGTTCAGTTCAAAACAAAGCATCATGGAATAGGGATCAAAATCAATAAAATAGAGCAAAAGGGGCATTCTGTGACAGTTTATTATCAATTTACTGGACTAGATCAGAAAGAATTAGATGAGGATGTTATGGAGAATATCGGTGAATGGATAGGATTAGGTGATGTTAAAAAATTGAAATCGTGGTCAGATCCTGAAGCAAATGATGAAAACGGATATTACTTGGAGAGAAACGATGCGAAGGTGACCAATTTCAAGATAGCCTCTATGCAATCCACCTTTGAATTTGATGTGAAGAAGTTAGACACATTTTCTTTTAAGGATTATGGACTTTACCTTGATTTGTCAGATCTGAACCGATTGGCACCACAGAAAGATATACCTGTAACCATTCCAGTCAAAAAAGAAACATCAAAAGCTAATCGATAAATCAGAAAGCGAACATGATTACACATGTTCGCTTTTTATCTGTTGATGTGCCAGTCGATTGCGATGGAACGAGTACCGAATCAACATCAACGCAACAAAACTGGCTAGCCCGCCGATCCAACTTAAATTCGTTACATTTGTATATTGAATAATCAGACCACCCATTGATGATCCGAGCATCATGCCGATATTCATAATCGCTGTATTAAAGCTCAGCACGGTTTCAGATGTTTCGGGTTTTAGGGAGATGAGATAAAATTGCTTCGCTGGTGTTGTTGTCCATGTGGCGGTGCCCCAAATGGCGAGCGTGATGAAGACGCCAACTACCGAAAATTGTGTAAAGGATAATGCAAAGAGCATGAGCATCTGAACCGTGATGCTGATTGAAATGGTTCGGTTTGGTCCCCATTGATCGACAGCGTATCCACCAAAGCGTGAGCCAATAAAAGCAGAGATGCCTAAGACAAGCAAGGCAATGCTTGTCAGTTCAAGCGTAAATCCGGATGTTTGACGCAATAATGGCGAAATGTAAGCAAATACCATCGTGTAACCTAAGATCCAAAAGGCTGTCGTGGCTAATCCGCTTAACACCCTGCGGTCTTGAAGAATTTGCATTTGCTGCTTAAATGGCACATAGGAATGTCCCTCCATAGGCGGTAATAATCGATACAGAAGAAACAAGAGACATGTGGTCCCTATTGCAATGATGAGAAAAATGGCATGCCAATCTACATATCCTGCTAAAAATGTTCCAATCGGTACACCGAGTACTAGTGAAACAGTAAATCCAGTGATTACTGTTGCCATCGCACTCCCCTTTTTTTCTGGCGGGGCGAGCTGCGCTGCGTAATTTGTTGCGAGCACAATATATAAGCCGCCACTCATGGCCATGATGACTCGCGAGAGCATGAGCAGCATAAAGTGATGGCTAAAAAAGGCAAGCACATTACCTGCTATAAACATGGAAATCGCCGATAAAAGAACCTTTTTTCGATTCAATTTCGATGTGGCCATGACTAAAAAGAGGGCACCCACCGCATAAAAAAGAGAATAGATGGTGATGAGCTGTCCTGCAACCGGGATGGAGATGTGCAGATCGTCAGAAATGATGTCCAGTATGCCTGATACGACGAATTCTGAAGTACCTGTGACGAAAGAACCGACGGCTAAAAGAAATATGAGCAATGGATAAGATGTACTTTTCATTTTGAACCCTTCCTTTATGTTGAAACGTTGTATTCATTTTAAATTCCGTGCTAACATAAGTAAAATTGATGTTTTTCATGAAAGGGATGAGTGAATACTCATGAGCTTTGTTCGATTCGAGACGATGGCTAAGGTGGTCGAGCTAGGCAGTTTTACAGCTGCAGCTGAAGCATTAAATATGACACAGTCTGCCGTGAGTCATGCGGTGGCAAGTTTAGAGACGGAGTGGGGTGTGTCTTTATTCGTGCGTGACCGAAAAAAGGGCATTACGCTGACAGACACCGGTGAAACCCTTCTTCCGCATATAAGAGAAGTGCTAAATCGAGTAGAGAAAATTCAGCAGGAAATTGCGCTCACCAAAAATATTGAATCTGGCTTGATTCGGATTGGAACATTTGCCAGTGCATCCGCTTGTTTATTGCCAAAACTGCTTGTGAGCTATCAGAAAAAGCATCCAAATATTGAATTTAAGTTCTATGAGGGGACATATGAAGAGATCTTGGAGTGGCTCGATTCTGGCATTATTGATGTTGGTTTTGTTGTAAAAGGTAAAGCGGATGAATCGTTTGATCTATTGCCACTTATGAAAGATAAAATGGTGGTCGCCTATCACGAAAATCATCGTTTTGAGCAGCAGCCAATTGTAGACATGGAAGAATTAGCAGATGAACCATTTATTATGCCAACTGGCATGTATCAATCCCATGTAGAGGATATTTTTTCAGAGGCGCAAATCAAGCCGTCTATTTTATTTGAAGTGCATGATTGTACGACCATTGCCCGCATGGTTGGGGAAGGACTTGGTGTGACGATAGGTCCTGAGTTATTCCTGAAAACGCAGCAACTTGTGCAGATCAGTCACCTGAATGTATCGCATCATCGTGAGGTGGCGCTTGCCTGTCCATCGCTCACGCAAGCTTCTCCTGCTGTGAAGGCATTTTTCGATGTAGCAGAAACGGTTTTTGCCAGAATTCAGTGATGGGTGTATAAAGAACTAGATGTGATTTTCCAAATTCGTGTAATAAGACGAATGAAGCGGACATTTCTTTGAAAAATGTTCGCTTTTTGTATTGTGTTTTAAAAATGAAGTTGGTACAATAGACACAGAAATCAAATAGATAGAAGTCGTATAATGGCGGGGATATGGCCCGCAAGTTTCTACCAAGCTACCGTAAATGGCTTGACTACGTCAATTCACACTCGTTTGATATAAATCATGCATTGTTCTTGTTTGATGTCACGGTCTGAATTCACATTGTAGTCAAGCGTCCCAAAAACTGTTGGGGCGTTTTTTATTTGACTTGTGAATGGGACAGACTAAAGCAAAAGGACATGAAGGGAGTCAGTTGGCTTTGAAACAGTTTTTTCAGTTTGATGAGTTAGGTACGAATTATCGCAGAGAGATCATCGGCGGTTTAACGACATTTTTGTCGATGGCTTACATCTTGTTTGTTAATCCGATCACACTTGCTTTAGTAGCAGTACCGGATTTTCCAGATAAATTACGAATTGATCAGGGGGCTGTCTTTACAGCTACGGCGTTAGCTTCTGCGGCAGGTTGTTTCCTGATGGGATTGATCGCCAGGTACCCGATTGCGATTGCACCAGGTATGGGACTGAATGCGTTCTTCGCTTTCTCAGTGGTTCTTGGTATGGGAATCTCATGGCAGGCAGCACTTTCCGGTGTGTTTGTTTCAGGATTGATTTTCGTTGCCCTTTCTTTAACAGGTTTCCGTGAAAAAATCATCAATGCTATTCCGAGTGAGCTGAAGCTGGCTGTTGGTGCAGGGATTGGTTTGTTCATTACATTTGTGGGTCTTCAAGGCTCTGGCATTATTGCAAATAACGATAATACGCTCGTTTCGATTGGAAACATTCATAGTGGTCCTGTCCTGTTGACGGTATTTGGAATCGTTGTGACTGTCATTTTAATGGTTCTTCGAGTGAATGCAGGTGTCTTCATTGGGATGCTTGTGACAGCCATTGCTGGAATGATCTTTGGTCTTGTGCCAGTTCCATCTCAAATTATCGGAAGCATTCCAAGTTTGTCTCCAACCTTTGGTCAAGCTTTGATTCACTTGCCAGACATCTTCTCCATTCAAATGCTTGTGGTCATTTTAACGTTCCTATTCGTTGGGTTCTTTGATACAGCTGGTACACTTGTGGCTGTGGCGACACAAGCTGGTTTAATGAAAAATAATGAGCTGCCTCGCGCAGGAAGAGCGCTTCTGGCGGATTCTTCTTCTATCGTAGTCGGTTCTGTTCTTGGTACATCAACGACGACGTCTTATGTTGAATCTAGTTCAGGTGTTGCTGCGGGTGCTCGCTCTGGTTTTGCAGCCGTCGTGACAGGTATTTTCTTCTTACTTGCGATGTTCTTCTCGCCGCTATTATCTGTCGTGACATCAAATGTAACGGCACCTGCTTTAATCATTGTCGGTGCACTGATGGTAGCACCTCTTGCAAAGATCGCATGGGATCGTTTTGAAATTGCGGTACCGGCCTTCTTAACCATGATTATGATGCCACTCACATATAGTATTGCAACAGGGATTGCGATTGGTTTCATTTTCTACCCGATCACCATGATCTTTAAAGGAAAAGCAAAAGAAGTGCATCCAATTATGTACGGCCTGTTTGTCATCTTTATTCTATATTTTGCTTTTTTAAATCATTAATCATTTGTCTGAAACAGCAGCTCATGAAGGCTGCTGTTTTTTGTAGGGAAATTTTAAAAACATAGTTGACTTATAGGAATTATGTGTTTATGATAAAAAGACATAATTCGCTGATTGGATCACCAAAGGCGCTTTGATTTCCTTTTTTCTATAGAAGGGTTCAGAGTGCCTTTTTTCTTGCATTCATCATAACGGGAGGGGATGACTTGTCACGCTGGCTTAGGCAGGTGATTGAGCGGAAAAAGCAGGTATTGATTGAGCAGCTCCTTTTATGGGGGCATGAAGAAAAACATGAAGCGCTCATGCACTATACGATTCATGAGCTGGAAAATGAGGTTCTCTATTTAAAAGAGCGCAAGCAAAATTAGTGGGATGGGGGATGAGCGATGGATGAACAAAAGCTGAATTTTATTTTATCTGCCTTAAAAGGGATTGAATACGGGTCGGTGGTGATCACCATTCATAATGGACAAATTACACAAGTCGATACGACAGAAAAGACTCGTTTCCCCGCACACCAGGAGAATCTTCGGATTCAGAAAGCAAAGCAGGGGCGCTATCGTTCATGAAAAGTGATGAAAGATGATGAAAAGCTGATCCACTCATCAGCTTTTTTGTTTTGTCTTATTTTCTCTCCATTTAAAACCTCTTCATTCTTTTATCCGTCTATTCGTATGAACGTCAAGGAATCTTGACTGAATAGAGAGACTCCGCTACTTTAATAGGAGTCATTCGGACAGGTCACTTGAGCCTGTGCGGATTGTCTGAGATAGGAGTTGATATGGGATGTTAGAGAAAGATCAAGAGCAGGTCACATCTGAAACGAAAAACGAAAACGAAGAGCCATCAATAGATCAAGAAACGAGGCAGTCCCGCCTCAGCCGCAGTGCTGCAAAACGAGGAAGAACGGCTAAGCCAGCTGATGAAGAGCGTTCAGCCATTCAGCGCATTGCAAGAGGTGTAGGAGGTGCGTTTAAGCGCTATGGCTCATATGGGTTTGCGATGTTAAAATCACCGAGTCGTGCGATCCATCAAGCGGACACTTTTCGCATGAAGTACGCCTGGATTTCAATTGTGTTGTTCAGTGTGTTTTTTGCTTTAGGCAACTACGTTCAATTAAAGGCGTCAAAGACCCGTTTATTAGGTTTTGGTATTCATTATTCTTTTGGTGACGCCTTTTTGAAGGTAGCGGTCTTTACACTCATTCTGTTGACACTGATGATGCTGACGGTTTGGGTGCTCGGTAAGTACATGCTGAAAGGGAACATATCGCTGAAAGAAGTGATCATGAAGTTCGGTGCTGTGCTTGTGCCGGTTTTGGTTTTATCTATCCTTTGGCTTGTATTTGCCATGCTGAATATTCCATATGTAACGGTGATTTTATCCGTCATGATGTTTTTCGGTCTTCAGCTGATTGCCATTGTGCTCTTCCGCTCCATTCAATCAGATCAAGAAGCTGTGCGGGGAGACTTGATGTATGCCGGCTGGGTCTTTTTGTTGATTGAGCTCGTCATCATTGCCCTTTTATGGGGCATTGTCGGAGAGTATTTGATCCCATCACTTGTTCCAGTTCGGTTTGGATAAAACACGTTTCAGCGTGTACTCGGTCTTTTTAAAATTCAAAGGTTTTCTATCACGCTGAAAAGAAGACAAAGGGTTAAAATAAAGTATATTTTAGCCCTTTATCAACCATCTAAAGCCTCCTTTTGAAAAAGGAGGTTTTTCATGTTGAGAAGAGGAAAAAACGGGTAAACTCTTGGTAACAAAGACCACCCCTTGTTGTCGAAAGATATATGTGTTTTTCTCGCGCAAATTTGATTGTATCAAGGTTTGTTCTCTAGTAGAATATGGGGTGCTTTATTTGATTTTTAGTGCAGGGGGTTCGAATCGTGCTTCAACAACTTTTATCCAATGCGTTCACCATGGTTTTGATTATTTTAGTGATTAACATTGTTTATGTCTCTTTTTCCACTATGCGTTTAATTTTAACAATGAAAGGCAGAAGGTATGCAGCCGCTTTTGCTGGTACTGTCGAGATGCTGATTTATGTCATTGGTTTGAGTATCGTATTAGATAACTTAGATCAAGTACAAAATGTCATTGCGTATGCGCTAGGTTATGGGATTGGAATCATTGTCGGGATGAAAATTGAAGAGAAGCTGGCACTAGGCTACATTACTGTGAACGTGATTACAAAAGAAATCGATCTAGATCTCCCAAAACAATTGAGAGAAAAAGGATATGGCGTCACCAACTGGGTAGTAGGAGGTCTTGAAGGAGACCGGTCAGCGATGCAAATTTTAACACCGAGAAAATATGAACTGCAATTATATGAAACGATTAAAACGCTTGATTCAAAGGCGTTTATCATTTCGTATGAGCCCAAAACGATTCATGGCGGCTTCTGGGTGAAGGCTGTGAAGAAAAGGAGAATTAAAGAATGACCGCAAAACCAAAGAAAAAGAAATTCTACGTGGAAGACAACATGACGATTGATCAAGTGTTGTCCCAGATGGCGGAGGAAGGCTACTCACCTGTCCGACGAATAGAGGAACCGATCTTTCAGGAAAAGAAGGAAAATGGGTCGATTCAGATCATTCCGATTGGGAAAAAAATCGTATTTGAGGGAAAAATACTCTAAATCCGAACATTAAAACGACGACTTCATAGATTGTTCGATAAATCCGTTGACATCATGAACATCCGTTGTTAAGATAAACATGAAATCAAAACACGAGCCTCATATAATCTTGGGAATATGGCCCATAAGTTTCTACCCAGTTACCGTAAATGACTGGACTATGCAGGATAGTGAACAAAACTGACATGGCGTTTTAAAAGCGAACAGCGCTTACCATGGCCCGGTTTGTGTTGCTTCCTAACAATGCAATACAAACCGGGTCTTTTTGTTCGGCGTTTGACAAGCTGCTTAGGTTTGGGAAGCGTGTCAAACGATACAAAATCGAATAATAGCTTAAAGGTGGGGACAAAATGAAGCCGCTTGTAGGTGTCATCATGGGAAGTACATCTGATTGGGAAACAATGAAACATGCGTGCGATATCTTAGAGGAATTAAACATTCCGTATGAAAAACAGGTTGTATCCGCACATCGGACACCTGATTTGATGTTTGAATATGCGACTGAAGCAAGAGGTAAAGGACTCAAGGTCATTATTGCCGGTGCTGGAGGCGCAGCACATTTACCGGGGATGGTCGCAGCAAAAACGACACTGCCGGTCATTGGTGTGCCCGTACAATCAAAAGCATTAAACGGGCTAGATTCCTTATTATCCATCGTTCAAATGCCAGGCGGTGTACCTGTTGCCACAGTGGCAATCGGCAAAGCTGGTGCAACAAATGCAGGCCTTTTAGCTGCACAAATGATTTCAGCATTTGATGAAGCCGTTGCAGCACGCCTTGAAGAAAGAAGAGAGCAAACAAAACAAACTGTATTAGAAAGCAGTGATCAGCTTGGCTAAGCAGACCATTTTTCCAAACGCAACCATCGGTATCATTGGCGGCGGACAGCTTGGTAGATACATGGCCGTCAGTGCAAAGCAAATGGGCTACCGGGCAGCAGTCCTTGACCCTGTCACACTTTCTCCTTGTGGACAGGTTGCTGATACAGAAATCACAGCCGCATACAGTGACCTTAAAGCGATCAGGCAGCTGGCGGACATCAGTGATGTGGTCACATATGAATTTGAAAACATTGATTATGATGCACTCAATCAACTGAAGGAAGAGGCGTATTTACCGCAAGGAAGCGAACTCCTTCTTTTAACCCAAAACCGTGAAACGGAGAAAAAAGGGATTGTAGATGCAGGCTGTGAAGTCGCCCCTTATCGCATCGTTCATGATGAGAAGGAGCTGGAAGACGCAGTAAATGCGCTTGGTTTGCCAGCTGTGCTGAAAACATGCAGAGGTGGTTACGACGGTAAAGGGCAGTACGTCATTAAAGAGAAGGATCAGCTTCATGAAGCTGTTGCACTTCTCACTCATGGGACATGTATTTTAGAAAGCTGGGTTCCTTTCCAAATGGAACTGTCCGTGATTGTGACGCGGTCTGTTCATGGAGAAATTGCGACATTCCCAGTCGCTGAGAACATTCATAAGCACAATATTTTATTCCAAAGCATCGTGCCTGCACGGGTAGATGGCAACATTCAGGAGAAAGCAAAAGAGCTGGCAACAACGCTTGCTGAAAAGCTAGGGCTAGTCGGTACGCTTGCTGTTGAACTGTTCCTGACAAATGAAGGGAAGCTGCTCGTCAATGAACTGGCACCGCGCCCGCATAACTCTGGACATTACACATTGGATTTATGTGAGACGAGTCAGTTTGAACAGCACATTCGCGCCATATGCGGTTTGCCGCTTGGCGGAACAGCTCTTTTATCAGAGGGTATGATGGTGAATTTGCTGGGCGATGAAGTGGACATCCCAAAAGAACATCCTGAGCTTTTAAAGGAAGCGAAGCTTTATCTATATGGCAAACATGAAGTAAAAGCCGGCCGCAAAATGGGGCATATGACATTTATGAAACAGCTTGATGATGAATGGATGGCAAACATCACAAAGATATGGACTGAAAGAGATGGAGGAAACGGGAAATGATCGAACGTTACGCACGACCAGAAATGTCAGCAATCTGGACAGAGGAAAACAAATTTAATGCATGGCTTGAAGTAGAAATTCTCGCTTGTGAAGCTTGGGCAGAACTTGGCATCATTCCGAAAGAAGACGTTGTGACAATGCGCAAGAATGCAAGCTTTGATATTGGACGTATTTTGGAGATTGAACAAGACACGCGCCACGACGTGGTTGCCTTTACGCGTGCTGTATCTGAATCTCTAGGAGAAGAAAGAAAGTGGGTTCATTACGGGTTAACATCTACAGACGTAGTGGATACGGCGCTTTCATATCTATTAAAACAGGCGAACGATATTTTGCTCAAGGACATTGAGAGATTTGTTGACATACTAAAAGAAAAAGCAAAAGAGCACAAATATACAGTCATGATGGGTCGTACGCACGGTGTACACGCTGAACCGACAACATTTGGCTTGAAGCTTGCTCTTTGGTACGAGGAAATGAAGCGTAACTTAGAACGTTTTAAACAAGCAAAAGCCGGCATCGAATACGGCAAAATCTCTGGTGCTGTTGGCACATATGCGAACATCGACCCGTTTGTTGAGCAATATGTATGTGAGAAACTTGGCATCAAAGCTGCACCAATTTCAACCCAAACCTTGCAGCGTGACCGTCATGCAGATTATATGGCAACCCTTGCTTTAGTTGCAACAAGCATTGAGAAATTTGCTGTTGAAATTCGTGGTCTTCAAAAGAGTGAAACACGTGAAGTAGAAGAATTCTTTGCAAAAGGACAAAAGGGATCATCAGCGATGCCGCATAAACGAAACCCAATCGGTTCTGAAAATATGACGGGAATTGCCCGCGTCATCCGTGGTTATATGCTGACTGCTTATGAAAATGTACCGCTTTGGCATGAGCGTGATATTTCTCATTCATCTGCTGAACGCATCATTTTACCAGATGCAACGATTGCACTGAACTATATGCTGAACCGTTTCTCTAACATTGTGAAGAATTTGACGGTGTTCCCTGAGAATATGAAACGCAACATGGACCGCACACTTGGCTTGATCTACTCTCAGCGTGTTCTTCTTGCACTTATTGATACAGGTATGGCACGTGAAGAAGCATATGACACGGTTCAGCCAAAAGCGATGGAAGCTTGGGAAAAACAAGTACCATTCCGTTCATTAGTAGAAGCAGAAGAGAAAATCACCTCACGCTTAACACCTGAACAAATCGCTGACTGCTTCGATTACAACTATCACTTGAAAAATGTCGATATGATTTTCGAACGTCTAGGTCTTGCGTAAGAAATGGGCCGCCTGCTAGTCAGGCGCCTAATCCTGAAAATTGCCAACATTCAAATTAGGAGGCCAATCTGAATGACTGTGAAACAAGAACTTCTCTACGAAGGCAAAGCGAAAAGAATCTATCAGACCGATGACGAGCATATTTTATATGTTGAATATAAAGACTCAGCTACAGCATTTAACGGTGAAAAGAAAGCGGAAATTGAAGGCAAAGGCAGACTGAATAACGAAATTTCCAGCTTGATTTTTCAAATGCTACATGAGAAAGGGATCAACAATCACTTTGTTAAACGCCTATCTGAAACAGAACAGCTCATTCAAAAGGTAGACATCGTACCGCTTGAAGTCGTTGTGCGAAACGTGGTGGCAGGCAGTATGTCAAAACGTCTTGGGATTCCAGAGGGAACGAAACTGGACACACCCTTGATCGAGTTTTACTACAAAGATGATGCACTTGGCGATCCGCTCATTACAGAAGATCATATTCGCATTTTACATGCAGCGACACCTGAGCAGGTCGAGGAAATGAAACAAATCACAAGACAAGTGAATGAAGAATTGAAGCAAATCTTCTCAGATTGCCATGTGAATTTAATTGATTTCAAGCTTGAATTCGGAATAGATCACGAGAATCGTATTTTGCTAGCTGATGAGATTTCACCTGATACGTGCAGGCTTTGGGATAAAGACACAAACGAAAAGCTTGATAAAGACGTGTTCAGACGAAACCTGGGCGGCTTAACAAATGCATACGAAGAAATTTTCAAAAGACTTGGAGGCCATAAACATGTATAAAGTGAAAATTTTTGTCAGCTTAAAAGAGAGCGTTCTTGATCCACAAGGAAGTGCCGTGCAGCACGCTTTGCACAGCATGTCTTATCAGGAAGTAAAGGATGTCCGTATCGGGAAATATATGGAGTTAGTCATTGAGAAATCAGATCGTGACTTAGACACAGTGGTCAAAGAAATGTGTGAAAAATTGCTTGCCAACACGGTGATTGAAGATTACCGCTATGAGGTGGAGGAGGTTGTCGCACAGTGAAGTTTGCAGTGATCGTCTTGCCTGGCTCTAACTGTGATATCGATATGTACCATGCGATTCAAGATGAGTTAGGTGAACAAGTTGAATATGTATGGCACGACGAAACGAGTCTTGATGGTTTTGACGGTGTACTCGTACCAGGCGGTTTTTCTTATGGGGATTACTTAAGATGCGGTGCGATTGCTCGTTTTTCTAACATCATGCCGGCTGTGAAAAAAGCAGCTGCGGAAGGAAAACCTGTTCTTGGTGTTTGTAACGGGTTCCAAATTCTTCAAGAGCTTGGCATTCTGCCAGGCGCAATGAGACGGAATAAAGATCTAAAATTTATCTGTCGTCCAGTTGAACTCATTGTAGAGAACAACGAAACGCAATTTACAAGCGGTTATCAAAAAGGTGAATCGATTACGATTCCTGTAGCACACGGTGAAGGCAACTTCTACTGTGACGAAGACACGTTAGCGAAGCTGATTGAACGAGGCCAAATCGCTTTCACTTACGGTGACGATATTAATGGCAGTGTGAATCGAATTGCAGGTGTAACGAATGAACAGGGCAATGTACTCGGCATGATGCCGCACCCTGAGCGCGCGGTTGATTCATTACTAGGCAGCGCAGACGGACTTAAATTGTTTCAATCTATCGTGAAAAATTGGAGGGACACTCATGTCACTACTGCTTGAACCAAGTCACAAGCAAATTAAAGAAGAGAAATTGTATCAGCAAATGGGATTGAGTGATGAAGAATTCGCTTTAATCGAATCCATTATTGGCAGGCTGCCAAACTACACAGAAACGGGTATCTTTTCTGTCATGTGGTCAGAGCATTGTAGTTATAAAAACTCAAAGCCTGTTTTAAGCAAATTCCCGACAAAAGGAGAGCATGTTCTGCAAGGTCCTGGGGAAGGCGCTGGAATCGTTGATATTGGAGACAACCAAGCGGTTGTATTTAAAATCGAATCACATAACCATCCATCTGCAATTGAACCGTATCAAGGAGCGGCAACAGGTGTCGGCGGAATCATCCGTGATGTATTCTCCATGGGTGCTCGTCCAATTGCGGTATTAAACTCTCTTCGTTTTGGTGAACTGACTTCACCGCGCGTGAAGTACTTGTTTGAAGAAGTAGTGGCAGGGATTGCAGGCTATGGAAACTGTATCGGTATTCCAACAGTCGGCGGAGAAGTTCATTTTGATCAAAGTTATGAAGGCAATCCGCTCGTTAACGCGATGTGTGTAGGGTTAATCAACCATGAAGACATCAAGAAAGGGCAGGCAAAAGGTGTTGGCAATACGGTCATGTACGTTGGTGCTAAAACGGGACGTGACGGGATTCACGGTGCAACATTTGCGTCTGAAGAATTTTCTGATGAATCAGAAGAAAAACGTTCAGCGGTTCAAGTCGGCGATCCGTTCATGGAAAAGCTTTTGCTTGAAGCATGTCTTGAAGTCATCAAAAATGATGCGCTTGTGGGCATTCAAGATATGGGAGCGGCTGGCTTAACTAGCTCAAGTGCAGAGATGGCAAGTAAAGCCGGTTCAGGTATCGAAATGAACCTAGACCTGATCCCTCAGCGTGAAACAGGCATGTCAGCGTATGAAATGATGCTGTCTGAATCCCAAGAGAGAATGCTGTTGGTCATTGAAAAAGGCCGTGAGCAAGAAATCATTGATATTTTTGAAAAATATGATCTTGAAGCAGTCTCAGTCGGTCATGTGACAGACGATAAAATGCTTCGTTTACTCCATCAAGGAGAAGTAGTGTGTGAGCTTCCAGTTGATGCACTTGCAGAAGAAGCACCGGTTTATCACAAGCCGTCAAGTGAGCCTGCATACTATCGCGAGTTTTTAGAAACAAAAGTGGAAGCTCCAGCGATTACAGATGCAGCAGATACATTGAAACAGCTGTTAAAGCAGCCAACGATTGCGAGTAAAGAATGGGTTTACGATCAATACGACTATATGGTTCGTACAAACACAGTCGTTGCACCTGGCTCTGATGCGGGCGTGCTCAGAATCCGTGGGACGAAAAAAGCTCTTGCGATGACAACAGATTGTAACGCACGTTATCTCTACCTTGATCCAGAGGTTGGCGGTAAGATTGCCGTTGCAGAAGCCGCACGTAACATTGTCTGCTCAGGCGCTCGTCCGCTTGCAGTAACAGATAACTTGAACTTCGGTAACCCGGAGAAACCAGAAATCTTCTGGCAGATTGAAAAATCTGCTGACGGCATCAGCGAAGCTTGCCGTACATTAAGTACACCGGTCATCGGCGGTAACGTCTCTTTATATAACGAGTCAAATGGAACAGCCATTTACCCAACGCCAGTCATTGGTATGGTTGGTTTGATTGAAGATACAGCTCATATTACGACTCAATCGTTCCAACAGGCAGGCGATGTGATTTTCGTCATTGGTGAAACGAAGGAAGAATTTGCAGGCAGTGAGCTTCAAAAAATGACTGAAGGCCGTATCTACGGAAAAGCACCAGAAATTGATTTGGATGTAGAGCTGGCGCGTCAAGAAGCCCTATTAGCAGCGATTCAAAACGGACTTGTTCAGTCAGCACATGATGTGTCTGAAGGCGGTCTTGGTGTAGCACTAGCTGAAAGTACATTTGGAACAGATGGTCTTGGCGCTGATATCCAGATCGATCTAAACAGCGCAGCATCACTATTCAGTGAATCACAGTCACGTTTTGTCGTCACAGTGAAACTAGAAAATCGCGAAGCGTTTGCTGCGACTGTGCAAGATGCAAAAGAAGTCGGAACGGTCACAAATGATGGTGTATTCACTGTCAAAAATCAAGAAGGACAACAATGGATTCATGCGGCAGTCAACGAGCTTGAACGCGCATGGAAAGGAGCGATCCCATGCTTGCTGAAATCAGAGGCTTAAACGAAGAATGTGGCGTCTTTGGGGTTTGGGGACACGAAGAAGCCCCGCAAATCACATATTACGGATTGCATAGCCTTCAGCACCGAGGACAAGAAGGTGCGGGAATTATTGCAACAGACGGTGAAAACCTGACGTCACACAAAGGCCTTGGACTGATTACGGAAGTGTTCCAAAACGGTGAGCTTAAGGATTTAAAGGGAAAAGGTGCGATCGGACACGTTCGGTATGCGACAGCAGGCGGAGGCGGCTTTGAGAATGTGCAGCCCCTCTTCTTCCGCTCGCAAAACAATGGCAGTCTTGCCCTTGCTCATAATGGAAACTTGGTCAATGCAACGCAATTAAAGCAACAGCTAGAGAACCAAGGAAGTATTTTTCAAACGTCTTCTGATACCGAAGTGCTTGCTCACTTAATTAAGCGCAGCGGATATATGGATTTGAAGGATCAAATCAAAAATGCTCTGTCTATGTTAAAAGGAGCTTATGCTTTCCTAATCATGACGGAAACAGAAATGATCGTAGCGCTTGATCCGAACGGATTACGCCCACTTTCACTTGGTATGCTTGGGGATGCTTATGTTGTCGCTTCTGAAACATGTGCATTTGATGTCGTCGGTGCTACCTATTTACGAGATGTAGAGCCTGGCGAAATGCTGATCATTAATGATGAAGGCTTAAAATCTGAGCGCTTTTCGATGAACATTAACCGCAGCATGTGCAGCATGGAATACATTTATTTCTCAAGACCGGACAGCAATATCAATGGCATCAACGTGCATAGTGCGAGAAAGAATCTTGGCAAGAAGCTTGCAGAAGAAGCACATGTCGAAGCAGATGTCGTGACAGGTGTGCCAGACTCCAGTATTTCTGCAGCGATTGGTTATGCCGAAGCAACAGGTATTCCATATGAGCTAGGTTTAATTAAAAACCGTTATGTCGGCCGGACATTTATTCAGCCGTCTCAAGCATTGCGTGAGCAGGGCGTGCGAATGAAGCTGTCTGCCGTGCGCGGGGTGGTCGAAGGCAAACGTGTCGTCATGGTGGATGATTCCATCGTACGAGGAACAACAAGCCGCCGAATTGTAACGATGCTAAGAGAAGCGGGTGCGACGGAAGTGCATGTACGCATCAGTTCACCGCCAATTGCTCATCCGTGTTTTTATGGAATTGATACGTCTACACACGAAGAGCTGATTGCGTCATCTCATTCAGTGGAAGAAATTAGACAGGAAATCGGTGCAGACTCCATTGCATTTTTATCTGTAGACGGTTTAATGGACGGGATTGGCAGAAAGTATGATGATCCGCAGCGCGGTCAGTGTTTAGCATGCTTTACTGGAAAATACCCGACCGAAATTTATGAAGATACTGTCCTTCCTCATGTGAAGGAAACAGTCCTGACGAAATAATCGAATAATGGAGCAGCAGTCAACGTGATTTGATATGCTGCTCTTTCATTCTGCCGAAAATACATGAAAGACAAGCAGATAAAAGGAGTGAATGGGATGTCAGAAGCATATAAAAACGCCGGTGTCGACATCGAAGCAGGATACGAAGCCGTTAAACGAATGAAAACACACGTAGAACGTACAAAAAGAGCAGGTGTCATGGGGGCTCTAGGCGGATTTGGCGGTATGTTTGATTTATCTGAACTGCCATACAAAAAGCCCGTTCTTGTCTCAGGAACAGATGGTGTTGGTACGAAATTAAAGCTCGCTTTTTTAATGGATCAACACGATACGATCGGTGTAGATGCTGTTGCTATGTGTGTGAACGATGTACTTGCACAAGGGGCAGAGCCGCTCTTTTTCTTAGATTACTTAGCAGTTGGAAAAGCAGATCCTTTGAAAATTGAATCCATCGTCAAAGGTGTAGCTGACGGATGCGAGCAGTCTGGTTCAGCGCTTGTCGGCGGAGAGACAGCAGAAATGCCGGGTCTTTACACAGAAGAAGAATATGATATTGCCGGATTTTCTGTAGGTGTCGTTGAAAAGGATGAAATCGTCACAGGAGAGAACATCCAGGAAGGGCATTTGCTGATTGGACTCAGCTCTAGCGGCATTCATAGCAATGGCTATTCTCTTGTACGAAAAGTATTGCTTGAAGATGCGGGCCTAGATCTTCACCAAACGTATGAACCTTTTACAAGACCACTTGGAGAAGAGCTGCTTGAACCGACGAAGATTTATGTCAAGCCTGTTCTTAAACAAGTGAAAGCTGGCAAAGTTGATGGTATGGCACATGTGACAGGCGGCGGCTTTATTGAGAATTTACCACGTATGCTGCCTGAAGGACTTGGTGTGGAGATTGATAACGGCTCATGGCCGGTCCCGCCTATTTTCTCCTTTATTCAAGAAAAAGGGCAATTGAAAGCAGAAGAGATGTTCAATGTATTTAATATGGGCATTGGCTTTGTCCTAGCCGTCAAAGAGGATGATCTCGTCGATGTGATCAGCGGACTTGAACAAGACGGAGAGAAAGCCTTTCTTATCGGACGAGTTCAAAAAGGAGAAGGCGTCACTTTCGGTGGTGGAAGCCTCTCATGAAAAAGTTTGCGATCTTCGCCTCTGGAAGCGGGACAAATTTTCAAGCCATTATTGATACGTTAAAAGAAGAACAGTGGCCGGCAAAAGCCGCCATTGTGATCTGTGATAAACCGGGTGCGAAGGTGCTGGAGCGGGCAGAGAAAGAGGGCATTCCGTCCTTTTCTTTTACGCCGAAGGCTTTCCCGAGTAAAGCCGCTTTTGAGCAAACCATCATTGAACAGCTGAAGCTGCATGAAGTGGAATGGATTTTCCTCGCTGGGTATATGCGACTGATCGGTCCGACATTGCTTGATGCATTTAGAGGGAAAATCGTGAATATCCACCCTTCTTTATTGCCAGCATTTCCTGGACTCGATGCGATTGGACAAGCCTATCAAGCAGGAGTCAAAGTGGCTGGCATCACGGTTCATTATGTCGACGAAGGCATGGATACCGGCCCGATTATTGACCAAGCAGCCATTCATATTGAACAAGGGGAAGACCTTGAATCCATTGAAAAAAGAATGCATGAATTAGAACATACACTATATCCAAAAGTGATCAAATCACTTTTAGAATTATCTTAATGAGGTGACAAAGGCATGACGATCAAACGCGCATTAATCAGTGTTTCCGATAAAACAAATCTTGTACCTTTTGTGAAAGAACTAACAGAACTTGGCGTTGAAGTGATTTCAACTGGTGGTACACACAAACTTCTTCAAGAGAACGGCATTGATGTCATTGGTATTTCTGAAGTGACTGGCTTCCCAGAAATCATGGACGGACGACTCAAAACGCTTCACCCGAACATTCATGGTGGACTGTTAGCAGTGAGAGAAAACGATGAGCATATGGCACAGATCGAAAAGCACGGCATTCAGCCGATTGATCTTGTCGTTGTGAATCTATATCCATTCAAAGAGACCATTTCAAAAGACGATGTCACGTATGAAGAAGCGATTGAAAACATTGATATTGGCGGTCCGGGTATGCTTCGTGCTGCTTCTAAAAATCATCAGGACGTCACTGTGATTGTAGACCCGCGTGATTATGATTCTGTCGTTCAACAAATCAAAGAAGGCGGCGTCTCACTAGAGAAAAAACGTGAGCTTGCAGCAAAAGTATTCCGTCATACGGCTGCTTACGATGCCCTGATTGCGGATTATTTAACGAACTTTGTTGGCGAAACAGAGCCAGAACAGTTCACAGTCACATTTGAGAAAAAGCAATCTCTTCGTTATGGAGAAAACCCGCACCAAGCGGCGACGTTCTATGAAAATGCGCTTCCAAGCAAAGGCTCTTTAGCTACTGCAACGCAATTACATGGAAAAGAACTTTCCTACAACAACATCAAAGATGCAGATGCAGCACTTCAAATTGTACGTGAATTTACGGAGCCAGCGGCTGTGGCTGTAAAGCATATGAATCCATGTGGTGTTGGGACAGGAGAAACGATTGCAGAAGCATTTGATCGTGCATTTAAAGCAGATGAAACATCTATTTTCGGCGGCATTGTGGCGCTTAATCGTGAAGTAGACAAGCAAACGGCTGAGGTGCTCCATACGATTTTCTTAGAAATCGTCATCGCACCATCGTTTAGCCAAGAAGCACTTGACGTGTTAACAGCGAAAAAGAATCTTCGTCTACTAACATTAGATGTAGAAGCAGATCTTGGGAAAAAAGAAAAGCAGCTCACAAGTGTTCATGGTGGATTGCTCGTTCAGGATATCGACACATACGGCTTAGAGGAAGCAACGATCTCTATCCCAACGAAGAGAGAGCCAACTGAAGACGAATGGAAAGACTTAAAGCTCGCTTGGAAAGTCGTCAAACATGTGAAATCAAATGCCATCGTTCTAGCGAAGGATCAAATGACAGCAGGTATTGGTGCTGGTCAAATGAACCGTGTTGGCTCGGCTAACATTGCGATTGAGCAAGCAGGTGAAAAGGCAAAAGGGAGTGCACTAGGTTCTGATGCATTTTTCCCAATGGGCGATACAGTAGAAGCTGCTGCAAAGGCAGGCGTCACAGCGATCATTCAGCCAGGCGGATCTATTCGTGATGAAGAATCGATTCAAAAGGCAGATGAATACGGCATCGCCATGGTCTTCACTGGCGTTAGACATTTCAAACATTAAGGGGATGACAGTGTGAACGTATTAATTATCGGCAGAGGCGGAAGAGAGCATACCATCGCATGGAAAGTGAATCAAAGCGAACTTGTCAGCCAAGTATTTGTCGCACCCGGCAATGATGGAATGACAGACGCAGCAAAGCTTGTACCGATCGACGAAGGTGATCATGAGGCGTTAATTCGTTTTGCAAAAGACAATAACATCGGCTTAACAATTGTCGGTCCAGAGGTTCCTTTAATTGCAGGTGTCGTCGATGCATTTGAAGAAGCAGGTCTAAAGGTATTTGGACCGAATGCAAAAGCCGCAGTCATTGAAGGCTCAAAAGAATTTGCAAAAGATTTAATGAAAAATTATGATATCCCGACAGCCGCTTATGCCACCTTTACATCGTTTGAAGAAGCGAAGGCATATGTGGAAGAAAAGGGTGCCCCAATTGTCATTAAAGCAGATGGGCTTGCCGCAGGAAAAGGCGTGACTGTGGCAATGACGCTTGAAGAGGCGATCAACTGCCTGCATGACTTTTTAGAGGATGAAAAGTTTGGTGATGCGAGTGCATCGGTTGTCATTGAAGAATTTTTAACAGGTGAAGAGTTTTCTCTGATGGCCTTTGTCAATGGAGAAAAGGTGTATCCGATGGTGATCGCACAGGATCATAAACGGGCATTTGAAGATGACAAAGGACCAAACACCGGCGGGATGGGTGCTTATTCACCGGTTCCACAAATTTCAGATGAAGTCGTACAAAAAGCGGTGGAAGACGTCGTCAAACCAGCAGCTCGCGCGATGGTGCAGGAAGAGCGTTCGTTTACAGGCATTTTATATGCAGGCTTAATGCTAACACCAGAAGGCTCTAAGGTCATTGAGTTCAATGCACGCTTTGGCGATCCTGAAACGCAAGTAGTACTCCCTCGTCTTGAATCAGATCTAGTCCAAGTCTTCCTCGACATTCTAGATGGAAAAGATGTGGACTTGCAGTGGAAAGACACAGCCGCTGTCAGTGTGGTTCTTGCTTCAGAAGGATACCCGGAAGACTACGCAAAAGGCACACCAATCGGTGCTTTGCAAACAACGGTCTCTGATGTTGTGACCTTCCACGCAGGAACAAAAAAAGAAAACGATCAATTTGTCACAAATGGCGGCCGAGTAGCAAATGTGACCGCATTTGACGACACATTTGAAGCAGCAAGATCAAGAGTGTATGAAGCGGTTGAAGAAATCATTCAGCCAGGTTTATTTTATCGCCGTGACATTGGCGCCCGTGCGCTGAAGGCGGCGGGAAAAAACGTTTAATCAAAACACCTTTCTATCTGACGAGATGGAAAGGTGTTTTTTCTTCTTCTGTTCATAGGAGGGATGCGGGCAGATGATGAAGAAGTAGTATGGGATTACGAATAGATTTAGGGAGGAAACATGGAAATCAAAGCATTTATCATCTTTGCAAACGTCATGCTTGTTTTATATCTCATAACTATAAATAACATCATGGTGACTGCCATTAAGCAGAATAAATTGAAAAAAGGCTTTGCCATTAGTTATATGATCCTATCCATTTTTTCTGGTATTGCTATTTCTTCATTTTTAATTTGGAAGTTTTTTTATTAGCTAAGAGGGGAATGAGTGTATGGTGCAATTGAAGAAACTTGCAAACGAGCGTTTTTCTGCTTTGATCTGTATGGATCCATTTAATGAGCGAATTCGTTTGGATGACTATAGCGGCAGGGTGCAGGATGTGATTCAGTCCGTGCTTCAGGAAGCGGCGGACTGCAAGGCGTCTAAGGTTATTGTAAAAGTAAGGCGCGAGCATATGCTTCTTTTTTTAGCAAAAGGCTTTCGGCTTGAAGGGGTGTTTTCTCATTATTTTCTCGGAAGTGATGCATACGGCATGTCGCTCTTTCTGACCGAAGATCGAATGAACAGCCCATTTTGGTTGAAGGAAGATGAAATCGTTGCGTCTATTCAAGAAAAGCCGATTAAAAAAGACCAAGGCGTGTGGCAGGATGAGTATGTGATGAGGAAAGCCGGTCCAGAGGATGTGCACAAGCTGGCAGCGCTCTATGATACGGTCTTTGAAACGTACCCCACGCCAATGAATGAGCCAGATTACATCCGAAAGGTAATGGAGGAAGGGACGGTTTTTTATGCCGTTGAACATGACGGTCAACTTGTAAGTGCCGCATCCGCTGAAATCAATGTACCGTATGGTCATGCAGAACTAACAGATTGTGCAACCCTTCCCACATACAGAAAACTAGGATTCATGCATCATTTGATTCTAGCCCTCGAACAAGAGCTTCAATCCATGCACATTTATGTCTTTTATTCTCTTGCCCGTGCACTGTCCTATGGAATGAATCAAGTATTTTATCAGCTCGGGTATACATACACTGGGCGCTTTCAAAACAACTGCTATATTTTTGACAAAATTGAAGATATGAATCTATGGGTCAAAACGCCAAATGAATCATGAAATGGTTCTCATCTGATCAAGAAGACCAGATAGGCGGTACGCCATGATACTTAGCTGCAGCTTCATCCGATCATCAGTGGATTTGAGGCTGCAGCCTGTTCTCGTTTCAATTTGTTTCAACCGGTAGCTTAACGTATGCCGGTGAATAAACAATTCCCCCGCTGACTTTTGAATATTTTCATTGTGTGCCAAATACACTTCGAGTGTATGAATGAGGTCAGCTCCTTGTTTTTTTGTATAAAGCAGCGGGCTTAACAGCTCCACGTAAAAGTCATGCAAATTCATTCCGGCTTCGTTCATTTCAAGCAGCATACCATATAGACCGAGCTTCTGATAATGAATGATACTGTCATCTGTTTTCAAAAGAGGAAGAAGCCTTGCTGCATATTGGGCTTCTTTTGCACTTTTGGAAAAGAGACTGATCTGGTCGTAGGCTCTTCCAATGCCAATCACAATGGGATGGACGGGGAAAAAATAAGACCAAGTACTGCGGCATTCTTCTGATGCGCGATACCAATTTGTTTCTTGATACGTGCTTTTCCCTGCGGGTGTCAAGACAAAAATGGAATCAAGCCTTGCCTTTAATAAAAAAGGAATTTGTCTGCGTTCAAAAATGGATGTGAGCAATTGGGATAGGCGCTGCACCATTTGATGGTCGAGCTGTGTGTGCTGATGCTGAAATTGAAAGTAGATGACGACTTGTTCCTCACTCATATCATATTGCAGCTTTCTTGCTTGTTCGATGACATAACTTTCTTCTGTGTATTGCTGTTGCAGCATATCATCCAATAAATGCCCCTGCATTTGGTTTTCTGTATCTTGAATGGCTTTTTGTTTTAACCATTCAATCGCATACACCGCACCGGCATGCTCAATGGCGATGGCATCGAGATGGTGCCACGTCTCTTTTTTCTTTAACGCCACAATGAACCCGAAAATATCCCCCATTGCAATCACAGGGCATGCCGCTAGAACAAACGCACCATATGTGTCATAGACGAGCCGCCCTTTTTCCTCTGCCTGCTTGAGCAGAGAAGAGGTTTCAATCGGTTCGTCATCTGTTAGAAAGCCAAAAGCAGGAGAATAGGTCACTTCGTCTGTTTCGAGATGAGCTGCTGTTTGGTGCAAAAACACATCCAGTACGACGATATTTGCTGCTGTGAGATGTGCCAGTTCATCTGTAATTTGCGTGACATTTTTATTGCTCACATTTAAATGGGTCAGTCTTTGATGAATCGCAGAAGAATATTTGAGCTGATGGAGCTGACTGCTGACGATTTGTTCTAGAACGGCTTTTGTGATGTCTGAAAAATTGACATGGGGCGGAATCTCAATGAGTGGAATACCGCTATTTTCGGCGGCTTCAATGAGTGATGCGGGAATTTCCGTTAAGTACACGCCTTTATAAATGGCAATGGCTGAAAGACGATGAGATTGAATTAATTTTTCAAGCCGGATGCGTCTTTCTTTATTTTCTGTCAGTCCAAACCCAGTTGTAACAAGTAACTCTCCTTCGGAAAGTCTAGACGTGTCCTCAATAATTTCCACAATGGTCACCCACTGGATAAGACGATCCAGTCCATTTTCTCCAGCAAGCAGTTTGGTTTCTTTCATCATATCGAGCGAGAGTGCATCTTTGACGAGAATCGCCATAGACTCATGACCTCCTTTTGAACACTCTTATACACCATGTATAAAAAACACATGTGAAATTCGGGCATATGGCGAATGGAGGATGACTGCCCTCTTGATTAAGCTAATCTTATACCAAGTATACAAAATTTTCTTGCGATTCATGTAAAAAGAAAAGTGCAGCTGCTGACAAGAGAGGGAGGAATGACAAAGTGGAGACCCGGGATTACTTAATCAAACCGATGTTAAATCAGCAATATCCTGTGGCTGTGAGAGGAGAGGGGATTTATTTATATGATCGGGACGGAAAAAAATATATAGATGGCTCATCAGGGGCAGTCACGGCAAGTATTGGACATGGCATACAAGAGATTATTGATGCGATGACGGAGCAAGCGAAAAAGGTGAGCTTTACGTACAGATCACAATTTACGAATGAACCAGCGGAAGAACTAGCGTATGAATTGAGTACACTTTGCCCAGGTGATCTGAACTGGTCTTTTTTTGTAGGGAGCGGTTCAGAGGCAACGGAGACTGCTATGAAAATGGCGATTCAGCATTGGCAGGAGCAGGGGAAGACGGAAAAAAATCATATCATCTCAAGATGGATGAGTTACCACGGCATTACATTAGGGGCGCTGTCAATGTCAGGTCATATTGCAAGAAGGGAGCGCTTTGAACCACTGCTTGAAAAGCACCCAGTGCTGTCACCGCCCTATAGCTACCGGTCATGGCTGCCAAAGGAAGACAGCAAGCAGGTCGAGTGGTATGTTCAGGAATTTAAGACCGTCATCCAGCGTATAGGAAAAGAGAGGATCGCCGCATTGATTGCTGAACCGATTGTTGGCGCAGCGGGAGCGGCGCTCCTGCCGCCAGACGGATATTTCGAAGCGATGAAGCGTGTCTGTGAAGAAAACGACATTTTAATGATCGCAGATGAAGTCATGACGGGCTTTGGACGAACTGGGAAAATGTTTGCGATGGAACACTGGGGCACGGTACCAGATATCATGGTTCTTGGAAAGGGCATGAGCGCAGGTTATTCTCCAATCGCAGCAGTTGTCTCAACGGATCGTGTGATGGCACCGATTATCAGCGGCTCCGGCTCTGTCATGGCAGGGCACACATATAGTGCCAATCCGCTTTCAGCAGCCGTTTCATTAGCGGTCATTCGATATATGAAAAAGCATCAGCTTCCCGAACGGGCTGAACTTTCCGGGCGATATCTGATGAATGCTTTAAAAGATCTGCAAGTCAATCATTCCATCATAGGAGATGTGAGAGGGAAGGGATTGCTCATTGGCATTGAGTTTGTCGCAGATCGTTTATCCAAAACGCCATTTCCTGCACATGCTCAGATAACCAATCTCGTTGTTGAAACGGCAAAACAAAAGGGACTGCTTGTGTATCCAGCAAGCGCTGGAGAGGATGGAGTCGGAGGCGCAGCGGTTATGATCGCACCGCCGCTTTCCATCACACAGCAGGAAATGGATGAACTGATTGATAAATTCGGCCAGACCATCACACAAGTCGAACAAGAAGTGATCAATCGAGGGTTTTTCCCATCTGCTATGTAAGGAGGAACGAACATGAACAAAACTGTGGGTTTGGATGAAGTGATGACGCGATTAAAAGATGGCATGACCATCATGTTTGGCGGATTTGGCGGCGTGGGTTCACCACCATCGTTGATTGATGCCATTTTGGAAGCAAATATTCAAGATCTGACATTGATCGGAAATGATGCAGGTTTCCCGCAAATTGGTGTGGGCCGGCTCATCACAGAAGGAAGAGTGAAAAAAATCATCGCCTCTCATATCGGCTCAAATCCCATTGCCGGACAGAAAATGCAGGCTGGTACATTAGACGTTCATTTTTATCCGCAGGGCATTCTTGCAGAAAAAATCAGAGCAGGCGGAATGGGGCTGGCGGGCATTGTGACAGATGTTGGGATGGATAGCCTGAGTCTCGATGAGAAACAATTGGTTGAGCTGAATGGGAAGAATTATATGTTAGAGCCTGCGCTCACAGCGGATATTGCCATCGTCAATGCCTACAAAGCAGATGAATTGGGAAACCTCATTTTTGATAAAAGCGCACGGAATACAAACCCGATTGTGGCGATGGCAGGAGACTGGACCATTGCGGAGGCAGAAGAAATTGTGGCAGCGGGGCAGCTCGATCCAGAAGAAATCGTGACGCCAGGCGTATTTGTGAATCAAATCGTGCAATCAAAAGGAGTGAACTGGACATGGGCATGGGAGACATCGATTTAAGACACCGCATTGCCAAAAGAGCAGCACAAGAAATTGAAGATGGCATGATTGTGAATCTTGGGATCGGCATTCCGACCCTAGCAGCAGATTACATTCCATCACATTACGAGGTGTGGCTGCATGCAGAAAACGGCATTATGGGGGCAGGAGCCTCGCCTCTGCAAGGGGAAGAAGATCCGAATTTGTGCAATGCCGGTGGTTTTCCTATTACGTTGACAAAGGGCGGCTCGTACATGGACAGTACGACTGCTTTTGGCATCATCCGAAAAGGCATGCTGGATATGACGATTTTGGGTGCACTTGAAGTAAGCAGCCAAGGGGATCTTGCCAATTGGATTGTACCGGGGAAAAGAGTACCGGGTATGGGCGGAGCGATTGAGCTGGCGCAAAAAGCGAAAAAAGTGGTCGTGGTGATGAGCCATCTTGATAAACACGGTCGATCTAAAGTGAAATCGGCTTGTACATTGCCGTTAACCGCTAAAGCGTGTGTCGATTTGATTATTACGGATATGGCGGTCATTGAGGTCAAGTCTCAGCTGCTCATTTTACGTGAAGTCATGCCGCCATTTCAGCCGGAAGATGTCATAAGGGCGACTGAAGCGCCATTAATTTTAGCGCCTGATGTCAAATCTGTTGTGTAGAAAGGATGAACGACTTGCAGCCAATGACACGTATTAGAAACTGGATGAAAGAGCATCAGGATGAAGCCATTACGCTTCTTCAGAAAATGGTGCAATGTGACAGCACCCAAGGAAATGAAGAAGAGGTTCAGCAGATCGTGGCCAATAAACTGTCCGCCATTGGCTTTGATGTAGACGTTTGGGAAATTGGCGGTGATGAATTACTAGAGCATCCTTATTTTTATTCCCCGCGCCGATCTTTTCAAGGGAGTCCCAACGTTGCTGGGCGATTGAAAGGAAAAGGTGGCGGCAAATCGATTTTATTAAACGGGCACGTAGATGTGGTTCCGGCAGGAGATACGAATCAATGGACATATCCACCTTACAGCGGGCATATCATAAACGGGAGACTTTATGGACGCGGGGCAACAGATATGAAAGGTGGAAACGTTTCTTTACTCTTTGCGCTTGAGGCACTGCATGCGCTTCAGATTCCCCTGAAAGGAGATGTGGTGTTTCATAGTGTCGTCGAAGAGGAAAGCGGCGGAGCAGGCACACTTGCTGCGATATTGAAAGGGTACACAGCGGATGCTGCCATCATTCCAGAGCCAAGTCATATGAACATTTTTCCGATTCAGCAAGGATCAAAGTGGTTCAGGCTGCATATTAAAGGAAGGGCAGCTCATGGCGGAACAAGGTATCACGGTGTTTCTGCTATTGAAAAGAGCACGGTGGTCCTTTCTCATATAGCGGCACTAGAAAAAGAAAGAAATCAGCGAGTGACGGAGCCGCTGTTTCAGCATATCCCGATTCCAATTCCAATCAACATTGGGAAAATTCAAGGCGGTGATTGGCCGTCCTCTGTCGCAGATCTTGTCACAATGGAAGGCAGGCTTGGTGTGATGCCAGGTGAGACAGTTGAGCAGGCAGAGAAGGAATTAGAAAATTGGATGACTGGACTCGCTGAAAAAGATGATTGGTTTCAAGAACATCCTGTGGAAGTGGAGTGGTTTGGTGCTAGGTGGCTTCCAGGGTCAATCGACTCTGATCACCCGCTTTTAGGTCTATTGAAGGAACAATATGAAGAGGTCATGCAGCACCCGCCAAAGGTAGAAGCCGCCCCTTGGGGGACAGACGGCGGATTACTGTCACAAGCAGCGGATATCCCAATCATTGTGTTTGGACCTGGAACGACAGAGCTTGCCCATTTCCCGAATGAATCTATTGAGATCAAACATGTGATCGAAGCAGCAGAAATCATTGCTGGTACGTTGGTCAAATGGTGCGAAGCAGCGGAATGATTCACACACAAAAAAAGAAGGCTGTCTACTCAGCCTTCTCTTTATGTGTATTCTGCTGTTCACACATATAGGTCACTGGACAAAAACGAAGAATACCAGAGCCCAATTTTAATCCGCCGAGCATGATGCCAAAAAGCAGCATTTTACTCCATGGTTTTCGAGCATATAAGGATCCAGCTACAGTACATATCGTCATTCCGCAGGCAATTCTCATGAGCGCTTCCATTAAGCCAAGATTAGGTTTCATTGCAAGTGATTCTCCTTTTTTAAATTATTTTAAGTGTGATTTCAAGAAATTGTAACGTTTCATTAATGCGTAACGTGGTTCGTTATGTTACGATAGGGCTAATACAAATGAAGGAGAGTATGTGAATGTCCGAACGTACTTTTAATTGGAGAAACAATGACATCCGCACACAAATCGATGTAGTCGACTCAAAAATAGTTCCAACACTCCTTTTAACGAATGGACTCGTGCTAAACCCGTTTTTGAAGCAATGGGTGAAGGCAAATATTTGGATACATGATGATCGAATTGTTTATGTCGGAGCAGAGCTTCCTCAAAATAAATCAGCTAAACGTGTGATTGATTGTGAAGGTAAATACATTGTGCCGGGGTATATTGAACCTCACGCGCATCCGTTCCATATTTATAATCCCCAATCACTTGCAGAATATGTGTCTCAATTTGGCACAACAACGATGGTCAGCGATAACTTATTTCTTCTTTTGCAAAGCAATGAAAAGAAAGCGCTTTCCACTCTATGCGAATTAAAAAAGCAGCCATTTCAGTATTTCTGGTGGTCCAGATACGATCTTCAAACCGAGGTCAGGTATGAAGATGAGATGCTTCCTATTAACTATCGGAAAGAATGGATTGATCATCCCGACGTCCTACAAGGCGGCGAATTAACGAGCTGGCCAAGATTAATGGACGGTGATGATCTCATTTTATATTGCATGCAAGAAACGAAGAAGCAGAGAAAACGAATTGAAGGGCATTTCCCTGGGGCTTCTGAGAAAACGCTAACAAAAATGAAGCTGTTTGGAGCGGACAGTGATCATGAAGCAATGAATGCAGACGATGTGCTCAAACGCTTGTCTCTTGGCTATCATGTGTCGTTGCGTCATTCTTCCATCCGCCCAGATTTAGTGAACATTTTAAGAGAGTTGCATGAGCGTGACTTTAGGCACTACGATCACTTTTTCTATACAACAGATGGATCAGCGCCTCACTTTTATGAAGAAGGCATGATCAATCGTCTCATTTGCATTGCCCTTGAAGAAGGCGTGCCTACTATTGATGCGTACAATATGGCGACCTTTAACATTGCGAAATACTATCAAATTGATGACTTATTAGGCGTGGTCGGTCCTGGTCGATTGGCTTCTTTGAATATTTTAGATGATCCGATGAATCCAAATCCAGAAACGGTGATTTCTAAAGGGGTGATCCTTAAATTAGAGGGGGAGAACCAGCATCAATTCCAAGAGACAAAATGGGAAAATGGCGGGCTTGAACCATTAGATTTAAGCTATGACCTGACAATGAGTGACTTGCAATTCTCAATGCCGCTTGGTGTCAAAATGCGAAATGCTGTCATTATGGAGCCTTATACAGTGGAGATTGATAACTCTGTCAATCAGCTGTCCTGTGACCATGATCAAAGCTTCTTCAGTCTGATTGATCGAAAAGGCGAGTGGCGCGTGAACACAATGTTAAAAGGATTTGCAAACAAGGTGCAAGGGTTTGTCAGCTCATTTTCAACCACTGGTGACATTTTAGTGATTGGGAAAAATAAAGATGATATGATGCTTGCTCATAAGCGAATGAAAGAAATTGGCGGGGGAATTGTGCTCGCAGAAAACGGAAAGATTTTGCATGAAATCCCGTTGCAATTATCAGGCTGTGCATCAGCTGAATCGTTTGAAACGGTTCTTCAGCAGGAGCAAACGTTACGCGAGCTACTCATTGAGCGCGGGTATCCATTTGACTGCCCGATTGATACACTTGTCTTTTTCCAAAGCACACACTTGCCGTATATTCGGGTGACACCAAGAGGAATATTTGATGTCATGAAAAAAACTGTACTCTTTCCGTCTATAATGCGTTAAAATATAACAGAGTGGAGCTGTATCATATTTGCTAGATTTCTGACCGCTGTTATAGGGCAGGAGTGAGCAAAAGATCTCTTCGCTGCTAGATATGGTGACAAAGCATAGGGCTTTGACATGACGAATGAAGTGCCCAATTGTAAAATGAATCTGTCGGTTACGCTGGCCGACCAACATATTTTGAATAATCAAGCAAGGCGGGGCGCAGGTTTGTCGTCTCGCCAAGCTTTCTACACATACTGTTTTTTAGGGAAAGACCTAACAGAGCAGAAGTGTTCTAGATATCGGAGGCAAACAAGTTTGTCAGATTGTCGCACAAGGAATATGACAAAACTTGTCGAATTTGTTTACGATAAAGAAGCTTCGGCTTACGAAAGAACCTGATGGCATTTTCAGCGTAGAACCAAACCTGTCATGATTCGTTCAAAGCTCATTGCTGAGGTTGAAAAAAATGAGTCAGGAAAGATACCGCTTTCTCGGAAAAGTCAGTGCGGAGCGGTGTGCCAATAGTAAAGGAGAAGATGTATAAAGATGCAAATTGATAAATTAAGGGGCAAAAGCTTAGATCAGCTATTCAACTCCATCTTATCCCTTAAAGACCTGGAAGAATGTTATCGATTTTTTGATGATTTGTGCACCATCAATGAAATCCAATCTTTATCACAGCGTCTTGAAGTAGCGCGTATGCTTCGCGAGGGAAATACGTATCATAAAATTGAGACGGAAACAGGTGCAAGTACAGCCACTATCTCACGTGTCAAACGCTGCTTGAACTACGGAAATGATGCCTATACGATGGCACTTGACCGCGTAGCAGAGCAACAAGCAACGGACGAAACAAAATAAAGCAGCTTTCACTGCAAACATTCTTTATGATTTGTCGTTTTGAAGTTGAACAAGTAAGAGCCATTTCATTTGAAATGGCTCTATTTGATGTCATCAAGTTCCCCCATAAACCATCGTTCACCTTCATAGGACACTTCATCGTCATCAGTGATTACTTCCTTAAAACCGATAGTTCGCATATTTTGCGGAACAGATAAATCCCAATCTTTTTGAATATTTCTCTGATCAGAAAGGGGAAGCCATGTCTGATACTCATCTTGTCTGTTGAAGAAATCTTTCACATAAGAATCCCCTTTAAACACAATGATTTGTGAATGCCATAATCCAGGCAGATCGACTGCGACCACGACACGATATATGTCCCCGTCGTTTGGTTTCAAATCAATGAGATGCTCAGCTCTATTCAATAGAGTTTGAATGCATAGACGTTTGATCTTTTTCGGTGTTCTGTTGGAAGTCATAAAATCATAAGCCGCTGGTAGAGGCAGGTGCCAGTAGTCAGAAACATTCTCCGGAAACGACTGCGTATTTGCGTTCATTTCTTTTATGATCTGTTGAGTCTTTCGTTTCATACCGCGGACCTTTTTTTCACGCATACTCTTTCTCCTTATCAAAGATCTATTAAGTTCTTTATACGTGATTGAGCAAGAATGTCAACGAAAAAAGGTGCGGAAACGCACCTTTTTAAGCTAGACAGACTGCTCTGTGCCTGAGAACATAGGGACTTCACTTGTCTGACCGTTTTCTTGTCTAAAAATAATATGTTTTTCGTTAAAATGAATAGGTGATTCAATTCCAGCTGCTGCGCATAAATTAAACAAACCTTCTCTAAGGGACAGGATATAATTGCAGACGCGGTATTTCTTTTCTTCAATGGATAAACCTTTTTGCAGCTTTGGATCTGTCGTGGCAACCCCAACTGGGCATTTATTCGTGTGGCATACTTGCGCCCGAATACAGCCAACCGAGAACATCAAGCCCCGTGCGATATTCACAAAATCTGCTCCCATGGAAAGGGCAATCGCAATTTTATCAGGGGAGAGAAGTTTGCCAGAAGCAAAGAGTTTTACCTGATCTCTGACACCGTATTCTTTCAATATTTGATGAACCATTGGGAGTGCCGTAAAAATCGGCAGCCCTGCGGAATCTGCCAATTCATGAAAGGAAGCACCAGTGCCGCCTTCTCCGCCATCTACTGTAATGAAATCAGGATGCTTTCCGCTTTTTTTCATGTACGCTGCAAGTTCCTCAATGTTTTCTTTATGTCCGACCACAAGCTTGATGCCGACAGGCTTTCCGCCTATACTTCGCAACTGTTCAATGAAATCAAACATATCAGGAATGGAGTGGAACATCTCAAATCGATTTGGACTGTCAATGGATTGGTGGGGCGGCAATTTACGGATGCTTGCAATTTCTTCGGTGACCTTTTCACCGTCAATATGTCCGCCGCGTGTTTTAGCTCCTTGAGCCAGCTTCAGCTCAAAGGCTTTGACTTCCTCGTGCTCGCTTTTTTTCTTAAACTCTTCAAAGGAAAAAGCGCCATCCTCTGTTCTCACGCCAAATAGACCAGGCCCAATCTGGCATATAATATCAGCTCCGCCTTTGAGGTGATAGGGAGAAAGCCCGCCTTCACCTGTGTTCATCCACGTACCGCCAGCCATCTTTAATCCTGAGGATAATGCTGTAATGGCCCTGTCGCCTAAAGATCCGTAGCTCATGGCTGACTGACCAATCAGGCCTTTTACACGGAAAGGCTTTTGACATGTGTGCTCGCCTATCACTTGTACATCGTCTTGATGGAGATAGTAAGGTTTTGCTTCGACTTCTTTCGTGTGTTCACTTCTTCTAAGTAAATTATCTTGATCGATCTGATACACTTTTGTTTGGATTTTTTCAGATTGATCGATGCGTAACTCATCTCGCTGCTTTGGAAATAGGACGTTGCGAATATAGTAACCAGGCTTGTCAAAATCACGTTTTGATCCAAAGCCCATTGTCCGGCTTTTGTACTTCCCAGACATGACAGCTTGCTCGTATTCTCTTCTTGAGAAAGGAAGCTCCTCTCGATCATTGAGAAACAAATATTGACGAAGCTCAGGTCCTATTTTTTCAAAAATGAACCGCAATTTTCCAATGACCGGATAATTTCGTAGGACAGAATGCTCTTCCTGTTTTTCATCTCGCATCCAAATCCAGATGAATAAAATGATTGGTATGATGAAAAAAATCACTAATAATGCGCCAATGACGATGAAAGTTGTTGTCACGAAAATCCCCTCTTTTCTCTATCATTACTGATGTTATTCCACTTTTCATTGAAAGAGAAACCACTTCAACAGATTGTGACGTTTAGAAATGAAAAGGCGGGGTAACTTACAAATAAGATCAAAAGGGGAGGGAACAAACATGAATAAGCGTCCAAATACGTATGTACTTGCTGGATTAGGAGTTGGAGGTGCTGTGTTATTAGCGGTTAAAAATAAACAGCATCTGAAGAAATGGATCAGCATGTTCCGATCAGATGAAAAGGTTCCTGAAAAAGCTGGTCACCCTGATCCGTTAGATATTCAAGACAACAAGATGGTCGATGAAGGGGCCATGACATCTGTTCATTATTTTAATGAAGTGAGACAATAGCTTTAAAAACCGTTTTGAATCAATCAAAACGGTTTTTTCTTGTCTTTCTTTTCACATTATATTTAAGAGGATCGACAATGGTAAAACCAATCAGTCCATTGTGATCAGGCGTTGAGAATTGAAATTCAATGCCCGATAAATGATAGGTTGAGAGAACTTCCTGATCCGTAAAACGTAACGAAAGCTCGTCCTCATAAACGGGTGTGTGCTTCAACACCTTGGCTTCTTCTGCAAATAACTCCAGCCCAGCCACTCGGTCCTCTTTGTCGATGTCTACGTTCACACATTCATTCACGTCTAATTCAATGGTTTCTTTGATTGTTCCGATTCGAGGCGGGATGAGATAGATATATCCAATGTCGATCGTTTGATCATATGTGATGGTTCTTTTCAAATCATTCACCTGCTTGGTCGATAGTAAAATGTTCCTTTCATGTATAATATCATGTGATGAGATGAAGTAGCTCTCATTTCAGTTCAGCATCGATCTATTTATCTCCCTCAGCGCCTCTTGAATCATTCACCTCGCCTAAAATGAAAATCGACTATTTTCAAAAGAATGAAACTTTTAGCTGAAGGAGGTTACCCATTTTTTGCGGTGTCTGATTTTGTTATAATATTTAAATGGAATGAAACGAATGGAGGAACGTTTTTCATGTATGATGTTACCGAGTGGAAGCATGTCTTTAAACTCGATCCAAATAAAGAGATTTCCGATGAACAACTTGAAGCGATTTGTGAATCTGGTACGGATGCCATTTTAATTGGCGGCAGTGACAACGTGACAGAAGACAACGTGCTGCAACTGATGTCAAAGGTGCGCCGCTTTCTTGTGCCATGTGTCCTTGAAATCTCGACACATGAGATGATTGTACCTGGCTTTGACCTGTATTTTATCCCCACTGTGTTAAACAGCGCTCATCCAGATTGGATTGTTGGTCTGCATAAGGATGCGATGAAGGAATACGGTGATTTGATGTCAATGGAAGAGATTGTGCCGGAAGGATATGTCATCTTAAACGAAGAGTGTAAAGCGGCTAAGCTGACAGAGGCAAATACGGCACTGGATATAGATGACGTAAGGGCATATGCGAGAGTGGCAGAGCACTTGATGAAACTGCCCATCTTTTACTTAGAATACAGCGGGACGCTTGGAGACATAGAGCTTGTGAAAGAAACCAAAGCAGTGCTACATGAAACGGTTCTATTTTATGGCGGCGGTATTGAAAGCGAAGAGAAGGCGAAAGACTTTGCACAGCATGCAGACGTTGTCGTCGTGGGGAACGTCATTTATGACAATTTTAAAGAAGCGCTAAAGACAGTCGACGCAGTGAAAAAGTCATCATAGTCAAACAAGACGAAACGGGTTAAAATAGAACATAAGTTCGAATTGGCGGTGAATGAAATGAATGAAATATCGAATCATCTATTAGAAGGGCTGAATGACGCGCAGAAAGAAGCGGTCAAAGCAACAGACGGACCGCTGCTACTGATGGCAGGAGCAGGTAGTGGAAAAACACGAGTGCTCACGCATCGAATTGCGTATTTAATGGCAGAAAAGCATGTGGCACCGTGGAATATTTTAGCGATTACCTTTACAAATAAAGCAGCAAGAGAAATGCGTGAGCGTGTACAAGCCATTTTAGGGCCTGGTGCGGATGACATTTGGATCTCTACGTTCCACAGCATGTGTGTACGCATTTTACGACGCGATATTGACCGTATTGGTGTGAATCGCAACTTTTCTATATTAGACACATCTGATCAGCTTTCAGTCATTAAGAACATTTTAAAAGAACGAAATATCGATCCTAAAAAGTTTGATCCACGTAGCATTTTAGGGTCAATCAGTAGTGCAAAAAACGAACTCATTGACGCAGAGGAATACGCAAAAACAGCCGGTGACTTTTACGATCAAGTCGTCAGCGACGTCTACACAGATTATCAAAAACGATTACTCAAAAACCAATCACTCGATTTTGATGATCTTATTATGATGACGATTCGTCTGTTTGAGCGGATCCCTGAAGTATTAGAACACTATCAGCGAAAATTCCAATACATTCATGTCGATGAATATCAGGATACAAACAGAGCGCAGTACATGCTTGTGAAACTGCTCGCGCAGCGTTTTCAAAATATATGTGTGGTCGGTGACTCGGATCAGTCTATCTATCGCTGGCGTGGAGCGGATATTACAAACATTCTTTCCTTTGAAAAAGATTATCCGTCCAGTGAAGTGATCTTGCTTGAGCAAAATTACAGATCGACCAAACGTATTCTGAATGCCGCAAACACGGTGATTCAAAACAATTCAAACCGTAAGCCGAAAAATCTTTGGACAGAAAATGATGAAGGAGCGAAGATTGCCTATTACCGTGCGGATAATGAATTCGGTGAAGGTCAATTTGTCGCTGGAAAGATTCGTCAGCTTCATCAGAGCGGCAAGCGTAAATTATCTGATTTTGCGATCCTCTATCGAACGAACGCCCAGTCACGTGTCATAGAGGAAACGTTAATGAAGGCGAACATTCAATACAACATCGTCGGCGGCACGAAGTTCTATGACAGAAAAGAGATTAAGGACATTTTGGCATACTTACGCCTTGTGGCAAATCCAGATGACGATATTAGTTTTGCGCGCATTGTCAACGTACCAAAGCGTGGAATTGGGGCGACCTCTGTTGATAAAATTGCCGCATACGCAGAAATGAATGATCTCTCTATGTTTGAAGCACTTGGTCAGGTGGATTTCATTGGACTCAGTGCAAGAGCTGCCAATGCACTTGATGAGTTCAAACAGCTCATTGATCAAATGACAAATATGCAGGATTATTTATCTGTCACAGAATTAACGGAAGAGATCCTAGAGAAAACAGGCTATCGTGAAGCACTGAAGATCGAAAAAACGATTGAAGCACAAAGCCGTTTAGAAAATATTGACGAGTTTCTATCGGTCACTAAAAACTTTGAAGAACAAAATGAAGATAAATCACTTGTCACCTTCCTGACAGACCTCGCCCTCGTCGCAGACATTGATAAGCTGGATGAGGCTGAGGAAGAAGATCAGGATGCGGTCATTTTAATGACGCTTCACGCAGCAAAAGGACTTGAATTCCCTGTTGTGTTCTTAATGGGAATGGAGGAAGGCGTCTTCCCGCACAGCCGTTCATTAATGGAAGATGCAGAGATGGAAGAAGAGCGCCGTCTTGCTTATGTAGGGATCACACGGGCCGAAGAAGAGCTTTATTTATCAAGTGCGAAGATGAGAACGTTATTCGGCCGGACGAACATGAATCTGGAATCACGATTTATCAGAGAAATACCAGCTGATTTATTGGACAACCTAAATGAGAAAAAAGAAACGAAAACACCGTTTGGCCAAACGAGAGAAAGACCGCAAAGACGAGGGCCTGTCTCACGTCCACAAACGCAAACCATTCAAAACACAGGCGGCGGCAGCATTGGCTGGGCTGTCGGTGATAAAGCCGCTCATAAAAAATGGGGCGTTGGCACGGTTGTGAGTGTAAAAGGTAGTGGGGATAGTACAGAGCTTGATATTGCCTTCCCAAGCCCTACAGGCATTAAGCGTCTCCTTGCCGCATTTGCGCCAATCGAAAAGCAATAAACTGATAGGACTGACAAAACGGATGAAGTGAAAGGAAGAAGCAGATGGATAAAGAAGCAGCGAAACGCCGGATCGAGGAACTACACCAGATTTTGAATCAATACAACTACGAATATCACACACTGGATCGTCCAAGTGTTCCTGACGCTGAATATGATGCGCGGATGCGTGAGCTGATCTCTCTGGAGGAAGAATACCCTGATTTAAAAGCAGCGGATTCACCTTCGCAAAGAGTAGGAGGTGCTGTTTTAGACGCCTTCCAAAAAGTACGTCACGGTACACCGATGCTTAGTCTCGGCAATGCGTTTCATGAACAGGACCTTCTTGATTTTGACCGCCGGGTTCGTCAAGCAGTCGGTGACGACGTCGCTTACAATGTCGAGCTGAAAATTGACGGACTCGCTGTTTCTCTCCGTTATGAAAATGGCGTGTTTGTCCGGGGTGCCACGCGGGGTGATGGGACAACAGGTGAGGATATTACCGAGAACCTCAAAACCATTCGTTCCATCCCGCTCAAAATCAATCGGCCTCTGTCGATTGAAGTGAGAGGCGAGGCATTTATGCCAAAACCTTCTTTTGAAGCCCTTAACGAAAAAAGATTACAAAACGAAGAAGAGCCGTTTGCGAACCCGCGTAATGCGGCTGCTGGCTCACTTCGTCAGCTCGATACGAAAATTGCAGCGAAACGAAACCTTGATATCTTCGTCTACAGTATAGCGGAGCTTGATGAAATTGGTGTTGAAACGCAAAGCGCAGGACTTGATCTTCTCGATGAGCTTGGCTTTAAAACGAACAAAGAAAGACGGATGTGCCAAACCATTGAAGAAGTGATCGACCTCATCGAAACACTGAAAACAAAGCGTGCTGATTTCTCATACGAAATCGATGGCATTGTCATTAAAGTCAATTCATTGGCTCAGCAAGAAGAACTAGGCTTCACAGCAAAAAGTCCACGCTGGGCTGTTGCGTACAAATTTCCGGCCGAAGAAGTCGTGACGAAGCTGATTGATATTGAACTAAGTGTGGGGCGTACTGGCGTCATCACCCCAACAGCGATTCTTGAGCCTGTAAAAGTGGCAGGGACGACAGTGCAACGTGCATCTCTTCATAATGAAGATTTAATCAAAGAGAAGGATATCCGCCTTTTTGATCAAGTGATTGTCAAAAAAGCGGGCGATATTATCCCAGAGGTTGCAGGGGTCCTTGTTGATCAGCGAACAGGAGAAGAAAAGCCGTTTCACATGCCGACTGAATGTCCAGAGTGTCATAGTGAGCTGGTCAGAATTGAAGGAGAAGTGGCGCTGCGGTGCATCAATCCACAATGCCCCGCTCAAATACGTGAAGGACTCATTCACTTTGTGTCTCGTAATGCGATGAATATTGATGGGCTAGGCGAGCGAGTCATTACACAACTTTTCAAAGAACAGCTTGTCTCTCGTGTATCAGACCTTTACCGTTTAACAAAAGAAGAGTTGATTCAGCTAGAACGAATGGGCGAAAAATCTGTCGATAATTTACTGCGTTCGATCGAGCAATCGAAAGAAAACTCTCTTGAACGTTTATTATTTGGACTTGGTATTCGGTTTATTGGTTCTAAAGCAGCGAAGACGTTGGCCATGCACTTTGAGGATATCGATCAGTTAAAACAAGCAACGAAAGAACAATTACTTGAAGTAGATGAAATTGGTGAAAAAATGGCCGATGCAGTCGTCACGTACTTTGAGAAAGAAGAAATACTAGATCTGCTAAATGAACTAAAAGAACTTGGGGTCAATATGACCTATACTGGGCCAAAACCGGTGAAAGTAGAAGAAAGTGATTCCTACTTTGCAGGAAAAACGATTGTGCTGACGGGGAAATTAGAAGAAATGTCGCGAAATGATGCAAAGGCAGCGATCGAAGCATTAGGCGGCAAGTTAGCAGGTAGCGTAAGTAAAAAAACAGACTTAGTCATTGCCGGCGAAGCAGCTGGAAGTAAGCTGACAAAGGCAGAAGAACTCAATATTGAAATTTGGGACGAAGCCAAAATGCTCGAGGAGCTAAAGAAATAAGAGGAGTGTTTTCTATTGAAAAAGTTGCTATTGCTGCTGACAATGCTCACACTGGTATTGTCAGCGTGTGCACCTTTTGGGGGAAAGGATGAGGAAGAGGTCACACAAAAAACGGATGAAACGAAAGAAACAGCGATCATCCCAATGTACAACATCTCTGATTCCTATTACAAAATGGTGCTGCCGTTTAAACAAGGAGCGGCAAGAGGACTAACAGCAGAGCGTCTCAATACACGCTTAGACATTGATGAATTTGAAACAGGACTCATGCGCCTGGCAACAGAATCATTCAATACAAACGATTATCTATTCCAAGAAGGACAGCATTTAGATGAAGATACTGTTCTCAGCTGGCTTGCCCGCAAAAAAACAGGCAGTGATCTGAAAAAAGCTGAAAAAGAAGACAAAGACTTTAAGAACTTAGGTTTAAACCCTGCTCTTCCAAACTCAGGTTCAACAAAGTCAAAAAATGAAAATAGTCCAATCTACTTAGCTTCCATGCTAGAACATAATTACTTAATCAGAAAAGATAAAAATAGCTTACAGCTTGGCGGGGTTGTCATCGGTCTTGCGCTTAACTCTGTCTATTATTATCGCGAAAATATCGGAGATCCTCAGCAAGAGGTGACCATCGATTCATCGAAGAATTCAAAGAAACTTTTAGCAGAGGGCGAAAAAATTGCGGAACAAGTCATTAAACGACTTCGTCAAATGGACGGACTGCAAAAAGTCCCAGTCATGATTGCTCTTTATAAACAAGCACCAAAATCATCTATTGTTCCAGGAAACTTTATCGCTAAAACTGATGTAAAAGCAGGATCAGCTGATATTGGCAGTTGGGATACGATTAAAGAAGAGAATGTCTTCTTCCCTTCAGATAATGCCAAGAGCAGCTACAAAGATGATTCAGAGCGATTTGACCGCTTCAAGACAAAGGTAGAAGACTACTTCCCGAATTACACAGGTGTGGTAGGCAAAGGTTTCTATAAAAACGGGAACTTGCAAAAAATGAAAGTAGAAATTCCAATGCAATTCTACGGAAAAACAGAAGTCGTGGCATTCACGCAATACTTAACAGGTGAAGTCATGGATTACTATAAGAGCACCAATATAGAAATCAACATCACCTCTTCTGATCAGCAAGAAGCCCTCATCACAAAAAATGCTGAAGATAAAGAACCAACTGTCCATATATATGACTAAATAAAAACCGCCTTTTGGCGGTTTTTAGCGTGTAGACAAATCTCACATTCTTTGTCAGTCCTGCGTGCTGGTGCTCACGAATGTGACATTCGCTCCGCGCCAGTACTCGTCCTTCCTAGGACTGCAAAGGTTTTCTATCACGCTGAAAAGAAGACAAAGGGCTAAAATAAAGTTCATTTTAGCCCTTTGTCAACAATCTGAAAACCGCCTTTTGGCGGTTTTTTATTTCTAATTAGAGGAATCTTTCAACTTTTGTCAAAGTATGTGAGGAAATCAAAAGGAAAGGCAGGTATGTTGATGCTCGTATAAATGCTGATTACCGTCATGTATAAGTAAAAAGACGATAAAAGGAGAATCAGCATGCATAAAGAAGTAAAAGCACGATACGATGAACAAATGGTCTTAAAGAAAGCGGCTCTACTCTATCATTTTCAGCCAGAACAGGTCACATTTCTAGCCGATGCAGAAAATTATGTGTATGAATATACGGATGAAAAAGGGTCGAGTTATATATTGAAAATTACCCATACCATACGCCGCTCTCGCACATATATTTTAGGAGAAATGGACTGGATTCGGTATTTATCTCAACATGGAATCTCAGTAGCTAAACCGGTTTTATCCGCAAGAGGAAAAGATGTTGAAGCGATTCCCGATCAAGCAGGAGGCGCTTTTTTGCTGAGAGTGTACGAAAAGGCGCCCGGCAGAAAAGTGACCGAAGCAGATTGGAATGGACAGTTGTTTCAAGCGTTAGGAGCCTATACAGGGCGTATGCATCAAACGACTAAACAATATCAAGTGAAAGATCCTCGCTATAAGCGTCAAGAGTGGTATGAGGAGGAGCAATTAAAGCTTGAAACGTATATTCCTTCTGATCAAACGGTTGTGTTGCAGCGAAAAGATGAACTGATGCAAAAGCTTCACCAGCTCCGAATATCCAAGGATGTCTATGGACTGGTGCATGCGGATTTACATCACGGGAACTTCCACTATCATCATGGAGAAATCATTGCATTTGATTTTGATGATTGTGGGTATCACTGGTTTATCAACGATATGAGCATTTTGCTATACAACGTTCTTTGGTATCCGGTGATTCCGTATGAGGATAAAGCTGAATTTACGGGTGAATTTATGAGCCATTTTCTCAAAGGCTATCGACAGGAGAATGAGCTTGATGACGCATGGCTGGCGACAATACCAGATTTCCTTATGCTGCGTCATATGCTTATTTATGGGCTTTTACATCAAGCATTTGATCTCCGAACACTAAGCGCTGACGAAAGTGCCATGCTGGCGCGTTTTCGAAAGGAGATTGAGGACAAAACCCCAATTACGCCTTTTGACTTTCATCAGCTAACAACATAAATCGAAAGCCCCTTGCTGTTTCACATAGCAAGGGGCTTTTTATCCTACACCGTATCACACTTCACACCAACAACGCCTTCTAAATCTTTAATATCAAAGTACACATCGGTTGTATAGCGGTCTTTATGTACGCGAACACGTACTTCCATGATCGGATAGTCTTTTTCCTTTAAATCATCAATACGTACAGAATGAATCCGAATATTGAGTGCTTTCATTTCTTTTAAAATCTCTGTCATGCGGTTTCGATCAGAAAGTGACATTCTGATGCGGATTTCTTTTTCCTGTAAGCGAATGGGGCCAATCCGCTGGAAGAGCCAAGGTAAAAATTCCACACTGACAAGAATAAAGAAAAGACTGAGGAAGGCTTCTTTATAAAAACCTGCACCTGTTGCAACCCCAAGTCCTGCTGCTCCCCAAATCATCGCAGATGTCGTAAGACCTGAGATGACGTCATTGCTTTTGCGAAGAATCACACCTGCTCCAATAAAACCAACACCAGATATAATTTGCGCCGGTAACCTGAGTGGGTCCATTTGAAGCTTAGAGACTCGAGGGAAATTGTAGGCTGCATCAATGCTGATGATGGTTAATACGCAGGAGCTGACAGCAATGACAATACACGTTTTCAGCCCAAGCGGCTTTTTCTTAAGTTCGCGTTCAAGACCGATGATCAAACCGATTAAGGTGGCAACGGCTAATTTCAAGACCGTATCCCATTCAATTGTCCAAAACATGCGTATCGCTCCTTTCACTTCATGTACGTTTCACATCATGTATATGATCTTCTCACAGCCCATATGGCTGCACAACTTCTATTTTATTCAGAAACGGGAGAAAGAAAAGCATTTTATTGAAAAATAAAGAGAGTCATCCGCATAATGCAGATGACTCCTCATGTCTGGTTATTTTGTTTCTTCTTCGAGATGGTCTTCCATTTTGTTAAATAGCTGCTTTGATGCTTTTGTCGGTTTACTTGTCATTAAGCTCACAACAATTGCGGCTAAGCCACTTAACGTAAAGCCAGGAATCATTTCATAGATACCTGTTGAATGGTTGAGACCTGTCGTGATCCATGTAAGAACCACAACGGCACCCACAATCATTCCGACAAGTGCACCGTGATGATTCATTCGTTTCCAGTATAGGCAAAGCAAGATGACTGGACCGAATGAAGAACCAAATCCTGCCCAAGCATAACCGACGAGGTCAAGAATGGTGTCGCTTGGGTTTAGAGATAGACAAAGAGCAATAATCGCAACAACGAGTACAGACATACGACCAATCATCACAAGCTCTTTATCTGAGGCTTTCTTTCTAAAAAACGTTCTGTATAAATCCTCTGTCATGGCACTTGCTGTCACAAGCAGCTGAGAAGAAATTGAACTCATAATGGCTGCTAAAATGGCAGAAAGTAAGAATCCAGTAATGTAAGGATGGAACAATACTTTAGAAAAGACGATAAAGATCGTTTCAGGATCAGCAAGGTTCATACCCGTTTCATGTACGTATGCGACACCAACTAAACCAACAGATAGTGAACCAATGACAGAGATAATCATCCAGCTCATTCCGATTCGGCGTGCTGGTTTTAAATCTTTTACGGACGTAATCGCCATAAAACGTACGATAATATGAGGCTGTCCAAAGTAACCTAATCCCCAAGCGAGGAAGGAAATAATGCCAATGACGCTCGTTCCTCTAAAAATATCAAGCAATTTAGGGTCAATCTGTTGAATATCATTGAATGTGGCAACAGGTCCACCTAATTGAGTAAAGGCAACGATCGGCACGAGCACTAATGCTAAAAACATAATAGCTCCTTGGACAAAGTCCGTTAAGCTCACTGCTAGAAATCCACCGAACAGTGTATACAAAATCACGATACTTGATGTCAATATCAGACCAAACATGTAGTGAGCACCGAATGCTGACTCAAATAAACGTCCGCCTGATACCATCCCAGATGATGTATACAACGTAAAGAAGATTAAAATGATGACGGCTGAAACTGCTTTTAATAAAGCAGATGATCCTTTGAATCGTTTGTCAAAGAAATCAGGAATCGTAATGGCATCATCAGCAATTTCTGTATAAGAACGTAAACGAGGTGCAAGAATTAAATAGTTCAAATAAGCACCGACAATTAAACCAATTGCAAGCCAGGTTGTCGATAAACCTGTTTTATACATTTCACCTGGTACACCCATCAGCATCCAACCACTCATATCCGCAGCACCTGCTGATAGAGCTGTAACGAATGGACCAAGACCTCGTCCACCAAGCATATAATCATTTAAATCATGTGTTTTCCTAAACGCATACCAACCAATGGCAAGCATCCCGATAAAATAGATAGATAAGGAAATCGTAACTTCAATACTCATTTTGTTTTCTCACCTTTTTCGTATTAATTTGACATCACCTCAATCAAAATATACAGAAGTGCTAGACAGAAATGACATTTCACTGCCCTGCTCACTGCTATGGTTACTTAACCTATCAGAGTATTCCCAAGTGATCAACCTTCTTAAACATCCCCATCAGACAAAAAAAATACGTGTATGCGTGATAAGCGTCTATATGTAAGCGCTTACTAAATTAAATAAAAGTAAAAATTTTCTGATAAATAAAAAGTCAACTTGATGAATATTTTAGACACTGGCTGCACCACAATGACATATTAGTGGACAAAGCCTTTCTAGGCGTCCTCGTAAAGTTGCTTTAGAACAGTAAAATTTGATATGATAAAGTGTATATGACTTATGATCATGACCACGAACACGTATCATTTTTGGAGGTGAACCTGCATGTCAAGAATTTCAATAGAAGAAGTAAAGCATGTTGCGCATTTGGCACGGCTTGCGATTACAGAAGAAGAAGCTGAGATGTTTACAGAACAGCTTGATAGCATCATTTCATTTGCAGAGCAGTTAAACGAGGTAGATACGGAAAACGTTGAACCAACAACACACGTATTAAAAATGAAAAACGTCATGAGAGAAGATGTTCCGAATAAAGGTCTTTCCATTGAGGCAGTCATCAAAAACGCGCCTGATCATAAAGACGGCTATATTCGTGTGCCATCAATTTTGGACTAAAGGAGGCCTGAGGCATGTCACTGTTTGACCACAAAATTTCTGAATTAAAAGAGCTTTTACATAAAAAGGAACTGTCTGTTTCTGATTTAGTGGACGAGTCTTATAAACGAATCCATGAAGTAGACGGGAAAGTACAAGCATTCCTAGCGCTGGACGAAGAGAAAGCACGTGCGTACGCAAAGGAATTGGACGAGGCCGTTGGTGAAAAGGACGAGCTTGGTCTATTGTTCGGTATGCCGATCGGTGTCAAAGATAACATCGTGACGAAAGATTTACGTACAACGGCATCAAGTAAAATCTTGCAAAACTTTGATCCTATTTACGATGCAACCGTTGTGAACCGCTTAAGAGAAGCGGAAGCTGTCACAATCGGTAAATTAAACATGGACGAATTTGCGATGGGATCTTCTACGGAGAACTCAGGCTTCAAAGCAACGAAAAACCCGTGGAATTTAAACACCGTTCCAGGTGGGTCAAGTGGTGGCTCAGCAGCATCTGTTGCAGCTGGAGAAGTACCATTCTCTCTTGGATCAGATACAGGCGGCTCCATTCGCCAGCCGGCATCATTCTGTGGTGTTGTTGGTCTTAAACCAACATATGGCCGTGTATCTAGATACGGTTTAATCGCATTTGCTTCTTCATTAGATCAAATTGGGCCGATTACGCGTAATGTTGAGGACAATGCATATGTTCTTCAAGCGATTTCTGGTGTTGATCAAATGGACGCAACGAGTGCAAATGTCGATGTCCCAGATTTTCTTTCTTCATTAACTGGCGACATCAAAGGCTTGAAAATCGCTTTGCCAAAAGAATATCTTGGTGAAGGTGTTGGCGAAGAAGCAAAAGAGTCTGTTCTTAAAGCGTTGAAAGTATTAGAAGGACTTGGTGCCACATGGGAAGAAGTATCTCTTCCGCATTCTAAATATGCGCTTGCGACTTACTACTTGCTTTCATCTTCAGAAGCATCTGCAAACCTTGCTCGTTTTGACGGTATTCGCTATGGCTACCGTACAGACAATGCAGACAACCTGATTGATTTATATAAAAATACCCGTTCTGAAGGCTTTGGAGACGAAGTGAAACGCCGCATCATGCTTGGCACATTCGCTCTAAGCTCAGGATATTACGATGCATACTATAAAAAGGCACAAAAAGTCCGTACACTGATCAAAAAAGACTTTGAAGATGTTTTCGAAAAGTATGATGTCATTGTAGGACCAACAACACCAACTCCGGCATTTAACATTGGTGAAAAGACAAGCGATCCACTCACAATGTATGCAAACGATATTTTAACGATCCCTGTTAACCTTGCAGGCGTTCCAGGAATCAGTGTGCCTTGTGGATTTGCAAATGGTCTTCCGTTAGGACTGCAAATCATCGGTAAACACTTTGATGAAGGAACCGTTTACCGCGTGGCTCACGCTTTCGAACAAGCAACAGATCATCATAAAGCAAAACCTGAACTGTAAGGGGTGAATCAGAATGAACTTTGAAACGGTAATTGGACTTGAAGTCCACGTAGAGCTCAAAACACAATCAAAAATTTTCTCAAGCTCACCGACGCCTTTTGGTGCGGCTGCCAATACGCAAACAAGTGTCATCGATCTTGGTTATCCTGGCGTACTGCCTGTGCTGAACAAAGAAGCGGTGAACTTTGCGATGAAAGCAGCAATGGCACTGAACTGTGAGATTGCAACTGATACAAAATTTGACCGTAAAAACTATTTCTATCCTGATAACCCAAAGGCGTATCAAATTTCTCAATTTGATAAACCGATCGGTGAAAACGGCTGGATTGAAATTGAAGTAGACGGCAAAACAAAACGAATTGGTATTACACGTCTTCATTTGGAAGAGGATGCAGGAAAACTGACGCACACAGGCGACGGTTATTCACTCGTCGATTTCAACCGTCAAGGAACACCACTTGTTGAAATCGTATCTGAGCCTGACATTCGTACGCCAGAAGAAGCGTATGCTTACTTAGAAAAATTAAAATCCATTATTCAATATACAGGCGTCTCTGACTGTAAGATGGAAGAAGGCTCACTTCGTTGTGATGCCAACATTTCTCTTCGTCCGATCGGCCGTGAAGAGTTTGGAACGAAAACAGAGCTGAAGAACTTAAACTCATTTGCTTTCGTCCAAAAAGGTCTTGAGTTCGAAGAAAAACGTCAAGAGCAAGTATTGCTTTCTGGCGGCTTGATCGAACAAGAAACTCGCCGCTATGACGAAGCGTCTAAAAAGACGATCCTCATGCGTGTCAAAGAAGGCTCTGATGATTACCGCTACTTCCCAGAACCCGATTTGGTGGAGTTGTATATTGATGACGAGTGGAAAGAACGCGTAAGAGCATCCATTCCAGAGCTTCCAGACGAGCGCCGCAAACGCTACATTGATGAACTTGGACTTCCTGCATATGACGCAATGGTACTGACGCTGACAAAAGAAATGTCTGATTTCTTTGAAGCGACCATTTCAGAAGGTGCAGAAGCGAAGCAAGCATCAAACTGGCTCATGGGTGAAGTATCTGCGTACTTAAACTCGGCCCAAAAAGAGCTGGAAGATACGAAGCTAACGCCGCAAGGACTGGCTGGCATGATCAAGCTTATCGAAAAAGGAACGATTTCTTCTAAGATTGCCAAAAAGGTATTCAAAGAGCTTATCGAAAATGGGGGCGACGCAGAAACAATCGTCAAAGAAAAAGGACTTGTCCAAATTTCTGACGAAGGTGCACTGCTCAAACTTGTCACAGAAGCTCTTGATAACAACCCGCAATCCATTGAAGACTTCAAAAATGGAAAAGACCGCGCAATTGGTTTCTTAGTCGGACAAATTATGAAAGCATCGAAGGGACAAGCAAACCCACCGATGGTCAACAAGATTCTTCTTGAAGAAATTAAAAAACGATAAATCGCAAAAACCGCCTCTTCATTGAGGCGGTTTTTTTGTTGATGGATATGACAGGGTCTTATCACAGATTCAGACCACCGCCGTATATCAATTCATTGGTTCTTTTTTTATAATGAAGCATAAGCTTTAGCACATATTCGAAGGGGATAAAGGTGAACTAAAGTGAACATCGCCACGTATTGTTATTGGAGGAATAGCTTCAATTGTTCCACAGCTCTTTGGACAGCGGAGTCCTCACACGTTTCTAAATTTGTCAGCATCCCTTGAATGACCGGCTTGCGAGGCTCATCTTTGGCCAATTCTTCTTCAATAACTTCAATGGATACAAGGGTATCATCCGAAAGCAGATGCTCAGATTTTAACAATCGAAGCTCTTCTTGAAGAGTAGCGGCATTTGGCGTTTCATCATCCCAAATGTTTTGCTTTAGAATCGGCTTCGCATGAGAACGGAGAAGCCCATGCACCAAATCATCAAATCGGTCGAGAATAAAGGATGAGAGCTCATCACATGATAATTGCATCTGATCTTGTAAAAGCAGTACCTGCACATAAGATTGGATGATTCCTTGAATCATGACTGACAGGTCAGTTATGTATGGTTCGATCTCCTGTCCATACGTGGTCAAAATAGAAATTTGGATTTCATCATTCATCTGCTTTTTAACCGTTTTGGAATACTTTTTAATTTGCTGGTTTTCCGGAATAATGTTCTCGCTGAGGATCAAAATGATAAAATCCTTGTTCTCAGCAAAGTGCTGGAACTGTTCAGCGATTTGTTTCTGAAAGATATCTCTAGGCGCAAGATGCTGATTTTCTTTTCGAATCTTTTCAATACTTTGCATAGACGTGTCGATATAATATTCAAACGCTCTGTTGAAAAGCTGTTCTTTTGATTTGAAATGCAAATAAAATGCACCTTTAGAAATTCCGCATTCATCTGCAATTTCCTGAATGGTCGTAGAAGAAAAACCTTTTTTCGCAAACAACTGAATGCTTGCTTTAATGATTTTTTCTTTTTTTTCGTTCATGAAATAAGGCCCCTTCAGCTTTAGAATGTTACGTCAAACGCAAGTGAAATGGTTGACGGCATTGTATATCACCGTTTATTATGATATAGAATGACCAGTCAGTCAATACATAAAGGAAAATGGAGGACATAATGAATTCGATCATCAATTTTGTATTAAAGAACAAGTTCGCTGTATGGCTCATGACGATTATCGTAACAGTTGCTGGTCTATATGCCGGATTGAATATGAAACAAGAATCAATCCCGAATATCAACACTCCAGTCATTACGGTTTCTACAACGTATCCTGGCGCAACGCCGGACGAAGTATCAGATAAGGTGACAGACCCAATTGAGAAGTCGATACAAAATCTCAATGGGGTGAATGTGGTCACTTCTAATTCTTTTGAAAATGCCTCATCGATTCAAATCGAGTACGATTACAATAAAGACATGGATGAAGCAAAGAAGGAAATTGAAGATGCCATTAGCAATATCAATTTTCCAGAAAATGCAGAAAAACCAAAAATCACACGTTTTAGCATCAATGCGATTCCAATCTTAGCTCTAAGTGTCTCCGGTGATAAAGAATCATTACAAGACCTGACACAAAAAGTGGAAAATGATCTTATTCCTTCTCTTCAAAGCTTAGAGGGTGTCTCGTCTGTCGAAGCTTCTGGACAACAAATCAAAGAAGTAGAATTTTCTTTTAAACAAAAGAAATTGAAGGAATATGGTTTAGATGAAGAAACTGTCCAAAACATGATCAAAGGCTCTGATGTCAATGTACCTTTAGGGTTATACACATTTGGCAACAAGCAAAAATCAGTCGTAGTGGATGGCAATATTTTAAGTGTTAAAGATTTGAAAAACATGCGAATTCCTGTCACACCAAGTGCAAGCGGCGGTGCGGGAAGCGCAGGAGCTGGAGCGCCTTCTAGCGGCTCAGGAAATGCAGGAGCTCAAGGTGCTGATCAACAGGCTGGAAGTGCAAGTCAGCAGCAAGCAGCAGCAGCTCAGCAACAAACAGGTGCAGGTGCAGCAAGCGGTCAATCGGTAGAACTGCCGACGATCAAACTTTCTGAGATAGCAGATATTAAAGTCGTGAAAGATGCAGAATCAATTTCTAGAACGAACGGAAAAGACAGTATCGGTTTGCAAATTGTCAAAGGCTCTGATGCCAACACAGTGAGTGTAGCAGAAGCAGTCACAAAAGAACTTGAAACATTCAAAAAAGACAATAAAGGAATCAAAGTCAGCACGACATATGATCAAGCAGAGCCGATTAAAGAATCTGTCAGCACAATGCTGAACAAGGCGATCATCGGAGCAATCTTTGCGATCATTATCATCATGTTGTTCCTTCGAGATATCAAATCAACATTAATTTCGGTCATCTCCATTCCGTTATCCCTGTTGATTGCTGTTTTATTATTAAATCAGCTCGATATCACATTAAATATCATGACACTTGGTGCCATGACAGTCGCCATTGGGCGTGTTGTCGATGACTCGATTGTCGTCATAGAAAACATCTATCGACGAATGGCGTTAAAAGATGAACCGTTAAAAGGCAAAGCACTCGTTAGAGAAGCAACAAAAGAAATGTTTATTCCGATTATGTCTTCGACGATTGTCACAATTGCGGTATTCTTGCCATTAGCGCTAGTGGGTGGAATGATTGGTGAACTATTCATCCCATTTGCATTAACCATTGTGTTTGCTCTAATGGCTTCACTACTTGTCGCCATTACAATCGTTCCAATGATGGCTCACAGCCTATTTAGAAAGAACCTGTATGGCAAAGCGAAAAAGGTAAAAGAACACAAACCAAGCAAACTTGCTGGTGGTTATAGACGTGTACTCAATTGGACATTGAACCATAAATGGATCACGTCAGGAATTGCGATTCTGATGCTGGTCGGAAGCTTATTCCTCGCACCACTTGTCGGTGTCAGCTTCTTACCACAGGAAGCAGAAAAAACGGCAATGGTGACATACACGCCAGAGCCTGGACAAACGAGAGAACAAGCCATTGCTGAAACGAAAAAGGCAGAAGATTACTTAATGAAACGTGATCATGTCAATACGGTTCAATATTCATTAGGCTCTTCAAATGCAATGACAGCAAGTGTTGGCGGAAACTCTAACGGTGCATTATTCTTCGTACAATACGACGAGGACACACCGAACTTTGATAAAGAAAAAGATCGTGTGGTTAAAGCCCTTCAAGACAAAACGTCTAAAGGGGAATGGAAATCACAAGACTTCTCATCTGCTGGCGCAAGCAATACAGTGACGTACTATGTGTACGGTGACAAAGCAAGTGATATTGAAGGCACAGTCAAAGATGTCGAGAACATTTTAAAAGATGAAAAGAACTTGAAAAACGTCAGCACAAGCTTATCTGAGAAGTATGACGAATATACGTTTAATGCAGATCAAGAAAAACTGGCGAAACTAGGCTTGACCGCTTCACAAATCGCACAGGCGATCGCTCCTCAAAGTAATGAAACAACGTTGACGAAAGTAACAGAGGACGGCAAAGAACTAGATGTGAAGCTTCAAACGGAAAAAGATGAATACAAGAGTAAAAAAGATCTAGAGAATAAAAAGATCACAACACCAACAGGACAACAAGTCCGAATTGGCGATGTGGTGAAAGTGAAAGATGGCACAACAGCAAACACTGTAACAAAGCGTGATGGGAAGATTTACGCTGAAGTATCTGGTGACATGACAACAGACGACGTATCAAGTGTGACACAAGATGTCCAGAAGAAAGTTGACAAGCTTGATTTAAAATCTGGCGTTACGATTGATACAGGCGGTGTAAGTGCGGATATTGAGGAATCCTTTACACAGCTAGGACTCGCAATGCTTGCAGCGATTGCGATTGTATACCTCGTTCTCGTCATTACATTTGGCGGAGGTCTCGCACCATTTGCGATTCTGTTCTCACTTCCATTTACGGTTATTGGGGCACTCGTTGGATTGTTTGTAGCGAAAGAAACCATCAGCTTAAATGCCATGATTGGATTGCTGATGCTAATCGGAATCGTTGTAACAAATGCCATTGTCTTGATTGACCGAGTGATTCATAAAGAAAAAGAAGGTCTTTCAACAAGAGAAGCTTTACTTGAAGCAGGTACAACAAGATTACGCCCAATCTTAATGACGGCACTTGCGACAATTGGTGCATTGCTGCCACTCGCATTAGGTTTTGAAGGCGGAAGTCAGATCGTATCAAAAGGACTTGGCGTCACCGTTATTGGCGGTTTAACAAGTTCTACACTTCTCACATTGGTCATCGTGCCAATCGTGTATGAAATCTTAAGCAAGTTTAGACGTAAGAAAAAGTACGCTGAAGAAGAGTAAGAGGAAGCCCCGCTAATAAGCGGGGCTTCAGCGTGTAGACAAACCCTCGCATTCTTTGTCAGTCCTGCGTGCCGGTGCTCACGAATGTCAAATTCGCTCCGCGCCGGTACTCGTAATTCCTAGACTGCAAAGGTTTTCTATCACGCTGAAAAGAAGACACAGGGCTAAAATCAAGTTCATTTTAGCCCTGTGTCAACAATTTGAGCCCCGCTAATAAGCGGGGCTTTTTTATGATGAAATCTGACAAACCGCTTTTCTCATAAGCTCTTCAAAGGCCTCGAAAAAGGCATCCCGATCAACGTGGTCAATGACTTGAATCGATTTTCCATCTGGATGTTCTTCGGTACGTCCTTGTCTTGGTGTTTCGGTATAAACAATTGCATTCATTTCTTTTGAACGGGTAAATGAGGTGGATGCAAGAGTGATCGTTGTCAGCACATCCCATAAGTAGTAAGTCGAGTTCGTTTCGTGATGAATGAGAGGCGGACAAAAGGCATAACATTGTCCAATAAAGTCAATCCCGATGTGAGAGCGAAGGGAAGCCCATCGTTGACGGACATCGAGTGTGAGCGGAACCTGATTTGTACTTTCCAGTGCGACCATTTCAATTGGAAAACGCTCTTGAAATACGGTGCTCACAGCATAAGGGTCCCAAAAAGCATTCCATTCTGCTGTTCCATCATGCTCTGGTTCTTCGACATTGCCTTTTTCAAGGAATGTGCCGCCCATCCACACCAGTTTCTCAATTTTATTTGAGATGGAAGGATCTTCTTCTAACGCGCGTGCAAGGTCTGTAAGCGGTCCTGTAAAGAGCAGCGTAACAGGTTCGGTTGACTTTTTCACCGTTTCAATCAGGTGAAGATGTGCAGGAAGCTTAGATACTTTTGTATCAACAGCGCCTTTTTCATTTAAAATCGGCAAAGCATCTACATAAAAAGCATGCATACGCCATTCCTTTGGAAATGGATTGACACCTCTAGAATTGGAAGCGGCTACTTCAATCTCATATGGGCTAAAACGATCAATAATTTTCTGAGAAGCGCTCAGCGCAGGCTCTAAATAACAATCAGCAGGAATCACAGACATCCCGATCACTTTCAGGTGTTCCATTTGAAGAAGTAGAAATAAGGACACAAGATCATCAACACCGCCGTCATGGTTGAAATAGACAGGCTTTTTCATGGCATACCATCCTTTTCATCGTTTTCTTTTATCTTATCAGAATGCTGATCTGCTGAGGGAAACGTACCGTGAGATTTCAAATATTAGGGGGGTGTTCTGTTGCCATTTTCAAATCTCATAGTATAATTAAAGGTTGTTAGTGGTGAAAATAGATTGCATAATGATAATAGGATGATGATGAATGAAACGTGCTCGAATTATATACAATCCGACATCTGGACGTGAACTCTTTAAGAAGAATTTACCGCAGGTTTTGCAAAAATTTGAACAGGCTGGCTATGAAACATCTTGTCATGCGACGACATGTGCAGGAGATGCAACACAAGCAGCCGAAAAAGCCGCACAGAGAGATTTTGATTTAATTGTAGCAGCTGGTGGAGACGGCACGATTAATGAAGTCGTCAACGGATTAGCGCCGCTTGAAAAAAGACCAAAATTAGGAATCATTCCAGTTGGAACGACCAATGACTTCGCAAGAGCACTTGGCATTCCAAGAGAAGATATTTTAAAAGCGACAGATGCCATCATTGATGGTGTAGCAAAGCCGCTTGATATTGGTAAAGTGAATGGACAGTATTTCATTAATATTGCGGGAGGCGGCCGATTAACAGAGCTGACCTATGAAGTGCCTAGTAAGCTGAAAACCATGCTAGGACAACTTGCGTATTATTTGAAAGGCATGGAGATGCTTCCTTCCATTCGCCCGACAGAAGTCGAAATTGAATATGACGGCAAATTGTTTCATGGAGAAATCATGCTGTTTCTTGTTTCACTAACAAACTCAGTAGGCGGCTTTGAAAAGCTGGCACCAGATTCCATTCTAGATGATGGGATGTTTGACCTGATCATTCTAAAGAAGGTCAATCTAGCAGAAGCCATTCGAGTGGTCAGCCTTGCACTCAGAGGCGAGCATATTCATGATAACAATGTCATCTACGCAAAAGCGAATCGCGTGAAGGTAGATGTAAAAGATAAAATGCAATTGAATTTAGATGGTGAATACGGCGGCATGCTGCCAGGTGAATTTGAAAATCTGTATCGCCATATTGAATTTATTGTGCCAAAAGCAACAGCTGAAAAAATAGGGTGAAGACTAAACTTGGTTCCTTATGGCGACCAAGTTTTTCTTTGCAAATGAGGTGATAAAATTGGTGAAAATGAAACCGCCTGTTGAAAAGAATGAATACTACAATGTAACCTTCGAAGATTTAACGCACGAAGGTGCAGGTGTAGCGAAAATTGAGGGTTTCCCTGTGTTTGTACCGAATGCCCTTCCTGACGAACAAGGGAAAATCAAAGTCACACGTGTCAAAAAAGGATTTGCTTTTGGACGACTCATGGAGCTGACAAAGGAAAGTCAGCACAGGCAAGATGCGCCATGTCCCATTTACAAGCAGTGCGGTGGCTGTCAAATCCAGCACATGAGCTATGAAGGTCAGCTGCAATTTAAACAGAAACAAGTAAAGGACGTATTGGAGCGGATCGGCAAGCTTGATATGAGCCGTGTAAAAGTTCATCCTGTACTCGGCATGGAAGACCCTTGGAATTACAGAAACAAAGCACAAGTACCAGTTGGCGAACGGGAAGGCGGACTTGTTGCTGGATTTTATCAGCAGCGTACCCATGAAATTATTGATATGGAAAAATGTTTGATCCAGCAATCAGAAAACGATGAAGTCGTTCAAGCTGTCAAAGAAATATGCCAAGCGTTCGGTATCAAAGCATATAACGAAGAACGTCATAAAGGCTGGTTGCGTCATGTCATGGTTCGCTACGGTATTGCAACAGGTGAAATGATGGTTGTGTTTGTTACTAGAACGGCTGATTTTCCGCAAAAGCAGCAGGTGATTGAGCAGATTATAGCACGCTTCCCACACGTTCGGTCAATTGTACAAAACGTGAATTCAAAGAAAACAAATGTCATTTTCGGAGACGAAACAACCGTTTTATGGGGCGAAGAATACATTTATGATACGATTGGCGACATCAAATTTGCCATTTCAGCCCGCTCATTTTATCAAGTGAACCCAGCTCAAACAAAGGTGCTTTATGACAAAGCCCTTGAATATGCCGAGCTGCAAGGAGAAGAAACCGTCATCGATGCCTACTGCGGAATCGGTACGATTTCCTTATTTCTCGCACAAAAAGCAGGCAGAGTATATGGGGTTGAAATTGTCCCAGAAGCAATTGAAGATGCAAAACGCAACGCTGCCTTAAACGGAATCAATAATGTTGAATTCGCAGTCGGCGAAGCAGAAACCGTCATCCCAAACTGGTACAAAGAAGGCATCATAGCAGATACGCTAGTTGTTGATCCGCCAAGAAAAGGCTGTGATGAAGCACTGCTTGATACGATTTTAAAGATGAAACCGAACCGTGTTGTGTATGTGTCCTGTAATCCAGGGACGCTAGCTCGTGATTTGCGTATTCTTGAAGATGGTGGGTATGTGACGGAGGAAGTGCAGCCGGTGGATATGTTTCCGCATACGAGTCATGTGGAGTGCGTGGCGTCTTTATATAAATAAGGGTTTAAGAGTGTACAAGTTACGATTTATAACAAAATTAAAGAAAAAACAGCAGACCGCGGGAAATGCAAGAAATTTTGACAGAAAACCTTTTTATTGATCGAAAAGAGATGATGCGGTGATCAAATAAGAATATTTCCTTGATTTGTTGGCCGAGGGGCATGCGAAAGGAATTACGATAAATAGCCGTTGGATTTAAAAAGGTATCTTCAAATAAAACAAAGTTTACGAAATATGTTCAGTTAAAACAAAAGAAAGCTCTTCTTTATTAGAGGGGCTTTCTTTTGTTATCCGTCTGTTATTTATCATTGTCCAAATCCCATATTTTTTGACCATCCGGTAAATATACTGCTGTTGGTGGATCGTTATAAAGGGAAATTTCAGTAAAAGCATTACCTTCTTTCAGCCATTCATAAACAATACCACAATTATTGGTAGGATTAGCTAATATTTTATTCGCTTTAAATCCAGCAGCATGGTATTCCGTGTAATTTACATCGTCATCTTCTAATCCATTGTCTGTTTCATAAACAGTATCTAGTTTACCGATAATTCTAAAACCATTTTCCCATTCTAGTATCATATCACTTTTTTCAAAATCTATTAATGTTCTAATTAATGAATCGTATCCCATGTATATCCCCTTCTGATAATGATTTTTATGGTCTCGCTGGTACTATGTGAGCTCCATCTTTTCCGTAATGTATCAATCCGTTAGTAGTTTCTAGATACGTTTTGGATTTGTGATCATAGTATTTTCCTATTACTTGACCAAAATTTATTCTTTCTCTATTTTTAGTGAACATATCACCTTTTCCTGCAAATTTATCTAGTAATTCTTGTGCCTTTTTATTGTCTCCATAGAATATACTCTTGGTTTTACCATTCGCAACTTCTTGCTTATAGTTAGGTGCATCAGGAATATGTTTCTCTTGAGCGCCTGGTTTTACTTTTGCCGGGAACCCATTTACTTCACGATACGGACCTTTTGGTACGGAGTGTTTGCCGAAGGAAGGTGTTTTGACAATCTTCTTGGCTACTTTCTCTCCTTTCATGATTTTAAATACGTATTTTCCAACTTTAGCGATTTTAGCTACGGGTATCATGTACAAGCTTGATACTAGACGGTCCATGTCAGCGACTTTGTCACCTGATACAGGGTCTCTCCCTGTTATGATTCGAATTGCATCATTTATTCCTGTAAATTCAACCGCTGTATTTAAGATTTTTGGGGTTTGTTTTAAGTCGGAAATCTTTGTGATGCTCTCAATATTCACTTTGTTTTGGTCCGTTATTCGTAACCGATAGAGCATTCCATCTCGAATAACGTCAACTATTTTGGCATTTGCGAAGTCAATCTTTTCATCTGTATTATATACTTTTCCATTTACGAACACGGCGTCTTGATTAATTTTATTAGAGGGTTTCCTATTTACAACCGTATCCACATTCGATCGCTCTTTATCATTCAGCTTATTCAGCATGATCGCCATTGGATTTCCATCGGGATTGTCTATTTTTTTATTCAATTCGTTTAGGTTACTGCTGATCTTTTTGTCTTCCTTATCTTTGAGAATGGACCCTTTTTGATAGGTGGTGATCCCGATTTTTGCACCAGTGAACATTGTGCCTAGAGTGTCTATGTATTCTTTCATTGTTTGTATGGAGTTCTTGGTTTCATTCAAAGCACTGGCTTGTTCTCTGTCAAAGGCATGGAGCGTACCGATGGTTTTTGAGATGTTCATCCAGGCTTTTTGGTAACTGACTTGAAAAGCAGACTCGTCCACAATTGGTAAATGAATAATATGGCTGACTTTGCCGATGGCACTGCTCACATCTGACATGATATCAGATACAGCTGTTTCGGCATTTTTTAAACCTTGATCAAGCTCATGCTCGAGAAATGCTTGTGAGATAAAGCCATTTTCATTTGATTCAAATGCATGAAGTGCATTCTGTACCTTTTGGAGTACGGAGGTGTATTCTCCAATCGTGACTTGAAAGAATTGCAAGAAAGGGATATGGCACTCTGAGTAAAACGCTCGAATCGCTTCTCCAGCTTCCCCCTTTAGTGCGCCATCCAATGAAATGATTCGATTGATTTGGCTTTCAAGGGATTTGATATGTAGTGATTGTTGTTTTAACTGTGTCAGTGTTTGATCAATTGCATGGTGCAAAGTTTTAACATCTAACGTTTTCATGGTATTCTCCTTTAATGCTTGGTCGCAATCAATAGAGATTTTACCATTATACGGAGAATGATTGGGGAATAAATACTTAATTTCATGAAGTTGAACCGATTTGCTTAGGTGATAAAGACTAGTTGTTCAAATAACAAGTGGAACAGTTTGAAAAGGTGTACGTTCTCACAAGCTTGCCATGTGCTTTATTGACAGCACGTTGTATAACACGATTCCCGAAAGTTTCCTTTTTGAACAACGTTTACGCCTTCTGAAATTTTTGATATTTTATATAGTGCTGATCGTATTTTGTTAACGTTTGTTTTACGCTTCTTTTGCATTGTCGCTTATAAAAAAAACATAATATTACCCAAAAGAATACTTTTAACTGCAAAATGATTTGCAATTATTGGTCATAGTTGATTATGATCAAGGCCTGTTATAATAAGGTTTTTAACACCAAGAATGAACGTTTGCGTTGGCTTCTTACTAAAGTATATAATGATATTTTATAGAAGGACATGCCCTTTAGGTGCTATGTCATGAGAGGAATTGGATGAAAGATGAGTAAAAATTTCTGGCGTGATTTACCACGGCCATTCTTTATATTAGCACCAATGGAAGAAGTGACAGATGTTGTGTTTCGTCATGTTGTGAGTGAGGCGGCGAGACCGGATGTGTTTTTCACAGAGTTTACGAACAGTGAGAGCTACTGCCACCCTGATGGCATTCAAAGTGTGAAAGGCCGTTTAACATTTACAGAGGATGAGCAGCCGATTGTTGCTCATATTTGGGGAGATAAGCCTGAGAACTTCAGACAAATGAGTATTGGAATGGCGGAGTTAGGATTTCAGGGGCTTGATATTAATATGGGCTGTCCTGTCCCAAATGTCACGCAAAACGGGAAGGGTAGTGGATTGATTCTTCGCCCAGACGTTGCGGCAGAGCTGATTCAAGCGGCAAAAGCAGGGGGATTACCTGTTAGTGTGAAAACAAGACTAGGGTTTACAGAGGTCGATGAATGGCGTAGTTGGCTCAGACACATTTTGGAGCAAGACATTGTGAATTTATCGATTCATCTTCGTACAAGAAAGGAAATGAGCCAAGTAGATGCGCATTGGGAGCTCATTCCTGAAATTAAAAAACTACGTGATGAAATAGCACCTGATACGCTTTTGACGATCAATGGTGATATTCCTGATCGTCAAACGGGCTTAAAGCTCGCTGAGCAGTATGGAGTGGACGGAGTGATGATTGGACGTGGGATTTTTCATAACCCATTTGCTTTTGAAAAAGAGCCGAAGGAGCATACGAGTGATGAATTGCTTGGTCTTTTAAGATTGCATCTTGATCTTCATGATCAATATTCCTCATTAGGCTTGCGTCCATTTAAGGCGTTGCATCGTTTCTTTAAGATTTATGTGAAAGGGTTCAGAGGAGCGAGTTTCTTAAGAAATCAATTAATGAATACATCGTCAACAGATGAAGTGCGTGAGATGTTGGATGAATTTGAGGCGAGAAATCAGGAACAATCATAATCAAAAAGAGGAGGGGTAACCCTTCTCTTTTTTTATGAATAGGACTATTAAACTAGTTCTCTCGAATGGTAAAATGAGATAGAAATAACAATTGGAGGTATTTTATTTGAAACCATTTTGGGATACAGACAGAGAAAGTGAAGAGACATTTAAGAAAATCAATGAAAAAGGCATTGCAAAAGCAGAAAAGAAACTAGGCGTCATCTTGCCTGATACATATAAGAAGCTTATCCTCGAACAAAATGGCGGTTATACCCTGCATAATGCTTTTCCAACGGACCAGCCGAATGGATGGGCAGAAGGTCATGTGTCATTTGATCATTTAAGAGGAATTGCCAAAGGCGAAGGTATTATGGATAGTGATTATTTAATAGAAGAATGGGAATTGCCTGAGGGAATTGTGCCTATTTGTGGGGATGGTCATACATGGATTGCATTGGATTATAGAGAAACAAAGGAACATCCGCCGGTTCATTACTTTGATCTAGAATATGAAACGGATTTTAAATTAACGGATTCGTTTGATGAATTGATTGCGGGGCATTATACCGCAGAGGATAGTGAAGAAGATGAAATGTCAGATGAAGAATGGCTGGCTGAATATGAAAAACAGAATAAACCATTATCAAAAGAAGAAGTGAAAGATATCTTTTTAACCAAAGACCCTGAGCAACTTTCAAAAATCGCGAATTTCCAAGTGGAACAAATTGATGATATCAAGTGGATTTTTTCTGAGGTAGAAACGTATATGGATAGCCTTCAGAACGAAGAAATGTTAACGACTGCTGGTTGGACAATCAATACGATCTTTATAATGAATGACGAAATGATTAAGCAGCATGCTGATGTTGTCGAGCATGCACGTCGTTTTGCGAAGCATTTGAATCAATCAGAAATAGATGAAATGCCCCACATTGCCTTTAATATATCAATCGCATTGGAATTTGATTTAGAGGAATAAGTATCTATCATTTTAAAAATAGACCCCCTTCCTAAAAAGGGGGTCACCAATTCCTTTACTCCGCACTCTCCTCAACATCACGGCTATCTTCTGTTTCACCAATATAAATAGGACCGTTTGCATGGTCGATTCGGATTGGCCATTCGTATGGGACTTGCAGGCGTCGTGCGATGGCTCTCCAAAACTTTGCAGAATCAAATTCTAGTTCTTGAAAGTCTTTAAGCAATTCTTTATAAGAAGATCCATCAAATTGAATGTACGAGTCTTGCAGACGCATAAAGGCGTAATGTCTCACTTCTAATGCTGCCGCAGCCTCCATTTCTTCTTCTGTTGCTTCGCCAATGATTGTTCCTGCGGGTGGAAGCATGTCGTATACGTTAAATTCCTCTTCTTCTTCGTGTGCTGCATTGTGCTGTTGATCTGACATTTTTTTCACTCCTTCTAGTCTTCATCAAGCTTTTATTCGTGCTTACTTCTATTATCGGAAGGAAATGCGAAATGTGGAATGAAAAAAGAAGCAGATCCACAATACTTGCTTTTTCTTCTCGAATCTTTTATGATCAATTACAGATATAAAAGGTCTACAATAGATAGAAAGGAATGTTTCGATGAAATATTCTAAAGCGACCAACTATGCCCTGCATACGATGGTATTTTTAACCCTTGCACCAAAGGGGAAAGCAATAGGCGTTGAACCTCTCGCCAAGATGCAAGATCTTTCACCCACTTATTTATCCAAAATTTTAACAAAGCTTGTGAAGGCGGGATTGATTGAATCAACACCTGGCGCAAAAGGTGGTTACACCATTCTGAAAAAGAAGGAGGACATTTCGTTTCTAGACGTCATTCAGGCGGTAGAAGGACAAACCCATTTATTTCGTTGTTCTTTAGAACATGATTCTTTCATGCCTCACGATGGCTGTTTAATTGAACAAGTCATGCAGGATGTTGAAATGAAAATGCAGGAGACGTTAAGTCAAAAGCGGTTAGTTGATATTGCAAGTCAAATAGAGCAGACAGAAAAAAATCCATTTTTCAAGATGTGATTTTTTTTGAGTGAATTATAGATATTAAAAGTCTTTAAAGTCTTGGATAAAAAGGAGAGATTTATATGTTATTAGATTGTGCCATTATTGGAGGCGGGCCAGCCGGATTAAATGCAGCTCTTGTTGTGGGGCGGGGCAGAAAACAGGTCATGGTATTCGATGATGAGATGCCAAGAAATCGAGTGACTCAGGAATCACATGGATTTATTACAAACGATGGAATGACACCGTTTGAGATCAGACAAGCGGGAGAAGCGGATCTTCAAAACTACCCCAATATCCAAATCAAACGAAGCAGAATGGTGGAGATACAAAATCATGAGGACAACTTCGCGTTACTGACACAGGAGGGAGAAAGATTCGAAGCGAAGAAAATCATATTGGCAACAGGACTTCAGGATATACTGCCAGAAATGAAGGGGATTCATGAAGTGTACGGAAAGACCTTGTTTAGCTGTCCTTTCTGTGATGGCTGGGAGCTGAAGGACAAGCCACTTGCCCTGATTGCAGAGAACCAGCGTGCTTTGCATATGGCGAAACTTCTTTCCAATTGGACAAAGGATTTGATTGTGTTTACAAATGGACAGCAAGTGTTAGCTGAAGAGGAGAAAGCACTGTTATCAGCACATTCTATTCAAGTTATTGATGTGCCAATTGTAGCGATCCATCATGACAATGGTCAGCTACGCTCTCTTCAGCTTGCAAATGGAGAGATAGTGATAAGAGAAGGCGGATTTGTCGCAAGTGATTTCAAGCAGTCAACCCCTTTTGCTGAAAAACTAGGCTGTCAAATGACGAAAAATGGGGGCATTGAAACAGATATTCTTGGGCGTACAACCGTCAGCGGTATTTTTGCATGTGGTGATAATTTAGGCGAACCTGCTCAGCTTGTGCTTGCAGCAGCAGCTGGAAGTCAGGCAGGAATGGGCGTCATTCATGAACTTGTGCAGGAAGAGTTTCAACAAAGAACACCTCTATAAAAAGAGATGTTCAGCGATGAGCGATTTTCCGTTTTGCTAAGACGTGAGCAGTCCATTCAAAAAGTGCGTAGATGACAAAGAAGATTAGAATCCAGCTGCTGACATCGACCCATACATTGGTGATATGAATGATGTTCGCCTGATCAAGTCCAGTCTGTATCCACATCGTGATCAATGCGGTGAGGAACACCTGTAAAAACCATTTTTTCAATTGGTCACACCTCCATATCTTTCTATCATATAAGAAATGACAGTTTATTTCCAATTGAATTTCCATCAGTTTCAACGGTAAAATAAGAAATAAAACCAATGGAAGGACATGAGATGAGCGATCAAACCAATTGTTTTTTAAAAAGTCATTTTCCTGATCTTGTCCTCGCGCCGCCTCTTTTTTATAGGTGGCCTTTTGGTCTTCGCTTTGAAGTGGCAGATTGGTCATTAGGAGAAGAATCGGTTGTATTAGAAAAAGCAGGCGATCGGGCTTTAAAAATTGTCAGATATACTTTTGATCCAGAAGACGATATTCTACTTGTCACGGATGTTTACACGCAGCATGAACATGAACTAACGAGGCAAAAGCTCCTTGTTTATCAAAAATATGCCGACCGACAAGTGCGTCACCGATTGCTTCACGAGCGTTTGACTTATGTACAATCAAAACTAGAAGAAACAATGAAAATAGAGAGATTTACACTCAAGTGTCAGCTGCAAGATATTCGATTGCGCCCGCTTCTACAAGCCATATGCCAAGAGGATTTTTGCAAACCGAATCAAATCTTGAAAGGAAAGCTAGGTTATGACAATTATCTCATCAATCTTTCAAAACAGATGATTTTCCACTTATATGATGATCGAGGCTGTGATCTTATTGCGGCAGATCCAGAACATCTGCGTCCAGTTTATGAAGGTTTAAAGCACTGGCTATTAGACTATGACCGTGCTCAGATGGATCAGTTGTTTGCCGGGAAATAAGAAAAACCGCACTTTTGACAAGTGCGGCTTCTTTTTATGCTTCAACTTTATTGAAAAACTGTGGTAAGTAGTCTTTGTGTGCTTCTAGCATTTCATCTAGGATGCTTTTTGCAATGGCATCTGATGGGACGAGCGGATTGATGGTCATGGCAACAAGGGCTGTGTTGTAGTCACCTGTTACAGCTGCTTCAGCGGCTACACGTTCAAAGGATTTAATTTGAGAAATAAGTCCTTTGACAGCAACCGGCATTTCACCAACAGCGATTGGTTTTGGGCCGTCTTTTGTGATGACACAGTTCAGTTCAACGGCAGAATCATTTGGAATGTCACTGATGGCGCCATTGTTGATTGTGTTTACAGGCTGAATGTCGTGCTTGTCGTTATAAATGGATGCGATTAAGTTACATGCTGCATCACTGTAATAAGCACCGCCTCGTTTTTCAAGCTGTGGCGGCTTAATATCAAGATCAGGATCTTTGTAAAGCTCGAACAGGTCATTTTCTAGTGCACGAACGACTTCTGCACGAGTTCCCTCATTTTCTGCTGCTTTCTTCTCTTCAGCCAACATATCACTTGTTTTGTAGTAGTAGCGGTGGTACGGACAAGGAATCACACCAAGCCCTTTTAAGAAATCTGCATCCCACGGAATGGCGTGAATGTTGTTCATCGACATCGTAGAGTTTGGATCTGCCATGTCTTCGATCACTTGATCCATGATGCTTTTGCCATCTAAGAACACGTTCAGTCCAAAGACCATATGGTTTAATCCAGCAAAGCTGACTTCGACTCTGCTTGCGTCGACATCAAGTCCTTTGGCGATGCCCATGCGAATGCCGATTGGTACGTTACATAAGCCAACGACTTTGCGGTGGTTTGAATAGCGAAGTACGGCTTCTGTGACCATACCAGCTGGATTTGTGAAATTCACAAGCCAAGCATCCGGGCATAATTCTTCAATATCTTTCACAATCTCAAGAATGACAGGGATGGTGCGCAGACCCTTGAATAGACCGCCTGGACCGTTTGTTTCTTGACCAATGACATCATATTTTAAAGGAATACGTTCATCCTTCATACGTGCTTCCAGTAATCCGACGCGGAATTGTGTTGTGACGAAATCAGCGTCTACCAGCGCTTTCCGGCGATCTAAAGTTAAATGAACCTCGATTGGAAGTCCCGCTTTTTTTACCATGCGTTTTGCAAGATTTCCGACGATCTCAAGCTTTTCTTTACCTGCTTCGATATCGACGAGCCAAAGTTCGCTAATTGGAAATTCATCGTACCGTTTAATGAATCCTTCGACAAGTTCTGGTGTATAGCTTGATCCTCCGCCGATTGTGACAACCTTTAATCCTTTTGTCATGTTCTGCACCTCCGAATAATGTAACGCACAATGTTATAATAGAGTGAATCAATCTTTTATCATTTGTTTGTACATTTATAGCTTATCGTGAGAGTACCTTGTGCGTAAACGGTTTCAGCGTCTTTAGGCAAGGGTGCCCTATTTAGAGATTTGTTACATAAAAGAAACGTCTTGTGTCATGTTGTTGGAGAAAGGGGAAGTCAGATGTTTTCAAGTGAGGTCATTTCCAGCTTTAATGAACTAGAAAGCGCTTTATACCGATACATTATGGAAAACAGTGAAAAAGTCGTCTATATGAGAATTCGTGATTTGGCAGATGCCGCACATATATCGACCTCATCTGTCCTTCGCTTTTGTCGAAAAGTGAATTGTGAAGGCTTTTCAGAATTTAAGGTGAAGCTCAAAATGTATTTAGAAGCAGAACAAACACCTTCTTTGAAAAGCACGCAGCATTTCTTGTATGAATTTATCGAACGGACACTTAAAGGAGATTTTGAGGAGAAGATTAAAGAGGCAGCGAAGCTCATTGCGGGTGCAAAGAATGTGCTGTTTATTGGGACGGGCAGTTCTGGTATTTTGGCGCAGTATGGGGCAAGGTACTTTTCGAGTCTTGAGAAATTTTCATTCTACATCAACGATCCGTTTTTCCCGATGAATATGCAGTATTTAGACAATAGTGTCACCATTGTGCTGTCGGTATCAGGAGAGAACCGCATAACGATTGATCATATTTCGAAACTAAAAAGAGAAGGCAGCACGATCATTAGTATTACTAACAATCAGCACTGTACGATTTCTCGTATTTCTGACTTGAATATTGCTTATTATGTCACAGACGAACGAGTCCATAGAGCCAACATCACTACACAGACACCCGTTGTGTATATCCTAGAAGCAATGGCGCGTGACATGTTTGTGATGTTAAAAGAAAAGTAAAAGAGCCGCTGCCTTAAACAGCCGCTCTTTTTTTCTGCATCATGAAAGTGGTGATGGCAATCCCGGAACAGATGAGAACAAACAGTCCGCCTAACAAATACACAAATCTCGCTCCGAATGTATCCGCAATTAATCCAACAAAGAAAATAGATAAACTGACAGACATAGAAGAGAGAACGTATTGAGCCGAATACACCTTTGATAACTCATGGACTGGTGTTTCCGTTTGGAGGATGGTTTGCTGCGAAACATCCCGAATTTGATAGGCAGGCCCCATTAAAATACAAAGCAGCAATGCAAGCCATGGCAGGCTGTTTAGCGAAAATAGGATCGTCAGCACTGCATAAATAAAAGAGCCCGCTGCCATAAAGAGGAGAAGTTGTTTTTGAATAAACTGACTTAGCCATGCAGCCATAAGTCCGCCTATAATGGCACCTATATAATATGCGGCATTGATATATCCCCACCATTCCGCACCTTCCTTTAAAACAAGTGTGACAAAGGCAAGCGTAACCGGTCCGACCCACAAAGCACCTGCAATATTTTCACTAACATCCATGAAAGTCAGGATGCGAACCGTTTTGTTTGTCCAAATGATCTTCCAGCCATCTTTGAACCCGTTCATCTTATTTTCTTTTTGAACCGTGTCTTCTTGCTTGAGTAGAGAAAAAACAGGGATGATCAATAGATAGGACAACACAATCATGAAACAAGAGGCCCACATTAAATAAGATGGACCAATCAACAGGACGAGCATTCCAGTAAACGAATAGCCGGCGATTTGAACAGATTGATAAAAAACGGAGGCTGTACTGTTCGCTTTCACAAGCTGATTTTCTGGCACAATCATCGGCATGATGGCTTGCAATAAAGGACTAATGAACCCGCCTGTGATGGAAATCAAAACGAACGCACTAAACAGCCAGATCAGGTGCTGCTGAAAGAAATCAAATTGGGTCGTGAATACGACGAGCATCCCAATACGTAAAAGAGGGACCCATTTCAATAGACGCTTGGCTTGAAAGAGTTCTGTCAAAACAGGAGAGAGGAGCCCAGCCAATAGCTGACATAGTGTTCTTATGAGCGGAAATACAGCCGCATAGGCGACAGATTGTGTATCTTGATAAATAACCAATGTGACTGTCATCAAAAATAGAATATCACTTAGCATGAGAAGGCTTTTACTGCCTGTATAACACCAAAACTTATTTCCCATATCCAACCGACTCCTTTTCAAAAACAAGTTCAGTATAGCATGTTGGCGAAGTGTGCAGAGGTTTTCCATTGAAAAATACATCTTAAGGATGAGAGGATTGTGATAAGCTAAATGAAAGAACAACGTAAGGAAAGGGGTTCAATCAATTGAGAACATTACCAGCACATGACTTTTTGGACAAGCATGGCATCCCGTATGACATCAAAACATTTTCTGCCGACACAGAGAAGGGCGCAGCGAATGTAGCTGCAGCACTTGGTTTTAGAGAAAGACAAATGATCAAAACATTGATCTTTGAAACAGGGGAAGGGGAGCAGCTGCTTGTAATGGTTGGTGCTGACCAGCACATCAAATCAGGGAAACTAAAGAAAGCCGCAGGCTCTCGTAATATCAAAATGGCTTCACCTGACACGGTACTTGAAGTGACGGGCTATCGGATTGGCTCGATTCCGCCATTTTGTTGGCAGCCTGAAGGGTTCCGCACGATTATCGAAGCATCGCTATTAGAAGAAGAGATATTAGGCGTTGGAGCGGGAGAATGGGGAAATGAAATACTCATCACCCCAGAACAACTAGTAAAAGCATCAAAAGCGGTCCCATTTGATCTTGTTCAGCCATCCGAATAGAAAAAGTGCCTGTTGCTGAAGCAGGCACTTTTTTAATTGGAGTCAGGTGCTATAAAGGGTCCGATGTCTTTCATTTGCAGAAAAGCATTCACCGTCCTATTTTCCTCAAGGTCATTCGCCCGTTTGCAGACCACAACAGGTCTGATAATGTCTATTCCTTCGATATACACGCGCCCAATCTCTCCACGTTCTAAGCTTCGCTGAACAGCGTCACGAGGAACAAGGGTGATGCCATAGCCAGCTTTGATCATTTGAATGGCTTCGTGGACACCACTGAATTGTAAATCAACGGTCGGTTTTTTAATTCCTTTAGCGGTAAAAAGGGAAAAAAGCTTGTCTCTCGTTGAACTGCCTTCTTCTCGCATTAAAAAGGGTTCATGGCTTAGGCGTTCTAGGGGGACGGTTTGTCCATTTAACGGGTGATCCACAGGCACGATAAAGTCATAACTTAAATCAGTTAAGTGAGAGGTGTGAAGATCTTCGTGGTGCAGATCTTCAATTACAGCAATCGCCACATCTGATTGATATTGAAGCAAGCTTTCGATCACTTGAGCGGAGTTTCCGCTTTTTAATTCAATGTCTGTCTGTGGCGATGATGTTTTAAAAGAGGCAAGCCAATCAGGCAGCAAAAAGTTAAGTGGTACGTAGGTAGAAGCAATTCTGAGTCTTCCTTTTTTTCCGTTTTGCAGAAGGGTAATCTGATATTCCACTTCTTTTTCCGCCTCGAATACTTGCCGGGCATATGGATACAGGATCTTTCCCATCTCCGTCAATGTAATCCCCCGGCCGTTTCGTTTGAAAAGACGAAAGCCGATCTCTCGTTCAATGCTTCGTAATTGTGCCGTCACAGCCGGCTGCGTCAAAGACAGCACGTCTGCCGTTTGAGTGACACTTTTTGTTTCGGCTACCTTTGCAAAAATACGGAGGGCATGTAAATTCATCTTTGCACCGCCTATCAATTATTTTGATGATTCAATCAAAAACATTCATTAGATTTATTATAAGGTATCCCTTATCGTAAAGGTAGCGAAGGGGGAAGAAAAATGGATCATCGTCAAAAGCAGGTCGTGTTTATATCACTCATCACGGCGTTTGCACTCATTGGGGATTCCATGCTGTATATTGTTCTTCCAATCTACTGGCGAGAGATTGGTTTATCGTCCATTTGGGAGGTAGGTTTACTGCTCTCGATCAACCGATTCATTCGCATCCCTTTAGCACCAGTTGTTTGGTGGCTATACCGGTATGTGCCGATGAAGACAGGTGTATTGATTGCTATTTTGCTAGCGTCAGTGACCACGATGCTCTATGGTGTCAGTGGCTTTTGGCTGCTGCTCATATGCCGATGTGCTTGGGGATTGGCGTGGACTTTACTTCGGATGAGTGGAATGAGACTGATTGCTGAAATGGATGAAGGCGCACAAGGTCATTTGACTGGTCTTTATAATGGACTTTACCGCCTAGGCAGTTTATTCGGAATGTTATTTGGCGGGATATTTGCCAGCTTGATCGGTTTTCAGTCCATGACGCTTGTCTTTGGCTTACTCACATTGATGGGCTGCATTTTTTATGTATCGTTGGATGAAATTGAAAAGAGAGAAGGCACGCAGGTGTATCATGGCATCAAACAGAAGTGGTTTACACGAGATGTGGTAAAAGTACTGATAACAGGCATGCTGATCGCACTGATCATCCAAGGTTTATTCGCATCCACGCTGAGTCATGTCATTGAAGCAAAGATTGAGCAAGATGAATTGACTCTGTTTGGCTTTGTCATCGGAGCTTCGGCTTTAAGCGGTGTTATTCAAGCACTCAGGTGGGGATGGGAACCATTTCTCGCACCGAGAACGGGCAAATGGTTTGATCGTCTTGTGATAAAGGAACGAATGTTATGCTGGATGTTTCTTTCTTTTGGAGGGCTCAGTTTTCTTGGGATCATGCTGAAGGTAAGCGGCTGGTTCCTATTGATGCTGCTTTTGATGCAGCTGATGGCAACAATTGTCACAACATTCACCGATACACTTGCCTTTCAAAAAGCTTCTGCTCAAACAGATAAGAACCGCTTTCTCGCCAGCTATTCTTTTGTTCAAGATATGGGGGCTGCTTTAGGACCTTTGTGTGGGTATACGTTGATCCAGTTTTTCGGAACAAACAGCGTCTTTTGGCTGATGCTTATCATAAGCTTAATGCTCGTCAGCATGTGGATAAGAAGCGGGCAGCATGTTTCTTCTAGTGCAGTGTAAAAAATAAAACGTTATATAAAAAACTGCCTCATGCAGCTGATCGCAGGAGGCAGTCATATTCTCTTATTCTAAGTCTGAATCATAGGCTTTTTGCGTCAGCTGGCTGACGACCTCTTTCAAGCCATTGGGTTTATGGAATTCAACAGGTGTGCTTCCTTTTTCAAATACAATTTGATCTGCTTCAACGAGCACGACATATCGATTGTTGACCTTTGCAATATGAATCGAGTGGCCGAAGTCGGCTAAAAGCCCTTTGATTTCTGTTTCGCCTAGACGCATCTTCATCGTGATATCAGGGGTTTGTTCCACAATATGTGAAGCCGCTAATGTGACCTGTTCTGTATCTAGTGTTTCCCGAATCTCCCGCTTTTCACTTGCTTCCCATATTTCAAGGTCCTCTTCAAATTGTTTTAATTCTTCACTTTCATCCTGTAATGTTTCAAATACGTGTTCCTGCACCATATTCATGACCTGTGATTTCATGATTTCAGGCATCGATTCTCCGTATTCGACGAATTTCAGAAAGTCTTCAAAATAACGAGCGTGTGAGGATTGGTGAATTTTCACTTCGGCTTCCTCTGTCATGCCCTCTTCTGGCATAAACGGGTATTGAATCGATTTCATGTTTTTTGTTGTAATCGCCATTTCTACTTTTTTGATCAAGGTAGATGTATCAGCAATAGAAGCGACTTTCTGTTCAAAATCGCATTTCATGATAAAGACAAAAGAGTCATCGAAATACTTTTTAGGAACCGCAGATGCAACCAAAAACACGCCGCCTCTGACAGCACTTGTATCTAAATAGGTGCGAACAAATTGTTCACTGCATTCGTTAAATACTTCTTTTGTATCTGCAAATCTCGTCTGATGAAATAAATTGTAGTTTGGATTTGAATCGAGTTCATGGCCGGGTTCGACAATGAAACGTCCGATTTTAGTCGGTACTTGCTCAGACTTAGGGTGTCTGTCCACTTTTCGTTTGACGATTTTTTTAAGCTCACCGTCTAGAAAGTCCTTCAGCTCACTTTGTTCAAATTCTTCTTGGTCTAATGTTTGGTAATGTTTAAACCGTTTATTTGCTTGTTCCTCTTTGCCTTCTACTTCAACCACATAGAATGATAGGAAACGTATCGTAAAATCCACTGATTGGTCACCACTTTTTCTTCTTCGGATATGTTGAGTATAGAAAAAGGAGTGAAAATCGTCAATGAATGGAGAAATTTCGTGTCATTATTTCCCGAGAAATGTTTAGTGAAAAACGCTTGATAATAATTATCATTCTTGATAGAATGATAAAAGAAAAGAAGGAACCTGCCAGTTCCTTCATCTCAGAAAATCATGTATTATTTTGTTTCAAATGTTTCGCAATCCGTTTCAGCATTGCGAGTCACGTCAGTCATAGTGCTTTTACCAATTTTAATGGTAGAAGCTGTACAGCTGTTGTCAGCCCAAAAACGGCAAGAGTTCACTTCACAAAGTACATTTTGTGCCATGGGAATTCACCTCCGTGATTCATATTCAGAATGAAGCAAGCTGCCACTTGAGTTCATTCAATCTAGTAGTCTCTTTATCGAAAGAGGCTGTTTGTGCTGTATATGCACATGTTTATCATACCATCTACCCTGAAAATATACAATTTAAACTTTGAAAGAGCGAGAATGCAAATCTCGCTCTTTTTTGTTTGTAAAAATAGTTAAATGCTAGGTGGCACCCTCTCTTATTCCGACATATGAATAGAGTAGATTCAAAACCTGATGTCGGACAAAGTATAAGGGTACATGTACTGATTTTCCGCATGAAGATAGGGTTTTCAATCAAAAATTTTCATAGAGAGATGAGGGGAGAAGATGAAAGCAGTCATTCTCTGCGGAGGAAAGGGAACGAGAATGAGTGAGGTCACACAAGCGCTTCCTAAACCACTTGCTATGATCGGAGATCGGCCTATTCTATGGCATATTATGAAAATCTATCAGTATTACGGTGTAGACGAGTTTATCTTATTGCTTGGATATAAAGGAGAGAAAATCAAAGAGTATTTTCTCAACTACGACTGGCGGCATCACAGCATGCAGCTGGATATGTCGACAGGAGAAATGAAGCTTTTAGGGAATTCGGAGAATTGGAAAATCACCTTTTTAGATACGGGTGAGAATACGATGACAGGCGGGCGGTTAAAGCAGGTACAGGATTATATTGGTGATGAGACATTTATGATGACGTACGGTGACGGACTTGCCAATATCAATATGTTTCATTTGCTCAAGCGCCATCAAGAACTTGGAGCAGCTGCCACTGTCACAGGAATTGAAAAGACATCACAGTACGGCACGCTGAAGGTGTATAACGGGATGGCACAATCCTTCTCTGAGAAGACAGACAGTATCGGGATGATCAATGGAGGATTTTTTGTGTTGTCTCCAAAGGTTTTTGATTATTTAACAGATGATGATCAGTGCGTCTTTGAAGCAGAGCCTCTTCAGAACTTGGCGAATGATGGAGAGCTAGCAGTTTATGAGCACCACGGATTTTGGACAGCAATTGATACGTATAAAAACTTGAAAGAAATCAACGGCATGTGGACTGAAGGAAAACAACCATGGAAGGTTTGGTGACAGCATGAGCGGATTTTGGAATGGGAAAAACGTATTTGTGACTGGGTGTACGGGATTGTTAGGGAGTTACCTCGTCAAGGAATTGATAGATCAAGGAGCAAACGTAACAGGGCTTGTACGTGATCAGGTGCCAAGATCGAACTTATATCAAGGCAGTCAATTTGAAAAGATGAATGTCGTCCAAGGCGCACTTGAGGACATGCAAACGATAGAACGTGCGTTAGGAGAATATGAGATTGATACGGTCTTTCATTTGGCCGCCCAAGCGATTGTTGGGGTCGCAAATCGTCACCCGGTCTCTACATTTGAAGCCAATATTTTAGGAACATGGAATGTGCTGGAGGCATGCAGAAGGCAGCCGCTTATCAAACGAGTGATTGTGGCATCGAGTGATAAAGCATACGGGGATCAAGAGCAGCTTCCTTATGATGAAGACATGCCGCTTAACGGCAAGCATCCATATGATGTGTCAAAAAGCTGTGCAGATTTAATTTCTCACACGTACTACAACACATATGGTCTTCCGGTTTGTATTACGCGCTGCGGTAATTTATATGGAGGCGGGGATTTGAATTTTAACCGAATCATTCCGCAAACCATCCAGCTTGTGTTAGAGGGAAAGGCGCCAGAAATTAGAAGTGACGGAACCTTTATCCGTGATTATTTCTATATTGAAGATGCGGTCAAGGCTTATTTACTGCTAGCTGAAAAAATGGAGGAAAAAGGGCTTGCAGGAGAAGCATTTAACTTTAGTAATGAAATTCAGCTGACCGTGCTTGAGCTCGTTGATAAAATCTTAAAGGCGATGGGCAGTGAACTAAAACCTCGTATTTTGAATCAAGGAACGCATGAGATTAAGCATCAATATTTATCAGCAGAAAAGGCGAGAAAGCTGCTTGATTGGAAGCCTGATTACTCCATTGATGAAGGGTTAGAAAAGACAATTGAATGGTATCGCGAATTCTTTCAAAAATAGAGGTGTATACAGATGAACAGCATATATTGTACGGTTCTATCAAGTGGAAGACTTTATCAAGCCATTGCGTTTTTCTTATCGTTGAAGCAAGTAGAAGATGATGCTGTCATCAAGACGTTATGTATGGATGATGCTGCATTTGATTTGCTTCATCAAATGAATTTCCCACATGTCGATCTTGTTCATGTGCGTGAGCTTGAAACGCCTGAGCTTCTAGAGATCAAAAAGGAACGAAATGATTCGGAATATTGCTGGACATTAAAACCGATTTGGATTGAGTGGCTATTTAAGCAGGACCAGGCGGAGGAAGTGACGTATCTAGATGCGGATTTGTTCTTTTATGAGCGTCCACAAGTGATTTTTCAAAACCAGCCTGATGCCTCTGTGCTTCTATCAAGAGGGGATATTGTCATTCCAAGCTTTGATCCAGAGGAAGTGAAGATGCTTCAGAAACTTTTAGGGCGCTATAATTCAGGATTCCTGCATTTTAAAGGAGATGAAGCCGGCCGGAAGTGCCTGAGCTGGTGGAAAGAAGAATGTCTAAAAGAATGCAAAAATGCGCCTGGAGAAGGGAAATTTGGGGATCAAGGGTATTTGGATCATATGCCGGTGCTGTTTGAAAAAGTAGAAGATATTCAAACAAAGGGTGTGAATATTGGTCACTGGAATTATGGCCAGCATTCTTATCAGGAAGAGAATGGACGTATTTTGCTTGAGGATGGAAGCCCACTCATTTGCTATCATTTCAGTGGTTTTCGGATCTTAAGCAAAGATGACATGCAGCAAATCCATGAAAAAGGAAGAGATGATTTGCCATTTTTCCAAGAGGCCTATCGGGAAGTGCTGCGTCATGTGATTGAATCGGTAGAACAAGTCAATCCGATGTTTAACGGCTATGCCAAACTGGAGGAGGATGGCGCATGAATGAAAAGCCGAAGGTCAGCGTCATTATTCCGAGTTATAATGCGAAAGAGCGTTTAGAAGGGAGCCTCTTTTCCTTAACGCTTCAGGAAACCGATATTCCATTTGAGGTCATTGTTGCTGATAATGGGTCAACGGACGGCACGATGGAAATGCTCGAAAACATTGAGGTGAACTTTCCATTCAAAAAGGTGCGTATTCCTGTCAATCAAGGAATTGCCAAGGGGCGCAATCATGCCATTCGTGAGGCAGAGGGAGACCTCTTAATATTCCATGACAGCGATATGCTGGCAGAGCCCCAATTTATTCAAAAGCACGCAGAGGCACATGCTGATCATGAGGACCGTGTCATTTGCGGTGTATGCTGGAAGCGAATCTACCGTTATTTTTACACCGGTTTTGATAAAGATCATGTGAAGCGATTAAAAAAACAAGGGCTATATCAGCGGAAAATGAAAGACAAAACGTCTCTTGTGTCGATGGAGGAAGTGAAAAGCGGCGCATTTCTAGAGAGAAGCTTCGACTTGCAGTCCGAATTTATTGATATTCTGAAAGACATTTTAAACACGTACGACTATGATTTAAGTGCTTATCAATTGCCGTGGCGATTTTTTATCACAAACAACTCTTCCGTCAAGCGAAAGCATGTCATGGAACTAGGGATGTTTGATGAAAAAATCGTTCGATACGGGTTTGAGGATTATGATTTAGGCATTCGTCTGCATCAGCTTGGCCTCTCATTTGAGCTGCGTGAGGATATTTTAAGTGTGCATCAGGAACATCCAAGTAATTTAACGTCATTCGATGACATCAAATATAACATTTTGTATATGTGCGAGAAGTACAACAATATTGATTCGATTGATGTTCATCTGGCTTTCTCTGGACCATTTTCTCATACCGTGACAAATGATATCGTGAAAGACATTCGCCAGCTGCGTAAGAATGAAGCATATGATGATCTGCTCGCTTATTTTTTGGAGCTGCTTCATATGATCACAGAGCGGAATGTGGGCATTAAACGTGATCAAAAGGACGTGCTGACGGCAAAGCATTTCCCTTTGAAAAAGCTGTCAGAGGCGGCCCAGCTTGCCAAGCAGGAACATGGATGCACGGTGCTGGTAGAAGCCATTCAAGGGCTCACAAAAGAGCTGCTGCATGTTGACTTGTTCCAAGTGGATGTGTTGTAGATGGCATCCTATCATTTCACAACCATTGTGTCCAATACCCATGTATTTAAGCTGCTGGCGCTGATTCATTCACTTGAGCAGACGGCTCAATCATACAAACTTTCTGTCTTATGTGCTGATCCTTTGGCTTACAAGGTGTTAAGTCAGTTTCCTCATCCACATGTCCAATATGAACAGCTTGAAGATGTGGAAGATGATTCGCTGCGAAAAGCAAAGGCGGATCGTACGTTCCACGAGTATTGCTGGACGCTTAAGCCTGCGTTTCTACTCAAAATTCTTGAGTCCTCTGATGCAGATTATCTCGCTCATTTGGATACGGATTTGTATTTTTATCATGATCCAGAGGCGATATTTGCAGAAAATCCACTCGCTCATGTATTTTTGACAGATCATATGAATTCCAAGCGATTCTATCACTTTTATGAATTATCCGGCCGTTTTAATACTGGCTTTGTAGGCTGTCGAAACACAGATGTGGCCAAACGGGCTGTGACGCAGTGGAAAGAGAACTGCATTGCGCACTGTACAGTAGAAATGGATACGGAAAAAAAGACATATGGTGATCAGCGGTATGTTGAAAGATGGGTCGATGATTTTGAGGGTGTCCATGTGGTGGCATCTAAAGGTGCCAATGCAGCGATTTGGAATATTGAAAACTATAAGCTCTCCGTTGTGAAAGGAGATATGTATCTCGACGAATGTCCACTGCTGTTCTATCATTTTTCTGCCTTTACGATCATTGATGAAAAGAACTTTAATCTGAATTGGTATTACTATATGACAGAACAAAAGCTGGTGAATCACTTGTATATTCCGTATGCGGATTTGGTTCACAAAAAAATCAAACAGGTGCAGGAAATCTTTCCTGATTTTCAGCAAGGATTTATTGCGAAGAAACATGTTCCCGACACACATTTTTATGAGATATGAAAAAAACCGCTCAGTAAATGAGCGGTTTTTACCTTTTATGATTCATTCCATTTCGCTATGGTCTGATCGCTTGGCAGTAAAAAGGCTAGGATGCCTAATATCGGTAAAAAGGCGACACCGATCATGGTAGGCGTTAAACCGACTGCATCAATTAATGAGCCGAGGGCAACGGATCCAATCGCTCCCATACCAAACGCAAGTCCAACAGTTAAACCAGACATTGTGCCAATTTTCCCGGGAAATAGTTCTTGGGCATAGACTACGGTGACAGAGAAGCTTGAGGTCAGAATGATCCCAATGAGTCCAAGTAAAACATAAGCAACAACCGGTCCGGCAAATGGGAGAAGTAGGGCAAGCGGAAAGGATGCCAATAAGGAAATTAAAATCACGGTTTTCTTGCCAAAGCGGTCTGCAAGCGGTCCGCCTAAAAATGTCCCAATTGCACCTAATATAAGAAATAAGAAAATATAAGTTTGTGATTCTTTAATCGTCAGACCATATTGTTCAATCGCATAAAACGCATAGAAATTCGAGATCGCATTTCCATACCAAGAACGTGCGAAAATAAGAAAGACGATAATGCCAAGTGCTGTGAGCGCTGACTTGCGGTGAAGTTCAGGTCTTGCTGCTTTTGCAGGCGCTTTTTTCGCTTGTGCTCGTATGGTTTGAAGTCTTCCTGCGTACCATCTTGAAATATAAAGAAGGAAACCGACAGCAATCATTCCAACAATCGTAAACCAAGCCACACCTGGCTGACCGAGAGGGACGAGCATGAATGCAGCGATTAGCGGAGCAAAGGCTTGACCTGTATTTCCACCGACTTGATAGATGGATTGAGCAAGACCCCGTCTAGGACCAGCTGCCATGTTGGCAACCCGTGAGCCTTCTGGATGGAAAATCGCAGAGCCGAGTCCAATAAAGACGACGCACAGTAGGATGGTCGCAAATGATGGCGCAAACGCAAGGCCGAAAATGCCGACAGCACTTGAAAATAATGCGATAGGCAGTGCATAGGGCATCGGCCGTTTATCTGTGTACCACCCGATCGCAGGCTGCATGACAGAGGAGACCATATTTAATGTAAAGGCGATTAGCCCTAATTGAGTAAAGGTCAGCCCCATTGAGCGTTCTAAAATAGGGAACATGGCAGGAATCACGGCTTGCAATGTGTCGTTGAGCATATGGCAAATACCAATAATCAATAAAATAGGATAAACCGTTGAACCGGTGACCGCTTTTTGAGGTTTATCCTTTGTTTGAGCAGCAATAGCCAATGAGACTTCCTCCTTTCATTCAACTTGTTTCTTTTTTCATTCTCCTCATTTTATTCATAAGGTGAACTATAAAACAATAGCAAATTGTCATGATTTAGAAAAAAAGAGACACATGCGCTTGATGGAGCGTGTGTCTCTAAAGGTTTATTTATAGAAAGAAGCGATGACAGGCTTCATTTTTTGAATGACAAGTCCACTGCCTCCACGGTTTTTCACACTTTCAATCATGCCGACGAGGACGTAATCTTCTTTTTTAGGATTAAACGCAAGTAAAAATCCATTTTCAGTACCGTCTGTCGCACCTTGTTTGCTCTTTAGTTCCGCTGTTCCCGTTTTAGCGGCTATATCAGCCCCTTTTATTTGCAACGAGTGAGCGGTTCCGTTTGAATTGGTGACGACTTGAGTGAGTGCGTCCTTCACCGTATTTGCTGTATCTTCTTTGATGATCTGTTTTGGTGATGCGGTTTTTTCATCCTGAATGACTCGAGGGTACACAAGCTTTCCTCCTGTTGCAAATGGTGAATAGGCATGTACTTGTTCAATTGGTGACATGAGTAATTCTCCTTGGCCATATGCTGAGTCGGCAAGTAAGATGTCTGATTTGATTCCGTCGTTAGACACTTGTGCCGGTTTCATTGTAAACGGCATGTTTAAATCATCACCAAATCCAAATGTTTTCACTTTTTTCTCGTAAGTATCTTTGCCGATTTCAAGGGCTTCCTGTCCAAAATAAATATTATCTGAGTACACGAGGGCATCGACCATATTGACTTGTTCTTTGTCATGTACCCGTGTAATGCGATAATTTCCCCAAGATTGATCCTTCTGCCATTTCAGTCCATGAATGGTGCGTACTTTATTAGGTTTTGTGACACCTGTTTCCAGTCCAATCGCTGCTGTAATGGTTTTGAATGTGGATCCTGGTGCATATCTGCTCGCATACCGAGCTTGGAATGGGAGATCAGGATTTTCACTGTATGCTTGATATTGTTTAGGCGTGATCCCGTTGGTCATTAAATTGACATCGTAAGAAGGGGTGCTAACAAGCGCTAATAAATCACCTGATGATGGGTTCATAATGGTGACAGCCCCTTTTTCACCTTTCAGCTGTTGATAGGCTTTTTTCTGTAAAGATGCATCAATGGTCAGCTTGACTGTTTTTCCGTCTTTTCGGTCTGTTTTTTGTAATGTTTCTTCAATACCTGTTTCATCATGGATAATGAGGATGCTTCCGCCATCTTGTCCTCTTAAGTTCTTATCAAATGTGAATTCAAGGCCGGTTTTGCCGATGATTTGATCCGCCTTTAAAGCTGGATTTCTTTTGATATCATCCGCATTTGCTTTTCCCACATAGCCTGTCAGATGGGCAGCGGCTTCGTTATATGGATAGTAGCGCATTTCCTTCGTTTGATAGGTGACGCCATTTATGTCTTTTGGAATCGGCTTTTGCTCTAACATAGACTTTAGCGGGACAAATGTGTCATCTGTGACCCATGCTTGTTTCAGGTGATTTTGAATCAGCTCTTCATCTATATCAAAAGCGTTGCTGATTTTTTTGATGTTGCTTTCTTTTTCCGTACCTGTCCCGAGCTTTCCAGGGATGATGCCAAGTGCGTGTCCACCAGTTGTTTCGGCTAACGTGCGCCCTTTTCGATCTACAATATTTCCGCGTACCGCAGGATCCGTTGTCACTTTGATGGTGTCACCCGTTTCCATTTGCGGGAAGATGAGATTTGGTTTCCAGTCTACTTTCCACTCGTTATCCTCTTCGGAGAGAACGCCCTTGTAAGAGAGTTTGTTCAGCTTTCCAAGTGACGTTTTCATCGTGACTTCATAGGTGAATTGATACCCATTTCCTTTGTCCTGTTTTTCTACGTTGACGTTTGAGACGTTTAGATCACTTGCACCAATGCCGCTAAAGATCTTATCGTATTTTTCGGCAAGTTGTTTTTTAGAAAAGTCACTGGCTTTCAGAGAGCCACTTGTGACCTCATCTGCCAGTTTCGTGAATTCTTTTTTCTCCAGATGTTTCGTAAAGGATTCAGCGGCTTTCAGCGCCTCTTTTTCTTTTGAGAAAAGCGAATCTTTTAAGAAAAAGAGAGCAGCAGCAATCACGATGATGCTAAGAAGGGGAATGATGACTTTTTTCTGTTTCCAAAATGATTTTCGTTGATCTGTATACAATGAAAACACCTCAATTTTTGATTAGATCCTCTATAGTTTACAGTTACTGTGTAGGATTTGTATAGTTTCTCCTATGAAAATAGACTAAGACATGAAGTGGAAATATGAAGCAAGACACAGTTGCTGCTGAAAAATCTCTTCATTTTTTCTTATGATTTAAAGGATTTTTTATGTGATCATCGAATGTGAAAAATTAGAAAAATTTTAAAAGCGTTTTCATGAAGGGGGAATTGTGATCGTTTATAAAAAAGTGAATCTAACTGGATTTGTTCTTGGACCGATCTTCTTTTTGCTTATTTTTTTGCTCATTCCAAAAAGTGAATTGACCTATGCACCAAGAGTGGTACTGGGCGTTACTGCTTGGACTGCGACATGGTGGGTCACAGAAGCTTTGCCTATACCGGCTACCTCTTTATTGCCCATCATCCTTTTGCCAACACTTGGCGGGCTATCGATGGAGCAAACATCAAGAGCTTATGGAGACCCGATTGTTTTTATGTACATGGGCGGATTTATGATTGCCATTGCTATTGAAAAATGGAATTTACATAGAAGAATGGCCTTACATATTTTAAACATCATTGGCACAAGAAGTGACCGCATTGTATTAGGGGTTATGATGGCAACGGCTTTTCTATCTATGTGGATTTCAAATGCAGCCACAGCACTGATGATGCTGCCGGTGGCACTGGCTGTGATTAAAGAGGTGAAGGCGAACGATATTTTGTCTGGTGCATCTCTTGACCGATTCAGTAAAAGCATCCTATTATCAGTCGCTTATTCAGCCTCTATTGGCGGACTGGCGACACTCGTTGGGTCTGTGCCAAATGCTGTTTTTGCAGCGATGTCAAAAAAGTTGTTAGATCGAGAAATTATGTTTTTTGAATGGTTTTTGTTTGGTTTTCCGGTGGCGGCTGTTCTGCTTATTCTCTTATTTCTGTATTTGACCAAGATACAGTTCAAGGTAGAGCACACAGGTGAAATGGGAGCGGCGTTTATACGGAAGGGTTTAGAGGATTTAGGCAAAATGAAACAAGAAGAAAAATGGGTTTTTGCTATTTTTCTTATGACGGCTTTTTTATGGATTTTTAAAATCTTTTTGTTTGGCGGGCTTCCTGTCTCGGATACGTCGATCGCAATCTTTGGGGCGATGCTGTTATTTCTCATTCCAGCGACAAATGGAGAGAGAATACTAGAATGGCAGGATATGAAGCAGTTGCCGTGGGGGCTTTTGCTTTTGTTTGGAGGCGGGCTTTCGCTCGCTACAGGATTTGCGGAAACGAATCTAACAGGATGGATCGGGGAAAATTTACAGCATTTAAATGGGCTGTCGTATCTCATGCTGCTGATTATTTTAACGGCTTCTATTTTATTTATGACCGAAATTATGTCCAATACAGCAGTTGCGAACATGATCATTCCGATTACAGTAGGGCTTGGACTTGCAATTGGCATGGAGCCGTACGGCTTAATGGCTGCGGCTGCGTTAGCTTCCTCATGTGCGTTTATGTTGCCAATTTCCACACCGCCAAATGCGGCTGTCTTTAGTGCGGACGTGCTGAAAATATCTGATATGGTCAAGGCTGGCTTTTGGCTAAATGTGATCAGTATTGTAGCGATTGTGCTTGCGGTTTATTTCTGGCTTCCGGTCGTGCTGAGATGAAGACTTTGATCGAATGGAGACTTTTGGTGTTTTTGTTTCTTTTGGCTTCGGTACTGAAGCTGCCTTTTTGAGGTGCGGGTCCTTTGGCGTGTAATAGGTGGCTCCAATGTTGAGTCTGCCTTTAAGCTGATCAATGGAAAGCTCACCAAACTCTAAATGGTAGTCAATTTTGTCCACATGCAGTGATTCAATGTGAATGTGCGTATCCTCCGAGACAGGCGGAGCAGGTGCAGACATTTTCTGCTCAAGAGCGGTGAGTCTTTTTTCCAGCTCGACGACAGATGGGGATGGACTTGCTTCGGTTTTTTTAAAGAGTGATTGAATGAAATGTTTCAAGTGGACCACAACCTTTTCTTTCGCCTTGCTCTAGTCTATGGAAAAGCTGCCCGGTATATACTTATAGAGATACATGAAAGGGGAGAAGTGCATGCTGCCTACACGCATTCAGATTACCCATATGAAGACGAATACGATTGGTACAGGGTCCTCGATGACATTCGGTTCGACGATCGTACGAAATCACTGCTCGACGATCAAAAGAAACAATGGTTTTGGTGAACAAAATGCCGATGGCGTGATCACGATCTTGCCGATTGAAACGATTGATGATCGTGATCTAATAGACGCAGTCAGTATCAATATTCGTCATCTATGATAATCGCAGTTGCTTTTCCTTCATCTTTTTGCAACCGAATATATAGCACGCCGTCTTTAAAAGCCGCATTCATTTGACCAAGAATCATATCTGGGAGCCGAATTTTTCTTTCAAACGGACCATACTTTCCTTGTTTTTGGCGAAAATCCTGTTCGTTAAAAAAGGAAAAACGCTGTCCTTTTACAACTAAATATTCACCATATGACAGCACCTGAACATCTTCCTTCCGGTAGCCAGGCAAATAAATTAAGTACTGAAATTCAGTAGGGGTTTCCACAATGTCGACTGGTGGAAACGATGCATCTGTTCCTCGCTGATCTTGCTGCGAGAATGTAAAGGGAGACGGACCATTTGCCATAAAGGGAGATCTTTGCTCATCATCGAATATCATTTTCCAAAAATCATCTCCATGCATTTGCTGGGCAATGTCCATCCACTGCTTCATTTTTTCGAAGTCCATGTGAAGACCTCCTGTTAACATACTTGATGGGTGCTCGCATATACCTATAAAAAGGAGGTTTATCTGTGGTTCAACCAACTCCGTATATCAATATTAATATTTTCATGTTAAAAATTAATTCCTTTGAAAATGCGTCGGCGGTGAATGTCGGACAAAATTTGTTAGCAGAGTGGCAAAACTCAGATAAAAAAAATCAGGGGTACGGACAGAATTTTGGAGATGCCAGCGGTTTTGTCGGAACAAAGAGCCATGTAGATGATCGAGATCAAGTGGACTCACCTGCCTCTTTTTCGCCAGCAGCTAAACCTATTCCAAGGAAGTGATGTGTGATGTTATTCTCACCCTCAGTCGTCAATGTCGGTGCTTTTAAAATCAATGCAATGGATCGGGGGGCATCACTGACGCTAGGACCTTATCAGCAGATCGATTATTTTCTCTCGATGAAATTGAACCAGGGTTTTGGTGAGGACAATGGAGATTGTTCACCGCTTGTCATTCCAATTTCAAGCGTACTCGATCCAGATATGGTGGATTCGAATTCAGTGAAAAACAGTGTGATTTAAACAAAAAAAGAGACCGGGATTCCCCGTGTCTCTTTTCTATTGTGTTTGATTCAGGTGGCTTTTGCGTCTTGCATAGGTAAAATACACAACGACACCAATGGCTACCCAGATGAGGAAGGCTCGCCATGTCTCCCATTTCAGTGTAGCAGCCAAGATCATACAAATGACCGCACTAATGATGGGAAGAACAGGAACAAAGGGTACTTTAAACGCTGTTTTCATATTCGGATGTTTTTTCCGGAGTATAATCACAGCGATCGAGATCACCGTAAAGGCCGCAAGTGTACCGATGCTGACTAAATTAGCAAGTGTTGATAAGTTGACGAATCCAACGATACATGCCGCAACAGCGCCTGTCAGCCAAGTGTTGGCAACCGGTGTCTTCGATTTTGGATGAACGTTTGAAAAGATTTTCGGCATGAGCCCATCTCGGCTCATCGCAAAGGTTAAGCGAACTTGTGCATAGACCAAGGCAATTAACACTGTTGTAATCCCGATAATGGCACCTGCTGATATAATACCTGCCACACTATTCAGGCCAACCACTTGAAGCGCAAAAGCGACAGGGTCACTGACATTCAGCTTCGTATAGTGAACCATGCCTGTTAAGACAAATGAAACCCCGATGTATAAAATCGTACAAACGCCGAGCGCACCAATGATTCCGATCGGCATCGCTTTTTGCGGGTTTTTGACTTCTTCAGATGCATTAGCGATTGCATCAAATCCAAGGTAAGCAAAAAAGACAGTGGCCGCTCCAGCAATCACGCCATGGAAGCCCATTGGCATAAAAGGTGTCCAATTTTCAGGTTTAACGTAAGCAAAGCCTGAAATGATAAAGAGGAGGACAATGGCAATTTTGATGAGCACAATGATGTTATTCAGCTTTGTGCTCTCTTTTACGCCTCTTGAGACAATAAAGGTAATGAGTAAAATAATGAGTGCGCCTGGCAGGTTAAAGATGGCCCCATCAGCGGCTCCGGGTGCAGCCGATAAAGCCTTCGGTATGTGCAGACCAAATCCACTGAGCAGTGATTGAAAATAGGATGACCATCCGCTTGCCACAGCAGAGAGCGCAACAACATATTCAAGCATTAAATCCCAGCCCATTAAAAAGGCGAGGAATTCTCCAAGTGTTGCGTAAGAATACGTATAGACACTTCCTGACACTGGAATGGACGAGGAAAATTCAGCATAGCAAAAAGCAGCAAGTGCGCATGCGATCGCAGCCAAAATAAAAGATATAATAATCGCAGGTCCCGCATCTTTCGCAGCCGCAACCCCCGTTATCACAAAAATTCCAGTCCCGACCACACAGCCAATGCCAAGCAAGATTAAATCAAATGTATTCAAAGAACGGCTCAGCCGCTTCGTTTGACTTTCAAGCATGAGCTGATCGAGAGACTTTTTTCTAAATAAAGAACTCATGTTGACCTCCTAATGGATAAATCTTTTCGTAAGACGAATGTTAGTATATGCGTAAATGACAATTTAGTCAATTGGTTGAAAAACGCTTTAAATCACTAAAGTGTTAAATGTCACAAAAGTCTAATGTGTATCAAAAGACATCCGCCGTCATTGACAGGCGGATGTGATAACAGGAGATTTACGTTTCTTCAGCAAATATCTTTTCATTGTACAGCACACTCGGATGGGTTGGGTAATGGGCTGAGGATGCAAGATGATGGGTTTTGGCTTGAGCCAAATCACCGAGCTGATAATAACAATAGCAAAGCTGAAGGTGAGGATACCATGTTTTATATTGTGTCAGTGTAAAGGCTGTTTCGATTTCAGGTGCCTTCAGTGCCTGCTCATACCAATAGATCGCTGCTTTGTGTTTATTTTGTGCTTTGAAATGATCCCCAATCCGGCAGCAAAATTCTGGACGGGGCTGATCATATAAGAAGGATCGCAATAAGGAGGATAAGGCGGCTTCCTCAAAACCGACTGCATAATAGCAGTCAGCTAAATTTTGGCATGTGCGAATTTCATCCTCAATCCAGCATTGTTTTGTGGCTAAAAATTTGTGATAAAAGCGAATCGCCTTCACATGCTGCTTGTTATCTCGTAATTCATTGGCGAAGTAAAAGAGATCACGAGGTGTCATCTCTTCGCCTTTTGCAAGCATGTTTTCATAAATGCGCAGATTGCGTCCAGGCTCTCCGGCGGTTGTTTTCTTACGCTTTTGATGGGTGACGGCGATATCAGCGGGAAAAATGTTGCCATACACTTGAAGGAATTCATGAACGGCCCCATACCACTGAAAGTTCAAGGCACGCTTGACGAGCCGATTTCTTCTATATTTAAAATTCACCTGACCGTCCTCACTAAATCCAACGTGGTAAAACATCGAGACGGCATCTACTGCGGGATCAAGCGTCTGTTTGAGCTGAAGCAGTTTTTGCTGATCCTCTTCAAGCAGGACATCGTCGGCATCCAGCCATAAGATATACTCTTTTGTCGCATGGGAAAAAGCGAAATTGCGTGCTTTTGCAAAATGCTGGATCCATTCAAAGTCGAGTACCTTTGCTGAAAAGGAGTGAGCAATGTCCTTTGTTTGATCCGTTGATCCTGTATCAACAATGATCATCTCATCTACAATGTCTTGAACAGAAGACAGGCAGTCAGCCAAAACCTCTTCTTCATTTTTCACAATCATACATAAACTAATGGTTATCATCTTTAGATCACCTCTTCATAGTGTATCGAGCATCAAAAGGAAACATTCTTTTCAGCAGCGGGTTTTTTTAAAACTAGTTTTCTGCTACTGGCTGATTTAAAATAAAGGAAGAATCTATGTAAGGGCTGATAAAATGAGTTTATTGAATGTAGAAGGATTATATAAAACCTATGGCGAAAAAACGCTGTTTGATCATATCTCTTTTCATATAGAACCAAAGGAACGCATCGGGTTAATTGGACCTAATGGAACAGGGAAGTCAACGCTTTTAAAGGTCATTGCAGGACTTGAATCATTTGAGGAAGGCGACATTACAAAGGCAGGGACACTTGATATCGAATTTCTTGAGCAAGATCCTGAAATGAGCGGAGATGAAACGATTCTCGACTATATTTTTTCAGGAACAGCACCAATGATTCAAACGATGAAAGCCTATGAACAGGCGCTGGCTGATTTAGAGCATGATCCACAAAACGAGGCAAAACAAGAAGCGCTTATGCGTATGCAAAATAAAATGGATCAGGACGACGCATGGGATGCGAACCTTTCGGCGAAAACGATTTTGACAAAGCTTGGCGTCAAAGATGTGAGCCGATCTGTTCATGCGTTATCAGGCGGACAGAAAAAGCGTGTGGCGATCGCCAAAAACTTAATCCAGCCTGCGGGTTTGCTGATTTTAGATGAGCCGACAAACCATCTAGACAACGCAACCATTGAATGGCTTGAGGGATATTTGAGTCAATACAGCGGGGCTGTCATTCTTGTAACCCATGATCGTTATTTCTTAAACCGTGTCGCCAATCGGATTTATGAATTAAATCAGGGGCAGCTTTACACATATAAAGGAAATTATGAAGTCTTTTTAGAAAAAAGAGCAGAACGAGAAGCAGAAGCTCAAGTAAAAGAAACGAAACGTCAAAACCTGCTTAGACGTGAGCTAGCATGGTTGAGAAGAGGGGCAAAGGCTCGAACAACAAAGCAAAAAGCACGTATCGGCAGAGTGGAAGAGCTGAAGGATCAAAAGGGACCTGATGCAAAGGGAGAGCTTGATTTTGCGATCGGTTCTCACCGGCTTGGAAAACAAGTGATTGAGGCAGAAGAGATCAGCATCACATTTGCTGGACAAACCCTTGTGGACCAGTTCAGCGATTTAGTCGTGCCAGGTGATCGTATCGGATTTATCGGACCGAATGGAGTGGGCAAAACGACTTTACTCAATTGCCTGGCGGGTAAAATCGAACCGACGAATGGACAATTGACCATTGGACAAACAGTCCGCATTGGCTATTACACGCAGGACCATAACGAAATGAATGAAGAGCTGAATATCATTGATTACATCAAAGAAACAGCTGAAATTGTCAAAACGGCAGATGGCGTCATTGTGACAGCAGAGCAGATGCTGGAGAGATTTTTATTCCCTAGATCCATGCAGCGCACGTTTATCCGCAAGCTGTCAGGGGGAGAGCGCCGCAGATTGTATTTATTGAAGGTATTGATGGAAGAGCCGAATGTTCTCTTTTTAGATGAGCCGACGAATGATCTTGATACAGAGACGCTCAGCATTTTAGAGGATTATTTGGAGCAGTTCCCAGGCGTAGTCATCACCGTGTCGCATGATCGTTATTTCTTAGACCGAGTCGTCCATCGTCTGCTTGTGTTTGAAGGGAATGGACGTATTTCACACTTCCAAGGTGCTTACAGCGATTACATGGAGCAAGAAAAAGAACAGAAGCGAACAGAGACAAAACCTGCTGAAAAACAAGTAGAAGCTGCACCGAAAAAGAGGAAAAAACTATCCTATAAGGACCAGCTTGAATGGGATGGGATTGAAGATCGGATACAAGCACTAGAGGACAAACACCAGCAGCTCGAAGCCAGCATTGCTGAGGCTGGCAGTGATTTTGGGAAAATTCAAGAGCTGATGGACAAGCAAAAAGCCGTCGCTGAAGAACTAGAACAAGCAATGGACCGCTGGACAGAACTGTCGATGATGATTGAGGAATTAGAAAGTAATGAAAAATAAAGATTGGCAAAAAAACTGTAGAGACATTCTACAGTTTTTTTTGATAAGAACATTTGGCATAAGCATCGTGCTGGTGAATGGATTCTTCATTTCGGCACTCAATTTGAAACCCTTTGATCCAGTTTTGTTCATATAGCTCTGCTGCAATTAACCTCGCAACATCCTCTACAAAACGTGGATTTTCATAGGCCTCTTCTGTCACGTGTTTTTCATCTGGTCTTTTGAGTACAGGGTAAAGGGGCGCACTCGCATTAGACTCGATGATCTGCAGTAGATCTGCTTTCATGTCATCAGGGAGTTGACCTTGTTCAAACAGCTCTACCTGAATCGATACAGTGCCGCGCTGATTATGTGCGCCGTATTCACTGATTTCTTTTGAACAAGGACATAACGTTGTCACTTGAGCAGTGCAGCCAATATAACAAATCCATCCGTTTTCTTCATGAAAGTGGATGTCATATTGCACGTCTGCATGCATCAAACCGGACTTTCCGCTGATGGGACTCTTTTTTTCCATGTACCACGGAAAGGAAACTTGAATCGAGGCAGATGGCTGATTCATATGCTTGGCAAGCTGTGCTGTCAATTCTTTTAAGGAATCCACATCAACCGGTTTTCCGCTCTCATAAAATGAGTGAAGCTGCTCGGTGAGACGGCTCATATGAATGCCTTTTTGATGAGCTGGCAAATATGTACTCAGCGTAAAATCAGCGGAAGAGGTTTGGTGCTGTGGAGCCGTTTTAGACAAAATATGTACAGGGTACGACACACGGCAAATTCCGACCTGTTCCAGATCAAAATAAAAGTCCTGTTCGGTTTGTTGGATGTCTATCATATCCTCTTTTTGACAAGGTTTTGTTCTAGCGCTTGGCGGGACAGAACCGAATTGTGCGTGTCGTTCTTTTTTGGATGGAAATGAACGCATAGGGTACCTCCTTTAAAACGTAATGATTCCTATTTATTCTGCATCAAACCACAATAGAAATCAAGTGATCAAACATTAACGTTTACGTTAAGGTCATAAAGGTGTATAATAAAACATGAATTGATGAGCAGGAGGCACTGGTGATGGAATGGATGAAAATTGATCAAGTGGCGAAAAGAAGCGGTCTGACGAAACGGACCATTCGTTTCTATGAAGAGATTGGTTTATTATCAGCACCAAAGCGGACAGAGGGCGGTGTCAGACTTTACTCAGAGGATGACATGGAAGAACTGGAGAAAGTGATGCAGGCCAAAGAAGTACTTGGCTTTTCTTTACAAGAGCTTCAATCGTTTATGGAAATCGGAAAACAGCTTGAGCTGAATAAAGAAGGCTACTTGCTGTCACTTGACCCGAAGGAACGATTAGAGAAACTGTTAGATATTGATGCGCAGCTGACTGTACAGCATCAATTGATTACAAAAAAGCTAGAAACGATTCAATCCTTTAAAAAGGATCTTGAAATGATGAAAGAAAGAGCGGCTCATGCCATTGAGCAATTACAAAAATAAACACCTCAGCGTGTTTATTTCAGCGTGTAGACAAACCCTCGCATTCTTTGTCAGTCCTGCGTGCTGGTGCTCACGAATGTCAAATTCGCTCCGCTCCAGTACTCGTCCTTCCTAGACTGCAAAGGTTTTCTATCACGCTGAAAAAGAAGACAAAGAGCTAAAATAAAGTTCATTTTAGCTCTTTGTCAACAAAATAAAATAAACACCTCAGCGTGTTTATTTTATTTTGTTAAACAACTGTAGGAAAGGTTCTGATGGAATGAAGGAAGAAGAAGTTTTGAAACAGCGTACGAGTCTGCTTAGACAGCCGAAGGCCGTCTGGGCGGTGGCCTTTGCTTGTGTGATTTCATTTATGGGCATAGGGCTTGTAGACCCGATTTTGCCAGCCATTGCATCACAATTACATGCATCTCCAAGTCAGGTGTCTCTTTTATTTACGAGCTATTTGCTTGTCACCGGCTTTGTGATGTTTTTTACCGGTTTTATTTCTAGTCGTATTGGTGCCAAATGGACGTTATTATTAGGACTCATCTTTATTATTGTCTTTTCTGCTTTAGGCGGTACTTCTTCAACCATTAATGAATTAATTGGTTTTAGAGGCGGATGGGGCATTGGGAATGCCTTATTCATTTCAACGGCTCTCTCTGTCATTGTCGGCGTGTCTGTTGGAGGAAGTGCGAAGGCCATTATTTTATACGAGGCTGCACTAGGTCTTGGGATTTCGGTTGGACCGCTGCTTGGCGGAGAGCTTGGGACGATCTCTTGGCGCGGGCCATTCTTTGGTGTGGCAGTGTTAATGCTCGTTGCTCTTTTAGCCATTACGTTTATGCTTCCACCGATGCAAAAGCCGCAGAAAAAGGTGAAGTTATTTGAAGCTGTTGGAGCCTTGAAATATAAGGGGCTTTTAACGATGGCATCTGCTGCTTTCTTATATAACTTTGGATTCTTTGTTCTTCTAGCTTATTCGCCATTTGTGCTTCATCTTGATGAGCATGGTCTTGGCTATGTCTTTTTTGGATGGGGATTATTTTTGGCTGTGACATCTGTCTTCTCAGCGCCGGTCATTCATCGCAAATTGGGTACATTAACAGCTCTTGTTGTTCTCTTCGCTTCGTTTGCTGTGATTTTATTCGGCATTGGAATATGGACATCACATGTGGTCGTGGTCATTTGCGGTATTGTCATTGCTGGGGGAATTCTCGGCATGATCAATACGGTGCTGACGACGGCTGTGATGGGATCAGCTCCTGTTGAGCGTTCAATTGCATCATCCTCATACAGTGCTGTACGATTTATTGGTGGTGCGATTGCGCCTTGGATTGCAGGAGTACTCGCTGAAACTTACACAGCAAGCACCCCTTATTATGTAGGGGCGGCTGTTGTTCTCTTAGGATTGGTCATCCTGCTTCTTGGCCGTAAGCATTTGGTGAATATCCAGGCAGGTCATTAATAGAAAAAAGCCTTATATCTGCAAACGATATAAGGCTTTTTTGTCTTTATAATACTTTGGTTGTCCAGGATTCGCAATTCCAAGTTTCAGTAGCCACATCTTGATAAAATTCAGGTTCGTGGGAAATCAATAGGACGCTGCCTTTATATTCTTTTAACGCGCGCTTTAATTCTTCTTTTGCATCGACATCCAAGTGGTTTGTCGGCTCATCGAGAACAAGCAAATTGGTTTCTTCGTTAATGAGCTTGCAAAGGCGGACCTTCGCTTTTTCACCACCACTTAAAACAGACACACGGCTTTCAATATGTTTTGTCGTTAAACCGCATTTGGCAAGGGCAGCTCTGACTTCATATTGTGTGTACGATGGGAAGGTGCTCCACACCTCTTCGATACAAGTGTTGCTGTTTTGCTCTTTTACTTCTTGCTCAAAGTAGCCAATATGCAGGAATTCTCCGCGTTCCACCTCACCAGAAATGGGGGAAATTTCTCCAAGCAGGCTTCGGAGCAGTGTCGTTTTTCCGATACCGTTGGCACCGTATAACGCAATTTTCTGCCCGCGTTCCATTTTTAAATTCAATGGACGAGAAAGTGGTTCGTCATACCCAATGACTAAATCCTTCGTTTCAAAAATCAATTTCCCTGATGTACGTGCAGGTTTAAAGTGGAATTCTGGTTTTGGTTTTTCCGCTGCTAATTCAATCATGTCCATCTTATCGAGTTTCTTTTGACGAGACATCGCCATATTTCGAGTACTGACACGTGCTTTATTTCTCGCGACAAAATCCTTTAATTCAGCCACTTCTTGCTGCTGCCTTTTATACGCTGCCTCTAGTTGCTGCTTTTTCACTTCGTACACTTGTTTAAATTGATCATAATCACCAACGTAGCGCGTGAGTTCTTGATTTTCGACATGATAAATCAAGTTAATGACACTGTTTAGGAACGGAATATCATGTGAAATGAGGATAAACGCATTTTCATATTCCTGCAAATAGCGCTTCAGCCACTCAATATGCTGTTCATCTAAATAGTTGGTCGGCTCGTCAAGAAGAAGAATTTCAGGCTTCTCTAACAGCAATTTCGCAAGCAGTACTTTTGTACGCTGTCCGCCGCTCAGCTCTGTCACATCACGATCGAGCCCGAGATCTGTCAACCCAAGACCTCTTGCAATTTCCTCTACCTTGGAATCAATGATATAAAAATCATTGTTCGTCAGGGCATCCTGAATGACGCCTACTTCTTCTAAAAGCTTTTCTAGCTCATCAGGATCTGCTTCACCCATTTTTTCGTAAATGTCATTCATTGAGGCTTCCATCGAGAATAAATAATGGAATGCATCTTGAAGGACTTCACGAATGGTTCTTCCTTTTTCAAGCACGGTATGCTGATCGAGGTAGCCGACACGGACATTTTTTGCCCATTCGACCTTTCCTGCATCTGGCTCAAGCTTGCCAGTAATAATATTCATAAACGTTGACTTTCCTTCACCGTTGGCGCCGATCAAGCCGACATGCTCGCCTTTTAATAACCGGAAGGAGACTTCGTGGAAAATGGCTCTGTCGCCAAAGCCATGACTTAAATCTTTAACAGATAATATCATTTTTTACACCTCAAATAGATTCAAAACGGCTAGTGCCTCTCATGATTATATCGAACTGTCCGGCTCGATAAAAGCATCAAAAGAAAAATTGCGTTTCAAAGCTGATTTTGAGATACTAAAGGATAGATTGAATGAGGATAAAGGAGATCAACATGACGGAAAATTGGGCATTTTTGAAAGAAGCAAAGCCATTTATTCAAAAGAACTTTGAAGCGGCTGGCTTTGAGAAGCCAACAGCGATACAAGAACAAACAGCAGAGTGGATTACGGAAAAACGCGATGTGATCGCAGAATCACCGACTGGAACAGGGAAGACCCTTGCGTATGTTCTGCCGCTTTTAAATAAAATTGATGTGAGTATCAAACACCCGCAAGTCTTAATCTTGGCACCTTCAAGAGAGCTTGTGATGCAAATTTTTGATGTCGTGCAAGAGTTCAAACAAGGTTCAGACATCAAAGCTATTTCCTTAATAGGCGGGGCAAATATCAAGAAGCAGCAGGAAAAGCTAAAAAAACACCCGAATATCGTGGTGGCGACACCGGGTCGCGTACAAGAGTTAATCAAAATCAAGAAACTGAAAATGCACGAAGTCAAAACGATTGTATTAGACGAAGCAGATCAGCTTCTTGTGCCAGAGCATATGAAAACGATCCAAGGGATCATTAAGTCCACATTAAAAGAAAGACAAATCCTTTGTTTTTCTGCAACATTGAAAGAAGAAACCGTTCAGCTGATCAAAGAAATGACATCTGAACCAGAAGTATTGAAAATTGCTAGAAGCGAGGAAGAAGCGCAGAAAGTGGGTCACTATTATCTGTTATGTGATCAGCGTGACAAAGTGAAACTGCTGCAAAAGCTATCACGGCTTGAGGACATGCAGGCGCTTGTGTTTGTGCGAGATATTACGAATTTGAGCATTTATGCAGAAAAATTAGCGTATCACCATGTCGACCTTGGTGTGCTTCACAGTGAAGCGAAAAAAGCAGAGCGTGCTGTCATCTTAAAGGCGTTTGAACAGCGTGAATTCCCGCTCCTCCTTGCAACAGATATTGCAGCAAGAGGAATCGATATTGATGATCTGCCATATGTGATTCATGCAGATATGCCAAATGAAGAGGGCTACATCCACCGTTCAGGCAGAACCGGACGCGCAGGAAAAGAAGGCGCAGTCATCAGTCTTGTCACACCTCAAGAGCAATCAATGCTGAAAAAAATGGCGAAAAAGTTGAATCTTACGCTCGAAGAAATCGTGTATAAGCAAGGCCAGCTGCACCTTGCGCCCAAGCAGGCATAAGAAAAGGACCCTCCATAATTGGCAGGGTCCTTTTTTGTTATGAAATTTTGACAAGTTGTTTTCCGACATTTTCCCCTTTGAATAGTCCAAGGAATGCATCTGGAATGTTGTCAAAGCCTTCAATGATTGTTTCTTTATATGTGAGTTTTTCTTCTTTTACCCATTGTGCGAGATCTTTTGCCGCCTCTTCAAAACGATCAGAGTAGTTGGCAACAATGAAGCCCTGCATCAATGCACTTGTTTTTATGAGTTTTGTTTGCACACGAGGGCCAATGTCTTCGCTTGCACTAATGTTATAAGAAGAAATGGCGCCGCAGACTGGAATACGTGCAAAACGGTTCAAATGATTCATTACAGCATCAGAGATGTCGCCGCCCACATTGTCAAAATACACATCGACACCGTTTGGACAGGCTTTTGCAATGGCGTCATCTAAATCATTTGTTGTTTTATAATTAATGGTTTCATCAAAGCCCAGTTCTTTTAAATAAGCCAGTTTATCATCAGATCCGGCAATTCCAACGACGTGGGCACCTTTGATTTTAGCAATCTGTCCGACAACAGAACCAACGGCACCTGCGGCTCCAGAAATGACAACCGTTTCGCCTTCTTTTGGCTGACCAATCGCAAGAAGTCCAAAATAGGCGGTTTGTCCTGGCATGCCCAAAATCCCTAAGTAATAAGATAACGGCGCAATGGATGGATCAATTTTTGTCAGAGACTCTGCTTTGGCAGTAGAATATTCTTGCCAGCCAAGGAATCCAAGTACAAAATCACCTTTCTCAAATTGAGGAGATTTGGACTCGATGACTTCTCCGACCACACCACCCTGGATCACTTCATTGAGTTTAAACGGAGGTGTATAGGATTTTGTATCTTGCATTCGTCCTCTCATGTAAGGATCTACAGACACATATTTCGTTTGAATCAAGACTTCGCCATCTTGCGGCGTTGGTATATCAACTGTTTCAAAATGAAAAACATCTTTAGTAGGTAACCCTTTTGGACGTTTTGCTAATTGAATTTGTTTTTGTTGACTCATGTCAAATCCTCCCTTTCACTTGCAACCTAGATTTACATTAACATGATGCTTCTTTTCGTTCAAAACATACGGTCTTTTCCAAGCACATACAAAAAAGTAGCCACCATCTAAAAGAAGGGGACTACTTTTTTTGAAGAGAGACAGAAAGGAGCGGCGGGAGACAACCAAACAGTTGATACTCATCCGCATCACGTTCTTTTAACAAATATTCATTTGCATTTTGCATGGAGGCTTTCATCATATCGTGCGTCACAAAAGGAAAAAGGATATTTAAATATGAGGACAACAGGTCTTGTGGATCTTGTTCGATTGACTCGATATCTCCAATGTTAATAATAATAGAAAAGAGATAATCGATGCAGATGTGAAAGTGCTGTTCAGCAAACAAAGTAAGCGGCTTTGCTTTTGATTCTTCAGGATTCCATTTTTGAAAAAGCTGTTTCACCAAATCACTGACAACCCATGCATTAAACTGCTGCTCAGCTGAAAAATAATACATCAGCTCCACCCCATTTCTAGCCTCCAGTATAAGAATTGTACAACAAATGACAAGGAATGAATACAATTTTTCAGAAAATTTAGTCATATTCACAGTCTTTTTGTCAAAAATAAGTCCATAGACGCACTAAGTTCACAGAGTAAAAATGGATGTGCTGGAGGAAGGTTTAATGACAAAAGTGACGGGTAAAAGATTCGTAAGACGTTAAAGGAGGAATAATAAATGAAACCTGTTGTAAGAGAGTATTCAAATGATGAAACACTTCAAAGAGATGTGGAGCAATTAAAACAACTCGGTGTTGCAAGAGAGGACATTTATGTTCTGTCCCATGACGATGATCGAACTGAGCGTATTGCAAGTAACACAGATGCCAATACGATAGGTCCAAAAGAAGTTGGACTCAAGCATGCGGTTGGAAACATCTTTAGCAAAAAGGGAGATGAACTCCGCAATAAGATTCACGAAATTGGTTTCTCAAAAGAAGAAGCTGAGACATTTGAAGAACATTTAGACGAAGGAAAAGTTCTTCTCTTTGTGACTGACCATGAAAAAGTGAAAAATTGGGCATAAACGCCATCGTAAAAAGCCTCTTACTTTTGTAAGGGGCTTTTTTTCAGATTGTTGACAAAGGGCTAAAATGAACTTGATTTTAGCCCTTTGTCTTCTTTTCAGCGTGATAGAAAACCTTTGCAGTCTAGGAAGGACGAGCACTGGCGCGGAGCGAATTTGTCATTCGTGAGTACCAGCGCGCAGGACTGACAAAGAATGCGAGGGTTTGTCTACACGCTGAAAGCCTCTTACTTTTGTAAGGGGCTTTTTTTCATGCTGCGATAATTAAAATCTACCATCTGTCTTTTTCACTATATTAAGGAAGGTTAAAAAATTGGGATAAACAGTAAAATGTCTAATTGAAAATATAGAAATATCAAAGGATACCATCAAAAAAATGAAAAAAGTAGTGAAAATATCACAAAAAACCACTCGGGAAATAATTATGATATCTTTATTTTTATCTCAAAATGAAATAAAAATCTTGTGTAATTTAGTAGATAAATTTCTTAGTTCTATTGGTTTAAGTTATATTTTTGTGTAGAAATAAGTGTTTTAAGGTCAAAAAACCACGAAATATACCTGTATTTTCAATTAGAAAATCATTCTAATGTTTAGGAAATAATTTGTTGACAAAATAATCTAAAAACAATATATTTGGCTTAATCAAGTCATTATGGAATTAGTTGTTAAATTTTTGATAGGTGGATTTCAGGATCAATTCTGTAAAGGATGATGCATTAAGACCTAAGGAAGAGCACTTCTGGGGCAAAGCGATACTGAAGAAATATCTATTAGACAAAAAGAAATGAATGATAGATAGCTTAGAATGGTAGATTCGTTTTTCTACTATGCCTATTTCTCAATGGTAATATTCAGAGGATCATCATAAAGAAAACGCTTTCTAAACGCTGTTAAGGAGGTGAACCCATATGAAGAAAATGTATAACAAACTAAGGCGCTGTAACAGTTGAATGGCTGGGGTTGTATGTGAAGATGAGTGCTGAAAAAGAAGAGTGACATGTGGGATGCTTCTCTCCTTTTTCAGAAAACAGATTTCCTAAAAAATCCATCTTTCATTTTATCATAAGGCTTTTTGCTTGAAAACCACCTTTGTTAGGAAAGGTGATTGTGAATTGAAGGAGGTCACGTGATGAAAAAGGCTTTGTATCATGAAGACAGCGGGTTGTATTTAGAGAAAATGCGCATGGCTTTTCAAGAACACTATGAGCAAAGAACAGATATGTGGTCCACTGATCCATCATTAACAGACGCTGCTGTGATGTCTCTCAAGGCATGGCGTTCCAGGGAAAAGGATGCACTTGCTTCTGTGCTGGATATCGGATGCGGGAATGGACGGGCTCTTGAACATTTACAAGGACTGTCGGCATATACCGGCATTGACCTTTATGAGCATGAGGAATGGCAAGGATTAAAGAAGAGAAAAGAGGTTCCTGTCCATTTTTATCATCAAGATTTTATGTCCTGGTCAATGGATCAAGGGCGCGAGCTGACGTTTGATTTGATTTTAGATCATGGCTGCTTTCACCATCAGCACCCTGATGACCACGAACGATACTTAAAGCAGATTTCCTCGCTGCTTCATGAAGGTGGTGTCTTTTCCCTTGTTGTATGGGGAGAAGAGTGGAAAACAGGCTTAATCGGAGAAGATGGACGCTTCCATTTTTCATTCTCAGATACTCAGCTTGGAGAAAAGATTTGTACATCAGGACTTGAGCTCGTTTCGATTACACCATTACAAGCGAAGGCTGGGATCAGCCAGCATCATGTCATTGCTGTCAAAATCTAGTGCAAAGGAGGATAAACGCGATGTTTGATGTGATGGTTCTTGGTGCATACCTAGGCGGGTGTCATGCTTCAATCAATGTAGCTGAATTGAAGTACGGACTATTCATCCAATCAAATGGTACAACCGGATGACGTGCATTTGAAGGACCAGAGCTTCTAGTAAAGGAGAAAGCAGCTCGAAGCTAGCAGAGATATTCTTTTAGAGAAAGAGCATGTCAGTTTCCATTCAAGAATCATCAAATGGTGTTGCTCTCTTACAGAGAATACAGCGTATGAAGCTCGATTTCTGCTCCTTTGTACTGGACAAGTGACAGTCTAAAAGAGTCTTTATAAAAGGTACTGATGGATGATTGGCATCGCACATCTATTCAGCCAGTATGACAGGAAATTTCTCCTGAGCCATGATTCTAGCTGGAACCGGTGCTCAGGATGCAAAGGGAGTGCATACACATATTCATCACGCCATCACTGCGCTGAGAGAGTTCAATGGGGTGCAGTGATGAATAGGGGGAGACAAATGAACAAGTTTGTAGCTGAACTACAATCAATGATTCATCATTTTACATTTCAAGAAAAACACTATTTGCTCGTGGGGCCAGTGAACCTGCCGATCTCTATTGAACATGAAGAAGTGCAGTTTACATGGTATGCCTTTGCGTCTGTAGAAGCTGATACAACGCCAACGGTTGAGTCTATTGTACAAATGAGTACCGAGCAGCAAACATTTTCCTCTTGTCTCCTTTTTGGCGACTTTGAAAATGAAGTGCCGCCGCTTGTGCGAATTCATAGTGTCTGCCAAACAGGGGATGTGTTTGGGTCACTGAAATGTGATTGCGGTCCACAGCTTGCATCATCGCTAAAAAAAATCACCGATTACGGAAAAGGCATGCTTGTGTATATGGCCAATCAAGAAGGGCGCTCTATTGGGCTAATGGCCAAAGCCTTCACGTATAAATTACAGGAAATGAAACTGGATACATTTGAGGCGAACAGGTTGATCGGCTGCGGAGATGATGATCGGCATTACGAGGAAGCAGCGGCTGTCTTGCACTATTTAAACAAAGGGAAACCATTGCATCTCTTAACCAATAATCCAGATAAAGTCGATTCCATTGCTGCTTACGGTCTTCCGGTTTTACGGTTTGATCATACGGTAGAAGCCTCTCTCTATAATGAGGCGTATTTAAAGGCAAAAGCAGCATCAGGGCATATGGTCGATGAGAAGAAATTAATTAATCAGTAGATGAGTTTATTTAAAGAAGGCGGGAGAAAAGCGTGAAACCTGATATCAATTGGATTCAAATCCCAAGCGGCTATGCGACGATTGGAAGTAATGAAGAAGATATGAAAAAGGCATCAGAATTTTGGAAGGACAAACTTCTGAATCCAGCCTATGGCCGTGAGAAAAAATTTCAAAAATGGCTGTACAAAGAATTTCCATCTTATCAGCCGTATATGAGTGAATTTTTCATCTCAGATACGGTCGTCACCAATGAATGGTATCAAAGCTATTGTGACGAGACAGGAAAGCCTTATCCAGAGAGCTTGACGAACCTAGAGCTTGGCGGGGGAAAAGACCATCCAGCTTGGGGCATGGACATCGAGGAAGCTTTCTCATTTTGTCAGTGGCTGAGCGGGAAGCTTGGATATGAGGTATCGATCCCTACTGAGGAAGAATGGGAATATGCTGCCCGGGGCAATACGAGACATCAATATCCTTGGGGAGATGAGTTTAACCCCTCTTACTGTAATACACACGAATCAAATATTGAAAAAACGACACCTGTCCGTCATTACGAAAAAGGAAGATCTCTATTTGGACTATATGATATGGGTGGCAATGTCGAAGAATGGGTCAACACCAAGTATCACATATATGAAGGCGGAATTGAGGTTGTAGATGATTTAACCGAGACACTCGGCAGTGATTACTACATTTTAAAAGGTGGCTCCTTCGCAAGAGGCGGAGATTTATGCAGAGTCGCAAGAAGACACGGGAAACACCCAGACCCTGTTTTTCGATTTACTGGTTTTCGTGTAGTTACTCGTCAAAAACAACATATAAAGGTGGGAGTGTAAAACCATGCATAGAGGACCGATTACATCCGTTTTATCAACTCAGCATGACCAAATTGTCTACACAGGTGGCTATGATCGCTGTATTTATAAATGGGACCGTGCCACGGGAGAAGGAACATTCATTGGCAGTCACGAGCATATCATCAACTCTTTATCCCTTTCGGAAAATGGAACGTATTTAGCGAGTGCATCGTCAGACTATACCATTCAATTATATGATACTGGCACACATACAAGAATTCGTACGCTATATGGTCATGCGGATGATGTGGAAGCTGTCGCATTTGCAAAGCAGGATACGCTTCTTGTATCAGTGTCCAGAGACAGAAGATGCTTAGTTTGGGATATTGAAACGGGAGCCATTTTAAGAGAATTTCATGGACATAGCAAGGATGTATTAGCTGTATGGATTCATGAGGATAAAGCTTATACAACTGGTGACGATGGCTATGTCCTTGTATGGATCTATGAAACAGGAGAAATTGTAGGTGAAATTGGCCCGTTTGATTATGAGCTGGATACCATCAGCGGCAGCAATCAAAAAGAAGTATTCGCCCTTGGCAGAGATGATGGCACAGTTATCATTTATGATGCCGCTACATTACAGGAGAAAAAAATCATTAAAGCTCATTTACAGGGTGTGAAACGTGTGAATTTTTCACCGAGCGGTAACTACTTGCTTACAGCGGGTTATGACCATCTAATTAAGCTGTGGAATTATGAAACCGGTGATTTAATTGATACGTTGCTGCCTCATAAATATCAATGGGAGCGCTCGCTTGTTTGGACAGAAGACGAGCAAGCCATTTTAGGAGCCAGCTTTGGGAAAACGTATTGTGAATGGTCCATTCAAGAAGGAAAAGTGATCTCTGATGAGCAGGAATTGGCGACACCTTCTATTAATGATATTGCGTTGACTGAAGCGGGTGATATTATCACTGCATCAGATGACGGAAAATTCAGAAAAAATGGAATCGAAATCGCAAAATCAACAGGTGTTCTCACAAATGGAGTGGCTGTTGCTCGGGATGGAAGCTATTATGCATGGGGCGATCATGCGAGTCAGGTGCATATTGTACACGAGTCATTGCAGCAAATGGTCTCTTTTGATCTCAACACAGGTCCTGTCAATAGTGTGTATTTCCATGAGGAGGATCGTCAATTTTATATCGGCACTTATGGCGGTTATGTGCATGTCATTTCGACTGAACACTTAAAGGAAATCGGCCGTTCTAAAGCACATGATTGCGCGGTCAAAGCATTAAAGGTAGAAGGAGATCATATCATCACAGCGGCAGTTGAAGGAACCATCTGTCTTCTCGATAAAAAGAGTTTGTCCTTAACAGCAGAATATATCGGGGCGACAGAGCTGTTAAATGATGTATTTATTGATAGCAAAAGAGATCGTATTGCCATTGTCAGCCGGGATAAAAACGTCCGATTGTTTGATTTGCATACAGGCAGAATTTTAAATCAGCACAACGAGCATCAATATTCCATTAAATCCATCACTGTGACAGACTCTGGCTATATTGTGAGCGGAGACTATTGGGGGTATATTGTGGTCTGGAATCCAGAGCTAGATGTCAATACAGGTCCGATTCGAATTGCTAAGAATGGTATTAGTGCCATTAGACAACTAGGAAATGATGTGTATGCAAGCTCATATGACGGTGGTATTTATCATATTCGAGAAGATGGCACACATACGGAAGTACTGCGCTTATTTGAACAATTTCCGAAAGAAGTAATCTCTCATTAAGAAAAAGAATGTAAGCGGGGGATTCTCATGATAAGTGTTTGCAAGGAACATATGAAAAAAGGTCTGACTGTACTCAATTGTCCGCATGTGCTCCTCATTAATAAATATGAATGTCGCAAATGCTGTTTTTGTAAACAACGAGCATCATATAAACTGTTTTATTCCTTGCCTTACTATGATCGATCTGAAAAGAAACGGCTTGAGAAAGTATAGCACATGAGAATAGAACTCCTTCATTTTCTGAAGGAGTTCTTTCCCTTGAGAGAAGAAAGGAGCCCGAGATGAAAGACGATGTTTTTTATATGAAGCTGGCGATTGCCAACGCGAAGGCGATGAAAGGACAAACCTCACCCAATCCGCTTGTTGGTGCAGTGATTGTTCAGAGCGGTGAGATCGTTGGGATTGGTGCGCACATGAAGGCTGGCGAGCCTCATGCTGAAATTCATGCGCTACAAATGGCAGGAGAAAAGGCGAAGGGAGCTGACATGTATGTGACACTCGAACCTTGTACACATCACGGAAAAACAGGCCCTTGCACCGAAGCGATCATCAAAAGTGGAGTGAAGAAAGTGCTGATTGCCACCCAAGATCCGAATCCGGTTGTTGCAGGTAAAGGAATTGCCTTTTTGAAAAAGGCTGGAATTGAAGTGGAGCAAGGGATATGTAAACAGGAAGCAGATCGTTTAAATGCTCCTTTTTTTCATTTGATGCAAACAAACCTTCCATATGTTGTCTTAAAATCAGCTATTTCGATAGATGGGAAAATTGCCACGGCTGAGCAAGAAAGCAAATGGATCACTGGAATAGAAGCGAGAACAGAAGTGCAGCGCTTACGTCAAGAAGCAGATGCGGTGCTGACAGGAGTGGAAACGATTATTCAAGATGATGCCGGCTTAATTGTAAAGGATTCATTCAACCATCAGCCCATTCGTGTCATTTTAGATTCAACATTAAGGATACCGCTTCATGCCAAATGCTTAACAGATCATAGGGCAGAAACCATAATTTGTACATCACAAGATTATGATCATCAAAAGTATCAACAGTTGATACAAAAAGGTCATCAAGTATTTGTCACAAGCGGAGAACACCGGACAGATCTTCAGGCTGTGTTACACATGTTGAAGAAGCGCTCTGTGATGTCAGTGCTTGTAGAGGCAGGGGGCAGTGTGAGTGCGTCATTTTTAGAAGCATCACTTGTGAACGAAGCTGTTATCTATATGGCACCTTTATTAATCGGAGGGAAAGATGCACCTACTTTTTTTGAAGGAGAAGGTGTGAAAAAACTAAAAAAGGCGATCCGTCCAGCGGATATTGAATATAGTATGGTAGGAAAAGATTTAAAAATGACGATGACATTTTAACGATGGAGAGAGGTCCTTGTACGTAGAGTGCAAGGCCTTTCAAATTTTTTGATAAAAATAAAATTGTACATACACCTTTATCGATCATGATGAATACGATGGATGGGGGTGATTCTATGAGAAAATGTAGACAATGCGGAAAGATATACCCAACTCATTCGACCGACCACTACCAAAAAGGAAGCTGGTATGATGCGTATAAGGATGATGGCTGGGAATGTGATAGTTGTAAGAAAGGTAAATCAGACAAACCAAGGAAACCAGTAAAAAATCCATGCTGTGGAAAAGATCCTTGTGTGTGTGTCATTCAAGGACCGCCAGGGGGAAGAGGAAGGAGAGGCCCAGCAGGTCCGGCAGGTCCAGTGGGTCCAGTTGGCCCAGCGGGTCCAGCAGGAGCAACGGGCGCAACAGGCGCCACCGGTGTAGGTTTAACCGGTATCGTGGCATTTGATCCAGCGGATGCCCCAACCTATCCAGAAGGTCAAGTGGTGACATTTGATGGAAGTACGTATGTGGCGAATACAGCTTCACCAACAGGTACGCCAGGTACGTCTCCAGATTATACATTGTTAGCAGCTGCGGGAGATACGGGCGCCACGGGTGCCACAGGAGCCACAGGAACAGGAGCGACCGGTGCTACAGGAGATACAGGCGCAACCGGAGCGACAGGAGCCATAGGAGCAACGGGCGCAACAGGAGCCACAGGAACAGGAGCGACCGGTGCTACAGGAGATACAGGCGCAACCGGAGCGACAGGAGCCACAGGAGCAACGGGCGCAACAGGAGCCACAGGAACAGGAGCGACCGGTGCTACAGGAGATACAGGCGCAACCGGAGCGACAGGAGCCACCGGAGCTACGGGTGCCACAGGAGCAACAGGAACGGGAGCGACCGGCGCTACTGGAGATACAGGCGCAACCGGAGCGACAGGAGCCACCGGAGCTACGGGTGCCACAGGAGCAACAGGAACGGGAGCGACAGGAGCCACCGGAGATACCGGCGCAACTGGAGCGACAGGAGCCACAGGAGCAACGGGTGCCACAGGAGCAACAGGAACGGGAGCGACAGGAGCCACCGGAGATACCGGCGCAACCGGAGCGACAGGAGCCACAGGAGCAACGGGTGCCACAGGAGCCACAGGAACCGGAGCGACAGGAGCCACCGGAGATACAGGCGCAACCGGAGCGACAGGAGCAATTGGAGCGACCGGTGCAACGGGAGATACGGGAGCGACTGGAGTAACTGGAGCCACGGGTGCAACGGGAGATACGGGAGCGACTGGAGTAACCGGAGCCACTGGCGCAACGGGAGATACGGGAGCGACTGGAGTAACCGGAGCCACAGGTGTAACGGGAGATACGGGAGCGACTGGAGTAACCGGAGCTACAGGTGCAACAGGAGATACGGGAGCGACTGGAGTAACCGGAGCCACTGGCGCTACGGGAGCTACAGGTGCAACAGGAGATACGGGAGCGACTGGAGTAACCGGAGCCACTGGCGCAACGGGAGATACGGGAGCGACTGGAGTAACCGGAGCCACAGGTGTAACGGGAGATACAGGAGCGACTGGAGTAACCGGAGCTACAGGTGCAACAGGAGATACGGGAGCGACTGGAGTAACCGGAGCCACTGGCGCAACGGGAGATACAGGAGCGACTGGAGTAACCGGAGCCACAGGTGCAACGGGAGATACGGGGGCAACCGGAGTAGGGTTAGCTGGTATTTTGGCATTTGACCCAGCAACAGCTCCAACCTATCCAGTAGGTCAAGTGGTGACATATGAAGGTGGAACTTATATCGTAAATACAGCACCACCAACTGGCACACCAGATACGTCTCCAGATTATACGTTATTGGCAGCCGCAGGTGTGACAGGCGCAACGGGAGATACGGGAGCGACCGGAGTAACTGGAGCCACGGGTGCAACGGGAGATACGGGAGCGACTGGAGTAACCGGAGCCACAGGTGTAACGGGAGATACAGGAGCGACCGGAGTAACCGGAGCTACAGGTGCAACAGGAGATACGGGAGCGACTGGAGTAACCGGAGCCACAGGTGTAACGGGAGATACGGGAGCGACCGGAGTAACCGGAGCAACTGGCGCTACCGGAGCCACGGGAGCAACCGGAGTAACCGGAGCCACAGGAGCCACGGGAGATACGGGAGCGACCGGAGTAACCGGAGCCACGGGAGCAACCGGAGTAACCGGAGCCACGGGAGCGACCGGTGCAACAGGGGCTACAGGAACCGGAGCCACGGGCGCAACCGGTGCAACAGGTGTGACAGGATCAAGTGCGATTATTCCATTTGCATCTGGTACGCCAGCTGTTTTAACCACAATCGCAGGCGGTCTAGTTGGAACATCTAGCTTGGTCGGATTCGGTAACTCGGCGACAGGTGTCAGTATTGTAGGAGGAATCATTGATTTAACCGGAGCAGCAGGAACATTGTTAAACATGGCATTCTCCGTTCCAAGAGCTGGAACCATTACGTCATTTGCTGGCTATTTTAGCACGACTGCAGCCCTTTCTTTAGTTGGCACGAGTATTACTGTAACTGCTAGTCTGTTTGCTTCACCAACACCAGATAACAGCTTCACTCAAGTAGCGAGCGTTACATTGGCACCGGCGTTAACCGGTATTTTAACGATAGGGGCTATTTCAAACGGTATCGCTACTGGTTTAAGTGTACCAGTCACACCGCAAACAAGATTGCTTGTCGTATTCTCGGCAACAGCTACTGGTCTTTCCTTAGTGAATACTGTAGCAGGCTATGCAAGTGCTGGTTTATCCATCACGTAATAGGCACACAGGGATGACTCAATACTGAGTCATCCTTTTTTGTCTGTGTGAATTTTCTCTTAACTTCATGAGAAAAAATGATATGATTTTCTTAGAGTCTATTCGGGTGAATCTACTGAATTAGGGGTTGTGGCGGTGAGGATGGGCAAAAGGAAAGTCACTTTACAAACAAAAATTTTGGGGTTAATTATTGGTCTTTTACTTGTTGTTATTGCCTTATTGACCATTTGTTTTGGTTTTTTGCAGACATCAGAAAGGCAGAGTCAAGCTGAACAGCTGGCGGTGCAAACTGCTAGAACGATATCTTATATGCCGCCCATTAAAACATCGGTGGCCACGGGAGATTCGCAAAATGAAGAACAGGCTGTGCTTGAGCAAATGAAGGAGCAAGTAAGAGCGCATGCCATTTTTATCACCAATCAAAAAGGAAAGGTTCTTTTTCATACGAATCATGAGGATGTAGGGAAAACCATCAGTGTGTCGGAAGGAAGAAGTACACTGCTATTTGGAGGAACTTCCATATCAACGGGTGATTCTGATGGTGAAACCGTTGTCAGAGGCAGTGCCCCGATTATGAAAGAAACAGGCAGTCATGAAGAAATTATTGGGACCGTCAGCGTCGAATTTTTAAAAAGAGATATCGACCAAGCGACAGCCCATCAACTCTTCAAATTAAGTTATATTGCCCTTCTTGTGCTCTTGCCTGGGGTATTTGGAGCCATTTTTTTAACAAGGAGTATTCGAAAAGATATATTAGGGCTTGAACCGCATGAAATTGCTTCATTATATCGAGAAAGAGAAGCGATGCTGCATGCGATTAAAGAGGGAATCATTGCATTTGACCGTAAAGGTGCCATTACGATGATGAATACGTCAGCTGAACAGATGCTACGCGTCTCTTCAACGCTGCCTCTTCATATTGATCAAGTGTTGCCAAATGCCAATCTTCTATCCTATCTAAAAGAAGAGATGATAGAACCTAACATAGAATCAGTCGTCAATGATAAAACCTTCGTGTTAAATGTCAAAAAAGTGGTGCAGGACAATCGAGTATTTGGAGGAATTGTGAGCTTTAGGGAGAAAACCGAGCTGACAAAGCTGCTGGATACATTGACAGAGGTCAGTCAATATTCAGAAGACTTGAGAGCACAAACACACGAATTTTCGAATAAGCTGTACGCTATTTTAGGCTTGCTTGAGTTGAAACAAGTGGGTGAAGCCATTGAGTTAATTAAAGAAGAGTATACACTTCAAAATCGCCAGCATGATTTACTCATGAAGCAAATTCGCTCTCCGAAGATACAAGCCATTTTACTTGGGAAGTTAGGAAAGGCATCTGAGAAAAAGGTTCATTTTCACATTGATGAAAATAGTTCATTGGAGCCGCTCCCAGCCCATTTGAGTTTATCTCACTTTATCACCATCATTGGCAATCTCGTAGACAATGCGTTTGAGGCTGTATTGAATAAGGAGAAAAGAGAAGTCAGCTTGTTCATCACAGATATTGGATTTGATATTATCATAGAGGTATCTGATTCAGGGGACGGTGTAGATGAAGGAGCCATTTCACAACTTTTCACAAGAGGACATTCATCAAAGGGAGAAGGGCGAGGTTATGGACTTGCCAATGTCAAAGAAGTGCTAGATGAACTTGGGGGCTGGATTGAAGTTGCGAACCAAAAAGAAGGCGGTGCCATCTTCACTGTTTACATACCGAAAGGCACAAAGGGGGAATAGGTTGTGATCAAGGTACTCATTGCGGAGGACGATTTTCGAATCGCTGCGATTCATGAATCTTATATACAAAAGGTACAAGGCTTTCAAGTTGCCGGCAAGGCAAAGAGTGCAAAGGATCTGTGGGAGGCACTTCAAAAAGAACAAGTGGATCTCATTTTACTTGATGTCTACATGCCTGATGAGCTCGGCACGAACCTTTTGCCGCTGTTAAGAGAGCGCCATCCTGAAGTGGATGTGATCATTATCACAGCTGCAACGGAAACGATGCTGTTAAGAGACGCACTGCATTATGGAGTGGTTCATTATTTAATCAAACCAGTGACCGCCCAAAAATTCACGCAGGTTTTAACCGAATATAAAGAGAAGAGAGAGTTAATCAATTCAAAAGATGAAGTCAATCAAACGATGATTGATCTGTTTTTTGGTCAAATACAGGAAGAATCGCAGCAAAAGGATGAGCGAGACTTGCCAACAGGCATTAATTCACTGACTTTGGACAAAGTGAAAACATTCATGACAGCAGAGATGAACGGAATTACAGCGGAAGAACTCGGAGAAAAAATGGGCGCATCACGTACAACAGCAAGACGATACGTAGAGTATCTTGTGACAACGGGAGAATGCCGGGCAGAGCTGGCGTATGGAATCATTGGTAGACCAGAACGAAAATATTATCCCGCCAAAAAACAAACGGAGTCATAAAAATGAAAAAAGGAATACTCCTACTCATTTTGGTCTGCCTTTGTACAACGCTCACCTTTAATGAAAAAAAAGCAAAAGATTCTTTCCTGGAGCACAGCCCATTATACATTGTGGTATCAGGTGTACCTGACGGCGGATTTGACCAAACGGCTCAAGTGATGAAAACCGTGCTAGAACAAGAAAAGCTAGTGGAAGAGCCTGTGCATATTCTTTATCAAAGAGGCGGAACGGTTGATAAAGGCTGGACCTATATGATGGAGCGAGATGCCAATTATATCAGTTTAAATTCAAGCTTATTATTAAGCCGTAATTTGCTGGGCAGCAGTAACGTGACCATGAATGATGTCACCCCGCTTGCTATTCTTGCGGAAGAGTGGCAGGTAGTCGCAGTGCCAGTTGATTCTCCTTTCTCAAATGGAAAAGAGCTATTACACGCACTAAAAAAGAAACCGGATTCCTTAAAAATTGGGTTTGCCCCGGACTTTGGAAATGATGATCAAATCTCATTCGCACGGGCTGCCGAAATGGCAGGGATAGATCCGTACCGCATTCAGTTTTTAAAATTTGACAGTGCAGATGATTTATTTCAAGCACTCATTGACCATGAGGTAGATGCGGCGACTACGACCATTACAGAGGTTCGCCATGATTATGAAAAGAAAAGATTGAAGCTCGTCGCAACCACAACGAATCAGCGTTTAGAAGGATTCAAAGACGTGCCCACTTGGAAAGAACAAGGGATTCCGCTTATCTTCTCTCATTGGCGTGGTGTGATGGGACCAAAGCAAATGAATCAGCACGACATTCGAGCATGGGATCAGCTTCTTCAAAAAATGACGCAAACGAAGTCATGGAAAAAGCAGTTAAAACAAAAAGGCTGGACAGGCCGTTATATGAATAGTAAAGAAGCAAAGGTCTTTATGGAAGAGCAATTAAGGCGATATGAGCAATTTATACAAGGAGAACAAGCGGTCAAATGAGACCGCTTTTTTTCATGCAATTAAGGAACATCAGCGAATGCACAAAATGAACAAAAAGCATTTATCGACCAAAAAAGAATTAAAATTCATAATATTTACTTCAATTCAGGCGTCAGATATCATGACAGAAAGGGTTGGAAATGGGATACCAACATTTAATGAAAGCGTATACAAAATAAGGGGTGAACGAAATGTTAGCGATCTTAGGATTTCTTATGATGATTGTATTTATGGTTTTAATTATGACGAAACGTATGTCTGTTTTAACGGCATTGGTATTAACACCGATTGCATTTGCTCTTATTGCAGGTTTTCATTTTACAGAAATTTCAGACATGATTGTCAAAGGTGTACAGCAAGTTGCACCAACGGCGGTCATGATCATGTTTGCCATTTTGTACTTCGGGATTATGATTGATGCAGGTTTATTCGATCCAATGGTGGCGAAAATTTTAAAGATCGTCAAAGGCGATCCATTAAAAATTGTTGTCGGAACAGCCGTCCTGACGATGCTTGTCGCACTTGACGGTGATGGAACCACAACGTACATGATTACAACAACAGCCATGCTTCCACTATTTACACTGCTTGGCATTCGTCCGATTATTTTAGCGGGTATTGCCGGAGTCGGCATGGGGATTATGAATACGATTCCATGGGGAGGGGCAACACCTAGAGCGGCAAGTGCACTTGGCGTTGATCCATCACTTTTATTTGGCCCGATGATTCCAGTCATTGGCGCAGGGGTTCTCAGTATGATTGTAGTCTCCTATTTTCTTGGAAAATCCGAAAGAAAACGTCTTGGTGTTATTGAGCTCGAACAGCCGATTCATGCAAATGAAATGGCAGCAGCGCTGCAAGATGATATTAAGCGACCGAAACTTTGGTGGTTTAACCTGACACTGACTTTGCTTTTGGTTCTCTTGCTTGTGTCTGGAAAAGTAAGCTTAACGGTTCTGTTTGTTCTTGCCTTCTGTGTTGCCATTATCGTGAACTATCCGAACCTTGAACAGCAGCGTGAGCGGATTGCGGCTCACTCAACCAACGTCTTAGCGATTGCTTCGATGATTTTTGCGGCAGGTGTTTTTACAGGCATCTTAACTGGGACGAAAATGGTTGATGAAATGGCGATTTCGATTGTTTCGGCTATTCCAGAGCAGCTTGGCGGGTTTATTCCAGTCATTGTCGCGCTAACAAGCGGGATCTTCACTTTCTTTATGCCGAATGATGCATACTTTTATGGGGTACTGCCGATCCTATCAGAAACAGCGGCAGCATACGGTGTCGATAAAATTGAGATTGCGAGAGCATCTATCATTGGTCAGCCGATTCATATGTTAAGCCCACTTGTTCCATCGACTCATTTACTTGTGGGACTCGTTGGGGTATCACTAGATCAGCATCAGAAATTTGGCATGAAATGGGCGGTTCTTGCAGTCGTCGCCATGACAGTGATGGCGGTTCTCATTGGGGCCATTTCGATCTGGTAATGAGAAGAGTGTCTGCTGCTCATGCAGGCACTCTTTTTTAGGTCCTATTGCAGGGCAACATCCATTCATTTGCCCTATATAAAGACATGCATGATTCCTCCAAAAGATATATTTTTGAAAAATGCTGACACTTTTGCTGTTTTTTTCTTTATAATGCAAATCAACGAAGGGAGAGGATAGCATGTCCAAACAGAAAAGTACCATTCTTTTTGCTGCTGTATGCCTCATGGCAGGAAGTTTGTCGATGGTGACCCCAGCTTCAGCGAATGCAGAGACCCCTTATTATGGAAAAAGCTATGAGCAGCCAGCCTCGGTTCAAAAACTGTATCCTGAGCCTGACGAAACGTTTGATACCCCTGCTTTTCAGAAAAAAGGAAAAGCATTTACCACACAAGAAGAGCTTCAAGATTTTTTACGTGACATTGTCAGTAAAAGTCCTTACGCCACGCAGAAACAGATTGGAACATCCATTGAAGGCAGGTCCATTCCAGCCCTCTATTTTACAAAGGATCGCCACATCTCTCCACTGTCAAAAAAGCCAACGATCTGGCTTCAAGCACAAATACACGGAAATGAACCAGCCTCCGGTGAATCTGCCCTTGTCATCGCCAAACGACTAGCAGGTGATGAAGGAGAGCGTATACTGAGCCATGTCAACGTCATCATTGTCCCAAGAATCAACCCAGATGGTTCTTATGCATTTGACCGCAGACTTGCAAACGGAATGGATGGCAACCGTGACCACATGACATTAGAATCTCCAGAGCTGACAGCCCTTCATCAAGAATTTAATCGCTATGCGCCCGAGGTCGTCATTGATGCCCATGAATATGATGTCGGTCAAAAGCAGTTTGAAGATATCGGTGCAATAGGTGCTCTCAAGTATCACGATTTGCTGATATTATCCGGTAAGAATTTGAACATTCCTGAAAGCATTCGTTTCACGTCAAATGAATTGTACGTCAACGGAGTACGTGAAACATTGACGAATAAAGGATTTTCCAACGATTTATATTATACAAACACAAGAGGGAAGGACGGAAAGATCGACCTTTATGAAGGCGGAACCGATGCACGAATTGGCCGAAATGCCCTGGCGCTTTCACCAGCTTTATCATTTCTTGTAGAAAGTAGGGGGATTGGAATTGGCAGAGAGGACTTTACTCGGCGTGTGGCAGCACAAGTCACCACTCATGAAAAAATCATTGAGACAACAGTGAAGCATGCTAAGCAGGTGAAGCAGCAAATGGTGACGGAGTGGCTGAAACTTGTGAAAAAAGGTCTTCAACCAAATGATGATGATCAAGTAGTCATTCAAGATGCTTTCAAGGCGCCTGTGAACGATTCACTTGAAATGGTGGATATTGAGAAAGGACAAACCACCAATGTCCCGGTACGTTTTCATAGTGCAAGTGATGCGGTTCCTATATTGACAAGAGAACGGCCGACAGCTTATCTTATTCTCCCAGGACATGAAGGAGTAGATAGAAAGCTCAGGACTTTAGGGTTAAAAAGTGTGACACTTCCTGTTGGCATGAAAGTGCCAGTTCAAGCCTATGAGGTGACAAAACGAGTGGAAACAAGCAAAACAGATATTCAGCTTGAAACGAGACTCGTTGAAAAGAAACGTCAACTGCCAAAAGGAACAAAGGTATATGTGACTGCACAGCCAGAGACCAATTTGTTGTCACTTGCCCTTGAACCAGAATCAAAAGACAGCTATATGTCATCTGGTTTTATTGCATCGAAAGTAGGCGATGAACTACCAGTTTACCGATTCTTGTTATCTCAAAAGACGTTAGGTATGAAATAAAAAGGACTAAAATCAAGTTCATTTTAGTCCTTTGTCAACCATCTAGAAGCGGCACAGTGCGTGCCGCTTTTTCTATTTTCGTCCAGCTCTGATCTCATCGGTCATGCCTTCATACGGTGCTTCTGCGATAATCGTTTCATCGTTTACCCCAGCATGGTGGATGTACGTAATGTCTGCGAATTCTGGTACGACATACTTCGGATAGGTTTCATATTTTTCACGGGATTCTTTCATGAGGTCGATATAGTCATTTTGATAGCAAACGGTGATATCTGGACGTTCATGCACCCATTTTGGGAAGAAAATGACCCCATGCATGCGTTTCTCCTCAGGCATAAAGTTCAAAGACACGTCTGTCCCAGTCGGTTCCGTCCAGGAAACTTTGTATACCCCTTTTGTCAGTTTCACAATATTCACTTCTTGATCACGAACCCAGCGGCCTCCAACCATTCCGCTATGAATGCGGTAATCAATGGTGTGATCATTTTTAATGTAAATCTCATATTCCCAGCCATTTTCATACGTATAAATCATATGAAGTCCAACGAATTGATCCATGTTTATTCCTTCTTTCAATTAAAATGATGTTGTTTCAAACATGTCATGATTTACATGTTTATTTTAAGGTGTATGGTATACTATTGTCAAAGAATATGCGTTGGAGGCATGTCATGAGAGTACTGAAATATGCCATTCTTGGCTTACTAGATCAGCGTGAGCTGACGGGATACGATATGAAGAAACACTTTGAAGATTCCCTTGGACAGTTTTGGAGTGCGAAGCATAGTCAAATATACCCTGAATTAAAGCGGCTAACAGAAGAGGGTTTTATTGAATTTGATATTCACATACAAGGAAAGAAGCTAGAGAAGAAGGTTTATCAAATCACTGATGCAGGAAAAAGAGAACTGCATGAGTGGTTAAGGAAAAAAGGCCCGATTCCAGACACAACAAAAGATGAATTTATGTTAAAAACGTTCTTTATCTCATCTATGGATCAAAAAGAAGCGGCCGGTCTCTTCTCACATCAGCTGCAGGAGCGAACAAAGAAAGTAGAGATGCTTGAACAGAAACTGAACATTTTAACAGAAGAAGATCCATCTGCCCAATCACTGCATTCAACACAATTCGGGCATTATTTAGTACTGACAAGAGCAATTGAAAGAGAAAAAGGGTATGTTCGCTGGCTCCAAAAGACCCTTGAAGTCATTGATTCATCCATTGTCTAAGGACAATCGTCGCACGATATGATAAAAAATGGTTTGAAACAAGTGAATTTATCAATAGAAACCGCTACAATGGATATATTCGTATTAAAGTGAGGCGAGTATGTTTGAGTAACCAAGAAGCGTTGTGGAATGAAGCAAAAGCTTTTATTTCTGTATGCTATGAAGAATTAGGCAAATTAAATGAAGAAAAAGCAGCACGTCTGCATGAAATAAAAAAAGAAATTGAGTCTGACGGCATGTATACTCATACGCAGGAAGAATTAGCTCACGGGGCAAAAATGGCATGGCGCAACAGCAACCGGTGCATTGGGCGCTTGTTTTGGTCAACACTGCATGTGCATGACTGCCGGCACGTGAGAACAGAAGATGAGGTGAAAGAGGCACTCTTTCATCATATTGAGTATGCGACAAATGGGGGTAAAATCAAACCGTCCATTACCATCTTCCCACCAGAGAATAAGGGACGGAAGGAAGTCGTTATTTATAATCATCAGCTTGTTCGTTATGCGGGATATGAGTCGGAATATGGCATCATTGGGGACGAGGCATCACTTGAATTAACCAAGTTGTGTGAAGCGCATGGCTGGAAAGGCGAAGGCACGCATTTTGACCTTCTGCCACTTATGTTTCAGCTAAAAGATCAGCCGCCGGTTTTGTATGATCTTCCGAAAGAGATCGTTCAAGAGGTAGAGATCACTCATCCTGAATATGATGGATTCGGTGATTTAGGACTGAAATGGTATGCTGTTCCGATTATTGCTGATATGAAATTAGAAATTGGCGGCATTCATTACAATGCGGCACCGTTTAATGGATGGTATATGGGAACAGAAATTGGCGCACGAAATCTAGCTGACGAAAACCGCTACAATATGCTGAAAAAAGTCGCTTCTATTTTAGGGCTCGATACAACAAAAAATTCGTCACTTTGGAAAGACAAAGCCATTGTCGAATTGAATGTCGCGGTTCTGCACTCTTATCGCGAGGCAGGGGTAACCATTGTAGATCACCATACAGCAGCCCATCAATTCAAGCAGTTTGAAAAACAGGAAGAAAAAGCTGATCGTAAGCTGACTGGTGATTGGACATGGCTGATTCCGCCAGTATCACCAGCTGCTACGCATATCTTCCATCGTCACTATGACAATACGATCGTGAAACCGAATTATTTTTATCAGGAAAAACCCTACCACGGGACGGAAAGAGCCTAGCGAAAAGCTAGGTTTTTTTGTATGAAATGAGTCTTTGGAATGTTGTTTGATTTGGAAAATGATGGTTTAATGGCGGTGAAATCAAAAAGGGGGAATATAGATGAAAAAAATGACGTTGCTCATATTTTTGGCTGTATTCAGTTTCAACGGATTTCTACCACTAGGTGATGAAAGAGCTAAAGCAACGACTGGAGCAATGGTTCAGAATGACATCGATTTAAAGGTGACAACCGATCGTTCAACTTATACTTCGCTTCATCCTCAGGTCAACGTCAACATGACAGCAATAACAAATGAAACACTTTATTATACAGCTGCTATTCGAAAACTTACTTTCCCAGTGACACCAGTCTTTACACACGAAGGGTCTATCTCTGGACAAAACGCTTTCGCAGCACCTACTCGTTTATTACTTCCTAACAGTGGATCAGCCAACTATGATGTTCATGTGAGTCTCTACAAAGATGCTTCACGTACAACCTTGATTGGTTATGATGTTGCAAACCCATTTACTGTTGTGAAATAAAGGATACACATCAACTATCCTTTAATCCGAAAGTCTTGATAATGGGCGAACTTGGTGAGCGGCTCCATGTCCAAATGTGTGACTTTTGAAAAAGGACTACCTTTACGGACGGTCTCTAAAAAGTCAAACACCTCCTGCTGCTCTCCTTCTACTTTTAACTCCACGTGACCCTCATCTGTGTTGCGTACCCAGCCTTTTATCCCTCGATTGACGGCTTCTCCTTGAACAAAATAACGAAAACCGACTCCTTGAACTCGTCCTTTTACAATAGCGTGATAATGAACCAATGTCATCTCTCCTTTTTTCTCATCGTACCATAACCTGTCTCGTTCCTTCACGTACCGACTATGATTTGACTGTCAAACCATGTAAAATAAAAGCAATCAGACAATCAAAGGAGATGGCGAGAGTGGGGCAGACAAGGTACGACATCGAAGGAATTCAAGTAGGACAACCTATCACCACCTATGTGAATGGAAAAGAAATCAAAACAGCCATCAACAAAAAGCGTATTCACGAGCCTGTTTATTTGAGTAAGCTCAATTTTGATGGAGATGGACAAGGTGATTTGGTCCATCACGGAGGTGATGATAAAGCCGTTTGCGTCTTTCCATATGATCACTATACTTATTTTGAGCAATTTTTAGGGGTGCCGTTACAGGAGGCAGCCTTCGGTGAAAACGTGACCGTGCATCAGCTTGTAGAGACAGAAGTTCGTATTGGAGATGTATTTCAGCTTGGGGATGCGCTAGTTGAGGTCAGCCAGCCAAGACAGCCATGTGTGAAGCTCTCTCTTAAGCATGGAAACATGAAGCTTGTAAAGGAAGTGCAGCAAACGGGATATACCGGTTTTTATTTGCGTGTGCTGAAAGAAGGAATGGTCTCTCCTGATGAAGCTCTTGTGTTAGTCGAAAAAGCGCCCCATCCCATCACAGTCCACGAAGTCAATGAAGTCAAATACCGTCAAGTAGATCAAAACAGGCTGAAAGCAGTTCTTGAAGTAGATGCCTTAGCAGATGTGGTCAGAAAATCTTTAGAAAAACGTGTTCAGCCCATATAAAAAAGCCGTACATCTGCTATGGATGTACGGCTTTTCAACATTTAAGAGCTCGTTTTCTTTTGCTCAAGAAGATTTGCAAGGAAATAAGTTTTAAAGCTTTGAAGCTTTCTTCCTTCATGCTTGGTCACACCAAGCTTCTTTAATTCTTCGACATACCAGCCTTTGCTACCATAATGCATGATAGAAAACTCCTTTCAATGGAAACTGCCTGCATTGTAACATCTCAAAAAAGGACGTGAAAAGTGTGCAGGTGTTTAGAAATGAAAACTGATTCTATCTGCCTATGATCCATGTATATGCTGGAAATAATTATTTATGAATTTGGCGGGTTGAGGGTAACGATGATCATGCCCACTGTCATAATCATGATGACAATACCGAGGTAGGTCATCATGGATTGTTTTTTCTTAATACCTACAACCGTTAAAATAATACTTTCAATAAAGAAGATAACACCGATGATGATGAACCACATATCAAATAAGACCCCTTTCGCATATCTTTGCCTATTTTACCACAGGCATTTTTGTTTAGTCGTGACAGATTCGTGAAAGGGATTGCAGATTGTTGAGAAAGGGCTAAAATGAACTTGATTTTAGCCCTTTGTCTTCTCTTCAGCGTGATAGAAAACCTTTGAAGTCTAGGAAGGACGAGTACTGGCGCGCAGGACTGACACCGAATGCGAGGGTTTGTCTACACGCTAAAATCCCCTCCAGTGAAGGAGGGGACCCGCTTGCTTACAGCTTTGTTAAAATAATCGGTTCGTCTTTTGTGATCACAATCGTATGTTCAATCTGTGCGACCAGACTCTTATCAGGTGTTTTAAATGTCCAGCCGTCATCCGCTTGATAAATCGACTCAGCATTTGTTGAAATGAAAGGTTCAAAGGCGATGACTGTCCCATTCTTAAACAAAGCATTATCGAATGGATCATAGTAGTTCAAAATATGGTTAGGTGCTTCATGCAGGCTTTTCCCAATGCCGTGTCCTGTCAAGTTCTTAATGACGGTAAATCCTTGTTCTTTCGCCGTATTGTAGACCGCACGGCCAATTTGATTTTGTCTTTTTCCGGCTTTCGCATGCTTTAATCCTTCAAGGAATGCATCCTCTGCACACTGGCATAATGCTTCAAGACGAGCATCTCCTGTACCTAAAACGAATGAAATCCCAGTATCGGAATAATATCCATCAAGCTCTGCTGAGATATCAATATTAATGAGGTCGCCCTCTTGTAAAATGGTTTTTTCACTTGGAATGCCATGTGCGACTTCATCATTGACACTGATACAAGTCGTACCGGGGAAATCATATTCTTTTTCAGGAGCTGAATTGGCTCCATGTTCTTCTAATATTTTTTTCCCTATCAAATCTAATTCTTTTGTAGACATGCCTGGTTTCGCTTGGCTTTTCATTTCTTCTCTTGCCAAAGCGACAATTCGGCCGACTTTTTTTAAGGCTTCTAACTCATGATCATGTTTGACAATCACTGTTCATTCCCGCTTTCTATAACTTCATTCTATTCAATAGCTTACCACATTTTACGCCAAAAGAGTAAAGGCTGAGATTTGGGTGAGATGTGGACAAATTGGTATAGATAACTAGATGTGCATATGATATATTTTTTATGAACATCATGAGAGATTTGTTCATGATGATGACGAAGGGGGGAGAAATAAGATGGTGTTTCAGTTTTTTCAAAAGTTAGGAAAATCATTTATGCTTCCAATCGCTGTGCTTCCTGCAGCGGGTATCATTTTGGCTATTGGGCGAGAAGATGTATTCAACATCCCGTTTATTCATGCGGCAGGAAATGCAATTTTTGCAAATTTGGCTTTAATTTTTGCTATGGGTGTAGCGATTGGTATTTCAAAGGACGGTAACGGGGCAGCGGCGTTATCTGGAGCGATCTCTTATTTTATTTTGTCAGCTGGTACCACGTCGATCAATTCGACCAACAATATGGGGGTATTGGGTGGTATTTTGTGCGGACTTTTGGCAGGTTACGTTTACAATAAATTTAAGGACACGAAACTGCCGGAATACTTAGGTTTCTTTAGTGGAAGACGGCTTGTGCCAATTATGACAGCACTTTTTACCATTCTATTAGCAGCCGTTTTTGGATATGTATGGCCTCCAATTCAAAGTGTGATCAATGATTTAGGGGAGTGGATTTTAAGTCTTGGAGCAACGGGTGCCGGGCTGTTTGGCTTCTTTAACCGCCTGCTCATTCCATTAGGACTTCATCATGTGTTGAATAATCTATTTTGGTTTCAATTCGGTGAATTCAGCGGAGCGACAGGTGATTTAGCGCGGTTCTTCAAAGGCGATCCAAGTGCAGGTGTCTTTATGACTGGTTTCTTCCCAGTGATGATGTTCGGGCTGCCGGCGGCATGTCTCGCGATGGTTGTGACCGCAAAGCCTGAAAAACGAAAAGCAACAGCCGGTCTTATGATTGGAATGGCACTGACGTCATTTATTACAGGAATCACAGAACCAATTGAATTCTCATTTATGTTTTTATCTCCACTTTTATATGGTGTTCATGCGATATTAACTGGTCTTTCGCTCTTTATTGTCAACACCTTAGTCATTCATAGCGGTTTCGCTTTTTCAGCCGGTGCGATTGATTACGTTTTAAGTTTTGGAATTGCGCAAAAACCCATTCTGTTACTTGTGGTTGGGGTCATCTATGGCGTGATTTACTTTGTTGTTTTCTATTTCCTGATTAAATTGTTAAAGCTAAAAACACCGGGCAGGGAAGATGATGACATCGAAGATATTTCAGGGGATGATACACATACTGCCGGAGCAAGTATGCTCGTAGAGGGACTAGGCGGCAAAGGCAATATCACCACAATTGACCATTGTGCGACCCGTCTTCGTTTAACAGTAGAAGATACCAATTTATTAAATGAAGGTACATTGAAAAAAGCAGGTGCCAAAGGGGTACTGACGTCAGGAAAAACTTCCGTACAAATCATCATTGGAACAAATGTTGAATTTGTCGCCGATGATCTTCGTAAGGAAGTCGCTCAGGACTAAAAAAAGCGTTCAGCCAGATCAAATGGGCTGAACGTTTTTTTGTTTTCGCTGTTCGATCACCAGTACAATGCTGATGACAACAAGTAAAAACCATGAACTGATTTTACCAAGATGGACGAGAGACCAAGCATGCTGCTGATTTGGATATTGCCATGCTCCTAAAAAGGTCGTGACATTTTCGGCCACCCAAATAAAAAAGCCAATCAGTAAAAACGAGATAACAAGCGGCATACGAAAGATCGATGAACCGACCTGAAAGGAAACGGTTGTTTTTCGAAACACAACCACTAGGAGTAATGTCAGCCACCAGCGTAGATCATAAATCCAGTGATGAGTAAAGAAATTGAGATAAATACATAAACTGATCCCCACTGAAAGAAACGGGTGAGGCCACGCATTCACCTTCACGCGAAGCCGAGTCAGTGCCTGATAAATATAGCTTGCCACACTCGCATACATAAAGCCGCTATAGAGCGGAACCCCAAAAATTTTCGTATAAGCTTCTTCAGGATAGGACCATGAACCCATATGTACTTTGTAGATTTCTAAGCCTATTCCAATCACATGAAAGAGACAAATAACCTTCAACTCTGTCAGTGTCTCAAGCCGCAGCATCAGCATGAGAAGCTGTGCCATGAGGCAAAGCAGAAGAATAAAATCATATCGATGAAGAAAAGGAATAGACACGACCTTTGATAGGGCAAGCGCCGTAAAGATCATGACAGGAAATAGACAAGAGATGGCCTGTAAATAAGCAAAATGAAATAATGTTTTCATACAAAATGTAACCCCTTTTCACTGTCTGAAATAACTTAGACGGTGATAACAAGAGAAAAGTTTACCTCAACTAGATATTCATGAACAATTTGTGAATATATATGTGAAAAGGATCACAAATGTATATTAAGTAGTATAATAAGATCATAAAGAAAATGTGAAATATTTCACATAATTTAAAAGGAGGCATCATCATGTTTACAAAATTCTTACAAACGAATGTATGGGCAGCGGTTATCCTTTTGGCAGCAAGACTTTATATCGGATGGACTTGGCTGACATCTGGTATTGGAAAACTAACAGGCGGATTCGATGCATCAGGATATTTGCAATTTGCCATAGCTGAACCTGTTGTGAAAGATGGACATCTTGTTTATCCGTTCTATGTCTGGTTTTTAGAAAATGTCGCGTTGCCAAATGCCGGACTCTTCAGTGTCATGGTCATGTGGGGAGAAATCTTAGTTGGTCTAGGACTAATTGTTGGATTGTTCACAACAACAGCAGCCTTTTTTGGAAGCGTGATGAATGTCTCTTTCTTACTAGCTGGAACCGTCTCTGTTAACCCGCTTCTTCTTCTGATCGCCGTCTTTATCATAGCAGCGAAAGGAAATGCCGGAAAATTTGGTCTTGATTATGTAGCAGGTCCAGTCCTTAAGCGAAAACTGAAAAGAAAGCCGCATTTAGAAGTGGCATCATAATAAAGAAAAGCATCCTGAGCAAAAATTCAGGATGCTTTTTATTTAGGAACCGGCTTTGATGAGGTTAATATGCACCACAGTCAGCTCGTGCTGACTGATATCTGGATCATGTCCGACGATAAATTCGAGCTCATAATCACCGGTCTGATAAACGTATTTCTTCTCTTTTGTTTGCGGGATGGTGCTGACTGAATCTGCTGGTCCAAGCTGTTTCTTTAATAGGGAAGGAGTCATTCCTCCGATATTCGTTTCTTTTTCTACATTTGTTCCAAAATAACGGATTTCGTTAATCTTGCCTTTTTTGTCATAGTGAAAAGCAAATCCAGGGTTGCCCATCTCAGCATGATACAAATCAAAGCCGCTTTGACCCGTTTCTGGATAAGGCTGTCCTAGTTTATGCCGAACGTCTTTTTTTGTTTGAACCCCTATTTTGAGTCCTTCTGCATAGTATGGCATTTGTCCTTTATGCGCCAGCTGATAGATGCTGTTTAGCGCTGCATTCGGCCCTTGAGGAATGGACTGTTCTGCCTGCGTTTGGGTCATGGCGTGCGCTGAAATCGATGGGCTGAAAGCAAATAAGGTGGAAGAAGCGAGTGAAGCGGTCACGACAAAAGCTGCTGTTTTTTTCATGATTAATCAATCCCTCCTTCTTCAACTATACCCGGTGTCATGCGGATCAAACGTAAAAAGCCCCAGCTGATCTTGGATCGGCTGGGGCCTTAAATGAGAAAGTTATTTGGAAGACGAGCTGGATTCATCTTTGGCGGAAGAGGAATCTTTTTCATCCTGTACTTTCTTTGTGTAGTCATAATCATTTCGCTCAATTGGTGTAAAGCCTTTAGGTTTGTAGAAACGGAGTAAATCTTCCGTGACAATCTTATCAGATGTCTCTAGCATCTTTTTCACCGTTTCGTTTTCTTGTGATGCCTTTTCAGTCGGCTCGATTTTTTCACCTGTTTTGTTGCTGTAATAATTGTTGCCTACTTTCGTGTAGTCCTTAGACACGAAGTCTCCATTTCTAAATGGCACAAGCTCTTTAAAGTTTTTCGATAAGATATCAGAACCAGACATTAAATAGTTCTTCGTATCATCTCCGAGCAGGTGGAGAAGGGTAGGCGCAACATCGACTTCACCAGAGTATTTATGAATCTGTCCGCCTTTTACGCCTGGCACATGGATAAAGAGCGGCACACGCATAAGCTGGGCATTTTCATAATCTCCAATTTTTTCGCCAGTCACTTTTTCCATCGCTTCATTATGGTTTTCTGAAATGCCGTAGTGGTCACCGTACATAATGACGACGGTATTGTCATAGAGACCAGATTTCTTCAAGTCATTAAAGAACTGTTCAATGGCTTCATCTAAATAATGAGCAGATTGGAAGTAGTTATCAACGACGGAGTCTTCGAAGTCGCCAGGTTCAAAATCAGTATCACCTTCATCCATACCAAATGGGAAGTGGTTTGACAGCGTAATGAATTTTGAATAAAACGGCTGTTTCAGATTTTCAAGCATTGGCATGGATTCTTTGAAGAACGGTTTGTCTTTCAATCCATAGTTCTTCGTATCTTGTTCATTCATATCGTAGTATTCAGAATCGTAAAATCTGTCATATCCAAAGGACTTAAACATTTCATTTCGGTTCCAGAACGTTTTCGTATTCCCGTGGAATTCTGCGGACGTGTATTGGTCCTTTTTCAAAATGCCAGGAAGCGCCTGATATGTGTTTTGAGCTTTGTTAATAAACACAGAGCCTTGTGATAATGGGAAAAGCCCCGTATCCATCATAAATTCCGCATCAGATGTCTTTCCTTGCCCTGTTTGATGGAAGAAATTGTCAAAATAAAACGTTTTGTTGTCATGGGCTAATGAATTTAGGAAAGGAGTGACCTCTTTTCCATTCACCTTGTAATCAATGACAAAGTTTTGCAGTGATTCAAGAGAAATCGTAATGACGTTCATGCCTTTCGCTTTCCCGTAATAAGCTGGGTTAGGATCAGCGCTGTTCGCCTTTAGATAATTCTCTACATCTGTTACGTCACTTGAATTTGCCAGGGCACGCTGGCTGTTTGATTTCACATTTTGAATGGCATCAAACACCGTAAAATTATAAGCACCCAAGTATTTGACTAAATAATTGCGGTCGAACGATCTTGATAAAAGCTCTGGGCGATCAATTTCTGCTGCGATTAAGTTGACAACAAAGATCAGAACAGAGGACACAAGAACGAGTCTAAACGATTTTGTTTTTTGAACAGGTACAGTCGTACTTGTTTGCTGCTGTCTTTTCATGCGGACTGCGAGTACGATCAAGATGATGGTATCGAGAAAGTAAAACATATCAGTCCAACGCATGAGTGAAAATGCACTATCACCTAATTGTCCGCCATTCGTTCCTGCCTGCATCACTGTAGGCAGCGTGATAAAGTCATTGAAGAATCGATAGTACACGATGTTTGCGTAAAGTAAAAAAGACATGAAAAAGTGAATCACAATGATAGCGGCAGGCTGCCATTTTTTCTTGAACAATAAAGCAAAGCCAAGAAAGAACAAGCTGGAGCTAATAGGATTCACAAAAAGCAAAATATGCTGAAGCACATTTGATATACCAAGTTTAAATTCGATTAAATAAGCTGTATACGTCTTGAGCCATAACAAGATGGCTGCAATTACAAAGAAGCCGAGGCCTCTTTTTTGAATAAATGTTTTCATTTAAACACTCCTTTTCTCCGTTAAACGGAAGAGGCGGAACGAAAGAAAACGAACCATTAGAATATACCATGAAATGCACAAATAGAAAAGTCATAACCGGTGAGCACCTAAGGCAGCCTGTCCGAGCTAGAGTTGGGAAGACATCGAAAATATTCGATCTCCGAAAAACTTTTTGTGAAATTCATCCTAATAATGACAGAAAATTCTGTATTTTTCCTGTTGCTATATCAATAAAACAGGTAAAAAGACACAAGTCTAAAGAATTAATTTGATTTCTACAATGGTGTATTTAGGCGGATTTCCAGTGTTTATTAATGTTTATGCAGGTTAAGTAAAAAAAATGAATGAATAAACCGCTGAATTGTCTGGATAATAATTCCTTCATGAAAGTATATTGATATATTTTGTTGTTTCACAAACATAATGGTTTTGATGTGTATTGTAAGGGTTTTATTCTTTTTGTTGGGTGAACAAATTATCTAAATATACTTAAGTGAACAGTTCGACACTATAAACTTTTGAAACGGGGTCGATATAGACAGTGACAGGAAATCTTCCATTGAAAGGATTGATAGTATATGACTGTACGAGCACAGAACCTCGTTCAGAACTGGTTTCCGAGTGAGGACGGAAATGCAGAAGAGCGGAAAGAACTCATTAAATTAATGGAACAGATCATTTCAGGGGTCGATGACCTGAAGGATCCGAACCGTGCTCACCTAAAAGGTGAAAAGAATCGTGAGGAGGACTTTTACAAAAAGCTCACTGAAACAAGTCAAATTCCGATGAACGGACAACAAGCGGAACTTGTGAATGAAGAATTACTGAAGCTTTTACATAATCATCCATACCACACGAAGTATTTCTTCACGAACATTTTGCCAATGGCAAGTACACCAGGAATTCTAGGCATGCTGACGGCTATGCTGGTTAACGGAAACAACCTTTGGGATGTGTATGGACCAGCAGGTGCGGAAGCTGAGGTCAGAGTGGTCTCAATGATGTCTAAGCTCATCGGATATGATCCAAATGTGAGCGGGGGCTACACAACATGGGGAGGTCAAGGGGCTATTTTCTCGGGGCTTCGTTTAGCGATTGCGAAAGTTGCACCGGAGTCATTACGAAAAGGCGTCCCGCAAAATCTTTATGCGTTTTGTTCTGATGCAGCACATTACAGCTTATTTAAGTCAATGGAAGCAACAGGGATTGGCACAGACAACTTAATCAGAATTAAGACGAATAAAGATCATTCGATGGATATGGAAGATTTGCGTTGTCAAATGGAACGTGTTGCCCAAAATGGCGGAATTCCCGTTTATATTGTGGCAACAACCGGAACAACAGATGCCATTGCAATTGATGATGTAAAAGGGGTACGTGAAACGGCAGAAGCCATTGCTGAGGAGTATGGTCTCAAGGTGCCGCATATTCATGCGGATTCGGCGCTTGGTGGATTCTTTGCTTTCTTTAATGAGTATGATGTATCTGAAAACCCGCTGCAATTCTCAGACGGTGTTCTTCGTATGCTAAAAGAAATCAAAGCGAAATTCCAGCATCTTTCTCTTGCTGACACGATGTGCTTTGACTTTCAAAAGCTCGGACAAACACCGTACACATCTAGTTTATTCTTGGTGAAAAACGCTGCTGACTTAAAGCGCTTGGACCTAGAAGAACAAGAAACACCATACGTTGGACATAGAGGATACGGGGAATACCATACCGGTTATACACTGGAATGCTCAAGAATGGGAAGCTCCATCAGCATGCTAAGTGTGCTGCTAACGTTTGGAATTGAAGGATACCAGCGCTTGCTCGGTCAATTTTTAGAGGTGAACCTTGCATTTAGAGAAGCACTTCGTCAGGAAATTCCACAAGCAGAAGTCGTCAATGATGACAATGTCGGAATGGCTACATTGTTTAGAATTTACCTAGACGGCTCTCCTCGTTTTAAGGAAGAAGTGTCTGGAGAAGCAACTGCTATGGAAATTGAGCGCAACAATGATTTGAACAAAATCCTCTTTGAAAAGCTTGGAGAGAAAAGAGACGAAATGTTCTTTGGCGATACAACGAAGTTTTTACAAGTCAATGCCAAAGAAGGTCAAGAATTCTATCTAAGTGTGAGTAAATTTTTTGTGATTTCACCTTATACGTTACCGGAGCATATCCCTCATATCGTATCTTATTTAAAAGATGTCATTGCATCTGTTTGTGGACAATTTGAAAGTGTAGAGGCTTAAATTAAAATTGAGAGTGGAGATGTAGAAAAAAATGGCGAAACAAAGGAAGTTTGGAGGACTTACGATATCCTCCAAAATCATGTCAGTCGTTGTCGTAACATTACTCGCAACCGTTGCATTATTCGTTCTAACATTTTATTTAGTTAGCCAGGATTTATCTTCCCAATTATTAAAGCAATTTGATTATCGATTAACAACAGATATTGATACAGCGAAAAAAGAAATCGATAATATTGATGGAAATGTCCTTAGCATTAGCGGGAAGGATGATCCCATTTATGTGGAGATCAAAAAGAAATTCACAGAACTACAAAAAGATCATACGCTTGAGAACTTATACGTGTTATCAAATAAGGGCGGCAAAGAAAGAATCATCGTACTAACAGGGCAAGACAATGATTTTGATCAAGATTATGTCTTTTCAGATGAAATGAAACAAGCTCTTTCTGAAGATAAAATGGTCAAAAGTGATATTTACGTTGATTCGTATGGGACTCATAAATCCGTCTTTTTACCAATTAAAGATTCAGGCGGTGAACTCACGGGGATTTTAGGAATTGACTTAGATGCGTCTGTTGTTCCAGCAACAACGAAAAAGCTGACAATTTATATTACAGTAGCATCTGCGATTGTGCTCATCGGCGGATTACTCTTCTCATTCTTCATGGGAAGAAGAATTGCAAAACCAGCACGCTCATTAATGGAATCAGCGGATCGAATTGCAGATGGTGATTTAACTGGCATGGTAGAAGTTCAAAGTAAAGATGAGATCGGTCAATTAGCGGCTTCCTTCCAGAAAATGCAGGGACGGATCAAAGAGCTTATTGGACAGATCTCAAACTCATCAAGTGAAGTGTCGAAAATGTCTTCACAGCTTCGCACAGTGACAACGGAATCTAGTCAAAGTGCACAACAAGTGTCAGAAGCGATGACGAATATGAGTGAAGGAATCAATGATTCAGTCGCAAACATTACAGACTGCACAACATCTGTTGCGGAAATCGATACTCAAATCGAAGGCGTGACAAAAGAAGTGGATGAAATGAAATCTGTTTCATCAAAAGTACAAGAGCAGTCAGAATCTGGTCAAAAATTGGTGCAGCATGTGCTTGAACATCTCAACATGTTACACGACATGATGACAAGCTCCAAGCAAGCGGCAGAAGAATTGCAATCACATTCAACAGAAATTGAAAGTGTCATCTCCATTATTACGGACATTTCAGCGCAAACGAATCTGCTTGCACTGAATGCTTCTATTGAAGCCGCACGTGTAGGAGAAGAAGGAAAAGGATTTGCTGTTGTGGCTGATGAAGTCCGTAAGTTAGCTGAACAGTCAGCTGATGCAGCTAAAACGGTCTCAGACTTAGTCATTGGCACACAGGAAAATAGTCAGCGTGTCCTTGAAAGCGTGGAGGAAAGCAGTAAAGCAGTGGAAGAAGGCCGGGAGCAAATGAAAGGCACCTCGCAGAACTTCGCTGGTATTTATGATGGAGTGTCTCAATTTGCAAGCAGAACGAACAATTTGCTTCAATCTATTCAGCAGGTAGAACGAGCATATCAAACAATTTCTACATCGATTGAACAAATTTCGGTCGTGTCAGAAGAACATGCGGCAAGCTCTCAAGAAGTAGCGGCAGCAACAGAACAACAAAGTGCTGGCATGCAGCAAATTTCAAGTGCGATTGAACAGCTCTCTGACATGTCAGAGGACTTGGCACAAATGGTATCTACTTTTAAAATCGACAAAAAATAACGAGAAAGCTGGCTCTTGTGAGAGAGTCAGCTTTTTTGCTATGCTTAACCAAATATCAGACGATCTGAAAGGAGACGTGTCATGGATTTTGCGCAGAGATTGTCAGAAGAACGGATCAAAAAGGCGATGGACCATGGAGCTTTTGAAGGACTATCAGGCTTTGGGAAACCTCTGCCAAAGGATGATGCTGCTCATGTACCTGAAGAGCTGAGGATGGGCTATCGAATCATGAAAAATGCAGGCTTTGCCGGGGAAGAAACCGCTTTGAAAAAAGAACTAATGACGGTCAAAGAATTACTGAAAACGAGTATAGATGGAGAAGAAAGAAAAAAACTCTCTCTCATATGTGAGGAAAAACAGAAACGTCTCGATGAACTCACATCCAAGCGCCAAACGTTTGCTCGTCCAGCCTCCTCCTTTTATAAGAATAGGGTCTACGAAAAACTAACGGAGCATAAAAAAAGATGATGACACGCTGCCTCTCTGAGCACATTGAGGGAGCTTTTTTTATGAAAGCGCTACATTTTCTTATTGACTACATGTATATACAAATATAAAATATGAAGTGAACATGTATATACAAGTTTTGATTCTTTTTTCTTATAAAAAAACGATCTCGGAGGGGATATCATGGCTGATTATCAGGCAGCGGCAGATCAGATTGTGAAAGCCATTGGCGGCAAAGAAAACATTGATCAAGCCACACATTGTGTGACAAGACTTCGTTTTGTGCTAAAAGATGAAGCTGAGGTGGATGAGAAAGCACTAGAACAAATTGATGAAGTGAAGGGATCTTTCTCAGCGAATGGCCAATACCAAGTGGTCATTGGTCAAGGAGTGGTGAATCGGGTTTATGCCGAAATGGTCAAACAGACGGGAATCGGCGAAGCGACAAAAGAGGACGTCAAGCGTGCCTCTGATCAGAAATTAAATCCTTTACAGCGTGCGGTGAAAACGCTTGCAGATATCTTCATTCCAATCCTTCCAGCTATCGTGACAGCCGGTTTATTGATGGGGATTAATAATATTTTAACAGCTCCTGATATTTTCTTTGATCAAAAATCCATTGTGGATGTGTATCCGGCATGGGCGGATTTAGCAAATATGATCAACTTGATTGCAGGCACTGCCTTTACCTTTTTGCCAGCATTAATTGGCTGGTCGGCTGTCAAGCGGTTTGGAGGTAATCCACTTTTAGGGATGGTCCTCGGACTGATGCTTGTACATCCAGATCTGTTGAATGCGTGGGGATATGGAGCGGCGGAAAAGACAGGTGACATTCCTGTTTGGAATTTGTTTGGACTTGAAGTACAAAAGGTAGGTTACCAAGGGCAGGTTCTTCCGATACTCGTCGCCTCCTATTTACTCGCAAAGCTCGAATTATTTATAACAAAGCGGACACCTGAAAGTATTCAGCTGTTAGTTGTTGCACCAATTACATTACTACTCATTGGATTTTTATCATTTATCGTCATTGGTCCCGTTACATTTGCGATCGGAAACGTATTAACATCTGGACTCGTCACTGTATTCCAGCAATTCGCAGCACTTGGCGGCCTTTTATATGGTGGATTATATGCAGCGTTAGTCATTACAGGCATGCACCATACGTTCCTAGCTGTCGATATTCAGCTGATTAACTCAAAACTGCACGGCACGTTCCTATGGCCAATGCTCGCCCTGTCTAATATTGCTCAAGGATCAGCTGCACTTGCGATGATGTTTGTCTTAAAAGATGAAAAGCAAAAAGGGCTCTCGCTGACATCAAGTATTTCTGCTTACTTGGGCATTACTGAACCGGCGATGTTTGGGGTGAACTTGCGCTATAGATTCCCGTTTATTTTTGCCCTGATCAGTTCAGGGATAGCTGGTATGTTTATTGCCTCACAAGGGGTACTGGCAAGTTCAGTCGGCGTTGGAGGCATTCCAGGAATCTTCTCGATCATTCCGAAATATTGGGGGGCATTTGCCATCGGAATGGTGATTGTGCTGATCGTCCCATTCATTGGTACCCTTTTATATGCAAAACTTAAAAAGAAGGATGTATCACAAGAACTTAACTAGTGGTGGTGAAGGAAATTGAATCAACAAACAAACGAACCGTGGTGGAAAAAATCCGTGGTCTATCAAATCTATCCGAAGAGCTTTTTAGACACAACAGGCTCTGGTACAGGTGATATCAATGGCGTGACGAAAAAGCTCGACTATATCAAAGAGCTAGGGGCGGATTGTATTTGGCTGACCCCTATGTATGAGTCACCACAGCATGACAACGGTTATGATATTAGTGATTATACAAAAATACATGACATGTACGGCACAATGGCTGATTTTGAACACATGCTGAAAGAAGCACATGAACGAGGGATCCGTGTCATCATGGATCTAGCCGTGAACCATACGTCGATTTTCCATGAGTGGTTTCAAGCCTCCCGAGAGTCGAAGGAGAACCCGTATCGAGACTATTATATTTGGAAGGAGCCGAAAGCGGACGGCTCTCCTCCGAATGACTGGCAGTCAAAGTTTGGCGGGCCAGCGTGGGAATTAGATAAAGAGACAGGTGACTATTATCTTCATTTATATGATGTTACCCAGGCAGACCTCAACTGGGAACATGATGAAGTGCGCAGGAAAGTATATGACATCATGCACTTTTGGTTTGAAAAAGGGATCGATGGATTCAGACTGGATGTCATCAATAACATTTCAAAGGATCAACGCTTTTTAGATGATGCCGGGCAATCAGTGCAAGGTGATGGACGTATGTACTATACAGATGGGCCGAGAATTCATGAATTTTTGCATGAAATGAACCAGGAAGTGTTTTCGAAATACGATAGCATGACCGTGGGGGAAATGTCTTCAACGAATATTGCAGACTGCATTCGGTATACAAGACCTGATCGACAGGAGCTGGATATGACGTTTAATTTTCATCATTTAAAAGTTGACTATCCTAACGGTGAAAAGTGGGCCATTGCGCCATTTGATTTTCTAGAGTTGAAATCAATTCTGTCAGAATGGCAGACGAAAATGCATGAGGGCGGCGGCTGGAACGCACTCTTTTGGTGCAACCATGATCAGCCACGCATCGTGTCTAGATACGGTGATGATGGCACGTACCATCAGCAATCAGCGAAGATGCTGGCGACCACCATTCATTTGATGCAAGGCACTCCTTATATTTATCAAGGTGAAGAAATTGGGATGAAGAATCCTCGCTTTGAGGACATTTCGTCATACCGCGATATCGAATCACTCAATATGTACGAAGTCATGCTTGAAAAAGGGAAAACAAAGGAAGAAGCTTTGGCGATTTTACAGGTCAAATCAAGAGATAACGCAAGGACACCTATGCAATGGACGGCGGAAAAAAATGTGGGGTTCTCAAAAGGTACGCCTTGGATTGAACCAGCTCAAAACGGCATTTCAGTAGAAGCTGCCTTAAAAGATGAGACGTCGATTTTTTATCATTATCAAGCTCTTTGCAGACTTCGAAAAGAACTTGATGTAATCACCTATGGAAGCTTTACTTTATTGCTGGCAGATGATCCAAAGGTGTTTGCGTATGTCCGAGAAGGCAAAGATGAGAAGATTCTCGTGATCAACCATTTTTATGCAGGCGAGACGGACTTTACACTTCCAGATGAGCTTGCAAAGGATGTCAATGAAATGGAAGGGCAAGTCCTGCTGTCCAATTATGAGGATGTGCCGGCAGATATCAAGGGATTTACGTTGCGCCCATATGAGTCAATCGTTTATCATTTAACCAAACGCTAGTAAATGGGGCGGAAGGAAAATGAAAGAGAATAAGTTTCGAGTGATCTATGATCAGCTCGCAAGACGAATTGAACAAGGTGAATGGCAGGATAAAGGCATCCTCCCATCAGAACATGAGCTGTCTGTCATGTATGACACATCCCGTGAGACGGTGAGAAAGGCATTAAACATCCTTGTGCAAAATGGCTATATCCAAAAAATTCGCGGGAAAGGCTCAGTATTGCTGAACCGAGAGAAAATGCAGTTCCCAGTTTCGGGTCTTGTCAGCTTTAAAGAGCTTTCCCAAACGCTTGGGCGCAAGACGGTAACAACGGTTCATGAGTTCGGTTTAATCAAGCCAGATCAGTATATTCAGTCTCAGCTGAAAATCAGTGGGCAGGAGGACGTTTGGGAAGTCATTCGCTCTCGCAATATTAGCGGAGAAGAAGTCATTTTAGACAAAGATTACTTTTTGCAAAAACATGTGCAGGTCTTGTCTAAGGACATTTGTGAAGGATCGATTTACGAGTATATTGAAGGAGAACTTGGGGTCTCGATTAGTTATGCTCAAAAGGAATTTGTGGTCGAGCCATGTACTGAAGAAGATGAAAGGTATCTCGATTTGAACGGGTTTGATCATGTGGTAGTGGTGAAGAATTATGTGTTCTTGGAGGATACGAGTCTATTCCAATACACAGAAAGCCGCCACCGCCTAGATCGTTTCAGATTCGTGGATTTTGCTAGAAGAGAGAAGTAGACAGGGCCGAGGCTCTGTCTATTTCAGGTTGTAGGGAAACAAGAGCAACATTCTAGGAGGACAAATGATCAGACTGAATAGACCATTAAAATTACGAGATTTAGAAATTTTTAGCGTGATGAAAGATCACAGGATTTTATGTTATGTCATCATTGAAGACACACGAAAACCGTTTACGGAAGAAGATAGAAAATTAGAGCCATTATGTGATATGGATGAAGAAGACATTCAAGCGATTTTGAATGTGTTTCATATTTCAATTATCAGTGATGAAACATTAAATGAAGAAGATTTAACCCTAGTGAAATCGTACTTTGCTGAATTTGTGAATAACACGAACTTAACGAATTTCATTACGAGAGAATATGTTCTAGAGGATTTATATGCCGTTGATGATGAAGATGACATCACGTTCTTTAATAGAATGCTGCGTCATATAGGGTCAGATGATGTGAAAGAATTTGATGACCGTCATTGGATGTATTTATCCCAAGATTAATAGTGAGATGCAAAAAAGGACAGAGCCGAAGCTCTGTCCCCAGCGTGTAGACAAACCCTCGCATTCGTTGTCAAATCTGTGCTCCGGTGCTCACGAATGTCAAATTCGCTCCGCTCCGGTGCTCGACTTTCCTAGACTGCAAAGGTTTTCTATCACGCTGAAAAAAAAGACAAAGGGCTAAAATCAAGTCCATTTTAGCCCTTTGTCCTCAATCTGAAAGGACAGAGCCAATGCTCTGTCCTTTTCGATTAAGATGATACTTTGTTTCGTGTGCGCTTGCGCTGGTAGTAATAAAGGATACCGCCTGAGGCGAGCATGAGTAAGCCAATCAATACCGCTGTATACATCATCGTTGCCGTATTCGGCAGAGTGCCGCCTGGCATGCCGCTTCCATCTTGATTTGGATCCGATCCGCCTGGAGCAGAAGTTCCACCGTCTCCGCCATTTTGGTCTGGAGCTGTTCCAGCAGCTTCACTTTGATTGAGTACGGTGTATTCACTAAAGTGCTCCGTTTTACCTGAGACAATCCCGTTTTCGAATGAACCGTTACTTGTTTTGGCATAGCGGTTTTTCTCACGATCGACATAATAGACACCTGGTTTTTTCGCTTTTTCAGGCGCATCTAATGTAAAAAACAGTGTGACGGGATCTTTAAAGGTAGACACATTTTTCTGATCTTGTTTGATTTGGAAATCGTAAGTGTCGGTTAATGCGTTTTTCACCTTATTTGTTTTTGCCATTGATATATCTGCATGTTGCTCTGACAAATTGGAGAGCGGTAATGCTAGACCGACTTTGTCATGATAGATGGTGACGTTTGGATCTTGCTCTCGTTTCTTCAGTTCAGCTACTTGCCCTTTTGATAGAGACAATTGAACCTTTTTCGCTTCGGTTGCTTTGTCTAAATAGAGCAATGCTTTGTTCGTATGCTGCACATACGTTTGGAATTTCTCATCATCTTGAATGTCATAGGCGCCTTTTCCTTTCAAGCGAGGAAGGAATACTTCTTTCACTCGATGGTCGATGACTGGAGAAATATGACCGTCTGCCTGTTCAATTTGCTCTTTGAAAATTTCATAGTCAACATAGCCTAAGTCTTCACCATGAGACGCTTCTGTAAAGACGCTGTAGCCATCACCGCCTGTGCCGACAAATGCATTAGTCGCCACGCGGTATGTTTTCTGATCATCAATGTCAGTCAGATTGCCATTTTGATCTTTCAACTTGACATCAATCAGTCTGCTGCCAGCCGGTTTACTCAGTGTAAACGTATATTCAATGCCAGCTACATGAGGGAATGCGCCTCCGCCTTCTTCAATGCCTGAAAGACCTTGTTCAAGCGCTTTTTTAATTTGACTGCCTTTTAAATCTGCGACATATAGTGTGTTTCCAAAAGGCATCACGGTTAAAATATCCCCTAATGTGATATCTCCTTTTTCAATGCTGCCTCGAATACCACCGCCGTTTGTAATGGCAAGGTCAGCCCCAGCAGATTCTTGTGCTTTCTTTAACATGCCATCTGCAATAAAGTTTCCAAGGTTCGTTTCCTTTGCACGGACGTGTTCACGTTGTCCATCTAAAAAGACATCTGACGTCCCGACTTTTTCGGTTTTTAAATCTTGGATATCTGCCTTGTACTGATCAAGAATCGCTTTTGCGTCCGCATCTTCTTTCACAGAGTCGTCGATCGTGATGAGGTCAAAAGTAGATTCTTTTGGCTGTACGACGCCTTTTTTGTCAAAGGCCACGTCTACTTTTCCTAAAAATTGTCCGTAGTCTTTTACTTGCGCAACAATCGTTGGTTCTTTTTTATTGATGACCTTTAATTTTTCAACAAGGGTGTGGGTGTGACCGCCAACGATGAGATCAATGCCATCTACTTTTTGAGCCAGTTCTAGATCACGGTTATAGCCAATATGTGTGAGCGCAATGATTTTATTGATTTTTTCTTCAGTTTGAATGGTATTGACTGTTTCTTTTGCTTTTTTGTATGCATCTTGAAATTGAATGTTTGGACCACTGCTGGATGTAATGGCTGTGTCTTCAGTGGTTAGACCGAATACAGCGACCTTTTCACCATTTACATCAAGCAGAATGTAAGGGTAAATGCCAGCTTCTTTTTTCTCACCAGCTTTAAATGTTGCTGGTTTTTTCACTAAGTCGCTTAACTGTTTTTCCTTAGAGACATTCACGTTTGATGACACGATCGGGAAGTTCGGTTTTTCAAACTGGTGACGGTTTTTAGCATCTACACTGGATGCGTCACCTGTCAGGAATTGACGTAGGACAGATGGACCTTTGTCAAATTCATGATTCCCAAACGTCATGGCATCGTATTTCATTAAGTTCATCAGTTTCAGATCGGCAAGTCCTTGCCATTTTGTGAAATAGAGATCACCAGAGAAGACATCTCCAGCGTCTAATAAAATATTGTTTTCGCTTTGGGCGCGAACTTCTTTGATCTTAGTTGCGCGTCTTGCTGCATCATCCAGATGGGCATGTGTATCGTTTGTATGCATCACCGTTAAATGCCAATTGTCTGTTGCAGGTGGTTCTGTTGTACCATCATCTTTAAACGCTAGCTTGTACACGCCAAGTCCGTCTGTGCTGGCATTCCGAATAAAGTCGACGCTGCTTGATTTCTCTGCGAACGGTTTTGCAAGTAGAGAAGATTCAAAGGTGACTGTTGCGCCTTTTACTGGTGCAATGGACCAGTTTTGATCTGCGCTTGGGTTAATGGTTTTTTGTTCAATAATATAATCCATCAGCACTTGGCGGTTCTCATCTGCTGAGGCGAGCACGACTTTATCTTGTGTGAGGTGCGGGAAGCCTCCGCCGCCAGATGCACGGTAATTGTTTGTCACGACTAAAAATTCTTGATTGTCAGAAACGGGTTTTCCGTTGTAAGACAAGTTTTTGATGCGGTTCGCACTAGCGTTAACAAGTGTGCCTGTTGTGCTGTATTTAGCAGGCTGTGTGACATCTACTTGGTACGTCACACCATCGATCACATCAAAATTATATGAGCGGTATTCTTCGTTTAAAATAGGCTGTTCATTTGAAGTATTTGGTTTGATTTGGTTAAACTGACCTGCAGACATTTCAAGCCAGTCTTTTACTTCACTGCCCTTTAGTTTTACAATCTGTACGGTGTTATCGTAAAGATAGAGATCGCCGATGTTTTTAATCGCTAAATCACCTTTTGCGATATTTGTATAATAGTTCACACCGTTGCGTCCACCGGCTTTAAATGGCGCACCCGCAGAGAGAATCGGCAAGTTTTTGTACGAAGTATCTTTCATTTTTTCTTGTGCATACCATTTCTGGGCATCTGTCACGATTTGAATAGAAGGGTCATCCATCACTTGAGCGAAAAAGCTGTTAATGTCTGCTTCTGTTTTTCCAACTGGCTTTCTGACGTAATCTAGGGTGTTTTGGTGAGTTGTTTGAATGGCATCTTTCACTGTACTGTTTTGAGATGTCACCCCGGCAACGGATTCGATTTTGCCTGTTCCGTCTGTGACTTTCCAGTTGCTTCCGTCTGGTTCTAGCGTTAGATCAATGACTCCGAGGTAGCTTCCCCAGTTTTTTGACATGACGACAGGAATGCCATTAATGGTTCCCTTTGCGACATCAAATTTGTCAACGTCGCTATATTCAGCGCTTGGGAATGTGCCATGCTGGTGGCCAGACACAATCGCATCAATGCCTTTTGTTTTCGTGGCAAGGTCAAAGATCATATTTTCTGATCCTTTAGGTGAAGCTGTTTTTTCAATTCCTGTATGAGCAAGAGCGACGATGACATCTGCGCCTTTTGCTTTCATTTCTGGAATGGTTTCATTGGCAGACTCCACAATATCCTGCACTTGAACTTGTCCATCTAAATGTTTCTTATCCCACGTCATAATTTGTGGTGGTACGAATCCTATGTAACCGACTTTCACAGTTTGGGAGGCTCCGTTTGCATCTTTAAAGGTTTTATCCTGAATGACATAAGGAGTAAATCGGTGTTCTCCGTTTAACTTTTTGACGTTTGCATTGACAATCGGGAAGTTGGCGCCCGCAATGGTACCATCAAGAAAAGATAAACCGTAGTTAAATTCATGATTGCCGAGTGTACCTGCATCATATTTTAATTTGTTGAGTGTATGAATAATGGGGTGAACCTTTGTTTGATTGATGATGCTGTCTTTTTCATTTTTATAAACGTATTCTCCAAGAGGGGTTCCTTGAATCAGGTCTCCGTTATCAACAAGGAGTGTATTGGGATTTTGTGAACGGTGCTTGTCAATCAGCTCGGCTGTTTTTGCCAAACCGAATTCATTTGTTTCTTTGTCACTGTAGTAATCGTAATTCATCATGTTCGCATGAACATCCGTTGTGGCTAAGATACTGACCTTTACGGTGCTGCCGCTTTCTGTTTCTGCATAAGTAGGTACTGCTGGGAGAATGAGACTAATCAACATCATGGAAGTGAGCAGAATAGACAGGTTTTTCCTTCGTTTAGACCTATGTGCTTGATTCTTCACCTGATCTCCGCCTTTCTAATTTTTTTGACCACAATACCTATTGTAGAAATGTTTCGTTAACTTTTGTAGTTATTTTTTGCAGATTATTGTAAAGATAACATAAATCATACGAATTACCTTGTTAAGGGAATGTGAATGAGTCTAAATGCTTATTTTTCTGAAAGGGGGTTTTCTCATAGGGATAGGATGTTTGATTTCAATTGGTGGGGGTATAGTGTGTAGTGTAAACGATAATCAAGCAGGAGGGTTTCTACATGGGTAAGAAAATTGCAGTTGTCTTAACAGATTACTTTGAGGATGTTGAATTCACCGAGCCTGCAAAAGCTTTTAAAGACGCAGGCCATGAGATCACAGTCATTGAAAACGAAAAAGGAAAAACAGTGAAAGGAAAGCAAGGAGAGGCAGAAGTAAGAGTCGATGCGTCTATCGATAACGTGAAACCAGAAGACTTCGATGCACTTCTGATTCCTGGCGGCTTCTCACCAGACATTCTGCGTGCGGATGATCGCTACGTGCAATTCACAAAAGCCTTTATGGACGAGAAAAAACCAGTATTTGCGATCTGTCATGGACCGCAATTGCTTATTACAGCGAAGACGCTGGAAGGAAGAGGCGCAACCGGCTATACATCCATTCAAGTAGATATGGAAAACGCAGGCGCCAAATTCAAAGATGAAGAAGTCGTCGTTTGTCAGGATCAGCTTGTCACAAGCCGTACACCTGATGACATTCCAGCATTTAACCGTGAATCATTAAAACTGCTCGCAAAATAAGTAGTTTTGACAGGATAAACAAAGCCAGCACCTTGCGAGGTGCTGGCTTTTTCTGTGCATGGATGTAAGAAAGCGGCGTCAACCGCAATTCAGTATCAGGTGCACGATTATTTTCTTAAGCTTTTCAGCTCGCTTGCAATGGCTTGCATTTCACTTGGGCTGAATGAAGATTTTTTCATCACCATTTGGTGAAGAAATTCAATATCTTCATACTTATCTGGACTGAAGTCTTCGGCTTTGATGACTCCAATATTCAGCATATTGAGCTTTTGTGAAATGTCTTCAATCAGCTGATTGACTTCAGCCGCTTTTTGCTGTGACAAGGGCGGCACGTCCTTTCCTGCATGTGTCGAATAATATGTCTATTTTAACAGAAAAGCAAAAGAATAAAAGGGCTATTATGACGACACTGAAATGTTTTTTTCCTTTTTCTCCTCTTTGATCTTATCAATGATTCGTTTGGATTCAAACACCACAACACCTGATAAACCGATGAGTCCAATTAAGTTTGGAATGGCCATCAGTCCATTGAGCATATCTGCTACGCCCCAGACGAAGTCATTCTTAAACACGGCACCGAAAAAGACAGCTATCACAAACACGATGCGGTAATACATGACGTACGAATCCTTCGCCAAATATGTAAAGCATTTCTCCCCATAATAGGACCAGCCAATGATGGTTGAATAGGCAAACAGGAGCAGCCCGATTGCCACGATGGTTGAGCCAGCTGGACCGAGGAAGTGAGCAAAGGATAACGAAGTCAGCGCATCACTTTTTTCTGTTAAATACATATCTGCCATGACAATCGTAATGCCAGTGATAGAACAAACAATGATGGTATCAATAAACACTTGCGTCATAGAGACGAGAGCTTGACGGGCAGGCATATCCGTTTTCGCAGCTGCAGCAGCAATTGGTGCTGATCCAAGACCAGCTTCATTGGAAAAGACTCCTCGTGCGACACCCCAGCGAATAACGGTTCCAATCGCACCACCTGCCACGGCTTGACCTGTAAAGGCATCTGAGAAAATAAGACTGACTGCGCCAGGAACAAGATCAGCATTCATGACAAGAATGATGAGCCCGCAAATGACGTAAAATAAAGCCATGACTGGTACAAAAATAGATGTCACTCGGCCGATACTTTTGATTCCGCCTAAAATCACGAGTGCCGTAAAGGCGGTAATGATGATACCTGTTACCCATGTTGGAATTTGAAAAGTAGAATTCATGACGCCTGAGATGGAATTAGACTGTACCAGGTTGCCGATCCCAAAGGCAGCACTGGCACCGAAAACAGCAAATAGCACCCCTAGCCATTTCTGTTTTAAGCCATGCTCTAAATAATACATAGGTCCGCCAGACATTTCGCCTTTTTCGTTTTTGACCCTGTATTTTACAGCAAGAACAGCTTCTGCAAACTTGGTGGCCATCCCGAAAAATGCAGCAAACCACATCCAAAATACTGCACCAGGACCACCTGCAATGACAGCTGAGGCAACACCGACGATATTCCCTGTACCGACAGTTGCAGCAAGAGCCGTCATTAATGCTTGGAAATGGGAGATATCTCCCTCTGATGTTTTGTCTTGTTTTGAAAAAGCGAGCTTTAAAGAATAAGGAAGTAATCTAATTTGAATGAAGAGAACGCGAAAGGTGAGGTAGATTCCAGTACCAACAATTAAAATCAACAGGGGAGGCCCCCACAAAAAATTGTTCATCGTCGTGACAAATTGCTCAATGATTCCCATCTAATGTCCCCCTTTGTTTGTGTAATTCTCCTAAAGTTTCTCCTTTTTTTGTGTAATTTGTCAATGCCGATGGGAGTTTTTCTTGCAAAGTTTCCAAAAGAAAAAAGGCTTGATATGATAGAGAAAAGGTTTTCCAATGGGACTCTTAGGGAAAAGATAGGAGGAGAATGAAGGATGATTCATGTATTATTTGTGTGCCTCGGCAATATTTGCAGGTCACCGATGGCAGAGGCGATGTTTAGAAAACGAGTTGAAGACGAAGGGCTGAGTGAACACTTTGTGATTGATTCAGCAGGCATTGGCGGCTGGCATCAAGGCAGTCCTCCGCATGAAGGAACACGAAAGCTGCTTGATGAAAAGGGTATCAGCTATGAAGGAATGAAGGCAAGACAAATCATGGATAAGGATATCACCACATACGACTATATCATTGCGATGGATGCTGAAAATGTAGGCGCCCTCCACAGTTTAGCCGGCTATGGAAAACATCACTTTATTGGCCGTCTTCTTGACTTTGTAGAAGACGACGATCGAGACGATGTGCCAGATCCTTATTACACTGGGAACTTTGAGGAAGTACATGATTTAATTGAAACAGGAATTGATCGTTTTTTGACGTATGTAAAAAAAGAGAAACACCTTTAACTGAAAGGAGATCAGATGAGATGGAAGAGAACAAACAAATCGTGCTTCGGGGAGCTGTTATAGGCGCAGCCTGCGGCATATTGCTGACATTATTTCATCGTCCAACAAGAACTGCACTGAAAGAAAAATGGAATGACTGCCAGCAAAAGCTGGATGAATACCGCCTAGAGCCTGGCAAGATGTCTGCTTGCGTGAAGGAAAAAATGGAAGAAACGAAGCAATTGATGAGAACGGTCTCAGATGATTTGTCTTTTCTGAATGAACAGGTGAATCAGTTAAAGGAAACAACACCAAAGGTATTAGAGATTTTTGAAGAAACAAAGGATCACTTTCAAAAGAAACAGAAAGATTGATCATTGGAGATGAGGCGTATGGGTTTTGTTAAAGCGTTAATTGAACGCTTTTTGCTGCATGAAGGACCGGCAAAATCAGCTGAACTTGCGTATTTCTTTTTGCTTTCATTATTTCCGTTTCTCATCTTCGTGCTGACGCTTGTTGGTTATTTGCCGCTGACATCAAAGGATGTTCTAAGCGTCATTTCTGGTTATGCGCCAGAGGGAGCGCTTTCGATGATTGAATCCATTGCCGAAGAGACGCTGAATAACCGTAACGGCGGATTGTTGTCATTCGGGATTATTGCGGCACTCTGGTCTGCATCCAACGGCATTAATGCGGTGGTCAGAGCATTTAACCACGCTTACGAAGTTGAGGAAAATCGTTCCTTCATTCTCGTACGTTTAACATCGATTATCTTAACCATTGCGATGGTGCTTACGATTATTTTTGCCTTGATGCTGCCAGTCTTTGGAAAAGAACTTGGCTTATTTGTTGCCAAATTAGTAGGGCAGTCAGATGCGTTTCTCACCATCTGGACAGCCATGAGATGGATTATTAGTCCACTGATTTTACTGATTGTTTTTACATCCCTATATTATTTTGCCCCTAATATCAGGCTGAAATTGAAATTTGTGCTGCCTGGCGCCATATTTGCCTCTGTTGGCTGGATTCTCGTTAGCATGCTGTTCTCATTTTATGTAGGCGAATTTGCCAACTATAGTGCGATGTACGGAAGCATTGGGGGAATTATTATATTAATGATCTGGTTTTATTTAACCGGCATTATGATCATCCTCGGCGGCGAGCTCAATGCGCTTTTACATAAGCGTAAAATCGTACCAGGCAAGGTGTGAAGAAATCCGGGCATCCTAAAGAAGAACGAACATGTTCAATCTTGACGGATGGGGGAATACCGAATGTCTAAACAATCGAAAAAAGGCGGAAGCAACACAAAACAAAACAAAGGCCATCAACCAAAGCACAAAACAAGTGGAAGTGCGAATGGGCAAAATGGGTATCACTAGATGAAAAAACTCCTCTGCATAGGTGCAGGGGAGTTTTTAATGAGAAATGGATTCGTTTGGAGTGTCAACCACTGCCAGCGTCTTCCCAAATCGAACACAACAAAACACAAATAAAATAACGATACTGACAAGGTAAAGTAAATTCATGCCCTCGAACGTCTGCACAAAGAATCCCCCAAGAACCGGACCGAGAATACTTCCTGCACTAAACGCCATCCCGCACATCAAATTCCCAGCAGGCAGCAGATGCTTTGGCAATAAGTCCGTCATATAACTGATGCCAAGTGAGAAGGTCGAACCTACAGCCATACCTGCGATAAAGAAACAGATCGCAACAGCCAAAACGGACTGAATGAAAATCCCTGCTAAAAGGAAAAAGAATGAACCGACGAGTGTCACAACTAAAATCATGCGTCGTCTGCCGAAACGGTCACTCAGCATCCCGAGAGGAAGCTGAAAAACAATACTCCCAATCGCAAACGCAGGTAAAATAAACGCAACAGCATCTATCGTCACCCCGCTTCTCAGCGCATACACAGGGAAGTTACTATTGAGCGTTGTTTCTAAAAAGCCATAGCAAAACGGCATCATAAACGCTACCCAGCCAAATTGAAACGCCTTCTTGAAGCGCTTCAAACTATTTGTCTGCTCTGACGTCTGCATTTCACCTGTATCAGGATATGTATTTTTCAAAACAAACACAAGCAGCCAAATACACAAACTAACTGCACCAGACACAATAAACGGCAAGGATGGATTGATTTCAATGAGTGGTGTTAAAAAAGGGCCAGCGGCAAAACCGAGTCCAAAGGATAACCCATACAATGAAATATTTCGCCCGCGATTTCTAGATGATGAGGCATAGGTTACCCACGTCTGTGTGGAGAAATGAAGCATATGATCACCGATGCCGATCATCAGCCGCAAGAAGAACCAGACGACATAAGATTCAATAAAGACAAAGCTAAACAAACTTAAAAAGACAGCAGCGCCCCCAATGACGATCAATGGTTTAAATCCGAAGCGGCGAAGCGGCGCTTCCATAAAAGGAGACGCAAGCAGCACGCCGAGATATAAGCCGGTGGCATGCAGTCCGTTTAACGTCGGGGAAGTGCCGGCATGTTCGAAAATAATCGAAATCACTGGCAGTAAAGCTCCCTGCGAAAAACCAGATACGGATACAAGTAAAATTAAAATCATAAAATGAATTCTCGACATAAGAAGCTCCTTACAAGTTCATGCTTTCATCGTACAATGGAACCATAGGGGTTTCAATAGAAAGGTGGAAAAGGAATGAAGCTGATATACGAAAATGATCGGTGGGTCGCAAATGCTGATCAAAGGCAGCTACATATTTCAGGAAATGAAGAAACGGGATACAAACCATCTCAATTGTTCACCTCAGCCATTGCGGGCTGTTTTGGAGAAATGGTCATTCATGTATGCCGGAAAAAACGAATATCCTATCAAGGGCTGACCATTACGCCTGAAACGACAAGAGAAGGAACTGTAAACAAAATCACTCATATTCATTTACATATGATCTTTGAAAGCATCAGCACCTCTGATGAACAGCTGGAAAAAGTAATGAAACTTGCGTTGAAGCATTGCTCCATGGTGCAATCCGTGAAAGGAACGATTGATATCACCCTTTCACACGAACGAATCTAAATGTATATGATGCCGGCACTCACGAAAGAATAACAGTCAGATATGATGTAAAGGAGATTGGCTGTATGAATCGTTTGTTTCTTGTGATTGTCGCAATCGGTGTTCCATTATCTGTAATTGGCAGTTTTCTTCATTTCCCGCAGGCTGTCATGTTCGCCGTCTATTGTATCGCCATCATCGGTCTTGCAAGTTATATGGGAAGAGCGACAGAGAGTCTTGCCATTATAGCGGGACCAAGAATTGGCGGTTTGTTAAACGCTACTTTTGGAAATGCAGTAGAATTAATCATTTCATTTTTTGCATTAAAACAAGGACTCACCGCCATTGTCCTTGCTTCACTCACTGGCTCAGTGATCGGCAATTTACTGCTCGTGGCTGGACTGTCTTTTTTCGTTGGCGGATTGAAATTTAAACGACAAGAGTTCAATGTCCACGATGCAAGGCATAACTCTGGGCTGCTTATGTTTGCGATTATTGTGGCATTTGTCATTCCAGAAGTCTTTTCCATGGGGATGGCAGAAGATCGTCAATTTGTTTTAAGTATCGGCATTAGCATTGTGATGATTTTGCTTTATGTCGCAGCACTCTATTTCAAACTGGTCAGCCACAGGGGTGTTTATGTTGCCAAGCAAGAAATTGCGAAAGGGGAAGCCGCGACGGAAGAAGAGACACCAGAATGGTCTGGGAAGTTTGCCACGGCGATTTTACTCCTTGCGACAATTGCTGTGGCGTATATTTCAGAGCGGCTCGTCCATACATTTGACACAGTCGGAGAACAGTTTGGCTGGAGTGAACTGTTTATCGGGGTCATCATTGTTGCGATTGTCGGTAATGCAGCAGAACACGCATCTGCTGTCATTATGGCGTATAAAAACAAAATGGATGTCGCGGTCGAAATTGCTTTCGGTTCTACGCTTCAAGTCGCCATGATGGTCGCACCGATCCTTGTGATCAGCTCTCTGTTTTTTGAAAAGCAAATGCCACTGATCTTCTCATTACCAGAACTCATTGCCATGGCATCCTCTGTTTTACTAACCGTGATCCTTTCAAATGATGGGGATACGAACTGGTTTGAAGGTGCTACATTGCTCGCTGCCTATTTCATTATGGCGATTGGATTTTTCCTTTTATAATCTTTTGTGGATAAGGGACGTCTTTCGGGAAAATACTATGGAAAAATGAATGAGAAAGAGTGATGATATGAAAAAGATGCCCCGCATCATGTTTGTTGTTCTCTTATCCTTAAGTTTCCTATACAGTTTTCCAGCCGAGGCAGCAAAGCCGTTTAAGGTGCCATCGTCTGTCGCCAGTATCTCAAAGGAAAATACGTATCCAAATGCGTCACAAGATCAACCGCTGCTACAGCCGAGCGAGCTGACGGCCGAATTATTTAAAACAACAAGTGTACCAATTGAAAATACACATTTAATTAAAATGCTGAATGAATCCAGTATATCAGGTACACCGCTAGCAGTTGGCTACAGGGCAACGATTTTTCTTGGAAGATGGGCACTCAGCTATGATTCAAACGAAACCGTCGCCAATTGGGAATACAAAAAAGTGAACACGAATCACATTGATAATAGAGGCGGAAACAAAACAGCCATCGGCAAATATGTGCAAAAGCAACAAGTAAAAGTAAGTGGAGGGCTCACAGCAAAAGTACCAAACCCAGAAGATGTGAAAACATTGATGATGCAAAAAGCCATCCAAAAAACAAAACTTCCGCTCGCCTTCGACACAGTGATTGGTGCAGGAACAAAGCGAGATCAGTCCTACCACGTATCTCCGAAAAAAGCAGCATCCCTGCATGCATACGCTCCAGCCATTAACGAAAAAGGAAAGGTTACTTACGGAGAAGTGTATCTTGTGCTCAAGGGAAATAAACGCAAACTTGTCGTAAAAAATGTGACCTCACAAGGAATCGGCGCTTGGATTCCTGTTCAGGATCACCTGACGTTTGGGTTTCAAGGGATGAATTAAAAACAGTCATCTCCTCTTACCAAGGGGAGATGACTGTTTTTTGATTAAGATGTCCTATCTTTTTTCTTTTTCATTTCATGAATGTAAAAATCAAAGGCGTTATATAAAAACCATACAAAGAAAAGAAAGAGAAAGACTTTAGTGAATATCGTCAAATTGTTGAAAATTAAGCATAGGCCAATAAAAGGGAGGATCATAAAGCCATAATACGAAAACCACCATGTTTTAAAAATGAAACTCAGCTCCTTGGTTATTTGTGGAAACGACTCTTTCTTCATATTACATGGTCTTGAGTAGAACGTAAACCTTACCTAGACAATAAAAAAGCCAACGCGGAAGTTGAATGAATCCAACAACTACGATGGCTTAGCTGATTATTCTCCTAAATCCACATTATGATAAACTTGCTGCACGTCTTCAAGCTCTTCTAATACATCGATTAGTTTCTCGAATTGTGCTTTCGATTCATCATCTAATGTCACTTCGTTTTGAGGCAGCATTGTGATTTCAGCGACAGTAAATTCTTCTACGCCTGCCTGTTTGAACGCTTCTTGAACTTGATGGAATTGATCTGGTTCAGCGTAGACGATCACCGTATCATCTTCTTCCATAATGTCACGTACATCAATGTCTGCTTCCATTAAAAGTTCAAGCGTTTCTTCTTCACTTTTCCCCTCGACACCGATCACCGCTGTTTGGTCAAACATGTAAGCAACAGATCCACTGACGCCCATATTTCCGCCGTTTTTCCCAAATGCTGCACGAACATCAGACGCTGTGCGGTTGACGTTATTGGTCAGGGCATCAACGATCACCATAGATCCGTTTGGACCAAATCCTTCGTAACGCAGCTCATCGAAGTTCTCTTCTGCACCGCCTTTTGCTTTTTCAATCGCACGGTCCACAATGTGTTTTGGGACACTATATGTTTTTGCACGTTCTAGGACAAAGCGAAGTGCTTGGTTTGATTCTGGATTTGGCTCACCTTGCTTGGCAGCCACATAGATTTCACGCCCGAATTTTGCGTAAATACGACTTGTATTGGCATCCTTTGATGCTTTCTTTTCTTTAATGTTGTTCCATTTACGACCCATCTTATTCACTCTCTTTCAATTAGTAAATACACAGTATGAGGGTCCCCATGCTGCATGAAATCAATCTGCTTTCTATTATACATGAATCAGTCAAGAGGATAGAAGTAAGACGGCTGAAAAGAAAAGAATTCCTTAGCTGATATGTCCAAGTTGTTCAAGCGTCTTATTTTTCTCATGCGGTCTAGTCAGCTCATCACACCGAATGATTCTACCATCTAATAAAGTAAATAACGCCATCACATCTATTAGACCATGGTCTCCTGTGGACAGCTCAACATGTACAGTGTAACGAAAACACCCTTGCTGAGTCTCTTCATCAAACAACATATCATGAAAGGCGGGGATGTCGAGCTGTTTGGTCATGACTTTTAATGTGGAGAGATGCTTTTTAAATTCATCAAGGGAAGAGACCTTTCCATCAGTGACTTGCTGATAATCTGAAGAAAAATAAGTCTCCACCTTTTCTATATCTAATTGGATTAACACCTCTTGATACATTTGCTTAATAAAAAAAATCGCTTCAGTTTTTCTCAATGTAAACATCCTTTCTTTTAGTTAACCGGTGAACTATATAATATTATAATTAACTGGTTAACTAAAAACAATCAAAAAAATAACCTCATCACAAATGAGGTTATTTTGTAGGCTGTGGATAGACGAGATCCTCAAGCAATTTCACATCATGCTGATGAAGTTGTGTGATCATTTCTTTTCGCACAGCGAGGGCGGCTTCAAAGTATTTTTCATCCTCGACCATTCCTTTTACGGTGATCTCAATCCCGCGATTCAATTTATTGAGCCCCATAATGCCATGAACCTGAAAAGGTTCAATGGCGTTTTGGAATTCATCTTTTTTCAGTAAATCATGATGCATTTGATTTAAGTGATCACATGCTGTTTCTAGCGCCTTGAAAGCAATGTCAGGATTTTGGTTTGCGCTGATCAAGACTGACTCTGTGATACGCATGTAGTGCATATTGTAGTTTTGGATTTGACGAATGTCTCCGTTTGAAATGGTTAACAGCTTGCCGCTCCATTCTCTAATTTGCAGAGACCGGAGACCAATTTCTTCAATGGTTCCGTTAAAAAGATTATTGACCGTCACATAGTCACCTTTATGAATTTGCCTTTCATAAATGAGGAAGATGCCAGCTAAAATATCACGAATCAAGGTCTGAGCGCCAAAACCAATGACAATTCCAGCAACACCAGCCCCCGCAAGGATTTTCCCAAAGTCATGAAAAAATAGAGAAATCACATATAAGACAAAACATATGGAAGCTGTATACTTTGAAACCGATTTGACCAAGCTCTCAATCGTTTTTTTCTTTTTATCTTCAATGAATTCAGTTCGTTTAAAGAAAATCTGAAGCGCTTTGTTGATCATAAAGACGGCAAGCCAAAGAATGAGTCCAACAAGGAGAATTTCAATGTATTTGTTCTTGACCACTGTCAGAAATGTTTCGTCCATCTATCGGTTACCCCCTGGCTGTACGAGAAGTAAAATCAACATCTTGATAATAACTGTTTTTCACAAGAACATTCGGACCAAGGCATTGCACACTTGGGCAATGACAATTCAGTTCTTTTGCCAATTTTGTGTTCATCCAGCGTGTATAAGCTGATTGCAACGTATCGGTTTCAATATTTCCTAATGGCGGTGTATCGCCAAAGTCTGTCACAATAATATTCCCATCAAAAATATTCACATTCAACCGTGAACGGCCATCAGGGTCATTTCGTACTGTCACATTTTTCGCTTGACGCAATCGAGTCAAGAGGCGCTGGTCTTCTTCATCTGTGCTGCATGAATAAAATGGCAATGTGCCAAACAGCATCCATGTGTTCTCATCACGAACATCGAGCAACTGATGAATCGCATCCCGCATTTGTGGAAGCGACAATGATTCAAGGGCGCTCGCAAAATCACTTGGATACATCGGATGAACTTCGTGGCGCTGGCATTTCATCTCGTCCACGATTTGACGATGAATGTGTTCAATATAAGGAAGCGTACGCTTATTCAGCATCGTTTCAGCAGATACGGTTACACCCGCTTTCACAAGGGCCTGACTATTCTCAATCATGCGGTTAAACAATTTCTCACGCTGCTCAAAGGTTGGCTTTCGGTCCATCATTGCAAAACCAACCGTAGCAAACTCTTCGACCGTCCCCCAGTTATGTGAAATGTGTAGGACATCCAAGTATGGAATAATCTCTTCATATCGAGCCAAATCAAGTGTTAAATTCGAATTAATTTGGGTACGGACGCCGCGTTCATGGGCATACTTTAATAAAGGAACGACATATTCCCGTACAGATTTCAGAGACAGCATCGGCTCTCCGCCTGTAATGCTAAGGGAACGCAAGAGCGGTACTTCATCTAAACGGCGAAGCAGTAAATCGAGTGGCAGTGCATTCGGATCTTTTGGCTGCAAAGTATAGCCAACCGCACAGTGCTCACATCTCATGTTACACAACGTCGTTGTCGTCAATTCAATATTTGTCAGCTTCATTTCTCCGTAATCCTGCACATCGAGATAGGCTTCCCAAGGGTCGAATGCAGGTGTAATCGGACGAAGTGCTGTTTTTTGGTTCATGGTATCTATCTCCTTTTCATTCGGGCAAACATAGACCCGCCAACAGTTAATTTTAAGCCCCATCACCGTTATACGCAAGAGGGGACACAATTGATTTACAAAGGAAAAAAAGATAAGCTATAAACAAATGCTAAAGGGAGTGTATCTATGGGCAAGGCAGCAGACAGCAAAGAGCAGCAGGTTGATTATTTAAAGAACCGATTAGATATGTTTATGAATGTGATTGATTCATTAGATCCTGAATCCACAGACGTTGAGGATATAGACAGACTCATCCAGATGATTGACGACCTGGAAGCGAAATATGAACGGTTTAAAACCGATTGGAAGGAAGAATAGCTCGCGCTGATGCGGGCTTTTTTCTTTAAATTGGCAGGTCAAAAAGTGTATGAGTACCCGGTATATTCTGCACAATAGAAGAAAAACCGGGAAGTGACGTAAATGAAAAAATGCATACTGATCTGTTTATGTGCGCTTTTTGTATCGATGCCTTTTTCCAACCTAGAAGCCGTGTCTAATCAGCCGATTCATTGGGGATTTGCTAAAAGCAAAGAGCACAAGCCAGCAGATGCCGGCAAGGAACTGACGACACTCTTAAAGAAATATGATGCTTTCTATTTAGGAAATACGAAAAAGAAAGAGATTTATTTTACATTCGACAATGGCTATGAGAATGGATACACACCCAAAATCTTGGACGTGCTGAAAAAACATCAAGTACCGGGCACCTTTTTTGTGACTGGGCACTTCGTAAAGGACCAGCCTAAGCTCATCAAACGTATGGCAGAGGAAGGTCATATTATTGGCAACCATTCCTATCACCATCCAGATTTAACAACAAAGAGCACGAAAGAAATCAAAGAAGAGCTGGATCGTGTCAATGAAGCGGTATACAAAATCACAGGAAAACAAGATAACCTCTACCTTCGTCCACCGCGCGGAGTGTTCAGTGAAAGGGTACTAAAGGAAACGAAACAGCTTGGCTACCAAACCGTTTTCTGGTCAGTAGCGTTTGTAGATTGGCACATCCACCATCAAAAAGGAAAACAGTATGCGTACAATCAAATGATGAAACAGGCGCATCCAGGTGCCATTTACTTACTTCATACCGTCTCAAGGGACAATGCCGAGGCACTTGATGATGCCATCACTGCTTTAAAAAAACAAGGATATACCTTTAAAAGCTTAGACGATCTCATGCTTGAAAAAGTATGGCATCTCCCTCAGCTATAGAAAAAAGCTTGCAGACATCTGCAAGCTTCAGCGTGTAGCCAAACCCTCGCATTCGTTGTCAGTCCTGCGTGCTGGTGCTCACGAATGTGAAATTCGCTCCGCGCCAGTACTCGTCCTTCCTAGACTGCAAAGGTTTTCTATCACGCTGAAACGAAGACAAAGGGCTAAAATTAAGTTCATTTTAGCCCTCTGTCAACAATCCGAAGCTTGCAGACATCTGCAAGCTTTTTGAATTATCCTTCTCTTATTATACGCTGGAACAAAAGGGGACGATGACGAGTAAAGGAGTCAATCAGGCCCTCACCGAAAATCGTGATGCTTTGCTCCCAAGGGTGTCCTAGTAAACCCCAGGTCATCTCTTTTGATAAAAAGAAATAGTCATCTCCATTTGGGAGCACAGGAACTCTCCATTCTCCAAATTCATCTTTTTCAAATGAGCCGTATGGTGTGATCCAATAGCATTCATGCTGCCAATCAAGTACCAGCATATATTCGCCAGTTCCAGTGATATTCTCCTGAAAAGACAGCAGTGCCTTCTTTTCAAAATCTTCATCCGCACTTAGAAGAGAAGGGTCCTCGAAATAAGCAGAGATATCATATGTGATGTAAGGAGATGGTGCTTGAAAACCGGGAAAGCGAGAGATGCTTGGGTTAAATTTAAACTTTTGATCAAATGTCTTCCATGCGGATTTTAGTTCTTTGTCTGTCAGTGGAATCCAGTTCTCCATAGTATCTCCCTTTCAAGCACTTCTCTCAAAAAACTATTTGAAAATCCTAAACCATCCTTTATGTTTAAACCACAAAAGCATCCCTGAGACAAGCAAACCCATGAAAATCAGTACGCCAAAATAGCCATATTTCCAGTGTAATTCAGGCATGTTATCAAAGTTCATCCCATACACCCCAACAATAAAGGTCAGTGGAATAAAAATCGTCGAGACAATGGTCAGTGTCATCATGATGGCATTCATTCGGTTGGAATTTAGTGTTTGATAGCTGTCTCGTAAATCGGCGGTCATATCACGGTTTGACTCAACGATTTCTGTTAGTTTCAATAAATGATCATAAATATCATTAAAATATGCTTGCCGGTTTGCATCGCTTTTCATCATATTCGTGTTCACAATTCGATATAAGAGGTCCCTCATCGGGATAATGGTTCTGCGCAGTTTGAGCAAATCGGATCGAATCCCGAATACTTCGTTCATTAATGTACCATACGTTTTATGCCCTTCTTCATCCTCGATTTCATTGAGCCTGTCCTCAATTTGATAAATAATAGGAAAATAATCATCGACGAGCTGGTCAATCAGCATATAAGCCATATGCTCTGGACCGCTCTCTCGTGCTTTATCAGACCCTTTGAGCTTTCGAATGACGCGATCAATGTAGGGTGCTTCCTTCAAATGAAAAGTAACGATATAGTTTTCTCCAACAAACAGGTCGACTTCCTCAGATCGAAGTGTTTTTTGATTGAGGGCATGAAGAACGAAAAATAAATACCCTTCATAAAAATCAAGCTTCGGCCGCTGTAAATAATGGAAGCAATCTTCAATCGCAAGCGGATGGAACTGAAAAAATTCCTTTAACAGTGCTGCTTCCTTTTCCGTTGGCGCATAAAAATCAATCCAATACCAGGCAATATCGGGGCTTGAAAGCTGCTGCAATGTTGCATGTTCAATCAAGTCGCCGTTTTTTGTCACTGCAAGTTTTTTCAGCATGTGTACCCCTCCAGACTTGCATTATATCATGAAGCAGCAGCGGTGAACTTATACGTTTTCACCATAAAAAAGCCGATCTCATCGCTGAGATCGGTCCAATGTGCGTGTATGATTGATGGATAAAGCGAGAATTAAGGACGATGGAACGTAACGAATTTATTTTGACGGTCAAACCAGCCTCTAAATGCCCAGTTATCCCAGCCACCATCGCCGTTGTTTTTAAATGTACCGCTTTCAAAAACCCAAATACCGTAAACAACATTACCAAGGTTAGCAGTAGCGAAAGTTTTCACGCCATTAAAGCGGTCTTCATAGTTCTGGCTTAGGTTAAAGACCATGACGTTATATCTGCCGCCAGCAGCATAGAATGTGCTTTCCATTACACCTTTAACGAATCCAGAACGGTTGGCATTTGCATTTACTGCGTTAATGATTGCATTGGCAATTCCAAGGACATCGAAATTGACGTTAACATTAGGACTAGCTTTAGTTCCAGCTTTACCTTCAGCAGCTTTGTTTAAAACAGTTTGCTGTAGTGTAGTAGAGACGGGTGCTGATGATGTTTTTTCAGCAGCGTCAGCGAATACTGGTAGTGTCGAAGAAACAGCAGTGGCAAGGGCAACAGAAAGAATTGTTTTTTTCATTGGTCGGATCTCCTTTGTTTTTAAATTTTGGGTCTTCTTTTAGTAAAACGTGAAACTAGGTGAAGCCGGTTATCAATGAGGTAAATATGTTCCTGCAAGATGAAACAAATGATTGCCTAATCCGCTAATTCCTTTGTTCACCTCCTTGATATGTCATAATTATACAAATATTTTTGGAATAGAAGATATCACCCATAGGTTCTATTTCTAATTTAAGGAAAATGATCCTAAAATGTTGAAGATTGCTGTCGAATTTTAGCTGAATTCGACTAAAAATTTTCATCTATCCAAAAGGAGAATGACCATAAATAAGGAAGATATAACTGATAAATTCTTGTACTCTTTATATTTAAAAGTATTCAATATAGAGAATCATTCATGCAAAGTGAAACAATCACATCTGCGTGTGTTGACAGAAAGGAAGAGGAAAAACATGTGGGAAAAACACCTATTGGTTGAACCGCCCTATCACTTCGATCAAGTGCTGAGACGTTTGTCGAGCGATCCATTAAAGGCGGTCGATCTGGATAAAAGAGAAATCAAAGTACCGATGAGGCTGAATCATAAACCGTACGTTGCAGTCGTTCAAGCGACAGGAACAAAAGAAGCGCCTTCGTTCCGGGTACAGGCTAACGGACCGGAGGAAGCCATTCTTTCTGAGGTGAAGCGGATATTTGGCATGGAGCATCAATTACATGCCGTGCATGACCATTTTGCTCAAACAAATCTTGCGCCCATTTTTGAACGTCATATCGGAACGCCGCTTATGCTGGATTTCCATCTATATCATTGCTTGATGAAATGCATCATTCATCAACAGCTCAATCTTGCATTTGCTTATGAGCTGACAAAACGGTTTGTTCAAACGTATGGTGAACAAATCGACGGCGTCTGGTTTGACCCTTTACCGGAAACCATTGCATCACTTGAAACCGATGATTTGAGAAAACTGCAATTCAGTCAGCGAAAAGCGGAATATGTGATTGATGTCTCAAAGCGAATAGTGAGCGGCTCTCTGAATTTAGAAGAATTACACGACTTAACGGATATTGAAATTGAAGAACGTCTGCTTCCGATTAGAGGGATTGGACCTTGGACGGTTCAAAATGTCCTCATGAATGGACTTGGAAGACCAAATCTCTTTCCAATGGCAGATATCGGGATTCAAAATGCGATCAAACGTCACTTTGACCTGCCAGAAAAGCCAACAAAAGAAGAGATGGCAGTTTTAAGCAAGGAGTGGGCACCGTATTTAAGCTACGCCTCCCTTTATTTATGGAGAAGTATAGAGACAGATAAATAATTGAAAGGCATTTTCTCTCTTCGTCCAAGTCGTGATATACTATTCAGATGGAATAAAATGAGGACAACCGATAAAGGTTTAAATAGAACGGAGAGAATAAACGTGAAAGAAAAACAGCAAGGAGCCCTTCTGCAAAAGGGGCAGCAGTTCCCGCTTACCATTAAACGCCTTGGCATTAATGGGGAAGGGGTCGGTTATTTTAAAAAGCAAGTGGTCTTTGTCCCAGGTGCACTTCCAGGTGAGGAAGTAGTAGTTGAAGCAACGAATGTTCAAGCGAAATATGCAGAAGGTACGGTGAGGAAAGTCCGCAAGCGCTCAGAACATCGAGTGAAACCGCCGTGCCCAGTATACGAAGAGTGCGGGGGCTGTCAGCTTCAGCATTTGGCATACGAGCAGCAATTAAAGGAAAAACGCGATATTGTCATTCAATCAATGGAGCGTCATACAAAGCTGTCGGTTGAAAAGCTTGATATCAGGCCAACGATCGGCATGGAAGACCCGTGGCATTACCGAAACAAAAGTCAGTTCCAAGTAGGACGTTCTCACAGCGGAGACATCATTGCAGGACTTTACGGACTGAATTCTCATAAGCTTGTACCGATCAAGGAATGTATCGTGCAGCATCCAAAAACGAACAAAACAACGGGCGTTGTCCGCAAAATTTTAGAGAAATTCGGCGTATCTGTCTACAACGAGCGGACAAGAAAAGGTGACGTGCGCTCGATTGTTGTGCGTGTCGGCTTTGAAACAGGTGAAGTACAAGTCGTCCTTGTCACATCAAAGCCTGAGTTTCCAAAGAAAAAAGAAATCGCCGAAGCCATTCAAAAACGTCTGCCAGAAGTGACGTCTATTATGCACAATATCAATGGCGAAAAAACGTCAGTCATCTTTGGGCATAAAACATCGCACCTAGCTGGCAACATGGTCATCCAAGAATTTTTAGGAGACGTCTCCTTTGAATTGAGTGCACGTGCGTTTTTCCAATTGAATCCGAAGCAGACATTAAAGCTTTACGACGAAGCGAAAAAAGCGGCCAAACTGACAGGAAAAGAAAAGCTCGTCGATGCGTATTGCGGTGTCGGTACGATTGGTATGTGGCTCTCAGATGGCGCAAAAGAAGTAAGAGGTATGGATGTCATCAAAGAATCAATTGATGACGCCAAGAAAAATGCTAAAAAACACGGCATGAAAAACGCGACCTATGTGACAGGCACAGCAGAACACTGGCTGCCAAAATGGGTCAAAGAAGGCTTCCGTCCCGACGTTATCGTCGTTGACCCGCCAAGAACAGGCTGCGAACGCACTTTCTTAGACACCGTTAAACAAGTCAAACCAAAACGCTTTGTCTACGTCTCTTGCAACCCATCTACACTAGCAAAAGACCTCGAATACATGTCAAAAGACTACAAGATCGAATACATGCAGCCAGTGGATATGTTTCCGCATACAAGCCATGTGGAGTGTGTAGTGTCTTTATCTCTTAAATAAAAAGGGAATGACAGCTATGATAGACCAAAATGCATTCAAACGATTCCAACTATATATGGACCCACAGCAGACGAAATTGGTGGACCGAAAACAGCAATAGAAAAGGCAGTAACTAAATGAAAAAACCCTTCCAACAGGAGGGGTTTTACTTTAACTAACAATCTATTTTTTCCTAAGCTCTTTTTTCGTATTCTCTTCTATCATTGTACTTAGACCTCTATAATGAGACATCCATCATGAACTCTCGATTCTCAAACAAAATCATGTCTTACTCAAATATCAGTTGAATGAATTTTGGAATGAATGTCAAAAATCAAGATTCTTACAGGGAGTTATTGAATATGAGACTAAAAGAACATGAAATATAACAACTTTATATATTCGTAAGAGGCCCACCTATTATTTAATCATTAAAACTGCAAAATGATAATTGGAGGGATTATGATGAATGACAAACAGTTTTCTTCATTTATAAAACAAGCAGATGAACCTTTTGTTGGGTGGGATTTCTCATTCATATCTGAAACTGGAAGAATGAAAAGTGAGTTGCTTTCATGGTCATATGGTAGTATAGCTACTTCTCTTGTTCAAAGTGCAAAATCAATGCTGGACATGGGAACAGGTGGTGGAGAGTTTTTATCAAAATTAAGACCTTTTCCAACATCAGTTTATGCTACAGAAGGTTACTTGCCTAATGTACCTGTCGCAAAAGAACGATTAACCCCTTTAGGAGTGAAGGTAGTTCAAATTTCTAATGATGAAAATTTGCCGTTTGAGACTGGAAAATTTAATCTTATCATCAATCAACATGAGTCATTTTCATCTCAAGAGGTGAGAAGAATTATCTCGAATGAAGGTATTTTTCTAACTCAACAAGTCGGTGGACTCGATTGCATAGAGATTAATGAGAATCTAAGGGTACCAATAAATGAAGAATTTATTGATTGGAACTTAAAGCTAGCTTTAAAAGAGATACAGGAGAATCATTTTGAGGTGTTGAAAAGTGCTGAAGAGTTCCCCATTCTAAGATTTTATGATATCGGAGCATTGGTGTATTATCTAAAAGCAATTCCTTGGCAAGTGCCAGGTTTTGAAATAAGTAATTTCAAGGATGAATTATACACCATTCATAAAACCATTGAACAAAAGGGTTATTTTGACGCAAAACAACACCGATTTATGATTTTAGCTAAAGCAATTTAGTTGGAAATGGAGCCTTCGATCTATTTGAAGGCTCCAGCTTAATTCTGAACTAATGTCACTCCTGAATGCACGATACATGGCCTGAAAATGTTTCCTTTTATTATTGTCGGGCTTGAAAGCATTCTAAAAAATAGAGGAGGATAACGATGAGTCAATTTGAGATTTTGACAAAATACATACCGATGCTTCAGGAGGATCATATCGGAGAATGGGTGATCGATCAGGAAAATGATGGAACAGCTGAACGCCCAATCCAGATGCCCTTTGTGAATTATTCCGAAACGGTCCAACGCTTTATTGAAGATGTCTATACCTTTGCAGAACAGCATCAAGAAATGGAACTTACCCACTATAGAGAAATCCTCAAAGAAAATGGCATTGAATGGGGAACGAACGATATGGAGCATGTGGACATTTCAAATTTAAATGCGCAGTGTGTACTTGCTCTCATCATGGGGGTTTTGAGAGCTGAGCGATTTAGTGAGGGAGCCATATTCAATTTCTTTAAAAGTGGAAACATGTTGAAGTGTCTCGAAAGATTGGATTGTTTGGAGTAAGAGCGGTTTATTTCAATTATTGGAGTGATCATATGAAAAATAAAACAGGTGCAGTAGATACTTTTCCTCCTATGAAAATAGAAGAAATTGATCAAATTTTATTATATGATCTTGATGCAATAAAAATTGAAAAAGAAGATGAACGTATAAAATTCATTTTACAAGATCCCTATTGTCCTGATAAAAGTCATATTCACAGTGTGTATGTCATTTATAAGAAATCTATACTCAATTTACTTGAAGGTAGGATTCGTTCTATTCATAGTCATGAATTCAAGAATGCTAATAAAAAGGATCGAACGATTTCTAAAGAAGACATTGAGTATGTATTAGAGATGGCTACAGTAGTGAAAATAATGGAGTAGTGACGAATTATTTTTATAGTGGAGACGGAGAAAGGTTAGATCGTATTTTTAATATATGCTTAGGTTATTCAACAGACTTACAAAAAGAGAATAAAGTAAGTTTGGAACGATTTATGAATGATATGAAGATTGTTGAGCAGATGGGATTGTTAGAAAAAATGTTAGGATAATGGGCAAAGCCTAGATTTTAGAGAAATCTAGGCTTTTTGCGCTTTTGAAAAATTTATTCAACTTCATCAAATGATTATGCAAATGAAAATCTTCTATTGACCTTCCCCTTAACTGAAAGGTTTATACTGTGATCAGATCAACAAATCGGAGGAGATCAGGATGTTCAAGATTGGCGATTTTTCTATGTTAAGTAAAGTCCCTGTCAAAACCTTAAGGTACTATGACCAAATTGATTTATTAAAGCCTAAGCAGATCGATCAAGATTCGGGATACCGTTATTACTCAGCTGAGCAGCTGCTTGAGGTCAATCGAATTTTTCTCTATAAGGAATTAGGCTTTACGTTAAAACAAATGGGGCAGCTTCTTCGTGAAGATATTTCGGTAGAGCAAATTCAGGGCATGTTTCTCTTGAAAGAGAGTGAGATTCAGCAATTGATCGAAAGAGAACAACAGAAATTAGCGCGTATTAAGGAGCGGATGCACCTCATCAAACGAGAGGGTTGTGTGGAAAAAGAACAGGAGGTCATCATCAAATCGGTTGAAAGCAAACGCATCATGTCTTTTCAATCCAACGGAACTGTTGACGATATCCCATCATTCTTTGAAACGTTTCATCATTTGTTACAAAAACATCCGCAAGAATTGAACTCTGAGCCACAAATCGTGCTGTGGAGGGAATCACTTGCTAAAGAAAGTGAGTTCGAATTTGAGGTGGGGTATTCCGTCAAATCGTTAAGGTGCTCGCTTCCTCAGGGAATGACAATTCGCACGTTACCTGCAGAAGACACCATGGCGACACTCTTATTTCATTCCCATTCTCCATCCGCACAAACTGCTTGTGTTGACCTGGCGACATGGATCGAACATAACGGATACCGCGTGAAAGATGATCAGCCGGGCCGAGAAATCTATTACCCATTGTCAGAAAATGAAGAAGGCAGACTCATTGAAATTCAAATTCCTATTAAAAATGAAATCAAATCGTAAACATGGCCCAAAGGAGAAACGTCACGATGCAAAATAAAACCGTTGTCTATTTACTTGCTTTAGCAGCTTTTTTAATCGGAACGATCGAATACATCATTACTGGCATTATTCAAATGGTCGCACATGATTTACATGTCACAACGTCTACTGCTGGCTTATTGGTCACATCTTTAGCACTTTCGGCCGCAATCGGTGCACCGATTGTTATCGCACTAACCATCAATATGGACCGCAGAAAAATATTAACATGGATGCTGATCATTTTTATTTTAAGTAACTTCATCACAAGTATCAGCCATTCGTTTGAAATGGTCATGATCACAAGAATTTTACAAGGAATCAGTGGGGGAACGGCGATTGTAGTGGCGATGGCGGTTGCAACTCGTCTTGTAGAACGGGAAAAAAGAGGAACAGCCATTGGCATCATTTTAATGGGATTAAGCAGCTCATTGGTTCTAGGAGTGCCGGTCGGTACATTTCTCAGCAGCATGATTGGATGGAAAGCATTATTCGTATGCATTGGATTGATCACAATGATTCCTCTTATAGTGGTGTACAGGCGAATCCCCTCTATGAAAGAACAAGAATCGGTGACGCTTCGTATGCAATTATCGATTTTAAAAGACAAGCGAATATTGCTTGCAGTGGCAGTCACGTTATTCTATGTAGGGGGATATTCCACGTTATTTACCTATTTAACGCCCTTCCTCCAAAAATCAGCCAACCTAAGCATCACAGAAATCAGTGGCATTTTATTACTAGCGGGAATATGCAGCTTTTTAGGATCAAGCCTTGGAGGGATGGCAGCAGATAAAAAAGGACCCATCTTCACGATTTTTTCTGGCATCATCTTGCAAATCATGATGCTCATGCTACTAGCATTTGTCACAGGGAATCTCGTGGTCATGGTGGCTGTTATCATGATATGGATGATCGCAACATGGAGTACATCACCAGCTCAGCAGCTATATCTAGTAACCCTTGTTCCAAAATCTCCTGATATCGCATTAAGTGTTAATACATCATTTATTCAATTCGGATTTGCTTTAGGCTCGGGGTTAGGGGGGATTGTATTGAGCAGAACATCTATATTGCACCTGAGCTGGATCAGTGCTGGAACGGTTCTTCTCGCTTTACTCATGACCATCTTGATGGTGGCGTTTGACAGAATCTCTCAGCAGAAGAGTTTGAAGGTGATGGAGCAAGGAAGGTAACTTAAATTCAATTTTGTATGGAAGGGACTACTTATTTTGGGTAGTTCCTTTTTGGTTTGAAGAATGCACCAGTAAAGTTGTTTATTTGATACAATAGGGGGCAATATCCAAAGATTGAAGGCATTCATATATTTCTTTTAAAAACGATGAATATCAAACAAAAGAACCACTAGATGAGGAGAGAAAATAAATGCAAATCAGCGAAGAGATCATCAATCGAAAAGGTGCTCGAAAGGGGACTGATATCCCTCATGACGTCTTGTTCCTTTTGAATCAGGGAAAAATAGAGAGTGTGAATTTAACTGAATGGCTGGCTGTCAATCATCTGACGTTATTACATCATGTGTTGCCATCAGTTGGTTTAGACCATCATTTAGACGGTTTAACATCTAAGATCACTCAACAAAAGGCTGAGTCTGGAATGAAAGCAATTCGTCTCATCGGTCAATTGTTAGATGAAGTGTTGCAGAAAGAGAATGGGGAAAAACAAACGGAAGTGCTACAGGCGTTTACTCACCACGTATCTGATAGCGTTCGCTGTTGGGCTGCTTATATGAACAAACAACGTTTATCAACTTTGGAAGAGAAATTGGCGTACATTCAGCCATTTGCAGCTGATCATCATTTTGGAGTTCGAGAAATTGCGTGGATGTCAGTGAGAGAAAGTCTAACGGATCAGCTCGATCAAAGTATAGAACATTTAACAGCATGGGCTAAAAGTAAAGATGAAAATATTCGCCGATTCTCAGTAGAAGCTATTCGCCCAAGAGGTGTTTGGACAAAGCATATTGAGTCATTAAAACAAGAGCCAATGAGGGCACAGCCTATTCTAGACTTGCTCAAATCTGATCCATCAACATATGTTCAAGATTCTGTAGGAAACTGGCTCAATGACGCTAGTAAAACACAACCAAATTGGGTCATAACCCTGTGTGAACAGTGGTTAAAAGATTCTGATACAAAAGCAACTAGCAGAATTGTCAAGAAAGCCAAAAGAACGATTGTGAAGGGGAATTTTTAAACACTAATATCAACTGATTAGACAGTCCATGAAAATGAGTAAGCAGTCAATTCAGCGGTTTGAGAATAGGACTAAACCCATAGAGGCAAGCGAAAAAGTAAAGGGGATTACTCTTTACTTTTTTCGTGTGAAAAACCAAATTCACAATAGAAAGGAAAAATATTGAAACATTTTTTCGATAAAAACGTAGTACAGATAGAGCTTTTATTAGAACCAATAGAGACGGAGAGGAGTATTGTATGGAACAAGTAGCACTGAAAAAGATGAGAACAAAACAATTGATCACATGTAATTTAATAGCTGGCATCATGATCGTGACGTTTTCAATCTTTTTTCAAATCTTACATATTCAATTAACTCATTTGTTTTTTTGTCTAGGAATTGTCATGCTCTTTCAAAGTATTTTAGGATTTTTTAAAAGGAAATCAACAAAATCTTTCATTCCCATTTTTGAGCAGGTAGCTATTTATGAAAAAGAGAAGTTAGGAAAAGAGTGGGAGAAAGAACAGAGAACAGAAAATATTTCGAGAGTAGTGTTGAGTGGTCTGATGTTTTTTCAGTCATTTAGCTTCCGAGATGTAACGAACCCATTCTTTGAAATACAACCTGCATTTCTATTTTTCTTAGTGGCTATGTTTCTAGTTATTATGAATGTAAGCATGCTTTTTCGCTTTAGAAAAATTGATCGATCTACTGAGGAACACGAATTAAAAGGGTATACAAAGGAATCAAATATGATGGGTTTGGTTTTAGGCCTTTTATCAGCTATCATCCTATTCGGCTTTATCATTATTTTCGTCCTTCCATAAGATAATCACTTAACAGATTGAGGTGAAACAAATGAATGAAACTCTACAGCATCTAATAGATGATACAAAAAAGAAGTTCGGGTTAGATGATTATCGTTTAAAAAACTACGAGTATTACCGAAATGTGGATATGTTTAATGAAACAATTTATAAATTGTGTATGGAATGGTTTCCTCCACATGAAACGGAACCTGTGGACGAAGATTTAAACCCGGATGGCACAGCCGTGATAGAAGTGAATTTGAATACAGGAAAGGTTGAGAGTGCTGTTTTTGTCATGGGTAAGACATATGCAAAGGAGGGTGTGTGCTTTGATAGCGCCCAGAATGACGCCATCAAATGGATTGAACAAGAAACAGGGTTGATATATGGAGAGCACTTTCACTTGCATAAAGAGGAGAAAGGGGAGCTTATTTTTGAAGAAAAAATTGCTGGTGTACCAGTGACCCCTTCGGGCATGATTGATGTGAAATGGGATGAACATGGACAACTCATTTACTTTGTTCTTCACGGCCCATTTGTTTCTATAAAAAAGCACAGGGCTGAAAAATATACGCTGCTCATTGAGAAGATTGAAAGCTTAGCCCTTCAGCAAGTGCAACGAATCGAATGGCCTTCCTTTGATCAGAATAAAATTCGTCCAATTTATGCGTTAGAAGAAGTGTATGTAAAGAATGATGGAACCGGAATCCTCCCGTTTGAAGGTACGATACAGGAACACCAATGTCTCAATATCAACCAAATCATCAAATGGGATGAACCAATAACGGAACCTTTTGTAAGAAAGGAATTAAATATTCAAGAAGACATCTCAGATGATCAAGCCTTTTCAATTGAACCCTCACCAGATACAATGCCCATAACAGAGGAAGAAAAAGATAAGTGTTTGAAAGCAGTTCAAAACTTGTTGAGTCAGGAATATCCTAACGACACCGGAAAATGGGTTTGCATTTCTCTTCATCGTGATCATTACATTCATGCAACAGTAAAAGCAAATAGACAAGAGAGAAGCTTGCTTACAGATAAAATCTTGATATTCATTGATGCCCTTACATTTGAAGCCGTTAATTACATAGATAGAAAAGAAATGTTTAAGGAGTGTGGCATGTTGGATGAACTCCAACCTCCTGGTAAAATCACCATGACAAAACAAGAAGCCTTCAAAAAATTAAAAGATCGGTTAGAGCTGACCCCCATCTATGTATATGATTTTACAGAAAAGCAGTATGTCTTATGTGGAAAACTAGATTGTCATGATGGAGTGGATGCAGTGAGCGGGGAAGTCATTCCTTTACAGGATATTTGAATTGGCACTTTACGCTATTGAAAGAACAGTCAGGTGCTGTTCTTTTTTTTGTCTCATCCACCTATTTTTTGAAGTAAAATGGAATATTGTAGCAGGAAGTTGTCGTTTCATCACGAAAGAAAACAGGTAAGAATATGATCATAGGTCCATTGTTTGGATTCGTGGTGGAGTCAATGAGATGACATAGGAAACGTTATACATATTAAACATTCGTGACAGTACAGTTGATCTACAGTATCAAGTCTAAAAAGTGAGTGATCATGTCTCAAGCCGTATGCGAAAATACGTGTACCGAGATCATATGATGAGTTGGTTCCGTTTGTTTTTAGGTGAGTTTGAAGCCAAGTTAGAAGAAAGTGAGGATATCTACCTTGAGTACATTGGAAGTGTTTCGTCAGTTTTTGGTTGACCATTATCCTGCGTTACAAGATGAGCTTTGGCTGAAAGATGTTGATACCCTTCGAATCTCTCCTATTCTTCATCCTTTTCTGAAAAGCAAGCTGCCAGATGGGATTGAAAAATTCACTTGTGTCCTATTCACGCAGCAAACAGATCAAACCACTGCCCCGCTCAAAGTATACCTTCTATTAGATGAATATGGGCAATCGCTTTACGCCATTGATTTGATGAATGAACAAATCGTGCTTCATTAATACAGAACCAAAAAGCTGCTTGAGCTTGTCTCAGCAGCTTTTTTTATGATGAACATCAGTTTGTCATATCAACCAATCTGCGGTGCAAGTTGTCCAATTCTTTTTTTGTTGGAAAAGAGCTGATCAGCAGCGTAGATCGCCCGTACTGAAGAGGAAGCTCAGTATCGGTCACAATCATATCAATCCCAAGTTGATCCATCGTGACATCATTTAACGTATTTTCTGGACTTGTGAAAATGTGAATGAGAGGAGGCACACTTAATTTAATTAAATCAGCAATAAACAAACTATGATAATAGCCTAATGTTGAAGTAACAAAAATGTTCAGCGCGTTTCTCCGTTCCATCTCCAAATGAACAAGTCCTCTCCAGGAAGATGTAATCATACGAATCAATTCCCGTTCATTTTTCACAAAAGAAGCGAGGATATCGTCTGTTTTTAACTCTTGGATGATATGAGTAATCCTCGAATAGAAGTAAGGAAACTGTTTTTTCACCTCTGATAAATAGCTCGATTTCTTTTTGAAAAGGAATCCATCTCTCACGGTAATTTCATTGGAATACACATAATATTGGAGAAGAACGAGTGTCATCACCTTGCGATTCGCTATTTCTTGATGAAAAATCGACTCCAACTGGGTGATAAATGAATGAATGGCATCATAGAGGCGTGGTGTATGCGACTGAAAGAACGTCAATTTTTCTTCGACAGACTCAATTGATTTAAAGTGTCCAATAGCTGGTTCGATCAATAGCAAAAAGACAAATTCATGATGATCCAGCGTCACATCAAATACGTCTTTGGCCATTCGGCAGATGTGCTCTTCCCATCTTCTAATTTGATCATAGATTCCTTTAGCTGTAGAGGTTTGTTTTTCCTCATTCATTGAGTATGTATATTTACGGCTGATTGTAAAACCTTTTCGCATTCGGTGAATAGAAACGCCGAACCACAGGCAGTATTTATCTATCGCGACATCTGGTACATTGACTTCGAGCACCTGAAATAGTTCTTGTAATAAATTCACTGCGTCTTGTTTTTGAATATCATCAAATGGCCAAAGGCGGCTTCCATACACTTCAAATAAAAATTCAACAAAGAATTGACGAATCTCCTTCTCATTCCCATGAAACTGCATACTATCTGGGCGTAACTCGATGTCATAGGATGTAAGGATCGAGTTGATTTTATGAATCGTGTTATACAATGTGGATCTACTGATATTCAGCGTTTCCATCCATTCATAGAAAGATCTGTTTTCTTCAAAAAAAATGCCGTCAATCAATCGAATTTCAATCGTATCCTTTAGAATTTCTTTGATATAGTAATCCACTCGTATCGTCTGCGTATTACAAATGGATATGCCTTGTCTTGGCTTTATGTGGATTAACGGTTCTCCGTTCTCGGTTTGGAACGATTTCATTTGTTCTAAATCGCTTTGAATGGCTCGAACAGAACCGATATGTTCATTCGATATCTCTTGAAGGCTCCACCACTTATTTTTGGATACAAGCAATTTTAAAATGTTTATCCATCTCTTTGATTTATTATCAATGAGTTCCATCAAACAACTAACTCCTTCCTTTGACTTGCCTCTATATATTATGAAGTTCAGATGAAGAACATTTGAGCTCAAAATAGGCATGAAATGATTGTAATGTTTTGCCTAAATCGTTTTGTCTTCAATTTTGACGATAAAAGAGAAAAAAATTAGACGAAAACAAATGTTATTCGCTGATTCTCCATATTTTTCTTTTAAAAGGTGATAAGTATGCCATGAATCCTATAAAAATGGATCATTTTGTTTATTTTTTTGCTGCTTAAACGGTAAATGTAAGAATAAAAAGCATCGGCTTTTTGATTACCATATGGAAGGGAGTAGAAGGAATGCGATCTATATGATGCTGAACTATCTCACCATACATACCATATGATACATGCTTATTTTATATGAACGTTCTATATGTGAATACATGCTTATATATGCATGTACTAATCATTTGTTGTTCATTCCAGTATAAATAGAAAAATTCACATCTATTCTTTTCATGTTCCCTCTCACTATTCCCCATTGCTATAGACCCCTATCCAGCTACTATATCTACTACTCATGATGACCTTTCAAACTCATGATTGATCAACTCATTTTATTCATAGGGTCTTAAGGTGCAATTTTTAGAAAAATTTGATCAGAAGCGGAGTGATTGATCAGACAGTATACAAATGATTTTTTAATCGTTGTTGAAAAATAATTGTAGAAAAGGGTGGATGTATTGAAAAGAATATTGTCGGTGGCACTGATGACCATGTTAGTCATACAGTCTAGTATATTAGGAATCTTGCCTTTAGCAGGGGCACAAGCTAAAGACATTCAAGAGAATATTTATGGGAATATTGAGTTTGCTGATAGCGAAGGCAACAAGTTATCAAACATAGAAGATCAGCAAGTTAGAAAGGCCATTGTGCATTGGTCTATTAAAGGAATTGATCTCAAAAAGCAATATCCGTATATTCTCTCTCTTCCTTCAGTCATGCAGGTAGAGAAGGAGCAGAAAGAACTCATTACTGTCGATGACATCCCTGTTGGTGAGTATACCGTTTCACAACAAAATGAAGTGACTGTCACATTCAATGAGGATATTGAGCTTGATCCGAATTTAGAAGGATCTATAGATATTGACGTCACCAGTATAGCTGAGAAAAAAGAGAAAACAAAGCAAAATGAGCATAAAGAAAATCTTTCAAAAGATGATTCAACCTCATCGGCGAAAGACAAAGCTGCTAACAATCAAGAAACTGTTCAAAAGACACAAAGCGATGAAGATGAGTTACTAAAAAACAAAGTGAATGTGTCTAATCGTGTAGGGCTGCAAAGTGTTTCAAAACAAATGCAGATACAAGAAAATCTCCTTACTGATGCGAAATTAATTTTTGAAGATCAGGAAGGTAATTCAGTTGATAAGCCTGACGTCAACTCACTGATTTCCATTAACTATAAGTGGGCCATCCCGAATGGTCATAACTATAATGGCGGGGATGAATTCCATTTCAAGGTTCCAGAGGAATTAGTCATTTACGAAAAAATCGATCGACTCGAGATGAAATTTAATCAATCGATCATCGGTTATTTTTCTGTAGATGAAAGCGGAAATGCCTCCATCGAGTTCACAGATTTTATTAAACAATATTCAAATATCCAAGGAACACTTCAAGTATGGACACAATTAGATAAACAAACAGTGATCACTGAAGAAAAAGAAGTGGTGATTACCCCGATTGAAGGCAAAGATACGATATCAATTCCGATTCAATACATTCCAAATGGTCCAAATGTCTCTAAAAAGGGAGAACCCAATCGTTCTTACAATGCTGAAACCATTCAATGGACAGTCGATTTTAATATGGACTTAGATGATGTGAAACAAGCGAAACTGTTAGATCCGATTCAAGAAGGTCAAGCGTTAAAAAAAGATTCAATCAAGCTTTATCGTGTAGATACAAAACTAAATGGTGAAACATCGCTTGGACAGCTGCTTGACGAAAACCACTACACCATCGGCCAAACAGCAGATGGTCAAGATTTCACGATCGAATTTAAAGATGACGTGCATCTCGCTTACCGTTTAATGTATGAAACGGACATTACGAATCAAGATCAGTCTGCGTTTCGTAATAAAGCGTCCCTTGTCTCTGCTGATAAAGAGATTAGTTCAGCAGAAGGAACAGTGAATGTGACAAGAGGCAGTCCTTTAAATAAAAAAGCCGCCCACTACGATCCAGTCACTCAAACGATTACTTGGGAAATTCGGTATAACTATAACGAAAAAAAGTTGGCTAAAAAGGATGCTTTAATAGAAGACTTCTTTAACGGTACACAGGCGCTAATATCTGATTCAATTCAAGTCAAAGAAGTCACAATTGATGAGAATGGCAAAGAATCAGGAACAAAAGCGTTTGAAGATTATGTGGTTCAACCTCAAAAAAAGGATGAACAAAACGGGTTTACCTTGCAATTCAATCAAGATATCCAATCGGCTTACCTGATCACATATCAAACAAAAGCAACCGAGCGAATTTTCGAAGCTGAAGACATTATCAATACTGTAACAGCTGGCAAAGAGAGCGAACAAGGGAAGCAAAGAATTGACCAGCAAATCCTAACGAAAAATCATGGAACACCGAATTACAAGAACAAGACCATTCCATGGCGTATCATCTTCAACAAAGATCAACAAACCATGAACAACGTGATATTAAAAGATACGTTTACAAACGAAGGATTGACGCTGCAAAAAGATAGTTTAAAAGTGACGACAGGTAATACAGTGCTTGAAGAAGGCACAGATTATCAAATCGTTGAACATGCAAATGGATTTGATATTCAATTTACGAAAGAAATCAAGACAGAACATACCATCACATATACAACGTCTTTTGATTATGAAAAAAGAGCAGATAAAGATCAAAAGAACCTGCGTAACCATGTAAAACTTGAATGGGTAAATGAAGATGGCAAGGATTTGACGAAGGAAAACCAATCTGTCTTTACGCCTGACACATACACGCAGTCAAATGGGTTCAAGAATGGAACATATGATGCAAAGAAAAAAGAGATCACATGGAATATCGGTGTGAACTATAATTTGAAACATCTAGAAGAGGCGAAAATCGAGGATTTCATTCAAGGAAATCAGCGTTTGCTTAAAGATTCAATCATTGTCTACTCGCTTGATTTACAAGGCGGGGAAAATGGTGCGGAAGAAAAAGAGGTATTAGCGAAAGAACATTATGACATCAAATTCCTCGAAAATGAAAAGGGAGAATCAGGCTTCGAAGTCATTTTCAAACATGCCATTGATTCCCCATACAAAATCACGTATCAAACAAGTGTTGAAGGAATGGATTTAGTACAGAAAACCTACGAAAATAAAGCGACCCTTTATGATGGAAAGACGAAAGAATCAGACGTGAATGCTGTGGTGTCCATTCCAAATGGAGGGAAATACACGAGCAAATCAGGAAATCAACAAGGGAAAGTCATTGATTGGAAACTGAATATCAACTTTGGTCAATCAACAGTCCAAGATGCGACGATTATCGACCATCCGAGCAGTAACCAAGCCATAATAGAAAACTCATTTCATCTGTATTCGACAACAATAGATGAAAAGGGGCAAGTGACCAAAAAGGATGAGCTGGAAAAAGGGAAGGATTATGAACTAGACCTTGAATTTGATCCAGATTCTTTTCAAATCAAATTTAAAGAAGAAATCACGAGACCCTATATTTTAGAATACCAATCTCTCATTTTAGATAAGGTGGGAAGTACACTTCAAAACGAAGTAACGTTTAGAGGTGAAAATGTAAAAGAAATCAAAAAGGAATCCGAAGCCTCAATTGTGGTCAAACGTACCGCTGGCATGGGAGATGGCACAGGAGCGATTGGCGCTTTAACCATTAAAAAGGTAGATGCGAGTAGTGGAAAAGCGCTAAAAGGAGCAACCTTTTCTCTGACAGATGCTGCGAGCGGTATCGTCATTGGAACAAAGACAACAGATGAAGAAGGAGCTCTTCGATTTGATCGTCTTCTGTATGGTGACTACATCGTGACAGAAGAGAAAGCACCTGATGGTTATTTGAAAACGAAGGAACCGACCAATGTCACGATTGATCAGCCTTACGAATCAGGAGATCAAACGAAAACAGGAAATAGCATGACGGTGCAAAACCAAGAAATCCGCCAGCATGTGAAGCTCACGAAAAAAGATAAAGAAACGGGTGCGGCATTAGAAAATGCAGAATTTGAACTGAAAAATGAATCTGGAGATACCGTCCAAACCCACTTGAAAACGGACGAAAAAGGAGAAATCCTATTCAAACATCTTGAGCCAGGTTCCTATTATTTTGTTGAAACAAACGCACCGAAAGGCTATCAATTAAATCAGCAAAAATGGCCGTTCACCATTAAAGAAAATCAAACAGAAACAACGGTTGTCACGGCTGTAAATGACATCATCAAAGGCTCTGCTGAATTGAGCAAAATAGGTGAAGGCGGAGAGAGACTAGAAGGTGCAGAGTTCAAGCTCTTAGATCAAGATGGGCATGAGCTAAATGGTGCGCTTGTCACAGGAGAAGATGGCAAGATCACGATTAACGAACTAAGACCGGGTACGTATCAGCTCATCGAAACAAAAGCACCCGATGGTTATGTATTAGATGAAACACCCATCACATTTGAAGTACCACTCGATCCAAAAGAACCAGTCATCATTTCACAAAAGAACCTCTATGAAACAAGTGGATTAGAAGTGATGAAAGAAGGGGAAGATGGCAAGAAGCTTCAAGGTGTTCGATTTGAAGTCTTGGATCAAAATGACAAAGTCGTGCGTAAAGATTTGACAACAGATGAAGATGGGAAGATTTTGGTCGACAACCTCAAACCGGGCAAATATCAGCTTGTAGAGACAGAGAGTATTGATGGTTACCAAAAGAAAAATAAACCTTATCCGTTTACCATCGAAATCGCACAAAAAAAACCGACAGAGATCAAAGTGATCAATGATCTCAAAACTGGAGCTGTCGAGCTCACGAAACTCGGTGAAAAGAATGATGTGCTTGAAGGAGCAGAATTCAAGCTAGTAGATGCAAATGGAAAAGAGATAAAAACAGGTCTCGTCACAGATGAGAACGGGGAAATCATCGTCAACGATCTGAAACCTGGAACCTATCAGTTTGTTGAAACGAAGGCGCCATTCGGTCATGAGCTTGACGAAACACCTGTCACTTTTGCTATGCCATTTAACCCTGAGAAGCTGGTCAGTGTGACAAAAGAAAATAGCCGCACAACTGGCGGAGTGCTGTTACACAAAAAAGGTGAAGATGGGAAATCATTAGAAGGGGTTGTCTTTGATCTATCTGATGCCAAAGGAAAGATAGTGGCAGGAGGAGAAGGGATTACAACCAATCAGGATGGAAAGATTACCTTCACAGGTTTAAAACCTGGAACCTATCAATTTGTTGAAAGAAAGAGTCTTGAAGGCTATGAATTGAGTGCGAAACCACTTGTCTTTAAAGTTGAATTAGGTCAAAAAGAATTGATTCAAGTGGAGGCGATCAATCAGCTCAAGAAAGGTTCTGTAGAACTAACAAAAATAGGGGAAGAAAAAGAAAGATTGAAAGGCGCAGAATTTACACTTTTCAATGACAATGGTAAAGAATTGCTGTCAGGTTTAACAACCGACGAAAAAGGCATCATCACTGTCAACGATTTGAAACCAGGCGCTTACCAATTGGTTGAAACGAAGGCTCCTTTTGGACATCAACTTGATGCAGAACCAGTAGACTTCAAGATTGATTTCAATCCAAATCAACTGGTCAAAGTGACAAAAGAAAATATTCGCACGACAAGTGCTGTGAAGCTTCAGAAAAAAGGAGAAGATGGTCAGTTGCTCGCTGGGGTGACCTTCGATCTGATGGATGAGCATGATCAGCGTATTCAGAAAGACTTAAAGACAGACAAAAACGGTCAACTGACAGTCGATCAACTGAAGCCAGGAACCTATCGATTTGTCGAAACAGCAAGCATTGCCGGCTATGAATTGGATCAGACACCTGTCTCATTTACGATTCGATTAGGTCAAGACAAACCAGCAAAAGTAGAAATGATCAACAAACTGACGCCTGGAGCAGTGGAACTGACCAAAGTGGATGCTGAAGGACACACGCTGGAAAACGCAGAGTTTGCTCTTCAAAGTAAAGACGGGAAAACGTTGAAGAAATCACTTGTAACGGATCAAAAAGGAAAGCTTCACATCAACGATCTAAAACCGGGAGAATATCAATTCGTTGAAACGAAAGCGCCTCACGGCTATGAATTAGATGATCAGCCGATCCGGTTTACGATTGAGAAAAATCAGCAGAAGCCTCTTCAATTAACAGCGAAGAATCACTTGATTTTAGGAAGTCTGCGTATCATAAAGGTAGACCAGCAGACAGATAGAACCTTAAAAGGTGCAGCCTTTGACATTCGTACAAAAGCCGGGAAAATCATCAAATCTGTGACAACAGGAAAAGACGGAGAAGCCATTGTCAAAGGGCTTAAACCTGGTGAATATACACTCACAGAGACGAAAGCTCCAAATGGTTATGTAGCGTTAAAGAAACCACTCGCTTTTACAATTCAAATGGGCGAAGTGGAGATCAAGACATTGATTGTAAAAAATGCTCCAATGAAGAATGAAGAGGACCACACGAATCCTCCAGCTTCAGATCAAGGGGATCAACATCCACCTCATGGCTCAAACTCAAACGGGGAGCTGCCAAAGACTGGGGAAGAATGGCTTCGTTATTTGATGTATGCAGGGATTTTACTAGTAGTGTCTGGAACTGTTCTTCTTGTTGTCAGAAGAAGAACCATTCAGTAAAAGGAAGGAACGAGTGTATTGATGAAAAAAAGAACCTTATTAGGCAGCTTTTTGGTGGTCGCGGGACTAATGCTAATCTCCGTTCCTTTTCTATATGAGTGGCGAACTTCTCAGGAGACAGCAGCCATGGAACAGGCATTGAAAATGATTGAAGAAAATGACAGTGATGCCCTTTCTTCTATTCCACATTTAACTGTGTCAGAAGAAGACCTGCGAGATACGATGGAGCTTGAGATCCCGTCAATTGATTTAAACGAAAAAGTGCTTCCTGTTACATCAAAAGAAAATTTAGGTATTGCACTGACTCAAATCAAATCTCATCAAATGCCAGGTGAAGGAAATTTCACGATTGCAGGCCATAGAGGGTATAGAGGCGACCGGCTTTTTCGGCAGCTACCAGAGGTGCCGAAAGGAGAAAAAGTCGTCTTACGTCATCAAGCTGAAACATACGAATATAAAATTGTCAGCTCAGCTACGATCGAACCGACGGATGTTGATGTACTAAAGGATCGCGGGATAAAAGAACTGACATTGATCACTTGTACACTTGATGGCCAGAAACGCTTTGTCTTAAAAGGAATACGAATCAATGCTTCAAAGGATAAGCAACCGTCGGATGTATAACACCAACATAATAGATGATGGGTTCGATGGAAAAGCAGCGTTCACGACCGACATGTTACACCAATTGTTATCAGAGCATTATCCCACTTTAAAAAACGAACGTTGGGATGTGGATATAGATACAATTCGGACTTCGCCTATTCTTCATCCTTTATTAAGAAGAAAGCTTCCGACAGGTATTGAAAAATTCACATGTGTTTTGTTCACGCAGCAGACAGGGTCCTTTGGAGAGCCTTTGATTGTGTACTTTTTATTGGATGAAAAAGGCGAATCGATTTACGCAATGGATCTCTTGCTTGAGCAGCATGATCCACATTAAACGAGAAATAAAAAAGGAAGGGCTTTGATTAACGGGTTCGGTTTTAAGGTGGGAAAATTGTATTAGTTATATAATGAGAACTCTAATTCGTATATGAATTGGAGTTCTTTTATTTGTTTATATGAAAGAGTACGAGCTATCGTCAAGACCTGTGCAGAATATATGGAGTATAGTGAAAGCGAAGTCGTTGATATATTGTTGCTCCATATTTTAGATGAAAAAGATTTTATAAAATGGATTGAAAACAGACGTAATCATCGGTGGATTGTGGTTAAACGGACCAAAGAAGACCATCTCGATTTTATCCCTTTCCCTGTTTCTTCGGAAAAACTCTGATAAAATTCATTTAGATATCCATCATTAGTAGGTGTGGAGGTAAAAGAATGCTCAAAGAAGACCCTGATTATATTTTTCGTCATGATGCCCAACCAGAAGTTGTTCATGATTTAGCCGATGTAGATGAAAATGCCACCGAGTTGTTAATCACAGGAAAAACAAAAAATATTGAAAGGTTGAACTCTTTTTCTAACCTCACGAAATTGTGGATTTACAAAGTGAGCCAAAAGGAATTCAATACGATCTTGAGCTTAGTTAATCCCAAAATGCTCTATATGCGTGAACTGAGAGTAGAAGATTTATCAATCATCAGTTCTCTTCAAGATGTTGAGGTATTGGCACTTGAATGGAATACAAAGACACAAAGTTTATGGGATCTATCAAAAAACACTTTTTTAAAATCTTTATCCTTAACAGATTTTTCAAAGTTGAATGACATAGCTCCTTTGCAAAAAAACACTGGTTTAGAATGGTTGCAATTGTCAGGCGGGATTTGGAATACATTAAATTTAAATACTCTACAACCTTTAAGATACCTTAAGAATTTAAAATATCTGTGCTTATCAAATATAAAAGTGAAGGATGAGTCTTTAGAACCAATATCGGCATTAGAGGGGCTCAAGGAGCTTGACATTTCAAACCAATTCCCGACAGAAGAATATGCTAGATTATCCGTAACCCTTCCAAATACGAAGTGTGATCGTTTTGCGCCATACATCTTTTTATCAAGTCCTATTGTAGATAAAGATGTAATGGTGATTGGAAAGCGGAAACCGAAATTAAATTCAAAAGTCGATGGGGAAAAGTTGCAAAAATACGAAGAACAATTTAAAGCGTACCAAGAAAAGTATAAAAATTAACTTAAAAAGCAATGGTTAATCTATTCCATTGCTTTTTCTATTACGCAAACAACTTCAGCCCAACCACACCAATCACAATCAGCAGCAAGCTGAGGATACGAATCATGTTTTTTGGCTCTTTAAATAGAATCATATTAAACAAGACAGAACCCGCTGTTCCAAGTCCAATCCAAACCGTATAGGCAACGGAGACTTGAACGGAAGAGAACGAGGCGTACAAAAACAAAAAGGATAAGGCAAATCCGCCGACAAATAAAATGCCTGTCGTGAGTTGCTTTTTCTTACTGAACATATTGAGACCAATGGTTCCGCCAATTTCGCAGGCAGAGGCTAACAGTACAAAAAACCAGCCCATTTATACCGCTTCTCCTTTCTGCTCATGTGCATCTCCATCAGACACTTTCAGTCCAATAATTCCGAGAATTAAAATGCCCATAAATAAAAGCTTTTCTAATGAAAACGAACCGCCGAACAGCGCATAATCCATCAAAGACGTACCAATCGTTCCAACTCCGGCAAACACGGCGTACACAGTCCCAGTCGGCAGCTTCTCGCAAGCTTTCATTAAAAAATAAAAATCAACCGGGATCAGGCAGATAATGATCGCCCACTCCCACACAGCATCAGCTCTATTTAAACCAAACACCCAAAGTAATTCAAATAAACATGTGAGTGCAACATACATCCAGCTTTTTTTCATCGTATTTCCTCCTAAAACTGAAAACTGACGATTCGTCATTTTGAAGCCAAAAAAGAGCGTACAGCAAGTGCTGTACTAAGTTAAGGTGTCTCTATGCCGAGTGCGTAAAGAAGGAATTGCTTGACCTCTTGCTTTTGAATCAGAACCTCTTCTGTATCTGTTTCTGTAAATAAGTACATTTGCTCAGCTGATGATTCAAGTAAACCGATAATGAATTTCGCAGCATATTGACAATTCAAGTTCGCACGGACTCTTTTGTCCTGCTTTGCCTTTTCTAAAAAAGAAGCGACCCATTTGTAAATCGGCTCATAAATATCTTCCCATTCCTTTAAATGCTCGGTGGCAGCTAAACCTGAGTAGGTGAGGGCAAGGACATCACGGTATTGCCTTGTAAAAGCGAAAATGAATTCAACAAGCGCATCTGCTTGATCGAGGACATCTGCATGCTGAGTTAATTCCTTTTCGATCGCAGGCACCATCTGTGCGATCAGATGTTCAGCGATGGCAGGCATGACAGACAGCTTTGAAGGAAAATATAAATAAAACGTTCCTTGCGCTACTCCTGCTGTTTTCACAATATCCGATATGGTCGTCTTTTCAATTCCCTTCTCTTTAAAGGCATCAATAGCAGCAAGCATAATTTTTTCTCGTTTTGACACAGGATCACCGACCTTAAAATGACTGAATGTCAGTCAGTTTAGCGGAAAACTGACGATTTGTCAATATGGGTTTCTCGTCATTGAATAGGAGAATAAGTGATGAATAGATGCGGGCAGGCCTGAATAAGCTGTAAATATGGTCAAGCATGATGTGAGAAAGGGGCAGCTCTCCGTATGACATTCAGTGCGATGTTTTCCATGACTTATTTTCTCTTGCTCGTCCCGCTTTATTTACATATGAGATACAGACAGGCGAAAAAACAAAAACGGTTTATCTATTTACGAACTGAAATCGTTCTTGCCTGTCTGTTTATGTATACAAATGTTTTATTATATTTGACGGTCTTTCCTAATCGTTTTTCCGCACCAAGGGATCAGGTGAGTGTCAACCTCATGCCTTTGCAGTCCATTTATCAAAATCTCCATGCCTATCATCATGGCTATCCCAATCTTGTTTTTTTAAATTTGGCAGGGAACATTTTGTTATTTGTGCCACTTGGTTTTTTTCTTTATCAAGCATTCCGAACCTTGCGCTGGCAAAAGGCAATTCTTGCTGGCTTTTTCTTGTCAACAATAATTGAAGTGCTTCAATGGATATTCTCACAATCTGGTATGATTACAAGAAGCAGCGATATAGATGATATTCTCTTAAATACATTTGGCACAGCGCTAGGTTGTATGTTGTATCGGATGTATAAACGAAGGAAGGAGAAAATCAAGTGAAGCGAGTTTGTATCATTCCATGTGGGGCGAAGAAAATATGGGACGTGAATCCAGAGGCAGGAAGCCAGCCAGCGGGTCTCGTCTACTTGAGTCCGCTGCATCGGCGAACAAAAATCTATGCTCAAACATTCTTTTCAGACTACCTAATCATTTCAGCGAAGCATGGATTCTTAAAGGCAGATGATATTATTCATGAAAATTATGATGTGGCTTTTGGTACACCGCATACTGATCAGATAACAAGAGAAGCACTAAATCAGCAATTTCATGAAAAACATCTCACTGCATATGATGAATTAGTGATACTAGGTGGAAAAAAATATCGAAAGGTGATCGATCCGTTATTACTTCCTCATCAGACAGCGATTTATCCGCTGGCTCCATATAAAGGAATTGGCTATATGCTTCAGGCGTTAAAGCAAGCTGTTGAGACAAAAGTAGAACTTCCGCCGCATATTTAACGTATTCACATCTACCGGTAAGCAGGGTTTTGATCATTAAAAAGAGAATGAATGAAGTAGCGATGCTGATTGTTTCATATCTTTTCAGCAGCCACTTGGATGTCCGCATCGCTTATTAGAGTGGCTAGATGAAAAAGGAGGCGTATGAACATGACAACCATCTATTTAGCTGGTGATTCAACCGTTTCATCTTATCCGGATCGTCCTGTTCAAGGAGGATGGGGAGAGTTTTTACACCGTTATACAGCGCATGATGTCAAAGTCGAGAATCGGGCGATCGGTGGAAGAAGTTCAAAGACATTCATTGAAGAAGGACGCCTTGATCAGATATTGTCCGTCATTCAGCCGGGAGACTGGCTTTTCACACAAATGGGACACAATGATGCTTCTAAGGAGAAGCCAGAGCGTCATACAGAGCCTTTTACAACGTATAAAAGTTACTTGTCACAATATATTCATGGAGCAAGGGCAAAAGGGGCAACACCGCTTTTGTTAACCCCTGTCGGACGTTTTCATGAGAAAGACGGAGAATATATCAACGATTTTCCTGATTACTGTGCCGCGATGAAAGAACTAGCCGATGAAGAAGAAGTTCTTCTCGTTGATTTAAATACAGTTAGTCTCCAGTTTTATCAAATTTCCGGCATAGAGAAAACGACGTCTTTCTTCATGTTGTCGACAGGCATTGAGGATCGCACACATTTTACGAAAGAAGGGGCAGATGCGATTGCAAGGCTTGTCTCTCTTGAACTAAAGGACCTCGGTTTAACGATTGTGTAACGAAGACAAAGGGCTAAAATGAACTTTATTTTAGCCCTTTGTCTTCGTTTCAGCGTGATAGAAAACCTTTGCAATCTAGGAAGGACGAGTACTGGAGCGGAGCGAATTTGACATTCGTGAGCACCGGAACGCAGGACTGACAAAGGATGCGAGGGTTTGTCTACACGCTGACAGGACGAGTAAATGCTCGTCCTGTTCTTTTTTTATAGAAAGCTATTGATTCCCTTCGCTACAGTAGACTACAATAGATACATATGATAATGAGAATCAATATCAACGATAAATAGATCATTCAATGAAAAACGGAGGGACTCAAATGACAGATCAGCTTGAATTGTTTGACGTCACCATTATTGGTGGCGGTCCAGCAGGAATGTACACCGCCTTTTATAGTGGGATGCGGGATTTAAAGACGAAGGTACTGGAGTATAACGAAAGTCTTGGCGGAAAAATCCTTCTATATCCTGAAAAAGTCATTTGGGATGTGGGCGGTTTGCCGCCAACAAGAGGTGAACAGCTGATTCAGCAGCTAGAAACACAGGCGAAAACATTTGAACCAGAGATTGCGTTGAATCAAAAAATCACGCAATTCGAGCGGGATGAGCATGGTCATATCCTGCTGATGGCTGAAAATGGCGATCGTCATTTGACAAAGACCCTCATCTTAGCCATGGGTCACGGAATTCCAGTTCAGCGAAAACTTGAAATCGAGCATGCAGACCGTTATGAGGTAACAAACCTTTATTACACCGTGCAGGAGCTAAAGACGTTTGCAGGAAAGCGGGTAGTCATCTCTGGAGGCGGAGATTCAGCTGTTGATTGGGCAAATGCCCTCGTTCCAATTGCTGAAAGTGTGACCGTTGTGCATCGTCGTGATATGTTTGGCGGACATGAAAAAAACGTCGCCAACATGAAAGCATCTAGTGCTCGCATTCTCACACCGCATGAACTCACAGAGCTTCATGGTCAAGGTGACAAAATTGAAGCCGTCACCATTCAGCACTTAGAAACAGGCGGCATCGAACGAATCGAAACCGATGCTGTCATCGTCAATCATGGCATGAAAGGTGATTTAAGCGTTCTATCAGAATGGGGACTGAAGCAAGGTGAGTGGGGACTCATCGAGGTCAATGAAAAGATGGAAACCAATTTACCTGGCGTCTATGCAGTTGGCGACTTATGCACACATAAAAGTAAAGTGCGTTTAATTGCCGGTACGTTTGTTGATGGAGTTAATGCACTCAATAGCGCAAAGCTATACATCGAACCAGAAGCAGAAAAAGTAGCGTACGTGTCTTCACATAATGAACGCTTTAAAGAGAAAAACAAAGAATTACAAACGGCTGGAGCGCGATAATCACCATTCAGTCAGACATTGAAGTGCTAAAATGGTTTATTTTAGCACTTTTTTATATGGAAGGAGAAAGAGAAAATGACCGCCTATACTCATACAATTCTTCGCATGAAAGAAAGCAGTAAACGATCTCTTTCTGTGAAACAAACGGACTCATGGCAAACATCTTCACTGATGTTCTTGACAACGGACGGTGCGGTGAGACTTGATATGGAAGGAATTCGATATGAGCTAAACGCCAAAGACAGTGTATTGATCCGCTCAGGTATAGATGTCATGATTCAATCTTTGTCCAGCGAGCAAGTGGTGATCTATACTGTCACATTTGATCAATTCACTCTGGCACATGATGCACAAAATGAATTGGTCTATAAGGTGAATCACGATGACCTCCCTGATAACGGTGAAGTGGTGAAAGGCTCTGCCGTCCTTTTTTCTTACATCAAACAAATACAGACGAGCCAAATCATACAAGAACAGGCGAAATGGCTGGAAGAAATCATGTTCATTTTCCGCAAACAATCCAAGCCATACAACGAAAAAGTGCATTATTCAATTAACATGATCTTGCAGTATATGGCTGAGCATTATGATCAAAAACTAACAAGAAAAGACTTAGCTCATAAGATGGGGTTTCATGAGAGTTACTTTTCTACCTTTTTCAAACAAAGTATGGGGATGAGTGTGACAGAATACATTGCACAAATTCGAATAGACGAAGCCAAAAAACGTCTTTTACAAACAGACGATCAAATTCAAATCATAGCACGGCAAGTCGGGTATGCAGACAGTTTATATTTCAGCAGGAAGTTCCGTCAAAAAACAGGAAGAACGCCCAGTCAGTTTCGAATGAACCGAAGACCAGAGCGGATTGCTGCTTTTCAATTTGTCGGGTCATTGGTTGCAATAGGCATTGAGCCTGTTTGTATTGACGAAGAAACCGATCTCCATTCAGATATACTCAAAGAACATCTGGCTAGTTCGCTCGTCATAAATGAACACACGCCTGATGACGTCTTTAAATCACTTCAATTAGATGTCATCATCGTCCCTAACTATTATTATTCAAAACCTGCATTGATCAAGCGATTGGAGCAAATCGCACCTGTTCTTGTTCTGCCATACGCCGGTCATCATGCTGTACAAGATGTACTGTCTATAGGACGCCTTTTAGGAAGAGAAGATGAGGCAAACGATTGGGTGAAACGATTTGAACAGCATAGTCAACAGGCAAGAAACACCCTGTCTTCCTTTAGAGAAAAAGGCGAGACCGTTGCAATCTATGAAATGAGAGGACATGACAAAGTGTATATGTGGTCCTATGAGGCAAGAGGTGCCTTCTATCTTTACGAAACGCTTGGCTTAAAACCTCCAAAAGCCATTTTAGAAGAAGTTCTTCTTCCTAATCAACATACAGTCATTCCTTTAGAGAGACTTGGAGAATACGAGGCGGATCATATGTTTTTTATTGTCTCTGACCAATATGGGTGGTATAGGCAAATGGACAAGCGAATGGAAGAAAGTGATGTTCTTCGTCAATTATCGGCTGTGAAAAATGGTACCTTTTATCCAGTAAAACTGGAGGAGTTTCGATTTGATGAAGGAGAGCGTGCACTTCTTTTAATGGACCGGTTTGTCTCTCAATTGACACAGCCAGCCTATCCAACAATTGTCCATATGTAAGTTGCGAGAATCCTCCATAGACCACGACAGATGAGGTTGATAGAATACATGAGACTAGTAATTGATAACTATTCTCATTTGTAGTGGCGAAAATGAAGGAGGAATATGGAGATGAAAAAGACGTATTGGATATGTGCTGTCATTCTTCTAATGATATTGACGGCTTGTGGCAATAAAGAACAGACCAAAACAGCAGAATCAAAGCAAGAAACGAAAACGGTTGAAACAGTGAAAGGAAAGATAGAGATTCCAGCTGAACCTAAACGAATTCTCGTAGATGGATATTTAGGGAGTGTGATTGCACTTGACGTTCAGCCTGTTGGATCGACAACGCAGGATTTAAAGAACGTACACTTAAAGGGCAAGATAAAAGGAATAGAGGACATCAGTGACGAGCGTTCAGCTGAAAAAGCACTTAGCTTAAAGCCTGATCTGATTATCACAGCGGTACAGGATGAAAAAGTCTATGATGTGTACAAAAAAATAGCCCCTACCATCGTGTATCCTTACGGTTCTTTCAAAGATGTACATGAAGAATTAACGACGCTGGCAAAAATTTTAAATAAAGAAGAGGAAGGAAAAGCATTCCTCACCGCCTTCGATCAACGAATTGAGGCTGCTAGGAAAAAAGTGAAGTCTGCTTTAAAAGAGAATGAAACGGTCTCGATCATGGGTGCTTTTAAAAATGATGTCTATGTATATGGTAACGGAATTTATCGAGGCGGGCAGGCATTATATCAGCAATTACAGGTAAACCCGCCAAAACAGGTCAGAGATACAATTTTAAAAAGTAAGACAGGGTATGAAGTCATTTCGTATGAAACCCTTCCTGAATATGCAGGAGATTACATTTTCATTGATGAAAGCAACGGCGGAACATTTGATAAAAACAATTCTATTTGGAAGAGTCTAGAATCTGTCAAAAAAGAGCAGACCTATCAAATGGATACAGAGTTCTTCTGGCCTTACGATCCGATTGCAGTAGCCAATCAAGCGGAAGAGTTTGCTGACATATTGACAGAAATGTCTGATCGGTAGGAGGTCTGTCAATTGTTAAAGCGTTTCTTCTCATACTACAAACCATATATGGGGCTGTTTATATTAGATTTTTCCTGTGCGGTACTGGCAGCCTTACTCGAATTATCCTTTCCCCTTGCCATCAGTAAAGTGATGGACGATTTGCTGCCAAATGGTGATTGGGATGCCATTTGGTTTTGGGGCATTCTGCTCCTCAGTTTATACGTGATCAGCTCTACGATGCATTATGTCGTCACCTATTTTGGGCACAAATTAGGCATTAATATTGAAACGGATATGAGGAATCAGCTATTTTCTCATGTACAAAGAATGTCCTTTCGCTTCTTTGACAAAAAGAAAACGGGAAAACTCGTGTCCCGTATGACAAATGATTTAATGGATATTGGAGAAATCGCGCATCATGGCCCGGAGGATTTATTTATCGCTGTGATGACACTCACAGGTGCCTTTGGTTTGATGCTGTCGATTAATTGGCAGCTGGCGGTTCTCACATTTATTGTCGTTCCATTCTTGATCGGATTATCCGTCTACTTTACGAAAAAAATGTCTGCTGCTTTTGATAAAATGTTCTCGAGTATTGGTCAATTCCATTCACGTGTGGAAAACAATATTAGTGGCATACGGGTTGTGAAAGCATTCGGAAATGAATCACATGAAATGGACCGATTTATTGAACATAACGAGCAATTTAGAAAGACAAAGCTAACCACATATCAAATGATGGCTGTGCATACCGCTGTTAGTCATTTTCTTATTAAGAGTGTGACAGTGTTTGGCCTTGTATGCGGCGCATGGTTTGTGCTGCAAAAAAATATGACGTATGGGGAATTTGTGTCATTTGTGCTATTAACAGGCATCTTCTTAGGACCCATTCAACAAATCAATGCAGTCATTGAAATGTATCCAAAAGGTGCAGCGGGCTTTAAACGATTTGCATCACTCATCGATCAATCGCCAGATGAAAAGGACGCGGATGATGCCATTGAAGTTGATCAGTTGAAAGGGGATATCGTTTTTGAGCACGTGTCTTTTCAATATGAATTAGACAAACCGGTTCTTCATGACATCAATCTTGAGGTGAAACAAGGAGAGACCATTGCGGTCGTAGGTCCCTCTGGTGCTGGAAAATCGACGCTTTGCAGTTTACTGCCACGCTTTTACGAATGGCAGGAGGGAACCATTACAATTGATGGCATAGAGACAAGAAAGATGACACTGCCTTCGCTGCGTAGACAAATTGGTGTCGTGCAGCAAGATATTTATTTATTCCATGGGACCATCCGAGAAAACATTTTATACGGAAAACTCGATGCATCTGATGAAGAAGTGTGGCAGGCAGTGGAGAAAGCCCAACTGAAGGATCTTGTAAATAGCTTGCCAAATGGGCTTGATACGATCATCGGTGAACGCGGAATGATGTTATCTGGTGGACAAAAACAGCGTATCTCCATTGCACGTATTTTCCTTAAAAATCCACCAATTTTTATTTTAGATGAAGCCACATCTTCACTGGATACGGAGACAGAATCCTTTATTCAGGGCTCACTTGAAGAACTATCTGAAGGACGAACCACGTTTATTATTGCGCATCGCCTAGCGACCATCCAGCATGCTGACCGGATTGTAGTTTTAACAAAAGAGGGCATCAAGGAGCAAGGCGGGCATGAAGACCTGCTGGAAATGGACGGGATGTACCGGCGTTTGTATGAAACACAGTTTAGAATGTAAAAGAGGAAAAGCCGGCATATTGCCGGCTCAGCGTGTAGACAAACCCTCGCATTCGGTGTCAGTCCTGCGCTTCGGTGCTCACGAATGTCAAATTCGCTCCGCGCCGATGCTCGTCCTTCCTAGGGCTGCAAAGGTTTTCTATCACGCTGAAAAGAAGACAAAGGGCTAAAATAAAGTTCATTTTAGCCCTTTGTCAACAATCTGAAGCCGGCATATTGCCGGCTTTTTAGCGTGTGATCATCATCCGACCATTAACTGCGGGGGGCAAATAACATCACACTGACACCAGCTAAACAGATCAAAGCACCCACCCAGTCGTACAGATCAGGGGTTTTGCGATCGACCCACCAGCCCCAAAACACAGCGAGAACGACAAAAACACCGCCATAGGCCGCATAAACCCGCCCAAAGGTCGGGAACTGCTGGAATGTAGGAATGACGCCGTAAGCGACCAAGATGAGGCTACCTGCGATTCCGTAGCTGACGGGTTTTGCTTCACGCAGCCACAGCCAGACAAGATAACCGCCGCCTATTTCAGCCAGACCAGCTAATAAAAAAAGAACAATCGTTACAATCATTTTCGGACACTCCAGTTCTCCTGTTTCGTTCTATTATGACATGATGAAAGGATGCGTTCTACCTGATGTAAATTGAGAGCCTGACGAGAGTTTGCTAAAATCAACTGAACAGTGAATGAAACACATGCATTCTTGACTTTCCTTGAGGTGGGTGATCCAAATGGTCAATCCATCCGTTTAGTAAGTACATTCTCATGAGGAACACATTTCCTTTTTCAGCGCTCTTTTTTTCTCCTTGAAAAAAGAGTAAAGTACAAAGGAGGCTTATCTCAGCAATTTGAGTGATGAGCCATACGTGAAGATTTCATGATGAATGCATAATGCTCTTTCTCATGAAAAAGGAAGGAGATGACCATGGACACACTGAAGGATTTTGAGCTGTATCACAAGATCAAACATGATCGACACAAGCCCTCGCTTGAAATATTGTATGATCGCTATGAACGTGTGTTATATTCGTTTATTTATAAAATGACTGGAAACCGTGAGCTAGCGGAGGAAGTGCTTCAAGAAGTCTTTATCAAGCTCTGGCGCGGCATAGGAGAATACAATACAGATAAAGGGAAATTTTCCTCATGGTTATTTATGATGTCACGAAACACGGCAATTGATCTATTAAGGAAACACCGAAATGAAACAGCTCTTGAAGATGAGCATATTGAATACTTGGCAGATCATCAAGAAGATGTGTCAAAAGAAGTAGAATGGAACGAAGAAAAACAAATCATACGTGAAGCAGTATCAACATTGTCGAAAGAACAGCAAACCATCATCGAAGATGTCTATTTTAAAGGAATGACACAAAAGAGCATTGCGGAAAAACTTGGCATTCCTATTGGAACGGTGAAGGGAAGAGTTCGATTGTCATTGAAGCATTTACGAACGAAACTGTCTCGCGGAGGAAAGGAGGAAGAGGCATGACTCAGTGTAAACATCAAGTCATTGATTACTTTAACGGGCATTTACAAGGAGAAGAAAAGGCGCAGTTTGAAGAACACATCAAACATTGCTCGGATTGCAAAGAAGAGCTTGAAGAACTGACATCGCTCATGTCTGATATTCCGTTTCTAGCAGAGGACGAAACGCCTCCGGCAGGGATGAAAGACCGCATTTTATCAAGAGTATTTGCAGAAGAGATACGAGAGACAACAATCGCTGCAACATCGAACCCGCCTCAAGATCTCAAAATGGTTCGTGATGCAAATGAGATGAAACCGCCAATGAAGAAGAAAAATCAATGGCTTTTGCCTCTCGTTGCCGCACTACTTCTCATTTCTGCAGCTGGGAACGTGTATTTCTTAACAAATGGAACAGATCAAGCAGAACAACCTGTCAAAGTTGTTGCGACAAAATCACTGGCATCTGCCGAATCGGCAAAAACAACGGGTGCTTTTTCAGTGATTGAGCATCACGGCAAAAAAGAGCTTGTCGTGAGTGCCGACGGATTAAAAGGCCAGCTTGATTCATCAGCTGTTTATCAAGTATGGCTCATTAAAGGAGATCAGCCCGTTCCGGCCGGTGCCTTTAAAACAGATAGCAAAGGGGAGGGCACCGTCACCTATGCGTTATCTGAGAAAGAAGCAAACGAATCATGGGATACGGTGGCTGTCACCCTTGAACCAAAAAAGGATAACAAGCTTCCGCAAGGTCCTGTCGTACTGAGTGCTGCATTTTAAGCTTGATTCATGAAGGATGCCTTTTTCAGGGCATCCTTTTTTGATAGGCAGAAGGAACCTTATGACAAATGAGACGTACTACATATAGAGGTGAGACACATGCAGCGATACATAGAAAAACAACTATTTCTCTTATCAGCTAGACACGCATTTACCGCATTTTATTTTTTGGTGATCCCATTCATTATAAAAGACCTTTTTGAATCAACTCCTTTATTTATGGTCATGATCGCTCTTTTTATCATTCATCATCTAGTGACAAGTATCGTATGGTTTTATAAATCGAAAAATTTTCGAAAGCGTCAATCAGGTGACCTAACCAAATGGGGACATCTCGTTGTCCAGATCGTGCAGAGGCTCGAACAGCTCATGATGCTCGGTTTTGTGATGTTATTGATCAGTGGATGGATGCAGGGAGACATTTTGACGCTATCATTCACAATTTTTCTGTTCATCGTCGTTTTCTTGCAGCACATTCAGTTTTATTATGTTCAGTACTTTTTTAAATCGAACGGCTGGTTCACCTATGTCCTCTCTTTACAAAAGGCTCGTCCTTCTTACATAGTGAGGGAACGAAAGGCTTTGAAGAAATCCTAAATGTGCAATCGCTTGCTGACTGATCCATCAGCATCAGAAATGTATGATAAAATGTGGAAAAGAAGCATGGAGAAAGGGAGTGCGAGCGAGTGAAAGCAGTTGGATTATTTGAGTATTTGCCAATTGAGCATAAACAAAGCCTGATCGATCAGGAGGTGGCAAAGCCCAAAGCAGCTGGCAGGGATATTTTGGTGAAAGTAGAGGCTGTGTCGGTGAATCCAGTGGATACAAAGGTGAGGTCACCGAAGAATCAGAAGGAAGAAGAACTGAAAATTCTTGGCTACGATGCAAGCGGTACGGTGGTGGAAGTAGGTGAAGCGTGTACGTTGTTTCAGCCGGGTGACCACGTCTATTACGCAGGAGATATCACGCGACAAGGCTCAAATAGTGAATACCAGCTTGTGGATGAGAGAATTGTGGCGAAAAAGCCTGCAAATCTCTCTTTTGCCGAAGCAGCTGCCATGCCTCTTACAACAATTACGGCATATGAAGCGCTATTCGACCGAATGCATATGAAGCGGAATGCAGAAGGCTCGACCCTGCTGATCATCGGTGGTGCAGGCGGAGTGGGCTCCATTGCCATTCAACTCGCCAAATTAGCGAAAGCAACTGTGATCGCCACTGCTTCAAGACCTGAAACAAATGAATGGTGTCTCTCATTAGGGGCTGATCATATCATTGACCATCACCAGCCGCTCTTAGCGCAGCTTCGGGAAAAAGGGATTGGCGAAGTGGATTACATTTTATGCTTAAATGATACAGATGGCCATTTCAAAGGGATGGCAGAAGCGATTAAACCTCAAGGGACGATCTGTACCATTGTTGAAAATCAGCAGCATTTAGACATTCAATTACTCAAAAATAAAAGTGCTGCATTTGTATGGGAATTCATGTTCACACGGCCGATGTACAAAACATCGGATATGATGAAGCAGCACGAGCTTTTAAAGGAAGCGAGTACATTATTTGAAGAGAAGAAGTTAAAACATACATTAACAAAGGTGCTCAGCCCCATCAATGCCGCCAATTTGAAGCAGGCACATCAAACACTTGAGCAAGGGAAGATGATAGGTAAATTTGTTCTAGAAGGATTTTAAGGAGGGGCAGCAGATGACATCATTACAATATCCGATTGGCTTATATGAACCGGTGGACCAACACACGAAAAAGCAGCTGGAGGCATGGATTGATGAGCTGGCACTCATTCCTCAAAAGTATGAAGAGGCAGTTGTCCCATTGACAGATGATCAGCTGGATACCCCATATCGGCCAGGAGGATGGACCGTTCGTCAGCTCATTCACCATGTAGCGGACAGCCATCTGAATGCCTACTTGCGATTTAAACTTGCGCTGACATAAGAAACACCGCACATACGTCCATATGATCAGGAGGCATTTGCTTCACTTCCTGACAGCAAGGCGTCTATCAGTCTATCACTGCCGTTAATCAGCAGTCTGCATCGCCGATGGGTCACATTACTTCGCGAGATGACAGAGGAAGATTTCAACGCTGCATATTACCATCCAGCTGATCAACAAACGGTGTCCTTGTATGATGCAACAGGAATGTACGTCTGGCATTCACAGCATCATCTTGCCCATATCACGGAATTAATCAAAAGAAATCAGTGGAAGTAAAGGAGTCAACACATGTCTAGTAGAAGAATTGTCGGCGCTATGTTTATCTGCATGGCGGCATTGTTTTATATAGCAAAATTCGTTTTGTTTGAGATTCGTTATGGTGGAAATGTAAGCACAGTAAGAACGATCGAGGAACTGGAAGATATACTCCCAGGCGGTACGTGGATCAGCATCATTTTTCTCATTATCGGTTTAGGTTATCTCCTGTGGGATGATCGGGAAGTCATTCGTCAATATCTTTTCACCCCAGATAAACAAGGAAAAGAAGAATGAAAAAAGACGGACCTCAAGTGACCGTCTTTTTTCCTTTTTTAGCCACGTTCAGGACGAAGTGCTTTTTCTAAAATGGCTAGACCTTCATTGACTTTTTCTTTTTCTTCGTCATTGAGCCGTTGCAGGGAATTTTTAATTTTTTCATGCCCTTTTTGATAAATACTTCTGAAAATATTTTTCGCTTCCTCTGTCAATTCTACGACAATGATTCGACGATCACGCTCAGAATGCTTTCGTTCCACAAAGTTCGATTGTTCTAACCGATCAAGCAGCCCTGTCATATTGGACAAAGAAGCCCCCATTTTTTCAGCAATTTCGGACACTTTAAGAGAGCCATGGTTATTGAGCAGCATGAGCACTTTCATTTGAGGCATACTCATATCAAGCTTCATCCATTCAGAAACATCTCCAAGTCCTGCAGCAGTGAGCACTTTCATATACAGCACCCATGTCTTTTTTTCCTCAGGAGATAGGATTTCCTCTTTTAGTACGGTGGTGTCATGAATATTATATTCCACGCTTGTTCACTTCCTTTAAGCGGCTCTTTTCTTTATATTACTGATTTTTACTTCTAATTGAAAGTATCATGAAGCTTTTGAATGTTAAACTGCATGAATTAAGTGGTATTTGTTGTATAATAATGGTCAGTTGAAATTAATGAAGCAACTTAGAAAGTTGGGAAAAACATGTGGAACAAAAAAACGGGTATGACGATCTTAAAAATGCTCTTTCCGATCGTGATCATCCTTGTCTTAATTTTTGTCGCCAAGCAGGAGCTGAGCGGCCTTTCCATTAAAAAGACGTTTTATATTATTGACAGCTTGAATCGAATGGACTTGTTTATTCTAGTCTTTCTTGGACTTGTCGCTGTTTTATCCATGTCCTTATATGATTTTATTTTAAGAAAAAGCCTTGATATGCCCATCAGCGGCTGGAAAACGATCCGAATTTCTTGGATCGCCAACTCCTTTAACAGTGTACTTGGATTCGGTGGTTTATCAGGAGCAGGGCTTAGAACGCTTCTATACAAGGAATACATAACAGATACGAAAAAACTGCTGAAAGGGATTGCCCTTTTGACATCCTCCGTTCTACTGGGCTTATCTATTTTCAGTGATTTGATTTTAGTTAGGGTCCTGCCAGTTGAAAGTATTATTAGTCAGGAGCCGTGGTTATGGGCATTTGTCATTATTTTTGCTTGTATTGTACCCATTTACATCATCATGGCGTCCATTCGAAAAAGCTCGATTGAGAGCGGTGAAAACGGACTGAAGCACCCGATCTATGCTTATATTGGTGCATCGTTTTTAGAGTGGCTGGCAGCTGGTCTTGTCATGTACATGGCTGTTGTCTCTATGGGGATGAACGTTGATGTCCGAATTGTATTAGGCGTCTTTGCGATTGCGTCAATCGGCGGTTTAATTAGTATGGTTCCGGGCGGATTTGGTTCGTTTGATCTGATCTTTTTACTCAGTATGCAATACATTGGGTTTGATAAAGAGATGGTGCTGACAGCGCTTGTCTTGTACCGCTTCGTTTACTCCATTTTCCCGTTTATTCTTGGACTTTGTCTAGCGGCATACGATTTAACTGGAACAACACTCAGGCGTCTTGAAGGCAATCCGAGAATGGCGCCTGCTATTGAAACAACAAACGTCTTAATTGTGTTGCACCGTGCTCTGCTTATCCGTTTATTGTACGGATCTTTGTCCATTTTAACGTTTGGAAGCGGTTTGCTCATTATGGCTTCCGTTGTGCTTCCTGTTGATCGTTTAGGTGTGATTACAACCATTCCACGCTTTTTGTTATCAGGATTTAATGGTCTTTCTTTAATGTTCGGGATCATTTTAATGATTTTGTCCATTGAAGTGTATAAAAGAACAAAACGGTCTTATCTATTGACAATGATTGCCCTAGCAGGCGGCTTTGTGTTTACTTTACTAAAAGGGTTTAACCTGAGTTTGATCTTTATATTGCCGGTCATCATGGTGGTATTTTTCTCGCTTCGAAATCAATTTGTGAAGCAGCAGGCGCCTTATTCTTTGAATCAGTTTGTGGCCGCCGCCGCCGGATATTTACTCGTGTTGTTTAACTATAATGTCATTGGGAACTTCATTTGGATGAAAATTGGTCATTTCTTAAGCAAGGACTATTTGGTTCATAATGAACGGCATATCACGATGACCAGTATGATTGCTTTAATTGGCGTCCCTCTTTTCTTTTTCATTAGCAAATTGATTTTTAATAAAAAAGCAGTTCCAATCGGCGAAGAAGCCGATGAAGAAAAATTAAAAACTTTTCTCGAAGAAAAGGGAGGAAATGCTCTTAGTCATCTAGGTTTTTTGGGAGACAAAAAACTGTTTTTCTCAAGTGATGGAGAGGCGATGCTTCAGTTTGGCCGGATTGGCCGCTGCGTTATTGTGCTTGGAGATCCTTCTGGCCGTAAAGCCTCTTATCCGCTTGTACTAGAAGAATTTTTGGAGCAGACAGAAAAAGCAGGCTATCGTGTCGCTTTTTATCAAGTAGAACGTGAAGGAATGGCGCTTTATCATGACCTAGGTTTTCACTTCTTTAAGCTTGGGGAAGAAGCCATGGTCGATTTAGAAACGTTCTCTTTGTCAGGAAAGAAAAAATCAAACTTACGGGCTGTCGCAAATAAATTTGAACGAGAAGGCTATACGTTTGAAATGCTGGAGCCGCCCTTTTCAGAGGAATTGATTTCAACCTTAAAACAAATCTCTGACAGCTGGCTGGGCAAGAAAAAAGAAAAAGGATTTTCATTAGGCTATTTCCATGAAGACTACCTTCAAAAAGCACCGATTGCGATTTTAAAGGATGAACAAGGGCAGATCATATCTTTTGTGTCCTTAATGCCGATGTACCAAAAAGGAGAGATATCCATCGACCTCATGCGTCATATGCATGATGCACCGAATGGGATGATGGATGCACTCTTTATCCACCTTTTTCAATGGGCGAAAGAAAAAGGCTACACATCCTTTAACATGGGAATGGCGCCATTATCGAATGTAGGCACGTTCCACCAGTCCTTTCTGACAGAACGTTTGGCGAGTGTCATCTTCAATAACGTCAGATATATGTATAGTTTCAGCGGCTTACGGTCGTTTAAACAGAAATATAAACCAGAATGGCGCGGAAAATATTTAGCGTATAAAAAGAATACATCACTGCCTGTCACAATGGTGCTCGTCACTAAGCTGATAGGAATGGACCCAAATCGAAAACGGCGTCCATAAGTCCAAAGAACCTTTACCTTTCACTAGGTGAAGGTTTTTTTAGACAAAAGAATAGCAAAAGTGGTAAAGTTGAAGGGTAAGGGGGATGTTCACATGACACTAAATGAATGGTTTACAAAGGGATTAGCTGAACGTACATATGTACACAACATGGAGAAAAACCGTGAAAACTTACTCACGGTGTACAACCAGTACGCAATTCATCAAAAGGAAAAAGAGCTGCTTCAAAAACTTCAAAAGAAAAAACTGAGAGCGCTTGTGATCACGGCAGATTGGTGCGGTGATGCGATGGTCAATGTACCTATTTTCATGCGTATTGCAAATGAAGCACTGATTGATGCGCGCTATTTCATTCGGGACGAGCATCTAGACCTGATGGATCAGTATTTAACGAACGGGACCGCAAGATCAATTCCGATTATCGTCATCATTGATCAGGACGGGAAAGAAGTGGGGAAATGGGGACCTCGCTCAGCAGAAGCTCAGCGCTTTGTCGACGAGAAAAAGCCGGATAAAGATGCACCTGATTTTGAGGAAGCATTTAAAGTGTTTGCGAAAGAAGCCGCACATCACTATACGACAGATCGTTACTTATGGAAAGATATTGAGAAAGAAATAGTAGAAGTTTTGGCAAAAATATAAACCAAAAGACTACTTCGCCGCAATGGGAAGTAGTCTTTTTTTATCTTGTTTTTGCGTTTCACCTACAAAACACCGCATAAAGATGTAGAAAAACCGCAGAATTCTATCAAATACCGCAGAAAACCGCAAAGCATCACGATTTTCCCAACCACTTTTAGTTGAAAAACCTCATATATGCCATGAAAACAGCTATTTTGCCCTTATCTAAAGGCTCATATAACGCACGTCGGATGGCTTTTTCCCAATACAAGAGGCCCAGCAACTATAGTAATCTAGTTGTAATCTCCTTTGAACGAACTAAAAAAAATAAATGAAGGAAAAGGGCTGGCGATCAATTTATGAAAAAAATCATCTATCTCGATCAAGAAAAAAAGAAGCTCGCTGAATCAAAGAAAAGAGAACAGCGTTCCATCAAATCACTCAGACTGCTTGTGTTTTATGACGGACAAAGTCCTTCATGTGCAAAAGCGATTGACCTGTTGAAATCACTCGATTGGAAAAACCGAATTCACTTTGAATCATTTAGACACTCACAGCTGCTGAGACTGAATAAAATTAGTGAAGAGAAGGCAGAGAAACGAATCGTGTCTATTTCCTTAGCGAAAAATCAAAAAAACTCAGGGATTTATACTTGGCTGAGAATGGCTTGTCACATCCCTGCATTATGGGGAACGGTCCCATTCATTGTACTCAGCATTTGGCTTGGCTTTGGGCAGCATGCTTACGATTATTTTGCGAGAAAACGGTACATTCATTCAGTCGAACAAGTCACCCGTCCCGATACAGATCAACAAAAAACCATCTAATCATAGAAAAAGCATGACCTTCGATCGGCAGAAGGTCATGCTTTTTTGTAATATGGGATATATGATGCTAAGTGATCAAGTAGCTTCGTTGTGTAAGACATATAAGCACGCTTATCAAGCTCAGAAGCCGCATAGGAAAGTAAGGTTCTAAGAGCAAACAAGTACTCATTGTGGAGCTGATTGTGTTCAAAGTAAGGAATCGCTGCTTCTACTAAATAAGTTTTCAAATCATGAGGATTCTCTTCAATCATCAATTTATAGATTTTAATCATATATAAACAGTTTGGTTGAATACGAGGCTGTTTGAGCAGCTCGTGTATGTATGGAAGCGCCTTTTTGCGATCATATTCCGCATACAATGTCGCGATTTCATAAAGCGTTTCACAGTAACGATCTTCTATCTGTTCTTGATTAAAATAATTGAGTGAATCTAGTAAATAAGGCACAGCGGATGAGAAATCTCCTTGGCGTTTTAAGAGAACCCCGTAATAAAAATAAGCTGTCATCTTAATATAAGCATCAGGGTGAAGCGACGTGTGTAAAATCACTTCTTTTAAATATCTTTTAGCTGTTTGAAAGGCCTTTAATTCCAGTGAGATGACCCCATGAATGAGTGTACAATGGATGACCCGCTTGAAATTATTTTTTTGTCTATACAAATCCATTGCTTGATGTGTGGCCTCAAGCGCATCACCGAGATGCCCCATAGCTCCAAGTGCTTTTGCATAGTGATAATACAGGTCACTCTGTTCAACAGAAGCGTAAGAAAAGCAGCTTTCAAGTCTTTTCAATCCTTCTTCGAGCTGACCGATTTTAATCTGGTGGATGCCATCTAGATATTCAAACGTTTCTTTTTCTGTGTCAATAAAGGTTTTTTCAAACTTTTTAAGCACGCGGTGTGTTTTTAAGGCAAGCTGTTGTTTTTCTGTTAATAAATAAAATTGAAATAAGGACAAATGATACTGAATCCCTAAATCTAGCGAAAAGAACTGTTCCTCGTGATGAATGATCATTTCTGCATTTTGCTCTGCTTGATCGAGCGCATAGAAATACATGTTCATTTGAAACTCATCGAGCAATGACAGCAGGTGACGCGCCTTTTGCGACAGCGTTTCTTGACTAATTCCAAGCCGTTCAAGCAAAAGATTGATCGTATCTTGATTGGCCTCTTTTGAGCCATTTTCAATTTTACTTAAATGAGAGACAGAACAAATTCCTTCTGCCAACTCCGATTGGGTCATATTTTGTTTATAACGATAGAGTTTGATGATTTGCCCAATATTGATTTTCATTCCATCCAGAAGCCTCCCTTCCAATCATGGGTTGAAAGCTTTTTGAAAAAATAGCCGCATGAGACAAAGTGGAAATACCTGAAATCATTTCATCATCTTGGCTTTTTTCTCAAAATTTGTTTAAAACGTAATATGATTGTAACATTACTTGAAAAAGTCAAACAACTTTTTAGCAGAGAGGTGAGGTCCTATTTGCAAACAACACATGATCATGTTTATAATGTGAATGAGAATCAATTTCAATTAAGGTTGATTGAAAGGATGACATATATGCCAGAAACAAAACAACAAACAGAAGCGTTAACGGTTCGAGACGCTGTCAGATATAGACGATCGATTCGAAAATTCAAAGAAACGCCGGTGAGCATTGAACAGCTTCAGCCATTATTAGAGGACGCAGTCTATGCACCCAATCATAAAATCACGGAACCTTGGCGTTTTTTATATGCAGTGACGGATGAAGCAAAAGAGGTATTTGTGGAGCGGTTTATTGCTTTCTTTAAACGCAACAATCCAGACGCAAAAGAAGAAAAGATCAATCAGTACAGAGATTATTTTTCTAAAGTACCAGCACTTTTACTTGTTGTTCTAAAAGAAGACGAAAATCCAGTTGTGAGAAATGATGATTTTGCCGCTGTGAGTGCGCTCATTCAAAACTTCCAGCTGCTGGCTTGGGATCAAAGAATCGGTATGGTATGGAAGAGCGGCCGTATTTTATACGACAAAGGGTTTCAACAGGATATGGGATTAAAGGAAAACGAACGCTTTGCTGCGATTCTTCACATCGGTTATCCAGAAGAGGTGCCTGAGGAAAAGTCACGTCAGAAGGCATCAACCCTGCTAACTGAAATCAAATAAAAACAGACCTTGTGATAGGGTCTGTTTTTTTTACTTATTGTTTTTTGGCACGCTGATCGGCTGCTTTCATACGTGCCATCGCTTTTACGTCATTCGGATCTGCAAGTTCTTTGGAAAATTCAACATATTCGCCATCCGTCTCTTGTGCCGCAAGCTGCTGGTTGGATTTTTTGAGTTGGTCTTTTTTCAAAGCTTTTCCCTCCTTTACAAGATCACTTTAGTTATGTGCTTGTAAAAGAGGAATATCCGCTTTATTTGTTTCTTTTTTCTGCTGCTCTTTCCGCTTTTTTGAATTCCTGCTGATACAGAACTTCCTGGGTTTTCTTCAGTTTTGAAGTCGGCTGGTGTTCTTTTTTCTTCATCAAAATCGCCCCCTCATCTCATTTTTAATAGGATGGGTGTTTTTGACAACATTTATTCCTCTGAATGCAAAATCGCTTCTTTTAGCTCAGGGTGTAAAAATTCATAAGAAGACAGCAGTGCCTTTTTCGGCAGAGCACGTTGGCCTTCTAATACAAGCAATGACATGTCGCCAAGTGCGGTTTTGATGACAAAGGACGGCACCTTCAGCCAGTGAGGGCGATGAAGGACAGATGCAATGGTTTGCCCCAGCTGCTTCATTTGAACAGGATTTGGAGACGTGACATTGAGTGGACCTGATATGTGTTCATGGTGAATGGCATACGCAATGAGATGTGCTACATCTTCCACGTGAACCCATGATACCCATTGCGAGCCAGAGCCAATTGTTCCACCGGCAAACAGCTTGTATGGCAAGGTCATAAGAGGAAGTGTGCCTTTCTCTCCTAGCACTACCCCAAAGCGTGTATAAACCGTGCGAATACCGAGCAGCGCCTCAATTTTTTGCCCTTCAGCTTCCCAAAGCTTTGACGTATGACTTAAAAAGTCTGTATCGGCTGGAGGGGCCTCCTCCGTAAAATCCTCTGTCTTAGAAGTGCCATAGATACCGACAGCACTTGCTTGAATGAGCACAGATGGTTTCGATTCCTGCGCTTCTATAATGCGTCTCACTTCTTGTGTGGATTGAAGACGACTGGAGAGAATGCCTTTTTTTGCTTTGTCCGTCCAGCGTGTGAAAATGGATTTTCCAGCAAGGTTAATCCATACATCAATCGCAGGCAATTCATGTTCAGGCTTAGCACCTTCTGTCAGCCACTGCACATAGTGTAAATGATTTTGTTCGGATTCCTTTGGATTTCTTGTTAAAATATATAGATGATGTCCTTCAGCTGCGAGCACCTTTGTGACATGCTGGCCGATAAACCCGGTTCCTCCGGTAATGGCGATATTCAATTGACATCTTCTCCTCTCATATACATACCTATATCTTTCACGATTTTGAATCAGAAGAAACATCCTGACTGTTTGAAAAAAGGAGTGATCACAGGATGCCCTATATTACGAAAATCTCTGCTCAGAAAAACAATACAGAACGCGTGAACATCTTTCTTGATGAAAAATACGCTTTTAGCGTTGATCTAGATGTGCTCGTCCAGCATGATTTGAAAAAGGGAAAAGAGCTGGATGAAGCCGATATCATAGAGATTCAATTCGGTGATGCAGTAAAAAAAGGATTTCAGCAGGCCGTCGATTATTTATCGTATCGGATGAGATCAGTGAAAGAAGTCACCGATTATTTGACGAAAAAAGACATACCAGCACCTGCTATTAGTGAAATTATACACAAATTAAAACATTATAAGTATGTAAATGATCTTGAATTTGCAGAAGCATATGTAAGCACCCACCGAAAAACGAATAGCAAAGGCCCGTCAGTGCTAAAAAAAGAATTAAAGCTGAAAGGCATAGACGATGACACCATCGAACAAGCACTATCGCAATATCCGAATGATTTGCAGCTAGAGGAAGCAGTGAAACAAGTGCTGAAGCTGGTTAAGAAAGAGAAAAACCGGTCCGCAAAAGAAATTGAACAGCGTATCAAATTGCAGCTTCAGCGAAAAGGATTTTCATTTGATATCATTGATAAAGCCCTTCAAGAAGCCTATGATGGACAAGAAGAGGAAAAGGAAGAAGAAGCCCTTCACTATATGCTTGAGAAGGCAAAACGCAAGGTAGGATATGACGGATCATTTGAGAAAAAAATGAAAGTGAAGCAATTCCTTTACCGAAAAGGATTTGATCTTGATACAATTGATCACGTTTTAGACAAAGGGGAATGACAGATGGAAAAACGCTATAGTGAAATGACAGAATACGAATTAAAGCAGGAGATTGCCGCTCTTTCTGAAAAAGCAAGAAAGGCTGAGCAGCTAGGCATTGTGAATGAATATGCCGTGTTGGAGCGGAAAATTGACATGGCGAAAGCCTATTTATTAGATCCAGCTGCTATTCAGACCAAAACGACCTATCACATCAAAGATACAGACGAGCAGTTTTATGTGGAGTATTTAAATGGTGTTTTTGCTTGGGGCTACAGAGTATCAGCGCCAAATAAAGAAGATGCCCTGCCGATTTCAATGCTTACGCAAAAGGACTGATCTCTAGAGATCAGTCCTTCAGCGTGTAGACAAATCCTCGCATTCGTTGTCAGTCCTGCGTGCTGGTGCTCACGAATGTCAAATTCGCTCCGCGCCAGTACTCGTCCTTCCTAGACTGCAAAGGTTTTCTATCACGCTGAAAAGAAGACAAAGGGCTAAAATAAAGTTCATTTTAGCCCTTTGTCAACAATCTGAAGGACTGATCTCTAACGATCAGTCCTTTTCTTTACTTCGAACGTTGTTTACGGACGTTGTTCTGAAGTACGATGTCGTGCTGCGTTTGCTGCGTTTCTCCGTTGACCTGAGAGGCAGAATGTTTAGCATTCGCCCATGGTTGTGGGTAAGCGGTTGTTCTTAATTGAACAAAGTCTTCCATATACGATTTCCCATTTGAACTCATATCTCAAGCACTCCCTTTGGAAAAATTAGCGTTTCCCTGATGCCCTCATACGTTCCTGTGGACGTGTATTCGTCTCACCGTTCGGCCTTTTAGACGCATAAGCATCTGTGGCCCCTGGTTCGCCTTCAAACTTGTGATTCACTTGATTTGGAAAGCCCTTTGCTTTATTACGCATACTGATTCCCTCCAAACAATACAAATCATTTGCGTCTTTTGAAGACGTAAGGGTAGTATATGAAAAAAGAGATTTTTTTAAAAAGGCACTTTCTGCTAGATGAAGGAGGAACCAGTATGGAACAATATTTTGAGCGATTAACCGAACAACTAATGGAAAAAAACAATATGCTCACATATGAAGAAGCACGTACATGGGTAGAGCTCCTTTGGAGTGATTTTGAAACAACCTATGCAAAGGCTGGCCGCAAATATAAAGGACAGGAAACGACTGAACGGATTGTCCGAGAATGGATCGAAAGCTACGGCGCTCAGCTGCATTTATTTCAAAATAAACAATCGAAGGCAAATGAGCATCTGCAACAAAACGACAAAGGGCTACTGCATTAAAAGGGTTGCCCTTTTCACTTCGACTCATCTTTTTCAACAAACAGGAAAATATATAAATGACCAAACAATTTTATGAAACAATACCCAGTCTGTGATCAAAATTACAGGCTTTTTACAATGGATAAACTTAAAATTACATTAAATTCATGTTGGTGAAAATCACTGGAAATAAAACTCTGATATAATGTAACGATTAAGGATACATGAAATTTATGGATAATAAAAAAGGGTTTCGTTTTCTGACAAAAAAGGAATAATGAACATAACAGACTATGTGAAAAAAGTGAAGAGAAGGTGCGATATGGAACGGGAACTGCTCTCTGTTATAATTCCTTCTTACAATGAAGGTGAAAACATCAGACGAATCTTTGAGGCACTCGAGGAAGAGTTTCGCGATTTTCATTATGACTTTGAAATCATCTTTGTGAATGATGGAAGCAAAGACAATACGCTTCAATACATGAGAGAGCTCTCTCACAAAAGTGCAAAAGTCAAATACATTTCCTTTTCTCGTAACTTTGGGAAAGAAGCTGCAATTTTAGCAGGTCTTGAGCATGCAAAAGGGGAAGCTGCGATCATTATGGACGCCGACCTGCAGCACCCAACGTATTTGATTCAGGATTTTGTTAGAGGCTACGAAGAAGGTTATCATCAAGTCATTGCCAAACGAAACCGTAAAGGGGACAGCAAGCTTCGTTCTTACCTATCATCGATGTATTATAAAGTGATGAACAAGGTGGTCGAAGTGGACTTGCGTGATGGTGTAGGAGATTTCCGCTTAATTTCCCGTCAAGCGATCGACGCATTGCTTCAGCTGAAAGAGGGAAATCGTTTTTCAAAAGGCCTTTTTTGCTGGATTGGCTTTGAAGAAAAGGTCATCTATTATGAAAATGTGGAAAGACAGCATGGTGATACAAAATGGTCACTGAAGAAATTATTTAACTACGGGATTGATGGTGTCATTTCCTTTAACAACCGCCCGCTGCGTATTTGTTTTTATACGGGTATTTTGATCTTATTTCTCTCTTTGATTTACATCGTGGCGACCTTTATTCAAATCGTCAGAACGGGCATCATGGTACCGGGTTATTTCACTTTAATCTCAGCTGTGCTTTTCCTCGGTGGTGTCCAGCTCTTGAGTCTAGGTGTGATCGGAGAATACATTGGCCGAATTTACTATGAAACGAAAAAGAGGCCGCATTACTTAATTCAAGAATCAAATGTCATGGAACAAGAGACAAGCTCAAAAAAACAAGACCGAGTGTTAACGCAGTTATTTAAATAACGTGGAGTCAAATAACCGGCAAGCACGAATCGCTTGCTGGGTTGTTTTGTTTCAAAGAACAGTGGATCTTTTGGAGAAAGGATTTAGATGATGAAACGTAGATGGATACTCATTGGAATGTGCCTCATTCTTGCTTTATTAGGACACTCCTTTTTCTTATATGAATATACGCAAGGCCGATATATGACGGGAGATGGGGATGGCATTTCGCAAATGCTCCCGTTTAAAAAGCTGCTGTATGATGAATACGTCAAAGGAAACTTCTTTTATTCCTATCAATTTGGTCTAGGCGGCGGTACATATACGCAATTAGGTTATTATTTTACAACGTCGATGGTCTTTATGGTCACAGTCGCTGTCGTCTGGCTGTTGAATGCGCTTCACCTTATACAGTCAACAGATATTCACTTTTGGGCAAATGCTGTTATTTGGCTGAGTGTGATCAAGCTGACAGTCATTCTGTTCATCGCATATCGTGTGCTCCTTTCGATTGTGCAACATAGGCTGGGGGCGCTGACAGGTGCCGGTATTTACGGACTGTCTATTGTGTACTTTCGGCATCAAACGTTTTGGGAGTTTTTCACCGACAGCATGATGTGGCTTCCGCTGCTTGTGCTCGGGGTTGAACGGATTTTTAAAACAGGCAAGCCGGCTTGGTTTATTGCGGCTTGCAGTCTCATGCTGATCAATAATTTTTACTTTGCTTACATTCACTTTATCTTTTTAGCCATTTATCTCGTCTTCAGATATATGATCAAGCTTCAAAGCGAGGAGCGAGGCTGGAAGGTGTTCTGGACCCTTGCGATCTCTACGCTGTTATCGTTTGGGATCAGTGCTGCCTTTTTTATTCCGTCTGTTTACGGCTTTCTCAATAATGTAAGACCGCCGTATGAACAGGCAATTCCTTGGTTCGAGCTGCATGATCATCTGCTGTTTACAAGCAGGGTGTACTTATTGCCGGTCATCTTTCTGATTTGTCTGTTTCTCGTTCCGCTATACCGGAACAGATGGTTTTTCATGTTCACATCGATCAGTGTTCTGCTGATCATTTTTCACTACAGTCCAAAGATGGCGAGCGTGTTTAATGGTTTTTCTGCACCGCAGTACAGATTTGAATATATTCTTGCTTTTACAGTTGGAGCAGCCGTAGCCATCACCATCAAGCATTTCTCGCAAATGGAGTGGAAGTGGAAAACACGTGCGGTTTTAGGCGCTTGGATTGTATTCCTTCTCGCAGTCGCCCTTTCAGAACGAGCAAAGGGAAATATGGATGTTGTTGTATTTACCGGAATAGGACTGCTTGTGATCAGTTTGTTCTTCCTCTCAATACATGCGGGAAAACGTCTGCACCTTCGACTCTTTTCAGCTGTGCTCATCGTTGTGAGCTTACTGACAGCAGGCGTGTATCAGCAGGGCTACTTATTTGAAAGAAGCAATATTAAGAGCGTATCACATACGTATCTGAATAGTGAGGCGTATGCTGGACATGAGCAAATGAAGCTCATTCAGCAGATTCAAAGCCGCTCAAAAGAAGATCCGCTTGCCCGGATTGATTGGATGAACGGCGTGCGCAACAACACCCCGTTATTTGAAGGCTTTCAAGGCATGAGTGCGTATTCAAGTATATTGAATCAGCATCTGCTCCATTTCTACTGGAATGACCTGCAAATTGATATGGGACGGGAAAGTGTCAGCCGGTATGCAACAATGGGGGACAGGGCGAATTTATACAGTCTGACCTACGGGAAGTATTATATGAGAGACAAATCGATGTCTTTCTCACCGCCGGTTTATTTTAAGCCCATATTGGAAAGCGAACATTATGAAGTGTATGAAAATACACGCCCGCTCCCATTTGCAAGAACAACGAGTACCGTCTATTCAGAAAAGTCACTAGAGCATGTGTCAGCACTTGATAAAGAACATGCGATGTTGCAAGGTGTGATCTTAAACAAAAAAGGAAATGCTGAAATCGACCAATCGCCTGATCGAATAAAGGATACAAACATTCATACTGAACACGCGGTATACGAAAATGGCGTGCTTGATGTATACGGGGAAACGGGCGGGCTGAATATCACCCTTCCAGATGATATCGCTCGCGTGGGGGATGTGTATGTGAGCTTTTATGTGAAGCGGACCGACCGTAACGAAGGGTTTCAGTTATCTGTGGATGACTACGTCACATCACGCAAAAGCAATACGTCTATCTACAAAACAGGCGTTAATGACGTGACGATTCGAGTCCCTGCGGAAAAAATCCTTTCCATACGAGTGCCAAAAGGGACGTATGAGCTGAGTCAATTAAAGTTGTATCATGAGCCTTACCACACCCTTGCGCGGGCATATGAAAAAGAAAAACAGGATGATGGCAGCCAGCAGGTGAAGCTTAAAAATAACCGCTTTACGATTTCTTATGAGAACAAGCGCAGCGATGATTATATGATTCTGCCTGTTCCATATGAAAAAGGCTGGGAGCTCACGGTGAACGGCTATCAAACCGAGATTGAACAAGCCAATTATGCGTTTATCGGTTTTCCAATAGAAAAAGGAAAAAACGAGATCGTGCTAACCTACTATCCGCCTTATATCAGAATTCTCGCATTGATTTCACTCGTCAGTTTGATTGGTGCGATCCTTTATGCACGGAGACAACACAAGAAACACCACTTTTTAGCATAAGTGGTGTTTTTTATCTTTCATCTCATACGTAAGTTTTTTCATCCCATTCAATCGTGTATTCGTTCATTTTTTTATCAATATTGTTTTGAATACTCATGTGCTGAAATAGCGCATTCAATTCTTCTGTCCTCTTTCTTCGATCCTTTTCATAATAATAGAACGCATCTCGATAATCATGATCCCTTAGCATCTTTGCTATGAGCATGGCATCTTCTAGACTATACGATGCTCCTTGACCAACAAAAGGGTTCGCCGTATGTACCGCATCACCTACAAGAACAACACGTCCTTTTGACCACACAGGAAAATCCTTTATTTCATAGATACTTCTTGGAAAGAACATGTTTGTATGATCGATGATGTCAGAAAGATGTTTAGGAATGTTCCAATGTTCCATTTGTTTATATAATAACTGTCGGATGGTTTCTTTATTGGCTTTCTCAAAATGTTTTGTAGGTAACTTCTCAGGACACTGAGAGAAAGCTTGCCATAAAATATTCATTTTATTTGTTGGATGCGCTTTCCCAAAAATGAATTGAAAGTTTCCGTCATTGTAAAAATAACTTGTTGCCTCATCCAATACAAAATCCTTCACAAACGATACTCCTTGTAGTCCCCAAAAACCGCTATAGTCTAATTTAGCATTAAACGCAATAGCCTCTCTTGTTTTTGAAAAAGTTCCATCTGCTCCTATTACAATATCACCTGTTATCTCAGTTTCATCTTCAAAAAGAACCTGAACGGTATGAGGCTGCTGTTTGATTGAGATTAACTTTTTGTTGTATTTCACTTCTATTCCTTGACGGTGAACTTCTTTTAAAAGTGATTTGATGATTTGGTCTCTCATGACGTTCAGTAAAGGAGCATCATAATATTTTTCACTATAATTGTGAAAGATCGCTTCTACTTCATTTTCACTGTTTATTTGCTGGATCTTCTTTATCACGGTTGCATTTGCTATCACTTCATTTTTACACCCGATTTCATCCAAAATCTTTACCCCATTCGGAGACAGTAAAAAACCTGCTCCTGTTTCTAATTCTCCATCTGACCTGCTTTCATAAATCGTACTTTCCATTCCAGCCTTTTTTAAGAATAAAGAAGTAGCCAATCCTGCTACACCACTGCCGATAATGATCACATTTTGAGATTTCATTATTTTCCCTCCTATTTTATAAACAGACCGGTCGGTTTATTTTAGTGCAAAAAAATAAGCTTTTTCATATAGGACAGCGTATCACAATTCCCCCTCTTCATTTGGTAATTAAAGTATATGATAATATGTTATAAATGATTTCGCAAGAATGAAACTAACCAATTTCTGATCAACTTCTTTTAAAAACATGAAGGGGATAACAAAACATGAACAAAGACACCGTGATAAAACACTATGAACACACCCTTGAATGGGTACAGTCACTAACGAAAGTAACAGAAGAAGAATGGCGTAGCGCCATCGCTGAGGGAAAATGGAGTATTGCTGAGATCATCGCTCATTTCGTTCCATGGGATGAATTTATTTTACACGATCGCCTAAAGGAATTTTGGAACAATAAAGCGTTACCTCAGGCACCTGATGTGCATGAAATGAACCGGCAGTCAGCCGAAAGAGCAAGAAAGGAAGAGAGAAGCGAGACGATCGGGCGATTTATTGCTGTTAGAACAAAATTGCTTCAAGAAATGAAGAAAATCGAAGCACCTCGCTGGACTACACCCTTTCTGATCGGTCAAACCGAGCTGACGTTATCAAGTTATTTTCAAGGTTTGATTAAGCATGATCTTCATCATATGGAGCAGGTCAAACAAGCGCTCTCCACAAAAAGACGATAGCGCCTCACGAAGCTTCCTTATCAAACGAAAACGTCGCATAATCAAACAAAAAATGAAATAGCCAAAGACTTAGCGCAAAGAGAATTTCTTCAGAAGTAGTCAGCAAAATGCCGTCAACCAATTCGTCTGATAAATAGACAGCACCCCAAATAAACAAAAGGTGAAATAAGACGGCATAGAAAACGATGGATCGTTTTTTGGACCGACACTTACGAACAAAACACATGAGCACGTGTTCCAGATGTTCAAAAGAGATCCCGAGTACAACGTAGATGCCCATAAACAGAAGCAACGATAAAATCGATTGATAAAAAGCACCCGTCAAATGAAAGAACAGTACACAAAACAACAAAAATATGTAACAGACAGCTGATAGCGCTATCAGACATTTCACCCCTTGCCATAAAGCGTGAACAGATTGCTGCATGGGTAAACAACACTCCTTTACATGAAGATACCTGCAAAAAGGACAGCCTTTTTGCAGGAAGGTGGAATTAATCCTCTTTTTTAGGTGCAGCAATGACAGGATGTTTTTCAGTATCAAGCAATTTCAAGAATTCTTCACCTTGATCTAAATGATCCAAAACAAGCTGTTTCGGTGTAACCGCAAGCCACTGATTGAGTGAAATGTCTGCATAATGATCGCTCTTAAAGATTTCTAAGAAATAAAGCGGTTCGTCACCTGTATTTTCTACATAATGCCCCATCGCAAATGGCACATAGCCAACGTCTCCCGCCTGATAGTTGAAGGTTCTCGCATGTCCATCAGAAGCAAATACCGTCATTCGAGCTTTTCCAGAAATGAAATATTGCCATTCATCCGTATTTGGATGCCAGTGCAGCTCACGAATGGCGCCTGGATCGACTTTCACAAGAGCGGATGCAATCGTTTTAGACGCTTTGAAATTGGTAGAGTCCGCAATCCACACTTGTCCACCGCTTGACGTAATCGGCTCTTGTTTTAACAGCTCATATTTAAAGGAATTCGGAACTTCTCCTTGCTCTGTTTGCACCTTGTCACATTCAAGGGAACCAGGAATTCCTTTTTGGAAAATATACTTTTCTTTCTCTGGCAGCTTGTTAAATTGTTCTTTTGTCATTCCAAAGTTTTGGAGAACGATTTCCTCTGGCGTATGGGCAAGCCAATCAGTCACTTGGAACGTACTATTTTCAGAGAAAGACCCATCATCAAACACAAGCAAGAATTCCGCTCCCGGTTCAAGTGCTTGGATAGAGTGCGGCAAGCCAGAAGGGAAGTACCATAAATCTCCCTCAGTCACATCTTCTGTAAAATTGCGCCCCTCTGCATCAACCGATGTAATCCGGGCTTCCCCATAAATCATGTACGCCCACTCCGCTTCCTTATGCCAGTGCAGTTCGCGAATCGCACCAGGCTTTAGCCGCATGTTCACAGAGGCAAGACTTTTAGAGATTGGCAGTTCACGCACCGTTACCTCGCGGGCATAGCCGCCTTTTTCTAAACGGTTGTGCGTATCAGAAAAAGAATATTTCATGTTGGGAACCGTTCCATGATCGGTTTCTGGAGGCGTGAGCATATCTGGGTTTTGTCTGTCTCGCTCGAGATTACGTGGAATTTTGACTGTTGCTCCTTTTTCTCCTCGAATCGGCTGCGGTACCCCATTTTGCTTTTCACTCATGATAAAATCCCCTTTCAACATCGTATTGTGTGAGGTGACAAAAGGCCTTTCATTTCGCCCTCGTTTTCATAAGGTGAAACGAATCAAGAAGATGTCAATCTGATTCATCATTTTTTTGAGCAGCGACCAATCGTTGGATGAGCTTGCTTAATTCATCAAACTTTCGTTCAAAGCGTGTCAGCAAATAAACCGTCAAAATGGCAGGGAAACCAGCCTGACCAAGCTGCTTCAACCATTCCTCCGAAAAAAAGGTCTCCATTTGTCTCACCTCCCAGCGAATGCTCGTCTTCTCTATAAGTGGTATGAAAGAAGAAATAGGAAATCAAAGGGGGAGAAAATGAACCATTAGACCCGTTTCAAAAAGTTTACTTTTTTTAACTTTTGTCCACTTAATGCAAGTAGAGAGAACAAAGGGGAGGATGCACATGGATTATCGGCTGTTATTGAAAGCAAAATGGAAGGAAATCGTTGACCACCCGCTCATTCAGCAATTTTTAAGCAATCCTAAAAACCAGCAGCTGCTCCGGCAAGTCATGGAAGAGCCAAACGAAGAAAATGCGAAAAAACTAGATTCCGAGTTCAAACAGTTTTATCAAAAAATCCGCATCATCAAGTATATTTCCACAATGATCCGCATCTTTTCAGTCGACTTTGACAAACGAGTAAAAAAGAAACAGCAGCGTTTTCCGCTCATACTTGATCATCCTGATACGCAAGAAGTGAAAGACCCTGTTCAAACCGATACGTATGAAGCCGTGCTCTTCAACCAGCAAGACTTAGGAGAGCACCTGCAAGATCAAAGATTGTACAAGGCCTACCAGCAGCTCACAGACAAACAAAAAATGGTCTTAACCCATATTTATGTTGAAGGTCAAACAATGAAAGAAATAGCCGACCGGCTAGGCGAAACGAGACAAAACATCTCAAACATCCACAAAAAAGCGCTCAACAAACTAAAAGAAGAAACAGGGGGAGATGTCCGTGCACGAAGACAAAATGACCAATGGAGAAATGGAAGAACTCATTGAAACCTTCACACCCATGATCAAAAAGAAACTACAAAACACGACATATCAAGAAAGAGAAGACCTCGAACAAGAACTTTATATCAAACTCATCGAAAAAGTAGACTGGCTGATTTACCAAGAAGGACCTGGCTTTTGGGAGTTTATTGTGGAATATATGACGAAGATGTAAGAGTTGTAAGCACAAAAAAAGACTCGCTCACACAGAGCCGAGTCTTAATTTTTTTTGCAGTTTTTCTTCACTGAAAATCCAGCCGGTATAGGAATTTTTGATTTGGTGGTCCATGTCGATATGGCAGATCGCGACAAAAGGATAGTGACCTTTGCTGCGGTAGCGCAAATCAATGAACCGGACTTCATAATGATCCTTGTATTTATCCACTTCCCACCGGTAGACAGGGGAGAAGGAGAGAAAGGCTGAAATGTTTTCATCTTGCTTAGCAATTTTCATAATTTCAGTATCAGGGACCGGCACACGGTTAAAGGTGTCTAAAATGATGATCTCACCATTCATACTGCGTCCAACATGGAAAGAGGATTTACATTTCACGGCAATGCGCCATTGTCTGAACTTCATCGTAGGCGAAATAATAATGTCTTCAATTTCATCGAATCGTGCACGCAGCTGACGTTTAATCTGAAGCTGCATGATGACCCTGACGATATAATAACAGAAAATCACGGCATACAGCGTAATAAACGTATAGCCGGGATGCCCGCCAATCGCCCAAACGACAATGGCGACAAGATGGGTAAAAAAGATAAACGGATCAAACGTGTTAATGATCCCAAGCGCTACCCATTTTTTTGAAAATGGACGAATGGCCTGCGTGCCGTAAGCATTGAAAATATCGACAAACACATGAAGCACGACGGCTAATAGTGTCCATAACCAAAGGTGAAGTAAATTTGCCCCCGGCACAAATGGGAAAATCACAGCCGGAATCAGCAATGACCAGAACAGTACAGCCGGAATGGAATGAGTAAATCCTCGGTGATTTCTTATATAAACTGCATTATTTTTTAGTTTTAGCACAGTATCAATGTCTGGTGCTTGGGAGCCGGCAATAGTCGCGATCATCACGGCATGAGCCATGTGTGGATCTGCGCTGACGGCTGGATCTAAAAGCGCAAGTCCCCCAAGAGAAATGCCCATTACTACATGAGTACCAGTGTCCAATTGATTACCTCCTAGTTGTCATGCTTAGGAACAATCATACAAAGTATACGTTTCTCATCAAGACTATGTGCAAAATCACTTTTGCTTTATCCCGATTTAATGTAACATGTTAACGTATCTACAAACAGTATACAACAAATAAGGTTCTTTTCAGAACGTTAGCTCTCGGTTCGATAAGAAGGAGTATAGAGATGAAAGACATTCAAGAAAAGCTGGACCGCAAAGATATTGCGGGTTTTCAGCATGATTTAATCGATTGGTATGAAAAAGAACAACGAAGACTTCCATGGCGTGAAAATCAAGATCCATACCGCGTCTGGGTATCAGAAGTGATGCTCCAGCAAACGAGAGTCGATACGGTCATTCCGTACTTCAATCGGTTTATGGAGCAATTCCCGACGGTGAAAGATCTCGCACTAGCTGATGAAGAAAAGGTCATGAAAGCATGGGAAGGTCTTGGCTACTACTCAAGAGTGCGTAATTTACAGGCAGCTGTGAAAGAAGTCTATGAATCCTACGAGGGCGTTGTCCCTGATACGAAAGAACAATTTTCAAAACTGAAAGGTGTAGGCCCGTATACGAGCGGCGCAGTGCTGAGTATCGCCTATAACAAGCCATACCCTGCGGTAGACGGCAACGTGATGAGGGTCATTTCCCGTATTTTGTCCATATGGGATGATATTGCAAAACCAAAAACGAGAAATATTTTCGAATTTGCGGTTGATCAGCTCATTTCCCGGGAAAAGCCGTCAGAATTCAATCAAGGGCTAATGGAGCTAGGTGCGCTTATTTGCACCCCAACCTCTCCTGCCTGTCTCATTTGTCCTGTGAACATGCATTGCTCGGCACTGGAGGAAGGCGTTCAGCATGAGCTGCCGGTGAAAAGTAAAAAGAAAAAGCCGACTGCGAAATCAATGGCAGCGGTGGTGTTATTTGATGATGCAGGCCACCTCTATATTCATAAGCGTCCAAGTACAGGTCTGCTTGCGAATTTATGGGAGTTCCCAAACATGGAAACAATGAAGGGAAGAAAAACGGAAAAAGAGCAGCTGATTGATTTCTTAAAAGAGGAAGCGGGTGTACAAGCAGAACTTGGTGATTTAGAAGGCACCATTCAACATGTATTTACCCACCTCATCTGGAATATTTCTGTTTTCTTTGGACGTGTGACCTCTGTATCTGATGACACGATGCTGAAAAAAGTCACAACAGAAGAATTTGAGGCATATGCTTTGCCAGTCTCACATCAAAAAATATGGAAGATGGCACTTGAACAGCCTAGTCATATTTAACCGTTGTACCATGGGTATAATCGGCTTCATTTCGGTGCAGACCCCCGCGGTTTTCAATTTCAGAAATGATTTCTCGATACTTAGATTGCCCTTCTTCGTTTAAATAAGGTAAAATTTGTTGGAAAGCATGATGAAAAAAAGCAAGCTCAGTATCTTTCCATTGATCCTTTGACATCATGCCAAGCTGGCTTAAATCGCGTCCGACATACATGAATGTAACCTCCTAATAGGAACTTTCCTATTAGTGTGAAGCGAATGGACGAAAACTATTCAAATCAGGAGATGAACCATAATGAACAAGCGTAAATGTGCACTAATTACAGGCAGCAGTAGAGGTGTCGGGAAAGAAGTGGCCCTTCGCCTGGCTGAAAAAGGATATGACATTGTCATTAACTATGCAAGAAGCAAAAAAGCAGCACTTGAAACAGCTGAAGAAATTGAAGCGATGGGTGTTAAAACATTAGTTGTCAAAGCCAACGTTGGTCAGCCAGAGAAAATCAAAGACATGTTCCAGCAAATTGACGAAACGTTTGGCCGTTTAGACGTATTTGTGAACAATGCGGCATCTGGCGTTCAGCGTCCAATCATGGATCTTGAAGAAAATCATTGGGACTGGACCATGAATATCAATGCGAAAGCCTTGTTATTCTGCGGACAAGAAGCAGCCAAATTAATGGAGAAAAACGGCGGCGGACATATCGTCAGCATTAGCTCACTAGGCTCTATCCGCTACCTTGAAAACTACACGGTGGTCGGTGTATCTAAAGCAGCACTAGAAGCGTTGACACGCTACTTATCCGTTGAGCTGTCACAAAAAAATATCGTCGTAAATGCCGTATCAGGCGGCGCCATCGATACAGATGCACTCAAGCACTTCCCAAATCGTGAAGAGCTATTAGAAGATGCTAAGAAAAATACACCAGCAGGCCGTATGGTGGAAATTAAAGACATGGTCGACAGTGTAGAATTCCTTGTATCAGGCAAAGCAGATATGATTAGAGGACAGACGATTATCGTCGATGGCGGACGTTCTTTGCTTGTTTAAAAAAATCATGAATAAGATGTACACCTTCTGCACAAATTAATGTGCGTGGAGGTGATAATGATGGATAAACAACAAAACAAAACAAACGCACAACAAGTGAAAAAACAAAACCAAGCTGCTGCACAAGGCGGTCAATATGGCACTGAATTTGCTAGCGAGACTGACGCACAGCACGTAAAAAAATACAACCAAAAAGCTGAGCAAAACAAACAACAAAACAGCTAATCACTGAAACAAAGGGAAGCACTTCATCTACGAATGAAGTGCTTTTCTTTTTGCCTCTCCCCACCATCCGACAAAACCTGTAAAACCTCTACATAAACAGTCAAAGGACTTCTTCCTTCTTTCAAGAAATGGTATAGATACAAAAAGTCGATACGAATGAAAGGGAGGAGTTAGATGTCTGATTTCGACCAGCTAGTCAAAGAACAAATGCAGCTTATGGATCAGCTGCTCGATGTACAAGGAGAACTCGATCTGTACTTAGAGACAGAAAAACGATTGCTGCAAGGTGAAAAAAAGGAAGAGCGGCATAAGCTTCATGATCAAATCAAACAGAAACGAGAGGAACTGCAAAAAGTCCAGACACTATTTACAAAACAGACTGAACAAGTCATCAATTCGTATAAACAAATGGAGAAGAGCTCAACCGTGATGTAAAAGAGTGTGCCGTTCAATTGGGTTGAATGGCTTTTTCATTTCATTTTTTAATGATGTAACGGTATAATATAATAGAGACATGTTTAGTTGGGAAATTAGGTCTTTGGACTGTTAGGTTTGTTTGTTATAGAAAGTAGGGGAGAAAATATGGGCTATCCCAAGGAAGGAGAAACCATCCAAATTCAAAGCTATAAACATAATGGCTTGATCCACAGGATTTGGAATGAAACCACCATTCTGAAAGCAACGGAATTGTGTATCATTGGTGCAAACGATCGAACAATGGTGACTGAATCCGATGGCCGAACATGGATGACAAGAGAACCGGCTATTTGCTATTTTCATGCAAAACAATGGTTTAATGTCATTGGGATGCTTCGAGATGATGGGGTGTATTATTACTGCAACATCAGCTCTCCTTTTGCGACAGATGAAGAGGCGATTAAGTATATTGATTACGACTTAGATGTCAAAGTCTTTCCGGACATGACGTATAATATTTTGGATGAGGATGAATATGCAGATCATAAGAGGCAGATGAATTATCCAAAAGAAATCGATAGTATCTTACGAGAGCATCTAAATACATTACTGCATTGGATTCACCAGCGGAAGGGACCGTTTGCTCCAGAATTTGTGGATATGTGGTATGAACGTTTTTTGCGTTATACAAAATAAGTAACAGCAGCTAAAACCTGTTTGGCTTTTCAAAGCCAACAGGTTTTTGACTGCGTACGGATAAGAGGCACTGATAGATTGGGAAGGAGATTTACATGGGGGTCATAAAACGTTACATGGCTTTTGTAACACCGTATAAAAAACAGATTGCATTGACAATGGTGATCGGAATGATTAAGTTCTCGATCCCCTTAACATTGCCTCTGCTTTTAAAGTATGTCATTGATGATGTCATTCAAGGCTCTGGATCGGCTGAAGAAAAAACATCCACTCTCTTTATTATTATGGGAATCATGCTTGTATTATTTTTAGTGATGAGACCGCCTGTTGAGTATTACAGACAATATTATGCGCAGTGGACAGGCAGTAAAGTATTATTTGATATTCGAGAAAAGCTTTTCTCGCACATTCAAAAGCTAAGCCTTCGTTATTACGCCAACACGAGAACAGGGGAAATTATTTCAAGGGTCATCAACGATGTGGAGCAAACAAAGGAATTTGTCATCACAGGGCTTATGAACATTTGGCTTGATTTGATGACCGTCCTGATTGTGATAGCCATTATGTGTACACTGGATCTTAAACTCACCATTGTGTCTGTCATTATTTTTCCGCTGTATGCGTTAGCAGTGAAGTATTTTTACGGACGGCTACGCAAGCTGACAAAAGAGCGGTCGCAGGCACTCGCTGAGGTGCAAGGGCACCTGCATGAGCGAGTACAAGGAATGCCTGTCATTCGCAGCTTTGCGATTGAAGAATACGAACAAGAGAATTTTCACGATGAAAATAAAAATTTCTTAAACAAAGCGATCAATCATACGAATTGGAATGCCAAAACATTCGCCGTCGTCAATACGATCACAGACATTGCGCCGCTGCTCATTATTGCTTTTGCTGGCTATACCGTCATTAACGGGTCGCTTTCAATTGGGACAATGATTGCCTTTGTCGGCTACATTGACCGGATGTACAACCCGATTCGTCGTCTCATTAACTCATCGACGACTTTAACTCAGTCAGTAGCCTCAATGGATCGTATTTTTGAGTTTATTGATGAACCGTATGAAGTAACAGACAAGCCGAATGCAAAAGAAGCCAATCACTTAAAAGGAGAGGTAGAATTTAAAGATGTGTCGTTCCGTTACGAACATACACAGGAAGAGATTCTACACAATATCTCCTTGAAAGTAGAAAAAGGTCAAACTGTTGCGCTTGTAGGAATGAGCGGCGGAGGGAAGTCGACACTCGTCAGCCTAATTCCAAGATTTTATGATGTCACAAGCGGATCACTCGAAATTGACGGCATTGATATTAAAGAGTACAAGGCAAGAAGCCTGCGTAATCAAGTCGGGATGGTCCTCCAAGATACATTCTTATTCAGTGACACCATTAAAGAAAATATCGCTGTGGGAGACCCGGAAGCATCCTTTGAGAAAATTGTGTCGGCTGCCAAAGCGGCTAATGCCCATGAGTTCATCATGTCTCTTCCTGAAGGATATGACACGAAAGTAGGAGAACGTGGCGTAAAGCTATCAGGCGGTCAAAAACAACGAATTTCAATTGCGAGGGTATTTCTTAAAAATCCACCGCTGCTTATTTTAGACGAAGCGACGTCTGCACTTGATTTAGAAAGTGAACATTACATTCAAGAAGCGATGCAGAAGCTGGCAAAAGATCGCACAACTTTTATTGTTGCGCACCGTTTATCAACGATTACACATGCGGACCTCATTGTGGTCATGGAACAAGGTGAGATTGTGGAAAAAGGAACACATGAGGAATTAATGAACCGAGACAGCCACTATCGCCATCTATTTACCATTCAAACATTAAATTAGTAGAAGCCTATCCGATTCTAGCGGATAGGCTTTTTTATGCTTGTCAAAAACATGACATATTTCCCAGCTTGTCTCAATACAATTTTAAAAAGTATGACGGGGTGGTGAAGATGTGAAAGAACAAGAAGTATTGCTAGATGTCAAACAGCTGTCCATTGCTTTTCAGCAAAAAAAGCAGAGAGTCCCGATCGTCCATGACATCTCATTCTCTATTCAAAAAGGAGAAACCTTAGGTATTGTGGGCGAATCTGGCTGCGGGAAAAGCATCACATCGATGTCTTTAATGGGGCTGAATCACCAAACAGAAACAACAGGTCACATACAATTTGAAGGTCAAAACCTTCTGTCACTTTCGGAGAAACAATGGCGAGAGGTCAGAGGGAATGACATCTCAATGATTTTCCAGGAACCCATGACTTCTCTCAATCCACTCATGACCATCGGCAAGCAAATGACAGAAGCCCTTTTCACACATCAGACTATCAGCCAAAAAGAAGCAAAAGTGAAGGCTGTAGATTTGCTTCAAACGGTAGGCCTGAAACAAGCAGCGTCATTACTCAAAAAATATCCACATGAACTATCGGGTGGCATGCGTCAGCGTGTGATGATTGCGATGGCGATGCTGTGTCACCCAAAGCTCATGATTGCAGATGAACCAACGACTGCACTTGATGTCACCATCCAAGCACAAATTCTTCGTTTGCTCAAAAAGTTAAATGAAGAGATGGACACCGCTATTTTATTTATTACTCATGATTTAGGCGTCGTGCGGCAAATATGCCAGCGTGTCATGATTATGTATGCCGGTCGAATCGTAGAAGAAGGAACCGTTGACCGTATTTTCCAAAAACCTCTCCATCCCTACACGAAAGGTCTTTTCGCCTCTGTTCCATCATTTAAAGAGAAAAAAGAAAAACTCATGTCTATTGCGGGTCATGTACCTAAGCCAGGAGCTATTCGGTCCGGCTGTCAATTTGCACCACGCTGTCCATATCAAATGACGCAATGTCTTGAAAAAGACCCATCTTTACAATCCATTTCACACAATCACCGCGTCGCATGTTTTCTAATGGAAGGAGGAGAAGACACTGAATCACCCACTATTGCAAGTGAATCAACTGACGAAGCGTTATGACACATCGGCATTTTTTTCTAAACACAAACAGACGACTTTGGCTTTAAATCAAGTGTCCTTTCACGTGAAAGAAGGAGAGACGCTCGGCATTGTGGGCGAATCTGGCTGCGGGAAATCAACCCTTGGCAAAAGCTTAATGAGATTAATCGAACCGACTTCTGGCTCAATCCAAATGAAAGGAAAAGAAGTGACGCTTCTGAAAGAACGAGACATGCGTTCCTTCAGAAAAGACATTCAAATGATTTTCCAAGATCCATACGCTTCCTTAAATCCACGAATGAAAATCAAAGACATTTTAGAAGAACCGCTCATTGTTCATAAACATGGAACTAAAGCAGAAAGACAAAAGCGGGTAAAAGAGATGCTGCACATTGTTGGGTTTGACCCATCCTATGGAGATCGTTATGCGCACCAATTCAGCGGCGGCCAGAGGCAGCGTATTGGAATTGCTAGGGCACTGATTACTCATCCAAGTCTTGTGATTGCCGATGAGCCAGTTTCCGCTTTAGATGTATCGGTTCAAGCGCAAATATTGAATTTAATGCTCGAATTGCAAAAGACGCTTTCTCTGACGTATCTGTTTATTTCTCACGATCTAGGCGTTGTCAAGTATATGAGCGACCGAATTGCAGTGATGTACGCTGGCCGTATTGTAGAAATGGGTCCTGCGGAGGACGTATTTCACAAGCCCCTTCATCCTTATACATCGCTTCTTCTGACATCCATTCCACATATGGATCACGTGCTGGAAACGCAGGATGTGTCAGCGGAAGAATCCACCCTGGTGTCAGAAGATGGCTGTCCTTTCTATAAAAGATGTCCAAAAAGGTGGGCGCAATGCTTGCAAGCTGTTCCGCCTTTGTATGAGGAGGAAACAGGCCATGCAGCTGCGTGCTATTTATATCAAAAGGAGGAACACAATGAAGAAGACATGGTTATTCAGTAGTTTCATTTTTGTGCTGGCACTTGCGTTATTTTTAGGGGGCTGTTCATCTTCATCAACATCAGAAGAAAAAGCCACAAAAGACACTCTCGTATTCGGCAGAGGAGGGGACTCTACGTCACTTGATCCGATTACAACAACAGAAGGCGAAACCTTTAAGGTCACAGAGAATATGTTTGAAAAACTTTTGAATTACGGTGAAAAAGACACGACCATCCATCCGGGCCTCGCAACAGAATGGGATGTTGCGAAGGACGGAAAAGCATACACATTCTACTTAAGAGAAGGTGTGAAATTTCACGATGGCACAGACTTTAATGCAGAAGCAGTAAAATTCAACTTTGACCGCTGGATGAATGGAGATGCCGAAAAATTTCCTTACTACGGCATGTTTGGCGGCTATAAAAAAGATAAAGGGCATGTCATTAAAGACATCATCGTCAAAGGAGAGCATGAAATTGAATTTCAACTCAAACGCCCGCAAGCAACATTTCTGAAAAACATCGCCATGTCACCATTTGGTATCGCTAGTCCTGCAGCAGTTGAAAAAAGCGGTGATTCATTTAGAGAAAACCCAGTGGGCACAGGACCATTTAAGTTTAAAGAATGGAAGCAGAACGACCGTATTGTCTTAGAAAAGAACGAAGATTACTGGCAAAAAGATAAACCAAAACTGAAACAAATCATCTTCCGCTCTATTCCTGAAAACTCTGCTCGTTTAAATGCGCTTAAAACAGGCGAAATCGACTTAATGGATGGCGTCAATCCGTCCGATTTAGATGGCATTAAAACAGACAAAGCGCTCCAGTTGATTGAAAGACCATCCATGAACGTAGGTTATATCGGGCTGACAGTGACTAGAAAGCCGCTTGATAACAAGTTGGTTCGTCAGGCACTCAATTATGCAGTTGATAAAGAATCAATCATCGAGTCGTTTTATGGAGGGCTTGCTGAACCAGCAAAAAATCCACTTCCTCCGTCATTAGAAGGCTACAATGACGAGATTGAGCCATATCCATATGATCCGGAAAAAGCAAAAGAACTATTGAAAGAGGCAGGCTTCCCTGACGGTTTTCGCATCAAGCTTTGGGCAATGCCTGTGCCGCGTCCATATATGCCAGACGGGATGAAGGTAGCTGAAGTCATTCAGTCAAACTTTGAAAAAGTTGGTGTCAAAGCCGAAATCGTCACATATGATTGGGCGACTTATTTAGATAAAGCAAGTAAAGGCGAAGCAGATGTGTTCTTATTAGGATGGACAGGGGACAATGGCGATCCTGATAATTTCATCTATACATTATTAGATAAAGACAGTATTGGCGGTAACAACTATACATTCTTCCAAAACGATAAAATGCATGACATCCTCATTGAAGCGCAGACCGATACGGATCAAAAGAAGCGAAATGAATTATATCAAGAAGCTCAAGAAATCATTCATGATGAAGCGCCTTGGATTCCATTAGTCCATTCAATTCCAATGCTTGCCGCATCTAAAGATTTAAAAGGCTACCAGCCGCATCCGACTGGTTCCGAAGCATTGACTGACGTATATTTCGAATAAGCAAATAAGGGAGATCATTCGATCTCCCTTATCCAAACAATGAAAAGGCGGTGAAAGCTGTTTGTTTGCTTATTGTATGAAGCGAGCAGGAATGCTCATTCCAGTACTGATCGGAATGACCTTAGTTGTATTTTCTATTATTCGGTTTATCCCTGGAAATCCGGCGCAGGTCATCTTAGGACAGCGGGCAACGAAAGAAGCAGTAAAGCAATTGACGATTCAGCTTGGTTTAGACCAGCCGTGGTACGTACAATATGGTCACTACATGCTGGGGCTTTTAAAAGGTGATCTAGGGACTTCCATACGAACAGGAGCGGCTATTGCCCAGGAAATGAAGCCTTACTTATTCGCTACATTAGAATTGACTTTCTTCGCTATGTTGCTGGCGATTATTGTCGGTGTGAATGCCGGAATCATTAGTGCGTGGTTTAAACATTCTTTCTTTGATTATGTGGCCATGTTTATTGCTCTCATTGGGGTGTCCATGCCGATTTTCTGGTTAGGCTTAATGGGACAGTGGCTATTCTCGATTGAATTAGGTATTTTGCCGACTACAGGACGAGAAAACGTAAGAAATCCGGTAGAGTCGATCACCTATATTCATACGCTGGACACGCTTTTGCAAGGACGATTTGATCAATTCTTTGACAGCATCAAGCATTTAATTTTACCAAGTACCGCTCTCGCAACGATTCCTGCTGCGATTATTGCAAGGATTACGAGGGCAAGTATGCTGGAAGTTCTTCATTCAGATTTTATTCGAACAGCAAAAGCAAAAGGGGTACGTTCATTTTTCATCATTTATCAGCATGGGCTGAAAAATGCGCTCATTCCGATTTTAACGATTATTGGTCTTCAAACAGGTCTCTTGCTAGGCGGAGCCATTTTAACAGAAACGATCTTTGCTTGGCCGGGAATTGGGCGGTATATTTACGATGCAATTAGCTATCGTGATTATCCTGTCATTCAAACTGGCATTCTTGTTGTTGCGCTCATATTTGTGCTGATCAATTTCATTGTGGATATCTTGTATGCAGTCATTGATCCGAGGATTAAATACTAGAGAAGGGAGAGTGACGACATGGAAGCGCAAAAAGAGCTTCAAGCACCTAAACAAAAGGAAGAACGCTCTCAATCACTGATTCTTGAATCGATGAAACTGTTCTTTCAGCACAAGCTGGCGGTCATTGGCACTGTGATTGTCTTTTTATTTCTTATCCTAGCGATCTTTGCACCGCTCATTGCTCCTTATGGAATCAACGAGCAGTCACTAGGCGAACGATTTAGTGCCCCTTCGGCTGCACATTGGTTTGGTACGGATGATTTTGGGAGAGACATATTTTCTAGAGTCGTGCATGGAGCTCGGATTTCATTATGGGTGGGTTTCTTCTCCGTTCTCGGGTCGGTTATTTTAGGGACATTGCTTGGATTGATGGCAGGTTACGGCGGTAGATTACTGGATGCTGTCATCTCAAGACTATTTGACATTTTACTCGCTTTTCCTAGCATTCTATTAGCGATTGCGATCGTTTCCATCTTAGGACCTTCCTTACAAAATGCACTTATTGCCATAGCAATTATTAATGTCCCGACATTTGGCCGGCTGGTTCGTTCAAAGGTGCTGAGCATTAAGCAAGAAGAATATGTTTTAGCAGCAAAGGCAGTTGGGATGTCACACCGCCGCATCGTTCTTCGTCACATTCTACCAAATAGTATGGTGCCGGTGATCGTTCAAGCGACGCTTGCGATTGGTACAGCCATTATCGAAGCGGCGGCTTTAGGATTTTTAGGATTAGGTGCACAAGCGCCAAGTCCAGAGTGGGGGAAAATGCTTGCAGATGCGAGACCTTATCTCGTACAAGCGCCATGGACTTTATTTTTCCCGGGGATTGCGATCATGCTGACGGTTCTTGGTTTTAACTTGATGGGAGATGGATTAAGGGACACCCTTGATCCTAAAATGAAGAAAATAAAATAAGACCGATTCTAAGAATCGGTCTCAGCGTGTAGGCAAACCCTCGCATTCGTTGTTAGTCCTGCGTGCCGGTGCTCACGAATGTCAGATTCGCTCCGCTCCGGTACTCGTCCTTCCTAGACTGCAAGAGTTTTCAACTACGCTGAAATGAAGACAAATGTCTAAAATAAAGATCATTTTAGACATTTGTTAAATCGAAAAGCCCGATTCTAAGAATCGGGCTTTTCGATTTAAGCTTCTTTTTCTTCTGTCTCAATCTCACTATCTTTTGGGTGATACGTTTGGAAGCTTGTAATCAAAGTATCTAGATGCTCCAATTCATCACGGTATTCAATAATACTCGACATCACATTCAGCATATTGTAATCGAGTAAGTCGTTTTCTTGATTTTGCTGGTGCTGAATAAATGATTTCGTTAATGCTTCAAGACGAAGAGAGCATTCATTCTGAAAATCATCGTCCTGCGGTTTCATTTTTCCAACAAACTTCATCAAGGTACGTTCATGCCAATAAAGTAAATAATCAATCTCATCTGTTAAGCTCTCTCTGAAATGCTCTGGCATCAAATGAATTTCATTTTCTAACTTATGAAGCTTTTTCAGCAAGTACAGCGCTCGATTAGACGTCATGATTGCCTGTCTGAATAAAACAAGTTTTCTAGATTTGACATAAGTTGTTTTCTTTAAATAGCTTCGTTCTTCTTTGTATAACAAGTAAATGTGATCTAATTTGATCATGCGTTCTTTTATTTGATCGATGTCATCCTTTAAAGTGGAATGATCAGTAGACTGTCTGGAGCTCAGACGGATCCATTTTAAAATCTCCTCCGTATTTTCCATAATGTGATGAACAAGCTTTGTTTCATACTTTGGCGGCAGGAAAATCAAATTCACTAAAAATGAAGAAAGTACGCCTAACACCACAGTTGCTGTTCGAATTAAGGCAAAGGAAAGGAAATGATCCCCTGCACTTTCTAAAATCGCAATGACGGTTACGAGTGCAATCGGAATCGTGTGTTCAATCTTCAGCTTTAAATTAATCGCAATGACCATGACGGCAGTTAAGCCGATGATGACTGGTCCTGTGCCAAAAAGCAGACCGAACGTAATGGCAAGTGCTGCTCCAATAATATTGGCTTGCACTTGATCAACAATCGTTAAAAATGATCGATAAATAGATGGCTGGATAGCAAATACAGCTGCAATTCCCGCGAAGACGGGTGTCGGCAACCCAAGCCATGTTGCCAGGTAAAGCGCGAGTACAATGGCAATACCAGTTTTTAAAATACGGGCTCCAAGTTTCATTGGTTTTGTCCCTGCATTCCTTTCTTTTCGATAATAGATGACCACTTGTCATATATCATAAATATTTTGATGAAACAACTAAGTAATATACAGCGGTCTTCCGAAATATTCAAGTGATTTTTGAAAGTTCATGAAAACATCAAAAGAAGGTATTGAGAAAAAATGTAACAGATTCACTCGCTTTTGACAATCAAGAGCTGGTAAATAAAAAAACAGACGCATGAATTTACGTCTGTTTTTCTCTTCATTATGATTGTTTCAGCTGTTCAAACGCTTGATCTACTGCTTTGAGCGTTTCAGAAATATCATTTTCAGTATGTGCAATGGTTAAGAACCAAGCTTCATATTTAGAAGGAGCGAGGTTAATACCTTGTGCGAGCATGAATTTAAAGAAACGGGCGAACATTTCACCATCCGTATTTTCAGCCTGCTCGTAGTTCACAATCGTTTCCTTTGTAAAATAAATGGTGAGAGCACCTTTTAAGCGATTCACTGTAATATCTACTTGATGTTTTTTTGCGTGGGCTAAAATTCCCTCTTCTAACATGGCCCCGAGCTGATCCAGACGTTCGTAGACTCCGTCTTCTTTTAACACTTCCAAACATGCAATACCAGAAAGGATGGAGGCGGGATTTCCTGCCATCGTACCAGCTTGGTAGGCTGGTCCAAGCGGGGCGACTTGCTCCATAATTTCTTTTTTGCCGCCGTAAGCGCCGATTGGAAGACCGCCGCCGATAATTTTACCTAATGCAGTGAGGTCAGGTTTTACTTGAAGCAAGTCCTGTGCACCACCATACATAAAGCGGAAAGCTGTAATGACTTCATCATAAATGACTAGAGCCCCTTTTTCATGAGTCAGGTCATTAACCTGCTGCAGGAAACCGTCTTTAGGCTCTACGATGCCAAAGTTTCCGACAATGGGCTCAACAAGAACAGCTGCTACTTCATCACCCCAGCGGTCTAATGCTTCTTTGTAGTTGTCTATATCGTTGAATGGAACGGTAATGACTTCATTTGCAATACTTTTAGGCACGCCCGCTGAATCTGGTGTTCCTAAAGTGGAAGGTCCAGAGCCAGCCGCAACTAGCACAAGATCAGAATGACCGTGGTAACATCCGGCAAACTTAATGATCTTTGTTCTACCTGTATAAGCGCGAGCGACACGGATTGTCGTCATCACAGCTTCTGTACCTGAATTGACAAAACGAACTTTATCCAAAGCAGGCATCGCTTCCTTCAGCATCTTAGCAAAAGTGACTTCATGCTTCGTTGGTGTTCCGTAAAGGACACCCGTCTCGGCTGCTTTCGTGATGGCTTTTGTAATATGAGGATGAGCATGTCCCGTAATAATTGGACCATATGCTGCCAAATAGTCGATATAACGGTTTCCGTCAACATCCCAAAAATAAGCGCCTTCGCCTTTTTCCATTGCAACAGGTGACCCGCCGCCCACTGCTTTATATGAACGAGATGGGCTGTTAACCCCTCCAACAATATGCTCCAGCGCCTCTTGATGTAATTTTTCTGATTCGGTGAATTTCATAAATAGCCTCCTATCTCAACGTATCACGTCGTCTATCATTATTTTAACATGCCGATGCAAGCGTCCTTAGTTGAATATCTTCTCGAAATTGGATAGGCTAATGAAAAAATAGGTTGGAGGGATTGTATCATGACAATCGAAGTGGGGCAGCAAGTACCTGATATTGAATTACTTGGTGATAATGGAGAGAAAGTAAAGCTCTCTGATTTTAAAGGGAAACACATTGTCCTTTATTTTTATCCAAAAGATATGACGCCGGGGTGCACAACGGAAGCCTGTGATTTCCGTGACCGCCATCAAAGCTTTGCGGAATTAGATGCTGTCATCATCGGCGTAAGCACAGACGGTCAAGACAAGCACCAAAAGTTTAAAGAAAAACATGACTTACCTTTCCTGCTTCTTGTAGATGACGAACAAAAATTGTCTGAAGCTTTCGGTGTATGGAAGCTGAAAAAGAACTTTGGTAAGGAATACATGGGAATTGAACGCTCAACGTTTCTTATTAATAAAGAAGGAAAGCTTGTGAAAGAGTGGCGTAAAGTAAAGGTGAAAGATCATGTGGAAGAAGCGCTTGAGGAACTGAAAGCTCACGCTTAATATGTTGACGAGATGAGATCGGCAGTCGTGCCGGTCTTTTTTGTATAGAAGAATAGGTAAAAAAGAGGATTGTAATTGACAAAGTTTCGGCTCTGGGGGTACACTATTTATAAAGATTATAATATAAGAATATTTTTGAAAAGAGAGGTGCATGATGAAATGGCTGCTCACGAACTAAAAGACGCTTTAGATGCTCTAAAAGAAACCGGTGTTCGAATTACTCCGCAGCGCCATGCCATCTTGGAGTTTCTCGTAAATTCTATGACACACCCAACCGCGGACGATATATATAAGGCACTTGAAGGAAAATTTCCTAATATGAGTGTAGCAACGGTTTACAACAATTTACGAGTCTTCCGGGAATCTGGATTAGTAAAAGAATTAACGTATGGGGATTCCTCAAGCCGATTTGATTTTGCGACATCTGACCATTACCATGCGATTTGTGAAAACTGCGGAAAGATCGTTGACTTTCACTATCCTGGCCTTGATGAAGTAGAACAGCTTGCATCCCATGTGACAGGCTTTACAGTAAGTCATCATCGCTTGGAGATCTATGGCACTTGTCAAGAATGTGCAAAAAAAGAAAATCATTAATGAAAAAGCTGACCAGTTGAATGGTCAGCTTATTTTTATGACTTTTTTCGATTGTAGGATTCATCAAACTCTTTGCCTTCTAATGCTGGATCGAGTGTAAGTGGCTCTCTGCAATGCATGCACATGTCCACCCGCCCAAGAACTTTTGTTTCCTTCTCACAGCCTGGACATACGACCCGGACTGCCTTCGTAGAAAGCATACCGATCCAAAAGTAAACGGCTGTACTCAATCCAATCGATAACACGCCGAGTAGCATAAAGAAGGTCGACAGCCAGACCGATTCCTTGAAGAACACACCGATATACATGATCAAAAAACCAACAAAAACCAAACTAAGTGCAAATGTTCTGATTTTATTAATCTTACTGGAGTATTTCGCCATCCCTAGTCCCCCTTATCTCCAATATAGCACATTTTACCTTTCTGTTTGAATTAGTTATAGAGTTTTGTGAATAAATTGCTTATAATGATTCAACGATCTTTTTTCATGTATTGAAGGAATTTTGATTCTATGAGGAGAAATACATAGCATTAGAGAAGAACCTTACACCCGAGTATTGGAGGAATCACTATGGAAAATCTTCTCCGTCCTATTTATCAAGAGAGAGCAAGTCATCCAGATACATTAGCTGTGATTATAGTAGAAAGAAGACATAAAGTATCTTCTGAGACGGATAACTTTGATGCAGCGCTTCTAGTCATCGTAAAGGATGCGGAAGAACCGTTATTTATTAAGCACTATGAATCCGGTCATCAAACAGCTTCTTTAAATGTTGTCACAGATGATCAGTTGAAGGAATGGATTACCTTAGGCACCAACAGACGGATTATTGATTGGATTTTAAACGGAAAAGTCCTGTTCGATCGAAATGAATATATTTTCAACTTGATTGATGAACTGAGTACATTCCCGTTTTCTAACCGTAAGCTCAAAATTGGTTTAGAATATGGCAAGCTCATTCGCAGATATATAGAAGGAAAAGCATTTTTTGAATCAAATCAATTCCTCGATGCATATAATTCCATTGTGCATGCCCTGCATCATCTGGCGCGTATTGAAGTGATTGATAAAGGCTTCCACCCAGAAGTGACCGTTTGGAACCAAGTACGTCATATGGAGCCGGAAGTATATAAACTTTATTCAGAGTTGATTGAAAGCCACGAAAGTCTTCATAAGCGGTTAGAACTTTTATTCCTAGCGAATGATTTCTTGATTCATTCAAAAGCAGAAATTGGTGCGGCTCATTTGCGTCATGTCATGGAACAGCAGGATATTTGGCTGTTTGGCGAGCTTCTTGCACATCCTGATCTCAAACATTTCACACCTGATCTTAGTGTGATGATTGATTTCTTTGTGGAAAAAGGAATTGTGCTAGTAGAGCCAATTGAGACGAAGGGGCAAAAAATCTATCATCGAGGATATTTTGTTAAAAAAGATATTGACGTATGAATATTATGATGGTATATTATTAAACGTCGCTAATGAGCAACTGAGTTGCTTTGAAAGAAAAGCGGACAAAAAGAAATTCAGAAAAACACTTGACGCACACGGTGCTCAAATGTTATATTAAGAAAGTCGCCTCTGAGCGATAACGAAGATGATCTTTGAAAACTAAACAAGACAAAACGTACCTGTTAATTCGAGTTTTTATAAAAAAATCCTATGATACATCATAGGTAGTCAGTCAAACGCTGACGAGGCAGGAAATGATCACATGCTAAGTTCGCTACATCGTGTAGCAACGCATGTGTGATATGCATCCTGCATACCTCGGAGAGTTTGATCCTGGCTCAGGACGAACGCTGGCGGCGTGCCTAATACATGCAAGTCGAGCGGACAGAAGGGAGCTTGCTCCCGGATGTTAGCGGCGGACGGGTGAGTAACACGTGGGTAACCTGCCTGTAAGACTGGGATAACTCCGGGAAACCGGAGCTAATACCGGATAGTTCCTTGAACCGCATGGTTCAAGGATGAAAGACGGTTTCGGCTGTCACTTACAGATGGACCCGCGGCGCATTAGCTAGTTGGTGAGGTAACGGCTCACCAAGGCGACGATGCGTAGCCGACCTGAGAGGGTGATCGGCCACACTGGGACTGAGACACGGCCCAGACTCCTACGGGAGGCAGCAGTAGGGAATCTTCCGCAATGGACGAAAGTCTGACGGAGCAACGCCGCGTGAGTGATGAAGGTTTTCGGATCGTAAAGCTCTGTTGTTAGGGAAGAACAAGTGCAAGAGTAACTGCTTGCACCTTGACGGTACCTAACCAGAAAGCCACGGCTAACTACGTGCCAGCAGCCGCGGTAATACGTAGGTGGCAAGCGTTGTCCGGAATTATTGGGCGTAAAGGGCTCGCAGGCGGTTTCTTAAGTCTGATGTGAAAGCCCCCGGCTCAACCGGGGAGGGTCATTGGAAACTGGGAAACTTGAGTGCAGAAGAGGAGAGTGGAATTCCACGTGTAGCGGTGAAATGCGTAGAGATGTGGAGGAACACCAGTGGCGAAGGCGACTCTCTGGTCTGTAACTGACGCTGAGGAGCGAAAGCGTGGGGAGCGAACAGGATTAGATACCCTGGTAGTCCACGCCGTAAACGATGAGTGCTAAGTGTTAGGGGGTTTCCGCCCCTTAGTGCTGCAGCTAACGCATTAAGCACTCCGCCTGGGGAGTACGGTCGCAAGACTGAAACTCAAAGGAATTGACGGGGGCCCGCACAAGCGGTGGAGCATGTGGTTTAATTCGAAGCAACGCGAAGAACCTTACCAGGTCTTGACATCCTCTGACAACCCTAGAGATAGGGCTTTCCCTTCGGGGACAGAGTGACAGGTGGTGCATGGTTGTCGTCAGCTCGTGTCGTGAGATGTTGGGTTAAGTCCCGCAACGAGCGCAACCCTTGATCTTAGTTGCCAGCATTCAGTTGGGCACTCTAAGGTGACTGCCGGTGACAAACCGGAGGAAGGTGGGGATGACGTCAAATCATCATGCCCCTTATGACCTGGGCTACACACGTGCTACAATGGACAGAACAAAGGGCTGCGAGACCGCAAGGTTTAGCCAATCCCACAAATCTGTTCTCAGTTCGGATCGCAGTCTGCAACTCGACTGCGTGAAGCTGGAATCGCTAGTAATCGCGGATCAGCATGCCGCGGTGAATACGTTCCCGGGCCTTGTACACACCGCCCGTCACACCACGAGAGTTTGCAACACCCGAAGTCGGTGAGGTAACCTTTATGGAGCCAGCCGCCGAAGGTGGGGCAGATGATTGGGGTGAAGTCGTAACAAGGTAGCCGTATCGGAAGGTGCGGCTGGATCACCTCCTTTCTAAGGATATATGGAGCAGCGTACGTTTTTCGTCTTGTTTAGTTTTGAAGGATCATTCCTTCAAAACATGTCTCTAGCGAGACAGGATTGTTCTTTGAAAACTAGATAACAATAAGTAATACATTCACATTGAATGCAATGCAAAGTTCATCACACATAGTGATTCTTTCTAAAGTAAGAAATGGTTAAGTTAGAAAGGGCGCACGGTGGATGCCTTGGCACTAGGAGCCGATGAAGGACGGGACGAACACCGATATGCTTCGGGGAGCTGTAAGCAAGCTTTGATCCGGAGATTTCCGAATGGGGAAACCCACTGCTCGTAATGGAGTAGTATCCATACTTGAATACATAGAGTATGAGAAGGCATACCCGGGGAACTGAAACATCTAAGTACCCGGAGGAAGAGAAAGCAAATGCGATTCCCTGAGTAGCGGCGAGCGAAACGGGAACAGCCCAAACCAAGAGGCTTGCCTCTTGGGGTTGTAGGACACTCTATACGGAGTTACAAAGGAACGATATAAGCGAAGAGGTCTGGAAAGGCCCGCCAAAGAAGGTAACAGCCCTGTAACTGAAATGTTGTTCTCTCCAGAGTGGATCCTGAGTACGGCGGAACACGTGAAATTCCGTCGGAATCCGGGAGGACCATCTCCCAAGGCTAAATACTCCCTAGTGACCGATAGTGAACCAGTACCGTGAGGGAAAGGTGAAAAGCACCCCGGAAGGGGAGTGAAATAGATCCTGAAACCGTGTGCCTACAAGTAGTCAGAGCCCGTTAACGGGTGATGGCGTGCCTTTTGTAGAATGAACCGGCGAGTTACGATCCCGTGCAAGGTTAAGCAGAAGATGCGGAGCCGCAGCGAAAGCGAGTCTGAATAGGGCGCATGAGTACGTGGTCGTAGACCCGAAACCAGGTGATCTACCCATGTCCAGGGTGAAGTTCAGGTAACACTGAATGGAGGCCCGAACCCACGCACGTTGAAAAGTGCGGGGATGAGGTGTGGGTAGGGGTGAAATGCCAATCGAACCTGGAGATAGCTGGTTCTCTCCGAAATAGCTTTAGGGCTAGCCTCAAGGTAAGAGTCTCGGAGGTAGAGCACTGATTGGACTAGGGGCCCCTACCGGGTTACCGAATTCAGTCAAACTCCGAATGCCGATGACTTATCCTTGGGAGTCAGACTGCGAGTGATAAGATCCGTAGTCGAAAGGGAAACAGCCCAGACCGCCAGCTAAGGTCCCAAAGTATACGTTAAGTGGAAAAGGATGTGGAGTTGCTTAGACAACCAGGATGTTGGCTTAGAAGCAGCCACCATTTAAAGAGTGCGTAATAGCTCACTGGTCGAGTGACTCTGCGCCGAAAATGTACCGGGGCTAAACGTATCACCGAAGCTGCGGACTGTTCTTACGAACAGTGGTAGGAGAGCGTTCTAAGTGCAGTGAAGTCAGACCGGAAGGACTGGTGGAGCGCTTAGAAGTGAGAATGCCGGTATGAGTAGCGAAAGACGGGTGAGAATCCCGTCCACCGAATGCCTAAGGTTTCCTGAGGAAGGCTCGTCCGCTCAGGGTTAGTCGGGACCTAAGCCGAGGCCGAAAGGCGTAGGCGATGGACAACAGGTTGATATTCCTGTACCACCTCCTCACCATTTGAGCAATGGGGGGACGCAGGAGGATAGGGTAAGCGCGGTATTGGATATCCGCGTCCAAGCAGTTAGGCTGGGAAATAGGCAAATCCGTTTCCCGTGAAGGCTGAGCTGTGATGGCGAGCGAAATTTAGTAGCGAAGTTCCTGATTCCACACTGCCAAGAAAAGCCTCTAGCGAGGTGAGAGGTGCCCGTACCGCAAACCGACACAGGTAGGCGAGGAGAGAATCCTAAGGTGATCGAGAGAACTCTCGTTAAGGAACTCGGCAAAATGACCCCGTAACTTCGGGAGAAGGGGTGCTTCTTAGGGTGTTAAAGCCCCGAGAAGCCGCAGTGAATAGGCCCAGGCGACTGTTTAGCAAAAACACAGGTCTCTGCGAAGCCGTAAGGCGAAGTATAGGGGCTGACGCCTGCCCGGTGCTGGAAGGTTAAGAGGAGCGCTTAGCGTAAGCGAAGGTGCGAATTGAAGCCCCAGTAAACGGCGGCCGTAACTATAACGGTCCTAAGGTAGCGAAATTCCTTGTCGGGTAAGTTCCGACCCGCACGAAAGGCGCAACGATCTGGGCACTGTCTCAACGAGAGACTCGGTGAAATTATAGTACCTGTGAAGATGCAGGTTACCCGCGACAGGACGGAAAGACCCCGTGGAGCTTTACTGCAGCCTGATATTGAATGTTGGTACAGCTTGTACAGGATAGGTAGGAGCCTTGGAAACCGGAGCGCTAGCTTCGGTGGAGGCATCGGTGGGATACTACCCTGGCTGTATTGACCTTCTAACCCGCTGCCCTTATCGGGCAGGGAGACAGTGTCAGGTGGGCAGTTTGACTGGGGCGGTCGCCTCCTAAAATGTAACGGAGGCGCCCAAAGGTTCCCTCAGAATGGTTGGAAATCATTCGCAGAGTGTAAAGGCACAAGGGAGCTTGACTGCGAGACCTACAAGTCGAGCAGGGACGAAAGTCGGGCTTAGTGATCCGGTGGTTCCGCATGGAAGGGCCATCGCTCAACGGATAAAAGCTACCCCGGGGATAACAGGCTTATCTCCCCCAAGAGTCCACATCGACGGGGAGGTTTGGCACCTCGATGTCGGCTCATCGCATCCTGGGGCTGTAGTCGGTCCCAAGGGTTGGGCTGTTCGCCCATTAAAGCGGTACGCGAGCTGGGTTCAGAACGTCGTGAGACAGTTCGGTCCCTATCCGTCGCGGGCGCAGGAAATTTGAGAGGAGCTGTCCTTAGTACGAGAGGACCGGGATGGACGCACCGCTGGTGTACCAGTTGTTCTGCCAAGGGCATCGCTGGGTAGCTATGTGCGGACGGGATAAGTGCTGAAAGCATCTAAGCATGAAGCCCCCCTCAAGATGAGATTTCCCATTCCGCAAGGAAGTAAGATCCCTGAAAGATGATCAGGTTGATAGGTCTGAGGTGGAAGCGTGGTGACACGTGGAGCTGACAGATACTAATAGATCGAGGACTTAACCTATATTCTAATGTGAAAAATGAACATTGTTATCTAGTTTTGAGAGAACATTTTTTGAAATATCTCTTGATTTATTTGTAATACATAGTATAATATCTTTTGTCACTAAATTGTCTGGTGATGATGGCGAAGAGGTCACACCCGTTCCCATACCGAACACGGAAGTTAAGCTCTTCAGCGCCGATGGTAGTTGGGGGTTTCCCCCTGTGAGAGTAGGACATCGCCAGGCTTTCTTCATTCCGCAGTAGCTCAGTGGTAGAGCTATCGGCTGTTAACCGATCGGTCGTAGGTTCGAATCCTACCTGCGGAGCCAATTTGGAGAGCTGTCCGAGTGGCCGAAGGAGCACGATTGGAAATCGTGTAGGCGGTAACCCCGTCTCAAGGGTTCGAATCCCTTGCTCTCCGCCACAATTTACATAATAAAGGGCCCGTTGGTCAAGCGGTTAAGACACCGCCCTTTCACGGCGGTAACACGGGTTCGAATCCCGTACGGGTCACCATTTTTATAGAAATACATACCAGCATTTTATTCGGAGGATTAGCTCAGCTGGGAGAGCATCTGCCTTACAAGCAGAGGGTCGGCGGTTCGAGCCCGTCATCCTCCACCATATCTTTTATATCGTCGCGGGGTGGAGCAGTTCGGTAGCTCGTCGGGCTCATAACCCGAAGGTCGCAGGTTCAAATCCTGCCCCCGCAACCAAATTTCTCTTTATTGGTCCGGTAGTTCAGTTGGTTAGAATGCCTGCCTGTCACGCAGGAGGTCGCGGGTTCGAGTCCCGTCCGGACCGCCATTTTTTAAAAAGAATACTTGGCTCGGTAGCTCAGTTGGTAGAGCAACGGACTGAAAATCCGTGTGTCGGCGGTTCGATTCCGTCCCGAGCCACCACTATTTGCCGGTGTAGCTCAATTGGTAGAGCAACTGACTTGTAATCAGTAGGTTGGGGGTTCAAGTCCTCTTGCCGGCACTGTTTTTCAAATGTGGAGGGGTAGCGAAGTGGCTAAACGCGGCGGACTGTAAATCCGCTCCCTCCGGGTTCGGCGGTTCGAATCCGCCCCCCTCCACCATTTTTATTTTCATAGGGGCATAGTTTAACGGTAGAACAGAGGTCTCCAAAACCTCCGGTGTGGGTTCGATTCCTACTGCCCCTGCCAATTATATGATTCATAACATCTATGGCGGTTGTGGCGAAGTGGTTAACGCACCAGATTGTGGCTCTGGCACTCGTGGGTTCGATTCCCATCAATCGCCCCATTTTATTATTGGGCTATAGCCAAGCGGTAAGGCAACGGACTTTGACTCCGTCATGCGTTGGTTCGAATCCAGCTAGCCCAGTTGATATGCGGAAGTAGTTCAGTGGTAGAACACCACCTTGCCAAGGTGGGGGTCGCGGGTTCGAATCCCGTCTTCCGCTCCAATTATGGCGGCATAGCCAAGTGGTAAGGCAGAGGTCTGCAAAACCTTTATCCCCGGTTCAAATCCGGGTGTCGCCTTTTTTGAAAAGACTGCCGGGGTGGTGGAATTGGCAGACACACAGGACTTAAAATCCTGCGGTAGGTGACTACCGTGCCGGTTCAAGTCCGGCCCTCGGCACCATTTTTTATTTATTATAAGTTGCGCTCTTTAATGATCATGCCGGTGTGGCGGAATTGGCAGACGCGCACGACTCAAAATCGTGTTCCTCACGGAGTGCCGGTTCGACCCCGGCCACCGGTATCTATATCATCGGTAGTAAATACGATGAAATCAACGTTTCTTACACTTTGTAAGGAACGTTTTTTATTTATCTTCAATACGATTCTTATAAAAATATCGTGTACATATCATCGTGTGCTTACCTGTCATTAAACAAGAATGTTAAAGGAGGGATACATTTGGAGATAAGGTTTGCTAATTTATCAGATACATCGGTAATACATGATTTAATGATAAAGGCATTTTTGGAGTATAAAGACGAAGTGCCACCTTCAAGTGCTTTGGAGGAAACTGTGCAATCCGTTTTAATTGCCTTAAAAGACGGAGAGAGGAGTTTAATTTGTTATATTGATAATCAGCCAGTTGGAATGGTTCGCTTTAAAATAAAAGAAGATAGTTTATATTTTTATAGACTATCAGTAATTCCAGAAATGCAGGGTCATGGTATTGCCAAAAAATTATTAAGTTTTTTAGAAAATTTTGCAGTACAAGAAGAATTAACTAGTATATTCTGCAAAGTTCGTATGACCGTGACTAGAAACATAAAATTGTATAGTTCAATGGGGTATAGCATCTACGATGAAGAAGTTGTACATAAGCCAAATGGTTTAAGTATAAAAATTGTTTCAATGATGAAAAAACTTGGTTAAAAAATTATCGATTGGAGGGTGAATTTCATGCATTTGATATGTGAAAGTGAAAAAATAGAAGATTATTTGCTTGAATTAAACCAAGTCAATTATACTAATCCTATTATTAGGTCTAATGCAGATGAACTTTTTAATCCGGCTCAAACTGAAATTGAAAAGACAAAACTTGCTTATGAGTATGTTCGTGATGAAATATCTCATTCTTGGGATATACAAGGGAAACGGGTAACATGTAATGTATCGGATGTATTAGTGTATAAAGAAGGAATATGCTATGCAAAATCTAATTTGTTAGCATCTTTATTTTAAGATATGTTGAATAAATAGCATAATGCCAATGGTTCAAGGGTTCAGACGTTCAAGTACGACTCAAAATCGTGTTCCTCTGGAGTGCCGGTTCGAGCCCGGCCACCGGTATCTAGTTTAAGATATTCTTTATTATCGTCAATTACAGAAGAATTAAGGAATATTAACGTTTAAAACGTCTTTCTACAAATTGTAGGAGGGCTTTTTTTATTTGTTGTTTACCTGATTTTTCACACGAAAAAATTACTTCAAATTGTGTTCAAAGGAGATTAACTTTTACTTTATTGATGGTTACCTTATGATTAAACTAAAGGGGCAGGACAATTGAAGATGGATTGGATCAATTGTACATAGGAGGTGTTGTAATGATTACGGTTAAAAATGCTGAAAGTTATCTTAAAGATAGCATCGGTGAAGATACCGATGAGATAAATAAGGTTTGGGAAACATTTAAGGCTTTTTCAAAGGAGACCGTTGAGGGCGAAGAAGATAAAGAAATTTTATTTCAGTGTGGTGTCTATGATTTTACAGGAGAGGAACTATTTCATCTTGATTTTGTACGTCAGTTTACAATTTATGAAGAAGATGATTATTCTCACATGGAACAACTGCACTGTGAATTTTTATTTAAACCAACAAGCGAGTTAAAAAAGTTAAAGGTAGTAGAAGAATGGTCAATGGATTATGACGATATAGATCATTTTTTTCATCATATTGAAAGTATTCATGAGTTTAAAATTCCTTTGACTTTAAAGCCGATAAAATCAGCAATATATCAAGAAGAACTTTAATTCTTATTTCATTAACGGCTGCTTTACTTTCAGAGAGTATACCTTGCCTTTTTGGACTCATTTATCACGGAGTGTCGGTTCGACTCCGGCCACCGGTATCTATTATAATTTTGTTTTTTACCGTGAACCTAACGTTTCACCCTCGTGGTGAAACGTTTTTTTGTGGTTTAAATGAGTTATTTAGATGAAAATAGAATCCTATTAGAATAGAATGAGCATGTACTAATTTTAACAGAATAAACTTTTGATGATTTGCAACATTTGGTACGATACATTTAACCATATAAGGAAACAGAATGGATTGGCGCATTCACATAAAACAGTGAATTACCTTTGTGTAACTAAATGAATATTTGTGGGTACATGCACATCTTTAGCTGGCATCATCATTGTGACCCAAGTTTGGGGGAGAATTTATGAAAAAACAAAATGATCATGAAGAGTTATTGACAGGTGGAAATGTCTCCAACGTATATCGTTCGGGAGATACGGTTCGCAGAGAGGGAAAGTCAGACAATATGAATATACAAAAGCTGCTAAAGCATTTAGAAAAAAAGAATTTCTCCTATGCTCCAACGTTTTTAGGGGTTGATGAAAAAGGTAGAGAGATCTTGTCCTTCATTGAAGGTGAGGCCGGTCATGATCCCTTAAAAGAATACATGTGCTCTCACAATGCTTTAAAAGATATAGCGAAAATGCTTAGACTGTACCATGATGCTGTATGTGATTTTCCCATTTCAGACGATTGGGAACGAATGGACAATACGCCTAACAACATAGAGGTTGTGTGCCATAATGATTTTGCGATGTACAATATTATTTTCAACAATAAAAAGCCAGTGGGAATCATTGATTTTGATGTAGCTGCCCCTGGTCCAAGGCTTTGGGATATTGCATATACCCTTTATACATGTGTGCCTCTCAGTAGGTTTTTTCGTACTGAAACAGGGGAGGTCGTAAATTATCATACATTAGAGCATGCAGCCCATATAAAGTATAGAGTCAAACTGTTTTTTGAAGCTTATGGTGAGGAAATACCAGAAGATTATGTGGACATGGTGTTACTGCGTTTAGAAGGTCTATGTCAATACATGAAGCGAAAAGCGAATGAAGGGGATAGAGCTTTTCAAAAAATGATTCATGACGGGCACCTTGAACATTATCAAAAAGACATACAATTCATTCATGAACACAGAAAAGAATGGATTTGAGGATGCCAAGGGTTTTATAAAAGAAAAAGGACAACTCATCTTTTTACTAGTTTCATGTGGATGTTACAATTGGTTATAATAGTTCAATAAAATGAATGTAAAGAGGCGGAGTTGTTATCTTGCAAATGAAGACGATATTACAGACTATGATTGAAGATGAGCGATCACATGATTATCCGTTTTTTAGACAGTACTGTGTAAGGAAAGAACAGGGTCTGCGTAAAGATGCGTTAAAGGTTCTTCAGTCTTTTGTTGAAGAGATGAATAAGAATGAATTTGCAGCACGGCGTTCATTTGTTGCTTGGCTGTTTGATTACATTGAACGTTTTGAGGATGGTCATCATTTGCTTGTGTATCCATTGCTGAATGGGGTGATTCACCCTGTTTTTCGAGAGTGGGAAAATATTGATCCAATGGATGTGAGACCGTATCGCTGGCAAGGCTTGTTTGTGCATCAGGGGGAAGGGCTGCCCTATTTATTGAAGGCGCTAGAGATGGGTGGCAGCAAAGAGCAGCGAGTGATTGTTCAAATTTGCGAAACCTATTTCTCGGCTTTGTGGTATTCGTTTCATCATATACATGAAGATCTTTATTTAAGCACCTATGAGAAAGATCATGAGCGAATTCAAGGGATTCAAGATGTCATGAAACTGATCGTAGATAAAAAGGTTCAAAGCAATGTTGAAAAACTAGCAGTCTACTATAACCAGCTTTTATCGGACTGGAAGGAATTTCAGCAGACGGAGACAAGAGGCTTTGTGAAATGGTGTGCGGATCGTAAGAAGCCCTATGAGTGGGTACAGACATTTTACTATCACCAATAGTTGTTTTTCATAAGAAAAAGGCTGGGGTCAACCCTGCCTTTTTTATTTATGCCATATTCTTTCTATTTCTACATGGTCTGGTTTAAAATATTTCAGGATGTAGACATCTGGATTGCTTAGTTGTTCCCACTCCTTGAATCCAATTGCAGGATCGGCGTGTTTTAGAAGCAGGCTCATAATATTGCCATGAGTGGCGAATAAAGTATGATCTCTTCCTAATTTTATTTGTTCATAGAGTGCCTCTACAATACGATTCATCGCTTCTTGGCTCGATTCTCCGCCTTCACAGGTCATATGCAAGTCCGAAAAACTGAGCTTTAGTTTTTCATACCAATCTTCCATTGGTTGACTGCTTAACCTACGTTCAGAGAGACGTTTGTCAATTTGTACCTTTATCTGTTTGGCATGAGCAAGGGGCTCAGCGGTTTGAATCGCTCGTTTATAAGGACTTGAGATGATCTGGTTGAGCTGAATGCCGGAAAAAAGCTGTGCGAGTTCATGCGATTGTGTGATGCCTTGAGGCGTTAAAGACGCATCCTCGGATTGTCCATCTGCTTGACAGTGTCTGACGAAATAATATGTCTTCATAGGGGGTACACCTTCCTCTAAGTATAAAAAAATCATCCAATATTGGATGAGGGTTCACGAAAGTTGAGGTTCTATTTGTTCGTGTCTGCTTCTTTGTATGGATCTATGAGTTTGGAGGTTAGGTCTAAGTTGAACAAAAAATCATCTATGGTGTCTGTGCCAAAGGGAAGGGTGGAAAAATTAATTGGGATGCTGTCTTCTTGCGTTTCTGAAGTAATCGGCTGTTTGTGCTGCTTTTTTCTCCAGTTCTTAAACAAGCGCATGTGAGGCCCCCTTTTCTAAAAAAAGATGGATTTATACATAATATACGGGGGGAGTTGTCCGAGCGTCAATTGTTTTCTTCAAAAGGATTTATTACATTTGTACGGAAAGAGCCACAGCTAAGTGCGGATCTTTCCGTGTTTTGACGTGGCACGGTGTATGGCTTGTTGTACCTTTCGTTCGCATCTGATGTTGTATGGCTTCTTATGGAGTTTACTCGTCTTAAATTGCACGGCGGACTCCTTGATCATTTAATAACGCTTGAAACCAGCTGTATTTTTTTAGCTGTGCTGCATTCCGTGATATATCATCTTCATCTACCTGTAAAAAAGGGATATACAGAGCAAGATTGAAGATGTCTAAAATGAATCCCATATCACTGACCCCCCTCATATCGTTTATTACGTTTAGAAAGGGAAATGGTTCCTTTCAATTGGTTTTAAAAGCAATCCCAGTGCATGAACCATTCTTTATTGTCTTTGTCGTAATAGAAATACATCGTGCCGTTATCACCAATCATGAACCGAGGTTTTTCTTCTGATGCGATTTGCAGCATGAATTCTCCTGACATCTGGTGGGGAGGAGATTGGATGTAAGCTCCGTATCCACCGATTTTTGTGAATGAGTAGTTTGAGTAATGCTCGAAGAAATAATCTGACGCTTCTTCACTTTCATTAACCTCTGATAAGTCAACGTATGACCAAGCTTCCTCCCAGCATGGATAATCCGGTTGTTCCCCTTCGAGCCACTCTATCTGGAAAGGTTTCATTCCTTTCACGTCTTCAGGGGTCTCAGCGATTTCTAATCCTTCCATTGATGAATATTCAATGAGTTTCCAGCCCTCACCGTTTTTGGCGATATCGATCGGAAGGGTTTTCTTGTTGATGAAAATTTGAATCATCTTACATTCATCAAAGCCATTCATTCCCCCTGGTACTTCGGGTAAATACATTTGTAAAATGGGAATCATAGCTCCATCTTGATCTGCCGGCCACCCTTTATCACGTTGGATGAAAAAATGACCAGCAAACCAACTGTACTTAGATGGATCAGGGCGAAACCCGCCTATTTTGGCTACAATAGGTGTTTTTCCTAGTTGATTTAATTCGTCAAAAGCTTTGATCTTCATTTATCCATCCCCCATTCTTTAGCCAGCAATGTGTGCATCTTGAAACGTTCCATTCATATTGCCAGAGACAATGATGACATGTCCCCAAAATAAATCTCCGTCATGATAGTAGGCTTCGAATTCTCCATTTGGATAAGCATGGAGGCTTTCAAGAGAGATGCGGCTGATAAATTGATCCGGTGTGATCTCTTCTGAATTTTCAGCGGAGTCGTCTTGTTCCTGCCAATCTTTTGCTAGTTCAATCAGCTGATTTGCTGCATATGACTTCATGGAGGCATCCCATGTCGTCTGCTCTTCTACGAGTTGTCTAGCCGTTTTCAGAGAGTCATTCATTTCTTCCTCTTCTTCAAGATTGAAGTAAAGAAGGCACTCCTCATTGCCCCACTGGATGGTTGTTTCAAATAAGTCTAGTCCTTTCACTAATTCAAAGGTACCCAGCTTGTCATCGTGGTAAAAGATAGGTTGTTGAGCTTCTTCTAATATTTCTTGAAGTTCCTTATCTTCAGTATCTGTATCAACAAGTGAAACGAGCATGAATTCACCTTCACCTTTACGTACTTGAAGTGTGACGATAGATTCTTTATGTAATTGCACTTGTTTTTCCCGTAATCCCTTTTCATCTGTTAACCAGCACAGTCTCACTTTTTCGGTTATGATGCGGTCTTTTTCCTTCCATGCAATGAGTGGGATTGAAGCAGTCCAAAGAGTTTCTTTTCCCGCTTTTCCTGCGCCGACTCCAGAAGGTCCTGTAACAGCCATGATGTCTATCACTTCTTCTGAGAATCTTTGTTCAAATATGTTGACTTGTTTGTTTGATTTCATAGGATGTCCCCCAGCTTGATTTATTTGATGGAGCTATACCTTTATCACACCGTACATTGGCAGGGGAAATCAAGCTTTTTTTGCTTAAAACTGTTTTTTCGGTTTGTGGTAGCAGAGAGGATACATGGATTGCTGGGGGTTGAGTCACAATAAAAAAGCAAATTGGTTCGGATTTTGTATAAATTTGGCTAAGTGAGTCGAAAAGCCTAGGTGATTCTTCCTTTTCTTTATAATTACTTTGACACGATTAGATGAAAAAAGTAAAGTAGTACTGAGTGATTTACAAAACCTTCATCATTCTCTGAAACATGAAGCGGCAGTAAATTTAATGTAAATGGATATTTTTCCTTTTATTTACTCGTATTTTTTTTGAAACTTATGATGCTTCTTATTCGTTATATTAAAGGAGCACATGTAACCTGAGGAGAAAAGAGCATCGGAATGCTTGGTGCAGAAGATTTACATTTGCAAAATCAATGTAAATTTTTTATGATTTCATTTATATCAGATCGAAAATAAGAAAGAAGAGGTTTTATGAAAAAAATATTTGCGAACAAATATAGCTTTTTTGTTTTGGCTGTCCTTTTATTTTGGGCAAAATCGTACACAGCCTACAAAATGGACTTTAATTTAGGAGTGAAGGGATCTTTTCAAGAGGGTCTTCTCTTATTAAATCCATTCAGTTCAGCCATCGTGTTTTTAGGACTTGCTCTCTTTTTGAAGGGGCGTAAATCGGCCATTGTTTTAATTGTCATTGATTTTATTATGACCGCACTTTTATATGCGAATGTAGCGTACTATCGTTTCTTTGATGATTTTTTAACATTCCCGACAATGAAACAAGCCGGTAATCTTGGGGGAGGTATGACTGGCGGTGTGTTAGCAAGTATTAAGCCGCATGACCTTTTGTACTTCCTTGATATCATCATTTTAATTGCCATTGTCATTTGGAGACCAGAAGTGAAGAAGTTCCAAATGAAAAAAACTTTCGCACTGCTGATTGTGGCTGCAGGTGTTGGACTGTTCTTCGTTAACCTACACTTAGCTGAAAAAGATCGTCCAGAATTATTGACGAGAACATTTGATCATAAGTATATTGTGAAATATTTAGGTGTTTATAACTATGCGATTTATGACGGCGTGCAAACCGCACAAAATGCAACGCAGGTAGCAAATGCGAGTAGTGATGATTTAACGGATGTCGTGAACTATACGACCTCTCACTATGCGAAACCAAATGCAGAATACTTTGGTCAAGCAAAAGGGAAAAACATCATCAAAATCCATTTAGAAAGCTTCCAGTCATTTTTAATTGACTACAAGTTAAATGGAGAAGAAGTGACGCCGTTTTTAAACAAACTAGCTCATGGAAAAGAAGATTTTACGTATTTTGATAACTTCTTCCACCAGACTGGTCAAGGGAAGACTTCTGATGCTGAGCTCATGATGGATAATAGTATGTTTGGCTTGCCAGAGGGTGCAGCGTTTGTGACAAAAGGTGAAAATACTTTCCAATCACTTCCTGCCATCTTAGATCAAAAAGCAGGCTATACGAGTGCAGTGCTTCACGGGGATTATAAATCTTTCTGGAACCGTGATACGATTTATAAACATATGGGAATTGATCAATTCTTCGATGCATCTTATTACAACATGGATGAAGAAAACCTTGTAAACATGGGTCTGAAGGATAAACCGTTCTTTAAAGAATCAATCCCAATGTTAGAATCAATGAAAAAGCCATTTTATGCACACTTAATGACATTGACCAACCATTATCCATTTAATTTAGATGAGAAAGATGCGACAATCGCTAAGGCAACAACTGGCGATAAAACAGTGGATAATTATTTCCAAACAGCGAGATACTTGGATGAGTCATTAGAACAATTCTTTAAGGACTTGAAAAAATCGGGTCTGTATAAAGACTCAGTGATTCTATTATATGGTGATCATAACGGTATTTCTGAGAACCATAACCGTGCAATGAGTGAGATTCAAGGGAAAGAAATTACGCCATATCAAAATGCACAAAATCAGCGTGTACCGCTCATGATTCGTATCCCTGGGAAACAAGGCGGCGTGAATCATACGTATGGCGGTGAAGTAGACGTGATGCCAACGCTTCTTCACTTACAAGGTATTGATTCAAATGAGTACGTGAATTTTGGAACAGATTTATTCTCTAAGAAGCATGATCAAACTGTTGCATTCCGTAACGGAAATTATGTGACACCAAAATATACCCTTGTAGATAATACGGTCTACGATACAAAAACGGGTAAAGTGGTGAAACAAAACAAAAAGACAGAAGCGATTAAAGCCCGTGTTGATAATCAGTTAAGCTTGTCAGATAAAGTACTGTACAGAGATCTTCTTCGATTCCATAAGCTATCTGATTTTAAACCAGTGAATCCATCTGATTATTTCTATGGTAAAACAAACAAAGAGACAGAAGCGGATTCTTCTGCTAACTAACTGAGTTTTGGGCAAGCACAGAAAGGTGCTTGCCTTTTTCTCTCTTACAGCTTGATTTGTTGGCAAAATATGTTTATATTTAGGGAGAAACAAGCGTGGCGCTAGCGGTCAGCTGGCGATAACTCATTTTGTCCTAGGGGATTTCAGGAGGAGCTTATGACAACAAATACAAAAACACAAAAAAAGAAATCAGAATTATGGGGCTGGATCAAAGCCATCTTAATCGCATTTATTGCTGTTTTTATCATTCGTAACTTTTTATTCGCACCGTATATTGTAAAGGGGACTTCTATGGAACCGACACTGCATAATACAGAGCGGGTGTTTGTGAATAAAACAGTGGATTACTTCGGCGATTATAAACGCGGACAGATCATTGTTCTTGATGGGGAAGACCGCAGTACTCACTATGTGAAACGATTGATTGGTTTACCTGGTGATAAAATCGAAATGAAAAATGACCAGCTATATGTAAACGGTCAAAAAGTGGCGGAGCCTTATTTAGCATCAAACAAAAAGAAAGCTGCCGCAGATGGCACCTTGCTGACACCTGATTTTGGTCCTCTTACAGTCCCTAAAGGAAAGTACTTTGTCATGGGTGACAACCGCCAAAACTCAATGGACAGTCGCAACGGTTTAGGTCTTTTTACAAAGAGTGATATTCAAGGGACAACATCATTCGTGTTTTATCCCTTCCAAGATATTCGATTAATCAATCACTAATCAATAAGAAAAAGCACACAGGCGTGTGCTTTTTTTGTTTGGTTAAGACTGGCTTTTTGAAATCGCCTGTTCTAGATCTGCCAGAATATCTTCAATCGCTTCTGTTCCAACAGATAAACGAATAAGTTCTGGTGTTACCCCTGTGGCTTTTTGCTCTGCTTCACTTAATTGCTGATGCGTTGTGCTGGCAGGGTGGATGATGAGTGACTTAGAGTCGCCTACGTTTGCAAGATGTGAGAAAAGCTGAACCGAATCAATGAGTTTTTTTCCTGCGTCTTTGCCACCTTTAATGCCGAATGTGAGGATGGCACCTTGTCCTTTTGGTAAATAAGTTTGAGCCAGCTCAAAGGATTCATGGCCTTCAAGACCTGGATAGCTGACCCATTCTACAAGAGGATGATCTTGTAAAAATTGTGCTGTCTTCAATGCATTTTCACTGTGGCGTTCAAGGCGAAGATGCAATGTTTCTAAGCCTTGCAAGAGTAAAAATGAGTTAAATGGTGATAAAGCCGCCCCTAGATCACGTAAGAGCTGTACACGTGCTTTTGTGATATAAGCTGCTTCGCCAATCGCTTCCGTATACGTCAGACCATGATAGCTAGGGTCTGGTTCCGTCAGGCCTTTGAACTTATCACTATCACTCCAAGGAAACTTGCCGCTGTCGACGATGACTCCGCCAATGGATGTGCCATGGCCGCCGATAAATTTCGTCGCTGAATGGACAACAATGTCTGCGCCAAATTCAATCGGTCTTAACAAATAAGGGCTGGCAAGTGTGTTATCCACAATTAGAGGGATATGGTGCTTGTGTGCAATGGCTGATACGGCTTCAATATGTAAAATGTCGCCTTTTGGATTCCCGATGCTTTCTGCATACACTGCTTTTGTTTTATCTGTAATGGCTGCTTCAAGTTCTTCAAGGTTTGAGGAATCCACAAATTTCACTGTAATTCCGAGCTTTTTTAATGTATGAGCAAATAAATTATATGTGCCGCCATACAGACTGCTGGAGGATACGATTTCGTCACCAGCTCCTGCAATGTTTAAAATGGAGTAAGTGGTCGCTGCTTGTCCTGAGGAGACAGCAAGTGCACCAATTCCACCTTCAAGCTCAGCGATCCGTTTTTCAAACACATCATTTGTCGGGTTCATAATACGTGAATAAATATTACCGGGTTCCTGAAGTCCAAATAAATTCGCCGCATGCTCACTATCTCTAAAACCGAAAGAGCTTGTTTGGTAAATAGGTACAGCTCTTGAATAGGTGGCTGAATCCAGTTCTTGACCTGCGTGTATTGCTTTTGTTTCTAAACGAAATTGAAGTTCTTCTGACATGTGTGTATCCTCCTTTTGTTAGATAAAACCAACTACTTTAATAAGAAATATTTAATAAGACTATAAATCTTGTTTAGTGCCCGGTCAATCATTTTTTAGATAAATCTGAAAAAACAATAAATATAGTTGACATGTCGGAATAGTATGTATTAACATAAGCATACTGAAAATACCAACAAGAATCGCTGATCGGTCAACCGAAGGCTCGTTCACTCAGACATGAGTGAAGGGCCTTTTTTTATTTTAATCGGGAGGGAAGTTGAAGATGGAGAAAAAGAAAAAACGAAAAAAATACAGAAAACATATGGATATCACATTAGACATTTTGATTGAGCGGAACAAATATGAGATTTACAGCAATCAAGAACGAATAGAAGCCATTTACGATCGTATTGATGAAAAACATACAAGGTCGAAATAACCATTTTATAAAATATAGTTGATTTATAGGAATAATATGATTTAGGATGGTGCTAACAACTCAATATGAAAAGCTGATCGGACAAAACGAAGGCTCTTATCTCTCTTTTGGGATAAGGGCCTTTCTGTGTATCTATCTGATGACAAGAGGAGTGAACTTGCATTGACTATTTCCGTTGATATTGTGGATAAGTCTTTTTGGAAAGACAAACAAACCATTCAAGTGCTTGAAAACGTAAGGCTCACCATCGTTCCTGGTGAATTCGTGACGGTGATTGGTCCGAGCGGTTGCGGGAAAAGTACATTGCTGAAGATGATTGGAGGGCTTGATACAGATTATGATGGGCAGATCGTGATAGGAGAAAGGCGTGTGACAGAACCAGGAATGAAACAGGGCTTTATTTTTCAAGAGCATCGCTTATTTCCATGGTTGACGGTCGAAGAAAATATCGCTGCCAATTTCAATTTAAAACAAGCAGCTGTTCGCCGCAAAGTGGATGAATTAATTGAAATTGTTCGGTTAAAAGGTTTTGAACACGCCTATCCACATGAGCTTTCAGGCGGGATGTCACAACGTGTTGCTATTGCAAGAGGACTCCTGCGTGATCCGGAGATTTTATTGCTTGATGAACCTTTTGGTGCGCTAGATGCATTTACACGGAAACACTTACAGGATGTGCTGCTGGATATTTGGCAGGAGAAAAGAACAACGATGGTGCTTGTCACTCATGATATTGACGAATCCATTTATTTAGCCAATGAAATTGTGCTGTTACAAGCAAGACCCGGCCGAATTCATAAAATCCTTCCCGTGAACTTACCATTCCCGCGGAATAGAACGTCAACAGCTTTTCAGAGCTTAAGACAAAAGGTGCTTTCAGAATTTGAGAAAACAGATGAGCTGTTACTGACGAATGGCTCAGGAATTTAAGGAGGTCAAATCGAATGAAAAGGCAAAAAAGGATCGTTCTCTTTCTGGGTATCCTCCTTGTATTAGCTGGGTGTGGTCAAGCAGCGAATGGATCAGAAGACAAGCCGAAAGAGATTCGGATTGGGATTCAGCAAAGTCTAAGCCCACTTCTTTTAGCAAAGGAAAAAGGGTGGTTTGAGCAATCATTTGAAAAAGAAGGTGTGAAAGTCAAGTGGGTGGAGTTCCAAAGTGGTCCTCCCCAATTCGAAGGGCTTGCCGCCAATCAATTAGATTTTTCACAGGTTGGTAATTCACCTGTTATAGCTGGTCAGGCAGCAGGTATTGATTTTAAGGAAATTGGTTTATCTCAGGATGGGTTAAAGGCGAATGGGATTTTAGTGAATAAGAACAGTGAGATTCAAAAAGTAGAAGATTTAAAAGGGAAAAAAATCGCCGTTGCCAAAGGAAGCAGTGGTTTTGACTTTTTATACAAAGTATTAGATCAGGCAGGTTTATCTGCAAAGGATGTCCAGATCATTCAGCTTCAGCCGGATGAGGCAATATCTGCGTTTGAAAATGGGTCAGTTGATGCTTGGTCGATCTGGGAGCCGTTCTTATCACTTGAAACGATAGAAAAGGGAGCAAAGCTACTGGTTAATGGAGAAGCGACCGATTTATATTCACCTGGATTCACACTTGTCAGAACCAAGTTTGCCGATGAACACCCTGAACTAGTGGTGCAATTTTTAAAAGTATATGACAAAGCGGTGAAATGGCAGAAAGATCATCAACAGGAAGCCATTACACTTTATGCTCGTTTGAAACAATTAGATCAGAAGGTGGTGACACAAGTATTAAACAATACAGAGCCGCTCAATGAGCCCATTTCTAAGAAAATCATAAACGCCCAGCAGCATACAGCTGATTTTCAATATCAAACAAAGGCGATTCAGCGGAAGATTGATGTCAATCAGGTGGTAGATAATTCGTTCATTGAAAAAATGCTGAAAGAGGAGAAGAGTTGATGAAAGCTGCATCTAACCCAGCCCTTGTGACTAAAACCGAGCGAATGAAGAAAAAAAGGAGAAAAGCTTCATCCTTCATCATGTTAAAAGGACTTGTATTACCTGCTTTACTCATTGCGATTTGGCAGGGAGCTGCTGCTTCCCAAATCGTTTCTTCTACTGTACTACCTGCACCCACTGTCATTGCGGAATCTTTTCGTGAGTTGATTCGTTCCGGTGAGCTGTTTGGCCATCTTTACATCAGTCTCTACAGAGCAATATGCGGGTTTTTACTTGGGGGAGGTTTAGGACTTGTGATGGGTCTGTGTGTCGGTTTTTCTAGGAAAACCGAGCAGTATGTAGATCCGACCTTGCAAATGCTGAGAACAGTTCCTCATTTAGCGGTGACTCCTTTATTTATTCTTTGGTTTGGTTTTGATGAATCAGCGAAAATTTTATTGATTGCACTTGGGGCTTTTTTTCCAATCTATATCAATACCTTTCTAGGAATTCGCAGTGTAGATAACAAGCTGTTCGATGTGGCTCGCGCTTTAGAGTTTAATCTGTATCAAAATATCACAAAGCTCATTTTACCTGCTGCCCTTCCTCATATTCTTCTGGGCGTGAGGCTTTCATTAGGCATTGCCTGGCTTGGTTTAGTGGTGGCTGAATTGATGGGGTCGAGTAGTGGAGTTGGCTACATGATTATGGATGCAAGACAATTCTCGCAAACGGATAAAGTGTTTGTAGGGATTATCATCTTTGCGGTAGTTGGTAAGATGACTGATTCATTTGTACGGCTGTTAGAAAAGCGACTGCTCAAATGGCGCACAAGTTATCAAGGTGGAAAATAATAGGAGGAGATATGATGAATATTCTATGGTTTATTCCAACGCATGGGGATGGGCGTTATTTAGGATCATCGAAAGGGGCAAGACAGGCAGACTATCCGTATTTTAAACAAATTGCTCAAGCTGCCGATCAGCTTGGGTACACAGGGGTCTTGCTGCCTACAGGTAGATCTTGTGAAGATCCATGGCTGACAGCGGCCGCTTTAGCTGCAGAAACAACCCATTTAAAGTTTCTTGTGGCTCTTCGGCCAGGGTTGATGCAGCCGTCTGTTGCTGCTAGAATGACCTCCACATTTGATCGGCTTTCAGGCGGGAGACTGCTGATCAATGTTGTAGCGGGAGGAAGTAAAGAAGAACTTGAAGGAGACGGGCTATTCATTTCTCATGATGAACGCTATGAGGCAACAGAAGAATTTTTGACCATCTGGAAGCGGTTATTGAAAGGAGAGAATGTTCAGTTTCAAGGGAAGCATCTGCAAGCACAAAATGGACGTCTGCTATTTCCACCAGCTCAAACACCACATCCACCCGTTTTTTTTGGAGGATCATCAGAGGCAGGCATTCAAGCCGCTGCAAAACATACAGATGTTTATTTAACTTGGGGCGAGCAGCCTGCACAAGTAAAAGAGAAAATCGCACAAGTGAAAAAGCAGGCTGAAAAGGAAGGAAGAACGGTGAGGTTTGGTATTCGACTTCATGTGATCGTGAGAGAAACGGAAGATGAAGCTTGGCAGGCAGCGGAACATCTGATTCGTCATTTAGATCAAGAGACTATTGATGAGGCGCAAAAGACTTTACAAGGGATGGACTCAGTAGGGCAAAAACGAATGGTTGAATTACATCAAGGGAATAAAGAGAAGCTTGAAATTAGCCCTAATCTTTGGGCAGGCATTGGTTTAGTTAGAGGTGGGGCAGGAACAGCGCTCGTCGGGGACCCGCATACAGTAGCAGAACGTATAATAGAATATCAGTCTCTAGGTATTGATACATTTATCTTTTCTGGTTATCCGCACTTAGAAGAATCTTATTATTTTGCAGAACTTGTTTTCCCGCTTCTCCCATTTAAAAGAAATGGTGATGCAGGACCACACGTTCCTGCTGGTGAAATTATTGGGAACAATTACTTTCCTGATACAGCCTCTGCTGCAAGTTCCTCATAAATGAAAGCAAAGCAGTCATACTTGTCGGGCTGCTTTGCTTTTTTTATAGAAAGAGAAGCAAGTAAAATGATATGTGCTGCGGAAGAAGGCAAGGGCTTTTTTCCCAACAGGTTTTCTTGTATATACATATTTTAAGAGACAAGAGAAGAAGGAAAATATGCTCACTCTTTTGTCGGAATTATCAGTTAATATGTCGTATTTGATGTGTTAACGACATATAATTAGGACTTTTATATCTGATATATCGGGGGAATTCTTTCTATCTCAAAAAAATGAAAGATTAAATAGAAGAGATGATGAAAATGAACTATTTGAAAAAAGGCAGAAAAAAGATGGATTTATTGCCAATATATGGGTTTTGTGGTTCTTATGTTGTGGTGAAAAATAGTAAAAAAGGGAGAATTTATACAATTGAACATGAATAATTGAATAAAAAGTCACATTTTACACGAAAATATGTTCGGTCAAAAATGGGATCTTCTGTTGATGTTTGGAGTGTGACGCCTATGATACGATCATCATAAGCTGGGAGGTGAAAAGTATGACTTATGCAGCGCCGCAAGTTGACTATTCCACTATGGAACCTGCTATTATGGACCAAGCTTGGTTCTTAGTATTTGTTGCTGTCCTTCTTGGATTGGGAGCAACAGTTGTTCTAGGAGCAGCAGTTTGGTGTTTAGCAAACGGCAAGGGTAGCTTTACAGGAGCCGTTCAGTGGGAAAGTGGCTTAAAAGTCCAAATTGAATGTAAGTAGCTATACTTAGGATTCATCTTTTTACTTCTTAGATAAGACACCAAGGCTAAACCGTCTGTGGCGGGCGGTTTAGCCTGATCTGTTTTTAAAGAATATGCAGACACTTGGAGGTTATATGTTTACGATCGAGAATTTAACCAAGACGTATAAAAATAACGTGACTGCTGTCAATGATTTTCATTTGAAAATTGCCCCTCATCAAATCGTTGCTGTGGCTGGACCAAATGGATCCGGTAAAACAACGATGATTAACTGTGTACTCGGCATCATTAAGCATACAGAAGGAACCATTCATATCAAGGATGTCACAAATGATGATCCTTCCTTTAAAAAACAAGTCGCCTATGTTCCAGATGATCTGCTGCTCCCTGAAGCATTGACTGGTGCTGAATATTTAGATTTTGTTTCTTCTATGTATGAATGTAAAACAATTCAAAGAAGAAATCAACTAATTGAATTGTTTGATATGGAATCAGCTTTATCAAGACCGATTGAAACCTATTCCCATGGAATGAAAAAAAAGACACAGCTGATTGCTGCCTTTATGCTTGAGAGTCAATTAGTGATCATGGATGAGCCCTTTAGAGGACTTGATATTGAAGCGGTTATAAACACAAAGAAACTAATGAAACGTTATGCCGAGCACCATGGTGCAATCTTGCTTTCAACGCATGATATGCTTTCAGCGGAAGAGCTGTGCCACAAGATCGCCATTATTTCTAAAGGAAATAAAATGGATGAAGGGACGGTTTCAGCCTTAAAAGAAAAGTATCAATCAAGCACATTGGAACAGGTGTTTCTGAAAGCTTCAATGTTAAGTGATAGGGGTGCACATTTTGATGAAATCATTAATCATTTCTAAAATGATGCTTAAAATGTGGCAGCAGGAGATGTATAAGCTCTTTGATACTCAAACGAAGCGAATCATTGTGGTCTTATTCTTTTTGTTTGCAGTCACAATGGGAGCCATCATCGGATACAGTTTTACGGGTGTCTTTATGAAGGCTTTCTTAAATGGAGATGAACGTTCACTTGGGTTGTTGGTTGTGTCGATGGCAATCAATGCATCCATTTTTACAAGCTTGTTATTTGTGCTGATCAAAGTCAGAACACCTGAACAAGACCGTTTTTCTATGCAGCTCAGCTGGTTTCCGCTGTCTACCTTTCAAAAAAGTCTTGGTTACTTCATTCCGATGGTGACAGTTGTAACAGGGCTTGTTTTATTTTTCATCGGGATCTTGCTTTTACCTAATTTTATTGCACAAGGGATCGGTCTTTTCTTTATTCTTACGTTCTTTTTGATGGTGCTGTTGCAATCGCTCTTTGTCTTAACACTGCTTCAGCTCATTTACAACGTGACTTATTTACTCGTGCTAAAATTAAAATTACCGTTGCAAAAATTTGCAGCGATATTTGTTTTATTAGCGCTAGTTGTAGCGTATGGAATGACACATTTCGACATCAATCAAATACAGCAATCATATGTACAGTTTGATTATCATTTGATGTATTTTACAGCGCCGTTTTTCTTAGCGGCACAAGGGATGTCTCCTGACGGGGTGAATTATGCGATGTTGATCCTCTTCATCTTATTATCTGCGGGAGGCGCATTTATTTCTCTTGCTTTAATGCCAATTATGGCTGAGAAAAAAGCGTTAACCTTTCTGCACAAACTGCCATTTTCATCTTCGAAAAAGTGGTCACTCATTGTAAAGGAAATAAAGTCACAAGTGAGAAATGAAGAAAATATTTTAAACTTTCTCATCCTCCTTATTGTCATTTTATTTGTCCGTTATCAGTTTGCCTTCCGCTTTGAAGGAGAAGCTTTTTTTGTCTTATGTGCGCTAGCTGGGTTAACAGCTTTTAATTCATTTGGCAATGACAAACGTATGCTTGGGATGTATAAAACGTTTGGTCTAAGGCCGTGGGAAGTGGCTCTTTATAAGTTCCTCGGACTTTTGCTCGTTGGTGTGATCCAAATTGTTTTATTTATGATCACAACACTGACGCTCCCGGACCAGATCTGGATCGTGTTGATTGGCGCTGCTGTCTTGTGTAATGCAACGGCTCTCTTTTATGTGGTAGGTATTTTATTACCCCTTGATCGAAATAATCCTTACACAGGTATTTTCTCGTTTGGAGCGCTTATTTTAATCATGATTCCGATTGTATTTATTGGAAACTATGTGATAGGGGAATCGAGTCAAATGCTTCAGTGGCTACTTGTGGCAGGATTTGAATGTCTGCTCATCTTTGCCATATATAAAGGTTTTTCATGGAGGTATTCACATGATTCAACTTCTTAACAATAAGCTAAAGATTGAGCGGGTGCCGGCACTTGCGCCATATGTGACTTTACAAAAAAGGCATTTGACTGATACGCAGTACGGAAGCTCACTTCCAATTAACGAAAGTGCATATCATATGTTAACAAAAGTGGATGGTCAAAGGACAGAGGCGAGTATTACGGCAGAGCTCGCCGATTTGTTTCAGGTCGATGAGTCTGTGATTGCCCGCGATTTTTATCAATTGATGATGGGGTTGAATCAGCATCACTTGCTGTCGATTCATTATCAATCGCCATATCGGACTGTCACAGCCTTCTGTCAATTTTTTAAGCAGTATCAAGTAAAAATGAAAGAGCGGTTTGACTGCACGGGTCATTCATTTCTTCACATATTGGGTACGGCTCTGCTGATGGTGACACGCAAAATCATCTTTTTCTGGGTGCTTTTTATGATCATGGCGGGAATCGCCTTTTTATTTATTCCTGATCCATCGATTGCAGCCATTGCGATTTATTTTACGATTATTTATTTCGGATTAATTACTGGAACTGCCTTGCATGAGGCGGCGCATGGGTATGCACATCGGAAGTTCGCCGGCCGGGATGGCCCTCAAGGCTTTTTTGCGAGCGATATGATGTCTGTGAAATTTGTGAGGCCTGTTTTAGATCCGTTTCAGAAAAAACAGGTGTGGATTACACTGCTTGGTCCGCTTTTGCCGGGGCTCATTGGCGCAGCCGGAATCATTGTGACTGTTTTATTTCTAAAAGAAAATCCAATTTCGACAGGGTTTTTCATTTTTTCAATCACGTATTTTATTCAATTGCTCTACCTTCTTCCGTTTATGGGGGATGGTAAGTCTATTATGAAGCAGTTATTGCTTGGTGGAATGGGAGGACAACGATCATGAACGTTCAGGCAATGAAACAAGGTGCAATTGTTGGTAGTTTCCTAGGTTTCTTAGGTTTTCCGATGCTGACCATTGGTGTTCTGTTCTATCACTTATTTCAATCAAAAACAAATAATGAATTATTATTTAACAGTCTTGCTTTTGAGATGGAAGGTTCGTCTGCATTTACGTTCCAAATCAAACCAAACTTTTTTATTTATATGGTTGTCATTTTTGCTGTCAGTTTTTTCATTGTGGCATTCCTATCAGCCATGAAACAGAAAAAAGCGAAAGATTAGGAGAATACTCCTAATCTTTTTTGTATATTAAACCAAATTTTAGTATAATAAAAAATAAATGTATAAAAGGGGATATCAATGATTAAGAAATGGAGCATTCTTTTATTGACTGTTTTTCTATTAGCAGGATGCGGCGAGAAGGCTGCAGAAACAACAACGACAGAGAAAACGGTCTCTAAAATAGAAACAGAGTCTGACTCTAAAAACCAAGTAACTATTGAAAAAATGAAATTGACAAAGAAAGAAAAAAACTTACTAGAGGCATCAACGACGAATGAAATAGTAGCTCTTACACTTAAAGGATTAACGAAGAATGATAAGAGTATTACTTTTATCGGGAGCCACTACAAAAATGGCCGGCTAGTTAATAAAGAGGCATCTTCTTCGACTTTTACGTTACATCAGGATGGTACCGACCAAACGATGAATGTACTTTTACAATTAAGGCATGAGAAAGATACATATGAATCACAATTTAGTATGTGGTCAGATAACAAGAATGAGGGAATGACAAAAGCAACAGCAAGCTTTCCATTCAAAGTAAGTGATTATGTTTTTTCTGCACAATCTGATACTGTCAAAGTAACTTCTGGAGGAAAGGCACTGATTGCGTATACAGCGGCAATGGGGAAAGACGGAAATTCACCGATGCTTGAAGAGATTGAGAAAAATCCTAAGCAAGCGCTGAAGAATAAGTCACATGCCTACTTATTTTATATCCAGCTAGACAAATAACTATCGTAATATATATGGAGAATATGAAATTTTTTGACGGAAAATCTTCATATTCTCTTGACGAATTGTTAAGAAAGTTGTAACATAATAAAGGTCAACGCAATGACGTTGTCTTTAAAAGATTGATGCGGGTGTAGTTTAGTGGTAAAACCTCAGCCTTCCAAGCTGATGTCGTGAGTTCGATTCTCATCACCCGCTCCAATACATAATTTTGTTTATAACGCAGTATTTCGTTTCATAGATAAACGAAGTGTTGCGTTTTTTATTATGTCAGTATAATGTAAAAAGCACTGTGACCTACAGTGCTTTTTCAATGAGTTCATATTTGCTTTCTCCACCATGTATTTGTATAAACATCTTCGTCAAGGATTGTATAAGTGCCTCACTCTTTTCCCGGGAAATAGATGGTGGGAAGAGAATGATTTGAAGAATGTTTTTTGTGTCTTGAGAAATTTGAGCTTTACTTGCTTGAGAAAATAACCCTTTAAGCTCTGCGCCATCCTGCCATTCAATATGACCAGTTTCATTTTTGGATAATGAAAGAGGCCCTTTCAATTGATCGGCATCTAATGTGAGGATAGGCAAGAAATATTTTAGTGAGAAAAATATCGACAAATCCTGTACGGAATTGGTCGAGTTAATAAATTGTTCTTTTTGAATATCAGCAAGAAGCGGAAGAAAGGGGATACCTTCTAGAAGATTCGTCCATTCTTTGATCGCTGGTACTTCTTCCAAAGTTTGATCTTCATATTCAAAAAACAAAGATTCTTGAAACAGGCGCAGTCGGCCTTTTAACATTTGAGGGGATTTCCCTATCTCAATATGTGAATATTCAATCTGTCCAACATGGATAGACGGGCTTTGAGGTTGGGAGATTTCCAGTTGTATCTTCACAGTGACTCACTCCAATCGGTCATGATACACTCGTATTATACTGAAAACAACTGAAGAAACAAAGAAAGGAGGTTTGCAAGGTGATTCATGTTGGACAATTAAAAGAAGAATTAATTCAATATGCGAACGAAATTGGTGTCGATAAAATTCGATTTGCAAGTGCTGATACATTTGATTCATTAAAGGACCGCCTCATCTTACATGAATCGTTAGGGTATTTGTCCGGTTTTGAAGAACCTGATATCGAAAAACGAACAAATCCTGCTTTGCTGCTTCCAAAAGCAAAATCAATTGTCGCCATTGCGCTCGCATACCCTTCCAAAATGAAAGATGCTCCCCGAAGTACAAAGGATGCAAGAAGAGGGATTTTTTGCAGGGCTTCATGGGGAACTGATTATCATGTTGTGCTGAAAAAAAAGCTCGACATGCTTGAAGAATTTTTGCGCAGTAAACACGAAGATATACGGACAAAATCAATGGTGGACACAGGTGAATTGTCTGACCGTGCTGTAGCTGAACGTGCTGGCATTGGCTTTAGCGCAAAGAACTGTATGATTATCACACCAGAGTTCGGATCTTATGTCTATTTGGCTGAGATGATTACAAATGTTCCATTTGAACCGGATGAGAAAATAGAAGACCAGTGCGGAACTTGTAATAAATGTGTGGATTCATGCCCAACGGGTGCTCTTGTGAATCCAGGCCAGCTCAATTCTCAAAGGTGTATTTCGTTTTTAACACAGACAAAAGGGTTTTTACCTGACGAATTTCGCTCGAAAATAGGGAATCGGTTGTATGGATGTGATACGTGCCAAACGGTCTGCCCAATTAATAAAGGGAAAGACTTTCATCTACATCCTGAAATGGAGCCGGACCCTGAAATTGCAAAGCCGCTCTTAAAGCCACTGCTGACAATCAGCAATCGTGAGTTTAAAGAGAAGTATGGTCATGTTTCTGGATCATGGCGAGGGAAAAAGCCTATTCAGCGGAATGCCATTTTGGCACTTGCTCACTTTAAAGATACATCTGCTTTGCCAGATTTGGTTGACCTGATGCATAAAGATCCAAGACCGGTCATTCGAGGCACGGCTGCTTGGGCAATCGGTAAAATTGGCGATGGTCAGCAGCTTTCAGAACTCGAAAAAGCCCTTGAACGGGAAAGTGATGAAGAAGCAAAACAAGAGATCATCAAAGGGATTGAATTGTTACAAACACCTTTAAATACTAAATAACCTCCCATTGAACATAGAATGAACCAAACAGAGATGTTAAAAAAAGTTTGGTGGTGTCTGTGTGAAACAATTATTAGAACAAACGTTAGAAGACAGACTGGCATATTTATTAAATGGCAGTACGATCAAACAGCCGCAGCTGATGTCTGATGTGGATGCTGTGGAGCGAAAGAAAGAGCTGTTTGCAAGAAGACAAGTTGAGATTGTCAAGGCGAAAGCAAAAGCAAAACTTCTCGATTCAGCTATTCAAGATGATGGAGCTCAGCAAGTACAATATCTCGCTCACCTCACTTATGTCTGTAAGGATATAGACGATTCTTTTTATTTAGAGGAACAGGTTGAGAAAAGAGAAGCGTTTCTTTATAACGACATGCTTGTGAAAGATCGGATGATGTTAGAAGAACGACAAAAGGAAGATCAGGTGGATGAGCGCTTCCAAAATGAAGACCAATTTGGAAGAGCTTTTCACTATGACCGGCGTGCAGCTGTTCAATATGCTGAGACGTATTGGAATAAACGGAATCCAGCCTATAAAAATTTCGAAGATAACTGTACGAATTTTATTTCACAATGTCTAAAAGCAGGGAATGCGCCAACGAGAGGATATCCGAACCGTGGATCTGGCTGGTGGGTTCGTCCACATACATGGAGCTACAGCTGGACGGTGGCACATTCGATGAAAAATTATTTAGCGAATTCCAAAGCGGGGTTGAGAGCGAAGAAGCTCAAGGAGCCGCAAGAGCTTCAAATAGGTGATGTGATTTGCTACGATTTTGAGGGTGACGGTAGGTATAATCATACAACCATTGTCGTTGATCATGATAAAGGCGGAATGCCTCTAGTGAATGCACAAACGTATGACAGCCGTATGCGTTACTGGTCGTATGAAGATTCAACGGCTTATACACCTAGTATTCGTTATACGTTTTTTCACATTTTGGACGATGCTCCAAAGGATAGTTAATGGTATAATGTTGAGCGGAAAAGAAAATTAGAGGTGAACTTTTTTGGGACTTCATGTCGTTTTATATCAACCAGAAATTCCAGCTAATACTGGAAATATTGCGCGAACATGTGCAGCAACAAATACAACACTTCATCTGATTCGTCCGCTTGGTTTTTCGACAGATGATAAAATGCTGAAGCGTGCAGGACTCGATTATTGGAAATATGCCAATGTCGTCTATCATGATTCATTAGATGAATTGTTTGAGGCTCATCCGAAGGGGCAATTTTTCTATATCACAAAGTTTGGGCAAAAGCCGCATACAACGTTCGATTACTCGCAGCTAGATGAAGACTACTTCTTTGTATTTGGCAGAGAGACGAGTGGATTGCCAAAAGATTTGATTGAACGGAATATGGATCGCTGTCTACGTTTACCAATGACAGAGCATGTTCGTTCACTGAATCTATCGAATACGGCAGCGATTCTTGTGTATGAGGCGCTTCGCCAGCAACAATACCGAGATTTGATATAAGAACATGATAAAAGCCGAGATCCCATCTCGCTTTCAGTGAATATGTAAGTGCTGAAAATATGAACGAAATGAAAAAGGATGTTCCGCTGATGGAACATCCTTTTTTTCATTTGCCAGGCTTGCCTTCGTAGCCAGCTGTGAAAATGGATACTAAAAACGTAATGATGACGCCCATCATAATGACCGTTCTCATATAAGCTCCCCCTTATCCCTTTGTTCCTTTGCTGCCGGTTTCATATGTTGCGAAGTTCGCCTTGAAAAGCAGGAGATGAAGATCATTTTTCTCCTGTTTTTCCTTTATTATGAAGGGTCTTGCGGATGGTTGTCAATTCAGTTTGCCAATTCGTCATTTTGAAGAACGAAAGCATGTAATAGGACGCCTCCGCATAGATTGTAAAACAGTATCTGATTTCTAGCTTCAATCTTGAAAGAGGAGGTTCATATGGATATTTTAAAGAAAATTGAACAGCACAGAGAAGAAGAGCAGCGACTGAAATGGGAAGGCACCTTCAGCGAATATTTAGATATTATTAAAGAAAATCCACTTGTCGCTCAATCTGCTCATTCTCGCGTTTATCATATGATTAAGGACAGCGGGATTGAAGAGGAGAATGGGGTCAGAACCTACAAATTTTTTGATCAGGAGCTTTTTGGATTAGAGGAATCATTGGAAAGGCTAGTGGAAGAGTATTTTCACCCTGCGGCTAAACGTTTAGATGTCAGAAAGCGTATTTTATTGTTAATGGGGCCAGTCAGCGGCGGGAAATCGACGCTTGTCACAAGGCTGAAAAGAGGGCTGGAAGAGTATTCACTAACAGATCATGGCGCAGTCTATGCGATTAAAGGCTGCCCAATGCATGAAGATCCGCTTCATCTCATTCCGCAAAATCTGCGGGAGGATTTCTATAGAGAATACGGCATACGTGTGCAGGGGAATTTATCACCTTTGAACTTGATGAGGCTGGAAGAGGAATATGGTGGCCGCATTGAGGATGTGAGAGTGGAACGAATCTTTTTCTCAGAGGACAAACGGACCGGCATTGGTACTTTCAGTCCGTCGGATCCTAAATCTCAGGACATTGCTGACTTAACAGGAAGTATTGATTTTTCAACGATTGCTGAATTTGGTTCAGAGTCAGACCCGCGTGCGTACCGGTTTGATGGAGAGCTCAATAAAGCGAACCGTGGAATGATGGAATTTCAGGAGATGTTAAAGTGTGATGAGAAATTTCTATGGCATCTTCTTTCATTAACGCAGGAGGGAAATTTTAAGGCGGGGCGTTTTGCGTTGATTAGTGCGGATGAATTGATTGTTGCACATACGAATGAAACGGAGTATCGGTCATTTATTTCAAATAAAAAGAACGAGGCTTTACACTCAAGAATTATTGTGATGCCGATCCCTTATAATTTAAAGGTGACAGAGGAAGAACGCATTTATCATAAGATGATTTCAGAAAGTGATGTCTCAGATGTTCATATTGCACCGCACACGCTAAAGGTAGCTGCGATGTTCTCTATTTTGACAAGGCTGAAAGAGCCGAAGCGGTCTGATATCGATTTGGTGAAAAAAATGCGACTGTATGATGGCGAAAGTGTCGAAGGTTTCCAATCTGTTGATATTGATGAGATGAAAAAGGAATTTCATGACGAAGGAATGAGCGGAATTGACCCGAGATATGTCATTAACCGCATTTCATCCACTATTATTCGAAAGAACATGGAATCCATCAATGCACTGGATGTCCTCCGTTCCTTAAAAGAAGGACTCGATCAGCATCCATCGATCTCAAGTGAAGATCGGGAACGTTATTTGAATTTTATTTCTGTCGCACGAAAAGAGTATGACGATATGGCGAAGAAGGAAGTTCAAAAGGCATTTGTGTATTCCTATGAGGAGTCTGCGAAAACTCTCATGGATAATTACTTAGATAATGTCGAGGCGTACTGCAATAAAAACAAACTGCGTGATCCGTTAACAGGTGAAGAAATGAATCCTGATGAAAAGCTCATGCGTTCAATTGAGGAACAGATCGGCATTTCTGAAAACGCCAAAAAGGCATTCAGAGAAGAAATCCTTATTCGGATTTCAGCTTATGCGAGAAAGGGCAAACGCTTTGATTATAATTCTCATGAGAGGTTACGAGAAGCCATTCAGAAGAAGCTCTTTGCCGATTTGAAAGATGTCGTGAAAATTACGACATCGACAAAAACGCCGGATGAGCAGCAGTTGAAAAAGGTCAATGAAGTAGTGGCGCGATTGATTGATGAGCATGGCTATAATTCTACAAGTGCAAATGAACTCTTAAAATATGTAGGCAGTCTTCTGAATCGTTAATAAATGAAGGAGGCATTATTGGCGCAAACCAGCACCAGTAATGTCTTTTTTAAAAATCATCGTCATTTCGACGACGGCCAGCATACGATAATGGAATCGATGGGTACAAGAATTGTGCAAAAAGGTGAGGAGGGGGATGGATGTCCCGGCAAGAAAAAAGTCAGTTTATTGTGTCTCAGGAAGACTGGTCCCTCCATCGAAAAGGCTTTGATGACCAGCAGCGTCATCAGAAAAAAGTCAAAGAGGCGATTAAAAACAATTTGCCGGATCTTGTCACAGAGGAAAGCATTATTATGTCTAATGGCAAAGATGTGGTCAAAATTCCAATCCGTTCTTTAGATGAATATAAAATTCGGTACAACTATGATAAGAATAAGCATGTAGGTCAGGGGGATGGAGACAGCCAGGTTGGCGATGTGGTCGCTCGGGATGGATCTGACAGTAAGCAAGGGCAGGGAAAAGGTCAAGGTGCTGGAGATCAAGCCGGTGATGATTATTACGAAGCAGAAGTCTCATTAATGGATTTAGAGGAAGCGCTATTTCGTGAGCTGGAGCTACCAAATCTTAAACAAAAGGAACTTGATGATATCGTTGTCGAGGAAATTGAGTTTAATGATATTCGCAAAACGGGGTTAACCGGTAATATCCATAAAAAACGAACCATGCTGTCAGCATTTAAACGAAATGCCATGACAGGAAGCCCTTCCTTTTATCCTATTTATCCAGAGGATATTAAGTATAAGACGTGGAATGAAGTCACCAAACCAGAATCAAAAGCGGTTGTCCTAGCGATGATGGATACGAGCGGAAGTATGGGGCTTTGGGAAAAATATATGGCGAGAAGCTTTTTCTTTTGGATGACACGTTTCTTGCGGACAAAGTATGAGACAGTCGAGATCGAATTCATTGCTCACCATACAGAGGCGAAGGTCGTAGACGAGGAGCACTTCTTTTCTCGGGGAGAGAGCGGGGGAACCATTTGTTCTTCTGTCTATCGAAAGGCACTAGAGCTCATAGACGAACGATATCCTCCGTCACGATATAATATTTATCCTTTCCATTTTTCTGATGGTGACAATTTGACCTCTGATAATGCACGGTGCGTGAAGCTCGTTTCTGAAATTATGAAAAAAGCCAATTTATTTTGTTATGGTGAAGTGAATCAATATAATCGGCATTCTACGTTAATGTCAGCATATAAACATATTCAGGATGAGAAATTTAAGCATTATATTTTGAAGCAAAAATCAGACGTTTTTCTCGCATTAAAAAAATTTTTTCAGCAGGAAGAAGTTCTTTCTTAAAGAGAACATTCAAAAAAACCTTTCAGCATAAGGGCTGAAAGGTTTTTTGTGTGGAGAAGGAAGGGATCACCAGAAAAAAAGTAAAACTTTCTCTTTGACATTTCAATTTTCATTTATTAATATTTAATCTTGTTAAATATAAGTTTTTCAAAAAAAGATGCCGATCGTCTTTTCTTCTTTTTCTGCTTTTTGCTCATAAGTGAACAATAAGTATAAATGGGCTGCACACCATTTTCAGCAGAGTAGAAAAAGTGGAAACAGGCAGCTCTATGAGCTTGTTTCATAATCTGTCAGATGATGGGCATTCTAAGTTTGCTAAAGCAGATGACACTATATTTTTATACATGAAAGGAGAAACAAAACATGAACAGAGGGCGTTTATTGCTAACGAATATTATTGGCCTTATTGTGATTCTTGCCATTATTGCCGGAGGTGCTTATTACTACTACGAAAGCACAAACTTCGTAAAAACAGATGAAGCAAAAGTGACAGGTGACATGTACCAAATTACAGCGCCAGCAGCTGGACAAATCAAAGGCTGGGACATCAATGAAGGTGACGAAGTGCAAAAAGACAGCACAGTTGCAAAAGTTGAAGGAGAAGCAAAAACAAACATTAAAGCAGTGGCTGATGGCACATTAGTCAAAAAAGAAGTACAAAACAACCAACAAGTGCAGCCTGGGACAGTTCTTGGTGAAACGATTGACCTAAGCAAGCTTTACATTACAGCGAATATTAAAGAAACAGACATTAAGAACATTGAAAAAGGCGACAAAGTGGACATCGTTGTAGACGGCGATCCTGATACAACATTTGAAGGAACAGTTGAACAAATTGGTTATGCAACAAACTCAACATTCAATATGCTGCCAGCAACAAACTCAAGTGGTAACTACACGAAAGTGACACAAAAAGTAGCAGTGAAAATTTCAATTAAAAATCCATCTGACAAAGTACTTCCAGGTATGAATGCTTCTGTCAAAATTTCATCTTAATGATGACTGATATCAAAAAATGAAAGGAGGTTGTCTGAGATGGCAAATCAACCTGCAGCGACAAAACAGGGAGCAGGCTCCTTGTCTTTACTGATCATTTTAATGGCCGGTTTGTTCGTAGCGATTTTAAACCAAACGCTTTTGAACGTAGCCATGCCCCATTTAATGACTGAATTTAATGTGAGTGCGACGACAATTCAGTGGCTTACAACAGGTTACATGCTTGTCAACGGTGTGCTCATTCCGTTATCTGCGTTTTTAATCACACGTTTTGGCCAGCGCAGCTTATTCCTCGTGGCGATGATTTCATTTACACTAGGGACTTTTATTTGCGGTATTGCGCCAAACTTTTCTACGATGCTGATTGGTCGTTTGATTCAGGCAGTCGGTGGCGGTATCTTACAGCCGCTCGTCATGACAACAATCCTTTTTATTTTCCCTCCAGAAAACAGAGGGAAAGGAATGGGGATTTTTGGTCTTGCGATGATGTTTGCGCCAGCTGTCGGACCAACGTTATCTGGTTATATTATTGAACACTATTCATGGCGTATTATGTTTTATGGACTTGTACCAATCGGTGCGATTGTCATTATCGCGGCTTTCTTTATGTTTAAAAATATTGTAGAGCCTAAAAAAATCAAGCTGGACAGCCTTGGTGCGATTCTGTCGATCGTTGGTTTTGCTTCGCTTCTATACGGGGTGAGCGAAGCGGGAAGTGATGGTTGGACAGATCCAATCGTTTTATCTACGATTATCATTGGTGCGATTGCGATCATTCTCTTTATTTTCCAACAGCTAAAAGCGGATAATCCGATGCTTGATTTCCGCGTGTTTAAATACAGCATTTTCTCATTATCAAGTGTTATTAACATTATTATTACCGTTGCCTTATACACTGGGATGTTCTTACTTCCGATCTACTTGCAGAACCTCGTTGGGTTTACTGCACTGCAATCGGGGTTATTAATGCTTCCAGGGGCACTTGCGATGCTGATTATGTCTCCAATTTCAGGGATCTTGTTTGATAAATTTGGACCTCGTCCACTTGCCATTGTGGGGATGCTGATTACGGTTGTCACCACATACGAGTTTACACAGCTGACGATTGATACATCTTATAGTCACATTGTGCTTATGTATGCAGTACGTGCCTTTGGTATGTCACTCTTGATGATGCCAGTCATGACTGCTGGGATGAACCAATTACCGCAGCATTTAAACAGTCATGGTACAGCGATGTCAAACACACTGAGACAAATCAGTGGTTCGATCGGTACGAGTTTGATCACAACGATTTATACAAATCGCACGACATTCCATTATTCCAATATGGCAGATCAAACGAATACGGCTGACCCGTTCTTTATGAATTCATTCCAGGCGGCTGTCTCTAATGTGATGCACCATATGGGCATGACAGCAGAAGCTGCTCAAAAATATGTGTCGACCCAGCTCTTTACGAAAGCACAAGTTGATTCCAATGTGATGGGCATCAATGATGCTTACATGTGGGTGACATTATTCTGTGCAGCTGGTGTGATTCTCAGCTTGTTCCTGCGAGATGTACGTAAGGATAAAAAGCGAAAAGAAAAGCAGGATAAGAAACAAGAAATGACATTGCTTCCAGCACCTAAGGAAGCAAACCAAGATGCAAGATAAGTGTGGAGGGACCGTACATGAAAATTTATGTCGTATACGATAGTGAAGGTGACCATACAAAAGCACTTGCAGAAGCGATTGCAGCTGGCGCAGGTGAAACAGAGCAAGCTGAAGTGTTCATTGATCATGTGAAAGATGCGGATATCCGCAAGCTTGATCAAATGGATGCAATCATTTGGGGCTGCCCTGGTCACTTTGGTACCATTAGTTCTGGATTAAAGACATGGATTGACCGTCTTGGGTATTTATGGGCAGAAGGAAAACTCATCGATAAAGTCGGTGCCGTTTTCTGTACCACTGCAACAACACACGGCGGATTAGAAATGACGATGCATAATTTGATTACGCCAATGTTCCATCAAGGGATGCTTGTGGTCGGCCTTCCTGGAAATGTTCCAGAAAATGCGTTATACGGTTCTTATTATGGAGCAGGTGTGACGTGCCCGATTGATTCTGATGAAGTGATTTCTGCAGAAGGCATTGAGCTGGGGAAAGCATTAGGAAGACGTGTAGCATCAGTCACTGCGTCATTTAAGCGATAAGGAGAGGGTTCTTTTGGCGACGATTATTGTAGCGTTAGTAGCTGCTGTTCTAGTCATTATCGGATTAGTAGCGTTCAATGTCAGACATGCTTCGGCCGAGAAGGAAGAGATCAAAGAAGATGTATCGAATCATCCTGACGTGCCGCATAGCGAGCCAGAAGTTGCGGCGAGACCTGTAGAGCCTGAAGTGGAAGAAAAAGCGTCAGAGCCTTCTCAGACAGATGATGCTCCGTCAGGTGATGATTTCTATAGACAGGCGCTTCAAAAGTTTAAACAGCCAGAACCACCTGTCAAAGAAGAAGAACCAGAGACGAAAATGAATGATGATATGTATCGTTCTGCTTTACAGAAACTAAAGCAGAAGGACAAATAAAAAGAGAACCTCTCGTCAGGTTCTCTTTTTTTATTACACAAAAAACCGCCGGCATAAGCCGAGCGGTTTTCCTTCACTCTATAAAGTGCTAAAAGAGCAGATGCTCTTAAATTACGCTTTGTTAACGTTAGCAGCTTGTGGTCCACGGTTACCTTCAACGATTTCGAAAGAAACTGATTGACCTTCTTCTAAAGTTTTGAAGCCTTCGCCTTGGATAGCAGAGAAGTGAACGAATACATCGTCTTGACCTTCTACTTCGATGAATCCGAAACCTTTTTCAGAGTTGAACCATTTTACTTTACCTTCTAACATGAAATTTCCTCCTAAAGCGATCTTAACGCTTAAATTCACTATTCTTGCTCTTACACAAACTTCAAAGACGAAAACTCTTTCAAAACTTTCTTCTTAAAGATGATACGAACAAAAATAATTACCTTTACTTTACCAGTGTTTGCGGGAAAAAACAACTGTTATACGAAAACTTTTTTAAAAATAATTAGCGCTAACAAATTGAGGAAAAAGCCTATGTTAAGTGTTCTCTTTTACGTCCAGAAAAGCTCACTTGGTTTCTGCCTGACTGCTTCGCTTTATAGAGCTCCTGGTCTGCAATAATCGGTAATTGTTTCATGTTTTCACTTGTACCTGCATCATAAGCACATCCAATTGACACCGTAATGTGAATCGATGTTCCATTTTGTAAATAAATTGGGTGATCCGCCATTTTTTTTCGTAAACGTTCCGCAATTTGCCATGTTTTTTCAACGGAACAATTCGGTAAAAGCACAGCAAATTCTTCACCGCCGATCCGCCCAATATAATCAGAGCTTCTTGTGTTCTTAATCAGCCTTGTTCCGATTTCTTTTAAAACGATATCTCCCTCATGATGTCCATACTGATCATTGATGGTTTTGAAATAATCGATGTCTAGGTAAATCAAGGACATTTGATGGATAGGTTGCTTTAAGTTCAGAGAAAAAGCATCACTTAATATTTCATCGAATTTCCGTTTATTTAAAACACCAGTTAAAAAGTCATAATGAGCTTGGAATTTATACAAATTTAACATCTGATACGCTTTTGTTTGATGCTCAATGACATAAAAGTTAAATAAACCGGCAATATACGAGAAAATCCAATAGGCAGTATGCAGTTCAAATGATCTTTCATTGACGATGATGATAAATAAAATCGTCGCAATGACGTTGCTCATGGTAATAGATAACAGCATTTTTACGACGTGATTGATATGACGCTCAGCAATTAAAAAGGAAGCTGTGGCGATAAATATCATGGAAAAAATATTAATGAAAGAAGCGACATTGGCTTCGATTAATAATCGGCCAATAATGATCACACAGGCTGCAATGAACGTTTGTGCAATGCCTCCATAAAATGCCGTTAAAATAAGGGGGATATGTCTTAAATCGATGATGGCTGGTCCTGCTTTAATAGAGAAAAACATTAAGAGGACACCGAGTAACCCAGAAATCATTCCTTTAAAAATTTGTCTGAGCAGGGTGTCTTCCTTTTTTAAAAAATTCTCTTTAAACACAAGCATCAATAAATAATGGAAAGTGACAAGAATTGTTAAATTAATAAAGAGGTCTCTTAGCAAAATAAAATCACCTTTTTAAAATTACTAAAATTTGTTGCAAAAGAAAAGAGGAAACAAGATAATTAATAAAAATTTCACTTATGAGGGGTTTAAAATGAGGAGAAAACAATTTCCAGATCGAACGGACTGGCTTTCTTTTTTTGAGACGTGGCCTGATGAAGGATTTGAACGAGATATGCCCATTGAATATCAAGATCTAACGTTTCGGTTTGAGAATGAGGAAGAGCGATTTGTGGTGACGATGTCTCTTGGAGTACAAGAATTTTCTTTGAAGGCTGTTCGAAAAAAGGACGCATCCGTTTTAGGAGTATATGCCTTTAAAACTGTGCGACATGTAGAAATAAAAAAGGATCGGCAGCATGAAAAAGAGCTGTTGATACTATTAGATGGTGTGGAACGGTTTGTTATCACGATCGAAATCACCTTCTTGCCTTCCTTCTGCATCATGGTGAAAGAGCATTTTTCAGGAGAATAAACAGGAGCCTTCTGAAAAAAGGCTCCTGTTTTAGTTATTTGTGCTCGATGTCATTGAGTACTTGCTGAATAGATTCATCATCCATTACATTCATGACACTTTCATCAATGTGAAGAGACTGGGCGTAAGACTCTCTCGGCGGCTGATGAGTTTGGTATGTTTTTGATGATGTTTGATGCTGATTTGTTTCATTTGGCTGGACAGCGGTGAATGCCTGCTTGATCATTTGTCCGACTTCAGCTGTGCCTTTTGAGTCTTTACGTGAATGCGAATGGGACTCATGACGAGATGACTCATGCTGGTGTTGATCTTTGCCTTTCATCATTGAGGACAAATTCATTTGAGTCATGCTGCTTAGTCTTCTCCGTAATAGTGGTGAAAATAATGCAATGATGGCTGTTGATGCTGCGATCATTGCACCAGTACTCATACCTTTTCTCTTTTTAAACAAACGAATCCCTCCATTTGATCGTGATGATACTTCTTCATCATGTTTAGGATGACCAATCAAGGCTGATTTATGAATTCATTGCTGAAATAGAGGATGTGTGCATAAAAAGTCTGCTGGATGAAAAACCTATGAGCAAAAGGAGGGAATCAATTGATGAATAAGAAATGGATGCTATCTTTATTACTCGTTCCAACATTGATCACTGCTGGGTGTGGAATGAACAACCAAGGCGATGAACGAAGAGGAACAATGAAACGACAGTATGAAAATGTCACATATAAGAACGACAACATGAGACAGGATCAACCAAATGTGCAGACACCTCAGAAGGTGAAAGTGGCAGATAAGGCATCAGAGCTTGTTGCCAACATGTCTGAAGTGAAAACAGCGAACGTACTTGTCACAGGGAAAAATGCATTTGTTGCTGTCGTGCTTGAAGGCAATAAAAGCGGAGATGTAACAGACGATTTGAAAAAGAAAATTTCTGACAAAGTCAAATCGACGGATCAACAAATTGATAATGTGTATGTATCTGCTAATCCAGACTTTGTCGATCGTATGGCAGGGTACGGAAAACGTATTAGAAGTGGAGAGCCAATTTCAGGATTCTTCGACGAGTTTACTGAAACGGTTCGACGTGTCTTCCCTGAATCAAAATAGCTACGACAAAAGCCGTATGTCATATGCGGCTTTTTTGTTTGGAACCGCACCTTGCGCACCTGACTGCATAAAGTAAAAAATATATCACCTCTTGTTGATCTTTGTTTTTTCATAGAAAGAGAAAGAGGTTGCAGGATGAATTCAGGTGGGGAGTAAATGAAAGCAAAACCGTCATTAATTCATAAAAAACTTGTAAGCGGAATGATTGCAGCGGGTTTGATTTTTTATGCGTTCACTGCGTACTTGATCTATGTAGCGTTTCAGCTGGCAGGGCAATATCTAGAGGAGCATTCTTCGCCTAAAACGGTCTTAACGGAAGGACTCAATAAGCAAGTCTATGAACATATTCGAATCTACTATGCAGAGGATGAGGGCGCCTTTGTCGATCTGACCATAGAAGCGCTGGAAAAGGCAAAGAAGAGAACGATGTCAGTGTTTCAGTATGAAGCCGATAAACCGTTAGATATCATTTATTTTGATGATAAAGAAACGATTGAGCAATTTGCCGGTATCAAGCATATTACAGGTTTTTATTCTGATGTTGATCATATGATTGGATTATACCCAGATAAACGGGAAGAATTGTTGAAGAAAGAGACACTGCCTTTATACTTTTTCAACACGTTATTCATTCATGAGTATGCCCATTTCGTTTTCTATGAAAAGGTGCATGCATACAATGTATCTCCAGTCGTCTTTCCCCTTTGGTTCCATGAAGGAACAGCAGAATGGACGGCCTATGATGTGCTGAATGCCACGTCTGAACGGTTTGACGTCATTCCTTTTAAATCTCTTTATTCTGATCAAGACTGGCAAGAATCTCGCACGACGTATGAGACAGATGTTTATTTACAAAGCTACTATATGATCTATGAGCTTGTGCAGCTTTATGGACGAGATGTCATACATGAGATCATGGAGGAAACGGCGAAAACTAGTCGTTTTGATAGAGGGTTTGAACAAGCGACAGGACAACGTCTCACAGATTTTGAAGAGCAATTTAAACTGAAATATCAAAGAAAAAACGGCTGACCTGTAAATAGGTCGGCCGTTGTTTTTATTTAATGAAGCGGTTTTTGCTGGTTGGCTTTGCTCGGCGGCATCTGCACTTGTCCCTGCATAGGGGCAAATGTAGATGTCATCGCCTGCATATCTTGAGCTGTAAGCTGCGGAACTTGATAATAGCTATGTTTGTTTTGATATAAGAAAATTTCATACGCCATTTCAATAAAGTTCGGGATTTGCGCTGCAAGCACACGTCGTACCACAGGGTTTGTGACCTCTAATGCAGTCATTGAGAGTAATCCAGCATGAGATTTCACGAGACCAAGCATATGCCCTGTAATTCCCGCATCTTTTACATCCTGTAATGATTGATTTGGCTTCTTAGGCTGAGATGGTTTTATTCCGTATGTCACCTGTGTCTGTTCTTTCATCATATAAGTAGATGTTTCTTCACTAGGCTTTTGACCAGTAGAAAAACAATCTACCGTGACGTTGTACTGGGACAATACAAATTGATATTGTCGATCTAACATGTCGGATAATGCGGGATCTTGGATAAATTGCCGAAAGATCATGTATTGATCCAAAATATTAATGGTCCCTGCCAATACCTCATGTAAATCAAATAACTCATGCCCGCCATGATTGAATTGGGGCTGCTGGGCATGTCCTTGAACGTTTGTCTGCTGATCGTTTTGCATAAAGAATCCTCCTTCTGTTTTATACAGTCTGTTTTAATGTGAGGAAGTTTTCCTCCTTTCATGCAAAAAACATTATTTACAATTAGAGGGTTTTCTTCCTTTTTGTCGAAAAAATGTATCAGACGAATGAACATGGGGGTACCAGATGCAGGACAAAATCATTAATCGTTTGATAGAAGACGAACATGTGCAGGCACCAGTGATTGGCATCGGTGTTTCGCCGTTTGAACAGCATCATCTTGAGGCTTTTTTTCAATCATTTCCGCATGAATTAAATGCCTCTTTTATTGTTGTGCAAAATCATGTGACAGGCGATTGTGTAACTGATTTGGAAGCACTTGTTTTACCGATTGGCTACCGGGCAAAGCCGATTAAGCATGGTGAGAAAGTCATGAAAAATACGATTTATGTTTGTCCGCAGCATGCAGCTGTGACATTGACAGAAGACAAACGGCTACACATAACAGAGCAGCATCCTACAAACAAGGCGTGTGCTGTAAATTCGTTGTTTCAGTCACTTGCCAATGTGCAAAAGGAAGAGGCCTATGCGATCTTTTTTCAAAAAGGCTATTGTGTAGGAAGTGGTTTGCTTCAAATCGTTGAGCAAGGCGGTACAGCCATATCGTGCAGTGAGACAAATAGTGGGTTTGATCGTATGTATCATCAAACATTTCAAGACCCTTCTGCACTTGCGTCATATATAGCCAACATCATCAACGTTCCGCATACAGATGTTGCAGACCCTGTTTTGATCAGAATCATTGAACGTCTTGAAATGCATAAAGGAATTGCATTTTCAACCTATGAGAAGTGCAGACTGCTCTCTGTCATTCAAAAAAGAATGAGGAGTGCGAACCAATCGATCTCCTTATTGTCCGAGTACGATCGTTTATTAGAGAGAGAACCAGATGAGCTTGATCGCCTGCATGTACAGCTTTTAAGCGGCACGACTTCCTTTTTTAGAGATATGGAAGCCTTTCGAGTATGTGAACATCACATCATTCCGTCGATCATTGATAATACATTGAAAAATGGGAAATCTCGATGCCGCATTTGGATTGCAGGATGTTCTACAGGTGAAGAAGCCTATTCTTTTGCGATGTTATTTTTAGAAGAAATGAAACGAAGACAAGTGTCCATTGAACTTCAAGTGTTTGCAACAGACATCAACCGGAAAGCCATTCAAAGTGCAAGCAAAGGTGTTTATTCGCTTGAGTCTATGGCACGGATGCCAGAAAAATGGAGGGCGCGATATTTCGAAAAAAAAGGTGACGCTTTTATTGTGAAGCAGTCGCTTAGAAAACATATTGTCTTTGCTCCTCACAATTTATTGATCGATTCACCTTTTATCCACCTCGATTTTATCAGTTGCCGAAATGTTCTGATGTACTTCCAGCCAGAAGTACAAAAACGAGTCTTATCTCGATTCCAATATGCACTAAAGGATCAAGGGATGTTGATATTAGGACCGAATGAAAAGGTACCCAATATCCCTCGTTTATTTCATTTGTTAAATGAAAAGTGGAACATTTACACCCACTCAAACGTTCCTAAATACAATGCAGGTCATACGGAGTTAAAAAAACGAGCTGTCCAATATATGAAAGAAGTAGAGCAGGAGTATGATGCATGTTTCATCATAGACGATTGCGAGAAAATTCTCGCGATATCAAACGGTGCCTATTCTTTCTTAGCGCATGCAGAAGTCTCAGATGAATTATGTGAATATGTAACCCCTGATTATATGAAAGAGATACTAAGTCAAAGCTTTCAAAAGGTATGGACTGAAGAGACTGAGGTTGTTTTTCAACATGTCCTCATTTCGGAAAATGGCAGAAAGCAGTATGCAGATTTTACAGTGAAACATTTTGATCGCCGTTTTAAAGGAGTATACGTCATTCTCATTCGGAAGAGTGAGAGAGGAAAAAATCAAAAGAACGGCAGGGACAAAGGGATGTTAGAGCAGAATTCGGTTTATCAACAGCGAATTGTCGATTTAGAAAACGAGCTCAATGAGGTCAAACAAAAGGAGCAAGAAGCAAGGGCTCAATTAAAAGAAAAAAACAAGCAAATAGAAGTGCGCGAGAAAACAAACGAGCATTTTATTAATATCATAAACAACTTAAAGGTGACAAGAGAAGAACTGTACCGGCCGTCTGTGAAGCCAGAACTTGCCACGTTGTTTGTGGACCGGGAAATGAATATTCGCTATCACACTCCTACAGCTACCTCTTTATTCACTTCAGCTCAAACCCGGCACCAGCAAACGTTTCAGTCGATGGTGAAGAAGTTATCGAAGGAAATGCTCTATCATGATATTCAATCTGTCATTTCAGATAGGCGCGTGATCGAACGTGAAATTGAAACGAACGAAGGAGAACAATTCACGGTTCATATGACACCTTTCTATGATCAAGATCGCGAGGGAGCGGTGATGACCTGGATCAAAATGACCGAAATGACGAAATTGAAGCAGGCTCTTCATCTTGCGGTGACAGCACTTGATAACAGCCATATTCATATTGTGGTTGCAACGGGAGAAGGTGTTATTCAGTGTGTCAATCAGCGCTTTTGTCAGTTTGTACAGCAGCATGAATATGACTTGATCGGAAAAGATATTTTTTCTGTCTATTATGCGTTGTGTCAATGTGATGATCTAGTGAAACAATGGGACGTGTGTTTAAGAGAGGGCAGCTGGACAGGTGAGTTGTATTTTCAGGACTTATCAGGGCGTGAGCGATGGGAAAGAGTCTCTTTACACCGAATCGATGACCCTGACAAAATGCAGTCTACTGTCATGCGGATTTCGGAGGATATTACAAGTCAAAAACAGTCTGAGAAAATGCTGATGAAGTCTGAAATGCTGTCAGCAGTTGGACAGCTTGCAGCTGGTATTGCCCATGAGATACGTAACCCACTTACGTCGTTAAAAGGCTTTTTACAGCTAATGATTCAAAGTAAAAAGTATCAGAAGGATTATGCCGATGTGATGATGTCAGAGTTTAATCGGCTTGAGTCTATTATTAACGAATTCCTTGTGCTCTCTAGAAGCAAATCTGTTAAATTTGAACCGGTGAATGTGAACCTTCTCCTCGAAGAAGTCATTATGGTCGTTGAATCTCAGGCGGTCTTAAAAGGAGTGTCGATTCAAAAGAATTTGGCTCCCTCTTTGCCACATATTCAAGGCATTCCAAATGAACTGAAACAAGTGTTTCTTAACATTCTTAAAAATGGAATTGAAGCGATGGATGGAGTAACAGGTGTGATCCAAGTGACTTCATTATTGAAAAACGACCAAATGATGCTGATATTTGAAGACCAAGGAAAGGGCATACCAGAAGAGGAGATTGGGAAATTAGGCGAACCTTTTTACACAACGAAAGAAAAAGGAACGGGTCTTGGATTAATGATGACCATTAAGATTATTGAAAGTCATGGCGGTACCATTCGTTTTGAGAGCAAAAGCTTTGAAGGGACACGTGTGATTATTACGTTTCCAAGTAATTGAGATCAGCTTTACATGAAATCCATCCATTCTCAATAATTGCTTTGTACAATAGAAGAGATGAAGTTCAAAGGGGAGAAATCTAATGAAACGTATACAATCCATTCGAATGGTCTGTTGTTTGATTTTGGTGATATTTAGTCTGCAATCTTTACTGCCTAGTATGATGACAGCTGAGGCGTTTTCTTCTTCTGAGAAAAAGGAGACTTTATGGAAACAAACAAAGCCGATGAACATAAAAAAAGCCCGAAAACTGATAGGAGAAACGGTAACGGTGAGCGGAATCGTAACAGCAGATCAATCCGCTATAGGGAATGGGAAACTATCAACATATATTCAAGACAAAACAGCTGGTCTCAATATTTATTCTGCGCAGCCAAAGAATTTTCCAGAACTGAAAGCAGGCATGAAGGTCACGGTGACTGGCAAGGTGACGACTTATAAAGGGCTCGTTGAAATTGTGCCAGATCAAGATCGTCTGAAGATAGATGCTGTGAATCAGCCATTGCCTTCGCCAAAGAAAGTTTCCATTAAACAATTGGAATCGGATCAGGCAGGCAAATATGAAGGAAGATTAGTGAAGGTAAAAGGCTATGTAGAACAAGCGCCAGATCAGCCAGCTGGCGGTGGATACAATGTGGTCATCATCGATAAAAAATATCATAGCACAGTCCTTAGAGTCATGGTTGATACGGGTGCCATTGATCAAGTGAAGACCGGAAAATGGTATGAGTTTACTGGCGTTTTAAGCAGATACGATACGCTGCAAGTACTTCCAAGACACAAAACCGATGTCAAATTGCTGAAGCACCAGCCAAAGCCGCCAAAAATCAAAAAAGAATATGAGGCAACGGTAGATCGTGTTGTGGATGGAGATACTATTCATTTGAAGAAGCCTGTGCTCGGCACAACAAAGGTACGCTTCGTGAATATGGACACACCAGAAACCTACCACAAGCCCAAAAATGAATTAGATCAAAACCAGCTGCGCTTTGGACAAAAAGCGACGGATTATTTAAAAACGCTTCTTTCAAGTGGTGATCGAGTCACATTAAAGATTGGCCCGGAAGCAAAGGATGGATATGGACGTCTTTTAGCTCAAGTCAAAACCAAAAAAGGGCTGAATACAAACCTAGAGCTTGTGAAAAAAGGATATGCCCCTACTTATTTCATCTGGCCTGTTGGAGATGAAAAAGAGTATCAGATGTTCCAGCAAGCAGTGAAAGATGCCAAGAAAAAAGGGCTTGGTATTTGGAATAAAGAAGATCCTCTGCTAGAACATCCGTTTGAATTTAGAGCACGCGAGCAGAAAAAAGGGCTCACACGTTATGTGGGGGATTCATCTGCAAAAACCTACGTATCACCTGACAGCTGGAATGAGATCGATGTGGATAAACGTATCTTTTTTGCTTCTAAAGAAGAAGCAGAGCAGGCTGGATATCAGGCGTCAGAATCATCCAGTGAAGTTCCATTAACCATTTTAAGCATGAATGATTTGCATGGGAAAATTGATCAGCAATATGAGCTGGATGTAAAAGGTGATGGCAGTAAAGGAACATATGGACGGATGGATTATGTGGCGGCTTATATAAAACAAAAGCAAGCTGCGCAAAAAAATACACTGACAGTTCATGCAGGAGATATGATAGGCGGAAGCTCGCCAATATCTTCTCTTTTACAAGATGAACCAACCGTTGAACTAATGGAGAACATCGGCTTTGACGTTGGGACAGTTGGCAACCATGAGTTTGATGAAGGTGTGGATGAACTATTGCGCATCTTAAAAGGTGGAGATCACCCGAAAGGCACAAAAGGATACGATGGGCAGAACTTCCCGCTTGTTTGTGCAAACTGTGAATACAAGGATACTGGCAAACCACTTTTACCAGCCTATGAAATCATGGATGTCGAAGGAATTCCTGTAGCTTTTATCGGGGTTGTGACAACATCAGCGGCAGGTATGGTCATGCCAGAAGGAATTAAAGACATTCAATTTACTGATGAAGTCAAAGCTGTCAATGAAGCAGCGAAGGAATTAAAGCAAAAAGGGGTTAAAGCGATCGCAGTTCTGGCTCATATGACCGCCTCTCAAAATGGTGATACCATTACTGGAGAAAGCGCAAGGCTCGCCAAAGAAGGTGATGACGAAATTGATGTCATTTTCGCTGGCCATAATCACGAAGTGGTCAATGGAGAAGTGAATGGAAAATTAATTGTCCAAGCCTTTGAATATGGAAAGGCGATTGGAGAAGTCAATGTCACACTTGACCGGAAAACAAAGGATATTGTCAAAAAGAGTGCAAACATCCAGTATGTAGACCAGGCTGGTATTGAAAAGGATCAGGAAGCAGCGGACATTTTAGCCCATTACGGAAAAGAAGTGGAGCCGATTATTAGTGATGTTGTTGGAGAAGCTGGCGTCAAGATGGAAGGTGGCTATTCCAATGATGGTGATACACCACTTGGCAACCTCATTGCGGATGGCATGAGATATTCAATGAAAAGTGACTTTGCCATGATGAATGGCGGCGGTATCAGACAAAATCTCGAAAAAGGACCCATTACTTGGGGAGACCTCTTTAATATTCAGCCATTTGGAAATGTGTTAGTAAAGCTGGACATCAAGGGGAAAGATTTAGTTGATATCATTGAAGCTCAAATATCTCCTCAATTTGGACCAGATTATAGCATTTCAGGCTTTTCTTATTCGTACGATCCGTTAACATATAAAGTAGTCGACTTAAAACTGCCTGATGGTTCTTCCGTTGATTTCGATAAAACGTATACACTCACAGTGAACAACTTCATGGCGACTGCCACTGGAAGTAAGTATGCACCGATTGGGCGGCTAGGGAAAAATCCGGAAACAGGCCCAGAAGATTTAGAAGCAACGGTTGCTTTTGTAAAGAGCTTCGAGGGAGCTTCTATTGTGTATCAAAAAGAGGGCCGAATTCAACAAGCGAAACAAGAAGAAAAGGCAGCAGCAAGCTAAAGAATCATCAGCAAAGACAAAGGAGTTAACGCATGAAAAAATGGCTTGCAGTGATTGTCATGTCAGCGGGAATTGTGGTGCTTGGCTGGGGGATTTGGCAAATCGCTTCTACTCACTTACAAACAGCACATTCTTTAGAGGAAGCAAAGAAGGTCGTAGAAACTGATCAAGGGATGACAAAGGAAAAATTTTCACCTGAAATGGGGAAAGCCTCTGGCATCCTGACCATTCCGAAATTAAAAGCCGATTTGCCGATTGTTGAAGGGACAGATGCGGACGACCTTGCCAAAGGCGTCGGTCATTATAAAGGCAGTTATTACCCTGATCAAAATGGACAAATCGTTTTGTCGGGACACAGGGATACGGTCTTCCGCCGGACTGGTGAACTGGATATTGGGGATCAGCTGAAAATCACTGTACCGTATGGCGAGTTTGTTTATGAAATCACGCATACGAAAATTGTGGATCAGCATGATACATCCGTTATTACCTTACAAAATAAAAAAGAAGAGCTTGTGTTAACCACATGCTATCCATTTCATTTTGTCGGCAACGCACCAGAGCGGTACATTATTTATGCGAAAAGAGCATCTGTCTAACGTCAAAAGAGCCTGGATGATCAGGCTCTTTTTTCTACATATTGTCCATTAATTCAGCCATATCAGGTGGGAGCGGTGCTTCTATCGTCAGCTTTTCACCTGTGAATGGATGGTTCATGTCTACTTGTTTGGCATGAAGGGCGCATCTGTTTATCAGGTCACGCTTCCCGCCATATAATGTATCGCCAGCTAAAGGATGCCCGAGACTGCTAAGATGGACCCGAATTTGATGCGTTCTGCCTGTTTCTAATCGCAGCTTAACGGCCGTCATCTGTAAACGTTTATTGAGATGGAAGACCTCATAATGAGTCTTGGCGCTTTGACCAGTAGGAGAAACCCTCCTTCTGACAGCATGGTGTTTATCACGTCCAATGGCTGCTTGGATCGTTCCTTTCTTTTTCTTAAACAGTCCTTGTGCGATGGCAAGATACGTTCTGTTAATTGCTTTTTTTGAAAGCATTTGATCGAGTACAGCATGTGCCAACCTGTGTTTGGCAAAAATGACGGTGCCACTTGTGTCTTGATCCAGCCTATGTATATGTCTGACCCGCTTTTCTTCTCCATTTGCTTGAAAATGGAAAGCGACTAGATTCGCCAGCGTACCTGTTTGTCCTTTTTCATTTGGATGCGTCGGTCTTCCAGCAGGCTTTTGGACAACTAATAAATGCTCGTCTTCAAAGAGTACCTCTAATTCACCGTATTCTGGCGTCACATCACTTTCTTCCGTCTCAAATAAATCAATGAGAATCTGATCACCTGTACTCACTTTTGCAGCATGGTGGGCAGGTTTTTGATTGAGACGGACTTTTTGGTGCTCCATCCAAAAATGGATAATCGGTTTAGAGGCAGACACTTCCTCTTTTAAAAATTGACTTAAGGAAATGCCATTTTGCTGCTCACCTACTTTTAGGGAGAGCGTGTGTCCTTTTATGATCATGATATTCGTCCTCTCTTTGGGTATATATAGGAAACACTTACCTTAGCGAATGACTTTTTTTCTGTGCTATTCTGAATGGAGTAATAACGACAGAGAGGTAGATGCCACGTGAGATTAATGAAAGCTGCGACAGACCTTCAAGAGCAGGCAATTGAAGAAGTATCAAAGGAAATTGAAGATCTTTTATCCCATTCTGTTAATGGAGAAGAGCAGGAAAAACAATCCCCGCTTACATTCATTGATGGTGTGTATAACGGGACAATGGATGATGCTTTTCGTATCTTATCAGGTCTTCAGCTATTACATACCATTATTTTAAAGCCGAAGCGACATATGACAAAACGAGACCGTGAGTTATTTGAACTCAACAGTGAACAAGTTAATGCGTGCGGCTTTTCTTTCCCGTTTGATTTAGATGATTTTGCAGGCCGTCACCTTCAAAATGCGTAAAAGTTGGTGTGAACTTCCTTGTTAACTTACAAGGTCGTCGCACATACTATTTTTAAGGGAACGGAGAAACCTTCAAGATCTGTAATACCAATTCCGCTCTTTTTCAACAATGTCTATTCTCCACGAATCGGAGCGCTTGGATCTCTTGCAGAAAGAATCGAACATGACAGGAGCCTGACAAAACGATGCAGGCTCCTTTTATACATAATCATTTTAGCAGACATTCATCTTTGAAAGTCAATTTTATTCACGATATGATAGCAGTATGGAAGATATTTCAGACTTTCGGAAAAAAGGAGTGGCCTCTTTGGTAAAGGCGATTATATTTGATTTTGATGGATTAATTTTAGATACAGAAACACATGAATATGAGGTTCTGCAGGAAATGTTTGCGGAGCATGAATCGGAGTTGCCTCTGTCTGTATGGGGAAATGTGATTGGAACGCAGGCAGGTTTTAAGCCTTTCAAATATTTGGAAGAGCAGTTAGGGAAGACATTAGATCATGAGGCGCTTACAGCGGACCGGCGTTCACGTTTTCAAAAGAGAATGAAGGACGAAGTAGCAAGACCTGGTGTAGAAGCTTATTTAGAAGCGGCAAAGGAGCTTGGAATTAAGATTGGACTTGCTTCCAGCTCAGATTATAAATGGGTGTCTGATCACCTGAAACAAATTGGACTTTTCGATTACTTTGAATGTATTCGCACGTCAGACGATGTGGAAGAAGTGAAGCCTCACCCAGAACTTTATTTGCAAACCGCACAATGCTTAGGCGTTGAGCCAAAAGATTGCGTGGCATTTGAGGACTCTGTGAATGGGTCAATCGCTGCCAAACGAGCGGGTATGAAATGTGTCATCGTGCCAAATAAAGTGACGAGCACACTGCAGTTTGAAGAATATGACGCGAGATTAGAATCTATGGCTGAAATCGAATTGCTCCAGCTATTCCATCAGCTTGAAAAAGAGGATCAGTAAGGGGGCAATACATCATGGCAGAAAAACTAGATTTAACGCGATTTGAAAAAAGAATGGTGATTCGAAATATTAGAGAAGAAGATATCGACCGAATCATCACATTGCAAGAGGTATGCTTTCCAGGCATGGACCCTTGGAAAAAAGAGCACCTTGAAAGCCACCTTGAACATTTCCCAGAAGGCCAGTTCTGTGCGGAATTCGAGGGAGAAATCATTGGCTCATGTTCAAGTTTATTAATTAACTTTGATGAATACGATGATCGTCACACATGGCAGGACATCACAGATGATGGATATATCACAAACCATAATCCAGATGGGATGAATATGTACGGAATTGAAGTAATGGTCAGTCCTGAGTACCGCCGGATGAAAATCGGTCATCGTTTATACGAAGCAAGAAAAGATTTAGCGAGAAGATTAAATTTAAAAAGCATCATCATTGGCGGACGTATCCCGAATTATCATAAATATCAAGAAGAAATGACGCCTCGCCAATATGTAGAGCAAGTCATGCTGCACCAAATTTATGATCCTGTGCTATCTTTTCAGCTGTTAAATGAATTTAGCCTGATGCGGATCAATCCGAATTACTTGCCGGATGATAAAGCTTCCAGTACGTACGCAACGCTAATGGAATGGAACAATGTCGATTATCGCCCGCAATCGAAAAGATATTATAAATCGGCGTTCCCAGTGCGAATTTGTGTCATTCAATATGCAATGAAGCAAATTCATTCCTTCGAAGAGTTTATGAATCAAGTGGAGTATTACGTGGATGTGGCATCAGATGCGTCAGCTGACTTTGCCGTTTTCCCGGAAATCTTTACAACGCAACTTATGTCATATTTAGAAGAGAGATCACCAAGTCTAGCAGTGCAGCGGATCACAGAATATACCGAGGACTACATCAATTTGTTTACAGATCTCTCGGTCAAGTACAACATTAATATCATAGGTGGTTCTCATTTCGTTGAAGAGGAAGGGAAAATCTATAATATCGCCTATTTATTTAGACGTGATGGAACGATTGAAAAGCAATATAAGTTGCATATCACGCCGAATGAAAGAAAATGGTGGGGGATTTCAGCTGGTGACCAAGTCCGGGTATTTGATACGGACTGCGGTAAAATTGCGATCCAAATTTGCTACGATATTGAATTCCCTGAGCTTGCTCGAATTGCAGCTGACAAAGGAGCGAAAATTATATTCACTCCATTCTGTACAGAAGACCGTCAAGGCTATTTAAGAGTGCGTTACTGTGCGCAGGCGAGAGCGGTTGAAAATCAGATATATACGGTCATTTCTGGAACGGTCGGAAACCTTCCGCAAACAGAAAACATGGATGTCCAATATGCACAATCAGCCATCTTTGCACCATCTGATTTTGAATTCGCAAGAGATGGCATTGTAGGAGAATGCAACCCGAATATTGAAATGGTGGTTGTCGGTGATGTCGACTTAGAAATATTAAGAAGGCAGCGTCAAGATGGGACGGTTCGTCAGCTGAAAGACCGAAGAAGAGACGTGTACCATATTGAATATAAGAAATAACCAAAACAAGCGCCCCGCAGTTATGCGAGGCGCTTTTCTGTATGTTTACATTTTCTTTAATGCCACTGTAGCAAAATGGGCAATGCTTTTGGCAGCTAAAAATGGAACGTCTGATTTAACAAGAGATTGATAAATCGTTTTTTCTACTTGTTTCCATGTAAGATCAGACTCTTCTAAAAGATTTTTTAAATCAGGTCCTACATGCTGGTTGAAAAACTGTTCAAATTGTTCACGTTTTTCTTGTCCGGCAATCACTTCTAATTTTTGTAGCCACTTTTCTTGTTTTTGGAAAGATTGTTCGATGTTTTGTTTAATGGTGTCTGTTGTTGAAGGAAGCTGAAAATCACTTTCTGCTGTCACCTGCTTCGTTTGAATAGATGCAGCATCAGCTGTCTGTGTAATAGGTGAAGCGAATAAAAGGACAGTGGTGGAGAGCATCAAAGATTTTGCGATTGTTTTCATTAAGAAAACCTCCTAGTTCATTTAGTATTGTGCACGAGATTTATTATACATTTTTGTTAAAATAAGGTAATGAGACTTACCGCTTATTTTTTCATGCGACAAAGGGATGCCAAATGAAAAGACGAATATACTGAATGGAAATGATGTTTTACAAAGGGAGAGGGATATGGGGCGACAATCTAAACATTTGTATATCAATTTGCCGGTTAAGCATGTAAATGAGTCAAAGGCTTTCTTTGAACAGCTGGGTTTTGACTTTCAACAAGAACTGACGAATGAACATGCTGCTTGTTTTGTGATGAATGAGACGATTACCGTCATGCTGTTATCACTTAAGCATTTCCAATCCATTTCAGAGAAGGAATTGGTAGATGCCAGAAATGGCGCAGAGGTCATTATCTCTTTACAGGTCGAGACGAGGGAAGAGGTTGATGAGCTTGTCGAGCGTGCGATCGCAGCTGGTGGTTCACCGTTTAAGGAAAAACAAGACCATGATTTCATGTATGGCTGGAGCTTTCAGGATCGTGATGGTCATTTATGGGAAGTGTTTTATATGGATGAGGAGAGAAGCGACCTTTCATAAGGGTGCTTCTTTTTTATTGATGATCAGTGGTATGATAAGAGGGTAAAAAAAAGGAATTCATCTAGAGAAAAGTAGGTGCTACATGGAGTTTTTACTTGTCTTAATGCCAGTGTTCGGCATATTCCTTATAGGGTATATTGGGCAGAAGACAATTGGTTTTGATATACATACGCTCTCATCAATGTCTTTATATTTAATGTCACCATTTCTTGCGTTTGAAACCTTTTATCAAAATAAAGTATCGATGGACTATGTGTACTTATCAATATTTGTCGTAGGGCTTTGTCTTTCACTTGTTTTATGTGTCTTCATTTTATCTCGAATTTACGGGTATTCGAATGAAACGTATTGCGCCATGATTTTGTCATCAGCATTTATGAATAATGGAAATTATGGCACGCCTGTTGTCCTTCTTGTTTTTGGAGCAGCTGGTTTAGATATTGCGATTGTGCTAATGGTCCTTCAGCAGCTCGTCATGAGTACGATCGGCATGTATTATGCAGCAAAAGGTGGAGAGGACGCGGGAGACTTGAAGGTCGTTCTAAAAAAAGTGCTGCGTATGCCGGTTGCTTACGGGGCTCTTCTTGGTCTATTATTTCAGCTCATTGACCTTTCATTACCTAAAGAGCTTATGACAGGTGTTCAGCTGGTCGGGGATGCAGCGATACCAACGATTATGCTGATTTTAGGTATGCAGCTCGCAGTGATTTCTTTTAAACAAGTGGATTATCGTAATATTTCCTATGCGGTGCTGCTGAAGCTGTTTATCTCACCACTCATCGCATTCGGCTTTACGCTTATTTTACCGGTAGATGATTTGGTGAAACAAATTATGATTTTAGTTGCAGCGATGCCGACTGCGGCGAATACCACGCTGATGGCTGTGCAATTTCGAACGAAACCTGAGTTTGTCTCAAGCACGACGTTTCTCAGTACGATTTTAAGTATTGTGACTTTACCTGTTTTATTATGGATTTTATCCATGCACCCTCTGGGATAGGGGACGGCAAACAAAGGGGGACTTATGAATGAATGTAGATGTTCATTTTCAAGTAAGTGATGTGTTAAAAACGAAGCATTTTACGCATGCGAAAGTGTTAGCTGGGGAAAAGGGATTGTTTCGGCAGGTAAAATGGGTACATGTACTTGAAGTGCCTGCTGTAGAGGATTTGTTAAACGGAGGCGAGCTGATCTTAACGACGGCCGCAGGCTTCCATGATCAATTGGAAGTCTTTCAGGCGTTTTTAAGGCAGTTGATTGACTCAGGTGCGGCTGGATTATGTATTGAATTTGTACCGCTCCGGTTTGATGTGCCAGAAGAACTGATTATTTATGCAGAAGAACGTGATTTTCCGCTAATTCTGTTTACAAAAGAAGTGAAGTTCGTCAATATTACACAGCATCTCCATACGATGATGATTGAGCGTCAGTATCAGATGATGGCGGATTTAGAAACACTGTCGTCCAAGTTGAATGAGCTTTTACTAACTCCTCATCCGCAGATGGATATTTTGGATCAAGTGTATCAGCACGTGAGAGGCATACTACTGCTGATCCCTGTTCAAGGTGAGCCGATTATTTTATGTGATTCATCCAAACAAACAGAAGAGCTTGTGATGAATTATTTGCAATATGCTTCATTACCAAAAGGATATGAAGTGACGCAAAAACAAGTCCTTGCACTCAAACAAACCTTTGCAGACCTCGTCCTCATTCATCAATCGAACACGCTCTCGGAATTTGAACTGCTTGTGATGGATAAAGGAGCGAATGCCCTTGCCCAGCAAACTTTAAGAGAGCTGTATACAGAAGAGCTGAAGAAGACAAAAGAGAATGAATGGCTGCAAAAATGGTTTCATGAAGAGCATACAGAAAGAGAAATCATAGAACACCTTGAGGAGACAGAAGGGCTGAAAAAACCGACCGGCTGTGTGGTGATGCTCTTTCAAAAAAACCACCAAATAGAAGAAATCGCAGGGAATCTTTATTTTCTTGTCTCTTGCCGTTCTATTTTTCAGCGTACTGGTTTCTATTTGATTGTGTACGAGCATCAAGGACAAACCTTATTTATTTTATTGAATACAAGAAAAGTTGAGGACTGGAAAGAGCGTGCAGAAAAAGCGGCAAACGACATCACGCAATTATATGACCGTGAGAAGCCCGGCGAGGCAGTCATCAATTATGGAATCGGTTCATATTGTGAGCAATTTCAGCACATGAGAAAAAGTTTTCAAGCAGCGAAAGAAGTGCTGCATTTAAAGAAAGTGATGCCGCAGCGGGTAGAAAGCCCATTTTATCAAGATTTACATATGCTTCGATTGATGCCTGTCATGAAAGAAAGCGGGTTATTAGAATGCATGGTGAAAGAGTATTTAGAGCCGGTGATTTTATATGATAAACAAAATAGCGGCAGGCTCTATCAGACGCTGAATATCTTTTTACAGACAAACGGTTCTAAAAAAGAAACCGCAAGCCAGCTCTATATTGTGAGGCAGACGCTTTATCACAGATTGGATAAGCTTCATGCATTACTTGGTGAGGATATGATGCAAGCGCCAAAACGTCAAGCGCTTGAATTTGCGATCCTTGCTTATGAATTTTTACAGGGGAATCGCCATTAACGGTATATGTTAGATTTTCCAAGGGATCAAGTAGAGTGTCTCATGGTTCTTTTCAATCAGTTGACGATCTGTCTAATGTAATGTGGCTGGCCCCTTTTTTATAATGAGAGTAACGACACGGGCGGTCTTGTTTCAGTTTCATATGCCTCACTTTTTATCCATATAATGAATGGAGAGGTCATATGCAGGACCGGTTTAAGCTTCTTTGATGATGAAAACGGATACATGGGGGCGTGGGAAGATGAAAACACATAACGCACAAGATCTTCAGGCGAAAGATGATCAGTTCATTTGGCATCATATGAAAGGGACAAACAAAGAAAATGAAAGTATGGTGATTCATGAGGCAGAAGGTGCATGGGTGACAGATATTCATGGAAATCGCTATTTAGACGGAATGTCAGGACTATGGTGCGTAAATGCCGGATATGGACGTAAAGAGCTTGCAGAAGCGGCGTATAAGCAATTAAATACGATGCCTTACTACCCACTGACACAAAGCCATGTGCCAGCGATTCAGCTGGCTGAGAAGCTCAATGAATGGCTAGACGGGGACTATGTGATCTTCTTTTCTAACAGTGGTTCTGAAGCGAATGAAGCGGCATTTAAGATTGCCAAACAATATCATGCGCAAAAGGGAGAGAGTACACGCACAAAATTTATTTCCCGATATCGATCGTATCATGGCAACACAGCAGCAGCTCTAGCCGCAACGGGTCAAGCGCAGCGTAAGTACAAATATGAACCGTTAGGACAGGGGTTTATCCATGTCGCACCGCCTGATATGTATCGTCATCCTGAGGATCAAGAGAATCTGGCAAGTGCTGCGGCAATAGATCAGGCCATGACGTGGGAACTAAGTGAGACGATAGCTGGGGTCATCATGGAGCCGATGATTACAGGAGGCGGTATCTTAATGCCGCCAAAAGGATATTTGAAGAAGGTGAAAGAAATCTGTGAAGATCATGGGGCGCTCCTCATTGTGGATGAAGTGATATGCGGCTTTGGCCGGACAGGAAAGCGGTTTGGATTTATGCATGAAGAGGTAAAACCAGATATTATCACTATGGCAAAAGGGATCACAAGTGGATATTTACCGCTATCTGCAACGTGCGTGAAACGAGACATTTATGAAGCGTATGCAGGAGAAGATACGTATGACAGGCTACGGCATGTGAATACATTTGGCGGTCACCCTGCTTCCTGTGCGGTTGCGCTTGCTAACCTAGAGATCATGAAAAACGAGCAATTAGTGGAGCGGTCAGGCAAGCTTGGCCAAGACATGCTCGATCGTTTGCAAGAGTTAAAAGAGCATCCATTTGTCGGTGATGTGAGAGGAAAAGGCCTGCTGTTTGGGATTGAGCTTGTGCAGGATCAGGCGTCAAAAAAGCCAGCTGATCCAAGTGTAGTCGGTCAATTGATTGCAGAATGTAAAAAGCGGGGATTGATCATCGGGAAAAATAGCGATACAGTGGCTGGCTATAATAACGTGGCACAGCTCGCACCACCGCTAAATATCACTGATGAAGACGCCTCATTCATTATTCATACTTTAAAAGAAAGCATGGCGCAATTATAGCAGAGATTTCTCTGCTTCAGATTGTTGACAAAGGGCTAAAATGAACTTTATTTTAGCCCTTTGTCTTCTTTTCAGCGTGATAGAAAATCTTTGAAGTCTAGGAAGGACGAGCACCAGCACGCAGAACTGACAAAGAATGCGAGGGTTTGTCTACACGCTGTAGCAGAGAGGTTTCTCTGCTTTTTTCTATGTCCAGAAAGGATCAGGTTTTAATCGATCTGCTAGGCTGAATGGTCAATGGGCACACTAGGTGTATTGAAAAAAACATGCGATTCTATTACTGTAAGGAGAAGATAGAACCAATACACATTAGAAGGAGACGGCATATGAGTTTTCATGATCAACCCATTCTACCTGCTGTTCGCAATATGAAGCAATTTGAGGAATTTTTAAAAAGTCCATTTACATATGGGGTCTTACTAGATGTTCATTTAGGGCGGCTTAAGGGCATCATGAATGAGGCGAATGCGCATCATAAAAAAATGTTTGTCCATGTCGATCTCATTCACGGAATCAAACATGATGAGTACGGAACGGAATTTATTTGTCAGGAAATGAAACCAGCTGGCATTATTTCTACTAGGTCTTCTGTCATAGTAAAAGCCAAGCAGAAAAAGGTATATGCCATCCAGCGAATGTTTTTACTTGATACAAGTGCGATGGAAAAAAGCATGGAGTTTGTCGGAAAACATCGTCCAGATTTTATTGAAGTATTGCCGGGTGTCGTGCCAGATTTAATTACAGAAGTGCGCGAAAGAGCTGGAATACCAATATTTGCAGGAGGATTTATCCGAACAAAAGAAGATGTAGAAAGGGCGCTTGCAGCAGGGGCGACAGCTGTCACCACATCGAATACAGAGCTTTGGAAAGCGTTCCAAAAATGAAAAAGATAAAATGTGAAAATTGATTGACAACGTTTTCATCCTCTGATACTATAGCACTAAGTTAATATCATGTGATGGAGAAACGGAGATCCACAACGACGCTTTACTAGGTGACAAATGACCCTGATGTAAAGTATGTTTGTTGTGGGTCTTTTTTCTTTATCTTTTCTACACATTTATAGGGGATGGCAACTGAACCAGAGGAGGAATTTTTCATGACACCATTTTGGGGTGAAGTCGTTGGTACAATGCTTCTGATTATTTTCGGAGGCGGTGTGTGTGCGGCAGTCAGTTTAAAGAAATCGCTCGCTTATCAGTCCGGTTGGATTGTAATCGCTTTCGGATGGGGATTTGCAGTAGCGATTGCAGCTTATGCCACTGGAGGAATCAGCGGTGCACATTTAAACCCGGCGCTGACAATAGGTCTTGCATTAGAAGGAAGTTTTCCTTGGGCTGATGTTCCAATGTATATTGTCGGTCAAATGCTTGGCGCATTACTCGGAGCTATTATTGTCTTCTTACATTACTTACCACACTGGAAAGCGACAGACGATCCAGGTGCAAAACTAGGCGTATTCTCAACTGGTCCTGCGATTCCGCATACTTTTGCAAACGTGCTCAGTGAAGTCATCGGTACATTTGTATTGGTGGTAGGAATTTTAGCGATTGGTGCAAATAAATTTGCAGACGGAGTCAATCCGCTGATTGTTGGTTTCTTAATTGTCGCAATTGGTCTTTCATTAGGTGGTACAACTGGTTACGCAATTAACCCTGCACGTGATTTAGGTCCAAGAATCGCACATGCCATTCTGCCGATTCCAGGTAAAGGTCCATCAAATTGGAAATATGCTTGGGTTCCTGTTGTTGGTCCAATTTTGGGCGGTGCATTTGGCGGTGTTTTCTATAATGCAGCCTTTAAAGCGAACGTCACACCAGCCTTTTGGATTGTAAGCGTTATTTTAGTTGTGGTATTGTTAGGACTCTATGTTTCTACGAAAAACCAGACAAATGCTGTCAATGAAAGTATGTAAGGGGAGGAAAACACCATGGCAAAAGAAAAATATATTCTCGCATTAGATCAAGGGACAACAAGCTCAAGAGCGATCTTATTTGATCAAGAAGGTAAAATTGCACATACAGCTCAGAAGGAATTCAATCAATATTTTCCGAACCCAGGCTGGGTAGAACACAATGCAAATGAAATTTGGAGCTCTGTTCTATCAGTTATTTCAACTGCTTTAATCGAATCAGGAATTGAAGCAGATCAAATCGCCGGTATCGGAATTACGAACCAGCGTGAGACAGCTGTTGTTTGGGATAAACATACAGGCGCACCTGTTTACAATGCAATTGTTTGGCAGTCACGACAAACATCTGGTATATGTGATGAGCTAAAAGCGCAAGGGCACGATGAAACGTTTAGAAATAAAACGGGTCTACTCATTGATGCTTATTTCTCAGGCACTAAAGTGAAATGGATTTTAGACAATGTAGAAGGTGCTCGTGAGAAAGCAGAAAATGGTGACTTGCTGTTTGGCACAATTGATACATGGCTCATTTGGAAAATGACTGGCGGTCAATCACACGTAACAGATTATTCAAATGCATCAAGAACGTTAATGTTCAATATTTACGATCTGAAATGGGATGAAGAACTACTTGATATCTTAGGTGTTCCAGCTTCCATGCTGCCAGACGTCAAACCATCATCACACATTTATGGTGAAACAACAGACTATCACTTCTTCGGTAAAAATATTCCAATTGCAGGAGCGGCAGGAGATCAGCAGTCTGCGTTATTCGGTCAGGCTTGCTTTGAAGAAGGAATGGCGAAGAACACATATGGTACAGGATGTTTCATGTTGATGAATACAGGGGAAAAAGCAATTAAGTCGGATCATGGATTGTTAACGACGATTGCATGGGGCATTGACGGCAAAGTTGAATATGCTTTAGAAGGAAGTATTTTCGTTGCTGGCTCAGCGATCCAGTGGCTGCGTGATGGACTTAGAATGTTTAAAGACTCAAAAGACAGTGAAGCTTATGCTGAGCGCGTTGAGTCAACAGACGGCGTATATGTCGTACCAGCATTCGTTGGTTTAGGCACACCATATTGGGATAGTGATGTCCGAGGCGCTGTATTCGGTTTAACACGCGGTACTTCTAAAGAGCACTTTGTTCGTGCAACGTTAGAATCACTTGCTTATCAAACGAAAGATGTTTTAGATGCGATGGAAAAAGATTCAAACATCTCACTTAAAACATTGCGCGTCGATGGCGGGGCTGTAAAGAATGATTTCTTAATGGGCTTCCAAAGTGATTTGCTCGATGTACCAGTAGAACGTCCAGAAATTAATGAAACGACGGCACTCGGTGCGGCCTATCTTGCGGGAATAGCAGTTGGCTTCTGGAACGACCGTTCAGACATTGCAAAACAATGGAACCTTGACAAGCGCTTTGAACCTAAAATGGAAGAAGACAGCCGTGACTCGTTATACAGCGGGTGGAAAAAGGCTGTAAAAGCAGCTCAAGCTTTCAAATAAACAAAAAGTATGGTATACTTCAAGTAAGTTAATAGAACGGTTGGAGAACTGGAGAGACCGCAAGCACCGAAGTGTAGAAATACGCTTTGGGTGTTTGCGGTCTCTTTTTCTTTACCGTACAACATGGGAGGAACAAGAGATGACTTTTTCTAGCTTAGAAAGAGAACAAATGCTTCAGGACATGACAAAAAAACCATATGATGTGTTTATCATTGGTGGGGGTATTACTGGCGCTGGTACAGCACTTGATGCGGCTTCACGCGGAATGCGTGTCGGTCTTGCGGAAATGCAGGATTTCGCAGCGGGTACGTCTAGCCGCTCAACGAAACTAGTGCACGGTGGACTTCGTTATTTAAAACAATTTGAAGTGAAAATGGTCGCAGAGGTCGGTAAAGAGCGTGCCATCGTATACGAAAACGGTCCTCATGTGACAACGCCAGAATGGATGCTTCTTCCGATGCATAAAGGCGGGACATTCGGTAAGTTTTCAACTTCAATCGGACTTAGAGTATATGACTTTTTAGCTGGCGTTAAGCATAGTGAACGCAGAAGTATGCTAAGTGCAAAAGAGACACTTGCAAAAGAACCACTTGTGAAAAAGGATGGCTTAAAAGGCGGGGGCTACTATGTTGAATACCGTACAGATGATGCACGCCTGACAATTGAAGTCATGAAAGAGGCTGTGAAATTCGGGGCAGAAGCGGTCAACTATGCGAAAGTAAAAGAATTTATTTATGATAAAGGCAAAGTTGTCGGTGTTGTCATTGAAGATGTCACAACACAGAAAACATACGATGTATATGCGAAAAAAATCGTCAATGCGACAGGTCCATGGGTCGATCAGCTAAGAGACAAGGACCACTCAAAAGAGGGGAAACATTTACAGCATACAAAAGGAATTCACTTAGTATTTGATCAATCTGTTTTCCCATTAAAACAAGCAATCTACTTTGACACACCTGATAAACGAATGGTCTTTGCGATTCCAAGAGAAGGAAAAACGTACGTGGGAACAACAGATACCGTTTACAAAAAACAGCTGGAACATCCGCGTATGACAAAAGCAGATCGTGATTACGTGATCAAAGCCATTCAATATATGTTCCCAGATCTTAACATTACAGAGAAAGACGTTGAATCTAACTGGGCTGGTCTTCGTCCACTCATTCATGAAGAAGGGAAAGATCCTTCAGAAATTTCTCGTAAAGATGAGGTATGGACATCATCTTCAGGCTTAATCACGATTGCCGGCGGTAAATTAACAGGTTACCGTAAAATGGCTGAACACATTGTGAATCTTGTACGTGATGGACTGAAAGAGGAAACTGGAAAAGATTTCGGACCATGTAAAACGAAACATATGCCTATTTCAGGTGGGCATGTAGGCGGTTCGAAAAATATGGCATCCTTTGTTCAAGCGAAAACGGCAGAAGGAGCATCCGTTGGTTTGACAGAACCGATTGCACAAAAATTAGCTGAGAAATATGGCTCAAACGTCAGCAATGTCTTCAAGCGTGTAGAGCAGCTTCAAGGGGAAGCAGACAAACGAAACATTCCCGCATATGTGTTGGCTGAACTTGTCTATGCGATCGAAGAAGAATTGGCTGTAACACCTGTCGATTTCTTCTTGAGAAGAACAGGCAGCCTATTATTTAATATCAATTGGGCAAAAACGTATGCACAGCCTGTTGTTGACTATATGGCAGATCGTTTTGGCTGGGATGAAGCGACAAAACAGAAACATCAAACTGAATTAGACCGACTATTCCATGAAGCAGTCGTACCGCTTGATGCTGAATAAGTAAAAAGCCGATCGTGTATCGGCTTTTTTTATTTTGTTCATCGTTTTTTCATATGTTCATGATATAACATGACATGAAGGATAATTCCATATAAAATAACAGTAGATGTTATTTTATTGATGATAAGAGCTGGGAGGACGACCATGAGTTGGAATACGAATTATGAGCGTTGGATCAATGAGAAGCACCTGGATACTGAACTAAGGGAATGGCTGGAGGCACATCAAGATGATCATCAAGCGCTTGAAGACTGCTTCTACAAAAACCTTGAGTTTGGTACTGGAGGAATGCGCGGAGAAATTGGTGCTGGAACGAACCGAATGAATGTTTATACTGTTCGAAAAGCATCTGCTGGTCTTGCTGCGTATATTGCAGCACATGGAGAGGATGCAAAAAAAAGAGGTGTCGCCATTGCCTATGATTCACGCCATAAATCTCCTGAATTTGCGATGGAAGCGGCCAAAACACTTGCTTCACATGGCATTCAAACATACGTATTTGACGAACTGCGTCCGACACCAGAACTCTCTTTTGCAGTTCGAGAACTGAATGCCTTTGCAGGGATTGTTGTGACAGCAAGTCACAATCCGCCAGAATATAATGGCTATAAAGTTTATGGAGAAGATGGAGGCCAAATGCCCCCATTTGAAGCAGATCAAGTCATTAAAGAAGTAGATGCCATCGAAAATGAATTAGCCATTTCAGTGGAATCAGAAGAAGTATTGAAGCAAAATGGTTTGATCCGCATGATTGGTGAAGAAATCGATCAAGCGTATATGGAAAAATTAAAAACCATTCGTGTGCACCCTGAGCTTGCAAAAGAAGTCGATGTCAAAGTGGTGTTTACCCCGCTTCACGGGACGGCGAATAAACCTGTCCGAAACGGACTTCAGGCCTTTGGTTATGAGCATGTGACGGTTGTACCTGAACAGGAAAAACCAGATCCGCAATTCTCGACGGTCACGTCTCCAAATCCAGAGGAGCATGCCGCTTTTGAATACGCCATCAAGCTTGGCGAAAAGCAAAATGCTGATATGTTGATTGCGACAGATCCAGATGCAGATCGATTAGGTATCGCTGTGAAAAATCATGATGGTGAATTTACCGTTTTGACCGGCAACCAAACAGGCGCCTTACTACTTCATTATTTATTATCTGAAAAACAAAAACTAGGTCAACTGCCGCCTCGCCCCGTTGTGATGAAAACGATTGTGACAAGCGAGCTTGGGCGTGCTGTTGCCTCAGCATTTGGAGCTGACACGATTGATACGCTCACTGGCTTTAAATTTATCGGAGAAAAAATCAAGCAGTTTGAAGAAAGCGGAGAATACACGTTTCAATTCGGCTATGAAGAAAGCTACGGCTATTTGATCGGTGATTTTGCACGAGATAAAGATGCAGTTCAAGCTGCGTTATTAGCAGTTGAAGTCGCAGCCTTTTATAAGAAACAAGGCAAGTCATTATATGATGCGCTTGTTGATATTTTTAAGGAATTTGGATTTTACAGAGAAGGGTTAAAGTCATTAACCTTAAAGGGGAAAGTAGGAGCGGAGCAGATTTCTGCTATTCTTCATACCTTTAGATCAAACCCGCCAGCTTCTATCGCTGGTCAGCGCATTACGGTCATTGAGGATTATCAATCAAGTCAAAGGCACCTTGTGGCTGAAAAGAAAGAAGAAACAATTCATCTGCCGGCATCAAACGTTCTGAAATATTTCCTTGAAGATGGCTCATGGTTTTGTTTACGACCTTCTGGTACGGAGCCTAAAGTCAAATTTTATATTGCAGTCAAAGGCACATCGTTAACAGATAGCGAAGAAAAGCTGAAACACTTATCAGAAGAAGTCATGAAAGTCGTCTATGACATTGTGGAAGAAACAGCTAAATAAAATATCAAAAAGCCATCATGTCATGCATGATGGCTTTTTCTCAGTCAAAAGGATGAGAAAAAATCATCCTTTTTGAGAAAGAGCTGCACAGATGCTCATGGTATAATCAACATATTGATCAGAGAGGCAGTAAAAGCCGGGGGTACACACGATGGGAGATTACCAAGAAAAAGTCAAAACATTAAAAACGTTAAAAGAAATTGCTGAAAAGCTAAATGAAGGGATGGAAATGAAGGAAACGCTTCATGAAGTGCTTCATATGCTTATGGAAGTGACAGGTTTTCAAACAGCATGGATTTATTTTATAGAAGAAGACGGATCGTATGAACTAATGGCAGAAGTATGCTTACCTGAAGCACTGGCAAAGGATCGAAAGCAATTGATGTGTCAAAACGATTGCTATTGCATCAACCGTTACACAAAAGGCTCACTGCAATCAGCGACCAATATCATCAATTGTAAACGGATTGAAACGGCGATTGAGCAAAAGCTTGGAGATACAGAAGGAATTACCCATCATGCAACCGTTCCTCTCCAAGCATGTAAGCGTACGTTTGGCTTATTAAATGTGGCGGCAAAAGGGAAGGTCACATTTACACAGGAGGAGCTGAATCTGCTTGAAAGTATTGCACTGCAAATTGGTACGGCTATTCAGCGCATGAAGCTTGTGCAAAATGAGCAGCAGCATGCACTTTTAGAAGAACGAAACCGACTTGCGCAGGATTTACACGATTCTGTGAATCAAATGCTGTTTTCCGTGAGTTTGACTGCAAAGGCAGCGCGTCAAATGACAAGTGATCAAAAATTAGGTGAAATGATTGATTTTATTCAGCATTTATCACAAGATGCCCTCATTGAAATGCGATCACTCATCTGGCAGTTAAGACCAAAAGGACTTGAAAAAGGATTTACGACAGCGATTGAAGAGTATGCACAGCTTTTAGGTCTAAATTGTTCATTGTCTTTATCAGGCTGTATGGAAATAGATCATTCAAAGCACGAGACCTTATTTCGCGTATGCCAAGAAGCTCTAAATAATTGCCAAAAGCATGCGGGTGTTGAGAAAGTAGAGGTCAAACTGGAGCAATCAGGAGATACGTTTGGTATGAAAATCATCGATCAGGGAAAGGGATTTCAGTATGATGAACAAATGAGTCTTCCTTCACTTGGATTGAAAGGGATGGCTAAACGTATTCGTAGGGTGGGAGGTACATTATGTATCAACTCTGAGCTAGGGAAAGGAACCACGATTCATGTGAAAGTCCCATTTTCTCAAGAAAGGAAGGGATTGTCATGAGAGTAGTCATTGCAGATGATCATCATATTGTCAGAAAAGGGCTGGTCTTTTTCTTGCAAACCCAGCCAGATGTAGACATCGTTGGTGAAGCATCCAATGGAGAAGAGGCACTACAGGTAGTGAGGCAGACAAAGCCTGACATTGTCTTGATGGATCTCTCTATGCCTGTAATGAATGGGATTGAGGCAACAAAGCAAATGACACTCGACATGCCGGAAGTCCGCATTGTCATCCTGACAAGCTATGCAGATAAGGACTATGTCATCCCTGCTATCCAAGCGGGAGCGAAGGCTTATCAGCTCAAGGATGTAGCACCTGAAAAGCTTCTCACGACAATGATTGAGGTGCAAAATGGTACGTACCAGCTAGATGGTCATATTACAGCGTTTCTTGTCCAGCACCTAACAGAACCTAAAGAGCAAAAATGGACATTGATGAACGAACTGACCAATAGAGAACGTGATGTCTTATTTGAAATTGCGAAAGGGAAAAGTAACAAAGAAATTGCCTCATCGCTTTTTATTTCTGAAAAGACTGTGAAAACTCACGTGTCTCATGTGTTATCAAAGTTAGAGCTGGCAGATCGAACTCAGGCCGCTCTATATGCGGTAGATTATCAAAAAAATCAGCCGAAAGAGCTGTTGTAAACAGTCATGGTGGACATTCCAAAAGACTTCATGAGTATCTCTCGTGAAGTCTTTTCTTCTTTATGAAAGGCGGTTAGTAAAAGGCTGAAAAGAAAACAAAGAGCTAAAATAAAGTTCATTTTAGCCCTTTGTCAACATCGAAAATCAACCTTTTCCTTTATGTGTACATCGGTTCAGCATATGCTTCAGCAACGGCAGCCTCTGAAGCATGGTCGATATACTGCAGGAGCCCATATAAACATTTTTCAACATCAGCATCGTTCCGGTTAAATTGATACGCATGTAAGAAATGCTCAATACGTTTTGAGAGCAAATCATCTTGCGTACGGACCATAAGAATAAGTAAATTATCCCATTGCGAGCGATGCGTATAATAAAGTGCTTTATCATAATCCGCCACATTCATTAAACCTTCTCCTTTCCCTTGAGAAGTCCTCATTAGTTTGCTCGGATCAGGTCGACTTTTTCAGGGGAAAAGTTGGTGTCTGCATAAACAGGGTACCGGGAATTATAGGCTGAATAAATGCTTGATGTATGAAAAAGAACCAACCAGCAAAACCTAAACAAAATAGACATGAAAGTGAGAATATTGATATTATGCACCCGAAATTATGGATGCTTTTTGCAGCAGGAATTATTTTATTTGGCAGTCTGATGATTCATCCATCTTCACAAGCAGCTGTGCAGCCGGCAGAGAATTGGGAAAGACTTGCGTATACTGCCTTGCAAGATGAATATGAAGGCGCCGCTTTAAACGATTATCATTACATTGGACGTACACAAGTGAATGAAGATCAAACAAAAGATGTGTTTCGCGTGACCGTGAAGGAAGGATCCACACGATTTGCAGCACATGCAGAAATTTATTTTCATCCAGTGACGGGTCATTTGATTAGTATTAACGTATTTCGGCTATAAAAAAGCACCTCTTTTAAAAAGAGGTGCTCCAGCTGAAAAGAAGATTTATTTCATGCTTCCTTGAAGATATGAGCGAATATCCACACCGAGTGAATCCGCTAAACGCTGTCCGTAATCTTCATCTGCACGATAGAAGTTACAGATCGCAAGTAATTTCGTTTTTTCATTTACGTCTTTCAAGTCAGCTGTCAAGTTTTTGATCAATGCTTGTTTCTCTTCTTCAGAGTAGCTTCGATATTTTTCTCCAGCTTGTTTGAAATCGTTTGGTTTTTCGATTTTTTGTCTCACCATACGGTCACCGTGAAGAACCGGTTCACTTTCTTTGTAGTGAGGGTTTTCTTTTGGCTGATCGTCATAACGGTTTGGTTCATAGTTAATATGACCGCTTGGACGAGTTGTTGTCATAAAGCCATCTTGTTGGTTATTGTGAACAGGCGCATAAGGACAGTTCACTGGGATGCGCATGTAGTTTGCACCTAGGCGGTGACGCTGCGTGTCAGGATAAGAGAACAGTCGGCCTTGAAGCAGTTTGTCTTCAGATGCTTCAATTCCTGGTACTAGGGCACTTGGCGTGAAAGCAGATTGCTCTGTTTCAGCAAAGAAATTTTCTGGATTGCGGTTCAGTGTCATGCGGCCCACTTTTTGCAGCGGATAATCTTCCTCGCTCCACGTCTTCGTCGGATCACATGGATCATAATCTAGTTCATCATAATCACTGAGCGGCATAAGCTGAACGTAAAGATCCCATGCTGGATAATTTCCTTTTTCAATACGATCATACAAGTCTCTTGTCGCATGCTGGAAGTCGTTTGCTTGGATTTCTGCAGCTTCTTCCATCGATAAATTGCGAATGCCTTCTGATGGTCTCCAGTGGTATTTCACATATTTTGTTTCTCCGTATTTGTTTACCCATCTAAACGTATGAACACCAGAACCGCGCATTTCAGCGTAGTTCGCAGGAATACCTTCGTCAGAGAAGAGCCATGTGAGCATGTGAGTGGATTCAGGTGTTAACGTCATAAAATCCCAATAACGGTCAGGATCTTGAATGTTGGTTACAGGATCTGGCTTGAGAGAGTGAACCATGTCAGGGAATTTGAGTGCATCACGAATGAAGAAGATCGGCAAGTTGTTCCCAACTAGATCATAGTTGCCTTCTTCTGTATAAAATTTGACAGCGAAACCACGAGGGTCACGTAATGTTTCAGGTGAACCTTTAGGGTGAATAACCGTTGAGAAACGGACAAAAACATCTGTTTGTTTTCCTTCTTCACTTAAGAAGGCTGCTCTTGTATGTTTCTCCATGCTATTTTCTACTTCAAACACACCATAAGCGCCGGCGCCTCTTGCATGAACAACACGCTCTGGAATACGTTCACGGTCAAAGTGTGCAAGTTTTTCAATCAAATGGTAATCATCAAGGAATGAAGGCCCTCTGTGACCAGCAGTTCTTGAGTTTTGATTATCGCCAACTGGCACGCCTTGATTCGTTGTCAAATTTTTATGATTAGAATTTGTCATTCTTTTTCTCCTCCTGTAAACAAAAAATGGTTTCTAGCAATCTATATACCCTAATTATATTGAATCAAACATGATAGTCAATATTTATTTATAATAATTTTAAATAAATTATTATTACAAGGAGGTAAAGAAAAAGACGAAAGAAATAAATTCTTTCGCCTTAGAGCAGAAGCTCTCTTAGAGCATCTTTGTTTTGTGTTAAATCACTTAATGTGTATTGGTCAAGAACGTTTAAATAAGCAGTGAGTGCTTCATGAAGTACGTGCTTTAATGAACAAATCGGGGAGATAATACAGCTGTTTTTCTTCGGATCAAAGCATTCCACCATGACTAAATCATCCTCTGTATATCGGACAACCTCACCAATATTAATGCTTTCTGGGCTTTTCCCCAGCCTAATTCCACCATTTCTTCCGCGGATCGTTTCTACATAACCACGTTTTCCTAGATGGTAAATGACCTTTGTCAGGTGATTTTTCGAAATGCCATAAATATCGGCAATCTGCTGAATATTTGACAGTTCATTGTTTTCTCTCGAAGCTAAATAAATGAGTACCCTTAATGAGAAATCTGTATAATTCGTAAGTTTCATTTGGACGACCTCTAAACCTAATAGAGTTTTGTATCATCGTAACACATTTTAGACAAAAACTGTTCGAGAATGTATTAAATGTGACAACATTTAAAACATGTATTATAAATATTGCTTTTATACGTTGTCTTCCATTACGATAAAGATGTATTTAAAATACATCTTTTGAAAGAAGGAATAACGATGTTATCCACAGATCAAATGAATGCCATTAAACAATCAGCCCCTCTTCTAAAAGCTGAGGGAACAAAACTTGTGACAGTTTTTTATCAAAATATGATCAGACAGCATCCAGAGCTACTCAATCAGTTTAATAAAACAAATCTCATGAATGGAAGCCAGCCAGAGGCGCTTGCCGCAACACTCTATCAAGCTGCACTGCACATTGATCGCTTGGCAGACTTGTTACCTACTGTGAAACAAATTGCCCATAAGCATGTCAGTGTCATGGTGAAAAAAGAGCAGTACCCAATCGTCGGATATCACCTTCTTGAAGCAATGAAAGAGGTATTTGGGTTATCAGAGGAAGATGACACATTGTTGGCTTGGAAGGCTGCATATGACATCATTGCGAATATATTCATCACCATTGAGGCAGAAATGATGGCTGAAAATGTGAAACAAACGGGTGGATGGGCAGATGTCAAACCGTTTATTCTGAAGAAAAAGAAACAAGAATCTCCATCACTCATTTCCTTTTATTTCGTACCAGAGGATGAATCTGAGCTACCAATGTATGAAGCTGGTCAATACATTACGGTGCAGGTAGATATGCCGGGTGAAGCCTATGTATGCAGCAGACAATACAGTTTATCAGATCAATATCACCCATCTTACTATCGCATCACCGTGAAACGAGATGGGCATGTCTCCACATTCCTGCATGATGAAATGAGAGAAGGCGATATTCTTCACGTGAGTATGCCGCAGGGAATGTTCTGCTTGCAAGATGACACAAAAGAACCCGTTTATTTGATTAGTGCCGGTTCTGGTGTCACACCAATGATTGGTTTAGTGAAAACAGCGTCGCATAACAATCAGCCATTCACGATGATTCATGCAGACAGACTAGAGGATGTAACCGCTTTCGAACAAGAGTTTGAACACGTTCTCACTTCATCTCCAGAGGGGCGTATTATCCTTTGTAACGAACAATTTGAAAAGAGTGGAAAGAGTGATCTGGTTGAGAAGGTGGCTACGCGGATTGACCGACCTTTCCTTCAATCAGTGATTGGTGAAGGAAAAGGCCAATTTTATGTTTGCGGTTCTCCAGCATTTACTCAAGAGATGATCCTTATTCTAAAAGCGATGGACATCCCAGAAGAGAATATCCATTTTGAAGCGTTCGGCGGGCAGTCCATGAAAGAAATGGAAGTCGTCTAAACAACTGGCTGAACATCATGTTTTTTTAGGTACGCTCATATAGTAGGGATAAGTCCGATGAGGAGGGATGGTTTCCTTGAGCGTATCTGAAAAGCGTCTTTTACAACGAGCCATTGATGAAATTACAGAAATTGCAGAAGGATTTGGTCTGGATTTTTATCCGATGAGGTATGAAATCTGTCCCGCGGAGATTATTTATACATTCGGTGCATATGGCATGCCAACACGATTTAGCCACTGGAGCTTTGGAAAGCAATTTCACAAAATGAAGCTTCATTATGATTTAGGATTAAGCAAAATTTATGAGCTGGTGATTAATTCAAATCCTTGCTATGCCTTTCTCCTTGATAACAATTCGCTTGTTCAAAATAAACTAATTGTGGCTCATGTCTTGGCACACTGCGATTTCTTTAAAAACAACTGCCGTTTCCAAAACACAAAACGAGATATGGTGGAAAGTATGTCAGCGGCAGCAGAGCGAATTAAAGAATATGAACATATCCACGGTACAAAAGAAGTCGAGTCCTTTTTAGATGCTGTATTGGCATTGCAGGAGCATATTGATCCGTCGCTTGTTCGTTCAAAATTAAGCTGGAATCTCGACGATGAAGATGAATATGAAGAGGACAAACCAAAACGTCAAACGCCATATGATGATTTGTGGGGAATGGATGAACCGAAAACACGTGAGAAAAAGAAAACGATCAAGCAATTCCCCCCAAATCCAGAAAAAGATATTTTGCTCTTTATCGAGGCACACTCCCGGGAGCTAGAGCCTTGGCAGCGGGATGTGCTGACGATGCTGAGAGAGGAAATGCTCTATTTTTGGCCACAGCTAGAAACGAAAATCATGAATGAAGGCTGGGCATCGTATTGGCACCAGCGGATTATGCGTGAACTTGATTTAGATTCAAGTGAATCGATTGAATTTGCAAAATTAAATGCAGGTGTCGTGCAGCCATCTAAGACAGGAATCAATCCTTACTATTTAGGGCTGAAGATTTTTGAAGATATTGAAGAGCGCTACGATCATCCATGCGAGGAATTAAAAAAAGCAGGAGTGACGGAAGGGTCCGGTCGCAGCAAAATGTTTGAAGTGCGAGAAATTGAATCAGACATTTCTTTTATTCGAAATTACTTAACGAAAGACCTTGTGATGAGGGAAGATTTGTACTTGTTTCAAAAGCAGGGGAGAGACTATAAAGTCATTGATAAAGAATGGAAGGCAGTCCGTGATCAGCTAGTCAGCATGAGGGTCAATGGCGGCTTTCCGTATTTGACAGTCATTGATGGCGACTATTTAAAAAACAACGAACTCTATATTAAACATTGGTATGAAGGCATTGAGCTTGATCTCAAATACTTAGAAAAGGTGCTTCCATATTTGTATCAGCTATGGGGAAGAAGTGTGCACATCGAGTCAGTTCTTGAAGGAAAAGAAGTGATGTTTTCATACGATGGAAAAGGGGTTCATAGGAAGTATCTCACTTAATGATCAAAAAAAAGATGTCTACGACTAGACATCTTTTTTTGTGATTAGCACTTTATTGGTTTTTCAGCAGTTTGAAAATGTGTTTCGCTTGATCTGTATTTTCCATAAGCCCTTTTAGCTGTTCGCTTGTTGGTCCATAAGCATAAAAAGGTACTTCATCCCCTGTATGACCCGATGTGGTCCAGCCTGTATGAGACCTCGTATTGATGACCTTTTCGATGGCATCATCAATTTGAACAGGATCTTTTGTTTCAGCTGCCTTTTGAATAGAGGCGATTTCCTCTTTTGTGAAATCAAGGTCGATGTATTGTTTGAGCGCAGTCTCGACCGTCATACCCCCTACAATTTTGTTTGCAATGAAATCAGGTGTCTTTTTTGCTGCTTTGACAGGCTGATAATCCCAGCTTCCCGAGCCGTCTGCCCCGAAGGAAAGGCCGCCAGTTGAATGATCTGCTGTCGTGATGACTAATGTGTTTTTATCCTTTTTTGCGAAACGAATGGCTTCTTCAAATGCTTTTTCAAAATCCTTCATCTCACTCATCGCACTGACAATATCGTGGTCATGTCCAGCCCAGTCAATTTGACTGCCTTCAACCATGAGGAAAAATCCTTTTTTGTTTTTAGACAGCTGTTTGATGGCTGAGGATGTCATGTCTTGCAAGGAAGGGGTCATTTTATCACGATCAATTGCTTTATCGAGACCACCGTCAGCAAAAATGCCTAACAATTTTTGCTGTTTGTTTTTTTGTAAGTCAGCTTTATTGGTTACGTAACGATAGCCTGCTTTTTGAAATTCTTTCGTCAAATCACGATCTTTGCGGACAAAATCGATCAGTCCTCCGCCAAGCATGACATCGACTGTATGCTGTTTGCCAATTTTCTCATCGAAGAAATCATCAGCAATGGCTGCTGTGTTTTTTCTAGACACATCGTGGGCGGCATACGCAGCAGGTGTCGCATTGGTTAATTCAGATGTGACGACGAGACCAGTAGACTTTCCTTTGCGTTTTGCTTCTTCTAATACTGTTTTTAGTTTTTTGCCATTTTTGTTTACACCAATGGCGTTGTTGTATGTCTTTTGACCAGTTGCCATGGCTGTCCCAGCTGCTGCTGAATCAGTAATGTTACTTTTAGAATCATCAGGGTATGTTTTATGCATGCCAGTGAGGTAAGGGTCAAACGCTGTTTGCTTGGAAAGATCACCGTTGTGTTTAAATGAGCGGTAAGTTGAAAGGTAAGGTGTTCCCATGCCATCTCCAATGAGCACGATCACATTTTGTACGTCATTTTTTGGTTTCTTTTTAGCCTCAGCTTTGTCAGCCTGTCCAAATTCAATTCCTGAAAAAATACCAATTGATAACACTGATGCGGCTGCGATTGCAGCTATTTTCGTTTTCGAGCTTTTCAACACACTCATTCATTTTGCCTCCTCATTGTTTATGTATCGCTCTCACGTTTACAATGGTAGAACAGAAGTGTGGATTCCAAATGACAGCACCGTAAAGTTCACTTTAAAATTGTAAAGGTCCACTTTACATAGAATGAACCAAAAAGAGAAATGAATGTATGATTTATCTATGACAAGATGCATTTGTTTTGTCATGATTGTGTAATAAAAATGAAATAAAAAGAACCCTAAAAAAAAATATTTTTTGCCGAATTAATAAGCATAATGTCGTAGGAAGTCAAGACTATTTCTTCTGGTATTCGATCCTTATAATAGAAAGTAGATAAAAATTCGGATCACGATAGATACATACAGGAGGAACAAATGAAAAAACAATTGATCACAGCTGCAAGTGCAGTTCTACTTGGGACGACATTATTTGCCGGAGCTGCCTCAGCACAATCAGTAAAGGTTCAAAAAGGTGACTCTCTTTCTGTTCTAGCGAAAAAATACAAAACAACCGTGAGTAAGATTAAATCAGACAATAAGTTGAAATCTAACACGATTTATGTTGGACAAACTTTAAAAGTGAATGGTACTTCTTCAAAAAAGGTAACGAAAACATCAAAAACAACAACAAAAGTAAAAGCGTCTTCAGCGACAGCCACTCATAAAGTTGTCAAAGGTGATACTTTATCTAAAATCGGCAAAAAATATGGAATGACAGTGAAAGAGCTGAAATCGTTAAATAAACTCAAAACAGACCTGATTAAAATTGGACAAAAGCTGAAAGTGAAAAAGACGTCCAAAGTGAAACCAACACCTGTCAAAGAAAAAACAGTTGCTACTTCTTCTTTAAACACGTCTAAACTCGTAGCAGATGCGAAAGCACAAAACGGTACACCATATAAATGGGGTGGAACGACACCGAAAGGCTTTGATTGCAGCGGTTTTATGTGGTATATCATTAACAAACAAACAAAGATTTCAAGACAAACAACTGAAGGTTTTTGGGGATCAATGAAAAGCGTCTCAACACCTAAAGTTGGAGATTTTGTCTTCTTTACAACCTATAAATCTGGCCCATCTCACATGGGTGTCTACCTTGGGAACAACAAGTTTATCCACGCTGCTTCTGATGGTGTGACGATCAGCGATATGACTTCAAGCTATTGGAAGCCAATTTACCTTGGCGCAAAGACATTTGTAAACTAATAATGGATCTTAAGAGACTGCTTACTAGGCAGTCTCTTTTTTTGTATATCGTTTGCGCAGCTCAATCAGTCCTTTATCATAGCTCTCTATGAGTCTAAAGGCTTTTAAATAAGCAAAAGTGAAGACAAGTTATCAAAAGAATAATTTTATTTTCACTTTATAAAAATTATATCAAAAAAGTATAATTTTGTATGTTGTATAATAAATAGAAGAAGCCAAGCTATGATTTAAATAAAGATTGAAGAAAATCTACCCTGATGATTGACAAATATTTTGTTGATAAATAAGAATTTTCACTCTATTTTGAAAAAAAGTGTTTTCATTTTTTAATTTTCATATATAATAATTTTACGCCACTAATTTATTGCGTTAAATTAAATCTAAATATTCAGAAAATAAAGTGAATTACGAAGTGGTGGCGTCTTTAGACGGATACTAAGTTTTGGGAGTGATGGTATGAGCAATTCGTTGTTTAGAAAGAAGAGCATTTCAGAGCTAATTGCGGCAACACAAGGGGAAAAAGCGTTAAGAAAGGAATTAGGTTCATTTGACTTAACGATGCTTGGTATTGGAGCGATTATCGGTACAGGGATATTTGTTCTGACAGGTACAGGCGCCGTCACAGCAGGACCAGGACTTGTTTTATCATTTGTGATTGCAGGTCTTGCATGTTTATTTGCGGCATTGTCATATGCGGAATTCGCTTCCACAGTGCCAGTATCAGGATCTGTTTATACATTTACGTACGCATCTATGGGAGAATTTTTAGCGTTTATCATTGGCTGGGATTTGATATTAGAATATATGCTAGCCGCTAGTGCCGTTTCAGCAGGCTGGTCAGGCTACTTTGTGTCGTTTTTAAATGGGATAGGGATTCATATACCAGTTGAATTAACAGCAGCACCAGGTGGTTTAAAGGGTCAAGTGACATATTTTAATCTTCCTGCATTTATTATTTTAATGATCATCACCTTCTTGCTGTACTTCGGTATTAAAGAATCAAAACGAGTCAACAACATCATGGTCATTATGAAAATTGCGGTGATTCTGCTCTTTATTTTAGTCGCTGTGAAATATGTAAAACCTGAAAACTGGACACCATTCGTTCCTTTTGGAACTTCAGGCGTGTTAAGTGCAGCAGCTCTCGTATTCTTTGCATTTATCGGATTTGATGCAGTTGCTTCTGCGGCAGAGGAAACAAAAAACCCGTCCCGCAACTTGCCAAGAGGAATCATCACTTCCTTATTGATTTGTACCGTGTTGTATGTGGTAGTCAGTGCGATCATGACAGGCATTGTTCCATTTATGAACTTTGAGGGGGTATCCCATCCAGTGTCTCTTGTTTTACAAGTAGCCGGTCAAAATTGGGTGGCGGGTATTGTAGATGTTGGGGCGATTTTAGGGATGACCACGGTCATGCTTGTCATGCTGTACGGCCAAACACGTGTCATGTTTGCCATGTCTCGTGATGGCTTGGTACCAAAGGTTCTTTCAAAGGTTCATCCAAAACATAAAACACCTTATATCAATACTCTTTTCTTTGGAACATTGTCAGCATTAATGGGTGGATTCATTCCGCTTGATGAGCTGGCAAGTCTAGTGAACATCGGAACACTTTCAGCTTTCATTTTGATTTCAGTTGCTGTCATTGTCATGAGAAAAACACAGCCTGATTTACCGAGAGCATTCAGATGCCCCGCAGTGCCGCTCATTCCGATCTTGGCTATTCTATCTTGCGGACTGCTCATTTATAAGCTTGGCACCATCACATTTGTTCGTTTCTTAATCTGGCTTACCATTGGGCTTGTTGTCTATTTCTTATATTCAAGAAAGCACTCCGAATTAAACAAAAAATAAGAGTGTACAGAAAAAGCCAGTCAAGTATGACTGGCTTTTTAGTATTAAAAACCTAATTGAAGATCGACATCAATGGAGACGATCGCATAGACACAAACGATGACAAAAATATTCAGAACGACGCCTAAAAAACCTGGTCCAGTGCGGCCTTTTTTAATGAACAGTTCAATCACACCGAATGGAACTGCGGCCATTGCAAAAGGAAGCATTTGAAACGAATAAAATGTCACATTGCTAATAATGGCGAGGTTCAGCATGAGCAGCGATAAAATAGCGGTGCCGACCGAAATCCAGCCAAACACATTATGCTCTTTAAAAATTCTTACCAATTCCATAATTCCACCTCGCTCACTTTGGCCGTTTTAATGCGTTTTGTCTTCACAAATTTCTCTATTTCTTTAGAAGGACCTGTGACAACAGAACCGTAAACCGTGACACCATTTTGATTGATGTAGCGTATTCGGTTAGAGAGGTCAAGTTCAGGTCTGCCAGAGATCGTTTTTGCCCAGGATGGATGCTGGTTGACATAGGCGAGGGCATCTTTGAACTGATCAACCTCTGTTTTTGATGTGTGCTGAAGCTCTTTTAAAAATTCAGAGTCTTTCCCGGGAAAACCGATTGGACGCTGATTTCCACTTAATGAATCTTCTGTTTTGATCGCATTCCAAAGCACTTTCATATCATATTTTTTAGCAAATGAATACACGTCTTTCGGTGTGTATGCTTTGTCATAGGATACATACACTTCACTCACTGTTCCTTCAGGTAGCTTGTCTAGAGTAGTGAGTGTTTGTTTTTTAGATGTATCTGCCTGAGACGATGGGTGCGTAAAGAAATCCTCCGTATTACGTGCGCTGTCGCCATAATAAGAGATCGTAGGCTGCTTTAATTTATCGAAAAACATTTCGATTTGTTCACTACCGATGGCTTCTGTTTTATTGCCAATTTGTTTTTGCAGCTTAAGTTCTGTGTTCATACCAAACAGTTTGACCTGCCCTTTTAAATCCTTCATATCAATGGCGACATTCGGTTTTGTTAGGGCGACTGTTACAGCGGCCGTTTCCATAAAATGATTGCCTTTACTGTCTGCTCCGCCAACGCCGTAGTATAGATAACTACCTAGTGTACAAAGCGGTAAAATAATCAGCGTAGATATAACAGCAAGCACAGAAATACGTAAATAGGACTTTCTTTTTCCGTATTGTAAAATGGCTTTTTGTTTTTCAGGACTGATGGAGAAGTCTGTCCAATCTGAGTCATTCAGTTCTTGGCTTAAGCGTTTTTCATTTTCTTCGAGCTCTTCTTCAAACGCCATCATTTCTTCTTCGTTCATCTCGCCATTATTATATTGTTCCCATCGCTTATTAAACTCTTCATTCATCATTAACACCTCTGTTATATAGTGCTTTTAGGCGCTGCCTTGCACGAAATAAAACACTTTTAAAATTTGCTTCAGTAATATTCATGACCTTGGATGCTTCTTTGTAATTCAGTTCTTTTAAATAATACAATGTCAACGCTTCCTTGTAGTTATCTGGAAGCTGCTCCAAATACATGTTGAGGACTTCTTTTATTTCAATCTGTTCAGCAGGACTTTGTACAGACGTTTGTAAAAGGCCGCCAATGAGATCATCCGATATGGTCACTTCTTTTTTATGTTTCCTGACATAATCAATAAAAGCATTTCGTGCCACCTGAAATAACCAAGGTTTCACTTTGCTATGGTCGTAGGAATGAATATGTATATAAGCACGCATAAAGGTTTCCTGCAATAAGTCTTCTGCCAAATGTTTGTCTTTTGTCATGGAGAGCAGAAACCTGTAAACATCGTTCATATACATTTGATAAATTTCATCGATCGTCACTGATTTTTCTCCCCTCTATGTTATACACGCATAAGAAAGGCATAAAGTTGCACGAAACTTCTCATAGGCCGTACATTACTCATCTCTTTCACCGAATCAAAATCATTTCTCCTTATCATAGCGAAATTTGCATCATTTATAAAGTGTTTTCAATAGAACAAATCAGGAAAAAAACTCAAAAAACGACAATTTTGGACACATTTCTTCCTCTATTCTCTCCTAAAAACACATACTTGAATACAGAAGGAGCGGTCTCTTAAGTGAAAAGATGATTTTAGTGAACCGTCTCTATTTTATCAGCAGGAGAAAATTTTTAGTACCAGGTAATAAAAAATTTGTTATAATAGAAACAAATCCTTCATTCTTCAAACAAAGGAAGTGCACTATGTATAAATTTTCAGGCTATACCGTCAAAGCATTTTTTGCTCTCCGAGGCGGAATCAAAGTATATCAAAAAGAGAATCTGCCAACAGACCGGGGGTTTGTCATTGCTTGTACGCATGAGGGTTTTGTGGATGTTCTTGCATTAGGCGCAGGAATTCTTCCGTTTGAGATCCACTACATGGCGAAAAAAGAATTGTTTGCAAATAAATGGATCGGCGGATTTTTAAAGAAGATTCATGCTTTTCCAGTTGATCGAGAGAATCCTGGGCCAAGCAGTATTAAAACGCCCATTAAATTATTAAAAGAGGGGAAAATCGTTGGGATTTTTCCAAGCGGAACACGTACAACAGAAGATGTTCCTTTAAAAAGAGGGGCCGTTACGATTGCGCAGCTCGGCAAATCACCAATCGTACCAGCAGCGTACAAAGGACCTTCTAATGCAAAAAGCCTTTTTAAGAAGGGGAAAATGCGCTTAATCATTGGTGAACCGATTGAGCTGTCTGAATTTGATCATCTGCCGCCAAAAGAAAGATTAGGTGCGATGACAGAAGTATTAAACACAAGAATCAAAGAACTTGAAGCTAAGTTAATCGAAAAGGGATAAAGAAAACGACCACTTGCTAAGGCAAGGGTCGTTTTTTTCTTAAGAAGCGCCTTCTTCAGCTGCTTCTAATAGTTGTTCGTTTAGTTTTTTGACTTCGATGTATGCCACATGGTGTCCATCGACTTCATTAATGATAAATTCATAGCCTTGTTCACGAATCGCGTCATTTTTCTCGACTTCATATTTTTGTGTAAGGAACCAGCCGCCGATTGTGTCGACTTCTTCGTTATCAAGCTGAATACCTAGTAGCAGGTTAACTTGATCTACAAGGACCTTTCCATCAAAGATATAGTGGTCTTCTCCCAGTTTACGCACTTCGTTGATTTCATCAATATCGAATTCATCACGAATCTCACCGACGATTTCTTCAAGGATGTCTTCAACTGTTACAAGTCCTGCTGTACCGCCATATTCATCTGATAAAATGGCCATGTGTACACGCTCACGCTGCATTTTAAGCAGTAGATCATGAACAGGAACTGTTTCAATTACATGAATAATCGGGTTTACAAAATGTTCGATCGTATCACTTGTGGAACATTCACCACTAATACATGCAGTGAGTACTTCTTTAATATTCACAACACCGATGATGTTGTCTTTATCGCCATCTTCAATTGGATAACGTGTATATTTCTCGACCTTGGTCACTTTCAGCATTTCCTCAATGGTAATATCATGAGGGAAGCTGACAACTTCGGTACGAGGAATCATAATTTCTTTCGCCAGACGGTCATCAAATTCAAAAATTTTATTTACATATTTGAATTCAGACTGGTTAATCTCGCCGCTCTTATAGCTCTCAGATAAAATAATCCGCAATTCTTCTTCAGAGTGCGCCATGTCATGCTCAGATACTTGCTGAAGACCAAACGCTTTTGTTAATAAACGAGCAGATCCATTTAATACCCAGATAAAAGGGAACATCACTTTGTAAAAAATCATAAGCGGTCTAGCAAATAGAAGGGACACTTGCTCAGCCTTTTGAATGGCGAGTGTTTTTGGTGCAAGCTCTCCAACCACGACGTGTAAAAACGTCATAATACTAAACGCAATAATAAAAGTGACAATATGACTGGCTGATTGAGGAATCGACAGCTCTACAAATAGTGGAGCAAGCATGTGCGCAATTGTTTCTTCCCCTAACCAACCAATCCCAAGGGCGGTAATGGTAATACCGAGCTGACAGGCCGACAGATACTCATCAAGGTGAGTCGTGACGTGCTTGACAGCAACTGCTGTTTTATTACCTTCTGCAATTAATTGATCAATTCTTGAGCTTCTTAAGCGAATGATCGCAAACTCCGATGCAACGAAAAACGCGGTTAAAGCTATAAGTAAAGCAACTATGAGTAAATTCACTATGTCCAATTAAGGCCTTCGTTCTGACTTTGAGAACGAAGGTAACACCTCCTGTTTAGTAAAAATTTTAACTTAACAGCAGTAAAAATGATTGGACAGCCGTCATTTTTTCAGGAGTAAGCTGCTCTTTTAGTTTTTCACGTTGTTCTGGCTGAAGCTGCTTACAACGTGCCAAAATGCGGTCCATATGCTCATTCATCCGATCGATATCAGAGGTTAAATGGACAAGTTCGTCATGTTCTTCCTTTTGAGAAGGGAATTGTTCATCTAATCTGGATTTGATGTCAGAAAGAGCCAATCTCTGCTGTTTGCAAAGAACGATTAATTGTAATCGTTTTAAAGCATGTTCATCGTAATAACGATAATTAGAGCAAGATCTAACAGGCGCAAGCAACCCTAGATTCGTATAATAATCTACAGTTCGTTTCGTCACCTGTGCAATCTGTGCTAGTTCACCAATACGATACTTTTTCTCAGCCCCATCTGAACATCTCCTCCTAACCGTCACGTTATAGTTTATGAAAATAGTTTAATATAATTCGAGTCTGAAATACAAGATAATTGTTCAGATTTCCTGCCAATATGAAGAAACAAAGGGCATTTCCATCAATTTAGGTTGTCATCTCTAAAATACTGTAGCGATACAGGAATTTTCAGATTATTTATGGTAAGATAAAATGAATACCGTTTCATATATATGTAGAGAGACGGATTTTACGTGAACCGGAGGTGGTTAAGTGGGGCCCTCAAAGTAGTCTTATTTAATCAGTTAACCGTTTTGCAAAAGACAACATCATCAATCAGGAGGTGACTCCTTGTTCTTCTAAGAAAGAGCAAGGTTAAATGGACGATATTGTTAATCTGAGTATAGTCGGAGTTTTGATTGCTTTAACAGCTTTCTTTGTTGCATCTGAATTTGCCATTGTAAAGGTGAGAAGTTCAAGAATTAATCAGCTTGTTGCCGAAGGGTCCAAAAAGGCTATCATGGCGAAAAAGGTGACATCAAGGCTAGATGAATATTTGTCAGCCTGCCAGCTTGGTATTACAGTGACATCCCTTGGTTTAGGGTGGATCGGTAAACCGGCAGTAAAAGAACTTTTAGTTCGAGGTTTTGGTTTGACAAACATTCCTGATTCAGCAATCAGCCTGATCTCAGCAACACTTGCGTTCTCTATTATTACCTTTTTGCATGTAGTTGTTGGCGAGCTTGCACCAAAAACACTTGCCATACAAAAGGCAGAAAAAATGACGCTTTGGCTGTCAGGACCGCTGCATGCATTTTATATCCTTATGTACCCTTTCATTTATGTGTTGAACGGGTCAGCCCGTGTACTAACGAAAATGATGGGTATCGATATGGGGTCTGAAAAAGAACATTCCCATTCCGAAGAGGAATTAAAGATTTTATTATCTGAAAGCTTAAAAAATGGGGAAATCAACTCATCAGAGTATAATTATATGAACAAGATATTCGATTTTGATAATCGAATCGCAAGAGAAATTATGATACCGCGAAGAGAAATTTGTGCGATTCCAGAAGATATGCCGTTAGACGAAATACTGGCGATCATGACAAAGGAAAAGTACACACGCTTCCCCGTGTTTTCAGGGGATAAAGACCATGTCATTGGCATGCTCAACAAAAAGCAGCTCTTTGCAGATATTGTGTATCTAGGAGAAAAAGATCAACTGAAGCTTCAAGATTATATTTATCCAGTGATTGAAGTGATTGACACGATTCCAATTCAAGAGCTTCTCGTCAAGATGCAGCGCGATCGAATGCATATGGCGATTTTAACGGATGAATATGGCGGGACATCTGGACTTGTCACAACGGAGGATATTTTAGAAGAGATTGTTGGAGACATTCGAGATGAATTCGATGAAGATGAGCAGCCGGTCATTCAAAAGAGAGCGGAGCATCATTATATATTAGATGGAAAAGTGAGATTAGAGGAAGTTCAAGATTTGATCGAAATGTCATATCATGATGAAGAAATTGATACGATAGGCGGGCTAATCTTAAATGAGAACATTGATATCCGAGAAGGACAATCCATTTACCTTGATGATATTCGGATGAAGGTCTTGGAGATGGATGGACGCTATGTGAAAAAGATCGACCTGAAAAAAGGCGTCACATCATCAGAAAAAGAAAATACACGCACAGGGCTTGATATAAAAGAGCCGCTGTTAGTAAATGAAATGACCTTGAGCGAAAAATAAGCTCAAGGTTTTTTTAGGTATTTAGCCTCTTTTTTGAGAATATATGTTCGTATATAATAAGAACAAACGTTCGTAAAAGGGGGATGGACATGCTCTGGTATGAAACAGCAAGTATCACGGAGAAAAAAACCTCAATGAAACGTATTGAGTTTCATTTAAAAAATTTCAAGAACTATCAAGCAGCCATTTTAAATATTGAAAGACAGCTTGAAAAACGAAGTTCTCTCCAACATCATCATATGGCACGTCAAAAATTAGAAGAGCAGAAAAGTCAGTATGAACTGATTGTTGCTTGTATTGAAACGGCTTTAAAAGAATTGGATGAAATAGAGCAGCAGCTCATTGATTATAAGTATTTTCGAGATTGGCGCATGGCAAAATGTGCAATCGAAATCGGCTATAGTGAGAAGACACTATTTTTAATGAAGCGACAGCTGATGGATCAACTGCTCATCAGCCTAGCTGCCATCACAGATATTTAAAACAGAAGTTGTCCTATTTGATAAAACGCCGCAAAAAGGCATAAAGAGCCGATAATTGTCACAAGTAAATAGGCAGCAAGCTTTCCTATTTGACGCTGCATCAGCATCGTCGCAGATTCTACACTAAACGTAGAGAATGTGGTAAAGCCGCCAAAAAAACCGGTTCCTATGATCACTAGCAGTGGATGATTGGACGTTAAAGCTCCTGTGAGAAAACCCAAACCGGCTGCACCTAATAAATTAATGAAAATAATACTGTACGGGAAAAGGGCATGGGATGGAGTTTTCTGGATTGTTTGGCTGATGAAGAAACGACATGCACTACCGATCCCTCCAGCTACAGCTGTACAAAAAACAATCATTTATCTGCTTCCTTTCTGCTGCTTATTTTGATGAAAGAGCCGTTCAGCAAGGATCAGGCCAGCTAAAGCAGCGGCTACTCCAGCAATGACTGAGAGCAGGATGTACATCATACTTAAATTGAACTGCCCTGCCTGTAACAGAAGAACTGTCTCTTTAGAAAAGGTGGACATGGTCGTAAACCCGCCGCAAAAACCTGTTCCAATCAAAGCTGCAAGATCTTTTTTTCCTTTCTGAAATAGAAAGTATCCTGTCGCAAAACCAAGAAGCAGGCTGCCGGAAATATTTTCAATCATCGTTGCATAGGGGAATGTCTGGCTGATGACAGTTTGACTTAGTTCATATCTGCAAAGTGTACCAATCAATCCACCGATAAAAACGGCGAAATAAGTTTTCATCTGCATCATTTCTCCTTTTGAAAAAATAGCGGGTTATCGGTTACCACACCATCAATTGGATATTTTTTGATTCGATCCGCTGTTTTTTGATCTTTTACAGTCCATATAAACACATCCATCCCGAATGTGTGGATGCGGTCTATCCACCATCTATTGATCATCGTTTTCTTCATATTAAGACAATTTGCAAACGAGCTGTATGTCGTTAACTTTCGTTTCGTTAGTTTAAATGCATCAGGCTTTATAATCAAAGCTGTGCGAAGAGAAGGGGCGAATGCTTTGATTCTTTGCAGTGCATGAACATCAAAAGATTGAATCATTATATGACGAGAATAGGCAAACCGATTGATGATGCGGGCAACGGCCTTTTCGATTCCTATCTGCCGTTTTGGGTGTTTGATCTCGATCAATATCCCAATCCGCTGACTGTATCTTTCAAGAATTTCTTGTAATGTTGGAATTCGTTCATTCGTATACTGGTGGTCAAACCAGCTTCCTGCGTCCAATTTTTTCAACTGATCAAGTGTATAGCTTTTGACTAAACCGTTTCCGTTCGTCGTTCGATCAACGGTATCATCATGGATGACGACGACGTGCTGATCCATTGTCATTTGTACGTCTAATTCAATATAATCTGCTCCTTGCTCGACAGCTACATCAAACGCAGCGATTGTATTTTCTGGGGCTGCGCTTGATGACCCTCTATGTGCGATAATATACACTTGCTCCAGCTCCCTGACATAAGTTCTGGTCTTATCATATCAAATGCTTTGTTGGTTTTCCTTCTTTACTATATGGAGAAGAAGAGCGCCGTATTATCATGGAACCTCAGTACTGAAAAAGCTTGATGTATCATTTTGAAAAGTTTACAGGAATAGAGCAAGCTTTGATTGAGTAAACCTGAATTACATCAATTTTTCTTCGATCAATTTTGTCCAAATCGTCAGCGTTCGTCAAAATATTAGTGCTTTCGTCATGTTGACTGAAAATTCTGATGTTTTATAATGATGAAAAGGAGGCGAGATGATTGGGTAAAGGGAGAATTAGAGTGGAAGAACGTATTAAGGCCGAAACGGATGCTGAAATGTTTAAAGCGACTCTCCTTGATCAGGCTCAGAAGAAAAAGTAGTTTGCTGCCCGTCGATATGTCTCAAGCCAAAATTTCATAATTGAACATCATGCCTCGGGATAGGTCCCGAGGCTTTTTATATAGAGGTCAGACATTTAAGAGAGGACATAAACGAAGGTTATATTATAAACTAGAGAGGATTGTTTTAAAGGAGAGAGACAGAGATGTTTACACAAAAATGGATGGATACATATTTTACAGTCGATATTGCGATCCAAATAGGCATTAGCCTTTGTATTTTATTGCTTTTTTTATTACTTCGAAAAGTATTTACGAAATACTTGTTTCACCTGCTCTTTAAGCTGACAAATCGGTCTAAAACCGAAGTCATTAACCAAATTGTCGTGGCGTTTGAAAAACCTGCGAGACTGTTTTTTGTGGCACTAGGTTTATATTTTGCGTTAAGACAAGCCCCATACTTTGAGCACCATATGGATGTTATTGTCAAATTGTATAGATCTTCTATTATTTTGATGCTGACGTGGGGACTTTGTAATCTAACCGCAGCTTCTTCTTTCTTATTTCAAAAAGTGAATTCAAAATTTGAATTAGAGATGGATGATATTTTAGCGCCATTTTTATCAAAGGTTCTTCGTTTTATTATTATTGCACTGAGTATTAGCGTCATTGCACAAGAGTTTAATTATGATGTGAACGGACTTGTGGCAGGGCTTGGTCTAGGTGGTCTTGCTTTTGCGCTCGCTGCGCAGGATACAGTGGCAAACTTTTTTGGAGGAATTGTGATTATTACAGAGAAGCCTTTTACAATGGGCGATTTTGTAGAGACTCCAAGTGTACTTGGAACTGTAGAGGACATTACCTTCCGAAGCACAAAATTTAGAACACCTGCTGAAGCGGTGGTGACCGTGCCAAATTCGACCCTTTCAAAGGAGCCGATCACAAATTGGACGAGAATGAATAAACGTCAAATTACGTTCTCCGTTCGCGTATCTTACAATACACCGAAAGAAAACATTGATAAGTGCATCAAACGTCTGAAGCAAATGCTTTATGAGCATGATGGGGTTCATAAGGAAACGATTATGGTGAATCTCGATGTGCTGGCAGACAGCTATTTAAATTTATTCTTTAACTTTTATACAAACACAACCGCTTGGTCTGAAAACCTGGATATTAAGCAGGATATTAACTATCGCATTATTGATATTTTCCATGAAGAAGGGGTAGAATTTGCTTTCCCTGGACAGACCATTTATATGAAACAAAAAGGTGAGAAACAGCTCGGTGAATAAAGGAGGAATGGTGGTTGGATCAAACAAAAGTGGCAGCGCTAAGAGAGAGATTATCAAAGGCCTCACATATTACGGTCCTTTCAGGTGCTGGGATGAGCACAGAATCGGGAATTCCCGATTTTAGATCAACGGGTGGACTATGGACAGAAGATACCTCTCGCATGGAGGCAATGAGCCGGTCTTACTTTTTATCACATCCTCATCAATTTTGGCCGAAATTCAAAGAATTGTTTCAAATGAAGATGAGTGGAGAGTACGAGCCAAACGCTGGACATGCTTTTTTAGCCAATTTAGAAAAGCAAGGAAAACGCGTGGATATTTTCACGCAAAATATCGATGGTCTGCATAAAAAAGCGGGAAGCCAGCATGTGTATGAACTGCATGGTTCCATTCAAACAGCTACATGTCCATCATGCGGGTCAACATACGAACTGCCTTATTTATTACAAGAAGAGGTGCCGGTTTGTGAGCGGATTTCATCAGACGGCCGCACATGTGGACGAGTACTTAAAACAGATGTTGTCCTTTTTGGAGACATGGTGAAGCACTTTGATCAAGTGGAGAAATCGCTCCAGCAAACGGACATGCTGCTCGTCATGGGAACTTCCTTAGAAGTGGCACCAGCACGATATATTCCAGAAGATGCTGCTCATCATCCTTCCATCTTTAAGGTCATGATGAATTTAAGTGAAACGGAATTCGATCCGCTGTTTGATCTTGTCTTTCACGAACGAATTGGCGAGCTTGTGAATGCTTTATAAATCATAAAAAACCCGCATCCAACAGGTGCGGGTTTTCTTTATTGCTGTAGTGGCTTCATTGTTTCATCAAGGACTTCAAACGTGTAGCCCTTCGCCTTTAATTGTGTGATCAGACTGTTTAAGTATTTTGCGGTAGCTGGTTGATCATGCATTAAGATGATTTTTGGCTCTTTCGGGTACTTGGTTTCAAGCACTTGCAGCTGATTTAATACTTCTGGTACATATTTTGAGCTTTTATATTTCCAGTCAAGACTGTCAATGGTCCAGTCCCAGTATACAAAGCCTTTTTGTTTTAAACGTGTTTTTTGCTGGTCTGTTAAGTTTGGAGAACTGCCATAAGGTGTTCTCACAAGATGTGTATATTCACCAGTAACAGAAGCCAATATACGTTGATCTTCTTTCATCTCATTTACAGGAGAATCACTTTTTTGATAAAAGCGTTTCACATCATGCGTGATGCCATGAAGTCCTAATTGATGACCTTCTTGATGAAGTCTTTTCACAGCTGTTGGGTGTTCTTTGATTTGCGGCCCGAGCATAAAGAATGTGGCCTTCACTTGCTGTGATTTTAGCACATCTAACAGCTGATTTGATGTAGCAGAAGGGCCATCATCAAAGGTCAAAAAGATCGTTTGATCCGTTACATGTTTGTTTGGATTGATCTTAAAATGTGCATCTAATGTTTTTGGCGAATCATCTTTTGCTTTCAGACTTGTACTTGTGTCTCGAAATGGACTGCTCGCAGACACTTCATTCGGTTGATCTGCTGCCTGCATATTGGTTTTAGATATATCCCAAATGAAAAAAAGGATCAATGTCAGAATGACTAGACCAATTGCCTTTGAGAGCAGCATCGTGTTTGAAGGTGTCTGTTTTTTCGTAACCCGTTGCATTACAATCGCTCCAATAAATCAGTAGTTTGTGTCGAATCATGTAGTGGATTCTGTCTTTTTTCGCTGTTTTTTGTCGTGCTCATATGGAGTAAGTATACAGGAAAAAAGAGCCTATGAATATAGAAGATGCTAAAAAATTGGAATCTTTTTGGTTATGAATCTATATTTGTTACAATAGAAGGTTATCCAGTCAAATGGATATGAAATAATTCTGAATAATCATTGAAACGTTTACATTTATCCGCTAAGATAGCATCAGATTCAACCATTAAGCAAAGCGAAGGGGAGATTCCATATGAAAGTATTGTACAATGGGGATTTTATTGAAAAAAAAGATGCACATGTTGATATTGAAGACAGAGGCTATCAATTTGGCGACGGAGTCTATGAGGTCATCCGCGTATATAATGGAACTTTGTTTACATTAAAAGAGCATACTGAGCGTCTATTCAAGAGTGCAAAGGAAATCGGCATTCATCTGCAAGGTACAGTATCCGATATGGAAGAGAATTTGAAGAAGCTAGTCGCAGATAATCAAGTGATTGATGGCGGCGTGTATATTCAAGTCACGCGAGGCGTCGCACCTCGTAAACATCAATATGGTGCACTTACCCCTCAGATTACGGCATATACATTTCAAGTGAAAAAGCCTATTCAAGAGCAGACAGCTGGTGCGAAAGCTCTATTGTCTGAAGATCTTCGCTGGTTAAGATGTGATATTAAAAGCTTAAACCTTTTATATAACGTCATGGAAAAGCAGAAAGCGTCTGAAGCTGGTGCGTTTGAAGCGATTTTAATAAGAGACGGCTTTGTGACAGAGGGAACGTCCTCGAATGTGTATGCCGTCATTGACGGTGTCATTCGTACACACCCAGCAAATAACCTGATTTTAAACGGCATTACACGTAGAAAGCTGCTAGAGGTTTGTCAGGAAGAAGGATGTCGTGTGGAAGAAACCCGCATGAGTAAAGACGAACTTTTGCATGCGCAGGAAATTTTCATTAGTTCAACGACAGCTGAAGTGATTCCAATTGTAGAGATAGATGGTCAGCCAGTTGGGGAAGGTGTTCCAGGGGAGATCACGAAGCGTGTACAGGAAGGGTTCCAGAAAAAAATTAAGCATGAAAGCGAAGCATCTATTTCTTCGTAAAAGGAAAAAGGCTGTAAACCAATGTTTACAGCCTTTCAGCGTGTAGACAAACCCTCGCATTCGGTGTCAGTCCTGCGTGCTGGTGCTCACGAATGTCAAATTCGCTCCGCGCCAGTACTCGTCCTTCCTAGGGCTGCAAAGGTTTTCTATCACGCTGAAAAGAAGACAAAGGGCTAAAATAAAGTTCATTTTAGCCTTTTGTGATGACATTTATTTCACGATCAGTACAGGTATATCTGATTTGGACGATAACTTTTCACTCACACTGCCAAAGAGCATTTTTTTCAATCTGCTTTGGTCACGTGCTCCCATGACGATGAGGTCTGCTGAAATCTCTTCAGCGTATTCGATAATCGCTTCTGCAGGCTCCCCTTCAACAATTTCAATTGCAGCTTCAAACTGCTCTTCATTTAACAGCATTCTTGCTTCTGCAACGACCTCTTCTGTATGATCTTCAAAAATCAAGGGACTTTGCTGTTCATCATGAGGTACATACACAGGGGGTGTTTGAAGGTCTGCCATGCCGCCTCCGATATAAGCGCCGCCAGTCATTGGGCGAGGTGCATCAAACACCTGTCTGCTGGATTTCCCATCATGAGCGTAGGCAACGGTTAGCTTGGCATGCAACGTTTTGGCTAAAGCGATTGCCTTCTTTAATGCTTTCTTACTGTCTTCATGTCCATCAAACGCAACGACCATCCGATCAGCTTGAAACAATGTCCTCATTCCTTTCAAAAGGAGTCTATACGTTCATGGTATACCCGATATCTGAAAAAGATACACATAAAGGGTGTGAACTTTTTGTTAGAAAATTTCATTTATTGAAAAATATTTATTGACAAAATAGTGACAGCCACTATAAGATAAAAAAAGATTCAAGAGCCAAAAGGAGGAAATGTCATGTGCAACATCATTGGAAGAATGAAATCAAACTGCATGAATGGGTTGATTCACGTGACAATTACACCTTCATTGGTCATTGAAAAGGGACTCGTATGTTCCAATTGATCGGATGAATCAAGGCGTATGTTGCGTATTTGTCAACATGCGCCTTTTTATCATGTATAAAAGAGGCGTACCAGTCAGCTGGTTGCCTCTTTTTTTGTTGTATACATTTCGTATCTCGAAATAATGGAATGCATCAACAACTAAATGAAGAGGAGTGAAAGCATGTGAACATGCCAAAGGCAAGACAAATGACAAAAGCTCAAAAAACGAAACAAGGTGAAAATCAGGAAAATATAGAAAGCGGCTAGCTTTAAAAGGAGAGACAAACATGTTTTCAGTATTTGTGAAATTAGGCTGGTTCTTTAAACAAGAGTGGAGGCGCTATACAATCGCCATTACGCTGCTGCTCATTGTGAATGTGCTTGAAATGCTGCCACCGAGGTATCTAGGTCAAGCAGTTGATGACATTCGGTCTGGTCAATTTACAACATCCAGTATTCTGTTTTACGTAACCATTTTTTGCTTACTTGGTGTCAGTGTCTATGCGCTCACCTATTTTTGGATGTATCAGTTATTTGGCGGCGCAAATGTCATGGAGCGTGTGATGCGCGGAAAATTAATGCGCCACTTACTTAAGATGACACCCACCTTTTATGAAAAGAAAAAAACCGGAAATCTAATGGCACTAGGTACAAATGATTTGAATGCTGTGGCTTTAACAACAGGATTTGGCGTTTTAACATTAGTCGATTCCACTGCTTACATGCTCATGATCTTTTTTACGATGGGGCTGACGATCAGCTGGAAATTAACTTTAATGGCCATTATTCCAATGCCACTGATGGCGATTTTGATAGCGTTTTATGGCAGTAAAATTCATGAACGCTTTACAGTCGCTCAAGATGCATTTGGTGATATGAATGATCGTGTATTAGAATCAGTTGCCGGCATTCGGGTGATTCGGTCTTTTGTACAGGAAAAACAAGATGTTAATCGCTTTCGAGAAATGACAGATGATGTTTTTCAAAAAAATATGAGAGTGGCGATCATTGATTCATTGTTTGAGCCGACGGTGAAATTGCTTGTGGGGATCAGTTATTTAATCGGTATCGGTTATGGCGCATATCTTGTGTTCCAAAGTGATTTAACCATTGGTGAGCTTGTCGCATTTAACGTCTATCTGGGGATGATGATCTGGCCAATGTTTGCCATTGGTGAATTGATTAATATCATGCAAAGAGGAAATGCCTCATTAGACCGGTTGAATCATACACTCAGTTATCAACCGGATGTAACTGACGCAGCCAAGCCAAAAAGATTACAAGAGCCTGGCGATATTCAATTTGAACATGTGACATTTAGATATCCAACTTCCTCTAAAGATAATCTAACGGATGTCTCCTTTACTGTACGAAAAGGGCAAACGATTGGTATTACAGGAAAAACGGGAAGCGGAAAAACAACGATTGTCAAACAGCTTCTTCGTCAGTATCCGACAGGTGATGGAAAGATCTTGTTTTCAGGTGTTCCAATTGATGACATTGAATTGGATCAACTGTTCCAATGGATTGGCTATGTTCCGCAAGATCATGTCCTTTTCTCAAAAAGTGTAGAAGAGAATATGCGTTTCGGTCATAGAGACGCGAAAGAAGCTGAATTAGCACAAGCGATTAAAGATGCTTACTTTGAAAAGGATTTACGCCTTTTACCAGAAGGCTTGGAAACCATGGTTGGAGAAAAGGGAGTGGCGCTGTCAGGAGGACAGAAGCAGCGGATTTCCATTGCACGTGCTTTATTAATTGATCCAGACATTTTGATTTTGGATGACTCGTTATCTGCAGTTGATGCAAAAACAGAAACGGCTATTTTAGAGAATTTAAGACAAAATCGTCATGGGAAAACGACATTTATTACAACCCACCGTCTATCAGCTGTAGAGCATGCGGATCTCATTCTTGTCATGGAAGAAGGGCGTATTGTTCAAAAGGGAACCCATCAAGCGCTTATTCAGCAGGATGGATGGTATAAAGAGCAATTTCTGCGTCAACAGCTGACAAATCAGCTGGAAGGAGGGGATGAGGCATGACAACAGGGAGAAGACTTCTTGCCTATGCACTCCTGTATAAAAAAGTATTGTCTGTTGCTTTGATCTTTCTGATCATTGCAGTTGGTGCTGAGTTGACAGGACCTTTCATTGGGAAAAAAATGATTGATGATCATATTTTAGGTGTAGAAAAACCGTATGTTGAGGTAAATGAAAAAACAAATAAAACGGTTTATTACCAGGGAAATAACTATATAAGAAGTGACCGGCTACAGAATCAAAATGAAGCTGGAAAGCAAATCAATGTCGTGCAAGTCGGATTTGGGTACTATTTTGTGAATGAACCGATTCGATTTGACGGGAGCCGGACAATAAAAGGGGATCAGCTCACCATTGAAAATGGGAGCGAGCGTGAGACGTATCAGGTACAGCGTTTATCCAAAGAGGAAATCTTCGCTTTTTATCAGCCGGAAATCAGTGGTTTGGTGCAGCTTGTTCTATTTTATTTTGGGATGCTCGTCATTGCGATTTTCTTTCAATATGGGCAGCACTATTTACTCCAGCGTATTGCAAATCGCATTATTCAAAAAATGCGAGTGGACGTATTTGAACATATTCAAACGCTTCCGATTCGGTATTTTGATAATTTACCGGCTGGAAAGGTTGTCGCGCGGATTACCAATGACACAGAAACCATTCGTGATTTATATGTCACAGTACTAGCGAATTTCGTCACGAGTGCCATTTACATGATTGGCATTTATATCGCCATGTTTTTATTAAATGTGAAGCTGGCGCTCATTTGTTTAGTGGCTGTTCCGATTATTTTCCTATGGTCGATGACTTACAGAAAGTTTGCGTCGGTTTACAATCATCGCATTCGATCCATCATCAGTGAAATTAATGCCAAGCTAAATGAAGCCATTCAAGGAATGACGATTATTCAAGCATTTCGACATGAACAAGCAACAAAAGAAGAGTTTGATGAGCTGAATAACAATCACTTTCGATATCAGCGAAAGATGCTTCATTTAAATTCACTGCTCTCACATAACTTGGTGAATCTGCTTCGGAACTTAGCATATGTCGCACTCATTTGGTATTTTGGCGGTGCGTCCTTAAGTGCCACGGGCATTGTATCGATTGGGGTGCTCTATGCATTTGTCGATTATTTAAATCGTTTGTTCCAGCCGATTACAGGCATTGTGAATCAATTTTCTAGATTAGAATTAGCAAGGGTTTCATCTGAACGGGTCTTTCGATTATTAGATGAGCCTGGTACTGAAGTGGAAGAACCGGTTCAGAAGAAAATCGAGGGGCACGTTCAATTTCAGGATGTTACCTTTGCGTATAATGAAGGGAAAAATGTATTAAAGAACATCACCTTTGAGGCGAAAAAAGGTCAGACGGTGGCACTCGTTGGACATACCGGTTCTGGGAAAAGTTCGATCATGAATTTGCTGCTGCGTTTTTATGATATTCAGCATGGGGACATCCTCATTGATGGAGAAAGCATCTATGATCAGTCGCGCCAAACGCTGCGTAAGCAAATGGGCATTGTACTTCAAGATCCTTATTTGTTCTCTGGAACGATTGCATCCAATGTCAGTTTAGGAAATGAAGACATTAAAAGAGAAACGATTGAAACATCGTTAAAGCAAGTGGGCGCAGCAGAACTATTAAAGCATTTGCCTGAAGGTTTTGATGAACCAGTTGTTGAAAAGGGGAGTACTCTTTCCTCTGGGGAGCGTCAATTGATTTCATTTGCCCGTGCACTGGCATACGATCCAGCGATCTTAATTCTAGATGAAGCGACGGCTAACATTGATACAGAAACAGAAGCCATCATTCAGCGGGCACTAGATGTCGTCAAAGAAGGACGAACCACTTTTGTCATTGCACACCGATTATCTACTATTAAGAAAGCTGACATGATTTTGGTGTTAGAAAAGGGTGAGATTGTCGAACGCGGCAGCCACGAAGAGCTCATGGAGCAAAGCGGACTGTATGCGCAAATGTACGAATTACAAAAGGGAGCTGTGACGAGCAGCTGATAGGATGAGCAGCAAAAGCCTCTTTCAATTTGAAAGAGGCTTTTTTCATGGCAATGAAAAAAGTCGAGGCTTCATGAAATGATCTCGACTTTTACTGGTTGTATATCATTTACACGAACTAAATGGTCAATAAGCTATACCGACGCGTTGATGCACAAATTCCTTTGAGTTTAACTGCTGATACAAAAAGTGTGCGGTATCTTCAACTGAAATTTTCTGTCCATCTATAGGGAGAAAATTCTTTTCATAGCGATATGACCGTGTCACTTCTCCATCTGGTAAATAGGTTGGGCAAATGATTGTCCAATCTAGTTCAGTTGATTGAAGAATTTCAAATGCTTTGGCATGTTCTTTAGCAGCTCGGGAAGTGGTTCGCCTTGATTCATTTGTTTCAAAGCGGTAAAGCTCAGGCTGCTGCCTTGCTTTTAAAATCCCCGCAGTGCCAATCGTTATAATTCTTGATGTTCCTGTTTGCTTCATGGCTTGTACGATATGCTCCATTGAAACAGATAAAGTATCATCACCATCTGTTGATAGACAGCTCACGACAATATCTGATCCTTTAATCGTTTCAAGGACATCCTCTTGATTTCTGGAATTGCCGGTGACTTGAAACATACCCGCAAGCATTTCTTCCCGGTTTGTCCGAATTAACGAGCGAACCATGTAACGATCATCTTCTTTTACGAAACGAAGAAATGCTTGTCCTACACGTCCATGAGCACCGAAAAGAGCTATTTTCATCTGATCGATCCCTCCACTACATACTATAAGTGAAAAGAACTTAAAATGGTACAGTTTTATGTCATGCTTTTTTTATAAAGATGAAAGGACCGAATACTATGAGCATATTCACATAATAGAGAGAGACCGACAAATTGTAGAAGTTCAAAATTCACACCTGAAATAATGTCCATGAAGATCCGCTCCTTTCTAATACATCATATGAATTCAAAAGGAATCGGTGAGGGATAAAACCAAAAAAAGAAGACACCATAAGAGGTGCCTTCTATGATCCAGATATGAAATTAAGCTTTTGTTCCACCAAGGTTTTGCTGAGCGTAAGATACAAGACGTTTAGTGATTTCTCCACCAACTGAACCGTTAGCACGAGCTGTTGTTTCTGCTCCAAGGTTTACACCAAACTCAGAAGCGATTTCGTATTTCATTTGATCGATTGCTTGCGCTGCTCCAGGAACTAGTAATTGATTTGAACTATTAGAATTTGCCATGATGTGAATCTCCTTTTTATATATGATTTTTTTGGTTGGGTTTGCTGGAGTCGCACCAGCGAAATGACCAAGTCATTTGCCACTTGGCGAAACCCAATGCGGTAACTGCTTTGTACTAAATATTATGGTTCGCTACGAAAAAAACATACGGAAAAAGAACATGGTAAATGTTGTTTTCATATACAAAAAACCACCACCCAATGGTGATGGTTTGTGGAACGTCTTCTTATTCAGCTGAGCGGATGCGCAGCTCAGTCTCTGTATCAAAGAAGTGAGCTTTATTCATATCAATGGCAAGAGGGATCGTCTGACCTGCCTGAATATCTGTGCGAGAATCAACTCGTGCAATAAACGTTTGACCAGCGAGAGAAGAATAAAGCATCGTTTCGGCTCCCATTAATTCAGCCACTTCTACGTTTGCTTCAATTTTTGTTCCCTCAGAAGCCTCTATAAACACAGGCTCATCATGGAAATCTTCTGGTCTGATGCCTAGAATCACATCTTTTCCGATATAGCCCTGACTGCGTAATACTTTCATTTTTCCTTCTGGTACACGAATGTGCGTATTCCCAATGGCAATGGCTCCGTCAGACAGTTTTCCTGTAAAAAAGTTCATCGCTGGAGAGCCAATAAATCCTCCTACAAAGACATTCTCTGGGTTTTCATACACATCCTTTGGTGCGCCAACCTGCTGAATAAAGCCATCTTTCATGACAACAAGCCGAGTAGCCATTGTCATGGCTTCTGTTTGATCGTGTGTGACATAGATGAATGTCGTCTGCAGCCGCTGGTGAAGTTTAGAAATTTCGGCACGCATCTGAACACGAAGTTTAGCATCTAAATTAGAAAGAGGTTCATCCAAAAGAAAGACTTTTGCATCGCGCACAATGGCCCTTCCAAGTGCAACACGCTGTCTTTGACCTCCAGACAATGCCTTAGGTTTTCGATCTAAGTATTGTTCAAGCCCTAATATTTTCGCAGCGTTTCGTACCCGCTCATCAATTTCTGCTTTAGGAAATTTTCGAAGCTTTAATCCAAAAGCCATATTATCGTACACATTCATATGAGGGTATAAGGCATAGTTTTGGAAAACCATCGCAATATCCCGATCTTTTGGTGCCACATCATTCATTCGCTTACCGTCTAATAGAAAATCCCCTTGTGAAATTTCTTCAAGGCCTGCAATCATGCGGAGGGTTGTTGATTTTCCGCAGCCAGATGGACCAACAAACACAATAAATTCTTTATCCTCAATATGTAGATTAAAGTTATCTACTGCTGTTACTTTGTTATCGTACACTTTATAAATTTGATTCAGCATCATTTCAGCCATAGGTGGTAGCCTCCCAGTCCTTTTTTGAAAGCGCTTTACTTATAAATGAAGTGTATAAAAAGGAAGGGTGTCTGTAAATGGACAACGTGCACAATATCTTATTTTCATTTTTAGGCAAGGTGCTCATGATAGGATCATTTAAGAAAGATCGAGAAGATTCATCATGAAATAAGCAGCTGACGCTTCTTGAAAATGCCGTATATCTAGTCCTGTCCGTTCAATAAATTTATCAATCCGATACTGAAGGCTGTTTCGATGAACATATAAAGCTTTTGCTGCCTGCGATGCATTTAAATTACATTGCATATAGGTCATGAGAGTTCTGTAAACGTCCCGATCAAAGATTATTTCTATAAATGCATCTGATATAGCGGCAGAAACCATGTCTGTATCATGGCGAATGAAAGCAGGTACACATTGATAAAATGTTGCAACCCCTGACCTAAGTTTTCCTTGCTTCAGATGCCATAAAAAGAGCTGATGTTCATTCAATAATCTCTTTTTTAAATTTTCATTTGGCAAATGCAGCTGTCCTTGCATGAAGACAACGTCTGTTAAAAAATCACTTGTGATGGCTTGAGACAAATCATGTAGTTGTTCAAGTTGACCATTTTCTGATGTGGCGTTTGTTTGAATGAGCATAGCTGTTTCAGTGCCTGTCCATATGAAATGAATATGTTCGAGGCTGCTGTTCACAGCCTCTTTTATTTGCTGCCTTTGTTCTGCTTGGTGATCCATTTTAAAAAAATGAACACGGACGGAGTGATCGATGGTGATTGATTTGTTTTCAAAGAGATAGCTGTACCATTTCTGTTCTTCTTCCGTTTCCTGCGTATGAGGTACATCAATTGGTGTGAGGAATGAATTGAGAAGAAGCGTTTCCCTTTCTGTTAGCTCCGTTTTGTTTACTCCGAATATTTCGCCTTCGTCTGTTTGATACCAGAGAGTTTGTTTATCATTTGTTGGTGAACTGATGATATGGTGTCCGTAAACAAGTTTTAGCTTTTCTAACATGGCGAGGCTCCTTAAACAGTTTAATCATACACATGGAATAGCATTAATTCGTGGATTTCTTCTTTTAAGGTTGGTTCAACTTCATGAGGCGGAAGCTGAGAGCCCCATTCAATATCACCCGTTTTGTGATAAATGCCTTCATAATGTGAACCATTATGAAAAAAGGATATTTTCCAACCAGGTAATTGCGCTTTTTTAAAGAGAGGTTTCCATTGAAAATGAGAAATCATATCATCATTGCCTCCTTGCTTTTATTGATGAAACAATAAATACACACGACAATACGGAAACAACCTTGAACTTGGTTTTATTGTATCTCATCTGATGAAAAGAGCATAGGGAAAGCACAGATTTCAGAGACATGAAAAGAAAACATCAATAGGCGTTTGCATGGTCTATAGGAGTAAGAGCCATTTGTGTTAGGTAAGATGCGTATTCAACGATTCTTTTCCCAATCAGCCATTCTGAGTTTTTCAATGGTGCATGCAGAAAAATCTCGCGGCCTGGACGAGAATTGGCTTCAAACATCCAGATAGCACCTAAGTGATCAATACCTAAGTCAAAACCAATTTCCCCAATCAGACCGGGCATTTTTTCATCTATCACACGACTAAGTGCGAGGGCAGTATCAGAGAGCTCTTGCAAAACCTTCAAACGTTTCTCTGCATCAGGAAAGATATCATACAGTGTTTTTACTGAACCACCATGCAGTTGATGGGTTGTGACAGTGTGATCTCCTGAAACTTTTCCAGCAGCGGCTGTAACAGTCCAATGACCATACTTATTTTTATTCGTATGAATTCTAAAATCCAGTGGTTGATTGTCTATTTGAAGAAGCTCAATGCCTTGTTGTGCAATCAAGTCGTGAATTGCACAATCTTCCCGCAGTTTTTTTACGAAATGGTCTACGGAATGATATGAAGTGGATTTCCCTTTATTTGAGCAGACAGTGACCCCGTTTTCCGTCTTCTTTAACTGATAAATCCCGTCTCCGTGACTGCCGTTTGTTGGTTTTAAATAAATGACATGATGCATATGAAGGAGTGTTTCTATTTTATTTAAAGCATCAACAGGATCTAATCGTATAGAATGTGGTAAGAAAGAGCTTGTTTTTTCATCTGTTAATAGCTGTTCATGAATGTCCCATTTATTAAAAAAATAAGGGTTGAACCAAGGGATATCGTAGTCTTGAGTGAGTTTTCGTTTTGTTTCTTGAATGAATGCCGACTGAGCAGCCTTTCTATTAGGCAGCCGGTCATAAACAACGGATGGGAGGGGCATCTGCTTTTTTACCCAGCGCTCCTCTTGGTAAAGCAAACCTTCTACTATTCCTTTATCCCAATCGATAGAATGAGTACCAAAAAGATATGCAAAACCAGCATGCTGCCTGCAAGATTGCAGCAATTTCATAAAATAGGAAGATCTTGCGCCTAAAGGTGCTGTATTTTGTTCGAATCCTGCAGTGAAAATGCCGATGAGAGGTCCTATATAGAGTGTATGTTGAACTAATATGACATCAGCTTTCGTTTTGTATGGAATGAATAAAGCGCGATAAAGGTCTTCTGATAATAAAATCATTTGAGATTGATGATGATAGGAAATGGCGAAATCATCTACTAAACAAGAACCTAAAGCAATAGATAAAATTGCCTCCTGCTCTTTAAACTGAGCAGGGAGATATACTGTTTTTTCACTTGCTGAATGAGGAGCGATGATGTAGCGTTTTCTCTTCATAAGGAACCTCCTTTTCTTCAGCCATCATCGATTTGGCATGTTCAAGTATGGTCTGAATCAATTGATTCTCCCTCTCAGGGTAAGCTTTTAAAAAAGAGGATCGTCCTGGCTTTGATCTTACATTTGAGATGAAAAGTCTGCCTTCATTTGTATGAAGCAAGTCTATAGCGAATTCAATACACGGTGAGAAAGTTTTGTCTATAAACGCTGGAAGAGATGATTGAATGGAGGCAATATCATCTAACAACAGCTCCTTGATGTGTGGCTTTAATGAGTTTAAATAGTGATCAAAGGCTACCACATGAATGGAATTTTGTGTATTGCTTAAAAGGCTGTTTTCTACTGATGGTTTTGTATGAATCCCCATGCTATTCCATTGATTTTGTGAATTTTTTATAAGAAAAATCCTAATTTCATTGAATATAACGTCTTTTTGATCATTCGTGTTAAAAAATTGAAGGAAAGATCGGCCGATATACTTTTTGCACCAGCGTTCAACCTCTGCTGAATGTGAAAAGGTGATGATTTGCTTAGCGTTTAGCTGCACAGTAATGAGTGATTTGTCTTTTAAAGAAATGAAGCAAGAGGGTGCTGCGTGCTGTTGAGAAAGCGGCTGTATTTTACAATATCCGCCCTTTCTGACCAAGTTGAGCAGGTCTGAAGGCTCTGTCAATAGAGAGCAGACAGGTAAGTATGGTTGTAAAGAAGGGAGGAGACGGAGCTGCTCGAATAGCCGCATTTTATTTGAAATTCCAGTATTCAAAAAAACGGTTTTTGGATACTTTTTTAACCAATTCATGATAGGTTTTGCTTTTTTAGATTGTGCGTCATGCTGATAAAGACAACGATCATAAATCAAGTCAGGAATCTGAAATTCTGACGCTTCAAATCCTTTGCCAGTCTTAAATTTTTGACCGTGAATGACATTTGAAGCAGGCTTTAAATCTAGAGGTGAAAAACGAACAACTTCTAAATCAAAAGAAGAGGCTGCTTTGGCAAGCTGATGTGAGAATGCTTCTTCATGCTTCGGAGAAAGAGTGACAATGCCGAGCGTTGACGTCATGAAACAACACCTACTTTTCAAATTCTTTTTTTAACATCTGAAAAACACTTTTTGTTGATTTTACATAAACTTGGCGTTCCTATATCATTACGACAGATCGTTGTCTCATATGTCATATTGAATGCTTCATTTGCTTGGACTCTTGACAACAACTATAATACGTATAGATTAAAACAATAAACTTCAGGTGTTGTTTGAAAGGTAGATGACGACTTTGGATATATTCACAACGTTTATCTTTATGATTGTGATAGGTGCAGTGATAGGGGCAGCAACAAACCATCTCGCGATTAAAATGCTTTTTCGTCCGTATAAGCCATATTATTTATTTGGGAAGCAGCTCCCATTTACACCGGGTCTCATTCCTAAAAGAAGAGATGAAGTAGCCAAGCAGGTTGGCGTCATGGTGATGGAGCATTTACTAACGCCAGAGGGTATTAAAAAACGATTTGAATCATCAGAGGCAAAGCAAGAGATATTGCAGGCAGTGCACCGATATATTGATAAAGGTGCTGATATGGAAATGACGGTTTTCTCTATGTTAGAAAAATACGGTTTTTCACAGGCTGACGTTAAAGCTGACGCATGGCTTCATCAGTGGACTGATCATAAGCTCCACTCACTGCTTGAAAAGTATGATCAGCAAACGTTGTCTGAGCTGCTACCACAGGATGTAGAAAATAAGCTTGCATCCAAAATTCCAGATGCCGCAGATTATATTTTAAAGAGAGGCATTCATTACTTTGAAAGTGATGAGGGAAAAGCAAGACTCGGTCATATGATAGATGATTTCTTAAAAGAACGAGGAATGCTTGGCAGTATGGTCCAAATGTTTTTAGGGAATTCAAGCTTAATTGATCGCGTGCATCCTGAAATGATGAAGTTCTTAAAGAATGCAGAGACAAAAAGGTTTTTATCAGATCTACTTGTTCAAGAATGGGACAAGGTAAAGCAATTTTCTTTACATGAGCTTGATGAAAAATGGAATGTGAAAGAGCTTCTATTTAGTGTGAAAAAGCAATTGCTTTCACATTTTTCTACAAAGGTGCTGTTAGATAGACCAGTAGGAGTTTACATCAGTGCAGTAGCGGATGATCTTAAGACCAAATTTGCTCCATCTCTCATTGATAAAGGGATTGAAGCCGCATCTAATGCGCTTGAGGGACTGCTCGCAAAGCTCCAATTTGAAGAAATTATTCGTGAACAAATTGAACTTTTCCCGCTTGAAAAAATGGAAGAGCTTGTGATCAGCATATCTAATAAGGAGCTGAAGATGATCACATTTTTAGGCGGTCTTTTAGGTGGATTGATCGGTGCTGTCCAAGCGATTTTTGTCACCTTATTCTAAGGCAAGATCGAGAAATTTCGATGAATTTATTGTATATATGTGAAACGAAAGCCATAGTTTGTTATAGTGGAGTGGTGTCCGCCGATCCATATCGGTGATAACGGATAGAAAGGAGACATAACATGTCTGTAAATCTTTATGATGTTGCATATGACCTTGAAAAAGCACTGCGTCATAGCGAAGAATATTCAGCGTTAAGAAATCTTTATGATGAGGTAAACGGGGATGAGTCCTCTAAAAGAATGTTTGAGAACTTCCGTGACATTCAAGTAAACCTTCAACAAAAACAAATGACTGGTCAAGAGATTACACAAGAAGAAGTAGAGCAAGCGCAAAAAACGGTTGCACTTGTGCAGCAGCACGATAAAATCTCTCAGTTGATGGAAGCAGAACAACGCGTAAGTGTTCTCATCGGTGAATTAAATAAAATTATCATGAAGCCTCTTGAAGAGCTTTATGGAAATGCAGAAGAAAATTAATTGAAAGGGCGATCATATTCGCCCTTTTTTTCATTCATATCGCCGCTTGTATATCTTTAAAAAAAGGGTTGTCGAAGCTCGTAAATTCTGCGATAATACTTATTGAAAGTGCTTTCAAAAAGCGCTATCGTGATGAATTGGGTGCGTTCCACTTTGGATTTACGACGATGAGTCAAATGAGAGAGAAGCGCTTCTGGGAGAAAAGCAAAGCATAAGGGGATATGATATAAGCAATGCTTTGGTGTGTGAAAGATGAGGGGATCATGGGGAGCTTCATCACGCCATTGTTACGCATCCAAACCATACATAAAAAAAAGCCTAGGGGTAGGCTTTTTTTATTTGCGATTAGGCATAAAACAAGGGCTGCTTCAACTGCATGTTCTAAAGCGCTAAGCTAGGGCATATCCTCATCGTAAGTACAGTCATCAAGAAGGGGGATGCCTCAGTGTCAAAAAAGCTACTTGCACTCAATATAGATGGAACGTTACTTCGTTCCAATGGGAAAATCCATTCCGCTACAAAAGAAGCTGTGGAATATGTTAAGAAAAAAGGGGTTTACGTGACGATTGTCACCAACCGTCATTTTCGATCTGCACAAAAAATTGCCAAGGCGTTGAAAATACCAACTTCAACTCTTGTGACGCATAGTGGTGCATTTATCGCTGATAAGCTTGATGAGCCGCTCCATGTGAAGAAATTAACGGAAGAGAAAACATTTAATCTTGTGCAGATCCTTGAAAGCTTTGATTGTAATGTTCGCTTGTTACATGAAAAATTCTCAATCGGCAATCGGAAAAAAACACAGTCTCAACTGATGGGAAAAACGTTGATTCATCCATCTGATCCCATTTTCTATCCCGTTCAATTTGTTGAATCATTAAGTGATATGCTCATGGATGAACCGGTTAGCACACCTGTCATTGAAGTGTATTCGACGGCAGCACTTCAGCCTGAAATCCACACAACCATTCAACAAGCATTCCCATCTGTGGATCTGATTAAGATCAGTGATGAGAAAATGAACATTGTATGCAAAGGGGTATCGAAAGAAGCAGGACTTTCTCTTTTAACTTCAGCACTAGGTTTTACATTAGAAGATACGGTCGTGATCGGTCACGGGACAGACGACATCCCGATGCTTGAGTTAGCTGGCTTAGGCGTTGCGATGGGGAATGCACCTCATTCGGTCAAACGTAAAGCCGATTGGGTGACACGTTCTCATGATGAACAGGGTGTTGCTTATATGATCAAAGAATACTTTAGAATGCAGCAAAGGGAAGGTTTTTTACATCAATTTGATATTAAACGATAATATAATGAAGGCCCTGTCTATTAAGAAATGGCAGGGCCTTCGTCTGTTCTCTTCATTGCTTTTCCTAGATGAATTTTGTAAAATGAAACAAGTTTGAAGATAAAGGTGATACGATGCGAATTTTAGTTAAAGGGCTGTCTGATGAACGATTTCATCGACCGCTTGTCAATATAGCCAATTTATTTGAAGAAGATAGTGAAGTGCTGTTTGATTCCGGTGAAGCAAACGATGGCCTAGTGATGGTGTTTGATTGGAAAGAAAATGGCGGTATGGTGGAGGCTTCTGGCCATATTGCTGGATCAGATATGACGAGTCGTTTTACAAGAGAGATGCCAGAGAGCTTGAATGAAAAAGAGCGCTGGAAGCAAATCAAAAACACTGTGTTGTCTGTTTATTTACATCTGCTTCAGGAATATACAGGAATGACGCAAAAATGGGGGATTCTTACGGGGATACGCCCTACGAAATTACTTCATAAGATGCTAAGAGAAGGCATGACAAAGGAAGAAGCACATGCAGCGTTAAAGCGCGATTACTTGATTCATGATGAAAAGATCCATTTGATGCAGGAGATTGTTGATCGTCAAATCAAAGCTATTCCAGATCTGTACGATCTACAGGAGGAAGTGAGTATTTATATCGGTATTCCTTTCTGTCCAACAAAATGTGCTTATTGCACGTTCCCTGCTTATGCCATTCAAGGACAAGCTGGAAGAGTGGGAACGTTTCTTTTTGGGCTGCATTATGAGATGCAAAAAATGGGCGAATGGTTAAAGGAACATGGGATTAAAGTGACGACTGTTTATTTTGGCGGAGGTACTCCAACGAGTATTACAGCAGAAGAAATGGATTTGCTGTATGAGGAGATGTATCGCTCTTTTCCAGATGTGAAACATATTCGGGAAGTCACTGTAGAAGCGGGACGACCTGATACGATTTCACCTGATAAGCTGGAAGTGCTCAACCGTTATCATATTGACCGGATTAGTATCAATCCGCAATCATATGAGAATGAAACATTGAAAGCGATTGGCCGGCACCATAGTGTGGAAGAAACGATTGAAAAGTATCATTTATCAAGGCAGTATGGCATGAATAATATTAACATGGACTTAATCATCGGGCTGCCAGGAGAAGGGCTAAAGGAATTCCAACATTCCTTGTACAAGACAGAAGAACTGAAGCCCGAATCTTTAACGGTGCATACACTTTCCTTTAAGAGAGCGTCTGAAATGACCCGCAATAAGGAAAAGTATCAAGTGGCAGACCGAGAAGAGATCACACGTATGATGGATGAAGCGGTTGCTTGGACAAAGGCACATGACTATCATCCGTACTATTTATACAGACAAAAAAACATTTTGGGGAATCTCGAAAATGTCGGGTATTCGTTAGATGGACAGGAAAGTTTGTATAATATTATCATTATGGAAGAGGTGCAGACGATCATTGGCATTGGATGCGGCGCTGCGAGTAAATTCATTGATCCGCGAACCGGAAAAATTACGCAGTATGCCAATCCAAAAGATCCAAAGTCTTATAATGATCGTTATGAGCACTATACGGAAGAGAAGATTCAGTTTCTTGAGTCATTATTTGTTTCTCACATGTAAACACTGCGGTGACGCAGTGTTTTTTTCATTTGTAAAAGGGTATATAGGGGGTAAAAAGATAAAGCAGGTGTACATATGATGGATGTGATCGGAATTGGGATTGGGCCAGCAAATTTAGGATTGGCCGCTTTATTAGAGGAGTATGAAGATGTGGCATGCTGTTTTTTTGAACAGGAAACCGAATTTGCTTGGCATCCTGGTATGCTCATCAAAGGAACGGACTTACAAGTTTCCTTTCTAGCGGACCTTGTGACAATGGCTAATCCAAGGAGCAAGTATACATTTTTAAATTATTTACATGAATCAAACAGGCTTCACCGATTTTATACATTTGAACAATTTGATATCCCCCGGAGAGAATTCAATGAGTATTTATCATGGGTTGCAGGTGAATTAGATAGCTGTCAGTTCGGGATGAAGGTGGAAGAAGTGACCGACTGTGAAGACGGGTATCTTGTAAAAGTTCGGCGGTTGAAAGATGGGGCGCTTTCTGAATATCGTGCAAAACATGTCGTTCTTGGAACGGGAAGCAAGCCGATGATTCCTGTCGATGTGCCAGAAGCTGCGTTGCCGCATGTGACCCATAGCAGCCGTTATGTGGATCAACAAAAAGAACTTCATGAAGCTGAAACGGTGGCGGTGATTGGTTCAGGTCAGAGTGCAGCTGAAATTTTCTTAGACCTGCTTCAGCATCAGAAGAAAGGACAGCAGCTTTCATGGTTTACACGTTCAAGTGAATTTAGAGAACTAGAGACAGCGGAGCTTGGTCAGGAGCTATTTACACCTAAGTATGTTGAATATTTTCATTCCCTTCCTTATGAAGAACGGATGAACACATTGCCTAGACTGGCAGGATTAAGGAATGGCATAGATGCATCGACGCTTTCTCGTATTTATCAGGAATTGTACCATCGCTCCGTTTCAGGAGAAGAGCCTTCTGTACTCATTCAGCCAATGACGGAGCTTGAAGCGATACATATGGAGGATGAGCAGCAGGTAGAGCTGCATTTGAAACAATGGCAGCTCAAGAAAGAAAAGAAAATCACAGCCGATCATGTGGTATTGGCTACAGGATATACGCCTAATATTCCGGAATGGTTTAGCGTATATGAACCATTGATTGAATGGGAGAGCGATAAGCATTTTAAAGTGACAGATGACTTCAGGCTTGTGTTTAAAGACAAACGGTCTCATCATCTCTTTACATTCACGAACCTCGATCACTCTCATGGAACAGCGGCGACCAATTTAAAACTATCGATCTACCGCAATCAAAAAGTCATCCGAACCATTCGCGGGGATACGAAAGAACAAGTGAAGCAAGAAACAGCATTTCAGCAATTTGAATAGATATAAAAAAGGGCCCCTGCACAGGGCCCTTTTCAATTAAATGGTTGTTTCTCTTTTTACTTTTGGTTTTTCAGTTTTCCATTTGAAGATTTTGTTTAGGATTTGATAGATACGCTTTGATTCTTTCGTCACTAGCGGTCCTAAAATCGCAAGGATTAATACATATAATGCAGCAAATGGCTTCAATGTAGCGGCAAGCCCGCCTGCAATCCCAAGTTCGGCTACAATGATGGAAAACTCTCCTCTTGATACGATGGTTAATCCAATATTAGAAGAGGCTTTATGAGAGAAACCGGCTCTTCTTCCAGCAAACATCCCGGCGGTGAAGTTCCCGATCAAGGTGAGAATGACAGCACCGATCGCAAGCCAGAAGGCATCTCCTAATGTAAATGGATCAATACTTAGTCCAAAGCTGAAGAAGAACATGGCGCCAAAGAAATCTCTAAAAGGAACAACGAGATGTTCAATGCGGTCTGAGTGCTCTGTTTCTGAAAACACAAGACCGAGTAAGAGAGCGCCAATGGCCTCTGCGACATGAATCGTCTCTGAAAAACCAGCCACGAAGAACAAAGCGGCAAAAATGACAATGATAAATACTTCATTTGAACGGATATCGAATAGTTTGTTTAATAGTTTTGGCAGCTTACGCGCGATGATAAAGAAAATCATCATGTAACCAAAAGCGATTAAAATAGATAATAAGGCACCGCCAACGGACGTGGCATCTCCAAGGACAAGACCTGATACGACAGATAAATAAACGGCGAGAAAAATATCCTCAAACATAATAATCCCAAGAATTAACTCTGTTTCAGGGTTCGCTGTCCGTTTTAAATCGACAAGGACTTTGGCGACAATGGCGCTGGATGAAATGGTGATAACGCCTGCCATAATGAGAACTTCAAGGAATCCAAAGCCTGTGATAAACCCATAAAGCAATCCTAAGCTAAAGTTGATCAAAATATAAATAGATCCGCCGACTGCAATGGATTTACCCGATTTTATGAGTTTGCCGACAGAGAACTCAAGCCCGAGGTAGAATAGAAGGAACAGGACACCCATTCTACCAAAAAACGAAATAATCTCGGTGCTCTCGATAAACTTCAAATCAATGATCCCGATGGTTGGTGCATGCGGACCAACAACCATCCCGAGGACAATGAGAAAAGGAATGATAGAAAATTTAATTTTATTGGCGATTAAGCTGGCAATGGCGATGAGAATAAGCGCCGTTCCAACTTCAAAGACTAAATGATCCATTCATCACTCTCCCCCTCTAGAAAGAAAATCACGTATCAATCGCTTCAAGTGTTTTCTTTCGCCTGAAATGACCATCGTATCATTTGCTTGAATAATCGAATCGGCACCGGGGTTGAGTAATTTTTCATTTGTATGTTTAATGATCGCAATGACGGTGACTTCATAATTTTGTCTCACATCTAAATCGCCGAGTGTATGTCCAACCGCTTTTGCGTCTTTTTCTACCTTAAACCATTCAATGATCAAATCATTGAACGCCATTTCAATCGTTTCAAGTGCTTGCGGCTTATACACCATACCGCCAATAATGGCAGCAATTTGTCGGGCTTCAGCATCATCGAGAGAAATGGTGGACAGTACTTCATCTGGATCTTCATCGTCGAAACGATAAATCTCCCGTCTGCCATCATCATGAATCACAATCGTCATCTTTTCTCTATTTCTCGTTTCAATTTCAAATTTCTTTCCAATCCCAGGAAGATCATTTTCTTTAATGTTCATTTTATCCCTCCGAATATGATAGGTTTTGTTTTTCATATAGTGAGTACGGATGAAATAAAATGAATCAGTCGAGGTAATTTGATTGGTACATAATGGGGATCGCACACTTCATTTCTAAAAAACATAAATCAATAGATAACGCTGTGGTTGATGCAAGCTTTACAAGAAAAGCTTTTGAAGCGCCCATTGATAACCTCTGTTTTAACAGAAGAGATGCGGCATGTTTTTTTGAAAACGGAGGTGTCTTCACAGCATTGATTTCTTCATCATAAATCGATGGAGAAATCAGGCTGGGTGTGCTCGCTTCTGCTTGTGAAGCAAAAACGACATTTGAAAAGGGAGAAAACATGACGATGCAGCTAATCAATATACATATGGAACTTCTTATCAATCATTCTCCCCCTTTCATATGATGTTTTATTTCTTATTTTACTATATAAAAATATATTTCTCGTTTCAACAATTATGCTTATTTTAGTATCAGTTGATCTTGAAATTTTTTATGTAGAGGAAAAGGAATTACTTGATGGAAATTGAAGTAAGTGATGAGCTTGAAAAGAAAGAGGGGAATGGATGATGACATATATCAATTGTCAGGTAGATGGGGATATTTTTGAAATCGTTTTCAATAGGCCTGAAGCGTATAATTCGTTTCATGTTGACATGTTTGCTGAATTGAAGGAAGCGTGTGATAGAGCGAGTGAGAGCAGTGCGAAAATTGTTGTACTCAAGGGGATGGGCAAAGGGTTTTCAGCAGGCGGAGATATTGGAATGATGCTAAAGCAAGATCGTGAAGAAGATTTTCATCGCGTGATGGATCTGATCGAGGGAATTACACTTTCTTTAGCCAGTATGAAAAAAGTGACGATTGCACTTGTCCACGGGGCAGCGGCTGGTCTTGCTTTTAGCTTTGCTCTTAGCTGTGACTATTTGTTTATGCATCAAGATGCTAAACTTGCCATGAACTTTAATGGAATCGGGTTAATCCCAGATGGCGGAGGGCATTTTTTCCTCACCAAAAGAGTTAGTGAGCAAACCGCTAAACAATTGATTTGGAGCGGGCAAAAGCTGCCGGCTGAAGAAGCGCTCAAGCTTCGCCTTGCAGACGGCGTGTTTCAAGATGAGGTGGATACGTATCAGAAAGCGTGCGTCAAGACGTTTTTAAATATGCCGCTTCAAGCCTTTGTTGAAACAAAGATGATTTATTTTCAGCAGTCAGAATCACAGCTGTTAGCCGTTCTTCAAAAAGAGCGTGCTGCACAAGCTAGACTGAGACAAAGCCGTGATCATCAGGAGGGTGTTCAAGCGTTTTTGGAAAAAAGACGTCCTGTGTTTCATTAAATAGAAGAATGAATGGCCGGCGGATGCCGGCTTTTTTAACGTTCAAATAAAAGAAGTTTACCTGCATCATTTACGAGCCGGTGAGAATGCTTTGTGTATTGTTGTTCGATTAAACGATGACGTCCTAATTCTTTTGCTTTTTCATCACTATCTGTGGTGATTTTTTCGTTTAATAAGGTTTCACCTGACGAATCAAATACAGTCAAAAAGTAGGTTTTCTCCATCTCTGATCTTCCCTTTCTTCTTGTTTTTTAATGAATTATACAAGGAGGAAGTTAAAACCTCTTTTTTTACCCCTAAAAATGTGTTTTTTAGAATAAGAGCGATAGAACGTGCATTCGTAAAAACGGCGTGATAAAATATGGATAACTACAGTAACGTACAAGGAGATAGACGTTTGACGAAGCTCACTTTTATTCATGCCGCAGATCTTCATTTAGATAGTCCGTTTGCGGGAATGTCCAATATACCGAACCGAATTTTTAAGAGGTTGAAAGAAAGTACATTTCAAAGTGCCAAGAACATGTTTGAACTTGCAATTGATCGAGAAGTAGACTTTATGCTGCTTAGCGGAGATCTATTTGACGAATCGAATCGCAGCCTAAAAGCACAACTTTTTTTAAGAAATCAGTTTCTTCAGCTGCAATCACACGGGATTGAAGTGTTTATTATTTATGGTAATCATGATCATTTAGGTGGTGAATGGACACCAATTGAGTGGCCAGAGAATGTTCACGTTTTTTTGAGCAGTACGCCAAGTGAGCAAGCCTTTTATAGAGAAGGTCAGCTTGTGGCAAGTATTTACGGGTTCAGCTACAAAGAGCGGGCTGTCCATGAAAATATGACACCTTATTATGAAAAAAAAACAGATGCCCCCTATCATATTGCCATGCTTCACGGCACATTAGCAGGTCAAGAAGGGCATGATGCGTATGCACCATTTCAGCTTCAGCAGCTTCTAGCGCGGGATTTTGATTATTGGGCGCTTGGACATATTCATAAGCGGGCTCTTCTGCATGAAGATCCAATGGTGATCTATCCTGGAAACGTGCAAGGAAGACATATAAAAGAAACAGGAGAGAAAGGCTGTTATGTCGTTTACCTATCTGAAGATGCTCAAAGAGCGGAGTTTATGAGCTGTTCAGATGTCATCTTTGAGACATTGACAATAGATATCACACATACCGCTCATATGACCGATCTTGTGACACTTGTGGACAAAAAGATGAGTGGACTGAAAGAGAGAGGTGTTCCTCATTTTGTGAAAATCGTACTAACTGGCGATGCTCCTGCTTATATGGAGCTCACGCAGCTTGAAGTGCTTGAGGAGCTGATGGCTGTACTTCATGAACAGGAGGAAGATGAAGACTTGTTTGTTTGGGTGATGTCGATTGACTGCCGGACACATGAAGATGCCGTCTATCCAGAAGATTCTTTTTTGACAGAACTAACAGCAGAAATTGCCGAGTTTGATGCGTATGATGAGCTGCTTTTACCGATCAAGCGTCATCCAACCTATAGAAAAGCAGGAAAAGCTCTTACAAAAGAGGACGAGATCGATATTAAAGAAGAGGCACAAAGGCTGCTGGCAGAACAGCTGAAGCAATTATGAGAAAAGGAGAGGCATGATGAAAATACGTTCACTCCATATTGCGAATTTCGGGAAATTTTCCAATCAAACCTTCCACTTTTCTGATGACGGTTTTCAGTTAGTTTATGGCCTGAATGAATCGGGGAAAACGACATTGAAGGCGTTTATTGAATCGATGTTATTTGGTTTTTCCAAAAGCCATATGTATAAGCCAAAGCATGGCTCGTTTTATGGTGGTTCTCTTACGTGTTTAGATGAGGAATTAGGTGTGATTCATATTGAAAGAACATCTGATCATGGCGGCCAAGCTCAGGTGTTGCTTCCAAATGGTGAAGTGAAAGATGAAGCTTTTCTACATGCGATGTTAAAGGGAACGGATCGCAGATTATACCAATCGATCTATTCTTTTGACGTGTTTGGTCTGCAAAATGTACAAGCATTAAATCAAGATCAAATAGGGGAATTTCTACTCTTTTCAAGTTTGTTTGGCTCAGATGCGGCATCCAAAATGGACAGTAGGTTGCTAAAACAGCAGGAGCAGCTTTTTAAACCGAATGGACGTAAGCCTGAATTAAATCAGCAGCTCGATCATGTAAAAGAGCTGTCAGGTAAGTTGAAACAGGCCAAATTGGTAGAAAGTCGGTATACCGAAAAGAAAAAAGAACAAGCTGAATTAACCGAGAAGGTAGAAATGCTTCAGCATGAAATGAGACAGACTGAAAAAGAGATTCAGCATTTGACTGAACATATTCGACTTTATCCTATGATAGAAAAAAAGATAGAGTTAAAAAAAGATTTGGCTAGTTATCCAGAACGAGTCAAGCGGTTTAGACCGGAAACCGCGCATGAACTTGATAAATTAGAATCACACCTTCACCCAAAAAAGGCGCAATTGACGGCACTGAAACAAAAATTAGATCATTTGCAAACGTCGCTCACGCAAGTTCAGCCACTCTATGACAAGGATACGGTATTGGAGATGAAGCAGGTCATAGCTGAATCATCTGATGCTGAACTTGTGAAGAAACGCTTAGCAGAAGGGAAAACAGAGCAGAATTCTTTGAAACAAAAAATAGAAGAAGCATCAGCGAAGCTGAAGTGGCAGCGTCCAATCAAGCTTGACCAGCTGGATGATTCACTTGACTTTGAGTGGGAATTAAAAGAGGCTGTGAGCCAATACGTTCGTTTAATGGATAGGAAAACGCAGCTCGATGACCGGTTTGATCATGCAAGACATGAGCTAGAAGAAGCGGAAACCGCTCTAAAAGGATTAAAGGAACAGCCCGTTAAACAGCAAGATGCAGAAGATGTCAGGGGCACAAGGGCTACAGTGAAACAGAATCATTCCAGAGTGTGGTTATTCCCGCTGATGTTCGTGCTATGTGCTGTCATTCTCACGACTTTATTCGTTTTAGCAGAGAGCTGGGTGACGTTACTGTTTGCAGGATTTTCCGTATTTATCTTGATCGTTATTTATCCAGTGCTTAAACAGACTCAGATGAGGGAAGCAAACGACAGTAACGCCTATCATTCCTTTCACGTTCAAACAGCTTCAGCTGAAACGCTAGTGAAGCAAAAGGAGCTTTTATACGAAAGAATGATACAGCAATATGAAGACTGGGAGCGGGAACTGGAACCTGTACAGCAGCAAGTAGAAGATATGAGAAGGCAGCTAGGTTTGTCCTCAGAGCTCTCATTCCTTGTGGAAGCTTTCCATATCTTGAAACAATTAAAAGCGAATACAGCGGCATATGAGGCGCTTAACAAGGAAATAGAGATGCTCACACAGCAGCAATCGACCTACGAGCAAAGAGTTTCAGCGCTCATGAGTCTCCTTCAAAGAAAAGAAGGGACCATTCAAGAGAATATCTCAGCCTTTCAAGAGATATTGAAAGATGAGGAAAAAAGAGAAAAAGAACGTCAGACATTGCACGTATCCATTCAACATGTAGAGCAGCAGCTGACAACATTAGAAGGAGAAGTTCAATATTATAAAAAACAAACGGACGAGCTTTTTCAAAAAGTAGAAGCAGCGTCAAAAGAAGATTATCATGTCCTGTCTCATCTATCCAAAGAATACCGGGAGCGACTGTACAATTTGCAGCAGCTGAACCAAGAGCTGCACAGAAGCGGTTATGTAGATGAGGAAGAGGTCATTGTCCGTAAAGGTTTGCGCACCCTTGAGGAGCAGTGTGCACAAGCAAAAAGACGTCTGAATGACATGCAAGAGAATGTGACGAATATGAAAAAGCGCTTGGCAGAATTAGCAGTAGAAATACGCCAAATAGAAGCATCAGGTACGGTGTCTGATTTGACTCATCAGCTTGCTGTAGAGCAGGAGCAGGCAAAGCACCTAGCGAAAAAATGGGCGGCTATTCAGCTCGTTCGTTCCGTCATTCGAGAGAAACTCAATGAGCATAAAGAAACGAGGCTACCAGCACTCCTCCAAACAGCTTCCCGATTTATTCAGCCGTTAACGAATGATCGATATGAAGTGATTTTATTTTCTGCCGAAGATGACCGGCTGATTGTGAAACGGAGGGATGGACGCCTATTCCGCCCGGAGGAGCTTTCACAAGCAACATGTGAGCAGATTTATCTCTCGATTCGTTTTGCACTTGCTTTGTCCCACCAGCAAGATTGTCAGCTCCCATTTATGATGGATGACAGTTTCGTTCACTTTGATCATGTCCGTCTAGAAAGGGTACTGGAGCTGATGAATGAACTCACTCGTTTTGAAACACAGCTGTTTTATTACACTTGTCATCATTATATGAAACAAGTAGCGGAAAACGGGCAGATTACGAGTTTAGCAGTGGAATGATTGACAAATTATGACTTATGTTATACTTATATGAGCAGAAACATGGAAGGAGCATTTATTGAATGGCTAAAGGGATCATGACCTATGACGTCGGCGAACAAGTTGACCTGCATTTATTAATTAAATCATCTACTAAAGGGATTGCGAGTAATGGCAAACCATTTTTAACGTTAATTCTTCAAGATCAAAGTGGAGATATTGAGGCGAAGCTATGGGATGCAAAGCAGAATGATGAACTCACATATGCCGCACAAACCATTGTAAAGGTAGTAGGTGATATTCATCATTATCGCGGAAGGAATCAGCTGAAGCTTAGGAATATACGTCCTGTTGCTGAAAACGAGCAAATCCGCATTGATGATTTTCTAGAAACAGCTCCTATTCCAAAGCACGATATGATGGATACCATCATGCAATATATTTTTGATATGAAAAACCCTAATATTCAGCGTGTCACAAGACATTTGCTGAAGAAATATGGACAGGAATTCGCTGATTACCCAGCAGCTACGAAAAACCATCACGAGTTTGTTTCGGGTCTTGCCTATCACGTGGTATCGATGCTTCATTTAGCGAAATCCATTGTTGATCTATACCCATCACTTGATCGAGATCTTTTATATTCAGGGATCATTCTACATGATTTAGGGAAAGTCAAAGAGCTTTCGGGTCCTGTCTCCACCACATATACAGTAGAAGGGAACTTAATTGGCCACATTTCTATTATGGTGACAGAAATTGCGAAAGCCGCAGAGGAGCTTGGCATTGATTCTGAGGAAATTCTGATTCTGCAGCATTTAGTGCTGAGTCATCATGGAAAAGGGGAGTGGGGCAGTCCTAAACCACCAATGGTGAAGGAAGCGGAAATTCTCCACTATATAGATAATTTAGATGCAAAAATGAACATGATGGATCGTGCGCTTGAGCATGTGAAGCCAGGAGAATATACAGAGCGTATTTTTGCACTAGAGAATCGTTCGTTTTATAAACCAACCTTTCACAATGAATCATCATGATAAAACGCCCGTTTGATGCGGGCGTTTTTTTTCATAACTTGTCTTCTTTTCGCATAAGCATGTAACACAAAGGGAGAGAGGTTTGTCCTAAAAAAGGAGGCGAAGACGATGTTGTTTTTTCCATGGTGGGTATATGCATGTATCATTGGCATTATTTTTTGTGCCTATAAATTAATGACGACAGCCAAAGAGGAGCAAGAGATTGATCAATCCTTTATTGAAAAAGAGGGAGAAATCTTTATTGAACGAATGGAGCAGGAGAGAGAGCGTAGACGTCAAGGACAGCAAATGAAACGATCCCAGGAAACGGCGAAGCATGAGGACCATTCGATTGCATAATCAATAAGAATAAAAAAACCCCTCTACAAGTTCATGTAGAGGGGTTTTTCGTTCATTATTGGTTTGTTGTTTGTTGTGTGGTTTGCTCAGATTTTTCTTTGAATGTATTTTCAAGTTCTTTATCTTTTACTTTCACATCAGCATCTTTCACCAATTTGTTTAAGATCGTTTGAATTTCATTGTTATCTGCTTGTTTTTGATCAAGCAGTTCTTTTTTCAAGTCTGCTTTCATGTCATCGTATTTACCGCGTTCTTCGGTCTTTTTAATGATATGGTAACCAAATTGAGATTTTACTGGTTTGCTGATCTCATTTACTTTTAGTTTGAAGGCAGCTTTACTGAAGTTCTCATCCATTTGGCCATCTTTTGCGAACCAGCCTACATCGCCGCCTTGTGCTGCTGAAGCAGTGTCAGTTGAATATTCAGATACAAGGTCATCCCATTTTTCGCCTTTATCTAATTTCTTTTCTACTTCATCTGCTGTTTTCTTGTCAGCAACTAAAATGTGGCTTGCGCGGATTTTCCCTTTTAGGTCATCGTAATACGCTTTTACTTCTTTGTCAGTGATTTTGATGTTAGCTTTGGCAGCCTTTTGAGTCAGCAGCTCATATTTTACTTGATCTTTGATGTAATCTTTTCCGAATTCATCTTGAAGTTGTTTTAAACGATCTTCACCAAGTGTCTTTTTATATTCTTCCAATTTCTTATCAATTTCTTTATCTGATACTTTGTATTTGTCAGCAAGAACCTTTTGTTGAACAAGTAGGTTTAAAGCATCTCCACCTGCTTGTTTCTTAAGTGTTGTGTAAAGCTCTTCTTTTGTGACATCTCCTGATTTTGTTGTTGCGATCACTTCTTTGTCACCGCTACTGCATGCGCCAAGAGTTAAAACACTTACTGCTGTTACAGCTGCTAAAGCCATTTTTTTCATTCAAAAAACACTCCTAATCTTTCCAATTTATTTATCATTGCTTGTATCATAACATATTGTGACATGCTGTAAAAAGAAATGCAAATGGGAGGGCATTCGTCTAGTCAAATTTTTGCGACCAACATACACATATATTGATCACAAAAAGGAGGCTGAATTATATGGGAGCAGGATATTCTAATGGGTTTGCTTTATTGGTCGTGCTATTCATTTTGCTGATCATCGTTGGTGCAGCATATCTTTATTAATTAAATCGCTGTAACAGAAAGGAGCCGTCCTGCCATGCGTGCGGGCGGTTCTTTTTTAAAACGATGACAGGTGCCTAAACGTTTTAAAATTTTCTGCATACACTGAGCTTAGAACAGAGGAAGAACTGGCAGGAGGTGTTTTCACATGGGAGGAGAAGTCTTTGCTGGCGGTTTTGCACTAGTCGTCGTGTTATTCATCTTATTGATCATTATCGGTGCATCGTGGATTTGCTAATAGATCATCATACACAAAAAGCTGCCATCAAACAGGCAGCTTTTGCTTTGATCTTAAATAGATATGGTAATTTCAACAAATGATGAGATCAGTAAGATCAGTATCGATACATTGATAAAGCGAAACACCTTATCTTGCCGTTCTTCAGGAATCTCTCTGACAAGGCATAATGTATTAGTAAGCCTGTTTATTGAATACACAATAAACGCGGCAAAGACAATGAAGTAAAATAAAACTATCGGAGATCCCCCCTCTCTATGCTATTCCCATACTACATTACCAAATTTTTTATGAAAAAGATAGAAGTTGGCTTTAAAAACCTCATGATGAGGAAGTTGGGTCAACTAAAATATCAAACTCGTCTTGGGCTTGATCAATGATGCATGATTTTGGCGCTTTTAGCAGTTTCCAAGCAAATAAAAAGTCAGGCAAACAATAGCCTGCATGAATACTTGCGATCATGATAAAATAGTGTGCGTACATTGGAAATGCCATTCCTAAAACAAAGTAAACAGGTGAGATGACACAAAACGGGCTGAGCAGTGAGAAAAGCATCACTCTCTTAGGCACGCGCTGCCAGCAATTTCGTTTAAATAACGTCATTTTTTTCTTATGTTTCATGACTGGGATCAAGTGAACCACGCGGTGGACAAGCAATGTCGCAAGTAAAAGCACGACAAAAAGTGGTGCATTGTGACTGCTGAGTCTCGTTTCAGGATGAGTCAGTTGAAAACATAAAAATGCCATAATGAAAAAAAATACAGTAAGACATATGGCTGAAATCATCATTCTCGTATAACCATAATCCTTTTCAAGATTAATGGTCTTCCAACAATTCATTTTTCATCCTTCCAATCTCAAAAAAACTAATTGAATATCTCAAGATAATTTACTCTTCCTGAGGATAAAAATCAATGGTTTTCAAGAAAAAAAATAAATTGTTACATTCATATGGAATAAAGAGAGGAAACTTTGGGTTTTTCAAGAAAAAAAGACATAAGGGGGAGGTTCGTCTCTTTCGTCAATGAGTAATTTCGGCTAAAATAGAGTGACTAAGAGAAAGAGGGAACGTACATGAGTATTGAGGAACGAATGAGCCAGCTCGAATATTATATGGAACTGTTACTGACGGTGACAGATATGAGCCGTTATCCATATTATGCGCTATTGATCCGGCAGCGTGTATCGAAAGAAGAGGCAAAGGACATTGAGCGTATTTGTGCTGAGCTCTCAGATGAAATGGACAAGCAAAAAGCACAAGGCTACGTCATGTTCGACGATCTCCTTGCGCTGTTTGCGGGACAGTTAATTGAAAAGCTGGATGTTCATGAGACGATTTTTGCTTTGCATGATCAAGGGCTGTTTCAGCCGTTAATGAATGAATTTATAAAGATCATTAAACAATTTGATTTGCTTTAGCCGCTTTTTCCTCCGCTGAGTCTTCAAGTTCTTCAGGCTTTTTCGTGACTTTCCCACGTTCATTCAAAAAGTCCTTCTCAATGTTTGAAAACGATTTCTCAAAAATCTCCATGAAATCCTCACCATAAATGTTTCGGATAATACACATCATTTCTAAAATTTCAGGGAACTTTCCGTAAATGTCATGAAGCGGCTGTGCGCCTTTGACAATACCAGTTCGGGCCGGGTCGTAATCTTCGAGTAGTTTATGGAATGTCTCTTCGCCTTTTGGCGTTAGTTCAATATACGTATTGCGTTTATCGTTTAACTTTTTAGAAAATTTTAAAAATCCTCTTTCCTCTAATTTTTTAGAGAAGTTAAACGCCGTTGATACATGCATGACGCCAAACTTTGCAATTTCTGATATTGAAGCTCCTTTTAATTGATACGCAATCCACAAAATATGATGTTCATTGATATTTAGGTTATACGGTTTGATCCACTGCTGCCAGTCCTTTTCAATGGATTTCCAAAGAGCTTTGCTCAATTGGGCCATTCTTTGACTGAATAAAAGTGCTTCTTTTACATCGAAAGGCTGTTCCGAATGATTCATCCATTTCACCTACTTCTCTTTTTCTTGTAATTCTATTATGCCAATAAAATAAAGATTAATAAAGCTGAAAATTCAAGAATTTTTAAAAGTCATGAAAAACATTGACAAAATAACCTTTTTTCAACAAAAAAAGTGCGGGATACGCACCCCGCACACTTTTGTAAACGAATATTTTTTTGTGAGTATATTAGTTTTGTAAGGTTTTCTCCAGTTGTTTGAGCTTTTCCTCAATTTCCTGAATTTCCTTTTGTAAGTCCTGCTGATGAGGTTTGATTTCCTCGCGCCATTGCTGTATCGATGTTTGTAATTCAGTTCCGACCTCTTTAATGACTTCAGCACTTTCTTTTGCGGTTTCAACAATCTGCTCTTTTAAAGCTTGTCCATCTCTTTTTAATCTTGTCAGCGTATCTTCGATTTTGTCATAGCCGTCTTTCATCTTTCCGCGTACATCTCTGCCAGAAGAGGGAGTCGTCAGGAGCACTGCCGCACCTCCGAGGAGACCGCCTACAAATAATCCTGTTAATAAAGAACGTCCACTAGCCATTCCAATCACCTCTAGTCAAATTTTACACATTCGCATGTTCTCTCTGAGCTGACGATCAGCTTCATTGAACTTCCATACATAGCTTGCTTTATTTTAGCATACTTTTGAAGAAAAGGGAGGGGAGAAGGTTGTCTGTCTTTCTGTTCGTTTTTACGTGTATGTGTGTGATTTTCGCAGGTGGTTCTATTCATTATGTAAGGCAGCTTGGGTATGCGGGGTCTTATCCGCCAAAACATGTATTAAGACAAAAAGCAATTGTGTGTGTAGCAGGTGCAGGGATTTCGCTCTCCATTTTGCTGCTTACCCTTTTTCTTTTATAGAAGCATGAAAAAAACCTCTTCATCTAATGAAGAGGTTCAGTTATTCGTTAAGCGACTTCAATCATTCTTGCGCGCTTTAATATGGACTGAGCAATCGGGAAGACAAATACCATAGCTATCGTATTGATCACAGTTGCTGGCAGGACAACACCTACAAGAAGTGCTGGTAACGCAGCCGGCAGTCCAGTAATCAGTAAAGCGGCAGATAGGAAAATCACGCCCGATACGACGGTCCCAACAGCGGTGAGTACAGCGGTCAGAACGACTTTGTTCTTGATCTTCTGGCAAGATAAGAAAAGGGCTAAGAAGATAAAGGCTGTCACCGGTTTATCAATCATATTTGGAATTTGTCCGCCTGGAAAACCTGTTGTCAAAGCGGAAATGACCCCAGTGACTAGGGCGATCACAACGACATGCTGTACCTTCGGAAAAAGGAAGATGCTTAAAAACATCATGACCAGCATCATATCAGGTTTCATTCCGAAAAAGATGGGCGGGAAAATCGTATGCAAAACAGCTCCCATTGCTGCAAGCAATGACATAATCACTAATTCTTTTGTTTTCATTTCTATGCTCTCCTCTGCTAAGCTCTTAGAACTCTCCAATAATATGGCTGATCATTTATTGCAAGAGTCATGACTTTATATTTCTCGTTATTATAACAAATTTATTTCACGATAGAAAAGCCTTTTTACTCATTTTCTTGCTGGAACTTTTTCATAAAGTCCGCAAGCTTTTGGCAGTCTTCTATAGAGACGGCGTTGTAAATCGAGGCTCTGCATCCGCCAACAGAACGATGGCCGGCGAGTCCAACCATTTGTTCTTGTTTTGCTTTCTCCACAAAGGATGCAGTGAGTGCATCATCACGCAGGGTAAACGTGACATTCATATGCGAACGGCTGTCAGCACGTGCATGTCCTTTGTAAAAACCGCCGCTTTGATCAATCGTATCATACAGAAGTGCTGCTTTTTGTTCATTGCGTTTTTCTGCTGCTTCTACACCGCCCGCCTGTTTCACATGCTCCAGGACAAGGGACAGCATATAAATCGCAAAAGTCGGTGGTGTGTGATAAAGAGAATTGGCTTTGGCATGTGTTGAATATTTTAAAATTTTAGGTGTGCCGCTTTTTTCTTTCTCTAATAAACGTTTGCGCGCGATCACAATCGTGATACCAGAAGGCCCTAGATTTTTTTGTGCCCCGGCATAAATGAAATCAAATGAAGACACGTCTATTTTTTTGCTGAGAATATCACTGGACATGTCGGCAATAAGCGGGAGTGACGTGTTCGGGAACGTTTTCCACTGAGTACCGAAAATGGTATTGTTCGATGTGATGTGCAAGTAAGCCCCGTCATTTAAAACGGACGCATCCACATCTGGAATATACGAATAGTTGTCGTCTTCACTTGAGGCAAACACTGATGTTTCACCAAACCCTTTTGCTTCTGACAAGGCTTTCTCTGACCAAGCACCTGTTTGGATGAAATGAGCCGTTTCGCCTTCATGTAAGAAGTTCATCGGAATCATTGCAAATTGAAGACTTGCCCCGCCTTGTAAAAAGAGGACCTCATAATCTTCTGGAATGTCCATCAATTCTACCAAGAGTGCTTTCGCTTTATTGTGGACTTCTTCATACTCACCGCTGCGATGAGAAAGTTCCATCACAGACATCCCGGTTTGTTTAAAATCAACAAGTTCTTCCTGTGCTTTTTGAAGCACTTCTAGCGGCAACGCCGCCGGACCAGCATTAAAATTCGTCGTTCGCTTCATCACAATCTCTCCCTATTTCTCGCGTTAATGGATCAAAAGATAAAACCATCCTATCACAAATTTGAAGCATTTGGACAAAAAATTTGAATCGTCCTAAATATCTTACGATTCAGAGGATAAGCACAGAAAAGAGGTGGAAAAAAGGAAAACCTCATCCATTAAGATGAGGTAAGGCGCGTATGGATGGCAGAAGAAATGTCTTTTAAATCCTCTGATGTATATTGATCTTGGTGAGATTTCCATACGGCACCAAAACCGTCGCCTTTGCCATAACGCGGAATGATGTGCATATGGTAATGGAACACAGATTGTCCGGCTTTTTCACCGTTGTTGTTTAGAAGGTTTAAACCAATTGGTTCAAATTCTTGTTTGATGGCTCTAGCGATTTTTGGAATCGCTTGGAAGTAATGATTAGACACTTCTGGTGTCATGTCATAAATGTTTTCTTTATGTATTTTCGGGATTACTAGGGTATGTCCTTTCGTTACTTGGCTAATATCAAGAAAAGCCAATACATGCTCGTCTTCATATACTTTTGCACATGGAATGTCTCCATCAATGATCTTGCAAAAAATACAGTCGCTCACGCCATGTCACTCCTCATTATTTTTCCTTTATCGTATCACAAAAAGAAGCAAAAAAGAAAACAGGACAAGCGAACTCCTTTGGTCGCTCATCCTGCTCCTGCAGAAGAAATGCTGATGCTTTCATTTGATATGCCTTTTGAATTCTCTATTTACTGAAATAAAGAATTCATATGCCTGCTATTTCTGCCGTAAACACCTCATTTGACGTTTTGGTTCGTCGTATACATATTTGTATAGGACACAAAAATCAAGAATCAGTGAAGCAAAACAGAAGCTAAGGTTTTTAGATGAAAAACCAATTTGTCATGCGGTTATTGCCTTTAACAAACACCTCATTTACGTATTGGTCATCAAGTTCATTTCTTCTACATACATTATGATGACCAGTATGCCTATGTTTTATTCATGAGTTGTCTATAGGTAAACATTTCAAATTGTCTTTCGTTTTTGGTACTATAAAGGAAAAAAGAAAGAAAGGAACGAACTGATGTCCCTTCTAACTGTAAAAGATGTAACGGGTGGATATACAAAGAATCCCGTTCTGAAAAATATTTCATTTGAATTAGAAAGAAACCAAATCGTTGGTCTCATTGGCTTAAACGGGGCGGGAAAAAGTACAACCATTCGTCATATTATTGGATTAATGAAACCTCATAAAGGGGTCATTGAGCTGAACGGACGAACCCTTCAAGAAGATCAAGAGGCGTATCGTTCACAATTTACGTTTATTCCAGAGACACCTGTCTTATATGAAGAATTAACGTTAAAAGAGCATTTAGAGCTGACAGCGATGGCTTACGGCCTTTCAAAAGAACAATTAGAAGAACGTCTGCCGTCTTTGCTGAAGGAATTCCGAATGGAGAAGCGATTGAAATGGTTCCCTGCTCATTTTTCTAAAGGGATGAAGCAGAAGGTGATGATTATGTGTGCGTTTCTTGTGGAGCCAGAGTTGTATATTATCGATGAGCCGTTTTTAGGGCTTGATCCGCTTGCGATCAACGCACTATTAGAACGTATGAATGCGGCGAAACAAAATGGCGCAAGTGTTCTGATGTCAACGCATATTTTAGCCACAGCGGAACGTTATTGTGATTCCTTTATTATTTTGCATGAAGGGGAAATTAGAGCGAAAGGAACACTGACAGAACTAAGAGAGCAGTTCAACATGAGAGATGCGACACTCGATGATCTTTATTTGGAATTAACAAAGGAAGAAAGCTATGAGTAAAACAACGCAAACCATTTGGAAATCACGATTAGAAGAACACGTACAAGAAACAAGAAAATATTTAAAATATATGTTCAACGATCATCTTGTGATTGTGCTCATTTTTTTCCTTGCAGGCGGGGCGAGCTGGTACAGTAATTGGCTGAAGCATATTCCAGCTCACTTCCCATCCTATTGGGTGATGGCAGTTGTTTTCTCATTGGTACTGACTAGTTCTTACGTGCGAACGTTGATCAAAGAGGCAGATCTTGTGTTTATGCTTCCTTTGGAAGCTAAGATGGACCCTTATTTAAAACAAGCGTTTAACTTTAGCTTCATTTCTCAGTTATTTCCTTTGATTGCCGTGTCCATTATTGCACTTCCGCTATATTCGGCTGTCTCCTCAGGCGATCTGATGCTATATGTGCTCATTTTGGCGCAAATGATCTTAATAAAAGGTCTGAATACAGCAATTCAATGGAGAATCACTTATTTTCAAGGGAAACATGTCAGATGGATTGATGCAGTGATTCGTTTTCTGCTCAATACAATGTTAATGTATACCGTTTTACAAGCAGCTTATGCCATTGCCATTGTTTTTTATCTTTTATATGCTGTCTATCTCATTTATCTAACAAATGCAGTAAAAAAACAGCCCTTTCAATGGGAATTGCATATTTCTGATGAGTTAAAACGAAAACAGCGTTTTTACCGCTTGGCAAACTTATTTACGGATGTCCCTCATCTAAAGAAACAAGTGAAAAGAAGGGCGTATATGGACTGGGTCTTGCAGTTTGTCCCTTATGAACAGAGTAAAGCTTTTTCTTATATGTATGTGAGGGCGTTTTTACGTTCAAATGACTATTTTGGTCTTGTGTTTAGGTTAACGGTCGTGTTTGTGCTCATCCTCTTGTATACGGGTGCAGCAGGCTGGGTGGGTGCATTACTTGTCTTGTTTACGGTCTTTATCACAGGTGTACAGCTTGTCCCGTTAACAAAGCACTTTGCTCATCTGTCGTTACAGGCACTTTATCCTGTGTCTCAGCAAGAAAAAGATCGAAGCTTTTTTGTTCTCGTACGAAATGTACTCATCATCCAGTCAATTGTACTGAGCTCCGCCGTTTTCCCAGCAGGTGGATGGAAGGGAAGCGGACTTGCTCTTCTCATTTCATTGGTATTTGTGCTTGTCCTATTCAAGCCTTACGTACAAAGCAGATTAAAAAAGATGAGATAAGCGGAGAATTGTTTTTTACAGCGAGCGTATGATGTCACCAAGGAGGGAACTGGGATGAATGCAGCTGAACGGGAACTGTATGAAGAGGCCATTTTTTTTCAAATGCGTTTTTTAAGAAAACCATCCAAGATCGAGCGGTTTTCAAAAGGTGTTCAGCAGCAAGTGAATCGCCGAATCCCTGCTCGATTTCATCAAGTCATCACAAGTGCGGTGAAAACAATGGTTGAATCCACCGTATCAGGAAGCCATTTTACTTCATTTACAGTCATTGATGAACAATTGTCTATTGTAGAGCGAAATGAGCTGGCAAAGGAAAAGGTGACATATTATCAAAAGGCCGCTGCGATTGAAGGAATTGGCACAGGTGCGGGTGGATTGTTTCTCGGAATGGCGGATTTCCCTCTACTTTTGAGTATTAAAATGAAATGTCTATATGAACTTGCTTGTATATATGGATTTGACTTGTCTCAAAAAGAGGAAAGGCTCTTTTTGCTTTGTATTTTTCAACTCGCCTTTTCAAGCAGTGCACACCGTCAAAAAATGATGAAACTCATTGAAGAATGGGAAACAACCCGGGAAGAAATTGATTGGTATAGCTTTCAGCAGGAATATCGAGATTATATTGATCTTGTGAAGCTGTTTCAATTAATGCCTGTGGTCGGTGCCGCTGTTGGCGGGGTGGCAAATCATCAGCTGACAGGACAGCTTGGTGAAGTCGCACGCCATGTGTTTCACTTGCGTGTGTTGAAAGAATTGAAATAGAAAAGCCGCTGGTGGCAGCGGCTTTTTTTCATTCATCGTAGGAAAGGACGGCATGAGCGAGTACCTTTGCTGCGACAGGCATTGCGTTTTCGTTAATATCAAATTTCGGATGGTGATGTGGATACACATCTTGGCTGTTTTCTGGCATAGCGCCTGTGTAGAAGAAAGTACCAGGAACATGCTGAAGGTAGTAAGCAAAGTCTTCTCCGCCCATTTGGGTTTCTGCTTCTTTTACTTCTGTGACTCCTTCTGTCTGTTTGGCTATTTCTGCTATATATTCAGTTGGTGCAGGGTGATTTTTGACTGCAGGATAGCCTCTTACATATTCATAAGTATAAGAGGCATCGTGCATGTGGCAGACACCTTTCACCACCTGTTCAATTTCACGTTCAATGATATGGCGTGCACTCTCTTCAAAGGAACGTGCAGTACCTGTTAGCACGGCCGAATCTGCAATGACGTTAAAGGCATTTTCAGCGACAAATCCCCCTACAGATACCACCGCAGAATCAATCGGGTTGACTTTACGGGCCACGACCTGCTGAAGATTGGCTACAATTTGTGAACCGATGAGTACGGCATCTTTCGTCAGGTGCGGCTGTGCGCCATGTCCGCCTTTCCCTTGCACTTGAATAGAGAAACGATCGGCGGCTGCCATAAAGTTCCCGCTTTTATAAAGAACAGTGCCGCATGGCTCTGAGGACCAAAGGTGGGTGCCGAAAATGACGTCAACACCGTCTAAACAGCCATCTTCAATCATTGGTTTCGCACCGCCGGGGGCATATTCTTCAGCGTGTTGATGAATGAGGACGATTTTTCCTTTTAATTGATCTCGGTGCTCATGTAAGATCTTCGCTAAGACGAGAAGTGTTGCTGTGTGGCCATCATGACCGCATGCGTGCATGACGCCAGGTTTTGTTGAACGGTAAGGTACATCCTTTTCATCATGAATGGGAAGTGCATCAAAATCAGCTCTCAGTGCAATGGTCGGTCCAGGGGAAGCTCCTTCAATAAAAGCGAGTACACCATGTCCGCCTACATGTGTGCGTGTTGGGATATGTAATCTGTCATAATATTGAGCGATGTAAGCAGCTGTTTCCTCTTCCTGAAAAGAAAGTTCTGGATTCATATGGAGATAGCGTCTAATTTCAACCATTTCCTCATAATGTTCATCAAGACGTTCATTGATCCTTTTGTGTAAAGTGGATACTGTCATTGATCCGAAAACCTCCTTTAGGCTCTTTTACTGATTGTATGGTAATTGTTAGAATCTTTCAACAGAAGAGGATGTCGAGAATGATAGAAAAGGTCATTTTACATAAAAGTCGAAGGTTAAGTATGAAGCTTGAAAAAGGGGGAGTGGCATTGGGAAGCTGTCCAAATTGTTCAAAAGCATTTTCTTTCGTCGAAAAATTTCATTTATCGCATACGAGAATGATGCTTTGTCCAAGCTGCCGGCATCAAATCAAAGAAACGTTCGTTTCAAAGATGAGCTTTTTGATGATTTGTTTGATTCCACTGTTGGTACTACTTATTCAGATGAAAGGTGCTTCACCTATGCTCAAATGGCCCATCTTATTAGGATGGATCTTGCTGAATTTTTATGTACTTCAGCCAATCATTCATCGGTACGAGCTTAGAGATAAGCGTTGAAAGCCCAGCAGAAGGGCTTTTTTTTATGAAAAAAAGAAGTGCGAAGAGTAGCACTTCCTTAATGGTCTATGACGGCATGATAGGATGTCAGATAGGCAGGACGAGAGAAGATGGAGCCAGTATCCTCGTGCGGCTGAAAGAACGCTTCTGACTCTTGAAAGTCTTGAAATAAGTCTTCAGATTCCCAAAGGGTCAATATCAAGTACACTTCTTCATCCTTTTTTGGTCTTAACACACGAAGCGCCTGAAAGCCGCGCTGGTGCTCTGACAGGTTTGTTTTTTTCTGAAAGGTGGATTCAAAAAGTGCTCTGCTTTCGAGCTTTACAGGGATATGATTCAGCGTGACAAAGCCAGATTGGACGAGCTCACCTTTTGTATAAATCACATCATAGGCATGGGGGGCTTTAAAGACTGTCTCACCCTCCGTTTCATGAAAAAGAGCCGCTTGTTCCTTACCGACCGTATAAAGCAGATTTTCAAGATGATGTTTTTTTGCGATTTTTTGCAAAAAGTCTGCTGTTCCATATGTAATATAGAAATTCATCTAAACCGCCTCCTGCTTGATAGTATAACAAAAGAATGATATATAATTCTTTGGTAGTCAATCCATAAAACATATTATGAAGCAATACATCCCATACTATCCGTATAAAGGAATGAGGTGACCTAATTTGAAGAAAAAGAAGATAATCATTCCATTAGTCATTGCAGGAAGTACAATCGTGCTTTCATTTATTGGCTATCTGACCATTTTATTTTTAGGACATTATGTCATAGATGAGAAGAAGCTCGTTTTTCACGCTTCCTCGAAAATCATTGATCAGAATGGAAAAGAACTCACAAGCATGTATTCAGAAAATCGGGACCCTGTGTCATTAAAAGAGGTCCCAGATAAAGTGGCGAAAGCTTTTGTTGCTGTAGAGGACAAGCGCTTTTATGAGCACCACGGAATTGATGCACAATCGATTTCAAGGGCGGTTTATCGAGATATATTAGCAGGTGGAAAGGTAGAAGGCGGCAGTACCATCACCCAGCAGCTCGCCAAAAATATCTTTCTCACAAATGATAAAACGTTTCTTCGAAAAACAAAAGAAGTCATTATTGCGATCAATTTAGAAAGAGATTATTCAAAGGACAAGCTGCTTGAAATGTATTTAAATCAGCTTTACTTTGGTCATGGCGTCTATGGAATCCAAGCAGCGGCCAATTACTATTTTAGTAAAGATGTAAAAGATCTCACTGTCAGTGAAGGAGCTACACTTGCTGCCATGCCAAAGGCACCTTCAACGTATTCCCCTGTTCTACACCCAGATAAAAATAAACAAAGACGGGATACCATCCTGAATTTAATGAATGAACAAGGATATTTGTCTTCTACAGAAACAGTTGAAGCAAAAGGAAGAACACTAGGTATTCATTTAAAAAAGAAATCAGAAACCCCTTGGGTGGACAGTTATGTAGATCTCATGATTAAAGAAGCAGAATCACAGTATTCGATTTCGCATGAACAATTGCTTCAAGGCGGCTATACCATTACGGTACCAATCGATATGAATTTGCAAAAAGTTGCCTATGATGCAATGAAAAACAATCGTTATTTCCCGGGAAAAAGCGGGTCACCTGAAGGCAGCGCTGTGTTTATTGACAACGCATCTGGTGGTGTAAAAGCAGCAATAGGCGGACGAGAATATCAGGCAAGAGGCTATAACAGAGTCACAGCTGTTAGACAGCCTGGTTCTGTCTTTAAGCCGATCGCAGTATATGGTCCAGCGATGCAGGAGAAAAAATTCAGACCGTATTCACTGCTTGAGGACAAGGAAAAAAGCTATGACGGCTATTCTCCAAAGAACTACGATGGACAGTACGAGGGCAGGGTCACGATGGTAGATGCTCTCATGAAAAGTAAAAATACATCTGCCGTATGGACGTTAAGCCAGCTTGGCATCGATACGTCTAAATCCTATCTTGAGAAAATGGGGATGGATATTTCGGATAAAGGACTTGCCATAGCGCTTGGTGGTTTAGAAAAAGGGGTTTCTCCATTGCAGATAGCTGGAGCATTTCATACATTTGCAAATGAAGGCGTCTATAAAAAGCCGTTCTTCATTCAGAAAATCACGAATGATGATGGAGAAACCGTTGAAAAAAATCGAAACAAAGAAGAACGAGTGTTTAGCGTACAAAATGCTTGGAATATGACAAGAATGCTTCAACAGGTCGTCAAAGGCGGAACCGCTCAGAGCGGATCATACGCTGGAGATTTGGCTGGTAAAACAGGTACAACTACGTATTCCGGTGTCAAAGGGGCAACGAAAGATGCTTGGTTTGCTGGCTACACGCCTAGTACAACAGGGGCAATCTGGATGGGGTATGACAAAACGGATAACAGTCATTATTTAACTGGCGGCAGTCAGTATCCAGTGCAGTTAATGAAAGATATTTTAACGACAGCCCAAATAACCAATGAAACATTCCAAAAACCAGAGGGAATTAAAGAACTTCAATCGCCAATCCATTTAGAAGGACTGTCAGGCTTTGAAGCACGTTATGCATTTAAAATCAAAGGGCTCTTTACATTGGAGCTGTCATGGGATGAACAGGAAGACAAACGCGTTGAATATCGTATTTATGAAAAGAGAAATGGAAGCGAGACCCTGATCGATTCTGTAACAGGAACAAACAGCTACACAATGCCGTATGCAAATGTGTTTTCAGATGCGCAGTATAAGGTTGTTCCATACAATACTCAAACACAAGAAGAAGGCGAAGGTAGTGCTTATATCAAGCCAGAGGCTTTTGGACGTTAATATTCGGCGATTTTTTGAACATTGAGCCGCTTTAGTATACCGAGCCCTGAAAAAGCGGTATAGTAAAAGCAGTGTTTGAGCCTTATACAAAGAGAGTGTGAGGCGAAAGGTGGAATGAAAGGTAATGGGAAAAACGAAGGCTTTTAATGACACGTTCTTAAAGGCGTGCAAAGGGGAAAAAACAGACCATGTACCAGTTTGGTATATGAGACAGGCAGGACGCTCGCAGCCTGAATATCGTGCCCTTAAAGAAAAATACGGGCTATTTGAAATTACGCATCAGCCAGAGCTATGTGCTTACGTAACAAGACTTCCTGTAGAACAATATGGTGTAGATGCCGCTATTTTATATAAAGATATTATGACTCCGCTTCCAGCTATTGGTGTGGATGTTGAAATTAAAAATGGAATTGGACCAGTGATTGACTCGCCTATTCGGACAAAGGCAGATATCCAGCGTCTTGGAGAGCTTCATCCTGAAGAAGACCTGCCGTATGTGCTTGATACGATCAAGCTGTTAACAGAGGAGCAGTTGAATGTTCCGCTGATTGGTTTCGCAGGTGCACCTTTTACGATGGCAAGCTATATGATCGAAGGCGGTCCATCTAAAAATTATCATAAAACAAAGGCGCTCATGTACAGTGAGCCAGAGACATGGATGCTTTTGATGAATAAATTAGCCGATATGACGATCACATACATACGCGCTCAGGTAAAAGCAGGCGTCCGAGCATTTCAAATCTTCGACTCTTGGGTTGGCGCTTTAAATGCAGCAGATTACCGGACCTTCATTAAGCCTGTCATGCAGCGTATTTTCACAGAGCTGAAGTCTGAAAACGTACCAATGATTATGTATGGTGTCGGTGCGAGCCATCTGGCGAAAGATTGGCATGACTTGCCGCTTGATGTTGTTGGACTGGATTGGCGTATGAGTATAGACGAAGCGCGAAAAGAAGGCTTAACAAAAACGTTACAAGGAAACCTTGATCCAACGATTTTACTTTCTCCTTGGGAAGTGATTGAAGAAAGAGCAAAAGCGATTTTAGATCAAGGAATGAAATCAGATCAATTCATCTTTAACTTAGGTCACGGGGTATTTCCTGATGTCTCACCAGACACGTTAAAGAAGCTGACTGATTTTATTCACGATTATTCAGCTAAACATAAAAAGACATCCATCTAAATGATTTCAAATGATCTGAAGGAGTGTTGGTTGTGGAGAAAAAGAAAATGGGGCTACTTGTCATGGCATATGGCACCCCATATAAAGAAGAAGACATTGAACGTTACTATACACATATCCGCAGAGGCAGAAAGCCAGAGCCGGAGATGCTGCAAGATTTAAAGGACCGCTACAAGGCAATTGGCGGCATTTCTCCTTTATCAAAAATTACAGAACAGCAGGCAAATGGTTTGTGTGAACATTTGAATGAGATCCAAGACGAGATTGAATTTCATGTATACATTGGGTTAAAACATATTGAGCCTTTCATTGAAGATGCAGTCGCTGACATGCACCGAGATGGCATCACAGAAGCGGTGAGTATTGTCCTTGCACCGCACTTCTCCACATTTAGTGTGAAATCGTATAACAAACGTGCACAAGATGAAGCAGAAAAGCTTGGCCATCTGAACATTACTTCTGTTGAAAGCTGGTACGATGAACCGAAGTTTGTGGACTATTGGGTGAAACAAGTGAAAGAGACGTATGCATCCATGAGTCAGGAAGAAAGAGATTCAGCAGTGCTGATTGTGTCTGCACACAGTCTTCCTGAAAAAATTATTGCAGCAGGGGACCCATACCCTGAACAGCTTGCACAATCTGCAAAAATGATTGCTGAAGGTGCAGGAATTGAGCATTATGAAATTGGCTGGCAAAGTGAAGGCAATACGCCTGATCCGTGGCTTGGACCAGACGTACAGGATCTCACGCGTGACCTATTTGAGCAAAAAGGCTATAAAACTTTTGTATACGTGCCTGTTGGATTTGTCGCTGATCACCTTGAAGTGTTATACGACAATGATTATGAATGTAAAGTCGTCACGGATGAAATTGGTGCAGCCTACTATCGTCCAGAAATGCCAAATGCGAAACCAGCATTTATTGATGCACTGGCAACAGTCGTATTAAAGAAGCTTAATGAAAGCAAGTAATCATATAAAAGAAGGCGATCCTATGCATGACAATCAAAAACACCTTGTCATCATTGGCGGTGGCATCACGGGTTTGGCCGCCGCCTTCTATTTGGAAAAGGAAATTGAAGAAAAAGGCCTTCCTATCCAAATATCTCTTATTGAAGCGAGTCCTAGGCTAGGTGGAAAAATTCAAACATTATATAAAGACGGTTATATCATTGAACGTGGACCCGATTCATTTTTAGAAAGAAAGGTCAGTGGACCCCAGCTGGCAAAAGATGTTGGCCTATCTGATCAGCTCGTCAATAATGAAACAGGGCAAGCGTATGTATTAGTCAATGAAACCCTTCATCCGATGCCAAAGGGGGCTGTCATGGGCATTCCAACTCAAATCAGTCCTTTCATTACAACTGGGCTTTTTTCAGTTGCCGGAAAAGCACGTGCAGCGATGGATTTCGTTTTACCAAAAAGCAAACAGACAGAAGATCAGTCTCTGGGGGAATTTTTTAGAAGACGTGTGGGTGATGAAGTGGTGGAGAATTTAATTGAACCGCTACTATCAGGCATTTATGCTGGTGACATTGATCGCCTGAGCTTAATGTCTACCTTCCCGCAGTTCTATCAAACAGAACAGAAGCATCGCAGTTTGATTCTTGGGATGAAAAAATCACAGCAGCATGCAAAAGCGCAACAAGTGACAGCGAAAAAGCAAGGACAGTTCCAGACAATCAATCAAGGGCTGCAAGCACTTGTTGAAGCGGTCGAAAGTAAACTCAAGCTGACGAAGATTTACAAAGGGACAAAAGTGACCCAGATCGAAAAAGCAGAGGGAGGCTATGGCGTTCAATTAGACAGCGGTCAAACGCTTTTTGCAGATTCTGCCATTGTGACAACTCCTCACCAATCGATCTATTCCATGTTTCCAAAAGAAGCAGGGCTTGAGTACTTGCATGACATGACATCGACTTCTGTTGCAACAGTTGCACTCGGATTCAAAGAAGAGGATGTTCACAATGAATATGATGGTACTGGTTTTGTCATCTCAAGAAATAGTGATTTCTCCATTACAGCATGTACGTGGACAAATAAGAAATGGCCTCACACTGCACCTAAAGGAAAAACATTGCTCCGTGCATACGTTGGGAAAGCTGGCGATGAATCAATTGTTGAACAGTCTGATCATCAAATCGTGAGCATCGTGCTGGAGGATTTGAAGAAGATCATGGATATTAAAGCAGATCCAGAGCTGACGACAGTGACTCGCTGGAAAACAAGCATGCCGCAATATCATGTGGGTCATCAAAAAGAGATTTCGACGATGAGAGAAACGTTTAAGCAATCATATCCTGGTATTTATATCACGGGTGCTGCATTTGAAGGTGTTGGAATTCCTGATTGTATTGATCAAGGAAAAGCTGCCATCTCAGAAGCTGTATCTTATCTATTTTCATAAAAAACAAACTCCCTTTTCTGTCATGGAAAGGGAGTTTTTCATGTTCGTATGTTTAGAAAAGAGTGGTGAATAATAAAATTGAACAAAGTTGTTGCATCTGAGGAAAAGGATGTGGTATATTACTTTCTGTACTTAATGACCGAAACGTTCAAATAGTCATTTTGGGAGTGAGATCATGAGTGTTGATAGGAGACAAATGATTTTAGATGGAGCAACAAAGGCATTTACCCAGTTCGGGTATAAAGCCACGACAATGGACCTTGTAGCAAAGCTTGCCAACGTCGGAAAAGGAACGATTTATACCTTTTTTAAAAACAAAGAAGAGCTGTTCGATGAAATTTTCACATCACTGTTAATGGAGATGAAGAAAATTGCAGATGAAGCAATAGATGAGAAGAATAGTTTCTCTGAAAACCTTCACTTAGCACTCTTTGCAATATTAGAATTTCGAAAAAACCACCAGCTTACAATTAAAATCTTTCAGGAAAATGCGGAGCTTGGCACATCAGCAGTGAAAGAAATGATTGAAAAAATGGAGCAGATGATCATTCGCTATATTAAAACAAAAGTAAAAGAAGCGATTGAAAAAGGCGACATTAAGCCCTGTGATCCTGAATTGACGGCATTTGTGATGGTGAAACTATATATTGCACTTATTTTTGACTGGGAAAAGCGATATGAGCCTTTAACAAAAGAAGAGGTCGCTGAATCGCTCGAGCTTTATGTACTAAAAGGACTGTCTGCAACAACATAATTTTTTTTGAGTTCAAATGACCGAATTCTTAATTTAGTCATTCATCAATGGGAGGAAAACAGCAATGAATGTAATTCGGAATCAATGGAAAGACATTGTGACGAGCAAAAAACTACTGATCCCGATTTTAGCTGTCTTATTTATTCCACTGATTTATAGTGGTGTATTTTTAAAAGCTTACTGGGATCCATATGGTACAGTTGATCAATTACCTGTAGCGGTTGTCAACTTGGATGAAGGCAGTCATTATGACGGCAAAACCCTTCAAGTGGGCGATGATTTAGTGAAGGAATTGAAGAAAAACGATAGTTTTAAATGGCATTTTGTTGATAGTGAAGAAAAGGCCATCAATGGGTTAAATAACGAAGACTATTATCTCGTCGTCGAGATTCCGAAAGATTTCTCGAAAAATGCGAGTACAGTACTAGACAAACATCCGAAAAAATCGAATCTGAAATATTATACGAATCCAGGCGCAAACTATGCTGCGTCTCAAATTGCGAATAACGCCATTATCAAATTAAAAGATTCGGTTTCAAAGGAAGTCACAGAAAATTATGCAGAGGTCATCTTTGATAACTTCAAAACGATTGCAAAAGGATTAGATCAAGCAAGCGATGGAGCGAAGAAAATTGATGACGGAACAAAAAGCGCAAAAGACGGTAGCCAAAAGTTAAAAGACAATTTGGCGAAATTGGCAGAAGGAACGTTAACGTATAGCGAAGGTGTTCATCAGTTTGCAGGAAAAATGGGTGAACTGAACACTGGAATTCAATCTCTTGATAGCGGTCTTGGTCAGCTCTTAACAGGCTATCAAACGATTGATCAGAAATTTGGTGAACTTGGCACAGGAATTGATACATTGACCGAAGGGTTAAACACAAGCCGTGAAGGACATGAGCGGCTTTCTTCTAAAATGCCGCAATTCACAGCAGGCATTGAGCAGCTGAACAATAAAGCACAGTCATTTTCAGAAAAAATCGCTGCTGTGGAGAAAGTATTGTCTTCACCTGAATTAGCGAATCTTGAAAAGATGGCGCCTAAGATTGATCAGGTGAAAAAAGATGCAAAAACGTTTAGTACCAAACTTGCTTCTTTAAAAGAAGCATTATCTAATCGAGATGCAAAAGTAAAAAGTATTATTCAAAACAGCTCGATGACAGATGAAGAGAAAAAGGCGGCAATGGATCAACTAGACAGTCTTCCTACAATCGAACTGCCTGATTTGTCTGGGCTTGAGCAAAGTTTAGCGGCGCTGCAGGAACTGCCTGACGCAAGTGAAGTTCAGTCTGCGGTTGCATCTGCAAAAGCACAGCTACAGCAAGTCAAGCAGCTGCCAGAGAAAACAGAACAGCTGTATACATCAACAGTCGCCATACAAAATGCGATTGATCAAATGACATCCGGTACGAATAAATTGTATCAAGGTGCACTGAAGCTTCAAACGGGTCAAGGGAAATTACAAGATGGCCTGCAAACAGCAAATGGAAAGCTTGATACAGCGAAAAGTGGTGCGGATAAACTGGCAAACGGATCAAGCCAGCTTAGTGCAACATTGAATAAACTAGAAAGTGGATCAGCGAGTATCCAAAGCAACTCATCTAAACTGGCTGAAGGGTCAAAATCCCTTGATAAAGGATTAGGTGAATTAAAAAGTGGAACTGGAAAGCTTTCTGATAAGCTAAAAAGCGCTGCAGATGAAACAGGAGAGATTGATGCGAGGCAGGACAATTACAATATGATTGCAAGCCCAGTCAAAACAGAGAATGATACAGCGAAAAAAATTGATAACTATGGAACAGGGCTCACACCATATATTTTATCAATGGGACTCTTTGTTGGAGCTCTTATGCTAACTGTTGTATTCCCAATGAAAGATCCTGCTGGACGCCCTAGAAATGCGTTTGAATGGTTTGTCAGCAAATATAGTGTGCTTCTCTTAGTCGGTATCTTGCAGGCAGTGATTGCAAGCTCCATGCTGATCTTTGGACTTGGACTTGAAGTGGAAAGCCTCTGGCGCTTCTATCTCTTTGCAATCATCGTCAGTCTGACATTCCTAGCGATCATTCAGCTTCTTGCGACGACGATGGGGAATCCAGGACGCTTCATTGCCGTCATTATCTTGGTTCTTCAGCTTGCAGCAAGTGCGGGTACATTCCCGCTTGAGCTTGTACCAAAATTCTTCCAAGTCATTCACAGTCTGCTTCCAATGACGTATACCATCAACGGATTTAGAACGATCATTGCAAGCGGTGATAACAGTTATTTATGGCACCAAGCAGCGATTCTTGGAACAGTAGCCATCATCATGATGGCTGCAACAACAGCATACTTTGCTTGGAACATAAGAAAAATGAAACAAGAAGAAGCATAATCAAAAAAACCTTTCTCTTCCATGAGAAAGGTTTTCAGCGTGTAGACAAACCCTCGCATGCGGTGTCAGTCCTGCGCTTCGGTGCTCACGAATGTTAAATTCGCTCCGCCCCGATGCTCGTCCTTCCTAGCATGCAAAGGTTTTCTATCACGCTGAAAAGAAGACAAAGGGCTAAAATCAAGTTCATTTTAGCCCTTTGTCAACAATCTGAAACCTTTCTCTTCCATGAGAAAGGTTTTTTTGATTAGAAATTAGACATCAGGAACCCGAAGCGATATATTTTAAGAAGGATGCTGAAAAAAGGCATGCTTGGAAAGAATTTCTTTTAGATGAAGGAGGATATGCCGAATGACAACGGAAGTAAATGAAACGGTTCAGCTTATTCAAAAGCTTGTGTCGATCCCAAGTCCATCAGGAAATACTGAGAAAGTGATTGGCTTTGTCGAACGTTTTTTACAAGATTTAAATATTGAAACGAAGCGAAATCGAAAAGGTGGATTAATTGCCACCCTAAAAGGAACAGATGACAAGGAACACCGCATGCTGACAGCACATGTCGATACGCTCGGTGCGATGGTCAAAGAAATTAAATCAAATGGCCGGCTGCGTCTTGCACTCATTGGAGGCTTTCAATATAACTCGATAGAAGGCGAGTATTGTGAAATTGAAACAGTAACAGGCCGTACATACACAGGTACCATTCTGATGCATCAAACGTCCGTTCACGTATATGAGGATGCTGGAAAAGCGAAGCGAAATCAAGAAAATATGGAGATTCGCTTAGATGAGAAAGTGAAAAATGCAGACGATGTGCAAGCACTTGGCATTCAAGTAGGAGACTTTATCTCATTTGATCCTAGAGTGGAAGTGACATCTTCAGGTTTTATTAAATCAAGACACCTTGATGATAAGGCAAGTGTGGCGTTGTTGCTGAGATTGATTCACCGCATTCAAACAGAGAACATCACATTGCCGCATACGACACATTTCTTAATTTCAAATAATGAAGAAATCGGATACGGTGGGAACTCGAATATCCCGAAAGAAACGGTGGAATATTTGGCTGTTGATATGGGAGCTATCGGTGACGGTCAATCAACCGATGAATACAGTGTGTCAATATGTGTGAAGGATTCTAGCGGTCCTTATCACTATGGTCTGCGCAAACATTTAGCAGCATTAGCTGAGGCAAATAAGATCGATTACCGCCTTGATATATACCCTTATTATGGTTCAGATGCGTCAGCAGCGATTCGAGCAGGGCATGATATCATTCATGGACTGATTGGACCTGGCATTGACTCTTCGCATGCCTTTGAAAGAACCCATGAAGACTCATTGATTCATACAGCCAATCTTCTGTACCACTATGTTCAAAGCAAATTAATCACAGTATAAAAAAAGAACCCCGATCGCGGGGTTCTTTTTGATTAGCTTGAAAGTTGTGTTGGCTCAGGTACATCTTGTCCAGTCATCACGCGGTGTCCTTTTTCAGGGTCATATTGCCCTTCCCATTTAGACATCACGACAGCTGCAAGTGCATTACCAGTTAAGTTGACAACGGTTCTTGCCATATCCATGATACGATCAACACCTGCAATAAAGGCTAGACCTTCAGCAGGAACACCGATCGTTCCAAGTGTTGCAAGTAATACAACAAAGGATGTACCAGGAACGGCAGCCATTCCTTTTGATGTCACCATCAATACAAGGATTAGTGTGAGCTGCTGTACGATCGTGAGGTCAATGCCATATACCTGCGCTAAGAAAAGCGCCGCAATGGCTTGATACAAGACGGAGCCGTCCAGATTAAACGTATAACCAATTGGGATAACAAAAGAAACAATTCCTTTTGGACACCCGATGCGCTCCATTTTATCCATGACTCTCGGTAAAACTGTTTCAGAGCTGGATGTACTAAAGGCGAGAAGCATTTCGTCTTTCATGTAAGCAAGAAATCTGAAAATATTGACGCCAATCATCTTTCCAATAATTCCGAATACAACGATAAGGAAGAGAGCGAGCGCAAAATAAACAAGACCTACGAGCTTACCTAATGAAACGAGAGATTCAAGACCAAATTTTGATACTGTCACACCAATGAGTGCGAACACACCAAATGGTGCAGCTTTCATCACAACATTGACGACATGGAACATCGCATGTGACACACCTTCAAAGAAGGCGAGCACTGGTTTGCCGCGTTCACCAATCGCTGAAACGCCAAGTGCGAATAATACAGTGAAGAAAATAATCGCAAGCAAATCACCTTCCGCCAATGATTGGAAGAAGTTCGTCGGAACGATATGAAGGAACGTATCAGCAACTGATTTACTGCTTTGTTCTTTTTCCGTTTCAACATACTGGCTAATATCCTGTTTTTCTGTATGTCCAAAGTCAACGCCTGCACCTGGTTGAACAAAGTTCGCAAGCACAAGACCAAGGATGATCGCAAACGTTGTGATAATTTCAAAATAAAGAATGGTTCTAAAACCAAGCTTCCCTACTTTTTTACCATCACCCGCACCTGCAACACCTAAAATTAAGCTAGATACGACAATCGGAATGACAATCATCTTAATGAGTCGTAAGAAGAAGTCTCCAATTGGTTTTAAATATGTCTCAACACCAGGGTTACCGAAAAAGATCGCACCAACCACGACACCGAGAATAAGACCGATTAGGATTTGAGTTGCTAATCCAAATTTTAATTTTTTCATAGATTTCCTCCCTAACATATTCATTAAAGGAATATTCCCATTATATTAAGTTTTAATATATGAATTAAAGTATAACTAAAATTAAAGAGGTTCGTCCACGATTAAATTATATTAAGAAAATACAAAATTATTTGAAAAAATGGACACTTCGAACCCCCTTCGTTGTTTTAAGTCAATAAAAAGTGCCTTCCGAACTAAAAGTCATCATATGAAAATACTAAAAAACCCTTCTGTACCAAGGGTTTTACCTTTTTACCTATTTTTCAGAAAAAATAAAAAGCACTTTTGACTCCAACTGACGAAGGAGGAAAAAAGTGCTTTTTTATTCTATTTATTTCCTTATTTAAGATAACTTACTTGTGAGCATTCCTCACATTCATTACCGTAACACTCGTGCTGTTCCATTAAATCATTTCCACATTTTATGCATTTTTTTGAAGGCAAATTTCTAAAAAACTCAGTGATTTTTCCTAGCATTTGTCATCCTCCAATACGTTTTATTGCTATCATTGTATTATAACAGATTTATAATTGTCAATCTGTTTTGTAACAATAGGCAAGAAGAATGCTTTTTTTATGAAAAATGGGTATATTGTAAGAAGGGGATTTTTTGAAAAGGAGGAAATATGACGATGAAATTAACCGTGATTGGCTGCTACGGAGGATTTCCAGCAGCTGGTGAAGCCACATCAGGTTATCTTTTTGAATCAGATGGTTTTCGTCTGCTTGTCGACTGCGGGAGCGGAGTTCTGTCAAAGCTTCAGCAATACATTGATATAGAAGAACTAGATGCTGTACTCCTTTCTCATTATCATCACGATCATATTGCAGATATCGGACCTCTCCAATATGCGAAGCTAGTGGGTTATCATTTAGGAAAAAGCAGTGGTCCGCTGACGATCTACGGACATACCGGGGATCAAGCAGCATTTCAGCGGCTCTCTGATGATGTACATACAAAGACAAAACCTTATCACCCAGAAGAGGGCATTCAAATCGGACCATTTCAAATTGATTTTTTGAAAACGGTTCATCCGGCAGAATGCTATGCGATGAGAATTCAGGCACATGAGGCTGTGGTGGTGTATACAGCCGACTCCAGCTATCAAGATGCATTTATCCCTTTTAGCAAGGATGCAGACTTACTTATTGCCGAAAGCAACTTTTACGCCGGACAAGACGGATCGGGTGCAGGACATATGAACAGTACTGAAGTAGGGAAGCTGGCCAGTGAAGCAAATGTTGGGGAGCTCATCATCACCCATCTGCCTCATTTCGGTCGGCATAAAGACCTAGTCAATGAAGCACAGGCGTTATATACTGGCAATATACAGCTTGCCCATTCAGGGCTTAGATGGAACAAGGAAGGAAGATAGAGATGCTGTTTATCGATAACGAGCAACATTATGATCCAATGATTAATTTAGCAATTGAAGAGTATTGCTTAAAATATTTAGATCCAGAAGAAACGTATTTGCTGTTTTACATCAACCAGCCGTCTATTATTATTGGAAAGAACCAAAATACAATAGAAGAAATCAACACAAAATATGTGGAAGACAATGGCATCAAAGTCGTTCGCAGGTTATCTGGCGGTGGTGCAGTTTACCATGACAAAGGAAACTTGAACTTCAGTTTTATTACAAAAGACGATGGGGACAGCTTTCATAACTTTAAAAAATTCACCGAGCCAGTCATCAAAGCGCTTGAAAAGCTTGGCGTCAAAGCGGAATTAAGCGGCAGAAATGACATCATGGCAGATGGGCGTAAAATTTCGGGGAATGCTCAATTTGCTACACGAGGACGTATCTTCAGTCACGGCACCCTATTATTTGATTCAGAAATCGAACATGTTGTCTCGGCATTAAATGTGAAGAAAGAAAAGATCGAATCAAAAGGCATCAAATCCATTAGAAGCAGGGTTGCGAATATTAGTGAACTGATGGATCAAAAGATGACAACAGAAGAATTTAGAAAAATTCTTTTAAGCTATATTTTTGACACGAACGGAGACGTGCCTGAGTATCAGCTGACAGAAAAGGATTGGGAGAAGATTCATGAGATTTCTCGTGATCGATACCAAAAATGGGAATGGAACTACGGCCGTTCACCTAAGTTTAACTTGCAGCACTCTAAGCGTTTTCCAGCTGGATCGATTGATCTTCGATTAGAAGTGAAAAAAGGCATCATTCAAGACTGCAAAATTTTTGGTGACTTCTTCGGTGTAGGGGATATTGCTGATATTGAGAAACGACTCATTGGGCAGCAATATGATCGCAAAACCATTAGTGATGTATTAGAAGACATGGATATGCGCCATTATTTTGGTAACGTATCAAAAGAAGATTTTCTGGATTTGATTTATTAAGCAAGGACAAGCACGGCTAGAGATAGCGGTGCTTTTTCTAATGAAAGAGATGAAAGCGGTTTACATTTGATCTTGTGAATTTTTTCGATTGTCTATTATAATAGAAAGGAGGAATGTTTGGTCATAAAATGAATGGCTATTCATTCATTGATGAAGTATAAGGGGTGGGAGAATGGATTTGATCAAAAATCTTGAGCAGACTGCGATGACCAAGGGAGAGAACGTCGCACTGATCTTTGAAGGGAACAAGTGGACCTATCAAGAACTGATGACAAGTATCGAACGTTTCGCAGATGGTTTAGTGAGCGAAGGGTTTCAAGCGGGAGATCATATCGCGCTGATTTTAGGAAATTCACCGCATTTTGTGATTTCATTTTTTGGTGCATTAAAGGCAGGGCTTGTTGTTGTACCTGTCAATCCAACATATACGCCAAGTGAAATCGGCTACATGCTGGTCACTGGTGATGTAAAAGGGATTGTTGCACCGGATCAGCTTCTGCCGATATACGAGCAGGTGTATGAACAGCTTCCAGCGATTGAACGAGTCATTATTTGTGCTCAAAATGAATCTGCGTGCAGGTCAAGTTTAAAAGAAGTATCTGATCGTCTTGTTTTCTTCGGAAAGCTTGTGTCTGGAGATGCACCAGAAGCTGAGCATCCTGCCATACAACCTGACGATACGGCCGTTATTTTATTTACATCTGGCACAACAGGAAAACCAAAAGGGGCAATGCTCACTCATGTTAACCTTTATTCAAATGCAAGAGACATTGCGGAGTACCTGTCAATTGATGAGAAGGACAAGGTGATTGCTGCTTTGCCGATGTTCCATGTGTTTTGTTTGACCGTCTGTATGAATGCCCCCTTGATTCATGGAGCGACCATCTATGTCCTGCCGCATTTCAGCCCATCAGAGCTTTTACGAATGATGGAGAAAGAAAAACCAACGCTATTTGTTGGTGTTCCAACCATGTATAACTATTTATACCGCCAGGACGGTCATGAGGAAGCGATGAAGTCGGTGAGGATTTGTATATCAGGCGGTGCGTCCATGCCTGTTGCTTTACTTCACGGTTTTGAAGAAAAGTTCGGTGTCACGGTGCTAGAGGGTTACGGATTATCAGAGGCTTCCCCAGTGACGGCATTCAATCCCCTTGATGGAAAAAGAAAACCAGGCTCGGTCGGCACTGATATTATGAATGTGAAAAATAAGATTGTGAATGAACTTGGAGAGGAAGTTGGACCAAACGAAGTCGGAGAACTCATCGCAAAAGGGCCAAACATTATGAAAGGCTATTATCAAATGCCAGAAGACACAGAGGCGGCCCTGAAAGACGGCTGGCTGTACACAGGAGATTTGGCGAGAAGAGATGAAGACGGATATATTTATATCGTCGATCGAAAAAAGGATATGATTCTCGTTGGTGGGTATAATGTCTATCCAAGAGAAGTAGAAGAAGTGCTTTATCAACATGAAGCTGTAGCAGAAGCCGTTGTCATCGGTGTGCCAGATCCAAACACAGGAGAGGCTGTTGTCTGTTACATTTCCCCTAAGAAACATGCTCACATCAATCAAGAAGACATCATCACACATTGTTCACGCTATTTGGCGAAATATAAGCAGCCCCAAACGATCCATTTCATTGATGATATTCCAAAAAACACGACTGGTAAAATTTTAAGAAGAGCGCTAAAAGACAAGTACCAAGCAGAAACAAGTAAATAAAAAGGGAGCCTCTTGAAGAGGCTCCTCAGATTGTTGACAAAGGGCTAAAATGTTGTTTATTTTAGCCCTTTGTCTTCTTTTCAGTGTGATAGAAAACCTTTGAAGTTTAGGAAGGACGAGTACTGGCGCGGAGCGAATTTCACATTCGTGAGCACCAGCACGCAGGACTGACAAAGAATGCGAGGGTTTGTCTACACGCTGGGGAGTCTCCTATGAAGAGTCTCCTTTTTGAATCGCTTCTTGTACCTGTTTTCGAAAGGAATTTGACTGTTTTTGATTTAATTCATAATAGGTGCCGTCTACTAAAAAAACAACTTGAGAGCGGTTGGTCCATAGCTGAAAAGAAGTGCCATTTGTCTGTCCGAACATGACCTTGGCGATATAATCTGGCTTCTTTACATTCTTTTTGAGATGGCTGCTTGTTTGTTTCCCTTTGTTTAATTGTTCAATTAGATCCTCAGTTGTATCTTTATCATCTATTTCATAAGAAATAGACTGGTTCGTCGGTGAAAGCAATAATTTCTCTGCTCGATTTTCATCGAAGATGTCACTTGTCCGGCTGAACACATAAAAGAAGGTAATCAGTAAAAGCCCAAAGATCACAATTCCTGCAAGGATTTTCTTCATGATGAACCTCCAACTCACTTTTTTATGGTTAGTTTCTCCGATTTTTGAACAGCATAATCATTTTTTTCACTCAAGCTTTTTCAGATAGGGCATGCTATGATGGAGCCACATGAGACAGGTTCTAAACAAAAACGTGCGTGATTACAATAGAGAGAGAAATGGAAAGGAGGCTGACCAGTGCGAGTACGCAAATGGGTAGCTCTTGCAACGGTAGCATACATATTGTACGGTCTTTTTATTTATTCTTACTTATTTCTAATGGGGGATTCATCTGTCCCTGACAGTGTGAAAGGGACAAGTGCAGACCCGCATACATTTATGACAAGCCATGAGCTTTTGATCAGTGGAAATTACTCGAACATTCGTAACCTGTTGTACTTTATGACAATTCCTTTAGATTGGTATGTCTTTTTCCTTTTGCTCATTTCAGGGTTTTCAAGGAAATTAGCAGATTGGAGCTTGGCAGCAGCTCGTTTTGACCTTTTGAGCAAACTTGTGTATGTGTTTGTGCTGTCATTTTTGACGATGCTGATCACATTGCCGGTCAAGTGGGTGAGCTACCAGTTGTCCTTGAACTACGGTGTTTCAGCACAAAGCACGGCAAGTTGGCTAAAAGACCAAACGCTTGATTTTTGGATTCAATATCCACTGCTTGTTCTATGCGCGATTGTGTTCTTTTGGCTCATTCAAAAGAAAAGGAAGTATTGGTGGCTGTATGCTTGGTGTTTAACCGTTCCAGTTACTCTATTTCTCTTCTTTATACAGCCGGTCGTTATTGATCCACTCTACAATGATTTTTACCCATTGAAGGATCAAGCGCTTGAGAAAAAGATATTAACTCTTGCAGAGAAAGCACACATTCCAGCAGATCATGTATATGAAGTCAACATGTCAGAGAAAACAAACACGATGAATGCTTACGTCACAGGAATTGGTGAAAATAAGCGTATTGTTTTGTGGGATACGACACTTCAAAAGCTGAAAGACCGTGAAATCTTATTTATCATGGCGCATGAGATGGGACATTACGTGATGAAGCATGTGTATATCGGTTTAGCAGGATATTTAGTGCTGTCTCTGGTTGGATTTTTTGCCATTGACCGTCTTTATTTTTACCTTTACCAAAAAGGCGCTTCTCCATTTCGTCTGAAGGCACCACATGACGTTGCTGCTCTTCCGCTTCTGTTGATCATTGTATCTATGCTGTCATTTGTTGCTTCTCCTTTTACAAATGCTGTGTCAAGGCATCAAGAACGTGCAGCTGATGAATACGCCGTGAACTTGACGAAAGATGGAGAGGCGGGGGTGACGTCATTTCAAAAGCTTGCAAAATCAGGGCTTTCCCAAGTCAATCCGCCACTTTTAGTGAAAATCTTCCGCTATGGACACCCGACGATGATGGAGAGAATCTTCGATATGGAAAAAGCCGCAAAAAAAGAGGAAACATCGAAAAAGCAATAAATAAAAAATCCGGCTCAGTTCGCCGGATTTTTTTGTCACACTTATTTTAGTTAGAAGCCGCTTGAACGTTAATTAATCCTTTTCCATAATAGAACGAATTACCAAGCGGTGTTGCCGTATTTTCTAAGCGCTGACGAACCTGAGACGTTGATAGATTCGGATACTTAGAAAGGATAAGCGCTGCTGCTCCTGCTACATGAGGAGATGCCATTGATGTTCCCGTATAAGATGTATATCCACTGCTTGGTACTGTACTTAAAATCGATGTACCAGGTGCAGAAACATCTAATTCAGGACCTGCGCTAGAAGATGAGTTTCTGACATTGTTGCTGTTCACGTTGGCAACAGCAATCGTAGAGTCGTATTTTGCAGGATAGCCTACGGTGCTAGTAGAGCCAGTGGAACCTGAATTCCCTGCTGCGGCAACGACAACTACTCCGCGATTATTCGCTGTGTCTACAGCATTTTTAAGCGCTGTGGAGCCGTTTGGTCCGCCTAAGCTCATATTGATGACATCCATGTTATTGGCAACAGCCCATTCAATACCACTGATAATCCAGCTGTATTGTCCATCGCCGTAACGATCTAACACTTTAACGGCATACAAGGAGGCGCTTGGCGCAACCCCAAGAACACCAATCGTGTTATCAAGGGCAGCAATGGTTCCGGCTACGTGAGTTCCGTGTGATTGAAAGTCTTGTGTGGCATTTGGCTCTGAAGGGACGAAGCTAGCACCGCCTGCAACATTTAAGTCAGGGTGTGCGGCGTGGATACCAGTATCAAGGACAGCTACTTTGACGTTAGCACCTTTATAACCTTGAGCGTGTACGGCTGGAGCTTTGATTTGAGGGATACCATAAGGGACGGTTTGTGCATATGCTTCTGCTTTGTGGTCTTCTTCTACATAAGCAATGCTAGGGTCGTGTTCAAGTTTTTTTGCGGCTTGTTCAGACATCTTCACTTGTGCAGCATTAATGAGGCGGTATTGTTTTTCTAATTTCCCACCATTTTGTGTCACTGCTTGTTTCTTAGAGCTGTTTGTGGTGGCAGAAGCTTTAAAGCCAACGATATAGCTTTTTTCACTTTCTGACTTTGAGGCAGTCTCGGCATTTGCCATCGAGCCTCCAAACCCTGCTGAAAACAGAAGAGGGACAGCCAATAAAACACTTGTCATCACATTTTTCTTTTTCACGCACATTCCACATCCCTTTTTCTTATTTCAGAATAATCATCCGTAGTCTATTAGAATGATCCGTTTGATTATTCTGTATTTTCAGTTTAATAGAGATAGGCAAATAAGAGTAGACCCGAATTTTTGTGGAAGTCCTAGCGAAAAATAGGGAATTAAGTCGCTTGGAAATGATGGTAAAATATGTTTATTCTGTATTTCCAACGGTTTTCTATTAAAAAGGAATCGTGCTTTTTTTCTCATGATCCATTTGAGGATAAACATTCGATACCCGAAATGCCATAAAATAGGTAGAAAAGGCTATCATCTATTTCGAATTTCGATATAAAAAAATATTATTTTATCATTATTTTTGACATGAAAAAGAACCTGTTATGAAAACAGGTTCTTTAAGAAGGGGCAGATTGTGTTAAATGGCTGACCACGTTGTAATCGTTCACCTTCCATTCACCATCTGTCCATTCCACATAATTTAAGCAGGCATTGACAAGTCTAGTGTCCTGAATACCCATCTGTTCGTCAGCTAGTGAGGTGAGTAAGGCATGGATGGCAGCACCGTGTGCTACGATTAGTACCCGTTGATCTGGGTAGGATGCTCTCACTTTTTCGATACCTTCTAGCATTCGATCTTGAAGTGCCGATAGTGGTTCCATATTTGGATACTGTTTATTTGGAAACAGTTTCTGACGTTCCTCAAATGACATGCCTTCAGCGTCGCCATAGTCACGTTCAATAAAATCGTCCATGATCACGAGAGGTGCATGTACATGCTGTAAAATCAAATGAGCTGTTTCTTTTGCCCTTGATAGCGGACTGGAAATGACAACATCCCAGTGGGCATCTTTTAAGTAAAGACCGGTTTGTTCCGCTTGCCATTTACCAGTGTCATTTAAAGGGATATCTGTTCGTCCTTGAATTCGTTTTGCTGCATTCCAATCGGTTTCTCCGTGTCTGACTAGGCAAATTGCTGTCAATCAAATCCCGCCTTTTCTATCTTTTCTTCTATTATACTAAAACAGAAGAAGAATGACTGGATCAGTGATTTGTCAGACTCGTTAAGGACTCGACCGAACTTGCCACTTGGGACACTGTTTGTTTGACTTCTTTCAATTCGTTTAGGAATGTTTGCAAATCTATTTCAATTTTTCCGTTTTGGTTTTTGCTTAAGTTCATGCTGCTGACGATATCATCGAATAGCGAGTTGATTTGGGTCATTTTTTCTTTACTGTCTGTCACAAGTAAATTCACATCAGCAATATGCTGTGACACAATGGCGATTTGTGAATTTGTGTTGTTGACGAGCTCAGATACAGTTGAAACCGTTTTCTTTGTATCCTCTGATAATTTGCGAACCTCGTTTGCAACGACAGCAAAGCCTTTGCCATGTTCACCTGCTCGAGCTGATTCGATTGAAGCGTTTAAAGATAGTAAATTCGTTTGCTCCGCAATACCTGTGACGATCCCAAAAATTTGTTCAATTTGTTTTGCAATTTCTTCTAAGCGTTTAATTTCTGTTTCAATCTTTGTCATACTGCCGTCAATTTGGTTCATTTGCGTCTGCTGAATTTCTAACTCTTTTTTACCGCCAATTGATTTCTCTTCAACTTGTGCTGAAATCTTTGTGCCAGCCTGTGACATATCCGCCATCTCATCAGATTTTGATACAAGTTTGTCCACTGCATTTGTTGTGTTTGAGAAGAGAGAAGCAAGTGAATTAGATGTTTCTGTAATTTTTGTATGAAGCTCTTTTTGCTGTAGTTCTGCTTCATCACGAACTTTAGAGTATTCATTTTGGAACGTATCTAGGACAAGCTGTTGCTCTAGATTTAAAATTTTCGTCGTCGCCTTCACTGCCGTCTGATATTCTTTGAAATCTTGGATATGCTGGGCAAATAAATCCATTATGGATAGCAATAGGTCTTGGAAGGCTGCCATATACCATTTAGGTTGAAGTCCAATTCTTAAATGAACTTGTGCAATTTTAATTCTTTTGGCCACATAAGATTCGTCAATCACACCGGCAAACATTTCACTAATATGAATGCGTAGTGTTTTCTTTAGACGCTCGACTGAGCTGTTATCTTGAATGATGTGCATCAAGGAAGACTCGACTTCTAGGTTTTTATAAAATTTATCGACGATATGTTCAATTTCATCTTGAACGATTGGATTCAGCTGTTTCAAGATAAAAAGGTCTTGCTGCGTCAAATCAATCATTTTAATTTGTTTGGCAATGTCCGTATTCTCCGGAAAATTGATTCGTTTTATCCCATCATCCTGCTGTGTGAAAAAAGCAGTGTTTTTCTTTTTACTCTCTTTTTTAAATAACAATGTGTTTGTCCCCCCATGATCATCACAAATATCAGACTTTATGTTTTTTATCGGATAATATTGGATTTTTTAAAGGGGAAACAGTGAAATTTTACTGTTCTTTATATGACCTTTTTAGTGGTTTTTTCGCCGGACCTTCTACTACTTCTCCCGTAATGGAGAAACGAGACCCGTGACAAGGACAGTCCCACGTGCGGTCACTATTATTCCACGCGACTTCACAGCCTAAATGAGTACAGGTTGTATCGACAAGAAAGATATCGCCGTCCTCTGACTTAAAAGCGCCACATTTTTTATGCTCATAAGACACAATCCCGCCTTCACCCGGTTTTAAATCATCAATTGTTTGATCAGCTCGCTTTAATTTACCGCTGATCAGCTTCGCTGCAACATTGGTGTTTTCTTTGATAAAGTCTTTTACGAATGCGTCTGACACGAGTCTTGATGGAGTAAAGATGGATTCGTAAGGATTCGATTTTCCTTCGATCAAATCTCCGATCAGTGTTGCTGCTACGTGGCTAGTGGTCATGCCCCATTTTCTAAAGCCTGTTGCCACAAAAATATTCGAATGATGTGATGTCAGGCGGCCAATGTATGGGATTTGATCCATTGTGACCATATCATGCGTGGACCAGCGGTAAAGGACTTCCGTTATGCCAAGGGTCGCTTTACCAAACTTTTCTAGTGCTTCATAGTGTGCGGATTCATCTCCGCCTTGTCCGGTTTTATGGCCTTGTCCACCGATGAGCACGACGTCTTCTCCATGGAATTTTGCTGTTCTTAATGAATGGGCAGGCTGATCAATTCCTAAGTACATGCCGTCTGGAAGCGGTTTTTTTGTTTTGGCTGCGACGACATAAGATTGCTCAGGATGGATTCGCGTGAAATACAGTCCTTTGCCATCGTAAAAAGGAAAGTGTGAGCATGAAATGATAGAGCGCCCCATCAGATGATGGCCACTTTTTGTGATGACAGCAGGGTGTTTTCCTTCTTTTACATCGACTGCCGTTGTCTGTTCAAATATGCGCACGCCTCGGTCAATGAGCTGATCGATCAGTGCATGAAGATAATGAAGAGGATGAAATTGTGCCTGCTGCGTCATGGCGAGGGCTGCCTTGATGCCAGCATCAAACGGGAGCTCTGTTTTCCATTCGCGATCGATACCGAGCTGTTTGTACGCATCTAATTCCTTCTTTAACTTTTTGACGCCGTTTTCTTCTGTTGCATAAAGGTAAGCATCTTTTACCTCAAGATGACAATCAATGTCATACTCTTTCACACGTGCTTGGATGAGTTCCTTTGCTTTTTCATTTGCTTCTACATATAAACGGGCTTTCGGCATACCTATATGCTGAATCAGCTCATGATAGTACACATCATGCTGGGAGGTAATTTTCGCTGTCGTATGTCCGGTGGTTCCTTGCAATACTTGATCAGCATCTATGATGATGACATTCAGTCCGCGTTCTGTCATTTCAAATGCAGTAGCGATACCGGTAATACCGGCACCGACAATGATGACATCTGCTGTAAGATCTTCGCTGACAGTAGGAAAAGAGGGCTTCTCACTATCAGCTAGCCATAACGACTTTGCTTGTTCCGATCCTTTATGTTCTTGTTCCATGTTGTCGCCTCCAGTCACTTGTTGTGTATAATTTTTCCACGATGCTGAAAATCATACATTTTAATGGAAACAAGAGCGAAATACATAAAAAAATGAGCAACACATAAAAATAAACGAGATAAAAAGGAAGGAGTGGACTGACGTGTCAACAAAGCAGCCAAAGAAAACGTTACCGCCTCAGCATCAGAACGAACGTCCAGGACTTGAATATAAAATGAACCCTAGACCTATCTTTGATCGAGAGGTGCAAGGCAAAAAGCTGACAGGGAAAACGGCGATTGTCACAGGTGGAGACAGCGGGATTGGAAGAGCAGTATCTGTCTTATTTGCGAAAGAAGGAGCCAATGTAGCAATTGTTTATTTGAATGAACATCGTGATGCGGAAGAAACGAAGGACTATATTGAAAAGATGGGAGGACGCGTCATTTTAATAGCAGGTGACCTAGGGGATGAAGCTTTTTCACACGAGGTCGTGAAACAAACAAAAGATGCTTTCGGTTCGATTGATATTTTGGTCAACAACGCAGGTGAACAGCATCCGCAAAAAAGCATTGAACAGATTACTTCTCACCAGCTTCTTCGGACATTTCAAACGAATATATTTGCCATGTTCTATTTAACAAAAGCGGTGCTCCCTCATTTAAAGAAAGGAAGCAGTATTATTAATACAGCATCGGTCACTGCTTATAAAGGTCATGAAACCTTAATTGATTATTCATCGACAAAAGGGGCGGTTGTAACGTTTACAAGATCATTATCTCTATCTCTTATCAAACAAGGGATTCGGGTAAATGGGGTAGCGCCTGGACCGATTTGGACACCGCTGATTCCATCCACATTTACGGAAAAGGAAGTGTCTGAATTTGGTGGAGATGTCCCAATGGAGCGGCCTGGTGAACCAGTAGAGTTAGCGCCGAGTTATTTATTTTTAGCGAGCGAAGACTCTTCTTATATGAATGGACAAATGATTCATGTGAATGGCGGAACCATATTAAATGGATAAAAACAAAAAACTTGCGGTAAAGAGACAAGTTTCTGTCTCTCTGCCGCAAGTAAAATCATCATGATTGATGTAAGCAATGTTCTGCATATTGAGCTGACAGGTCATTAAAACGCTTTTCATCACGCTGATCTAGAGCCTTGTCAATCTCTTCTCTAAGGAAGGTTAAGCGCTGTTTATAAAGCGCCTCATCTAAAACCATTTGAATATAAATGTCTAAAATAGTAACGCCATTCTCTTCGGTTTTTTGGGTGTTGCGGGACTTCATGAGCTCAGCATACGTTTTTTTCTCTTTCATAAAGAATCCCCCCGATGCCTTTTTTATAGTATATGGATTGGCGGAGAAAAAATCAACAAGAATTTATAATTTTTAGACAATTTATTTTTGAGCCATATCGACACCCCTTGTCCAGTCGACAAGATACGATATTTCTTTAAAAATGGCTTTTAGATAGATCGAATGTACTAAAAAATATGATAAAAAGATGATTTTAAATAAATATTGAAAAAATCCTGTCGTTTCTTATACGTTGGTGATAGATTAATAGTATCTAAAATAACCAAAAATTAACACAGGAGGAAATGAAGTGTCAGGAATTAGTGAAACACCATTAGATTCATACGTCATTAATCAAACAACAATGGCGGTCCTTCCGGTTGAAGAAGGAAAACGAGTATATTCAAAAGTGATCGAAAGAGAGACAAGCTTTTACGTTGAATTAAAGCCGCTGCAAATTATAGAACGCAGTTGCAGGTTCTTTGGCTCAAGCTATGCAGGCAGAAAAGCGGGAACATATGAAGTAACAGGTATTTCCCACAAGCCTCCCATCGTGATTGACTCATCCAATCATCTGTATTTCTTCCCAACCTATTCATCCAACCGCCCTCAATGCGGATGGATCTCCCACAAATACATTCATATCTTTCAGGAATCATCCCTCGGAGACACGGTTGTTACTTTTACAAATGAGCAATCGGTCAAACTAGATGTCTCATATAAGTCATTTGAGAGTCAGGTACACCGAACAGCGTACCTCCGAACGAAATTTCAAGATCGACTTGATGGAGGTCTTCCTAAGAAACAAGAATTTATGCTGTATCCAAAGGAACAGCAGCTCAACCTTGTGTATGATTTTATCTTAAGAGAACTTCGTAATCGTTATTAGTGAGAGACCAGCGGCAGACAGCCGCTGGACTGCTTACTCATCGTCATCACTTTTTTGCAGAAAAAACCATTGATTATCGTATAAAAAAATATATAATTTATCTATATCATATAATTTTTTATATAACGAAAGGGGTCATGGGGATGATGTATGAAGAACTGGATACGCCGGCACTACTCATTGATAAAAGGGTGATGATGGAGAATGTAGTGGCGATGCAGCAATACGCAGACCGTCAGCATGTCAAATTGCGCCCTCATACGAAAACTCATAAAGCGCCTGCACTTGCCAAGCTGCAGGAAGAGAAAGGTGCATCTGGCATTACGGTGGCGAAAGTAGGAGAGGCTGAAGTAATGGCAGCCCATGGGCTCAAGGATATTTTTATCGCCAATCAAATTGTAGGTGAGATTAAACTCAAGCGGATTCGTAAACTGGCAGAGTTGATACAGATTTCATTCGGTATAGATTGTGTTGAGCATGTGAAGCAGATTGAGCAAGTCTTTTGTGAATCAGAGAAAAAAGCGGAGGTTTTAATTGAGATAGAGGTTGGAGAGGGAAGGTCTGGTGTCATTGAAGAACATGATTTCTGCCACATATTAGAGGCGATTCAAACAAGTGATGCCGTTCATTTAAAGGGGATTTTTTCTCATGATGGTCATACGTATCAAGCCGAAAGTAAAGCACATTGCCAGACATTATACAATGAGGCTGTAAATCGAACGCTCCGTTTTGCGCACATTGCAGAAGAAGCTGGTATGCCGCTAGAGGTCGTCAGTATTGGATCAACACCGCCATTTTTATTTCAATTTGATATTCCAAAAGGAGTCACAGAAATACGGCCAGGCACATACATCTTGATGGATGCTTCCCAGTCCAATGTAATCGGCACATATTCACATTGTGCAGCATCTGTGCTGACGACGGTCATTAGTAAACCGACAGAGCGCCGGGTGATTACAGATGTAGGGGCCAAGGGGCTGACGGCACAAACACGTACAAAAGGGCTGACGAAAACAGAGGGTTTAGGCAAAGTGAAAGAATATGATGATGTATTTGTTTCAAGCGTATTTGACGAGCATGCCATTATCTATCATGAAGGCTTTCGTCAAAGTGTACAGATCGGTGAGAAGGTGCAAATTATTCCGAATCACATCTGTCCTGCTGTGAATCTTCATGAAAAAGCATACCTCATTCAAGATGGCAAGGTGGTAGAAGAGCTGGAGATTGCTTGTAAAGGAAAGCTGCAATAAATGGGTAGGATCATAAAAGGCGCCGAAAGGGGTCTTTTTTATTGGAGAAAAAATGGCGAAGATGAATTAGATTGAAACCAAATGTGCCTTTCTCGTCGTCTATTGACTGTATCATCATGAAATGGCAGGGAAATGTGAACCATTAGAAGGATTTTCATTCATTTCCGCATAAATCACAGAAGTGATACATGCGGTCTGTTACAATAAAAATAAGTCATTTCTTGCAAGGTGTTCGTATGAGGTAAAAGTTGATCATATTTGACCGATATGAACAAATGGGAAAGAGAAATGGGGGCCGTGTATGAAAAAACGATGGCATTTGATGCTGCTATTTACCGTGACAGTGACACTACTCACAGCCTGCAATCAAGCAGGTCAGCCGCCTTCAAAACAAAACACAAAAGAAGCTGCGTATGAACAATGGGTTCAGCGTTATATGGATGAGTTAAATGAAGCATATGAAAACATGACCGATCAATTTATTTCAGATGGACACGGAAAAATTCAAGTGAATGAAAAATTGACAAAAGCGACGAAAGCATTCGACCGTGTCATTCAAAAAGGGCTTACTCATCAAGAAGTGCCAGCTGTGTATCAAAAGGCAGACAAACAATTAAAGACAGGTCTTGCTTCATTTGAAAAAGGAATGAGCAAGGTAGAGCAGCTGTTAAAGCGTCCTGATCAAGAAAAGCTGTTCATGTCAGCAACTCAACATTTTCAAGATGGATTGCAAGAGACAGCCTCTTTCATTGAAGAAGTAGGAAACGTTCAGCAATCACAATGAAAAGCCTGGAAGAGAGACTTCCAGGCTTTTTTAGATGTGCAGTGTTTGCTTTAATCGGCGTACACCTTCTTGAATCATGGCTTCATCCGTACAGGCAAAACCAAGCAGCAACCCTTTCCTTTTGCTTTCATAACAATAGGGGCTTAATGGATAAATGCCGACACCTGCCGCTTTTGCGGCCTCAATCGTACCTTGTTCATCAAAGTCTGATGTTCCTTCCAAAAAGACGTGAAGGCCTGTATCGGTTCCATATAAACGGAAGTGTTTGTCAAAGTGATGTGTCAAAAGAGCATCCATCATCGCTGCCTGCCGTTTTTTATACACCTGTCTCATCCGCCTAACATATCGCGTAAACTCTCCTTCTCTGAAAAAAGAGGCAAGGGTGATTTGCTCCATGATCGGCAGCTGTCTTTGAATAAGTGATTGCAGTGCAGCGATTTCTTTGATGACTGCTTTGGAGCCGATGATGGCAGCAAGGCGGATGCCTGGAGCAAGTACCTTGGAAAAACTGACAATATAGATCACATGATCGGGTGCTTCTGAAAATAAAGAAGGAAGCGGTCCGCCATGATAACGATAATCCCCATCAAAATCATCTTCTAATATGTAAGATTGAGCCTTCGCAGCAAACTGCAGCAGCTCCCGTCTTCTATTGACGCTCATACAGACTCCGGTTGGCCGCTGATGAGAGGGCGTTACAGCGATCAGTTTTGTACGTTCTGGCAATGTATTCACCATCATTCCTTCTTCATCGACTGGTGCGGGGTAAATAGTCATTTCGCGATGTAAAAAGGACAACCTAGCTCCAGGAAAACCAGGATCTTCAACTGCTACTGTATCTCCTTTTTTGAGCATGACTTGTGAAATTAAGTCAATGGCTTGCTGTGTGCCCCCTGTTAACACCATTTGGTCTTCTTCTATATCAATGCCGCGTTCAACCGATAAGTATTGGCGAATTTCTGAACGCACTTCCCATAATCCATGCGGAGAAGAATAGCCCCAATCTTTCATATTTAAGCGCTGTAATGCTTTTAGAAGCGAGCGTTTCCATATGTTTTGAAAATGGTCGTCGATGGCTGGTTCTTGATGGCGGAAATCAATCTCAAGTGTGTCATGAAATTGATTGGCCGAGAGCCAGTGATCCATTTGTTTTTCAGCCTCGTCAAAGTGAGGTCTTATCGGAAGTGCAAAAGGCGGTTCGTTTTGATGTGGGGGAGAAGCAGCATAGTGATTACTTGAAATGACCTTTGTCCCGCCTCTTCTAGAGGTGCTGACATAGCCTCTTGCCAGCAGTTCATCATAGGCAAGCTGTACGGTGGATCGAGATACGTTGAGCTCTTGTGCTAATACTCTTGTCGGAGTCAACTGATCATCAGGATTCAGTGTGTTTGTATGAATTTTTTGAATGATGCCATTGACGATTTGCTGCCAGAGCGGGGTAGAGCTGGAACGGTCTAAATGAATGTACACAGTGCACCTTCTTTCCTTTGTCATGTCATCATTGATGATGACATGGAATTATGGACTGGTCAATAGCTTCATTTTTGGATGTGGGAAGAAATCCAAATGATGTGTACACTGGTTCATATCATTTACACAGAGGAGAGAGTCCCATGATTCCTGCATCAAAAGAAGAAACAGCACAGCTATCCATGATTCCGTTTGTGTTCGTTTTATTTAGCCTTTTTATGATTACAACAGCAGTGAACCTGCAAGTCCCTCTTTATACGGAATATGCAGAGCAGGCAGGATACGGAAAGGCGTCAACAGCCCTTGTGTTTGCTGCGTATGTTTTCGGACTGATTCCAGTATTACTGTTACTTGGCGGCATGTCTGACCGGGCTGGACGAAAACCGATTTTATTGATCGCACTTTGCTTTTCATTATGTGCCACCCTGCTCATGATCGTGCATCCGACCATCCAAATGCTCTTTGTCGCCCGGCTGCTGCAAGGAGTGGGACTTGGGTTAAGTGTTGGCACATGTACTGCCTACTTGATTGCTTTATATCCAGAGAAATCGGGCTGGATCCCAACGTTTATCGCATTATGCAGTTCAATTGGATTTGGGGGAGGTGCTCTTTTTACAGCGATTCTTTCTTTTGAGCAAGTGTCACTGACGCCTCTTAGCTATTGGATTGTGTTGGTCTTGATTATGTTGACGATTGTTGCTGTATTCTTTTTGGTGCCGCCTGTACAAGGGGAGGCAAGTAAACCGCTCATGAACATGCCGAGGTTTCCAAAAGGGACAATGCCTGCCAACTTAGCCATTGCTATCGCATGGTCTGTGTGCGGTCTTGTCATTTCGATTTTGCCAGCACAGCTTAAATTAAATGGCTATGAATTGTGGGTAGGCCCGGCGCTGTTTTTTATTAATATGGCAGGTGTTCTGATGCAGCCTTTTGTCCGAAAGATGAATAGCAGTGCAGCGCTTCGTATTGGTTTTATTTGTCTTCCGTGTGGATATGGCCTGCTGTTATTCGGTGCTAATAGCGGGTCCATTTTCCTTGTCCTTGCTGGAACTCTTTTAGCGGGCACAGCTTGCTATGGATTTACTTACTTAGGCGGTCTCCAGCTGATTGTTGAGAAAGGGAAGAAGGAAGCGGCTAGAGCCGTTGCTGGATATTACTTGTTTGCGTATCTAGGTCTTGGCATACCAAGTGTGTTCGTTGGTCTCTTTGCTGATATGTACGGTACTCAGACAGTGTTAACGCTCTTTTTCATGCTCGTGCTGGCAGCCTGTCTGATCTTGTTTAGTTTAAGTTTCAGAGAGAGGCAAAAGTGAAATGGATTCTTTCTCTTTCCTCTCCAATTCGTTTAAAATAAAGACAGAAGAGGGGGAGGAAAATGAAAAAAGTACAGCTAAATGGAGCGATGTGCAGATCACAAGAGGAGCTTCATGATCAACTAAAAACAGTGTTACAACTTCCTGATCATTACGGGAAAAATCTTGATGCCCTTTGGGACTGTTTAACAGGAGAAGTGAGCTTGCCTGTAGAGCTTACATGGATTCATTATCAAGCAAGCAAAGACGAGCTTGGTGATTATGCAGAGAATTTGCGGCAGTTATTTCAAGAGGCTGAAGAGGAACTGCAAGGGCAGTTTCAATTGAATATTGAAGTGTAAAAAAGCAGCTGATCCTAAAAGCTGTTTTTTTATGCAGTTTTCACCCTTTCTCATTCTACTATTGAATATTTCACTAAATATGATAATATATGAACTGCCGTTAATTGATAATGATAATCATTTGTGGCAGAGAGCTTGATAGAAAGTGTGAACCCTGTATGAAGTTGTACCAATTAAGTTTGTTGTTTGTGTGTTTGGCATGTGCGTCGCTGTTTGTCGGAGTACAGGACCTGTCTCTTTTACAGTTGTTTCATCTATCAGATGAACAAATGAACACCTTATTTTCAAGTCGCATCCCGCGGCTGATGAGTATTGTGCTTGCTGGCATGAGCCTGAGCTTATGCGGTTTTATCATGCAAAGCATGACGAGAAATAAATTTGTCTCTCCAACGACTGCAGGAACAATGGATTGGGCCAAGCTGGGTATTTTAACCGCCATGCTTGTTTTTACACAGGCAAGCCCGCTGATGAAAATGGCGATTGCGTTTTTATTTACGTTAGCTGGCAATCTATTATTCTTAAAAATTCTACGCCATATTAAGGTGAACGATACGATCTACGTACCGTTAGTCGGCTTAATGTTTGGCGGAATTGTTAGTTCAATTTCCACGTTTATAGCCTATAAATATGATTTGATCCAAAACGTATCCGCATGGCTGCAAGGGGATTTTTCTCTTATTGTTCAGGGGCGTTATGAACTGCTCTATGTGAGTGTTCCTCTATTGATCATCGCGTATTTATATGCTGACCGCTTTACAGTGGCTGGTATGGGTGAGAGCTTTGCCGTCAATTTAGGTTTAACGTATAAACGTGTCATGGCAGTTGGTTTGGTGATTGTTTCGATGATTACTTCTGTAACGATTTTGACTGTTGGCATGCTACCTTTCCTCGGCTTAATCATTCCGAATATTGTATCGATCTACCGAGGGGATCACTTGAAAAAGAGCCTTCCGCATACGGCTTTATTAGGGGCCATTTTTGTGCTCATATGTGACGTGCTCGGACGAGTGATCATTTATCCATATGAAATATCTGTCGGGCTTATGGTCGGCATCATTGGAAGTGCGATCTTCCTGTACATGTTATTAAGGAGGAAGCGCTATGCATAAGAAACGAACATTATTTCTCATTGCAGCCATTGCAGTCGTATTCGTTGTCATCTTCGTCACCTTTCAAATGGGGTACTGGGAGTACACAGTGCCGAGCCGTTTAAAAAAGGTGCTTGCCATGACTTTGACAGGAGGCGCGATTGCCTTTTCCTCTGTTGTGTTTCAAACATTGACCAATAACCGAATCTTAACGCCAAGCATTTTAGGGTTAGACGCGCTTTACTTGTTTTTGCAAACGGCAATTATTTATCTTTTTGGATCGACCAATTTGATGATCGCGAATAAGAACCTGAATTTCTTTCTCTGCGTTGGATTAATGATTCTGTTTTCTGTGCTGCTCTATACGGTCATGTTCAAGCGCAAAAACAAGCATATTTTCTTACTCCTGCTTGTCGGGATTGTGTTTGGAACATTGTTCAAAAGTCTTTCTTCCTTTATGGAAATGCTCATTGACCCGAATGAATACCAAGTCGTACAGGACAAGTCCTTTGCCAGCTTTAATCACATGAACACAGATATTTTACTCTTCGCTTCTCTTTTATTTGCGGCACTTTGTCTTTATATATGGACCTTCCGCGCGAAATTAGATGTCATGTCGTTAGGAAAGGAACAGGCTGTGAATCTCGGGATTGACTATGACAGGATCACAAAAAAGATGCTGATCGTCATTGCCGTCCTTGTTTCTATTGCGACGGCCCTCGTCGGCCCGATTACGTTTCTTGGCTTACTCGTTGTGAATGTGGCAAGAGAGCTGTTTCGTACATATCGGCACACGTACTTGCTATTAGGCTCGTTTTTCATTAGTGTCATTGCGCTTGTAGGCGGGGAATTTCTTGTGGAAAAGGTATTTACGTTTCAAACACCGCTTAGTGTGCTAATTGATTTAGTCGGCGGACTGTATTTTATTTATCTACTTTTAAAGGAGAGTCGTTCATGGTCGTGATGAAGGGAGTCAGTAAGACATATAACGGAAAAACAGTGCTTCACGAAACAACTGTCAGTGTAAAAAAAGGACAGCTGACCTCTCTCATTGGTCCAAATGGCGCAGGCAAAAGTACGCTTTTGTCCATCATGAGCCGCCTGATTCAACCTGATACTGGGGAAGCTTATTTAGAGGACAAACCTTATCGTACGTACTCTCCTCAGGAGCTTGCGAAAAAAATGAGCATCTTGAAGCAGTCGAACCACATGAGTGTGCGCCTGACCGTTCGCGAGCTTGTCAGCTTTGGCCGCTTTCCTTACTCTCAAGGCCGCTTGACAAAAGAAGATGAGAACATGATTGATGTGTCGCTTCAATACATGAGACTCGTCGAAATCCAGCATCAATATTTAGATGAACTAAGCGGCGGACAAAGGCAGAGAGCCTTTATTGCCATGGTGCTGGCTCAGGATACGGATTATATTTTCTTAGATGAGCCTTTAAATAATTTAGATATGAACCATTCAGTTGAAATGATGAAGCTGTTTCAGCAGCTCGTAAAAGATCTTGGAAAAACGATTGTTGTTGTTCTCCATGATATTAACTTTGCATCTGTCTATTCAGATCACATCGTCGCCTTAAAAGAGGGTCAGGTAATCAAAGAAGGAAGCGTTGATGAAGTGATTCAAACAGAAGCACTTGAACACATTTATGACATGCGCATACCGATCGAAATCATTCGTGGTGAGCGTATTTGCTTATATTTTTCTTGAAAAAATAAAGAGGTGATCAATCATGAAAAAATGGATTTGGATGATAACAGTATTAACAGCGATTGCTGTCCTTGCTGCCTGTGGTAACCAAGGAAAAACAGCGGGAACGAATGAGGAAACCGTAACAGTAAAGGATATGTTGAATAAAGACGGTGTAAAAATCAAGAAAAACCCGAAAAAAGTCGTCGTCTTTGATATGGGAAGTCTTGATACACTTGATAAGCTTGGTGTCAACGTGACAGCCTTACCAAAACAAGTGATTCCTCACTATTTATCTAAATATGAAAGTGACAAATATGAGAATGTCGGCGGCTTAAAAGAGCCAAACTTTGAGAAAATTGCAGAAATCAAGCCTGACTTGATCATTATTCAGCACCGTCAAGCAGATGCATTTGATGAATTTTCTAAAATTGCTCCGACGATTTATATGGATGTAGATAACGCAAACTATATGGAATCATTTAAAAAGAATGCTGAAACATTAGGAAAGATTTTTGATAAGGAAGACAAAGTCAAAAAAGAACTTTCTGCCATTGACCAAAAAGTGGCTTCATTAAAGAAACAAGCCAAAGAGTTAAAGAAAAATGGACTCGTCATTATGGCGAACGACAGCAAAATGACGGCATTTGGTCCTAAGTCAAGATATGGTCTGATTCATGATGTATTTGGGATTACACCAGCAGATCAAAAGCTAGAGCCATCTGATAAACATGGACAAAGCATTTCGTATGAGTATATGGTCAAAACGAACCCAGATTACTTATTTGTCGTGGATCGCGGTGCGGCGATTGGAGAAGAAACGTCTGCGAAACAGCTTGTTGAAAATGATTATGTGAAATCAGTCAAAGCGGTTAAAAACAATCATGTGGTATATTTAAACTCTGACATGTGGTATTTAGCAGGCGGCGGCCTTGAATCATTGAATGCGATGATTGATGAAGTGAAAAAAGGAATTGAACAAAAGTAATGGATGAAAAGCTGCTCCTATCGAGCAGCTTTTTTATTGTGGATACATAAAAATATGTTGCGTGCAGGAAACTTTCATCAAAATATGTTATAGTGGAACCTACATTGTGAGACTAAGATAGAGTGAGGGTTCGGAAAGGATGAAGGAGAAAACAAGATCAAAAAGAAGGCTAAGACCTTGGGTGAAAGTCGTGCTGTTTATCATGGCATTTGTCATGGTTATGGCTGTATCTGTCACAGGATACGCATACTATAAAATTTCAAAAGCGTCGAATAAAGCGCAAGTATCTTTAGAAAGAGGAGAGACCTCGCAAAAGCGTGTGAAAGCTTTTGATCCAGGAAAGGATAGCTTTTCGGTGCTGCTCTTAGGGATTGACAGCCGTCCAGGTGAAACGGTAGACGAAGCAAGAAGTGATGCGGTCTTACTGGCGACGGTGAATCGAACAGACAAAACGATCAAGCTCCTAAGTATTCCTCGTGATTCTTATGTTGATATACCGGGGAGAGGATATGATAAAATTGCTCATGCCCATGCGTTTGGGAGTGCAGATTTATCAGTCAAAACGGTAGAGAATTTGTTAAACATCCCGGTAGACTATGTGATTGCAGGAAACTTTAAGGCGTTTCAAGACATTGTCGATGAGCTAAATGGAATTGACGTAACGATTGAAGATGAAGGCATTGCAAAACAAATGGAAAAGGATTCAAAAGGAAAAGTTCATGTGGAAACAGGCACGCATACGCTCAGTGGTGAAGAAGCATTAGCGTTTGTGAGAACGAGAAAGGCAGATAGTGATCTCATGCGCGGAAAGCGCCAAATGGAAGCACTTCAAGCCATCTTTGAAAAATCAAAATCCATTTCTTCCATACCGTCTTATGACAACATCATTGATACACTTGGGGATAACGTCTCCACCAATTTATCCATGAAACAGTTGATCGGTCTATTCCCTTTACTGAGTTCATTAAAATCAGTGGATACCATCCAATTAAAAGGGCACGATTACCAGCCTGGGAATGTGTATTACTTTGAGTTAGATGGACCAGGATTAGAAGAAGTGAGACAAGAGCTGAGAAAACAGCTCGAATTATCATAATGGAGAAAGAGCCTGCCGCTATGGCAGGCTTTTTATTAATAGTAGAGGGTTGCAGGCATCGTTGGGTACCACACACCATTTAAAGCAAGCGCCCAGCCATACACCTTTTGACCTGATTCAATCTTGTCCTTTACCGAAGTGAGCGCTTCGTATGAAAAGACTTGATAAGCCTGTCCGGTTTTTTTAGCGACAATGACCGATAGAATATTGTCATTGAATACACTTGGCTCTTCGTCCGTACTCGTCCAAGCAATTCGATTATAGTAATTCATGTTAAAAGGATTTTCGAGTGCTTTCACTTCAAACTTCACTCGTTTTCCAACGATAGAAACCGTTGTATAGGCTACACTTGTTATTTGTGCAGATGCTGCTGGGGCTTGTTTTCCTGTTTGCAGTGGTTCTAATGCCGAAACGGTACTTGGCACAAGTAATCCTGCTGCTAAGGTAAGTGCTGTTATTTTTTTGAACATGAGTTGAAACCTCCTAATTTTTGGTATAACAATCAATTCGCCAAAAACTAAAGAGTTCCTTCTGTAAATGTAAAATATAACCATATTATTTTCCTGAATGGAGAAAATAATGGGTGAGCATTTCCTCTACACGATGACGTATACGAGGATTAAAATATTTATGCTTTTCTTCATAGCCATTTATCAGAAATAAATATGTCGTAAATCCTTCATCGTGTTCAATTTGCTGTACGTTCATTTTTTCTTTACGTAACTGTTGTTTCAGTTGATAAAGGGCTTTTTGTGCTTCTTTTAATGAAGAGGTGACTAGCTGAATATATGGTTCATTTAGTTTGAATGTTTGATGTTTTTTAAGGTGCGTCAAATCACGATTGAGGATGGAGATGACCATTGGAAGAAAGATGGCTTGTTCCATCATCTGAAGTTGTACGCTTGATAATCTCGTCATGTCCATGCCTGCTTTCTTTATATATAGAACACTTGTTCTTGTTTATTATATCGGATGAGTTGAAAAATCTCAAGGGGGGCTGAGAGGGATTCATTTGTATATTTTTATGTTTTCCATGTAAAATGAAAGATAGACAAACCTTGAAGGAGTCAAACAAGTTGCCATCATTTCTTGCTATATTTACTCATGAAAATATCACATCATTTTTTGAAAGCTACAAGGCTTTTGGACCCATTGTGGCTATATTACTCCCTTTAATAGAAGCATTTCTACCGTTTTTACCTCTCGTGGCATTTGCGGTGGCCAATGCAAATGCTTTTGGGCTATGGGAAGGCTTTTTATTGACCTGGATTGGTGCAAGTGCAGGGTCTATCCTTGTCTTTTTACTGATCAGAAAATTTGGACAGATGAGGATGTTGAACTTTATTAGCAGACACCCTTCTATTCAAAAGCTAATGCTTTGGGTTGAAAAGCGGGGATTTGGTCCGTTGTTTATTTTACTCTGCTTTCCTTTTACACCTTCTGCTGCCGTTAATGTCGTAGCAGGTCTATCAAGAATCAGCGTCTGGCAGTTCTCATTAGCTGCTTTATCAGGGAAGTGTGTCATGCTCTTTATTATTAGTTTTATCGGCTATGACATTTCAGCTTTAGTAAAGAATCCGTTAAGAAGTGTTTTTGCGGTTCTAGTCATTGCTTTATTATGGTATGTTGGAAAGAGAGTAGAAAATAGGTTGAATATTCGGATGAGTCAGCGTGAGGACAAAGGAGGCTCTTAATGAAAAAGAAGCCATTGCTATGGTTCATGATTATTACATGCATCGTCTTGTTGTTCCAAGTAAAGAATTTCATGTTTGTCACGTACAAAGTAGAAGGGGTTAGTATGGACCCGACATTTACAGATGGAACAGAATTATTAATTAACAAGTTCTCGCCAAAACTCACGAAAATTAGCCGGTTTGACTATGTATTATTTCATGGCCCTAAAAATCAAATCTTGATCAAACGGGTCATTGGGCTTCCAGGAGAAACAATCAAATATGAAGATGATCAACTGTTTGTTGATGGTGTAAAGTGGAAAGAGCCGTATTTAAAAGAGCAGAAAAAACATAAAATGGGCAACGTCCTAACAGGTGATTTTCAGCTGAAAGCCATCACCGGTCGTCAGAACATACAAAACAATCATTACTTCGTGATCGGAGATAATCGAATACATAGCTTTGACAGCCGGCATTTTGGAACGATCTCAAAGGATCAAGTAGTCGGTGTAAAAAGGAATCATGATGAATAAAAAAGAGCCGCTCTGCTTATGCAAAGCGGCTCAGCGTGTAGACAAACCCTCGCATTCGTTGTCATGTCTGCGCTCCAGTGCTCACGAATGTCAAATTCGCTCCGCTCTGGTGCTCGACCTTCCTAGACTTCAAAGGTTTTCTATCACGCTGAAAAGAAGACAACGGGCTAAAATCAACATCATTTTAGCCCGTTGTCAGACAATCTGAAAGCCGCTCTGCTTATGCAAAGCGGCTCTTTTTATTTAGCGGTTTTATAATCAGTCTGTCTTTTTGCCCAGACATGATGTAAGAAACGAAAAAACGGTGGCAGCATGGCGATGACCAAAATAATTCTAACGACTTGTACAGCCACAACAAAGGTGGAATCCTCATGAAGTGTAACAGCTGTTGTTGCCATTTCTGCAATACCGCCAGGCGAAAAAGCAAGAATGGCCGTAATGACAGAAATACCTGTTATTTCTGCAATGGCAATTGAACTGAGAACGGTCGCGGCAATCAATCCGGCTGAGCTGACGACGGCCACAATCAAGGTATTTTTTAGCCCGACAAACATTTGTTTATTCATTTTTGACCCGATGGTTGCCCCTAGAAATACCTGTGACGCAATGTTCGCTTGGGCTGGCCAGTAAGGAATCAAATCATGACCTGTCAAGGCGCCTGCCCCTACTTGGAGAGCTGCTACACCTAACATACTGCCGATGAGCCAAGGGGCAGGAAAGTGAAGACGCACGGCTAGGCGTGACATCAGCCATGCCCCTAAAATGAGTGCAGCAGTCCAAGAAATGTTTGATATTGTGAAAACGCCTGATGAGAAGGCGCTGCCTTGGGCGACTACCGCATCTGATTGGCTTTTTGTATTTAAATAAAATACCGTAAATGGAATGGTCAGTACGACCATTAACACACGTATCGTTTGTACGAGACTCACTACAGCTGTATTTGCTCCAACCTCTTGGGCGATGCCCGGCATAGCGGAAAGACCGCCGGGGGCAGTGCCAACAAAGCTGGTCAGCATATCTGTTTTGCTCAGCTTCCATAAAACAAACCCGGAGAGCATGGCTAATAAAATAGAAAAGACGAGCATGAAACTCACGGGAAGCCAATTTTCAGCGAAAATGTGAAGGACTTTCATGTTCATTTTTTGTCCTAGTTCGATTCCGAGAATGAATTGACCAAGGAGTAGCCATCTACTGTGAATACGTAAGGTATTCTTTCCTTTACGCTGAAACAGGGCGGGACGGCGCAGGGCAATAAATGCAGCTGTCATTAATGTGCCAATCATCCAGCCGATAGACATCCCTGTTAGAGACAAAAGGAATCCACCTAAACCGCTTACCGCAATCAAAATGAGATCGGTTCGAAGGCTGTTTCCTTGCTTCATCACATATAAACCTTCTTCCTGTATATTTGTTCAGTAAGTGAAATGTTGTTATCTTCACTATAATACAAAAGTCTCTATAAATAAAATACGAATTTTTTTAGTATTTTCATAAGATTATCTTATGGTTAACTCTGTTAGAAAAAAGATTGTTTTTGATATAAATGACATATAATTTTTGCCAAAAACAAATACAATATACAACGATTTTCCCCTATTTTTGTTATCAGTTGACTATCATTTTCAATTACACTACAATGCTTAGTGTGAGGTGATGACATGAAAATTCCTTCTTTTAAATATAATGAAAAGGGATTGAACCGCTTTTTCGGTCCTTTAGAAGGAAGGATTATGGAGATCCTTTATCAAGGTGAGGATATGCCGATTAAAGAGGTACAGCAGAAGCTGTCAGATGAGAAGCCAATTAATTTCAACACGGTCATGACGGTACTCAATCGATTAACCGAAAAAGGAATTGTGGAAAAGAAAACGAAAGGGCGTTCATCTATCTATAACCCTGTTTTAACAAAAGAAGAATTTCTAAATGAGCAAACGAAATGGATTACTCAAGGACTGATGGATGATTTCGGCCCTCTTGCAGTCAATCATATGGTGGACGCAATTGAAAGTGCTGATCCTGAATTACTGAAGGTACTTGAAGCAAGGCTTGCATCCAAAAAAGAGGAGAAACGACATGATTAAAATGAAGTCGAGTCTGCTGTTTTTAGGCGGTATATTGATTGGCTTAGTGATCTTTTACCAGATGGGCTATTATGTACTCTCAAGCTTTTTTGGCTGGAATCAAGCATATAACCTGATCCATGTATGCCAATCTGTTCTCGAATTTTATGGATTCACTCCTTTAAAATATTTTCTGGATGTTTTAGTTTTGTATACGCTAGGTTTTGCCGTTTTCTATATGACGAAGCAGGTCAGAAAGTATATTCATTTTAAAAGAAATATGATGATGGCAGTCGATCAACATTCAACGCAAAGTCTATCAGACAAGTATAGAAATGAGATCATTGTGTTTCATTGCCATGAACCGCTTGCTTTCGCGATGGGGATGCTTCGTCCAAAAGTGTATCTCTCAACAGCGCTTATAGATATGCTGGATGAAGGGGAAATCGATGCGGTTGTCTATCACGAATTACATCACAAATACAGCTACGACCCTTTAAAGACTTTCACTTTCTCTTTGCTCACAAAAGTGATTTGGTATATTCCTGTGTTAAAGCATATGAGACAAAGTTACTCCGTTTTTCGTGAGGTCATTGCAGATGACTATGCCATTCAGCAGACAGGGACTGAGCTTGGAGTAGGGCAAGCCCTTTTGAAACTCATTAAAAATAGAACCCAGTTTCAAAAACAAACGAAATTTGCCGTGTCCTTTGGAGACCGAGCATTGAATTTAAGAATCCAAAAAATCTTAAACCCAACATACAACATACCTTTCAATGTACCACTTATCCCAATTGTGACATCAACCATCCTCATGGTGGTCTTAATGATTATGCTCAACTTAAATTACTAATTTTTTTTACAAATGAACATTACATGATGTAGTGTAAAAATGGGAGGAAATCACTATATGAAAACAAATCAAGAAATAGGAACACTTTTTGTACGCGTCATCTTAGGCATTATTTTCTTTTTACATGGACTTCAAGCATATCAAGGTGGACTAGGAGGCACTGCTGCATTTTTTGGTCAAATTGGTGTTCCTGAATTTATGGCCTATATTGTCAAAACAATTGAACTGGTTGGTGGAATTGCCCTGATTCTAGGTTTAGGCACACGTCTTTTCGCAGCTTTATTTGTGCCAATTATGGCTGTAGCCATTATCACAGTTGGTTTTGCAAGAGGATTTGTGGGCGGTTATGAATTTGAACTTTCTTTAATGGTCATGGCGCTTTACTTGACACTTAGTGGCAGCAAGATGCTATCGATTGATGGATTGTTAAAACAACAGCAGCAAAGCAATGAAGCAAAATTTCATTAAATAACAAAAAACTCCTTCTGCGATTTGTAGCAGAGGAGTTTTTTTATGGTCAAAAGGTCGTTTTATCATTAAAAAAGGAAAAGCGAAGAGGCGTTTTGATGATGACAGCCCTTTATTTCACATATTGAATGAGCAAAAAAGCAATTTCATTTTTTGACGGAACATACGATCTCCTATTAAAATAGGGTTATCTAAGAAACATGGTGCGTTAAAAGATATAGAAACCAGACAGCATGCTGCTGTTCATCTTGAGCAATACGCTTCATTAATTCCTTTGTTCCTTGATCACGGACATAGTCTGATACCGTTAAGTAAAAATCGACTGTTTTTTGTTCGTCTTTAAAGGCAAATAAGAGACCTTCCCTAAATTGGTCTGGACAAGGCTCTGTTATGCTTGGTTTGTGGTTTTTACCAGTCAAAGAATAGTATAGCTTTGTAAATAGCTGATAATGTCTGACTTCATCCTGACGTATTTCTTGAATGATTTTTTTCGCTTCAGGATTTTTTGCTTTTTGTGCAAGTTTTTCATAGCATTGGATCGCAGAATATTCGCCATTGATGGCCTTTTCAAGGTCTGCAATGATCCTTGTGTTTTGGCGCATGTCATATGGCGAGTAGTCATAATAACCGTAATACATGATATTGCCAGCCTCCTTTTAGATCATGATGGTTTATGATATGAAAAGAGTCGGGAAAGGTGCCTATTTTCTTTTCAATCGGAGGAGAAAGGGAAGGTGATAGGAAAATAGCTATTTACCTTTATTTTCGCTAGAATATGAGTACATAAGAAAGGTGTTGTGGAACGTGGAGATTCAGTTTTTAGCAGGCAGATCGGGGAGTGGAAAAACGACTGCAATTCTAGAAGAAATCAAAGAACAACTTCGGCTTGATCCGCTGGGTCCGCCAATCATTTTTTTAGTCCCGGATCAAATGACATTTTTAATGGAATATGAGCTTGCAAAAACATCTGAAGCTGGTGGAATGATCAGGGCCAAAGTCTTTAGTTTTACTCGGCTTGCCTGGTCTATATTACAGCAGACTGGAGGTGCGAACCGTCAATTTGTCACAAGCACAGGGATTCAAATGCTCTTAAGAAAAGTAATAGAAGAACAGAAAGACAAGTTTAAGGTATTCAAAAAGGCGAGTGATAAACCGGGATTTGTTGAGCAAATAGAAAAGACGATGGCTGAATTCAAAAGGTACTGTATGATGCCAGAGGATATTGAAAAAATCTCGGCATCCAGCATGCATTCAGAGTATACAGAAGAAAGACGTGCGGCGGAAAAATTGCATGATCTTCATGTTCTTTATCAGCAGATGGAGCAGCATCTGCAAGATGAGTATGTGCATTCAGAGGATTACTTGACACTTCTGGCTCAGCAAATTCCTTTATCAGAAGAATTGAGAGGGGCACACATTTATATAGATGGTTTTTATCAGTTTACCCCCCAACAGCTTCTTGTCATTGAACAGCTTTTGCTACATGCAGAAAAAATAACAGCTGCATTCACAGTGGATCGTTCCTATCATGACACGCAGCCAAATGAACTTGATTTATTTCGCATGACAGGTAAGACATATTCCCAGCTTTATCAGCTGGCCAAAGAGTGCGGAGCGGCTATTTCTGAGAACATTTTGGAGAGAAATAAGCGGCATCTTCATACCCCAGATCTAGCTTATTTAGAAAATCAATATGAACAGAGACCTTTGCAGCCGTATCAAGAAGAAACGCCTCACCTTACCGTATCGAAAAGTGCAAATAAACGAGCTGAAATTGAGGGAGTAGCGAAAGATATTCTTGATTTAGTAAGAGGGGAAGGTCTTAGGTTACGAGACATCTCAATTGTTGCAAGACATGTAGACGACTATAAAGATACGTTAAAAGAGGTGTTTCGAGATTACGATATTCCTTTCTTTATTGATGGAAATGAATCGATGCAGTATCATCCGCTCATTGAGTTCATTCGTTCGAGCCTCGATGTCATAAAAGGGAACTGGCGGTATGAGGCGGTGTTTCGCTGTGTGAAAACGGAGTTCTTATTTCCGCTTGAACTCGCCAAAAACAAAGCAAGAGAACAGGCAGATCAGCTTGAAAACTATTGTATTGCTTACGGTGTAAAAGGTGAACGCTGGACGAATGGTTCACGCTTTCATTATCGCCGCTTTCAATCATTAGATGAAGATTTTGGACAAACCGATCAAGAAATAGAAATGGAGCAAATGCTGAATGATGTAAAAGAATGGATTGTTCCGCCTCTCTTTCAATTGCAAAAAAGATTGAAAAAAGCGCAAAAGCTAAGAGACATGGTGGAGGCAGTGTATGTCTTTCTAGAAGAAGCCCAAGTGCCAGAAAAGCTTGAAAAGGCAAGGCTTGAGGCAGAAGAAGCAAGCAGGTTAGCTGAAGCGATGCAGCATGGGCAAGTATGGGATGCTGTCATTCAATTAATGGATGAATTTGTTGAAATGCTGGGCGAGGAGGAGCTCTCATTTCCATTATTTCAACAGATGATGGATACAGGATTGGCCTCTCTCAAGTTCGCTTTGATTCCCCCTTCACTTGATCAAGTCTTTATTGGAAGTATGGATTTATCCAGAATGTATCAAGTAAAGTGTACGTTTCTCATTGGAGTAAATGATGGGGTTATACCTGCGCGGCCCTCTGATGAAAGTGTATTGTCTGAGGACGACCGGGAATGGTTAAAACGTGCAGGAGCAGAGCTGGCAGAGACAGGGAAGGAACGGCTGCTGGATGAACAATTTTTGATTTATCAAGCGCTGTCCAGTCCATCGCACTACCTGTATTTATCCTATTCAGCTTCAGATACGGAAGGGCGGTCTCTTTTGCCTTCGACCCTCATCAAGTATTGTGAGGAACTGATGCCAAACCATCAGCAAGCCCTCTATGTGTTAGATCCAGAGCAGTTGGATGACCAGGAGCAATTAAAATTTGTAACAAACGAGCATGTCTCGTTATCCTATACCGTTTCGCAGCTGCAACAATGGCTCAATCAATATCCGATCAGCGGCGTATGGTGGAGTGTATATAATCATTTGATGACCTCGTCCAACCGCGACGTATCAAAAAAAATCATGTCCAGCTTGTTCTTTACAAATAGAGCGAAACGTTTAAAGCCGAATGTCACAAAAGAACTTTACGGTGACCATATTCAGGGCAGTGTTTCAAGAATGGAGAAATTCAATGCATGTGCATTTTCTCATTTTGCTTCCCACGGGCTAAAACTAAAAGATCGACAATTTTACAAATTAGAAGCACCTGATATCGGCCAGCTCTTTCACTCGGCTTTAAAACTGATTTCAGATACGCTTGTTGAACAAAAAAAGGATTGGAAAAACTTAACGAAGGAAGATTGTGTGACCTACTCAAGGCATGCAATCGAACAGCTGGCTCCACGTCTGCAAAAAGAAATTTTATTAAGCTCTAATCGGCATGCTTATATAAAAGAAAAGCTCCAAAAAATCCTCATCAGGGTGTCTTCTATATTAAGCGAACATGCAAAAGTGAGCGGATTCTCTCCGGTTGGACTTGAGTTAGGTTTTGGAGGTCAAGGACCTCTGCCACCGTTTACTTTTCAATTAAAAAACGGCTGCACGATGGAGCTTGTTGGAAGGATTGACCGAGTGGATAAAGCAGAAGGATCAAAAGGACTTCTTTTAAGAATTGTCGACTATAAGTCCAGTGAGAAGGGGCTTGATCTAGCAGAAGTTTACTACGGTTTAGCCTTGCAAATGCTCACATATTTAGACCTGACCATTACGTATTCTAAAGAATGGCTTGGCATGGAAGCGACACCGGCAGGAATTTTATACTTCCATATTCATGACCCGCTGATTCAAGCGCCTATTCCGCTTGGAGAAGATGCAATTGAGCAGGAAATATTGAAGAAATTTAAAATGAAGGGTCTATTGCTCGAAGATGTGGAAGCAGTGAAGTTGATGGATCAAACACTCGAATCAGGAAGGTCACAAGTCATCCAAGCTGGTTTGAAAAAGGATGGTTCTTTCCGATCTGACTCTGCGGTATTAAGTGAAGATCATTTTCACATTCTCACTAAACACGTTCGGCGAACCTTTGAAGAGGCAGGAGAAAGAATTACAAGCGGTGAGGTAGAGATAAACCCATATAAATTAAAGGATCAAACCCCTTGCCGCTTTTGCTCTTTTAAGTCTATTTGCCAATTTGATGAATCAATAGAAGATAATGAATTTAGGGTGCTCACATCTGAGAAGGATGATGTCATGTTAGACCGGATCAAAAAAGAAGGGGATCAGTATGCAAATACCAAAACCGAATAACAGTACTTGGACAGATGACCAATGGAACGCCATCGTTTCAGAAGGACAAGATATTCTTGTTGCTGCGGCGGCAGGGTCAGGAAAAACAGCGGTCTTGGTTGAACGGCTGATTCGAAAAATGACTCGGCCTGAGCAGCCAGTTGATGTGGACAGGCTGCTCGTAGTGACTTTTACCAATGCTTCAGCAGCAGAAATGAAGCACCGGATCACTGAAGCACTTGAAAAAGAACTATCTAAAAACCCTGGATCACTTCATATGCGGAGACAGCTGTCACTTATGAATCGTGCCAATATTTCTACCTTGCACTCTTTTTGTTTGCAAGTTCTCCGTACCTTTTATTATGAGATTGACCTTGATCCAGGTTTTCGTTTGGCTGATCAAACAGAAGGAGAATTATTAGGAGATGAAGTGTTAGATGAACTGTTTGAGGATGAGTATAAGACTGGAAAGCCGTCATTCTTTGAACTCGTTGATCGTTACACATCTGATCGGCATGATTTAGATCTTCAATGGCTTGTCAAAAGAATTTATGAGTTTTCTAGGTCACATCCAGCGCCCGAACAATGGATGCGGGCATTCCTTTCTCTTTATGATGTGGATACACAGACAAAGGTAGAAGAGTTACCCTTTTATCCATATATCAAAGAGGACCTTTCTCTCGTTTTAAGAAGCTGTCAGGAACTGCTGGAACAAGCGCTCACTTTATCAAAAGAGCCGGGAGGTCCAGCACCGAGAGCAGAAAATTTTATAGATGATTTAGAGCAAGTAAATGAATTAATAAGGCATCAAGATGATTTTGGAACACTTTATGAGCTTTTGCCAAACATCAATTTTAAAAGGTTAAAGACTTGCAAAGGGGATGACTATGACCCAGCTCTGTTAGAAAAAGCAACAGATGCACGCAATCAAGCCAAAAAACAATTAGAAAAGCTAAAAGATGAATACTTTATGCGCAGTCCCGATCAGCATTTAAAAAGCTTGGCTGAAATGAAGCCAGTTGTAGAAACACTTGTAGAGCTTGTGATTCAATATGGAGAGCGTTTCGAGAGAGCAAAACAAGAAAAATCAATCGTAGACTTTTCGGATCTAGAACATTATTGTTTGCGCATTTTAGCGAAGCAGGACGCAGAAGGAAATCTCATTGAAACAGAAGCGGCTAAATACTATCAACAGCAATTTGAAGAAGTACTCGTGGATGAATACCAGGATACAAACCTTGTCCAAGAAACGATTTTAAAGCTCGTGTCTAAAGGAAAACATCCTGCCGAAGGCAACCGCTTTATGGTTGGTGATGTGAAGCAGTCCATTTATCGCTTTAGACTTGCAGAGCCGATGCTCTTTTTAAATAAATATAAACAATTCAAAGCAGACAGCAATGAAACAGGTAAAAGAATTGATCTAAATAAAAACTTCCGTAGCCGGGCTGATGTTTTAGACAGTACCAACTTTCTGTTCAAACAGCTGATGGGAGAAACGGTTGGAGAAATTGAATATGACGAACAAGCTGAATTAAAGCTTGGAGCGAGTTATCCGCAAAGCGAAGACACGACGACAGAAATGCTTCTTGTTCATTTAGATCAGCACGACACAGAAAGCGATGAAGAACGAGAAGAGCTAGAGACGGTTCAATTTGAGGCGAGAGTGATTGCAAAGAAAATAAAAGAATTGGTAGAACAGCCTTTTCAAGTGTACGATGCAAAACAGCAATTGACCCGCAACTTGCAGTATCGAGACATTGTGATCTTGCTTCGCTCAATGCCGTGGGCTCCGCAAATGATGGAAGAGTTGAAGAAGCAGGGAATCCCTGTTTATGCGAATCTTTCCTCAGGCTATTTTGAAGCTACAGAGGTATCTGTCATTCTTTCTTTGTTAAAAGTGATTGATAATCCATATCAAGATATTCCGCTCGCTGCTGTTTTAAGGTCACCTATTGTTCATTTAGACGAAAATGAGATGGCACTGATTAGAACCAGTGATAAAAAAGGTACTTATTATGATGCTGTGAAGGCATTTATGAGTGTGACACACTCTGATCATCCAACATGCAGAAAGCTGGAGCGTTTCTTCCTTCAATTACGCAAATGGCGTGATTTTTCTATTCAGCATTCGGTAGCAGAACTGATTTGGGAAGTGTACCGAGATACACAATATCTAGATTATGTCGGCGGGATGCCAGGAGGCAAGCAAAGACAGGCAAACCTTCGGGCTTTATATGATCGAGCAAAACAGTATGAAAAGGCTACTTTTAGAGGGCTGTTTCGATTTCTTCGATTTATTGAAAGAATGCAAGAGCGTGGAGATGATCTTGGAGCGGCAAAAACGTTCAGTGAAACAGAGGATGTTGTCCGCATGATGACCATTCATAGCAGTAAAGGGCTCGAGTTCCCTGTTGTATTTACTGCAGGACTTGGCAGGAACTTTAATATGATGGATCTAAATCAGTCCTACTTGCTCGATAAAGAACTAGGTTTTGGCAGCAAATATATTCATCCTGAGCTGAGAATTAGTTATGCAACATTACCGCTGATCGCGATGAAAAAAAAGATGAGAAAAGAGTTATTATCTGAAGAACTGAGGGTTCTATATGTGGCGCTCACAAGGGCGAAGGAAAAATTATTTTTAGTCGGCTCTGTCAAAAATCAAGTGAAAGCTTTAAGCAAGTGGCAAAATGCCGCAAACGGAGACGACTGGCTCCTCCCTGATTTTGAACGTTATCAAGCGAGAACATACTTAGATTTTATTGGCCCTGCTCTTATCCGTCATCAAGCGATGTCATCTCTTTTAGAAGAATCGAGAGAAGTCGTTCTCTCTCATCCATCATCATTTTCTATCACCTTTCATCAAGCGTCCGATCTTCTAAAAGAAGACATGTTACTTGAAAAACAAAAACAAGACGAAGTGGTACAAGCATTAATGGAAGGGGTGCCTGTTCAAGGATATGGCGATTACGAGGAGGAAGTAAAAGAAAGACTTTCATGGCGATATCCATATTTAGCGGCCTCCCAAGTAGGGACAAAGCAGTCAGTTTCTGAGATCAAAAGAATGAAAGAAATACAGGATGAATACAGTGTGCCTTCTTCCGTTCGAAAAGCTCGTGCGACATTGTACGAACGACCGGCTTTTATGAAGAAAAAAACACTCACAGCCGCAGAACAAGGGACGGCCATGCATACAGTCATGCAGCATATCCCTCTTCCTTCAAATGAATCATATGATGAATCTCGTGTAGAAGAGCTGCTCCATTCTTTAAAAGAGAAAGACTTACTAACAGATGAACAAATCCAGTCCATCAATCGAGAAGGAATTGTGGCCTTCTTTTCTACTGCTATTGGTCAAAAACTGCGGAAAGCGGACTGGGTGAAACGAGAAGTATCGTTTAGTATGGTTTTACCGGTTAAAGAGGTATACAGCCATATTGATGCAGAAGGTGAACCTGTGCTCATTCAAGGAATGATTGATTGTTTATTTGAAGCAGATGGCAAGCTCTATTTACTTGATTATAAAACAGATCGAGTGACTGGCAGATTCTCAGGTGGATTAGAGGAAGCTGAGGCGATGTTAAAAAAACGCTATGAAACGCAAATATCGTTGTATACAGCAGCGGTAGAGCGTTTAACAAACAGAACATTAGAGGAGAAAATCCTTTATTTCTTTGATGGAAATCTAGAAATTTCTTTATAGGTGGAATGAATGAGAGGTGAATCACATGAGGATTCTGCATACAGCGGATTGGCATCTAGGGAAAACCCTTGAAGGCCGAAGCCGGCTTGAGGAGCAAGCTGAGTTTTTAGATGAATTAAATCAAATCGTCAAGGATGAACACATTGATGTCGTTGTGATGGCTGGAGATGCCTTTGATACAGTGAACCCTCCTGCTCGCGCAGAACAGCTTTTTTATGAAAGTCTGTCTGCATTATCTGATAAAGGAAAGCGTCAGGTGGTTGTGATCTCTGGCAACCATGATAACCCAGACCGTTTATCAGCCGCATCTCCTTTAACGAATGAGCAGGGGATTCATTTAATTGGATATCCGACAAATGATTTAATTCATGTCGATGTTCCTTCTGCAAGTGAACGTCTATCTATTGCAGCACTCGCTTACCCGTCCGAAGCAAGGCTCAACGAAGTGCTGGCTGAAACATTTGAAGAGAAACTGCTCCGTGATCAGTACAATTTAAAAATACAACAAATGTTTCAACATTTAAGCAGCCAATTTCAGGCGGATACGGTTAATATCGCAACAAGTCATATTTATGTGGCAGGTGGCAGTCAAACGGATTCGGAAAGGCCGATTGAAGTGGGAGGCGCATATACCGTTGCGGCCGAAAGTCTGCCTGAGGCGGCTTGTTATGTCGCACTGGGGCATTTGCATCGACCACAAACCATTAAACGCGCCAAAACGATTGCCCGCTATTCTGGATCTCCACTTGCATACAGCTTTTCTGAAGCAGGCTACGCCAAATCAGTCACCATTGTGGATGCAAAACCGAATGAAACAGCAAGCTGGAAAGAAGTGTTTTTATCAAGCGGTAAACCACTTATGAAGTGGAAGGCGACTGAAGGACTGAGCCAAGTACACAGTTGGCTGGATGAAAAGCGGGATCTTCAAGCCTGGATTGATTTAGAGATTCACTTAACAGATCAGCTGTCGATCGAACAAATTCATCAGCTTAGAAAACAGCATAGTGGATTTGTCCATATTAGACCAAAGTTTAAAGAGTTACAGCAAAAAGAAGAACAAAAACAAGTGGAAAAGCTCTCGATTGAAGAGCGGTTCGTGAAATTTTATGAGCGTCAGACAGGTGGAGGTATACCTGATGAAAAAACCGTCAAGCTATTTTTAGAGCTTGCCAATGACATGCAAGAGGAGGAAGCGAATTGAAGCCGATCACGCTAACCATTAAAGGACTTCATAGCTTCAGAGAAGAGCAAACCATTGACTTTAGCTCCTTATGTGATGCAGGTGTGTTTGGTATTTTTGGACCGACTGGAAGCGGAAAATCGTCCATATTAGATGCCATGACACTCGCACTCTATGGCAAGGTCGAACGTGCACTCAATAATACGCATGGTATTTTGAACCAAGCTGAAGAAAAGCTGTCTGTCTCCTTTACGTTCGCTTTGCAAAGGGAACACCATATTTCTTATAAAGTGGAACGTGCCTTTAAACGGGCAGATGAAATGAAGGTTAGAACGACGTTATGCCGATTGATTGAAATTGGTGATACGCAGACAGTTCTTGCAGATAAAGCAAGTGAGGTCAATCGTAAAATAGAAGAATTACTTGGTTTAACCATTGACGATTTTACGAGAGCGGTTGTTTTACCCCAAGGAAAGTTTGCGGAATTCCTTTCATTGAAAGGAGCCGACAGACGCCAAATGCTGCAGCGCTTGTTTAATTTGGAGAAATATGGTGATCAGCTCGTCAAACGTTTACGCGCAAAGGCTCAAAATCACTATGGACAGAAAAACGAACTGCTGGCTGAACTGACTGGATTAGGAGAAGCTGGTCCAGAGGCATTAGCGAAAGCTAAAGAAGCAGCTGCGCAGGCGCAAGCTATTTTTCTTGAGAAAAAACAAACGCGGGACGAAGCGTTCACTACTTTTACAAAAGCGCAAGCCATCTGGCAGTATCAAAAGGAACAAGAAGCGTACGAGAAGGAACAAAACAAACTCAATCTACTGGCACCAACGATGGAAGAGAAAAAGAATCAACTTCGCATTGCAGAGCAGGCAGAGACATTAAAGCCTTATGCGGATGCATTAACAAAGTCTGAAAAGCAGCTCTCTCAAGCATCAAAAGAGAAGCAGGAAGCAGAAAAACATTTACTTCATCAACGAACGATCTATGATCAAATGACGCAGGAGTATGAGCAAACGCGGCAAAAGAAAATGGAAAATGAGCCAGAGCTTCTTCAAAAGAAAGAGCAGCTGATTCAATTAAAAGAAATTGAACGAAAAAAAGAAACAGCTCTTCAGGAAAAGACCGTACTAGAGCAGCAAAACCATGAAAAAACGCAGCAATTGACTCAAAAAAAAGCGGAAGCCGAAAACCTGCAATCTTTATTAGAGCGTGCGCTTGCGAAACAAACACAGTTGAAGCATGAGCTGGAACAATTACAAGTCTCTGTCAAAGAGCGGAAACTTGTACAAGACGCACTTCGTTTCAGTGAAAATGTTCAAAGAATGAATGTGAGCATTCAAAAGGAAGAACAAAAGATTGAGGAGCTAAGACAGCGTTCAGCACAGGCGACACAATCATATGAAAAGCTTCAAAAACAGCAAAAAGATCATCATGAAAAAATAAATCAATCGTTTCAAGCGATAGAACAATTGTATTTTTATGTATGTGAATTTGAACGAGGTCTTACAGAATGGAGTCATAAAGAGCAGGACAAAAAACAAGAAAAATTAAAACAGCGTGATGTTGTCAGATCGGCAGAATTAAGAAAAGAATTAGCGGCAGAGCTAGTAGACGGTGAACCATGTCCTGTTTGTGGATCGATTCATCATGATCCAAATGCTGTGATAGACAATGACCATGAAGAAACGGTTGCCCAAATTGATGAATGGATTGTAAAAATGGATAAAGAGCTCAAGCTGGCAGAGGAATATGCTAGAGACATGTTTGCTGCAAAGCAGCTGCTTGAAACGCATGCCAATCAATTAGTTAAACAGTTCTCCTTTTTATCTCAAAAAGCCCCCGATTCGGAAGTAGCTGCAGCAGTAGAAGCAGTACAGAATCCGCAGTCTTTGTACCAGCTGATTCAAGAATGGAAAGGTGTAAAACAAGATATTCAAGCAATCGAAAGCAAACGAGCTCGTTTAATGGACGTCACTTATGATCAAGCGGCAGAAATGAGCAAAGTAAAAGATCAACTGACATTTGAGCAGCAGCGCATACAAGAACTAGACATGCTGATCAAGGAGCTTCGGTCTGAGCTTTCCGAACAACTGACGCAATTTGAACAGACCTTTCCTCACCTGACAATCAACCAAGTGCAGGAAATGCAGCAACAAATTGACGAAAAGGATCAACAAGCGGAAGGTTATCAAGAGCGTATTGAGAAGAGTATTTCTTTTCTAGAGGAAAAACAGCAGGCAAAAGAGCATCTGCAAACAGCCATATACGATCTAGAGAAGGAACTCGATAAGCTGGCGCATCAACTGGGAAGCCAGCAGCACCTGATCGATCAATATGAAACAGATCTACAGCGATATCCTTTAAAAGCCGCTTCTCTTTCTGATGAACTGGACGAAGTTCAACAATCTCTTGCTCATCTAAATGAAAAAGAACAGCATTCGTACGAGCAATTAAAGCATGCACAGCAATTATTTAGTGAGGCGCAAAGCCATTTCTCAAGCAGTGAACGTCAGCTCCAAGAGGCTAAGCGGCGAAAACAAGAAGCTGAGGAAGCATGGCAAAAAGAAACAGGACCTACTCCTTTTGATCAGCCGCAGGAGATTGAACCTGCTTTAATGGATCGATCTGTACGTCTTACAGTCAAACAGGAAATTGAGGAATTTGAGGATAAAAGAAAGCAATGTGCAGCAAACTTAAAGCGAATTTCTGAACTGTTAAAAGGTGAGTCGCTGGATGAAGACGAGTGGACAGACATTCAACTAAAAAAAGAAGCGGCAGAAAAAGCGCTTGAAGAAGCGACAGCGCTGAGTGGATCTGCACAAGAGCATCTGCGAGTGATTGAAACAAACCATCAGCGCTTTGCAAGCATTCATGAACGTCTTGAAGAATTGCAACAAGAAATTGACCGGCTGGATAAGCTTCAAACTGTGTTTAAAGGGAATACGTTTGTTGAGTTCCTAGCAGAAGAACAGTTAGAAAGTGTCAGCCGCGATGCTTCTCATCGTCTTGGGATTTTGACAAGACAAAGATATGCCATTGAAGTCGATTCAGAGGGCGGTTTTGTGATGCGGGATGATGCCAATGGAGGTGTCAGACGTCCGGTATCCAGCTTGTCTGGGGGAGAAACTTTCCTGACGTCTTTAGCACTTGCCCTTGCTCTGTCTGCACAAATTCAGCTGAGAGGTGAGTTCCCGCTGCAATTCTTCTTCTTAGATGAAGGATTTGGTACACTCGATCAAGACTTGTTAGATACGGTGATTACAGCATTAGAGAAGCTACAGTCTCAAAATTTGGCTGTTGGTGTGATCAGCCATGTGGAAGAATTAAAGATGAGACTGCCAAAGAAACTGATTGTCCACCCAGCAGATCCAAGCGGGAAAGGAACAACAGTCTCGATGGAATTAATGTAAAGTGAGGTGATCTCAGGTTGGCAAAGCAAACGATTGGATTATGTGAGCTGTGCGGAAGACAAGAGGTCGTCCTTACGGAACATCACTTGACCCCAAAAGAAGAGGGCGGGGCCTTTCTACCGACTACCTTCCTGTGTATCCCTTGCCATAAACAAGTACATGCTCTTTATACAAACCAGGAGCTTGCCGCACGTTTGAATACGCTGGATGCACTAAGACAAGATGAAAAGCTTGTTCCGTACATCAAATGGATTCGAAAGCAGCCGGCAAGCAAGCTGGTCAAAACAAAGAAATCAAGACAACGTAGAAAGAAATGAGCATAAAAAAGCGCTCCTCTAAATGAAATGAGTGTAGAGGAGCCGCTTTATGCATTGCCTACCATATTCTGATCATTTAAGTCAGGATCCACATAGTTGGTGGCGCTAATGCCATTATTTAAAATCAAGAAATCTCCGGTATTCCCCGCTCCAGAGCCTAAAGCAGATTTTGAAGAACTTTTAGGCGAAAGATAAAATGAGTCACCGACGTTTACGACGCCCCCAGAAATCGAGTTAATGTAAATGGGTCCGACAATTGCTGGCATAATCGACATCCTTTATTCGAAGTCATATCACCATCATATGCGCAGGTAGGTCCAATTGTGAGTTTGGCGGATGTTCGTCATTGTTGCTAAATAACTCTCGAATATGCTTCACTCGCGCAACGGCATTTATTCCGCACGTAGAGCCAATTTGATAGATAGACGAGGAAGAGACCCCTTCTACATGAATGGACGAAACTTTAATGAGAGGCTTTTCATGATAAAAGGCCGTTCTAACCGCTCGTTCTGGCAGCATCAATGGGATTGGTTCATAATACACTTCAAATTCTTTTGCATCTAGGTTTTTAGCTTCATTTCCATAAAACAAACTAATGGTTCGCTGAACAGCTAACACCTTCACGTTCGGACATAGCTCCTGTGTATCACCAATTTGAACAACACTCGCAATCCCGACAGAATTCACCTTCGAGAACTTCACTTGAGATGTGCGCTTAATCATTATCGAGGGGCTAGAGGAACAAACGGGCCAATAATTAATGATTCTGGCGGTGTATCGAAAATCGATGACAGTTGTACGTGATCTGTGTCCCCGATAATAAATAGGGAAGAGGACGATACCCCAACTACTTTAATGCTTCCGGTTTCGATGTTGCGGTTGACGACTGTGAAATTCATCCGTTTTCCTCTCCTTTCGTTTCATTTGGAATATGGGCTAAAAAGTGCTCGATTGCCCGTTTGACATCATGTTTCACATATTCAGCAATTTGCTCGGAACGTTGAAGCGGGGTCATATCTTCCCTTTGTGGCAGCTGCCCCGCATAATATTTGATTCTGCTGTCTATTTGTTTTCGAATGTCCTCAATGATATGGTGTTTGTTGCTTTCATCAAGCGAGCCTTCGTATCGCTGCTCTAGTTCTTCAAGAAGCTGTGGAGCTTCTTCATTTAAGAATGCATCGACAAGCTGGCGTGTTTGATTGAAAGATTGATCAGCCATTTCTTGCTGCATCATTCCAATTCCCGGGGTTGTTGTTTGGCCCACTTCAAAATTTTGAACACTATTTGGATCAGATGGATTGAGGCCGATATTTAATGTGCCTTCCAGCCGCTCGATTTTCAGTTGATCAAATTGATAATCAATCCGTTCAATCGTTGTTGTCGGTTTATCTTTGATCATTTGCATTTCCTGCTGAAGCTCGTTAAGCCTTTTTTCAAGCATCATGATTTGCTGTGTTTGCTTTTGAATGATGCCATACAATTGTGAAGCGCTGTTTTGATAGTCATACATATGCATACACCTCCGGGGATTGCAGATGAACTTATGTTGTTGGTGACTGAAGCGGTACAAAAGGTGCTGTGCTTGCGCCTTGAGATTCTTGAATTCCTTGTGTGCCTGCTGCGGCAGGTGCTGATTCTACATAGCTTCCAGTGTTATACAGATTGGAGAGTGCCTTGATTGATCCAGCACTTCCGATTTGCAGAACGGATGAGTTACTCACAGACTCCACACGTAAGTAATTAATTTGTATCGCTTGATTAATATAGAAGTTCAACGGATTCTCACTCCTTACAAGTTACCAACAAGCGGTTGATCAATGACATCACTATCATACGTATTTGTCACACTTTTATAGTTGCTAATGCGTAATTGATCACCAGTGTTAAAACTGCCTGCGCCGGCAAACGTTTTAACCTGACTATTTGGAGAAATGGTGATGCAGTCTCCAACATGAACGACTCCGCTCGTTCCGACGGCATTTACTTTAAAGGCTCCAACAATAGCCGGCATAGCGGTGCACATCCTTTAGAAAAATAGGGCACTTCGTTTTTGGGCGTTTCACCATAGCTTATGATGGGTCTTTTAATATGTGATTGTCTTTTTGAAGAACTTTGATGAGAGGAATGAAGTGTATGGTTTACCCTTTATTCGAGCATTCTTTAGAGGTGGTTTTGATGCCTTTATTTAAGAGTGTGTCAAGCTCTTGACTGCACCTGATGGTTTCTTCGGCATTCATTCCGAATTTTTTTGCGGTCTCAATCAAATGTAATCTTTTTTGTTCAATTTCATAATTGATCATAACGGACGCCAACTCTCACATTTTTTATCAAATAGAAGGATATGGTTAGTATACCCTATTTTTCTATAAAAAAAGCTCTTTCGTCAATATGAGAACTAAAGTGACAAAATTCGAAAGTGTCTTTACAGGCGCGATGTCTCTTTTTTAATCTCAGTTTGTAAATAACGTCGTCTTTTGTTGATATACTGTCGGATTAATTCTCGCTCTGAACGCAGCATGTCTTGTCGGTTTTTCGTATATGGATCATCTCCAATTCGCTGATCAATCGAAGCATGCCATGTCTCAATGATGGGGAGAAGCCGGTTTTCTAAAAAATGTGTATCTAGTACGTGCTGGAAAAGGGCATAATAGTCTCTTTTAAATGCAGGGATGTCTAGTAATCTAGCGGTTAATGTATTGAAACCGCTGACTGGAATATAATCAAACGCCATTTCTTCTCCGTGAATATCACGACCCCAAGTCGCATCATAATCCCAAGGCATTACTTGAAACCTTCCTTGATCATTCACATAAAGCGCATAGTTATGAACAAAGCCATCAAAATTTTGGGTACACACGACACCAATGAGCCAGCGAAAATATTGTGTCACATCAAGGTACTGCTCAATCTTATTTGCAAACGTGTCGTCCCTTGCGGTGTTCAAAAAGTAAATAAATTCACTCAGCTGCTTGTCGTGTTCAGGAGTTCCCGTTTTTTTCTCATAACCGAGAAGAAGATGTTTTTTTGGCTTTTTATCAAATGAACTTAAAAGAGAGAAATTGGCGTCATCATCTACAGCATAATAAATGCCGCCTCCATGCAGCTGTCGTTTTTGGAGGAACAGCTCATCTACAGATTCTATTTTTAAATAAATGCCTTCTTTTCTTCCATTAATGGTCAGAAACACATGAGAAGCGGACGGGCTGAACACACCCATTTGTTCAAAGAAATAAAAAGATAGCCTGTTGCGAATGAAAGAAGGATCATTGTACTCTGCATTTAAGTGAAAAAGGGATTCGCCCTGTCTTTGCTTTGGTTTTCGATATTCAATTTGATATGATTTTTTCTTGAGCTTTCGAATGTGTGATCCTCGGTATGAGGCATAAATATGTGACTTGGTTTGGCCGGTTTTCAGAATGGCCTCAACGGGTTCATCGTTCCATACGTCCTTTTTTAATTCCATGAGATCTTTTGGATGAATCCAGATATCCAGTTGTTTTAAAGGTTCTGTGTCCATGCGTTCATCACCCTCCTATATCTCCTCCACTATATGAAAATGAAGGAATGTCCTGTACCTGCTGATAGGTATTCATGGAGTTTTATAAGAAAGAGGCATTCGCCAAGAACACTTGTCTATCGAGTCTCGTAACATAAAGCAGAGAAGATAAACAGCTTTGTCTGTTTGTTTTGTCAGAGCACAGATTGGGAGGGGAATTGTTCGTGAGCACATTTGATCATTCGCATATTGAACATGCAGTTGATTCACTTCGAAGTGAGGGGCGTGATCATCACTTAGATCGTGAACCTGAATCGGGACATTCACACAAATCATCTCGTTCTCGTCATTCAAATCGCCGTCACTGGTTCTTTGGTGGGGGAGGATGCCGTAAGTCACATCGCAGCAAAAAAAGCCATAAAAGCTATCGCTCTAAAAAAAGTCGCTGTTCAAAGAAAAGTGTAAAGAGCGAGAAACCATGCAAAAGTAAAAAGTCGTACCGCAGCAAAAAGTCGTACCGCAGCAAAAAGTCGTATAAAAGCAAAAAGTCATGCCGTAGCAAAAAGTCGTATAAAAGCAAAAAGTCATGCCGTAGCAAAAAGTCGTATAAAAGCAAAAAGTCTTGCCGTAGCAAAAAGAGTGAACCAAAAAAATCATGCCGCAGCAAACACAGATCACATCATAAGAAAAGCTGCCGCAAATCACACCGCAGCCATCGATCTAAACGTTTTCATCACCATAAACGGAGTCACTCTTGCCGAAGATGCGGAAAGAAAAAACATCATTCCCGCCATCAAGGAAATGTTGATCGTAAATGGGATCAAGGGAATATGTGGGAGTATCGACGCTACCGCTAAATGTCAGGTCTTCATTTTTGAAACCCTTTTTAAAAGAGAGTATGATAAAAAAGGGTTTTTTTTATTTCGTAGAGAAATAAAAATGAGACATCATAATGTATTGAAATGAAGATTGTGAGGGGAAGACATGAAGTTTTTTACAGGTGAGATACATAACAGATTGTTTATCGGGGTCGTCATTGATGATGAATGGGTGATGGACGTCAAAAAGGCAGAAGCAAAACTATTTGAGCTAGAAACATTGCCAAACTCTTTATTTGAATGCATCAACATGGGGGACAAGTTTGTCGAACACGTCAAACAGCTTCTTGATTGGGCGGAGAAAAAAGAAGAAGACCGCGGCTCTTATGTCTATCCGCTTTCGGACGTGACACTCCATGCACCAATTCCAAAACCAACGAAAAACATCATGTGTGTTGGGAAAAACTATCAAGATCACGTCATGGAAATGGGAAGTGCGGCAGATATTCCTAAAGACGTGATGATCTTTACAAAGGCGCCTACCTCTGTTGTAGGGCATGAAGCGGACATTCTTCTCCATGAAGATGTGACAAGTGAATTGGATTACGAAGGGGAGCTTGCCATTGTCATTGGCAAAACAGGAAAGAATATTGCTCCAGAAGAGGTCCAAGATTACATTTTCGGTTACACCATTTTAAATGATATAACGGCAAGAGATTTGCAGAAAAAACACAAACAATTTTTCATAGGAAAAAGCTTAGATACAACTTGTCCAATGGGACCTTATATCGTTCACAAGTCAGTGATCGAGGATCATGGAGCACTCCATGTGGAAACAAAGGTAAACGGAGAGGTTCGTCAGTCTGCCAGTACGGAATTAATGATCTTCCCAATTGAAGACATTGTGTCAACTCTTTCAAAAGGGATGACGCTGGAAGCGGGAGACATCATTGCAACAGGTACACCTTCTGGAGTCGGCAAAGGTTTTGAACCGCCAAAATTTTTAGCCTCAGGCGATCAGGTTGAAGTAACAATTGAACCAATTGGGACGTTATCAAATCGCGTCAAATAAAGGCGTGTTGACACAGGATTGTCGCTTTGTGTTCGACTTATTTCGTGGTACGATGAGAAGGTAATTGTTCTGATAAAGGGGGAAATCACAAATGGGAACACATTTACATATTACAGCGTGGGTGCTAGGTATTATCTTATTTTTCGTTGCCTTTGCATTAGCAGGTAAAAACGATAAAGGCGCTAAAATTGTGCATATGATCGTACGCCTATTTTACTTGATTATTATTGCAACGGGTGTAGAGCTGTATGTTCGCACAGGAATGAAAATCCCGGGTTACGGGGGCGAGTATGTTGGAAAAATGATACTTGGTATTCTTGTGATTGGTTTCATGGAAATGGTCCTTGTACGCAAGAAAAAAGGAAAATCGGTGACGGGTGTATTCATTGGTTTTATCGTGGTTGCTATTGTGACCATTCTTCTCGGCTTACGTCTGCCGATCGGTTTCCATATCTTTTAAGATAAAAAGGGCATTGCTTATCAAAAGCAGTGCCCTTTTTATGTGAGATCAAACTGAGACATCAGCCGGTGACCGTCAGACGTCGTCCATTCCAATTGAACTTGATTTGTACCCGAATGATGGTTGCATTGAAGGGCAAGTGATTGCATGTCTCCTGAAAACTGAAAAAAAGACACGCGATGAGAAGGATGGAAGGAAGAGAAGACACAATCATAGACGGAAAAGCCAAGCTGTTCTACATGGTCAATGATCTGATAAAAGACGCTTTCTGGTACGAACATAAGCAAATCAAGCCACCCTTTAGAAAGAGACGCTGTATATTGAATGCGTTCACCGCCTTTTACCTCCATCAACTTCCCATTATCACAAAGAACGACAGACCCGAGCAATTCTCCTTTTGTCCATCGATCCTTTTCTTTCAAACAGATCATAGAACTTTGAAGGCTTTCAGGCATCATGATGTCTCCTTCTTCGTCTTCAATCAGACAATGACCGTTTTCCATCAGTAAGTACCCGTTACACCATTTTGGGTGGTTTTGCTGAAGATAGGTCATGCGGTTCTCCATTCGCAAAACCTCCTTTCCTCTTTCTTTTCTTACCAAATGAAGCTTGTCCTATACACAGGAAGAAAAAAGGACAAATCAACTATCAAGGAGACGATGCATAAACTAAGAAAGGCTAAATGAGAACACTTGATGAAAAACGGATGGGAGCTGATGATGATGTGTGGAATAACAGGCTGGGCAGACTTTAAAAAGCAGCTCATCCAACAGGATCATGTAATCAATCAAATGACAGATACATTATCTAAACGAGGGCCGGATGATACAAATACGTGGAAAAGTGAGCACGTTCTTTTCGGCCATAAACGGTTAGCCGTTGTCGATGTTGAAGGCGGAAAGCAGCCGATGACATATACCCATCAACACCATGATTATACGGTGGTATACAATGGAGAACTCTATAACACAGAGGATATACGAAAAGAATTATTCAAAAGGGGGCACCGCTTTCTTGGGCATTCTGATACAGAGGTTCTTCTTCACGCCTATACAGAATGGAAGGAAGAGTGTGTGACCCATTTTAATGGAATTTTTGCATTTGTCATTTGGGATAGTGAGCGTGAATTATTATTTGCAGCGAGAGACCGGCTCGGTGTCAAGCCATTTTTCTATACAGAACGTCATCATTCCTTTTTGTTTGGTTCAGAAATCAAAGCACTTCTGGCTCATCCTGAGATGAAAGCCAAAGTCGATCATGAAGGCTTATCAGAAATTTTTGGCCTAGGGCCGTCTAGAACACCAGGGCAAGGCGTATTTAAAGGGGTGAAAGAGCTGAGGCCGGCACATGCCCTAACCTTTTCAAAAGATGGTTTGCGTGTGTGGAGGTATTGGAATGTCAAAAGCAAGCAGCATACAGACTCGCTTGATGACACCGCTCAGCACGTGAAGGAACTCTTTACGGATGCCGTTACAAGACAGCTCGTCTCTGATGTGCCTGTATGTACGTTTTTATCGGGCGGAGTGGATTCTAGTGCCATTACGGCCATTGCCGCCAAGCACTTTGAGAAAATAGGGAAAGCCCCGCTGCATACGTATTCCGTTGATTACGACGGAAATGATCAATTCTTTGAAGCAAGTCAATTCCAGCCCAATGCTGACGGGCCGTGGATTGATCGAATGACCAAAGCGTTTCAAACGAATCATCACAGCTGTATCATCGGGCAAAAAGAGCTGGCTTCTTATTTGAAAGAAGCGGTTGAAGTGCGAGATTTGCCGGGGATGGCAGATATTGATTCTTCCTTACTATGGTTCTGCCGAGAAATTAAAAAGGATTTTGTTGTTGGTTTATCAGGTGAATGTGCAGATGAAATTTTTGGAGGTTACCCATGGTTTCACATGGCAAGCGAAACCAATGGATTTCCGTGGATGAGATCAACGGAAGCACGCATTCAGCTTCTTCAAGACTCATGGCAAAAGAAATTATCACTGAAGGAATATGCGCAAAGCAAATATGAAGAAACCGTGGCAGAAACCCCTCTTTTAGATGGAGAAACTGGAGTAGATAAAGCCCGAAGAGAACTTTTTTACTTAAATATGATTTGGTTTATGACAACACTGCTGGATCGAAAAGATCGTATGAGCATGGGGGCGAGCCTTGAGGTACGTGTACCATTCGCAGATCATCGTCTTGTTGAGTATGTATGGAATATTCCTTGGGAAATGAAAATGTATGGAAATCGGGAAAAAGGGGTTTTGAGGAAAGCATTAGAGGGAATTTTACCGAATGAAGTGCTTTATCGCAAGAAGAGCCCTTATCCGAAAACACATCATCCTGCTTATACTCAGGCGGTAAAAGAGATGTTAACAGATTGTCTCGCGCAAAAGGATTCTGTGCTTCATGAATTTTTAGATCCACATCAATTAAAACAGCTGATTGAAACGGAAGGGGCTTCTTTCCAGGTCCCTTGGTATGGTCAGTTAATGAAAGGCCCACAGCTCATTGCCCATTTGGCACAGATTCATCATTGGTTTGAAACATATCGAATTGATATAGAAGCATAACAAAGGGTCGGCTTTCTTGCACTTGTTGAAAGGAAGTCGGCTTTTTTGATACATAACATGAGACTTTTAGAGCACATCAAAAGTTGAACTAACAGTTTTAATTTGTATAATTAACTTAAAGTGAATTAATTTGGAGGAAAAAGGATAATGAAAATCATTGTGATCGGAGCAGGACCAGGGGGACTTGCAGCAGCTATGATGTTGCAAAGCAAAGGACATGATGTTCATATATATGAAAAACAGTCCTTTGTTGGCGGACGTAACTCTAAGTTTCAACTTGGTGATTTCACGTTTGATACAGGTCCTACTTTTCTCAGTATGATTCATATTGCAGAGGAACTATTCACCTTTGCCGGTAAAAATCTCTATGATTATATAGATGTGATTGAATTAAAAGAAATGTATAGATTAATCTTTCAAGATGAGAAGCTTGATATGATTCGAGATCGAGACGAAATGTACAAACGACTAGAAGCCTTTGCACCTGGTGAGGGCGAAGGGTATGTACGTTTTATGAATGACACAAAACGAAAAATGGACCGCCTAACGCCGATTCTACAAAGTAAAATGGATCGTTTCCATCATTATTTGCGTCCAAAAGTCATCAAAGCACTTCCTCAGCTCTCATTAAATAAAAGCTTATATGATGTGCTGTCGGATTATTTCTCAAATGAATCAGTGAAATATGCCTTTACATTCCAATCAAAATATTTAGGGATGTCACCTTGGGAATGCCCAGGAGCGTTCTCAATTCTTTCCTTTATGGAGCATGACACAGGCGTTTATCATCCGAAAGGCGGAGTGAATCAGCTGTCAGAAGCGATGGCAAAGGCAGCTGTTGAATCTGGGGCTACCCTTCATCTATCAACTGGAGTTGAGAAGTTGCTGACGGAAGGCAGGAAAGTGAAGGGCATTCGCTTAGAAACTGGTGAAGAAATACAGGCAGATGAGGTCGTCGTAAATGGTGATTTTGCACACGTGATGACAAAGCTTGTAGAGCCGGGTCTTTTAAAGAAATATAGCGAGAAGAAACTGAAAAAGAAAAAATTCTCATGCTCCACCTTTATGCTGTACCTAGGTTTAGATACGATATATGATGAGCCGCATCATACCATCGTTTTTTCCGATGACTATGCGAAGTTCGTCAAAGAGATTACAAAAACCTTTGAGCTGCCGGATGATCCGTCCATTTATATTCAAAATGCAAGTGTGACAGATGATTCGCTTGCGCCAAAAGGCAAGTCCGCTCTTTATGTGTTAGCACCCGTTGCCAATAATCAAAGCGGTATTGACTGGGAAGCGTATCAAGAAGAATTTAGAGAGCTTGTGCTGGATACACTGGAGCGGAAAACGGGTTTTAAGAATATCAGGCAGCATATCGAAGTCGAGCGGATGATCACGCCGAAGCATTGGGAAGAAGAGCTGTACGTGTATGAAGGAGCTACATTTAATCTTGGTCACCAGTTGACGCAGATGATGGTACTAAGGCCGCATAATGAATTTGATGAGTTGAAACACTGCTGGCTCGTTGGTGGAGGAACCCACCCAGGGAGCGGATTGCCAACCATTTTAGAATCAGCGCGTATCACGACAAATGCGATTCTGTCAAAAGAGAAACATACGCACAAAAGAGTGCCACATGAAGAAAAGGGGAGCGCCTCATGAAAAAACATATATTGATTGCTGGCGGCGGTATTGGCGGAATGATCTCAGCTCTCTATTTAAATAAAGCTGGACATGATGTCACCCTTGTTGAAAAAAATGAACGGCTCGGCGGGAGACTTGCTTTTGTACGTGAGAAAGGATATAAAGTAGATGAAGGTCCGACCATTGTCCTACTTCCTGATATGTTAAAAGGCATTTTACATGACGTAGGCATTGATGAAACATCTCTTGATCTCTTGCAGCTCGATCCGCTGTATACGATCCACTATCAAGATGGAACCTCCTACACGAAATACTCTGATACACGGCGACAACTAGAAGAAATCAAACGTGTATTTCCAAAGGAAGAACAGGGATATTTAACATTTATGCAAGAAATGACGGATCGGTTTCAAGAAGGGCAGCAAGCTTTTCTAGAAAAATCATTTCATGAAAAACGAACCTTTTTTACAAAAGCGAACATGAAGATTTTAATGAAATTAAAAGCATATCGAACCGTTCAAAGTTCTCTCAAAAAATATTTTTCAGATGAGCGCCTCCGAGATGCATATGCACTTCAAACCCTCTATGTCGGAGGAAATCCGTATGAAGCATCCGCCATTTATTCGCTTGTTTCATATAGTGAGCACGCACACGGAATTTACTATTTAAAAGGCGGATATGCGAGTTTAGTAGATATATTGGAGAGACAGCTCTTAAAGACGGGTGTACGCATAAGAAAAAGTGAAGAAGTCGCACAATTTGAGTTTGAGGGGAAACGTGTGGTCAAGGCAAAAATAAATGATGAGCACATAGCAGCTGATGCATTTGTGATGAACGGAGATTATCCAGCGGCGTTAAAACAGCTTGGTTTAGGTGAACAAGATCGGCGTAAATACGTTCCATCCTCCGGCTGCGTGATGGTGTATCTAGGGTTAAACAAAGTATACGATGAAGCACCTGTTCATCAATTTTTCATGGGAGAACACTTTGATCAGCATATGAGAGAGGTGTTCCAAACGAAAACGATACCTCAAGATCCATCATTTTATACGTTTAATCCATCGACCATCGATCCATCCCTTGCCCCAGAAGGCAGCAGTGTCCTATATATGCTCATTCCTGTTCCATCAGGAGATCACATCAATTGGGAACAAGAGACAGACTTTGTGGATAAAATGGTGGAGCGTCTTGAAAAAAGAGGCTTTCCACAGCTGCGAGAGGCGGTTGTCTGGCATAAGGTGAGAACACCGAATGATTCAATGCGAGAAGGATTGTTTGAAGGCGGCAGCTTTGGACTCGCTCCTAATTTGTTTCAATCAGGTGTGTTTCGCCCGCAAGTAAAGGTTGCAGATGTAGACAATCTATATGCGGTAGGTGCTTCCATCCATCCCGGCGGCGGGGTACCGATCGTGATGCAAAGTGCAAAGCTCATGGCTTCTGTACTGCTTAAAGATCTGAACAACAGAAAGGAAGTGAAGCTAAGTGGTTGATGTGCAAACAGCATTGAAAATATGTGAAGAGACCATTCAAACCCATTCAAAAACGTTTTATCGTGCCTTTTCCATGCTGCCTAAAAAGAAAAGACAGGCTGTTTGGGCTGTTTATTCTTTTTGTAGGAGAGCGGATGACATTGTAGATGAGTCTCCTTCACCAAAGGAAGAACTGGCGTCTTTTCAGGAGGCATTTGAACGTTTCTTGCAAGGAGAAGTAGATCGTGATGATCCAATGTGGGTGGCGCTGGAGTATACATTTCAACAGTTTCGTATGGATGAATCCCCATTCCGTGACCTGCTGCGAGGACAGGAGATGGATTTAGAGCAGCACCGGTATGAAACGTTAGATGAACTGCTCATCTATTCCTATCATGTCGCAAGTACAGTTGGATTAATGCTGCTTCCGATCATTGCACCGCGTAAAAAAGAACAGCTAAAAGAAGCCGCGATTTCCCTTGGGATTGGCATGCAGTTGACCAATATTCTTCGAGACATTGGTGAGGATAAGGCGGAAAGGAACCGCATTTATTTGCCAAAACAAGTCATGGATCAATTTGGGTATACAGAGCAAGAATTACAAGAAGGGATCGTCAATCAAGCCTTCCAGCACGTATGGGAATATATTGCGTTTGAGGCAGAGGCGTACTATGAGGAATTTTTTGACCATCTACATGAATTCCCACTTTATTCAAGGATACCGGTGAAAGCAGCTGCTCACTTTTATAAGGCTATTTTAGATAAAACTAGAGAAAACGAATACCGCGTCTTTACGAAGCGGTCATATATTTCAACACAAGAAAAAGCACTTATTTTAGAAGATATTACGTAATGAAAAGAAGACAAAAGGTAAAATAGAGTTCGTTCGTTTTAGCCCTTTGTCAACAATCTGAAAGGACTGCACCCGCAGTCCTTTTTATGTGGAAGTAAACCGATACTCCGTCCACACCCTTGAACGCCACCGCCTATACATAAAGATGCCTCTTACCCATTCATCCACGATAAAAGAAATCCAAACCCCGATCAGGCCCATCTCAAGTTGAATGCCTAATAAATAAGCGATCGGAAGGCCGATGCCCCACATTGAAATCATCGCCATATAGACTGGAAACTTCGCGTCACCAGCTGCCCTCAAGGAGTTGATGATGACCATATTAAAAGAACGTCCAGGCTCTAAAATAATCGTCAATATGAGGAGAAGGCTCGCGATTTGAATGATCTCACTGTTGCTAGTGAAAAAAGTAAGTAAATGCGTCGATGATAAAGATAAAGCAGTAGAAGAAAGAAGTGAGATGGCAATGGCCCAGTATAAGCTTTTCATGCATCTTCGATAGGCCGCATCAAATTCTTTCGCCCCGATCAGGCGCCCAATTAAGATTTGCGTTCCTTGGCTAATGGCGGCACCAAATAACATAATGAACATCATCAAATTCTGGGTATAGACTTTTGCTGCCAGTGCTTGCGTGCCCATAAATGTGATAAACAGCGTAATAATCATTTGAGAGCCATTATAAGAAAGCTGTTCTCCAGCAGAAGGAATGCCGATTTTTAGCAGTTTTTTTAAATGCGTTCGCTGGATGTAAAACATTCGCTTGAATGAAAAACGCAATCCAATGCGGTGTCGAACAATGAGAATCATGGCTGTTAGACCGATCAACCGTGCAAATGATGTGGAAAGAGCAACACCCATGACACCTAATACAGGGAAGCCAAATGGTCCAAAGATGACCAAATAATTACCAACAACGTTTAACAGATTCATACCGATGGTGACATACATCGTATCTCTCGTGAATCCATAGCTTTTTAAAATAGCACTATAGGTCATAATGAGCGCCTGTATAAAAGAAAGCAGGCCGACAATCTGTAAAAAGACGGTTGCATCTGGCATTAGCTCGCTTGATAATCCCATCATATGCAGGATGGGCACAGCTAACACAAACATAAGAAGACTGATCACAAAGCTAATGAGGAAGTTGGTGCCTAGTGATACATAGGCAACTTGGGTCGCTTCCTGCTTGCGGCCCGCTCCTAAAAGCTGCGCAATGACAATCGTCGTCCCAGTCGTAATGAAGCTGAACATCACAATCAATAGATTTAATAGCTGATTACTAACCCCTACTGCGGCAACACTATTGTCAGAATACTGGCTGAGCATCAGTGTATCTGCGCTCCCCATCAGCATATATAAAGAGATTTCGATAAAAATAGGCCAAGTTAATGCAAATAATGAAGGGTGGGATTTTTCACTTTTGGCTTGAACCTTTTGTATTGTGAGTGCTTGTGGTTTCATCACATCACCTTCTTTCGTATAAATCCGATTTATAGTGTACCTTGCATCGACTATATTAAGAAGAGATGAAACCGAAACTTATTGGAGAAATCCGACTTCATAAGGGGATGAATATGGGTCCGTTTATTACATTTACTGTACCGCCATTTCCAGTCTATATTGCTTCAGGCAAAGGTGTATTCCATCCAGGAGAACGACATATCTCCAGAATTTTCACCGTATTTGATCTTCTTTATGTCACGAAAGGGGAACTATGGATCACAGAAGACGAGGTGCCTCATCACGTAAAAGAGGGAGAATATATCATCTTATCACCGGGACTCGCCCATGGTGGACATCTGCCATGTAAAGAAGAAACACTTTATGAGTGGCTGCATTTCTCAATTGATCCATTTGAGTTTACAGATCGGCCGAGAGAACACTGGTTTGACATGAAGCAAAATCAAGCCACTTTTGAAAAAGCAGCAAGCTATGAATTTCGTCTGCCCCGAAAAGGAAAAGTGAAAGGGGGAAGCGTGCTACAGAAGCATCTTTTAGCGATGCGCGCTTTAAATGATGATGCGTCTGAACTTCAGCTCAAAAAGCAGCTTCAATTTGAGGAAATGCTCATCCATTTACAAAAAGAAGCATTTCATATTCCAAGTGCAAAGGAGACTGTCGCTTCAGAAGTGGTTCACTATCTTGAACGTCATTTTACGCAAAAATTACAGATGGAGAAGCTGGCAGAGATTCTTCATTATCATCCTGATTACATGACAAGGTGCATGCAGACCGTGTACGGACTGACGCCGAGCCAGTACATCAATCGCCTCAAAATTGAAAAAGCCAAAAGCCTACTTGCTTCAACGAATGAAAAAATAGCTCTCATTGCAGAACATGTAGGCATTGATGACCCTACTTATTTTTCAAAGCTGTTTCGGCAAAATGAAGGAATGACGCCTATCGAGTATCGTCATCTTGCTAAAAGAACGACAAAGTAAAGGAACGTGAACAGATGAAAGGAAAAAAAGAAGAGATTGTGAGCATACGTCCATTAGACGAAACCGATTTAGAAGTGGTATGGCATTTAAGGTTTAAAGCACCAGACCAGGCCTATCGAAAGTGGAATGCACCGTATTTTATTGAACATGACATATCGCTTGCTGCATTTAAAAAACGCTATTTACAGGATGAATCTGTCCTGCCAAAACTATTTGGCATTGATGTCGGAGGTGAATTAAAGGGCACAGTTTCTTATTATTGGGAGAATGAACGCACACGCTGGCTGGAGTGCGGGATTCTTATTTATGACTCGCGTTTTTGGAATGGGGGCGTTGGAACAAAGGCATTGCGTCTATGGATCGATGAACTCTTTTCACACATTGATATCCCACGCATCGGTCTGACCACCTGGTCTGGAAATGAACGAATGATGCGTTGCGCAGAGAAATGCGGGTTTATCCTTGAGGGAAGACTGCGTAAGGTACGTTACTATCAAGGGGAGTATTATGATTCGATGCGGTATGGGATGCTGAGAGAAGAATGGCAAAGCCTTCCGAATCATTCATTTGAATAGTTGTTTTTAAGATTAGGAAAAAAGTATAGTAAGATTCAATAAATTGAAAAAGAAGGGTGGCGGATGAATGTGAAATGGATTACAGGTTGGTTTGTATCCATCTTAGTCGCAATCTACCTATTCGTTGATGCACCAAAACACGGGAAAAATAAATGGTTATGGGCCATCTTAGGTCTTTTACTCGGGCTCTTCACACTTGGAATATATCTCATTCAAACAGGAAGAAAAGGGTTGGGCTGGACAGTACTGATTGTGTCCATTCTCATCTATGCGATTGCCATCCTCGTCTTTGTCTTGTACTTTCTCATGCTGGTCTTCGGGTACTCCAACGCAAATTAGAGAGTACGGCTGTGGCGATTTGTTTCACTTCAAGTTGCTACCGATTGATGGTTTGATTGCGCCAAAGCATCTTAGGATAAATGGTGATGGGGCTCGGGCAGGATGATCCTCATGTTTATCCATCTTATTTTATCTCATGTGGCTCACTGCTTTGGTCAAGTAAGTCCTTCATAAAGAAGGGCTTTTTTCTTTTATTTTTTGAGCAGGGACACCTGCAATGACAATCCGCTCTTCATGAAAGGAGCGATTCACTACTGCATTTGCTCCGATGGAAATATGATTCGCAATATAAATATTTCCAAACAGTTTAGCGCCAGGGCCGATCCATACACGATCTCCAATGACGGGCACATCTTTTTCATGATGGTTTTGACCGATATTCACGCCTTGATGAATATCACAAAACGATCCGATTTTGGCATGCTTGTTCACAATCAACAGCCCAGTATGGTTGATTCTGAGCCCAGGTCCAAATACACCAATTGGGATATCAAAGCCAAGCTGCATGCCTTTCTTTTTATGTAAGTAACGATAAAACCATTTGCGTAACGTAGCACCGCTATTCGTATAGTACTCATATTTTCGTAAATATCTTTGATATTTCCAAATATCATCCCCAAGCCACTTTGGTCTTTTTCGATTGATGGCAAGTGCTTTCTGATCTTGTGCCAAGTAGTGGTGAAGGTCATGCTTCGTTAAAATCATCAGATCTCCCTCGATTCCCTTTCGTTTCAGAGAAATTATACCATCATAACCATTTATATCAAGATAAAATAACGTTCATTTTTTGTTTTACTGCATTCATTTCATTCGGCCGTCCCGTATCAAACAAGGGAGCTACAACGCATAGAGCAAAAGAACCAGGAGAATTGTTTTGTAATTTTTTTCAATATTTTTCATACTCAAACGTTACATCGCCCTTATGGCTGTAGATGTTTGTAAAAAATACACGAAATTACTCGTTAAAAAGAGAATATAGCATTCATATGCTTTTAGAATCATCTTTTTGAATACAATTGACTTTCGTATCTTACATCCTCTAGGCTAGTAAATGAAAATGATAATCTTTATCAATTGGAGGAGTGTTTTATTATGTCCATCAAAACCGTTTCTAAAAATCAGCAATTTTTAGAGCAGCAAAGTCAAAGAGAATCTAATGCAAGGTCTTACCCGAGACGGTTCCCATTAGCCATGCAAAAAGCCGAAGGTATGATCGTGACAGATGCAGATGGTAGAGAATTTTATGACTGCCTAGCAGGTGCAGGAACACTTGCCCTTGGTCACAATCACCCGGTTGTTATAGATGCTATTGAACGTATGCTTCATGAAAAAAGACCGTTGCATACGCTGGACATCACTTCAGAGATTAAAGAAGAATTTGTGAATGAGATTTTTTCTCACTTGCCAGAGGAGTTTGCAAAAAGAGCGAAAATTCAATTTTGCGGACCAACTGGTGGTGATGCTATAGAAGCAGCAATTAAACTAGTCAAGACAGCGACGGGAAATCGTTCCATTCTATCATTCCACGGGGCATATCATGGTGCTACGCATGGCACGATGTCATTAAGCGGCAACTTATCGCCAAAGGAAAGAGTACAAGGATTAATGCCAGATGTTCACTTCCTGCCTTATCCATATGAATACCGCTGTCCATTTGGAATTGGCGGTAAAGATTCACATCGCATTTCCAGCTCTTATATTGAGCGTGTATTAAATGACCCTGAGAGTGGAATTCTCCCGCCAGCAGGCATGATCTTTGAAGCGGTGCAAGGGGAGGGCGGCTCCATCCCGGCATCAATTGAATGGATACAAGAAATGAGACGAATCACAAAAGAAAAAGGAATTCCACTTATTATTGACGAGGTTCAATCAGGCATCGGCCGAACTGGTAAGATGTTTGCCTTTGAACATGCTGGTATTGTGCCAGATGTCATTGTGTTATCAAAAGCAATTGGGGGAAGCCTTCCGCTATCAGTTGTGATTTATGACAAAGACTTAGATCAATGGAATCCAGGTGCACACATTGGCACGTTTAGAGGAAATCAAATGGCGATGGCAGCTGGAACTGCTACGCTTAAATTTATAAAAGAAACCAATCTGCTTGATCATGTAGAAGCGCTTGGTCAGCGTATGCAGGCCAATCTAAAAGACATTCAAAAACAAGTGCCTGCTCTCGGTGATGTGCGAGGAAGAGGATTAATGATTGGTGTTGAAGTTGTGAATCCAGATGAGAAACAGGATGTGGACGGCAGTTATCCAGCAAATCCAGAGCTAGCCAGTCTCATTCAAAAGAATTGTTTTGATAAAGGCTTAATTGTGGAGACAGGAGGCCGTTTTGGAAGTGTGATTCGATTCTTACCGCCTTTGATCATGACAGAAGAACAGCTTGAAAAAGTCATCACGATTTTTAAAGAGGCAGTTTACGATGCAGTCAACTAAACCATCTGTCGATTCATTATTTATTCAACAAAGCCAGCTTGGGAGGGAGTCCTTCCAAGCGGCTCTCTACGCATCCATCGACAGTTTACTGGCAGAGTGGCAAACAAGCAGAGGACCGTATAGCGGGATATTGCCTGGGAAATTAGCGACTCATGTCGAATCGTTATTCCAGATTCAACCGGCTGGTGAATCCATTGAGTCTGTTTTTCAAGATATAAAAAATCACCTTTTACCGCATTTGGTTGATGTGTCACATCCTAAATGCCTGGCACATTTGCATTGCCCACCTCTTATCCCTGCTCTGGCAGCAGAGGTGATCGTAAGTTCCTTTAACCAATCAATGGATTCCTTTGATCAAAGCGGCATTGCATCTTTGGTTGAGGAGGAAATCCTCAAGTGGTTATGTGAAAAGTTTTCTTATGGAGAACGAGCAGATGGGACCTTTACGAGCGGTGGAACCCAATCTAACTACATGGGACTGCTTTTAGCAAGAGATGCATTTTGCGAAAACACTTGGCAATGGAATGTACAGCAGAAAGGGTTGCCGAGCGAGGCAAACCGTATGCGGATTCTTTGCTCCAAGAATGCCCACTTCACTGTGAAAAAATCAGCATCTCAGCTAGGTTTAGGTGAACAGGCTGTTGTGTTAGTTGAGACAGACGAACATCATCGAATGGACCTGCATGATTTGCAGAAGAAGCTTATGGAGCTTAAGGAGCAGGATTTGCTTCCATTTGCAGTCGTGGCGACTTGCGGGACAACTGATTTTGGCAGTATTGATCCTGTACGTGACATATATGACATGGTGAAGCCTTTCGGTTTGTGGATTCATGCAGATGCTGCCTATGGAGGAGCGCTTGTATTAAGCAAAACGTTCCGAGGAAAATTAGATGGCATCGAGCTTGCTGATTCGATCACGATCGACTTTCATAAGCAATTTTATCAGCCGATCTCCTGCGGGGCATTTCTACTAAAGGATAAAAGACATTTTGGTTTGATTGATTACCATGCAGATTATCTCAATCCAAAGGAAGATGAACTGGAAGGCATTCTGCATCTCGTGAATAAATCTGTTCAGACGACGCGCCGGTTTGATGCACTAAAACTCCTTCTCTCTCTGCGTATGATTGGAGAAGAAGGATTTGCAGGTATCATTGACCATACCATCCATTTTGCGAAAGATGTGGCTACGTTGATTGAGAAAAATGAGCATCTTGAGGTGATCAATCCTGATCCAGAAATCAATGCAGTCGTGTTTCGTTTTATAGATGATCATCAAGCAGAGGACATCAATAAAGTCATTCATCGCACACTTTTCCAAACAGGAACGGCTGTCGTAGCAAAAACAGTAGCCGATGGTCAAACATGCTTAAAATTCACTTTGTTAAATCCGAGAACGACTATTACACATATTGAGGAAATCCTTTCTGACATTGTTGATATCGGGATCGCTCATATTCAATCCGGGAGGGTACTACGTTGAGTCAATATAAACAAATGGCTGAAAATGCAACGATGCAAAGCTTTTTAAACTGTTTTTTACGTGAAACAGGAATTGATCGATCTGCAAAGAAAGAGACAAAAGCAGACGGCTCACTTGTATTTGTAGCAGCATTAGCAAAACAAGATCTTGAGCTTGTCATTCCGATTCGATATTTTTCGCCTGTAGGCCGTCATCTCTTTGATTTTCCCGTTCGCTTTCGCCCGCAAGGCAGTGAGCAACAGGGGACGATCGTCGATTATACAACACTTGTTGCTTTATGTTCAAAGGAACTTCTCATTGAATACGGCCGCACAGATGCAGAGGATGAGTTCATGCTTCGCATCATTTTAAGCTGCCGGAATATTGAACGATTCATCAGAGAGAGAGAAAGTGATCGGGCAGCTCTTTCTTCAGCTGATTTTGAATATATCGAAGCGGAGCAGTCACTCCTTCTTGGGCATTTAACGCATCCTACACCAAAAAGCAGACAAGGAATGACAGAAGAGGAGGAAGCTATTTATTCTCCTGAGCTGAAAGGCTCTTTCCAACTTCATTACTTTAAAGCACATCCGTCAATTGTGCTTCAGGATTCTTCAATTTCACAGTCTGCGGCAAGCCTCATGTTTGAGGAGCTCATGCGCCAGATGCCAGAAGAAAAAGAGAGACTGACGACGTTAACAGAAGGCGGTCAATATGTCCTGATTCCGATTCATCCGCTGCAAGTCCAAGTGGTGATGGAGAAAGCGTTCGTCAAGCGTTATATAGAGGACGGAAAGCTGGCGTATTTAGGGCCACTAGGGTCTGAATACACAGCGACATCTTCCTTTAGAACGGTCTATCAAAAAGACTCTGCGTACATGCTCAAATTCTCTGTCCCTGTAAAGATCACAAACTCTTTACGCGTTAACAAACAAAAGGAACTTGATCGTGGAGTTGAGATGTCTCGTATCTTAAAAACAGAATTAGGCGTTTCTTTATATGACAAATTTTCTGGATTCCGTGTGATTGAAGATCCTGCGTATCTATCTATTCAAGGGGATGAGGCGGAATCTGGCTTTGAAGTCGTCATTCGTCAAAATCCATTTTTGCATCATGAAAAAGGGGCAAGCTTAATTGCAGGGCTATGTCAGGATCATGCATACGGAGAAAAATCACGCCTTTCAGGCATTATTCATGAATTAGCAGACGCTGAAGGCAGATCAACAGAAGATGTCAGCCGTGATTGGTTCACACAATATTTATCGATTTCGTTAGAGCCGATGCTTTGGTTGTTTGAAACGTATGGTCTTGCCCTTGAAGCCCATCAGCAAAATGCTGTCGTACAGCTAAAGAATGGATATCCGCACACATTCTATTATCGTGACAATCAAGGCTACTATTATAGCGAATCGAAAAAGGATCAGCTTGCGAAGCTTGTTCAAAACTTAAGCGTCAGAAGTGAAACCATTTGTGCAGACGATGTAGCGGTTGAGAGACTGCGTTACTATTTCTTCTTTAATCATTTGTTTGGTCTTGTGAATGGTTTTGGTACAGAGGGGCTTGCAAAAGAAGAAGATTTATTAGCCCTGATTAGAGACACACTGCTTGCGCATGAAGAGACATATGGTGCATCTGAGCTGACGAACAGTCTTCTTCGGTCACAGGAGCTGCCTTCAAAAGCGAACTTACTCACGAGGTTTGAAGATATGGATGAGCTGACGGGTTCTTTAGAAACGCAATCCAGGTACACGTCTGTGTTGAATCCGCTCTTTTTACATAAGGAGGCGCTGATTGGATGAGGCATCGAATTGGGTTCATTCGCGCTGAATATGAACGGGACGTCCAGCTTGTCCACAAGTGGATGCAAGAAGAGTATGTCCACCCATTTTGGCATTTGAATATTCCATTTCCTGCTTTTGAAAAGCGCTTTTATCAGGCCATTCATGATCCGCATCAAACCCTTTATTTAGGAACCATTGATGGAACGCCGATGAGCTATTTTGAAGCATACAATGTGAAAGGGGATATCATTGAATCGTACTATCAGCCTTCTCCGCATGATCAAGGCATTCACCTGTTAATTGGAGAGCCAGATTATGTAGGGAAAGGATTTGCGACTCCGCTGCTTCAAGCCATGACAGCATTTCAGTTTGAGCAGAACAAACGAACAGAAAAAATCGTGGCTGAGCCAGATATTCGGAACGAAAAAATGATTCATGTCTTTGAAAAGTGTGGATTCGAACGTGTGAAACCAGTCACTTTACCAGATAAAACAGGTCTTTTAATGTTTTGTCATCGAGATCGATTTGAAAGGAAGTATAACCATGACGCGGTTCAACAAGCAAAATAATGTAGTGGATGTCATTGGGATTGGCATTGGACCATTTAACCTAGGGCTTGCTGCATTATCTGAAGAAGTAAACGAAATTGACGCTTTGTTTTTTGAAAGAAGTGAAGCGTTCCACTGGCATCCAGGTATGCTCATTGAAGGGACAACACTTCAAGTCCCCTTTTTAGCGGATCTTGTCAGTATGGCGGATGTGAAAAGCAAATATAGCTTTCTCAACTATTTGCAGGAACAAAACCGTTTGTATTCATTTTACTTTCTAGAAGACTTCCATATCCCGCGCAAGGAATATAGCCATTATTGCCGCTGGGTCGCGGATCAATTAGATTCTTGCCGATTTGGCATGAATGTCGAATCTGTCTCCATTGTTGAAAAAGCTGGAGAAAAACGATATGAAGTGCATGTCCGTCATGTGAAAGATCAAACGGTAGAGGTGTTTGAAAGTAAGCATCTTGTTTTAGGTATCGGCACACAGCCTGCGGTACCAGCACCTCTTCAGCCAGCTTTAGGGGATCGGGTGTTTCATTCTGCTGATTACTTGAAACGAAAGAAAGAAGGCTGTTTTAAAGGAAAATCCGTGACGGTCATCGGTTCTGGTCAAAGTGCGGCAGAAGTATTCTATGACATTTTATCAGACGATGAGGCGAAGGATATTCATTGGTTTACACGCTCTAAAGGGTTTTTCCCAATGGAATATTCAAATTTGGGTCTTGAGTATTTCTCTCCAGACTATATTGATTTCTTTTATGAGCTTCCGCAACCTAAAAAAGATGCGCTATTAAAGCAGCAAGATTTGCTGTATAAAGGCATCAGCTCAGCGATGATCCGAGATATTTATCACTTGCTTTATGAACGTTCTGCTTGCGGAGAGCAGCTGAACACCGTGCTGCAGGCGATGACGGAGGTCAATTTGATCGAGGAAACGAGGGACGGCTTATCGCTTTCATGCAATCAATGGGTCAAAGAGGAATCCTTTACGCATGAGACAGACATTGTCGTCTTGGCAACGGGCTATCAATCCGTATTACCGCCATTTATTGATCCGATTTCCCATCATATTCAGTGGGATCATCAAGGACGCTTCCAGGTTGAACGTGAATATCGATTGAAAACAAATACTTTAGGTGAAAATGATATTTTTGTACAAAATGCAGAGCTTCATACACATGGAGTAGGCGCACCAGATTTAGGGCTAGGGGCGTACCGAAACAGTGTCATTATCAATGAACTGGCTCGTCGACCTGTGTATCCACTTTATCAAAAGCATGTTTTCCAGACATTCGGTACACATAAACACGCAAATACATTTGAAGAAATCAAAGGGTAAGGAGGATGAACCGATGAGTGTACAAGATGAATTGAAAAAAGCGGTCAATCCTGCTGCTTGGAAAAAAGCAAACCAGCGAATGGTGGCAAAAATGCTGTCCGAATATATGTATGAGGATATGCTTCATCCCATTCAGCTAGATCATCAGGATGGCATCGCCCAATACGAATTAATCATTCACGAACAGAAGAAATATCGTTATCTCGCAAAACCTCGTTTGTTTGATAGTTTTGATACGATTGCTGAATCGATCGAGTGCTGTCAAGACGGAACATGGACAAAGGATGTTAGTGCCATTGTGTTTTTACTAGACATTCAGCCAATCATCCCAATGTCTTCTGAAACAACTGGCCATCTGATCAAAGAGCTTCACCATACCTTGTTAGCGGATGTTCATTTGCTGTCGAAAAAAGCACTTCATGCGGATGAGCTAACGGATACAGACTACGCATGGATTGAAGGCGAGATGACTGGTCATCCTTGGATCGTCTATAACAAAGGGCGTATTGGGTTCAGCTACGATGATTACTTAGCCTATGCACCTGAAAGGCAGGAAAGTGTGCAGCTGTCTTGGATTGCTGTTCACCGAGAACTTGCGACATTCCATGCGGTCGATCATGAGAACTATGAGCACATCATTGCCAAAGAATTAGACGAAGTCACGATTCGTCAATTCCAACGTGTGTTAAAAGATGAAGGGCTGAATGCGGCTGATTATTATATGATGCCTGTTCATAAATGGCAGTGGACGCATATGATCATCCAGCATTTCCCCGAAGATTTGGCCATGCGCCGCATAGTGTATTTGGGAGAAGGGCTGGATCAATATATTCCACAGCAATCGATCAGAACCTTTACGAACATCTCAAATAAAGGCAAGCATCATATTAAACTGCCAATGAGTATTTTAAATACGCTAGTGTACCGGGGGCTCCCATCAGAACGTACAGTTATTGCGCCACGTATTACAGCGCATATTAAAGGAATTGCCGATCAAGACGCCTTTTTATCCGATGTATGCCGCGTGATTTTACCAGGTGAGAATGCGAGTATCAATGTTGATCATCCTTATTACAGCAAGCTACCTGGTGCGCCATATCAATACCTTGAAATGCTTGGGGTCATTTTTAGAGAAAGCATTTATACGTATTTAGATGAAGGGGAGAGCCCTGTTACGCTGGCGGCACTGACTTATGAGGATCATGAAGGCGAGCCTTATCTAAAGCAGCTCATTGAAAAATCGGGTCTGTCAGCAAAAGAATGGATGGCGTCATTCTTCCATGTTGTCATGCCGCCGCTTCTGCACTTTATGTATCAATATGGCACGGTGTTTTCACCGCACGGACAAAATACAATTCTTGTATTAAAAGATCACAAGCCGCATCGTTTGGCGATCAAAGATTTTGTTGATGATGTGAACATTAGTGATCAACCGCTGCCTGAATTGGCTTCATTAGAAGAAGATCTAAAGGAAGTGCTGCGTAGTGAGCCGCCTGAGGGTCTTGTACAATTTATTTTTACGGGCCTGTTTATTTGCAATCTTCGTTACGTGTCAAACGTGTTAGACAATCACAATCTGTTAGATGAAACGACGCTTTGGCGCTTGCTTGCAGAAGAAATTCAGCAGTATCAAAAGCAATTTCCACAGCTAAAAGATCGTTTTGCTTTATTTGATCTATTCCAGCCTCAGCTGACAAAGCTTTGCTTAAACCGTAATCGCATGATTGATTATGGCTATGGAGATGGAGATGACCGGCCGCATGCATCAGAGCATGGCAAGGTCACAAATGCACTCGCTCAAGTTCTCTCATCCGTAGGCGAAAAATAAAAAAGAAAAGCTGTAGACAACATCTGTCTACAGCTTTTTGATTTTTTATGAAAATGCTTGTGAGGCCAGAAAATAGAGAAGCGCCGGATCGTTCTGCTTTTCGATCCCACGAATCATCATAAAATGTGCGACGTTTGTTTTCGTAAATCCTGCTTCTACAAGTGATGCATGCAGGCGTTCAGCTGTTTCTTCCTGCATATCTAAACGAAAGGCGCCAGAATAAGACGTGAGAAGTGATTGAATGAGTGATAGCGCCGTTTGTTCATCGTTTGCTGCAAGCGGGCCAATCATCAGATTAGCTGGTGTTTCCACACCAAACGCGAAACCGGTGATTTCGTGGTGTTCATCCTTTGCGATCAGTTTAAATGCTGCTCGCTCCATTCGTTTTATTAAGAAGTTTGATCGATTGGTTCCTGCGCCTTTTTCATCCAGTCTTTCAATAGACGGGAGGTGCGTTTCATCAGCGGGAAAAAGATGAATCTGATGTGACACGTGAAGCGCACTAGGATTTGTTTTTTGTGCTTTGTATGTATGAATATAACCGGCTGTCTGAAAGCCGATTTTTTCATAGACTGGCTGTCCTTGTACAGTAGCCGTTAAAACGACAGGGACACTTGGATCACTATGACGAAGCAGTGTGTCAATCATTTGACGGGCAAGACCGAGGCCTCGATGTGTCTCAGATACAATGACCGCTCCAATTGATGCCACACTGTCATACTGAAAAAGTCCAGCGCATGAAATGACTTGTCCGTCAGTTGTTGTAAAACCGGTAAAATGTCCATTTGTTAAAAGAGATGTGAGCTCTTCCGCATTGTAATCAGGCCAATCGACCTCTTTTGACAATGCGACAAGGTCTGGTATGTCATCAAGGGTTAAAGATCGTTGAATAACGTTTGGCAATACACGCAACTCCTTCTTAGCTGATTTCTCTCTATGTATCGTACCATAAGAACGCATAAGAAAAAGGAAAAGGGGATACCTTTTCCTTTTGTCTAGTTTAATAATTGAGGTCACGGTTGTATTCATATTCAAAGGTGAGCTGTAAGTTCTTAATTGAGACAACGCCTACTTTGATTAACCGTCCACCGATCAATTGAGGAACCTCGGTTGCATTAAAAGAAACAAAAAAGCGGTCTTTTGCTGGCACTTGACTTGTTTTATAAGAAGAGATGTCAACTTTTTGACCGTTCCAAGGTACGTTCACTGTTCCGCCTTTTAAGGAAGAGACGGTGAATACATAATTATATGCATTTGTACTACCTTTTTCAGCTTCTAATGACAGTCCAGTGACAACGGCATCCTGCGGCAAGCTGTTTAAATCAAAAGAAGAGTTGGGAGATCCGGCTTCATTGAAACTATTCAATGTGGCAGGTGATCCATATCGTTTCGTTGTGCCTTTTTCAATACTTTTATCAAAGACAATACGATACATGTTGTCCTCTTCATTTAATAATTGCTTTGGTTTGACGGCTAAATAGTAGTCAGTACTGGCGGCAATTTTCGGCATATGGATGATTTCATTTTGGTTGTTTGTCCGCACAGAGGAAGACACGAGTGACCCGCTCTGATTGTAAAGATAAAGATCGAAATCATTTCCAGCTTTCACATTGACGAGTTTGATAGAAAAGCGGCCATCTGCTCCATCAAATTTAGAGCTGGTGAACCGATAAAAATCAATGTCATTCATAGAAGAGATACTGCCTTCGTGATATAAATAGGTCTTGTTTAGATGAAGAGAGTGCTGTAAAAATTGAGCTTTTTCCATCGTATCATTGTTTGCATAATCACTGTCTGGATACAGATGCTCCAATTCTTCTGTATAATATTTTGTTTGTTTCGTAGACGTTTCACTTGCTTGAGCAGGTGATTGGAAAAGAGGGCTAGCGATAAAGAGGCCTGTAAGCAATAAAACCCCGATCTTCTTTTTGAACATGACAAACATCTCCTTTTAAGTAAATGACTTTCATTTATAATATCGGTAAATAAACGTATTTTTTCATATATATTCCATTTTTATTTATAAAAAGAACCTCCAATTCAGGAGGTTTTTTTAGTGAACGTTAAAATATCGAGCTTCAGGATGAGAAACGACAATGGCTGAAACGGATGCTTCAGGCTCCATCATAAACCCTTCTGTGAGATGAATCCCGATTTTTTCTGGCTGCAGCAGATGGAATAGTTTTTCTTGGTCTTCTAGATTAGGGCACGCTGGATAGCCAAAGGAATAGCGCTGACCTTGATATTTGGCTTGGAACCGTTTCTCCATCGTGAAATCGACTGGGTCTGGGAATCCCCATTTATCACGAATTACTTGATGCGTTCGTTCAGCCAAGCCTTCTGCAAGCTCAAGTGCTAAAGCTTGGACCGCATGCATTTTTAAATAGTCACCCTCTTGTTTAAATTGCTGCGCAACTTCTCGTATGCGGGCACCAGCCGTCACTGCAAATAAGGCGATATAATCTTTCTCGTTCTCTCCGCTTTTCCGCACATAATCAGAAATAGACCGGTACGGAAGTTTTTCCTGTCTTGGAAATTGGAATGTCTCAATGACGCGGTCAGGCGCTTCTGGATCATAGATATGCAGGTCATTCCCATTTGAATTGGCAGGGAAGAATTGATAGACGAATGCAGGTGCAAACCAGTTTTTCTCTCTGCCTTCTTGAAGAAGATCTGTGATCAGTTGTTTTAACTCCAATGCTTTTGGATGCTGTTCAGCCAAGAGCTTTTTGACCTTTCCTTTTAAACCGAGATGATGGCCGATCAGCATTTGCTCATTGACATAGGGCATAATGTGGTGCAAATCAATATCCCGTACATAATGGCGTTTCGTATTTTCTGGCGTGAATATCGCTGCCTCCGGAAGTGTCGCGCGTTTTTCTAGTAATTCAATCACGGCTTTTGGCTGCTTTGTTTCTTTTTCCTTATGGAGTGTTTCTTGATCCTCTAAGGGTTTTGTTTGAAATTGAAGAGGGTTCGTTCTTAATTCATTCGCTAAAGACAGACCGTCCATTGCATCTTTGGCGTAAAGGACGGGGCCATCATATTGAGGCGAAATTTTCATCTTCGTAAACTTCCGTGAAAGCGCCGCGCCGCCCACCAAAATGGGAACAGAGATGTTTGCTTTTTGTAAATCTTGAGCGGTCAAGACCATTTGCTGTGCTGATTTGACAAGTAAACCTGATAGTCCAATCATATCTGGCTTTTCTTTTTGCACCGCTTCAATCAATGTTTGTGGGGTTACTTTGATTCCGAGATCGACGACGTGAAAGCCATTATTGCTCAAAATGATGTCGACCAGGTTTTTCCCTATATCATGGACATCGCCTTTGACGGTGGCGAGGAGAATCTTCCCTTTGCCGCTTGCGTCCTTTTTCTCCATAAATTGCTCAAGGTATGAAACAGATGCTTTCATGACCTCAGCGGATTGGAGGACTTCAGCTACAATCAATTCGTTTTGATTAAAAAGGCGCCCAACCTCCGACATTCCCTGCATTAATGGTCCATTGATGACATGAAGAGGTGATTCAAATTTTTCCAAAGCAAGGGCAAGGTCATCAATCAGTCCTTCTTTCGTCCCTTCGACGACATAGAGTGCCAGCCTTTCATCAAGTGATAAGGAGATCTTTGGTTTCTTCTCTGTTTTCTTTTTCCCGCGATAAAATTGGGTGAACTCAGCAAGGGTTTGATCATTTGTTTCATAAAGTAAAGTTTCAGCCAGCTTGATTTCTTCCTTTGGAATTGAAGCAAAGCGTTCAAGCTTTTCAGTATTCACGATCGCATAATCAAGTCCTGCTTTGACGCAGTGATACAAATAAACGGCATTCAATATTTCTCTGCCGACTGGTGGGAGTCCGAAAGACACGTTACTAATGCCTAAAATGGTGAGACATTCAGGCAGTACTGCTTTGATTCGCTCAATGCCTTTAATCGTCTCTTCAGCAGCACCAATATACTGTTCGTCTCCAGTACCTACTGGAAAGACAAGCGGGTCAAAAATGATATCACTCGCAGGGATTCCATATTTTTTCGTGAGCAGGTCATGGGATCTTACGGCAATTTCAAGTTTTCGATCTGCTGTGACGGCCATCCCTGTTTCATCGATTGTTCCAACAACAAGTGCGCCGCCATATAGCTTGACAAGCGGAAGAATCTCTTCAAAGCGCTCTTCTCCATCCTCTAAATTAATAGAATTAATAATGGCTTTTCCTTGAGAATACATGAGTGCTTTTTCGATGACATGTTTATCGGTTGAATCAATGACAAAAGGAGCTTTCACTTTTTTCATGGCTTCTTTTAAAAAGCCTTCCATGTCTGCTATCTCATCACGATCAGGGTCTGCTAAACACACATCAATGACGTGAGCGCCATTTTTCACTTGAGCACGGGCAATTTCTGCTGCCTCTTCAAACTTTTGTTCTGCGATGAGCCGTTTGAATTTGCGTGAACCAATGACATTTGTGCGCTCACCAACAAAGAGGGGGCGCATCGCTTCTTCATAAATGAGGGGCTCGATTCCTGATACGGTATGCGGTGATGACTCATGCGACATGCTGCGGGGCTGAAGCGGACGTACTTCATCTGATAATGCCTTAATATGTGCAGGCGTTGTACCGCAGCAGCCGCCAACGATATTTAACCAGCCTTCTTTTGCAAAAGCGGCGATTTTTTTAGCAAGCGAAGCAGGGGATTCGTGATATTGTCCTTCTTCATCAGGGAGACCAGCGTTTGGATAGCAGCTGACAGCCGACTTTGAGATGGAGGAAAGTGTACGGATATGGTCTGTCATAAATTCTGGACCAGTTGCACAGTTTAGTCCGACGCTGATTGGTTTCATATGCTCAAGTGAGATATAAAAGGCTTCAATATCTTGACCGGCAAGGGTGGTGCCCATTGGTTCGATCGTCCCTGACACCATCAGTGGTAGCTCAATACCGGTTGCGTGAAAGGCTTCTTGAATGCCTTTAAATCCAGCTTTGACATTCAGCATGTCTTGACTCGTTTCTAAAAGAAGAGCATCACATTTCCCATCAATCAGGGCGCGGGCTTGTTCTTCATAATTTGCAACGAGCTCTTCAAACGTTGTGCCGCCTGTCACGGATAATGTTTTTGTAGTGGGCCCCATTGCGCCTACTACAAAGCGGGGCCAGTCTGGCGTCGACAAACGGTCTGCTTCACGCTTTGCCAGCTGAGCTGCTTTTACGTTCAATTCATAGGCGAGATGGCCAAGTCCATATTCATCGAGAACGAGCTTCGTCGCACCGAATGTATTTGTTTCAATGAGGTCAGCACTTGCCTCTAGGTATTGCCGGTGAATCGTGGAGATAATGTGAGGGGCTGTGACGTTTAAATATTCGTTACAGCCCTCATACTCTTCTCCGCCGAAATCCTCTGCTGTGAGATCGGCGTTTTGAATCATTGTGCCCATTGCACCGTCAAGGACGAGGATGCGTTTTTTGAGCTGTTCAGTGATAGTTGGCATGGATGTTTGGCTCCTTTTCTTTCTGATGGATGTAAGTTGTCAGTTCTGCTGTTAAATCTGATCGAAGGAAAGGGGTAATTAAATAGATACCATTAAACAATTCGCAAGCTGTATCTAATAAAGAGCGGGCAATCGCTAACCCTTCTGTCCGCTGCTTTTCTTTATTTTCGCCTGCCTTGGCCATAATCTCACGAATCGAGTCAGACAATTTAATGCCGGGAATTTCATGATGAATAAACTCTGCGTTTCGGCTGCTTGTTAGCGGCATAATACCGATGTAAATCGGTTTATCCAAATGTCGGCTTTCTTCATGAATCTTCACAAGCTGTTCCTCAGAGTATACAGGTTGTGAAATAAAATAATCGGCACCGTATTCGATTTTCTTCTCGAGGCGTTTGACTGCTTTATCAATATGACGGACATTTGGATTAAACGCGCCAGCCACTGAAAAATTAGTCTTTTTCCCGAGCGGCTTCCCGGAGAAAGATAGTCCCTCGTTAAATTGTTTGATCAGACGGATCAAATCAAAGGAGGTTAAATCATACACAGATGTCGCACCTGGGAAGTCTCCAATTTTAGACGGATCGCCTGTGATGGCTAAAATATCGGTTAGTCCAAGTGTGTCCAGCCCCATTAAGTGGGATTGGAGTCCAATCAAATTGCGATCACGACATGTGATATGGACAAGTGAACGCATATCAAGCTGCTGTTTTAATAAAGCGCCGCATGCCACATTGCTAATACGCGGGGTAGCTAGAGAGTTATCGGCCAGTGTGAGGGCATCAATGCCTGCACTTTTTAATTCGTTCGCTGCGACGAGGAATTTTTCAAAGTTCAGCTTCTTCGGCGGGTCTAGCTCGACGATAATCGAACGTTTTTTCACAGCCAGCTCGTCAAGACCTGGTTCTGTCCGTTGATCTTGGATGGAAATGATTTCTTCTTTTAATATTTTCACTTCTTTTTCGGTGATAGGTGCTAAATCTTTGACCGCCTCAGCCATGGCGCTAATATGCTGAGGGGTTGTTCCGCAGCAGCCTCCAATGATTCGTGCGCCCTGATTTCTAAACTCAAGTGCACTTTTTCGGAAATAATCATTATCTGTATCATAGACGAGTCTGCCTTCTTCAAGGGAGGGGAGACTGCTGTTTGGATAGACAGATAAATGAGAATTTTCCAAAAGTGGAACACCTTCAAGTGCCTGAATCATATGATAAGGGCCCAGCCGGCAGTTAATGCCGACGACATCAGCGCCAAGTGAGGATAATTCAGATAAACCGTCTTTTAGCGGTGTCCCGTCCTGCAATACACCTTGCTCATGCATGGAGACGTTCATGACAATCGGAAGCGCTGTTTCTTTGCGAGCAATCTCAAGAACGGCTTTTGCTTCTTCAATATCGTAATATGTTTCAAGCAGTAATCCATCAGGCTCTTCATTTAAAAGGATATAGAGCTGTTCTCTAAAGCTCCGTTTAATCTCGTCTAAAGAGTAGGCATTTTTGTTAAATGTTCGAATGCCACCGATCGTTCCAAGGACATAAGCTGAGCCAGCGGCTGCTTTGGCAATTTGTACAGCTTTTGTGTTAATGCGTTTTGTTTCTTCTTCCAAACCGTAGCGGGATAGTTTAATATAATTCGCACCGTATGTGTTCGTTTGAATAATGTCCGCTCCAGCTTGCACATATGCCTCGTGCACTCTTTTGACTTCATCTTCTTTTGATAAATTTAATTCTTCAAAGCAGCGGTCAATGCCATAAGAGTATAAAAGTGTTCCCATTGCTCCATCAGCAATCAGTACGCGATTTTGTAAGTCTTGTAATAGGCCCATTGGTTTCCTCCTTATTTCTATGTAACAAAAAAAGCCTTCTGATAAGAAGAAGACTTTTTGGCTGTATTGAAATTCTTCTCCTTATCTTCCAAGCAGTTGCTTGCTGGATTTAGCACCTTGGTCATAGAAAATAGATTTCTACTACACCGGTTGCTGAGGCTTCACAGGGCCAGTCCCTCTGCCTCTCTTGATAAGAAAGCGATATGAACATGTCAATGAATTGAACTTCCATCAACTGTATCGAAAAAATCGGAAATAATCAATGGAAAATTTGAAATTTATCGAAAATTTATAAATTGGACGTCAATCGGTAAATCTGCCTTGCGCATGAGCGCCATCACTTCTTGTAAATCATCTTTATTTTTTCCTGTCACACGCACTTGGTCATCTTGAAATTGCGACTTTACCTTTATACCAGATTGTTTGATCAAGGCATTGATCTTTTTGGCATTGTCCTTATCAATCCCGCTTATCAGCTTTGCACGCTGGCGAACGGTTCCACCTAGGGCATGTTCTGTTTTTCCGTAGTCAATGTTTTTAGTCGGTACGTTTCGTTTAATCAGTTTTGTCACAAGGACATCCTTTAGCTGCTCCAGCTTGAAGTCATCATCAGAAATGAGAACGAGTTCTTCTTTTTCTAGTGAAATATCACTTTTACTTCCTTTAAAATCATAACGGTTTTTAATTTCTTTCAGTGCTGCTTGAATGGCGTTTTGCACCTCTGGCAGCTCCACCTTCGATACAATATCAAATGAACTTTCTTTTGCCATCACATATGACCTCCAACTATAGATATTGCGTCTATTTTATCATGCCCATAGGGGAAGAAGAAACTTTATCGAGGAGAGTTCAGATGCATGCGGTATAATTCAAGTACAGTTTGTCCACTTTAGCTAACAGAACTAGAGATGTTCATGATGACAGAAGTATAGTAGAATAAAGTGAATCAAAAGATGAACGAACGCTCTTTTAAGGGCAGATAGGAAGGAAGAGAACATGAGACCAGGTGAGCAACTGACCTTGCAAATAGATAACGAGATGGAATACGGCTACTTTTTAACAGATGGCGAAGATTCTGTCCTCCTACATCGCAGTGAGATGACAGAGGATATTGGAGATCGTGATGAAGTAGAGGTCTACTTATATGTAGATCATGAGGAAAGACTGGCAGCGACGATGAAAATTCCTAAAATCAATGCACATACATACGACTGGGTAGAAGTCGTAGACGTTGTAGAAGATATGGGTGCTTTTGTCGATATAGGTTTGTCAAAGGATGCACTTGTTGCAACTGAACACCTCCCGCCTTTTGAGGAAGCGTGGCCGAAAAAAGGCGACAAACTATACTGTATGCTCAAAGTGACAAGTTACGGGAGAATGTTCGCAAAACCAGCCACTGAAGATGTGATCAGTGAATTGTTTACTGAAGCGCCAGAAACGTTAATGAACAAAGAAATTACTGGAACAATCTATCGCTTAATTGCGACAGGTTCTTTTATGCTGACAGATACAGGCGTGCGTGGATTTATCCACCGCACGGAACGAAAGGAAGAGCCTAGATTAGGATCGACCGTGACAGGACGCGTCATTGCAGTGAAAGAGGACGGAACCGTGAACGTTTCTCTGCTTCCTAGAAAACAGGATGCATTATCTGTCGATGCAGAAGAAATCTTAACTTACATGAGAACGAGAAACGGTGCAATGCCTTACGGGGATAAAAGTGATCCAGAAGATATCCGGGAAAGATTTCAAATGAGCAAAGCAGCCTTCAAACGAGCATTAGGTCATCTGATGAAAAATGATCTTGTTTACCAAAAAGAAGGATGGACATACGAGAAAAAGTGAGCATTTGCTCGCTTTTTTTATTTTTGTCATAAATAATGGTTTTTTTCAGTGAAAAAAGTCATGAAAAAAGCTGAAAATCCTTCACTTTATCATTGAAACAATGACTCTCAAATCCGATAAATAAGGGGTAAGGATGATAAAAGGAGTGTGTTTTTGGATGAAAGTGAAGATTTCATTACTTCTGATGGCAGCGATGATCATGGTACTCGCCTCATGCAGCAATCAGCAGGGAGGACCACCGATATCAAATGCGAAGCATATTGGTGTCATGCTGACGGATGATGGTCTTGGTGATCAATCATTTAACGATTCATCATTTAAAGGATTAGAAAAAGCACGTGATGAGCTTGGCATTGAATTTGATTATAGAGAAATTGCAGAAACCGATACATATGAAAAAGGGCTGACCGAGCTTGTGAAAGATGGAAATGACCTGATCATCGGTGTAGGTTTCAGTATGCAAGAAGACTTAGAAAAGGTAGCGAAAAAATATCCGAAAAAGCAATTTTTACTCATTGATGCTGTGTCTGAACTGAAAAATGTCACATCAGTGACTTTTAAAGAAGAGCAGGGCAGCTATTTAGCGGGAGCACTTGCTGCCATGACAACAAAAAGTGATGTCATTGGTTTTGTGGGCGGAGTCGATGCAGAGGTGATCCACCGATTTGAACAAGGCTATCAAAAAGGCGCAAAATCAGTGAATCCGAAAATCAAGGTCGTATCCACGTATGCTGGCACATTTAGTGATGCAGGCAAAGGCAGTAAAATAGCGAAAGACATGATCAAAAAGAAAGCAGATGTTTTATATGCTGCAGCCGGTTATACGGGTGTTGGTGTATTAAAAGAAGCGCAGACGCAAGGCAAATATGCAATCGGCGTGGACAGCGATCAGTATTATACAGCTGAAAAAGCCGTTATTTCGTCTATGGTCAAAAAAGTAGATGAAGTCGTTTATCAATTCAGCGAACAGCTCGTCAAAAGCAGCAAAATCAAAAGCGGGCATATCGTTTATGACTTAAGTAATGACGGAATCGATATGGCAAGAATCCGGGTGCTCAAAGATGCTGAGAAATTGACCAAAAAATTAAATGGACTGAAGCAGACACTTCTGAAAGAAGAGGGGGCAGCATCATGAGCTTACGCATCAAAATTTTGCTCAACTCACTCATTTCACTTCTTTTAGCGGTTGGCGTAATTGCCTTTATTATTGTGAGTATGACAAAGATTCAGTCATCAAGCGAAGAAGAAGTTCAAACCTTGCTGAACGTACAAAAAACGAAGGCCAGCTTTGAAAGTGTCGAACAAGCCATGACCAATTATTCCATGACCCTTTCAGATGAACAGCTAGAGGTCGTTCAAAGCGATATATCGACAGCGAAAAAACAGCTGCAAACGTTAAACAAAAACGCAGGAAATATGAACAAAGAAGCCCTAACACGGTTAAATTCAAAGTTTGACACATGGACGCAAGAAGCAAACAATGCCATTGGTGAAAAAAATGCCTCTGATGCCAGACGAGTGGCTGCCAGAATTGACGGTGTTTTAAACGACGTGCATACGATGAATAAAAGAGCACAAGAAGCGTATGAATACCATTTAGAGGAGGCGGCAGACAATGTGCAAAGGATCATCACAAGCGCATCTGTCGCAGCCCTCACGCTGATTGTCATTGCCGTCTTTTTAAATATTGGGTTAACGAGATCCATTGTGACGCCAATCAAATCCCTTTCTTACCGGGCAAAACAGATTGCCGAAGGAAACCTCGCTGTGGAGCGGATGGACATCAAGCGGAAAGATGAAATCGGTGGCTTAAATGAGTCGTTCAATCAAATGACGGATCAGCTGATTAGCTTGATTCAAGAAATCAGCCATGTATCAAGCCAAGTAGAATCATTCTCGGTTCAGTTAGATGATGAAAACAAAAAGCTTATGGAATCGGCCAATCAAGTGTCTGTATCGACAGACGAAATGGCGAATGGTTCACAAGCGATTTCAGAAGACCTTCAGCATGGCGTTAGTTTGATTGAAAAAATGGATTCACATGGCCGTAAGAATTCCGAAAGATCACATACAGTCATCCGTAGTACAGAGGATGCCATTGAAGCGGTGGAAAGCGGAAAGCACACGTTAACAGAAACAAAAGCAGCCATTGAAAAAAATACACGTGCGACGAGACAAATTGAAGAGTCTGCAGGAGAATTCACTCAGTACGCAAGCGGAATCTCCGCAATGGCCAAAACGGTTTCTGATATTGCGGACCAGACAAACCTCCTCTCGCTCAATGCGGCGATTGAAGCGGCAAGAGCAGGAGAAGCTGGCAAAGGGTTTGCCGTCGTAGCGGACGAAATTCGTAAGCTGGCAGATGAATCGTCTCGTGCAACAAGACAAATTTTTGACATGGTGAGTCATATTGAAAAAGGCATTCAATCCATTAGCCAAACTGTACAAGAAGGGGTCAAGCTATCACTTCAGCAGCAAGATGCAATGGACAAAACCTCACACTCCTTTGAAGATATAGAAACAAAAGCACAACATATTAAGCAAGAAATGGCGGTCTTAAATGACCAAATTATTCAATCAACAGAGCTTGGCGGACAAGTGCTGCACTCGATTGAAAATATTAGTGCCGTTGTAGAAGAAACGGCAGCGGGCAGCGAAGAAATTTCTGCCTCGGCAAACGAACAACTGCAATCTTTCCATCAAATGAACAAACAAGTAGAAGAACTGATGAGTATGACGGCAAGGTTAAACGAAACCGTTCACCGATTTAAGCTATCATAAGAAAAGCACCCTTCCCGTGATGTTTCAGGGAAGGGTGCTTTTTATGATGGGCTACCTGTAAAGAAGATGGCAAGTGTGCTAGGGCCTGAGTGGGACCCGACAGCCGCGCCGATGACCTGGATGTCGATTTTTTTTGGATGAAATTCGGCTTCGATTAATTGTCTCATTTCTTCTGCAAGTGCAGGGTCGTCTCCATGACTAATGCCAACAGTTTGACTAGACCAGTCAGATCCGCGTTCTTTCATCAGCTCGATAATGCGTTTCAATAATTTTTTACGGCCACGAATTTTTTCAAGGGGTATCAGTTTTCCATCCTCAACGTGTAAAATGGGTTTAATACTTAACAATCCGCCAACAAATGCGGACGCTTTACTGATTCTTCCGCCTCTTGCTAAATACGATAAATCGTCTACAGTAAAAATATGTTGTAAAGATTCACAAAAATGCTTTACAGACGTTTCAATTTCTTGTATTGTATTTCCGTCAATGGCAAGTGATTGAGCGTGTTTGACAGCTAGTCCATAACCAAGTGAAGCACATTTAGAATCAATGATTCGTAAATCGAAATCAGGGTATTCTTCCTTCACTTCGTTTGCCATCATCACAGCGGTTTGGTATGTACCTGAAAGCTCTGATGAAAAGGCAACATAAATAGCGGATGTATGGGTTTGTGCTGCAGAAACAAAGGCTTCTTTGATCCGATTCGGTGAAGCTTGTGATGTTTTTGGACTTGCACCTTGTCTCATCGCATCAAATACTTGTTTTGGTTCAATGGTGATCAAATCCTCAAATTCCTGCTCGCCGAGTAATACACGCAGCGGAATGAGTGTCATGTTTTGTTCATCATAATAAGAAAGAGGCAGATCAGCAGCACTGTCTGCTATGATATGAACAGTCATCAAAATCCCTTCTTTCTAAAAAAATCAACCATATTTTACATCTTTTTAGCCTAACTATATCATAGAAAATCATTTTTTCGTGTTCAAATTCTAAATTTTAGGGAAAACCATAGAGAGAATGGTAAGTGGAGGAATGACAACATGTTCATTGGAGAAGCAAAAAAACTCATCGTCGTCGTCATTGGTGCCTTACTCAATGCGATTGGGCTGAATTTATTTTTAATCCCTGCTGACGTATATGCAAGTGGTTTTACAGGGGTTGCCCAGCTGTTATCTAGTTTAATCGATCAATATGCACCGTTTTATTTATCAACAGGGATCCTATTATTTATTTTAAACATTCCGGTCGGCATTTTAGGCTGGATGAAGGTTGGTCGTTCCTTTACTTTGTATAGCATTATTAGTGTCGCACTGACAACGATTTTCCTCGGCATTTTACCAGAGACAAGTGTTTCTGAAGATATTTTATTAAATGCTGTATTTGGCGGAGTCATTTCTGCACTTGGCATTGGGATTACACTGAAATATGGGGCATCTACAGGCGGCCTTGACATTATTGCGATGATTTTAGCGAAATGGAAAGACAAACCAGTGGGCACGTATTTCTTCATTTTAAACGGAATTATCATTTTTACAGCAGGATTGTTACAAGGTTGGGAGAAAGCTTTATATACCCTTGTCACATTATATGTGACGACTAGGGTAATTGATGCCATCCATACGAGACATGAAAAGCTGACTGCCATGATTGTGACAAAGAAAGCAGATGAAATCAAAGAAGCCATTTATGGAAAAATGGTCAGAGGGATTACGACTGTTCCGGCAAAAGGGGCATTTACCAATGAACAAAAAGAAATGATGGTCATTGTCATTACAAGGTATGAGCTGTATGAACTTGAACAAATTATAAAGGAAGTCGATCCAAAAGCCTTTACAAATATTGTTCAAACAACCAATATTCTTGGATTTTTCAGACGAGATTAAAAGGTGGGTAGAAGATGAAAAAAGGGTTAGTGCTTTTTCTCGTTCTATTGGTTTTAACAGCTTGTGGACAACAAAAAAAGGATGAACCAGACAAGGAGGTATCCGGTCAAATGGGAGAAAAAACCGTTGTACTCACAGTAGACCCCGTCCAAAAAGGTTCTTCGGTTCAATTTCATATGTCACTCAAAAATGAATCAGATCGAGATATTGAATTCACGTTTAACACAAGCCAAAAATTCGAATTGAGTGTGTACGATGAAGACGGAAATGAAAAATACCGTTACTCGAAAGACCGTATGTTCACACAAGCCATCCAATCCTTTGTGCTGAAAGCAGATGAAACATATGACTTCCAAGATACGTGGTCAAACGGTGTGGAGCCGGGAACGTATGAAGCGGTCGTCACATTTAAAGGAAAAGCAGAAGGGCTAAAGCAAATCACTGAGAAGAAAACGTTCCAAGTGAAATAAGCATAAGAAAAGCTGTCCACAAAGCGGACAGCTTTTTTCGTTAAAGATCATCAAGCAGGTCTTGGAACGTATGCAGCTGGTTTCTTTCTGCATCTGTCGAATTAGCAAATGCAGATGATACGGCGTTTTTAGCTCGCTGAACTGCTTGTTGACGCTCTAAACCAGATGGAAATGAAGAAGTAAGGGCTTCTTCAGTAAATGATTTGGCTTGATCAAAAAGTTCGTTTCTCACAATGAACCTCCAGAAGCATCAGTCTTCATATTTCCCCTGTCCTCCGCAGCTTCTTCAAGTGTGGAACGATACGGAAAACGTGCGTCATGCAGACTGACTGAATCTTTACCTTGTTGTATAAAGCGTTTCGATTTGCTTCTTTTACCCATTCGGAATCCGCCCCTTTACACAAGCTGACAGGACAACCTGTCTAACGGTAGTATGCCCGCTTCGACCTGCTATGTATGAATGGAAAAATTAAAGCGAGAAGTAATTCGTTAGGAATTTTGCAATCCCATCTTGTTCGTTCGTATCTGTCACTTCATTAGAGACGCGTTTCACTGCATCAATTCCGTTGCCCATGGCAACCCCGCATCCAGCAAACTCAAGCATTTCTAAATCATTGTCTTCATCTCCGAATGCCACAATCCGCTCCTGAGGCACACCGTAATAATCACTGATCTTTTGCAGTCCAACGGCTTTATTCATACCTGTTTTAATGATTTCAATGACGTGCCACGGAGCAGCCCAGCGTCTGTGATCAATGACTTCTGCATGAACATCTGTCAAATAGCTCCGGATCGCTCCGACGTCTTCTTCTTTTGCGTGAATTAAGACGCTTGTGACATTCTCTCCAAGATTGTTCCGAAGGTCTCCAACGGTCACTTTGTTTGCATTCATATTAAATATATCAATGAGCTTTTCATCATGATAATGGAAATACAAATCGTCTAGCACTTCAGCTAACACATTGTGTACTTTATATTCCTCACTAATATCCACAAGCTGTTTCACGACTTGAAGATCAAGTGATGTGTGAAATCTGCCCCATTTTTCATCAAGAGGATGATGGACAAACGCTCCATTAAAGTTCACAATCGGTGAATCGAGCTGCAATTGCTGATAATAAGGAGAGCTGGAACGAAATGGCCGGCCAGTTGAAATACAGACATGATGCCCGCTGTCTTTCACTTTTTGAATGACATCAAGTGTGTGAGTTGAAATCGTTTTATCGTCTTTTAATAACGTGCCATCCAGGTCAAGTGCGATTAGATAAGGTTTAGTCTCCATAAAATCTCCTTTGATCTGTAAGTAATAGGAGGCAGCTGGTGCGGGTGCCTCCACCTATAGTGTATCTTTATCACATCTTCGTTGTCTACATGTTAAAATAAACAAAGACGGGAATGATAAAGGAGGATTCATAGGCTGTGATCACCATTGATGAGCAAATGACGCACGATATTCCATTTTTACATATCGTAAAAGCTGAAAATAAAGATAAACCACTGCCACTTGTATTTTTTATACATGGATTTACAAGTGCACGCGAGCACAACTTACACTTCGCCTTTCATTTGGCGGAAAAAGGCATGAGAGTCATTTTGCCTGACTGTGCTTATCATGGTGTAAGATCAGAAAACCTCAGCTTAGAGGAACTGGCATCAAAGTTTTGGGAAATCGTCCTAAACGAAATACGTGAAATCGATATACTTAAGACACATTTTCAAGAAAAACAATTGATTGAAGCTGATCTAATAGGTGTTGCAGGTACATCTATGGGAGGGATCACGACCTTTGGTGCACTTGCAAAGCATGATTGGATTAAAGCGGCAGTCAGCTTGATGGGCAGTCCGAAATATACGACATTCCTACAAGCACAAATCATGGACATGCGTCACAAAGGGTTGATGAAAGATATCACGGACGAAGAAGTCAATCAGCAATTAGACGCTCTGCGTCCTTATGATTTAACGCTGCAAACAGATCGACTAAACAAAAGACCGCTGTTATTCTGGCATGCAGAAAACGATCCAGTTGTCCCTTACAGACATGCAAAAGCTCTTTATGACGAGTTAGCAGAAACCCAATATAAAGAAGATCCGCACCTGATTCGTTTTATTACAGATGGACAGGCTGGCCATAAGGTCTCAAGACAAGCGATGTTTGAAACGATTGATTGGTTTGTGACACACCTGAAAAGCACAAACGTTTAGCCAAAAGGAAAAGTACGTTATACTAGTTGAAAAAGGAGTGGATATCATGGATGAAGCATTGAAAGAAAATATTTTAGGCGCCCTAGAACAGGTGATTGACCCTGAGTTAAACGTAGACATCGTCAACCTTGGACTTGTCTATGATGTCGATCTTGATGAGAATGGAAAAGCGGATATCACAATGACTTTAACATCAATGGGCTGTCCTCTTGCACCAGTTATCGTCGATGAAGTCAAAAAAGCATTGAGCGACTTGCCTGAAGTGAAGGAAACTGAAGTTCACATCGTCTGGAATCCACCTTGGACACGTGACAAAATGTCAAGATACGCTAAAATTGCGCTTGGTATTCAATAAGCACAAAATGAAAAATGCCTGGTATGAGATAAACTCGTACCAGGTTTTTTTATGAAAAATTAAGGTAGAGGAGGAGTATGGCTTGATATAATGGATGTAATTTTATAGAACGGAGTACCTATAATGAAACGAAAGTGGATATGGATCGTTCTTTTAATGGGATATGGTGCTGCCTTTTTTGCATCAGTCTCTATACGTGAAGGTCAAGCACACAAAAGACAAGGACTTGAGGCGTTTACAGATGTGAGTCACCTCATGCCGGTCAAAATAAAAAAAGTCGTGCAAGGAAAAGAAATAGAATCTTTAAAAGAAGTATTAGAAGAAGCAAAAGAGAAGAATCTGCCCATTTCAATCGCCGGAAAGCAGCATAGTATGGGCGGCCACACGTATTATGAAAATGGCATTGTACTAGACATGACGAAATTTCGCCGAATCGTATCATTTAATGAAAATAAGAAGACCATTCGGGTCCAGAGCGGCGCCACATGGGATGATATTCAAAAATATGTGAACCCATATGGTCTTGCAGTAAAGGTGATGCAATCTCAAAACATCTTTACGATTGGTGGCTCGTTAAGTGCAAATGCACATGGACGTGACATTCGCTACGGCTCACTTATTGACACTGTGCGCTCTTTCACACTGTTAAAAGCAGATGGAGAGATCATCACAGTAAAGCCTAGCGATGATTTATTTACTGCCGTGATTGGAGGATACGGCTTATTCGGTGTCATTTTAGATGTTGAGCTTTCCTTAACAAAGGATGAATTATATAAAATGGAGACAACCTCTCTACACTACGATGAATACACTGATTATTTTCAAAAGCATGTAAAGAACAATAAAGAAGTGCGCATGCATCTCGCAAGAATCTCTACAGCGAAAACAAATTTTTTGAAAGAGATGTATGTGACGAATTATTCACTTACTTCTGATCAACAGATCGATCCATACCGCGAGCTCAAAGAAGATCAGCTCGTCATCCCTTTAAAATTTATGCTCGGCCTTTCGAGAAGATTTGATATGGGGAAAGATTTGCTATGGAACTTGCAAAAGAAGTATTTTCAAAGTCAAAATGACCAGCTGATCACAAGAAATAACGTGATGCGGTCTGATTCTGCTTTTTTAGAATATGAAAATGAGTCAGATACCGATGTGCTTCAAGAATACTTTGTTCCAGTTGATCGTTTTCGTGCGTATATCGATGACATGAGAGGGTTTTTACAACAGGAAGAATTGAATTTAATGAACATCACGATCCGCTACGTACAAAAAAATGAAAAAGCGGATCTCTCATATGCGAAAGAAGATATGTTTGCACTTGTTTTGTTAGTGAATTATGGTTTTGAGAAAGAAGAGAAGGCAGAAGCAGAGCGGGTCATCCGGCAAATGACAGATATCACCTTGCGGCACCATGGAAGCTATTACTTACCATACATGCCTTATCAAACGAAAGCACAAATGAAACAAGCGTATCCAAAAACCGATCTATTCTTTCAAAAGAAAAAGCAAGCAGATCCAGATGGCAGATTTATCAACTACTTTTATGAAAGGTACAATACACAATGAATGCTAAAGCAATGAAATGGTTCGTCTATTCACAAAGTCTACTGTTTTTCGCCAGTAGTCTCATTTTCCCTTTTTATATTCTTTTTATTAAAAATGTTGGGTCGAGCTATTCTCAATTTGGTCTTGCTTATGGTCTGTTTGGTTTGAGCGGTGCGTTCATTCATTTATTATTAGGAAAACTTCCTGAAACGACCGACAGGCGTCTCTTTTTAATCATTCATTCGTTTGGTATGGCGTTTCTTCTTCTCCTTTTTCCACATATCACAGAAGTAGAGCAAGTTTATATGATTCAGATTGCCTTAGGTGTGCTAGGTGGTGTTCAGAAGCACGGAGAGAAACTGCTCGTCACCGAACTCACAAATGAGAAGAAGCGAATGAAAGAAGTTGGGCACTATCATTTTTGGACAGCGCTTTTTTCATCTATCGCCATCATGCTTGGCGGCCTGTTTGCTGATTTTTTCACCATTCATTTGATTTTTTATGCAAGTTCCCTATTATATTTATGCAGTGCGCTTTTGGTTCTCAATATGAAGAACAATAGATAAAATCCGCATGTCTCACGAAGATATGTGGATTTTTTTATGAAAAAAAATGAAAACAAATATTAAATATACAATTGAATTAATTTTTATACATGTTATAATGTTAAATAATTTCACAAAGATCAAGAGGGTGTATTGACGTTGAAAATAGGTGTTATAGGTGCTACAGGGTACGGTGGTGCGGAATTAGTTCGTATCTTTAAGCAGCATCCACATGTGGAGGAATGTATATTGTATTCATCAAGTGGTGATGGACAATTATACAGTCAATCTTATCCGCATCTGACAACGATTACTGACCAAACATTAAAAGCCATTGATCCGGCTGCCATTGTGCAAGAAACAGATGCTGTGTTTTTAGCGACACCAGCAGGCGTTTCAAGTGAACTCACACCGAAGCTCATGAATCAAGGAGTGCCAATTATTGATTTATCAGGTGACTTGCGCATTCAAGATGGAACTGTTTATGAAGCGTGGTATAAACGAAGGGCAGCGGATGAAGCATCGGTTCAACAAGCTGTATACGGATTATCTGAATTGAATCGTGAAACCATTAAGCAAGCGGAAGTCATTGCAAACCCAGGCTGCTTTCCTACTGCAGTTCTTCTAGGATTAGCACCGCTGATGAAACAGAATTTAATCGATGAATCTATGATCATAATAGATGCAAAAACCGGGGTGTCCGGTGCAGGACGATCAGCCTCACTTGGCACACATTTTTCAGAGCTGAACGATAACTTTAAAATTTATAAGGTGAATGAACATCAGCACACACCTGAAATAGAACAAGTACTTAGAGAATGGAACCCGCAAACGGCGAACATCACATTTTCAACACACCTTGTCCCGATGACAAGAGGGATTATGGCGACGATGTATACACAATTGAAAGCAGATGTCACAAAAGAAGAATTAATGAAACGGATGAAGGACTTTTATGAAGATTCCTATTTTGTAAGAGTGAGAGATCATGGGATATATCCGCAAACAAAAGAAGTATACGGCAGTAACTTCTGTGACATTGGTTTTCATTTAGATGAGCGAACAGGCAGACTGACGATTGTATCTGTCATAGATAATCTCATGAAAGGCGCAGCCGGCCAAGCGGTTCAAAACTTCAATATCATCAAAGGCTTACATGAAGAGGCGGGCCTCACAATGACACCTCTCTATCCATAAGAACAGGGGAGACAACAAACATGATCGAATTGAATGAAAAAAGTATTGTCAAAATAGACGGGGACGTATCATCACCAAAAGGTTTTGAAGCAAAGGGGATTCATATAGGATTACGCTATTCAAAAAAAGACCTTGGCTTGATCATCAGTGAAGTACCAGCAGCGAGTGCAGCGGTATACACTCAAAGTCACTTTCAAGCTGCGCCTCTTCAAGTCACACAAAAAAGCTTAAAAAAGACGGGCAAACTAAAAGGTGTCATTGTCAATAGTGCCATCGCCAACGCATGCACAGGTGAGCAGGGATTAAAAGATGCATACGACATGCAGGCAGCCTGTGCAGACATGTTAGGCACAGAGCCTGATTACATTGCCGTTTCTTCTACTGGTGTCATTGGAGAGTGTCTGGATATGGATAAAATCAAAACAGGCATCGCTCAGCTAAAAGAAGCAAAAGCAGGAAATGGCCACTTTGAAGAAGCGATTTTAACAACAGATACAGTCATTAAAAATACGACATACTCCTTGACGATAGACGGGAAAGAGATTCTCATTTCTGGTGCAGCAAAGGGCTCTGGTATGATTCATCCGAACATGGCAACAATGCTCGGGTTTGTCACAACCGATGCAAATGTCGAACAAGAAGCTTTGCAAAATGCTCTTCGTGACATTACAGATGTGACGTTTAATCAAATTACCGTCGATGGAGAAACATCAACTAACGATATGGTGCTTGTGATGGCAAATGGAATGGCAGAAAACCAGGCACTGAATGAAGAACATCCAGAATGGCCATTGTTTAAAGAAGGATTAAAACTAGCCTGCGAAGATCTAGCAAAAGAGATTGCAAGAGACGGAGAAGGCGCAACCAAATTAATCGAAGCAAAAGTTGTTGGTGCAAAAAACAACTTAGAAGCTGGTATTATTGCAAAAAAAATCGTAGGTTCAAGTCTTGTGAAAACAGCCGTATACGGTACGGACGCCAACTGGGGACGGATTGTCGGAGCAATCGGTCATAGCGCAGCTTCTGTCACGCCAGAAGAGGTTGAAGTTTACTTAGGCGGTCAATGTCTGTTTAAACATAATGAACCTCAGTCTTTCTCAGAAGAGGAAGCAAAAGCGTATCTAGAGCAGGATGAGATTACGATTTTCATTCAAATGAATGAAGGAAATGGTGAAGCGGCCGCATGGGGCTGTGACCTTACCTATGATTATGTGAAAATTAACGCGAGCTATCGCACATAATGAAGGAGATAGACATGGATAAAACGATCGTGTTCAAGTGTGGAGGCAGTGTCATTCGAGAACTTTCCGATACCTTTTATGAAAATGTCCGCTCACTTCAAGCTGCTGGATTTAAACTGGCTATCGTACATGGCGGAGGACCTGAAATCACGAGCATGCTGCAAAAATTAGAAGTGAAAACGGAATTTGTAGATGGACAGCGCAAAACAACAAAGCCGGTGTTAGAGGTAGCCGAAATGGTCCTTTCAGGAACGGTGAATAAATACTTTGTTTCAGAGCTGGCAAAGCATGATATATCATCTGTCGGTGTATCTGGTAAAGATGGACAGATGCTTGTCGCCGATTTTCTCGATCAAGATGTATATGGGTACGTTGGCGAAATCAAAGAAGTCAATCCAGAGATGGCAGAAGCACTAATGGAGAAACAATTCATTCCCGTCATTGCGCCGCTATCTATGACCGAAGAATGCCAAACGTTAAATGTAAATGCTGATCTTGCAGCATCAGCAGTCGCAGGAGCTATGAAAGCTGATAAGCTCATGTTTGTCACAGATGTGGAAGGAATTTTAAAAAATGGTGAGCTGTTAGACGTTGTCACCGAACAAGAAGCGCTCAAGCTCATCGATGAAGGTATTATTTCCGGGGGAATGATTCCAAAAGTGCAATCTGCGCTAAGTGCTTTATCAGGAGATGTGGATGAAGTCATGATTGTGAATGGAAAAGGCAGTATTTTTACAGGAGATACCTTTAAAGGAACTCGAATTGTAAAACAAAAGGAGGCGGTCCTGTGAGTCATCTCTTTCAAACGTACGGACGGTGGAATGTTGAAATTAAAGAGGCAGAAGGTTCTTGGGCAGTTGATACAACTGGGAAAAAATATTTAGACTTTATACAAGGCATTGCGGTCACGAATTTAGGTCACAATCATCCAAAGGTCAATCAAGCCATCAAGAAGCAGCTTGACGAGGTCTGGCACGTATCAAATCTATTTGAAAATGGACTGCAAGAAAAAGCAGCGGAAAAGCTGGCAGCAAACAGTTCAGGAGATCTCGTATTTTTCTGCAACAGCGGGGCTGAAGCGAATGAAGGGGCTATCAAATTGGCCCGAAAAGCAACAGGGAAAACAAATATTGTGACGTTTTTGCACTCTTTCCATGGGCGCACGTATGCTGGTATGGCTGCCACAGGTCAAGATAAAATCAAAACTGGTTTTGGACCGATGCTGGAAGGCTTTCATTATGTACCGTTTAATGACCCTGAAGCGATCACAGCGTGTGAAATCGATGATGTCGCAGCGGTCATGCTGGAAGTGGTGCAAGGTGAAGGTGGAGTGAATCCAGCTACAGCTGAATTTCTAGAAGCCGTTCAAACGTTTTGCAAAAAACATCAAGCACTGCTGATTGTAGATGAAATCCAAACGGGTATTGGGCGAACAGGGACAGCATTTGCCTATGAGCAATCGGGACTTGATCCTGATATTATTTCAGCCGCAAAAGGTTTAGGAAATGGATTTCCAGTCGGTGCAGTGATAGGGAAAAAAGCTTTAGGGGATGCATTTTCTCCAGGCTCTCATGGCACAACATTTGGTGGCAATATGCTCGCTATGTCAGCTGTGAACGCAACTCTTGATGTAATATTCAAAGAAGACTTTCTTTCAGAAGTGAAAGAAAAGGGTGCGTACCTTTTAAAGAGACTGCAAGAAGTCAAACAGCTGAACATCGTGAAAGAAGTACGGGGCAAAGGATTAATGGCAGGAATTGAGTGTCATCAGCCAGTAGGTGATTACATCACAGCCCTTCGAGAGCAAGGTTTGCTGGTGCTTCCAGCTGGTCCGAATGTCATTCGTTTATTACCTCCACTGAATGTCAAAAAAGTTGAATTGGATCAAGCAATAGAAGCGGTCATTCAAGTGTTAGCAAATGAAACAGTAAAGGTCTAAATTTTTTTACACCAGAACGCATAAACATGCATTTATATTATTAATTATTCAATATGGGGTGACACAAGCATGAAAGGTTATTTAAATTTAGAAGATGGAGCCTCTTTTGAAGGAGATCTGACAGGAGAAGCTGGCATGACAGGTGAAGTGGTCTTTTTTACAGGTATGACAGGTTATCAAGAGGTGCTCACAGATCCTTCTTATAAAGGACAAATCATTGTCTTCACATATCCGCTCATCGGAAATTACGGCATCAATCATGAAGACTTTGAGAGCAAAAAACCACAAGTAAAAGCGGTCGTTGTCTATGAGGCAGCTGAGCATTTTTCTCATCACCTTGCAGCCGTAAGCTTAAAAGATTATTTACAGAAGTGGAACATTCCGCTTCTTACACATACAGATACTCGCGCAGTCGTGCAGAACATTCGAGCCAATGGAACGATGAATGCAGTGCTTAGTTTAGACGAAAATGAAACGCCGCCTGCAATGAAGCAAGACAATGTGGTTGAGCAGGTCACAGAAGATGAAGTATACACACAAGGCAGCGGCGAGGAACATGTAGCACTCATTGATTTTGGCTTTAAAAAATCTATTGCAGACTCACTCGAAGCGCGCGGCTGTAAAGTCACAGTGATTCCGTACAAACAAATGGAAATGGTATTTGATATCAAGCCAGATGCGATCCTTTTGTCAAATGGACCTGGAGATCCAAAAACAATGAAGCCATATTTAAAAACCATTCATCACATCATGATGACCTTCCCGACACTAGGCATTTGCTTAGGTCATCAATTAATTGCTCTTGCGCTTGGCGGGGATACGTATAAGCTTCCTTTTGGCCACCGCGGGGCGAATCATCCTGTACAAGATACAGAATCAAAACGTGTCTTTATGACAAGCCAAAATCATAGCTATGTGGTCAATGAAAAAAGCATGAATGACAAAGAAGTGGACGTCAAATTCCTCCACGTGAATGACGGATCTGTTGAAGGATTCATTCATAAAGAGAAGCTGATTATGTCCGTTCAATTTCATCCAGAAGCACACCCAGGCCCTGCAGAAAGTGAATGGGTATTCGATGATTTTATTGAGAAAGTGAAACAAGCAAGGAGAGAAGTCGCACATGCCTAAAGATCAAAGCATACAAACCATTCTAGTCATCGGGTCTGGTCCAATCATCATTGGTCAGGCAGCAGAATTTGATTACTCAGGAACACAAGGTTGTATGGCCTTAAAAGAAGAAGGCTACAACGTCATCTTAGTAAATAACAACCCAGCAACCATTATGACAGACGAGTCGTTTGCTGATGAAATTTATTTTGAACCGCTTTCAGTTGATTCAGTGACAAGAATCATTGAAAAAGAGAAACCAGATGGTCTTTTAGCCAATCTTGGCGGACAGACGGCTTTAAACCTTGCTGTCGAGCTGGAAAAAGCCGGTGTGCTGAAAAAGCATGGGGTAAAACTGCTCGGAACGTCAGTTGAAACAATTGAAAACGGTGAAGATCGTGAGAAATTCCGTGCTCTCATGAAGCATTTGAATGAACCTGTACCAGAAAGTGAAATTGTGGATAATGCGAAAGACGCCCTTCAATTTGCAAAAGAAGTGGGTTTTCCCGTCATTCTTCGACCAGCCTACACACTTGGTGGTAAAGGGGGAGGCATCGCTTTAACTGAAGAGGCTTTTAAACCGCTGATTGAAGGTGCTCTTCTAGCGAGTCCGATTCATCAGTGCTTAGTTGAAAAAAGCATTGCTGGCTTTAAAGAAGTCGAGTATGAGGTCATGAGAGATCGTCAAAATACGTGTATCACTGTATGTAACATGGAAAATATCGATCCAGTTGGTGTGCATACAGGCGACTCGATTGTCGTTGCACCGTCACAGACATTAACGGATCAGGATTATCAAATGCTCCGTTCAGCGAGCTTAAAAATCATTTCAGCGCTTGATGTCGTTGGCGGCTGTAATATCCAGTTCGCTCTTGATCCACTTAGCAAAGAATATTTTGTCATTGAGGTCAATCCTCGGGTCAGCCGATCTTCTGCTCTTGCATCGAAAGCAACAGGCTATCCGATTGCCAAAATGGCGGCAAAACTTGCGGTCGGTTATACACTAGATGAATTGAAAAATCCGCTTACAGGAACAACGTATGCTAGCTTTGAGCCGGCACTCGATTATGTCGTGGTGAAATTCCCGCGTTGGCCGTTCGATAAATTTAAACAGGCAGACCGGAAATTAGGCACAAAAATGAAGGCGACTGGTGAAGTCATGGCGATTGACCGTAATTTAGAATCTGCCATTCAAAAAGCCGTCGCATCACTTGAAATCAAAACAAAGGGCTTCCACTTGCCTGAACTGAAAGAACATTCGACTGAACAGTTATTTGAATTAATCAAAACACCGGACGATCGCCGTTTCTTCGCTGTCATGGAGCTGCTTTCCAGACAAGAAACCGTTGAAACGATTCATGAAACGACGAAGATTGATCTGTTTTTCTTACATGTCTTCAAGAATATGATCACACTCGAACAAGAATTGAAGAATCATCAGGGGACGCTATCCAAAGACACCTTAAAAAAGGTGAAAGAAAAAGGTTTCCTTGATGAAACAATCGCTTCTCTGACGGATCGCAGTGAACAAGATATCAGACAGCTTCGCCAAGAGTATGGCATTGCCGCTTCATTTAAAATTGTCGATACATGTGCGGCTGAATTCGATGCAAAAACGAATTACTTCTATTCTACGTACTTTGGCAAAAGTGATGGAGAGCATCAAGAGAAAACAAAGGAGCGTGCACTCATCATTGGCTCTGGTCCGATTCGAATTGGGCAAGGGGTCGAGTTTGATTATAGTGCCGTTCACGGCGTTCTTACTTTACAAAAGCTTGGATTTGAAACCATCATGATGAACAATAATCCAGAAACGGTTAGTACCGATTATGAGATTGCAGATCGTTTATACTTTGAGCCGATCACGTTAGAACATATTTTAAACGTAGTTGAAGCGGAGCAAATTGATTTTGTCATCGTTCAATTTGGCGGGCAGACAGCAATCAATGTGGCGGAAGGTTTAGAAAAAGCCGGCGTTACCTTGTTAGGCACGTCCTTTGACACACTAGATGCATTAGAAGATCGCGATTTATTCTATCAGCTTCTTGATGAACTGAATCTTCCTCATGCAAAAGGAGATACAGCTCATTCAAAAGAAGAAGCACTGGGGCATGCTGCAAGCATCGGGTACCCTGTTCTTATTCGTCCATCATATGTCATTGGGGGAATGGGCATGATCGTTGTCCATACAGAAGCTCAATTGGCAGCAATACTTGATCAGCCAGATCATTTACCTTATCCGATCTTAATTGATGAGTACGTCACTGGAAAAGAAGTGGAAGTGGATCTCATTTCAGACGGAAAGACGACATTCATTCCAACAATCGTTGAGCATATTGAAAAAGCGGGCGTACACTCAGGTGACAGCTTTGCCATCTTGCCAAGTGTCTCTATTAGTGAAGACATCAAAGAGCAGGTGTATAACGCTTCTGAACAAATCGCAAAGAAATTAGCTTTTAAAGGCATCATGAATATTCAATTTGTGATGAAAGGGAACCAGGCGCTCGTATTAGAGGTGAATCCTCGGGCAAGCCGGACTGTTCCAGTTGTAAGTAAAGTCATGGGTGTTGACATGATCCCAATGGCGACACAGCTGTTAGCTGGTGCAACGCTTGAAGAATTGAATCCTGTAACGAAGAATAAGGGGGGCACAGCTGTTAAATTCCCAGTCTTCTCCTCACATGCCATTCAAGATATCGATTTAAAGCTGACACCTGAAATGAAAGCGACGGGTGAAGGAATGTGTGTTGGAAAGAACGTCGAAAGCGCTTTGAAAAAAGTGTTTGCGCCGATCTGGCAACAGAAAGGGACCCTCTATATTCATGGCAGTGAATTACTCATAGATGAAGCTACACGAGCAGGCTTTAACGTCTGGACTGGCAGCTTTGAATCGTGGCTGCAACAAGACGATAAATCGCTTCACATTCATTTAGGTGATGATGAAGAGGCAAAAGAACAGCGTGTAAAAGCACTCACACATGGTGTTCAAGTTCTAACCGAATATGAAACAGCGCAAGCGTTCCTGCAAGGAAAAGATGGAGATGTATCACCAGTATCTCTCCACGAATTATATAAAAAGGAAGTGACGGCATGAGCCAAGTCGACGTGCAACCGGCATTATACGGAAAAGACTTTTTATCGTTAAAAGACTTTTCGATCAATGATATTGCGTACTTAATTGAAAAAGCAGAAGAAATGAAACAACATCCATATCAAGATTTATTCAAAGGAAAAACATTAGCGATGATCTTTGAAAAATCTTCAACTAGAACCCGTGTCTCGTTTGAAGCGGGCATGACGCAGCTAGGCGGACATGCGCTCTTCCTCAGCTCAAATGATCTGCAAATTGGCAGAGGAGAAACGATTGGTGATACAGCGCAGGTGCTGTCTGGGTATGTAGATGGCATTATGATTCGAACCTTTGAACATGAGAAGGTAGAAGAACTTGCAAAATACGCCTCTATTCCAGTGATCAACGGACTAACGGACTACTCTCATCCATGTCAGGCACTGGCTGATTTACTGACGATTAAAGAAGCGAAAGGCACACTAAAAGGTGTGAAAGTGGCGTACATCGGTGATGGGAATAATGTGGCTCATTCCTTAATGGTCGGCTGCGCGCAGTTAGGCTGTGACATTGCCGTTGCATCACCAAAAGGCTATGAACCTCTTCAAGAGGTGACAGACACTGCCCGGGAGTTTGCAAAACAATCAGGCGCAGAAGTCATCGTCACAACAGATGCAGTAGCTGCTGTTCAGGATGCAGATGTCATTTATTCGGACGTATTTACAAGCATGGGGCAGGAAGCTGAAACAGAGAAACGTCTAGCTGAATTTAAAGAATATCAAGTCAATGAGGAACTCATGCAACATGCAGCAGCAGATTATATCTTCCTTCATTGTCTGCCGGCACACCGCGGAGAAGAAGTGACGGCTGATATCATTGATGGACCACACTCTAAAGTATTCCAGCAAGCAGAAAATCGTCTGCATGTGCAAAAAGCGTTAATCAAAGAGCTCATGTATCAACAACCTAAATAAATCACAAGTGTCCCTGTCTCGGCTGAGCAGGGACTTTTTACATATTGGATTGGAGAGGCAATGGACGGGACATAATAACATCAATCGAGAAAGGAGGATGGAAATGGGTCAACAGCATCAGTTTAAATCTGGTAATAAGGCACCTAATAATGGTGTTTATATCGAAATCGGTGAGACCGGTAGTATGGTGAAAGATCCTTTAAAGATAAAGCTTAAAGCAGGAGACGTCTTTCCAGATAACTCGAACCATAACCGTGTTTGGACTTACCAAAGAAAGCCGTAAGCAATTGACTAAGAGTCGATATGAATAAGTCTTTAGAGGCATGTGTCATGCCTCTTTTTTCTTTATAATAAAAAACAATTAAGTTCCAATTTTCAAATAAATAGTATGAAAAAAAGAAAGATTAAGGTAAAATATGTAAGAATAGTATAAGGTTGAAAGGATTTGTGTGATGGAAAAGATGAATCTCAGTGAAAGTGTTTGGAATAAACGCTTCACCTCATTGTTCATATCAAGACTCATAAAAAATACAGGAGAAAGTTTTGCTTTTACATCCGTTCTTTGGTTATTAATTTTAAGAGGGGATGGAGCGCTCGGTACCGGACTTCTTCTAGCAGTGACAGTTCTTCCTTCATCATTGTTGGCCCCAATACTAGGACCTCTTATGAAAAGACATCATTTATCTAAATGGATGTTTGCTTCAGATGTCATTCGAGCAACCATTGTACTCATTATTCCACTACTGCATTTTTCGCACATATTGCCTCTATGGTTATTGATCTCATTAATGGTTATTCAATCGGCAACAGGTGCAGCCTATAACCCGGCTTCTGTGGCCATCCTGCCACAGATTGTTCCAAAGCATCTCATTCAAAAAGCAAATGCGATCCTGCAATCATCTTTTGAAATTGTCGCACTTGCTGCGGTGATGGTCGCTGGTCTTTTGGTCAAATTAATTGGACCTGCAGATACGCTCCTGATCACCACTGCTTTATTTATCATATCGGGCTTGTTCATTATTGGCGTTAAACTCCAAAAGTCAGATGCAGAAAAAGCAGCAGACATTAAACAAGCAAAGAATACATATCTGTATAACTTAAAAAGAGGCTTTCTAGTTGTTAAAAATCATCATATTTTATTTGCACTGACCCTTTATTGTATTTTAATGAATGTCGCCGCAGCTCCGTGGCAGGCATTATCCGCTGTATATGTAGCAGAAGCGCTGCAAAGTGATTCAATGGTGTATTCCATTTTAAGAGGTGTCGCCGCAGTCGGTGCATTTATGATGGGCTTTGCACTGGCGAAGGTGAAAATCAAAAGATTCGGCTTGTTCTTTATTGTCGCAGGCATGATTGAAGGAGCTGCATTCTTTATCACTGGAATGAGTACATGGCTTCCAGTCGTTCTTCTAGCTTCCTTTATTTTTGGTGCAGCCGTCAGTGCAATCAATGTCCCAGAGATGGTCATTATTCAAACGTCTGTTGACCAAGAAGATCAGCCGCAAGTATATGCCGTGATCAATGCGTCATCAAATGTCTTTCTCCCGCTTGCAGCCGTCATATCGGGCGTCCTGGCAGAACGCTTTGGAGCAGGACCTGTCATTGCGGGGGGTGGTGTGCTTGAAATTTTATCGGGCATTGCGATCTTCCTGTTCACAGGGCTTGCGAAAAGCCATTTGTCAGCAGACAAACAGAAGTCCGAAACGGTTGAGGTGTAACTCAAAAACCCCCTGTAATTGACGGCAGGGGGTTTTAGCGTGCCCTCTCAACTTCTGGTCATCATTCTGAAAAAAAGAAAAAGAGCTAACCTCAAATCATTAGCTCTTTTTCACCAATATTAAGAATGTTCTGTTGAACTTTCTGTTTCTTTCATTGGACTTACTTCAGCAAAGATGAATAAAATAACCGTAAACACTATGGCAAGAATGGAAGTTAACGTAAAATCATAAGCAGCTCCATTCATAGATGCAACGATGTAACCAGCCATATGTGTCAGCAGAAAAGTCCAAATGAGGGTGATAATGTAATGCATTATTCCACCGTCCTTTATGTAACAATCTATTGACTATCATACCATAGATACGAGTTCAGAGAAAAGACTGTTTTCCGCCTTTATGTGACCATTTTGAGACCTTCTACTATAAAAATAAAAAGAATTCTTCTGTCTTTAGGGGATTTCCTTATTCCTACAAGAGTTGTTGTTCATATCATAGAAAGCAGAATCACTGAAAGGAGGCTGGCCATATGGGTGTAAGCGAACGTTTTTTCCAGCTTGGTTCCCAGTGGAACGTCATTCACCTTCCTCAAAAACCAAATGGCTTTGGCATTCTAATCCTCGGTGACCGAAATCACTTTGTGCAGGAAAATACATCATTCTGGCTTCAGCATTACGGAAGAAACCAGCTTTTAACTGCTTTAAAGGATGAAGGATATACATTGTTTAATAGTCATCTTCATGGGAATCACTGGGGATGTGAAGATGCTGTTTTTAGTGCGAAACAGCTTGTTCATCACACATTAAAACAAGAAATATTAAACCGGGAAATTCATGTGCTTGCAGAGGGAATGGGAGCACTTGTCGCCATGAGTCTTGCCGAAGAAATGCCAGAAGTGCTAAGGTCTATAGCCATGATGAATCCATGTTTACACCTGCAAGCACAAAGAGAAAGAGAAAAGGAACACAAATTCTTCTACAAACAGTTCATGAAAGAACTCGCACAGAGCTATGGGTGCTCTGCAAAGGAAGCTGAAACGTATCCACTTCCTTCTTGCCCCGTTCATTCAGCTCATGTACCGATTCATATATGGCAGAGACTAAACGGCGCACCGTATGCCTATGAACTACACGCAAAGCCTTTTATTGATCAGCATATGATGAATCCAGACCATTGTCAGATGGACCTTACCTTGCATATGTTTGATCATCCAAGAAGAATCTTTCAGTCCATTCACAAGTTTTATAAATCGCATGAAAGAGAATTGTAATGAATAGGATGATAACAGCCCTTCATGGAAAGGGCTCTTCTTTTTATTCGATATGCTAAAAAAGGGGACATGAACATGGAAACAGGACTGATCATAGGTGCAGATGAATTTTTTGGCCTGACACTTTGTGAATATATGATGAAAGAGGGCATACAAGTGGATATCACATATCCTAAGGAGCAGTCAGAGGAGCAAAAAATGTTATTAGAAGAGCGGATGATGTGGCTCGGCCGCAATGATCTTGTCCGCGTTATTGATGGTCAAGATAGGAAAGAGGCATATGACCTGATCTTTTTTCAATCAGATGATTCAATGAACAGAGAGACAGACCTCGAAGCGAAGCATGGCAAATACCGCTTGTTTTACGAAGAACCCGAAAGCCATTCGCATGAACAAAGCGTTTCGGCTGTTATCCTTCCACGCATGTTTGGTCCGTGGACACTCCATGAAGAGAGACGAATAAAGGATGATCACACATTTTTTGTAGAAGATGTCGCAAAGGAGCTTTTAAGGTGGGCACGCACCGATCAAAGGCAGGAAATGATCCATCAATTAAAGGTAGAAAGACAAACAGATGACAAACAAGCAGAAGAAATCATAGCAGAATGGAAAAGACAAAACTCAACATTTTTCGACAAAAAGCAAGAATGATCTTCCATCTTATCTTTTTTCAGTATAAAATAAACCTATATTTAACATACAGGTTCATGCCTGCGTGTTGCAAAGGGAGTTGAACATGGCATGAAGTACCAGCGGCTTGTCATGATCTTTTCGTTCCTTCTTCTTATGCTATCTGCCTGCTCGCAGGCGCCGTTAAAAGGACATATTGAGAAGGTGGGTTTACTCGTCCCCGATACGATTAATGATCAAGTTTGGGGAACGAAAGGTTATAAAGGCTTATTAAATATCCAATCAACATTTGGTGTAGATGTTTATTATAAGGAAGGGATGGTCGACAAGGAGAAAATCGTTGATGCCATTGAAGAATTTCATAAAAAAGGAGTCAATTTGATTATTGGCCATGGCAATGAATACAGCGAAATTTTCAACTTGATCAGTGAAGATTATCCGAAAACACAATTTATCACGGTCAATGGAGGCAAGCCTCAAGCTGATAATGTCACAAACGTCACGTTTAAAGGGGAAGCAATGGGCTTTTTCGGAGGCATGACAGCAGCGCATATGTCCAAAACAAAAAAGATTGGTATTCTGGCTACATATGATTGGCAAAGTGAAGTAGACGGTTTTATCAAAGGTGCAAAATATCAGGACGAACATGTGCAAGTCCTAGCGGAATTTGTCGAAAACTGGGATGATGCTGACAAAGCGGTGAACCTCTATCAAAAATTGAAAAAACAAGGTGTAGATGTTGTGTATCCAGCAGGTGATGGTTATAATATCCCTGTCATTGAACAAATCAAAACCGACAATTTATCTGCGATCGGATATGTCACTGATCAATCCAACCTTGGAAGCCATACGGTGTTAACTAGCACAGTCCAGCATGTCGATAAAGCGTACAGTATCATTGCGAAGAAGTTTAATGAAGGCAAGCTAAACGAACAAGGTGAGTACTCCTTTGACTTTAAAGAAGGAGTGATCGAAATGGGGAAATTTAGCTCAACCATAGACCGCGCTTTTGTGAAAGACATTGAGAAGGATATTGCGAATTACAAAAAAACAGGCAAACTGCCAAATGAAAAGTGAGGACGTTGAACATGCAGCACGAAAAATCGATGGAGTTTTTACAAATTGCGATGAAGTATTTTCCACAAGCAAAAGAAGAATTAGATAAAGCAGGGATTCAGCTTGATCCACAAGCACTTCAGCCGCTTCTCTCTTTGTTTACATCTGTCATGCAAGAGGCATATGAGCTTGGAAAAGCAGATGCAGCATCAGAAAAAGCCACAGAATAGTGGCTTTCAGCCTGTAGACAAACCCTCGCATTCTTTGTCAGTCCTGCGCGCTGGTGCTCACGAATGACAAATTCGCTCCGTGCAAGTAGCTGTCCTTCCTAGACTGCAAAGGTTTTCTATCACGCTGAGAAGAAGACAAAGGCCTAAAATATTTTAGCCCTTTGTCAACAATCAAAAAAAGCCACAGAATAGTGGCTTTTTTTTATGATAATTTTTTCTTAAAGGCACTGATCATAGGGCCGACATCTTTAAACACAGGCTTCAGCTCATCGATGGAGTTCATAATGTTTCCAATTTGATTCATGACATGCATGTAGTCAATGGAGTCATCACTTGAAGAAGTCTCTGTACGCTCCTCCTTTTTTTCTGTCTTGCTTTTCTCCTTTTCAAGCGGCTGACCAAACATCATTGCTGAGAAAATATCCTTTTGCGCCATATCACATGTTCCTTTCTACTATTGGTATATCATTAATCTATGAAAAAAGTGAGAGGAAAGGTTAGACGTTTGTATTGCCAAGGAGAAAAAAATAAGGTAAAATTAGTACCAGATACTAATATAAGATCACAATATCACATGCTCGTATGAGTAAAAGGAGTCTTATTCAATGAATGCTGGAATTATTGGCCTTGGCCGCTATATACCTGAAAAAGTATTAACAAATCGTGATTTAGAAAAAATGGTTGAAACTTCTGACGAGTGGATTCGTACTAGAACAGGTATAGAAGAAAGAAGAATTGCATCTGATGATGTCAATACATCTCATATGGCGCTTGCTGCTGCAAAAAAAGCTTTAGCTGACGCAGATGTGGCTGCAGAAGATATTGATATGATTCTTGTAGCGACAGTTACGCCAGATCAAGCATTTCCGACAGTCGCTTGTATGATTCAAGAGCAGCTCGGTGCACATAAAGCATGTGCAATGGATATTAGCGCTGCATGCGCTGGCTTTATGTATGGGCTTGTTACTGGAAAACAATTTATCGAATCTGGCACTTATAAACATGTGCTTGTCGTTGGTGTAGAAAAGCTTTCTCGCATTACCGACTGGGATGACCGCAACACAGCTGTTTTGTTTGGAGATGGAGCAGGTGCTGCTGTACTAGGAACAGTCAGCGAAGGCAAGGGAATTCTATCATTTGAGCTTGGAGCCGATGGAAGCGGCGGGAAGCACTTGTACTTAGATGAAAAAGATCATACAATCATGAATGGAAGAGAAGTATTTAAATTTGCTGTGAGACAAATGGGCGAGTCAAGTGTAAACGTGATTGAAAAAGCTGGACTATCAAAAGAAGACGTAGACTTCTTGATTCCGCATCAAGCAAACATTCGCATTATGGAAGCAGCACGCGAACGCTTAGAGCTGCCAGTTGAAAAAATGTCGAAAACAGTCCATAAATATGGAAACACATCAGCAGCATCCATTCCAATTTCACTATGTGAAGAAATCGAAGCCGGAAAAATTCATGACGGCGATGTGATTGTAATGGTTGGTTTTGGTGGAGGATTAACGTGGGGCGCAATCGCTATGCGATGGGGCCGATAAAAGAGTGGGGTGCACAAATTAATGGATAAGAAACGAGTAGTTGTTACAGGATTAGGTGCTTTGACACCTCTTGGCAACGATGTAGAGACAACATGGAAAAATGCTGTAGCAGGTGTATCAGGTGTTGGCCCGATCACACGTGTTGATTCAAGTGAATATACAGCAAAAGTAGCAGCAGAACTAAAAGATTTTAACATCGAAGATTACATGGAGAAAAAAGAAGCGAGAAAGATGGCACGCTTCACACAATATGCAGTCGTTGCTGCTCAAAAGGCTTTAGATGATTCACGCCTTGAAATTACAGATGAAAACGCACCTCGTGTTGGGGTATGGGTTGGATCTGGTATTGGCGGACTTGAAACATTCGAAGAGCAATTCGAAGTGTATTCGAATAAAGGAGCAAGACGCGTAAGCCCGTTCTTCGTTCCAATGATGATTCCAGATATGGCAACAGGCCAAATTTCAATTGCTCTTGGCGCAAAAGGGGTTAACTCTTGTACTGTAACAGCATGTGCAACAGGAACAAACTCCATTGGTGATGCCTTTAAAGTCATTCAGCGTGGAGATGCAGATGCGATGATTACAGGTGGAACAGAAGCACCGTTAACGAAAATGTCGTTTGCTGGCTTCTGTGCAAACAAAGCCCTTTCGACAAATCCTGATCCAGATACAGCAAGTCGTCCATTTGATAAAAACCGTGACGGATTTGTGATGGGTGAGGGAGCGGGAATTGTTGTACTTGAAGAATTAGAGCATGCGTTAAAACGTGGTGCGACCATTTATGCAGAAATCGTTGGCTACGGCTCAACTGGAGATGCATACCATATCACAGCACCTGCTCCAAACGGAGAAGGCGGCGTACGTGCAATGAAAGAAGCCATTCGTGATGCAGGTTTAACAGTGGAAGAAATTGATTATATCAATGCCCACGGAACAAGCACACCGTACAATGATAAGTTTGAAACAATGGCGATTAAAGAAGTGTTCGGAGAGCATGCGAATCAGCTTGCGATCAGTTCGACAAAATCGATGACAGGTCATTTACTTGGCGCAGCAGGCGGAGTAGAAGCGATTTTCTCTGTTCTGGCGATTAAAGACAGTGTCATTCCGCCAACGATTAACCTTGAAACACCAGATGAAGAATGTGATCTTGATTATGTAGCAAATGAAGCACGTTCAAAAGAAGTACAAGTTGCTTTGAGCAACTCACTTGGTTTTGGCGGGCACAATGCGACAATTATCTTCAAAAAATACGAAGCGTAATATGTCTTAAGAAGGCGGCGATCTATAAACAGATCGCCGTCTTTTTGCATATGATGAAAATGGAGGTGTTCAGCGGTATGGGTCTGATCAATACACAATATCTCATTGAGCAATCATCATCATTTCAGGAGCTGGCGGCACGTTTTGTCCCTTATTTTAAAGGAGCGGAGAAAAAAGAAGGATCATCTATTCTCGCCCATTTACAACATCACGGAATGGTTCGATCATGGAACGCCTGCCAGGAAATGATCGACAAGCTCAAAGAAAAAGGGTATTTCAAGCTTGTGATGAAAGAATACAAAGCGCTGCAAAAAAAGTGGGGAGGTCCTGATGTCCCTGTCTTTATTTTGCCTGTTAATGAGAGCAGCAAAGAGATCAGAGAACAATTTTACTTTCAATCCGGCATGGCATTTGATGACAAAATCTTTCTTTTTTTATCCCCGCATACACCGAAGGAGCGAATAGGTACGTTGCTGACGCATGAATATCACCATGTATGCAGGTTGCATTTTCTCACGAAAGAAGAAAAAGATTTTACATTCCTTGATACAATCATGATGGAGGGGCTCGCTGAATATGCTGTGTATCATAGATATGGAGAAAGCTATACAGCAAAGTGGACGACTTTATATGACGAATCGCAGCTGCAGCGCATGTACAAGAAATGGGTATCCAGTCACCTTTATCAGAAAGTGCAGGACGACGAAAGGCTGATACAGAATCTCCTTTATGGAAAAGGGAACTACCCCAAAATGCTTGGCTATGCCACTGGATTTTATATCGTGAAAAAGTATTTCGATGAGCACCGAATCAGCGAGGAGTCTATGATTGCGGAGCCAGCGGAAACGTTTTTAAAGGCGATAGAATCATAAAGACAATCATTCACAAAAAAAGTGACATATTACAATTTTACTAAATACTTCTTGATTTCGTCATGCTGATGTAATAATATACAAATATAAATTTTGATAATTCTTTTTATTCTAAAAAGACGGAATTTTTTGATTTGGTTCATTTGATCTATGGAGAAAGGGGCGAATGCATGAGCACACTGCTTGAAGTGCAAAACTTAAAAACCTATTTTTTTCGAAAAAAGGAACCAATACCTGCTGTTGATGGCGTTGATTTTAGTATCAAAAAAGGGGAAACAGTCGCATTAGTCGGTGAGTCTGGGTCTGGTAAAAGTATTACGTCTTTATCCATCATGGGTCTGATTAATGGGACTGGTGGGAAGATTATGGATGGTTCCATTATGCTTGATGGAAAAGACCTTGTTACATATAGTGAAAAGGAATTGTGCAATATTCGCGGTAATGATGTATCCATGATCTTTCAGGAACCCATGACCTCACTTAATCCCGTCTTAACCATCGGGGAACAAATAACAGAAATCCTCATTTACCACAAAAAACTTTCAAAAAAAGAAGCGACCAAAAAAGCGATTGACTTGCTAAAGCTTGTAGGCTTTTCCAGGCCAGAACAAATCATCAAAGATTACCCGCACCGTTTATCCGGCGGTATGCGTCAACGAGTCATGATCGCCATTGCGCTAAGCTGTGATCCGAAGCTCCTCATTGCGGATGAGCCGACTACTGCTCTCGATGTGACCATACAAGCCCAGGTGCTGACCTTAATGAAAGATTTATGTTCGACCTTTGGTACATCTATACTTCTCATTACGCACGATTTAGGTGTTGTGTCGGAAGTAGCAGACCGCGTCATTGTCATGTACTGCGGACAGGTTGTTGAAAATGGAACCGTTGAAGAGTTGTTTGATCAGCCGCTTCACCCATACACAGAAGGACTGCTTGAATCCATTCCGGTCATTGACGGAGACATTCAGCCATTAACGGCGATAAAAGGAAATGTCCCTGCGCCAGATCAGCTTCCCGCAGGATGCCGTTTTGCGCCTAGATGCCCGAAAGCCATGGAACGATGCATAGGTGAATTGCCCAAACTGACAACCTTTGAAAATGGTAGAAGCGTCAGGTGTTTCTTATATGAGGAGGCAAGCCAAACATGACACTTGCTGAAAATCAACCATACATGACAGATCGATCTGAGAAAGAAACCATCCTGGAATTAAAAAATATACGAAAACACTTTCCGATTAAAGCTGGCGTGCTGCAAAAGAAAGTAGGAGCAGTCAAAGCGGTTGACGGCATCGACTTAAACATTTATAAAGGCGAAACGTTAGGCATCGTTGGAGAGTCTGGATGCGGTAAATCCACATTAGGACGGACGATGATTCGTTTATATGAACCAACAGAAGGACAAATTCTATTTAAAGGGCAAGATATTTCTCATGTATCTGAATCAAAACTAAGACAATCAACAAGGAAAAATATCCAAATGGTTTTTCAAGATCCCTTTGCATCACTCAACCCTAGAAAAACACTTCGAAGTATCATCAAAGAACCCTACAAAACACATCACTTATATTCCTTAAAAGAAAGAAATGAAAAAGTAGAACAGCTTTTATCCAAAGTCGGCCTTCACCCAAGTTTTGCGAATCGATACCCGCACGAATTCTCCGGCGGACAAAGGCAACGGATCGGTATCGCTCGTGCACTTGCCATGAATCCTGAAATGATCATAGCAGATGAGCCTGTTTCAGCGCTTGACGTCTCCATTCAGGCGCAGGTCATCAATTTGATGGAAGAGCTTCAAGAAGAGTTTGACCTCACGTATCTATTCATCTCTCACGATCTCAGTGTGGTCCGCCACATTAGTGATCGAGTGGGCGTCATGTATCTTGGCAAAATGATGGAACTTGCGGATAAGCATAGCCTGTACGATGATCCGCTTCATCCGTATACACAGGCGCTTTTATCTTCCGTTCCAGTCACCCGTAAAAAAGGTCAGGTGAAAAGGGAACGGATTATGCTGCAAGGGGATTTACCAAGCCCTGCAAATCCGCCAAAAGGCTGTGTGTTTCATACAAGATGCCCACACGCGAAAGAAGTCTGTAAAGAAAAAGTACCAGAATTTCAAGAATTAAAAACGAACCACTTTGTGGCCTGCCACCTCTACGACGCTTGATCACGCTTGTATGATCTCATCTTTGAGAGGGGGGATGAAACGGGCTTCTGTCATCATTTTTTAAAAAAGATAGGGGGAATTGTCTATGAAAGATAGAAAGAGAAAGTCCATTTTGGTCAGTTTGCTGCTGATCTTTACATTGATCCTTGCTGCTTGTTCTGGTGGAAATAAAACGTCTGGAGACAGTGAAAAGAAATCCACAGGTAAACCTGTACAAGGTGGCGATCTTGTCATTGGTTCGATTGCAGAGCCTACATTATTTAACTCACTTTACTCAACAGACGTGGCAAGTTCTGATATTGAAGAGAGAATCTATAGCTTTTTACTGCAAACAGATGGGAAGCTTAACCCACAGCTGGCGTTGGCAGAAGATATTAAAGAATCCGATGACGGCAAACAGTTTGATGTGACCATTAGAAAAGGCGTGAAGTTTCATGATGGAGAAGAACTGACTGCTGATGATGTTGTGTTTACATACAGCATTCCGATCAATAAGGATTACAATGGTGAGCGTGGATCAGGCTTTGAAGTATTAGAGTCTGTCAAAAAAACAGGGGACTATTCGGTCGAATTTAAGCTGAATAAAAAAGATCCATATTTTTATAATGTCACGCTAGGAAGCTATGGCATTTTACCAAAGCATATTTTAGGTGATGTCCCTATAAAGGATCTTGGGGAAAATGAATTTAACCGAAAAAATCCAATCGGCTCTGGCCCATTTAAATTTGCCGAGTGGAAAGAAGGAGACTATGTCAAACTTGAAGCATTTGATGACTATTGGGATGGACGGCCATACCTTGATACAGTCACCATTAAAACGATTCCTGATCAAAATGCAGCCATGGCTCAGCTATCCGCAGGTGATATTGATTTCTTTGCAGTGCCTGGAGCAGAACTGCAAACAGCTGAAAAAGTTAGTAACATCAAAATCGAATCTGATCTAGGGCTAAATTATTCATATATTGGCTGGAATCAGAAAAACGAACTGTTCAAAAGCAAAAAAGTCCGCCAAGCGCTTACCCATGCCATTGACCGTCAAACAATTGTCGATCAAGTGTTAAATGGAGACGGGAAAGTAGCCAACATCCCAGAAAGCCCGCTGTCATGGAACTACCCTAAAAATGAAAATGTCCCAGTATTTGAATTTGATCAAGAAAAAGCGAAAAAGATGTTGAAAGAAGAGGGCTGGGAGGATACAGATGGAGATGGTTATCTTGATAAGGACGGTAAGAAGTTCTCCTTCGTCTTGAAGACGAACCAAGGAAACAAAGTCCGTGAAGATATTGCTGTCGTTGTCCAGCAGCAACTCAAAGAAATTGGTATTGAAGCAAAACCGCAAATTGTGGAGTTCAGTGCATTAATCGAACAAACAACTCCGCCAAAATGGGATTATGATGCGTTATTACTCGGCTGGAGCTTAGCGACATTCCCTGACCAATACAGCATTTTCCATTCAAGTCAGTCTGAAAAAGGCTTAAATAACATTTGGTATAAAAATGAAGAAGTCGATAAGCTGCTAGTTGATGCCAAAAACTTGAGTGATCGTAAAGAGTATTCAAAGGCGTATGAAAAAATTTATGAGCTGATTGCAGAAGACCAGCCGTATACGTTCCTTTATTATGCCAACTCACATCGCGCGATGCCATCTAATCTACAAGGCTACTCTTACCACCCGAAAGATGAATATTATAAAATCGAAAAATGGTGGATTGAACAGTAGTCTGCTAGTGAAGAAGGGGAGGGGTCTCCCCTTTTTTCATCATAGTATGGCCATCCGATGAAAAAGGAGTTGTGCATATGGTTACATATATCATTAGAAGGACACTTCTTTCCATCCCAATTTTGTTTGGTATTACGATTTTGTCCTTTGCGATTATGAAAGCAGCACCAGGCGATCCGATGTCACTCATGATGGACCCGACCATTAGTGCCGCAGACCGGGAAGCCTTTATTGATAAGTACGGCTTGAACGATCCTGAATATGTGCAATATATGAAATGGCTCGGTAATATGCTTCAAGGTGACTTTGGCACATCCATTGTAAAAAAAGGAACGCCCGTGGCTGATTTGATTTTTGCTCGGTTGCCAAATACCCTCATCCTCATGATCTTTTCTACATTAGTTGCCCTGATCATTGCCATCCCATTTGGTGTTCTTTCAGCAAAACGTCCGTATACAAAACTTGACTATGGTATTACGGTTACATCATTTATCGGACTGGCTATTCCGAATTTCTGGTTTGGTTTGATCCTTATTATGGTGTTATCTGTGAATTTAGGATGGTTTCCGACCGGGGGTGTCTCTACCTTAAATGCAGACTTTAATCTATTTGACCGGCTTCATCATATTATTTTACCGGCCTTTGTTTTAGCAACGGCTGATATGGCCGGCCTTACACGTTATACAAGGTCAAGTATGCTCGATGTGATGCGGCAGGATTACATTCGCACGGCGCGAGCGAAAGGTTTTAGAGAGAACAAAGTCATCTTCAAACATGGATTGAGAAACGGTCTGATGCCTGTTATTACGATCTTTGGACTCATGATTCCATCCTTTATTGGCGGCGCAGTCGTGGTGGAACAAATCTTCACATGGCCAGGGCTTGGGAAACTGTTTATCGATTCTGCTTTTTCAAGAGATTATCCCGTCATTATGGCGATGACTGTTATCTCTGCTGTGCTCGTGGTCGTTGGAAACTTAATAGCGGATATTCTCTATGCGATCGTTGATCCGCGTATTGAATATTAGAAGGGAGCTGAGGCACAATTGGCACAACCTAATATGGGAACACCTCCTGTTGATCTCAAATTAAAAGAAGGCCTTCCGCCAAAACCAGAGACGATGCTTCGTTTATTTTGTGAGAAATTTTTCAAAAATAAATTGGCGGTTGCCGGCTCCGCTATTTTATTGGTCATTATCTTTTCGGCTATTTTCGCCCCGGTGATCGCACCTTACGCACCGGAACAGCAAGACTTGTTGAAACGGCTACAGCCTCCAAGTGCAGAGCATTTTATGGGAACCGACAAGTTTGGTCGAGATATTTTTTCAAGGGTGCTATACGGAGCGAGGGTGTCTCTATTAGTTGGCTTTGTCTCAGTAGTCGGAGCCATCACCATTGGAACCGTCATTGGGGCGGTAGCGGGATACTTTAAAGGCTTTGTCGATTCTGTGCTCATGAGAATGGTGGATGTGGTATTGTCTATTCCAGATATTTTTCTCTTGATCACGCTAGTGACAATTTTTAAACCGGGTATTGATAAATTGATTTTAATCTTTGCGCTGACTGGATGGACAACAACCGCCAGGCTGATCCGCAGTGAATTCTTGTCACTTCGCACAAGAGAATTCGTACTCGCAGCAAGAACGATCGGAACGAAAAACCATGTCATCATCTTTTCGCATATTTTACCGAACTGTATCGGCCCTATCATTGTGTCTGCTACATTGAAAGTCGGTTCTGTGATTTTAGCTGAGTCGACACTTAGCTATCTAGGGTTTGGCATCCAGCCTCCAACGGCGAGCTGGGGAAACATGCTTCAAGATGCACAAAATTTCTCCATCATGGTGCAAGCATGGTGGTATCCACTGTTCCCAGGTTTACTGATTCTACTTACCGTTTTATGCTTTAACTTCTTAGGTGATGGACTGAGAGATGCCCTTGATCCTAAAAAGCTAAAATAAGGTTCTGCTTATAGAAGATCGTGAAAGGACTCTGCGAGACGTTCTCCTTTTCCCAGGAAATAAAGCCGTCCTTCCGTCAGGGCGAAGTTTTAATAAAGTTGGAATAATTTATCTATCCCTTGCCCATACTGTGGACAACAGTTTTTAAAAAGTGAGGGATTGGTTATGTTATTTCTTCATGACGTATGGGTGAATTGGTTTGAAGGGGAAGAGAATGGCTATAATGTGTGCCATTTTCATGAGTGGCGCAAGGAGGACAGCGTGGAGCTGTTAGATCAAGTACCTTTACTCAAGGTGCAGAGTCCTTTGTTTGATTACATAGAGAATGATCTATCAGAGCTGCCAAAGACGCTGCTAGAGACTGTATTTGAGAAATCATATATTCGAAAAAATCATGAACGCCGTAAATTAGAGTATTGCTTTGTGGTCACGGACGGGATTAGAATCATCGCTGTAGATACGATTGGTTATTCCATCCCTGTGAGAAAGAGCCGATTGATTCCAAGACAGGAGCAATTGGTGTATGAAATGGTGAAAGATGTGAAGGCAGAGGAGTATGAATTTACGACAGACAGCCTTGAATCGACGAAAGAATATCACATCCTATCATTACCACCGCAGCATATCAGCGGATTAACGAGAAAAGAAAGACAGCTGAAGCAGCTGATGTTTATGGCGCTAGATCAACTAAAGGGGCTTCAAAATCGAGCAGAAATTGCCTATTGGTATACAGAATGGAATCCGCGTATGTACAACCAGATCAAACGAATGTCTTTCGAGGAAATTTGGAACATGCTTTATAACGAAACCATTGATGGATGGTCAGAAAACCATTTAGCTTTTTGTGAAAAAATGATTAAAGGACAGCCATTTTTTGAAAAACTTTGGGAAATGGAAAATGAATCAAAAGTGAATTAGAAAAAGCTTGCAGCTGAATATGCTGCAAGCTTGTTTTATTTGCGTTTCCGGCCAAGACCCATCGCATTCTCCATTTTTTTCAGCATTTTGTTTGCCGTACGGTTCGCTTTTTCAGCACCTTCATCTAAAATGCGGTCAAGCTCTTCTGATTCAATGAGTTCATAATAGCGATCTTGAATCGGTTTTAATGCATCCACAACAACGTTCGCAAGATCTCCCTTAAATTCACCATAACCTTTGCCTTCGTATTTTTGTTCAAGCTCTGCAATCGATACGTTCCCTAATACAGAATAAATCGTCAGTAAGTTGGCAATTCCAGGTTTGTTTTCTTTGTCATATTTGACGATGCCTTCTGAATCAGTCACAGCACTTTTGATTTTCTTTTCAAGCTGTTTTGGCTCATCTAATAAGGTAATGAAAGATTTTTGGTTCGGATCAGATTTGCTCATCTTTTTCGTTGGATCTGCTAAAGACATAATCCGAGCGCCTTCTTTTGGAATTTTGACTTCAGGTACAGTGAAGATGTCATTGTACTTTCGGTTAAAGCGTTCAGCAAGCGTTCTCGTTAATTCAAGATGCTGCTTTTGATCTTCTCCTACAGGAACTAAGTCCGTACCGTATAACAAAATATCGCCAGCCATTAATGGCGGATACGTTAATAGTCCTGAAACGACCGCTTCCTTACCAGCAGATTTGTCCTTAAATTGAGTCATTCTTTCTAATTCCCCAATATAAGCGACACATTGTAGCATCCATCCTGCCTGGGCGTGGGCAGGTACCTCTGATTGGATAAACAATGTTGCCTTCTCTGGATCAAGTCCCACTGCCAAATAAAGAGCGGCTAAGCTTCTAATATTTTGTCGAAGGGCTAAACGGTCCTGACTCACCGTAATGGCATGCTGATCGACCACACAAAAGTAGCCGTTGTAATCATGCTGAAGATCGACAAATTGCTTCATCGCTCCAATGTAGTTCCCCAATGTCACAGAACCGCTAGGCTGAATGCCTGAGAAAATCGTCTTTTTTGTCATACTAAAACCTCTTTTCTTCAATATAAAAAGGCCCACCCATCACTTTTCAACAGAAAAGGGACGAATGAACCGTGGTACCACCCTTGTTATTTCAATACGAAATCACTCAAGACGTTGATATCGGAGACTGCTCCGTCTAAGCCTACTGACTCTGTCAAGTGTTCGGTTAGCTGCTCCAAAGCCCATTCCATACATACCATTATCTGCTTGCACCGACCGCAGACTCTCTGTAAATGGTGAATATATGTACTCTTCTTTTTCATCGCAACAGTATGTCTATCTATTATAAAGGATGACCATGAAAAAGTCACGAAGCCTATTTGTGACCTTCTCATCATGTCGTTTGACACTTAAAATTTTAGATAAAATAGTAACTATCTGTCAGAATTTTTTAAAAAAGGATGATTAATTATATGTATAAAACATTATTCCTGCTGAATTTGTTAAATTATTTTAATCAATTTACGCTTTAATTTGTTGAAGTGATTGAGACTTTAGTTTATAAAAATCAATCTTTATCCCCATTTACGTTTTTTAAAAATATGTGAAATTGATATTGCAATAAATTATTCTATTCATTATAATGAATTTGTTCACACGTTTGTGCTAGGCTCTTTACATAGTGAAAATTCAGAAAAAACAAAAGAAATAGAAAGTAAGCTATTCAGGGACTTTTTTACGCTATTTCTTAAATCTGAATCTCATCTTCTATCGAGACCTTTGAACTAAAAACATATTATAAGGGGGAATACAGTTGAAAAAGCGTTGGTCTGTTGTTACTTTAATGCTTATTTTCACACTTGTATTAAGCGCTTGTGGTTTCAGCGGAAACAAATCAGGCGACAGCACGAGCAGTTCTGGAGAGGCTAAAACAACATTAAATGTGAATATCTCCACTGAGCCTTTTTCTCTACATCCGGGATTGGCAAATGATTCAACTTCAGGAAGTGTCATCCGTCAGACTTTTGAGGGATTAACAAGAATTAACGCTGAAGGTAAGCCAGAAAACGCAATGGCTTCTGATATCAAAACAAGTGATGATGGTAAAACTTACACATTCACACTTCGTGATGCAAAATGGTCTAATGGTGACCCTGTCACAGCACAAGACTTCGAATATGCTTGGAAATGGGCATTAGATCCTAAAAATGAATCTCAATATGCTTACCAGCTTTATTATATTAAAGGTGCTGAAGCTGCTAACAAAGGGGAAGCAAAAGTTTCTGATGTTGGCATTAAAGCAAAAGACGACAAAACGCTTGTAGTTGAGCTAGAGAACCCAACACCGTTCTTTACTGAACTAACTGCATTCTATACGTATATGCCAGTCAACAAAAAAGTGGCTGAAAAGAATAAAAACTGGTACACAAATGCTGGTGAAAACTACGTATCTAACGGACCATTTGTTCTTTCTAAATGGAAGCATGGCGGTTCTATCACACTTGAAAAGAACAATGAATACTGGGATAAAGACACTGTGAAATTGAAAAAGATTAACATGTCTATGATCAAAGATACAAACACTGAACTTAGCATGTTCAAAAAAGGCGAACTTGACTGGGCTGGTTCTCCAACTGGAAGCCTTCCAACTGAGTCTTTAAAAACGTTGAAAAAAGAAGGCGGTCTTGAAATTCAAACGATCGCTGGTATCTATAACTACAAATTCAATACAAAAGTAAAACCTTTAAACAATGCGAACATCCGTAAAGCCCTTGCATACTCAATCAACCGTCAAGCGATCGTTGACAAAATTACGCAAGGTGAACAAGTTCCAGCGATGGCAATCGTTCCTCCAACAATGGAAGGATTCACGGATAACAAAACTGGTTACTTCAAAGATCATGATGTAGCGACTGCTAAAGAACTTCTTGAAAAAGGTGCGAAAGAATTAGGTTATAAGTCAGTTTCTGATCTTCCAACATTGAAATTGTCTTACAACACAGATGAAGGCCACCAAAAGATTGCACAAGCAATTCAAGAAATGTGGAAAAAAGATTTAGGTGTTAACGTTGAACTTGATAACTCTGAGTGGAACGTATACATCGATAAAATCCACAGTGGAGACTACCAAATCGGACGTATGGGCTGGTTAGGTGACTTCAACGATCCAGTGAACTTCCTTGAGCTTTACAAAGATAAAGACGGTGGAAACAATGACACTGGATGGGAAAGCAAAGAATACAAACAATTATTGAATGATTCTGCAAAAGAAACAGACAAAACAAAGCGTGAAGAAATGCTGAAAAAAGCAGAAAAAATCATCATCGACGATATGCCTGTAGCGCCTATTTACTTCTACACTCAACTTTGGGTACAAGATCCAAAACTTAAAGGTGTGGTTGTATCTGGACTTGGTGATGTTCAATACAAATGGGCACATTTCGAAAAGTAAGAGTTATAGTGTAAGAGATCTACGGCAAGGATCTTAAGGTATATGGAGGATGTCTCTCCATATACCTTTCTTGCTGATTAGAGAAATTGTTGTAAAATCATGGAGGTGCAATTCCGTTGCTTAAATATATCGGTAAGCGATTAATATATATTTTAATCACACTGTTTGTTATTGTAACTGCAACTTTCTTTCTCATGCAGGCAGCACCTGGTGGTCCATTCTCTGGAGAGAAGAAACTTCCTGCTGAAATTGAAGCAAACCTAAACGAGCACTACGGGTTGGACAAACCCTTATTTGTTCAATACGTGAGCTACTTAGGTTCCGTTGCGAAATTAGATTTCGGTCCCTCATTTAAATATAAAGGACAAACTGTTAATGACTTAATCAGTTCTGGATTCCCCGTTTCCTTTACCCTCGGAATTGAGGCAATTCTCCTCGCATTAGCATTTGGTGTATTGTTTGGGGTCCTTGCAGCGCTCTATCATAACAAGTGGCAAGACTATACGATTGCCATTTTAACGATCTTTGGAATCTCAGTTCCAAGTTTCATCTTAGCGGCGCTATTACAATATGTATTTGCATCTGAGGCAAGCTTTTTAGCGATCTTCCCAGTTGCAGGATGGGAGTCTTGGGCAAGCACCGTACTACCTTCTATTGCACTTTCCTTCATGCCAATGGCATTTATCGCTAGACTTGCACGGTCAAGTATGCTTGAAGTATTAAATAGTGACTACATTAGAACGGCTAGAGCAAAAGGATTAACAAAATCAGCTGTGACGATCAAACACGCCATTCGAAACGCATTGTTACCTGTTATCACATACATGGGACCAATGGCAGCTTCAGTGTTGACAGGTAGTTTTGTCGTGGAGAAGATTTTTGGTATTCCTGGTCTTGGCTCTCACTTTGTTACAAGCATTACAAACCGTGACTACACCGTCATCATGGGTGTCACAGTCTTCTACAGTATTATTCTATTAGTCAGTATTCTAGTTGTTGACGTCCTCTACGGTATTATTGATCCTAGAATTAAACTGACGAAGGCGAAGAAAGGGGTCTAACACATGGAAGAGATGAGAAAAGATTTATTTGTGCCTGCGACAGCTGACGCAGCAGAATCTGAAAAAATTTCTAAACCTAGTCTATCTTTATGGAAGGATGCCATGCTTCGCTTCCGTGCAAATAAACTTGCAATGGTTGGACTTGCAATCATTTTCATTATTGTGATTCTGGCCATTTTCGTTCCAGTATTTTCGAAATATGATTATTCAACGACAGATTTGCTTAATGCAGATCAGCCGCCATCAAAAGAGCATTGGTTTGGTACAGATGATTTAGGCCGAGACATGTTTGTTCGTACATGGGTAGGGGCAAGAATTTCGATCTTCATCGGTCTTGCTGCAGCGCTTCTTGACGTAATCATCGGGATCATCTGGGGAAGTATTGCTGCGTTTAAAGGCGGCCGTACAGATGAAGTGATGATGCGTATCGCAGACGTTTTATGGGCAATTCCAACACTATTAATGGTTATTTTAATGATGGTTGTTCTGCCAAAAGGATTATTAACGATTATCCTTGCTATGACAGTCGTAGGCTGGATTAACATGGCACGTATCGTTAGGGGACAAGTTTTACAATTAAAGAGCCAAGAATACGTTCTTGCAGCACAAACATTAGGTGCAAAAACATCTAGACTTTTATTTAAACACTTGATTCCAAACTCAATGGGACCCATTCTTGTCACAATGACATTAACGATTCCTTCTGCTATTTTCACAGAAGCATTCTTAAGCTATCTAGGTCTTGGTGTACCGGCTCCATTAGCTAGCTGGGGAACAATGGCTTCTGACGGAATTCCGGCCATGACGTATTATCCATGGAGATTATGGTTCCCAGCCGCATTTATCTGTATTACAATGTTTGGTTTTAACGTGGTTGGAGACGGACTAAGAGACGCTTTAGATCCGAAGTTGCGTAAATAAGGAGTGATTAGGATGGAACGTGAACGTATTCTAGAGGTGAAAGACCTTGCAATCTCATTTAAAACATATGGTGGAGAGGTTCAAGCCATTCGTGGTGTGAACTTCCACTTAAATAAAGGCGAGACACTTGCTATTGTAGGTGAATCTGGTTCTGGAAAAAGTGTAACATCACAGGCCATCATGAGATTAATCCCGATGCCGCCAGGTTATTTCAAGCGCGGAGAGATTTTATTTGATGGGCAGGATATTGTCAAGAAAACGGAAAAGCAAATGCAAACCATTCGAGGAAAAGACATTTCGATGATCTTCCAAGATCCGATGACTTCTTTGAACCCAACCATGAAGGTCGGGAAACAAATTACAGAAGTACTTTTCAAGCATGAACAAATCTCAAAAGAAGCGGCTGAAAAAAGAGCCATTGAACTTTTAGAGCTTGTTGGGATTCCAATGCCTGAAAAAAGAATCAAACAATATCCACATGAATTTAGTGGCGGGATGAGACAAAGGGTTGTCATCGCGATGGCACTTGCAGCCGATCCAAAGCTATTGATTGCTGATGAGCCAACGACTGCACTTGATGTAACCATTCAGGCGCAAATCTTAGAATTAATGAAAGAAATTCAGCAAAAAGTCGAAACATCTATTATCTTTATTACCCATGATCTAGGTGTTGTGGCCAATGTTGCTGATCGTGTAGCCGTTATGTATGCTGGACAGATTGTGGAGACAGGGACTGTTGATGAAATTTTCTACAATCCGAAACATCCATATACATGGGGACTTTTAGCATCTATGCCAAGCCTAGACACAGATGGAGGAGCTGAAGGGAAACTAACGGCAATTCCAGGAACACCACCAGATTTAACAAACCCGCCGAAAGGAGATGCATTTGCACTCCGGAGCGATTATGCAATGAAAATTGACTTTGAACAAGAACCGCCAATGTTCAAAGTATCAGATACGCATTATGTGAAATCATGGCTACTTCATCCGAATGCCCCTAAAGTTGAACCGCCTGCTTCCGTAAAGGCGAGAATGCGTGAACTAGAAGGTAGCTACGAAAAACCTGTATTAGTAAAAGAGGGTGAATAGCATGGCAGAAAAACTGTTAGAAATTAAAAATTTAAAGCAGCATTTCCACACAGCAAGAGGGACTGTAAAAGCAGTTGATGGTGTCTCATTTGATATTTATAAAGGTGAAACACTTGGACTTGTAGGTGAATCTGGATGTGGAAAGTCGACAACCGGCCGTTCGATCATTAGACTTTATGATGCGACAGATGGCGAAGTTCTCTATAAAGGAGAAAGCGTACACGGAAAGAAATCAAGACAAAAAATGCTTGAATTTAACCGTCAAATGCAGATGATTTTCCAAGACCCATATGCTTCACTTAACCCTAGAATGACAGTTCTTGATATCATTGCAGAAGGTATTGACATTCATGGTCTTGCGAAAACAAAGCAAGCACGTAAAGAGCGTGTGTATCAATTGCTTGAAACGGTTGGTTTGAATAAAGAGCATGCGAATAGATACCCGCATGAATTTTCAGGCGGTCAAAGGCAGCGTATTGGGATTGCTCGTGCGTTAGCTGTTGAGCCTGATTTCATCATTGCCGATGAGCCAATCTCTGCACTAGATGTGTCGATCCAAGCGCAGGTCGTCAACTTAATGAAAGAACTGCAAGAAGAAAAGGGCTTAACGTATTTATTCATTGCCCATGACCTTTCAATGGTGAAATATATCAGCGATCGTATCGGCGTGATGTATTTTGGGAAATTGGTTGAGCTGGCACCAGCGAATGAATTATATGAAAACCCGCTTCATCCATATACAAAATCATTACTATCTGCGATTCCGCTTCCAGATCCTGATTATGAGCGTAACCGCAAACGGATTAAATACGATCCATCTGTTCATAAAGGAACAAATACGGAATTTCGTGAAGTTAAGCCAGGTCACTTTGTCAGCTGTACTGAGGAAGAATTCAAAGAGATCAAAGCAAAACAATAAGAACAGAGAAGAAGCACTGCGATATCAGTGCTTCTTTTTTTATTTTACAAAAAAACAAGTTGATGGTAATTTTTATGTAAAATGAGTAAACCAGGAGGAAATCAAATGTTGTTATGGAAGATGTTTCGCTATTCATGTCTTCACTTTTTTATCGTCACGATGCTTTTTTCAATATCTTTTTTAACGGAACCAAACGGAGGAAAGTGGATGATCGCATTTTTAGTGTTCATTTGCATCATTTCGTTTTCGGTTGAATTTGCTGTGTATCGGCGCACGAATAAACAGAAGGAAGAAGTCCGGCGTATGAAGTACCTTTATTTCATCATGTTTCAGGTCGCAATGACACTTCTTTTGTTTGCTTGCTTTCAAATGCTCATGAATCGTTCGATATAAAACTTTTTTTGCTTTCTCTTGAAAAAAAGTGAAACCACCAATGGCATTGCTGCGTCTTACTAGTACAGGCGTTTAAATAGCAAGAAATCGGGAATAGATAAGGAAGTGGTTCTTAACTACATCATAAGGAGCGGATCCATGAATTGGTATGAAAAGCTCAGTGAATACTTCCCGATAGAAGAAATGAAGTCAAAAGAGCATATGGAAGCTTTATTAAAGGAAAGAAGTGATATTTATCATAAAGAAGAAGGGCCTCATCATGTGATGATGTACGCTGAATTTGATTCTTTCATCTTTATTGATTATTTATTTGTTTCCAAGGATGCAAGAGGTGAAGGCCTCGGCTCAAAGCTCATTCATAAGCTGAAGGAAAAAAGAAAACCGATCTTGCTTGAGGTCGAGCCTGTAGATGAAGATGATGCAGATACTGCAAAACGCCTAAAGTTTTATCAGAGAGAGCACTTCAAGCATGCTGAATCAATTGGTTATAAACGCAGGTCACTTGCAACGAATGAAGTGAACCGCATGGAAATTCTTTATTGGTCGCCTCGTACAGATAATGAGGAAGAAATGATGGAGGCCATGAGAAAGACGTACGAAAGAATCCATACGTATAAAGACGAAGAATGGTATGGACAATCGTATGAGGATGTTGACGATGTGCTGAAGGTCATTGAAAATAAAAAACAAAAAAATATTTTCGATCATCTCGACTAAATGAGAATGTTCAGACTTCAAACATCTGCACAAAAAGAATGAAATTGTCTAGTTTTTGTCACAAAAATTGCAAGAAAATCTGTTCACACTTACTTTTTTATAGTATAATCACTATAAAGATTACTTATTTAGAACAATTTTAATTTAAGAATACAGATCAATATTCATTCTACAAATTGAGGAGTGAAGATTTATGGTAACATTATACACATCACCAAGCTGTACATCATGTAGAAAAGCAAGAGCGTGGTTAGAAGAGCACAATATTCCATACCAAGAGAGAAATATCTTTTCTGAGCCTCTTTCAATCGATGAAATCAAAGAGATTCTTCGTATGACGGAAGATGGTACAGATGAAATTATCTCAACACGTTCTAAAGTATTCCAAAAACTAAATGTAAATGTTGAGACAATGCCGCTTCAACAATTGTATAAACTAATCAATGAGCACCCTGGTCTTCTAAGACGTCCAATTATTTTGGATGAAAAAAGACTGCAAGTTGGGTACAACGAAGATGAAATTAGACGTTTCCTTCCTAGAACGGTTCGTACATTCCAACTTCGAGAAGCTCAGCGACTTGCTAACTAATAGAGAACAAGAAAAGCTGCCGATCATTTGGCAGCTTTTTTTATTTATTTTCAGCCGTTTGTTCGTAAAAGAGACTGGCTAAAATAACGGTTGCGACGGTTAAAAAGGGAAGCAACAATTCAAGTGTTGTATGCTGCGCCATAAATTCATTCAGTTTTACATCACGGACAATCATTTCTCCGCCAGTAAAAGCTAAAAGGGCACTCCCTCCGTATAAAAGAATCGGAAACTTGGTTAGTGCTGCATGAATCAGCTTACTCCCCCAAATAATAATCGGGACTGAAATCATTAAGCCAAAGGCAGTGAGCACCATGTTCCCTTTAGCTGCCCCTGCAACAGCGATCACATTATCAAGTGACATAAAAAGATCTGCAATCACGATGGTCTGAACAGCACGCCAAAGCGAGCCGCTGCTTTTAATCCGAATGGATTCTTTCTTTTGTTCAATTAACAAATTGTATCCTATATAAAGGAGAAAGAGACCGCCGATAAATTGCAAATAGGGGATGGTCAATAAATAAACGGCAGCACCAGTCATGGTAATTCTCATCAGCACTGCCAAAAGTGTGCCGATCCATATGGCTTTGTTTCGTTTTTCATTTGATAAGCTTCGACTGGCCATCGCAATGATTAATGCATTATCTCCGCCTAATATGAGGTCTATGCCAATAATCATCAGTAAGGATACGATCCACTCTGTTTCCATCCAGTTCACCTCATTTCACTAAAATAGCTCGTACAACCAATATATGAAGACAATTCAAATATATGTTTCTGCAAGTTTTCTCTGCAAAAAATGCGTTTTTATTTCTTTTATTCATGTTTTATCATAAAATAGACAGTACACAGCAATACCTCATTTCTTTAAATGGTTAACATGTAGACGGAACGGGTAAAGTGTAGTAAAGTACTATTAATTGGGAGCTTGTATGTCCCTTCAACATCTTATATAGAAGGGAAGGTTGGCAAAATGGAAATCGAAAGAATAAATGAACATACAGTCAAATTTTATATTTCCTACGGTGATATTGAAGATCGCGGTTTTGACCGTGAAGAGATTTGGTATAATCGTGAGCGCAGTGAAGAGCTGTTCTGGGAAGTGATGGACGAAGTGCACGAAGAAGAAGAATTTGCAGTAGAGGGACCACTTTGGATTCAAGTACAGGCACTTGATAAAGGTCTTGAAATTGTCGTGACAAAAGCCCAACTTTCTAAAGATGGACAAAAGCTCGAATTGCCGATTCCAGAAGATAAAAAAGATCAAACAGATGAAGAAAGTTTAGATGCTCTGCTTGATGATTTTCATAAAGAAGAGCAAGATCAAGAAGATCATAATGAGAAGGACAAAAAACTTCAACTTCAGTTCGTATTGAAAATGGATGATTTTGAAGATTTGATTGCACTTTCTCAATTAAATATGCAGGATTTTACGACAAGTTTATATTCGTTTGAAAACCGTTATTATCTATATGTTGACTTCCACGAGGATTTGTCAGATGAGCAGGTGGAGAATAAGCTTAGTATTCTGCTTGAATATGCTCATGAATCAGTGGTCAGCATCTACAGACTGCAAGAATACGGTCAGCTGATTGTCAAAGAGAATGCGCTTGAAACGATTCAACAGCACTTCTCGTAACAACCAAAAGTCGATTTCTATAGAGGAATCGACTTTTTTATCTGAATGAAAAAGTAAATAAAGTGATCGGCAAGGAGAAAATGAAATGAGAAATGTAGTCAAAGTTCTATTTTTTCTTATCATTACGATAGGTGCTTATTTGATTATCCAAATTTTTGCCGGTGATCTAGCGGTAAGTGTATTAAGTTCCGTCAGTGTTCTATTCACTTTATCGATTATCTTCATCGGGTTTGTCATTTTCTTAGAAAACAGAAACCCCTCTCAAACGATTACGTGGCTTGTGCTGCTTGGGAGCTTTCCGCTTTTCGGGTTTTTGTTTTATATTTTCTTTGGACGCAATATTAAAAAGCGCAGACTTTTTGAAAAGAAAGCGGTACTAGACGAACAGCTTGTCCAGGAAGATGAACGTATCCACAGAGAAGCAATTGAAAAAATGACTCATATGGGTGACCATCAGCAGCTCTTATTTAAGCTGGCCCACAGACTTGGACATACCCCTATTACGTATCGCACATCCTCTAAAGTTCTGACCAATGGAGAAGAAACGTTCTCTCATATTTTTGAAGAAATCAAAAAAGCAACACATCACATTCACCTAGAATATTATATTCTCCGTCATGATGATCTGGGACAAGAATTAAAGGACATTTTAATCGAGAAAGCAAAAAGTGGTGTGATTGTCCGCTTTTTATATGATGATGTAGGCAGCCTAAAACTCTCCCGTCAATATATTGCTGACTTAGAAAAGGCTGGCGTGCAGATCGTTCCGTTTTTACCAGTGAGACTGCCCTTATTAAATAATAAAATCAATTTCCGAAATCACCGGAAAATCGTGGTGATTGATGGAGAAGTAGGATTTGTCGGCGGACTTAACATTGGGGACGAATATATGGGCAGAAGCAGACAATATGGATTTTGGCGTGATACGCACCTGATGATTAAAGGTGAGGCCGTTCGTGATTTGCAGCAGATTTTTATGCAGGATTGGTATTACATGACCAATGAAAGATGCTCGGGTGTGGATTATTTTAAAGATTTCAGTCATATGGAGAGTCGAGCAGAAGGCGTACAAATGATTGCTGGTGGTCCTGATAAACAGTGGGAAGTCATTAAAAATCTCTTTTTCTCCATGATTATCTCCGCCAAAAAATCAATTTGGATTGCTTCACCTTATTTTGTACCTGATGATGATATTTTGTCCGCACTGAAAATTGCAGCTTTGAGCGGAGTCGATGTGCGAATCATTGCGCCGAAAAATCCAGATAAACGCATCGTATTTCATGCGTCCCGTTCATACTTCCCCGAACTTTTAGAAGCAGGTGCGAAGGTATATGAATATGATCAAGGCTTTATGCATAGTAAGTTTATCATTGTGGATAGTGAGCTAGCATCAATTGGTACAGCAAATATGGATATGAGAAGTTTTCATCTGAACTTTGAAGTGAATGCTTTCCTCTATAAAACAAAAAGTACAGAGAAGCTGGTCAACGACTTCTTAGGTGATTTAGAGCAGTCGCATGAAATTGTTCCAGAAGAATTTGCGAAAAGACCTTTGAGGGTGAGGCTGTTTGAATCAACAGCAAGATTGTTATCACCACTTTTATAAAAATTGTATTTTCCCCCCTTTTCTAAAAGGGGGATTTTTTATTTTACTAAGGGAAAGTAGGTTGAAATCGTGTTTTGATACGATAAAAGTTCATTTTCGATATTCGCTTTCTTGTGAGAGAAAAAGCTATAATACGGTCATCAAAGAGCAAGGGGCGAAATATATGAATGCAGCGATCATGGAGAATGGCAAGCTGATTCGCATCACACAACATCTGACTAAAAGGCGGCTAGAGCATGTAAGAGCTACGTGCAAATTTTACTGTCCTGAATGTAGGCAGGAGGTTCTATTAAAGCTAGGTGAGCATCGTGTCCATCATTTTGCACATAAACAGCTCTCGGCATGTCCATTAGCGTCCACCGGTGAAACAGCTTATCATCAGGCAGGGAAAATGGCTCTTAAGGATTGGCTCACGCAGCTTGGATATGAGCCGTTACTAGAGAAATATGTTTCAAACATTCAGCAGCGCCCTGATGTGACCGTTGCTATAGAAAATAAAAGCTATGCCATCGAATTTCAATGTGCAAATATTTCGTGGAAAGAGCTACATAAACGAACGGAAGGTATCCGTGCTGCGGGGCTCTATCCTATATGGGTCATAGGGGCGAATCGTTTAAAACGAATGGCTGGCCAGCTCTTTTCATTCTCCTCCATTCATTGGGGAATTTTAAGGCAGTCAAAGAATAGGAGACTCATTTTTTATTGTCCGATCCAAAATAGATTCATCCACCTGGATCAACTTCTCGTGTTTCAGCCAACGAAAATATGTGCCTCAATGACCGTTAGACCGCCTTCAGCTTATCGCCAACTATCAGCACTCTTATCTGTTTCCTCGAGCAATCATCAATTGTATAAAGAGTGGCTCAAGTGTATTCGGCAATTTAGGGAGCGACCACCCCGCATTTTAGCAAACGAAAGCAAGCGTTTAAGAACCATTTTTTATGAGCATCATCAAACAGCATGGTCATTTCTACCGACAGAATTATTTATCCCCCTGACAGAAGCATATATCTTTTCAAGCCCTGTTTATGTGTGGCAAGGATGTCTTTATGATTGGATGGTTCGAAAGGGAAAAGAACAAGTGACCATTCATCTTCTTTTAAAAGAAATTGAGCGATGTGTCCAGAATAAAGAAGTGAAGCTCCGATATGCCAATGTCACAATAGAAGAAATCAAAGAGGTGATCATTTCATATGTACGGGCGCTTGTGAAACTAGGGTTTTTATACATGACGAAAGAGGGTAATTATCAAGTAACGTCGAATCAAAAGCCTATACGAACAGCAGATGAAGCGATAAAACGAGATGCTTTCTTATTTCATTAGCATGTTTCATGCCCACTTTGATCATGATAAGAAAAAGGTGGTGCTGCTATTGAATAGAAAGAAACGCTTTTTTATCATTTTTTTAGTTTGTTTGGTATTTATTTCTGCATATGATTTGACAAATATAGTTCAAAACAAAGAAGATAAATACAACACCAATTTCTTTCACTTTCCGAAAGGTTGGTTCAACACAACTCATGCAAGGGGGATTCATATGACTTCACAAAATAACAACAATCATTTACCAGACAGAAGCGAAGTAAAAGAAGAAAACAAATGGCGCCTTGAAGATATTTTTGAAAGTGTCGATTCATGGAATAAGGAATTCGAAGCTGTAAAAAAAGAAATTCCGAAGCTCGCCCAATTTAAAGGCAAGCTGGCCCATTCTGCTGATGTCTTGTATGAAGCCCTAACATTTCAGGATCAACTTTCTGAAAAGCTTGGCAAGCTTTATACATATGCGCACATGAAATACGATGAAGATACAACAAATTCATCATTTCAGGCTTTAAATGATAAAGCATCCAATTTATTTACACAGCTGTCTAGTACATCTGCCTATATTGTTCCGGAAATTTTATCTATTCAAGAAGATAAGCTGCAGCAATTTATTTTGGAAAAAGAAGAATTAAAACTTTATTCTCACGCTCTCGAAGAAATTAACAAGGAGCGTCCGCATATTTTAAGTGAGGAGCAAGAAGCTTTATTAGCTGAAGCCTCTGAACCTTTATCAACATCATCCACTACGTTTAGTATGTTTAATAATGCAGATATTTCGTTCCCTTCTGTTAAGGATGAAAATGGAGAAGAAAAGAAAATTACTCATGGCAACTTCATTACCTTTTTAAACAGTGATGATCGTGAAGTGAGAAAGAATGCTTTTAAAGCCGTTTATAAAACGTATGATCAATATAAGAATACTTTGGCGTCTACACTCAGCGGCTCGATTAAAAAGGATAATTTTTATGCGAAAGTACGTCATTACAAATCTGCAAGAGAAGCAGCGTTATCACGCAACAGTATTCCTGAAGAAGTGTATGACAATCTAATTGATACAGTTCATCAATATTTACCGTTATTACACCGCTACATTGAATTGCGTAAAAAGGTATTAAAGCTTGATGAAGTGCACAATTATGACTTGTATACACCATTAGTAAAAGATGCTGGCATGAAGCTGACATATGATGAAGCAAAGGATTATATGCTGAAAGGGTTAGCGCCATTAGGAGAAGAATATGTTTCGGTATTAAAAGAGGGACTCGAAAATCGCTGGGTAGACGTTTATGAGAATAAAGGGAAACGAAGCGGCGCGTATTCTTCTGGAAGCTATGGTACGAATCCTTATATCTTAATGAACTGGCAAAATAATATTGATAATTTATTTACGCTGGCTCATGAATTTGGTCACTCTGTTCATAGCTACTATACAAGAAAGCATCAGCCATATCCGTACGGAAACTACAGCATTTTTGTAGCGGAAGTAGCTTCTACAACAAATGAAGCATTACTAGGTGAATACTTACTCAATCATTTAGAGGACAAAAAGCAGCGCTTGTATGTGCTCAATCACTTGTTAGAAGGATTTAGAGGGACGGTATTCAGACAAACGATGTTTGCAGAGTTCGAGCATCTGATTCATGTGAAAGCGCAAGAAGGGGAGGCATTAACGCCAGAGTTTATGACGAACCTGTATTACGACCTGAATAAGAAGTATTTTGGCGACGGTATGGTTGTGGATAAGGAAATCGGATTAGAATGGACGCGAATTCCGCATTTCTATTACAACTATTATGTGTATCAATATGCGACAGGCTATAGTGCGGCACAGGCATTAAGTAAACAAATTTTAGAAGAAGGGAAACCTGCGGTGGAACGCTATACAGACTTCCTTAAAGCAGGAAGCTCTGACTATCCAATCAACGTGCTGAAAAAAGCTGGTGTAGATATGGCATCTAAAGAACCAATTGAGGCAGCATGTCAATTGTTTGAAGAAAAATTAAAGGAAATGGAAGAGCTCATCTCAAAGACTGGTGAGTAACGAGAAGACTTCTGTCAGATGTGTGAGTGCAAACTCACCTTTTGGCAGGAGTTTTTTCTTGAAATAAAAAGACCAGATTGTTGACAAAGGGCTAAAATGAACTTGATTTTAGCCCTTTGACTTCTTTTTAGCGTGATAGAAAACCTTTGCAGGACTGACACCGAATGCGAGGGTTTGCCTACACGCTAGACCTCGTCTATATGAACGAGGTTTGTACATTCAATGATTACGCTTTAAATCCTTTGAAGGTTTTTCGGTGATTCATTCGATAGAGTGTAAAGAGAATGGAAGCGAATAGGAGTGGAGATGTCAGGTAAAGAGGCAGCATCTTCATTAAGCCTAATATATTTAAACAGAAACATAAGCCAATGGCAACAAGACCAATGGTTGTGCTGCGCATGCAGATCCCCCCATTTTGTTGTTACTTTCACTATATGAAAGTGACAGTCCTCTTATGTTTTGTGACAAAAATATGAACATATAGTATATCGGTTGTCATAAGTCGACAAAATTTGATATACTACAGATGTGAAATTAATCACATACAAACATTACCCCTTTGTTTGACCGTGAAAAATTTCTCCCATCCCCTTTGTTGTCGTTAAGACATAGTGAAACCGCGCTTATCCCGGCGCGGTTTCTTCGTACTTATAAATAGAACAAATGTTCTTTTGGGAGTAAAGAAAAAACATGGGTCAGCACCCATGTTCATTCTCACAGCGGTAGACATCAAGATCTGAATGATTGTCTCCTTCTGTATAACGCCAAAACATTTCCTGATGTACTTGTACACGTTCTACCTTTTTAGCAAATGCGAGTTTTTTCATCTCGCGTTCAACTTCTTCAAGGGTCAGGTCATATACAACGGCAATTTCTTTTGCTGATGCAAATTGAAAGTAAGCGATAAACCATTCAATTGGCGGTCGTTCTGAAGGTGTTGGTTTTTCGCCAATCATTTCAAAGAGAATTTCCTCGTAAATATCATAAGAATATGCACCTGAAATCTTTAATCCTTCTTCACCATTGATCGTATTAAAAAAGGCGAAAGTGGGAAGCTCAGACACATCCATTTCAGCTGCGATTTTCATATCACATTGGAGCGCTTTGACAGCACTTTGAGAATGGATATCTCGCTGGAACTCTTCAATGTCCAGTCCAGCCGTTTTTGCATTTTCTAGCAAGACTTGTTCACTGGTGACGTCCTGCTGATGGCAAAAAAGCGATTCTTGAATGAGTCGTAAAAATTTCATTCCGCATTTTCTGCCCTGAAGTTCAGCTGCTTTTAATGCAAGAGAGGCGAGATAAGGTGATGTCACAATTTGTTCAGACAGCATTTGTTCTTTTTTGGTCTGAGTTTTCGTTGCAAATTTCCCCCACGCTTCGGTTAGTAAATGTTTTTTTCGTTTCCGGTTCAAAGCATTAATACTAGAACTTGTAACCGTTCGTAAAGTGAAGAAACGGCCATATTTCATTTTCAACTTTTTAATTGATGGCTCTAATAACCAGCAGTCCGGGCTGAGAGGATCAATGAATACATAGATTTCAATCGGCTTTTGAGGATGTCCGTGACAATGTGAGAAATATTGCTCATGCGGATTGCAGCTCAAGATCGTCCGTCCTTTTCAGGTATTTGGTTGACCATGTGACGAGCCGTCAAAGACAGTCGCTCAAATAAAAAGTCACGAATATCGCCGGTTAGTCCTACTTGATCCATTGCATCCTCCATGCATTCAAGCCATGCGTCCGCTCGCTCCTCAGTAATCGGAAAAGGGAGATGTCTCGCCCGTAGCATTGGGTGACCATGCTCCTCAGTATAAAGCGGCGGTCCGCCTAAATATTGAGTTAAGAACTGTTTTTGTTTTCTTGCTGTTTCTTTTAAGTCATCCGGGAAAATAGGATGAAGCAAAGGATGACACTTTACATTTTCATAAAAAGTATCAACAAGTTGCGATAGAAGTTCCTCTCCAACCGCTTCGTAAGGTGCGTTAAACGATTGTACCATGTTGACTACTCCTTTAACTCGTAGCTAATAGGATGGCTCACCCTATTGCGAATTTCATGTATTTCAAAAGTGATATTCAGTTTGTTCTATTTTGTTGTTTCTATTATTGTATACTTATTTTAACAACCTCTACTCAATTCCACAAACAAACCGCTTTGGTCCTTTGGGAAAAGTGAGGGAGACAGGTTCCGTGTTCAATTGACCATATCATAACACATTCAGTCAAAAAAGGGTGAAAAGCGACATACAAAAAACCGAAGAGGTTATTCTCTTCGGTTTAGGCGAAATATTGAGCTGTGATTTTCTTTACATAATTTTGTGTTTCTTTAAATGGAGGAATACCTCCGTACTTATCTACATTCCCTGAGCCTGCGTTATAAGCGGCTAAGGCGAGTGAGACATTTCCATTATATTTTTGAAGCATTTGTTTTAAATACTTCGTTCCGCCTTCAATGTTTTGGGCTGCATCAAAGGCATTGTTCACGCCAAGTGATTTAGCAGTAGACGGCATAAGCTGCATCAGTCCAAGTGCACCTGCATGGCTGACAGCATTCGTGCGATAACCGGATTCTTGCTTGATCACTGCATGGATCAGTTTTTCTGGAACTCCGTGCTTTTGAGCCATTTGTGAGACGATTTGATTAATCTCTTTTGATGAAGAGCCTGAAACAGCTTTTTGAAGGGGCGGTGTGTAGCTGTTATTTAAGACGTTTCCAATACCATTTGCGGTATTCAATTGGCTGTCATTTGCATAAAGAGACTGAGATTGAAGCTGTTCACTGCCCGCTATCGCAGATAAATATGGATTCATTCGTGCATATTGCGTGTTCGGAGACGTTGATGGGTCCGATCCCATGAAAGCAGAAATGGAAAGCGGGAGTCGAGATAATTCTGATCCGCCTAAAAAATCTTGCAACAGCGACTGGAATGAAGTCTCAGCGCTTGATTCTTGTCCAGCTGTGAGTTGTGTTTGTCCATTATCAGATTGTAACGTTTTGAGTGCTTGAAGCTGCATAAAGGATTGAAGTTGATTGACGTTCATCATGTTCCTCCTTCAAGGAATTCATCTATTCTTTTGTTTTCATTTTTTCTTCATAAAAACGTACGACTTTGTTTTTCGTGTGTCTTGGTGGGATCTGAAATTGCTGAAGCAATGCTGTGAAAGCGGCTTGTCCAATGTCTAAATCGCTCACTTCAAATTCAAGTTCATAGTCCTCTACTGTTAAATATCGGCTGTGATCCAAAACAATTAAGCCTTCTTTGATCATTTTTTCTGCTCTTGACGTTTCCAGTGAACCAAAATACACGATTTGATCCTTTTGAATGTGAAGGTGTACTAATCTGTCTGCCACTTCACCTTCTGGCAGGTGGAAATGTTCAAGACTTGCGGGAGGATCGATCGTTTGGTGAGTTTCCAAAAGGCCGATCTCATGCGGTTCCTTTAATGTGAGGACCCACTGCCCGCCTTTTTCTCTCATTCGTAATGCAGCGAATTTGGATTTTATATCAAATTGAGGTGTATCAAAATAATAGTTGGTTTGAGTGTGGAAGTCCTCGTCCTTTAATTGAAAATATTCTTTTAACTGTTCAAATTCTTCTTTCATTAATAATTGTTTTAGTTCTATCTCAATTTCCTGTGCCATTTTGACATCAACCTTTCATTTAGAGGAAATATGATTATTGTACATGAAAAGCTTCTTTTTTTCTTATTTATTCCTTAAAAAGAGACGTATATAGATGCTAAATGAGGCAAAATGAACAACGAAATGGAGAAATCAAATTTTCTCAAAAAGTTCGGTTTATCAATATTGAACTTGATATGATAAAATAAAGCTGTACTTTGTTGTAAAGGAGATCATGATGCAAAACAGAATTGAAATCACAGAAGCAACTTTAAAAGAAGACAGGCTGATCTTGACGGTCCAGTCAGATGAGCAAATTCAAAAAGCAAAAGCATCAGGACAAATGCTTGTTGATTCTGATCACTTTGCGTTCGTTTACATACTTGAGACTGAGGAGTCTTTTACGTATCTTATTTTAGGAGAACATACATGGGCTCCATTAAAAGAAGCAATGAATCGTGAAATCCCTGTCTATTTGGCGGCGGAAGAGCAAACGCTAGAACTCATTCAACTTCATCAGGAATTAAACTATTTAATCGACAATATTAAAGACAATGCCAATTACGGAGATATGGAAGAGAAAGTGAAGAGCACATTCCTCTGAAATAATTAGGTATTTGGAATTGGGGGAAGTTTCATGGACAAAAAACAATGGGATCAATTCCTCGCACCATATAAGCAAGCAGTCGAAGAATTAAAAGTGAAACTAAAAGGCATCCGAAAACTGTATGAATTTGAGGATGACCATTCACCAGTAGAATTTGTCACTGGCCGAGTGAAACCCGTTGCCAGCATATTGGAAAAGGCAAAGCGTAAAAACATCCCGATGCATGAGATTGAAACGATGCAGGATATTGCAGGGCTTCGCATTATGTGCCAATTTGTAGAAGATATACAAGTCGTCAAGAAAATGCTTCAGTCACGAAAAGATTTCGTGGTAGTAGATAAACGCGACTATATTGCAGAACATAAAGAAAGCGGATACCGCTCGTACCACCTTGTTGTGTTATATCCGCTGCAAACGATCAATGGAGAGAAGCAGCTCCTCGTCGAAATACAAATCCGTACATTAGCCATGAACTTTTGGGCGACCATCGAGCATTCTCTGAATTATAAATATAGCGGGAATATCCCGGAGAAGGTCAAGCAGCGCCTTCAAAGAGCTTCTGAGGCAGCATCTCTTCTTGATGATGAGATGTCTGAAATCAGAGGGGAAATTCAAGAAGCGCAAGTGGCATTTTCCCGGAAAAAGAAAAACGATAGCTGAGCCTAAGCTTGATCAAATATGATGCTGCTTTCTCGTCGCAGCAAGGTGGAAAAGGAGAAGAATTCATGAAATTTGCAGTTTCTTCGAAAGGGAATTCTGTATCTGACACACTCAAAAATAAAATACAGACCTACTTATTGGATTTTGGAATGGAATTAAATGAAGAGGAACCCGATCTCGTCATTACAGTTGGCGGAGACGGAACCCTTTTATACGCTTTTCACCGGTATAGCAACCGTCTGAACGAAACCGCTTTTGTCGGCGTACATACAGGCCATCTTGGTTTTTATGCGGACTGGGTACCGAGTGAAATAGAAAAGCTTGTGTTAGCCATTGCCAAAACGCCTTATCATATTGTGGAATATCCGATTCTTGAAGTCATCGTCAGGTACAACGATGGCGGCCGGGAAGAAAAATATTTAGCAATGAATGAATGTACGATTAAAAGTATGGAAGGTACACTTGTGGCAGATGTTGAGATTAGGGGTCAGCTTTTTGAAACATTCAGAGGAGATGGTCTTTGTTTGTCTACACCATCTGGCAGTACAGCCTATAATAAGGCACTTGGCGGGGCTATTATTCACCCATCCATTAGGGCGATCCAGCTGGCAGAAATGGCTTCAATCAACAACAGAGTGTTTAGAACGGTCGGTTCGCCGCTCATTTTGCCGGACCACCATACGTGTGTGATCAAACCGATTAATGATGTGGATTTTCAGGTGACGATAGATCATTTGTCGCTGCTGCATAAAGATGTGAAATCCATTCAATGCCGAGTGGCAGACGAGAATGTCCGGTTTGCCCGATTTAGACCATTTCCATTTTGGAAAAGGGTGCAAGATTCCTTTATCGGCAAAGGAGAATAAGAAAGAGGTTGTTCTCGCTGGAATACTTTAAGATAAACAAAACCATATCAGCCAAAGAAGAAGGCAGGCTGTTGAAGGACTACTTAATCGATCTTGGCATTTCAAAACGAATGCTGACAGATATTAAATTTGATGGCGGTGACCTTCTGATTAATGGAGAGCATGTGACCGTGAGATATGAGCTGCGCGAGGGAGACAGGCTCACCATTTTATTTCCCGAGGAAAAAGTGAGTGAAGGGCTAAAACCTGCGGCCATTCCGCTTGATATTTTATTTGAGGACGAGCACGTGCTTGTGCTGAATAAAAAGCCATATATTCCATCGATTCCTTCTCGAGAGCACCCTGAGCATAGTATTGCAAATGGGTTGCTTCACCATTATGCTAAGCAGTCCGTTCGACTGACTGTCCACTTGGTGAACCGTCTTGATCGTGATACTTCTGGTGTCATGTTAGTCGCTAAACATCGCTTTGCACACAGCCTTTTATCAAAGGCGCAGAAAAAAGGGGAAGTCAAGCGAACGTATAGAGCCATGACACACGGCATGATCACGCAAAAGGAAGGAACAATTAGAGCAAAAATTGCTCGAAAAGGGGACAGCATTATTGAACGAATGGTGGATGAATCTGGTCAGGAAGCCGTAACACATTATACGGTGCTGGCGGTACATACTCATTTAGATATGTCTGATGTGTCCCTCACCCTTGAAACGGGAAGAACACATCAAATTCGTGTTCACATGCAATTCCTTGGTCATCCGCTTGTTGGAGATACGCTATATGGTGGAACAAGCGAGAGAATAGGCAGGCAGGCACTTCATAGTGAAACCCTTGTTTTTCCGCATCCGATAACAGGGGAGTCCATGACCTTTTCGGCTCCTTTGCCGGATGATATGACATTATTGCTTCAGTAAACAAGTAAACCCGGTCACCTGTCATGGTGGACCGGGTTTTTTATTGCGTGAAATGCTGAAATCTTGAATCATCATATGGCATAGATGAAGGAACAGATACTGTCTCAAGCTCTGGATATCTAAGGGCAGAGAGCTTGTGGCCAAAGACGCAGCCTGTATCAATGTTAACCGTTCTACCGATAAATCTTGGTTCTTTTACGGGTGTATGCCCGTACACAATCCATGGTTTTCCGTGATATTCCTTTGCCCAGTCCTTCCTGACAGGTCGACCGTCTGGCCATGTTTCTCCGGTGACTGCTCCAAATAATAGATAAGACCTCATCTGTTTGTTCGGTTTTTTGCCAATATCCTTTTCCTTCATTGCTGCGTGTGCAATGATCAGTTCATTCGGAATCAGTACATCATAAAGCGGTGCCTTTTCAAATAAATGTTTAAATTCACGTGATAAAATGGTTTGTTCATCATGCGGCAGTTTTTTGATTTCGTTTACCGTTGTTTCAATGCCGTGCAGTAATTTTACGGGATTTCCTTTCAAATAGCGATACAACTTAAAACAATGGTTGCCAGGCACATAGCGGATGGCGCCCTTAGAATAGGCGTGTATGACAAATTGCATCACGGCAACTGATCGAGGGCCGCGGTCTGTTAAATCACCAACAAGGGCCAGTGTTCTCTTATCAGGGTGGACAGGTAGTCCGTGTTTGAGTTCGTATCCTAGTTTGTGTATGAGGGTAAGCAGCTCTTCGTAGCAGCCGTGGATATCGCCGATGATATCGAATTTCATAAAGGTTCCTCCTGATTTTTTCATCCATTTATCGGATATAAAGAAGTTTGAATTTTAGAAAATATAACGAATGGCTTTCATTTCATTTGGGCAATTGTTAGAATCAATGCTTTAACGTAAAACTTAAAAATTAAACATGAATGTTAGGAGGCTTTAGCCAATGGAGCATACATCTGTTTCATCACTCGTTGTCGTTATTATTGTAGCCTTTTTCACCCCCATTTTATTGCACCGATTTAAGCTGACCATCCCGGTCGTTGTCGCTGAAATCATCATGGGGCTCATCATTGGAAAAAGTGGTCTTCAACTAGTTGTTGAACACGACGCATGGCTAGATACGTTATCCATGCTAGGTTTTATTTTTCTTATGTTTTTAAGTGGACTTGAAATAGATTTTTCTTCTTTTGAATCAAAGAAGAAAGCGCGAGAACTACCAAATGGATTAAAAGAACCGAATACATTTAAAACAGCGACCATTATTTTTGTTGGCGTATTTTGTATGTCCTTTATCCTGTCTTATGCGTTTGTCCTTGCAGGATTTATTCAAAATGCCTTTTTAATGACGCTTATTATTTCCACCATCTCATTGGGTGTGGTAGTTCCTACCTTAAAAGAGGAAAAGTTGATGCAAACGAATATTGGTCAAATCATTTTGCTTGTAGCCGTCATTGCTGATTTGGTGACAATGATTTTACTTGCTGTGTTTTCCTCCATTTATGGCGATGGAACAGGGAACATGTGGTTGCTCTTATTATTATTTGCGGCAGGTATTCTTCTTTATTTATTTGGCCGGGTATTTAAGACAAAGTCCATTTTTCAGTCCATGTCAAAAGGAACGGTGCAAATTGGGACAAGAGCCATCTTTACTCTCATTATAGTCTTAGTTGCCTTATCTGAATCACTCGGTGCTGAAAATATTCTTGGGGCTTTTTTAGCAGGTGTGCTTGTGTCTCTTCTTTCGCCTAATAAAGAACTCGTACAGCAGCTGGACTCGTTTGGCTATGGATTTTTAATTCCGATCTTTTTTGTGATGGTCGGTGTGGACCTGAATATATGGTCACTCTTTAAAGATCCAACCATCATGATCATGATTCCGCTGCTGTTTATCGCATTATTGCTTAGTAAACTCGTTCCGATTCTTTATTTAAAAAAATGGTATGACATGAAAAAAGTTATCGGTTCTGGTTTTTTATTAACCTCGACGTTATCCCTAGTTATTGCTGCTGCAACGATTGGTGAGCGGCTTGGTGTCATTGATCATAAAATGTCAGGAGCCCTTATTCTAGTCGCTGTGCTCACGAGTGTTTTAACGCCTGTTTGGTTTAAGGCGTTATTTAAACAAGAACGTGAAACCAATCATAAAAAGCGTGTGACGTTTATTGGAGCGAATCAGCTGACGTTACCTGTGACGCTTGATTTGCATCAGGATGAATATGATATCCGTATTTTACACGTCTTTCAGGAAAATAAAGAAGCCTTGCTTGCTGACTCCATCTTTGAAGTTGAAGCGATTGAACAATATGACGATGATACGCTCAGGCAGGCTGGCATCGGTCAAGAGGATGTACTCGTTGTGGCTACAGGCAGTGAAACGAAAAATAAGGAAATTGCTTTATTTGCAAAAGAAGAAGGGTCTAAACAAGTCATTGCAAGTGTTAACAAAGCGGAAGCCGAGCTGACTCTAAAGGAAGCAGGGATCGATACCTTTTCTAACTTCTTATCATCTAAAACGGTGCTGAGGGCATTGATTGAAGCACCTGATGCGATTCGCTTGTTAACAAATGAGGATTCTTCTTTGTATCAAATTCAAATGAACAATCATCGGTATCATAATGTCATGCTGAGGGAATTTCCTTTTACCGGCGATTTGGTGTTTGTCCGTATTTTTAGAGGAATTGACAGCTTAGTACCGCATGGGGATACGACGCTTAGAAGCGGTGACCGCGTGCTTGTGTCTGGCTCCCGGGAGTATGTGGCAGGACTTAGAGCCCAATTAGAGTTGCAATGAACCCTTGACCGATGAACAAATCCTGATTAAGATAGAGGTACAACAATATATGTTTGATCCACTAGGGGAGTCCTTTAAAAGGGCTGAGATAAAAGTGTAGACTTTTAGACCCTCATTACCTGAACAGGTTCATACCTGCGTAGGGAAGTGGTGCGGTGTTTGACTATGCTTTTTACAAATTCCAAACCACTTTCCACGCGGAAAGTGGTTTTTTTATATGGAAAAACAGGAGGAGAGGAACATGACATTTTCAAACGAATGTAAAGAAGCAGCAGCTAGATGGTGGAATGGGAGCTTTACACACCCTTTTGTGAAAGGGATTGGTGATGGCACACTTTCACTCGATCGGTTCACTTATTATGTGATGCAGGATTCGTACTATTTAACTCATTTTGCAAAAGTACAATCGTATGGAGCCGCCATTAGTGAGGACTTACATACGACAGGCAGAATGGCATATCATGCGCAGGGTACGTATGAAGCAGAGCTATCACTGCATAGAAAGTTCACAGAACTGCTCCAGATCTCTGATGAAGCGCTGGCAAACTTTAAACCTTCTCCAACTGCTTATGCATATACCTCGCATATGTACCGATCTGTGAAAAGCGGTCGTTTTGAAGAAATTTTAGCCGCATTATTGCCGTGCTACTGGCTTTATTATGAGGTAGGAGAAAAACTGAAACAAACAACACCTGACCATCCGATTTATCAAGAATGGATTTTGACATATGGTGGGGATTGGTTTAAAGAGCTTGTTTTTGAACAGGTGAACCGTTTTGATGAACTTGCAGAAAAAGCGCCAGAACATGTGCGGGCTAATATGAAAGAAAATTTCGTGATTTCAAGCTATTACGAATACCATTTCTGGGAGATGGCGTATGAAAAAGAAATGTGGCAGACAGCATGCTTAGATGGGGTTGGTGCAAATGGAACTCCATGCAGTGACAAATGATACGCTTCCTGTCAGGGAGCTCATCAAGCAAATAAAAGACATTGCGTCTGAAGTAGACTTTATTCATATTCGTGAACGATCGAAGGCAGCAGGTGAGCTGGTTCACCTCGTGAAACAACTACTAGCAGAAGGTGTTCCGAAAGAAAAGCTGATTATCAATGACCGAGTTGACGTTGCGCTGCTGACCAATATTCACCGGGTTCATCTTCCAGGACACAGCTTTTCGCCAAAGGAATTAAGACAAAAATTTCCTCACCTCCATGCGGGGGTATCGGTTCATTCGATAGAAGAAGCCAAAGCAGCAGAGAAGAACGGGGCAGAGTATGTCATGTTTGGGCATGTGTATGATACCGCATGCAAACCCGGACTTCAGGCGAGAGGCATAAAGATTGTGGAAGACATGACTTCTTCGCTGTCCATTCCAGTCGTTGTCATTGGTGGAATCACACCAGAACGACTGCCAGAATTGATGCATGTTGATTTAAAGGGAATAGCCGTCATGTCGGGGATTTTTGCTCATCCTCAGCCGCGCAAAATGGCGCAAATATTTTCTAAAAAGCGAAAGGAGAATCCTTATGAACAAGCATTATGATGTTGCAATCATTGGTGGTGGAATCATAGGGATGTCGATCGCTTATCACCTTGCAAAAGCAGGAAAGCAGATTGTCTTATTTGAGGCAAATGAGATCGGGAAGCAAACGACGAGTGCGGCTGCTGGCATGCTGGGTGCACATGCTGAAGGAGAAGGTGATGAGGATATTTTCTTTCAAGTAGGCAGACAAAGTCAGGTTTTATATGAAAAATTAACGGTCGACCTTCAGCGTGAATCGGGCATTGATATTCGGACATCAGTGGGCGGGATTATGAAGGTGGCTTTTACAGAACAAGAAAAGCGAGCGCTTTGCCGGATGCAGCATTTGCCCACATTTGAATGGCTTGAAGCAAGCAGCGTAAAAGAACGTATGCCTCAAATAGCAGATGACATCGTAGGAGCAGGCTTGATAGCAGATGATGTACATGTCGAGCCATATGCGGTATGCAGGGCTTTTTGGCAGGCGGCTGTTCGGCACGGAGCGGATGTGAAGGAGTTTACCCCCGTTATCGATGTGAAGAGGGGAAAAGAAACTTTGACAGTCAGTACAGCTAAAGGCATCTTCACATGTGATCATCTGACTGTAGCAAGTGGTGTATGGTCAGGCCGTTTTTTAGAAGAACTGGGGTTATCACATTCTCTCTATCCTGTAAAAGGAGAATGCGTGTCTGTTTGGAATAACGGTCCAGCGCTTGCACACACCATCTATCATGATCATTGTTATATCGTTCAAAGGGATAGCGGTAAGCTAGTGATTGGTGCAACGATGAAACCGAATGACTGGCAGGCCGTTCCGACACTTGGCGGTATTGAAGCAGTTATTCACAAAGCATCTCAGCTCATGCCTTCTATTCGAGAGATGCCGATTGATCAATGTTGGGCAGGTCTTCGGCCAGCGACAAGCGACCGGCACCCCTATATCGGAAAACATCCGGAAGACGAGCGTATTCTTTTTGCAACGGGACATTACCGAAATGGCATTTTACTTGCGCCAATTACGGGGGAAATCATTCGCGGCTTGATAGTAGGCGAGTCTGTTCACAAGGAATGGCTTCATGCGTTTCGTATTGGGCGAAAGGAGGCATTGTTCGTATGAAAATTCAATTGAATGGAAGAATGGTTGATTTCGATAAGGAAAATGGCACGATTTTTGATCTGCTGTCAGCCTATCAACTTGAAAACCGAGTGGTGATCGTTGAAAAAAATCAAGAAATTATAGATAAAGAAGCCTTTCAACAGGTAAAAATTCAACCAAATGACACGATTGAAATCGTTCACTTTGTAGGAGGAGGATGACACCATGCTGCGCATTGGCGGAAAAACATTTACATCAAGACTATTACTAGGGACAGGAAAGTATCCATCATTTGAAGTTCAAAAAGAGGCGGTCAACGTATCAGAAGCTGAAATTTTGACCTTTGCTGTGCGAAGAATGGACATATTTGAACCATCACAGCCCAATTTTTTAGAGCAGCTCGATTTATCAGCCTATACATTGCTGCCAAATACTGCAGGGGCAAGTACAGCGGAAGAAGCGGTGCGGATTGCCCGTTTAGCGAAAGCTTCTGGACTGTGTGACATGATCAAAGTAGAAGTCATTGGCTGCTCAAGGTCTCTTCTGCCAGATCCAGTCGAAACGTTAAAAGCATCTGAAATGCTATTAGAAGAAGGTTTTATCGTGCTGCCATATACGTCAGATGATGTGGTGCTGGCAAGGAAATTAGAAGAACTTGGTGTCCATGCCATTATGCCAGGTGCTTCTCCAATCGGTTCAGGTCAAGGGCTTTTAAACCCTCTGAATCTATCGTTTATTATCGAACAGGCAAAGGTGCCAGTTATTATTGATGCGGGTGTAGGTTCGCCGAAGGATGCTGCTTATGCGATGGAATTGGGCGCTGATGCTGTATTACTGAATACAGCCGTGTCTGGCGCAAAGGACCCTGTGAAAATGGCTAAAGCGATGAAGCTGGCGATTGAATCTGGAAGACTCGGTTTCGAGGCAGGCCGTATTCCACTCAAAAACTATGGAACAGCCAGCAGTCCGCAGGAAGGAATGCCAGCATTTTGAGCACACGTTATTCACGCCAAGAGCTTTTTAGGCCGATTGGAACAGAAGGACAAAAACGGCTACATGCCTCAAAGGCCGTCATTATTGGGGCTGGGGCACTTGGAACATCGAGTGCTGAAATGCTTGTCCGTGCCGGCGTAGGATCTGTCACCATTTTGGATAGAGATTATATTGAATGGAGCAACCTGCAGCGTCAGCAGCTATACACAGAACAAGATGTTCTTGATCGGTTGCCAAAGGCTGTGGCTGCTGAGAAAAGACTCAAGCAGGTGAACAGTGACGTTCATGTGAGAGGAATCGTCATTGACGTGAACGCTCAAAATATTGATGAGTACGTCAGCGGGGCATCCATCATCGTGGATGCAGCGGATAATTTTGAGGTGAGAATGATTGCGAACGATGCGGCCGTCAAACATCAAATTCCGTTCCTTTATGGAGCCTGTGTAGCAAGCTATGGTATTCAATTCACAGTGATTCCTGGTGAAACACCATGTTTACACTGCCTGCTTGAGCATTTACCGCCACAAGGCATGACATGTGATACAGCAGGAATTATTATTCCAGTAGTGCAGCAGGTTGCGGCCTATCAAGTGGCGGATGCACTGAAGCTTTTAACAGGACACCACATCACGCCGGTATTAAGATCGTTTGATTTATGGACAAACGAGCGATCTGATATTCGATCCGTTACGTCTTTAAAAAAGAAACAATGTCCAAGCTGCGGTCTTAAGACATATCCATTTCTCTCATATGATCAAAGAGCAAAAGCAGATGTATTATGTGGACGAAATACTGTACAAATTCGCAGTGCACTAGGGGCACCCCCGGCGCTTCATGAAGTAGCACGTCAGCTAAAGAAAGCAGGAATGGATGTGCTGGAAAATCCTTATTTGCTTTCGTGTCAGAAGGATGAGTACAAGCTTGTTTTATTCAAAGATGGCAGAGCGCTTGTACATGGGACAAATGATATTGCGAAAGCGAGAACGATTTATCATCAATGGATTGGCTAATGAGAGGGTGAGATGACATGACGATTAAAAAAGCATTATCCATCGCAGGTACTGATTCTGGTGGTGGAGCAGGTATTCAAGCAGACTTGAAAACCTTTCAGGAGCTTGGTGTGTACGGAATGTCCGCCATTACGGCCATTACAGCGCAAAACACACTTGGTGTTCACGGTATTTATCCACTGTCTATCGAGGCGCTCGAAAGTCAAATTGATGCAGTAGCAGAAGACTTGTTGCCAGATGCCGCTAAAACAGGAATGCTGTGGAGTGCTGAAATGATCAGTGTCGTTGCTGAAAAAACGAAGCAATATGACTTGAAACTAATTGTCGATCCAGTCATGATTGCCAAAGGGGGCGCCTCTTTATTAAATGAAGATGCGGTCTCTGCTATGAAAACACAGTTACTGCCTGTCAGTTATGCAGTCACACCGAATCTCCCTGAGGCAGAAGTGCTGACAGGCATGCGCATTCAGACAAAAGAAGATCGCCATAGAGCAGCTGAACGACTTTATGAGCTTGGCACGTGCTATGTTGTGATCAAAGGAGGTCATAGTCCTTCAGGCGGCCTCATTACAGACCTTTTGTACGATGGAAAAAGCTTTTTTGAACTCAGTAATGAACATATTGATACACCACATACACACGGAACAGGCTGTACATTTGCAGCGGCATTAACGGCAGAAATAGCAAAAGGTCGTTCCATGAAGGAAGCCTTTGAAACGGCAGAAACCTTTGTCCATGAGGCGATCAAATTTCCTCTGAATATTGGCGCTGGGCACGGACCGACTAACCACTTTGCTTATCAGCAAAACAGAGTCAAAGCATAAAAAGAAGACTGTCTTCACTTGTGAGGACGGTCTTTTTTCTGAAATAAAAACTTTCTTTCAACGGAAATTGTCAATATCTCATGATATGTGATAAGATTATGATCAGGTACTAATACTATGTCTTGAAAAAATAGGAGGCTTTAATACATATGAACTTTTCTTTAGAAGGCCGTAATATTGTGGTGATGGGTGTTGCCAATAAACGAAGCATCGCTTGGGGGATCGCTCGTTCACTTCACGAAGCAGGAGCTCGTTTGATTTTTACTTATGTTGGAGATCGTCTGGCAGAATCAGTAAAAGAACTAGCAAGCACGCTAGAGCGTGATGATTCCATTATTCTTCCTTGTGATGTGACAAGTGATGAAGAAATCGAAAAATGTTTTGCAACGATTAAAGAAAAAGTACAAGTCATCCATGGTGTTGCACATGCGATTGCATTTGCGAACAAAGAAGAGCTTGTCGGTGAATATTTGAACACGAACCGTGAAGGTTTCCTTTTAGCGCACAACATTAGTGCCTATTCACTAACAGCTGTAGCAAAAGCAGCACGTCCGCTCATGACAGAAGGCGGAAGCATTGTCACACTTACTTACCTAGGCGGAGAGCGCGTTGTCTCTAACTACAATGTCATGGGTGTAGCAAAAGCAGCCCTTGAAGCAAGTGTGAAATACTTAGCAGCTGATCTTGGAGCGGAAGGCATCCGTGTGAACAGCATTTCTGCTGGTCCAATTCGTACGTTATCTGCAAAAGGAATCAGCGGCTTTAATACGATCCTGAAGGATATTGAAGAGCGTGCACCGCTTCGCCGTACAACGACTCCTGAAGAAGTTGGCGATACAGCACTATTCTTATTCAGTGATTTATCCCGCGGCATGACAGGTGAGAATCTTCATGTTGATTCTGGCTTCCATATCATTGCCCGCTAAACGAATAATTGATTTGCAGCATACCAATCACTGGTATGCTGTTTTTTATTTTTCTTCTGATTTGGGGTGTCCTCTCATATATATAAGGAATGAATCATTCGGGAGGGATTAGTATGTCAAATAAAGGTGATGAGAATCAAAAGCCGCTTATGTATATTGTTCAGCCGAGCTATGATGAATCAGCGCCGGCCATGCAAAATATTGTGAGAAAGCGCAAGAAGTCAGAAAAACCTTCAGAAACCAAAAAAAGCGCCAAAGAGGATGCAATCGAAGAGAGCGTGCAAGAACCTGTATCACAGGAAGTAAAGCAGAAAAAAGAAGAGCCGCCTGCGCTACAGCAAGAGCGGGAGATCAATCAAGAAAAAGATAATTCACAAAATCGAGAGCCAGTACAAGAACAAGAAAAACAGCCAGAAGGCGTATTTCATGAAACAAAAGAAGAACCAAGAAGAAAACGAGTGAAGAAGCCGTTAAGCCAAATGAATATCGAGGAGAAAGTCGATTTTCTTACAAGTCTGCCGCATAATATGCCGAGAGCGCTTTGCCTCATTGAAGCCGATGGAAAAACATATAGAGGGATCATCATGGAGAGAAAAGACAATATGGTGGTCATCCGCACGGCAGGCGGCGGTAATCCAGTGGAATTAGCAATTGGTGATATTTCTTCTATTCATCCACTTGGTTTTTAATGAACATAAAAAAAGTCCCATAACGGGACTTTTTTTGTTAGCAGCTACGGTTGATGAGTCTTGGATTTAAGCACTCGATTGCGCAGAAGCAGTCAAGGTCTACTTCAATGCAATATTTTGATTTTTCTAAACGGAACACATCACATACGGAATCTTTATCTGTAAAATCTAAAATATGACGATCTTTGTCAAATGCAATAAGCAAGCTGAGTGTTGCGCAGTGATCAGAGATGTGTTCGACTCTGAAAAATGCAGTGCTAAAGCAAGGGCCAGCATCTACTTCTCCGACGTTTCCGAATGCGACGAATGGTTTTGATTTTGAGGTAAATAGAACAAACGGGACAGTGTCACCTAATGAATGTGATGGAGAAAGGAGATTGCTGTAACAGCTGGTCGGGCAATCCTCTTCGACGGCATTTTGTAAGTCGTTTATGTTTTCAACAGCCTCTGCTACACAGTTCCATGAATGTTTGCGGCTCATATTCAACCCTCCTATACAAGGAAATTTGTTTGAGTGTTTGAGCACTGTCATCATCATCTATAAGCTTTATTACGTGTCTCGCCGGTTGATGCATCTAATGTCAATCAATGCGGAAGCGGCCGCCTTTTGCTGACTGCTCCGCATGATTGGTTGTCATTCGTGAGGAAGGGGATGCTTTGACTTATGACAAGATAGATGAGCGGGCGATTGGTTTAGCCGTGGTGATGATGCTTTTTATCTTTTGTTGGCATGACTCTGTCGACAAGTTCTGGATTTAAACATTGGATCGCGCAGAAACAGTTCAAATCAACTTCGATACAAAAGTCCGCTTTTTCTAAACCAAAGAAGTCAGGATCGCAAGGGTGACAAACGCTTAGCGTATGTCCGTGTACATCAACAGGTCTTAATACAGATAATGTGGCACAGCAGTCATGCAATTTTTCAACCCGGAAGAAAATGGATTCGAAGCATTGGCAATCGTCAACAAATCCTCCAATGTTTCCGAAAGTAGAGAACAATCCGCCCTTTTTATCAAAAAGTAAAAACGGAATCGTATCTTTTCCAGAAACTGTCGGGCTTAATAAATTACTGTAGCAGCTCGTAGGACATTTATCTTCTACAGCTTCCTGCTCTGCTAAAATCTTATCAACCGCATCGCATACACAGTTTTCATCATGTCGGCCATGGTGTTTTCCGCAGCTCATGGATTTCAGCTCCTTTAACAAGGTATTTGACTTTAGTCCTTAACAACATATGTATGCGCCCTCTAGTTGGTGTGGGTAAATGACTATTTATCTTTGTTGTATTTTTAGAAAAAGGAAAAGCAGAGCTTTTCGCTCTGCTTTTGTACATTAGAGGATACCAATTGCAACGATCGTCGCAACAAGTGTCTGTGTAAGCGTTTGGATGGCAATAGAGATGTCCGCATCGATTGTAGAGACTGTAACGTTTCTAGAGTTTTCGATAACAAGTTTCTGGCGATTTGTTTGTTTGTGGCTAGCTGCTTGTAAGAGATCTTGCGTGACGCGGTCAGCTAGGTCACCATCAGCGATTGAGATGTTTGTAATGGTGATGATCGCTGTTTGAACAGCTGCTTGGATAGATGCTGCAACCTGTGCATCAACAGAAGAAACGTTAATGTCACAAGAATCTCTAACGATAATGACTTCCTCAGATGTCTGCTTTGTGACACTCACTTGATCAAAGTCTTGTAAAACATCTTCATCATCATAATAGTGGCCGTCACAAACTGCTTTTCTTTCGTAGTTATGATGGTAATCGCCGTGGTGTGTACAGTTACGATCTAGAGCGACCCAAGAGTATGGTTTAGAATCCATTTCTTTTCCTCCTTCCGTTTACTTTATTAAATGCTGGAATGATTGGTTTTGTCTCGGGCATTTATCCTAGCAGGCAACCCATTTTTATTTAATCGTTATTTTGCTGCGCTTGACGGCGCTGCTGGATACGATCTCGAAGTGAATTTCGTTTAGGGCGCACTTGTGGTTCAGGCTCGACCTCTTCTGCATGTTTTGCTGCCTCTGCCTGACGCTTTTTCTCCTGCTGCTGCTGTACGAAATCATCTGCTTTCTTTTGTAAATCCTGAACCAGCTTCAAAATCATCCTTCTTTGATCTTCTGAAAGGTTTGCTTTCTGATCATCTGTGACATTATTTTTGTTTAAAATATCACTCACAAGAAGGCTTGTTAATGGATCAACATCAGTGTTGATTTGAAACTCCTTTTTTTCGTTCTCTTCAGCCACGATTATTTCACCTCTTTCATACATGATGTTAGAAAAAGAAAGGGTCAAAGAATGCCGGCTTCAACTAAAAGTACATTCAGTGTTTGAGTGAGAATTTGGACGGAGTTCATAATGGATGCATCAGATAATGTAATCGTGACGTTATAACAATTGATGATTTGAATCACTGTTTTCTTTTGAACTGTCACTTGTTGTGCAGCTAAAAGCTGTTCTGTGATGTCTGCAGCCAATTCATCATCTGGTACAAGAATTTGAATTAAAAGAGTAATGATTGTCGTTACGGTCGCTTGAAGGGAGAGTGCGGCTGTTACATCTGTTTTATGAATCGTGACATTTTCGGAATCCTTGATCTCGATGAAATCATCATAATTGCTGATTAATTCGTTTAACAGTTGTGTGTATAATAAATCAGCACTTTCTTCAATAGACAATACTTTCACTCCTTTCTTATCTATACATTATTTAATGCAGCAGAGGCTCAAGGTGGAATCGGAAAGCATGAAAAAGTACAACCCAATTTTATTTCCACTCGATTCATCATGGCGGTCTTTCTTTTTGCATATATAAAGAAAGGACGGAAAAAGAAGAATGAAGGAGGTGGAGGTTCCATGAGCGGCGCTTTGTCATTTGCTATATTTGCCCTCGCATCCTTTAGGCTGACGAGATTGATCGTGTTTGATACGATTACAGCCCCCTTTCGCCGTCTATTTCATGAAGAGCAAGAAGAGGTAAACGAACAAGGTGAAGTCGAGACCTATATCGTCATTAAGGGGAAGGGACTGCGATCTTGGATAGGAGAGCTGTTAAGCTGTTATTGGTGTACGGGTATGTGGTGCACTGCTGCTTTACTTGCGATATACATATTTTTTCCTGTCATCAGCATGTGGCTTAATTTACTATTAGCGATTGCCGCCGCAGCAGGCTTGATTGAAGCAGTCGTGTCAAAGCTTGTGAAATAAACAGGCATTCTGATCAGACACGCTTAAAGAAAATGCATATACTAACATGGAATAGGAAAGGAAGGGTTGCGATGAAACCAACTGAAACACCGTCACATATGCTTCAAGGGTATCCAGCGCAGTCAAATCAACAATCTGTATATACGAAGAAAATCAAGAAGACGGGCTGCGGCTGCGGGAAGAAAAAGAAACCTCAATAGAGAAAAACAAAAGCCGGATTTATCCGGTTTTTTTGTTGCCCTTTTTTTGGGTGATGCATATGTAAGAGAGAAGGGGTGACCAGAATGGATGCATTCGAACAATTAATCGGTTCCTTGTTCACTAAACCCCATGATGGGAAAGAGCAAGCGCACGAAAAAGCTGAAATGGATCTAGCGAACAAAGCGAAGGATCTTGAAGAGCACTTAAAAGCATTTGGCGAGAAAATGGATACTTTTGCGAAAGAAACAGAAGCATTCATGATCCGCCATGGAGAGGCAGATTACGTCTTTAAACAGCAGAAATAAAAATTCCGCACTTTTTTATGTGATCGTCCAAACCATTTCATGTATTTTTCATATTTTGTAAGGGAGAAGAGGAGGTGCTTAAATATGAGTTGTTACGGTTACGGTGGCGGTTATTGCGGAGGTTATGGCGGCGGCTACGGCGGCGGTTATGGTTCAACTTTTGTTCTTGTCGTCGTGCTTTTCATTCTTCTAATCATCGTTGGTGCTTCTTTCTTTAACTAAACAGTAAGAAGGTGAGGGAAGCAATAGGGAAGCCTTTTGCTTTCCTTTCTCTTTGCTAACAAGGCAGCAGGATAGGCACATATCTCGCCTATTTTCATATAGTAAGGTGATTACTCCACAAAGAGGAGGCAAAGGAATGGATAATAAGTTCTTTAAAAGTGTGGAAAATAAAACAGGTGTAAATATGAATGATGTCTTTAAGCTTGCAGGTTCTTTGCAAAACGCGAACTTTAAAGATGAGAATACCGTTCGAGGTGTCATTAAAAAAGTGGCGCAGCTTGCAAACAAACGTGTACCTAAAGAAATGGAAGACAAAATCGTTCAATCGATTACAAGTGGAAAAGAAAAGCTTGATTTTAATACAATCGCTAAAATGATGAACAACAAAAAATAAACAACAGGCTCTCCATTTAAAGGGGGGCCTGTTGTTTTTGTGTGAATAATTCACGATTTTTCTTTAAAAGAGGGTACAAAAAGCGGGAGCGGTGAGCCGTTTTTCCTCTTCTATATGATGGAACGGATAGATAAAGGGATTGTTCTGCTCTCGTCATGGCAACGTATAATAAGCGCCGCTCCTCTTCAATGGCTTCTTCATCACCGCTTCTCAGCTCATCAAGTGCAAAGTCATGAGGGAGCGCCCCATCAACCACGCTCGTGATGTACACTGTTTGGAATTCTAGTCCCTTCGCACGGTGGATCGTCATGAGCTGAACGCCTGGTTCATCTGATTTTTCCTTTTCAGCAGATTTCATATGTTCGGCATGAGCGAGGAAGGCTTCAATCGTTTCAAAACGTTTCGCCGCTGTTTTCACATCTCGTACATCATCAGTTCCTTTTTCAAGCACATTCGTATCACTCACACGTTTTTTTAAATAATCACCAAGTCCCATCCTTTGTTCAATAAACGCTACAGCTTCAGATGGCTTTAACGATTTTAACGTACGAAACAGGGGAACGATCGATTGCAGTTTTTTGCGCTGAAACGGCTGAATGTCTGTTAGCTTTCCAAGTGCCTCTACCATAGAACAATCTTCCGTAATGGTCAGTGCCTTCATGGTATTCAGTGTTTGCTGCTTTAAAAAGAAAACGGGCAGCAGCAGCTTCATTGCGGCGACATCATCTGCATCCTGACTGAGCGAAAGAAAAGCGAGCAGCACCCGAACAATTCTTCTGCTATAAAAGGCTTTTACGCCAGCATCGGTTTGATACGGAATCGCCGATTGATGAAGACGTTCATAAATCGCACGGCCTCCTGTATTCGTTCTAAACAGCACGCAAAAGTCATTCGGTTTTGCACCGTTTTTAATTTTCTCCTGAATATCTGCTACGATCATGGTCGCTTCCTCTTCCTCGTCATATGGATAAAAAAGAGTCGGCGGAATTTTCTCCACGCGAACGGCTTTTAACGTTTTCTCGTAACGATGCTGGTTCTTCTTAATAATGGCGTCTGCACTTGCGACAATCGTATGATGAGAGCGGTAATTTGCATGTAAATGGACGATCTCGGCCGAAGGATAGTCCTGTTTGAAGTCAAGAATAAAAGCAGGATTGCTTCCTCTAAATGCATAGATGGCTTGATCATCATCACCTACACAAAATAGCTGCTCGGATTCTCCAGCTAAAAGCTGGATTAATTGATATTGTACGGGATTAATATCTTGAAATTCATCTACTAAAATATACTTGAATCGTTCTTGATATTGTTTGAGCAATTCAGGCTGCTTATTCAGCATGTGTAAACAGGCAATGGCCATGTCATCAAAGTCAAATTGTTGATTTTCACGCTTTTGCTGTTCGTATGACTGATAGATTGTCCACATTTGCTTTTCCTTTTCATCTTTCAGCTCAGGAAGTTCGTTTGGTAAAAAAGCATTTTTCCAATAGCCGATTGATTGCAGCACTTGATCGGTTGGATAGTCTTTTTCATCAAGTCCTTCATTCATGATCGCTTTGCGAATATACTGCTCTTTTTGCCAGTCGAATTTAATCAAATGCTGTCCGTTCCATTTGCCCCGATCATCGTGAAGCAGCATTTTATAAAATAGACTGTGGAATGTGCCTGTCACAACTTGGCTCGCCTGTGAAGGATGAAGCTGATACTGCATACGTAGTCTTTCTTTCATTTCACTGCTTGCTTTTGTGGTGAAGGTCACGAGCAGGATATGGTGAGCAGGGATTTGATGGTGCGACATCAGATAAGCAGCTCTTGCTGTCAGTACCCTTGTTTTCCCGCTGCCGGCGCCAGCTAGTACAAGCATCGGACCGTCTTTGTGTGTGACTGCTTGAAGCTGCGGTGCGCTAAAGGTGATGTGTGGAAAGAGGTCAATGGTATGCACTTCTTCATTCTTTTCTAAATGAAAGGTTTCGCCAAATTGAATGGACCGTGGTTCCTGCCAGTCATCCGATTCTTCTGTTTGTGAGATGATCTGTTTGCCGGTTGGAAAGCGAAAGCCGCCAAGTTCTTTGTAGGATGCCTCTTCCTCTCGTTCAGCCGGTTTCTTTTCCTCTTGTTGTTCTCTTTTTTCGCAAATCTCTTGCTGAGATATTTGCTTATGGATAAAGGCAGGTTCTTCATGTATATTTAATCTAAAAAAGACGGGGTGTCCGCAATATGGGCAAGATAAATGCCCTTTTTTCCCCTCATCATGGAGGAATTGATAGTGTTCTCTCGAATATGTATGTAATGAGATCGTTCGATCATGTCGTCGTGCGCATTTCAAAGCTAGTCCTCCAATAGTCAATCAATCTTAAAAAGAAACACATCTAATCATATCAAATGAGGCGTGTTTCAAACAGTCATAATTAGGGAATAGTAGAGTAGAAGAGAAGCAAAGGAGGCGTTCTTGATGGGATATATAGCCCCGATTCAGCCGGATCTGTATTTTCAATATATCAATCGTCCTGCTCCTCAGGATAAAGAAGACTATGCGAAAGTGACGAAGGTCACCCGCACCTTTCATGACAAGGTATACAGAGAGCTGGAGAAAAAAGAGGACTTAGTGACAGAAGCGGAAACGAAAGTACAGCAAAAAAAGCGGGAACGCTTTGTACGAGATATGTTTATGGAAGAAGGTAAGGGCGTTCATATCAATACTTACGTCTAAATGACTGCGCTTTCTTCCTGAGCGAACGAGATGGAATCAATAAAAAGCCAGAGCATCCATGATGCCCTGGCTTTTTATTGTCGTTAAACGGATAGTGTTTTTGTCATTTTGACATGTGTAATTCCTGCTTCTTCAAACGGTTCTGAAACGGCTTTGTAGCCTTTCTTTTCGTAGAAAGGAAGAGCTTGGACTTGTGCATGCATGACAGCTTCTTTCGCTCCGTTTGCCATCGCTTCAGACTCAAGTGCTTCTAAAAGCTGGTGGCCAAGACCGAAAGAGCGCGCCTCTTTTAATACACAAATTCGTTCAAGCTTTGCCTTATGACCTTCAATTATGCGCAGTCTAGCAGCAGCTTGTGGTTTGTTGTCATCATTATAAATGACAAAGTGAATGGCTTCGTCCTCAAGTTCATCAATTTCGATCTCTAACGGGACTTCTTGTTCTTTTACGAAAACTTCTTTTCGAACATAATAAGCATCTTCTCGTTGTGTTTGTTCTTTTACGATGACTGTATTCAAATGTCTTTAACCCTCTTCTCCTAAGATAAATGTTTCATAAACGGTCCAAGAACCGTTCTCTAATTGATATAAAAGGTGGAAGCGGTCAACCGTTTCCTCGTGGTCAATTTTTCTCAGCTTCAATGTGCCTAGAACGTCTGAATGCTCATCGTCTGATAACTTTTGAGCCACTGTCACATGCGGAACAAATGCATATTCAGGTGTACCAGCAAGCGGATCAGTGTACAACTTCTCATTGAGAGTCATTAATTCTTCGTTCGGTTCTACTTTCATATAAATCACGTTGTTTACAGGAGCGAATGAACTGAATTTTTTAATACGTAACGTAATAGGAGAAGCATTTTTTGCGTACTCTCGCAAGGTGGAGACGACCTCAGCTGCTTCTAGATCCGTTAATTCAAAAGGTGTTCTTAATGTTAAATGAGGTGGTATGAGTGCATAGTTCGGATCATAACGTTTCCGATAAGAGTTCGCAATGTCTTGCAATTTTTTTGATGGAAATAAAACAACTCCGTATTTCATCATGTTCCCTCCTGATTAAGAAAGTATTTATTATTTTTTATTATAACAAAATTCAGTTGATTAACGAATATGGGAGCATTCTTTTTAACGAAGGTGAAATGAGCGGCTGCCAAAACGTCCATTTATGATCGCCTTCGAATGTCTCAAATAAATAATCCGCACCGGACTTCTCCAAAAGGACCTTTAATTCTTCGTTCGGCTGAATAAAGTCAAGCACTTGCCCATCTGTCGTTTTCACAGCTGTTTCTTCTAACCCGATTTGATGGATAATGGCATAATGAGCAAGGGATGATGACTGTTTGACTGCTTGCAGAACAGACTCATCCACGTAAGGAGACTGCAAAATCAGTCCGCCAAATAACGAAGGATAATCAATGGCTGTCATAAGTGAGATCGTAGCACCTAATGAATCACCAATAAATGTACGACCTGATCCAACTTGATACGTTGGATAGTGTTCATCAATATACGGAACTAGTTCATTTGCCAAAAAGCGTTTATACGCCTCGAACTTTGGTCCGTCTGGATGATACGTATTTCGTCTTTCAGTAACATTTTCATATGGGACACCAATGATAATCGAGCGTTCCATTTCTTTATTTTGCATTAATTTTTCCGCCTGTCTGCCTATTTTACCTAGACGGAAATAATCATGACCATCTTGTGCAATGATGACATGATATGTATAAAGGGGGGAGTAATTGACTGGCAAATAAATCAAAATGGTCATATCTGCCCCAAGTTCTTTTGACTGTAAGGTTTCTTCTTGAATGATGCCTGTTTTCTTCACCATAATCCATTCCTCCAGCTAACCAAATTCATCATAAGTGAAACGTTTCCATTCATTGTAACACGAAAAACAGCGTTGTTCCTATATGCTAACATGCAATCAAATTGGCTGACATCCAATCTGCTACAAAATACAGAAAATTTTAATTAATCGTTACATTTCCCCTTGAAAAATGAGGTTTAATGCGTTACAGTATTAAGAATTAGAACAGACAGACAACACATTCTTATCGTGAGAGGTGGAGGGACTGGCCCTTTGAAACCTCAGCAACCGGTATGCATCACTTCATGTGATGTACCAAGGTGCTAAATCCAGCAAGCAGCTTTTTTGCTTGGAAGATAAGAGGAAGCGATTAAACCCCTTCTTCTTATGAAGAAGGGGTTTTTCTGTTTTGAAATTAGATTTTTACTTAGGATGGTGTCAAATGACAGAACATGTGGAAACGAAGTTAGCGCAAATTGGAAACCGCAGCGAAGAGGTGACTGGTACTGTCAGTCCTCCCGTTTATCTTTCAACAGCTTACAGACATAGAGGCATTGGGGAATCAACAGGATTTGATTATATTCGAACGAAAAACCCAACAAGACAGCTTGTAGAAGATGCGATTGCTTCACTCGAAGAAGGAACGGCCGGTTTTGCCTTCAGTTCGGGAATGGCTGCCATCCAAACGATCATGGCGCTGTTTGAGAGCGGGGATGAACTCATTGTTTCATCAGATTTATATGGTGGTACATACCGTCTATTTGAAAACGAATGGAAAAAGTACGGACTGCGCTTTGTTTATGATGATTTTTCAGATGAAGACTGTTTACGCTCTAAAATGACGCCAAATACAAAAGCCGTCTTTATTGAAACGCCAACAAACCCACTCATGCAGGAAGCGGATATTCAAAAGGTTGCGAAAATCGCTAAAGAGTATGGTGCATTGGTCATTGTGGATAACACCTTTTATACGCCCGTCTTGCAAAAACCGATTACACTCGGAGCGGACATTGTCATTCATAGTGCAACCAAATATTTAGGCGGACATAACGATGTTCTTGCCGGACTTGTCGTCACAAAAGGGGAGCAGCTATCGGAAGACATGTTCCAGCATCAAAACGCCATCGGAGCGGTTTTATCTCCATTTGACTCATGGCTTTTAATGAGAGGAATGAAAACATTGGCGCTGAGAATGCGCCAGCACGAAGCTAATGCGAAGGAATTAGCTGACTTTCTAAAGCAGCAGCCGGAAATTCAAGATGTGCTTTACCCAGGAAAGGGAGGCATGCTGTCATTCCGAGTAGCCAAAGAGGACTGGGTCAATCCATTTTTGAAGCAGCTGAAAACGATTTGTTTTGCTGAAAGCCTTGGCGGAGTCGAAAGCTTCATTACGTATCCTGCAACGCAAACCCATATGGACATCCCAGAAGAGATTCGTATTGCAAACGGTGTGTGTAACAAATTGCTCCGTTTCTCAGTCGGGATTGAGCATGTGGAGGACCTAAAAGCAGACCTGAAACAGGCACTATCAAATGTGAAAGAGGAGGTACACACGAAATGACCACACACGATTGGACACTAGAAACACAACTCGTTCATAATGCGTTTAAAACAGACCGTTCAACAGGTGCAGTCAGTGTACCGATTCAACATGCATCGACGTTTCACCAAAGCAGCTTCGATGACTTTGGTCAATATGACTACTCCAGATCAGGCACCCCTACACGTCAGGCATTGGAGGATACCATTGCAGCGCTAGAAGGAGGAACGAGAGGGCTTGCCTTTGCGTCAGGTATGGCAGCCATTTCAACCGCTTTTCTTCTATTATCAAAAGGAGATCATGTCCTTGTCACAAGAGATGTGTACGGAGGGACTTTCCGAATGATCACCCAAGTTCTTTCAAGATTTGGGATTGAGCATACCTTTGTGGACATGACCAATTTGAATGAAGTGAAACAAGGCATTCAATCAAATACAAAAGTCATTTACATGGAAACACCGTCAAACCCTACACTCGGTATTACGGATATTGAAGGTGTCGTACAGATTGCGAAAGAACATGACTGTCTGACTTTCTTAGATAATACGTTTTTAACGCCTGCGCTTCAGCGTCCGCTGGACCTTGGTGTAGACGTTGTGCTGCACAGTGCAACGAAATTTTTAAGCGGCCACAGTGATGTACTGTCAGGCTTAGCCGTGGTGAAAGATGAGAAGCTAGGAGACGAACTTTATTCGCTGCAAAACTCCTTCGGGGCGGTGCTTGGCGTACAGGATTGCTGGCTTGTGCTCAGAGGATTAAAGACCCTTCAAGTCAGATTAGAAAAAGCCAGTCAAACCGCATTAGAACTGGCTACATTTCTAAAAGAACATCCTGCGGTCAAAAAAATATATTACCCAGGATTAGATGATCACCCAGGGGCAGACATTCAGCGGAAGCAGGCGAGCGGTGCAGGTGCTGTTCTTTCATTTGAACTAGAAAACCAAGCGGCTGTCAAAGAATTGGTCGATGGCGTCACATTACCTGTATTCGCCGTAAGCCTCGGAGCAGTCGAATCCATTCTTTCCTATCCGGCCAAAATGTCCCATGCCGCTATGCCAAAAGAAGAAAGAGAAAAAAGAGGCATCACGGATGGTTTACTTCGATTAAGTGTGGGCGTAGAAAACGGAGAAGACCTCAAAAGGGACTTCAAACAAGCACTAGATCAACTAAAGCCAGTTCTTGTGAACCAATCATAAAAGTCAGTAAAAAGCCGGTATGGATACCGGCTTTGTGCCTTTTTTGAACAAAACCATTGACGACTGACGATGATGGTTATATAATAGAGACTGTCAGTAACAGAAATCCCAGAACTGATACATAACCCGATTCCGTAGCTCAGCTGGGAGAGCGCTACCTTGACAGGGTAGAGGTCGCTGGTTCGAGCCCAGTCGGAATCATCGTTGAAACCCTTGTGTAGCAAGGGTTTTTTTGTTTTTTAACAACGAATATTTGTTCCGTTTCTTTTGGTTGGGGACGAATTGGGGACGAACTTTATCCGCCAGATTGTTTCTCAGTATTTTTAGGATCAAAATGATTAAAGTGTTCTGCGGTGTTAAATTCTAATTTGTTTGTGACATGACCATAAATATCTGAGGTTGTTTTAGCACTAGCATGTCCGGCTCTTTTCTGAATAGCATTAATGCTCTCACCTGCCTCTATAAGAAGAGCGACCATTGTATGTCTTAAATCATGTAGTCGAATGTTTTTTAATTTGTGTTTGTTTTTGATTTTTGACCATTTGGAAGTAGGGGTTGTGTAATGGAAAGGCTCACCAAAGCCATTATGAAATAAATATTGGTGATCATCTCCTTCCCATAAGTCACCAACTAATAGTTTTTCTTTTTTCCACATGATATGGAACTGCTTTAATTCATTCATATACCAGTTAGGCATCTTTACAAAACGTTTAGAACTTCTTGTTTTAGGTTCTTTAACATAGGGTTTTCCATCAACTGTCTTTGAAATTGAACGATTTATATGAAAGCCGCCGAGATCCCAATCAACATCTAAATGCCATTCAAGTGCAAGACCTTCACCGCGTCTTAGACCGCCAATCATAGCAGCTAAAAAATAAAGTCTCCATTTAATATCAACTTCTTGATACAAAATTTTTATACATTCAGCAGCTTCGTCAGATTCAAAATAGTTCATTTCTTGCTTTTCATGTTCTGGTTGAGGAAGTCCTTTCATAGGATCAACTTTAATAATCTTCCATTCTTCAGTAGCCGTTTTAAAAACAACTTGTAAAATTTTAAAAATGTCTTGGATAGTGGCTCCACTTAAACCTCCTGGTTTTCCATCCTTTCGTGCGCCATCTTTTTTTAAACTGTCTAAAAAATCTACAATATGAAGGCTTTTTATTTGTTCCATTTTTTTATTGCCAAAGACAGGGAGAATATGATTTTTTAAATGTCTCCAATATACATCGGAAGTAGTGAGAGAGTATGGTTTTCCGCTCTTTTGATAAAGCTTCTTCTCTTTCCACTTAGCGATAAAAGATTCAAATGTTAATTTTTCAGGTTCTATGTATTCTTCAGAAGAAACTTCGATTTTAAATTGATAGAGCTGGTCTGAGAGATACTCTTGCAATCTTCTTTTCGTCTTTAATAGTTTTGTATCTTCTATACGAATGGTTTTAGTTTTTTTCTTTCTTTTTCCGTTTATATCGTGACCAGCTTCAACAATTAATCTAAAAGAATTGTTTCCTCTTTTTTCAATGCTAGCCATATAAAACACCCCTTGTCTGAGAATAAGTTTTTTGATAATAGAGATTTAAACGGTGATTTGCAAATTCAGGAGTAACGTTAAAAATATTAGAAACTTTCAAGACAGCGAGTTCTGGTCTTTTGGGTAAATCCAAATCAATTAACATGAATGTTGGGATACAAAAATGATAAGCAAAATAATTCGCTTGTCTTTCTTGATAGATATTCCATAAAGTTTTAGTCAAATGAAAATTAGTGAATTTGCTAGATTGTCTAACTATATGGCAAAGTTCATGAGCGAAATCCTGCCATTGTTCCTCTTTAGATAGGTTTTTATTTAGAAAAATAGTGTACAGATTGTTAATTTCTACATAATGACTTGTGTCATTAACATAAAATATCCAAATGTCTAGATCATTAGCTATTTTGTGTTTATTTAATTGTGAAGGTTCAGTTATGCCAATATTACTAAGGAATGACTCAATCCAATCTTCTAAATGACTATTTATATATCTCAATGTTAATAAGCCCCTTTCTAAAAGAGAATGCTCTTAGATGAGTTAGAAACATATGTTCTGTTTTGGTGTGAAAATAAAAGCCCAATATGGGCAGTGTTTATTTAGTTTTAAAGAATAGTTTACCTGAAGTAGATATACTTTTATAAGCTATTAAAAAATCATCGTCTTTTTTTACTTGATTCACTATATAACCTTCAAGTGAACCACCGTTATATACTTCGCCTTCAAATTCTTTTGGCACAACAGTACCAATTTCCTCAGAATAAGGAGAACCATCACTACTAAAAAAGTCAAAGTTAAGAATTGGACTGAATAGTATAGGTTCATCATCTGTTTCAGAATTTGTCATCTTCACTTTGACCTTAACGAGTGCCCATTCAAAACCCTTTTTAGGTTGAGAAACAGTGCTATTCCTCTTATATAAAACATTAAATGCTTTATCTCCTCGAATAACCTCTTCTACATTCATCTTTAATTCAGCAGTATATTCATTATCCGATGCACTAATGTAATCGTCGAAATATATTGGCTTTTTTAAAGGTATAGGAGCAGTTCGTGTTCCATCAGCTTCTTTTTTAGTTTTCTTCTTAGCAGATGAACCCTCATTAGATTCCTGTTTATCGCTTTTTTCATTTGATTCATTTACTTTTGTATTCTGTGAATTACACGCTGTTAAAGACGTTGCTATTAAGAAAATAAGCACGCAAAAAAAAGTCTTTTTCAAAATATGCGCCCCTTTCATGAAATACATGTATGAAAGTAATTGAAGTCTTTTATTTAGTCACCATAGAAGTCTTTCTGCTTATCCCCTGGTTTACGACCTTCCTGAAGTCTTAGTGCTCTTTCAATTCTTTCAATTCTCTTTTCTATATCAGAATTTCCATCACTTGCAGCAGTAGACGCGTTGCCTGATCTCAGAAGTTGTTCTGCTTCAAACCTATAATCTTTCCCGGTTAGCAAATAATCTGTAGATACCCCAAAAACCTCAGCGATTTTCACAATTTCAATATCAGTTAAAGGACGAGTTCCTTTTTCTATTCTGTTCATTACACTGACATTCATATTGATTTTTTGAGCCAACTCTTTTTGGTTCCACTGTTTTTGTTCTCTCAATTTAATTATTCTTTCGCCTACAGCCAGCATCTTTAATCACCAACTTTCTATATTAGCAATATAAATCTTAACATTTTTCCAAAGTAGAAAAAAATAAATTGCTAAATTAGAAATAAAACAGTTGAAATTTCTTTTTTAGAAATGTATTATTAAATCAACAACAGGATTTCTAAAACAGAAATCGAGAGGAGGGAAATATGTTAGATTTAAAATTTGTCAAATCGAGACGTCATGTTAAACAAATTAATTTGCAACAAATGGCCAAGGCTCTAGGATTCAAAAATGCCTCAACATATATGAAATATGAGACAGGAGAATATGCCTTTAAAGCAAACCATCTCCCGATATTGGCTAAAGAATTAGACTGTGACATAAGGGATTTCTTTCGGAAATGAATTTCTAAAATAGAAATACAATTAAGTGACTAGGAGAGATAAGATATGCCATCAAAATCAACTATGACTGTTCATGAAACGGCTGATTTTCTTGGGGTACATCACGACACTGTTTACACAATGGTTCGTGAAAAACAAATACCTTTCTTCCGAGTAAGAAAAAGAATTTTCTTTAAACGAGAAGTTCTTGAAGAATGGCAATTAGCTCAAATGGAATCTAATTTTCAGCCAGTTGAATGATTAATAATTTACCACCTTAGAATACAGCGGATTTTTAGGTTTTTCTGTTCCAATTCGCAACATGTTCTATATAGGAACATTAAGGGGGTGAGGAAGTTGAGGTTGGGGGTAGTGCTCCGACAAGCAAGGAAAAGAGCTGGGATGTCCCAAGAGAAGTTGGCTGAATTGTTAAGTCGCTCAAGGAGCTGCATATCAAAATTTGAGAATGATCAAAAGATGCTTGATGTTCCTACATATGTACGGTGGATGGAGGCGACAAATGCAAAAGAAGCCATGATCGCAACCTTATGTGGTGTCGATCCACTTGCGGTCACGCAGCAAATTACAGCCATTATGGCTTTGTTTGGAGGATGAAGATGAGAAAAGCGATTTTCAAGAGTATTGATCATGAAGGGATAACAGCTGAAATGATCTGTATTGAGCAACTACAAAAAAGATTAATGAAAGCATTAGAGAGTGCTGATACAAATACGGCATTGGCAGCTCACAAAGATATTGCAAAATCACTAAACCAAATTCAGCGTTACGAAAGCCAAGCTAAGGTTCATTTATTAAAACAGGCTGCTAGGATTACAAAAATCAAATATCCAAAATCATTAAAAAATAGATTGCGAGGATTGATCTAGATGAAGTATTTGTTCACAGCAAGTCGCTTAATGAAGGCGAAAGATATCGTGAAACAATGTCAGATGCGTCATACAGAGGAAGGGCTCATTTTATTAGCCGCTCTGGAATTACAGATCAGAACGGAAATAGAAAACAGAAAAAAGCAGCAAGCTCCGACACTTACTGCTTAAATCATTTCAAACCATGAATAACAAAATGATCGATCTCATTATAGCGTTATTTAGAGATCACGACAAGGCTTATTCTTGTCGTCCGGCTTGCGGATGGGACAGTGCACACCTACCCCCTCAAATCATGCTCCATCCGCGGTCGGACGATGCGAATAAGCATCAAATAATGTGTTAGGGAGGAAAGAAGTCTTGAGAACTAAACCAGTTATTAAACCTTTCAGTGAGAGACAGTCTGATCAGTTCTATCTATCACAAGTGAATGGATCAATTGTGATGACTGACAAAGGTAAGCCATTGTTCCAATTTCCTGATAAACAAGCCTTTGAGAAATTTCAACAACTAAAGGCCGATGCGATCCGCTCAAAATTAGAGATTTCTTGATGCTCACACCAAACAGAAGAGGAGGGAAGAAGATGAATATTGAGCATCCGATCATCACAGAGATTAATAGATACGGCTATCCAAAAGAAATGGTGAGGCAAGAAGAGCACTTTGGAATTGATTTTTATGGGTCAGAAATTTTGCTAGAAGATGACTATGTTGAGGATAAAAATTCGGGTGAATTGATCTTGCGAGAAAATCTAGAACGCTATCTTGTAGAGGAGCTTGATTTTGAATTTAAAACAGCAAAATAAAAGAGCTCACTCCCACAAGTGAACTCATCTAAATAACCAGACACAGAATATGGTGTCAACCACTATTATAAGCAGGTTGGCACCTAAATTCAATGGGGGTTTCTTATATGAATGGATTGTCAAATGTTGATTACTCAAACTATATGGCAGCTTCACAACAATCAGCAGGAACGTCAGTAACAACCGAAGCAATGGTTAGTCGGCAGGCACAAGAAGTACAAGCAGCTATGGTCATAGCAAAGAAGTTTCCGCGAGACGTTTATGCTGCTTTTGAACGAATCAAGAAAGCATGTGAGCGTAGGCTATTAGCTGAGAATGCTGTCTACGAATATCCACGAGGTGGCACAAAGGTATCAGGTCCTTCAATTCGACTAGCTGAAGCTTTGGCGCAGAATTGGGGGAACATTGATTACGGAATCATGGAACTTGAACAAAAAGCAGGAGAATCTTCTGTTATGGCTTATGCATGGGATCTTGAAACCAATACTCGCCAGACCAAAATATTTACGGTAAAGCATGAACGAAAAGCAAAAGGAGCCATTACAAAGCTCAACGATCCAAGAGATATTTATGAACTGGTTGCAAACCAAGGAGCGCGTCGGGTTCGTGCGTGCATTCTCGGAGTGATACCAGGAGACATTGTTGATGCAGCAGTTGATATGTGTCAAAGAACGCTGATTAGTGGTCATAAAGAGCCTTTAGAAGACCGTTTAAGAAAAGCATTAACAACATTTAAATCTGATTTTGGTGTTACGAAGGAAATGGTCGAGGAATATGTCGGTAGTAAATTGGATGCATTTACTGAGCAGGATTACCTCAAAATAGGACGCATCTATACTTCACTTCGTGATGGAATGGCAAAGAAAGAGGACTATTTCAACGTCAAAACTTCAGGTGCTACTAATGCTACAAAATCCAAAATCGAAGAAGAGTTTCTAAAGCAGCAGGAACAAAAAGAGAGTGATACAAAGGCTGGTGAGCCAGCAAATGATGATGCCGACAATCAACAAGGAGAATTATTACTCTAACGAGATAGACCGAGTTTATATGTCAAATTCTCAATATAAGAGTTTCTTAGAGTGTGAGGCGGCTACAATGGCAAAACTCAACGGTGAATGGCAGCCGCCGTCCTCTGAGGCTCTTCTATTTGGACAATATGTTCATGCCTGGCTTGAAGGAGAGCAAGCCTTTGATGAATTTAAGATGAACACACCTGCTCTATTTACACAAAAGGGCCAATTATATAAACAGTATCAATTGGCTGATCTCATGATTGAAGCTATACAGAATGACGATTTGTGCATGTTTGTTCTTCAAGGAGATAAAGAAGTGATCATCACAGCTAAATTGTTCGGAGTGCCTTGGAAAGGAAAACTCGATGTGTACAACCCAGCAGGTGGGCGTTTTGCTGATCTTAAAACAACTCGATCTCTTAGGGAAAGGATATGGGATCAAGAGATTGGCTATTGTTCATTTGTAGAAGCCTATGGATATATTGCTCAAATGTCTCTCTATGCAGAATTAGAAAGACAGGAAGCAGGACGTAGTGAATGGTTAGAGCCTTTGATAGTGGCCATATCAAAAGAAGATCCACCAGATAAAGCAGTTATCAATATTGATGAGTCAAGGATGGAAATTGAGTTAGAAGATATAGAAAAAAACATGGAGCGGATCGTTCAGGTTAAGCATGGCGGAGAAAGACCGAGAAGATGTGAAAAGTGTAAGTATTGTCGATCTACAAACCGTCTTAGCCGGATCATCCATTTTTCTGAGCTGGTGAACAGCTAATGAGGGAGAAGCTAATCATTAAAGTTCCTATTCCGTTTGTGTACTTGTCTTTATCTAAATCAAGTCGTAATCAAGCTGCGTTATTTAGAGCGCATGTAAAGGGTTATATCCAAAGAAATGAGCCGGGTCTTACTTTTATTAAGAACAGTGGAATGTACGCCCTATGTGAGATTAAAAGGCTTTAATTGACGATGTTGGAGAGGAGGAAGTTATTTGTCTACTGGATGGGTAAAACTGCATCGCAAAATATTAGAACACGAATTATGGAATGACGTGACTACCTTTAGACTGTTCACTTTATTAGTTATGAGAGCTAGTCATCAAGATGGCTTCAAAATGAATGGAGTTGTATTAAATAAGGGCCAGTACATAAGATCGTACTCAAAACTATGTGAGGACCTCGCTTATAAAGAAGGAAGAGGGCTAAAAAAGCTGTCTAAAAGTACAATTATGCGTTCAATTAAGAAACTCGTTACGAACAACATCATCACTGTTAGCGAAACGGAACTAGGAACACTATTCACCATCGTGAAATACGAGTCATATCAAGAGTTTTCGAGTGATCACGAAACAGAACCCAGAACGGAAGAAGAACCTATCGCAGAACGAAGACGGAACGAAAGCGGTACGAAGTCGGAACTATATCAAGAATTAAAGAATTTAAGAATTAAAGAAGAAGAGGAAGAAGAAAAGAGAGCCTCAGTAGAAAATGATTTAACTCCTTTCCAGCAGATCGAAGCAAAGTACTTATCACGAAAAGGTGGGCTGATGTTAACGCCAAAAGATTCAGCTGCCATTGAAAGGATTCTCAAGGAACGAATCCCACTTGAAGACATATTGGTGTGGATCGACGAGGTATTTGATCAATATCAACCAAAGCATAGAGCAGACAGTATTAAATCATTTGCATACCTGGAATCAGCGATTCTTGATCGTTGGTATGCACAGCAGCACCAACCTCAGCCTCTTAAAAACAATGTTTCTGAATTTAAACCAAAGCAGCATAGACAAAGTAATTTAGACGCTCTAGCTCAATACGCAAAAGAAAATGGGATTAAATTTGGAGGAGGTTGATGGACATGAATCAAGAACAAGCAATGTCTATCCTAACAAGAATTGCAGCTGCCTATCCAAGGTTTGAACTCACTACAGACACCATCGGAAAAGAAAGAATTAAACTCTGGCTTGACCACTTAAAGGATCAACCCTATGAACAGGTTTTGAAAAAGATTGACCAGCACATTGCTGAAAAGAGGTTCCCACCTGCTATCGCAGAAATCAAAATCAAACAACCAGAGCAAAATGAATTCTTAGCGAAACAGAAAGCGTGGGAACAAAATGCAAAATTTGCGAAACGTAGAGGCTGAACAGTTTTTATTAGGTTGTATCATCCTTGAGGGTGATCTGATTAAGGAAACGGCACTAGAGCCCAGACATTTTGCTGAAGAGCGGCATAAGAGGATTTTCGAAGCGATGAGGGAAGTGGACAAGCTAGGTAAGCCTGTTGAATTGGCCAATATCGCTGCATCTATGGGAGACCTTTTAAATTCAATTGGAGGCTTTGAATACTTAACCAATCTTGCAAGTACTGTTCCCTCAAAACATGCTTTCGAGACCTATGAAACATTAATTTACGAGGCTTTTAGACTCAGAGATTTACAAAGTGCTGCTTTAGCTTTTGCTAATGCCCCATGCGATGAGGGGATCACTGAGCTTTATCAAAAAACCATTGAGGTGCAAGAAGTTGGAGTTAAAGCCACTCGGACGAAAATGGATGTTCTGACGGAGATATTCATGAGCATGGAAGAAGATCAAGGAGATCTTACAGGAGTTGACACTGGTCTTGCGGATCTGAATGCTATGACAGGTGGTTGGCAAAAAAGCGATTTGATTATCGTGGCTGCTCGTCCATCCATGGGAAAGACTGCTTTTGCTCTTAACTTAGGATGTAACAACGCGCTAAAGGGTGGAGTAACTGATATTTTCTCGCTCGAAATGTCAGATACACAGTTAACTCATCGAATGTTAAGCAGCCTTGGGAGAATTGAAGGCACGAAGTGGAGAAATCCAAAAAAGTACTTTAGCGATCAAGATTATGATAGAGCTAACAAAGCCATGGGTGAATACGAAAAATTAGATATCTATATTCATGATCAGCCTACCCAAACAGTCGCAGATATCCGGTCCCAAATCCGTAAAACTAAAAAGGATCACCCTGATCAAAATCATTTAGTGGTCATTGACTACCTTCAACTCATTACCCCAATCGGTAAATTTGAGAGCAAAAACTATGAGGTTGGTGCCATCACCAAAGAGCTGAAGAATATGGCGAGAAGCTTTAATGTCCCAATCATTTTACTATCACAGCTCTCACGTGGAGTGGAACAGAGGCAAGATAAGCGTCCAATGATGTCTGATCTGCGTGATTCAGGAAGCATTGAACAAGACGCTGATATCGTTACGTTCCTCTATCGTGATGATTATTACAACAAAGATAGTGAACAGAAAAACATAGTTGAAATCATCTTTGCTAAACAGCGAAATGGTGAAGTTGGGACAATAAATGCTGCTTTTATGAAAGAGTACGGAAGGTTTGTAAACTTGTCGCGGCAAATGGAAGCCGCTTTATGATACGGAGGATGAATATGTCAAATATTAATAGCAAACAGCGTCGTGAGTACCTTTTAAGCGAATTAACTCGTATTGGATATTTAGCTAGTTTGGACAAGAACCCCGAAAATTTATCACTCTATGAACTTGAAATGCTTGTCATTTCTCTCAAGAGTCAACGTGGCAGCAGGGTGTTAACATATAACGCTAAGATGGAGGCATCTGAATGAAGATAGCATTCACCGTCTACGGAGAGCCAGTTGCACAAGGGCGTCCAAGAGCTACCCATATGAATGGAATGACAAGGTTATACGACCCCAAGAAGTCACGAGACTTTAAGCAATATGTGAGGTTGGCAGCAAGTGATCACCGTCCAGATCAGCTCCTTACAGGTCCACTTGAATTGAAAGTGAAAGTCTATAAATCCATATTAAAAAGCTTCAGCAAGAAAAAAGCAGCAGCAGCCGAAAAAGGCGAGTTGAGACCAGCCAAGAAACCTGATGTTGATAATTACATCAAAGGGATAAAAGATGGCCTGAATAAAGTCATTTGGCGGGATGATAGTCAAATTGTTGACCTGCATGTCAGCAAATTCTATAGCAGTTCACCGAGAATTGAAGTCGAAGTCTCAACTCTCACACCAACCCATGAGGAGGAACAAATATGTCTTTTGTAAATTTTGATGGATCAGTCAAGAAAGTAAATCACAAGCCTAAGGGTGTTACAGAATTGGTCCTTGAAATCTCAACGAAGGATCTAGGAAACAGCATTCAAAATCTTGCTGAAATGATTGATAACGATGTGCGTGTTGAAATTGAGAGCGATGTTGTCCGCTATAACGTGCAGATCAATGCTCACACTGAGCGACCTATCGTAAATTATCAAGTAGACCAGAGCGGCGTGGTTCACATTGCTGAGCCAGAACCAGAACAGTTAGAGGCTGAATTGGGCTTACCTGTAGAAAAACCACAAATTGAAGAAAAACCTATGGAAATTAAACGCGTAGTGGTGAATCAATTCATCCAAGAAGGTATGGCACCAGAGCAAGAAGGTTTCCCAGAGAATATGGCTGACATTGTGAAACGGCGCATTGAGGGTGAATCATACCGCAAATTGGCTTCAGAGCTTGAGATGTCATCCGGCGCAATAGTTGATCTGATCAATGACTACCGAGCTGCAGTGGCTCCACTCGCTGAAAAATGGTGGGATTGGAAAGAGGATCAAGCCAATGAAGCTGTGCCAATGCAAAAAAATGAAGAAGCAGCTGATGTAGATTTAGATTCCTCTCAAAGTGTGAAAGACGATTCTGACGGGAATGATCAAAAAGAAGAGGAAGACGGGGCTGCCTAAGATGGCACGCAAACACTCAAAACGGTGGTTCTTGCTTTATCGCGAAGAGGATGGACAGCGCATCCACCTCTATGAACCACTTAAAAAATATGAACTGCTCAGTCGGATCAGGAAAGGATGGAGGATTATCAGATGAAAAACAAATTCTTAGAAGGAGACTGGATCAAAGCATCAAGGAAAGACAAAAGAGAAACACTTAACAAAGAAGGTTATGTACTTAAAGTATCTGAAGATGACATTTTAGTAAGGTTCCTTAGTGGTAATACCTTGGTTGTTCCAAAGTCTTGGGCTGAAAATTTGGATGAGGCGCTTACTGAAGATGATCTGAAGGTTTTGATTGACCTGTCTTTAGATTTAAGGGACGAACACCTCTTTAGAATGTGTGTACGTGATTTGCAAGCTCTCCAGGGCAAATAAAAAGAACCGAAGCACAAGGCCCCAGTTCTATTGATCTGCACAATTCATTATAACATGGGAGGCCTTGTGCATGAATAATCCTTATAAACATATAGACTCTAACGTCTCAATTTATCAGCTTTTTGAAAAAGGAGAGGTTAAAGTCATTATCCTAGATGGCCATTCCAATAATGTAGTGTTGGCTGAAACGCCAATGTATGGAAAAACTGAGATAACAACACGTGATGGTCAATTCACAAATTTAAATTACAACAGTTCATTTAAATTTAAGTAAAAGAGATGCTTCTTAGAATATTAGTTGTAGAGGTTTTGATAAAGAGGAGATGAGTCAAGGTAATCAAACACTCAAGGCGACACCTACTAAGATAGATGTTTTAAGAAAATCGAACAGTGTAGTAAATTTCTCTACAAAAGAATAAAAAGGATTTTCCATAGTATCAGCCCCATTCATGAAATTCATAATAAATAATGTGAACAGTAAAATAATCAATTCCATAGTGGGTATCGCAACTGCGGAGATGCCGCCTTTAGTGTTTGATTTAATAGGATAAGAATAGCATTATTTCTATTTGTTTTCAAATTTCAAAATCTTATAGTTATTAAGAGGTGTAAGAATTGATAGCAGAACAATTGTCCCTACTGCCTGAGATCGATGAGAAGCAAGTCAGAAATGCTCTTATCAAGGAGTTGAAGGTCTATAGGGCCCTGAAGGTGAAGGAGGAAAATAGAAAGGAACAGGAGGCAAATGGCGCAACAGGCCTTTTTCCTTCTCTCAGGAACCAGGAAGTTTTAAATGAACTGAAGGTCCGGCAGATTGAAAGAGCGCTAGAAAACAGCCTAGATGAAATTGAGCAAGACATCATTCGGATGAAATACCTGACATCACGTGCGGTGAAGGATTTGGAGGTGTGTGAAGAACTGGGTCTGAAGAAAGACCGGTATTACAAATTGAAGAAGCAAGCGACATTTAATCTTTCAACAGCACTCGGAATCATATGAGTGCTGTTTTTATATATATGGTATTTTAGGATCATTTAATAATAGATACATATATTGTATATTGGATTTGTTGTAAATAATTTGGAAAAGGAGTATCAGAATGAAGAAATTTGCTTATTCGATTTTCTTTATGGTTTTTCTGTTGACGGCATGGTTATGGACAAGTGATGCGGAAGCTAGTCAATCAAAGGACGGTATCACAACATACAAAGAGACACATGTACTAGAAGTTGACGAAAATGGACATGCAAAAGAAATACAGAGTAAATCTGATATTATTGATCAAGCAAGACAACAATTTAAAAACCAACCTCATGATCCACCTCAAAGAAATATGCCACAGGGTGACACCGTAGTGCTGCAACCATCCACTAAGAATAAAAATACTAATAAGACTCCAGACGCTAATACTAAAGTCGCGAATACAATTGTCATTGATACATTGTTTAAGTTAGATCAATCGAAAAAGGCAATTACTCATAGTTCTACAATTCGTAGCATTATAGGCAAAGCGAAGCCGGTTATTGTAATTGTAGGTAGCACTCTATTTGTAGGAGATGATTATGCGGGGAAATATAATGCAATTTCAACTTATTCTAAAGAATTTACGGGTTCTCAGATAAAAGTTGGTGCTACAAAATCTAAAACGTATAAGATGGTTAAAACGAAATTTGTGTATAAATCCGATATACTGACAGCCGGTTGGGTCGGAAGTGCCCCAGGTACTAAACAGAGTACAACTGAAACATATTTAGTTAATAAAAATGCTTATCAATATCCGCAAATTCATAATAGTCATAGTGGTAAATCATTGCCGGCACCAACAAAAGCAAATATGAAATGGTATAAGCCTGAAGATAGAGTTAAGAGAGATAAGGATATCCGAAATAAATATATCAGATGGTATATTGGTAAATACGGCGATCCTAAATGGGATTGGTCAGGTTTAGATATTCACCATGTTATACCTTTAGAATATGGTGGCGATAATAAAATGGGTAATTTATATGCACTCACAAGAACGCTACATCAACAAGAGGTTTCTCCTTGGTGGAGAGGATATAGATAGAAGGTGAAAGATTGAGTAGGATCGTGCAGATATTACAAGAGCTTAAAAATCAATTAGATGAGAAGAACATCATCAAATTCTCGGTAGACGGAGAAGTCTATGAAAAGTGCTGTACCTTTAATGCTCCAGCCGATCAAGATAATATAAAACAATTTGAAAAGAAACACCATGCATTGCCTGACGATCTCAAAGAGTTTTTATGTCTACATAATGGCGCAAGAATATTTGAAGACATAGTTTTCGGGAACAAGGTAGGTGGAGGATTACATGTTTTCAGTTTAGAAGAAATCGAATCTGAGTTGTCTAATGATTTTTTTGATCAGGTTGATGGAACAGCTATTGCTGCTCTTTTTGAAGGGTGCTATTTGATACTAAATAAGGGAAATTCCAACCTTTATCTATTTGAAGACGGTTTAGAATATAGGCTGCTTGATGTAGATTTTGAAACTTTTCTTCAGAAGTATATTGATTGTGAAGGCGATGCGTTTTGGGAATAGTATTAATTAGAGTGCCCATAAAGGAGGGCACTCAGGTTGACAATAGAATTTTGAAATTCTTAATTTTGCACATCAGCCTCTACAGTAGCCACTGATTGTTGAGAATCATCAATCTGAAGCCAATCTACTTCAGGTTTAACAATTAATCTAGCATTATTATAAGCCATACTCATTGTTAAGCAAGTTCTAGCCTGATAAAAGCCATTCTCTTTTTTTATAGCTAATGCTAAATCAGGCATCTCCGATGTCGTGGATAAAGAGAGTGGTACTAATAATTGTATCGAATCTTTGTAGTATTGAGGAACAGCTAATTTATAGTTAGCTGCCACCTTTTTTTTAGCTACCTCGATAGCCCCAGTTAAATGTTGAGACAATTTCACAGGTGATAACTTTTGAAACTCGTTAGGCAATCTGTTAATATTCTCTTCTTCAGCAAGAATGTGTGAAACATTAGGTCTTATATCAATTCGATAATCGTAAATCAAATCTCCCACATTGTTAAAATATTGGGCACGTTCAGGAAGTTGTTTAAAAACATTTAAAGCAGTATCTGATTCAGTCTTAAAACCAGCTAAGTACCAGTCTTGTTGTTCTTTATTTTTATTTTTTTCAAAAAAGGCATATACAGGTTCTAACAGCTTAGTAAATAACCCAGTATTGAAAACTGCATGCCCCTCATTATCAGCAGTAATCGAGATAAATTTTTGCCTTTCAATATCATCAGCACTTGAATAATCACTATAGATTTTTTTGAAAGTGTGGTTTAAATAATTAAACAGAATTTGATTATTTTCTCCCCAATTTTCCTCTAAACAGATATTTTTTAATTCTTTAATTCTGTTTCGTAGATTCCCTAAATAAGCAAAATCTTTTAACTCCGAAATAGTTTCACTAGCCATAAAATCCCCCCAACAATTGACAAAGTATAAATAAAATTATAATATTAACTCATTATTTAGTCCAAACATTATTTTTTAAAAAACATTAGTTGGTTGCCTTTTAATTATTTTTGTGGAAGAAATATTTTTTTGGAATTATTAGAACAAAAGAGATCTGAAAGCTGTCGAGATTATCTCGACAGCTTTTTTTTGAAGATATATAAATCATATATGAAAAAATATGAAAAGAATTGAGAAATACCTTTACTTGTATTGCCGATAAAAAGCCGACAATAAGGGGGATAAAAAGGGGACCTTTTTTCCAATGTGGTTCATCGTATGATAGAGACAAGCAAAACAAACGTGAATATTTTGTCCAGAAGGAAGAACCTGCGGACGCTGATCATTGAGCACTCTAAGTGCCTTGATTGGTGTCCGCTTTTTTTATTGGGAGATGCGCCTTTCCCTTATCAATGGTGTATCTGGATACGGAACAAAGGTGTTGAGGAATGTGGCCATACGAGAGGGGCATTCTGAGCCTGGATAGCAGCTGGTCTGCGGCAGCCGTATCGAGGACAGTTTTTTATTTTATTTAATGATGGACTGTACTTGGCATCCTCTCGGAGTGTAGTCATCATTTCAAAATCTATTTAAGCGAATAGCGTAAGGCGGTGCTTATTCGGCAAGGAGAGTATGAACATGAAGATCAGGGATTCTGTTTCTAAAGAGACATTAAAGCAATTTAAAAGCATTGCTCCTGGTTCTAATAGAAAGAAGGAGAGCGATGCTGATCCCATTACGAATAGGGATTGGGAAGAAATTATGGGAACGAGACGCGAAACGTACCAACGACAAGGCGGCCGTATCCGGAGGAAACGCTGATGATTTGATGGGAACAGTCGTCTTTTGGGTGTATGGCTGCAGGTGCTTTGGTGAGGGATAGGAGCGCAAAAATATAAAAAGGGAGATGATGAGCATGGCATCATTAAAAGGTGTATCAGCGAATCCGACAAAGGCGAATCATTTTTTAGGAAAGGATAAGGTTGTTCGTATTGCTGTCAAAAATGACAATGACTATATCGCAGGACCGAATCTTATTCCGCAGCGCAAGGTTAATGGAAAGTGGGAGACGATTAAAACCAATTCACCAAACCCGCTTAACCCAGCAGAGAAACAGTACGATGAATTCAGCATCAAGGAATCACTTGATAACAAGAAAGGCACGTATCGATTCAGGGTTGATGTAGAGCGATACGACAAACATGGCAACCATGTTGAAACTGTTGGTACGTTCTACACATCTGAATTTTACGTTAAATAAAAACAATGCACTGAATGCCTGAAAATTTCCAAATCACCTCCGATATAAGTTTAGGAGGTGATTCTTTTGAACGAATCTAATGAAAACGAAGAACAAATGCTATTTGGTCAGATTAAAGACGTGTCAATGTATTTGCTGCGCTTTGGGAAGAATATACATAAAGCAAATATTAATGAACAAACAGCATTCAAAGAGAAAGTTAAGAAGTATCATAGTAGTGAAAAAATCAACATGCTTTTGAAGAGGCTTGAAGAAGGACTCGATACTCATAAATCTTTAAGTCATTTTACTACTGCTTTTTTTACAATTTTGGCTGTAATATTAGGTAGTACAATAAATTATGGTCTCAGTTTGTCAGATGCAGAAGGAGCAGAAGGAGCAGCCCCAATGATTATATTAATGACCTTTTATATTGCAATTATAGTTTGGGGTTATCAATCTATAACTCATTCAATAAAGCTAAAAAAAGCGAACAGATATAAAACATTGCTATTAGAGTGCTTAGATGAAATATCTGAAAAGGAAAGCGAAAGGCGTTTCTTAAAATTAACAAATAAGTACCGAACACCTTAGGAGGCAGGGTGTTTTTTGGCGTGAAACGGGCACATTATTTTGTTTGAGAGCGGCTTCTATGGAGGAGGTCGTTTTTTCGTTCGACAAATTCTGAGAATAGTTCCATATACTCGCATTCTGCCGATATAAATGCTGGAGGTGAAATATGCAACTTACTCGTAAAGACAACATACTAATATCTATCATTATATTTTTAATTCTAGTAGACTTGCTTGTTCTTTTAGCGATTTTAGATGTTCTATTTGAAGATTTAGTAACAATATGGGCTGGAATCATTGCTTTTGTAGGGGCAATAATAGGTGGGGCAATTACTTACTTTGGAGTTAAACTTCAAATTAAACATAGGGAAAAAGAATTGTTCATGGAAACAGCGAATGAAAAACTCGTCCAAATGAACATATTGATTAATTCATTAAAACCTATGTTTAATGAATTTTTTTATATAAGATACACTGAAACTGATGAGGAAAAAAAGGCTGAGAAATTTCGAAAATGTGTTAAAGAATTTGACAGATCGCTAACTCAGCATAAAGAAATTGTACAAAAATGTCTTGATTACAATTTAGTAGGATTAATCGAATACCACCAAAGGTCTTTATCTCTAGAAGGTGAAATACTGAATATTAATGAAATAAAAAATGACGTGGATAATTTAAGAAAAGTATACAACATGATAAAAGATGAAATGTATGAGATTGAAGAGAAATATATGCAGCTTAAAAATACAAAATAGGCATTCAGCGAGGTGCTTTTTGTTCGACAAATTCTGCAAATAATTGCATATTCTTACTTTACTCCGATATAAAGGAGGGAGGTGAAAAAATGGAATATGTTGAAATTTTTAGAAATCATTTTCAAAATTTCATAACAGACATAACTCGTGACTATTATGAGATTATGGCTAAAGGAGTTTATGAATTTATTGAAGGGGATGAAATTAAATTTATTTATTCTAAAAAACCCTTTGATATCAAGAGTGCCGAGCATTATTTCTTCTTAGAATCGGGTTTACTCATTGCTGAACAAAAAGAGGAACGATTTGCTTTGAATTTCTATAAGAGTAGGATTGTTAAAAAAAATCTTACTTTTAGTGGAAGACGAGAAGCTAATTTGACTTTAATTTTTGAGAACGGTGAAGAGATTGAATTTGATGCAAAAGACTGTAATGAAGCTCATGAATTCAACTATGCTAAATCAATCAAAGATCTTTACAAACTAATTTAAGCACCCCAAAACGGGTGTTTTTTTGTTCCCTGTAAACTGCTTCCGATGAAGAATTTCTATAAAAAGTATCGGCTTAAAGGTAGAGTGCGGCGGCAGTTTAGAGGAAATAAAAATTCCAAAACAACACGAATCAGAAGGAGGCGGCAGGTGAATGTAGATGGAATCCAAGCACATTCAGGCGGAGAAAGATTACGTCAAAGGCATGAAATACAAGGACCTTGCCGAAAAATACGGGGTGTCAATCAACACCATAAAATCATGGAAAAAGCGGCATGGTTGGAAAAGGAAAAAGGGTGCACCAAAAGATAAAAGTGTGCACACAAAAAAAGGTGGGCAACCCGGTAACAAAAACGCTGCAGGGAATAGCGGCGGTGCTCCTGCAAGAAACCAAAACGCAAAGACACACGGTTTGTATTCAAAACACTTGCCAGCTGAAGCGTTTGAGATCATGCAGGACATCCAAGAGTTTTCACCAGTGGATCTGCTGTGGGAACAAATACAGATTCAATTCACCGCTATAGTGCGGGCCCAGAAAATTATGTTCGTTGAAAGCAAAGACGAAATGATCAAAGAGTTGAAAAAGAAAAAATCAGTTGTTTCAGATTCTACTGATATTGAGGAAGAAGAATACGAGTTTCAATTCGCTTGGGACCGTCATGCTACATTCCTAAACGCTCAATCAAGAGCGATGGGAGAGCTGAGAAGCTTGATAAAACAGTTTGAGGGGTTAGCGCATGAGAAAGACGAAAGACGGCTTAAATTGAAGCAGATGAGACTTAATATTGATAGGACAAAAGCTGAAGTGAAACGTCTTACAAATGATAAAGAAGATTCAACGTTTGAAATCATTATCAAGGATAAGGGGGACCGTTGATGGAAAAAGAAGTGAACCCCCACTTTAGAAAATTTCTTTTTGATTGGGATCAAAAGTTTCAGTTCCTAGTGGGCGGTTACGGCTCCTCCAAAAGCTATCATATTGCCCTGAAGCTCATTCTGAAACTACTAGATGAAAAGAGAACCGCTCTTGTGATTCGTGAAGTCTACGACACGCACAGGGATTCTACGTTTTCTTTATTTGAAGAGATCGTGAATGATCTAGGACTCGACCATGTCATTCAGTGCCGGACATCACCGCTCATGCTTAAATTCCATAATGGGAGCCGGATCATCTTCAAAGGGTTGGACAAGCCAACCAAGCTGAAGTCGATCAACAACATCTCAATCATTTGGATTGAGGAATGTTCAGAAGTGAAGTATGAGGGATTCAAGGAGCTGCTTGGTCGTTTGCGTCATCCAACGTTACAGCTGCACATGATACTATCAACGAACCCTGTCGGGCAGGATAATTGGACGTACAGACATTTCTTTAAGGACGATCAAAAAAACCGTTTCATCCTGGATGATGAAAGGTTATACAAAGAACGAACGATCGCTATCAATGATACGTACTATCACCACTCGACGGCCGAAGATAACCTATTTCTACCTGTGAGCTATATCAAGCAGCTGGATGAACTAAAGGAATACGATCCCGACCTTTATCGAATAGCCCGAAAAGGTCATTTTGGCATTAACGGAATTCGTGTTCTTCCTCAATTCGAGGTGCAGCCGCATGATGATGTCATGTTAGCAATCTCAAATATCAATCGTCCTTTGCTTAGAGCGGGCATGGACTTTGGTTTCGTAGAGTCTTATAACGCTTTGATTCGACTGGCCGTCGATCACGAGAAGAAATATCTATATATCTATTGGGAGTATTATCAAAAGGGCACAACCGATGATGAAACTGTACAAGAGCTCATCGAATTTACAAAAACAAAAGAGCTGATCAAAGCGGATGCAGCTGAACCGAAAACCATCGCATACTTCAGGAAGATGGGTTACAACATGGTGGCCGCTCATAAGTTCCAAGGATCACGCTTGCAGTACACCAAGAAGATCAAGCGATTTAAGAAAATTATTTGTTCCGACTCATGCAAAAACACGATCTATGAGCTTCAGCCGCTCACGTACAAGACAGACAAGCGCGGCAATATCATAGAGGACGAGTTTCAGATTGATCCTCATACTTTTTCAGCCATCTGGTATGCGCTAGATGATTATGAGGTAACCGACCTGAAAGAGAAACCAAAAGAGCGGACACGCCCGAACAGAGAAAGGAGGTCACGCTGATGAAAACTGTCAGAGCAACAGTGATGAAGGCCAATGTGTCTGAAACCACTAAGCAGATTTATGATGATGGATTTAATTACGATGCTGATGATGTGATCGAGCCGCCATACAATATCAAAGAGCTCAAACAAATGGCCGAGTATTCTACCATTCTTCAACAATGCATCGATGCGTATAAAACCAACATTCTAGGTTTCGGCTTGGGAGTTGAATACACTTTCGACTTTAATGCTGAGAATGCATCAGAGGAAAAGAAAAAGGCAGCTGAGAAAGAATGGACCCAACTTGAAGAGTTCACCAGATATATGAACTATGATGAGTCAGCCGAAGTGGTTCTTGGTTATGTAATAGAAGACCGAGAGAAAACAGGTAATGGATTTGTGGAAGTGCTTCGAGAAGGTACAGGGAAACCTGCAGGTATTGAGTACCTGGATGCACAATACTTACGAGTTTGTAAGCTGAGCGATCCCGTTGAAGTCGATTTCCGATACACAGAAAACGGCCAAGTGAAGTCATTGAAGCGAAAGAAGAGATTCAGAAAGTATGTTCAGAAGAACAATACCAAAAAAGTATTCTTTAAGGAATACGGTGATCCAAGAACAATGAATTCTGCTACGGGAGAATATAGCGAAAAAACTCCCCCTGAACTTGTAGCAAGCGAAGTCATTCACTTCAAGATAGGCAGCGGTACATATGGTGTTCCTCGTTGGATTGGTAACATCGTCAATATGTATGGAGCGCGCAAAGCTGAAGAGCTGAACTATCTGTACTTTAAACAAGGGCGGCATGTGCCGGCAGCCATCACAGTGGAAAATGGGATGCTGTCTGAATCTTCGTATGAGCAGCTCCAGGAATACATGAATGGCATCGAGGGATCAGACAATGCACATAAATTCCTGTTACTTGAAGTGGAAGGGATTCCGAAGAAGGATGAGATATCAAACGATGAAGAGCCGGCGAATGTAAAGGTGGATATAAAATCACTTGCCGAGATTCTTCAGGAGGATGCACTATTCCTTGAATACGATGAGAAAACGAGAAACAAGATACGTTCTTCTTTCCGTCTGCCGCCGATCTACACAGGCGAATCACAGGATTATAACAAGGCGACAGCTGACACCGCTCGAAAGACGACAGAGGAACAGGTGTTTCAGCCAGAGCGAATGATCATCACTGGCAAGCTCAATACGCTCTTCCTTCCTGATCTCGATCTCTGGCATGTGCGACTCATATTAAATGGTCCTGATTTTCGTGATCCGCTCGAAATTGCAAAGGTTCTTACGCCGTTTATTCAAGCAGGAGCAGTTTCACCAAACGATCTGCGTGATCTAGCTGGTCGTATTCTTGGGAAAACATTAGAAGAATGGCCAGAGGAAGAATATCACCGACCAATTGAGGCGAAGCCAAAGGCATCAACTAGCTTGCTTGATACGGTTCTTCAAAAGTCTGCGGGTACTAACAATGAATTGGTATCTATCCTCAAAGACCTTCGGGATGAACTAGAGGAGATCCGCAAATGAGCAAGATCGATCAGCTGATAAAAAACATCAATACCTTTGTACAAAAAGCGGAGGAAGATGAGGTCAAGGAACTAGAAGCAGCTGTAGCTGATTTCCCTGAACTGGAGGATATCCCTTCTTTGGTGGAAGAGTACGAGAAAACCACCGCAAAACTTCTCAGATTGCAACGCAGGACGTTTTTAAATGCTCTGAATGGTTTTATATCCAAGGACGATTCGGAGACGTTAGAATCAATTCTAGCATTCTTCCAAAATGACTTGTTTGCAGCTGATGAATTTGCGGAGCTGTTTGGAAAAGAAACGGCCATTTTCTTGACGCTGACGGTCACGCAACTGGCCGAGAAAATCATGAATTCCATCGATGCTGATATTCCTTTCAAAGTCTTATCTGAAAGAACCGCAGAGTGGATTGAATCGTGGTCTCAGGAATTGGCTCAGCTGATGAAGCTGAATACTCATACAGCCATTGAACAAACGCTGAAAGAAGGTATAAAAGAAGGCCGCTCTATCCAAGAAATTGAACTGGAGCTGAAGGATCTTCCTGAATTTAGCCGGAAGCGCGCACGTGTGACAGCTGTAACTGAAGTGTTGACCGCTTCTTCTGTCGCTCAACATGAATCCTATGTCCAATCCCCGGCAGTAACGGGGAAGAAGTGGAAGCACAGCGGTGGAAAGAAGAATCAGTCGAGAGAAAGTCACGTGCAGTTGGATGGAACTATCATCCCTTTGGATGAAGAATTTGAGATACCAGGCAGCGGAGAGCGGTGCATGTTTCCGAGAGATACACAGCTCACGCCAAAAGAGCGAGTAAATTGTCATTGTGCGGTTGGTCCTGTTGTTGATCCTGTTATTCTAGAATTGTCAGCTGAGGAAAAAGAAGAGATTAGAAGAGGGTCTTACAAAACATGGAATAAAATAGTATAATATCTTCATTACTTTGGGAATGAGGGGAATTAATGAATTGGGATTGGGTTAAAACTTTTTTTGATGTTGTTGGTGGTTTTACTGTGAGTGTGTCTAACTTCTTTACTTCAAACGCATGGCCATTAGTAACTCTTGTAATTGCATTGAGTTTTAAAAAACCATTAACTAAACTGATTAGTACGTTAGCAAAAATTAAGTTTAAAGAATGGGAACTAGAATTTAAAGTTAATCAGAAACTGGATCAATTTGATGAAATAGTAGAATTGGAAGAAGATAGACATCAAACAGAATCTGGTGATAACTCAAATATTCTCCCGAATAATAAATTCAAATATCTCAAAAGAATAAAAAGGAAATCGATAAGAAATCCGAATGTTGGCAAAGAGCTTCAAAGAAGTATAAATGAATTAAGTGAAACAATTCAGAAGTTGTACATCTGTACTTACGAAAGATTTGATGAAAACAAAGAGAAAACTAATTGGTCTGAAGTAATTGGCGAAATTGAAATACCAAACATGATCTTTTATTTAAGAGAAAAAAACATTATCAGTGAAGAGCTTGTTTCAATAATGATGGAGATGGTAGCAATTATACCTAATTATATGGTAGAACCCATTTCTGAAGAGGTAGAGCATAAATATATATTGCTTTGTAGAAAAGTAAGGGAACATCTTGATGAAAAATATTCAGAATTTATAAAACATGCTGAAAAGACCTCATCTTAAAAGAGGTCTTTTTCTTTGTACGGTTGGTCGGTCATTTTAGGGTTGACAGCTGAGGAAAAAGAAGAGATTAGAAGAAGAGTCTTACAAAACATGGAATGAAATAGTATAATATCTTCATTACTTTAGAAATGAGGATATTGTGGATGATTGCAGAAGTACTAATAGCTTACAAGTGGCCGATAACTATAATTGTTCTCTCATGCATATTTAGAGAGCTTGTAATGAAAGTCGTTCCAGAAAGAGACGTAAATCTCAAATATAACAATGGGTCTTTAGAATTAAGCCTTAATCAAATTCAAGAAAAAGCACAGAAATATGTGGAAAAATCAATTGATCATTCTTTAGCACTTGATGACTCTAAGCAGAATCAGATTCTTTATAAAAATTTTGAAGTGGAACTTCCAGAGCTAGTATCGAAAAAAGATAATCAGTCGATATCGGATATCTTAACTATCGCACATAATAATCCTATTGGAGCGATAAATAAAATATCCGAGAATTTCAGAGAAGATTTATATAAATTAATAGACTTTTATGGTGATTTAACTAACCTTTCATACGAAGGAGATACAGTCCATTGTCTAAATGTGCTGAGAAACAATGGTGTAATAACTAAACAAACTCATTCTGCTGCTTTAAGTTTCTATAATCTCTTTATTATGATTGATTTACAATCCGATTTCATAACAAAAGACTTTATAGAAAGTAAAGTTAGAGATTATAAAATTCTTTCTGTTGAGATTCTTACTAATATCAAAAATGAAATGGCACAGAAACTAAAAGACCTTGAATCATAGGGTCTTTTTCTTTTGAAAGGAGGTGAATGAATTGCCACGCGAATTGATAAATGCGAAGATCACACACGTTTCATACGTAGACAAGGCTGCTAATCAAAAGCAGTTCTTTTTTATGAAGTCAGAAAAAGAAAATGACTTTCAAAAGGAAATCAAGGTCATTGCGAAAGCTGATGATGCACAGCGTCTTGTGTACGGCATTGTATACGAACCAAACGTAGCTGATGCACATGGGGATTACATGACGCCGGAAGAGATCGAAAAAGCCGCTCATGGGTTCCTGAAGGATGCACGTGAGATTGATAAGCAGCACGACTTTCAAGGCGGTGTCGGGGAAGTCGTTGAATCTTATATCGCTCCTTCCGATTTTGAAATGGGCGATGAGATGATCAAGAAAGGATCGTGGGTCCTTGTGACAAAAGCATCTGATGAAATTTGGGAACAGATTCAAAAGGGTGAGATCACCGGATATTCAATGGCCGGAACAGCAGACATAGGAAAACAAGAGCGTGAGCCAGCTTCTGATGAGAAGGGGCTTTTTTCTTTGCTCAAAAACTTCTTTCTTAAAGGAGAAGTAAAGAACAGATATGACAAAGGCCGCATGCGTCGTGAGTTTTGGGCGGCACAAGAGGCGCTGAATTCCGTTTTGTATAAATGGGGTTCTTACGACGATGGAGACTTGGAGACTGATCCTGAAAAGGTGAGGGCAGCACTGCAAGATTTTGTGGAAATCACACAAGAGATTTTGCTTACTGATGACTTGGCTGGGATCCAAACTGATCCACCTGAAGAAGTCGCAAAAGCTGGCCGAAAGTTTTCAGCTGCTAACTTAACTGAACTGAAAAATGCAAGAGCCGCTATCGACAATCTGTTGAGTCAAGCGGAAGAGAAGGAGGAAGAAGAAGTGAACAAAGAAGATCTGCAAAAGATGCTAGATGAAACAATTGCACCAGTCGTAAAACGTCTGGATGACCTTGAGAAGGGAGAAGGCGAGCAGCAAACTGATCCGCAAGAAAATCAACCAGATGAAGCTGTTGCAAAAGAAATGGCCGCAGCTGTAGAAAAGGCATTGACTCCAGTTGTTGAAAGAGTCGAAGCACTGGAAAAGGCACGTCCGCAAGGTAATGGAGTAGGAGATCAACAACAACAAGACGTACAAAAATCTAAAACGGTATGGGGCGGCTTGCTTTAAGCCGAGAAAAGGAGGAACTAACGTGAGAAATCAAGAGGTAATTAACAAAGCGGAAGTGACGCTTGGGACGTTAAAAACAGGCGGTCTAATGAATCCAACCCAATCTAGCACATTTATTCGTATGGTGCAAAATGCACCAACATTGCTGCAAGATGCACGTGTCATTCCGATGGATAGCGATGCACAAAAAATCGAAAAAATCGGTTTTGGTCAGCGCATTCTGCGTCCTGGTGTGGAAGGAAAAGCAGTTCCAGCAAGTGATCGAGTTGCACCAACAACAAGCACTGTGGAGCTAAATGCAAAAGAAGTCATCGCAGAAGTGAATATTACGTATGACACACTTGAAAACAACATCGAGGGCGATGCTTTGCAAAACACCATCATGCAAATGCTGGCTGAACGAGCTGCAGTAGATATTGAAGAATTGATCTTAAATGGTGATACATCGTCATCTGATACTTACCTTGCGCAGCTTGATGGTATCCGCAAGCAAGCCACATCTCATATCGTAGATGTTGCTGGTGAACCACTTACACGCCAAGTATTCAAACAAGGATACAAAGCTGTTCCACCAAAATATTTGCGAGTCCCACAAGAGTTCCGTTTCTATTCTTCCCCAGGGCAAGAGGTCGAGTGGAAAGACAAAGTGGCCGATCGTCAAACAAATTTAGGAGATGCAGCAGTACAAGGTGGGCTTTCTTCTGCATTCGGTGTTCCAGTCAAAGGAATTGCAAACATGCAACCGTATGATGCGGACGGCACAGATGTTTCAGACATTTTATTGACTCATCCAAAAAACATCATCTTAGGCTTCTCTCGTAATATCCGTATTGAGGTAGATAAAGACATCCGTAATCGTAAATTCATCATTGTGTTGACTGCGAAGCTGGACAGCAAATTTGAGGAAGAGGATGCTGTTGCTAAGATCATCAAGGTCAAGGAGTGATCGATATGTATACAGCTGAATTGATCAAGGGAAAGACATACGCTGTGATGGGGCATGTCTTTCTTTTAAATCAAGAAAAAGATATTGAGAAAAAGGTTTTTCAATATCTCGATGGCAATGAGTTTTTTGATTGTAAGCAGCTTGATGTTCCTGTTGATGATCCAAAAACGGATGATCAAACAAAAGAAAAGCCATCGGAAGAGGAAGAACCAAAAGAGGCCGAAGAAGAACCGGCACAAGAAACAAAAACCTACACTGAATCAGAACTGAAGGGCATGAACAAAACTGAACAAGAAGCCATTGTTATTGATCTTGGCGGCGATCCGTCTCAACTCAAAGATAAGAGTGAAAGAATTGCCTATATCCTCGAGCATCAAGAAAAAGCAGGAGAGTAAGGCTGATGCTGATCTCTCCTGAAGATGTTAGGGCATATACCGTATTCGAATCAGTGAAAAGCCGATCTGATGAACTATTGGAAAGTGACATCATCGAAGCTGAAGCTGAGGTATTTAAGATCGTAGGTCATGATTTCACAAGTGAAAAATATCAGCCACTTCCTGAAAAGGCAAAGATCGCATTGATTAAAATGGTGCAGTTCTTCGCACTTATTAACGGTGATGAATCAATCATAAAAGGGTACAAGTCGGAAAAGATTGGCGACTACTCTTACACACTGGCAGACGGGAACGCCGTTTCAAAGCCAGATGTGTATAACCTGTTGATAGATTTCATTGAGCCAGGAGAACCGCCAGAAGATCCAGGCAGCATCAAATTAAGGTTGAGATCGCTATGAGCTATCAATCGTTATTAACGGATCGATGCGATATATATCACTTGCAAACAGAGCAGCTGTCAAAAGATCGCTATGGAATACCTGTCCAAGATGCGCAGCCGCTCTTTTCATATCCTGATGAGCCTGATCACGTTGCGCAGCCATGTTATTTTACGGAGAAAAACCAAACCATCACACAGCAGGAGCCAAACGCAACCATTCATCAATCGTACCTTGTTCATTTTCCTATAACTGCTGATGTTCGTCTAAATGACAAATTAGTATGGGAAGGCATTACTTTGAAACTGCAAAAGCCCAGACGGATCAAAAACCATCATATTGAGGTGGTAGCGATGAGGAGTGAAAGCCTATGAGGATTGATGGTCTTGATCAATTCATTGAGGACTTGAATGCAGCTGTTAATGGCGGCTTGCAAGCTGAATATGAAGAATGGTTGGAAGCGATGGGTTATGAGTTCCTAGACATCGTTCAAGATGAAGTTATCCGAACAAAAACGGTGGATGCTCGCCGTTTGCTCAACTCATTCCAAAAGGGAGACCAAGAAAACGTATTTTCTATGAGCAGCGGTGGTCTTACCTTGGATGTAGGGACCAACTTGGAATATGCATCTTACACAAACGATGGACACTTTACGATTGATCCTAGTAAAAATCAGGATAGACGATGGGTTCCTGGCAGATGGGTTGGTGACCGGTTTGAATACGATCCAAACGCTGAAACAGGAATGCTTCTAAAGTTCCAGTGGGTTGAGGGCAGCGGCTATTGGGATAATGCAATATCCATCTTTGAACAGATGTTTGAACAATCACTAGATCGCAAGCTGCAGCAATGGATCGATGAACAATTTGGGCGGTGATTAAATGAATCAAGAAGTCGGCGCCATCATGAATTATTGTTACAAGCGGTTTCCGGTGAAGGTTTACGAAAAGGAAATTCCAGAACAATTTCAGGTCCCATCGATGTATTTTCCTGCAGCATGGGTCAATACAAGAAACGATACTGTTTCAACGTTCCTCAAAACATACACGCTGCATATTAAAGTGTTTCACAAAGATTCTGGACAGGCTCATGATTCGGCAGAAACAATCATTGATGCCTTATCAGCTGATCGAAACATCATTCAAATGGTCAGTGAAGAAGGTGAACCGCTTGATGATTATGTCCGCATTAAGAGAGCAGAAACTAGGATTGCAGATCAAGGCGTGGCAACGATTGTCCTCACATGGGATAGTGCTTATTGGTACAACCGAGACGAGCAGCCAAGCCTTGACGACATAAATTTTTCAGACGGGGTGATCAAAACGTGAGCAAGACTAAAAATGAATCACAGGTGAAAGAAGAAAAAGCCGCACCTGTTCTTACTAAAGAAGCGGCATTTTCATTTGAAGCCTTGAAAGAGCACAGCAAGGAATTGTTTGGCGTGAAGCCTGAAATCCTTGAGGGTGCTCTTTTTTATATCAAAGATCAACCAATTACAAAAACAGAAGCAAAGAAGCAGATTGATGCTTTTTTGTCTAAGGAGGTTTAAGCATGAATGGAGGTACTTTTACACCAGGTACAGAGAAAAAGCGTCCTGGTATCTACTTCAATTTCAAAACCACAGCACAGCAGCGTATCACGTTAGGTGATCGCGGCACCGTTGCACTTCCAATCACAATGAGCTGGGGAGAGCCGAAGACGTTTATCTCTATCTCAGGCATCGAGGACTTAAATAAAAAAGTCGGGTTAAACATCGATGACAAGTCGCTTCTTCTTTTCCGAGAAGCGAAGAAAAAAGCACAAACGGTTCTTTTGTATCGCTTGAATGAGGGTGAACCTGCAAAGGCTCAGATCAGCGAGAATTTCAACGTTCTTGCCAATTATGGCGGGCAGAAAGGTAATGAGGTGACAATCCAAGTCACTGAAAACGTATTGGATAGCTCGAAGCGTGATGTGGTGACTTACGTGGGTACAGATATTGTTGATAAACAGGTTGTCACTGATGTCAAAGAACTGCAGCAAAACAAATATGTTTCGTTCTCTGGTGAAGGTGAAGTGACGATCACCGCTGGTATAACACTAAGCGGTGGGAAAAACGGTGTGCCAAGCGTGGCAGATTACACAGCATTCCTTGAAGCAGCTGAAACAGAATACTTTGATGTGATCGCGCTGCCTAATAACACTAGCGAGCAGCTAAAAGCGACATTTGTGGCTTTCATCAAGCGTTTGCGTGATGATCAAGGGCGTAAGGTGCAAGGTGTTTTGGCAAACTATCCGGCTGATCATGAAGGAATTATCAATGTTACAAGTGGTGTTTTGCTTGAAGACGGCACAGAGATCACACCAGCCAAAGCAACAGCATGGGTTGCCGGTGCATCTGCAGGAGCCAACTTCAATCAGTCACTGACCTTTGTGGAATATGAAGGGGCTGTTGATACTTTAGAGCGTCTTGATAATGATCAAGTGGAATACCGTTTATCACAAGGCGAATTCCTGTTCACGTTTGATGCGAGAGATCGCACAGTGAGCGTTGAGAAGGACATTAACTCCTTAACGACTTATACAATCGAGAAGAACAAGACATTCGCTAAAAACAAGATCATTCGTGTGCTTGATGCGATCAACAATGATCTCACACGTGAATTGAAGGATTTAATTAAATTACGCAAAGCAAATGGAAATGACATTCCTGCATCTGATGATGGGCTGCAGCTGGTGAAAACACTCATCACACAATATCTCACGCAGCTCCAAGATGGATCTGGAATCACTGGCTTTGATTCTGAAACGGATATCGCGATCAGCTTGAATGAAGATCGTGACGGTTTCTTGATTGATCTAGCTGTTCAACCAGTTGATGCAGCAGAAAAATTCTATTTCAATGTAGAGGTGAAATAAGATGGCTTTTAAAGCGCAGAATACCATTTCAGGTAAGGAAGGGCGTCTTTTCCTCGACGGTGAGGAATTGGCGTTCATCAAGACGTTTGAAGCAAATGTGGAGAAGAACAAATCAGAAGTTAACGTTATGGGCCGTCGCATGACCGGTCACAAGACAACCGGTGCGAATGGTACTGGCACAGCGACTTTTTATAAAGTCACATCACGTTTCGTTCAGTTGATGCTGAACTATGTAAAAAAGGGACAAGATCCATACTTCACCATTCAAGCAGTTCTGGATGACAAATCATCCGGCCGAGGCACAGAGCGTGTCACATTGTTTGATGTGAACTTCGATTCTGCAAAGATCGCAGGGCTTGATGTGGATTCAGAAGCGCTTGAAGAAGAGGTTCCTTTCACGTTTGAGGACTTCGACCTTCCTGAGAAGCTGAAGGATACATTTTAAAATGATACAAAATATCCATCTACGGTGATAAACTACGGTGATAAAGTTCTAAAATTTATTTGGTTAAGCTCTTAAATTACAACACAGCATACATTACAAAAAACTAATGAGGTGTTTAATTTGAGTAATATAGTTTATTACCCTGTTTACTTTTATCCTGTTCCGTATTACCAGTTAAGGGATGCACATGAGGAGTACAGACCTAATGGATACTTTATTAACCACTCTACTAACTTGTTGAATTGGGGATCTGAAAAAGTTGATCAGTCGTTTTATCAACATGGAAAGTCTATAGGAAAAGATTTCAATTTAGATTTTAAACCAGCAAATACTGGAGATGAACTAATTAAGTTGGTAAATAGTAATGCGAAAACACTTGTGCGTAATTTTCAAGATTATAAAAAAGTAAAAAATCAATTACCGTTTTTGAAAAATTTAAATCCTGAAATAATTAATAGATTTGAAGAATCCTTAGTTTTTAATAATGGAGGGTATGCCTCATCTTATTACGGAGATTTAGCTCAAGTGTTGTCCTTTAGAGATTTTAGTCAACTGTATGCGCTATTTGGTTTAAGTATGAAATATTTTTATGATACGGCTGGTTATCAATGTGACGATTGTGTAGGTAGTGGTAAAGAATGTGAGTCTAATAGTAATTATTCTTGTGCCAGTACATGTGGTTCTTGTGACTAAATTTCAGAGGTATTAATAGATTAATTTTAAATAGACACTAGTATAGAGTGTCTATTTATTTTTATTAAAAGGAGCTAATTAACATGAGCGAAAAACAAAACGAAAAAGTATATGATCTTTCATTCTTTATGCCAGGACAAACAACAGAAGCGGAAGAGGTCAAATCAATCATTTCAAAGCGTTTCGTTGATAAAGAAGGTAAAGTGATTCCATTCGTATTCAAAGCGATCACAACAGAGCGGATCGATGAACTGGAGAAAGAAAACACGACTTTCAAAAATGTCAAAGGTCGCGGACGTGTGAAAGACTTGGATTCTCAACGTTTCTATGCACGTATTGCGGTTGAATCAACTATTTATCCTGACTTTAAGTCAAAAGAATTGCGTGAAGCATACAGCACCCAAGATCCAGTCGAAGTGGCAAAGCGTGTCCTATCTGTCGGCGGTGAATATGCGAACTGGTTAAACAAAGCCATTGAGGTCAACGGTTTTGAAGATGAAATTGAGGACCTTGAAACAGAAGCAAAAAACTAATAAAAGACGGGAACAAAGAGGCTGTGTATCTGTATTACTGTATGCATGAGCTTCATTACTCCCCGTCTGAACTCTTAGAGGTCTATGAAGCGCCAAGGCGATTCAAGGCCTTTTTGTTTGGGTTGATAGCCCACAAACTTGAAGTGTTAGAAAAAGAATCAAAGAAAGGGGGATAAGACATGGCTCGTTTGACAGCTCGGTTTGATTTACAAGACCGGATCACGCGTAAATTGCGTTTGATCAGAGGGGACCTAGAACGCCTTGATAGATTGCGCCGCAGATCAGAGCGGCCGATCACATTGAGAGTACGAGACAATGCCACAATCGCATTAAGACGTGTGCAGCGGTTTGTATTGCGCGACCTTGCGCGAACTTATCAGCTGACGCTTGATGTAAATGATCTGGCCACAAAAGCACTACGAAAGTTCAATGGCTTCTTACAACGCAAGATGCCGCGTACTCATAGTGTGCTGATGCGGATTAAAGATCAGGCAACACCAGGTCTTGTTCGGCTACGTCGTTACATCGATCGAAAGTTTGGCAAAGTAGAACGGTTTGCCATAACGGTCTATGATCGGGCAACCGCAGGGATCAAACGTATTGCTTCATATGCAGCGCGGCAGCTTGGCCGAGGATACAGCTATACCATTAGAGCTGTTGATATGGTCCGGCGTACAGTCAGCCGTATAGCGTCTTATACTCGGAATACCTTGGGTACAGAATACAGGGTGGCGATCAACGCGATTGATCGTTTCACCGCTCCAGTACGTGGGGCTGTCTCATTTGCAAATACCCATTTGGGACGGACTTACACAACCACAATTAAGGTCCTTGACCTAATCACAAAGCCATTGAGAGGGATCGTGTCAGCTGTCACCAGTACGCTTGGTTTGCTTGGAGTCGGTGCCGGTGCAACAGGCGGTATTGTTGTGCCGCTCAAAATGGTGGCGGATCGACAGAACATGACCACTGCGTTTGAAACTCTGCTCGGCAGCAGAGGGAAAGCAGATGCACGACTGGATGAACTGACGGCATTTGCTGGTCAAACGCCATTTACTCGTGATGAGATTTTCGAGTCAAGTCGTGTCCTTCAAGTATTTACGGGCAATGCCCTTTCTACGACTGAAGGAATGAAACTAGTCGGGGACGTTGCTGCAGGTGTTCAACGACCGTTTTCCGAAGTTGCGCTATGGATGGGGCGTTTATATGACGGCATTAAATCGGGGCGTCCTATCGGTGACGCAACGGCAGCGCTGCAAGAAATGGGGGCTATCTCTGGTGATGCCAGAGGTAAGCTCGAAAAACTTGCAAAGAGCGGAAAGGACATCTCTAAGACATGGCCGGAAGTCACGAAGGAATTTGGCAAATACAACGACATGATGATCAAAATGTCGGACAACTTGGCCAACTTATTTCTGGGTGTCAAATCATTCATCAACAACAGCATCCTGATGCCTTGGGGTAAAGGACTTGCAGCTGCGTTCCAACCTGCGTTAGAAGCGTTCAGGACATGGCGTGGGGAATATTCCTTTGTGCTGACTGATCTATCAAACAAAGCTGAAAAGGCTGGTAAAGCCTTTGCGAAGAGCTTTTTAAATCCGACCAAAAGCGTATTCGGATTTATTGGTGATCAGTTCAAAATTTTGTTCCCAGGAGAAAAACTCTCCAAGAAGCAGACACAAGAACTGAAGGTCAAATTTAAAGACAATCCTAAGTTGAAGAAGCACTTTGAACAGCTAGAAAAATACAGAAAAATGGACTTTGAAACTCGGTGGAAGCTTGTCCTTGATAATACGAAAGACGTATTTGGACAATGGTGGGAGAAGACGGGGAAACCTGGTCTTTTCAAAATGGCCGAGAATGTCGGGAAGACTTACGGTGGCACCATAAACGGTGTGATCAACGGTCTACTTGGTATTGATGACAAATCATCCGAAGATAGTTTTACCGATGCAGGAGCCAAAGCAGGAAGGATATTCATCGAATCATTTTTAGAAGCTCTTGATCCAGCGCAATTGGGAATTCGTATCACCAAGAAGATCGGTGAGATCAACTGGAATGCCCTTACTGGTGAAGGATCAATTGCTGGTGCTTTGATTGCCAATGCGTTTGCGCTTGCATTACTGGGAAAAGTGGCCACGTTGTTAAAGCCGCTCAAATCCATTCTTTCTGGAGCCTTTGCTGTCTATAAATGGGGCAAAGGTTTAAGAGGCGGGATGGGAGCAGGAACAAGCGGTGGTGTAATCGGAGGAGCTGGAGGAGCAGGGCGACCGCCAAGGAACCAACGACCTCCTGAATATCGGCAACCTTGGATTAATAGAGGAGAGCCAGTAAGACCAACCACACCAAACCAAGGGCGTGGCGGTGGATTCTTAGGAAATCTCGGCAAAGGTGCAAAGAGCATCGGCAAACGTATTCCTATTCTCGGTACACTGATTGCGGCCACAGAACTGATCGGCATCAACAATGATAATAAAGGTGAAAAGATCGGTGGATTTGCTGGAAATCTAGGTGGCGGTATCGGTGGTGCCGCGATAGGAACAATGATCGCACCTGGTATCGGAACCGTTATCGGTGGAATTTTAGGAAGCATCTTTGGCGGTGATCTTGGCAAATGGATTGGAAAGATGTTCGACAACGGAACCATCAAGAAAAAATGGGATGAGATCGTCAAATGGTCAGAGGATGCAATCAAGTGGATTAAAGATACATGGAAAGATATTTCTACTTGGTTCAATGACAACGTTGCTGAACCAATTGGTGGTTTTTTTGAAAAAGCATGGACAAAAATTAAAACTACTTGGGAGAAAGTCTCTAACTGGTTCATGGAAAAAGTATTCATACCTATTTATAACTTTGTTGTACCAATCATCAACTTTGTGGTTGGTGTTTTCACCGTTGCTTGGAACATTATTAAAACCATATGGGGTGTTGCATCAACTTGGTTTATGGAAAAAGTGTGGAAACCATATGGTCAATATGCAGTAGAAGCCATTGGCTGGGTATGGAATAAACTTGTTGATACATGGAATTGGATCAAGGAGACGTGGGGAGTATTATCGGAGTGGTTTAATGAATATGTGTGGACACCTTTTAAGACATATGCCATTCCAGCAATCATGTTTATCTGGAATCTATTCAAAGGCACATGGAACTGGATTAAAACAACATGGGTGATACTTGCAAATTGGTTTGATGAGTATGTATGGCAGCCGTTTAAAACTTACGCTTTGCCAGCCATTATATTCGTTTGGAATCTATTTAAAAACACGTGGAATTGGATTAAAACTACGTGGGAAAAACTCTCTACTTGGTTTGATGAAAATGTATGGCAACCATATAAAAAATATGCAGAACCAGCGATTTCCTTTGTGTGGGAGAAATTCCAAGATGCCTGGAGAATTATCAAAGGTATCTGGAAGACAGTGAGTACATGGTTTGAAAAATATGTTTTTAATCCGCTAAAAGACCATGCTGAAAGGTTAACGAGCACATGGAAAGGCTTATTTGACATTGTTGGGAATGTAGTTGGTAAAGTTAAAGAAATTAGTGGAAATGTATTTCATATCTTTGAGAAAAAAGGAGAAGAAAAAACAGGCCTGAAAAAGAAAGAGAAAACAGCAAATAACGCCACCGGTGGTTATATCACCCAACCTACCTTATCATGGATTGGTGAAGCAGGTAACGAATTTGTCATCCCGACTGAAAACAACAAAGGACGAGGAAAGATGCTACTTGCACAAGCAGCTTCTCATCTTGGAATGTCCATAGTGCCAAACGGTTCATCACCTACCTCTCCAGCAAGCTCATCATCTCCTATGAGACCGGCAGCTGCTTCATCAGTTTCCACTTCTGCAAGTGGATCAGTATCAATTGGAGACGCGGGCAACGCATCAAAATACGGGGAACAGTTTAGCACTGATTTTGAAAAAGGGTTAAACAGCAAAGTCGTTTCGCTTGAACAGTGGAAACAAGCCAATATCAAGCAACCATTTACTCAAATTCAGACATCGACTCCGCAGTATGGAGCGCAAACTGTCACCGGCTTTGCTGCAGGTCAAAACATGACACCAACTGGCACAGGTCAATTCTTAGATCAAAATGTAAGACAACCTTTCTTATCCGCTCGCCAAGAGTCACCTACCTGGGGCGGTGGACTGATTGACTCATTCAACAGCGGTATGCGTTCCAAAGGAAGTGAAGTGACACAAGCAGCCAAGGACATGGCCAAGAAAGTGGAGCAGGCGTTTAGGGAAGAGCTAGACATTCATTCTCCTTCACGTGTCATGATGAGTCTTGGGAAATTCGCATCGATCGGTGTCGTCAAAGGTCTTGATTCAGTTGATGTAAAGAAATTCGCAGAGAATCAAGCCGGTTCCTTGATCGCTGCATTTAGTGGAATGGGCGCATCTAATCTGAGTGTTCAACAATGGCTCATGGCAGCTCTGATGGCAACCGGCACATCGATGAGCTGGCTACCTGGTTTGATGACGATCGCGCAGAATGAGTCACGTGGAAACCCGAAAGCTATCAACCTATGGGATTCAAACGCCAAGAGAGGAACGCCGTCTAAAGGATTAATGCAGACCATTGATCCGACCTTTAATTCAAACAAGGCAAGTGGCATGAACGACATCTGGAACCCGATTCATAATGCTGCAGCTGCTATCAACTACATCAAAGGCAGATATGGAAGTGTCTATAATACGCCTGGTCTTAGAAGTATCAGAAACGGTGGACCATATAAAGGCTATGCAAATGGTGGTCTAATCACGCAAGAACAAATTGCTAGAGTCGGTGAAGGAAACAAGCGTGAATGGATTATTCCTGAAGAGCGTGGCATACGTGGTCGCTACTTGTTGGCGCAAGCTGCACATGCACTTGGAATGGATGTTTATGATCCGACCAACGCTACATCATCTGAACTTTCACAAGGTCAGGTGCAAACAGTAACAGCTGGCACAGCAAATGCACCGTCTGCTTCTGGTGAATCAAAACAGATCATCATTAATTTTAATGGTGAGCAGCATTATCATAATGGCCAAGACGCAGAAGACCTTGCAGAAAAGATCAAACAAATGCTTATTGATGAGTTAGAGAATGAAATCAACACAGGAACGAAGGGAGTCGTGATCGATGGCTAAATCAAAATATCAATTTTGGATTTCGCAAGGGAAGGACAAACTGCGATTCCCTGTTCTTCCTGAGAAATTAGAACTCAATAACAACGTACAAAATGAATCTATCAAAGTATCAAAATTTGGCGAGCTTACATTCTTGGATGTACCAGGGGCTCGCCAAATTTCATTTACAGCCTTTTTTCCGAAGAAGTATACACCGATCGCTGAATATAAAAGTATTCCATCTCCAGAAAATGCGATTGCCAAAATAGAGCGATTCATGAAGTCAAAAAAGCCTGTACGCTTTATTGTCACAGGAACCAAAATCAATATGCAATGCAGCATAGAAAGCTTCAATCACAATGAAGGTACTTATGATGTTGGTGATCGAGAATTCACTCTGCAGCTTAAAGAATATAAAACTGCATCACCTAGAAAAATTAAAAGGAAAGCCAAAAAGAGCAGCAAAAAACGCAGCTCAAAAAGCGCACCGAAAGTGTACACCGTTAAAAAGGGTGATACCTTGTGGGATATTTCTGGCCGTTTCTATGGTGACAGCACAAAATGGCGGCGCATTTGGAATGCGAATAAAGCTGCGATGATCAAACGAAGTAGACGCAATATTAGACAACCAGGGCATTGGATTTTCCCTGGTCAAAAATTAAAAATACCACAATAGGGGTGATCTGATTGATAGAACTCTTTGTAGTGCGGAGCGGGACCATGTATGAGCTGGTGACAGAGAGCGTCACGCTTCGTGGTCAAAGGTATCAAGCTCCCCGATCAATACAAGCAAATATCGTGACAAAACAGGGTTCTCAAAAGTATTACAGCATCAAAGAGGGTGACACTGTTCTTTTCAAGTGGAAAGGAAAAGAACTTTTTCGAGGAACAGTCTTTGCAAGAACGCCCAAAGATGAAAAGATCACTTTTACTGCTTACGACATGCTTCAGTATTTGGTGAAGAACCAGGATGTCTATGTCTTTTCCAATAAGAGAGCTGATCAGATAATGAAGCGGCTTGGTCAAGATTTTCAGATCCCGATGATGTCGATTGCTAATACTGGTCATGTCATTAAATCACTTGTATTCAAAAACGATACAAGCCTTTATGACATCATCCTGCAGGCGTTGAAAGAAACAAAAAAGCAAACAGGACGTAACTATCAAATCTATTCTGCTAAAGGAAAGATGGGGCTGAGAGCGTGGCCTGATCCGTCCGAAGTATGGGTCATTGAATCAGGCGTGAATCTCATTGATTATCAGTACAGCACCTCGATTGAGGAAACAGCTACACGTGTAAAGATGAGAGCGACACATGTGGAAAAAATTAAGGTGCTGAAGAAGGAAAAAAAGAAATCTAAGACTACTGACAAAGATAAAGAAAAAGATAAGAAAACGACCAAACCTACCAAGCCGAAAACTGTTACGCAAAAGAAAGAGATTGAGATGTTGGCTGTGGCGAATGATAGTGCTGCTAGAAGTAAATACGGCATCCTGCAGCACGTCGAAAGAGTGTCAGGGGAAATCAATCAGGCACAGCTGCAAAAGAGGGCTGATGTTCGTCTCTCACAGAAAAAGGGCGTGAAAAAAGAACTCAAAAGTATTCAAGCTCTAGGTATTCCTGGATTACAAAGCGGCATGCCTGTCCGGATCATCATTCCGGATATCGGCATCAAAAAAACGTACTGGATCGATCAAGACAGTCATGAATTTAAAGGAACCAAACACACCATGACGATCGATGTCGTTGAGAAAAATTCCATCCCAACGGGGAACCAATCATGAAACTAAGTGAGGCAATTAAGCGATTGGCCGTCAATGCTGTTGATGCACAATCACCAATGGAATTGATACTTGGTGATGTTGTCTCCGTTTCCCCTCTTAATGTCAGGCTGAACGAAAATGACAAACTTATCATTCCGGAAGATCTGTTAATGTGGCCAGCTCGATTGGACGAAGATGAAGATGATGCACTCGAAGAAGGCGATAGTGTCATGGTCATTGCGATGACAGGTGGCCAGATATTTTACATCTTAGATAAAGTAGTAGGAGGTGGTTCATGATGGCTCTTTCACCTGAAGAAGAGATTGAGGATTTGGATGAGGACGAAGAGGATATTGTTGAATCTTCGACCACCTACCGTATCGACTTCGAGTCAGGACGTCTAACCAATGAAAAGATCAATGGTCTTGATGCCGTTCGCCAGTTCGTCTATATGGCTTTGCGAACGGAACGATATTCACATGCTGTTTATAGCCATGATGTAGGATGCGAAGTGCAGGAAGCTGTGTCTGATGAAGAATCAACGGACGAATACAAGGAAATGGAGATCCCACGGCTCATTGAAGAAGCTCTTTTAGTAGATGAAAGAATCGAAAGTGTTCAAGACTTTGAGATCACTAAAGAGGGTGCAGCCTTTAAGGTGGTCTTTGATGTTGTGACAGATGAAGGGACCTTGGAGATCGAGGAGGTGATTGGCGAAGATGTTTGAAGATCAGTCTTATGAAGCCATCATGGAGCGAATGCTGGAACGTATACCCGATGATATTGATAAACGTGAAAACAGCGTGATATGGAATGCGTTGGCCCCTGCAGCTGCCGAACTTGCTCAATCTTATATATGGCTAGATCAGGTATTCGATCTTGTCTTTGCAGATACAGCGCAGGGGGAATTTTTAGATCGACGAGCAGCAGAAGTGGGGATCACTCGTAAAGCGGCCACAAGTGCTGTATGGTCCATTGAAGTCTCACCTGAAGGTATCAGAATACCAACGGAATCAAGGTTTTATATCGACAATTTGTACTTCCAGTATCAATTTGACGGCACGCTGAAGTGTGAAACAACTGGTGCTGTAGGCAATGGGAATTTTGCAGAGCTGCCGCTCCTATCACTCGATAACATACCAGGTTTAGAATCAGTCATTTTCGAGGAGCTGAAAATACCTGGTCAAGAGGAAGAAGACGATGAAGCTCTTTATGAACGGTACTTGATGAGGGCAAGACGTGAAGCTGTCAGTGCCAACAAAGCACACTATAAAAAGTGGGCTGAAGAAGTTGAAGGAGTTGGCAGGGCGAAGGTGTTCCCGCTTTGGAATGGTGAAGGTACAGTGAAAGTTGTCATCACAGATGGTAATTTTGATGTTGCGACGGATCTGCTTGTCAATAAGGTGCAGGAGTACATTGATCCGGCTCCAGGCGAAGGAGAAGGCCAAGCACCAATCGGGGCAACTGCCACTGTTGAAAGCGCCAAGTGGAAAGATGTAGAGGTGTCTGTATCTGTGGAGCTTAAAATGGATTACTCCATTGAAGATGCACAACAAGAGATTGAAGAGAAGGTCAAAGCGCTTCTAAAATCACTTGCCTTTGAAGAAAATGTGATTAGAATGTCAGCGATCAATGACATTTTATATCATGCGGATAGTGTCTCTGATTATGCGGATGTCTTGATAAACGGCGAACCCAAAAACTTGCCCCTCCAAGACATTGAGATTCCGCGTCTAGGGCAGGTGATCGTCAATGAGCAAGTATGATGATATGAAGGCCTATTTACCTTCCTATCTAACGGAGATCACTGAATTTGATGAATTAATGAAATCCGAAGCCCCTGAGATGGAAAGGCTAGATGATTCTATTTTTGATATGACTGATCAGCTTTTTCCGATCACAGCAACATGGGGATTGGATCGATGGGAAAGAATGCTGAAGGTGCAGCGTGAGTCAGGTGACTCGATTGAATTGAGAAGGGCACGTGTATTGAATCTCATGTCAAACATTCCACCGATCACGTATGCATCACTAGAAAGAGCAGTGAACCGGTTCTTGAAGAAACCTAGCGCAGTGGTTCGTCTAACGACAGGCCGCTATCATTTCTCCCTTCGTGTTAATTTGGATGACCTGCAGAACACCAGATACATTGTGGAGACGCTTGAAAACTTAAAGCCTGCACACTTGGCTTACAAATTCACAAGCGTTCATCATACTGATGTTCATGAAATCAAAGATTATCATAATCGGCTCACACTGCGCAGCAGAGTGGGCTTCTTTGATCACATTCCGATCCTACTCAATGGAGAGTTTTTACTGAATGGAACTTTTTATTTGAGCGGATCGCGCAATTCTACTGACATTCCTGTTCGGTTTAGGCAGTCTTTAAAATTGGCCATGAAGCTCAAAAAAGAAAAGCAAGTTCTTGGACGGACAAGATATGTCTTGGTAGGAGCCAAACATGAAACGAATCAACAAGCTGCTCTTACGCTTCGATCACGCTTCAATCATGTTAGGAAAGAAAAAAAGAAAATGACATTCCGCATGGCTGCACATGTATCAAATGAGCAAAGCGGAAGTGTAATCATTAAGCAGAAATATTGGACGCTTGATGGATCGGTACCGCTCGACGGTTCAAAATATCTAGCTGCCACGTCCAAACAAATAGATTTATAAAGGAGGATCATTATGGCTGATCAATTAACCGTTACAACGCTTTATGCTCGCCAACAAATGGCGAAGGCTAGAGCAGAGGGAACAAGGCTAACTAAAGTGGTCAAGATGGCTTTCGGAAAAGGTGGAACGAAAGACGGAAAACCAATCTCTCTGGATGGAACAGAACAAGAGTTAAAGAGTGAACTTGTTCAAAAGGACATTGATTCATATGAGTTTATGGAGCCGGCAAAAATCCGGTACACGTGCACCATCGCTGAAGGAGAGCTTGCTGGGGAAATCATCAATGAATTGGCTCTTGTTGATGAAGATGGAAAGTTTACGGCGATCCGCACCATGACAGACAAGCAAAAAGATGGTGACATTGAATTCATCTTTGAGATTGATGATATTTACTAGGAAAGGAGTGCTCATCGATGGATATTAAATCTCCTAAAGTGTTTGAAACAAGTGACAAGGCTCATGCGGATCTGTTCAATGACATGGTTAAAGTGTTGCTTGAAAATGATACTGGACTGTTAGATCAACTTGGTGGCCATATTGGCGATACTAAGCCGCATGCATCTGAATCGGAAAAAAAGAAATGGAATGAATCGCAGATATATAAGATCACAGCTGATGACGGCAAATACTTGGTTTCTGTTCCTGCTGACAAAAATATTTTTGATGCGATCAAGGACAAGGGAACCTGTACTTTTATCGCTTCTCCAGGTGTAGAAGATTCCCCAGCGCCCAGCAATGCCTATTTGAGAGGTATTCAGACGGTGGGACAAAACAACATCGGAACCGGTTTTGCGGTAGACACATCAGGTAATGCCTATTACTTCTACTATAATTCTAGCCATATATCTATCACTTGGACGAGGCTGCCGACAATAGCTGAACAAGATACATGGAACAATGGCCAACTCTATAAATTGACGCAAGATTCAGGTGAACGTAAACCGCTCCCCAAAGTATTAAACGGAACAGATGTCTTATCATTGCCTCCTGGCCGTTATTATGCAGCTGGTCAATACCTTACAAACATGCCGACTATAAACGACTCAGGTTGGTTCAATATTGATGTTGAAGCTGCTGTAACTAGAAAAGACATCCATGTATGCAGGAGTTTCGATAATTCACATTGGGTCGGAACTGTCCATACAGAGGGGGATTTTACAGGTTGGAAACGTGTTCTTACTGACGCAGATGCAAAGATCAATTGGAAGTATCCTACGATCGGCAACGGTTGGAAAACATATCAGTCTGAGGTCAATAATGATTATCGGGTACGTGTTGCAAAGGATGCGCTTGGAACTGTTACTGTTAAGGGAGCAATTGCCGGAGGGACATTAGGTGATGTACCTGCCTTTACGTTACCAGAAGGATGTGAACCAGTTGCTCCATTCTATAATCTTGGAGTCGCTTCAAGTACCGGTGGTTTTAAAGGACCTCAATATAGTAGACAATATATCGCTACAGATGGACGTTTCTGCATACAAAGCACAAGCAGCAATACTGAGTTTATTGTTGTGAATTGTATGTTTAAGGCAAAGGAGGGATAAATCATATGAAGCCAATATACGCGTACGATGAGGAATTTAAGTATATACCTGGTGGAGATAAAGAAATACCCGATGATGCTGAAATTCCAGAGGGTTTTACAGATGTTCAACCGCAAGAAGGGTTGTACATCGCAAAATACAATCCTTCAAGTAAGACATGGAGTGAGTCGGCAACCCAAGAATACATTGATAGCTTACAAACAGAGCAACCGCCGTATGATATTGAGTTACTAAAGCAGCAAAATGCGGTCTTAACTAAACAATTGACTGAACTGTCAAAGGAAGCAGCTGCAGCCAAACTGCGCGAAGCACAAATGGCGAAACAATTGGCCCAACTCATGACTGAGATTCAGGAGTTGAAGGGTGGTGAAAAATCATGATATATCCAACAGTTGCAGATATAAAGCAGTTTTGGGAGTGGAAGTGTTACGGTCCTGAAGACATTGCCTTTTATGTAGAAATCGGTTGGATTAACAAAGAAGACTATCAAGAAATAACGGGAGAACAGTACGAAGCCTAGAGGGGCTTTTTATTTTGCCTTCTTTAAGGGGGTGATCAAGTGAGGGAGTAGGTGAGTATGGTGGAAATGGATTTGGCTCAATATTTGATGACACAAGGACCATTTGCGGTTCTTTTTTGTTGGGTTCTGTTTTATGTTCTCAACACGACAAAAGAAAGAGAAAACAAGCTCAATGAGCAAATTGAGGCACAAAATGAAGTCTTAGCAAAGTTTAGTGAGAAGTATGACGTGGTGATCGATAAACTCGATAAAATTGAACGGAATTTAAAATAGTAGGAGGAAACAATTATGAAAAACTTCGACAAAGGCACTGTGATCCGTACAGTGCTTCTTTTTATGGCATTAATCAACCAAACTTTAATTCTATTTGGCAAGCCAATCTTGCCGATCAGTGAGGACCAAGTCACTTCGTTGGCTGAGACATTGTACCTTGCCTTCTCAATGGTCTTTACGTTAGTAACAACTCTTGTCGCATGGTTCAAAAACAACTATGTGACAAGTCGAGGGAAAGCCCAAAAAGAAGCGCTGCAACAAAAAGGATTAACGAAGTAAGGAGCTGCCATGAGGTGGCTCTTTTTATGTTTAATAGACCAAAAAGGAGACGATGAACGTGGTAAAAATCATTAAAGATTATATTCCGAAAAGCAACAAGAACCGTCCTGGCAACTACATGAAGCCTTTATATATTACGGTCCACAATACTGCTAATACTAAAAAAGGAGCAGACGCAGCTAATCACGCTAGTTTTGTTAAGCGATCTAGCACGGGGGTAAGCTGGCACTTTACTGTGGATGAAAATTGTATCTATCAGCATTTGCCGCTAAACGAAAACGGTTGGCATGCGGGAGATGGTCGGGGAACCGGCAATATGAGATCAATTGGTATCGAAATTTGTGAGAATGCTGATGGGGACTTTGAAAAGGCAGTTGAGAACGCCCAATGGCTAATTCGTCAGCTGATGACTGAGCAAGGCATTCCATTGGCCAACGTTGTGCCACATAAGAGATGGAGCGGCAAAGAATGCCCACGAAAGTTGCTTAATCGCTGGGACAGCTTCAAAGCGGGTATTGCAACCGCTCATACAAGTAACAAGGCAACAGCGAAGCCTGTGGAAGCAACACCTGTCAAAAATACACCATCCAAGCCAAAAGCGAGTAAGCCTAAAAAATCGTTTAACTTGCCATCTGGCATTATTAAAGTAACCAAGCCTTTGACAAAGGGCGCTGGAGTAAAAGCATTGCAGGAGGCACTGGCTGCTGTATATTTCTATCCTGAAAAGGGAGCCAAAAACAATGGAATAGACGGCTACTATGGGCCAAAAACAGCAAATGCGGTCAAACGATTCCAATTGATGCATGGACTCACAGCAGACGGCATCTATGGTCCAAAGACTAAAGCAGTTCTTGAAAAATCATTGAAATAAGTAAAAGCCCTGTCTATTATGGGATAGGGTTTTTTTTAAGGGGAAGTTGGTTATAAGGCTCATGATAAATTAGTGCGTTTTCTTTTCCTGTTTATGCGTGGGCTTGTTTCTGATGGGAATTATGGAACAGAAACAGAAAGGAAAATAAAGAGTCTCTTAAAAAATTAAACGGTACTTTACTGATTAGAATACCTACTTATTTCATTATTTTGATATTTTATGTATAATTTATCCTAATGACTAATTTATATCGAATCATTTGTTATTAATGATTAAAAGGGGCGACAAAAAAATGGGTGTATTGAGGAACTTGGAGGAAAACAATGAATATCCAATAATATTTATAGGATCAGGTATGTCAAAAAGATATTTAGAAAATTTCCCCAGTTGGGATGAACTATTAAAAGAATATTGGGAAAAATTGAATGAGAATTTGAATTTTTACGGATACCTTAGTAAAATAAGCCGTGAAATTGAAAAGGAACATCAAAATATTTCTAAAGATGAACTAACTTATTTAACAAATATAAGAGCGGCTCAGGAGATAGAAACTCAATTTAACGAATTGTTTATGGAAGAAAAAATTAAAGTGCCAAATTTAGATGTTCAAACTGCATATCAAGATAAAATCTCTCCATTTAAAAAATCTATTGCTGAAAAGTTTAAAACATATCAATTTAAGGAAGACTGTCAATCTGAAATAGAACTATTCACACAATTCATAAGAAAAGCTCAAATTATTGTTACAACTAATTATGACACATTTATAGAAGATATTTTTAATTATGAATATGACGGAAAAATAACCACATATGTTGGGCACCGAGGTTTTTTTGACCAAACAGAAGGATGGTCAGAATTATTTAAAATTCATGGAAGTGTTGAAGATCCAAACTCTATTGTGATTACTAAGAGTGACTATGATCTTTATGATAAGAAGTCAATTTTGATAAGTGCTAAATTAATTGCTGCTTTAGTTCAATCTCCAATTATTTTTTTAGGCTATTCATTAACAGATGTAAATGTTCAAAATATGATATCAGACTTTGCTTCACAACTTCCAAAAGAAGACTCCAGAAAATCAGCTCAACGTATAATAATTGTTGAAAGAGACGAAGGCAATGAATCGATTCTTGAAGAAAAATTAAGTGATCATAATAAAGGGTGGCACTATACACTATTAAAAACTGATAATTTCAAAAAATTGTTTGAAGAATTGACAAAGGTTAATCAAGGGTTATCGCCATACCATGTTCGGAAATATCATCAGGTAATAAAAAAGCTTGTTGTCGATAAAGGTAAAAAGGGTTCATTAGATGCTGTACTTTTATCTCCACAGGAACTAGATGCGATTGAAGACAAAATAGATACTGGAAAACCGATAGTTTTGGCTTTAGGAGACAAGGCTCATATTTATAAGATGCCCAATGCAATATCTTACATGAACGATTATGTCTTCGGTAAACAGGAGATAATGACTGATGTAGCTTTAAGGTATGTTGCTTCTCAATCATCACATTCCAGAATACCTTTTGCCAAATACGTCAAGGATGTTGATTTAGAAAAAGTTGATATTACAACAGAAGAAAAGGAAAAGATTTTACAAAGAATACAAAACCATGGTTCTCTAGAGGAAATGCAAAATAGTATAAGCAGATTTAATAGGCAGAATTATAACAATATCGGCGATATTCTTAATGAAGAGTTCAATAATTCAAGAAAAATCGATTTAGTTGTTTATAATATTGATAATTTTAGAGATGAAGAAATTGAAGCTTATGTTAAAGAACAAATTGAGCAAAATTTTGCGACTTCCACCAATCAAATGGAAAAGACATCACTGCGACGTTTGGCAGCAGCATATGATTTGAAATTATATGGGGACTTGAAGATATAAGGCAAAATTCCAAATTCAAACAATTCTATTATATTACAATTCAAGAATATTAGATGATGATGAAGTGACGGAAGACCGTCTGTATGAGCTTTATAAAATAGACGTCAATGAAATTCTCGGCATCTTTGAGGATCCTGAAGATTAAGATAAAGGGGCAACTTCTGACTTGGAAGTTGCTCTTTTTAGTGTAGCAGACAGTAGTTAGCTGATACTAAAACCGCCATTCTCTTTTCTCTTTATCCCATTTCAATTCTTCTTTTTCCAGAAGTTTTTTGACTGCTTTCCTAACAGTCTTCTCGTCTTTACCTGTTTTTCTTTTCAGATCATCAATTGTTGGATTCTTACGGAAGCGGCTCATATTATAAATAATTCGATAAATCTTTCTCTCGAGATCAGACATACAATCACCACCAAAAACAGTTTGATAGAATATAAGTTCGCAAAAGAATTTTGTTAAATGACACTAGGAGGAAATAAACTTTGAAATCTTTTTGGGAAATAGACGAAGAAGGTTACTATACGTTAAAAAAGATCACTGCAGAAGAAGTAGCTAAGGCTGAAAAGAAACTTGGTGTCACTTTGCCAGATACATATAAAAAGCTCATATTAGAGCAGAATGGTGGTAATACCATTCATAATGCTTTTCCAACCACTCACTCTAATTCATGGGCTGAGGATCATATTCAATTTAATCACCTGCTGGGAATTGCTGAAGATGAAGGGATTATGGATAGTGCCTACTTAATAAAAGAGTGGGAGCTGCCAGAAGGGCTTGTTTTGATTAACGGGGATGGCCATACTTGGGTAGCTATGGATTATAGAAAAACGAAAGAGAATCCTGCAATTCATTATTTTGATGTTGAGATGGAAGAAGATTTTAAATTAGCAGATTCCTTTGATGAATTCATTGAGGGGCTTTATACAGTTGAGTACACTGTTGATGAAGAAGCAGCAGAAGGTGAAAATGAACTTTCTGAAGTTCATTTAAGCAAAGAAGAACTTGAAGCCATATTTGAATTGGACGTCCTTGATGAAGGTAATCTGTATAAAATTCAGTATTACCCGATGGTTGATTTGAAAGAAATTGAATGGTTATTTAAAAAGATGCAATATCACATTGAAAATACAAAAGATGAAGATGTGCTTTATCAAGTAGCTGATACGATTCTCTGCATTTTCTTATTAAATCAAAATATGCCGATCAACGAAAAAATTAGTGAGATTCTGCATCAAATAGCTAAATTTTTAGAAAAAAATGATGACCCACTTTTAGTGAATCTCGGAGAAAATATTGCTATGGAAACAAGTTTCCTTTATTAAGGAACTGCTAGACTTAGTTAAGAGAATATTGCATTGCTTTAGAGGACAATACTAATACCGACAATAACAAAAGATATATACAAACAAGTACTATTGTAAAAAATTATTTGATTATTTACAAATATTAAAAGGTGAAAAAGAGAGGCAATTGTCTCTCTTTTAGTTTAAGTGAAAAATAGATGTCCTGATTTTCTGGAATATTATAAATTCTTGTTCAATAAAACCGCTGTTTAAAACTCTTTTATTAAGGTAACACAAGAGTAATCATTAGAATGTTTATTTCTTCATATAAAATTCTTCTAATCTTGGAAGAGCAAATTCAGCAAACCATTCAGATTGTTTAAGTGCTAAAAATAATTTTGTTTGCCACGAATTTAAATTTACATATTTATTTGTTAGGTAGTTATCATTTAAAAAATCTTTTGCTTTGTTCGTAGGATTAGAATTATACTCTCTAATTAGAGAAGTCAATCTTCTGGTGAATTCTCTAGCGGCATTATCAGCATATAGTTTACCTAACTCTAACAAGTTAAATTGATAATTTATTCGTGAACGTAAGGTGTAGTCTGTTATTGAATCAGAGACCTCATATGTGAAGTTTACAGGTAACGTATCTTCAATTACTCTACAATTCAACCAATCGATCTCATCTAAGTCATCGAAATAAGGATGTATCAGCATTTCATTTTCATCAAGGCTCTGTTTATCAAGCTTTTCTTTATTACAATCTGAGCAGCAAGGTAATAAATTTATTGGTGTTATTGCGAACAGCATGTATTTTGATTTGGGGAGAAAATGATCAACTGTTTTTACTTCTCTTTGTGAACAATAAGGACATAGGTTGTAATCCGAATTTGCAAGAATAGATTCATATACTTCTCGACCAATTTTTTTTGAAAAGGGCCTATCAACAAAATATTCTTCATAAACCTTCTTCATTTCTGAAGTACTAATATTATGTTCTACCCCTTTTTCCATCTCAGGAAGATTAATACTATCTATAGGATTGATTTGATGAAGAGACTTAGTAGAGGCCAAGTTAAAATATGAATTTTCAGCTTCAACGAATCTTTCTTTTGCTGCAATTAATCGATTCGTAAGAAAATTGTTTTTAGTATTGTTATGTCGGTCTACTAAAAGTTCTTCGAAATAATCTTCAATTTTAAATTTAGGCAAATTCAATTTATACATTGATTAATCCTCTAATTCTAATTCATTTAAATATGTTCTAATTATTGACTTAGCTTCAATACTAAGTTCATTATTAAAGGCATCAAGAACGGTTTCGTAGTTTCTAAGTTCTTCAACTTTTTTCCTCAATAGTGTATGGAATCCTGTTTTAGGAATTTCTAAACCAAATACTTCCTCAGTTAAAACTGCAACGTTCTCTCCAAATGTTTCAAACCGAGGTTTCTGAATTGCTATATTACTTCCAAATTTTCTTATAATCGATACACATGATCTAGGAACCTCTTGTAATACAACCGGTGAGTGAGTTGCTAAAATTGCTACTGCATTATGAGTTGTTGTAATATCAGATATTGCACGAACAAAAGCGGATAGTAGTGGGGGATGAAGATGTGTTTCGGGCTCATCAATAATGATTAAGGTTTTCTCAACTACTAACTCTACAATTTTTGCCATAGACAACAAAATAATTTGATGCCCAGAACTCAAAGTGCTAAATACCCTACTAAACTCTGTATTTTGAATATCAGTATTAAGGGGATCATTATACACTGAAGATGAAAAATCACTTAATAACTCATTAAAGCCGATGCTATCTAAATTATAATCTGCGCGCAAAATATTAAAAACTTTCTCAAAGATATAGTACCTTTTCTTTGAAAAAATATTACATATTGATTTATTAAACTCTCTTTTTAAATCTTCTTGTGACTTTGTTTTTAACCCATCTTTAGCCCCGACATAATAATAATCTTTGCGAATATCATCAGTAGAATTATGTTTATCAAAAATGCTAAAAGATATATAAATTGCATTTGAAAAATCTTCATTTAGTTCTTCATTTAAATAACCTGAAACGATTCCTTTAAGGGTTGTGGTTTTACCAGAACCATTAGTACCAATAATTGTATGAATATTAGTAGGGGGGAGAGATTCAGGAATAACTTCAAATTTAAAAGAGTCTTGGATGCCTGGAATATTAAAATTAAAATTAAATTCAGTTAGAGTAGATCCCCCATGTGCAATCCTTCTATATTGATTATTTACTGTTTTTATGTTTGTTTCTCTTAACAATGATTTTATTACAACTTTTTCATTAATTACTTGCTTACATATCTGTTCATTGTATGCAATGTCGTTTAAACCTTTTAAACATTTTATTCTTACTTCATCCCCTAAGTCGCGAAGGTTGCTATAATAATCTAAAAAACCCAATGAAAAATATTCATCACCTAACTCATAAAAATTAGTAGGTAAAGAGGTAGCCCCTGCTTCTTGACCTCTAAACCCAATTTTTAAATGACCTATTTCTGTTTCATGGTTAAGATCATCTATATAAAAAAGCTTAAATAGGGTGTAGAACCCAAAATCGTTCCAATTATCACTGACTAAATGAAATCCCTTGTTTATTCTAGATCTACCGTATGGAGTTAGCGTAAACACTATTATCTCACCTCAATTTAATAAGTAACTGTTTTACATATCATACACTAGATTTGAATTAAAATGAATTTTTGTAAATATATACAGCGCTTTTCGTTTTCTTTTATTAGCTCTAATTGAAGAGAACGTATGTTTGAATTGTTGTTTCAATTTCGTTATAATAAGAATTAGATTGACCCCTTCATGAACCTGGCTGAAACTCAGTCAGGTCTTTTTTATATCTACTGGTAAACTTGTTTTTCTTGCAGGAGGTGATTTGAGGTGAAAGTCAAAATCATTGAAGGCCCGAAAGTTGACGAGCGTCTTAATGATTGCTATCACTATTTAATTAAGTGGTGGAGGAGAGAGTTAAAACGGGATAGTAATTTACACGAGGGAATTTCTCAAGGTGTTACCAATAAAAGGGCAGAGGATGGACAGCACGATTAATGCAAAAGCTGAACTACAATGTTATTTGCAGATAAAGGTTTCTCATTAGATAAATTAAATAAAAAACAGGCCTTTAGGGGTCTGTTTTTTATGGGGACGGATTGGGGACGAACCCTTTCAGTTTTCTTCAGAAATGCACATTTTTTATCAGAAAGGCTCATCATAGAACCTTATTAAATCAGTCTTTTTCAGAGAACGTCCGTTTGCTTCGGGTGAGGTCATTCACCTTGACAGGGTAGAGGTCGCTGGTTCGAGCCCAGTCGGAATCATCGTTGAAACCCTTGTGTAGCAAGGGTTTTTTTGTTTTTATCTTTTCTCATAAAACAAAGATTTAGACTTGTGGGGCCATTGTGGGGCCATTCTTTCAAAAAAAGTTATGAAATTGATCAAATGGCCTAAAAATTATTTAAATTAATTTGCGGTTTCGCTCCGAGCTGTTTTAAATACATCGAATTTATCAGCTGTATCTTTATCAACTTTTTCTGTCACATGACTATAGGTATCAGAAAGTACCTTGAGGCTTTCATGACCAGTTCTTTTTTGTATGGCTTTCATTTGAGCTCCAGCTTCAATAAGAAGAGTAACCATTGTATGCCTTAGATCATGAAGTCTTATTTTTTTATCTCAGCTTTCTTTCTGAACTTATCCCATCGAGCAGTTGGGGTTGTATAATAAAATGGTTTTCCACTTCCGTTGTGGAATAAGAATTCAAAAGTTCCACCTTCCCAATCTTCACCAACTTTCATTTTTTCTTTCCTCCACCACAAATAATATTTCTGTAAATCTTCCATATACCATTCAGGCATTGAAACGAAACCGAAGCTGCTTTGTGCATTTCTAAACTATAGCGAAATTTTTTCTAAGATCCGTCATGCCTTCAAGGTACGGGAATAAACATATTATACACTAAAATAAGAACTTGCGTTCGTTTTTTTAAAAGTATACTTAAGCTAGAGGCTTAGTTAAAACTCTGAATTTGAGATTTGTATATTTAATTCTATAAAAATATACAATTTTTGAGTAAAATGTATAAAGGTGATTATAGTCAACAATAATTATTAGCGTTCTCTTTTAAGTAAGCATTTAAATCGCAGCTTGATGAAACTATTTTATGATACTAGGGGTGTTTCTGTTTTGAGATATTTTAAAGATAAGATTAATCAAATTTTTAAAAAAAATAAACTTTTACGTCGCAATGATAGGCATATTATTTATTATTATGATTATAACAATGCTTATCAATGTGTTTGTAGATAATACTTTGTCATATAATTTTTGGGTTTTCTCAATATATTTATTAATGTATGTATTTATCATACAATCATTATTTAAAATTAACCCCGAATATTTGAAAGTACCTAAAAATATATATGAATGGTTAGATATTCCGATTCTTTATAATAAAGATCAATTTCTAAATGAAACTAAAAAAAAGAAAATTAATAAAGAAGATCTTATGGAAAATTTAGATTACTTTCGTAAACAACTCTTAACATATACTAAACATGACTTAACTAAACTAAGGATGCTCAAAGCATATGTAAGGGCTAAAAACAGTAAGGGGAATTTTGCAACAATTATGCAAACATTAATTGCATTAATTTCAGGTCCTTTATTTGTTTTTGTTATCAGACAAGAAGCTGTTATTAACTACTTTGGTAATCCTGAAGCTAATCCACTTATGAATAGTATTATGACTTATATATTTATAACCTTATTATTTGTGTTTGTTTTGATTAACATCATTTTTTTATTTTCAGGTAATAAAACCAGATTATCTTTTATAGAGGAAATGATTGAGGTTTGTATAAAAGATATCGAAGAAGAAAATAACAAATCAGCTTGATTTGTGTATTTTTGTATGGTTTCAAAGTATTTAGATAGTGTGACAGACATGATTGTTTGAAATAGTCCAAGACGGAGAGCCTGCGGACACTGATCAACACCTTTTAGTGGTGCTGATTGGTGTCCTTTTTTTATTTCTTAGAAAGGAGTGGCACCATGAATAAAAAACAGATTGAAGGACTCATTCGCAATTATCACTGGATGACGAAAGAGGTTCAGCGACTCCAGCGTGTTTTATATGGCACCGACATTCCTATGCGCAGCTGGGGCGTTGCTCAATACGGCATCGAGGCAACCTTACCGAAAGGGAGCAAAGGAAAAAGTCAAGCTGAATTGCGTGACATGGATATGAGGGAAGAAAGATTGTTTAAACGTCTTCGTGAATTTGAAGAGCGTGTATATGCAATAGAGGCAGCAGCAAGTAAAATCGAAGGAGAAAAGAACCGTGTGGTCTATGACTGCATGATGGAAGGTATGAGTTATCGTGCCATTGGACTTCACTTGGGCCTGTCTCGTGAAAAGGTCCGTCAGATGAAAGATAATATCATCGACCAATTATGCCAATATTGCCACTTTGTGCACTTGTTGAAAGAGGAAAAATCCGTAGTGTAAAATGGAAGGCAGGACGGGGAGGCGTAATATTCACGTGTCACCACAAATTAATATATTTTCACTTCCTTGCGAGCTTGGGATTCGTTCGACAAATTTCGTAGACTCCTCAACTTTATCAATCTTATCCGATAATGATATTGAGGAGTGAGTAGAGTTGGGTAAAAAAAAGAAACACGCAAAAAAAAATAAAATACGAAGTGAAAAAATAAAAAAAATAGATGATGAAATTTACTCAAAAAAGTTAATGGAGTTAGAAGATGTCATCTACACTTACCGAAATGAGGAATTACTTTCTTATTTTTTTGAAGAGTTTAAACAAGGTAAAGCAAAGAAAGATTATATAAAAAGTGTCTCATCACTCTCTGATTTAAACATTGAATGTCTAGAATTCGCAATAGCAAGATTTACTCAAATTGATAATAATTTATCTCCTGACAGAAGGTATCTAAATGTAATTATGCCTTTATTCGTAGCATTTCTTGTAATGCTTTCTAGATTAAGTGAAGTAATAAATTTTTTTGGTATTCTCCTTACAGGCGGTACGCTTTTTTATTTTCTATTTTTCCTTAATAAGGACAGAAAGAACAGAGGTTATGCAAATGCCATGTTAATAACATTTGAGCAAGTCCACGCTAGGAAACAGAAAGAAAAAGAGTGAATTTCGTTCGACAAATTATGCGAATAGTTCCCTGTGTTCGCTTTCTGCCGATAAAAAGGTGGGAGGTGAAAAAATGGAATATGTTGAGATCTTTAAAAATCATTTTCAAAATTTCATAACGGACACAAATTATGACTATTATGAGATTATGGCTAAAGGAGTTTATGAATTTATTGAGGGAGATGAAATTAAATTTATTTATTCTAAAAACCCCTTCAATAACAATAGTGCCGAACATTATTTCTTCTTAGAATCTGGTTTACTCATTGCCAAACAAAAAGAGGAACGATTCGCTTTGGATTTCTATAAGAGTAGGATTGTTAAAAAAAATCTTACTTTTAGTGGAAGAAGAGAAGCTAATTTGACTTTTACTTTTGAGAACGGTGAAAAGATTGAATTTGATTCAAAAGATTGTAATGAAGCTCATGAATTCAACTATGCTAAATCAATTAAAGAACTTTACAAACTAATTTAAGCACCCTTCGGGGTGTTTTTTGTTCTTTGTAAACTGCTTCCGATAATTCTTTACACCAAGCATCGGCTTAAAGGTAGAGTGCGGCGGCACCAGATGCGCTTGAACATTGATAAAACAAAAGCCGAAGTCGAGAAAATGGAATTAGGTGACGTTGCTCCAGTTTACATTGTTGATGATATAGGTGATGACGATGACTAAAGTATCGGAAGTGCTGGTACCGGCATTTCGTGAGTTTTGGAGATACAGAAGAGCAAAAGAGCATCTTCATTACGTTCTAAAGGGTGGCCGTGCTTCTGGTAAATCATTCAGCGTGGGTAATGATGTGGTAACAGATATTATTGAATACCCTGTTTCCGCTCTCGTGCTGCGTAAAGTACAGAATACGCTTGTTAAATCAGTTTTCGCACAGATAAAGCAAGCAACGGTAACGCTGGGTGTCTCTCATCTATTCAAGTTTGTTCCTTCTAGGTTAGAGATCATATACAAGCCAAGAGGGAACAAGATATATTTTGCAGGTGCTGATGATCCTGAAAAGCTCAAATCAATCAAAGACGCTGATTTTCCAATCGGTGTCATGTGGATAGAAGAGCTTGCAGAATTTAAGTCAGATGAAGAAGTAAGCACCATTATGAACTCGGTTCTACGTGAAGAACTAACACACAAAATAAAGACAGAGAACCCACGTAAACGAGCAGGGAAGTTTGATTATACGTTCTATTACACTTATAACCCGCCAAAGCGTAAGCAAAATTGGGTTAACAAGAAGTATGAAACGTCATTCCCTGCTGAGAACACGTATATTCATCATTCAACATACCTAGACAACCCTCATCTATCAAAAGCGTTTTATCAATGAGGCTGAGACAACTAAAGTCAAAAATGATAAGAAGTATAGATGGGAATATCTTGGGGAAGCAATTGGAACTGGCGTTGTTCCATTCGATAACCATCATATCAAGAAAGGCAGCATAACTGATGATATGGTCCGCTCCTTTGACAATATACGTCAAGGTGTTGACTTTGGTTATGGTCCAGATCCGCTTGCTTTCGTCAGATGGCATTATGACAAGAAGCGAAGCAAAATATATGCACTTGATGAATTATATGATCACAAAGTTTCTAACAGAGAACTAGCAAAGTGGATTAAATCAAAAGCTATGAAAGCAATGAGATTACAGCCGATAGCGCTGAACCAAAAAGTATAGCCGAGCTTAAAAAGGAACACGGCATTAGAAGGGTTTCAGGAGCAAAGAAAGGCCCTGACTCGGTTCAATATGGTGAGGAATGGCTTGGTGATTTAGATGAAATAGTCATTGATCCATTGAGAACACCAAATTTAGCCCGTGAATTTGAGAACATTGATTATCAAACAGATAAAGACGGCAACCCTAAACCACGTCTTGAGGATAAGATTAATTAATTTGTCTTTTTGGCCAATATCATCAACAACTACTTTGTAATCTTCAATCTATTCCAATTTCTTTTTTCTTTCATTCACTATAAACACCTCCATGTTCAAGTATTTCTAAAGAGAGGTGCCTATATGTAATTGATGGCAATAAAAAAGACCTTCAAACCAAGGCCATTAATTGAATTTCTTTTTTAATCCATCCATCATATCTGCATCATAAAAAGATTGTAAAAGCTCGTCCACATTGATTTTTTTATCCTTCTTGCTTAGAAATTGATTGATGATCTCTTCATATTCTTCTCTAGTATTTCCTTCAATATCTGAAAGGTTTAATTCTTCACCAAAGTGTCTAATGAACGCTGTCCTTGTTATATCATATGCCTTTTTGTTTTCTTCTTCACAGGTGCAAAATGCTCCTGAGAGAGTAATGAGGAATTGAACATCTTCATCGTCTAAACCATTTGATTTTTGGAACTGAATGAATTGATTTTGTGACATATTTAGTCACCATCCTTTTATCTAAAGTATGAGTAAATCAGCAGTGAGAACGATGTATTCAACAACAAGTCCAATTGTATCAGCTACACCTGAGTCTATATGTTTTTTAAGCTCTGCAGAAACAACCTTTCGAGCCCTACCAGCTGCATTTTTTGGAGTATCAATAATTTTTTCTAATTCTTTAATGATCTTGTTTGCATTTTTGACAGTACCATTTACAGCTTCCTTTCCAAAACGTTGCTGTAAAACCCATTTTGCCCAGTCGTTATTCACTAAGCCTTTAATTACTTTTATTGCTGCCTTAATAGCCGCACCCTTAGGGCCATTTGTAGTAGCAAGTGGATCATTGTTAGCATTCTCAATAGCTTTAAATGCTTGAAGCAAGTCTTCTTGTTTTTCTAAAGGTACATCCCTTAGAGCAAGTTGTTTCTGAAGTTCAGTGGGATTGATAGTTACTACCAAATCTTCTTTCTGATCGACGTTTTCTGTTGCATATGTAGCTGTTGTTGGAACAAATACTGCTGCTGATATAAGAACTAGCAACATCTTAACAAAAAACTTTTTCATTGGAATACTTCCTTTCTAATCATTTTTCAATAGTGAGGATATCACAGAAAGGAATTGATTTTACATAAATTAGAATAAATGGGCTTTAAATCACATGCTGTTTGTCTTTGTTTAATTCGATGAGTTACTAATTTCTTACATCTTGAAAAGGGCATATTTATGCATGAAAAAACCATCTACACATCAATGTAAGTGGCTATTTGTCTATCTAATTTTTTATTTATTTGATTGAATTCATTCTTTACATCATCAATGAATTCAATAATATTGTATTCAATTTCTTTTTAGATGCAAGGTTAATTGATGAGTTACTATTTGTAACAATCATGAGCACATTAGGGCTATTCCTACTGCTCATGATCGTCATTTCTAGCTGATTAGAAAAGTGTTGGCGCACTATCTAATCTGATGGGTTGGTATGCTCTGTGATACCAGCCCATTCTAACTTAATTTAGTTTGTATTCAATAGGTCGTGCATTTTACGAGGCAAGTAAAGTTTACCTCACCTAACTAAATAGAATCAGTCTATACTCCTGGATCAATGTGTTGTCTTTAGTGATGCCATTTTTAAGGATAAGACTGTCGTGGAATGCGCTAACACACGTTAAACTTAAAAGGGTAGTGACTCAGTCGATGGTAAATGAGGATAGGATACCACTATGCTTTCCTATTTGTACATGTATCTGAAAGGCGAAAGCTGCCATTAAGTGCTGAACGAAGGATGGGTGTAACTTAAAGCTACGGTATTTTTTTCATTCTATCTAAATCCTCTGTATAATTAAGGAAATAAAATTAGGGGGATTAAAAATGAAAATACTTAGCTTTAGATATGAGGATAATAGATTCGAATTACATGCAATGTTTATGAAAGATATTTTAAGCTTGGACGATCGGGTTATTCAGTATGACATGGTAATGAAAAGTAAAGCTATACTCAAAATTGCTATAGGTACTTTCGATTGTTTAAAAATAGAGAATTTAAAGCTATTTGAAGAAACCAATTCTGTGTATTGCTCATATACGTTTTGAAAGGATAACAAGAAAACATCATTACAGTAGAGATAAATTCATACAAGCAAGTAGCTGAAGAGTATTAATTTTTGATAAATGTAACCAAGTTACTGTAATTTAATCCAAGCTAATCAGGGCTATAGAAACCTCAATATCTCTGTCGTATACTTTTTGATGAATTATTTGAAATCGAAAGGAAAGAAGACAGTGATTGAGGTTAAAATTGACAAAGAAGAAGTTAGAAAGATTTATTTAGAGGAGTTAGAAAAACATTTAAAAAAATTAGACAATGAGTTGCTATTTTGGAATACGAAAGAACTTGAACGTCAAACGAGCATGTGTATGAACACAATGCAAAAAGAGTTTTTCTTTGATGAGAACTTTCCTAAAAGGAAGATAGGGAACAAGTGGTATTATCCAGCAGCGCAGACGAAGAAATTTTTGTTGGAATGGATTAATCATCAATCTAGATGAAATAATCTTTGTACTGATTGAGAATTTGAAAAGAACCCATGTTATCATAGAAGAAAATGGATACTGGGGGATTGTCAATAAATGCTCAAATCAAAGTTAGTTGTTTGGACGTTTATCGTTGTGACTGGATTCTATATGCTGGTGAGTATATGGAACATTGCTGTATTTCCAGATAAGACATGGACAGATTACGCAGGACAGATTTTGATTGTAGTTTTTGGAAGTATGGTGAATGGTTTAATCGCTGCATTCTTTATGTACGCAGCAGCTATGTTGGTGAAATATATTAATGGTGATAAAGCTTAAAACAGGTGTATAAAAAGGTAACATTTTTTTCGGTTTTAAAAAAATACGAAGGAACACCAGAGAATACAGAAGGGTAAGGAAAGCTTATGTATCAAGGCTTATAAGTGAATAGAGGATATCGGTGATAATCACAGGATTCTACAACAGGGTAGAGGTCGCTGGTTTGAGCCCAGTCGGAATCATCGTTTAAACCCTTGCCTAGCAAGGTTTTTTTGTTTTGTGGGTAATGAATATTTGTTCAGTTTTTATCCATCAGGTTGTTTCTAAGTATTCTTAGGACCAAAACGATGAAAGTGTTCTGCAAAGTGGATCGTTACGTCTGTTAAGGTTTAAGTCAGCAATCTAAGGTACTATATAGACAGGAAAAAGTTAATTCCAGCCGAAAATCGGGATTTTTGTTTAAAGTCGGTATATAATTGAGCAATAATAAAACCACTAGGTAAAAAACAGTAGGAGATGATATTAATGGAGAGTTATCCGTCCACTCGGATGAGAAGAAATCGAAACAATGACTGGAGCCGCAGATTGGTTGCCGAAAATCGGTTGTCGGCTGATGACTTCATTTGGCCAGTTTTTGTTCGGGAACAACCGGGAGAGGAAGAAATTGTTTCGCTGCCAGGGCAGTTGCGAGTCGGACTAGATCGTCTTATTGAGCACGTGGGACAGGCAGTAGAATTGGGAATTCCAGCAGTTGCGCTATTTCCTGTTATCGATCCAGAAAAAAAAGATGCTGATGGGAGTGAGGCGACAAATCCGGATAATTTGATTTGTCGGGCTGCCCGCGAGCTTAAGAGGGCATTTCCGGAACTGGGATTAATCGGTGATGTTGCATTAGATCCTTACACCACTCATGGGCAAGATGGAATTTTACGTAATGGCTATGTCGTAAACGATGAAAGTGTAAGTAGATTATCCGAACAAGCCATCATACTTGCGGAAGCTGGTTTTGATGTTGTAGCTCCATCTGACATGATGGATGGGCGTATAGGTGCTATACGGAGTGCTTTAGAAGAAAAGGAACTGGTTAATACAAGAATTCTATCGTATGCGGTAAAATATGCATCCGGCTTCTATGGTCCTTTCCGTCAAGCTCTGGGGAATGTATTGTCTGGGGATAAAAAAAGCTATCAAATGGATTCTGCCAATAGCGATGAAGCCCTTCGAGAGGTAGCGCTTGATTTGAATGAGGGCGCGGACATGGTCATGGTAAAACCAGGGCTGCCTTATTTAGATGTCATACATCGGGTGAAATCTGAATTTAAAGTTCCTACTTTTGCCTACCAGGTTAGTGGAGAATATTCAATGTTGATGGCAGCTATTCAGAATGGCTGGCTTGATGCAAATGTTGTAATTGAAGAATCATTAATGGCGTTCAAACGCGCCGGATGCGATGGCATTTTGACTTATTTTGCTTTAGATATGGCGCAGCGATTGAGAGATGGAGAATCCCAAAACATATAGTCAAAATGAAAACAGACCCTGAATGGTCTGTTTTTTATGAGGAGGATTTGAGAACCTTCAGAAAAAGTATTGATGGAAGATAATCCGATACGGATTTTAAATATTTTCATTTATAATTCTCTATTTGTCTATACTTTTCATATCGCTGTTGTATAAGCTCTTCCGAGGATAATCGTATCAATTTTTTAAGAGATGATTCGATTGCAGATTCAATCAATTTTGCCTGTGATTTTATATCATTTTGTGCTCCACCCTTAATTTCAGGAATAATTTCATCAATAATTCCTAAATGCTTTAAATCTTTTGCTGAAATTTTCATGTGTTTAGCAGCTTCTGGAGCATACTTAGCATCCTTCCATAGGATAGAGGCTGCTCCTTCTGGCGAAATGACTGAGTACCATGAATACTCTAACATATGGATATGGTTACCGACACTAATACCAAGAGCTCCACCACTTGATGCCTCTCCAATTACAATACAAACAATTGGCACTTTAAGTGTAGCCATTTCCAATAGATTTCGAGCTATCGCTTCAGAAATTCCACGTTCTTCAGACCCTTTGCCTGGATAGGCGCCAATTGTATCAATAAATGTAATAATAGGGCGATTAAATTTATCAGCTTGTTTCATCAGTCTTAGCGCTTTTCTATAACCTTCTGGATGTGCCATTCCAAAATTTCTTTCTATATTTTCCTTTGTACTTCTCCCTCTTTGATGACCAATAACCGTAACGGGCATCCCTTTAAATTTTGCAATACCACCTATCATTGCTTGATCATCACCATATAATCGATCACCATGAAGTTCGAAAAAGTTTGTAAACAATAAAGGTATATAATCCAATGTCGTGGGCCGGTTACGTAGCCTTGCAATTTGAACTCGTTGAAAAGGTGTAAGATTAGAATAAATTTCATCTTGCATTTTATTTAAACGTTTTTCTAATTCTTGAATTTCTGATGATAAATCTACATTATGTTCTTTCATCATTTTCTTTAATTCATCAAATTTCTCTTTTAGTTCAATAATAGGACGTTCAAAATCCAAACTCATTTTATCCTCCAAAGGGTATGATTTACCTCACTCTAATCAAAAGACTTAGAAATAGAATCAATAAATAATTCAAAACCATCCACAACTATTTTTTGTTCTGATTCTGATAAATTATTAAGGATACGTTGATAAAATGTAAGGGATTGTTCTCTTAAGCGATTAACAGTAATGTGACCTTTTTCTGTGAGGTGCAGAAAAAGTTCTCTTCTGTTTTTTTCATTTACTTCACGATAAACAAGTCCCTTTTTTACTAACTTATCTACCAATCTACTTACAGTTGAAGTCTCTAATCTAAGTTTATTGGATAGTTGCCAAACAGTTAATTTTTCCATCTCTATTTCCTCTAACGCCATCATTTGAGAAGTTGGTAGAGGTTTTTCAAATGGTCCATTGGGCAAATTTTGAGATTCAAAAACCCCAGTTATTATAATCATTTTCTTAATATCTGATCTTAGTTTTAAGGCATCTTCTCTTTTCAAAAAGGTCACCCTCCTAAAATTCATGTATGATACATCAATTGTATTATACATGAATATGTTTTTTTCACAAGTTTAACGTCAGCCCATATGACAACATGGACAAGAGATTTCTTCTTGTTAAAATGGTTTAAGTGGATTGATCATAGTCGATCCACCTGATTGATAGATGCATCAGGATCTTACCCTAAGTAATTACTGTTTACTGTTCTTTCAACAAAAATATGAAAAATGAAGAGAGGGGGAGAAAAATATGAAGTCATTTTTACTAATTGGACAATCTAATATGGCGGGTCGAGGCTTTAAGCATGAAGTGCCGCCAATTTATAATGAAAGAATCATGATGCTGCGAAATGGAAGATGGCAAATGATGACTGAACCTATTCATTTTGATAGGTCGGTAGCTGGTGTAGGACTGGCGGCTTCCTTCGCGGAGACTTGGTGTAAGGATCATGAGGGAGAAAAAATTGGTCTTATTCCATGTGCCGAAGGTGGCAGTTCCATTGATGAGTGGTCACGAGATGGGGCATTATTTCGTCATGCAATAAATGAAGCTAAATTTGCAAGGGAAGATAGCGAATTGGCCGGAATATTATGGCATCAAGGAGAAAGTGACAGCCAAGATGGGAAATACAAAGAATACGATGAAAAAATACGAAGATTATTTCATGAACTGAGAACTGAATTATCTGTACCTAACATTCCGCTTGTGATAGGTGGTTTGGGCGATTTCTTAGGAAAGACAGCATTTGGCGCAGGATGTGTGGAACATCAACTGATCAATGAGATACTACAAAAATATGTAAATCATCATGAAAATTGTTATTATGTTACTGCGAAAAGCCTTATACCTAATCCGGACGGAATTCACATCAATGCGATGTCCCAAAGAATATTTGGTATAAGATACTATGAAGCATTTCGAAAAACAGAACATATACATGAACCATTACCAAATGAACATGAGCTAGTGAATGACTGTCATAATAGAATGAATACCTCAGCGGAGAATACATATATAGCACTAGAAAAATTCACGTTGGGCAAGATGACTTATGAAGAGTTGCTGGAGGCTTTAACTTAGGTAAAGGTCATGGTAGTCTTTGAATAAACAGAAACATGATATATCTTGTGAAAGGATGATTGTGGTGGTAAAAACAGATAAAGCTTCCTCCTGAATACAGTAAATCACATTCAGGAGGAGATATAAAATGTTTAAACAAATAGTCGAAAGTTATCCATGAAAAGAGTACTTTCATCATTATATGACGGTAGCCTGATGCTCATATAGCTAGGTGATCGATCTAGACATCACGAAATTGTATGCAATATTAAAAGAAAAAAGGCTAGATTCAATGCAAATTACCTGAAGACAAAAGGTATTCTCATGGAAATCTAGAAGATGAAGGCAGACTGAAATGAGTCTGCCTTTTTGTTTTGTGAGGATAAAGACATGTGCCAAAGGTTTATTGATGTACACTGGTTCTTTTTGCGGTTTCTTTTCGGTGCCTTGTAAATTTCTGTATGTCATAATAAATGTAATATAAGGAAATATTGTAGAAGGGGAGTAAGGGGATGGAGAAAGTTCTTTCTTCACATGTTGGTGTGAAAATAAATGAATGGTATAAAATGATTCGTCAATTTAGTGTTCCAGATGCAGAGATTTTGAAAGCTGAGGTAGAACAAGAAATTGAACGAATGGAAGAAGACCAGGATTTACTGATTTACTATCAATTGATGTGCTTTCGTCATCAGCTTATGCTTGATTATATTAAACCCTCAGAGCAGCGCTCTTTATCCATAGCAGACTTAGTAGATAAAATAGAAAACTCCAACCATAAATTGTCCGGCATGCTGCAGTATTACAACGCGTTTTTTCGTGGAATGTATGAGTTCAGTATAAAAGAATATGTACAGGCCATTCAATATTACAAGATCGCTGAGCGGCAGCTCGCACTGGTTGTCGATGATATTGAGCAAGCGGAGTTTCACTTCAAGGTGGCTGAAGCCTACTATATTATGAAACAAACTCATGTTTCTATGCATCACATCATAAAGGCGCTTGAAATATACGATCAGTATGAGTTATACAAGATTAGAAAAGTTCAATGCTTATTTGTAATAGCAGGAAATTATGATGATTTTAAGCAGTATGAAAAATCATTAATACATCTGAATAAAGCCTATTCCATCGCTGAAGAAATAGCGGATAAAAGGTTGATTGCCAAGGCACTTTTAAATATAGGAAACAATTATGAAAAAAAACAAGATTATGCAAAGGCTATCCAATATTATCAAGAGTCTCTTGAAATATCAGAAGATGGTGTGGACGATGTAAAATCGGTCATATATGTTAACCTCTGTTGGGCACTATATAAGACAGGAGAAAATGATGAAGCATCCAAATTAGTGGATAAAGCTTTGGAACTTGTCTCTCATAAAGAGAACCCGCACGAAATTTTATTAATACGTTCTATAAGAACAACATATGAAAGTAATGATGAGGAAGAGATTCAAGCTATGCTACAGGCATTTGAAGAAAAGCAGTTGTTTGTTTTCGTAGAAGAATTCACTAAAAACCTTGCAGTGATTCATGAAAAAAGAGGAAAGTTTGAAAAAGCAACAGAATATTACAGGAAGGCATTTCAAGCCCAACATAATATTCAAAAAGGAGAGTGTCTTTATGAGTGTTAAAAAAATGATTGTTATAAGCTCTATTATCCTTCTAGGTGCAGGTGTATATGAAGCATCTAGCTTGATTAAACCAGCATCAAATCGGAATACAACAATGGAGGAGTCGAATAGAAATACAACTTTCATTCCACAAAAAATCGATCGAAACACGACAATGATCAATCGAAATACAATTTCTCAAAACGTATAGGCAAAATTAAAACAGACCATACAGGGTCTGTTTTTTTATGGGGACAGATTGGGGACGAACCTTTTCAGTAAACACACATTTTTTATCAGAATGGCTCATCATAGAACCTTATTAAATCAGTCTTTTTCAGGGAAGAACAAAGTAAAACCCCTGACTTTTATGGCTAGGGGATTTTTTCTGAGAACTTTCTTCAAATGTTAATCACAAAAAAACAAAGGCACCAAAAGTGAGAAGTGTAACGCCAAGAGATACCAAACTGATAAGTGGCGTAATAGTTCGCATTAATTCCGCTTCGACATTCACTACTAAAACCAGCTTTCTCAATTTCTTTCTCTTGCAAAATGCCCACTATCTTAAAAAAACCTGCATTTTTGTTGTAATTGCAATAAAAATATTTTATTCTTACTAGTATAAGACCATATAAATGCTTCACCTGGTTCAGACTAATATCAGAAAAGGATTGATAAACAATGCATATAAAAAAAATAACAACTGAAAATGACTTACAAGTTGCTCTTAATATTAGAAAGTCGGTCTTTATTGATGAACAGCAAGTACCTGAGTCTGAAGAATTTGATCAATTTGACACTCTTCAGGAACAATGTCAGCATGTCTTGGTATGCCATGAGAATGAACCTGTCGGCACAGGTCGGGTGCGTATTGTGGATGGTACAGGTAAATTGGAACGAATTTGCATCCTAAAACCTTATCGTAAGTACGGTTTAGGCAAAGTGATTATCAGAGAACTGGAAAAAATCATGCAAGAAAAAGGAATTGCAAAGATAAAGCTGCATGGACAAACACAAGCAGAAGGTTTTTATAAAAAACTTGGTTTTCAAACTGCTTCAGATGAATTTATGGAAGACGGGATTCTGCACGTTTTAATGATAAAAGAATTATCTTTAAGTAGAGATCATGTCTAATAAAAAAAAGTATGTTTATTACGGATTAGGTGTACTCGTATTAAGTTTAGGAATTTCATTAACAATACAATCAGGACTAGGTGCTTCTCCATTTGATGCTCTTTTAGTTGGCCTTTCCAAAGAATTTGGTCTTACCGTAGGGAGCTGGGAAGTCTTAATTTCAATCATCATCTTAATTTGCAATTCTATATTAGTGAGAAAAAAACCTGTTTTTTTAGGTTTGATTACAGCGTTCGTGACTGGAATCGGTATTGATCTGTGGTTACTCCTCATCAAATATGTCATTTATACAAGTACTTGGTTTAGCAAACTGACTTGCTTCGGAGCTGGTTTGATATTCATTGGTCTTGGAACAGCCGTATATCTTCAAACAAAATTCGCATCAACGCCAATTGATCATTTAACACTCATTCTTCGAGATATTTCAAAAAGAACCATCGCATTTTCGAGAACAATATTATATGCATTTTTCTTCATATTAGCTTTTATATGCAAAGGACCTATTGGTGCTGGTACCATATTAACGATTTGTTTCGGAGGCATCATTCTTCACTTTTTCATGCCTATTGTTAACCGTCGGTTATTATCAAATTGATGATTTGGCTGGGTACGATAAAACAATGGAAAAGCTTCAGCAGCAGTAAGGGTAGAAGTGAATAGAGGATAGCACTCAAAATGACAAATTCTATATTGACAGTGGAGAAATATATATGGCACTAGAACCCTTCACGTTAGGGAAGATTACTTACGAAGAGTTGCTGGAGGCTTTATCATAAACAAAGCTCATGGTAGACTTTGAATGGACAGAAACATGACATAACTCTTGAAAGGATGATTGTGGTGGTGAAAACAGATAAAGTCTCCTCCTGAATACATGAAATAACATTCAGGAGGAGATAAAAAATGTTTAAACAAATAGATGAAAATTATCCGAGAAAAGAGCACTTTCATCATTATATGACGGTAACCCGATGCTCATATAGTCTGGTGATCGATCTAGACATCACAAAATTGTATGCAATATTAAAAGAAAAAAGGCTAAAAGTATATCCTGTGCAAATTTATTTGTTAGCAAGAGCTGTGCAAAAATTACCGGAATTTCGGATGGATCAAGTGAACGATGAACTTGGTTACTGGGAGATTCTCCATCCTAGTTATACGATTTTAAATAAAGAAACAAAGACGTTTTCAAGTATTTGGACGCCTTATGATGAAAACTTTGCTCGGTTTTATAAAAGCTGTGTAGCGGACATGGACACTTACAGCAAAAGCAGCAGCCTATTTCCGAAACCTCATATGCCAGAAAACATGTTCAATATTTCAAGCCTGCCGTGGATTGATTTTACTTCTTTTAACCTTAATGTATCTACAGATATAACTTATTTACTGCCAATATTTACGATAGGCAAGTTTAAGGTGGAAGAAGGAAAAATCATTCTGCCCGTTGCGATTCAAGTACATCATGCTGTTTGTGATGGCTATCATGTCGGTCAATATGTTGAATATTTGAGATGGCTTATAGAACATTGTGAAGAGTGGTTAGATTCATTGGATATGTCCTGAATGTCAGGAGTGATTTGCAAGAGGTGTTCCCGTGGAATTTAAAAGATAGCTTAAAGCAGACTTAAATGAGTCTGCTTTTTTGTTTTTTGATGAAAATTTAAACGTGACAAGTAGCTATTAATGGCAATAAAGATTTGTTTCTCATTTATTTTTGCGGTTTCTTTTCGGTGTTTTGTAAATTCTATCATGTGATAATAAATGGAATATAAGGGAACTTAATGAATTGTGAGTAGGGGATGTAGAAAATTTCAGCTTGAAACTGTTTTCAAGAGTAGGCCTGAAAAGTGATTTGTGATGATTCTGAGTATATTTAAGCTTCTAAGTCAATTAAAGATAGGTGATAAACTACGTAGTAATGGAATATAGAACGTTAATTCAACCATAGCAATTCATTATGCTGCTAGGGTTTACAGGAAATATGGTTTCGATTTTGATAAATATTAAACAAGTTATGGTTTATGACAACGTAAAAAAGATTAACAAATTAAATAACAGCCCAACAAAAGGTTAAATAAAATTTTGAAATTATTAAAACAAAATCAATGCGGAATACAACAATCAAAGAACAACAAAAAACATGTCGAAACACGACGATGATTGCTCGACGCACAGCATCTCAAAATGTATAAAACATATGAAAACAGACCTTAAGGAGGTCTGTTTTCATATTGGCTTCAGTCAAAATCATCATGAACATGAGGAAGATGTAAGTGTTGTATGCACTTTTGTTGTGCACAACATTTTATGTCAAGCCTCAAGGTTGTGTAAATAACCATCAAGATAAAAAGACATTGTATTCATCACATCTGTTTTAAAATCTCGTTTAAATTCATGCAAATTATGATTTTCAATAATAGTAATGACTTCATCTGGTAAAGTGGCAGTGAGTTTGCATCCAGTGATAATCGCTGCTTCAGCTTGAAAAATATCCATCACTTGCGCCTCATTGATCACATCATTTGAACAAAGTAAGTCTGTCATTTCCGTTAGCTTTTGAAATAATAACAGTTTTGATTGAAGCATGGTATCAGAGTCGATGTTTCTTTCCAAAACAGACGTGCGAATGGCTTCTAATCTAATGTACATAGGATTTTTATCAATGATTTCTTCCAATTCTTTCAGAAAAAGTTGTTTGATATCCTGAAGTTTTTTGATCTGTGTTTCAGAAATAATTTCAATGAAGCGTTCTAGTCTCTTTACATATTCCCGGCATAATAGTTGGAAGAAAAGAGCTTCTTTTGTTTTGAAATAAACAAATAGTATGCCCTTTGATAGCTTCGTTTCTTTGGCGATATCTGACATTTTGATTTGGTTATATTCATGTGTCTCAAAAAGCGCTGCTGCTTTATCTAAAATCGCTTGAGCTCTTAGAGCCTTCGCTTCATCTGTCATCGCTCGTTTCATTATTTTCAACCTCCATTTCAAAGGTAATTTTGATTTGGAGTCAGACAAAGAGATATTTAGGGGAGCAAGTGATTAGCTGAATCTTTTAATGATTTTGTCAAACGTACGATCACCCAGGAGATTTTTCATAAACACCATAGGTTTAGCACCAAACCCAACCAAATAGCGCGTTTTAGGTTTCGTTACAGTGACAGCTTTCACAATTGTATTTGCAATGACATCTGGTTTTGTTAAATTACTTCCTGAATACGTTTTTACCATATTATCTGCTGATTTGTTGGCAGCTTCTTTATAAGCTCCTTTTGCTGAAGCAGTTTTAAGTTTTTCTGCTGCAATGACGCCCCAATCGGTTGCGATCCCGCCAGGTTCCACAACAATCACATCAATACCAAATGGTTCAACTTCTAACCGTAAGCAATCAGAAAAACCTTCTACTGCAAATTTTGTAGCGTGATACCATGCGCCAAATGATGTCCACACTTTACCACCCATAGAAGAAATATTGACGATCTTTCCATAGTTGTTTTGTCTCATATTAGGCAGAACAAGCTGCGTCATTCTGGCCAGTCCAAACAGGTTGACTTCTACTTGTCTTCGAGCTTCTTCCATAGATACATCCTCCACCGCACCATATGAGCCATAGCCCGCATTATTGACAAGCACGTCGATTCTTCCTTCTTTGTCCAAAATCTCACGTACACAGTTTACCATAGACTCTTCATCAGTGACATCAAGTGAAATGGTGTGAATTCCTTGAGAGATGAGATCCTCCATCATTTCTTTTCGACGAGCAGCACCATAAACAATAAAACCTTTCTTATTTAATTCAATTGCTGTGGACTTTCCAATACCTGCTGATGCACCTGTGATAAGAGCAACTTTTTTACTCATTCGTTCTTCCTCCTTTTAATGACCCTTGGTCAATTATATATGACTTAGGGTCAATTATAAATGACTGACGGTCAACTGTAAAGGGGAATATGAAGATGTTTTATCATTTGTTTTAATGGTCGAATTTATGACCATGAAACGCTTTAAGAGTACAAAAAAGGTGTTTAATACTTTGACCGCCAATGGCCGGAGGATCTGGTGGTCATTTTAAAAATATGAATGATATACTTATCTCAATAAATACTGGGAGGCATCCATTTTGAATTTGAAATCATTCTGGGAGAAAGATGAAGAGAGTCCTTTTACGTTAGAAAAGATAGATGAGGAACAAATTCGTGAAGCAGAGGGAACACTTGGAGTCACTTTACCCGATACATACAAAAAACTCATTTTAGAATGGAATGGTGGTTTTACAGTTCGTAATGCTTTTCCAACCGAACGGCCGAATTCATGGGCAGAGGATCATGTTCAATTCGATCATCTAAGAGGAATCGCTAAAGATGATGGAATTATGAATAGTGTTCAGTTAAGTGATGAATTGGAGCTACCAGAGGGATTTGTTTTCATCAGCGGGGAAGAAGATACATGGATCGCCATGGATTATCGAGAAACGAAGGAACATCCTCCTATTCACTATTTCGATTTAGAGCTGGAAGTAGATTTTAAGCTGGCAGATAGTTTTGATGAATTTGTTGAGCGGTTATATACAGCTGACGACGCCATGGTTGAAGTAATAGAGATTGAGGAGGAAGCTTCGGATTTATATATCAGTAAAGAAGAGCTTGAACACATTTTTGAGAGAGGAGACCTTTGTCAGCAGAATCTCTTCAAAATGGCACATTATCCGATGGAAGACATTGAAGAGATCGCATGGTTTTTCTTGCGCATGAAACAGTGCATCAAACAGATAAAAGATCAACATGTCTTGTATGAAACAGCTACTGCTATTCACTCCAACCTTTTGTTAAACCCAGATATGCCAAGGAATGACTGTATCAATAAAGAGCTTCAAGAAATTGCAGAATTTCTAGAAAATAGTGGAGATCCGAATACTGCCTTTTTGGGAGAGGGCATTCATCCAGTGAAAGAACGATAGTGAAAGATGAAAAGCCCTTTCTAGGGCTTTTCGAATGTAGTTTATGATCTCTTTTTATTTAAAATTTTCATAATGAATAATGCTATATATGAAGCAATGAATGAGCCCAAAGTGTAAACAACAACCCAGCCAAAGAAAGAGACATTAAAAAGTGTAAATGTCAGAATGAGCAAAATGATAAAGCTCACAACTGGCATGAAATAAACCTTTTGTACAAACAATGTGACGATTAATGAAGCGATCAAAATACTTACTGGAAGCAAGCCGAATGCGAATTCTAAATGAGTCATATCCATTCTCCTTTTAAAAATGACTTAGCTACATTTGATTTGTTCTCATTGTCTCTCATACACTCAAAATTCATAGTACATCGGGTTTTTGAGTTTAATAAATTATATTAGACAGAAGAATCAATAGCCATATCATAACACAGAAAAATGAAATTATTTCATTTTATGTAATTTAAAGGATGTTTGATGATTTTAAATCCTTCTTTTTGTCATCTTATTGAAAGTCATATTTAAATAAAGTATAGTAAATTTATATGATAAAGAGGAGGATGGTTAAAGATGATGCATTCAGGAAGATTACGCCAGAAAACTTTGAACAATCAGTAATTTCATATGTTCAAAGGCTCTGTTTTCATCAAACGGAGTAAACGGGGTAGTCTGCACATTTTTAATGATCTTCAGCGGGAAAGTATGCAATTTCACTAGAAAAGAGGCAGCTAATCGATCTGTCTTTTTTTGTATGTTATTTATGATGCAAAGAAAGGCATATGTCTAGCTTTGTTTACTCTGACCACATAAAGTAGCCTGTTTGTGGGTTTTGTGATGATATTCTTGGTGCCTATTGATCATGACTAAATGAGCAATTGGAGGAATGGATATGAACAGACTGGAATTAAAGCAGTTAGTCAAACATCACGGATTAGAGATTTTAGAGAATACCATCAAAATAAATGAATCAGGTGTGGATTTCCGTGTCGCTCACGTCGAAGATTTACATGGTGATCAATGGATATTAAGAATGCCTCGCAGACCTGAATCAATGAAACATACCTTACAAGAAAAAAAGACATTAGATTACATTAGTAATCAGGTTCACTTTCAGGTTCCTAAGTGGTCTATCTTTACAGAAAATCTGATTGCTTATAAACAATTAGAGGGGGTACCGGCAGCTAGTATTGATGTGGAACAGCAATCTTATGTGTGGAGTTTTGACCAAACGAATGTACCGCAAGCTTATTATGAATCATTAGGAAGAGTTTTAGCGAATGTACATTCCTTAGATCAACAGCCTTTTAAAACGATCGGTGTGGAGATGATCAGTGCACATGAATTAAGAGGATCAATGAAACAGCGAATGGAACGTGTCAAATCGCAATACACCATTAACAGCGGTTTATGGGAGCGTTGGCAAGAATGGCTAGCTAAAGATTCTTTATGGCCGCCTTTTGTGGGAGTGAAGCATGGAGATTTGCATCCTGGCCACATTCTGATTGATGAAAATCAATGTGTTACCGGTGTGATTGATTGGTCTGAAGTGGGGATTGGTGATGTATCTGCCGACTTTTTGTCGCATCAACTTCTGTTTGGGAAAGAAGGATTAACGAAACTTATCCACCAAATTTTTTGCAGTTTCCATATGATCAACCTCAATGGAAATGTTCGGTGTGATGTTGTTTTTTTGAAATAATCGGTGGAGCATCAACCAATCAAATGACCCATAGTCAAAGAAAATAAAAGGTTGTTCTTCTAGTTCTTTCATATTGATGTTGCCATGGCTGGCGAGCGGGTGATGAGTTGGGACGAACAGCCCGATTGGATCGCTGAAAATCGGGATTGATTCAATTTGAGGATGTGTTTCAGTCCTGACAATGCCAAAGTCTACTTGGTTGTTAATCACTTTTTGGACAACATCCTTTGAATGTCCTGTTACAATTTTCACTTTCAGGTTTTCGTATTTTTCTTTTAGGGCGGGCAATATGTTAGGCAATAGATTATTGGAAATAGAGGATGCGCATCCAATCGTCAATTCATAAGGGATCATCGTTTGTTTAAGACTATGCTTTGCTTCTTGATAAGAATGGAGAATCTTTTTGGCATGAGGGTAAAACTGTTCACCTTTTTCCGTCAGAGATAATTTATTTCTCTGTCTATCAAATAATTTCAGATCTAATTCTTTTTCTAACGATTGAATACGTGCCGATACAGAAGGCTGGGTTAAATACAGTGCTTCTGCAGCTTTATTGATACTGCCTAGCTGGCATACATAAATAAACGCTTCTATATTCTCAATATTCATGTTATCCCCTTATATGACGTTCTTTAAATGTTTAGCTTTTCAAGCTCATACACTAATTTTACAGCTTCTTTCGCCAAAATGACAGTAGGGTCAATCACTTTCACAGCTTTGGTTGACCTTAGAACTAAAGGAATTTCTGTACAGCCGGCAATGATGGCTTCTGCTCCTTGATTGATTAGAATTTCTGCAGCTAACGCCAGTTCACTTTCGCCTTTACTCAATTTCCCTGCTTTCACGGCATAAATCCCATTCATCACGTTTTTCTGAAGAGTTTCACTAGGAGTCATGACATCAATCTTGTGATGGGCACAAGCCTTTTGATAGAGCTGGGTTTTTAATGTGCCATCAGTACATAGTAAGCCCACAGACGTATAGTGATGTTTCTTCAGGTGCTTTGCGGTTTCTAATGGCATATTCATGATAGGGATATGAGTGGATTGTTGTACGTTTTCTAAAAAGAAGTGAGCGGTATTGCATGCAATCAGAATAAAGTCCGCTCCTGCGCGCTCTAATCTTTTAGCTGATGCAATCATATATTCTGTAGGATCTTCGCCTTTCCCAAATATGGCATTGGTTCTATCAGGGATTTGCGGATCATTATCAGCAATCACATGGAGATGATCCTGATCTTTTATCGCTGGTGTATGAGAAATGATTTTTTTCATCAGATCAATCGTCGCTAAAGGGCCCATACCACCCATAATACCAATTGTTGTAGACATGCATATCACCACATTTCATTTTTTTCTATTATAAAAAAAGAAAGGATGGTGAGTGTTATAGAAAAGTTCTATTTGTATATAGAAGGTTGATTAAAAGCACCTTTTATTTTCTTCTTTATCTGTTTTGCGGTATGAGTTGCAATCTAATCAAAAAACATTAGAATAAAGAAAAATTGATAAAGGAGCTACCATATGAATTTCAATTTGGATGAAGCTTTAGATATGTTGAGTCGAACTCCTCGTACATTAGAAAGTCTTTTGTCAGGTTTATCGAAGGATTGGCTTTACAGTCGTGAAGGGGAGGGAACGTGGAATCCCGTTGAAGTCATTGAACATTTGATTGAAGCAGAGAAATTCAACTGGATTCCCCGATTAAATGTCATTCTTGCTGATGGAGAGAATACCCCATTTCCTGCATTTGACCGCTACGCCCATTTGAATCAAACTGAAAGACAGATAGAACAGGCACTAGCGGAGTTTCATCATGTGCGGATGGAGAATGTGGCATACATTCAGCGTATGACACATTCAAATCTTGATCTAGAGAAAAAGGGCGTCCATCCAGAATTCGGCGTCGTGCAAGTGAGCGAATTACTTTCTGCGTGGGTTGTCCATGATTTCACCCATATCTCCCAAATTGTTCGAGTCATGGCGGAACGATATCGAACCGATGTGGGTCCATGGAGCGCTTATTTAGGGATTTTGAATAGGAAATAAATGATTAATGACGCTTCGCGGCCCACTCGGATTGAAGAATGGCATATTGATACTCATCGACCCAATGTCCTTTTGACATATAATTTTGCAGCAAATGTCCTTCGCGTCTCATGTCTAAACGTTCCAGTACTCGAATAGATTTTTCGTTTCGTACATCTGTAAAGGCAATGATTTTATGCTTGTTCAGTGTAGTGAAAATATATTCGATCATTGAATTCAAGGCTTCATGAATATAGCCCTTTCCTTGAAATTCAGGCGCGAGTGTAAATCCTATTTCAACGATTCTAGGCTCGCTGCCGAGTGTATGAATGGCGCAATCTCCTATCAACTGATTGGATTCAGATAAGGCAATCGCGTATTGAAACCACGTCCCTGGTTGATTAGGTTGTTGCGTCATTTGGTGTTGTACAAATGATTCAGCGTCTTCGTACGTGTAGTTTTCCCAGGATTGAAATGTGGCAATAGAGGGATTTGATCGGTATTGATAAAATGCTTCAATATCCTGCTGATCAAACTGACGAATCACGACCCGGTTTGTTCTTGTAAATATGCTGTTTGCATTCTTCATGTGTTACCCTCACTTTTTAGTTTGTTCTTGATTTGAAAAAGTCTATTAGCCATTCAGATAGCTGTTTTTGCGCTTTGGTCACAAATCGATCGGCATAATACGTTAATTCAAGATGCCGAACAGGAGCAGGGGCAGAAATAGGAATAGAGACAATATTAGGCCATGCTGAATGTTGCTTTAACAGCCCTCTTGGCTGGATGGTGGCGCCGATCCCGGCTTCAACCAGCTGCAATAATGAAGTGGCAGACCCAACATCCATGACCGTGTCCAATTCAAAACCGTGTTCTTTACATACGTCATCGACCAAATCTCTTCCTAGATAGCCTTTTGGATACATGACCAGTGCATGCTTTGTCAGCTCTTTTAGCGTCACTTCACGCCTTTTTGCCAGTTCACTGTCTGAATGAACAAACAATTCGTAGGGCTCATCGCCAAGTGGAATTTGAATCAGTCGTTTATCCGCAGGCCCGCGCAGCCCAATTCCGATATCGACTTTATGTGAGAGCACCTCGTCACGAACAAAGATGGTCGAAAAAGCCTTTAGGTTGATCTCTGGATACAGCGTTTTAAATTCTACAAAAAGCGGAACAAGCTGAAAGTCAAGATCAGAGGGAAGGACGGCAAGCCGAACGGTACCCCGCTGTTCAGATAACAGTTCTTTCATGGCATTTTTTGCATCTCGTTCAGCCTGAAGCATTTTCATGCCATATTGATAAAGAAGCGTACCAGCTTCAGTTGCAACTACTTTTTTACCGATTCGGTCAAAGAGCGGCATCCCAACTTCAGCCTCAAGCAGCTGAATCTGTTGGCTTAATGTAGGCTGTGATATACCTAGTTGCTCTGCAGCCTTTGTGAAATGTAAATGATCGAATACAGCCATAAAATAGGTAATGTGACGAGTATCCATATGCCATCCTTTCATTAATGATAGTATTTTCCTATCATCATAATACGAATTATTGTATTGATCAATGAATGAAGCGGATTTATACTCATAGTAACCTCAACAAGATGAGAGAGGAAGAAGAGTATTGATGAAAAAAGTATTTTATTTAGCCGCTTTATTTTTAGCTGCATTAAACTTGCGCCCAATCATTACATCCGTGGCTTCTATGATGAGCATGATTCAATCAGACCTTGGCGTTAGTGCACTCACGGCAAGTCTTTTAACCACTTTGCCGGTCTTGTGCATGGGAGTGTTTGCCCCTGTAGCAACGAAACTAAGCCGCCGGTTTGGATTAGAGAGAACTCTTTTTTTCTCGATTTTTCTTATCACAATTGCGACTGGACTGCGTGGTACAAGTCAAACGGTTACCATCCTTCTCATGACTGCTTTTGCAGGAGGAGTTGGAATTAGTTTTGCCGGACCATTGTTGTCTAGTTTTATTAAAAAGTATTTCCCGAAAAGTCCTGGGATTGTCAGTGTGTACTCTATATCGATGACAGTTGGAGCTGCACTTGCTTCGGGCTTGACCATTCCGATTTACCTTCGCAGTGAGCATAACCTTCCACTTGCGTTAGCCTGCTGGGCGGTTTTAGGCGTTATTGCACTGATTTTATGGCTCGGTCTAGCTCGTAAAAACCAACAAGCGGATCATGCAGATGTGCCGCTGAGATTACCACTACGAAACAAAAAAGCCATTCAATTTACTTTGTTCTTTGGCTTTATGTCAAGCATGTTCTATTCGTTAACAGCGTGGATTTCACCCATTGCGCTTAATTTTGGGAATAGTCCGCAGTATGCCGCCATGCTGCTTACGATATTTACGCTCATTCAGATTCCGGTGGCATTACTTGTTCCAGCAATCGTTAATCGTCTAGGAAAGCCGAAATTATTTCTGATCTTATGCAGTTTGTCAGAGCTGATTGGCCTCATATTCCTTCTACTGCCAATGCCGATCCTGCCAGCTGTTATTTTTCTAGGGATTGGAGCAGGTGGATTATTTCCTTTGGCGCTTATGCTGCCTATTATTGAAACGCGTACACCAGAAGAAGCCGGTACATGGTCCGCGATGTCACAGATGGGCGGGTACATCATGGGAGGATTTGGTCCATTTTTAATCGGTTTGATTTTCGATATTAGCGGACATTTTCAAGCTGCTATTGTCGCAATGCTCGCCATCGTGATGCTGATGATTGGCGTGCAGTTATCGATGAAGTTAGGGAAAAAACGTGATGAGGTATCCAATTAAAGATCAATATACCGCTGCTTTTATATCATGACTCAATTGAAATCGCCATAGCCTATTCCTAAGTAGGCTATGGCGATTATTTTACTCAATTTTTAAAAGATGCAACTGAATGGATTATCGTGCCAGATTTTTTTCAACTTTACGAGTGGCCATTTCTGCAGCCTCCATGATCATTTCACCTAATGTTGGGTGAGGATGAATCGTCATGGCTAAATCTTCTACTGTAGCACCAATTTCAATAGAGAGAGAAAGTTCTGATATAAGAGTAGATGCCTCTGCACCTACGATCTGTGCTCCTAAAATAAGGCCAGATTCAGCATGGGCCACAATCTTCACAAATCCTTCTGGTTCTTTTAATGCCAGTGCTCGACCATTAATAGAGAACATTGTTTTTCCAGTAACAGTCGGAATGGATTGTTGCTTGCAATCCGTTTCGCTCAGTCCAACACTCGTCAATTCTGGGCTAGAAAACACAACAAGTGGGATCGCTTTATAATCGATCATCGAAGGTTTCCCGGCGATTGCCTCTGCTGCCACCTTCGCTTCATAGGAAGCTTTATGAGCCAGAGCAGGACCCTCGGTGATATCACCAATTGCATAAATGTGCGGAATGGAAGTTCTGCATTGTTCATCAATTTTAACTAGTCCGTTAGGGGTAATGGACAAACCGATAGAATGGAGACCTAATGTTCCATCTGTATTCGGTTTTCTTCCGACAGTAATCAGTGCATATTCCGCTTGCACCGTGTAACTTTCTTTCTGTTTCTCATAATGAAGATCAATTCCGCTCATATGCTGCTCGGCACCTATGACGTTTGCTCCTGTAATCACGGTGATGTTATCTTCTTTCAATTGTCGAACAACAGGTGAGACAAGTTCACTTTCAAAACCAGGCAATACTTGATTGCCGCCTTCTAGAATGGTGACTTTTGATCCAAACCTTGCAAACATCTGTCCGAGTTCAACACCAATATATCCACCCCCAACTACGACAAGGCTTTTAGGGATTTCGGGAAGGGATAGTGCTTCAGTGGAAGACAATATACGACCTCCGAAAGGGAGTGATTTAATTTCAATTGGACGAGAGCCGGTTGCTAATATAAGGTGTTTGAAGTTGATTCGTTTTTCACCTTTTTCGGCATGTTGAATCACCGCTGTATGCTGATCGAACAAGCTTGCATCGCCTTCCAAAATGGTAACTCCAGCTGACTTTAACAAAAATTGGACGCCTCCAGCTTGTTTTTCCACAACAGCTTTTTTGAACGCTTGAGCTTCATTGAAAGAACCGCTTTCTTGAAAACCACCCCATTGTGTGCGGAGTTTGAACCGCTCTGCTTCTGCTATTAGCGCTTTAGAAGGGATACAGCCTACATGGGTGCATACGCCACCTAACTGATCACGTTCTACAATCGCAGTCTTCATGCCGAGATGAGCTGAACGTAACGCCGCCACGTAGCCTCCCGGACCTGATCCAATCACCAATGTATCTACTGTTTCTAAATGAATCATTTCTTACACCTCCAATTTCAAAATATGATGATCATAATATATTATAGTCATCATATTTTGGCGAAGTCAATCCCATCTGAGTGAGGAAAGATGGATTTTAGTCAATTGACACAAGATTATATGATAATTATAATATTTTAATAAATACACTTAGATGAGTTAAAAGGAAGGAGAAAAGAGGATGCCTTATCCGAAAGGTCATAAGTCAAAAGTGAGAGAGCAGATCATCGCTAGTGCTGCACGAGCATTTCGAACAAATGGCGTCCGTAGTATCAGTTTGCCATACATTATGAAAGGGGCAGGTCTAACTCATGGAGGGTTTTACGCTCACTTTAAGAACAAGGATCAGTTGGTGATAGAGACTTTTCATTTTGCTATTACTGATACGATCAAGCTGCTGCAAAGTGTTGCAGACAAGAAAACAGACCAGCCTCGAATTCAGACGATCATTGACTTTTATTTAAGTTCCGTTCACCGTGATCAGACGGAGATCGGCTGTATATTGCCTGCACTGGCAGGGGAGATTGCTCAATTATCGCAAGAGGTACGTAAAACCTATACAGATGAATTGAAACGGTTTATGGCGTTTACAGCTGATACGGGAAACATAGATCTCTCTACCAGTTACGCACTAGTAAGCAGCATGATTGGTACAATTGCTCTTGCACGAGCTGTCAATGATTCGCAGTTCAGTGATCAATTGTTAATGGCAGGTAGAACACAGGCAAAACACATTTTAAATTCAAATTAAAAAACATAGGGGATGTTGCGATGTTGATTAGAGAAGCAAGCATAGAAGATTATCCACAATTAAGACAAATCTATTTAGAATCCCGACGTCAGAGCTTTCACTGGCTCAATACAGAAGAAATCAAACTGCAAGATTTTGATCAAGATACGCAGGAAGAGCAAATTTTCTTAACTGAGGAGAACAATAAAATCCTTGGATTCATCTCATTATATGTACCAGATCGTTTTATTCATCTCTTGTTTGTACATCCAGAAGCTGCTGGTCAAGGGGCTGGCGATCTGTTGCTGAAACATGCGATCAAAGTGCTCGGAACACCAGTCACCCTCAAATGTGTATCCGAAAATCACAAAGCTTTGTCTTTTTATCAAAAAAGAGGATGGAAGGCTGTTGTAGAGGAAGGGGAGCCTGGGGCGAAGTACTGGGTGCTTGCTTATGAATAAGGATAAAATTGTAAAATAATCTAATGTGACTCACACGTTAGGTATTGGTGATCCTGCTTAAAAAAAAGCCTCCATAATAGAGGCTTTTTAATTTACTTTCTAACCGTTATATAAAGAGCGCCTAATAGAGCGCCATTTGATTTATACATCCATACTTCTACTTGGTTACTACCTGAATCTTTTAACCCTTTAATATCTCTACCGGATACAGAGACATACTGTGATCCTTTCACAACAACAGCATATGAGGCAATGTCATCAATAGGATAACTAGATCCTACGTTAATTGTGATATTTCTTGCATTTGTTTTAATTGGAGCATCCGCGGATAAAGATTTTAGCGTAATAGGCATAGATGAAAGATGATTAGTTTGAACGGATTCTTGAGCAGAAGCAACCCCTCCAATAGTAAAAGTCAATGCAGAAACAGCAATAAGAGAATACATAGATTTCTTCATTTTCATTCTAAAGCACTCCTTTTAAATTAGTTTACAAGTCATTAATTCGATATTAAATCGAGATATTCCTGTTAAAAAGTGTTAATTAATTGTGAACATTTTCCTTTCGGGATGAATTGAAATTTTCTGTGAAGAAAACGACTTAATATCTATCTATCTATTAAAAATTTAAAACATTATTTTTTAGTAAGAATATTGCTCATTACTCGTATTGCTAAAGCTCCTTCTCGATTTGAATATCTACCTATTTTAAGAAATTTCCTCAGAGAATTGTGAAGAGGAAAAGTCTAATCTTTTCCCATGGATGATATTGAAAAAAATCTAGCCATTTCCTAATTCTATCTTCATTCATTCGCCGCTTAAAAGATCATTTACAACTAAAGAAGTGACACGGCATTGACCGTTTGCGGGACTCTATTTTGAACTAGATTGTGAAAGCCAAGCTTTATCAAGAGCATCATAATTATTTCAGTTTTGTAAGGTCCTATCATTAATGTCATTTCAGTGTGAATGTAAGTATTCAAGTCTATATAGGCTTTTTCAAGAATTAACAGGTCTTGGTTCTTATTGAATGTTTTTTGTATAAATGAATAAAGATAGACTATATGTTAAAACGAACACAAATTACAGAAGAAACTTATGTTAAAAGGAGGAACGATTATGAAAAAACTTTGCCGGGAAGTCTGGATCGAAGTTAATCTTGATGCAATTAAAAGAAATATGGAAGCCATTCAAGCGCATATTCCAAAGAAGAGTAAGATCATGGCTGTCGTGAAGGCGAATGCTTATGGACACGGTTCAGTGGAGGTAGCGCGGCAGGCACTAGAAAGCGGTGCGACGGAGCTCGCAGTTGCTAGCTTAGAAGAAGGGATTGTATTGCGAAGAGCAAAAATAGAAGCACCTATTCTTGTGCTTGGATTTACACCGCTCGACTGTGTGAAAAGGGCCGCAGCCTGGAGAATTGATCTATCTGGCCTTCGTGAAGATTGGATTGCTCAAGCAAATGAGATCTTAGCTGAAGAAGAAAGCCAGCGCCGGCTTGGGATTCATGTCAATGTTGACACAGGGATGGGGCGATTAGGTGTACGGACAAAGGAAGAGCTGTTAGCGGTGGTGAAGGCGCTTGAAAAGAGTGAAAACCTGAGGTGGGATGGAATATTTACGCATTTCTCCACTGCGGATGAGCCTGATCCTGATTTTACGTTGCTTCAGCACAGCATCTTCATTGATTTCCTTCGGTTTTTGAAAGAAGAAGGGATCAAACTGCCGACCGTACATATGAACAATACAGCTGCTTCGATTGCGTTTCCTGAATTTAGTGCCGATATGATCCGGCTTGGTATCGGACTTTATGGATTGTATCCCTCGCAATACATTGAAAGCTTAGACGCTGTTCAGCTAGAGCCCGCTCTCAGTTTAAAAGCAAGAATTGCGTTCGTGAAGAAAATGGTGACAAAGCCAAGAACCGTCAGCTATGGGGCAACCTATGTGGCAAAGCCTGACGAAGTCATTGCGACCATACCGATTGGCTATGCAGATGGGTACTCGCGTGCTTTATCCAATCGAGGGTTTATGCTTTTCCGCGGAGAAAGAATGCCGATTGCTGGCCGAGTCACAATGGATATGACGATGATCAGCTTAGGAGAGATGAAAGCAAAGCAAGGCGAGGAAGTCGTCATTTATGGCCGTCAAAAGGGCGGAGAAATTTCTGTTGATGAAATTGCTGAAATGCTCAATACGATTAACTATGAAGTCATTGCAACATTAAGCCGCCGTGTTCCAAGGTTTTATCGTCGAGGCGGGAAGATTATTAAAATATCGACGCCGGTGATGTATGTGTGAAAGTAAGGACAGCATGAAATTGCAAAAATCCCCCTTTATAAAGGGGGATTCAGATTGTAGAGAAACTCATATTTTTCTACAATCTTTTTTATTTTCATCGTAATGATGATGGATTTGAGTTTCACGTCTTATTTCGGCTTAAGCTCGATACTCTTTATCTAAAATAAGAATTGGTTTAATCGTAGATCCATTTTTAGAATCTTCAAAAGCTTGTTCAATCTCTTCTAATTCGTAGAATTTTGCTAGTTTCTCAACTGGGAATTGTCCATTTTTAAAGAACTTGACTAGTTTAGGAATGAATAGTTGAGGAACGGCATCGCCTTCTATCACACCTTTTAACGTGAGCGCATTGAGCATGAGATCATTGGTCACATTAAACGTTAAATCGCGCTTTCCTACTGCTACTGTTGCACAAGTTCCTTTGACACGCAGGCAGTGAAGGGCAGCTAGCGTGACTTCTGGTACTCCAGTTGTTTCAAATGAGTAATGTGCCCCTTTTCCTTCTGTGATTTCCTTCACTTTTTCAGCTGGGTTCTCATGTTTACTGTTGATGACATGTGTTGCACCTAATTCTTTTGCTAGCTCAAGGCGGCTATCATGGATATCAACGGCAATTATCGGATCACAGCCTGCAATTTTTGCTGCCATTAACCCACTTAAACCAACAGCACCTGTACCGAACACAACAAAGCTTGTACCTGGAGCTGGAGCAAGTGAATTTAAGACAGTACCGCTCCCAGTCATTAAGCCGCAACCGAATGGTCCTAAATAACGTAAATCAGTTTCTTTGTCTACTTTCACCACATTTTTCTCATCAACCGTTGCATATGTACCAAATGACGATTGACCAAAAAATTGTGATACATCTTGATGATCATGTGTATGGATAGGCGTTTCATTATGTTTATTACGACCAGAAAAATTCAGTGGAATCATGTTTTCACATCCACCAGCGTTCCCGTCAAGACAATTATGGCAATGACCGCAATAAGCGAAACCAAGTACAACGTGGTCTCCTTCTTGAACGGTTGTGACATTAGAACCTGCTTTTACGACAATGCCAGAGCCTTCATGTCCTAATAAAGCAGGACGTGGGACAGGGAGCGTACCATCTAATACTGTGGCATCTGTATGACAAACGCCAGATGCAACGATTTTGACAAGCACTTCATCTGCTTTTGGATCATCTAGTAATAGTGTTTGTTTCTCGAAATCTTTTTCATTTGTTGTGACCATCGCTTGAATTTCCATATCATGTGCCCTCACTTTTTGTATAGTATGATATTCTGAAGAAAGGTTAGATCAAATGTCACAAAAAATTCATTTCTTTATGACTAAGTTGATTGTAGGACGAAAGATTTTCCGTTTCAATCAGCAAAAAATCTTTTTTGTATAGGTTTTCAACACAAATAAATTTATGTATATCTAATCAACATTTATTAAAAAGTGTCTAAAGGAGGGGCCCATGATCAAAAAAGAGGATCGCCGTGTTGAGCGAACAAAAGAAACACTTCGTCAAACATTCAAAATACTAGTAAAAGAAAAAGGATATTCGCACGTAAAAGTGAAGGATATTGTGGAAAAGGCAAACTATAATCGGACGACGTTTTATGTGCATTATGAAAGTAAAGATGAATTAGCAGCAGATGTTATTCACCGGGAAATGGTCGATTTCGAATATGAATTTTGTAAGCCGACTCGTGAAAATCCACTGTTGGATTTAACTCGCATGAAACCAGAGGGCACCGATGTATTTCAATATATCGTTGAAAATCGCGACTATTATGATTTATTAGTGATGGAAGACCGAATTCCACACATACAAGAACAATTGCTTAAGAAAATACAATATATCTTCAAAAATAGAATGTCATTTGTGAGTGATCAGTATGAAGAAATCAACGACAGTTATTTTGTCCAGTATCGTTCATACGGGATCTTTGGTTTTATCATTGAATGGATCAGAAATGACTACAATGCATCTCCCTCAGAAATGGCACGACGTATTATCAATTTATTATATATTCAATCCTCACTCATGATTCAGTTGAAAAATGAAGAAGCGATTATGAAAAGGTAATGCTTAGGCCGCATCTCTAGCGCACAACATTTTGAATGTATATAAAGTTATATTTAAAACTTCTTTAAATTGTAAACTTTGTAAAAAATAGAACGATAAAAGGAGGGAACATAACGAGTTGGAGGAATAGAAAATGAAAAAAAGGTTTTTATTATTTATCACGGTACTCCTATTAATGAGTACTCTTAGTCCATTTAAAGCAAATGCAGAAAATTCAATTGGATGGACGAAACGAGCTGATTTACCAGAAGAACGTATTAATGCTGGTGTGGGAGTCGTTGATGGGAAGATTTATGTATTTGGTGGAGCAAGTGAAAAAAATAAGTTGAATAACCAAACATTTATGTATGATCCAAAAAAAGATGTTTGGGAAGAGAAAGCCAGTATGCCAAGAAATAGAACAGGCGGTACTTACGCTACTGTAGGTAAAAAAATCTATCTAATAGGTGGAATTAATGAAGAGACAGAAGTAGCTTATAACACTATAGATATTTATGATGCAGAACTTGATCAGTGGGCTGAAGAGCCGATTCGAATTCCAAGAGAGCCGGTTTTTTCAGCTTATAGTAAAGGAACTTTACAAGCAGTTGCAGTGAAAGAGAAGATATATATTGTATCTTCAAAAAACTCATATAAGAATAATGTCTATGAATACAATACAGTATCTGGTGAATGGAAGAGCTTGAACTCATCGGGTTTACCATCTCGGAATGGGAGAGCCATTTCTGCAATTGACGGAAAAGTATATGTTGCAGGTGGCGAAAATTCGATAGGGCATAGTAGAGAAAAGTATTTGTTTCAGTATGATATTGCAACAGATACTTGGAAGAGACTTATTGATGTTCAGTTAACAACTTATACATATGAACCCTCCTATGAAACTTACAACGGCAAGTTCTTTATTATTGGTGGGCAATTATATGGTGATAGTTCGAAAAATATGGTAAACAAAGTTCAGATTTTCAATCCGAAAGATGGCCAATTTAAAAATTCAGCATATGATTTACCAGAAGGTAGAGTATCAGCTGTCGCAGCAATTGTTGATGACCAATTGTATGTCATTGGCGGACGTAACTATTCGGAATCTATGAGACATCTTTCTGTAAAAAGTGATTACAGATCCGTGATTTCTATTTCATTAAAAGACTTACAAGTGACTGAGGATGAAACAAAGCCAGATGATGGGATAGCAGAAGACCCAAAGGATCAAGACGGGACACAGCCAGGTGATGATACAACAGAAGAACCGAAAGATCAGGACGGGACACAGCCAGGTGATGATACAACAGAAGAACCGAAAGATCAGGACGGGACACAGCCAGGTGACGGCACAACAGAAGAGCCGAAAGACCAAGATGGAACAAAACCAGGAGAAGAAACTGTAAAAGGTATACTTTCTATTACCATGATCAATGGGTTACAAAAGGATTATCTGCTCTCAATGAAAGAAATCAACGATTTTCTTAATTGGTATAAAGAAAGAAGCTTTGGAATCGGAATGAACTTTTATGAAATCAACGATGAGCACAATAAAGGACCTTTCACAAGTAAGAAAGATTACGTGGTATACCAAAATATCTTAATATTTGATATCAAGCAATACTGATATTCATATAATGGAAAAACTGCTGGTGAAAGATCAGCAGTTTTTGTTTTTGTGAAATTGTTAAAATTAGGACTAATATCATTAAAAATGCGTTATTTTTTAAAAAATCTGTTAAACATCCTATAACCATGTCCGATATTAAAATTGACAGGGGTGATAAGCCCTAGAACGAAGGACTTTTTTCAGACAAGGACGTCTGTCAGGTCCCACATACATGGAGGTAATAGGAAATGAGAATTAACCACAATATCGCAGCACTTAACACATTAAACCGTTTATCTGCAAACAACGGTGCGAGCCAAAAGAACATGGAGAAACTTTCTTCTGGTCTTAAAATCAACCGTGCAGGAGATGACGCAGCAGGTCTAGCGATCTCTGAAAAAATGCGTGGACAAATCCGCGGATTAGAAATGGCTTCAAAAAACGCCCAAGATGGTATCTCACTTATCCAAACAGCTGAAGGTGCATTGACTGAAACTCACTCAATCCTTCAACGTGTACGTGAGCTTGTTGTTCAAGCTGGAAACACGGGTACACAAGACGATACAGATCTTGGTGCAATTCAAGAAGAAATCAAGAACCTTGTCCAAGAAATTGGTAATGGTTCTGAGAAGAATGGTATCTCTGATCGTACTGAGTTCAACGGTAAAAAATTGTTGAATGGTGCTTTCGCTAATGGTACAGCTACTTTAACTTTCCAAATCGGTGCAAATAAAGCACAAAAATTAGAAGTAAATATCGAAGCAATGTCTTCTGATAAAATTGGTGCTACTCAACCAGATGGAACTCTTGTAACTGGTCAAGCGGTCTCTAACATTGATGTTACACAATTCGCTGCTGCTACACCAACACTTACATTTGATCAGCAACTAGACATCGTAGATGGTGCAATCGAACAAGTTTCAAATCAACGTTCTAAACTAGGTGCGGTTCAAAACCGTCTAGAGCACACGATCAACAACCTTGGTGCTTCTGGTGAAAACTTAACAGCTGCTGAGTCTCGTATTCGCGACGTTGACATGGCGAAAGAAATGAGTGAGTTCACTAAGAACAACATTCTTTCTCAAGCTTCACAAGCAATGCTTGCACAAGCGAACCAACAGCCACAAAACGTACTTCAATTACTTCGTTAATGACAGGCCCCTTTATGGGGCTTTTTTGTTTTGTTCCTATTCAATTTAATACAGGTTATGTGCTCATCACTTGAACGAAGAGAATAATAGAAATCTATTTAAAACTAAATGGTGAATAAAGATATGTAAAATCGATCAATATATATTAAAAAATGTTAAACTTCCTATGAAATAATCCGATAAAAGAATTGTCAGGGTTGATAAGCCCTAGAATAAAGGACTTTTTTCAGACAAGGATGTCTGTCAGGTCCCACATACATGGAGGTAATAGGAAATGAGAATTAACCACAATATCGCAGCACTTAACACACTGAACCGTTTATCTGCAAACAACGGTGCGAGCCAAAAGAACATGGAGAAACTTTCTTCTGGTCTTAAAATCAACCGTGCAGGAGATGACGCAGCAGGTCTAGCAATCTCTGAGAAAATGCGTGGGCAAATCCGCGGATTAGAAATGGCTACTAAGAACGCACAAGACGGTATCTCTCTTATCCAAACGGCTGAGGGTGCATTGACTGAAACTCACTCAATCCTTCAACGTGTTCGTGAACTAGTGGTTCAAGCTGGAAACACGGGTACACAAGACGATACAGATCTTGGTGCAATTCAAGAGGAAATCAAGAACCTTGTCCAAGAAATTGGAAATGGTACTGATAAAAACGGTATCTCTGATCGTACAGAATTTAACGGAAAGAAATTACTTGACGGTACGTTCAGCGCAGCTGGTGCTACACCAAAATCATTAACTTTCCAAATTGGTGCAAATAAAGCACAAAAATTAGAAGTTAATATTGAAGCAATGTCTTCTACAGCACTTGGTGCGGTTGATCCCGGTACTGGTGCTCTTATTGCAGACCACGCAGTAGCTGACATCGATGTAACACAATTTGCTGATCCAGCTGCTGCTGGCGCACTTTCTTTTGATGATCAATTAGATATCGTTGATGGGGCGATCAAACAAGTATCTGACCAACGTTCTAAACTCGGTGCAGTTCAAAACCGTCTAGAGCACACAATCAACAACCTTGGTGCTTCTGGTGAAAACTTAACAGCTGCTGAGTCTCGTATCCGTGACGTTGACATGGCGAAAGAAATGAGTGAGTTCACAAAGAACAACATTCTTTCTCAAGCTTCACAAGCAATGCTTGCACAAGCAAACCAACAACCACAAAACGTACTTCAATTACTACGTTAATGAAGAGCCCTATATGGGGCTTTTTTTGTTTCCTAACTTCATACAGTTCATAAAACTGAATATGTTAAAATGCGATAAAAAATATTAAAGAATGTTAAACTTCCTATAAAATAAACCGATAATACACTTGTCAGGGTATATAGACCCTAGAAAAAAGGACTTTTTTCAGACAAGGACGTCTGTCAGGTCCCGCATACATGGAGGTAATAGGAAATGAGAATTAACCACAATATCGCAGCACTTAACACATTAAACCGTTTGTCTGCAAACAACGGTGCAAGCCAAAAGAACATGGAGAAACTTTCTTCTGGTCTTAAAATTAACCGTGCAGGAGATGACGCAGCAGGTCTAGCAATCTCTGAAAAAATGCGTGGACAAATCCGCGGACTAGAAATGGCTTCTAAAAACGCACAAGACGGTATCTCTCTTATCCAAACAGCTGAAGGTGCATTGACTGAAACTCACTCAATCCTTCAACGTGTTCGTGAACTAGTGGTTCAAGCTGGAAACACGGGTACACAAGACGATACAGATCTTGGTGCAATTCAAGAGGAAATCAACAACCTTATCAAAGAAATCGGTGGCGGAACGGATGGAAATGGAATTTCTGATCGTACTGAATTCAACGGTAAAAAATTGTTGAATGGCGACTTTGAAACAGATACATTAACATTCCAAATTGGTGCAAACAAAGCTCAAAAATTAGATGTGAACATCAAAGCGATGTCTGCTGATAAAATTGGAACAGATCCAACTGACGCTACTAAAACAGTATCTGCTATTAAAGTAACTGATTTTGCAACAACTAGTTTCGATGATCAACTAGATATCGTTGACAATGCAATTAAACAAGTTTCAGATCAACGTTCTAAACTTGGTGCAGTTCAAAACCGTCTAGAGCACACAATCAACAACCTTGGTGCTTCTGGTGAAAACTTAACAGCTGCTGAGTCTCGTATCCGTGACGTTGACATGGCGAAAGAAATGAGTGAGTTCACAAAGAACAACATTCTTTCTCAAGCTTCTCAAGCAATGCTTGCACAAGCGAACCAACAGCCACAAAACGTACTTCAATTACTACGTTAATGAAAGGCCCCTTAATGGGGCTTTTTTTATGCTCTTTTTTCTTCGCTTTTTCTCCTTCTCTTCACTTGTGATTCTTTAATCCCTCTGTTAAATCATGAAAAACGACCTTTAAATTTGGCATACTCTAGCGAAACGATCATATTGAATAAGACTTTCTCCTTATTTATTCCTTTTTTGTTAAACATATTCCATTAAAGTTCGATAAATGGATTGTAAGGCTTACAAAAAAATTCTAATTTAGAACTTTTGGACATGGATGTCTAATTGGTTCAAACACATGGAGGTCATTTAATATGAGAATTAACCACAATATCGCAGCACTTAACACACTGAACCGTTTGTCTGCAAATAATGGAGCAGGGCAAAAGAACATGGAGAAGCTTTCTTCTGGTCTTCGTATCAACCGTGCAGGAGATGACGCAGCGGGTCTTGCAATCTCTGAAAAAATGCGTGGACAAATCCGCGGATTAGAAATGGCATCTAAAAACGCACAAGATGGTATTTCTCTTATTCAAACAGCTGAAGGTGCATTAACTGAAACTCATGCGATTCTTCAACGTATGCGTGAATTGACAGTTCAAGCAGGTAACGTTGGTACACAGCAGACTGAGGATTTAACGGCGATTCAAGATGAGATTAAAGCACTTGTTGAAGAGATTGATGGTATCTCAAGCCGCACAGCATTTAATGGAAAGAACCTTTTAAATGGAGATGTTACAGACGGATTCCAATTCCAAATTGGTGCGAACAAGGAACAACATATTATTGTTGAAATTGGTAAAATGGATGCAGAAACATTAACAGTTAAAGATATTGATGTAAGTGTTGATGGCTTCAATTTCGATACTGAAATTGAAAAAATTGATGCGGCAATCGGCGCTGTATCTAAACAACGTTCATCACTTGGTGCGGTCCAAAACCGTCTAGAGCACACTATTAACAACCTTGGTGCTTCTGCTGAAAACTTAACAGCTGCTGAGTCTCGTATCCGTGACGTTGATATGGCGAAAGAAATGAGTGAGTTCACTAAGAACAACATTCTTTCTCAAGCATCTCAAGCAATGCTTGCACAAGCGAACCAACAGCCGCAAAACGTACTTCAGTTATTACGTTAATTAAAAGCCCCCGTTGAGGGGCTTTTTTTATGTTAGTTTGATTTTAGCAATTGATGTAATTGAAAGTCTGGAACAGCTTCATAGAAGAAAGCTCGATTTAATTCCTCATTCTTTTGATCCCACCTATGCCACCAGTGGCCGACATCACCAGTGAAGTCAGCTTGAATCATGTCTTGCAGCTGCTCTAGGTTGATGATTTTTCTCGGTTCTATTAAGAATGAATGCATACGATGATACGCCTCAAGGTATTTAGTTTGTTTTGTTTGAACGGCATATTGTACATAATAATTTAAAAATTCTTGTACAAATGTCAGATGGGGAATGGGGGTTCCTTTTAACTCGACGCCTTCCCATGCCATATCCGCAATTGCACAAAGCCACCAGCCAAGCTCATTGGCATGCTGCATTTGTTGTAAGGTATGCCGTTCAAAAGAAATAAGCTCATTTTCTTGTGCTTGTTTGAGCATACGCTCAAGTGTCTGTGCCTCAAGAGCGGCTTTTGTCATTCCCTGACCATGTATTGGATCTAATGTGCATAAGGCATCACCCATGACCAATAAGCCGCTTGGCCAATCTTCCATTTGTTCATAGTGGTTTCTGACACAAGCCGGAACTCTAAATCCTTTTGGTTTCGTATAGGGAATTAAATGAGTGATGGCTTCTGCTATCGAGGAATTGGTCAGCCTAGCGGTCTCTACATCAAACTGATCAGCGTCCGTTGTTGGATAATGAGAGCCGCCAGCTGCAGAGAGAAGAACCGCTGCTAAATCATGATCTACTCGTTCAAACAGTCCTGTTGGAATTTTTTTATTTGGCTGTCCAACGATGACCATTGGTTCTAGGTTCGGTGCCTCAGGTGATATTTGGTAGTATCTTGTGCTATAGCCAAGTGAGACGATTAGCTCATCTGTCTGCGGCAAGGTTCGTCCTGCGTTTTTCAGCCATTTTGGCAATTTAGATATTCTTCCAGACGTATCAATGACTAAGTCCGCACTTATTTTATTGATGATTCCAGGCTTTATCCTCCGATCTTTGACCTGTAATCCACTCACTTTAGTCGTTTCTTCTTCAAAAAGAAGAGCGATCGCTTCATGTTTTTCTAAAAATTGAACACGTTCCTCACGTAACATTCTTTGCATCAGCACCCACTCTAGCATGGCACGTCGTGTGACAGCTGTTTCTTCAGTATCGGTGAGTACTAACTCGCCATCTTTTGTTATAAAGCGAGATGTCTGATGCCGTGTGTTGTACCCGCCCAATTCCAGTAATTCTTTTGTATAACCAGGAAATAGACGTTCCACTATTTGTTTGCCTAGTGGCAGCATTCTATGTGGATGAAAAGCTTGAGGCGTGCCAAGACGATTCTCAGGAGCGTCTGGCAATTCGTCCTTTTCAATAATCAATACTTCAAGGTAAAAACTTGATAAAACCTTTGCAGCAAGCATTCCCGTTATTCCGCCTCCGATGACGATCGCCCGCTCATATTTCATGGGTTGTGTCACAACATGCGCCTCCAGTGAATATATAAAATGGTTACATGACCATTTCATCATATGTTGATTTTCTAAGTATAGCAAATTCTCTTTTTTTTGAATATAAAAAGGAATTGGCATACTTTTTACTCGTAAATATGAAAAAAACTTCAATCATGATCATTATTTTTAAAAAATAATGATCAAATTTAAGAGGAATGACCGATAAATACATTAAGGGGGTAGAGAGAATGGATATACTACAGGGTATTGTAACAGCAGCACCTTATATGATGAAGATTTTAAAAGATGAAGTGACGATGGGGGTCATTGATCGAGAAAAATTCTTGCTGTATTTGCCATCAAAAGATGTGGATTTTCAAATACGGACAGGAGATCCCATTAAACCAGATGATCAGAATATGAAAAATGCGCTTAGAGGCGAAACATCAAGTACATTTGTACCTGAATCGGTGTATGGGACGCCTTTAAATGCAATGGGATTGCCGATTTTCGATGAAAATCAACAAGTCATTGGTGCAATCGCTTTAGGTTTTCCACTTAAAAATCAAATAGAACTTGAGGCGTATATGGAGTCATTGAACGACATCATTCAAAGTATTCAAGAAAAAGTACATGTGGTGGCGGCTCATTCAGAAGAGCTCTCTGCGACAAGTGAGGAAATGACATTCCAAACACAGCAAACACTTGAAAGCTCGAAAAAAACTTCAGATATTACAAAAATGATCAAAGGTATCTCTAAACAAACGAGTTTGCTAGGATTGAATGCTTCAATTGAAGCGGCCAGGGCAGGAAAAGAGGGAGCGGGTTTTAGTGTGGTAGCAAGCGAGGTTCAAAAGCTCTCAAGCGAAACCTCACGTGCAACGGAAAATATAGAAAGCTCATTGCAAGGGATTTCCTCTAATATACATACATTACTTGAGAGTATGGGCCATATGAAAGGGTCATCTTCAGAACAAGCTTTATTAGTGATGGAGTTTAGTGAAATTGTAGACCGGTTGACGACGGTTAGCAAAGAAATGAAAGAATTTATGCAAAAGGTGATGTCAACGTAAAAAACGAATCCAAAAAGGGTTCGTTTTTTTGCTGGCTCGTTATTTTCTGTTTTTCTGATCAAAGCGATAATCGTATGTTTCACCTTTGACCACATTTAAAAACTCATGTCCAATTTGAACGAGCTGTGCATTTTCCCATTTAATCAGAGGATCTTTATCAGGGTACTTCCAGTAGATTGTTTTCTTGTGATGGGTGAGTTTGTTTTCAATTTCTGCTCTGACCGCATTCTCTTTTAGCTTTCCTCCGCTATGTCGATATGTGTTAATGGTATAGGTTCCATCAGGTGATGATATCGAGCGGATGAATGTTCCGTGAGACACGCCTTGAAGAGAGAAGCATTTCCAGTAAATAATTCCGGCGAAGCTAAGACATAAGATGGCAAGGATGATGGTGGTTTTCTTTTTAAACATGAATTCCTCCAGGTGTAGATCGCAATATTCTAATATATGAGAGAGATGACAAAAAGATTCATATAGTCCAAAAGTTCTATTCATTTCAATTATCGGTCATTTTTCCTCAACATTCAACAGTTAGCCCGTAAAGATAAGGAAAATTTAAGGATGCATTCAGATCACACTGGTCATTCGAAAACACTTTACAAAAGAATTTGCGATCAGTAGACTTATGCTCATATAGAGAAATGGGGCAGATGGAATGAATCAAATCATAGATACGTATCAAAATTATGAAGAGCTTTCCGCTCATGAAAGAAAAGGGATCGACTATCAAATTCTTCATCAGCGGAAAGGGGATCAGCTTCTCGTCCTGTCACCTCATGCGGGCGGAATTGAATCTGGCGTGAGCGAGCTGGTCCATGAAGTAGCAACCGATTATTCTATGTATTTATTCGAGGGCCTTAAAGTGAAAGGCAATCATGTTCTTCATATTACGAGCACACGTTTTGATGAGCCGATTTGTCTTTCTCAAGTGCATACACATCATTATACATTTGCACTCCACGGCTATGGAGAAACAGAGGTCCTACAAACTTTAGTTGGCGGTACCGACAGGGAAAAAGCTGCTGAAACAGTGAAGTGTCTCACACAAAATGGCTTCCATGCCTTGCTTTTATCTGAATCGGATCAATTTGCTGGAACACATCCTCAAAATATTAATAATCAATGCCTCACAGGAAAAAGTGTTCAAATTGAAATTAGCCAAGCTCAGAGAAGAGCTTTCTTTCAAGACTTTAGGCGGAGCCGTAGGCGTGATACACAAACCGAACAATTTTATCAATACACAAATGCGCTGAAACAAGTGTTAAGCCTTTATGAATAAACTTCTGACGTCACGTGTGCTGACGCTTTTGTTTGATATGTAGCTTCATTTTCTGCGACCTTGCTGGCTCTCATTAAATAAGAAGTAAATTCTTTTTGAAATTGAATGCCGGCTCTTCGCTGTTCAAATAGAGCAAGCCGTTTTTCAGCAAAAGCCCGAGTGACATGAAATGTTTGAGCAATATGCAAAATGGCTTGCTGCCTAAGGTTTGGGAGCGTCATTTGCAGCAGCATAAAAGTCGGAACACAAAAGTGATACATGAATTGTTTTGCTTGAAACTCTTGCAGTTCTCGAAAGAGCTTGTGCATGTTAAAGTGGTTGCCTGTATGCTTCAGCACATGACAAAGCTCGTGGGCGAAATCCTGCCACTGTTCTTCTGACGATAAGGCTCTGTTTAAAATAATACTGTAAAGACCTTGATGTTTGATCATCATGCTGCCAGTATCCTCGTAGTGTACCCATACATGAAATTCAGCTGCGATCCTATGCATGTCTACATAGGCAGGGCCGCTTATTTGCAGTTGAGTGTATAACCGTTTAATATCTTCTTCTAAATGGGTTAAAAAATAAGTCATGTCAAAACCTCCATACAAACGTATGTTCTATTTTTGCCGTAAAAGAAAAGTCCATATAGGACTAAATGGCTAATAAAGCTATCGCTTACTTTTTATATCGGCTTGTTTTTAACAATTTTAACATAAAATCAAAGAAAATTGGAAGTTTTTCCTGTTTTTATTCTGTTTTTTTATAAAGATAAAATGGCGATTGAATTCAAATTTTACCATAGTCTTATGACGAAAACAAACAAATTTGTCTTACGTTTGCCACCGATTGATGAGCAAGATCAAACATCAATTTAACAAAAAGGAGTGCAAAACATGGTACAAATTTATCAAGATTTTATTCCAGTTGGAAACGGAAATCGGCCAGGATATGCTATGACGCCGCTTTATGTAACTGTGCATAACACAGCCAATACATCTAAGGGAGCTGACGCAAAAAGTCACGCGGCATATGTCAAACGCTCAACAACAGAGGTAAGCTGGCACTTTACAGTGGATGACAAGGAAATTTTTCAGCATCTCCCTTTAAATGAAAATGGATGGCATGCTGGGGATGGACATGGAGATGGCAACCGAAAATCGATTGGCATTGAAATTTGTGAAAATGAGGATGGAAACTTTCAACAAGCTGTCAAACATGCCCAGTGGCTTATTCAAAAGCTTTTAAAAGAACATGGCATTCCATTAGCAAATGTGGTGACGCATCAGCATTGGTCAGGAAAAACATGTCCACGTCTGCTGCTAGCTACATGGGATGAATTTAAAAGAGGAATTGAGACTGCAGGTGATCCGGAAACGGTGATCACATATGTGGTGAAAAGCGGGGATACGCTAACGAGTATTGCCAAAGCCCATGGTGTCACAGTGAGTGATTTACAGACATGGAATCAGATTAGTGACCCGAACATGATTCGAGTTGGACAAGTTCTCAAGATTTATCATGCAGAAGAAAAGCTCAGTTATGAACTGCCAGATGGGGTGTTAAAGGTGACATCACCTCTGACAAAGGGGGAGCATGTACGTCTCGTCCAAAAAGCGCTTGCTGCTGTGTATTTTTATCCTGACAAAACAGCTGCAGATAAGGGCATTGATGGCGTTTATGGGGAAAAAACAGCCAATGCCGTCGCGCGATTTCAACTGATGAACGGTCTAACAAGTGATGGAGTATACGGTCCTAAAACAAAAGTGAAGTTGCTTCAACTATTAAATCAGTGAGTCTTTCTTTTTGGCCGCTTGAATGACGGCTTCACTTTTTTCGTGTAATCGGCAGATATAAGGGGATGGCTTAAATTCAGCAAACTGAACATACCTCAATTGTTTAAGTTTCTTTTTCATATTGGCACCTCAATCGTTGCAGCAGTTGGTTTTATTGTATGCAAGTAGATGTGAAAACGGAAGTAGGACGCGGATGATGTTCCGCGTCCTTTAGTGTAATCAAGCTTTTTTATTTTTATACTCATCTAGGAGCTGTTCATTCTTTTTGAAAATACGCTCCGTATGGGGACTTACTTTGTAATCAGCCATACTAATATGGCGCTTTTTCTTTAAAATCTTAAATGGGTTTTTCTTGCGATTGTTATTATCCCCTTGAAGTGCGTGTTCCATCTTCATCACCTTCCTCTTCGTCAGGCAAGATTAGGTCATAAATCGTTGTAAGTGAAGTCATTAATAAATAGTCGAATTCAGTGACAATTTCCTCAGAGGTCAGCTTAATCACAAAGTGTGCATCCGCTACTGAAAACGGGATGAGAACCAATTTGCCGAAGTCATCGTAATACACTTCCTGCCTGTCAAGCTTTGCTTGAATAAGCGCTCTCTGATCAAGTGTCCGCAGCAGGTCATCTTTTTGCTCCTGCGTATCATAAGGACAAAGAACTGCTTGAATATTCATTTTTTCTGCAAAAGAATAGATCAGTCGTTCAATTCCCTCTATATATGCTTCTATACTTCCATAATATACATGGATCGGTTCGTTTTTCAATAGGTATTGGTACGTTTTTAGTTTATTGAGGTAAGAATGAAGCAGGTCGTTATTTTGTTCTAGGAGTTGATGGGTGTCGGTTTCAAGTTCATGATTTCCGAGTTTTTTAATATAGGAGCTGAGGAAAATAAAGGCATCAGTTAATGCGAAAAAAACAGCAATAATCAGGTAGTGCATCCAATCGGTGAAGATTGAAGCAGGGTCATTTGTCCAGTACACAACAGCACCCGCTACATAAATCCAATACCACGTTTTACGAATCGCAAACATCTTTTCTTTTACTTTTTGTTCAAAGCGCCATACCGCAAATACATATACAGCAAGAGCACCTAGCAATAACCAAACAGTCAATTGAAAAAATAATAGCATGTTCCTCTCTCCCATAGACAGATGGATACTTATTTATTTCTATGGATATGTTTGGAAACCCTGCTTCATGAAAAAATGGCTTGCAGAAAAAGAGGATGCAAACAAATAAAAAAAGACCTGTTAGACAGGTCTTTGATATTAGAGAATCGCATTTAACACAAAGTATATAAGTGCCCCTAGAGTTCCCGAAATCGGTAATGTGATCACCCAAGTGACAAGCATACGTTTTGCCGTACCCCAGTTGACTCCTTTTACTCTATGTGCAGAACCTACACCTAGAATAGAAGATGAGATCACGTGAGTGGTACTAACAGGTAAGTGAATAAATGTTGCACCGAAGATAATAGCTGCACCCGTTAAGTCTGCAGACACTCCGTTTACTGGACGAATCTTCATGATTTTACCGCCGACTGTTTTAATAATCTTCCAGCCGCCAATAGACGTACCTAGTCCCATTGCAAGTGCACAAGAGAATTGTACCCAGAAAGGAATGTCGTCTGTTGTATGCAAATTACCTGCAATTAAAGCCATCGTAATAATTCCCATCGCTTTTTGCGCATCGTTTGTTCCGTGGGTATACGATTGCAGTGCAGCCGTTAAAATTTGAACACGTCGGAATTGTTTATTTGTTTTTGCGAGATTGTTATTTCGGAATATAATTTTGATAATGGTATACACGATATATCCTAAAACAAAAGCCAGGATAGGTGAAAGCAAAAGTGCTTGAATGATTTTAATGAATCCCGAATAGTTTAAAGCGCCAAAACCAGCAGAGGCAATAACAGCTCCTGCAATTGATCCGATCAGTGCGTGTGAAGAACTACTCGGAATCCCGTAATACCAAGTAAGCAAGTTCCAAGTTATCGCTGCAATTAAAGCAGCCAAAATGACGACAGATCCGTTTTGAAGTGTAAAAGGATCTGCGATGTCTTTTGTAATGGACTTTGCCACACCTGTAAATGTCATTGCTCCTAAGAAGTTCATAAACGCTGCCATAATAATAGCATGTCTAGGCTTTAACGCCTTTGTTGAAACAGAAGTAGCAATGGCATTTGCTGTATCGTGGAATCCGTTAATGAAATCAAAAGCAAGTGCACAAATGACAATAAGTATGGTAAGGATGAGTAATGTATCCATGTTTAACTAACCCCGTTACGCATTCTTCATAATGATTGTTTCTAGATTGTTGGCAACACTTTGACAGGAATCTGCGATTTCTTCAAGTGTTTCGTAAATTTCTTTGTATTGAATGACCTTAATTGGATCTGTTTCTTTTCCAAACAAGTTCTTTAGTGATTTGCGGTGAAGATTGTCACAATTATGCTCAATCTCTTTAATTTTGATTGCGTGCGGATGAATATCTTTCAAGCGATTATCAGCCAGTAATTCAATAGTCGTTAAAATTTCTTTCGCACATTCTCTGATGTAGTGGCTGAATTTGTCGATATGTTCGTCAGAGCTTGTAATTGAATAAATTTCTAAAGTTGCTGAAAAATGCTCAATTCCGTCTAAAACATCGTCGAGGCTATTCGTCAATTGAAGAATGTCTTCACGTTCAATCGGTGTAATAAAGGCTTTATTCAGCTCTTTAATCATGGTATGAACATGATTATCACCTTTTGTCTCATATTCCTTCAATGTGTCAGAAAATTCTTTCAGAGTGGTTTGATTTGTTACTTTATAGCTAACAAAATACTCAGCAGTTTCATCTAAATTTTTAGCAATTTCCGTTAACAAGACGGAAAACTTGTCTTTTTTCCTTTTTAACATGTAAAAACCCTCCATTGTATAAATGAGACAATGCACACATCAAATAATTATATATTCTTTTGTCGAAAAAAAACAGGTGTAGTCGAAAATTTCTTCACTTTTTCTATTTGATCTTATTCTGACCTAAAGATGTGATCTCAACTCACCTTTTTCAGAAAGGGGAAAAGAAAGCAAAAAAGCGGACCATTTTTGGCACCGCTTAAACGTTAAGAAGCTGAATAAACAAGCTTAAATCGCTCACAAACAAGAAGCATATCTTCCTTAAATGTTAATCCGTACGGCTTAAGGGCTTCTGTGAAAAATTCTTCATGTTCTTTGTACCAATAGTCATATGAAAGATCGCCTTCACCTTCTGCTTTTGCAAATGATTCAGGAACCTCATTCATAGGCATGATATCTACTTGCGTGATCTCTATGATGGCTTTTGGTTCCTCCCGGCTGTCCAAAATGACCGCATAATGACCGGGTTTTGGAAGAGGCTCTTGTTCTTTTTCGTAAAAAAGGTATCCAGAACAAGTGGCTGTTTTTTTTCCTTGTTGTACAAGGTCAAGCAAGTGATCTGGGTTTGCGCCAAATGCCCAAGCAGAAACAGAGGCGTGATCAGGAGTTTTTCCTGATTTTTCTTCCCAATAAGATTCCCAAAATAAAGTGCTTTTGTGGTTCATCCTTTTTCCCCCTTTGTTATGAGTTTATTATATCGTGAAGTTTCCTACTTGAAAAACGTATGTCTTTATTACTACAAGATGTGCATGTCATATGTTTTGAAAACATGTGTTTTGTTTGGCAGATATAGGATGATAGAATGAAAAATTTTGAAATTTTAGAATAATCTATTGTATTCTGGTCAAGAAGTCGGTAAGGTCAAAGTAAGAATATGGAAGGGGTGTTGTTCATGAAACGCATTTCTCTAACTGTTTTGTCCATATGTCTGTTTGTTTTCTCGTTTTTCCTGCCGGTCAGCCAAGTCACTGCAAACGAAACTCATGGGAATAAAGTAGCTGTTGGCAAAGATGGGATGGTGGCTACTGCACATCCGCTTGCATCGGAGATTGGTGCTGACGTATTGAAAAAAGGTGGGAACGCAGTGGATGCTGCTGTTGCCATTCAGTACGCACTTAATGTAACAGAGCCAATGATGTCTGGAATTGGCGGCGGCGGATTTATGATGGTTTATGATGGGAAGACAAAGGAAACATCCATCATCAATAGCAGAGAGCGAGCACCACAGGGCGCAACACCTGACATGTTTTTAACAGATGATGGAAAAGTGATTCCGTTTGCTGAGCGATCTACACATGGAAATGCGGTAGGTGTTCCAGGGACTGTAAAAGGTCTTGAAGCTGCATTAGATAAGTGGGGTACTCGTTCTATGAAGGAATTGATTGAGCCCTCCATTCAACTTGCAGAAGATGGTTTTGAAATTGATTCTGTCTTGGCAAAAGCGATTGATGATCATCAAGCAAAATTGAAAAAAACGGCCGCAGCGCCAATTTTTCTTCCAAATGATCAGCCGCTCGAAGAAGGAGATCTGCTTGTCCAGCCAGGTCTTGCAAAAACATTTAAACTTATTGCGAAAAAAGGAAGCAAAGCGTTTTATGAAGGAAAAGTAGCAAAGGCACTTGCAAATACAGTTCAAGATTTTGGCGGGACGATGACTTCAAAAGATATCAAACGTTATGAAGTCAAGACTGACAAGCCAATCTGGGGAGACTATAAAGGATATCAGCTTGCAAGCATGCCTCCACCAAGCTCGGGCGGGGTGTTTATGCTACAAATACTCAAAATACTTGACCATTTTAACCTGTCTCAGTATGACCCCAAATCATTCGAAAAATATCAGCTGCTTGCTGAAACGATGCACCTCTCCTATGCTGACCGAGCCGCATATGCCGGCGACCCCGAATTCGTAGATGTTCCACTAAAAGGACTATTAGACGATGATTACATTTCAGAAAGAGCCTCTCTCATTCAATTAGATCAAATGAATCGCAGCCCGAAAGAAGGAGATCCTTGGGCATATGAGGATGAAAAAAATCCATCCCCAATTGTTCCTCAGCCAGAAGATAAAACCATTGGTGAGACGACCCATTTTACTGTTGCAGATCAGTGGGGAAATGTTGTGTCATTCACCACTACCATTGAACAATTATTTGGTACAGGGATTCTTGTTCCAGAGTATGGATTTTTCTTAAATAATGAACTAACTGATTTTGATGCACGACCTGGCGGGGCAAATGAAGTCCAGCCAAATAAACGTCCATTATCAAGTATGACCCCGACGATCATTTTTAAAGATGGAGAGCCTGTCATGACTGTTGGATCTCCTGGTGGAACGACGATCATTGCTTCTGTTTCACAGACGATTCTCAATTTACTTGAATATGACATGGAGCTTCAGGATGCGGTAGAAGAGCCAAGAATCTACACAAACAGCTTAACTTCGTATCGTTATGAAGTAGGTGTCCCTCTAGATGTAAGAACAAAGTTAAATGATATGGGTCACCAGTTTGGCAGTTCGCCTATTGATATAGGGAATGTGCAAGCTTTACTGATTGATCGAAAAGCAGGGACATTTACTGGAGTAGCTGATTCTACGAGAAATGGAACTGCTGTTGGTGTCAATCTAAAAGTAGCTGCAGATCAATAGCATTTCCCGGGAAAAGAAGCGCCTCATCAAGAAGGCGTTTCTTTTTAGTTTTCATTAAAATAAAAACACAGTTGACACCTGTGAATAGTTTGAATAATATATAGACTAACATCAATCATACATAGCTGATCGGACAACCGAAGGCTCTTGGCATTGACGTACAGGACTTTTTTGTACTTCAATCGCTGAGGGCCTTTTTTGCGTATAGAACTGAAAACGGCAAGGTTGGTGTCACTATTCAATGTGAAAGGGAGCGGATAACATGAAAAATTGGATATGGATGTCTATTGCGATGACACTTTTCATCATCACAAGTGCCGCATGCTCAAATGCGAATGAAGCCTCAAATCAAAATGGAAAGGTTGAGCTGTTGAATGTGTCATACGATCCTACACGTGAATTGTATCAGGAATACAATCAAGCCTTCCAGACTTATTGGAAAGACAAAACCGGTGAAGATGTGACGATACAGCAGTCTCATGGAGGGTCGGGTAAGCAGGGGAGATCGATTATTGATGGACTCGAAGCAGACGTGGCTACACTTGCTCTTGGGTACGACATTGATGCCATTGCAGATCGAGGGCTACTTTCAAAGGATTGGCAAAAAGAATTTCCGAATCAGTCCACACCTTACACGTCTACGATTGTGTTTCTTGTGAAGAAAGGGAACCCCAAAAATATTAAAGACTGGGATGACTTGCTTCAGCCAGGTGTATCTATCATCACACCAAATCCAAAAACGTCAGGCGGTGCAAGATGGAATTATTTAGCCGCATGGGCATATGCCGATAAAACCTTTCATGGGGATGAAGAAAAAACGAAGGATTTTGTAAAAAAGTTATATGAGCATGTTGAGGTACTCGATTCAGGTGCTCGTGGCGCCACAACAACTTTTGTCGAGCGCGGTCTTGGTGACGTGTTAATTGCTTGGGAAAATGAAGCCTATTTAACACTGCATGAATTAGGCAAAGACAAATTTGAGATTGTCAGTCCCTCCATTAGTATTTTAGCAGAGCCGCCCGTTGCCGTTGTCGACCAAAATGTGAAACGAAAAGGAACAGAGAAAGTGGCAAAGGCTTATTTAGATTATTTGTATTCTAAAAAAGGACAGGAAATTGCGGCGAAAAACTATTATCGACCAAGAAATCAAGAAGTGCTAAACAAATATAAAGATCAATTTAAAGAGATTGATATGGTGACCATTGATCATGCATTTGGCGGATGGCGAAAGGCGCAGAAAAGATTTTTTGATGATGGCGGATTATTTGATCAAATATATAGCGGACAAAAATAGGGGGCGATGTGATGAAGAAAGGCTATGCTGCCGCCAATAAAAGAAAACGTGTATTGCCTGGATTCGGGCTGAGTCTCGGAGTGACACTTGTTTTTGTCAGTGCGATTGTCGTGATTCCTTTATCTATGGTATTTATTTGGACGGCTTCATTAGGAGCAGAAGGAATTTGGAATGTCTTTAGTGATGCGCGGGTGCTAAAGTCGCTGCAGCTTACGGTTACGACTTCTTTTGCAGCTGCACTCATCAATGCAGGTTTCGGTGTACTGATCGCATGGGTTCTCACGCGGTACTCGTTTCCAGGAAAGAACATCCTGGATGCCCTCATCGATTTGCCGTTTGCTCTTCCAACGGCAGTGGCTGGCATCGCTTTGACGACTCTTTATTCTCCGAATGGGTGGATTGGGCAATTTTTGCATGTGAAGGTGGCATACACCCCGCTCGGTATTATTTTGGCACTGATTTTTATTGGCATTCCATTTGTCATAAGAACGGTTCAACCGGTCATTGAGGGGCTTGAGCAGGAAGTGGAAGAGGCCGCAGCTATACTTGGTGCTACAAGAAAACAGACCTTTTTTCATGTACTGCTGCCTGCCTTGTTTCCAGCGGTAATGACTGGATTTTCTCTGGCATTTGCAAGAGCACTCGGTGAATATGGCTCCGTTGTGTTTATAGCGGGAAATATTCCGTTTAAAACAGAGATTACACCACTGATGATCATGTCTAAGCTTGAGCAGTATGATTATCAAGGTGCCGCAGCCATTGCCTGTTTCATGCTGCTCTTATCATTTGTCATTTTGTTATTGATTCACGGATTGCAGTGGTTTGTCGAGCGGAAAAAACAAGTGGAAGTGAGGTGAGACGATTGGAAAGGGAGCTTCTTAAAGAGCACCGCATCAAGTACAGGAGTCCTGTGACGGAATCAAAAGCGGTGAAGCGTATGTTGATTAGTGTGGTGTATGCTTTTTTGATTTTGTTTTTACTCATGCCGTTGATTGCTGTGTTTTCAAAGGCTTTTGAGAAAGGATGGAGTTCTTATCTTCTTGCCATCTCACATCCAGACACGCTTGCGGCAATTAAATTGACTGTTTTCATTGTGATGATCACATTGCCGCTTCAAATGATTTTTGGGATCAGTGCTGCTTGGCTCATCACAAAATTTCATTTCCCGGGAAAACGTTTGTTAACAACTGTCATTGATCTTCCGTTTGCGGTGTCACCTGTCATTGCAGGACTTGTATTTGTACTTTTATTTGGTTCAAATGGACTTTTAGGACCGTGGCTATTAGCAAATGGATGGAAAGTGATTTACTCTGTACCGGGGATGATTCTTGCGACCATCTTTGTGACATTTCCTTTTGTTGCGAGAGAATTAATTCCGTTTATGCAAAATGAAGGCATTCATGAGGAAGAAGCATCGCTTACGCTTGGTGCCAGTGGGTGGAAGACCTTTTTCCTTGTGACACTTCCAAATATAAAATGGGCCCTTTTTTACGGCGCCATTTTAGCAGGGGCAAGGGCGATTGGTGAATTTGGTGCAGTGTCGGTTGTATCCGGTCATATACGCGGAATGACGAATACGATGCCGCTTCATATAGAAATTCTATACAACGAGTATCAATTCCAAGCGGCTTTTGCCGTGGCCTCTCTCATGGCGTTTGTAGCGGTCATTACATTAATCATCAAGCAGATCATTCAGCAGAGAGATCACAGGCTTGGCAAGCGTTCAAAATAAATGGAGGGATCATCCTTGGGGATTACAGCGAAACAAATATCAAAGCAATTTGGGCAGACGAAGGTTTTGCAAAACGTGGATTTGACGATCGGAAATGGGGAATTAATATCCTTACTAGGACCATCTGGATCAGGTAAGACGACTTTATTAAGAATTATTGCAGGGCTTGATGATGCGAATACAGGGCAGATCTTATTTGGAGAACAGGATTATACTCACATCCCAGTGCGAAAACGGAAAATTGGTTTTGTCTTTCAGCAATATGCGCTTTTTCGAAATATGACGGTATTTGATAATGTGGCTTTTGGATTGAAGATGAAACCTAGAGGTGAAAGGCTGCCTAAAAAAGACATCAAAGAGCGGGTGCATGAGCTGCTGAAAGTCGTTCAATTAACGCAGTATGCTCACCGTTATCCAGAGCAGCTGTCAGGTGGACAAAAGCAGCGTGTAGCACTTGCACGTGCGCTAGCCGTTAAACCGAAAGCTCTTCTCTTAGATGAACCTTTTGGTGCACTAGATTCAAAGGTGAGAAAAGAATTAAGACATTGGCTGAAAAAAGTTCATCAAGAATTTCAAATGACGACCATCTTTGTGACGCATGATCAAGAAGAAGCGTTTGATATCGCTGATCGTGTTGTGGTGATGAATGAGGGCAGAATCGAAAAAATCGGCACAAAAAAAGAAATGACAGAGCAGACAGACAACCTTTTTGTAGCTGAATTTTTAGATATAGGAAGCCATATTTAACAAGAAGTTGATGCGATGTAATGAAAGAGATGCGGCAAAAAGCTGCATCTTTTTTTATAAAAATTTTCCTAGGAACATTGACTTATAATTTCGAATATTATAATATCTTTACAAAGGTAACAGCATTGAACATTTTATAAAACATCTATTTGTAAGCGCTTCACAAAAGGTTCTATTTTAAAATGTTCATTCTTTTTGTTACATGTGTTCATATTTATACCAAATGAAAGGGGTGGTTGTTTGAACAGCTTGTTTGAGTTAGATCAACAGCTGATTGAGCTGCAATACGAAGCATCTTCAAGTGAGGAGGTGACTGCCTATTTAGCAGAAAGGTTAGAAACTGGAGGGTATATCAAATCGAGCTTTTTACCAGCAGTGCTTGAAAGAGAAAAAACATATCCGACCGGTCTTCCTCTTGCGACCTTTGGGGTAGCCATTCCCCATACAGATCCTGAACATGTAAACAAACCGGCGATCAGTGTAGCGACATTAAAGGAACCTGTTATTTTTCATAAGATGGGAAGCCCTCATGAGACAGTTCAAGCCAAAATTGTGTTCGTTCTGGCAATCTCTGAACCTAGTAAACAGCTCGTGATGTTAGAGAAACTGATGACGCTTTTCAGAAAAGAAGAAGTAATGACAAGTTTATCTCACATGACATCGTATGAAGAAGCAGTTGATGTACTTCAAAAAGAATTAAACCAATAGCTATTCACGACATAATGTAAGCGCTTTATTTAAAATCAGGAGGTGGATGTATGATCAAGCAAGCCGTCGATTTCATCTTAGACTTAGGGCCAACAATTATGCTCCCAATTATTATGACGTTATTCGGTATGATTTTAAGGCAAGGATTTAAAAAATCCTTCCGTGCAGGTATTACGATCGGAATTGGATTTGTCGGGGTCAATCTTGTCATTAATTTACTCGTAAGCGGTCTTGGACCAGCAGCCAAAGCCATGGTCAATTCTCTTGGATTAAAGCTTGATATTTTAGATGTCGGCTGGCCGATTGGAGCCGCCATTTCATTTGGTACACCTGTTGCTCCTTTGATGATTCCTCTTGTGCTCTTGTTAAATGTCATTTTGCTGTCTGTTAACTTTACGAAAACATTGAATGTGGATATTTGGAATTTCTGGCATTTGATTTTCGCTGCTTCTGTTACTTACTACGCTTATCATAATATGTTCTTAGCTCTTGCCGTTGGTTTAATCGTTTCTGCGATTACACTAAAACTAGCCGATTGGACGGCACCGACGATTGAACACCATTTCGGATTAAAAGGCGTATCGATGGCTCATGCTGAAACGGTCAACTTCGCTCCGCTCATGTATGCGTCAAACCGCGTGATTGATAAAATCCCTGGTTTAAACAAAATTCATGCGGATCCAGAAACTTTGAAAAAACGTTTTGGCATCTTTGGTGAACCACTTGTGATGGGTCTTATACTTGGTATCATTATTGGTCTTCTTGGTGGCTATGATGCAAAAGGTGTCATGACCCTTGGAATTCAAATGGCTGCAGTGCTTGTGTTAATGCCAAGAATGGTTGCTTTATTAATGGAAGGACTTATTCCAATCTCTGAGGGTGCTCGTTCTTATATTCAAAAGCGTTTCCCTGGAAAAAATGTCTATATTGGTTTGGATACAGCGATTGTCATTGGTCATCCAGCGAATATGGCTGTAGCCCTTTTGATGGTGCCAATCACCATTTTGCTCGCTGTCGTTCTTCCCTACAATGGTATGCTGCCGTTTGCAGACTTATCGGTTCTGCCATTTACAGTGGTATGGGCAGTAGCTGCCGCTCGTGGGAATATTATTCGCGGCCTCATTAACAGTATTTTTACTTTAATGATTGTTTTCTTCATTGCAACGAACCTTGCACCACTCGCCACCACAATGGGGAAAGCAGTTGGTTTCGACTTCCCAGAAGGGGCAAATATGATCTCTGGTATTGATCTTGGTTCACACGTCATTCCTTGGATCATGGTGAGACTTCTTGATCCGAGCAACCCTTACTTCATTGCAGCGATTGTCTGTGCACTGGCATATGCGCTTCTTTGGTACTGGGTGCGAAATGATATTAAAAAGCAGTATGCAAAAGAAATGGGCTTAGATCAGAAAGATCAATAAATGAGCTGGAGGGATTCTCATGGCAAAAAAAATATTAGTATCTTGTGGAACGGCAGTTGCTACGTCAACGGTTGTAGCAAAAAAGGTAGAAGAGACATTAAAGGAAAAAGGATACGATGTCATCGTTGAACAGTGTAAGGCATCTGAGGTTCCGCAGAAAGCGGAGGGTGCTGATTTAATTGTGACGACAACGCCTGTTAGTGATACAAAAGGAACGCCTGTGATTCAAACGTTGTCTTTTTTAACGGGATTTGGCATTGAAGAGGATATTGAAAAAATTATCGATCATATTAAGTGAACGATGGTTGCGTGGAGGAGCTGCGAAAGCTCCTTCCATGTCATTTGAAAGGAGGAGCTCTCATGCAGCAGCATGCTTATAGCCGAACGTCTGCCATGTTTTCTATTTTCCTTCCGGCCTTGTTAATATGTGTGTTTTTTCTCTGGTCTCTTTATACGTTGATGTCGGCAGGACCTGAGCCATTAGCTGTGTTAGGTGTCTATACGCTGCCTATCCTTATGCTTTCTAGCATCACTGGCCTGAATCAGCCAACGAATATCATGATTAGTGAAGATGAGCTGAAAATAGGTGCTTTTGGCAGGTGGCACACATATGCCGTGTCCGATATTAAAGGAAAATTGTTTTTAAAACCATATCCTCATATCGGGAAAGTATATGTCAGAGTGGGACCTGCGCGAATATTTGGCGGACGCTACTGGATTTCAAGTGAGATGAGTGAGTACAAGCAGCTCGTTCAATCCTTGCAGAGTCTTGCGACATGTGATGAAAAGGAGGATGCGGCTAAATGAAATCAGCTGTCTTTTATTCTTCAGAGGACATTCGTTACGAGGAGCGGAAGCGGCCAGCCATTGGTGATGATGAAGTATTATTAAAAATGCGTGCCTGCGGCTTATGCGGGACGGATATTTATAAAGCAACACATGAGACGGTACCTCCTGGCACAGTGCTAGGGCATGAAATCGCTGGTGACATTATCGAAACAGGCCGTCACGTCACACATGTTCAAACGGGAGACAGGGTGTATGTAGCGCATCATGTCCCTTGTTTCACTTGTGACTTTTGTCAAAGAGGATTTTATACAATGTGCCCGCAATTTGCAGCCACAAATGTAGAGCCGGGCGGTTTTTCGGAATATATTCGTGTTCCTGCTTTACATGTGAAGCATACAATGGGCAAGCTCCCACATGACGTCTCATATGAACAAGGAGCGATGGTCGAACCGGTTGCCTGCTGTCTTCACGGCTTTGAAAGGGCGCCCGTTCATCCTGGAGATTCGGTGTTGATTCTTGGAGCGGGGCAAATTGGCTGCATTCAATTACAGCTTGCCAAATATTATTTGGCTGGAAAAGTGATGATCACAGACGTAAATGAGAACAGGCTCCTTCAAGCAAGAAATCTTGGGGCGGACGTCGCTTTTCATCCAGCATCTGAGCCAGTAGAAAACCGCGTCATGAAAGAAACAGATGGAAAGGGAGCGGACCTTGTCATTATTTCTGTGGGGAGCAGTGCGCTTTTAAAAGAAGCATTTCAAGCTGTTGCAAGAGGCGGAACGATTTTGGTCTTTGCTCACTTTCCAAAAGGGGATGTCTCCATTCCAGCAGAACGTTTTTTCCATGATGAAGTGAAAGTAGTCGGAGCTTATTCCTCGCATCCATACCATTATCGTGAAGCGCTAGAGCTCTTAAAAGCAAAGGTCGTTCATACAGAAAAAATGGTGACGCATCGATATCCATTAAGTCAGCTTCGTCAGGCGATAGAATGCGCTAGGCATCCAGAAGGTGAAAGCGTCAAAATCATGATGTATCCAGATGAATGAGAATGTACGAGATGGAGAGAAAGAGAAGGTCTTTGGAAAAGGGCTTTGCCTTTCTCTTTTTTTCTGAAAAAAGATGAAAACGCTTAAAAAATAAACGGAAATACTTGACTTCAATGAGAGTTAAACGTATGATAATTACAAATGTAACATATAAGAACAAATGTAAAGGGGAGAGAAGAAATGCAAAAACAAATCACTTTGCCTGAACAGATTAGTCATGAGAAATTAGCAGATTTATATAAACAAATGTGGTTAGTAAGATATTTTGATGAAAAGGTCGATCAATTCTTTGCTAAAGGATTAATCCATGGAACGACCCATTTATGTGTTGGACAGGAAGCATCGGCTGTTGGATCTATTGCTGTGTTAAAGGATGAAGATAAGATTGTCAGTACACACCGCGGACATGGTCACTGTATTGCAAAAGGTGCAGAGGTCAATAAAATGATGGCTGAACTATTCGGACGTGAAACAGGTTACTGCAAAGGAAAAGGCGGTTCCATGCATATTGCCGATTTAGAAAAAGGAAACCTTGGGGCAAATGGAATTGTTGGCGGCGGTATTCCGCTTGCAACAGGTGCGGCGCTCACGTCCAAGATGAAAAAGGAAGGCTTTGTGGTCCTTTGTTTCTTCGGAGACGGTGCCACAAATGAAGGTAGCTTCCATGAAGCGCTGAATCTTGCTTCCATTTGGGATTTACCTGTTGTGTTTATTTGTGAAAACAACCAATACGGCATGTCTGGTCCTGTGAAAGAAATGATCAACATTGAAGACATCTCAACGAGAGCAGAAAGCTACGGAATGCCAGGGAAAACAGTTGATGGAAATGACATGGTTGAGATCATGAATACAGTAGATGAAGCGGTAAGCCGTGCAAGAGCTGGAGAAGGGCCATCACTCATTGAAATGAAAACGTATCGCTGGAAGGGTCACTCAAAGAGTGATGCGAAAAAATACCGTACACGTGAAGAAGAGACAGAATGGAGACAAAAAGACGGAATTAAACGCTTTAAGTCACTCTTAATGGAGCTAGATGTTCTGACAGAAGAGCAGGCTGCTCGTTTACAAGAAGAAGCGAAGCAAGAGATCGAGGCATCTGTTGAATTTGCGAAAAATAGTAAAGAACCATCAATTGACACACTATTAGAGGATGTATACGCCTAATTAGGAGGGGAATCACGTGACAAACACGACAGTGAGAGAGATTTCATATTTAGAAGCCGTTCGAGAAGCAATGAGTCAGGAAATGAGAAAAAATCAAGATGTCTTCATTTTAGGTGAAGATATCGGCGTATACGGTGGCGCATTTGGTGTCACGCGCGGGATGATCGAGGAATTCGGTCCAGAACGCGTCCGCAATACGCCAATTTCAGAGGCTGCCATCGCAGGAGGCGCAGTCGGAGCGGCTTTGACAGGGATGCGTCCGATTTTAGAACTACAATTCTCTGACTTTATTACAATTGCAATGGATCAGCTTGTAAACCAAGCAGCGAAAACACGTTACATGTTTGGCGGAAAAGGGAAAGTGCCGCTTGTTGTCAGAACACCAGCAGGTTCCGGGACAGGTGCCGCAGCGCAGCACTCCCAAAGCTTAGAAGCGTGGATGGCTCATATTCCTGGACTAAAGGTGGTTCAGCCTTCAACAGCTTATGATGCAAAAGGACTTTTAAAAGCAGCAATGGATGATGACAACCCTGTCATTTTCTATGAACACAAGCTTTTATATAAAACAATTGGTGAAGTACCAGAAGAGCAGTATTCGATTCCTTTAGGGAAAGCGGATGTGAAGAGAAGCGGAAAGGACGTCACAATTGTCGCAACAGCCATTATGGTGCACAAAGCGCTCGAAGCAGCGAAGGAACTAGAAGCGGAAGGAATCGATGTCGAGATCATTGATCCGAGAACGCTCGTCCCATTAGATGAAGAAACCATTATTGAATCTGTGAAAAAAACAGGCAAATGTATCGTTGTGCATGAGGCAGTGAAACGCGGCGGCTACGGCGGAGAGATTGCCAGTATGATAGCGGAGAGTGAAGCCTTCGACTATTTAGATGCACCTATTAAACGACTTGGCGGTCTTGCCGTCCCAATACCGTACAACCCAACGCTGGAAAAAGCAGTCATTCCACAAGTGCCAGATATTATTGAAGCAGCAAAAGAGCTCGTGCGCTCTTAAGTAAAGGGGAGAAGATCATGCCAAAAGAGATATTTATGCCGAAGCTAAGCAGTACGATGGAGATCGGTACCTTGCTTCAATGGTTTAAAGAAGAAGGAGATTCGGTTGAAATCGGTGAGCCTCTATTTGAAATTATGACAGACAAAATCAATATCGAGGTTGAAGCCTATGATGATGGCGTTTTTCTAAAGAAATATTACGAAGCAGATGATCAGATTCCAGTCAATGCTGTCATTGGATATATCGGAGAGGCAAATGAGCAGGTACCGAGCGAGCCGCCAGCGCAGTCAGATGAAGCATCTTCTGAAGACAGCGGAACGTCATCACCATCTGAACCATCTGTTTCGACTGACGTTGAACCAACGGTGAATGAGAAAGTACGCGCAACACCTGCAGCGAGAAAAACGGCAAAAGATCACCAAGTAGCCATTCACGAAGTATCTGGTACAGGACCAAAAGGCAGAATTCAAAAACGGGATGTCGAAGCGTCCCTTCATACGAACGAGGAAGGCCAGCGCATATCACCACTTGCAGGAAAAGTGGCTGCTCGTGAAGGGATCGACTTAGCGAATGTTGCTGGTTCTGGCGTCCACGGAAAAATCATGAAGAGTGACGTAAAAGCAGCAGGCGCACAAAAGGCAGAGGCTGCTCCAGTGAGAACACAAAAACTAGCCGGGATGAGAAAAGTGATCGCAGATCGCATGTCACAAAGTGCCTTTACAGCACCGCACGTCACATTAACAAGTGAAATTGATATGACAAAAGCAAAAGAAGTGCGCAAACAGCTGCTCCCAGCGATTGAAAAAGAGACAGGCTACAGATTGTCGTTTACAGAAATCATCATCCATGCGGTCAGCAGTGTCCTCACGCGCCATCCGCAAATCAATATGACGTTTGAACAAAATGAGCTCCATTTCCATGAGGATGTGCACATTGGTCTTGCGGTTGCTGTGAAAGACGGCTTAATGGTTCCGGTCATCTCTCATGCAAATCAAAAAGGGCTGAAACAGCTCACAAAAGAAGCAAAAGAAATTGGTCGAAATGCACGCGATCAAAAGCTGCTGCCAGACCAGTTGAAGGGGTCTACATTTACCATTAGTAACTTAGGGATGTATGCCATTGACACGTTTACCCCAATTATTAATCAGCCGGAAGTGGCGATTTTAGGTGTTGGACGCATTCAAGAAAAACCTGTAGTGATCGATGGAGAAATTCAGGTGCGGCCAATGATGGGCGTCAGTTTATCATTTGATCATCGTGTGGTAGATGGTGCACCAGCAGCAGCCTTTTTAACAGACCTTAAAAAAGTGCTTGAACAACCATTTGAATTGCTAATGTAGGAGATGAATCGGATGACAAAAACGTATGATCTGACAGTCATTGGCGGAGGGCCTGGCGGATATACTGCCGCCCTTCAAGCCGCTGAACGTGGACACAAGGTTGCATTGATTGAAGAGGATTTTCTAGGGGGGACTTGTTTAAATCGAGGCTGTATCCCTTCAAAGACACTGCTCAAACATGCAGAAGTCATTGAATCCATTGAGAAAGCAAAAAGCTGGGGAATCGAAACAGGTGAGATGGTTCTTTCTTTCGATAAAATGAGAAAACGTAAAGATGATGTCATCGAAAAACTCAGGGGCGGAATCGCCTTTTTATTAAAGCAAGGAAAGATTGATGTATATAACGGCAGAGGGACAGCTGTGACAAAAAATCGCATTGACATTGAAAAACAAGATGGGTCAGAAACGATTGAAACAAAAGAGCTGATCATTGCCACTGGCTCATCACCTGCTATTCCGCCTATTCCAGGGCTCAAAGAGATTCAATTTGACACAAGTGATACGATCTTTGACATCCCAGATATTCCTGCATCTGTCGTCATCATTGGCGGGGGTGTGATTGGTCTTGAGCTGGCCTGTATCTTCCAGAGTCTCCAATCAAAAGTCACCATTATAGAAGCCGCTCCGTCGATTATTCCGCAGGAAGATGAAGAAGCGTCGAAATTACTAGAAAAAGAATTGAAGAAAAAAGGCATCCATATCGCAAAGAAAACGACGGTGACAGAGGTAACAGAAAGCGAAGGAGTCAAAGCGATTCATGCGACAGACGATAAAGGAGAGACGCACATCTTTACGGCTGAAAGACTGTTAGTTTGTGTCGGAAGAAGACCAAATGTATCTGCTGTCAGTCAGCTCGATCTTCAGCTGGATGGCCCTTTTATTAAAGTAAACGACGAGATGAAGACAAGTGCTGAAGGTGTATATGCAATTGGCGATGTAGCCGGCGGCTATCAGCTCGCTCATGCGGCGATGGCAGAGGCAGCCGTTGCAGTTAGCAATATATGCGGCGAGCCTGAAAGAATGAATCACGACATCGTTCCTAGATGTATTTATACATTGCCAGAGGTAGCGAGTGTTGGGCTGACTGAGAAAGAGGCGAAAGCGAAAGGGCTGAACGTGCGGGCAGAGCGATTTGATTTAGCTGCAAGCGGAAAAGCGTTGGCAGCAGGTGTTCAAACAGGTTTTATTAAACTCGTGTACGATACCGTTTATGGTGAAGTCATTGGCGCTACAATGGTTGGTCCGCATGTAACGGAGATGATATCAGAGGCTTCCTCATTTATGTATTTAGAAGGAACAGCTGAAGAGATGGCCAAAATGATTCACCCGCATCCTACCATCTCAGAAGGCTTTTATGAAGCAGCTCTTGATATTGTGAGTAAGCTGAGAAAATAAATGCCAAACAAGGGATAGGGAGGAGATCCGTGTGCACGTCCAGCTTCATCAGAAAGTGGCACTTGTGACAGATAGCACAGATGGATTTGGAGAAGCCATCTGCCTGGCTTTGGCCCGGGCAGGTGCACATGTTTTCATACACGCTTTTCGTGATGAATCAAAAGCAAAGTCGATTAGCAAAGACATTGAAAAATTAGGCGGCCAATCAACTGTTGTCATCAATCCGCTTGAGACACCGCGTGATGCTACGCTTATGCTAAGACAAGTCATCGATACATGCGGCAAGCTTGATATTTTAGTCAATCAAGCCGAGCAAAAAGCAGATGGGGGGATTGATGACGTAAGTCCTGAGATATGGGTCGATGAAGTGGAAAGATCCGTAAATACAGTCTTTCTTTCCAGTCAAGCCGCTGTGTGGCATATGGTGGATCAGAAGCAGGGCTGCATTATTAATATTTCCTCATCAGGGAGCATAACAGGTGACGGTGGGATCTCACATGCTACATCAAATAGTATGTTGAATGCCATGACAAAAGGATTAGCGCGCGAATTTAAAGACAAAGGCATTCGGGTATTGGCTCTACTTCCGCCGCCTCTCCATTTGCTTCCTGACAAAGAGCAAATCAAGGAGACGGTGGCTCATATGACGGTTTTCTTAAGTACATCGTACGGTGCATTTACAGATGGAGCAGCGATTATGCTTGATGGGGGTGAGAGCGCTGGCTAATCAACAAAAACCAGTTCTCATCGTAGGTGGTGCCCAAGGGATCGGCAAAGAAATTGCTCAGCGTTTTTTAAAAGAAGGGCATCGTGTAGCTGTGTCAGATATAGATGAACAGGGACTTTCGCTTTTAAAACAACAGCATCCTCAGCTGCTGACGTTCCAAGCTGATGTTTCATCGTGGGAAAGTGTTCAGCAGATGACGTCAGCAGCTGAAAGGGAGCTGGGTGGCATTGGGCATCTTGTCTATTCAGCAGGAATGACGAAATCCCTTCCTTTTTTAGAAGTTGATTTTTCACTTTGGAAAAAAACACTGGCTGTGAATCTATATGGTCTTTTCTACTGTATCAAAGCATTAGCACCCTATCTATGTGAGCGGAAAGAAGGCAGCGTCGTCATTATTGGATCAGGATCTGCGATAACAGGCTCTGGCGGCGGCATCCAGTATTACGCGTCAAAAGCCGGGGCATTTGGTCTCATGCGTTCGCTTGTAAAGGAATTGGGTTCCCATCATGTCCGCATCAATGTCATTGCACCACGCGTCATTGAATCTCAGATGCTTGATACGCTCTATCCGACTGAGCTTGAGAAAAGTCAGCTTCGATCACTTATTCCTATCGGGAGATTAGGAAAACCAGAAGATATTGCTGGAGTCACTTTATTTCTCGCAAGTGACGAGGGAAGCTATTTGCACGGACAGATACTCTTATTAGATGGCGGGAGAACGTATCAGCCTAAATATAGCGAGGGAAAAAGAGCGGAGAGTTGATCGCTCTTTTTGTCATTTTCATAACAATTGTTCCAATTAGAAACGAATGTTTGGTATACTGGTAATCATAGTATATTAAAAGGATGATGTCACATGCTGAATTGGGAAGAAAGACGACAGCTCGTCAAGGTTGCTCATCTTTATTATACAGACGGGTGGACGCAGCAGGAGATTGCAAAAAAACTCAATGTCTCAAGACCAGTCATTTCAAAGCTCTTACAAAAAGCAAAAGATGTGGGAATCGTTGAAGTGTACATTAAAGACGAAAGTATTCATACAGTGGAACTTGAAAAACAGCTGGAAACGACCTTTCAATTAACGGATGCTGTCGTTGTTCCAAGTGTCGGGACAATGTCTGAGATGGTCAAACGGGCAGTCGGTCAAGCGGGCGCCTATTATCTTTCTAAAAACATGAAAGGCGCTGAGAAAATCGGTATTTCATGGGGGACCACACTTGCCGAGCTAGTGAAGGAATATCCATTTGAACGAAGAAACGATGTCAAAGTCATTCCTTTAGAGGGTGGAATGGGCAGGCAGGCGGTCGACATTCACGCGAATCAGCTGGCGTATGAGCTGGCAAAGAAAATGAATGGTACGTGCTCCTATTTATATGCACCTGCGATCTTAGAAACAGAAGAATTAAAAGAGCGGCTGATGGCGATGCAGGACATAGAAGCTGTGCTTGAAGAAGGCAGAAATGTTGATATTGCCCTCATCGGTATTGGGAATCCGCATAAAGGCTCTACATTGAAAACAGTCGGTTATTTAAAAGAAGAAGATTTGTCTGGTTTAAGGCAATCAGGAGCTGTTGGTGATATTGGTTTTCGTTTCTTTGACGGGGAAGGGAAACCAGTCCAAGATGAGCTGAACCAAAAGGTGATTGGATTATCGTTAGAACAATTAAAGAGCGTGAAAAAAGTCATCGCAGTTGTGGAAGGAACCCATAAAGCTGAAAGTATTTTAGGGGCTTTAAACGGCGGCTTTATTCAGGTGCTCGTCACCGATGAATTGACTGCGGCAGCTATTTTAAAGGAAGCATCTGTCCAATAAACAGCTGACAGCCATCGTATTGTATAAAAAGAGCAACATCAAACGAGAAAGGAGCTGTGTATCTTGAAGAAAACCGAAATGGAAGCAAACCTACACTGTACTCGGTGCCAAGAAGAGACCCTCCACAGCATCGTTTATGTGAATGATCAGATGAAAAGCGTTGAGTGTACAGAGTGTCATCAGATAATCAGTGTGCAAGTCGACATCATAAAGGAATTTTACAAAGAAGTATATGAAAAAATTGCGACAAAGCCGAAGCGGATGACGCAGGAGTATAAGGCGAATCTGAATGGATTTATTTCAAGACTCCCCATCCGGGTTTTAAGTAAGCCATACCGGCTGATGAGATATTTAAACGAATCTTATAAGGTCATTAAGCAATATAAAAAATAAAGCAGAGGCTATTTTAGCGCTCTGCTTTATTTTGTGTTTTTTTCATATAGTAATAAATCGGCAGTCCGGCAATGCCGATCAGCATGGAGATCAGGCAGCTTTGCCAATCGGTGATCATGGTGCTGATTAAGACAAAGAAAGAGCCGATAATCGCAATGATCGGTGTGAGCGGGTAAAGTGGTACGCTATAAGCGCGCTTCATTCCCTTGTTTTGTTTTCTTAGCTTAAAGACAGCGAAAAAGGCCATCACATAAAAGATGTAAATCATGAAAATTGAAACCTCTGACAGCTTCTCGGGATTACTGACGATCATAAACACAATGGCAATCAAAATCTGTACAAATACAGCGATCCAAGGTGTTTGAAAAGTAGGATGAATGCGTGAAATGGCTTTGGCAAATGGAATTTGTTTTCGTTCTGCCATCGCAAAAATGACACGCGGGAACGAAAGAACCTTTCCATTCAAACAGCCAAAGATACTAATGATGATTCCGATACTAATAATTTTACCGCCAATGGGACCAAAGAGCATTGTAGCAGCTGTGCTTGTTGCATTTTCACCTAGTTGAACGATTTGATCAGCTGGTAACACATGCAAAAGGGCGATGTTAATAAAGAGATAACATGCTGTGACAATTAAAATACCGCCTGCCATCGCGCGAGGAAGCAGTTTCTCTGGATTTTTCATTTCACCGCCAAGCGCTGCAAGCAAAATCCAGCCATCATAGGCGAATAATGTCGCCAAAATTGCTGCACCGAAGTTCATCTGAGCGATACTCTCATTGACGGCTGTGAAAATATGTTCATTTCCTTTCCATAAGCCAAACACAATAATTGCTGCAATTGGAACAAGCTTTCCAATCGTAGTCAGCCCTTGGACAAAACCGCCGTATTTCGTTCCCATGATGTTGATCACACATAAAAAAAGAACGGTGATAATGCCAATGGTTGTAGCCCATATAGATGAAAGAGAAAATAAATTAGCTAATAATGAACCAAAATAAAGACCAAGAGCACCAATAATCGCTGGCCCGTAAATAATAATTTGCACCCAGCCACATAAGTAGCCCCAAAATTCACCGTATACTTCTTCAAGATAGGCATATAAACCGCCAGTACGTGGGATTTGTGTACCAATTTCAGCGACTGTGAGTCCGCCTGCAAGGGTTAAGATCCCGCCTAACAGCCATGCGAATAAGGCGATGCCTGAGCTTCCTGAATAAGAAAGGACGTTGCCAGGCTTCATAAAAACGCCAGATCCAATAATTGTTCCGATGACAAGAGATAGGGCAAAAAATAAGCCGATGTCTTGTTTTAACGCTGGTTGTTCTTTGTTCATTACTCACGACCTCCTGCATCACTTTCATACGTTACTGTGACATGTATTTTGTTCATTGTAATACGATTTTAGGAAAACAAGAATTAAAAAAATTTTCTGATTTTCGTATTTGTATTTAAAAGTGTTCGTTTATTGGAGATATTAGGATGAATGTTGTCTTAAAAGCGAACAATAAAAGAATATTTTTGATTTAATGTTAATTTAATAGGCGAAAGCCGAACATCCAATAAAGATGCAGCCGAATGGTTGACTTTTCTTCTAAAATGACCTATTTTATTCATAAGGATATTATCTTGAATTCGAGATATTTTATAATAGGAGTGAACACAATGAAAATAAATGGGATTCACCACGTATCAGCACTAACAGCAAATGCTCAGAAAAACGTTGATTTCTACCGCCAAATCCTTGGCTTAAAACTGGTGAAAAAAACAGTCAATCAAGATGATCCATCGATGTATCATCTATTTTATGGAGATGAGGTCGCCTCACCTGGTACAGAGCTGACGTTTTTTGAAATACCGATGCTCGCCCGCCGGCTGGACGGAACAAATGCGATCTCACGCACAGGTCTGATTGTCACTTCAGAAGAGGCACTCGCCTTTTGGGAAAAGCGCTTTGAAGAAAAAGGTGTAAAGAAAGAAACAGCTTCTTTAAGAGGCGGCAGACCTGCCTTGAAATTTACAGATCCAGAAGGACAGCAGCTGTTTTTGACTGTAGAACCAAGCGTGCAAGATGGAGCGAAGCCGCCAGTGCATGATGAGATTCCTGCTGATTTTGCGATCAGAGGTTTGGGACCAGTAGAATTAACAGTCGCAGAAGCAGATAAAACGATCAGTGTGTTAACGAGCATCCTTGGTTTCACAGAAAAAGCACGTGAACAATCAAATGATGGGGAAATCGTGACGATTTTTGAATCAGGACAAGGCGGAGCTGGAACAGAGATTCATGTTATTGAAAAAGCAGAAGGACCTGTTGAGCGATCTGGCAGAGGGAGTGTTCATCACGTAGCTTTTCGTGTAGCGGACGCAGAAGAGCTTGAAAAATGGCATGATAAAATAGCCAAAGCCGGTTTCACCAACTCTGGTGTTGTAGAACGTTTTTATTTCAAAGCCCTATATTTTAGAGAGCCAAACGGCATTTTGTTTGAAATCTCAACAGACGGTCCGGGATTTACAGTGGATGAAAGCGTAGATGAGCTTGGTGATCAATTAGCACTTCCACCATTTTTAGAGCACAAACGAGCAGAAATTGAACAAAGATTGGTCCCAATCAAGTGAACATGAAAAAAGCAGCTCAATTTTTATGAGCTGCTTAGATTGTTGACAAAGGGCTAAAATGAACTTTATTTTAGCCCTTTGTCTTCTTTTCAGTGTGATAGAAAACCTTTGCAGTCTAGAAAGGACGAGCACTGGCACGGAGCGAATTTGACATTCGTGAGTACCAGCGCACAGGACTGACAAAGAATGCGAGGGTTTGTCTACACGCTGAGCAGCTCAATTTTTATGAGCTGCTTTTTTCGTTAAGAGCTGACTTGCTTTGATTCAGATTGTGTTAATGTCACTTGTTTTGTTTCTTCTTTTCCATTACGAACGAGAGTGATGCTGACGGTATCTCCCACTTTTGCATTCGTGTAAAGCTCGTGACGTAATTCACTGCCGGTTGTCACTTTTTTGCCATTGATGGCGGTGATGACATCCTCTGCCTTTAATCCAGCTTTTGCAGCAGGTGAGCCAGCAGCGATTTCTTTTACGTACACGCCTTTATCGAGCTGACTGCTTGTCAGTCCAAGCGTTTCCTTCTGATAAGCATCTGGAACTTGTTCGAGATCCAGCATGCTGATACCGATATAAGGTCGTTCGATTTTTCCTTTTGTGAGAAGCTGCTCTGCAATTGGTTTGACATCATTGATTGGGAGCGCAAACCCGATACCTTCCACACCTGTTTCAGAAATTTTCATACTGGTGATCCCCACAACCTTTCCGTCTGTTGTTAACAGCGGCCCGCCGCTGTTGCCGGGGTTAATGGCGGCATCTGTTTGAATGACATTAATACTGCTTTCGCCAGCTGATGTATCCATAGACACTGTTCGATCGACACCGCTGACAATTCCTTGCGTCACTGTTCTTGATAAATCTTCACCAAGCGGGTTTCCGATTGCGATGACGGTTTCTCCTGCACGAAGGGATGAGGAGTCTCCAAGTTCAGCGACTTTTGTAACGCCACTGCTACTAATTTCCACGACAGCAAGATCAGTCAGCGGATCAGAGCCGACTACTTTTCCTTCCACCGTCTTGCCATTATGCAAGGAGACTGTTAATTTACTTGCTCCTTCAATCACATGGTTGTTTGTTAATACATAGGCTTTACTGCCCGATTTTTTGAAAATAACCCCTGATCCGGTACCGCTTTCTTGCTCTTGACTGCTACTGTTTTGATTTTGCTGTGATCCATCAAAAGGTGTGTTCATATCACCAAAATCTGTGGTTGTTTGACTTTGTGTTTGATAGTTTGTAATGCCGACGATGGCTGGTGATACGTTTTCGACCATACTGGAAATACTGCTGGTCGAATTCGATGTTTGTGACGCTGTTGTTTTTGACGAATTTGTACTTGTATCATTTGTCGATACAGCGGCTGTTTTCGTTGACGAATCAGTTGAATGATTTTCTGAATGCTGAGCATATGGAGTTAGAACGTAAACACCTAACGCTAACGTACCGCCTACAATCCCGCTGACAAATGGCTTCAGCCAGCCACTTGGCTTCTTCTGTGTTTTTTTCGGCTGTTCAATGGTTTGTAATTCATAAGAAGTGTGTTTTTCATCTTTGTGTTGTGTCATTAAGATCACTCTCTTTCATCGATTTTTACATGTATGTGTTCAAGATGTTTGACCGTATGTGGTGGATACTGACTTTATCGTAAGAAAAAAGTGTGGGATAAAAATGAAAACATTGTGGGAAATTGTTAAAATAAGTAGTGAATCTAAGCAAAATAGAGGAGATTAAACTGTGGAGACTATTGGAATCATTGGATATGGAAGCATGGCAGATATGATGGTACAAAAATGGCTGGATAAAGGAGTACTTCATGCCAGTCAGTTTATGATCCATACACGAAGTGAAACGGAGCGTCTGCAACAGCTGAAAGAGAAGAACCAGCATGTCAACATTTGCTCTTTAGATGACATCTCTGCATCATGTGATGTCGTGTTTGTTTGTGTACCACCGCTTGCTGTACTTGATGTCTTAGATCAACTGAGCCTCGCAAAGACATCTCTTCATATCGTATCAGTGGCAGCGGCTGTCACGTTAGACAAATTAATGCAACATACGAATCAGCCGGTGTCTAGATACATTCCCACTTTGACATCAGCCGTAGGGACGGGTGTATCCCTTGTGGCGCATGGTGAAACCGCTGGGCAGGAGGCGCAAGAACGGCTCCACCGCCTGCTTTCAGCTTTTAGTATCGTCAGGGAAGTGGAAGAGGACCGCTTTGATGCGGCGAGTAATTTGACAAGCTCTTCTCCGGGCTTTATTGCAGCAATCTTTGAAGAAATGGCGAGAGCCGCTGTTCGGAATAGTGAGCTTTCTTTAGAAGAAGCCTATGAATTTTTAACATATGCGCTGCTCGGTACAGGACAAGTTCTTGTTGAACACGGACTGACATTTGCTGAAACGGTGAACAGGGTCGCAACAAAAGGCGGGATTACAGGAGAAGGCGCTGCAGTCATCCAGCAGCAGGCACCGCAAATGTTCGATGACTTGTTTACACAAACGATGAAAAAATATGCGCAACTAAAATCGCAAATCGATGAAGCAGACAAACACCACTAAAGACATAGCTAGTGGTGTTTTTTCTGTAAATTAAATCCTTTATCATCAATGCTTTTGACCTGTATTACCTGAGTCTAATTTCCTTATTTTCAGACATTGTATTGAAAAATCAATCAAGTTCTCATATAATTTTTTAGAAAATTTAGAAAAATATACACAAATTTTAAGTTTAATTAAAGGGGGATGGGGATGAAGCTCTATTTATCAGTCGATATGGAGGGAATTACTGGTCTAGCTGATCATACATTTGTTGATAGCCGCCAGCACAATTATGAGCGCGGGAGAAAAATCATGACAGGTGAAGTGAACGCCTGTGTAGAAGCTCTTCTTACACATGGGGCGACCGATATTTTAGTGAATGATAGCCATTCTAAAATGAATAATCTGTTGATTGAAGATTTGCATGAGGAAGCATCTCTCATATCAGGTGATGTAAAGCCTTATTCAATGGTCCAAGGATTAGATCAAACGTATGATGCCGCTGTTTTTTTAGGCTATCATGCAAGGGCATCAATGAAAGGTGTGATGTCTCACAGTATGATTTTTGGTGTCAGACATTTTTACATAAATGATCATCCGATTGGTGAAATGGGCTTTAATGCGTATGTCGCAGGCTATTATGGTGTTCCGGTCATTCTTGTATGCGGAGACGATCAAGCAGCACTTGAAGCTGAAAAGTTAATGCCTGGCGTGAAAACAGTGGCGGTGAAAGAAACCATTTCAAGATCTGCTGTGAAATGCTTAACACCAGCGAAAGTGAGCACCCTCATCTCGCAGCAAGTGGAAGCTGCCATGAAACAAATTCATCAAATGAAGCCGCTCACGCCTCCTGAGCAGCCAGTGCTGAAAATCGAGTTTGCCAATTATGGACAAGCCGAATGGGCGAATTTAATGCCGGGTACGGCCATCATCGAAGGGACAACAACGGTGACGTACCAAGCAGAGAATATATTAGAAGCCTACCAAGCGATGCTTGTCATGACAGAGCTTGCCGCACGTACAACATTTTGTTAAGCGAGGGGGAGACAGCAGATGGCCAGCTTTTTGCTCAAGCGTTTGATTGCCATGATTGCCACGATTTTAACCATCACAACTTTAACGTTTATTTTAATGAAGGTCATCCCAGGATCGCCCTTCAATGAAGAACGAAATACAAACGAAACTGTCCAGCGAAACCTCGAAAGCTACTATCACTTAGACGAGCCACTCTATGTTCAATATATGATCTATTTAAAATCCATCGTTACTTTTGATTTTGGTCCTTCCATTAAAAAGCCTTCTGAAAGTGTCAATGATTTATTGGCGAGAGGTTTTCCAGTCTCATTAGAACTTGGTCTTATCTCTATTTTGATTGCTGTCATCTCCGGCATCTTGCTCGGAATCATGGCTGCCCTCCGGCATAATGGCTTGATTGATTATATCGCCATGACGATTGCTGTTTTCGGTATATCCATACCCAACTTTATCTTTGCTACCTTATTAATTCAGCAGCTTGCTGTGAATGTAAAACTCTTTCCTACAGCGATGTGGACAAGTCCAATGCATATGGTGCTTCCTACCATTGCACTGGCGGTAGGTCCAATGGCGATCATTGCCCGGTTAACGAGATCGAGCATGATTGAAGTGCTGTCGCAGGACTATATTCGAACTGCAAAAGCGAAAGGACTTTCCCCTTATAAAATTGTGTTTAAACATGCCCTGCGGAATGCACTTTTACCTGTTGTCACGATCCTTGGCACACTTGTCGCAAGTATTTTAACAGGCAGTTTTGTGATTGAAAAAATATTTGCGATCCCTGGAATGGGAAAATACTTTGTCGAGAGTATTAACAACCGTGACTATCCTGTCATCATGGGAACTACTGTTTTTTACAGCATCATCTTAATTACCCTTCTTTTCATTGTAGATGTGACATATCGTCTGCTTGATCCAAGGATCCAGCTGCATCAGAAAGGAGGAAAGGCATGAGCATACACCTTCAGCATGATCAAACGAATCAAGCGCATGAAGTGCCAGATGAATGGTTTGCTCCTAAAGAACAAAAGACATCTGAAGTCCATGCCATTAAAAGACCCTCACTTTCGTATTGGGCAGATACTTGGCGACGGTTAAAACAAAATAAACTCGCTATGTTTAGTTTATCGGTGCTGATTTTTCTTTTCCTCATGGCTGTATTAGGTCCACTTCTTGCGCCGAATAGTGTGACAGAACAGCGGCTTTCTATGCAAAACTTGCCACCGTCAGCTGCTCACTGGTTTGGAACAGATGAGCTTGGACGTGATGTGTTTACACGTACTTGGTACGGCGCACGCATTTCATTATTTGTGGGCGTGATGGCCGCTCTCATTGATTTTGCAATCGGTGTCATCTATGGCGGTATTGCAGGCTATAAAGGCGGGAAGTATGACCATGTCATGATGCGGATCGTCGAGGTGCTTTACGGTCTGCCGTATTTACTCGTCGTCATTTTATTGATGGTCCTGATGGGGCCTGGGCTTGTCACTATTATTGTGGCGCTCACTGTCACAGGCTGGATCGGGATGGCAAGAATCGTGAGAGGTCAAGTCCTTCAGCTGAAAAGCCAAGAATATGTCCTTGCCTCGAAAACCTTTGGCGCAAAAAGCTTGCGCATCATCCGCAGAAATTTACTGCCGAATACGATGGGACCGATTATTGTCCAGATGACGCTAACTGTACCGACAGCGATTTTTGCTGAAGCATTCTTAAGTTTTCTCGGTTTAGGGATTCAAGCCCCGTTTGCAAGCTGGGGTGTGATGGCCAATGACGCCTTGCCGACAGTGCTGTCAGATAATGGCCACTGGTGGCGTTTATTCTTTCCGGCATTTTTTATTTCGCTGACGATGTTTTGCTTTAATAATTTAGGTGATGGCTTGCAAGATGCGCTTGATCCGAAGATGAAGAGGTGATGGCGTGATGAAAAAAATGCTTCGGATTATCGATCTGCATGTTAGCTTTCGGACATATGGCGGTTCTGTTCAAGCGGTACGCGGGGTGAATGTGGATGTGTATGAAAAAGAAACCCTCGCCATTGTAGGAGAATCAGGCTGCGGAAAAAGTGTGACGTCTCAAAGTATCATGCGGCTTCTCCCTGCATACAGCGCACAAGTCGATCAAGGGGAAATTTGGTTTCGTGATCGCAACTTGCTGTCATTATCTGAAAAAGACATGCGCAGCATCCGTGGTGTCGATATCTCCATGATTTTTCAAGATCCTATGACGGCACTCAACCCGACGCTAACAATTGGGGATCAGCTGATGGAAGCTGCAAAAGTGCATCAGAAGCTGACAAAAAAAGAAGTGAAAGAAGAGGCGCTTCGTATGCTTGACTTGGTGGGGATACCGCAGCCGAAAGAGAGACTGAAGCAATATCCGCATCAATTCAGCGGTGGCATGAGGCAGCGGCTCATGATTGCAATGGCTCTTATTTGTGAGCCGAAGGTGCTGATTGCAGATGAACCGACAACTGCACTAGATGTCACCATACAGGCGCAGATTTTAGAACTATTTAAGGAGATTCAGAAAAAAACAGGCGTGACGATTATTTTAATCACACATGACCTAGGGGTCGTAGCACAAGTCGCTGATCGAGTGGCCGTCATGTACGGGGGGAAAATCGTTGAAGTTGGGACAAGGCGAGATATCTTTTACAGTCCGCAGCATCCCTATACAAAAGGGCTACTGCAATCCGTTCCAAGGCTGGATATGAAAGATGAACTCATTCCTATTGAAGGAAGCCCGCCTGATTTATTTGCCCCGCCAAAAGGATGTCCATATACCGATCGATGCCCGTCTGCGATGAAAGTGTGTGATCATATCATGCCGCATGAAACGCAGCGTTCACCTACACATGCAGTACATTGCTGGCTTCAAGATGAACGAGCGAAGCAAACGGTTTTATCTTCAACACAAAGGGGGAGTTTTTCATGAGAAAAACAGGTTGGATTCTCAGTATGTGCTTTATCGCAGTGATGCTGCTTGCAGGATGTACAGCCAATGAGCAAGCAGGCAAAGGATCTTCAAGCAAGGGCGAAGAGAAAGTTTTAACATTAAATAATGAAAACGAACCGACATCATTTGATCCGCCCATTGGTTTTAATAATGTGTCCTGGCAAGGGCTCAATAACTTAATGGAAGGATTAACGAGACTGAATGAAAAGCACGAACCATCTGCTGCCATGGCGGAAAAATGGGACATCTCAAAGGACGGAAAAACGTACACGTTCCATTTAAGGGATGGGATTAAGTGGTCAAATGGTGATCCAGTCAAAGCAAGTGACTTTGAATATGCGTGGAAGCGGCTGCTAGATCCAAAGACGGGCTCTTCTGCGGCATTCTTAGCTTATATGATTGAAGGGGGCGAAGCGTTTAACAGCGGAAAAGGGAAGAAAGAAGATGTAAAAGTCAAGGCTGTTAATGATCAAACGCTAGAGGTCAAGCTAGCATACCCGCAGAAATCTTTCTTAAATATGACCGCAAACCCTGCCTTTTTCCCGGTGAATGAGAAGGTAGCGGAGAAGGACCCGAACTGGGCCAAGGATGCGAAAACCTTTGTCGGTAATGGACCGTTTAAGCTGACAGAGTGGAAGCATGATGAAAGCTTTACAATGGAAAAAAGTGACACGTATTGGGACAAACAAACGGTCAAGCTAGATCAAGTGAAATGGCTCATGATTAGTGACCGAAACACAGATTACCAAATGTATCAATCAGGAGATTTAGATACGGCCTTCGTTCCGGCAGAACAAAGTGAAGACCTGTTAAAAAGCAAAGATGTGCAAATTGAAGATCAAGCAGGGCTGTTTTTTTATCGCCTAAATGTCAACATGGAGCCTTTTCAAAATAAGAACATTCGCAAAGCCTTTCAAATGGCGATCAATCCTCAGGATATTGTAGAGTACGTGACGAAAAATGAAGAGAAGCCAGCACGTGCCTTCGTTTCACCAGGAATTTTAGATTCAAAGGGTGAAGATTTCAGAGAAGCTGGCGGCGATCTTGTCAAACATGATACGAGTGAAGCTGTAAAACTATTAGAAAAAGGGTTGAAAGAAGAAAACTATTCAAAGCTGCCGCCCGTCACATTAACATATAGTACAAAGCCTGAAAATAAGAAAAAAGCAGAAGCCATTCAGCAGCAATTAAAAGAAGCGCTAGGGGTAGATGTGAAGCTTGCCAACATGGAAGCAAATGTGTTTGCAGAAGATCAAAAGGCACTCAAATTCCAATTCTCGCAAAGTTCATTTCTAGCTGACTATGCAGACCCAATCAATTTCTTAGAGAGCTTCCAAACAGGAAATGCGATGAACCGGACAGGTTGGTCAAACGATACGTATGATCAGCTGATCAAAAAGGCGAGTCAAGAAGCAGGTGAACAAAAGAGAAATCGTATGTTGCATGATGCCGAGGCACTTCTGATGGAAGAAGCACCGATCATTCCCATTCATTTTTATAACCAAGTCTATTTACAAAAAGAAGGCGTAAAGGGCATTGTCCGTCATCCTGTTGGTTACATTGATTTGAAATGGGCACAGGTAGATGGAGAGTAAATGAAAAAATGAGAGAACGGGACGCTTTGAAAAAAGCGTCTCAGCGTGTAGACAAACCCTCGCATTCGGTGTCAGTCCTGCGCTTCGGTGCTCACGAATGTCAAATTCGCTCCGCGCCGATGCTCGTCCTTCCTAGGGCTGCAAAGGTTTTCTATCACGCTGAAAAGAAGACAAAGGGGTAAAATAAAGTTCATTTTAACCCTTTGTCAACAATCTGGGACGCTTTGAAAAAAGCGTCTGTTCCTTTATTCGTTCATGTTATGAAGAAGATGCCCATAGATTGAAAGAAACGAAGAGAAAGAGGGGATTGGCATGAACCATCTGCCAGTGGCACTTCAAACAGGAGATACAGTGGGAATCATTGCACCAGCAAGCCCGCCTGATGAGCTGAAATTAGCAAGAGGTATTTCTTTTTTAGAAAGCTTAGGGCTAAAGGTGAAAAAGGGGAAGTATATCGACTCCCGGTATGGTTATTTAGCAGGTCATGATCATGAACGAGTGGAAGATATTCATCACATGTTTCAAGATCCAGACGTGAAGGCAGTGATTTGTGCTTGCGGAGGATACGGAACAGGAAGAATTGCAGAAGCCATTGATTATGACCTCATTCGCCGGAACCCAAAAATCTTTTGGGGATACAGTGATATTACGTTTTTACATACAGCGATTCAGCAGCAGACGGGTCTTGTGACCTTTCATGGTCCAATGCTCTCCTCTGATGTGGGACTTGAGGAGGTTCATCCGTATACAAAAGATACCTTTTTACAGCTATTCACTCCGAAAGCCTTTTCGTATACGAACCACCTGTCACCTCTTCACACTTTTTATCATGGCACGGCTTCAGGCGAAATCACCGGAGGAAATCTTGCCCTTATCGTCACGACACTTGGTACACCTTTTGAAATTGATACAAAGGGGAAGCTTTTATTGATAGAAGATATTGACGAAGAACCATATAAAATCGATCGAATGATGCAGCACTTAGCATCTGCAGGAAAATTACATGATGCGGCGGGATTTATCATTGGTGATTTTCATCAATGTGAGCCGAAAAAGAAAGAGCAGTCGTTAACGCTCGATCAGCTATGGGAGACGTATATTGTCCCGCAACAGAAACCTGCACTTGGCGGCTTTCGGATCGGTCATTCATCTCCAAACTTCGCCATTCCAATCGGCGTGCAGGCTACATTAGATGCTACAGGGAAAAAACTGCATATTTCCCCAGGTGTTGCAGCGAAAGAGGCGATCAAATGAAAATCGTAGATGTTCGCACATGCAGAACGAGTGTACCGCTAAAGAAGCCTTTCAAAACAGCATTAAGAACGGTGTATGATGCCGCATCTCTTATTGTGATCATCACCTATGATCAAGGTGATGTCAGCTATGGAGAGGCAGTGCCGACATCGGTCATTACAGGTGAAACACTGGAAAGCATCGACTATGCTATTTGCGCTGTGATGAGGCCGATCTTGATTGGGGCCTCATTGTCACAATATGAACAAATCTTTTCAGCGATCGACCGTGTACTTGTAGGAAACACGAGTGCAAAGGCTGCAATAGATATGGCGATTTACGATGGTTTAGCGAAGCAGGCTGGCCTGCCGCTTTATCAATATCTTGGTGGTTATCGCGATCAGCTGGAAACGGATTACACGGTTAGTGTCAACCGTCCGCTAGAAATGGCAGAGGATGCGAAGCAATATGCAGCTGAAGGCTTTCGTACCTTAAAGATCAAAGTGGGAAAAGATGATATAGATACGGATATTCAGCGGATCAAGCGGATTCGAGAAAAAGTCGGGCCGGATATTCAAATCAGGCTTGACGCCAACCAAGGCTGGACGTGGAAGGAAGCGATTGTGGCCATTCGAAAAATGGAGGCACTCGATATTGAACTAGTCGAGCAGCCAGTGCCTAAAGAAGACATCGAGGCTCTGCGCCGGGTGACGGAAGCAACAGACACATTGATTATGGCAGATGAAAGTATTTTTAGCCTCCATGATGCCATCAAGGTGTTAGAAACGAGAAGCTGTGATCTCATCAACTTAAAATTAATGAAAACAGGGGGTATCAAAAAAGCGCTGAAAATCAATAGTTTAGCAGAAGCATACGGCGTCAAGTGCATGGTTGGCAGTATGATCGAGTCAAAACTAGGGATTACCGCAGCCGCTCATCTTGCTGCAAGCCAGCCGAATATTACCCGTTATGATTTTGATGCGCCGCTTATGCTCAAAGAGGACTTAATAGACGGAGGAATTGTCTATCAAGGAAAAGATATTCTCTTTCCACCGCATCATGGATTAGGCATTCAAGGAGTGAAAGGGGTCTTATGATGTTATATGAATCAAAGGTTCCAGTCGCAAATATATGGACAGCACCGCAGTCGCCGAGAGATATGGATCGACACGTTCTTCAAAGTTCCGTCCAGATCAAAGAATGGATTGATCAGCAAACATATGAACAGAAATTGGCCTTATGTGAAGAAAACCTTATTCAAACCCAAGTACTGCTTGGCGAACGAGTCATTGGGCTGGAGGAGACAGATGGCTGGATGAAAGTTGTCATCCCGCAGCAGGCAAGCCGGAAACACCCGCAAGGCTACCCAGGTTATATCCCTGTAGAGCAATTAAATGAAGTATCAGAGAGTGAACCAGCTGCTAGTCCCTTGATTGTTTGTCAGAAAAAAGCGGTTTTATATCAAAATGGAACACCGGATATGGAGGTTAGTTTTTTAACAGAACTAGCACCTGTTGAAGAAATGAGCGATTCCTTTGATGTTCTGACTCCAGTAGGAAGAAGAGAAATCAAAAAAGAAGATGTGCGCCGCGCTTCATCACCTTCTTCTATGAGCGGTAAGGATGCCTTAGCCATAGGAAAACAATTTATTGGACTGTCGTATTTGTGGGGCGGCATGAGCAGCTATGGCTACGACTGTTCGGGTTTTGTTTACAGCATGTACAAAGCGTGTGGATGTTTATTACCGAGAGACGCAAGTGACCAAGCAGTTCAAGGAACTCCAGTCGCATCAAATCATTTGGCGCCAGGTGATCTCATGTTTTTTGCCAATGACAATGGGAAGGGAGCAGTTCGCCATGTAGGGATGTATGCTGGAGATGGCATGATGCTTCACTCGCCAAAAACGGGCAGACAGATTGAACTTCTTTCTCTTTCTGGTACTTCATATGAACAGGAATGGGCAGGAACAAGGCGGTATTTGAAAGCTGAGAGGGGGAGATGTGATGGGAAGTGAACCACTTCTGCAAGTCAACAACTTAAAAAAGCATTTTCATCTATCGAAAGGAAGAACGTTAAAAGCATTAGATGGTGTCACCTTTCAGCTGAAACAAGGCGAAACCTTTGGTCTTGTTGGTGAGTCAGGCTGCGGTAAATCTACACTTGGAAAAGTGCTCATGCGGCTTTATGACCCGACAGAAGGTGAAGCTTTGTATGAAGGGAAAAGTCTCCATCACTTATCGAACCGAGAATCATTTGATTTCAATAGACAAATTCAAATGGTGTTTCAAGATCCGTATTCTTCTTTAAATCCTAGGCTCTCTGTAAAAGATATTATGCTAGAACCGATGGAGATCCATCAATTGTATGGCAGTCAAAAGAAAAGGATCGAGCGCGTGAAGGAACTGCTTGAAGCGGTGGGGCTAAGTCATGATTTTGCTACACGCTATCCTCACGAATTCAGCGGAGGTCAGAGGCAAAGAATAGGGATTGCTAGAGCACTCGCCTTATCGCCAAAGTTTATCGTGGCAGATGAGCCGATTTCTGCACTAGATGTATCCGTTCAAGCTCAAGTCGTGAATTTGCTGAAAAAACTGCAAAAAGAAGAAGGATTGACGTTTTTATTTATTGCCCATGATTTATCGATGGTCAAATATATTAGCGATCGAATCGGTGTCATGTACTTAGGACATCTCGTGGAGATGACCAGCAGTGATGCTTTATATAAAACACCACTTCATCCATATACACAAGCATTGCTGTCTGCTATCCCGATTCCAGATCCTGATGTGGAAGATAAACGCAAGCGGTTTATTTTAAAGGGAGAAATTCCAAGTCCAGTGAATCCGCCAAGCGGCTGCGTATTTCGGACAAGATGTCCTGCTGCAATGGATGTATGTGCGGACAAAAAGCCAGTATTACAAGCAGTCGAAGAAGGACATGAAGTGGCTTGTCATTTATATGATAGGAAATAGATAAAGGGAAGTAGACAAGCGTTTAAAAAGCCAGCGAGTAGACAAGCTGGCTTTTTGGCTTTTATGAACGCCTAATAGGTAATGTACAGCATCTAAAAGAGCCGCCGGATTTAATGATTTCTGAAAAATCTACTTCAATGACGGTGTAGCCGCGGGCTGTTAATGCAGCATTTGTTTCTTGATTGATTGGTAAGCTGATGACTTTTTTCTGACCAATGGACAACACATTTGGTCCAAGTGTGAACTGCTCTTGCTCACTTATTTCAATGAGATCATAATGCTTTTTGAGCATATGAAGATCCTTTTCCGTAAAAGCTTCAGGGTAAATCAAGATCTCATGATGAGAAAGAATATTCATCACACAATCAAGATGCAAAATGTGAGAAGGAAGATGAATAGGAATGATGTCGTGATTCGGCAGTTCTTTTTTGAGCTGCTGGATGGCGGCTAGATTTGTTCTTTTGCTGATCCCCACAAATACACGGGTTTGGTCTACAAGCACATCGCCGCCTTCAATCGTTCCATCATCCAGCGTGATGGTTGTCCATCCTTTTGTCTGTGCCCATTCTTTTAAGGAATGTTCTTCTCCTTGTCTGACAGGGGCTGCCATGTTTGAAACAAATAAAGTCTGTCCAATTGTAAATCCAATATCCCGAGTGAAGACTTGTTCAGGGAAACGTTCATTTGCAGGAAGAAGGACAGGCCGGACATGATGGTTTTTCAGCGTTTGGATGAATTGCTTATGCTGCGTGAGGGCTTTGATTTGAGAAATATTTTCTCTTGCAAAATGCTTTTGGGTTTCATTGATGATCTGTTTAATTTCCATATAAATTGGACTGCATAAGAGGACTTCTTGTAAATCATCATATTCACTCATACATTGCGGCGTTTTATACACTTTCTCTGATTTCATAGAATCCATCAAAGGGCCTCCTTGTTTATCGATAGTTATATTATTCCTCCTTCTAGTAAATGTTGAAACATTTCCGAAAGAAAATCTCTCATGAGAGACTAAAGCAAAAAGTTTAGACAAACCTAATAGAATAGTGTTTAATAAAAGTCGTTCCGCATCAACGAAAACAGCAAGAAGGAGCTATGACGATGAGTGAAGAAAATTTCAAATACTGCAAGGAATCAAAAGTTGTGAAAACCAGCAGGGTATTCCCTCTCGATACGAATAACCACCAAACGTTATTTGGCGGGAAATTAATGAGTTATATAGATGACATTGCTTCCATCTCGGCAGCAAGACACAGCCGTAGTGAAACAGTCACCGCATCAATGGATTCAGTTGATTTTTTAGAGCCGATTGGACAGAAGGAGTCCGTCTGCTTAGAATCTTATGTGACATGGGTCGGCACATCTTCTATGGAAGTATTCGTCAAAGTCATTAAGGAAAACTTGATGTCTGGAGAACGCAGACTCGCAGCAACTTCATTTCTTACATTTGTCTCGCTTGATGAAAACGGGAAGCCAAAACGAGTCCCGCAAGTCATGCCGGAAACAGAGGAAGAAATCATGCTTCATCAAACAGCGAAGCAGCGGGCAGAGGAAAGAAAAAGCCGCCGAAAGCATAGTAAAGCTTTGGCTGACGCACTTGGGACGGATAAGCCTTGGGCGTAAAAATCACCCTTTATGCGGTGATTTTTTTCTAAGTCAGTATCTTGCATAGCAAGATAGTGTGTGGTAAGATCATGCTATCTTGTCATGCAAGATACTGAAAGCGGAGGATCGATGATGACACAATCAACACAAATGCTAAAAGGAATTTTAGAGGGATGCCTACTGTCGATTATTTCTGAAGGTGAAATTTATGGATATGAAATGACAAAGAAGCTTGCGCACTATGGGTTTGATCAAATTAGTGAAGGTAGTATTTATCCGATCTTGCTGCGCATGCAAAAAGAACAACTAGTTCATACGTCCACAAAAGCATCGGCGAGCGGGCCGAAAAGGAAATACTATACGCTCACACAAAGAGGCGAAGAAGCGCTGACGGATTTTACCATGCGATGGAATGAGCTGTCAGGGAATGTAGAGCGATTATTACATAAAGGGAAGTGAGAAGATGGTAACAAAAGAAACGAGACACATCTTATTAGAGTTGCAACTCTATCTCATATCAAAAGGGAAAAATCAGGACGAGATCGACGAGGTGATGGATGAATTAACGACACACGCTGTCGAAGCTGAGAAAGATGGGAAAACAGGGGAAGATGTATTTGGCGGAGATCCACGGGGCTTTGCTGACGAGCTAGCAAAAGAGCTCTCTAGAAATCATAAAGACTGGGTTCCGTTTGTCAGTGCTTTTTTAATTGGATCTCTTTTTTACATGATGTTAGCAGATGCCATCAGTCAAAGTTTATCGTATTCTTGGTATGCACTCATTGGTTATCCGCTCATCATAGTGGCCAATGTGATCATGACCATTGTGATGTTTAGAGCTTCGGCCTTTCAAACAAGCAGGAGGGCATTCTTTTACTTTTGGATATTAGGTGTTTTTCAGATGACAGCCTTGATCACAGTGAAATTATTGGACCAAAAACTTGGTACTCCTTTACTTGTGCTGACCTCGAGCCAAAGATGGGGCGTCATTCTTCTGTTGCTGCTGTGTATTGTCTTATTAAATGCCATTTTAAAAGCCAATATGGTGTCGCTCATTCCGGTGATCTTCTTTGGACCGCAACTCCTATTCGAATGGCTTGGATGGACATCACCTCTCATGCTTCTTTTCACAAGTCTGGTATCCATTGTGATTTTAGTCTTGCTCACAATCGCTTTTTTACGGAAAACAAACAAGAAAAATGAACATTTAATGTAAATAGAGCACATCTCTTGCGATGTGCTTCAGCGTGTAGACAAACCCTCGCATTCTTTGTCAGTCCTGCGTGCTGGTGCTCACGAATGTCAAATTCGCTCCGCGCCAGTACTCGTCCTTCCTAGACTGCAAAGGTTTTCTATCAAGCTGAAAAGAAGACAAAGGGCTAAAATCAAGTTCATTTTAGCCCTTTGTCAACAATCTGGAGCACATCACTTGCGATGTGCTTTTCTTTTTCTAAAAAAATGTAGATATGGGATCACATTTTTCTTTACAATGAGAAGAGGACAAAAATGAAAAGGGGTTCTGTGATTGGATATTGTATGGGGGTATGTACTCGTTTTTATATTGGCTGCTTTACCTTTCTTTGAAGTGGTTGGTGTCGTTCCGCTGGGGATTTTAAGTGGTCTGCATCCTGTGACAACGGCAGTTATTGGATTCGTCGGCAACTTTCTTACCGTCTTACTACTCATCGTCTTCGTGGACCGATTTAAAGCGTGGTGGCTGAAGAGGAAAGAGGAGAAACATGATGAAAAAGGAGAGAAAAAACAGCTGAAAGCCAGAAAGGTTTGGGAACGGTATGGTCTCCCTGGTTTGGCACTTATCGGTCCTTTTATCATTGGCAGTCATTTAGCGGCTTTTATGTGTATGAGCTTCGGTACGAAAAGAAAACAAGTCACTGTGTGGATGACGGTCAGTTTAATCATGTGGACCGCATTAGCTGCTAGTTTAACGGGTGCGGGGTTCCATTACTTTGCCCCAGATTCAAATGGGTTGTTCGGAGATATTTTTAGCAAGTAAGCAGGGGAGAGGATAACAAATGACACATCAAACACGGATCGTGCTCGAAACAGAGCGTCTCAGACTGAGAACAATGGATGAACACGATGCATCTTTTTTATATGAAAAGCTATTCCAAGATGAAGAGGTCATGAAGTATTATCCTTCACTAAAGGATGAAGAGCAGACAAAAGGGTGGATTGCTTGGAATCAAAAGAATGACCGCACGTACCATACATCCCTGTGGATCATTGAAGAAAAAGAAACGAAAGAACCACTTGGACAAAGCGGAATTGTTCTCCAAAACGTCGAAGGACAAACAGAGCTTGAAATTGGCTATATGCTAAAGAGATCGGCATGGGGAAAAGGATATGCTGTTGAGGCTGCAAAAGGCTGTCTTGCGTATGGTTTTGACGAAATGAAGGTGAGGCGAATGGTCAGCTTAATTCGCCCTGACAATGAAGCGTCAGTCAAGGTCGCAATGAAAATGGGGATGAAAAAAGAAAAAACCATTTCAAAATGGGATCAAATGATTGATGTTTACAGTGTTACTCGTGACGGAAAAAGCGGCTCGCTTGAATCATAAGGAGAGCCGCTTTTTCTTTTATAGACGCTGTTCTAACTGAAGTAAATATTTCTTTCGTTCGATTCCCCCGCCATATCCGCCAAGTTCACCGCTTGTTTGAATGACTCGGTGACAAGGAATGATGATGGCCAACTGATTGGCACCATTTGCATTTCCAACTGCCCGAACCAAATGGGGATCGCCAAGCATGATGGCAAGATCTCGATACGATCTCGTTTCGCCTGGCGGAATCTGTAATAGAAGATCCCATACCCTTTTCTGAAAAGGGGTGCCATGTATAGCAAGTGGCACAGTAAACTGCGTGAGTTTCTTTTCAAAATATAAGGCCAATTCCTTTGCTAATTGCTGATGGACGTTTGTTTCTCCAACTAAAATACGGGCATGATGTTTTTTTCTGATGTTCTCAATTTCTCTTTCTAATCCTCGCCTGTCCATAAATTCAAGCAAATACACATGGGTTGCATCTGAAATGCTCATCATCCGCCCAATCGGAGTGGAAATAAAATTCGCATGCAAAATATTGACTTGCGCCTTTTTGGGTGGATTTCCCATGATTTTCGTAAAGGCATCATTGAAGGCACTGGAAGACTCGTAACCGAAGGTGACTTGCTGATCAATGACTTTTTTTCCGTTTAGAATCTCTTTAAACGCTAGTCCCATTCGGCGTGATCTAGCATATTGAACAAAGGTCATTCCATAGATTTCTTTAAATTTTCTCCGAGCTGTTGCAGAGTGAATCCCTAATTGGCGAAAATCTTCTTCTTTCCATCGTTTCTCAGGACTCTCTTCAACTGCTGATACAAGTGTTTTGACTTCTTCTGGAATGCTGTTAGGATATGTTAAAGGCGTGCATCGCTTACACGGCCGATACCCTGCAAGCAGCGCCTCCTCTGCTGTAAAGAAAAACTCGCAGTTTTCATATTTTGGTTTTCTAGCAGTACATGTGGCATGACAGAAGATGCCGGTTGTTTTAATACCTGCAAAGAACGTGCCGTCATATTGCGGATTCTTATCAACAAGTGCTTGATAAAATTCGTGTTTTTGTTCGTCGGTCATCATCATTTGATCCACCTCTTGTTTTATTATATCAGTGATGTGGTCGTTCCTCTTTCTAACATTTAGTATACTTCGCTTTCATCCACTTTCTTTCGAAAAATGAACAAGTATATTTGAAGGGGAAAAGCAAAGTGGTAGACCGGCATATCAGGGTGTGATACACTTTTTTATACAGAATCGGCTTTACGCTAGATCTGCTTATCATGAATTGGTTTTCTAGGGTTCCGTGCGGCAGCGCAGTCTGGACCGAGAGAAAACACATAGGGTCCTCTAAGAATGGGCCGTATGGACACGGAGGGATAAAAGCCCGGGAGATTTGATCAAACGATCGATTTCCGGGCTTTTTTTATTGCTTGGAATCGGTAAGAAAGGAAGAGATCGAATGAAATGGGGAAATGTTTTGATTGCAGCCGTATTTGAAGTCGGCTGGGTAATGGGGTTGAAATATGCTGACTCTATATTGGAATGGAGCGCAACCATCGTTTGTATTGTCGTCAGCTTTTATCTACTCCTGAAAGCCACGACTGTACTTCCAGTTGGCACACTTTACGCCGTTTTCACTGGACTTGGAACAGCAGGTACGGTCATAGTAGGGATGGTCATGGGTGAGCAGGTACAGCTAGTAAAATTACTTTTGATTATGGTCCTTTTAAGCGGTGTATTAGGACTCAAATTGACCACAGGTGAAAAGAAAGGGGAGGCTGAATCGTGAGCTGGCTTTTACTCATTGGGGCAGGCATCTTAGAAATGCTTTGTGTCACCATGATGAATCAATTCCAGAAAGATCGCCATGTCAAATGGATTTTCTTCATAGCAGCTGGCTTTTCGCTATCTTTTTTGATGCTGTCTCTTGCGATGAATACAATTCCGATGGGAACGGCGTATGCGATTTGGACAGGAATCGGAGCAGCTGGAGGAGCGATTGTTGGGATGCTGTTTTATGGTGAGTCGAAAGACGCAAAACGTATTTTATTTATCGCACTCATTTTATCAGCAGCGGTCGGGTTAAAAATCATTGAATAAGAAAAGGCTGGCAAACATGTGCCAACCTTTTTGCTACATCGAATGATGATTGGAATCGTTTTCATTTTTGCGGTAAAGCTGACTCACAAGCAGAAAACATACACCAAATGTAAGTAAAGGAATGAGTCTTTCTCCGGTCATAAATAGATAAATGCCCGTGATGAGACATACGATGCCGAGCCAAAAGCTCACTTTACCAAACAAAGTCATGTTTTTCATCTCCATCACTCCTTTTGTGATAAAAGGTCTATTCATATTATATCACGCTAGGTGCAGAATTGAATGAATATTCAATAAAAAACACGACGCTTAATTGCTTTTTCTCTTTCCAGTCCAGTATAATATTTCATTAGAATGAAAAATGTAAATGAGGTCATAAGACATGAGAACATTGATTACAGAGAAACTTGAATTACACAGACAAAAGCATGAGCAAAAAGGAAGGCTTTTAGTCAGCTGCCCGGATCAGCCTGGTATTGTGTCAGCTGTTTCTACTTTTTTATTTGAACATGGAGCAAACATCATTGAATCTAGTCAATACACAACAGATCATGAGAGCGGCCGGTTCTTTTTAAGAATTGAATTTGATTGGAAAGACATTTCTGCCAACTTAGATCAATTGAAAAGCAGCTTTGAGCCAATTGCGCAATCATTTCACATGACGTGGAGCATGTCGCGTGCAAGTGATCTGAAAAAGCTGGCGATCTTTGTGTCCAAAGAGCTTCATTGTTTACATGAACTTTTATGGGAATGGCAAAGCGGTAATTTAATGGCTGAAATAGCGGTTGTCATCAGCAATCATGAAACGGCAAAAGATACAGTCGAAGCACTCGGCATTCCATTCCACTTCGTGAAGGCAAATAAAGACATTCGCCAAGATGCAGAAAAACAACAGCTTGCATTATTAGAAGAATATGATATTGATGCGGTTGTGCTTGCAAGATACATGCAAATTTTAACGCCAGCCTTTATTGAACAGCACCCGAACAAAATCATTAATATTCATCATTCCTTCTTGCCGGCTTTTATAGGGGCTAACCCTTACAAGCGTGCATATGAGCGAGGGGTTAAACTGATTGGCGCGACTTCCCATTATGTCACCAATGATTTAGACGAAGGACCAATCATTGAACAGGATATTGAGCGGGTAGATCATAGAGATGATGCAGAGGCATTAAAAAATATTGGCCGCACGATTGAGCGCAGCGTGCTTGCCCGTGCTGTCAAATGGCATCTAGAAGATCGAATCATTGTCCATGAGAATAAAACGATTGTGTTTAATTGACCGCTTGACTTTTCTGAAGCAATTGGTGATAATATAAAAAAATTAACGAGCGTTGAGAAGGAATAGTAAGCAGGACCTGCTGTGTAAAGAGAGCAAATGACACGCTGAAACATTTGCCGCAGACAGCTGCTGAACCTACCCTTTGAGCCTTAGAGGAAAAATCTAAGCGCATGCCTGGCGTTACAGGAGTTGAGTGGAATAAGCAGACGTATGCTTATTCAATGAAGGTGGTACCACGGAAAATCCCTTTTTCGTCCTTTACATAAGGAGAAAAAGGGATTTTTTATGTGGTGAAAGGTATAGCGGAGGGAATCAATGATGAAAAAGCAAAGGATCGTCATAAAAATTGGTAGCAGTTCATTAACAGAGCAAAAGGGAGCCATTGATGAACAAAAAATGCAGGATCATGTCAAAGCCATCGCAAAGCTAAAAGAGGCAGGGCATGAAATCATTCTCATTTCGTCAGGTGCCGTTGCGGCGGGATTTGGCAGTTTAGGATATCCGTCAAGACCTGTGACCTTAAAAGGGAAGCAGGCTGCGGCTGCTGTTGGTCAAGGCTTGTTAATGCAGAAATATACAGAACTATTTTCACAGTTTCAGATGACGCCTGCACAAATGCTTTTAACACGTAATGACTTTTCAGATCGTACAAGATATCGAAATGCTTACGCAACAATGATGGAACTGCTCGAAAGAAAAATTTTACCGATCATTAATGAAAATGATTCTGTGTCCATCGAGGAGCTTACCTTTGGTGATAATGACATGTTATCAGCACTGGTCAGTGGCTTAATTCATGCAGACCAATTGATCATTTTAACAGATATCAACGGAATTTATGATGCCAATCCAAGTGAGAATCCTGATGCGAAGCGGTTTGATGTGCTGACTCACATTTCAGATGAATTGTTCTCATATGCGAAGAGTACGGGTTCAAAGGTTGGAACAGGCGGGATGAAATCTAAGCTTTCAGCTGCACAAACAGCTCTCTCCCTTGGCGTTAAAGTCTTCATTGGCACAGGTACAGGGGAAGACAAGCTTCTTCACATTCTCGCTGGTCAGGGGGACGGCACATATATTGGTGAACAAGACTTATCATCAGTCAATAACCGTCGCCAATGGATTCAATTCCACTCACCAGTCTCTGGGAAGATCATGATTGATGCGGGGGCAGAGGTGGCGATTTTGCATAATGGAAGGAGTCTTCTTCCAGCTGGTGTCATTGATGTAGCTGGTGAATTTTCTAAAGGAGAGGTCGTCGAAGTTGTTGGTCCAAACGGATTAGTCGGTAAAGGGCAAACATTGTATGATTCAGATGAGCTTCTTGGCATTAAAGGGATGCGAAGTCAGGAGCTTTCTTATGAAAAACCTGAAGTCATTCACCGAGATCACTGGGTTCAGCACGTACAAAACTGAGGAGGGAAAACGATGAATGAAGTTCTAGAAAAAGCAAAAAAGGCAAGCGCAGCCAAAGATCAGCTGCTATTAAAAACAACTGAACAAAAGAATGCTGCATTAGACGCTATTGCAAAAGCATTAAAAGCATCTTCAGCGTATTTAATTGCCGAGAACCATAAGGATGTTCAGGCGGCTATAGACAAAGAGTTCACGCCATCTGTGATCGACAGAATTACATTAACAGAAGAGAGAATTGAAGCGATTGCAGACGCTACGCATCAACTCATTCAGCTCAAAGACCCAATTGGTGAAACATTAGAGACCATTCAAAAAGAAAACGGGCTTTTCATTGAAAAAGTACGTGTGCCTCTTGGAACGGTTGGGATGATTTACGAAGCAAGACCAAACGTGACATTCGATGCGGCCACTCTTTGCTTGAAAACTGGAAATGCTGTGATTCTTCGAGGAAGTTCATCGGCCATTCATAGTAATAAAGCGATTGTGAAAGTCATTCATGAAGCGCTGCAACCAACGGATATTCCCGTAGACAGTGTACAATTGATTGAAGATACAGGCCGTGAGACGGCTAAAACCCTGTTCACTTTAAATGACTATCTAGATGTCCTGATTCCACGTGGCGGGAAACATTTAATTGATCTTGTTGTGAGAGAGTCTACTGTTCCAGTACTTGAGACGGGTGCAGGGAATTGTCATATTTACATTGATGAAACAGCCCAAAAAGAAATGGCTGAACAAATTGTTCTGAATGCGAAAACACAAAGACCATCTGTTTGTAATGCCATTGAGAGCATTGTCATTCATGAAACATGGGCAAAAGAACATGGTGCTTCGCTCTTTGAAGCACTTCAGACACATGGTGTAGAGATACGGGGCGATGAAGCAGTATGTGCACTTGCACCGAGTGCCACATTAGCGACGACCACTGATTTTGAAACGGAATTTTTAGCGCCGATTGTCAGTATTAAAACCGTCAAGACCATGGAAGAGGCGATACAGCATATTCAAATGTATAGCTCTAAGCATTCTGAAGCGATCATTACGGAAAACGACCAGCATGCGGCACTTTTCTTAACAGCCGTTGATGCTGCCGCTGTGTATCATAATGCATCTACCCGGTTTACAGATGGCTTTGAATTTGGCTACGGAGCGGAAATCGGCATTAGCACACAAAAATTGCATGCTAGAGGACCAATGGGTCTGCCAGCCCTAACCTCTGAAAAATTTGTCATTCGTGGGCAAGGACAAATAAGAGAATAACCAATCCAAAAGAGAGTCTTATCGCACAAGGCTCTCTTTTTCCTTTCATTTTTGTATTTCTCCGGTCAAGTATGATAAAATATGGTAATGTTTTATATTTTGAGAAGATTGGAGAAGGCAACGTATGGCGAAAATCATTCCCTCTTCGGATATTGGAGTGAAAATCAACAAGTGGTATGAATTAATCCGCAGATTTGATTCAGAACAAGCAGAACAGTTAAAGCAGGAAATTCGCACCTCTCTTGATTCAATGGAAGAAGATCAGAATTTGCTTCTCTATTTTTCTTTAATGGAATTCAGGCATGAGGTCATGCTCGATTATTTAAAGCCATTAAAGGAAGGAAAGCTTCGCGCCAACTTTTCCGAGCTTTCGAAAGAAATAGATGAGCATCAAACGCATGTCACAGGCATGCTTGAATATTACTATCATTTCTTCAGAGGCATGTATGAGTTCGGCCGGAGAGAGTACATTGCTGCCATATCGTCCTATCAAAAGGCAGAGCACAAGCTTTCTTTTGTATCCGACGATATTGAACGTGCAGAATTTCATTTTAAAATGTCAGAAATATATTATCACATGAAACAAACACACATTTCGATGCACCATGCCAAACTAGCGCTGGATGTCTATATTCAGCACGAACTATATGCGCTTCGTACCATTCAGTGTGAATTTATTGTAGCCGGTAATTATGATGATATGAGAAGGCATGAAAAGGCATTGCCACATCTCGAAAGAGCACTTGCAAGATCAAGAGACTTTCAGAATGTGCGTTTTATTGCTTCTTCTTTGTTTAATATGGGCAACAGCTATTACAGAATGGGAGACTTGAACCGCGCACTCGACTTAATGAAAGAATCCATCTCATTATTTGATCAAAACCAATCTGATCATCTTCGTCGATCGATAGACCCTCTTTATACAGCCGCTCAGATCTTATACAAACAAGGTAAAAACAATGAAGCATTATATTACAGAGAAGAATGTATGAAACGAGCAGAAGCTCTGCAGGATGACATTCATATTCAGAAGACCATTTTTTTAGAAGCATTGTACTTACGACAAGATGCAGAGCATATTAAACGGATATTCCATTTTTTAGAATCTTCCTATGCATATCCAGATATAGAAGAGCTGGCTTTAGACACCGCAAAGTATTATAATGAAATGGAGGATTATGAAAAATCTTCCATGTTCTATGGGGAAGCGGAACATGCTCGTATCTATATTCAGAGAGGGGATTGTTTATATGAATTTTAAAAAATGGGCAGTCGTCTGTACAAGCATCACGATCTTGGCATTATGGATCACATCACCTAATGCCGACCCCGATAACAGAAACCATACGTTAGAAAAACCGAATCCGCAGCATATCACGATCTAAAAAGAGCCCTTTTTAAAGGGCTTTTTTTATTGCCTTGATTGGTTCCATCATCGTGCGATGTACATTCATAAAAATAAAAAATGGAGGAAAGATGAAAGTGAGTGTTTTTCATTGACTCTTGAATTTAGATTGTGTACAATTCAATTGTAGAAAACATTAATAGAGCGAAAGAGGGTTATATTCATGTCAGAAGTTTTATTTACTGCAACGGTATCAGCTGTAGGAGGAAGAGAAGGTAAGGTTGTTTCAACAGATGGTGTACTAGAGCATGATGTAGCAATGCCAGGAACGCCAAGAGCGAAAAAGCTTGAGAAAGCAACGAATCCAGAGCAATTATTCGCAGCGGGCTATTCTGCATGTTTTGATTCAGCCCTTCAAATGGTCGCAAGACAAGAGCGTATCCGTTTTGAAAGTGAAGTAACGGCACATGTAAGCTTAGTCAAAGACAGTTCAGACGGCGGTTTCAAACTAGGTGTCAAATTAGAAGTAAAAGGAACTGGAATTGAGCAATCTGCACTTGATGAACTTGTTCATAAAGCACACGGCGTTTGCCCATACTCAAAAGCAACGCAAGGAAACATTGAAGTAGAATTAGTAGCTGTCGCTCAATAATAGACATCAAAAAAAGGCTGAGGGAATATTCCCTCAGCCTTTTGATTGTGTTAATTTTTGCAAAAGCTCATGTAAAGAAGCGCGAAGTGTTTTCAGCTCTTCTTCTGATCTGCCTGTTCCAGACAGCATTTGAAATGGAATCGAAGTGGCCTTCTCTTGTAAAGCTTCTCCGTATTCTGTTAAACGAATTTGGACCGAACGCTCATCCTCTTTTGAACGTTCACGGATGATGAGTCCATTTTGTTCCATTCGTTTTAGCATAGGTGTGAGTGTACCGGAGTCTAAATATAAAAGCTCTCCCATTGTTTTCACATTTAATGTCCCATGCTCCCATAACAAAAGCAGTGCCAAATATTGCGGGTATGTGATATTTAACTCTTCTAATAATGGTTTATACTGCTTCGTCATTTCTCTTGAACTTGCATATAACAAGAAACAAAGCTGATTTTCCAGCTTCATATGTTCAAATGCATTTGTCATATCTGTCACCAACTATTTTTTGTCATACTTATCATTGTATAAGATTTTCTTCCTTTTTAAAATATATACAGACTAAAAATGAAAAATTCTTCAATGTGCCAAAAATGTTTGAGCAACGAATAGAACGTGAAAGGTATAAGTAGAAGAAGGAGGAGATCAAGATGAAACCATTATTTACTGCAAAAGTAAAAGCACAACACGGAAGAGCAGGACATGTTCGTTCTGATGATGGTGTGCTTGACCACAACATTGTGATGCCAAACGCAAAGAAAGATGGAGAAACTGGTACGAATCCTGAACAATTATTTGCAGCGGGTTATGCGGCCTGCTTCGGAGGGGCGCTTGAACAAGTCGCCAAGAAGCAAGGTGTCGAAATTGAATCAGAAGTAGAAGGACATGTCAGTCTATTAAAAGATGAAAGTGATGGCGGTTTTAAACTTGGAGTGAAGCTGATTGTTTCCGCTAAAGGGCTTGACCATGACAAAGCGAAAGAGCTTGTTGAGGCTGCACATGAATTCTGTCCATATTCAAAAGCAACAAGAGGAAACATCGAAGTAGAGCTTGAAGTGGCGGAATCATGAAAAGAAAAAAGGGCTAAAATTTAGCCCTTTCTCAACAATCTACTGACACCTGCTGTGGAGCAGGTGTCTTTTTTAATATTCTTTCTTTTTGTCGTATGTGTCCCATGCTTCAAATGGAGCAAGGGTTTTTTGAAGGGTCAGCTGGTAAAATGGAATGTTTCTTGATTCGTATTCTTTATTGATTTCTTCATAAATAAAGGAGTCATCAAAACCAGAAGTCGCTGCATCCTTGTGTCCAGCGGCAAAATATACGGCCTTTGGTCTAGCCCAATAGATAGCACCAAGACACATTGGACAAGGCTCACAGCTTGTATACAAAATACAGTCTTCTAATTGATATGTATGTAGTGTTTGGCACGCCTTTCGAATAGCTGTCACTTCTGCATGTGCAGTTGGATCATTACTCGTTGTGACATTGTTGCTTCCCTCTGCAATAATCTGACCGTCTTTGACAATGACCGCTCCAAAAGGGCCGCCTGTGCCACTATTTACTCCTTCTACTGCAAGATCAATTGCGCGTTGTAAAAAAGCTTCGTGATTCATTGTCTTCCTCCCTTTGTTCGACTGACTTCTCTAGTATAAACGAATCATGATAGAAAAGGAATCATTGTAGGAGGAGATCGAACAGGACAATTTACGGATAAAAAACCCCTGCCAAATGTTCAGTAGGGGAAGAGTGAGTCCATTATGCGTGCTGCGCTAGCTTTTTACGAGCGACTTCAGCAGCTGTCACCATGTTTTTCAAAGCAGCAATGGTTTCAGGTTCTTGTCTTGTTTTCAGTCCACAGTCAGGGTTGACCCAGAAGCGATCTGTCGGACATACGTTCAGTGCATCATCAATGATTTTACTCATTTCTTCAACAGATGGAACGCGCGGGCTGTGGATGTCATATACCCCAAGTCCAAGACCTTTCAAATACGGGTGTTTTTCTAAATAATCGAGGAACCCGCCATGACTGCGTGAATGTTCAATCGTAATCACGTCTGCATCAAGGTCTTCAATCGTATCAACAATATCCTCGAAGTTGCTGTAGCACATATGTGTATGAATTTGCGTTTCATTTTGAACAGACGATGTCGATAGACGGAATGACTCTGCTGCCCAGTTTAAGTATGCTGCCCAATCACTCTCTTTTAAAGGAAGACCTTCTCTTAGCGCAGGTTCATCCACTTGAATCACTTGAATACCCGCTGCTTCTAACGCTTCTACCTCTTTGCGTAAAGCAAAAGCGATTTGGAAGGCAATGTCTTTACGAGAGATATCTGTTCTTGGGAAAGACCAGTTTAAGATCGTGACAGGTCCTGTCAGCATTCCTTTGACTTTTTTCTCTGTTAAGCTTTGAGCGTAAACCGTCTCTTTCACTGTCATTGGCTCTGTAAATTCTACATCTCCATAAATGATCGGCGGCTTTACGCATCGTGATCCATAAGATTGAACCCAAGCGAATTTTGTAAAGGCAAATCCAGCGAGTTTTTCACCGAAGTATTCAACCATGTCTGTACGTTCAAATTCTCCATGAACGAGTACATCTAGGCCAATCTCTTCTTGAATATCAATCCATCTTTTTGTTTCTTTTTTAATAAATTCATCATACTCTGCATCTGTCCACTCATTTTTGCGCCATTTTTGACGAGCACTGCGCACCTCAGCTGACTGAGGGAAGCTTCCGATTGTTGTGGTTGGAAGAAGCGGCAGTTCAAGAGATTCATTTTGAATGCGTAGTCGTTCTTCAAAAGCAACTGGACGTTTAAAATCTTTTGATGAAAGGCTGTTGCGCTCTGCTGTCAGGTCCGCATTTGTTCCTTTCGCGAATTCTTTTAGCGTCAGAAGTGCTTCATTTGCTGCATGGATGTCTGCATCAATGGCAGCTGCTCCTTTTGATAAGCCTTCTTTTAATAGCGTTAATTCAGCCAGTTTTTCAGTGGCATAAGAAAGTCCGTTTAATAGTTTTTCTTCAAGCTGTTCGCTCGGATGTTTTGCAACTGGTACATGTAGCAGGCTGCTTGAAGGCTGCAGCCATACTTCTTTCGGCTGCACGTCAGCAATCACTTCAGAAATAAACGATAATCTTTCTCCTAGATCTGATCTCCAAATATTTCTGCCGTCGATGATACCGGCTGCTAAAATTTTATCTTTTGGGAAGCCGTGTTTTTTCAATTGTTCAAGGTTTCGTCCTTGATCATGGACAAAATCAAGACCGATGGCTTCAACAGGATACGTCACAAGCTCTTCATAGGCATCTACTGAGTCAAAGTATGTTTGAAGGAGAACGTTTAAGGCAGGTACAGCTTCTTTAATCGTTTGATAGATGGCTTTTACTGCTTTCACGTCTTCACTTGAAGCTGTGACTAAAGCAGGCTCATCAATTTGAACCCATTTTACACCGGCTTCTTCAAGCTCTTTTAACAACTGAGTATAAAGCGGCACTAGGCGTTGCTGAATCTCTTTCACTTCATTGGCTTCATAGCCTTTAGAAAGAGAAACAAATGTATAAAGACCGAGAACGACAGGTTTTGTTTCAACACCAAACGCTTTTTTCACCTTTTCGTATGCTTCAAGCGGTTTGTTATGTGTGAGTTTGAATTCTGTGCTTTTTTCATATTCTGGAACGATGTAGTGATAGTTTGTATTAAACCATTTTGTCATTTCACTTGAGACAGCATCTTTTGTTCCTCTTGCTATCGCAAAGTATGTATCTAGCGGGTCTTTCAAGCTGCGGAAGCGCTCTGGAATCCAATTGAACATAACGGCAGTATCCAGCACATGATCATAGAAGGTGAAGTCGCCAGAAGGAACAACGTCAATTTGTTGATCAATTTGAGTTTTAATAGCGGCTAAAAATTGTTCATCGAGTGTGCTTAAGAGGGTTTCTCGGTCAGTTTGACCTTTCCAATAAGACTCAAGTGCTTTTTTCCATTCTCTGTTTAAACCAATTCGCGGGAAACCTAGATTACTTGTTTTAACAATTGTCAATTCCAATTCCTCCTCTAAATATAAAAAGACACTCACACTCATGGTCAAGATTGATGAGGGCAAATGTCTGGTTTAAAAAGACAAAATGTGTGTGCGAAAGAAGGCGTAAGTATCAATGACGAACGCTTTTCCGACATCTCCTATCAACCGTAGGGGGTTTGATGTGATAGAGCGGCTGGTATCCTGGCTCGCGAATTTGCAAGCTTTTCATCCTTCCCATCTTAATGACAGTGGATGATTAACGAAAAGCTCTCCTCACTTACAGTGGCGGGACCGCGCCGGATTTTCACCGGTCTTCCCAATTAAAATTCGATGTGTGATCGAATTACCGACTCTCAAACTATGAATTTATTGTGTTCGATTATATAACGTTCACTTCATTTCGTCAAAGTAAATTTTGAATAATTTTAATTAAAAAAATCCTGAGAAAATTCTATCTTTTCTCAGGACCTAACATGTACCTATAGAGACAAAAGTTCTGCTTCCAAAGTTTTCTCAAGAAGCACATCTGGTGCAGTTAAATATAAAAACCCATTTCCTACAAGGGTTTTCGATTGTTTTAGCGGAAGGGTTCTCCGTACGAGTTGAGCATATACCTCAGGTTCTGTCAGCTTACGCTGGAACGCTTCTTCTTCGGCATTTTTAATAATGGCGAGTGCACCGCTCACATGAGGGGCAGCCATGGAAGTGCCTGTTAGTCTTCCGTATTTATGGTTAGGGAGAGTGGATAAAATGTCTTCACCTGGAGCGACGAGGTCGATTTCTTTATTCGCATTGGAGAATTCAGAGGATTCTCTTGCAAGAGAGACAGAGCCGACGGCAATGACCTCGTTGTATGCAGCTGGGTAGGAGAACTCTTCAGTACGCTCGTCTCCGTCACCTTCATTTCCTGCTGCGCAGACAACAAGCACACCGCTGCTTACCGCATGTTGGATAGCCTTTTGCAGTTCTGGTTCATTGCTTGGCCCACCGAGAGACATGGAAATGATATCAACCTTCTGTTCAACCGCATAATTAATGCCATTGATAATCCATTCGTATTTCCCGCTGCCATTTTTCCCTCCAAGAACTTTCACAATCAACAGCTTGGCTTCAGGGGCAACACCTAAAATGCCACCATTTTGATCCGTTGCTGCAATCGTTCCTGATACATGGGTACCATGTCCGTTGTAGTCTTTTACATTCTCAGCATCTCCATTGTCATCATCGGTAAAGTTTTTTCCTCCGATAATCTGATCTTTTAAATCGGGATGCTCCGTGTCGCAACCTGTATCAAGGACAGCAATGGTTATGCCTTTTCCTTTGAAGCCACTTGACCAAAGTTCGGGTGCTTTAATCTCCTGAATACTTTCCGGCGTCTCTTTCGCTTCCATCACATTGGCTTTTACTTCATACGGAATTAAGCGAATTTCACCTTTCATAAGAAAGCCCTCCTTATTTTGTTTTCAAAGTAGATTCAGGTTGCGTAATGTTATTGTATAAAACAAATGTTTGATCGGAAAGGGTCAATTGTAATAATTTTTCAAATAATCAAATAATTATTCATTGTGCAGTTCTCCTCATATCTTGCCGAAAGAAGTCACCTTTTGAGGAAAACTCTTAGTATCATATGAAAAAGAAGGAAATGCTGCATAGTGAGCTTGCACCTGTATAGATGAAAATGGGTGAAAAGAACTAAAAAAGGCAGAGCGAAAAAGCAATCATATAAAAAGATAGATGATGACAGAAAAGAAAAAGGTACATGCCATGTGCGGATGATTGTTTTTTCATTATAATGATCGAAAGAATATAGAATGTAAAAAGTATTTGACATTTTTTAAGTGGATGATATGATTGAAATGTAAAAAGTATTTGACATTTTGATTGGGAGGGGACTAACCGTTGGATGTTGTAAAAGTTGTGTATTCAGTCATCTTATTAGTGGTCGGACTGTTCATCTTTATCGCGCCTATGATTCAAAAGGGTGATGAAAGAAAGAGATTTATCTACTCAAAAGCTCAATCGTATGCATTTATGGTGGTCATCGGTATGCTTTTATTAGAAGTCGCAAAGTCTATATTTTTAACGACTCAAGGGAACAATTCTGATAAGGGGTTTGGGATTTCTCCCATCATGTTCCTAACTGTAATTTCGGTCATATATTTAGTTACATTACTCATATACAGAAAAAAATATGGTGATTAAATTGCAAAATCATATAAGAGAACTAAGGAAATCCATTAAATTATCCCAAGAAGAACTTGCTAAACGGTGTAAGGTCTCGAGACAAACCATCAATGCCATTGAAAACGATAAGTACGACCCTACTTTACAATTAGCCTTTGACATCGCCTCTGTTTTGAATACGACTGTAGATGAGCTTTTTGTCAGTCAACCTAAAAAGAAGTAAGGGACTAGCCTCAGAAAAGAGGCTTTTTTTGTTGATTTGTGTAATGTGAAAGAATCAGCTGAAAATAAAAATCAACCATATTACATAACAATTCCTCATTCATGAAAAATAAGATATGAAAATTGTGACTGTTCCAATGGAGAAAGGCAACATATAATAATGGAAAGACAAGCTTGCCTTTTAGATAGGAGAGATAGAGATGAACAAAGGGAAGATACTCGTGGTCGAAGATGAAAAGAAAATTGCAAGAGTGCTGTCATTAGAACTTGAATATGAAGGATATGAGGTCACAGTCCAAGATACAGGGATGAAAGGGCTCCAGGCGCTCGAGGAGGAGAGTTTTGATTTAGTGCTTCTAGATGTCATGCTTCCAGAATTAAGCGGACTTGAAGTGCTTAGAAGGGTTCGAAAGACAAATACGGCAACACCGATCATTTTGATTACCGCAAGAGGAAGTGTTCCCGATAAGGTCAGCGGTCTTGATCTTGGGGCAAACGATTATATTACAAAACCCTTTGACATAGAAGAATTATTAGCGCGAATTCGTGCACAGCTGAGGTTCAATCACAATGCGCAAGAGGAAAAGGAAATTGAGCTAAGTATTGCAGATTTAACGGTGAATGAGAAAACAAGAGAAATTCAAAGAGGCGGTCAGACGCTTGAGCTGACACCGAGAGAATATGACCTGCTTGTTCATTTATTGAAACATCAACAGCAAGTGCTCACAAGAGATCAGCTTTTAACAGCTGTTTGGGGTTTTGATTATTTTGGTGACACGAACGTGGTTGATGTCTATATTCGCTATTTAAGGAAAAAAATCGATTACCCGTTTGAAAAACAATTGATTCACACAGTGAGAGGTGTGGGTTATGTGATGAAAGGATAAAGCATGAGATTAAAAAATAAGATCCAGCTTTATACATCGTTGTCCTTATTTTTAATGGTGCTGCTGTTTCATACAGCGATTTATTTTATTTTTTCGATGACCTTGACGCAAAAAGATATGTCCAGACTGTCGGAAGTAGCTGAAAATATTGCGATTGCACTAAAGAAGTCAGAAGAAGAGGGCCTTCCATCTTCAGAGCTTCTGAAAGCGTATCTGCCTCAAAATGGTATGATCCGTGTCGTCACAGAGAAAGGTGAATCAAAGCTGACCGTCACGAAGGAATCTACGTTTAGCTCACTTCCTTTTACATACGAATCTGGTCAGACAGCAGAAATTCAAGAATACAATAAGCATATGATTGCGTTCGCGGCTATCCCTGTCATTTGGACAAATGGGGACATTGTGTCGCTGCAAGTTTATGAAGAAATTGAAAATACAGAAGAGAACTTGGCGTTATTAAAAATGATTTTAATCGCTGCTGGCGTTTTGTTTATTGTGCTTTCTTATTTTGCAGGCCACATTTTAACGAAACAAATTGTCCGCCCAATTAGTCGAATGACCAATACGATGAAAGCAAGTATGAGAGAAAAGGCATTTAAACGAATTGAATTAACAGGCGATTCAAAGGATGAACTGTATCAAATGGGTCAAACCTTTAATGAAATGGCCGAAATTCTCGAGAAGCATTATGAGAAAGAGCAGCAATTTTTACACGATGCTTCTCATGAATTGAAAACACCCATTACCGTCATCATGAGCTACAGCAATTTACTAAAACGCTGGGGGCAAAGCCGGCCAGAGGTCGTAGAAGAATCCTCTCAAGCCATTCATGATGAGGCGAAAAAAATGAAAAGGCTGACAGATCAACTACTCACACTGGCGAAAAATGGGCAGCCGCTTTACTTGGACATGAAGCCGGTTGATCTTGGTCAATTGTGCAGCCAAGTCGGCCATACACTTGAAGTGGCAACCAATCGAACCATCCTTACTCATATACAAACAGATCAGCCTGTGATTGCTGAAGGGGACGAAGAGAAGATCAAACAGCTTTTGACCATCTTGATTGATAATGCGGTTAAATATAGTGCAGAGCCAGTTGATGTGAACTGCGGACGAGCAGGAGAGAAACCGTTTATTTCGGTTGTTGACAAAGGAATTGGCATAAAAGAAGAGGATCTGCCGAAAATCTTTGACCGCTTTTTCCGTGTGGATGAAGCGAGAAACAGTGAGACGGGCGGTACTGGACTTGGCCTGTCAATTGCGAAGCAAATTGCTGAAGAGCATGGGGCTGAGCTAAAGGTAGACAGCCGTATCGGTGAAGGAACCGTGATGACCATTCTTTTTCAGAAATAAGTAGGTCTTTTCTCATCAATTTCTCATTTCCTCCTTATAAAATAGGAAATAGGAAGGAGGCGCTGCATGTCTAGAAAACTGAAAATGCTGCTTACGCTCGCAGGGTGTCTTTTCATTCTTGTGGCCTTTGCAATGCTCATGATTCAAACCATTGACCAAAAAATATTAAGCGAAGCAGACATTAAAAAAATCATCGCAAAAGACTACAATGGAAACATCACAAATATTAATCTGATCAACCATAAACAGGACTATACATTGACGCTTGAAAATTCAAATGGCATCTATCAAATCATTGCATCTTCCTCAAGCGGTCAAATGAAAGAGATGAAACAATTAAAGAGCTATCAAAAACCAAATGAGAAAAATGCCGAACTCCAAGCAGAAGAGGTGGCAGTGAAAAAAGTGAAGGGTACCGTGATTCAAAAGAAAGAAAAATCGGATCGCTTTATCTTTACGATTCAATCAAAAAAAGAACTGTATCAAGTGGATGTTGAGAAAGACACGTTCAAGGTGATTGAAGCAGAAAAGAAAAAGCCAACCTCTAAAGAAAAGAAGCTCACAAAAATAACGGTAGAAGAAGCCATTCAAATTGCCGTAAAAGAAGTGGGCGGCACAGTGGATGATGCAGATCTTGAAACTTTTAGCGGAATGCTCGTGTTTGAGGTAGAGCTCGATTTGCCGGATGGAAGAGAGGCAGAGGTGTTAGTGAATGCCTATACAGGAGATATTGAAGGCATTACGTACGAAAACTAATCATTTTCTCATGATTTTCTCATGTTCCTTTCCTTCCTTTATCATCTTGTTTTTTTAAGATAAAGGAGAAATCAAACAGAGGAGGAATTAAACATGATAAAAAAAGTACTAGTAGCTACAGCATTCACAGGAGCACTTGTTGCAGGTGGTTTCACCCTTCAAGCGCAAAATACAAATCAAACGGCAAATGCCGAACAAGTGGTGCAAAAGAAATCTTCATTTGTCTCAAAGAAACAGGCTGAAAAAGCAGCATTAAAAGTTGTGAAAGGCTATGTAGATGATGTAGATCTTGAGCGTAAAAAAGGAAAATGGGTATATGAGGTCGAGATTAAAAAAGGCGGCTTTGAATATAAAGTATATGTCGATGCCAAAACAGGCAAAGCGCTCAATGATCCAGTCAAAGAAAAGAAACAAAATGTAAAAATCACCAAAAAACAGGCTGAACAAATTGCCCTTGCAAAAGTAAAAGGAACAGTCACAGATTCAGAATTAGATAAAGAAAATGGTGTGTACTTGTATGAAATTGAAATTACGACACCAAGCGGCGAAGAAGTTGATTTTGAGATTTCCGCTAAAACAGGCAAAATCCTCAAGCAAGAATGGGATGATTAAGGTATAAATGAACCTTACACTTTTATGTGTAAGGTTTTTTCATTGGGACAAACTACTGGAAAGGAGGCGAGAGAATATGATGAAGAAAAAAGAAGAAGAACAGACGATGGATCGTGCGGAATATGTTCCCCATCCTGATGGAGAAGGATATGCTTTGTTTTTGCATGATTCCTTTCATCTCCTCTCCCAAGAGGATATGAATCAGCCGGAAGAAGAATAAAAGACATGAAAGGGCGATGGTCAACTTGTCGATCGCTCTTTTTTTGAAAAGAAAGCGAATACATCAGGAAACTTGGCATCTTGCTTATTGACATCATTGCGCTTTTTCTGTAATCTCAGTGTGTCAACAATATGAGACTTCGTTAGGTGAGGCTCCTGTATGGAGATACGCTGCTGCCCAAAAATGTCCAAAGACGCCAATGGGTCAACAGGAATCATCGACATAAGGTGATTTTTAATGCAGCTGGATTAATCCTATGCCATACAGTGCTAAAGCTCTACGATTGAAGGAGCAAGTGTTTATTTGTCATGCTTACAAAGCGCCTTCATTCGGTTGAAGGTGCTTTTTTATGAGAAAAGGAGGTGTGGGGATGGATCATCCCGATTCGAGACACATAGAGAGTATGTCAAAAGATCAGATTGACGCATCAGATAGAGGAGATCCTGACCCCCGCACAATCTAAGGGATTCGGGTATCTCCTGATTTTGGGGAGGTAACAGCGATGATACAGAACATTACGTACGATGAACTCATTTTACGCATCATTATTTTACTAAGAGATGGAAAACGTAAAGAATTTAAAAACATTATGGAAGAACTTCAGCCTTATGATATGGCCTACTTATTCAAGGAGCTTCCAGAAAAACACCGCGGCCGCTTTCTCAGCTTTTTAACAGTCGATGACGTGACGGAAATGATGGGTGAACTGGAGCGGGAATATCAAGAGATTGTTCTTGAAAAAGTAGGGAAAGACAAAGCCACCTTCGTCACAAACAAAATGGATAACGATGATCTAGCCAACTTGTTTGATGAGATGGAGGATGAGCTGAAGGATCAGCTTTTATCTAACATGGAAGCAGAGGAATCCAAGGCCGTCCAGATTCTCATGAATTACCCTGCTGAGACAGCAGGCCGGATCATGACCAATCGGTACGTTTGGATTCCGCAGCATTATACGGTTCAGGATGCCGTGGTGAAGCTGAAAAGCTTTGCTGAAATTGCCGAATCGATCAACTACTTATATGTCATAAATGATCAAAAACAGCTTGTAGGGGTACTCTCATACAGGGATCTTATTTTAGGTGAGCCAGATGAAAAAGTGCAGGATCTTATGTTTACAAGAGTCATTGCCGTTGGTGCCTTTCAAGACCAAGAAGAAATCGCAAAGCTCATTGAACGATATGATTTCCTTGCCATCCCTGTTGTAGAAGAGAACAATGTCCTAGTCGGAATTGTGACAGTCGATGATATCATTGATGTTGTGATTCAAGAGGCAGGAGAAGACTATGAAAAGTTTGCTGCCTCTGGTAAAGATATCACGTTCGACACACCGGCATTTGTGGCGGCATACCGCCGTCTTCCGTGGCTTATTTTACTCTTATTCATTGGGCTGATTTCAGGCAGTATCTTGAATTATTTTGAAGATACTTTGCAACAAGTCGTTGCTTTAGCGTTCTTCATGCCGATGATTGCAGGTATGACAGGGAATACAGGGACACAGTCTCTAGCGGTTGTCATTAGAGGATTGTCAAAAGAAGAATTAACGAAAAAAACCATTATGCGCTTGATTTTCAGAGAGCTGAGAACAAGTATTTATATTGGGATTGTTTGTTCAATCATTATTACGGTCGTTGCCATGGTATGGCAGGGCAATATGATTTTAGGTTTTGTTGTTGGTTCCTCCCTTCTTGCAACACTGATTATTGGGACAATGGCAGGTACGGTCGTGCCGGTTATTTTACACAGATTAAACGTGGACCCAGCCATTGCATCTGGACCACTGATCACAACATTGAATGATATTTTATCCTTACTCATCTATTTTGGAATTGCAACAGCATTTCTTCATACACTGATGTAGTCAAAAGACTGTAAAATGTAACGTTTTACAGTCTTTTTTGAATAAAGATTGCATATAGCGCTTCCATCCTTTACATTTTAAGGAGAAGGTGGGAGAGAAAAATGAAGAAGTTTTTATTCATTTTCATGTGCATTGTTTTGCTAAGTGCATGTTCAAGAGAAGACGAGGGGAAAGACAGAAGACTGGTGGCATCAGAGCATATGCTTGAAGCGATAACTGAAGGAAATAAACGAAAAATGGACAATGTCTATGTCGAAGGCGCAATCCCAAGCCCAAATGACATTCTTAAATCGAAAAAGGAATGGGGAATTGAGACGCTTTCTTATGAAGATTTTCAATTGGAAGAAGCCAGCATCCACGTCTTTCATGCGAATTATAAAGATGCAAACACTGGAGAAAAAAAGGCGCTTGCCTTTCGGGTGAAAGAAGATCCTGAAAAAGGCGGCGTACGGATTGACTTTGTAGGAGTTGTTGAAGGAAAAGACGCTTCATCTAAATAAAAAGACTCGTTCATATGCTTTATGATCAGTCAGGCATAAGTTGAGGTGATTTAAGAGGATAGAAGAGCTGAAAGAATGTCGCTCTATCTATCCTCTTTTTTTTATCACACATGATCTTATTTATGAAACAATGATCTGTCTCAGATTACTTATTCGTGATGCCCATTAACTCCATAAATTGTGACAGGGCACTGGTCATGTACGAATCACGTCGCCTGATCAACACAGTGGGCACGATTCGATGTGGTTCTGGTAATGGATGACAGGTAAATTTGCCTTGTCCCCGAGATTCAACCATAGATTTTGGTAATACGGTCACTCCCAGCCCGCTTTCAACACATTTAAGGACGCCCTCTAACGTACCATATTCCATGACCTTCATAGGAGGATAGCCGTTGTTCTCTAGCCACTTTTGCCATCGTCCTAAATAAATACAATGGGCGAATGACGAGAGCAACGGCTCATGTAAAATAGATTCTACCTGGAATTGCTCCGTGGAGTAGCTTGTAATGAGAACGAGGGATTCTTCCAATACAGGATACTCGATGATTTCTGGATGAAGAATTGGCCCATCTACCAAGGCGCCGTCTACTTTGTAGTTGAGGATAGCGCTAACTTGATCGACTGTAGGTGCCATATACAAGCTCAATTCTACTTGTGGAAATTTTTTGTGATATTCTGTGAAAATGCTGGGCAATCTTGTAGATGCGGTGGACTCTATAGATCCAATGTGTAAAGATCCCCGCGGAGTAGAGGAAAGCTTTACTGCTTCTATCGCTTCTTCGTAATCGTATAGTAATTTATTTACATAGGGCAGCAGTTCACGTCCTGCAGGCGTTAAAGATATTTTCTTATGATATCGATAGAGAAGAGGTACACCTAACTCTTGTTCAAGACGTTGGATTCTTGCGGTGACATTGGACTGCACATAATTTAATTTTTGAGCAGCTTTTGTGATGCTTTGTTCAATGGCAACGGCTTTAAATACTTCCAAAGATTTAATATCCAAACTAACTCTCCTTTTTTGCATCACAAATTGAGATGATCTATATGCTATTTTTTGATTTTACGTGATCCAATGGAGTATGTAAACTAAATGATAGAAGAGGTTGATGCTCATTGCGTCCCTTTTATCTGATCGAGAGGAGAAAATGAGAATTTTTTAGCTGTGGCAATTAAAACAGACGTTTCCATTTAATAAGGAGGGGAATCGATTGATTTCAAAGGTAAATATCGAAGAAAAATTTTCGCAAATAAATGATTATTGGAATCCTAGAATAGGTGGAGAGTTGAATGACTCATACATGAAAATGGTGAAAATTAAGGGTGAATTCATTTGGCATCACCATGATGATGAGGACGAAATGTTCTTTGTGTGGAAAGGCAATCTAGTCATCCGTTTTAGGGATAGGGAAATAACGCTTCATGAAGGAGAATTTCTTGTGATTCCAAAAGGAGTTGAACATCAGCCAATTGCTGAAGAAGAAGTTCACTTGCTCTTAATTGAACCCAAAACGACGCTAAACACGGGGAATGTGCTCAATGAACGAACTGTTTCGATTCCTGAACAAATTTGAAAAACTAAATCGTTAAAGATCAAGTATCTTAGGTGATAAATAGTTGAATGGTTGTTTTAGCTAATAACGAGGCTGCAATTGCTGCCTCGTTTTGCTGTTTCAATGATTCATTGGCTTTCGTTGTCTGAAATAGACTCTTCTGCAAGAATCGGTCTTTGGGTAAGTTCGTGCTTTCATCGTTCCATATTCAGGTGCTAAGTCAATTTTGCCGAGTAAGCGATTTTTATTTAGTTCATCGATTTTTGTACCGGAAGTGTGCGTTAATTTGACCTTCCAGCATTTTTTTCTTATATTGTCCGCTTTTTAATGCCTGTTCTTTTTTCTTCATGTCTTTTAAAATTTCCGCTGTCTGCACACCATCTTCCCGTTTATTGGCGATATCCATTAAACGTTCTACATCAGAAAAAGAATATTTTCGTGTGCCTCTTGTTGAGCGCTGGGGGTAGATGAGTTTCCGTTCCTCATAATATCGGATTTGCCTGACGGAAAGCCCTGTTAATTCACTGACAATCCCGATTGAAATGACTTTTTTATCTTTATAAGATACATCTTCCTGCGTCATATCCTCACCCCTGCAAGTCTTTTCTTCATATTATATCGAACAGTCAGTAAAAAAACCTAACGTTTGTTAGATAATATAACACAAAAATGAAAAAAGTGAAAAACAATGGAAGGAAAATTAACATATAACGTGCAAATCATGTCACGTGAACATATGATAATAAAAAGAAAAAATGAGGAGGAGGCGCACTTGATGGAGAAAACACAGATCATCCGTATGGCAAAAGAAATCATCGCATTAGATGTGAAGAGGGATGAACTGCTGGAGCAGTTCATGCAGGCTGCGGGTCAGAATGCACATGCTCTTCTTAGAGCCGTACAAAATGATTTGTATAAAAAGTCCTCATAAGCACCCGATCCATATCCATTGATAGGAGGGGAGATGTCGTGCGGCTAAAAGAAGCTTTAGCGAAAGAAAGACATTATTATACGAAGCAGCTTTGCTCACTTGGGGTATATAGCCCTGATATGACCAAGAACATGACAATTAGTGACTTAAAAAAAGAGTATCATTTCTTTTTCAACAAAACAGACCGCTATCTTTAACATCCCTATCATGTGCACTGTCACATGAAGGGTTCTTTTTTTGCGTGTTTAATATTATAGCAATATTGAATTTTGTAGAAATTTGACGAATCAAATGTAAGAAAATATAGAGCCTTTACAGATTATGTTAAAATTTGTCGTAACTTGATGGTTTGCTGGAAAAGCTTTTTTTCGAGATGATTGTGAAAAATAAGAAGGATTTTAAAAGTTTATATCGAAATCTTATACATAACACGAATGGAGTCACTTATGTGGTTGAAAGGGTTTTCAAAAACGTACTTCTATTTTTTACGAAAGGCTCCAACTGCACCGCAAGAAAGCCTTGAAGTTAAAAAAATATTATAAGAGGTAGATATGTGATGAGACTATCGTTTAATGAAGAAGAAGTAGAACGTTCAATGACGCTTTACAAAGTTTTTGCAAGAGCATTTAAAAGCGTTTCCGAACACAGTATTAGAGACAGCAAGGAGCATGGATTCAATCCAACTGAATTTGCCGTTCTCGAATTACTGTATACGAGAGGTGCTCAAAAACTTCAGCAAATCGGCTCAAGACTCCTGCTTGTCAGCGGGAATGTTACGTACGTAATTGACAAGTTAGAACGAAATGGTTTCATTGAAAGAGAACAGGACCCAAAGGATAAACGGTCAGTTTATGCCCATTTAACGGATAAAGGGCGCAGTTATCTGGATAAAATTTATCCAATCCATTCTCTTCGAATTGCGCGGGCGTTTTCTGGTCTTTCGCGTGAAGAACAGGAGCAATTAATTAGTCTGCTGAAAAAAGCAGGTATTCACAGTCAGCATTTGTTATTTAGATAAAACGAAAAGGTGCCATGGTTGGCACCTTTTTTATGTATCCAGCTGATGAGCAGGATAGGCGATAAATTTTTCAATATCACTAGCCGGAAGTGGCTTGGCATAATAAAAGCCTTGTAGATCGTCACAGCCCTGCGCAGATAAAAGTTGTGCTTGTGCAAAAGTTTCAACACCTTCGGCAATGACTTCTAGAGATAGCTGGTGCCCCATTGCAATAATAGCCCCTGTAATTTGCTCAGACTTTGAATCGCTCAAAATATCCTCGATAAATGATTTATCAATTTTCAGGCGGTGAATCGGCAAATCCTTCAAATAGCTTAAAGAGCTATGGCCTGTACCAAAATCATCAATACTAATACGGACGCCAAGTTGTTTTAGAGATGTCAGTACTTGTTTTGACTGCTTGATGTTATCCATTGTCATGCTTTCTGTCACTTCAAGCTCAAGAAGTGATGGTTGAAGGTCGTATTTTTTTAGCGTTAGTTTGATCAAATCAATTAAGTCTTCAGAGTTAAACTGCTTAGCAGATAAATTGACCGCTACAGGGATTTTCAATTGCTTGTCATACCACAATTTTGCCTGCTGACATGCCGTGTCAATGACCCACCTTCCAATATCGATAATCAGGCCCGATTCTTCAGCAAGTTCAATGAAAGCCTCTGGTGATTTTAGAGAACCGTCTGGTGCTTTCATTCTTAAAAGGGCTTCAACACCTGTCATTTGTCTTGTTTTGGCGCTGATTTGCGGCTGATAATGAAGCACAAACTGCTTTCTTTGAATGGCATCTCGTAGCTCCAGTTCGCGATTAAGTCTGTCCTCACTCAATCTCTCCATAGATTCAGTAAAGAATTCATAGCGGCTTTGTTTATGTTTCTTTGATAAGTACATGGCCATATCTGCTTTTCTCATCAATTCCATGCCATTCTTTCCGTTTTGCGGAGAGATGGCGATTCCAATACTAATGGATGTAATGAGCTGATGGTTTTGAATGAAAAAAGGTCGTTCAAATTGGCGAATGATGTTTTTCGAAAGCTGTTCAATTTTATGTGTACCATGCTCCAGGTGAGGAAAGATCATTAAAAATTCATCCCCGCCAATTCTTGCAATAAAGCCATTGTCAGGCAAACATTTGGTTAATCTGTTTGCGGCGGCTTTCAACAGCAGATCGCCTATGTTATGACCAAGGGCATCATTAATAATTTTAAACCGATTTAAATCAAGAAAAAGAACTGCCGTTGACGTTTTTGTCTCTTCTTGAGCGGATAAAACATCATTTAAATGATTAATTCCATGACGACGGTTGGGCAGTTCAGTTAGTGCATCATAATGTGCCATCACATGAATTTCTTTTTCAGCAATCTTCTGCTGGGTTAAATCCTTTAAAACGAGATAAATGCTGTCAAGTGTATGGTTGACGTGTACGGGTATGTATGTAACATGATAATAATAAAAACGATCTGCTGCTTTCAGTTCTGCTTCACGCGTAATTGCTTTTTTAGATTGATCAATAAAGTCTTCCCACATCTCAGTCGGCATGACATATTGACTCACATCATCACCAATCCAGGAATTGCACATTTTCAAAATGTGTTTGCCTGGGTCATTCGCAGATATCACTTTTCGATCAACAGATAACACGATAATCCCATCTATATTATGTTTGATCAGTGATTGGAACCGCTGTTCATTTTCTTTTAGCTGATCGGATTGTGACATAATCCGGTGATCAATATAGGCGCCGAAAATCATAAGTGATTGGACGATAAGCGTCATCAGGCCGATGAAAATGGACAGGCTAAATGGTGACATTTCAAGAGAACCACCCGCAGCGGCATGACCATCTGAATGAAAAAACATCGTCGAAGACGCCATGCCAGTGTAATGCATGCCCGCAACAGCACCGCCCATCATCAGTGCACCCGCTATTTTTAACAGCTGATCTCCCCGCCTTTTCTCAGAGCGATGGAGCCGGAAAAAAAGGTGTAATGAAAAGAATGAAGCGAGCGCACCAATAAAAAACGAAAGAAAAAAGAGAACAGGGTCATAGCTGATGGTGACATTCGCCATTGATTCCAATCCGAGGTAGTGCATGCTGCAAATAGCTGAGCCCATCGTGATCGAACTAATCAAAAGTCGTCTTGTAGAAAGTTGCTGCTGAATACATATTGAAAATGCAATGAAAGAACCGATAAAAGAGGCCAAAATCGATAAAATGAGTAAGGGTGTTTCATATGTGATACCAGAGCGTAGATGAAACGCCATCATGCCAATAAAATGCATTGACCATATTCCCATCCCCATGATCATCGCACCAATGATCAACCATACTCTTTTCTTTGCGCCGCTCGACTGGATCACCCGGCTGGCTAATTGAAGAGCTGAGTAGGAGGCGACAGCGGCGACAGCGACTGACAGAAAGACAAGCCATCCGTTGTAGCTTCCTGTTAAATGTGTCATGTAAGAAAACCTCCTGTATCTAAAAACAGACATATACTTAATATATCGGATCAAGTGGCGCCTGTGTTCACTTTTCCTTTACTTAAAAAGGGCATTTAGCATTTTTTTTGAACATTTTTTATAGTAAAATCAAATTTAATGTAAAAAAACGAAGAAAAGTGAATCGTTTTTGGTTTTTTATTCGTTTAATAGGTGGCACGGTACGATTTGCAAGCATAGCCTGTCAAACTGATTATGTGTGAAAGGGATTGATAAACATCGAAGATTTTATTATTTCATTAGCTGATGCCTTTAAGAATTTGTCGTACTTCGGCATCTTTCTTGCATTATGCATTGAATTTGTTCCTGCTGAAGTGGTGTTGCCTCTTGCAGGTTACTGGGTTTCAAAAGGGGACATGGCCTTCATTGGTGTTGTGGCTGCCGGTTCTATTGGCGGTGTTGCAGGCCCCTTGACCTTGTACTGGTTAGGGCGTTATGGAGGGAGACCCTTTTTAAATAAATATGGGAAATATTTCTTTGTGAAACCTGAGTCACTTGATAAATCGGATGCCTTTTTTGAAAAACATGGCGGATTTGTTGCGTTTAGTGGCCGGTTTATTCCAGGGATCAGAACCCTTATTTCCATTCCGTGCGGGATTGCGAAGATGAATGTGTGGGTTTTTTGCCTGTATACGTTTTTGGCGATTACGCCAATTACATTTGTATATGTGTACCTAGGATTTGTCCTTGGGGAGAACTGGCAAGAGGTTGGAACCATTTTAGAACCATATGTATTGCCGATTGGAATTGGTATGCTCTTATTGTTTGTTCTCTACGTGTGGCTGAAACGAAGAAAAAGAAAAACAGAAACACCAACGGCTTAATCAATGGGTGGAGATAAAAAGTCACCTGTTGACAATCAGGGGTCTGTTGATTATGATATAAGTAATCTAAATATTCTTAATCCCACCAAAGGGGAGTAGCGTCCGGTTTTTACCGGAAACAAAGTCGTCATTACATGGAACCTCATTCCATCGGCTTTGTTGGCATGATTTACATATCACATGTCTAGCAAGACCTTTGCCATTACAGGCAAAGGTCTTTTTTGCATTCATAAGCCTTTGTCTGTTGTGGGACAATAGATAAAAAATAAGGAGGAATGATGATGGATGCAGCAATTATTTTAGAGTACGGGTGGGTTCTTCTCGTATTGATTGGGTTAGAAGGGATTTTAGCAGCTGATAATGCGCTGGTTATGGCTGTGATGGTCAAACACCTTCCTGAAAAACAAAGAAAAAAGGCATTGTTTTACGGACTTGCGGGAGCATTTGTCATGCGATTTGGTTCTCTTTTTCTTATTTCGTTTTTAGTAGATGTGTGGCAAGTTCAAGCCATTGGCGCAATTTATCTTCTATATATTTCGATTCACCATATTTTAAAATCGCACGTATTTAAGAAAAAGGAAGCAGACACAAACATGAAACAAAGCGGCTTTTGGGCAACCGTCGTGAAAGTTGAGCTTGCTGACATTGCATTTGCAGTAGATTCTATTTTAGCAGCTGTTGCATTAGCTGTGACTCTGCCAGCAACAAACCTTCCACAAATTGGCGGGCTTGATGGCGGTCAATTTATTGTCATTCTATTGGGCGGTATCATTGGTCTAGTGATCATGAGGTTTGCGGCGACTGTATTTGTGAAACTGCTTAAAACGAGACCAAGCCTAGAAACAGCGGCATTTGTCATTGTCGGATGGGTTGGCGTGAAGCTGACGCTCTATACACTTTCTCATCCAGCCATTGGGGTCGTGTCCTCTCATTTCATTCATTCAACATTATGGAAAATCATTTTCTGGACGGTCCTTCTCGCAATTGCAGCATTTGGTTGGTTTTTATCAAGTCCATCAAGAAAAGGCAGCCAGCAAAGCGAGGAAAAACAAGAGATGCGGCTGGAAGAGTAGGTTTTTTGAAAGAAATATCATTTCATTTTCATAACACGTATATTACAAAAAAGGGGGGGATACCCCCTTATTTCTTTGCTTTTAAACGAAACGTTGTAAAGTAGATAGAGAAATACATGTCACAATTGAGTAACAGGAAATGAATTCCTCATTTCTTCCTTTGCGCTTCCCTCATAAATTAGCTATCATAAATGAGTAATATAGGGAGAACTGAGGTGAAACCATTGCTTAGCCTTTTGTTTAAAAAGGGAAAGAAAAAGCAAACATTAGAGCAGTCGGCAATCAACATCCAACAGGGTGATACCGAGCTGCAAAATGCATTAATCGAGCAATACAAACCATTTGTCGCTAAGACGGTTTCATCCGTTTGTAAACGATATATAGATGAAAAAGATGATGAATTTAGCGTAGGCTTAATTGCCTTTAATGAAGCGATAGAAAAATACTCTGCCGAAAAAGGCAACTCACTCCTTGCATTTGCGGAGTTAATTATTAAAAGAAAAGTAATCGACTATATTCGAAAAGAAGCAAGAAACGCGCCAACGGTTCAAATGGACCTTCAAGAAAGTGAGAATGGCGAGTACTCGCAAAGCATGATTGAAGCAGAGCTTTCTGCAAATGAATATAGGCGTTTAATTGAACAAGAACATAGAAGAGAAGAGATTGAACATTTTAAAGAACGATTGAAAGTATATGGTCTTACGTTTCAAGAACTGCTTGAGCATTCACCAAAGCATGCGGATGCGAGACAAAATGCCATTAAAGTGGCCCATACACTCGTGAAGCACGATGAACTGAGAACCATTTTATTTCAGAAAAAACAATTGCCAGTCAAACAGCTGGAAAAGCTAGTGGAAGTCAGCCGCAAAACGATTGAGAGAAATAGAAAATATATTATTGCGATGGCGATCATTATGACAGGTGATTATGTGTATTTGAAAGATTACCTTAAAGGGGTGCTTAATTCATGAGAAGAGGCATTATAGTAGAGAAAAACAAAAAATATGTCACACTGCTGACCCCTGATGGACAATTTCTGCGGACAAAGTATGAACAGCAAGACTATGAAATCGGTCAAGAAGTGACGTTTCCGAATGAATCACGTCTCGAAAGAAAAAGAGCCGGTTTTTTTGACCTGCTTCGTTTACGTCCGTTAAATGCAGGAATTCTATCAATTGCAGCAATTATTGTCGTGATTTTCACTATGATGCCATCTTTCTCAAGTCAAAAAGCATATGCATATATGACGATTGACATTAACCCAAGCTTTGAGCTGAAACTCGATCACAATTATCAAGTGATCGGTGTCACTCCGCTGAATAAAGATGCGAAGCAAGTACTGGCCAGTATGAAAGATTTAGAAAAAAACGACATGACCAAAGTCGTGCAGGAAATCATCGATGATTGTGATAAAAAGGGATACGTGAACGACTCTAAAAGCATTTATATTTCAACTGTTTATGAAAACAAGCAGGATCATACATACAAAACAAACGTAAAAAGTAAAATCAGCACCATCTCGGGGGAATATCAAAAGCGCAATTATAAGCTGGAAACTGTGGAAGGTGACCTGGAAACAAGAGAAAAGGCACAAAAAGCAGGCATTTCAACAGGAACTTATATTAGAAATCAAGAAATGCAAGACCACGAACAAGAGGACGTTAAAAAAGAAGATGAAGATCCAGCAGATGACGAGGCTGTCAAAGAAGAAGAGCCGAAAAATGCTGATGAAGATCAAAAAGACGAAGACAAAAAAGAAGACATCAAGACAGACGATAGCGATGAGATGCAGCCTGATAAAGAAGCTCCTGAAGGCGAAGACAAAGAGCAGAAGGAAGTTGAGAGGGAAGAGCAAGGAGCTGTTCAAAAGCCTCACCAAACAAGCCCTAATCATGAAAATAAAGAGAAAAAGGGAAAAGAAGAAAAGGACCGCCCTTTTGAAAAAGACAAAGAGCAAAAAAAAAATCACTCGACTGATCCTGATGAAAAAAGACATCCAAATGGCACATCACGTGGTGATGCTGAAAAGCATGTAAAAAAAAACGACAGTGGTCAGAATCGTCCGTACGTCGAACGTAACAGAAATGACGTCAAACAAAAAGGGAAAAATACACCGCCTTCATACCGTGAAAACCGGGATGAGCCTACATATGAACAGTAAAAAAACGCCAGAATAGATCCGGCGTATTTCACCATGTCTTTATTTAGTTGAATGGCCCATTTGAGATTGCGCCTGCTGTACGAGTCTTTTTGTCATCTCGCCGCCAACAGAACCGTTTGAACGTGCGACTGTATCTGAACCGAGAGTCACGCCAAATTCTTGAGCGATCTCGTATTTAAATTGATCTAATGCTTGTTCTACTCCAGGAACAAGAAGTTGATTTCGATTTGCCATCACAGATTCCTCCTTTCACCTCATGTTTGTTGCGCCTTCTTATTTTGAAAAAAACAGCCTGCAATTATGCTGGCAATTGCTGCACAAAAAAGCCGAGGTGATGAAGGTCACCTCGGGCTCTGTTTTAAGCCTTTTTCAGCTGAAGCGTATTAAACATCATTTCTTGCGCTGTGCTTTGCAAGTGAGAAGTGAAAACGGAGAAAACGGTAGAACTGATAATGCCTTTAATCAAATGCCATTGCGGCTTCGTCAATTCTGTAAACTCTTCGTGGAGCTTGTCCGTCTGCTCTTCTGTCATTTCTCGTAAATTCGTTTCCTTTAATGGAAAATGTGTATGGTGATAAATAAAATCAAGGACGTGCGCATATGCTTCATAAAAACGGATGGGGCTGATAATATCATCCGTTCGATCTGTGATCGTATTAAATAAGGCAGATAAGATCATACGAATAGAATCAAAATCAAATACTGATTTTAAATCCCGGACAATTAATAAAATAACGACCTGATCAATGGAGTACTTCTTGCCAAGCTCTGGATGGCCGATCATATCTTTAATATCGCGCTTGATCCAGTTTTGAATGGCTGTCGATTTAAGAGAAGTCAGCTCACACAAGTTGCCAAGCTCAACGATTTCGTTCGTTGAAAGCCCGTGCTCTGATTTTTGCTTCCGCCGTTCGAGTTTTTCAAAAAACGAAGGGATTTTTAATTCATCATATTCATGTTCCTTATCGCTTTTTACAGATAAATTCAAAAGCTGAAGCGGAGTCAGATCTCCCTCGCCTTTTAGAGAATACAGAAGTCTCGTCATGTCAATTCTCGTTAATTTAAAAGTCACCATGTTCCACCTCATTTGTACGTCAAAAACGTGATTATTGATCTAATTCAACATCATAATCTCTTTTTAATGAAAATGCAAAATAAACTAAAATAGGACCGCTGCGTCACAATTTGTTCACTTTTTAGCGGATGCAAGTAGCGTAATCATTGAAATGACGAGGTTTGAGCCAGTATGATAAACATAGAAAACGATTCCTTTTTCCTTGCAATTTGAGACGTTTATTTTTATAATTTTATTAATAAGTTCAAATGAACTTAATATGACAGCGGAGGTTATGTATGGGTAAAAGAATATTTCTGTTTATATTAACGAACATTCTTGTTATCACTACGATTGGTATTGTCCTATCGGTTATTAGTGCAGCAACTGGTGTTGGTTCTTATATAGGAGCAGACGGAAGACTTAATATCCTTTATCTTCTTGTATTCAGTGCAGTTGTTGGTTTTGTAGGCTCGTTTATGTCACTAGCGATGTCTCGCTGGATGGCAAAAATGATGATGGGTGTGCGTGTGTTAAATCCAGAAAAGGATTCTTTAACATATGATGAGCAGCAGCTTGTTGACCGCGTTCACAGACTATCAAGAGCAGCAGGACTTTCTAAAATGCCTGAGGTCGGTATTTACCAATCATCTGAAGTAAATGCTTTTGCGACAGGTCCTTCTAAGAGAAGATCGCTTGTTGCCGTATCAACTGGATTGCTTCATGAAATGGATGATGCAGCAGTTGAAGGGGTTATCGCTCACGAAGTCGCTCACGTAGCGAACGGTGACATGGTCACAATGACGTTACTTCAAGGAATCGTCAACACGTTTGTTGTCTTCCTTTCAAGAATTGCGGCATGGATCGCAAGCCGTTTCGTTCCACGAGAAGAGCTTGTGCCGATTGTTCACTTTATCGCTGTGATCGTCTTCCAAATTATTTTCTCTATCTTAGGAAGCCTTGTCGTATTTGCTTACTCTAGACATCGTGAATTCCATGCAGACCGCGGCGGTGCGGACCTTGCAGGAAAAGATAAAATGATTCATGCGCTTCGTTCACTAGAGGCGTATACATCAAGAATTAAAGATGATGATCAAGCAGCTGTTGCTACACTGAAAATCAGTGGTAAAAGAAAAGCTTCTCTTTTCTCAACACACCCTGATTTAAACGAAAGAATTAGAAGACTAGAAGCAAAATAAGAAAGATCAAAAGACATTCTGCGTAAGGATGTCTTTTTCTTTTTGATGAAAAAGTAAATAAAGCACAAAATACCTTTAAAATCTTCTTTCTTTTCATTAAAATGATATAGTATTCGAAAAGAAAGATAAAAGAAGGAATAACCATGAATCCAATGAAAAAACTAATCGACCGGCTGTCGGCTTTTCAGCTGATTGCCCTTTATTATTTTCTTGCTGTGACCGTGTCGTTCATTCTACTCAGCCTGCCAGTGGCTCACCAAGAAGGAGTCAAATGGACATTTATTGATGCGCTGTTTACAGCTGTGAGTGCTGTCAGTGTCACGGGTCTGACTGTTGTCGATACGTCACAAACATTTAGTGTGACCGGGATGTGGATCCTTGCATTTGTTTTGCAAATCGGGGGTATCGGCATTATGACACTTGGTACATTCGTCTGGCTGGTTATGCGAAAAAGGATCGGCATTAAAGAAAGAAAATTAATTATGGCAGACCAAAACCAGAGCAACTTATCAGGAATTGTAAAACTCATGAAGCAGGTCTTATATTTAATCTTACTGATTGAGTTTGTAGGCGGTCTGATTTTAAGTATGTATTTTCTAAAGTATTACGATGTGCAAGGTGCTTTTTTACACGGATTTTTCTCTAGTATCAGTGCCACAACCAATGGAGGATTTGATATTACTGGAAATTCGTTAATTCCTTATAAAGATGACTATTTCGTCCAATTTATTACGATGCTTCTCATCATTTTTGGCGCTATTGGCTTTCCGGTACTTGTCGAAGTAAAGGATTATTTATTCAATCAAGACCGAAAACATGCATCGTTTTCATTGTTTACGAAAATTACAACAATCACGTTTGGCCTGCTTGTTGTCGTTGGGGCAATTGGGATTTATGCACTTGAAGCCCGGTTTACTTTTCTAGGGAAGAGCTGGCATGAAATCTTGTTTTATTCTTTGTTTCAATCAACAGCTACCAGAAGTGGCGGGCTTTCGACATTAGATATTACGCAATTGACAGAGCCGACACTGTTATTTTTATGTTTGCTGATGTTTATCGGGGCATCTCCAAGCTCGGTAGGGGGCGGAATTCGGACAACCACGTTTGCCCTTAATTTACTTGCTTTGTTTCATTTTGCGAGAGGAAATAAGTCCATTAAAATCTTTAAAAGAGAGCTTCATCAAGCGGACATTAATAAATCCCTCATGGTGACGATGATGGCCTTTATTTTAGTGTTTGGTGCTACGTTTCTGTTAACTTTATCAGACCATCATACACTTCTTGAAACTTTATTTGAAGTTTGTTCTGCCTTCGGAACAACGGGACTGTCGCTCGGAATTACGTCTGACTTGTCCGTATTTGGTAAGTGTATTATTATGGTCGTCATGTTTATAGGACGGATTGGAATTCCAAGCTTCTTGTATTTAATTGGCCGCCGGGAAAGTGAAGCGAATTATCATTATCCGAAAGAGCGTGTGATCATCGGCTAACCAGCATTCCTACTGAATGCTGGTTTCAGCGTGTAGACAAACCCTCGCATTCGTTGTCAAATCTGTGCTCCGGTGCTCACGAATGTCAAATTCGCTCCGCTCCGCCGGTGCTCGACTTTTCTAGACTGCAAAGGTTTTCTATCACGCTGAAAAGAAGAAGAGCTAAAATAAAGATCATTTTAACTCTTTATCAACAATCAGACCAGCATTCCTACTGAATGCTGGGTTTTTTTATTTCCATTATATAACTGGCTAAATCACAAAGGATGTTCGCAATCTATAGGTAAGAGGTGAAAGAGACGTGCTGGATGTGTTATGGAAAGCAATTGTAATGCTGCTCGTTGGTACTTTGCTGCTGAGAATAGCAGGGCCTAAATCCATTAGTCAATTAACGGTTCAACAGACAGTCATCATGATTTCGATTGGATCGATTATTATCCAACCCTTTATTGAGCATAATTTACTTGAAACCATTTATGCGGCCGCCATTTTTATTGTGGCGCTTGTGATTATGGAAAAGCTGTCGATTCAATTTGATTTTTTTGAAAAATTGGTTTCAGGGAAGTCTGTGGTGATTTTAGAGGATGGAGAAATGCTTGATCACAAGCTGAAAAAAACGCGGCTGACAAGGGACCAATTCAAAATGCGCTTAAAGCAGCAGGGCATCACAGACATCAGCAGTCTCAAAAAAGCAACGCTAGAAGCGAATGGGCAAATTGGATATGAGTTAAAGCCTGAAGAAAAACCAGTGACAGTCAAACAAATGAAAGAGCTGTTTGATCAATTGAGCGAAGAACTAAACATGTTAAAAAGGAATGATGACAGATGAAAAGAAAAACAGCAAAAAATGAAGCACTCACGAATAATATGACGCCTACAGAAAGCATGGCACACGATCAAGGACAAACACAATTTGACGAGCAATCAGAAGACCGTCAGGCGAACCGAAATTCTCATCAAGGTAAACAGGGGGGAGCATCTCGTGACTAAAAAACATGTGAAAAGTAAAGATATGAAAGACCATAAAAAACCGATGAACCCTGATATCTTGGAAGAGGAATTTGGCAGCGAGCTGGGAGATATAAACAGCAGTAAATGGATTGATACCTTAATGAATCCTAAAAAAAACGATGAATGTCATACTGAACAGAAAAACAAAAAATAAATAGAAAAAAAAACGATCCAGAGAGATCGTTTTTTCTATTTAATATAACTGTTTTGTCTGCCAGTAATGGTTCGCATCAGACTGGTCATTTTGAGCTCGATGACTGGTTGTGCAACAGTTTTAACAAATGTACTAGATAGGGTAAAGGTTAAGAGGACCGTAAGTAGCAATAGAATCAATACACTTGCCGTATTTAGAGCCCAATCATCAAACCAAGTCGTTCTTAAAAGCTTAATCACAAAGCCATGAAGTAAATAGACATAAAGCGTTCTTGTGCCCCATTTGGTAAAGAAGAACCGGCGGGTTGGGACTAATGCAAAGAAACTAAAGGTAGCAGCAAATGCAAGTAAATACCATGCCATTCGTTTCATCGCTGCAATGAGTCCTTCATCTCCAAGAGAAGCGTAAGACTGTGACCCAAATAAAAAGGAATAATCGAATTCATAAAAATAGCAAAACATGAACACGGCCAACAGTACAAGAAGTGCAGTCAGTTTCCCTTTGCTTGTTCGGATAAATTCAAAGTGCTGCTTTTTTAAATAAAAGCCAGCTAAAAACATCGGCAAAAAGACAAACGTACGAGATAGGCTGAGCGTATCGCTAATGCTGTCCACGTAACCGACAAGTAACGCCATCGATAAACTGACAATCATTGCCCAGTGGAATGGCAGTTTTGAAAAAGGAATGAGTAGTAAGTTCCAAAAGAATAAACTGATTAAAAACCATAAAGACCATTGCGGATCAATCGGATTTAAGTTAGAGATGCTTTGATCCTGTAAGAAATAATAATACACAGAATAGATGACCTGAAAAATCAAATATGGGATGATCAGCTTAACTGCGACTTTTTTCATAAAACCTGGTTTTCTAAAACCTTTGGCAAAGAAGCCAGACACCAATATAAAAGCGGGCATATGGAATGTATAAATAAATTTATATAAGTAGAGTATCCAGTCATTATCATGTATGAATGACCGTAACAAATGACCAAAAACAACTAGAAAAATCAGAAGAAATTTTGCATTATCAAAATAACTGTCTCTCGTTGACGTCATAACATCACCTTTCCTGCTTCTTTTCGAACATAAACGTTCTAAGTGCACTGTTCCCTCATTTGCCCCATTTTAAAATACAAATTGGCTCATTTCGCTATTTGATGTGAAATTGTAGAGCGGTTGTAAAAGAAGCGTAAGAAAAGAGAATCGTTATACAATCGTGTCATCCAAATGAAACAAATGAAGCAAGCCTCGTGTAAAAAGTTCTCTTTTTTTATGAGTCGAATGAAGGAACAATGAAAATCTTGTAGAAATATTGTAGAGGAATGAGGCTGGAAAAGGAGTGTAAGAGAATGACTGAAACGCTCGATGGTGCGAAAAATATCAGAAAATTAGAAAAAGAAAACGAATATTTGCGAAATGAATTGATTCAGCACAAAATGCTGTTAAATAAGACGTTAGATGCCATTTTTATATTTGATCAGCACCTCAACATTATCCAAGCCAATGAAGCGACATGCAGGCTTGTACAAACACCGAAAGAAGACCTCCTCAATAAATCCGTTCTAGATTTCCTATACGGCATCCCGAAAAACAAAATTGACTGCTCACTTGAGATTTTTTTTCGAAAAGGAACTTTAAAAAGAGAGATCTCTATTCAACTAGAAAATGGAGAGACAAAATATATTGAATTTGCAGCAGAGCACGACGTGGTGAATCAACAATATATTGTCGTCATGCGTGATATTTCTTCAAAGAAAATATTAGAGCGAGAACGTTCGATGAATGAGCAGCTGTTTAAAGATTTATTTGATCGAGCGATTGACGGTATGGTCATTTTTGATCAGGATGGTTGTATGATTGACGCCAATCACTCTTTTTGCCAGAGCTTTGAACTTCAAAAAACAGATTTAACAGACCGCTACTTAAATGAATTTGTTGAAGAAGAAAACCTTCCAGCGCTCCAGCAGCTCTTAACTTCATTGAAAGAAACAGGGAAAGCAAAGGGAGAACTTCCTGTTACCCTTCAATCTGGGCAGCACAAATTATTCGAACTGACCATCACATCCAATGTGATGAGTGGTTTTTACATGTCCATCATGCGTGATATTACAGAAAAAAGATTAATGGAAGAAAAGCTGCTAAAAAGTGAAGAACGTTTTAGAGAAATATTCGAAAATGCGATGGATGCCATCATCATTTGGGCGGATGATGGAGAAATTGTCAGGGCAAATGAATCCGCCTGCCGAATTTTCGAATTACCGATGCATCAGCTGATTGGCAAGAAACTCATGGATTTTCTAGTCAAATCTGATCGCAGATACCGGCCGACAAGAAGACGGTATATCAGGAATCTTGAAATCAGAGAAGAACTCCTCTTTAGAATGGCGAATGGCCAATTCAAAGAGCTTGAGTTCACCTCTAAGCATGCGGTATTAGAAGGACAGCACTTAACCATTTTACGGAATGTCAGTGACAGAAAGCGAATGGAAGAGGAGCTTCGAGAAAGTGAGCTCAAATTCCGTAAAGTATTTAATGGCTCTATGGATGGCATTGTTCTTTTCGATAATCAATACCGGATTATTGATGTGAATCCTTCCGCAAGTGAACTGCTTGGCCTCAAAGATGATCACTTAACGGAAATGAACCTTTTTCATATCCTTGCGCCATATCAAATTGAAAATTTGGCGCAGCCAGCTCAGGCGATGTCATTAGATGAGATGGACAATGAAGTTCCATTTGTGCTGAACCATCCAGATCAACGTATTTTGGAGTTTTCTTTTAAACGAAATATTATTCATAACATGAATTTGGCCATCTTTAGAGATGTGACTGAGCGCAAGGAATTAGAGGAGCGGGTAAGAAAATCGGATACGCTTCATGTTGTCGGAGAGCTTGCCGCTGGAATTGCCCATGAAATTAGAAATCCAATGACGGCTTTAAAAGGCTTCATTCAGCTGCTCAAAGGAAACATTGAAGGGGAGTATTCGCTCTATTTTAATGTCATCACATCAGAGCTAAAAAGAATCGAATCCATCATTACAGAATTCCTGATTTTAGCAAAACCGCAGGCCATCATCTATGAAGAAAAAAATGTCGTGCAAATTGTCAAAGACACAATGGATCTTCTTCACGCACAGGCCAATCTTGGCAATGTGCAAATGCACTTAAATGTGCTGGATGATATTCCGCTCATCTACTGTGAACAAAATCAATTGAAGCAAGTCTTTATTAACATTTTAAAAAATGCGATTGAAGTAATGCCTCAGAAAGGAAATGTTTACGTGAGCATTCAAAGGAAGGGGGAGGAGCACATTGTGATTTCTCTTCGTGATGAAGGCTGCGGCATGACAGAGGATAAACTAAAGCGTCTCGGAGAACCATTTTATACAACAAAAGAAAGAGGCACTGGACTTGGGTTAATGGTTAGTTATAAAATTATTGAAGAGCATCAAGGAACCATTGAAGTAGAGAGTGAAGAAGGGGTCGGAACAGTGTTCCATCTCACGCTTCCACTCCGGCAGCAGAAACAAGAAGGGGAGCTTTAATGTGTATTATACAGTCTATACCGCACCAATCGGGGCATTATACATACTAGAGAAAGATGGTGCCATCATTGAAGTGAAGTTTGATGATGAATCGTTTTTGGTCAAAAAACAGAGAGACCGTTTTAAACAAGAAGAAACGCCTGTATTAAAAGAAGCGAAAAAACAGCTGGATGAATATTTTAAGGGCGATCGGAAAGTGTTCGATCTCCCGCTTAAGCAAGCAGGCTCTCCGTTTCAAGAGCAAGTGTGGGAGGCACTTTCTACTATTCCGTATGGTGAATCAAAAAGCTATGCTGATATTGCAGAAGCGATCGGCAATCCAAAGGCTGTCAGAGCCATTGGACAAGCTAATAGACGCAATGCATTGCCTATTTTTATCCCGTGTCACCGGGTCATTGGAAAAGACAGGACTCTGACTGGTTATGCAGGGACGAAGACAGGGATGAAAGCGATCCTGTTAGAATTAGAAGGCATCCCATTTGTTCAAAAATAAATGAATTGACCTGTTCCAAATGTTTAGCGAGCGACATATCCTTTTATTAAGCTAAAAAAGTTGGTCTAGGGAAAAAGGAGGCTGCTAACATGTTATGGGGCAAAAAAGATAAAATGTACGCCGTCACATCACTATGTGTCAAAATGAACGTATTGACAGAAGAGCAGAAAAAAGAAATATTAGCAAAAACGAACGAAACAAAAAAGCGCGGTGCTCTTAAATGATAAGAACCCCGCGCTTTTGTTTGATTAAAGTGACACGCTTTCGGTGAATAGTGCATCAATCTCTTCTGTATAGTTGGAAGTGATAATGCCTTTTTCTGTAATGATTCCGGAAATGAGGTGATGAGGAGTGACATCAAAGGCAGGGTTAAATACCTGCACGTCAGGAGGCGCAATTTGGATGCCGTTTAATTCCTTTACTTCCTGCGGGTCGCGTTCTTCAATCGGAATATCTGACCCATCCTGAGTTGACACATCAAAGGTCGAAAGAGGCGCTGCCACAAAAAATGGAATTTGAAAGTGTTTAGCTAAAATAGCCAGACTTAACGTTCCAATTTTATTTGCTGTATCACCGTTTCTAGCGATTCGATCTGCACCAACAATAACGGCAGAAATTTGTTTTTCTTTCATCGTATGGGCTGCCATATTATCCGTGATAAGCGTCACATCTACGCCGCCCTGCATTAATTCCCATGTCGTCAGACGAGCGCCTTGAAGGACAGGACGTGTTTCACATGCGTAAATGTGAAGATCGAGGTTTTTCTTTTTCGCTAAATAAAAGGGTGCAAGCGCTGTTCCGTACCGGCTTGTGGCAATGGAGCCTGCGTTGCAAATGGTCATAATTCGATCACCAGATTTAAAGAGCTGAAGAGCATTTTGACCGATTTGCCGGCATGTTTCTTCATCTTCGATTTGAATTTGAATGGCTTCATGGACAAGATCAGTTTTGGCTGCATTCACCGAAGCAGCACGCTGAGTGCGCTGATAAAGCCGGTCTAATGCCCAGGCAAGGTTCACAGCGGTTGGACGAGCACTGTTTAAATATTCTTTCAGGCGAGCGACTTCTCGCTTAAAGATATCAATGTCTTCTGTATCAATCTCTTGTGCACTGAGTGCAAGCCCAAAAGCCGCTGTAATGCCAATAGCAGGTGCTCCGCGCACTTTTAGCGTCACAATGGCATCATACACATCTTCTTTTGTATATAAATGCTCAAACACGGTTTCAGCGGGTAATTTTTGCTGATTCAAAATGTTGATACGGTTTTCTTCCCATTCGACGGAACGGGGAACTTCAAATTCTTTAGACAAAACTCGTCACTCCTTTACAGTTTGCTGGAATAATGCGACGAGGTCAGACGCTGTTTCCACTGCATGATATTGTTTGATCAATGTTTTTCCTAGTGTAAGTGCTGCTTTTTTCTGTTGAAGCCTTCTAGAATGTGATGGAATCGCATCGAGATCAGCCGCATGCGCAAGACCGATGGTTCGGCGAACAAGCTCACAGCCAGCAAAGCCGGTGGCTTCTTTTAAAATACGGTCAAAGGTTGTTTCTAAAAAGCTGTCCGATACACTAAACGCTTCAATACTGTCTTCTTTCCATGCTTTTGTGAACACTTCTTTGAATGTTGCCCACACATTGACGACATGATCAAAAAGGTGCTGCTGATCCTGCTCATTCTCATGAGATAAAGCATTGATGAACAGATTGGCAATAAAGTGACCGATATCGAATCCGAAAGGACCGTAAAAAGCGAACTCTGGATCAATGATTTTCGTTTCCGTTTCGTTTGCAAAAATACTGCCTGTATGAAGATCTCCATGTACCAGTGTTTCAGCAGAGGTTAAGAAGATCCGTTTCAATTCGGCTGCTTTTGCTTGCAGTTCAAGATCAGCCCATAGTGCTTGTGCCTCTTCTCTTAATTGCTCTTCGAAGTCATTCGTTTCGCTGTCAAAGAAAGGATCTGTGAAGACGAGTTTTTCTGTAATGTCACAAAGATCAGGATTCGTAAACTGTTTCACGAATTGTTTTTTGATTTTAGGATTTGTGGCAAAGTCAGACGTGTAAAATAGTGTTTTGCCTAAAAATTCTCCGACATGATCTGATAAATACGGGTATTGTTTTCCGGCAATTAGCCCTTTTCTGACGATTTCAAGGTGTGATAGATCCTCCATTGCCGTCACTGCAAGAGCTGTATCCGAATAATAGACGGCTGGTACGAGATGTGGTGCATACTCTGATTGCTTGATGAGTGCTGCACTTTCAATTCTTGCGCGGTCTAATGTCAGCGGCCAGCTTTCTCCAACGACTTTTGCGTAAGGAAGGGCCTGCTTGATAATCAGTCCTTTTGCTTGTTTGTGATCATAAATATGAAAGACGTAATTTAAATTTCCGTCGCCAATTTCAGTACATGTCAAATGACTGCTCTCTCGAATCAAGCCAAGTCTAATGGCAAGTGCAACTGCCGAACTTTCTGTTAATTCTTCATATGATGCCGTAAGTGTAACCAATTGCTTCCCCTCCAAATCATATAAAAAAGCCTCTTTCTCCTGAGAGAAAGAGGCTTGATGGCGTGTATGCTCGAAGCCTCTCTTATCTCTCAGCACATACGTCTGATGGAATTAGCACCGTGCCCTATAAGACAATGAATTGTCTTGGCGCTGTTCTTGCTGCGCCCCACTTCACAGTGGTATTAACGGTCGGTTGCTGTTGGGGTCAAAAGGCCAAATCCCTCGCCCAACTCTCGATAAGAGAAATCAATATGTAATTGTTTCATGTCTGCTTGCATTTCTTAATTCTAGATATTATCAGAGCTGCAGTTCACATGTCAATCTTTTTTCAAAATTGCTTTACAATTCATAAAACAATCCATTACAGTGATTGTATTGTCACGTAACTTGAATAGAAGGTGAAAAAATGGAATTCCAGCAATCAGATGTATTGAAACATTTACCGAAACAATTTTTTGCGTCGCTTGTTCAAAAAGTGCAGAAGAAAATGCAGGAAGGGGCAGATGTGATTAATTTAGGTCAAGGAAATCCTGATCAGCCCACTCCTCCACATATTGTGAAAGCGATGCAGGAAGCGGTAGCAAAACCTGAAAATCATCAATACTCCTCATTCCGCGGGACAGCGAAACTAAAGAAGGCTGCAGCTGCTTTTTATGAAAGAGAATATGGCGTCACGCTTGACCCAAAAACAGAGATTGCCATCTTATTTGGAGGGAAAGCGGGACTAGTCGAATTGCCTCAATGTTTACTGAATCCAGGTGATACGCTGCTTGTTCCAGATCCAGGATATCCAGATTACTGGTCAGGCGCTGTGCTTGCCGGAGCTCGCATGGTCACAATGCCTCTTCTTGAACAAAATGATTTTTTACCTGACTACCACCAACTGTCTAAGGAAGATAAGAATCAAGCAAAATTGATGTACTTAAATTACCCAAATAATCCGACTGGTGCGACTGCAACCCGGACATTTTTTGAAGATACTGTTGCGTTTGCGAGTGAAAATAAGATGTGTGTAGTCCATGATTTTGCATATGGTGGCATAGGATTTGACGGCGAAAAGCCCCTCAGTTTCCTGCAAATAGACGGAGCAAAAGAGACAGGTATTGAAATCTATACATTGTCCAAAACGTATAATATGGCTGGCTGGAGAGTCGGTTTTGCAGCAGGGAATGCCTCTGTTATCGAAGCCATTGAGCTTTATCAGGATCACCTGTTTGTGTCACTGTTTAAAGCAACTCAAGATGCAGCAGCAGAAGCACTTTTAAGCGATCAAACGTGCGTCCAAGTACAAAATGATCGGTACGAAAAAAGACGAAACACTTGGATTGCTGCATGCAAAGAGATTGGCTGGGACGTCAGTGCGCCAAAGGGCTCTTTTTTTGCTTGGTTAAAGGTGCCTGAAGGGTATACATCTGAAACTTTTTCTGATGTATTATTAGAAAAAGCACATGTTGTTGTTGCACCGGGGAATGGCTTTGGTGCTCACGGTGAAGGCTACGTCAGAGTCGGTCTTTTAACAAGTGAGGAGCGGCTAAAGGAAGCCGCTGATCGTATCGCTGCCTTGCAGTTATTTGAAAAAAAGCCATTGACAACGTAAAAAAATGGTGCGATAATTCAGGCAATATTTAAGAAAATTGAATATTCTTATCAAGAGTAGGCAGAGGGACTAGCCCAATGAAGCCCGGCAACCGACTTCCATGAAGCACGGTGCTAATTCTTGCAGCAAGCGCTGAGAGATAAGATTCGGATGAATGAGACGAAACCTCTTTAACGCGCTGATCAAGCACTTAAAGAGGTTTTTTTATTGACCATATACAGGACGCAATCGAAAGGGGATTCCTAGTGAGTGAACTACTGGCAACATACGTATTAACACATCGAGAGGATGAACAAATAGACCGAAAAGCAGAGCAGATCGCACTTGGGTTAACGGTCGGGTCATGGACGGACTTGCCGCAGCTCAAAAAGGAGCAGCTGAAAAAACATAAAGGCCGTGTGGTGAGCGTAAAAGAACAGTCCCCCGCAATTGGTGGTCTGTATCAATCAGAGGTGACCATTGCTTATCCTGAGGCGAACTTTTCAGCTGATATACCAGCGGTGTTGACGACGATTTTTGGAAAGCTTTCACTGGATGGGAAAGTAAAGCTCGTCGATATCGAATTTTCGGAAAGGTTTAAACGCTGTCTTCCAGGACCGGTATTTGGCATTGAGGGGATACGAAAGAAAGTAGGCGTGTTTGATCGGCCGCTATTGATGAGTATTTTTAAAGGCGTGATCGGCCGTGATATGGAGGATTTAAAAGAACAGCTCCGCTTACAGGCTTTAGGTGGAGTAGACTTCATCAAAGATGATGAGATTTTATTTGAAAGCCCATTAGCGCCTTTTGAAGATCGAATCAAGGAAGGAAAAAAGATATTAAAAGAAACATATGAAGAGACAGGACATCGCACGCTTTATGCTGTTAATTTAACTGGGAAAACTTTTGATTTGAAAGATCGAGCAAGAAAGGCAGCCGAACTCGGGGCTGATGCGCTTTTATTCAACGTTTTTGCCTATGGACTTGATGTCATGCAAAGCTTGGCTGAAGACCCAGAGATCCCATTGCCGATCATGGCACATCCAGCAGTGAGCGGTGCAATGACATCCTCTCCAGACTATGGATTCTCGCATTCCCTTCTTTTAGGCAAATTAAATCGATATGCTGGCGCTGATTTAAGTCTTTTTCCCTCTCCTTATGGATCAGTCGCCCTTCCGAAAAAAGATGCCTTTGGCATTTTCGAAGCATGTGTGAAAGAGGATACAGTTCAACAAACATTTCCTGTTCCTTCAGCAGGCATTCACCCGGGAATGGTGCCGATCTTAATCAAAGATTTTGGACTTGATCATGTCATTAATGCAGGCGGGGGAATTCACGGACATCCGCGGGGAGCAATCGGAGGAGGGAAAGCCTTTCGTTCGATCATTGATGCGGTGGTCAAAAAAGAGTCTATCGAAGAAAAAGCATCAACTTGTCAAGACTTACAAGCAGCACTTGATCTTTGGGGAAGGGTAGCAGAATAAATGAAAAAACCAATTGTATGTTGTGATTTTGATGGCACGATTACGAAAAATGATAATATCATTCGCATCATGAAGCAGTTTGCTCCAAAAGAATGGACGAAATGGAAGGATGGTGTTCTAGCAAAAGAAATCACGATCCAAGAAGGCGTCGGACAGATGTTTCAGTTACTGACGAGTGATCAGAAAGAAGCCATTCGGTCATTTATTTTAGAGGATACAGAGATTCGTGAAGGATTTGAACAGTTTGTCGATGATGTCAAAAAAGCAGACATTCCTTTCTATGTACTCAGCGGCGGTATGGACTTTTTTGTCTATCCCATCCTGGAAGGGATTGTCGAACAAGAGAATATTTATTGTAACCATGCATCATTTAAAGAAGACCATATTCAAATTGAATGGCCGCATGCCTGTGATTCAGAATGCCAAAATGGCTGTGGCTGCTGCAAGCCTTCCATTATTCGAGAGCTGACGCAGGAAGATGATTTTATTATCATGATTGGTGATTCAGTGACTGATATTGAGGCAGCGAAACATGCGGATCTCACGTTTGCGCGTGATTATTTACTGAACGAATGTAAAGAGCTAGGACTCGTACATAAAGAGTATGAAACATTTGTTGATCTAAAAGCGCAATTTGATCAAATAAAGGAAGTGAAGGAATGGCAGACGAGAAGAGTAAACGCTGGAAGGAACTAGCAGACGTCAAACGTGAATTGGCACAAAGAGACTGGTTTTACGGAACGAGCGGCAATTTATCGATAAAAGTGTCGGATGATCCCATCACGTTTTTGGTGACGGCAAGTGGCAAAGATAAACGAAAAGAAACCGATGAAGATTTTGTTCTTGTTGATGCAGCAGGTCAGCCGGTTCATCCGAATGAGCCGCTCAGGCCATCAGCTGAAACACTGCTTCACACATACGTTTATGAGCGGACGAAAGCAGGATGTTGTCTTCACGTCCACACGATCGATAACAATGTCATTTCTGAGCTGTATGGCGATAAAGGAGAAATTCGTTTTAAAGGCAACGAAATCATCAAAGCGCTTGGTTATTGGGAAGAGGATGCAGAAGTTACTGTTCCTATTATTGAAAACCCAGCTCATATTCCGCACCTTGCAGAGCAATTTGCAGTGCACCTGACGGACGATGCTGGTGCTGTACTCATTCGTAATCATGGCATCACCGTTTGGGGGAAAAGCGCATTTGAAGCCAAACGAGTCTTAGAGGCTTATGAATTTTTATTTACCTATCATTTGAAAGTAGCGCTTTATCAAAAGCAGCTTGTTAAATAAAAAGGAGGAAACACACATGGCGACCATTTACATTCATAATGAAGAGAACACGTTACTTGAGAACGAACAAGAGGTTCAGGCGTATTTAGAACAGCAAGGGGTCATTTATGAACATTGGGATATTGAAAAACTACCAAAACAGTTATCAGAAAAGTACGATTTAACAGATGATGAAAAGGAAGAAATTTTAACTGTGTTTCAAGAGGAAATAAAGAGTATTTCCGAGCGAAGAGGATACAAAGCGCAGGATGTGATTTCATTATCAGATGCGACTCCTAACCTTGATGAACTGCTTCAAAACTTTAAACGTGAGCATCATCATACGGATGATGAAGTCAGATTTATCGTGAGCGGTCATGGAATTTTTGCCATTCAAGGCAAAGACGGCGTCTTTTTTGATGTGAGACTGAATCCAGGTGATTTAATTTCTGTGCCCCCGAATATTCGTCACTACTTTACACTTCAAGAAGATCGTCAAGTCGTCGCAGTTCGCATATTTGTCACAACTGAGGGCTGGGTGCCAATTTACGAAGAAGAAACGGTTTAATAGTGGGAGCTGATCATTTCGCATGAGGCGGAAGATCAGCTTTTTTTTAGGAAAATAGACATAAAATGAGAGAGAAAATAGTTGATTTTGGTCTTCTGCATAGGATAAAATTCTGTTTAATCAATGTGTCAGTCCTGTCCAATTTTGAAGTTTACCCCCAGAATTCATTGGGTAAAAGGTCTTTAGGCTGTAAAAAATTAAATAAAATAAGCATATTTAATTTAATTTACAAATAAAGTATAATTTTGGTGTCGGATCATTTAGAGCGTAGACAGACGAATTCATAGCGGGAGCTGAGATCATGAATATTTATGTACGGAAAGAACAGCTATTAATGTCAATTGATGAAAAGAGAAGACAAATGGTAGAAGCTGCTCAAGTAGAAGGCTATACAGGTGAGACGACAATTAAATATAGTCAAGAACTGGACAACTTGATGAATGAGTATCAATATCTTCTTTTTCATGAACAACAATCTGTTGCTTCCTTTCATGATCTTGTATCACAAATGAGTCTCCTTTCTGTCAATCGTCCTTCTTATTGACATCAAAAAAACCGGTCTTGCCATTAGCAAAACCGGCTGAATGTTTCAGCTATTAGTGTGCAGAAGGGAGCATGATGATCACGGTTGTTCCTTTATTCACTTCGCTCTCGATATCGATTGTCCCCCCATACATCGAAATGATTCGTTTACACACAACAAGCCCAAGACCTGTTCCTTTTTCCTTCGACGTAATAAAAGGGAGGAAGATATGTTTCAGCATCTCTTCTGGTATACCTTCACCTGTATCTTTCACTTTTATGATGACCTGTTCTTTTTCAGCCTCAATGACAATCTTCAAATGACCGCCATTTGGCATCGCTTCTAACGAGTTTTTCGCTACATTCAATACCACTTGTTTAATGTGATCCTTCGTGCAATACACGCCAACATCTTGAATGGTATTGATTTGCAAATCAACCTCGACATTATAAAGGTTCGCCTCAGAAAATACAATGGGCATGATCTCACTCACAATTTCTTTCACAGAATTATTTTGCCACTTTTCAGCCGTTGGTTTTCCTAGCACAAGAAACTCACTGACGATTTGGTTAATCCGTTTAATTTCTTCCTCGATGACAGAAAAATAAAGCTGATCCTCTTCTGAACGATACTTCTTTTGCAAAAGTTGAATAAATCCGCTAATGCCTGTTAATGGATTGCGAATTTCATGCGCTGTACTTGCCGCGAGTGTTCCAATGAGTTCAAGTTTTTGTGCTTCATTTTGGTGGCGTTCCTGCTGGGTTTGTCGTCTTAAAATGATATATTGGACGAGTGTGAATAAGATATTTAAGAGAATAAATGCACTGGATAAAGGAAACAGCATCACAGACAGTACTTCACTTGTTGTCGCACGCTGCGGAAAAACCTCCAGCTTCCAGCTGTTTTCATCTAAATATGTAGACACGGTGCTATCACTTTCAGATGCTGGCTGTGGACCACTTGTAAACACAACGTCTCCATTTTGATTCAGCATCTTAAAATGAAGCTCTGGGTTTAATACATTCATAATATTTCTTAAATAATCAATTTGAATCGCAGCGACTAGCACATCCGTGACTTCGTCGTTTTCATTCAAAACAGGGACACAAATGGAGAGAATCCGCTGCTTAGTAATGCGGCTTACATAGTTATCTGTGATGACGGTCTGTTTTGTAACTTGAATACGTTTAAAGTAATCTCTAAATGACAGGTTGATCTTTTCCTTTAATGGTGTGGTGCTGGCTGTGACATTTCCTTTTTGGTCTAGGAGATACAGGCCTGAAAAACGAGGTTCTTGTTTATAGATTTTCTCTAGGATGTTTTGTACTCTTTTCGTTTCAAGCGGCTGGTCAAATCCCATGGCAAGGGAAGTTAATCTTGCTTCTGTTTCACTGATTAAATAATTCATTTGGTTTTTGTGAATATTTAACATAAGTGTAGCGGTTTGTTTGTTTTTTACATCAATTTTCTCAGTTTCTTTTTCGTAGATAAAATAACTAATGATGAGGGTTGGAATCACGACCAAAATAAGGTAAAGCTTGATCTTCTTCCAAAACCCTTTCAGTATACTCATGATTCATCGCTCCAACGTATTACCTAATAGACTTATTATAGCATTGAACCTATCTTTATTACGATGACTTGTGAGATTTTTAAAAAATTAGGTGATTCGTTCTGGTCTCTTTTTCATGCTAAAAATGGTTCAACATGTTGACATTTTACTTATTGTTTATTAATGTCACATTAGTGGGTTGCATTTCATAAAGGATGATAAAAAAATGGAAAATCATAATGTTGAGAAATCTTTGAAATTATTTATTGTACTATCACGTGCCTATCGCTCCATTAATCACCACATGAACAAACATATTGTAAAGCACGGTCTGAATCCGACTGAATTTGCTGTATTAGAATTGCTGTATCATAAAGGTGATCAGCCGCTTCAGCAAATAGGTGATAAGATCTTACTCGCAAGCGGAAGTATCACGTATGTGGTTGATAAATTGGAGAAAAAAGAACTCCTTAGCCGGAAAGCTTGTGCAGAAGACCGCAGGGTGACATTTGCACATATTACGGAGCAGGGAAGAGCTTTGCTTGATGACATCTTCCCAGATCATGCAAAAGAGATTCACGAGATGATCAGTGTGCTTAGTGAAGAGGAAAAGGATGCCTGCATCGATATGCTCAAACATGTAGGACTGCGTGCCAAGCATTTATATGATCATAAAGAATAAACACATAAAAAAGGAAGCCGCTGGCTTCCTTTTTAGTATGTAGACTAATCCGCGCATATGGTGTCAGTCCTGCGCACCGATAAACGACAAGTGCTTGCAAACGCGCTCATAAGAAAAACAAAGGACTAAAATAAACATCATTTTAGCCCTTTGTCATGATCTGAAAGGAAGCTGCTGGCTTCCTATTTATTTTGCTTTTTTCTCAATTGGCAAAATAAGAACTTCGACGCGTCTGTTTTTACTTCTGCCTTCTGCGGTATCGTTAGAGGCAATCGGTTTAAATTCACCGTAACCTTTTGTGCTAAAGTTCTCTTGGTCTAGGTTGCTGTTTTCAAGGAGAATATTTAAAAAGTTGACCGCACGAATGGCGCTTAAATACCAGTTGGATTCAAATTCAGAATTCCGAATCGGAACGTTATCTGTATGTCCGCTAATGACGATATCACGAGCAGGGTTAATGACGAGCAGCTTGGATATTTCTTTGGCTAACGGAACATCCTGCGAGCGGATTACCGCTCGCCCAGAATCAAAGAAGATGCTGTCTTCAATTGTAATAAGCAGACCTTCATCCGTCAGCTTTGTTTCAAGCTTCGAACCAAGTTTTTTATCCGCAATGAATGAATCTACTTGCTTTTTAACCTTTGTTAAAACCGCTTGGTCACGAGCTTTCGCTTTTGCTTCTTCTTCTTCATCTTCTGCGGATTTTTTGGTTTGATTGCTGTTTTCTGTTTCCTCGGTGCTCTGCATGCTTGATTGGTCCATTACGCCAGTGCCGCCAGTAAAGACAACATTAAACGATTTAGCCATCTGTTCATATTTTGCCGCATCAATGGAGCTAGATGCAAACAGCACAATGAAGAGGGCGAGAAGAAGCGTAAGAAGATCGGCGTAAGGGATCAGCCAAGACTCATCTACATGGTCTTCATGATCATGTTTTTTACGTTTCCTAGCCATTCTGTTTTTCTCCTTCTTCAATGACAAGATTTGCACGTTCTTTTGCTGGTAAGTACATCAGAAGTTTTTGCTCAATGACCTTTGGAGACTGGCCTTCAAGGACAGAAAGAATCCCTTCAATCATAATGAGACGAAGCTTTACTTCTTCCTTTGATTTACGCTTCAGCTTGTTGGCAAATGGATGCCACAACACATACCCTGTAAAAATCCCTAGAAGTGTGGCGACGAAGGCAGCACTAATCGCATGTCCAAGTGCTTCAATGTCTCCCATGTTTGCAAGTGCGGCAATAAGTCCGACAACGGCACCAAGTACCCCTAGAGTCGGAGCGTATGTACCAGCTTGTGTAAAGATTAATGCGCCTGACTGATGTCTCTCCGACATGGCATCGACTTCTTCTGTTAAGACGTCGCGAATAAATTCAGCACTTTGACCGTCAACTGCCATGCTTAAGCCGTTCTTTAGAAAATCGTCATCGACTTCCTCAAGATTTGCCTCTAATGCCAAAAGACCTTCACGACGAGCAATTTGTGCCCAGTTTGAAAATAGAGGAATCATCTCTTGTATCGTTGGAAGCTTGCTATCTTTGAAAATTTTGCCGAATAATTTTGGTGTTTTCTTAATTTCACTAGATGGGAAGGCAATGACAACAGCTGAAATTGTCCCAACCACAATGATCAATATAGCCGCCGGGTTGATAAGAGCGGTTAGACTCACACCTTTCAAAACCATACCGACACTCAGTGCAATAAATGCTAAAATAATACCAATTAACGATGTTTTGTCCATTATCTCACCAAATCCTTTAACTATCTTTTTCTATAGTTAATATCGGTGTCTTCTAGAAGGGTTTTAGTCAGAATATAAAATTAAGACAGTTTATGTGAAGAAATTTTGACGAAAGCGCTTTCTGTGAGCCTTAAAAAAAGAAACTCCCTCATATAAAAGGGAGTTTTCAGCGTGTAGACAAACCCTGCATTCTTTGTCAGTCCTGCGTGCTAGTGCTCACGAATGTTACATTCGATCCGCGCCAGTACTCGTCCTACCTAGACTGCAAAGGTTTTCTATCACGCTGAAAAGAAGACACAGGGCTAAAATCAAGTTCATTTTAGCCCTGTGTCAACAATCTGGAAACTTCATCTTTTTTGAGCTGTTTCATCTAAGAGCAATTCTTTTAATTTTTCTTCATGTATGATTTTAATCAAATCGTAGTTCCAATTGATCATGTGATCCATGTGTTCCACCTCTTTTTCTTTTATCGTAAAGGAAAAGAGGCGGGGGAGCGTCGGCGCTCAGATGGAATTTAGACACTGCCACATGATGGAGCTGAAGATCCTCCTTAGGATGTACTTAGCTCTTTTTCACAACAATTTCGTCATGTTCAACATCGACTGTAAATCCAGTAAGTTGTTCTTCTTCAAGCAACATGTCCGTCATTTGATCCTCAACATGCTCTTGAATCGTTCTTCGTAACGGACGAGCTCCAAATGCTGGATGGTAACCAAGTTCAGCGATTTTTTCTTTCGCTTCGTTTGTGACGTGAACAGTTAGATTTTGTTCTTTTAACTGCTCTGACAAATCTTTGAGCAGAAGATCCACAATTTTGACTAAATCGTCTTTATCTAATGAATCAAACTGAATGATGCTGTCAAAACGGTTCAAGAATTCCGGTTTGAAATAAGCGCTCAGTGAATCAATCAATGATTGTTCTTCGATGGCTTCTTCTTGTTCAGACTGGAACCCGACTTTGACCGCTTTTTTATCTGTGCTGCCAGCGTTACTTGTCATAATGATGACCGTGTCTTTAAAGCTGACGGTTCTGCCTTGGCTGTCTGTTAGCCGGCCATCTTCCATGATTTGAAGGAACATATGCTGGACATCAGGGTGCGCTTTTTCGATTTCATCGAGCAAAATGATGCTGTATGGTTTTCTGCGAACCTTTTCCGTGAGCTGTCCGGCTTCATCATGTCCAACGTAACCAGGAGGAGAACCGATGATTTTGGACACGGAGTGTTTCTCCATGTATTCACTCATATCTAAACGAATGATCGCTTCTTTTGAGCCAAATAATTCTTCCGCTAATGTTTTAGACAATTCGGTTTTCCCGACGCCTGTTGGCCCAACGAAAAGGAAGGAGCCAGTTGGTCTGTGTTTTGATTTTAAGCCGGCTCTGCTTCTTTTTACGGCTTTCGCCACTTTTTCAACCGCATGTTCCTGACCAATGACGCGGGCTTTTAAGCGGACATCAATTTCTTTCATTTTTGTTTGTTCGTCTGCTTGTAGTTTGCCGACAGGGATACCTGTTTTTTGTTCTACAATCGACTGAATGTCCTCAGCTGTGACGACATGTTCTTTGTCATTTGTTTTGTTTTGCAATCTCGCTTCAATCGCTTCTTCTTCGTCTCGAAGCTTCGCTGCTTTTTCATAGCGTTCTTCATTTAAAGCGGCTTGTTTTTCAGCGGCAATTTGCGCAAGACGGTTTGTTAATTCATCTTCACTTGCTGCATCAATGGAGAGATTCGCTTTTGAACCTGCTTCATCCATTAAATCAATGGCTTTATCTGGCAAGTGGCGGTCTTGAATATACCGCGAAGATAATTGAACACACGCTTTAATGGCTTCGTCAGAATAGGTGACGCCATGATAGGCTTCATACTTATCCTGAATGCCTTTTAAGATCTCGAATGCTTCATCCTGTGTTGGCTCATCAACGATGACAGGCTGGAATCTGCGTTCAAGGGCAGCATCTTTTTCAATCTGACGATACTCTTTTAATGTTGTCGCACCTACTAGCTGCAGTTCCCCTCGAGCTAGAGCTGGTTTCAAAATGTTTCCGGCATCCATTGACCCTTCGGCAGAGCCTGCGCCTACAAGAAGATGAATTTCATCAACGAATAAGATGATATTTTTACGGCTTTGCAATTCTTTGATTAATTGCTTCATCCGTTCCTCAAATTGACCACGTACACCTGTGTTTGCCACAAGTGAAGAGACATCTAATAAATAAACTTGTTTGTTCTTTAATTTATTTGGTACATCTCCATTTGCAATTTTTAGTGCTAGTCCTTCGGCTATGGCCGTTTTACCAACACCAGGTTCACCAATGAGGACAGGATTGTTTTTATTTCTTCTATTTAAAATCTCAATGACTCTTGTGACTTCTTCATCACGGCCAATGACAGGATCGATTAAACCAGCATGTGCGCCATCCGTTAAATTCCGGCCAAGCTCGTCTAGCAAGCCTTTTTGTTTAGGCCGCTCTTGGCTCGTCGCATGTCCTGCTTGCTCAGAGAAGAATGAACCGCCTCCGAACAGGTTAGGACCCATTTTCATTTTTGACTGTTCCATCAAAGAGGTATAGCAGTCTTCACATAAAACCATTTGGCTACGGGACGAATTTACTTGCATATTCAGGCGAATAGTTGCTTCATTCACTTGACAATGTTGACAACGCATGAGCCATGACCTCCTTAAAATAAAGTTTGACTTTATTTGACCAATGAATGTTAAATAAAATGGTCTGTTGTTTGACCATCTTTGACTATAGTATACTCTGACCTATTTTGACTTTCAACTGTTTTGCTCATAGCTGAATGAAAAATCCTTTTTTGCATTTAATCATGGTTTGTCCTTCTTTTCAAGGAACTTGTCTCATAGGATAAAAAAGAGACAATCGAAAGTGATGGGTGCGGAGGGGTCATATGAAACGTTCAAATGAATCCGCTTTTCAGCTTGCCTTTGTATATGTAGGAACAGTGGTTGGAGCTGGGTTTGCGACAGGAAAAGAAATCGTAGAATTTTTTGTTCGTTTTGGCTGGATTGGATTGATCGGGATTTTGATTAGCGGTGTTATTTTTACCGGCCTTGGCGCAAAAATGATGCTGATTTCCAAACGAATTGAAGCGGAGTCTTATCAAGATATGAATCGGTTTTTATTTGGAGCTGCTGCGAGTCGATATATTAACATCGTCATGTTTTTTATATTACTAGGTGTGACGTCAGTGATGATTTCTGGAGCAGGCGCTATTTTTGAAGAACAACTTGGCATCTCAAAAGAATATGGTATTTTTTTAACGATTATTTTAAGTGTCATTGTCCTTTTTAAAGGGTCAAAAGGGTTATTTGGTGTCAATGTACTTGTCGTTCCAATGCTGATTTTCTTTTCGCTGATTGTGTTTCTAGACTCATTTGTGTTTAGTAGCGGTGAAAGCCACGTTCTGGGGCTGCAAATGGGAGAGGGCGAATGGATGTTGTCTGCGATTTCATATGGTGCATTTAATTTAGCGCTGTCTCAAGCCGTATTAGTGCCGGTCGCAAACGAAATGACATCCGAAGCCGTGATCAAAAAAGGAGCGGTGCTTGGGGGTCTGATGCTGACACTCATTCTGCTCGCCTGCTTTTTATCCCTTTCTTCATTAGAAATGCTGGAAGCGTATGATATTCCGATGGCCCAAGTGGTGTATCAAGTCGCAAACTCCATTCATCTCATCTATTTATTCGTGATCTTTGGTGAAGTCTTTACATCCGTTATAGGGAATTTATACGGTCTCGAAAGACAGGTGAGGGCGTATATCCGATTGAACAGTATGTATACGATATCCTTTATTCTGCTTTGCTGTTATGTCATCAGTAAAATTGGATACGGCACACTCATTTCAACGGTTTACCCTGTTTTTGGCTATGTCAGTATCTTTTTTATCCTCTTTCTTTGTCTGAAAAAAGTGCCTGCATCACGTGATAAGTAAAGAAGGGATAGCTTGTACACCAATTATGTGGTACACTATCCTCTGTGAAAATTGAACAAAAATCCGTGAAAACGGGAGAGGTTCTAGCAAAACCCTCTATAAAAAACTAAGGACTTGCCGTATCCTTGGATGTGGCATTTTTTATTTTTTATGGCTGGGACACCTCATACACATGTAAAGGTGTCTTTTCTTTTGAGAAAAATAGGGGTTTTCATGAACCTTTCAGATGCAGCTTTGTGCGGTGGTACGGGTCTGCAAAAGGAGGAAAAGGAAAATGAAAAATGAAAAAGCGGTCGTTGTCTTTAGCGGGGGACAGGACAGTACGACATGTTTACTATGGGCACTTCAACAATTTAAAGAGGTTGAAACCGTAACCTTTCATTATAATCAGCGTCATCAAGAAGAAATTGATGTCGCTAAAAGAATTGCTGACAAGCTAGGTGTGAAAAATCATCTATTAGATATGTCTCTTTTAAATCAGCTTGCACCCAATGCCTTAACAAGAGATGACATTGATATTGAAGAAAAAGAAGGAGAACTGCCTTCCACATTTGTTCCGGGGAGAAACTTAGTTTTCTTATCCTTTGCATCCATTCTTGCGTATCAAATTGGAGCACGTCATATTATCACGGGTGTGTGCGAGACAGACTTTAGCGGCTACCCAGATTGCCGAGATGAGTTTGTGAAATCTTGTAACGTCACGGTGAATTTGGCAATGGAAAAACCATTTGTCATCCATACGCCGCTCATGTGGCTGAATAAAGCTGAAACGTGGAAGCTGGCTGATGAACTGAATGCGCTAGATTTTGTGAAAAATGAAACACTCACTTGCTATAATGGCATCATTTCTGATGGCTGCGGGGAATGTCCTGCATGTAAGCTTCGGAAAAATGGCTATGACACTTATATGGACATGAAGGAGGCAAACTAAATGCTTTCTCAAATCTATCCACAGACGGATCATCCATTTTCGTTTGAATTAAATAAAGATATGCATCTATCGGCAGCCCATTTTATCCCGAGAGAAGATGCTGGCGCTTGTAGCCGCGTACATGGTCATACGTATACGATTAATATAACCATTGCTGGAGATGACCTAGATGAATCGGGTTTCCTTGTCAATTTTAGTACATTGAAAAAACTTATTCATGGTAAATATGATCACACGCTGCTCAATGATCATGAGGAATTCTCCTCAACCGATCCATATGCGATGCCTACCACTGAGGTTGTCGCAAAGACTGTATATGATAAAGTGGCCGCATATTTAACGACTTTAGCGAACAAACCAGTATGTGTTCAAGTTTTTGTCAGAGAGACACCAACAAGCTACTGCATTTACCGTCCGAAACGAGTTGAGCTCAATGACTAAAGCGATTCCTGTCTTAGAAATCTTTGGTCCAACCATTCAAGGAGAGGGAATGGTCATTGGCCAAAAAACCATGTTTGTCAGAACGGCTGGCTGTGACTACTCTTGCAGCTGGTGTGATTCATCTTTTACATGGGATGGATCAGCTAAGCATGATATTCAGTGGCTTCAGGCAGAGGACATTGTAAAAGAGCTGAAGAGAATAGGTGGAAAGGCTTTTTCTCATGTCACCATTTCAGGTGGGAATCCTGCGCTTTTAAAACAAATGGAATCACTTATTGATTTATTGCATGAAGAAGGAATTGATACGGCGCTTGAAACGCAGGGAACGATGTATCAAGATTGGTTTTTGAAGATAGATGATTTAACCATTTCTCCAAAACCACCAAGTTCAAATATGAAAACAGATTTTACGAAACTTACACGTATCATAGATGAATTGAAAAATGGAAACAGATTGCAACATGCAAGCCTGAAGGTCGTCATCTTTAATGATCTTGATCTAGCCTATGCAAAGGATGTCCATGCGAAATACCCAGAACTCCCCTTTTATTTGCAGGTGGGAAATGATGATACGACGACAGCTGATGATGCGTACTTATTAACGCACTTATTAAAGAAATACGAAATGCTTGTAGATCAAGTAGCGCAAGATCCTGATTTGAATCGTGTGAGAGTCTTACCACAGCTGCACACGCTATTGTGGGGAAATAAACGAGGCGTATAGAAAGGAAGAGACAAAATGACGACAAGAAAACCAGAAGAATTAGAAGGTGTCACTTTACTAGGAAATCAAGGGACCAATTACTTGTTTGACTATGCACCACAAGTGCTTGAAACGTTCCCGAATAAACATACGAATAGAGATTATTTTGTGAAATTCAACTGCCCAGAATTCACATCACTTTGCCCGCAAACAGGGCAGCCAGATTTTGCGACCGTGTATATCAGCTACATCCCAAATGAAATCATGGTCGAAAGTAAATCATTAAAATTATATTTGTTCAGCTTCCGTAACCACGGTGACTTCCATGAGGATTGTATGAATATTATCATGAACGACCTCATTGAATTAATGGACCCAAGATATATCGAAGTATGGGGCAAATTTACACCAAGAGGCGGTATTTCAATTGATCCGTACACGAACTACGGAAAACCTGGGACAAAGTATGAAGAGATGGCATCGTATCGTATGATGAATCATGATATGTATCCTGAAACGATTGATAATCGCTAATAAATAAGAAAAGACATGTGGATGACATGTCTTTTTTTATGGAATAGATCATGATGACACATAAAAAAAGAGAAGAGTCATGTCACTCTTCTCATACCAATAGGAATAGAACTTGCTAGGACGGCTGGGGGCTACCAGCTCGTATGTATAGTATACACGACAGAACGTATGTTTGTAAAGGTGAATCATGCTTTTATTCTTGATATATTTACTTTAAGATAAAATTGAAACGAGCGAATGAAAATGGAGGCGTTTGTGTTGGCAAACAAAGAAGACAAAACAGAGAAGCTGCTAATGGAATTAAGGGAAGAGCTTCAGATGCTTGAACATCAAAACAAAGAACGATATAAATGGAGTGCCTCCACATTACTTGGAGTGATCGCCCTTTTAATTGATAAAGGCGTGATAACACCTGAAGAAGTTGATATGTACAAAACAAAAGCGGAAATGCAAACCTTTCACGCGCAAAAAGACTGACGCCACTTAATATGGTTGTCAGCCTTTTTCATATGTGATGGTCAAAAGAGAACAGAGCTGTCACACGAGTCAGCTTTGCTGTGTATATCCTTATGTAACGGTAGTCTGAATTGAGGATTGCAAATTAATGTACGGAGTCTTTGATGATTTTATAGTTTTTATGATTAACGACTGTTAGTGAATCCAGTTCTAAATCTCTATAGTTGTCCATAATGGTGACATCCACAATAACAGAGTTTTCATTCACTTTTTCAACTACACCTGTTAAACCATTTCTAAATTCGATCACATTCCCAATTTTTGCAATCTTCAACCGATCCCTCTCCTTTAAAAACAGATTTCATTCCCTATTAAAAAGTATTTTGCAATATTTTCATACCAATGTAAAGGATAAAGACGTTTTTCTTTCGTTTTCGTTGTACGCTTTGAAAACGAATGGTATATTTAATATTTGATCAAGGCTGAAAAGGAGCGGTTTTTTTGACTGAAGAACACATCAACACAATACTAGAATCATTACGGAATGGTACTGAAAAACAAGTGACCATTCAAAAGGATGATTTTTTAACATTTCGTTCTGTATTGGTCAATCAAGATGATTTTAAACATTTTCGCGGAATCGCCAAGCATGGTGGAGATGTTATTTTTGAATATCTTAAAGAAGCAAGAAGCTAAAGCTTTTTCTCATTCATGAGAAAAAGCTTTTTATTTTGGTTCTTTTGTCACACTTCAAACCAGCTTGATACATATGAAAAGAAAATGTAATAACCCATAATCAGGAGCATAAGGATGATTATAGGCTAAAAAGAGACTATATTAAACGCTTACATTACCAGTTCATGCGTATTTCAACTAGGACATGCCATTTAATGACGGAATTTGGACAGGCATGAAAATCTTTGTGCGTGAAAATAGAAGAAGCTCTTGTTAGAGTGGACAAGTATCTTACAGCCTACATTGATTAAAGGAGGAATGAGGCGAATGATCAAAATTCATACAGCTCTTTTTGCCATCCTTATGCTCATCTCAGCGATCAAGATGGACAATATACAAGAGCAAGAAGGCACATTAAGTCAGAAACTTGAACAAGCACCTGTAAAGCATCAGCTTTCATATATAGATCAAGATGAAAAGCATACTGTGATCCCAGCGTTTTCAGAGGAGAAACATCAGCCGAAAGTGAAAATGCTAAGCACGTCAACAGAGGAGAAGGCATCAAAACCGAAGCTGAAGAAAAAGGAAACGGCAAAGCCAGCAAGCTCAAGAAATCAATCACACTATTCTAATGAAGAAATGGACTTGCTTTCTCGGTTGGTACATGCCGAAGCAAAAGGTGAATCTTACGCCGGGAAAAAAGCGGTAGCAAGCGTCGTCTTAAACCGCGTAGAACACCGCTCTTTTCCTGACAGTGTCAGAGGCGTGATTTATCAGCGAAATGCCTTCCAGCCCGTATCAAATGGAAGTATCAATGATAAGGCAGACCAGGATTCCGTAAAAGCTGTGAAGCAGGTTGTCAAAGAAGATGACAGAACAACAAAGGCGATTTATTTTTATAATCCAAAAACGGCGACAGATAACTGGATTCGTTCTCGTAAAATTGTAGAACGCATTGGCCGTCATGTGTTTGCAGTGTAAAGAAAAGCAGCGATCAATCAGTCGCTGTTTTTTTGTCTTCAATTATTAAAATATTTTCAGGACTTGTCTCATAGAATGTGAAAAGAATTTGCTTTTAGACAAGGGGAGGCTACATGAATCGATTTGTAAAAGGGGTCATTCTGCTATCTGTCGCAGCTTTCATTGCTGAGTGTATCGAGTTTTTAGTCAATATGATTTTAGCGAGAGAGCTTGGAGAACATGGAATGGGTTTATATATGAGCATCCTTCCCATCATCATGCTTGTGCTTGTGATCGCCAGCTTAGAGCTGCCAGTCTCCATTTCTAAATTCATTGCAGAATCGCATGAGCGGCTTCATAAAAGTATGCTTCGCCATGCATTTAAAATGACGCTTGTGGTGACATGCACCACAACGGCAATAGCAGCCATTGTACTGCCTTTCATTCCTGTATTTCAATCGTATCATCCGCTGATGAAGGGCTTGGTTCTGTCACTCATTCCAATCATCGCATTTACTTCCATTGCACGCGGCTATTTTATGGGCAAGCAGCAAATGGGCAGAATTGCTCTAGCCAATATGCTGAAAAAAACGATCCAGCTTATCTGTTTGTTTTTGTTTTTTCATTGGTATTCGTTTGATATTGAAACAGCTGTGCTTATCGCGATTGGCGTGATTGTTGCAAGTGATCTCGTCGTCTTTATCTATTTATATTCCCAATACGTCATGGCAAAAAATGCTGTGAATGTCAGATCGGTTGAGTTAAGAGGGATTGACGTCAGAAAACGTTTGTTAGCAGTCTCCATTCCGACAACAGGTATGCGTATCTTTCATGCCATTGCCAATGCGATTGAACCGTTTTTAATCAAAGGAGCCCTCGTTGCAGCGGGCATTTCTGGTACGCTTGCTGTTGATCATTACGGAATGCTTGCTGGCGTAGCGATGTCGATCGGTTTTTTTCCGGCGTTTATCGCTCATTCCATTATGATTGTGATGATTCCGAATGTATCAGAAGCCTATGCCTTGGGGCAGTATGATCTCGTGAAAAAACGTGTCAGACAAGCGATTCTCATTACGTTTGGATACGGGGTGCCAGCGGTGATGATCATGTATTATTTCGCTTATCCGCTCACGCAGCTCTTTTTTGACTCACCTCAAGCAGCCGTCTACTTGCAGCTGCTATGGCCTTACTTCTTATGCCACTTGTTCGTGATGCCGTTTCAAGCGTGCTTAATTGGTATGGGTCTCATTAAAGATGTGTTCCTACATAATATATGGGTGCACGTGGTGTCGTTCTCTATGGTGTATTTTCTAGGATCCATCGAATCCTTAAATATGATGGGCGTTATCTTAGGAATGAACACGGGGATGCTGCTATTAACGGCTTTGCATTATGCGACGATTTGCAAGGAACTCGGCGTCTCCATGTTTCTTACATTGAAAAAAGCTTGAATGTCATGTGCAGCTAGCGGGCAAGCTATAGGAAAATCAGGAAGGAAGATGCTGATGAATCGTAAATATCTACCCGCCAGTCTTCTCATGATGACCCTTCTTTTATTTCTGATGAACATAGAGGCTGAAGCAAAAGAGCCTGTCATGGCGCCGAGGATAGAAGCTCCTACATTAACAGGTGAAACTCAGGTGATCCCGGTGAAAGGGAAGCGGACCATTCTGCATTTTTGGACAACGTGGTGCCCGTCCTGCAAAATGGAGCTTCCAGCCTTTGAACAGATTGTGAAAGAAAATCAAAGTGATGTAGACATACTGACTGTGAATTTACTTGGTGCTGAGCAAAGCAAGCAGGCAGTTGCCCAATTTGTGAAAGACAGAAAGTTCACATTTCCGATCGTTCTCGATGAGCACGGCGAAATGATGAAGAAATACCAAATCATGACGATCCCGACGACTTTTTTCATCAATGAAAAGGGTGAAGTAGTCAAAAACCATGTAGGTCCGCTGACGAAAAAACAAATCAAAGAGTGGACAAATTCGTAGAACACAAGCTTTCTGTAAGAACCAATGGTCGATCCGTTGGTTCTTTTTTGTGTTCAATTACCTTTCAGATGAATAAAATGTGCTCAGAAAGAGGAAGAAATGTCGGGTGCTAATAATGATAATTATTATCAAAAAGAAATTATAATAATTATTAATTGAAAATTGATCAGAACCTGTTATAATGAGTTACAGACCTATAAAAAGCTTGAAATAGCAGAAAATATAGATGATAAACGGAACGGGCAACGATTGATAATGTGAAAATCATTATCAATTAGAGAGGAGAAAGTAATCATGAATGAGAATACAGCACTTTATCAAACGACAGATCAAAAGGGATCCAACTCGCTCTTTCATAAATGGGCACAGCACGGAGAATTAATCGCAGCAGGAATTTCGGGGATTCTCATCTTGATTGGATGGTTTCTAAAGGATGAAACGATGTGGAGTATTCCTCTTTTTATTCTTGCTTTTGTTATTGGTGGTTTTGCAAAGGCAAAGGAAGGAATTGAAGAAACCATTTCATCCAAGACATTAAATGTAGAACTTCTAATGATATTTGCTGCGATAGGCTCAGCGATCATTGGCTACTGGGCAGAGGGCGCCATTTTAATTTTTATTTTTTCTTTGAGCGGTGCGCTAGAAACGTATACGTCAAATAAAAGTAAAAAAGACTTAACGGCTTTAATGAGTATCGCTCCAGATGAAGCCACTTTAATTGAAGAAGATGGCAGCACCATCCAAATCGCTGCTTCTTCACTTACGCCAGGCGACCGTATTTTAATCAAAGCGGGCGAACGAATTGCAGCAGATGGTGTGATCATGAGCGGAAGAACAAGTGTAGACGAATCTGCCTTAACGGGTGAATCGGTGCCTCAGGAAAAAGGGCAAGGGGAAGATGTGTTTGCAGGAACAGTGAATTTAAATGGTTCATTAACAGTAGAAGTAACAAAACATAATGAAGAAACACTTTTTCATAAAATCATTAAGCTGGTGGAATCTGCACAAGAAAGTGTATCGCCAAGCCAAGCGTTTATTGAAAAATTTGAAGGTGCATATGTAAAAGGTGTGCTCATCACTGTAGCGATTTTAATGTTCCTACCTCATTTTGTACTTGGCTGGAGCATGAGTGAAACGTTTTACCGTGCGATGGTGTTTATGGTGGTTGCTTCGCCTTGTGCACTTGTTGCCTCAATTATGCCAGCAGCTCTTTCACTCATTTCAAACGGTGCAAGAAACGGTATGCTTGTAAAAGGAAGTGTCTTTTTAGAAAAACTGGGCACAAGTACGATGATTGCATTTGATAAAACGGGTACGATTACAAGTGGAAAACCAGCTGTTGAAAAAGTGGTTTTGGCAAAAGGGCAAGATGAATCGACCTTTTATCAAGCGCTCTATCAAATTGAAAGTCAGTCAAACCATCCATTAGCTAAAGCCATTTCTGACATGGCAAAAGAGCATCATACAGAGCGGGCAGACCACGTAACCATTGAAGAAACATCAGGTTTTGGTGTGGAAGCACAATTAAATGAGGACACATGGCGGATTGGGAAGAAAGATTTTGCCGGAAAAGCTTCAATGGATCGTGACATTGAAGAGAATGGTGATGTTCTTTCATCCAAAGGATATACAGTTGTCTATGTTCAAAAAAATCAAGAAGTTGTCGGCTGTCTCGGTTTGAAAGATCAAATCAGACCTGAAGCCAAAAAAATGATTCAGGAGCTGAATGATTTAGGCATCCAAACCGTCATGCTCACAGGGGATCAGCAAAAAACAGCTGAAGCGATTGCAGAGGAAGCAGGCATCCAAACCGTTGTCGCTGAATGTCTTCCAGATGAAAAGGTACATGAAGTCAATCAACTGAAAAAACAAGGTGATTCGATCATTATGGTCGGAGATGGAATCAATGATGCACCTGCACTCGCCACAGCAGATGTTGGCGTCGCAATGGGCGGAGGCACAGATGTTGCTTTAGAAACAGCAGACCTCATTTTAATGAAAAATAACTTAAACAATCTGACAAAGATGATCCGTCTTTCAAGAAAGATGAACCGAATCATTAAACAAAACATCATCTTTTCATTAACAGTTATTTGTCTCTTAATCTGTGCGAATTTCTTACAAGTTCTTGATTTACCTTTTGGTGTCATTGGGCATGAAGGCAGTACGATTTTGGTTATTTTAAACGGACTTCGTTTGCTTCGTGCTTCTTAAGCAAATCACAAAAGCGCACTGGCTTTAGGTCAGTGTGCTTTTGTGCGAAATACAGTGAAAACTGATACAATAGATCAGTAGTCAAACGTGTGAGGAGGATCACGATGAATCGAATGAAAAACTTGTCTTCTTGGCTTAAGAAAAAAGACATTCAAGGTGCATTTATACATACAAAGGAGAATGTATTCTATCTATCTGGATACTTCACAGAGCCGCATGAAAGAGTGATGGGGCTGTTTGTTTTTCAGGAAGCAGATCCATTTTTCATTTTGCCTAAGATGGAAGTTGAGCAAGCAAAAAATGCGGGATGGGCTGGAGATCTCATTGGATATGAAGACCATGAAAACCCCTTTGATTTCATACAAAAGGCACTAGAAAAACGAGGAGTAAAAGCGACTCGCCTAGCGATTGAAAAAGAATCCATTCCTTTGCAAAGAGCAGAGCAGCTTCAAGCTGTCACTGGGGCAGAAACATTCGTCCGGGCAGAAGATGTGCTCAATCAGCTAAGACTAATTAAAGACGAAGCTGAAATTGAAACATTGAAAAAAGCTGCTCAATTGGCAGACGAAGGCGTCAAAATTGGGGTTCATGCCCTAAAAGAAGGGGTGACGGAAACCGAAGTTCTTGCTGTCATCGAATATGAACTGAAGAAAAAAGGCATTCAGGGCATGTCCTTTTCAACCATGGTACTATTCGGAGAAAAATCAGGAGAACCTCATGGAAATCCGGGGCAGGCAGCCTTGAAAAAAGGTGATTTTGTTTTATTTGACCTCGGCGTGATTGTGGATGGCTATTGTTCAGATATTACAAGAACCTTCATCTATCAAGAAGCGTCTCAACAACAAAAGGATATTTACAACACCGTCTTGAAAGCCGAATTGGCAGCACTTGATATGAGCCAGCCGGGTGTGAGAATTGGTGACCTTGACTTAAAAGCAAGAGGGTTGATCGCAGAAGCAGGGTATGGCGAATACTTCCCGCATCGTCTAGGGCATGGACTCGGGGTTTCTGTTCATGAGTTCCCTTCTATGAGTCAAGCAAATGATGACCTTCTAAAAGAAGGGATGGTCTATACGATCGAGCCGGGTATTTATGTACCTGGAGTCGGCGGGGTTAGAATTGAAGACGATGTTCTCATTACAAAAGATGGCCCAGTCACGTTAACCAATTATCCAAAAGAGTTGACGATCATCAAGTAATGAAAAAAATCACGATGAACGTCCAAGTATTGGGAGCGTCATCGTGATTTTTTTGTCACTCTTTGCGATCCTTATCAACAAAAAAATCATCAATTGATTGAAACGGCTTGATTTTATGTTCTTTTCCTAAAGGATGTAGTGCGAATCGAGCAGAAAACAAAATAGTCAAACATAATATGATCCATATGATAATACCCATCTTGAATTCCCCTTTCCACCCAGTGATTTGTTCAGCTCACATACATCTTAAAGTATGAAACGCTTACCATATCAAGAGAAAGTAGGAGAAAAAATGCCTAACATAAGGGATATTGCGAAAAGAGCGGGTGTATCTGTTACCACCGTATCACGAGTGATGAATGATCATCCTTATGTCAAAGAAGAAAAGCGAGAGCGCGTACTTAGTGCGATGAAAGAGCTCAAATATACACGGAATATTCAGGCAGTACATTTAGCAAAGGGATATTCCAATATGCTTGGAATTGTACTTCCGACAATTGATCACTCCTATTTCAGCGGAATTGTCACAGGGATTGCAGAGAAAGCACAGGAGTGCGGAATGCATTTTGCCTTGTTTCAAACAGGATATGACCCAGTAAAGGAAAAAGAAGCATTAATGAGCTTAAAAGAGCAACGTGTGGATGGTTTAATCTTTTGCTCAAATGCGTTAAGTGATCGAGACATTTTAAAGTGGCAGGAATCTGGTCCTATTATCTTTTGTCATCCTACTCCGCATGATCCATGTTCATCGGTATCGATTGCGCATGATCAGGCTTTTAAGGAAGGGCTTGAACACTTAGCGGCATGCGGTCATGAGCGAATCGCAATCGTTCTTGCTAGAACAGAAGGGGAGAATAGCCAAGTTCGCATTCAGACTTATCAAGAAATGATGCGGTCGCTTGGGCAGGAGATTGATGAGGAATGGATCATTGAAGGAAAACTGACCATTTTTGATGGCAAGCAATTATTTACAGAATGGAAAGAGATGAAAAATCGTCCGACAGCCTTACTGATTACAAACGATGATGTCTCAGCAGGTTTTTTACTAGAAGCACAGCGTCACCAAATAAACGTTGGAGAATCACCAGCCATACTTGGCTTTCAAAACGATCAATTGAGTGAAGCATTGGGTATTTCTAGTATAGACATTCCTCTTAAACAAATGGGGCAGGAAGCATTTGACTTGTTCAAGCAAGCATTACAAGGTGAGGCACCAGAAAAAAGAGTGCTGTCATATCGACTCGTTGAGCGCACAACGACTATTTTGAAAAACAATCGTTGACGCACGTTTCATCTGTTTTGTACGATAAGAAAGATTGAATAAGAAGGAGGTGGGGATGTTCATGGAATCCTTCACCGTTGATAAAGCGTTAAATAATAATGTCATCATCGCAAAACACCCTTCTTTAGGTGAAGTGGTCCTGATTGATAAAGGGATCGGCTTTGGGAAAAAATCGGGTGACGTTCTCGATCAAGCGGCATTTGAGAAAATGTTTGTGTTAAAGAATACAAAAGAGCAAACAGAATACAAACAATTGCTGCACCACATAAATGAGGACATGATTGAGCTTGCCAATGACGTCATTTATCATATACGAGAAAAAATGGGGCATCGTTTAAATGAGCATATTCATATTGCACTGACAGATCATATTGCCTTTAGTTTTAAGCGAGTTAAGCAAGGCTATGATATCACCAATCCTTTTATGCTTGAAACGAAATCCTTATACCCGAAAGAATACGAGGTCGCAAAGGAAGTCGTGGAACTGATAAATGCGCGGCCAGATGTTGAAACAAAGCTGCCCGAAGGAGAAATTGGGTTTATTGCGCTCCACATTCACTCTGCTTTAACGAACCGGCCTTTATCCGAGGTCAACCGTCATTCGCAGCTCATGACACAAATGGTCCAAGTCATAGAAGATGCATTTCATATGAAAGTAGATAGAGAAAGTATTCATTATTTACGCTTACTGCGTCATATTACGTTTTCGATTGAACGTATAAAACGGGAAGAATCATTAGAGGAGCCAGAAAAGTTGCTTCATCTATTGAAAAATGAATATCCTTTATGCTACAATACTGCTTGGAAAATGATCAAAATTTTGCAACATGCATTGAAAAAGCCTGTACAAGATGCCGAAGCTGTCTATTTGACACTTCACCTGTACAGATTGACGAATAAAATTTCATAGTTTCCTTGAAACGTGTAACTGATTCGATCAGGCATGAGTGACTTAAGGTAAATACAGGATAAGATCCTGTTATTTGCGCAACCTTATATCACCATGCCTTTTTTGTGTTCTGAAAGTGAAATGTAAACGGTTAATTATGAAATGTACGTCAATATGTGATTGAAATGTATGTTGTAAGCGAAAACAAAAGGAGGTTCAACCAGTGTTTAAATCACTTTTTGGTGTGTTGCAAAAAATTGGACGAGCACTTATGCTTCCAGTTGCGATCCTTCCTGCTGCTGGTATTTTACTAGCACTCGGAAATGCGATGCAAAATCCGCAGCTGATTGATGTCGCTCAATTTTTAAGCAATGATACAATTCAGCTTGTTGCTAGTGTTATGGAGAATGCGGGGAATATTGTCTTCTCGAATCTTCCGCTCCTATTTGCTGTAGGGGTTGCCATCGGTCTTGCCAATGGAGACGGTGTGGCAGGGATTGCCGCGATCATCGGTTACCTTGTCATGAACGTAACGATGAGTGCCGTATTAATGGCCAACGGTTCCATTCCATCCGATTCAATCAAATTGGCTAAGTTCTTTAAGGAAAGTCATCCAGCATATGTGAATATGCTCGGCATACCGACCTTGTCTACCGGCGTGTTTGGCGGGATTATTGTCGGGGTATTAGCGGCTTATATGTTTAATAAATTTTACAAAATTGAGCTCCCGCAATATCTTGGCTTCTTTGCTGGTAAGCGTTTTGTTCCAATCGTTACGTCGATTTCAGCACTTATTTTAGGGCTTTTGATGCTCGTCATTTGGCCGCCAATCCAAGGTGCATTGAACTCATTTTCAACTGGACTGCTTGCAGCGAATGAGCCGCTAGCTGCCTTTGTATTCGGTGTCATTGAACGCTCATTAATTCCGTTTGGTCTACATCACATATTCTACGCACCATTCTGGTATGAATTTTTTAGCTATAAGAGCTTATCAGGAGATATTATCCGTGGTGACCAGCGTATTTTCATGGCGCAAATCAAAGATGGTGTTCAGCTGACAGCCGGTACATTCATGACAGGGAAATATCCGTTCATGATGTTTGGACTTCCAGCAGCAGCACTTGCGATTTACCATGAAGCAAAACCTAAGAATAAAAAACTTGTAGCAGGAATTATGGGGTCAGCGGCCCTTACTTCTTTCCTAACAGGGATCACTGAACCGCTTGAATTCTCATTCTTGTTTGTTGCACCGATATTATTTGCGATTCACTGTGTATTCGCTGGATTATCCTTTATGATAATGGATATTCTAAACGTGAAAATCGGGATGACCTTCTCAGGAGGGTTAATCGACTTCTTCCTATTTGGTATCCTGCCAAATAGAACCGCTTGGTGGCTTGTTATTCCAGTCGGTCTCGTACTGGCTGTCATTTACTACTTCGGATTCAGATTTGCGATTCGCAAGTTTAATCTGAAAACGCCAGGACGAGAAGATGAAGCAGCTGACGGTGCAAGCAGCGCTCAATCTGGAAAAGGCGATGACTTACCTTATGAAATTCTTGAAGCAATGGGTGACCAAGAAAACATTAAACACCTAGATGCTTGTATTACGCGTTTACGTGTCACTGTAAATGATCAGAAAAAAGTGGATAAAGACCGCTTGAAAAAGCTTGGCGCTTCAGGTGTCCTTGAAGTCGGGAATAACATCCAGGCCATCTTTGGACCACGCTCTGATAATTTAAAAACACAAATGCAGGACATTATTGCAGGGCGCACACCTCGACCAGCGAAAGACCCTTCTGCAAAAGAAGAAGTCAGTCAGCAGGTTGAAGAAGTCATTGCAAAACCGCTTCAAAACGAACAAGGGGAAGAAATGTTTGCTTCACCAATTACAGGGGAGCTGCATCCAATTACAGATGTGCCAGATCAAGTATTCTCAGGGAAAATGATGGGTGACGGTTTTGCTATCTTGCCAAAAGAGGGAACAGTGGTTTCACCAGTAAGAGGAAAAATCTTAAATGTGTTCCCAACAAAACACGCCATCGGCCTCCAGTCTGATGGTGGACTTGAAATCTTGATTCACTTCGGGATTGATACAGTCAGCCTCAAAGGAGAAGGATTTGAAGCATTTGTACAAGAGGGAGATCAAGTAGAAATCGGTCAAAAACTTTTAGAGGTTGATATTGATAAAATTAAGTCAGAAGTACCATCTTTAATGACACCAATTGTATTTACAAACTTAAGTGAAGGACAATTTATTGACCTTCAAGAATCCGGTGAAATCAAAGCTGGCCAAGAAAACATCATGAAAATTTCAAAATAATTTTCATAACTGCCGTTCTTGTTAGATGACAAGCTCGGCAGTATGATATAATATTGTGGATGTATGAAATGTATAAAAAGGAGATTGATAAAAATGGCTCAACAAACATTCAAAGTAACTGCAGATTCTGGAATTCACGCACGTCCTGCAACAGTTCTTGTACAAACTGCTAGTAAATATGATGCTGATATCAACTTAGAATATAATGGTAAAACAGTGAACCTGAAATCTATTATGGGTGTAATGTCTCTAGGAATTGCGAAAGGTGCTACAATCACAATCTCTGCTTCTGGTTCTGATGAAAATGATGCACTTGCTGCGCTAAAAGACACAATGAAAAGTGAAGGCCTAGGCGAGTAATGCAACAACTGAAAGGAATCGGTGCTTCAGCAGGCGTTGCGATTGCAAAAGCATATCGTCTAGAAGAACCAGATTTAACAGTTCACCAAAAAGACATCAATGATCCAGAGACAGAAGTTAAACGCTTTGAAGAAGCAATTCATGTTTCAAAGCAAGAACTTGAAGCAATTAAAGAACATGCGCTAAAAGAACTTGGCCAAGATAAAGCGGATATTTTTTCTGCACACCTTCTTGTGTTAAGTGATCCTGAGCTGCTCAACCCAGTGAAGGATAAAATCACATCGGATAAAGTAAATGCTGAATTTGCTTTAAAAGAAACAGCAACAATGTTTGTTACAATGTTTGAAGCAATGGACAATGAATACATGAAAGAACGTGCAGCGGATATTCGCGACGTTACAAAACGTGTCACTGGTCATTTGCTAGGCGTTGACATTCCAAACCCAAGTATGATTTCTGAAGAAGTCATTATCATTGCTGAAGATTTAACACCTTCTGATACAGCTCAGCTGAACAGACAATTCGTCAAAGGTTTTGCGACAGATATCGGTGGTCGTACTTCTCACTCAGCGATTATGGCAAGATCAATGGAAATCCCAGCAGTTGTTGGAACAAAAGAAGCAACAAAAACGGTGAAAAACAATGATCTGATCATTGTTGATGGTATTAGTGGAGACGTCATCATTCAGCCTTCTGAAGATGAAGTGAAAGCGTATCAAAAAAAACATGAAGACTACTTAGCTCAAAAAGCGGAATGGGCGAAACTTGTTGACCAACCAACGGTCACAAAAGACGGCGTTCACGTAGAGTTAGCTGCGAATATTGGAACACCTGAAGATGTGAAAGGTGTACTTGAAAATGGCGGCGAAGCAGTTGGATTGTACCGTACAGAATTTTTATACATGGGCAGAGATCAGCTCCCAACAGAAGAAGAGCAGTTCGATGCGTATAAAACCGTTTTAGAGAAGATGGAAGGCAAAGCAGTGGTTGTCCGCACACTAGATATTGGTGGCGATAAAGAACTTCCTTACTTGCAGCTTCCAAAAGAAATGAACCCGTTCCTTGGCTATAGAGCGATCCGCCTTTGCCTTGAAGAGCAGGAGATTTTCAGAACACAGCTACGCGCGTTACTTCGTGCAAGTACATATGGAAACTTGAAAATCATGTTCCCTATGATCGCGACGTTATCAGAATTTAGAGAAGCAAAAGCTATTTTACTTGAAGAAAAAGAAGCATTGGTTGCTGCTGGTACAGAAGTATCTGATTCCATTGAAATCGGAATGATGGTAGAAATTCCATCAACAGCTGTTATCGCAGATCAATTTGCAAAAGAAGTAGATTTCTTCAGTATTGGAACAAATGATTTGATTCAATACACAATGGCTGCTGATCGAATGAACGAACGAGTGTCTTATCTTTACCAGCCATACAATCCAGCTATTTTACGCCTCATAACGCTTGTGATTGAAGCAGCGCATAAAGAAGGTAAATGGGTTGGCATGTGCGGTGAGATGGCAGGAGATGAAATCGCAATCCCGCTCCTACTTGGACTAGGATTAGATGAATTTTCAATGAGCGCAACATCGATTCTTCCAGCAAGAACGCAGTTAAGCAAGCTTTCTAAGGAAGAAGCTGCATCATTTAAAGAGCATATTTTATCACTGAGTACAACTGAAGAAGTGGTTGATTTCGTGAAAAAAACGTTTCAACATAACTAGGTGATGTAAACCAGACAGGTCAAACTGTCTGGTTTTTTTGTCGAATTTTATCATAATCAGTCATATCGCTTGCAGAGAAGGGCATCCTAACATAAAAAATGGAGGTGACCAGTTTGTCTTTCTCTAACTATAAGCCAGGTGATCAAGTATATGTCATTTATCGAAATCCACATGCAGCCAATGTTGCACAAATTAAAGAAGCGGAAATCGTTTCACACCCTTACAATGAACAAGAGCTTGCGCTATTTCTACTTGAAACATATCACCCATTAGCCCCTGATGATGCCGTATTTCCAACATACGAAGAAGCAGAAGCCCTTTATCAAGATCTGTTTGAATAAGGGAGATTTTAGAAAGGATAGAAGCCATCCTGAGAGGTTAAAGTAACGGTATGAACCTATAAGGTAAGGATGTGCTAAATATGATCAAACCGTTCGTTCCCCAGCTTGTGTATATTGAACCTCGGGCGCTAGAGTACCCATTAGGACAAGAGCTGAAAGAAAAGTTTGAAGGTATGGGAATTGAAATTAGAGAAACAACCTCACACAACCAAGTGAGAAATATTCCGGGGAAAAATGATTTGCAAAAGTACCGTAATGCAAAATCGACGCTCGTTATCGGCGTGAGAAAAACCTTGAAATTTGATACATCTAAACCATCTGCAGAGTATGCCATTCCGTTTGCGACAGGATGCATGGGGCATTGCCATTATTGCTACCTGCAAACGACGATGGGGAGTAAGCCGTATATTCGTACGTACGTCAATGTAGAAGAGATCTTAGATCAGGCTGAACAGTACATGAACGAGCGTGCCCCTGATATCACGCGATTTGAAGCCTCGTGTACATCTGATATCGTAGGAATTGACCATTTGACTCACACACTCAAACGAGCGATTGAATACTTTGGTCAAACCGATCTTGGCAAACTACGCTTTGTTACGAAATTTCATCATGTAGACCATTTGTTAGACGCAAAACACAATGGGCGAACAAGATTCCGCTTTAGTATCAATGCCGATTATGTCATTAAATATTTCGAACCTGGAACATCACCACTCGATCAGCGGATTGAAGCGGCTGTAAAGGTAGCAAAAGCAGGCTATCCACTGGGCTTTATTATTGCCCCTATTTACATTCATGAAGGGTGGCAAGAGGGCTATAAAGTCCTATTTGAAAAACTCGATGCAGCTCTCCCTGAAGAAGTGAGACAAGATATCACCTTTGAAATGATTCAGCACCGTTTTACAAAACCGGCGAAGCGTGTCATCCAAAAAAACTATCCAAAAACAAAACTAGAACTAGATGAAGAAAAGAGAAGATATAAGTGGGGTAGATACGGAATTGGAAAATATATCTATCAAAAAGATGAAGAACAAGAACTTAGGCAGACATTAGAATCATATATCGAACAGTACTTTCCGTCTGCAAAAATTGAATATTTTACTTAAAACAAGTCATTATGGCTTGTTTTTTCTATTTAAATTTTCTTACAACTATTGAATGCGGTACCAATTTTGCCGATATACACATTAAGATGCGAAAGTAGGATGTAGGGGTGATGAGATGTTTAAGAAACTTCAAGTGAGAATAGCTGTTTTCATCTCAGTTATTTTAATTTTAACCGTTGTCGCAGTTCAAGTGGGTTCCAATTTAGTATTAAGACCACTGATTGAACGAGATGCGAAAACAACGACATCAGCAACGGCAGAAAGCATGAGAGACATCATAGCACTAAAGCTTGAGAATTACGGTGATACGATTAACAAATTGGCAACAAGTACACTTACTGAAGATTTTGCACAAAAACAAACAAAGCAGACATTGGCATTTGAAAACGATGAATTAAAAGGATTGCAGGAGCAGGATGAACTCATCTCGCTTGCCTATATAGGAACAAGTGATGGTAAAATGTTTGCTTTCCCGGAGTCCGATTTTGGTGAAGGGTATGATCCGTCTAAACGAGACTGGTATATTCAAGCGGCTGAAAAGCCTGACGAAGTCCTATGGACAGATCCGTACATTGATAAAGCAACAAGTGAAATGGTCGTTTCAGCCACGAAGGCGATCGTACGAAATGGGAAAGTAGTCGGTGTCGCTGGACTTGACTTGAAACTGGCTTCCATTCAGTCCTTTATAAATGAACAAAAGATTCCTTACATGGGAACGGCTTTCTTAGTTGACGGCACAGGGACCATTTTGGCACATCCAACAGAGCAAGGAAAAAATATCTCAAAAGTCGCTTCTGTGAAAAAAGCGATCGATAACTCGGGTATTGATAATGACAAACAGCTGACCGTCATCTCAAAAATTAAAGAGGCAAACTGGACGATCGGTGTGAGCTTCGAGAAAAAGAAACTTCTTTGGATCACTGAACAAATGAATCAGACAAGTATCATTATTTCTGTCATTGCCATTATACTTGCCATGATTCTAAGCTACTTATTGGCTAGAAGCATTACTACACCAATTAAACGCCTCATCGAGCATGTTCGTAAAGTGTCTGAAGGCGATTTAACCAGCTCGCTTGAGTCGAAGTCTCAGGATGAGATAGGTTTCCTGACGAAAAGCTTTAATCAAATGACTGAAGGTATCAGGGACTTAATTGAAAAAGTGAAAGAGTCTTCAGATCAGGTTGTGAAATCAACGGATGAAGTGACCCAAATTTCAAACGAGACCTTGCTGTCTAGTGAACAGATTGCAACGGCTATTCAAGAGGTCGCTGTAGGAGCGACGAAACAAGCATCAGAAGCGGAAACCATTAATGAAAAATCAGAGCATTTGTATGAAAAAGTTCGTCATATGGGTGAGCTTGCCACGCAAATGCAAACCAATTCAAAATCATCGGAAGATGCAAGCTATAGAGGACTTGATGCTCTTGGTCTGCTCGTCCAAAAATCAACACAAGCGAATGAAGAATCGAAGAAGGTAGAGCAAATGCTGCTTGACCTTGAGCATAAAACAAAAAATATTGAAAACGTCGTAACAGCGATTTCTGAAATCTCAGATCAAACGAATTTACTCGCACTGAATGCAAGTATTGAAGCAGCGAGAGCAGGAGAAAGCGGAAGAGGATTTGCTGTTGTTGCAGAAGAAGTCAGAAAGCTGGCTGAACAATCTGCGGAATCAACGAAACATATTAGTGAAACCGTAAAACTCATTCAAGATGAATCGAAAAAGGCAGCTGAAGCGATGACAGCAGCAAGCAAAATGAATGAAGAACAAGGTGATGCCATCAATTCAACAGGAGAGGCACTCAGCAGTATCACAATGGAAATGCAGGCACTTGTCGGCTCCATTGACAGCATTCATACACAAATCAATGAAATGACTGAAGAACAGCAGAAAATGAATGATTCCATTCAAAGTATTGCGGCCATTTCACAAGAATCCGCCGCTTCAGCTGAGGAAGTACATGCTTCCACAGACGAACAAGTACAAGCTTTAGAAAGAACGAAAACATCAACAGAAATGTTGAACGAATCAAGTCAGGCACTGCGTCAGGCAGTCAATCGGTTTAAACTATAATCTTGCAGAAAAGAACCTTGCCATGTGAGCAAGGTTCTTTTTGTATGATAAAATATGAACAGAGGAGGGTGCCAACATGCATGTTAATCTATCTGGCAAAAAAGCATTGGTCGCAGCAAGCAGTCAAGGTATCGGTAAAGCCATTGCCTTTCATCTTGCAAAAGAGGGAGCAGATGTGATGCTCTCGGGAAGACATGAGCAAACGCTGCAAGAAGCGGTCAAAGAATTATCCCCGCTTGTAAAAGGGAAGCTGACGTATCAAGTATGTGATGTATCTGACGCCGAGCAAATTAAAGCGCTTGTCGTCGCAGCAGCAGGTGATGAAAAACGTCTTGATATACTCGTGAACAATACAGGCGGTCCTCAAACAGGAACACTTGAAACCTTAACGGATGAAGATTGGATGGAATCATTTCAGCTTCATTTACTCAGCTATATTCGGTTATTAAAAGAAGCCTTGCCGTATTTAAAAAAACAAGGTGCACGCGTGTTAAATATTGCATCTATGTCGGTCAAAGAACCGATCCCAGGCTTGATGCTGTCGAATACATTTAGACCGGCCATTACCGGCTGGACAAAAACAGCTGCCCAGGAGCTTGCCAAAAATGGCATTTTGATCAATACCTTAGCCCCTGGGAAAATTGAAACAGAGCGCGTGAAACAGTTAGACAAACACCGTGCACAAGAGGAGCAACAATCGGTTGAAGAGATCAAAGCACAAGCTGAACGTATGATTCCGCTGGGCCGTTACGGACAGCCAGAGGAATTTGCAGCATATGCGGCTTTTCTTTTATCTGAAGCCAATACATATATGACAGGTCAAACCCTCATTATTGATGGTGGATTGACAAAGTCTCTATAAGGAGGAATTCGTGATGGCACAAATCAAAACAGTTGGTTTTATTGGAATCGGTGTAATGGGACGTAGTATGGCAGGGCATTTAATGGATGCTGGCTACGAAGTTCTCGTTTATACAAGAACAAAAGCAAAGGCAGACACATTGGTTCAAAAAGGTGCTCATTGGAAATCGACCGTAAAGGAGATCGCAAAGGAGGCAGATGCCGTCATCACAATGGTCGGGTATCCATCAGATGTAGAAGAAGTCTATTTAGGAGAAGATGGACTCGTGACACATGCTGCGCCTGGTACATACCTCATTGATATGACCACATCGAAACCTCAGCTGGCAAAAGAAATTGAAACGAAAGCGAAGGAAAAAGGACTATTTGCATTAGATGCGCCGGTCTCTGGCGGAGACGTTGGAGCCCAAAACGGCACGCTGGCCATCATGATTGGTGGAGAAAAAGCGGCCTATGAAGCGTGCCTGCCGCTATTTCAGCAAATGGGAGAAAATATTCAATATCAAGGACCTGCAGGAAGTGGTCAGCATACAAAAATGTGTAACCAAATTGCTATCGCAGCAGGGATGGTAGGTGTGGCTGAGGCAATGGCCTATGCTGAAAAATCAGGACTTGATCCAGAGCAGGTACTTAAAAGCATCACAACAGGAGCAGCCGGCAGCTGGTCTTTGTCAAACCTTGCGCCAAGAATGCTGAAAGGTGATTTCGAGCCAGGATTTTATGTGAAGCATTTTATCAAGGATATGGGCATTGCACTTGAAGAGGCAGAGCTGATGGGAGAAAAGATGCCAGGCCTTTCACTAGCGAAGTCATTATATGAAAAGCTCAGTGAACAGGGCGAAGAAAACAGCGGAACACAAAGCATCTATAAATTATGGGTGAAATAAAAAAACTGCCCCGCCTAGGTGGAACAGTTTGTAGCGTGTAAACAAGCCCTCACATTACTGAAAAAAGAAGACAAACTAAAAACCTGTCCCAAATAGAGACAGGTTTTTTTGATCTTATTTTCCGATGAATTGCTGCGTCCAGTAGTTACCAGATTTCACATAACCTACACCGATATGTGTATAGTTTTTGTTTAAAATGTTCGCTCTATGACCTTCACTGTTCATCCAAGCTGTTACTACTTCTTGAGGTGATCTTTGACCTTGCGCAATGTTTTCACCTGCTGTTTTGTATGTGATACCAAATTGCTTCATTTGATCAAATGGAGATCCGTAAGTTGGGCTTGTATGAGAGAAATAGTTTTTATCTTTCATATCTTGTGATTTAGCGCGAGCAGATTTGCTTAATTTAGAATCAACAGAAAGAGCTTTTAAGCCTTGTTTTGCACGCTCTTTATTTGTCAGTTCAACCACTTCTTGTTCAAATGCATTTAAGCTGCTGTCTGCTTTTGTTGCAGTTGTGTCTTTTTGATCAGATTTTGAGCTGTTGTTCGTTGTGTTTTGTTTTGCTGGTGTGCTTGGTTTAGAAGCAGCTGGTTTTTTCACTGATTCTTGTTTTTGCTCATTTTTTGCTTTATTAACTTCTTTCACCACTTTTGTACCAGTAACAGGTTGACCACTTTTGATCAGCTTGTTTAATAGAGCTTCGATCTCTTTTTGGTTTGATGTGCTTAGCTTGTTTACATCTGAAGAGATATGTAATTTTGCAGCTAATGTATGAAGATCAATGGCTTGATGCTGTACGTTTATGACTTGTTTCAGGTTAAGCTCTTTCGCATCAGCTGAATGCCCTCCAGTAAACGTGATCAATGCAGCAGCTGTCAGCGCTGAAAAAATGAATGATTTCTTTTTCATTTTGTAACTCCTCCTAAAATCTTTGTTTTGTTTTCTCACAGAAAATCATAACATGGACTTTTTGTTATAAACGTACCAGCATCCTCCATTGACAACGCCCATTTGTCATTTTTGTTAAAGTCATAGAAAGAGTCTCCTCATATCAATGAATGGAGAATCTTTCTATTTAAAGAAAACGACATAAACATACCAATATTTTAAAGTGTTAGTATATTTTTTTGCAGAATAGGGATTGACAGCTTTTTTTCACTTGTTTCGCTGTAACAACTATTACAAAAGTGTTACAATAATGAGTGGTAATTGTAAAAGATTGAAAGGATGAGAGGAGCTACATAAGTGGGAGAGAAACAGCATCAAGGTGCTGCCGAGCAGAAAAAAATGAAGCGCCGGAACGCCTGGAGAATTAATCTCTTTTTCTTCGCTGTATTTAGTTTATTTGCTGGACTTGTCATCAAGCTCGGCGTGCTGCAAATCGTCAATGGTGAGGATTATAAAAAGCAAGCCAACCGAACTGAGGTCAAAACAGCATCATACCCGTCTCCAAGAGGAAAAATGTATGACGCGAGAGGAAGAGTCGTTGTTGATAACGAAAGTGTACCTGCCATCGTTTATACATCAGAAAGCGGTGTGAAAGCGGAGGATAAGATTAAAGTAGCAAGAAAACTTGCGACTTATATAAAAATGGATACAGATTTTTTGAGAGAGCGTGACATTCGAGATTTTTGGCTGGCAAGCCATCCGGAAGAAGCGGATAAGCTCATTTCAAAAGCAGAGCAAAAGAATCTTAAATCAAAAGATGTCTATCCACTTCAAGTAGAGCGTGTGCCTAAGAAAGAAGTCAAGGCGATCGAAAAAGATGCAGAGGAAAAAGCGGTTGCAGCGATCTATCGCAGGTTTACAGGCGGATATGCCTTTGAACCTCAAATCGTGAAAGCGATGGACCCGAACGAAGAGAAAAAAGGGGACGAAAAAGTTGCGCTGCTTGATGAAACAAAAGAATCAAAACAGACATCATCCGTAAGTTTGACATACGAAGAGATCTCACTTGTATCAGAGCATCTTGATGAACTGCCTGGTGTAAATGTCATCAATGACTGGACAAGGAAATATCCATATGAAAAAACCCTCTATAATGTCCTTGGCGGTGTCACCACCCCAGAGCAAGGCATTATAAAAGAGCGTGAAGATTACTATATGGCAAGAGGTTACTCGCGAAATGACCGAGTAGGAAAAAGTTATTTAGAATATCAATATGAGGATTTTCTCAATCCAGAAAAAGCAACTGTTCAATATACACAGGTCGGCGGAAAACTGCTTGATGAAATCAAGCGGACAGAAGGACGAAGAGGACTTGACCTTGCACTCACATTTGATATGGAGCTGCAAAAGGAAGTCGACAAAATCGTTGAATCAGAGCTAAGATCCGCTAGTGCAAGAAACTATATGATGGACCGTGCCTTTGTTGTGATGATGGACCCTAACACAGGTGATGTTCTCGCGATGTCAGGGAAGAAAATGGACGGCAGGGACGTCACAGATTATGCGATCGGAACATTTACGACACAGTATGAAATGGGCTCTGTTGTCAAAGGAGCTACTGTCCTCTCTGGTTATCAAGATGGCATGTCACACAATCAATCCTATTTGGATACACCGCTGTATTTTGCGGGAAGTGGAGGAAAGCCTAAACAGTCTTACAAAGTTCTTGGATGGGTTAACGACCTTCAGGCACTCCAAAAAAGTTCCAACGTTTACATGTTCCAAGTGGCGATGAGAATGGCAGGGATCACCTATCAAAAAGATGGCCCGTTACGGGCAAGACCTGAACACTTACAAAAAATGAGAAACTACTATGCGCAATTCGGTCTTGGCGTGAAAACAGGCATCGACTTGCCGCAGGAATCAAGCGGAATGCAGACGCATCCTCAGACAGTCGGCGGACTCTTGCTTGATGAAGCGATTGGCCAGTATGACACGTATACACCGCTTCAAGTCGCACAATACATGTCGACCATCGCAAATGGAGGTAACCGTATTCAGCCAAGAGTGGTGAAAAGTGTTCACTTTCCAACGAATAAGGAAGAAGTAGGCCCTGTTGTGAAGAAATATGAGCCAAAGGTGCTGAACACCATTAACAACTCGAAAGCAGATATCGACCGCGTCAAAATGGGACTAAAAATGGTCACATCAACAGGCGGGACTGCCGCTGGCCGGTTCGGTCAGCATGATGTCGCAGGGAAAACGGGTACAGCCCAAACCTTCTACTATGGTGCCAACCGGAGCTGGTGGGGGAATGCCACGTACAACTTAACCTTTGGAGGATATTATCCTTCTTCCAATCCGAAAGTGGCATTTAGTGTCGTCACACCGTATGTATCAGATAAAGATCCTGTCATTAAAACCATTCCAAGTAAAATTGTTGATAAGTACGTTGAATTACAAAAGAAATATGAAAAGCAATAAACAGCAGGGAGCACAGCAAGAGAAAGTGCTCCCTTTTTGCTGAAAATATGGACGTTTCACACGAGATTGGGAGGAAAATACGGTTTTTCTAGCGAATCCTTTTTATACATCAAACTAAGGACAACCCTAAAAAAATTAAAGGAGGGTCGGACGACGATGGAACAAAAAATGAAAGATTCGAATCAGCTGTACTCGAATATTGATTTACATGCCGTTCTTTCTTCTAATGGCCGCTTTCTCTACATTTCTTCCAATTGTAAGCAGCTTTTGCTCTATGAACAAAAGGATTTACTAGGGTGTTTTTTGAAAGACTTTGTTCATACCGAAGATCAATTTCTCGTCGAAAGTTATTTCTATAATCAGCACATGCTAGAGATTTGCCACTTTAGACTGCTTAGAAGTGATCTTACAGCTGTATGGGTAGAAGCAAGCATTGATTTTGTTGCTTGTGATGGGTTAGACAACGAATTAAGTAGAGAAATGATCCTGAAAATGAGGGTAATGAATACAAAGCCTCAAAAAGCAGCATTTCAACCAACAGAAGTGTCAGAACAGTCGTTAGGCAGTCTACCGGCTTTCCAAGATGTCAGTGAAGCTGAAAATCTGATTGCCATGCTGCCAAATCCGTTATGTATTACGGCGCTTGGGAAAATTGTGTATGCCAACGATGCGATGCTGCAATTAATGGGTGTATGTACAAAAGATGAAATGATCGGCAAGTCTGCGTTTGATTTTATTGCCGAGGAGTACCATGACATTGTGAGAAGCCGAATCAAAAGACTGCAGCAAGGCCTTCCAGTCGGAATGATTGAACAAATATGGAAAAGGAAAGACGGGAGCATGATTCATATTGAAGTGAAGTCATCTCCAGCAATTTATCAAAATCAAAGGGCAGAACTTTTACTCTTAGTGGACATCTCTTCCCGTAAAAAATTTCAAACCGTTCTTCAAAAAAGCAGAGAGCGGTATCAGCTGCTTATCCAAAATTCTATTGATACCATTGCCGTCATCCACGATCATAAATGGGTATTTATGAATGAATCAGGTATTAAATTATTTGAAGCCGAACATTACGATAAATTAATCGGAAAAGATATCTTTCATCAAATCCATTCATGTGATCAGCAAAAAGTCAAAAAGAGCATATCACGTATTATCGAAAGAGCATCAGATTCTGAGATTGTGACGATGAGCTGCCATACGTTTAAACACCGATTAATTTATACAGAAATGGTTTGTATCCCTACCACATTTTTTGGTGAAACAGCTGTTCAAATTATTTTAAGAGATATATCTGAACGAAAACAAACAGAAGAACTCATGCTGCGCTCTGAAAAATTATCAATCGCAGGTCAATTGGCAGCAGGCATTGCACATGAAATAAGGAATCCACTGACGGCGATTAAGGGCTTTTTACAGCTCATTAAACCAAAAACAAAAGACCGTGATCAATATTTTGAAATTGTCTTCTCTGAGCTGAGCCGGATTGAAATCATTTTAAGTGAGCTACTAATGCTTGCGAAGCCGCAGCAAACGGCATCCATGCAGACGCTTGATTTGAAAAAAATCATTAGCGAAGTCACCGCTCTGCTAGAAACACAGGCCAACTTAAATGGAATTTTGATGAACACAAGTGATATTGAGGAGGATCTCCTGATGAATGGGGATCAAAACCAGCTGAAGCAGGTGTTTATCAATTTAATCAAAAATGCCGTCGAATCCATGCCGGACGGAGGGAAGGTAGACATTACCGCCAAAGCCGAAAAAGAAGGGATACTTGTCACGATTAGAGATGAAGGAATTGGTATTCCTGAATCGGTCATGAAGCGGATCGGCGAACCTTTTTTAACGACAAAAGAAAAGGGAACAGGGCTTGGGCTCATGGTGACATTTAATATTTTAGAAAATCACAACGGAACCATCCGGGTAGATAGCCATCCAGAGAAAGGGACTGTGTTTCACATCATGTTTCCCGCAAAATAAAAACAACGGCAAGAGAGCCGTTGTTTCATCCGTCTATTGATTGTATGGAACGCTTTTCAAGTACAAATTGTTCGAGACGGTCAAGTCCTTCTTTTAACGTTTCAAGTGAATATGCATAGGAAAGGCGCACAAATCCTTCTCCGAGTGAAGAGAAAGCAGAACCAGGTACGACCGCAAGTCTTGTACTTTCTAACAACTCCATGCAAAAATCAAATGAACTCATCCCAAACGATTCAATGGAAGGGAAAATATAAAAAGCGCCGGAAGGCTTAATGACCGGAAGCCCCATAGAAATGAGTCGATCATATACATAGTCGAGTCTTTTCTTATATTGCTCTCTCATGATTAGTGCATCATCCACACCGTTTGTCACTGCTTCAAGTGCCGCCTTTTGTGAGATAGCCGAGGCACAAGACACGTTATATTGATGTACTTTTAATACATGTTTAGCAAGAGGAGCGGAAGCAAATAAAAAGCCGATTCTCCATCCGGTCATGCTATGAGATTTTGACAGTCCATTGATGACAATCGTCTGTTCCTTTAAGAAAGAAGCAATGGAATGATGTGGACGATCAAATGTCAGCTCACTATAAATTTCATCAGATAGAATAAAAATATCCTTTCCTTCAAGAAGCTGTGCAATTTCTTTCAATTCTTCTTCTAATAGCGTGACCCCAGTTGGATTTGAAGGGTATGGAAGGACAACACACTTTGTCTTTTCCGTTAATGCATCTTCAATCAGCTTGGCATTTAATTTAAAACCGGCATTTGTTGTGTCGATATGCACGGGCACCGCACCGCACATCCGAATGATCGGTTCATAGCCAGGGTACACAGGGCCTGGCAGGATGACCTCATCGCCTTCAGTCAAAATGGTTCGAAACGCAGCATCAATTGCTTGACTCGCACCTGTTGTCACAATGATTTCTGTCTCTGCATCATAATCAAGATGGACTTTCTTTTTGATGTATTGCTGGATCGCTTGTCTTAGCTCTAGAAACCCAGCGTTATGAGTATACGAGGTGAAATTCTCGTCAATGGCTGTTTTGGCAGCTGTTTTGACATGATGCGGCGTATAAAAATCGGGCTGACCTATGGTCAATGAAACGACATCCTCATATGAAGATACGAGATTTGAAAATGTTCGAATGCCTGAAATTTCAATATCCTTTACTCTTGGATTCAGCAAATGCTCCATTTCTCATCACCTTAAAAATTTATGTTTTTATCCTATTTTACCATTCACTGCATAAATGTCACCTGCGGAAAGGCTTCGGATATCGTTATATGTAGTCTATTCTCCTATCCATCACAGCATGAGTGATATATGAAGAAAGAGCAACATTTATTATAGCGTAACCTGCTCGGAAAATACAGCTCTGCTTAAGATGATTAGAATAAGGCAAAACGGTATAAACTGAAAGAACGAGAGAATCAAGTCATGGGAATTGCTTTCACAGGCATACGATCTCTTGAAGGAGGACGATAATAGATGGATCAATCAGCAAAAACATCGAAAATAGCCTTTTTATCCGTCATGAGTAATACGTTTGTTGTGGTCCTTAAAATCATTGTAGGGGTGTTAACTGGATCTGTTGCGGTTTTATCAGAAGCCATTCACTCTTTTCTCGATTTAATGGCCTCTTTTATTGCATTTATCTCTGTTCGTATTTCAAGAAAGCCGGCAGATTCAAAACATCCTTATGGACATGGGAAAGTTGAGAATATTTCTGGAACGATTGAAACTTTGTTAATTTTTGTTGCTGGGATTTGGATCATTTATGAGTGTGTTCATAAATTAATGCATCCTGAGCCTGTTAAACTGCCGGTACTTGGTATTGTGGTCATGCTGATCGGGGCACTTATCAATTTTGTTGTGTCGAGAGTTGTGAACAAAGAGGCAGAGCGAGTACATTCTGTTGCCATGAAATCGAATGCACTGCATCTTTTAACAGATGTGTTTACGTCACTAGGAGTCGCCATTAGTTTATTGCTTGTTGCATTAACGGACTGGTATTTCCTCGATCCGATTATTGGAATGGTGCTAGCGCTCTATATTATGCGTGAAGCGTTTAAACTCATGAAGGAAGCCTTCCCGCCGCTTGTCGACGCCCGGTTAACCCCGGAAGAAGAACAAGCGATAGAGGCCATCATTCAAACATTCAGTCAAGAATTCATTGAATATCATGACTTTCGAACAAGACGATCCGGTGCTGAAGAATATATTGACTTCCATTTGATTGTTCATGGAAAAACAACCATTGAAGATGTTCACCAATTATGTGATCGAATTGAAGAGAACATTCAGCAGGCGTTTCCGCATGCACAAATCTTTATTCATGTAGAACCTGAAAGTGAAAGAAGCACACAAACGTAAAAAGGCGATACCACCTCTTTGAAGGTTGTATCGCCTTTTTTTACGCTTCATCTATGAAATGAAATCAATATCCATAAGCAGTATCGTAATCTTCATACCAAGAGATATAAGCAGCATCTTCATTAGATAAACCATGTTTCATATCTAAAAAATCAGCTTCGCAAATATCTTCAATCACAGTCATTTCGTTGTTCTTTAATAGTACGACAGTTCCCATCATGAACACCTTTCTTTAAAAAATCCTTGACTATTGTACCATGTGAAACGTGATTGTCAACAGAAGAATCGAAATGAGACAAAAATATCACAAAACGTTAAAAAATCAGGCGTTGAAAGAACTAGATGTGCCATAATTTCTGTGAATTTTCAGTATTTATTCACATAAATCATCATTGAAAAATGATCTAAAATTCATGTAAAAATGTAAAGCTCCATTGATCTTGCGATATTCATAAGATATAATAACGAATGATTATAAGAAATTTATAGAAAACATACATAATAAAGGAGAAATAGGATGGAAACAAACATGTCAGAAGCACCTATTCAAGAAGAAAAACATCCTGAACTAGCTGGTGTAGGTTATCGTTTTCTTGCTCATCTTTTAGACGGTGTCATTATTAGTGTACCATTTTCATTCATTGTATTTATTCTCGCAACACTCTTTTTTGTCTCAAGCCCTGAGGCGGCATTTTTAATGTATGATGATAGCTATTACTATTCTTCAACGGTGATCACGGATGAAGAATGGGCAGTCATTGTGGGCCTTCTCTTTTTCTATGGCGTAACGACCTTAATCGGTATCGCGGTGACTTGGCTGTATTATGCGATCATGGAATCATCAAAGCTGCAAGGAACTCTTGGTAAAATGGCTCTTGGAATCAAAGTGACAAAAGTAACGGGTGGAAAAATAACATTCGGGCGCGCGACAGGCCGCTTTTTTGCAAAAGGCTTTTTGTCTCCAATCTTATGTATTGGCTACATCATTGCGTTTTTCACAGAAAAAAAACAAGCACTTCACGATTTGATTGCAAGTACCATTGTCGTAAAGAAATAATGAAAAGAAGCACCTCTGCTAAATAGTAAGGGGTGCTTTTTGTATAGATTGCTTGTATGGAAGAGGGAAACGTCACATAAAGTAGAATGATAGTGAAAATAAAAGCAGAGAAGGGAGTCAATCTATTGAAAAGAGGGAAAATGACCGTTCAGAAAAAAGGGGCAAGCTTCGGGCTCTTTTTCACCGCACCTGTTTTGGCCTGGGCATTGTATGATTTTGCAAATACGATATTTTCATCGAATATGATCACCATTTTCTTCCCATTTTACTTGCAGGAGACGATAGGCGACAGTGCGAGGATGGATCAAATCGCCAGTACATTTATTTCTTATGCGAACGCACTTGCAAGCTTTTTTCTCGTCATTTTTACGCCTTTATACGGTGTGCTGATTGATCGTACAGGGAAAAAGAAGCGGTATATCACAGTGTTTACCCTGATTTGTATTGCCTGTACCTTTATGATGGGGATCTTTGCTGGGATTGATTTCTCAAGCGAATGGTTTGGTCTTCCTGTCTCCTTATTGGTGGTGGTTACCTTGTTCGTCATCGCCAAATTTTTCTATCACTCTAGTCTTGTTTTTTATGACACCATTTTGCCCGATCTTGGGACAAAGGATGAAATCCCCCTCATTTCTGGATTCGGTATTGCTGTCGGCTATTTAGGTACACTTGTCGGCCTTTCTGTTTATTTACTTGTAGGAAATGACCAGTTTCATGAAGCATTCATTCCGACAGCCCTTTTATTCTTTCTCTTTTTTCTGCCCTTTCTCTTTATTATAAAAGATCCTCAACCTCTCCCGCAGCAAGAGAAAAAGGCGTCTTTTTTCAGCGGGTATAAAGAGATTATTCGTACATTTAAAGAGATGAAGCAGTACAAACCGGCCTTTATTTTTATGATCGCTTTCTTTTTTATGAATGATGCGTTGCAGACAGCGATTGCGATGATGGCTGTTTATGCAAAAATTATCATTGGTTTTACGGCAGGTCAATTTATTTTGCTTTATCTTGTGTCCACGATTTCAAGTATCATTGGCTCGTTTCTATTCGGATATGTCACAAAGGCCATCGGGGCAAAGCGCTCGATTACAGTCGTGTATGTCATTTTAATTGTGGCGCTCATTCTAGCTGTGACAGCGACAACTGAATGGGTCTTCTGGGTAGCAGGCAGTTTATTCGGCATTTCACTTGGCGCAAGCTGGGGATCATCACGAATCCTCATTATTGAGCTGACGCCTAAAGAAAAACGAGGACAATTTTTTGGTCTCTTTGCGTTTTCGGGAAAGGTGTCTTCAATCGTCGGTCCCATCATTTATGGCTCCGTCACACTTCTATTTGCAGCACATGGGAATCTCGCAAGCCGTCTTGCATTAGGGTCTTTGCTCATCCTTGCAGCCATAGGACTTGTGATTCATCAATTCGTGCGAGAGAAAGCGTAAAGAAACGTCAACTTTTTACCCATGCTGCCGATATAAAAAGTACAATCTTATATTGAAGAATAGAGGGATTTCCGTGGCTTTAAACAAACAAGAAATTTTACTTGACTCTGGTACTAATGAATTGGAAATTGTGAAGTTTGAAATTGGTTCAAATCAATTCGGCATTAACGTCATGAAAGTAAGAGAAATTATTCAGCCAGTTGAGGTGACAGTTGTACCGCACTCTCACCAAGATGTAGAAGGGATGATTAGTTTACGAGGCGAGATTTTACCAGTCATCAATCTATTTTCCTTTTTTAATGTCGAGTCAGATCAGTCAGAACAAGAGAAATACATTGTGACTGAATTCAACCAACGGAAATTTGTGTTCCATACAGGAACGGTATCACAAATTCACCGCGTCAGCTGGGAAGAGATTGAAAAACCAACTGCACTCAATCAAGGAATGGACCGTCATTTAACAGGGATCATCAAGCTTGACGAGAAAATGATTTTCCTTCCAGATTACGAAAAAATCATCTATGATATTGAATCCGCATCTGGTGTAGACACATATCATATGTTTGACGGTGAGAAAGACGAGAGAAGAACAGGGAAGAAGCTGTATGTTGTTGAAGATTCTCCGCTTCTTATGCGCTTATTAACAAATGAATTAACCGAGGCAGGCTATAAAAACATTGTGACCTTTGAAGATGGAAAACAAGCATATGACCATGTCATGGATCTTGTCAGTAAAGGCATTAGTGTGACAGAAGAAATTGATATGATTATTACAGATATAGAAATGCCAAAAATGGATGGACATCGATTAACAAAACTGCTGAAGGACAATCCTTTAACACAGTCCATTCCAATTCTCATTTTCTCTTCATTAATTACGGACGATCTGCGTCATAAAGGGGAAACCATCGGTGCAGATGATCAAATTAGTAAACCAGAAATTCATCAGCTGATTGAAAAAGTAGATCATTTTATTATCTAAAGAAAAAACCACTCGCTTTGAGTGGTTTTTCAGCGTGTAGACAAACCCTCGCATTCTTTGTCAGTCCTGCGCTCTGGTGCTCACGAATGCCACATTCGCTCCGCGCCAGTACTCGTCCTTCCTAGGGCTGCAAAGGTTTTCTTTCACGCTGAAAAGAAGACAAAGAGCTAAAATAAACAACATTTTAGCCCTTTGTCCATAATCTGAAAAACCACTCGCTTTGAGTGGTTTTTCTGTTTAAAAATAACTTTCCCCGAGCCGTTTGAAGACGGGTTTTGTATAATGTGATTTTTGTTTTGTGGCGGCAGGTTTTTCTTTTAAACCGACATACGTTTGAAGTATTTGTTTCGCTCGATTTAATGACATATTCGCTTTTGGATTGCGATATGATTGATTTAAATTTCCTAAGTGTGGCAAAAATTCGAAGTCTTCTTTGGTTGGTGGCAGATGAAAATAATAATCTCCAATTTCAATCAGCACGTCGGACTGTTGTTGACTATATCTGGGATTGTTAGAGAAATGTAGGCCCACTTTTCTTCCTTTACCTTCTTGCAATAGTTTTTGCAGCGCACGTTTTTTCAAAAGATAAAGAAACTTGGGATTTGGTGCGGTTTTAGCATGGCGGTTAACAGTATAAATGGCTTTTGCGATGTTTTCTGCTGTAGGTTCTATGTCTTTAGTATGAGCATAATCGTCCATTTTTTCTCTCCTTTGTCTTTCGTCTTCCTGTGCTTAGTATAAATTATACGTTTTTATTAGTAAATTGCAAATAGACTTATTGTAAAAAGCATTAGATTTTCATCACTCTTATTTACAATAGCCATTCATGATGATTCTGAAACGTGAAGAAGAACAATGAATGAATCATTCTTAGCAAGAGCATCATCATTTATCCGGTATCCTTTCCAACTAGGCGTTTCAGTTGGATGTAAACGATGCCTTTGATTTTCTATATGATAAAGGTGTTGTATTTTTTACTCTTTTAAAAATACTAATAAAATAGCTAGTGCTGCTGAAGCCAACTTGGTAGGCGATTTCTGTTATGTTTAAGTCCGTCTTTTGAAGCAAAATGAGGCTTTGTTGAATTCGATATTCATTCACATAATGTATAGGAGATTTCTTTAAAATATCATTGAAATATCTACAGCATTCAGAGCGGCTTAATTGTCCTTCACGAGCGATATCTTGAAGAAGAACCTTTTCATGATAATGTTCATGAATCCAATTCAGCATATGTTTCATACGTTCATTTCTATCGTGCTTACGTGCATCATATGTCAGTTGAAAACGATTTTGTAAAAGGCATTTCCAAATCGTGATGAGCTGTATATTAAGTTCGAGTTCAAAATATGCCGGAGTTTGTTCGATTAATCGTTGAATGATTTGTATACATTGATAGATTTGGTTTGGCCATCCGTCTTTTCGGTTGAATAAAATAAAAGGTGTTTGACTCGCATGCATATATGGATGAACGAACGTGGTGAATAACTCATTGGCTGTGATGAAGTGAGGTGAAACGTTTAAACAAATATAAGTACATGTCGTCCCATTTGCATCCTTTGCCATGTGTAAGCAGCCACTGTTGATGAATACACCATCTCCTTGCTGAATGTTCAATATCTTCTCGTTAATGTGAAACTCAGCCTCTCCCTCCAAAATAAAGACGAATTGAAATTCGTCGTGCCAATGAAGAGGGATATATCCGCTCATATGATCACGAATCTTTGTATGATATAGAGCAATAGGCCATGTGGTGGTTGAATGCTCCGTTAATTCTTTCAGATTGTTGTCAATAAGAAAATGATGATTGTGCATGGTTCTCCTCAATATTCTTTTATTTTTATGTTCAATTGATATATCAATATGTAAAAAATTGAACTACTATCAACTATATTATCATGATTTTTTTAGAATTGAGGAGAATAAAAATGAAGAGGAGAAAGGGAATTTTTCTTGTACTGATAGGAGCTATCTGTTGGGGAGTAGGAGGAACCGTTTCACAAAAATTGTTTCAGCAATATGGAATTGACGTCAATTGGCTGGTCACTGTCAGGCTACTCATTTCAGGCGGGTTACTTTTATTTGTTCATTACATGACGAAAGAACGCACGCAATTGATTGGCGTGTTGAAAATGAAGAGTACGGCCATTCAAGTGCTGATATTTGGACTAATGGGCATGTTAGCTGTTCAATATACTTATATGGTGTCCATTCATCATGGGAATGCTGCGGTGGCTACATTGCTACAGTATACAGCACCTGTCATGATTATCGTGTATCTAGTATTTCGCCGGCAATCCACTTTTACAAAAAGAGATATGTTGACGGTCGTATTGGCTTTGGTTGGCATGTTTCTCTTATTGACGAATGGTTCCGTTTCCACATTAACTGTTCCAGCTGTCGCGGTATTTTGGGGAATACTATCAGCCGTGGCATTGTCCTTTTATACGTTATATCCAATCAAGCTGTTAAAACAATTCGATTCACTTGTTGTTGTTGGCTGGGCGATGCTTATAGGGGGAGCTGCCCTTAGCTTGATCCATCCTCCATGGAAGGTGAATCTGTCTCAATTACCTTTTGAAGCGTATATTTATTTATTATTTGTCATTGTATTTGGAACGATGGTCGCTTTTTGGTTTTACATCGAAAGTTTGAAGTATTTATCTCCGAAAGACTCAAGCTTAATTGGAAGTGTCGAACCCCTTGCAGCAGTGATAACCACTGTTTTCTGGTTAAAAGAGCCATTTGGTCTTTTCCAGTGGATAGGGACAGCGTGTATTGTATACATGATATTATTCATGGCATTATACCAGCCTAAAATAAGAGGGGAAAAGAAGAAATTGGGTTCATTGGATAGATGATAAGGTAAATTGAATGTGTGAAATGTATATAAAGTGAACTATTAAACATAGATAACTACCTATTTTAAAATAAATGGGTAGTTGATGACTTATATGAGAACGGGATTGCCGGATAAAATCTACCATATGCAAGACAATCAAAGTCGAACATATGGCTTAAAAACATGGACTATTTCGTATGGCTAGAATAAGCACAGTAAAAACAGCCGTTAAAATCAGTTTCACTCGTCATTTTTTTGGCTTCATCCATGGCGCTTTCACTGTTCATGTGTAGACCAATCAATGTACGACTTGCTGCATCACCTAAAAATGCGCAGTCTTCTGTATGTACAACGTATTGTCCTTGATCATTTTTTGTATGAATAAAATAATAGCTTTTTAGCATACCCCTCACCTCCAACCTGACTATATTACTATAAAACTTCCAATATTGTAAAGAATTTTTATTAAAAATGTTGCATTTATAAACATTCCTTTTATTTCATAAAAAGGAAAATTGATTGTAAGATAAGAAGATCAAAGTCAATGAGAACAGAAAGGACGGTTTAGATTGAAAGATATTTTAACGCCTTTATTGGTCGCTTTTGTCGTTGGAGGCATTGTGTACATGGTAGATGATCGGCCGATTCATCCTTTTCTTCTTTTTATCATCTTATTTATCAGCATTTATACAGTCGATAGAATCGTTCATTTTGCTTCGAATCATTTCCATGAGCAGAAAAAATAATCGTCGTTTATGTTACACCCATGAAAAAAGGACTTTCTATAGAAGAAAGTCCTTTCAGCGTGTAGACAAACCCTCGCAATCTTTGTCAGTCCTGCGTGCTGGTGCTCACGAATGTGAAATTCGCTCCGCGCCATTACTCGTCCTTCCTAGACTGCAAAGGTTTTCTATCACGCTGAAAAGAAGAAAAAGGGCTAAAATAATGTATATTTTAGCCCTTTTTGCTTCATCTATTGTACTCCTTGCCCTTTTAATTCACGCTGTACATCTAAGTCGGCAGCTTCTCTGCTGAACTTTGGCAGTGTAATGAAGTAAAAAAGGAAAACGAGTAAAATAATAATACCCATTCCGTAATAAATGTAAGAAACATTGGTGATGAGCTTTGGAAATAACACGGCAATTAAACCTAGCGTCATTGATTGTGCAAACATGGTGAGCGGATCAACCCACCCTGATACGCGTCCCATCAGACGAGGGTGAACAATTCTTGGGAGCCAGCCTCCAATGACAATGTTGACTGGACCAATACATGTACCAATGACAAATGATGTGACATAAAATAACCATAATGTATGGGTAGAACCAAGGACAAAAATTAAAATACCTGCAACTAGAATTGGAATCGACATGAGATATTGCATTTTTACCTTTTTCGCAAGAATAGAGCCAAGTAAGCTTCCAACTAGAAGTCCGGCACCAATCGCGATTGTAAAAAAGGATGTATGCAGTTCAAAATGGTCCGGTGAAAGACCGTATTTCATTGTAAACATCGGAAGAACGGCAAATGCGCCATTCACAAGACCGAAAACAAAAAAGCCGAAAATTAAAGAAGCCAATAATTTATTTTTTAAAATATAGAGAATGCCTTCTTTAAAATCTTTTAGAGACGTTTTAACGGTCATGCCTTTCCAGCCTGCTTGTCCATTTGGCTGTCGTGCTTCAATTGGAATATTGCATGATCGAATGAGAATACCAGAAACAATAAAACTGACCAAATCAATGGTAATGGCACCGTGAAGTCCAATCGTTTTATACATAATGGCACCAATTCCAACACCAAATACCATAAATAAACTAAATAGCATCTGATTTAAACCAGCCGCTTTTGCATATTGATCTTTATTTAAAATGGCCTGAACGAGAGAGGCTTCAGCTGGATAGAAGAATTTCGTAATGGCGCTTCGTATAAACAAGATCAAGAAAATAAGCGGCAGTGAATTAAAATAAATGACGATAAATAAAACGATCGTCAGCCCAGCTCGTATCCAATCACAATTCTCTGCGACTTTTTTACGATCAAAACGGTCTGCGACCACACCGACCATAAAAAAGACAAAGATCGTAGGCAGTGAATACATTAGCTCTGCTAAAGTGGCGTAAGCGGGCTGATGACTAAAATGATCGAGCAAATAAAAGGCAAACGCCATATTGCCTACTGTTGTCCCCATTTGCGAGGCAAGTGCTGCAAAAAAGAGACGAACAAAATTTCTGTTTTTAAAAATATCCATAAATACGCTCCTTAACCTGAAGATCCCACTTTCTATCATATAAAATTTTAACCATTCGTACAATTGATTTCTCCTACTGGCTAATGGTCACAGGTGTTCCATTTGGAACTATTGAAGCAAGTTCGATGACATTCTGATTGTACATGCGAATGCACCCTCTAGACACAGCTTTACCAATTGAAGACGGGTTATTCGTTCCATGGATGCCGTAATGAACTTTTGAAAGGCTCAGCCAATAGGCGCCAAAGGGACCTCCTGGGTTTGGCTGTCTGTTGACAATATAATAAGAACCTGTCGGTGTCATGTTTAATATTCTGCCGGTTGCAATCGGGTATGATCGCAAGAGTTGTGATCCAGAAAACAGCACGAGACGTTTCGCTGAAATTGACACAGATATGCGGTAAGGGATCGTGTTAGGATCCGGTAACCCAGGGATGATGATGACTTCATTTTGTTCTGGCTCGCGGGCTTGAAGTGACGGATTTGCAGCCTTTAAAGCATCTGTCGTTGTTCGAAAATCAAGTGCTATAGAAGCAAGTGTTTCTCCACTTTTTACCGTGTATCGCAGCACGAAAGCACACTCCTTTTACTCAAATAAAAGAAGCCATGATCCCCGCCTCACATATACTATATGGACGGGATCAGGCCCAGTAAGGTTTCTCCTAACATTTGTCATGAGAATGATCTTTGTTTATACATATGCAGGAAAAGGTGATTTGGCTTCTCTTTACACGTGAGATGTTAAGGTGAAAAAAGTGATTTCAGGTTTGGCTAAAAACCGAAGCGGCAGTCTAGTTGTCCCAAGCCCGCGGTTGACATAGATACGGTGCTGATAACTACCGTATAAGCCTTCGACATATGTACGCCCAAAAGGTGCTGTGAGAATCGGTCCATAGAAAGGAAGCTGTATTTGACCACCATGCGTATGCCCAGAAAGCTGCAAGTTAATAGGTATTGTTTCAAGCTCTAGTGCGGCATCAGGCTCATGCACAAGCAATAACGTAAAGAGATCAGAAGAGACTTCTCGTTTAATGAAATGGTAATCAGGCATACTCATCATGAGATCATCCAGTGTAGCAATCTGTATGCGTCCGCCTTCTTTTTCTAAGTGAAATACTTCATTTTTACATAATGTAAAACCGCAAGCTTTCATCGTTTCCTCATATAGATCAATGCCAAATGGTCCGTAGTCATGATTTCCGCATATGGCAAACTTTCCAAACGGAGCATCAAGCTTAGACAAAGAGGCTTTGGCTTTTTCATGTTCTTCAATCGATGATTCAAAATCAACAAGATCACCTGTAAACACAATGAGATCGGGAGATGCAGCGTTGATCTTTTGGACAACAGTCTCTAAATCTTTTGCAGGGAATGTATCACTTAAATGAACGTCACTAAATTGCGCAATTTTAAATTGGTCAAAAGAAGCCGGTAGCTGAGCATCATGAATAGTGAGTGATACGGTGTCGATCATGCGCGGCTCAATGTACCGAGCATAGCCATAACCGGATGTGGTCGCCAAAAGTCCGAGAATACTCGCACCAGCTGCTCCTTTTAAAAACTGCCTGCGGGAAAGTTGCTTCATATAAGTCTCCTTTAAAAATAAAATTAAGTATAGCATGATTTTTGATGAATCTCCCATATGGTGCATGGAGGGGAAATCATGATATGATAGACGGATAATGAATGAATAGTCATTCAAAACCACAAAGGGGGAGAACAAATGACGAAGCAAACAGTGATTGTCACAGGGGGATCAAGCGGAATGGGAAAGGCGATGGCGACTCATTTGGCACTCGGGGGCTGGAATGTTTTGATTACTGGAAGAACAGAAGAGACCCTTGAAACAACGGCAAATGAAATCAAACAGCAAGGTGGTTCGATCGCTTATTTTCAAATGGACGTGCGACATCCAGAAGATGCTGATCAAATGGTGAAGTTTGCAGTAGATACATTTGGTGATGTGGATGCACTTATTAATAACGCAGCAGGCAACTTTTTAGTTCCAGCAGAAAAACTTTCTCCTAACGGCTGGAAAGCGGTCATAGATATTGTGCTAAATGGCACCTTTTTTTGCAGCCATGCAGTGGGCAACTATTGGATTCGTCAAAAGAAAAGCGGAAGTATGATCAACATGGTCGCCACATATGCATGGGGGGCTGGTGTTGGTGTAGCGCATTCAGCAGCCGCAAAAGCAGGCGTACTGTCGCTTACCCGAACGCTTGCAGTCGAATGGGGAAAGCAATATCGCATTCGCGTAAATGCCATTGCGCCGGGGCCAATTGAAAGAACAGGTGGTGCAGATAAACTGTGGGAATCAGAAGAGGCTGCCCAAAGAACATTAGATAGTGTTCCGCTCGGTAGACTTGGCACACCAGAAGAAATTGCAGAACTTGCGAGTTTCTTATTATCTGAGCATGCATCTTATATGAATGGAGATTGTATCACGATGGATGGGGGGCAATGGCTCAACCAATCACCATTTTGAATGACCGTGTAAGACCTGCTTTTGATATGGTATAATCACACAAAGAGAGAAGCAGGTGATGAAAATGGTCGATCCATTGGATATTTTAACGAATATTGAAGATGTTTTCCCGCACTATCAAGCGATCTTCAGTGCGGAGGAACAAAAAGTGATAGGCTATGAGATTCTTGGAAGAATGAAGCTTGAGTCGGGAACAGTTAGTCTAGGCTCCTTCTTTACGGATTCATCTATTCCTGACGAATATAAATTGGAAGTAGATCACAAAGTATTAAGTCAAGCGCTTGATCTCTTCACAACCGCAGATGAAGATTTGCTCATCTTTATTAATCATGATGCGAACGTCCTCATGCTTGATCATGGCGAAAGTTTTTTAGAACTTTTAAAAGAATATGAAGCAAAGGGTATTCAGCTTAGCCGGTTTGTCATTGAAATTACTGAACATACGTTTAGCGGCGACATTGAACAGCTTTACCATACGTTAACGTATTATCGTACATATGGGATCAAAATCGCCGTATCTAATATAGGAAAAGAAAGCAGCAATCTTGACCGGATTGCTCTGCTTTCACCTGATCTATTAAAAATAGATCTACAGGCTTTAAGAGCTTCGTCTCCATCTCCTTCCTATGAATATGTGTTATACAGCATTTCACTTCTTGCAAGAAAAATAGGAGCGGCTTTAATCTATGAAGACATTGAAGCGAATTTTCAGCTGCAATATGCATGGAGAAATGGCGGAAGATATTTTCAAGGCTTCTATCTTCACGAGCCTGCGGCACAATTAATTGACCGGAACAAACGAAAAGAACAGCTTAAAGAAGAATTTCAGCAATTCATTGCCCATGAGAAAAAGAAACTCCAAGCTGTCTATGAACATTCTGAAACCTTTTATAAACGAATACATCAAGCCGTCAGTACGTTAAAAAAATCATGCAGCACAAATGATGAACTTATACAAAAACTGGCACATGAACTAACCGATTGCAGCTTTCGCATTTATATGTGTAATGAAGAAGGGTTTCAAATCACTGGGAATGTGTTTAAGAAAGAGAAAGAATGGCTGTTTCAGCCAGAGTATATAGAGAAAAACTGGAGCTGGCGCCCTTATTTTCTAGCGAATATTCTTCAAATGAGAATTAGCGGAAAAGGATTCTTCAGCGATATCTACAGTGATTTAGAAACTGGAGAACGAATACGTACGTTTTCTTATCCGTTAGAGGGAGACGTGTATTTGTTTGTAGATCTTCCGTATGCTTATCTATATGAGCAGGAAGGATTAATTTAAAAACAGCCGTCATGGCTGTTTTTTTTATTAGAAAAAAGATAGAAAAAATGGTTGACAATGAAACTGATAATCATTATCATTTAGTTATAGAGAGAAGCTACTCTCTGTTCCCCAACCCCTCTATCAGATCAAGATCCAAAAAACTTGGCGCTACCCCCGCCAAGTTTTTTTTGTGCGCCAATCATTCCCTTCATGCATAGGACATCCCAATTCATCCATACACCTTAAATGATGATAGTTAGACAGTAGGAGGGAAAAGTCATGATCAAACGTGACAAGCGGCTGCTGATTGATTTACCAATGCCTGATCACCCAGATGCAAATGGTGCAGCGGCTGTGCAAGAATTACTCGGCGGAAAATTTGGTGAAATGTCCACATTAAATAACTACATGTTTCAATCGTTTAACTTTAGAGGGAAACGAAAGCTCAAACCATTTTATGATCTTGTATCAAGTATTACAGCTGAAGAATTCGGTCATGTAGAGCTTGTGACAACTGCAGTCAATCTCATGATTACGGGAACCACCCATGGGGGCGATCCAGATACGACCCCGATGAAAGCGGCTGTTGATAAACGAAATACGCAGCATTTTATCCAAACGGCACAAACAGGCTATCCGTTTGACTCCATGGCAAAGCCGTGGACAGGTGAGAATGTGTTCTCAAGTGGTAATCTGATTCTGGATCTTCTTCATAACTTCTTCCTAGAGTGCGGAGCTCGTACGCATAAAATGCGCGTATATGAAATGACGGATCACCCTACGGCAAGAGAAATGATCGGTTATTTACTTGTCAGAGGCGGCGTACATGTTGTGGCGTATGCAAAAGCCCTTGAGGTAGCGACAGGAGTAGATGTTGGGAAGATGCTGCCGATTCCAAATCTCGACAATAAATACTTTGATTCTGCAAGAAAGTTTGAAGATCAAAATGTTCATACAAAGCTGTATACATTTAGTGACACGGATTATAAGGATATCAATCAAATTTGGAAAGGAAACCATCCGATTGATGGAAAGCCGCTGACAGTTATTGAGGGCACGCCAAAAGGTGCACCCGTGCCAGATTATAGAGATTTGCCGGAAGAGTTTGCTCCAGGTATTTCAAAAGAAGATTTTGACGAAATTGCGAAACGCCTGATGAGATCGGCTGGTTTATAAAAAACAAGATGCATGAGATAAGAAAAAAGACTCAAAATAAAAAAACAGATTCTTTTTCTTTTTTTGAATTCAAGAGGAAAAATATCATCTGAGAACACTTTATGGTATGATGCTTTGTAGGACTTGTGTATAATCAATACGGGTTCATCTTGAGTTGTTTTTTTGAAAGGAGTCTTTTTTTAGAATGTCACAATTAATGGGTATCATTACAAGGCTGCAAAGTCTTCAAGAGACAGCAGAAGCTGCAAACGAGCCGGCACAGCGTTATTTCGAAGTGAACGGTGAGAAAATCTGTAGTGTTAAGTATTTCGAAAAGAATCAAACGTTTGAATTGACTGTTTTTCAACAAGGGGATAAGCCAAACACTTTCCCATTTGACAACATTGATATGATTTCGATTGAGATTTTTGAGCTTCTACAATCCTAAGCTGAATCGTATGAAATGTTTTTTCTGAGAATTCCTTCGTTGATTGCGGAAGCATACACTTCATAAGTGATGAACAAATGGAAGATGATCATTCAGTGCAATATTCGGATAAGAGACCATTAAAAAGGAGTTCCTTTCTGTGAGTGATTCTTTTTTCTTTAATCTTTCTGAAGAGCATTTAGCGTTTTCTGATGTTGTCATGAGAATGAAAGACTTTATTCAAAAAGACCCGAGATCTGTTTATGTACTATCAATTGGTACGGACTCTCAGGTCAATCAGAATGTCACAACATTTATGACTGCAATTCATCTTCACCGGATCGGCAAAGGAGCTTGGGGCTGTCTCACGCAGCAAGTGTTGAATCGGCCTGTACAAAGTCTTAGAGAAAAAATTTCATTAGAGACAGCGTTTAGCCAAAAGGTATGTGCAGACATCCTTGAGGGACCTTTAACAGAACTGATGGATTTGCTTCTTCCGTTTGCTGAGGAAGGGGCAGACCTTCGTTTTGAAGTCCATCTAGATATTGGCAAAAAAGGAAGTACAAAAGAGCTGATCCAGGAAATGACCGGAATGATCACAGCCATGGGAATTGAAGCAAAAATAAAACCCGACTCATACGCAGCATTTTGCTACGCCAATCGATACACAAAATAAATTCCGTCATTTTTCTCCAAACGTTGTCGAAACGTGCGGTTGACGATTCGATTCTAGTTCCTTATTCTAGCTGTATAGAGAGGAAGCAGACATTCAAACGCCTGCTAATCAATATAAAAGCATATATGAAACAGGGGGCCTGATGTTGAATGAGCGTCATCGAAAATCGTTTTAATGAAGAAGAGAAAAAGCTATTATTAAACGTATTACTGAATCAGGAATATGCTGTCGAATTACTAAGCAGTGAGATCAATGATATAGAATGTGGAACAAAAAATGTCGACGACAATACGTATAAGAAATTGATCACATTGTATGACAGAGTAAGGTTTGAGAATTAATATCGATTGAACATTCTATTAGATACTCTACGCTGAGTATCTTTTTTATGCAGAAAAAAATCTTTCGACAAAATTCGTTTTAGTTTATGCTTAATGTTAAAGGGGAATGTATGATTGATGATTGAGAGAAAAGGGGTCGAAGAAACATGATAGAGATAGAACCGGCTCAATTACTTGAGTCAACAGTAGCTGAGCATATGATTGATGCAGATAAAGTGGCACACGTTCAAATTGGAAATAATCTTGAGCACGCCCTATTGGTCCTGACAAAAACAGGATATACAGCCATACCTGTTCTGGATGCTTCTTATCACCTTCACGGGTTAATTGGAACAAATATGATCATGGATAAAATCTTTGGTTTAGAACGAATTGAATTTGAAAAGCTCGACCAATTGAAGGTAGAAGAGGTCATGCTATCAGATATTCCAAGACTGAAAACGACGGATCCTGTTTTAAAAGGTGTTCACGCTGTAACGAATAATGGATTTGTTTGTGTGGAAAATGAAGAGCAAGTATTCGAAGGAATTTTCACTCGGCGTGTTGTATTAAAGCGCTTAAATGAGGTCATTCATTCCGCAAAAAAATGAGCTGCAGCCCAGCTTATTTTTTTTGCCTTCATAAGCTATTATTTATATAATGACTATATAAAATAAGAAAAACTTATCAAGAGAAGGAGGGCGTTCATGCAGCTTCAAGAGTTACATATGCTTGTTGTACTTAGTGAGGAATTGAATATGAGAAAGGCTTCAGAGCGGCTCTTTGTCTCTCAGCCTGCCTTATCTCAAAGACTGCAAACGATTGAAAAAGAGTGGGGAACCAAAATCTTTTTTCGTTCACAAAAAGGCTTGACAGTCACTTCAGCTGGCGAACAGATTATTCAATTCGCCAAAGAGGTCACGACTGAGCAGGATCGAGTGCGAGAGAGAATTGACGAGCTTGAAGGAGACATTCACGGTACACTCAAGCTTGCAGTTGCGTCCATTATTGGTCAGCACTGGCTGCCAAAGGTGTTGAAGCGGTATGTCGAGAAATACCCAAATGCCAAAGTATCTCTTGTGACAGGCTGGAGCAGTGAGATGCTTAAAAGTCTGTATGAAGACCATGTCCACATCGGCATCATTCGCGGGAATCCTGATTGGAAGGGCACAAAGGAATACTTAATGACCGATCATTTATATTTAGTCGATTCTGTCATCAAGGACGTGGATGAGTTAATTGAGACAGAACGCCCGTTTATTCAATTTAAAAGTGATAGCACCTATTATCAAGAAATTCAGCACTGGTGGCATCAAAAGTTTAAAGTGTCGCCAAAACAGACGATTCTTGTGGACCAGATTGAGACATGTAAACAAATGGCCTATCACGGTATCGGCTACGCCATTTTGCCTTCGGTCACCCTATATGATCATGAGAAAAGCGTACACAAAACCCCGCTCGTAGACGCAAATGGAGAGCAAATCGGACGTGACACGTGGCTGTTAGGATATGAAGCCTCTTTTCAGTTAAAACAAGTTCAAGCATTTGTTGGTGTGGTGAAAGAAATGCTTGAAAGTGAGGCAGTGTAAGTACTTCTGGAAGAGGAGGTGCTTTTTTAGGATATTGGGTTTTTAATAGATTTACATGTTTCATACTGAAAAAGAAGAAAGCTGGAAGAAATGATGACAAATCAACAAAAAAAGAAGACGGATATACCGAAGTGGGGAACTTATTTACGCGAGAGATGGCGTGGACGTTTTGCAAGTCATCTTTCTTTAGAAGAACAAAAAGAGATTGGAATGGATGGCTTCCTATGGCACTTATGTAGCTGGGGAAAAGTTGAATGCCTTGAAAAAGAGGCAGCGATAAACGCCTTTCATCAGCAATCAAAGCATACATGTACTCTTTTTTATCAATTTACTCAAGAAGCGTATCTGTTTGAAAACGCCGCTGACCTGTCAGTGAAGGAATTGCCATATACAGACGGACACATGGACTATAGCGATCTGTATGTCATGGATTGGGAAGAAAATTGGACATTTGTGATGACGCACGAAACCGATTGCGGTCCATATTTTATTCAGAAATAAAAAAAGAGTACATCACAAAGAGATAGAGTGATGATCAATTAAAGCCGCCTTCCAATTGGAATGAGCGGTTTTTTGATGTACGTCATGTGTATTTTGAACAGCACCTTTTCATAAAACATTTGACAATGAAAATCATTATCATTTAAAGTGTACATATAATAATTGAAAATGATTATCATTTAGATGAGGTGACCAATAGATGAAAGCACTAATTGCATTTGCGAGTATGTCTGGCAATACGGAAGATATGGCAGCGATCTTAAAACAAACGCTTGAAGGAAAAGGGATAGAGACAGAGATGATGGAATTTGACGACACAAGTGCAGAAGATCTTTCTTCATACGATTATGTCATGATCGGCTCTTACACATGGGGTGACGGTGATTTACCTTATGAAGCTGAAGATTTTTATGAAGAGGTCTCATCCCTTGAACTTTCTCACATCAAAGCGGCGGTATTTGGATCAGGCGATTACAGTTATCCGAAGTTTTGCGAGGCTGTTCATACCTTTCATGACATGCTGAAATCGACAGGTGCATCCGTATTTCCTGAAACATTGAAAATGGAACTTGCGCCAGATACAGATGAAGATGTGGCGTGCTGTGAGGAGTTTGCAACGAGCTTTTTAACGTGGGCATCATTGTCTGAGAAAAGAGTTGAAAATCATGTTTCATAAAGGTGCGACAGCTGTTGCTGCGTCTAAAAGTGGCGGCTACTTTGTTGCTGTCAAACGAGAAGGTATTTTTCATTACAGTGTGGAGGGCGGATGGCAGCAGCTTTTTAAGCTTAAGCATAAAATCCACGCTATCAGTTATATTGGTCCGTATTTGTTCGGTGTTGGTGAAAATGGAACTGTCATACGATCAGGAGATGAGGGCCACACATGGGCGCTATCATCTTTTCCGACAAATGCAGTTGTTTGGTCTATTACAGGACGCAAAGATGGGTTTGTATGCGCACATGGAAAGCATAGTATTTATGTGTCAACCGATTTCGGAATTTCCTGGGAAATTATGAAGCCATTTGCTCATGTAAATCAGCCCCCTGTGATTCGCTCATTATGTGTAGCCGGTGATTATCTTTATATTGGAACACAGATTCATGAGGTGCATGGAGGAATATGGGTGTATGACTTGCAAAGTGAACAGATTTTTCTCCTAAACAGAGAAGAGCACCGAATGACTGCTTCTATGTTGCTTTGCGGGGAACACCTCCTTGTCTGTGCGATGGGCTCTAAAAAAGGGAAAAGAGGATCTGTTCAAATTTTAGACTTACATACAAATATGCTGCATGATATTCAATCACAAGCTTTTGCGCGAGAGGAATCATTTTTGGATGTGTCAGAGGATAACGGCATTGTGTACGTGACCACCTCACAGGACGAGCATGGATTTTCTAAGGTGTATCAGCTTGATATAGAGCAAAAAGAGCTCAAGTGGTTTGATACGATCAAAGGGCATGGTTTTCGTGTCGCCAATCAAAAGGAGAATTTTTTCTGTGCGGGTTTATATGAAAGTAAGTTTGTCAGGCCTTATGAGGAACCTGCACTGATTCATTAATAAGGAGGAAGAAAAAGTGACGAAAAAAGTTTTATTGGTGTATGCCACAATGTCAGGAAATACAGAAGCAATGGCTGATTTAATCGAAAAAGGGTTAAAGGAAGCTGGGGCTAGCGTGGACCGGCATGAAGCGATGGATATTGATGCTGAACTTCTTCATGATTACTCGCACATTCTGTTAGGTGCATATACTTGGGGAGATGGTGATCTTCCAGATGATTTTATTGATCTATATGAGGAAATGGAAGAGCTGGATTTGACGGGTAAAGCATTTGCTGTATTCGGTTCTGGAGATACATCTTATGAACATTTTTGCGGAGCTGTGGATTTAATTGAAGAAAAAGTGAAAGAACTGGGCGGTGATATCGTCCTACCATCCATCAAAATTGAGCTGAATCCAGAAGGAAACGAGGAAGAGGAATTGATTTCTTTTGGTAGACAATTTGTTCATCTTCACCAGCAAGAAGCGGGATAAAGAGGCCCGCTTGTTTTATTTGCCAAGGCGCAGACGATTCTTTCACTTGTCATTAAAACTCTCCTTTGGTACAGTAATGAAGTATAAATTAAGAGGAGGACATACATACATGAAACAAATGGACGCTAATGAAATTATTTCATTTATTCAAAATAGTACAAAATCAACACCTGTGAAAGTCTACATTAAAGGGGACTTAGAAGGTATTGAATTTGGTGAACATGCAAAAACATTTATCACAGGTAACACTGGTGTTGTCTTCGGTGAGTGGAGCGAAATTCAAGAAGCTCTAGCATCAAACAAAGACAAAATTGAAGATGTTGTCGTGGAAAATGACCGTCGTAACTCTGCGATTCCTATGTTGGATTTGAAAAACATCAAAGCACGTATTGAGCCAGGTGCAATCATTCGTGATCAAGTGGAAATTGGCGATAATGCAGTCATCATGATGGGTGCTTCTATTAATATCGGTTCAGTCATCGGTGAAGGTACGATGATTGATATGAACGTTGTTCTTGGCGGCCGTGCGACAGTAGGTAAGAACTGTCATATCGGTGCGGGATCTGTTCTTGCAGGTGTTATTGAGCCGCCTTCTGCTAAGCCAGTTGTAGTAGAAGATGATGTTGTCATCGGTGCAAACGCTGTTGTTTTAGAAGGTGTGACAATTGGAAAAGGTGCAGTTGTAGCAGCTGGAGCGATCGTTGTGAACGATGTCGAGCCTTACACGGTTGTAGCAGGTACACCTGCAAAGAAAATCAAAGACATTGATGAAAAAACAAAAGGTAAAACTGAAATCAAACAAGAACTGCGTCAGCTTTAATTGACACAATTCGCAGCTGAAGACATAGACGTGGATGATATATCCACGTCTTATTCGTATAGAGGAAAGGAAGCGAGTTCACTTGTTAAATCGTGAGCAATTAATATCCATTCGAAGAGATTTGCACCAAATTCCTGAGCTTGGTTTTAAGGAATTTAAAACACAAGCTTACCTCATCAAGCATCTCGAATCGTACCCAACAGATCGAATTGAGATGGAAACATGGCGGACTGGACTTTTTGTGAAAGTAAAAGGGACAAATCCTGCGCGTGTCTTTGCGTATCGTGCAGATATGGACGGATTATCTATCCCTGAAGAAACGGGCTACCCATTTCAATCGGTACATGAAGGCTACATGCATGCATGTGGACATGATCTTCATATGACCATTGCTCTTGGTATCATTGATCATTTCGTGCATCAGCCAATCAAAGAAGATCTGCTATTTATTTTCCAACCGGCAGAAGAAGGGCCAGGCGGAGCTGAACCAATGCTTGCAAGTGATGTTCTAAAAAAGTGGACGCCAGACTTTATTACAGCGCTGCATATTGCACCTGAATATCCAGTCGGCACGATTGCAACAAAGCCGGGCCTATTATTTGCTAATACGAGTGAGCTTGTGATCGATCTTGAAGGAAAAGGCGGGCATGCCGCATACCCTCATTTAGCAAATGATATGGTGGTGGCTGCAAGTGCACTAGTAGGGCAGCTGCAATCGGTGATTTCACGTAATGTGGACCCTCTTGATAGTGCCGTCATTACAGTTGGCACGATTACAGGTGGCACTGCTCAAAATATCATTGCGCAGCACGCAAAGCTTGATGGAACCATTCGCACGCTCTCGCCAGAGTCTATGGAAAAGGTGAGAAAACGAATTGAAGCACTTGCAAAGGGAATTGAAATTGGCTATGAATGCAAGGCGACAGTTCGATACCCTTCATCTTATTACGAAGTGGACAATTCAAAGGATTTGACAGAAGAATTTATGTCATATGTAGCCGAAGAAGGTCTTGCGAACGTCATTGAATGCAGAGAAGCGATGACAGGAGAAGATTTCGGCTACATGCTGAAAAAATACCCTGGGTTCATGTTTTGGCTAGGGGTAGATTCAGAATATGGTCTGCACCATGCAAAACTCACGCCTGACGAAAATGCGATTGAAACAGCTGTGAACGTCATGACGGCTTATTTTAAAAAGCAAGCAGGTGAATGAATAATCAAATGGTCTCCTGTACACTTTATGAACAGGAGGTGTTCTTGATTATGACAAGAATTGGTGTAGAACCATCTTTATCCGATGTAGAAGAACTTTTGAAGCAAAAAGGGTATGATGTCGTACGAATTCAAAATGAACAGCAAATGGATCAGTGTGACTGTTATGTGGTCACAGGGTTAGATTCAAATGTTCTTGGCATTTCAGACACAACGACAAAGGCATCTGTTATTACAGCGTCAGGTATGACGGCTGATGAAATTTGTCAAGAAGTAGAACAGCGTGTTCAATAAAACTAACAAAAAAGAACCAGGATATTAATATCCTGGTTCTTTTTGCTCTTTGGCTAGATCGAGTACGTCTTTCATTTTTTTACGCAGAATTCGTTCGACACGCCACTGCTCCATCGTTTCAGTTTTTGCAATGATGCGAAGGACGAGGGATGAGGAGCCAAATGATTCCACTCCAACGACTTGAGGACCTTCGATGATTTGCGGCATGCTCTCACGAACTTCATCACAGGCTGTTTGCAAAGTGCTGATCATCTGATCCACATTTTCATCTGGGGATAATTCGATATCAACGAGTGCCTGCATCGTCCCTCGTGAATGATTGCTTACATTCAGTATACTTCGGTTCGGAATGAAATGAAGAGTGCCATCAAAGCTTCTAAGCTGTGTTGTTCTCAGTCCAATTTGTTCAACGATCCCATCGAAACCAGCAACCGTTATATACTCGCCGACATCAAATTGTTTTTCGAGCAGTATGAAGAAGCCTGTCACAATATCACTCACTAATCCCTGAGCGCCAAATCCAATGGCAAGTCCTACAACACCTGCGCCAGCCAGCAAGGCGGTTGGGTTATAGTGAAATAAGTCGAGGATCATCACAACTAGAATAAAAATCAGCAAGTAGGCGAAAATATTTAAGGTAAGACTTTGCAGCGTTTGAGCTCGTGATAAAGAGACATCGTGCTTCTCAGAGAATGCTGAATAGGCACGCTTAATCATCTTGTTTCCAATCGCTCTGATGATAAAATAAATCACAAAAATAGCAATGAGTTTTAGAAAAATCATACTGATATTCATGATGATGGAAACCCAATCTACTTGTTCAAGTGCTTTCATGATCTTCAAAACCTTTCTATGTATGTGCGAAATGAGAAGCTAATCATTTGTTCCCTTATGCAAGTCATGTTAAACTTTTAATAGTTGGAGCGAGAGATTGTGACAAATCGTTAATTAAATTTATTATTAATTAATATTGACTAAAAATCGCTTAAGTATTATAATTATATTTGTGAAGTTATTAACTAAATGAGAATTCAACCTATTGATTCTCATTTTATATACAGCTAAGAAGTCTGTATAAAGATATTATTTTTGGAGGGATTTACATATGGCAGAGCGTTTTGTAGGAAAACAAGCTCCACGTTTTGAAATGGAAGCAGTACTTGCTAATAAGGAATTTGGTAAAGTGAGTTTAGAGGAAAACATCAAGAATGACAAATGGACAGTTCTTTTCTTCTATCCAATGGATTTCACTTTTGTTTGTCCAACTGAAATTACAGCAATGAGCGATCGTTATGATGAGTTTGAAGATTTAGATGCAGAAATCATTGGTGTATCTACTGATACAATCCATACGCATCTTGCTTGGATCAACACAGATCGTAAAGACAATGGTCTTGGTGAATTAAAATATCCACTAGCTGCTGACACAAACCACACAGTATCTAGAGAATACGGTGTTTTAATTGAAGAAGAAGGAATTGCACTTCGTGGTCTATTCATCATTAACCCAGAAGGCGAACTTCAATATCAAACAGTATTCCACAACAATATCGGTCGTGATGTAGATGAGACACTACGTGTTCTTCAAGCATTACAAACTGGTGGACTTTGCCCAGCGAACTGGAAACCTGGTCAAAAAACACTTTAATTGATAGTTGAAGAAACAGTCTAACGGGTGTTAGACCTTCAGATTGTTGACAAAGGGCTAAAATGAACTTGATTTTAGCCCTTTGTCTTCTTTTCAGCGTGATAGAAAACCTTTGAAGTCTAGGAAGAACGAGTACTGGCGCGAAGCGAATGTGACATTCGTGAGTACCAGCACGCAGGACCGAAAAAGAATGCGAGGGTTTGTCTACATGCTGGGGTCTAACTGATGTTAGACTTTTTTGTTTCGAGACATACAATGGATGGAGGCGCTTCAAAATGAAATTACGTCAACCAATGCCGGAACTAACTGGTGCAAAAGAATGGTTAAATGGAGAAGTAACAAGAGAAGAATTAATTGGTGATAAACCAACATTGATCCACTTCTGGTCAGTTAGCTGTCACCTTTGTAAAGAGGCGATGCCGCAAGTGAACCAATTCCGTGATGAATACAAGGATCAACTAAACGTGATCGCAGTTCATATGCCACGTTCAGAGGATGACCTTGATCTAGAAAAAATCAAAGAGGTTGCAAATGAGCATGAAATCACACAGCCAATCTTTGTAGACAGCGACCATAAATTAACAGAAGCATTTGAGAACGAATATGTACCAGCTTACTATGTATTCGATAAAACAGGTGCTTTACGCCACTTCCAAGCTGGCGGAAGCGGTATGAAAATGCTTGAAAAACGTGTCAATCGAGTTCTTTCTGAGTCTGAAAAGGCTGCAGAATAGGCTTTCCCCCCATGAATGGGGGTTTTTTCATGGGGAAAAATAGGAGACATATTGCACTGGATGAATATGATTGTAGGTGGAATGCCTAAGAAAAGAGAAAATGAGGGATTTCATTAAAAAAATTTCCTGAAATAAAAAGGTATTATGACCTATTTACATTTTTATTTTGAAATGAAAATGTAAAGATTTTAACTTTTTACTATTCAGAACGTTTTTGCACAAAAGAAATTTCAGTTTGGTAAATAACTATATAAATCAAGTAGTATAAGCATTTATTCAAAATTTTTACAATATTTTAAAGGTGGTCAAAAGCCTATAGTGGCAATGAAATGGGTGCCGATTTTTCTTCTTTGGCAAAATTTTAGTTGGAAATACCTATCTGATAGCAAACTGTAAAATGATAAAAAAATAGTTGATAAAATTAGTTTTCTAATCTAATATTTACTATAGAATATTTTTTATATGATGAGGGGGAAATCCATTGTTTAATGAGAGGGAAGCGTTACGTTTACGATTGGAACAATTAAATGAAGCAGAAGTAAAGGTCATCCGTGAATATCAAATTGAACGAGATGCGATTTACGCAAAACTAAGAGAATTAGACCGTCAAGGTACAGGTCTCGTCACAGATACAAAAAAAGAAGTACGTACAGAGAGAAAAACAGATTCACTGCCTGTATTAGCTGAGCTGGCTGCACAAGAAATGAGAAGCTACAATCAGCCTGCGCAAACGCAGTCAAACGTTACATCATCTTTAGGAACAGGTCAGCTAAATGGTGCACCTGTAGGTATTCCTGAAGGATCTACAAGACGCAGAAGAGGCACAGCTAGACCTGGATCAAAGGCAGCTAAGCTTCGTGAAGCTGCAATCAAAACATTAAAGCGTCATAATGCGGCGATTAAAAGCTCTGAACTTCAAAAAGAGATTGAAAAAGAGAGCGGTCTTGAAATTCCAAATATGACAACGTTTATGCAAAGCTTAATTAAAATGTACCCAGAAGTGAAGAAACCTTATCGCGGACAGTATATTTTAGAAGGCGACATTCAAACAGAAGACGAATAAATAAAAAAGAAACTGCTGGGCGTAAATGCCAGCAGTTTTTTCTTGCGTACGTGATGAATGAATCACTTTTTTTGATCAACTGTATAGACAATCTTTCGTTCTTTGGGCATGTTGTCGCGCTGTTTTTTAAATCCATCGATCTTCACTGTCATGACCTCTCCACTCCGCTGCACCGCATCAACTTTTGCCTGGAGCGTTTCTACTTGTTCGTTTAGTTTCTTCAAAATCGGTCCTATTTCTTCGGTTGTTTGTAAAATAGGGTCTTGTGAGAACGGCTCGGCATTTGTTTGGGCTGACTGGTCGATATCAGCAAAATGAGAAGCGATCCATTCCTCGCTTTCGGCCAACTGTTTTTGGTAGCTCGTGAGCGTTTCATAAAAAATGGCTTCTTTTGCTTTTTCGATTTGCAGTAATTTTTCTTGTGTTTCATAAAAACGCTCCTGTAGATGCCGGACGCCTTCTTGTAATAAATGAAGCTCTGCGTTTTTATCGCCTAGAGTTTGCTGCAGTTTTTCAATCACGGCGGATAAAGTATTTCCTTTTTTCTCCTCTTTTGCAAGCTGTTTATCTTGGTCTAGTAATCGCTCCTGTAGTTGCTGAGACATTTCTTTATATTTTACAACCTTCAAATGCAATCGGTGCTTTTCCTCTGTTTCTTTTCGTCTATGATAGGTTTCCTTTTGCAGCATTTCATGAAGAAGGACGATTTTATGTAATAATTCCGATTTGCTATAAGAGAGATCTTGTATTTTAGATGATGCTTCGTCTTGGTCAATGGTCATTTCATCCAATTGTTGTTTTAATTGAGTGAAATCCTTTTTCATCTCATGATATTCTTGAGATAGCTTCTTGTTTTTAGCATAGGTATACGTGGACTGTAAATCTGAAATCATCTGTTGATATTTGGCCGTTTCAGCTTTTAAAAATAGATTTTCTTGAGACAGATCATGGAATAGGGGAGAAGCATGGCGCCGGTTCATAGGTAGACCCTCCTTATTCATGTTATCAATAAAGTATGCGAAATGAGTGCGATTAGAACAACCATATCAAAGGGGATGAGATGATGAGAATAGTGAATGTGATACTAGCCGGAGGTGCTTCTAGGCGTTTTGGAGAGCCAAAGGCAAGTCATGTCTATCAGGGGAAACCACTATATGAACATGTGAAAGAGCAACTTTTGAAAGGGGAAACCGTCATCATCAGTCACCCTAAGCTTCTGCCTTTTTTCAAAGCAAGAGGGGAACAAGCTGTTTGGTTAGATGATGAACAGGTGCGTGGGTATGGCCCGCTTGCAGGTATATATACCGCTATGCAAAAGCAAGAAGCAGAGTGGTATTTAGTGACGGCATGTGATATGCCATTCATACGAAAAGAGACAGCCGTCGCTTTATCTTCTTATTGCCATGAGCATGTAGATGCTGTGGTTCCGATGGTGCAGGGAAGATTACAGCCGTTATTTGCGCTTTATCACCGCCGCAGTCTTCCGTTTATTTCTGCGTGTTTAAAAGAGAATCAATTAGCTATCAAAGATTTATTACAAAAACTTCACGTCCAGGTTGTTCCAGCCGACGAACTGAACGTGGCACCAAATGAATTTCACAATATCAATAAAAGAAGCGATTTACCTGAAAACGGTATGATATGATACATAAAAACGAGGAGGAGAGAACAATATTGAACGAGCGATATTCAAGGCAAATCTTGTTCCCTCCGGTAGGGAAAAAAGGGCAGTCTGCGCTTGCCGAAAGTCATGTCCTTATTGTTGGAGCTGGTGCACTTGGAACAGCGTCTGCTGAAGGGCTTGTCCGATCTGGAATTGGTACTTTGACGATTGTAGATCGTGATTATGTCGAATTCTCAAATTTACAGCGGCAGCAGCTGTACACTGAACACGATGCAAAGATGCATGTGCCAAAAGCGGCAGCGGCGAAAAAACGTCTCGAAGAGATCAACCATGAAGTGACCATACACGCCATTATTGAAGATGCAGGAGTAGAGCTGTTAAGACCTTTATTCCGAAAAGCAAATATCGTCATTGATGCGACTGATAATTTTGAGACAAGAATGGTGATGAATGACTTATCCTTAGAAACAAATACGCCTTGGATTTACGGTGCCTGTGTGAGCAGTCAGGGAATGTATATGACCATTTTGCCGGGCAAAACACCTTGCTTATCATGTGTGTTTACCTCAGTGCCTGTTGGGGGTTTGACATGTGATACAGCTGGTATTATTTCTCCGGCTGTCCAAATGGTGTCGGCTTATCAGCAAACAGAGGCATTAAAATATTTAACAGGGCATGAAGAGCAAATGGAGCGAAAGTTTGTCACGTTTGATTTGTGGCAGTCGTCTTCGTTTAAAATGGATGTATCTCTTACGAAGCAGGAAAGTTGTCCATCTTGCGGCACAAATAGAACGTATCCATATTTACAGGAACAGCGCAAAAAAACAGCGGTTCTTTGCGGACGTGACACCGTTCAAATCATATCTAAGGATTTAGAAAACCTTTCATTTCAGCATGTAAAAGAGCGTCTGTCCTCTATTTGTGAGGTGGAAGTGAACGATTTTTTAATTCATATACGCTATGAAAGACACCGTATCGTTTGTTTTAAAGGAGGACGTGTATTAATCCATGGGACAAATGATGAAAAAGTAGCCAATTCATTACTAGCAAGACTGCTAGGCATATAGGAGTGAGAAGTGATGGAAAGACGACAGCCAATTCCAGTAGAAGAGGCAGTAAAGAAAGTCCACCAATTTCAAAAACATGGACAAGTCGAATGGGTTCCTTTAAAGAACAGCCTTGGAAGATGGATTGCAGAGGATATTTTAGCAGATCACGATGTTCCTGCCTTTGATCGTTCTCCGTATGATGGTTTTGCACTTCGAGCAGAAGATACAAAGGATGCATCGAGCGAGCATCCGGTTGAATTTGAGGTCATTGATCATATAGGGGCAGGTATTGTTTCTGCAAAAACGATCGGCCCTTTTCAAGCGATTCGCATCATGACAGGAGCGAAGATTCCAAAAGGAGCAAATGTTGTGATCATGCTCGAATTGACGAAAACGTTTAAAAAAGACGGCAAATCAATGATGTCACTTAAAAGACCTCTGAAAAAGGGTGACAATATTTCTCGGCAAGGAGAAGAGACCCTCAAAGGGAACGTCATGATCAAAAAAGGCTCAAAAGTAACCCCAGGCGTGACGGCGATATTGGCAACGTTCGGGTATGCGGTTGTGCCAGTCGCCAAAAAACCGGTGATCGGTATCATCTCAACAGGTACCGAGCTCCTACAAGTAAGTGATGCCATGGTGGACGGTAAAATTAGAAATAGTAACCTAAGTATGGTGTACGCCCAGGTTCTTGAAGCTGGAGGAGAACCGCTTGATTTAGGCGGTGTATCCGATGATTTTGATCAAAGCTATGAAGCAGTAAAAGCAGCCTTAAGCAAAGTTGATATGCTCATCACAACAGGCGGTGTATCGGTAGGTGATTTTGACTTTTTACCTGCTATTTATGAAAAACTAGGTGCAGAGGTGTTGTTTAATAAAGTGGCCATGAGACCTGGAAGTGTGACGACCGTTGCGGCGTTGCCAAATGGTCAATTGCTTTATGGGCTGTCAGGAAATCCAGCTGCCTGTTTTGTTGGCTTTGAACTATTTGTCAAACCGATCATTTATAAATGGTGTTTGAAAGAAAATCCATTTCCCGTTTTTTCTGAGGCGAAGCTGACACATGATTTTCCAAAAGCCAATCCGTTCACACGATTTGTTAGAGCATCACTTGATTTCACTGGCAGTCAGCTGAGTGTGACGCCAACAGGTCTTGATAAATCTAGTGCTGTGACATCGATTGCTCATGCTGATTGTTTCATTGTATTGCCCGGAGGAACAAGAGGGTTTAGTGCAGGTGACCAGGTCAGCGTTCTGCTATTTCACCACGAAGGCGGTGCTCCATGTTGGATGACAAATTAAACATTCTACAAGTCGTGGGCTATCAAAATAGTGGTAAAACGACGCTGATCGAAAAATTATGTCAGCTGGCGGATGAAGAAGAAATGCAGCTAGGCTGCTTCAAACATCACGGACATGGCGGAAAGCCAGACCGTCTGTTCAAACAAAAAGATACGGATCGATATGTTCAAGCGGGTGCATTTGCCGCAGGTGTGGAGGGAGAAGGTGAATGTCACTTTTTCATAGGGCACATGACATTCGCACAACTACTCAACATGTGTCAGCATCTTCCTTTAGATGCCGTCTTGATCGAAGGATACAAACAGGCGCCTTACCGCAAAATCCTGTGTGTCAAAGACGAACAGGAACTCATTGATCTTTCAACACTTTCTCATATACAAGCAGCCATTTATTTCAATAAAGAAATACAATTCACTGAGAAATACCCGTTTCCTGTGTTTTCAGCATTTGATAAGCGCGGGATCACATTTGCTTTTAATTTATTGAAGGGGGAAGCCTTGTATGAATGAACTTTTTAAGATCACAAAAGAGCCAATTGATGTGAATGAATTGATTCAGCATGTCACAAGACGCAAAGCGGGAGCCATTACGACATTCATAGGCACGGTAAGAGAATGGACAAATGGCAAAAAAACGCTGCGTTTAACATATGAAGCATACATACCAATGGCGGAAAATATGTTGAGTCAAATTGGACAAGAAATAAAAAAACGCTGGCCCGATACAGAAGCTGCTATTGTGCATCGTATTGGCACTCTTGAGATATGTGACATTGCAGTGGCAATAGCTGTTTCATCACCTCATCGGAAAGCTGCATACGAAGCCAATGAATATGCGATTGAACGAATAAAGGAAATAGTTCCTATTTGGAAAAAGGAATACTGGGAAGATGGAGAGGCTTGGATAGGTGATCAGCTTGAAACCGTTTCATACCCGGAAGGAAAACCTAGTACTCTCCAACTTAACGAGAAAGAAGGGAAGCGGCATGATTAGCGTATTATTGTTCGCCGGCCTTGCTGAGAAGGCCGGTAAACAACAAATCATCATTCAAAAAGATCAAACAACGGTTGATGAGATTAAAATAGAATTACAGGAGGTATATGGTGTTGATACTGCACAAAACGTGATGGTTGCAGTCAACGAAATATATACGAGGGGAAATGCTGAAGTGCGTAGCGGGGACACTGTTGCACTCATTCCTCCTGTAAGTGGTGGATAATAGATATTAGAGGATTTGGTTATGGCCGGCGGCTGTAACCAATTTTTTTATGTGTGAAAAGATTGTAGAGGTACTTGGGTATGATCTTCGTAAATAAAACATCCCCGGCGTGCTTTAGAAATGTGAGGATCGAGCTGTTGAATGAGATCATACAATTCGCTGATTCGTCTCACATTGAAATCTGTTTGAGCTTGAAGCTGTTCTTTTAGTTCTTTTGTGCTCACGATGCTTCCCTTTTTTTCTTTAATAATATCTACACACCTTGCTGCGTAGTATATTTTGTCATTAGAAGGTCTGCTCTCTTTCATATCAAGTAATTTGAGCTCATGATAAATCAGTTCTCTTTCCTTTCTAAAGTATTGCCATGCTTCTTGTTCCTTTTCATAAAGTAAAATCAATTGCATTTTCAATTTTTCTCTTAACATTCACTTGACTCCATTTCCACTATCATTTAACCTACCTCTATTTTACATTATATGAAAAAATAACATTTGATCAAGTAAAATCCTTTTATTTTTATTTTTTTAATATGAAAGTATTGATACTAAAGGCTCATCTGTTCTATAAAAGGCGCTAAACATAGTCCTATAAAGCCGGGATTCATTGAAATTACTAGGAATATTTTAACAAAAAATTGTTGTGTCTAACTGAGACCATCTGAATCCAAAGGAAAAGGATATTTATTCCGAAAGACATGTTGTTTACTTCATAAAATGTTTTTCAGTCAGTAAAATCATGATTTTTTCATATGAATATGGTCGGATCAAGGTATCATTTGAAGGATGTCGTTCATGAAAATAGAATAATAGATTCAATCCTATCACTATGAAAATAAGAAAATCAAATGATCTATCACTTATTGGCAATCTTTTGATAAAATAGGAACAACAAGAGTATGAAAAAACGATTCCATACTTACAGCACATGGAGAGGATGACATTTGATGAAAGAAACAACGCCAAAACCCACAATGATTGGAGTAAGCACAAGACCATCAGAGCATTTAAAAAGAGTGTGGGAGCAGCCATTCGTTTGGTGGCCTTTATCATGTGTGCTTGTATTAACAGTTGTTGTCACTTATTTGTCTCAGCTAGTGAATGAAGGATTGTGGGCAGATTTAATTTTACCAATCCCTTTCGTTTATGTGATCACGCTCATTGGTCTGGTCATTGGGATTGTCATTAATACTGCTGTATACAAGTTCATCGTCTTTTTGGCAAAAGGTGATGCAACATTTCATCAGCTGTTTTCAGGTGTACTGTATATCACGCCTATTACGATCATTGGTACGATTATTTCTCATTTGGCGATCATTTTTTTTCATGTGCCAAAAGATATCACGGTTACCTCATTAAACGCATTCATTCGAATGTCTGGTCCATGGCATGCCGTGTTAGCCAATATCGATCTTTTTGTGATCTGGAATCTTGTTTTAACAGGCTTTTTATTGATCAAAGTCGGCCGCATTTCGCCAAGAATATCTTGGATTATTGTGAGTGTCTTTTATGTATTATCTTTAATTTTTCAATATCTAGGAACTACGATCACCATCAACATGCAGTAAGCTGGGGGTAGAATGTTTTTATGAGAAAGAAAATCATTATCGGATCCATTATCATTATTGTGATTGGTCTATTCATTGGATTTAATATTGCAAAAAACCAATCAAAGCCTGCCTCTACGGCATCATTTAAAACAGTCCAACTTGCATCAAAAGAAATAACTTCTACGGTGATGACGCCTGGAACACTTTCATTCTCGGAGGAGCAATTCATTTATACAGAAGAGGAGAAGGGAAGCCTGAATCATATCGCTGTGAAAGAAGGAGAAAAGGTGAAAGTTGGAACACCGCTCCTAACATATGAAAATAAGGAACTGGAGCTTGAAGAACAGCAGCAAGCACTTGCGGCTGAATCAAGTACACTAAAGCTTGAACAATTACAAAATAGACTCAATACATTAGATGAAAATCAGGGAAAAAAGGTGGGCTCTGATTCGAAAAACGAGCGAGATCAGCTTGAACTCGAACTCAAAGCTGCTGAATTAGAACAAAAACAAGCGGAGCTTAACCAAGAAAAAGTAAAGGCACAAATAGAAGATTTAACGATACATAGCAAAATTGAAGGAACAGTCATCTCCATCGAGCAAGATGCTGGCGCAGGGAAGCTAGAAGAGAGACAGCCGGTGATCCATATTGGCAATGAGAAAAAAATGATCGTACGAGGCTTAATCACTGAGTATGACGCTATGAAAGTCAAAAAGAAACAAAAAGTAAAGGTAACGTCTGATGTCATTCGCGGAAAGAGCTGGCAAGGAGTGGTGAAAAAAGTGGGCGCTGTGCCTGCCCAGTCAACAGCAGAAACAGCTGCAAGTGATCAAACGGTACAATATCCAGTCGAAATTGAAATAAAAGGGAAAAAACCGGATGCAAAACCAGGCTTTAAAATGATCATGGAAATTGAAACGGACAAGCGTCAAGTGCTCACAATTCCTGAAACAGCCGTGAAAAAAGAGAAAGATGGTTCATACGTTTATGTTGTTGAAAAGAATGCATTGAAGAAAGTAAGAGTGACATTAGGTGAAACGTCAGGTCATGATCTTGAAGTGACGAAAGGTTTAACAAAAGAAGATCAAATCATTGCAGAGCCATCAGATGAGATGTATGACGGAATGGAAGTGAATGCTGAATGATTCAGCTTTCAAACGTGACAAAAAGCTACGAAGTCGCTGAGGAGACATTTGATGTATTAAGTGATGTGGACCTTGTCATTGGTAAAGGCGAGTATATGTCCATTATGGGCCCGTCCGGCTCTGGAAAATCAACGTTAATGAATATCATCGGCTGTTTGGACCACCCGACCTCCGGACAGTACCATTTTCAAGGTATGGAGCTGTCGGCAGCAAAGGATCAAGAACTGGCAGTGATTCGAAATCGATCCATTGGTTTTGTTTTTCAACAATTTTATTTACTGCCTAGATTAAATGCGAGGCGAAATGTTGAACTTCCAATGATTTATGCTGGTATCAGTCAAAAGGAAAGAAAAGAACGTGCGGAAATGGCACTTGAAAAGGTTGGTTTGGCAGATCGAATGAAGCATATGCCAAACGAGTTGTCAGGGGGTCAAAAGCAAAGAGTAGCCATCGCACGTGCGATTGTCAATGAGCCGAAGCTCATCTTGGCAGATGAACCAACAGGCGCTCTTGATTCAAAAACGAGCGGCTCGATTATGGAACAGTTTACAAAGCTCAATGAGGAAGGAACAACGGTTGTGCTAGTTACTCATGAAGAAGAAATAGCTGCGTATACAAACCGGATAGTCGTTGTAAGAGATGGACGCCTCGTTCAAGATAGATTGATACAAGGAGACGCAATGAATGAAACTCTTTGAAAATATCAAAATAGCGCTGAATTCTGTCTTAGCTCATAAATTGCGGTCTATTTTAACAATGCTTGGCATTATTATTGGGGTTGGATCAGTGATTGCAGTCGTTGCCATCGGTCAAGGCGGAGAGCAAATGCTGAAAGAATCAATTTCAGGGCCAAACAATACCATTGATATGACCTATACACCCTCTGATGAGGAGTTAAATGCGAATCCTAATGCGTTATTTGAAGCCACATTTACTGAAGAAGACATTCAAAGTGTTCAAGCATTGAATGGGGTTAAACAGGTTGCCTCCTCCACTGCACAAGGCATGCAATTAAGATTCCAAGATACAACAATAGATGCAACGGTCAATGGGATTAATGAAGGCTACACGAATGTACACTCATTACATATAGCAGAAGGACAGGACTTACGTGAAATCGATTTTAGGAGCGGAAGAAGGGCAGCTGTTATTTCAGAAGGGATACAAAAAGAATTGTTTAATGGAGAGAAGGCAGTAGGCGAGTTGATTTGGATGAATGGACAGCCGGTTGAGGTGATCGGAGTTTTAGCAAAACAGGAAGGGCTGTTTTCATTTGATATGAATGAAATATATGTCCCTTTTGCAATGCTGACAACTGCATTTGGTGTGAAAGAATATGATAAGTTGTCTATTCAAGTCGCACATGCTGATCAAATGAAAGAAGTGGGAAAGAGTGCGGCTGCACGCTTAAATGAAAATCACCATACAGAAGATGCTTACGAAATGATCAATCTGGAAGAGATTGTAGCAGGCATTGGTCAAATTACGTCAGTCATGACAACAATCATTGGCTCAATTGCTGGAATCTCATTACTTGTCGGCGGCATTGGTGTCATGAATATTATGCTCGTATCTGTCACAGAAAGAACAAGAGAAATCGGAATTCGAAAGGCACTTGGGGCAACTAGGGCTCAAATACTCGTTCAGTTTTTAATTGAGTCTGTCGTCCTTACACTGATCGGTGGGTTACTTGGAATTGCGCTTGGCTTCGGAGGTGCTTCACTTGTGTCACTGTTTGCAGGGTGGCCTTCTCTTGTATCGTGGCAAATCGTATGTGGAGGCGTCCTATTTAGTATGCTCATTGGTATTATTTTTGGACTGATTCCTGCCAATAAAGCAGCGAGGCTCGATCCTATTGAATCACTTAGATATGAATAATCCTAAAGTTAACTTTCAAAGTGCTGACAAGAAGGTAGAACGAGATATATTGCCTGCTGCTCCACACCTGAAGCTTTTATGCAAAACGCATAAAGGCTTTTTTTCGTTCAATTGAATGAAATGAAAAATGATAGAAATGCTAATATCATGACTTTCTTCTCAATGTCACATATTTTTCAGTTTACAAATGGTACATATAAAGGTAAGATGACCATTGTGAAAGATTTTGATAGTTATTGAATGTATTTGATTGTTTTGTATTGATAATGTTGAAAAAAGCGATTACAATAAAGGTGCGCGCAAAATGAATACGTTTTCAAAAGGGGGTGTTTTCAATGCTCACACCAGAAAGACATCAACTCATTATCGACTATTTAGAAGAAAACGATGTCATCAAAATACAGGACTTAACGATTATGACGGATGCGTCTGAATCTACAATTAGAAGAGATTTATCAGCCCTCGAAGAAAAAGGCTTTCTTAAAAGAGTTCACGGAGGAGCTGCTAAAATATCTAGTATTCGTCTTGAACCAGATGTGTTTGAGAAATCTGCCAAAAACCTTCATGAAAAGTCATTGATTGCAGAGGCAGCTGCATCACTTTTAAAACAAGGCGATTGTATTTACTTAGATGCTGGTACGACAACACAGCAAATGATTGACTTTATCGATCCAGATCAAGATATCGTGGTGGTGACAAATGGTGTCATGCACATTGAAGCACTCATGAGAAAAGGCATTTCTTTTTACCTGATAGGCGGATCAGTGAAACATCGAACAGGAGCCATGGTGGGAGCCGCAGCTTTGACAGCTATGGAAAATTACCGTTTTGACAAGAGCTTTGTTGGGACGAACGGCATTCATCCCGAGGCAGGGTTTACAACACCTGATCCAGAAGAAGCGCTCATTAAAAAAAGAGCTATAAAGCAGGCGAAAAAAACCTACATCTTAACAGATGCCTCAAAGTTTGGCGAAATATCGTTTTCAACCTTTGCTAGTTTACAGGAAGCCACCATTATCACAAACGACGCAAAAGAGGATTCATTCGATAATTACCATGAAAAAACGGTTATAAAGGTAGTGAAAACATGATTTATACAGTTACTTTAAACCCATCAGTTGATTACATCGTACACGTGGAGGATTTTGCGGTCGGTGGTTTAAATCGTTCAACCTATGACAAAAAATATCCAGGTGGTAAAGGAATCAATGTCTCAAGGCTTTTAAAACGGCACGGTGTTGAATCAAAAGCACTTGGATTCATTGGCGGTTTTACAGGCAAATATATTCAAGACTTTTTACAAAACGAACAATTACAAACAGCCTTTCATGAGGTGTCAGAAGATACACGTATCAATGTGAAACTAAAAACAGGCGAAGAAACAGAAATCAACGGGCTCGGTCCAAGTATTACTGAAACGCAGTTCGATTCGTTTTTATCCCAATTCACTTCATTAACAGAAGGCGATGTCGTTGTATTAGCAGGTAGCATTCCTTCTTCACTGCCTCATAACACATATGAGCGCATTGCTGAGGTATGTGCGAAGCAAGGGGTAAGAGTAGTACTTGATATTTCTGGAGAAGCCTTAAAAAAAGCAGCAGATCTGAAACCATTCTTAATGAAACCAAACCATCATGAGTTAGGTGAAATGTTTGAAACCAGTATTTCATCTGCAGAAGAAGCCATTCCTTATGGGAAAAAGCTGTTGGAACAAGGTGCTGAACATGTCATTGTATCTATGGCTGGAGACGGCGCTCTCTTATTCAGTAAGGAAGGGATCTTTCAATCTAATGTTCCAACAGGCAAGCTGATCAACTCAGTTGGTGCAGGGGATTCAGTCGTTGCAGGATTCTTAGCTGGCGTTTCTAAAGGCCTTTCCATAGAAGAATCATTTAAGCTTGGCGTCACATCAGGAAGTGCTACAGCATTTTCTGAGGAACTTGGAACAAAAGAGCTTGTCGATACATTATTGCCACAAGTAAAAGTCACACGCATTTAAAGGAGGAGTCATCATGAAAATTACAGAACTACTCACGAAGCATACGATTAAGCTTCAATTAGACAGCCAGCAAAAAGAAGCCGTTATTGAAGAACTGGTCACTGTATTAGATACAGCTGGTAAATTAAATGATAAAGAAGGCTACAAAGCAGCTGTTGTTAATCGTGAAAAACAAAGCTCTACGGGAATCGGAGAAGGAATTGCGATTCCTCATGCGAAAACAGCAAGTGTGAAAGAACCTGCCATTGCATTTGGTCGTTCAACAGCTGGTGTAGATTATGAATCATTAGACGGACAGCCAAGTCACCTTGTCTTTATGATTGCAGCAACTGAAGGCGCAAACAACACGCATTTAGAAGCACTTTCTCGTTTATCCACACTTCTCATGCGTGAAGAGATCCGAAAGCAGCTTCTTGAAGCGGCTACTGAAGATGAAATCATTGAAATTATCAATACACATGATAAAGACGATGAAGAAGAAGAGGAAGTCAAAGAGGAACCGGCTGCACCGGGAAAACCTGCTAAAATTTTAGCGGTGACAGCTTGTCCAACAGGCATCGCGCATACATTTATGGCCGCAGATGCTTTAAAAGAAAAAGCAAAAGAAATGGGCGTTGACATTAAAGTTGAGACAAACGGCTCTAGTGGAATTAAACATGCCCTGACAGCAAAAGAAATTGAAGAAGCGCCAGCTATTATTGTGGCAGCTGATAAACAAGTTGAAATGGAACGCTTTAAAGGCAAACATGTCATTGAAGTACCTGTGACAGCTGGAATTCGCCGTCCGCAAGAATTGATCGAAAAAGCCATCAATCAAGATGCGCCGATTTATAAAGGTTCAGGCGGCAGTTCTTCAAAAGATGAAAATGAATCGTCAGGTAAGGGAAGAAGTGGATTCTATAAGCACTTAATGAGCGGTGTAAGCAACATGCTTCCGTTTGTTGTTGGGGGCGGTATCCTCGTTGCGATTTCATTCTTCTGGGGAATTAACTCAGCTGACCCTAAAGATCCTTCTTTCAATTCATTTGCAGCTGTATTAAAAGGAATTGGCGGAGATAATGCACTTGCCTTAATCGTTGCTGTATTAGCTGGATTTATCGCAATGAGTATTGCAGACCGTCCAGGTTTCGCACCAGGTATGGTTGGCGGATTCATGGCCTCAGCAGCAGGTGCTGGATTCTTAGGCGGATTGATTGCTGGTTTCCTTGCTGGTTACATCGTGGTGCTGCTCAAAAAAGTATTCACTTTTGTACCACAGTCGCTCGATGGTATTAAACCAGTTCTGCTCTATCCATTGTTCGGTATTTTCTTTACAGGGATTATCATGCATTACATCGTCAACACGCCTGTTAAAATGGTCATGGACGGATTAACACACTGGCTTGAATCACTTGGTACTGGAAACCTTGTATTAATGGGGATTATTTTAGCTGGTATGATGGCCATTGATATGGGTGGTCCAATTAACAAAGCGGCCTACACATTTGGTCTTGCGATGATTGCTGCTGGCAACTATGCACCGCATGCTGCGATTATGGCAGGTGGAATGGTGCCGCCGCTAGGAATTGCCCTAGCGACAACGATCTTTAGAAACAAATTCTCTAAACGTGACCGCGAAGCAGGTATTACATGTTACTTCATGGGAGCTGCGTTCATTACGGAAGGGGCGATCCCGTTTGCAGCGGCAGATCCTCTGCGCGTCATTCCTTCAGCTGTGATTGGTGCAGCAGTTGCAGGTGGATTAACAGAATTCTTTAGAGTGACGCTTCCTGCACCGCACGGCGGACTATTCGTTTTCTGGGTAACAAATCATCCAGTTCTTTACATCATCAGCATCTTAATCGGTGCCATTGTTACAGCGCTACTTCTCGGAATTCTAAAAAAACCAGTCCGACAAGAAGCTTAATTTGAAAAGAAGCATCGTGAAGAGCGGTGCTTCTTTTTGTTTAATCATTAGCAAATTAGGAAAAAATATCTAATTGAATGGTTGTCTTGTGAATTTTTAAATGACATGTGATAAAGTAAAGTTATTCAATTCACGTTTCAAGTCTTTTAGCAGAAAGTCTTAGGAGGAAGCAGTATTTTGAACGAAGAAAACAAACAAAACGAAAATGACATTCAATCTGATGAGAAACAAGCCAAAAAAGAGAAGAAAAGTTCTCTGTTTGAATGGATCAAAGCCATTTTAATTGCACTTGCCCTCGTCCTCATCATCCGTACGTTTATTTTTGAGCCGTATGTGGTGGAAGGAGAGTCAATGGAACCAACCCTTCATGATGGAGAAAAGCTGTTTGTTAACAAAACCATCACCTATCTCGGTGGAGTCAAACGTGGTGACATCGTGATTATTAATGGAAAAGACGGTCAGAAAATACATTATGTCAAACGATTGATCGGCCTTCCAGGCGACACGATTGAAATGAAGGATGATACGCTTTACATTAATGGTAAAAAAGTAGATGAGCCTTATTTAAAAGAGAACAAGGCACATGCCAAAGAGTATGAGGTACATTTAACAGGAGATTTTGGTCCAGTGAAAGTACCGAAAAACGATTACTTTGTTATGGGTGACAACAGACTGAATTCTATGGACAGTCGAAATGGACTCGGACTCATTGAAAAGGATCGGATTGTCGGCACATCAGAATTTGTTTTCTTCCCATTTGGCGATATTCGACAAACACAATAAATACACCTTTCTCAATTGCGTAAGAAAGGTGCTTGATTGGACGACCCTTCATGTAGGGTCGTTTTTAATTTGGTGTGAGCATCGTGACAATGATGACAATGGCCAAAACAGAAGCGAAAACGGACCCGGTAATCGCCAAAACAGAACGGAATAATCCAATTTTCACATTGTCTTTTCCGCGCTTTTGTAAAAAGCGTTTTGAAAAGATGTGGACCAGTGTGTAAATGAGGACAAGCCCAATATAAAGGCCAAAGTCTCTTGCATTAAAGCCTGTCGCCGATAAATAAATGCCCATAAAGAAAATCAATAAACAGTATTCCATGAGTGTGAGTAATCTCAAATCGCCCGAACTCCTTCAACAAAAACATTCCCACTTATTATACCATATTGGACAAAAAGCCTTTGTTCTTAGCGAGAGACGTTTCTATCAATCGTTATTCATGTTATACTTCATATTGATGAATGAGTGATGGAGGATTAATAAATGATTGCAGTGAATAATGTTAGTTTGCGATTTGCTGATCGTAAATTATTTGAAGAAGTAAATATTAAGTTCACTCCTGGCAACTGCTACGGACTAATTGGTGCCAATGGAGCTGGTAAATCAACGTTCTTAAAGATTCTTTCTGGAGAAATTGAAGCTCAAACGGGCGATGTTCATATGAGTCCAGGTGAACGTTTAGCGATTTTAAAACAGAACCACTTTGAATACGAAGAGTTTGAAGTGTTAAAAGTCGTCATCATGGGTCACAAACGTCTATATGATGTGATGCAGGAAAAAGATGCGATTTATATGAAACCTGATTTCTCAGATGAAGACGGGATTCGTGCAGCAGAGCTTGAAGGTGAGTTTGCTGAGTTAAACGGATGGGAAGCGGAAAGTGAAGCTGCGATCCTATTAAAAGGTCTTGGCATTCCAGAGAGCCTGCAATCGAAGAAAATGTCTGAGCTTGGCGGATCTGAAAAGGTAAAAGTGCTTTTAGCACAAGCTTTATTCGGTAAGCCTGACGTTCTACTTCTCGATGAGCCAACGAACCACTTGGACTTACAAGCCATTCAGTGGTTAGAAGAGTTCCTCATTAACTTTGAAAATACCGTCATCGTCGTATCGCATGATCGTCATTTCTTAAACAAAGTATGTACGCATATTGCAGACCTTGACTTTGGAAAAATTCAAGTGTATGTCGGAAACTATGATTTCTGGTATGAATCAAGCCAGCTGGCATTAAAACTCAGCCAGGATGCCAACAAGAAAAAAGAAGAACAAATTAAGCAGCTTCAAGAATTCGTTGCTCGGTTCAGTGCGAACGCATCTAAATCGAAGCAAGCGACATCAAGAAAGAAATTGCTTGATAAGATTTCGCTAGATGACATTAAACCATCTTCTCGTAAATATCCTTATGTTCATTTTGCGCCAGAGCGTGAAATCGGAAATGATGTCCTTCAAGTAGAAGGTCTATCAAAAACGATTGACGGTGTAAAAGTACTGGATAACGTCAGCTTTATTATGAATCGTGAGGATAAAATTGCGTTCTTAAGTCGTAATGAACTTGCTGTCTCTACTTTATTTAAAATCCTTGCTGGTGAAATGGAGCCAGACAGCGGGACGTTTAAATGGGGCGTGACAACATCTCAAGCCTTTTTCCCTAAAGACAATAGCGAATACTTTGAAGGAAATGATGTCGATCTAGTGGATTGGCTTCGTCAATATTCTCCGAATGATCAAAGTGAAAGCTTCCTGCGTGGTTTCTTAGGCCGTATGCTTTTCTCTGGGGAAGAAGTGAAGAAAAAAGCAAGCGTCTTATCAGGTGGAGAAAAGGTTCGTTGTATGTTATCAAAAATGATGCTGTCTGGAGCGAATATTTTGCTGTTAGACGAGCCGACGAACCATTTAGACCTAGAGTCCATCACAGCGCTGAATAACGGTCTAATGAGCTTTAAAGGGGCTATGCTCTTCTCATCTCATGACCATCAGTTTGTTGAAACAGTTGCAAACCGGATTATCGAAGTGACGCCAAACGGCATCGTTGATAAACAAACAACTTATGATGAGTTCTTATCAGATCAAGACATCCAAAAAAGGCTACAAGAGCTGTATGCATAAACATAAAGAAAAGACATCCACATGAGGATGTCTTTTTTCTTTAAAAAGCCCAATTTCCATTACGGAAAATCGGTTCACGTTTACCATCTTTTGTGATCCCATCAATATTCATTTCCTTTGAACCAATCATGAAATCGACGTGTGTAATACTGCTGTTCACACCCGCTGCGTCTAATTCCTCACGTTTCATCTCTTTACCGCCTTCGATATTAAATGCATAACCGCTGCCAATGGCAAGGTGATTGGATGCATTTTCATCGTAAAGTGTATTGTAATAGAGGATATTTGAATTAGAAATTGGTGAATCATCTGGTACAAGGGCAACCTCACCTAGATAATGTGAGCCTTCATCTGTTTCAACGAGAGAGGTTAAAATGTCTTCGCCCTCTTTTGCTTTCACATCTACAATACGCCCATTTTCAAAGGTTAACGTAAATTCATCGATAATGTTTCCTGCATAACTAAGTGGCTTTGTGCTAGAGACAGTCCCGTTTACACCATCTTTTTTAGGTACGGTAAAGACCTCTTCTGTCGGCATATTGGCCATGAATGATACGCCGCGTTCACTCACGCTGCCAGCACCTACCCAAATATGCTGCTCTGGAAGTTCAATCGTTAAATCTGTACCTGGTGCTTCATAGTGCAGCTTGTGGTAATGACGTTCATTTAATACTTTTACTTTTTCATTTAGTGATTCATCATGCTTTTTCCACGCTTCAACAGGATCTGGCTGATCAGCGCGGGCGACTTTAAAGATTTGGTCCCATAATAATGAAACAGCTTCTTCATCGGCATGCTTAGGGAAAATCTTTTTCGCCCAATCTTTTGATGCAGCACCGACGACTGTCCATGCGACTTTGTCAGATTGAACGTATTGACGATATGTATGAAGTGCTGAACCTGCAGCTTTTTGCTGTGAAGCAATTTTTTTCGAGTCAATGCCACTTAGAAGATCAGGGCTTTCTGACAAGATCGTAATAAAAGCACCGCCACGTTTTGCGATGGTTTCCATCATCTGTGCTTCCCATTCTGGAAATTGCTCAAACACATCTTGTGGGGCATGTTCATATTTTAAACGGGTAAGAACACCATCACTCCAGCGGATATGTACGTTTTTCGCTCCGCGCTCATATGCGTGTTTTGCCACAAGGCGGATAAGATCTACAGATTCAGTGAACGCAGATACGACCACTTCTTGACCACTTTGAACATTTACACCTACTTCAACGATGGTTTTTGCATATTGATCTAGTTGTTTTTCGAATGAACTCATAAAAAACCCTCCTTTAGTCATGTTCATCATATCAGATTTAAGACCGAAAAGGAAAATAGGGAGCCGTCCCGAAGCAAAATAAAAAAGCCGCTTTCGTGCGGCTTTTTTAGCGGTTCAGTTGTTTCACAGGCTGTGCATTAGAAGGGGGCATATGTGAAAACGACAGGCTCATTCCTCCTAAAATAATACCGGTTAAAATGACTGTGACAACGACCCGTTTACCTAAATCAAGCAACATGTTCTTCCTCCTTCACGTTTATCCATTCATCACGATATGATCGAAATGATGAAAAAAGAAGTAGAACATGAAGATTATTTTAATGTTTTTTGCAATTTGTCGATGACTTCTAATGAACGACCTGTTCCAATTGCGACAGATTCAAGAGGATTTGCTGCGATATGAACTGGGACGACAATTTCTTGAGAGAGCCATTCTTGAATGCCGTTTAATAGTGCACCACCGCCAGTTAGAATGACGCCGCGATCTACGATATCACCACTCAGTTCTGGAGGGCTGTCTTCTAATGTAGCCCGAATCGCCTCTAAAATATGAAGAAGTGATTCACGCATAGCACCTTGAATTTCTGTTGATTCAAGTGTAATTGTTTTTGGAAGACCTGTGACAAGGTCGCGTCCACGTACTTCTAATGACTCAGGTTCGTGTTCAATGAGTCCATAACCAATTTCCATTTTTACTTGTTCAGCTGTCCGTTCACCGATCAGTAAATTGTATTTCTTTCTCACAAAAGTAATGATATCTTCATCCAGTTGATCTCCGCCAATTCGGATCGAATGGCAAGAGACAACTCCGCCAAATGAAATGATCGCTACCTCTGTCGTTCCTCCGCCAATGTCTACAACGACGTTGGCAACAGGCTCGTCCACCGGGAGATCAGCACCGATTGCAGCTGCGACGGGTTCTTCAATTAAATGCACATGCTTGGCCCCGCAATTTTTGACAGCATCGCTGATCGCGCGGCGTTCGACAGCTGTTGAACCTGAAGGTGTACAAACAACCACAGTCGGCTTTCTAAAGGTAAACCCAATATTTTTTCCTGCTTTTTTCATAATTTGTTTGAGTAAATCGGTTGTCATATCGTAATCAGCGATGACACCATCTTTCATCGGACGGATCGCTACAATTTTTCCAGGTGTTTTCCCAATCATCTCTTTTGCTTCTGACCCCACTGCAAGGACAGTTTTTGTTTCCGTATCTACTGCCACAACGGATGGTTCATTGAGAATAATTCCTTTATTTTTACTGTAAACCAATATGTTAGCTGTTCCTAAATCAATTCCAATTTCGGCATTTTGAAACATGTTTTCACCCAATCTCTAATTTTGCTGTTTTAAACAATTTTACATTTAAAAGTTCAGAGGGTTGAGGTCATTTGTGGGGGTGTGTGATCATCTTGAAATGAATCTGTAAAATTCAAGTCTCATTTTGACATTCACAATAAATTTTCCCTTTGGTTTTTCGATTTTGAAAAAAATTTTTATGCAGGAGAAACCTTTTAAGAATCTCTTACGTCTACGATATATCAATTGGTGAAAAACAGATTGATCTTGAGCTAATGAAAGAAAGAGGGAACGAAATTGAAATCTATCGGAGTTGTAAGAAAAGTAGATGAACTAGGGCGTATTGTGATGCCAATCGAATTGAGAAGAGCACTTGATATCGCTATTAAAGACAGTATGGAATTTTTTATAGATGGAGATAAAATCGTCTTGAAAAAATATCAGCCAGAGGGCGTCTGCCTGATGACTGGTGAGATTACTTCTGAGAACCACGAGTATGGAAATGGTCAAATTACATTAAGCGCTGAAGGCGCAGAACTACTGCTAAAAGAGCTTCAAGAAGCCCTTCAGCAGTAAATAAAAATAGCCTGTTCTCTCCCATTGTGCTGAGAGCAGGCTTTTTTTTCTAAAAAAGTTCCTTAAAAATGCCACATCTTCCTCAAAAAATAAGTGGAAAATGGTACAATTGACAAAGAATCTCAGGGCGGCAGGTGGAATTATTTGAACAAAACTTATCAAGTACGGATCCTGTTATCCGTTCTTGCATTTATATTAATTTTGAGCTGGGATTTCTTTTATTATCTTAGCGGCTATCACATTAATTGGCCGCTCGATCTAGCCTTTACAGTCGTTGTTTTGGCCGGTATTTGGACCATCTCAGGCTACGTGGACCGGTTGAATTTGATTGTATCAGATTTAAATAAACGAGAAAAAGAAGCACACGAACTGACAGAGCGGCTGAATCGAATCACAGATAACTTGCAAGAAATCGTTTTTGAAACCAATGAAAAAGGTGAAATCATTTTTTTAAATCAAGCATGGAAACAAATGACGGGTTACGACATAGAGGAGTGTCTAGGTACGATGTACAATCAGTACTTTGATCAAGAAGAGCATGTCGTTCAGCATTTGTTGTCTGTGATCAAAGAGCATAAGGATGAGGGGCGGGTGGAGCTGCAGCTTCTCCATAAAGAAGGAAAAAAGGTATGGGGAGATGTGCATTATAAGCTTTATTTCGATGAACAGCACCAGTTTACTGGAGGTATTGGAACGGTTGCAGATATCACGAAACAAAAGCAGGCAAAGCTTGAACTTGAAAGATCAAATCAGCAATTGCAAATGCAGGCACAAAAGCTGGCTGTTGCAGGACAAATAGCCGCTGGCATTGCCCATGAAGTCAGAAATCCGCTCACCTCAGTCAATGGATTTTTGCAGCTGATGAAAACGCAATATCCTGAAAGAACCGATTATTTTGATATCATCTTTTCTGAAATTAAACGCATCGATTTTGTTTTAAGTGAACTGCTTGTCTTAGCAAAACCTCAATCGGTTCAATTTCAAGAAGTACAGCTCCATGATTTGCTAGAGCAGGTGATTACCTTATTAAACACAAATGCCGTTCTTTCAAATATTGATCTCAAACAGCCATTTAAAAAGCAGGATGCTGGCACGATATTAGCAGACGCCAATCAAATGAAGCAGCTGTTCATTAACTTAATCAAAAATGCGATCGAGGCAATGCCTGAAGGCGGCAGTATATACATATCAACAGAAAAAGTGATAAATGAATGGAAAATCACGATTCAGGATGAAGGAAAAGGAATGTCCGAAGAGGACATTCTGAAAATATATGATCCTTTCTTTTCGACTAAAAAAGAAGGTACAGGACTTGGTTTAACGATCTGTGCGACGATCTTAAAAGATCACCATGGAAGAATGGATGTAAAGAGCGAGCTCAGCAAAGGGACGGCTTTTGATATTTACTTACCTGTGTATCAAAAAAGCAGATAGTAGCAAGGTGAGAGGATGTGATGTGTGATGACGAAGGAGACAAAAACGTTATTTGTGTATGGGACACTTTTAAAGCACGAAAAGTATCACGAGACATTGATGAAAGAAAGCAGTCCATTAGCAGCATCTGCTTGGATAAAAGGGAGACTGTACGATACAGATGAGGGTTACCCTGTGTGTGTTGTCTCGGAACAAAACACAGTATATGGAGAATTGTATGAGGTCAGTGATGAAACGCTGCATAAGATAGATGAGCTAGAGGAAGGGTATGACCAGCAGGAAATAGAGGTTATGACAGACCAGGGGCCAAGATCAGCCGTTGCTTATACAATATGTAAGCAGAAGGCATCGAGTCTGAAGGAGATTGAAAGCGGCTGCTGGAAGTCATATCAACTATGGGAGCGCAAACCGTCTTCCTTCTATTATTTTGCCTATGGGTCCTGCATGGATGATGCAAGGTTTAAGCTTGCGAAAGTGGATCATTATTTTAAACAAATCATCGGCGGCGGCACACTTGATCGTTTTACCACAAGGTTTACATTGGTGCGTCCTGATGGATCAAGAGCAGATATGGTAGAAGACGGCGGAGAAACAGAGGGTGTTCTATATGAAGTGCCTTTTGATGCCATTCGTTATTTGTACAAACGAGAAGGTGTAAATGAAGGGACTTATCGTCCAGCATTTGTCGATGTCACAGTAGGTGATCAAGTGTATGAGGACTGCTTAACGTTTCTCGTTTTAAAAAAGAGCGAAGAAATTGCGCCTCCTGGTCATTATCGCAGTGAAATCGAAAAAGGAGCAGACCTTTACTTAAGTGAAGCGTTCCGCAAAAAAATACGGTCGCATATGGATTCATTAATCAAACCGTAGTAAAATGCATGGTAAGTGATATAAAAGGAGTCTGAACATGAAAAAGGAATATGCAGTCATTGGTCTTGGACGCTTCGGCGGAAGTATCTGCAAGGCGCTAAGCGAAGAAGGACTTGAAGTCATGGCCATGGATATGAATGAAGATCGTGTGAACGAATATGCTAAAATTGCATCACATGCCGTGATTGGTGATTCGACGGACGAATCTGTTTTAAAGAACCTAGGCATTCGCAATTTTGATCATGTGATCGTGGCGATAGGTGAAAACATTCAGGCGAGTATTTTAACAACGATTATGCTGAAAGAACTTGGTGTCAAAATGGTCACAGTGAAAGCTCAAAATGACTACCATGAAAAGGTTTTGAATAAAATTGGTGCGGACCGTATTGTCCATCCAGAACGAGACATGGGCAGACGGATTGCACATAAAATTATTTCTAACAACGTGCTTGATTATTTAGAGCTGTCAGATGAGTACAGCCTTATTGAAATCGTAGCCAACAGCAGACTTGCTGGGCACTCTTTGTTAGATCTCGACATTCGTGCAAGGTACGGGATCAATATCGTGGCAATTAAGCGAGGGAAAGAAGTGATCGTTTCACCGCTCGCAGATGAAATGATTCAAAAAGAAGATATTCTCATTGTCATTGGGGCAGTAGCAGATATCGGGCGCTTTGAAAAACGGGAAATGCAGAACGACTATTAAACACTCCGAGAAGGGGTGTTTTTTTGCTTTAGAAGTGTACATATCGAGCGGACATTGAGGAAGAGAAAAAAGTGGAAATGAGCCGTTTCCTTTCTGAAAAACAGCAAAATAGATCACGATTATTTTTCAGCAAATTACCACTATTCAGAAATAAAAATCAATCTTTTGATATGGTTGATTTTCTCTAAATGTCATTGACTGGACAAACAGATTCGTTTACGATAAGAAACATTATATTGTTTACTCGGAGGAGGCAGTGTCGTTGGATAAGGAGCTTTTCAGACATCAAATTGAGGTAGCTGCAAAGAGAAAAAAAGCAGCCCTAGTGATTAAACATGCGAAGGTTATGGACGTGTTTAACCAGGAATGGATAGACGCTGATGTCGCTGTTGAAAATGGAAAAATAGTAGGAATTGGGGAGTATGAGGGGGAACAGGAGCTGGATGCAACAGGTCAAATACTTGTTCCCGGTTTCATTGACGGCCACGTTCATATCGAATCCTCGATGGTGACTCCTGCTGAATTTTCCAAAGCTGTCGTTCCTCACGGCGTGACAACTGTTGTAACAGACCCGCATGAAATTGCCAATGTATCCGGTGTTGCAGGTATCCGTTTTATGCTCGAAGAAGCGAGAAAAGCTGCTCTAAATATATATTTCATGCTGCCATCCTGTGTACCGGCAGTCAGCTTTGAACGATCAGGTGCTACACTAAAAGCAAAAGATTTAAAGCCTCTTTATCAGGAGAAAGAAGTGCTTGGTCTTGCCGAAGTGATGGATTATGTCGCGGTGGAACAAGCGGAAGAAGATATGCTTCAAAAACTGCTTGATGCTCAACATGAACATAAACTCATTGATGGCCATCTAGCAGGATTAACGGACCGATTAATTAATGTGTACCGAACAGCTAATGTCCAAACAGATCATGAGGTGACAACAGCTCAAGAGGCCCTTGAACGTGTCAAAAGAGGGATGTATGTCATGCTCAGAGAAGGCTCTGTTGCTAAAAACGTGAAAAACGTATTACCTGCTGTCAATGAGAAGAATGCGAGACGCTTTTTCTTTTGTACGGATGATAAACATTTAGATGATTTAATGGCTCAAGGAAGTATTGATGAACAAGTACGGATGTCGATACAGGAAGGATTGGACCCCTTTTTAGCATATCAAATGGGAAGTTTAAACGCAGCGGAGTGCTTCGGTCTCAAAACAAAGGGAGCGATTGCACCAGGCTTTGACGCGGACTTTATGCTCATTTCTGACTTACATGAGGTAGGAATTACAAGCGTCTTTATCGCAGGAGAATTGGTCTCTGAACATGGAGAATATTTGCCAAGTGTCGACAAGATCACGCCAAGTTCTTCGCTCATGCAATCGGTACATGCAGTGGACGTTCAAGAGAAAGATTTAACGCTGCCTATAACAGATCATCAAAAGATGAATGTCATTCGCATTATACCGAATCAGCTTGAAACGAAATTAGAACAAATATCTCCATCTGGAAGCGATGGACAATTTACGAGTGATATTGATCGAGATGTATTAAAAATAGTGCTTGTCGAACGCCACAAAGGTCTATCTGAAATTGGGATAGGGGTTGTCAGCGGATTCGGCTTAAAAGAGGGGGCAATTGCAACAACAGTTGCCCATGACTCGCATAACCTAATTGCCGTTGGAACAAATGATGCTGATATGATCAAAGCCATTGAAACGTTAAAAGAAGCAGGGGGTGGTTTGACCGTTGTAAAAGACGGAGAAGTTCTTCATACGCTTCCATTACCGATTTCCGGTTTATTATCAGATCAACCTGCACATACGGTCAATGAAAGCCTTCATGCACTCCATGATGCTTTAAAGGAAACAGGCTTTGTCTTAGACTTTAATCCGTTTTTGACATTATCCTTTTTGGCACTGCCAGTCATTCCTGATGTGAAAATGACAACACAAGGATTGTTTGATGTGAGAAGTTTTCAGCATCTCCCGATTCAATCGTAAAACAATGACTGAACCCGCACGTATCGTACAGATATGCGGGTTTTTTATTGCGCATAAAAAAGAGACACAGCCAATTGACTGTGTCTCCTTGTACGTCATTACACTTCCATAATAATCGGTAAGATCATTGGGCGGCGTCTTGTTTTTTCATAAAGGAAAGGAGCAAGAGTGTCAGTAATCTCGTTCTTAATTTCTGACCATTGAGTCGTCTTGCGTTCCATTACTTTTTCAAGATGCTTTGAAATGAGATCTTGCGCGTCATTAATGAGGTCTCCAGATTCTCTCATGTAGACAAAACCTCTTGAGATTAAATCAGGCCCTGCAGAAATTTTGAATTCTTTCATATCCATGCTGACAACAACAATGACAAGACCTTCTTCTGAAAGAATGCGGCGGTCTCTTAACACGATGTTACCAATATCACCAATACCGCTACCGTCGATATACACGTTGCCTGATGGAATTTTGCCAGCGACACTTGCTTCGTCACCTTTCAGTGCAAGAACTTCACCGTTATCCATGATAAAGCAGTTTTCCTCAGGGATTCCGCAATCATTCGCAAGTTTAATATGCGTTTTTTGCATGCGGTACTCACCGTGAATCGGCATGAAGAATTTTGGTTTAATTAAACGGAGCATTAGCTTTTGTTCTTCCTGCCCGCCGTGTCCAGAGGTATGAATATTATTGAGTGAGCCATGAATGACTTCAGCACCAGCACGATAAAGCTGGTTAATAGTACGGCTTACGCTAATATTGTTACCTGGGATCGGTGAAGATGAGAAGACAACAGTGTCTCCAGGGTTAATTGAAATCTGGCGGTGCGTACCGTTGGCAATACGAGAAAGAGCGGCCATCGGTTCACCCTGACTACCAGTACAAAGAATGGTTACTTTGTTTGCTGGAAGGCGGTTGATTTCATTGTGTTCAATGAATGTGTTTTTTGGACATTTGATATATCCGAGCTCTTGTCCAATATCAATGGCAGACTCCATGCTGCGCCCAAACACAGCGACTTTTCGGCCGTTGGCAACAGCTGACTCGATCACTTGCTGAAGTCTGTGAATGTTAGATGCAAATGTAGCAAAGATAATACGTCCATCTACTTTTCTGAAGATGTCATCAATGCTTTCACCTACACGTCTTTCGGACATCGTAAATTCTGGAATTTCACTATTTGTACTGTCAGATAGAAGACAAAGAACGCCTTCTTTCCCGATCTCAGCCATTTTCGTTAAATTGGCAGGCTCGCCAACAGGAGTAAAGTCAAACTTGAAATCGCCTGTATGTACGATGTTACCAGGAGGTGTCTTCACGACAATTCCATAAGAATCTGGGATACTGTGCGTCGTTCTAAAGAAAGACACAGCTGTTTTTCTAAATTTGATCGTATCTTCTTCTTCAAAGATGTGAAGTTTGGTCTGTCTTAATAGACCATGCTCTTCCAATTTGTTACGAAGTAGGCCGATTGCGAGTTTGCCTCCGTAAACTGGAATATTCACTTGCTTGAGAAGGTAAGGGATACCGCCGATGTGGTCTTCATGTCCATGAGTAATAAAAAGACCTTTGATTTTATCTTCGTTTTTAACTAAATACGTATAGTCAGGGATGACGTAATCAATTCCAAGAAGTTCATCTTCAGGGAACTTAATACCAGCATCAATCAAAATGATTTCATCTTGAAATTGAACGCCATACGTGTTTTTACCGATCTCGCCTAATCCGCCGAGCGCAAAAACTGCCGCCTGATCGTTTTTTACAAATTTCATTCCTCTCATAGCTCCAATACTTTAAAATTTTCACTTTCTCGTTCATAGTCTAAAAAAGCACCGTCTACAGGCTGAATGAATTCAATATTGTAGTTATGTTTTTTCAACTTATCGCGTACGTCTCTTTCAGAAACCGCTTCAACGTATAGTGAATCTGTGTGTTCTCTCACAGGTACCTCAGTCGTACTTGCCTGAAAAAATACCTTATATATCATCCAAATCTCTCCTTAAATACCGTATGTTACACTCGCTTATTCTATTATATTAAAAAAACGCGCATAAGAAAAGTCTCAGAGAAAAAAGGACCTTCAGCAAATGTGCGGAAGATCCTTTTAAGCAATCGATTTTTTACGAAGCATGTCCTTCCATTGTCTTCGAATTTTCTTGCGCAGACGACGAAGCATCGCGGATCGCCTCCTTTCGGTATGAGTCTCATTCAGCCATTTGTTCCGTTCTCTCTATATACTTGTATTATATGATGTTTCCACTTAATGTTACATGGTTATATGTGGGAAATGGGCGTTTTAAGAGGAAGTGGTTTCGTCAGTGAAGATCTTTCTGTATGATGAAGGGGAGAGGGTATACATAACAAGAGACAGGAGACGAGATATGAATAAAAAAGTCATCTTCTTTGATATCGACGGTACTTTATATGACCATGATAAAAAAATACCTGAATCAACGAAGCGAGCTGTTCGTTTATTAAAAGAAAAAGGGCATCATCTCTTCATTGCATCTGGCCGTTCGCCTTTTCTCATCCAACCTATTTTAGAAGAAATAGGGCTTGACTCATTTATTGCTTATAACGGTCAGTATGTCATGTACGAAGGAGAAGTCATTTACGGCAATCCGCTTAAGCAAGAGCTAATGGATAAAATTTATGAAACAGCGGATCAACATGATCATCCGCTTGTTTTCATGGGAGAGAAGACGATGAAGGCGTCTGTGCCGAACCATCCATTTATCCACGAAGGGATTGGCACTTTAAAAACAGAGCATCCCGAGCATGATTTGTCATTCTTTAAAGAAAACGTCATTTATCAAATGCTGCTATTTTGTAAAGCAGAAGAGGAACACCAATATGAAGCGTTCCGTGAAGAAATTGATCTCGTCAGGTGGCATGAGCTGTCTACTGATGTCCTGCCAAAAGGTGGATCAAAGGCTGAAGGAATTAAACGAGTCATTGAAAGACTTCCGTACGATCAAAAGGACACAATTGCCTTCGGTGACGGGCTGAACGATCGAGAAATGATTTCGTTTGTTGGAACAGGCGTTGCAATGGGGAATGCAGTCAATGAATTAAAAACATTAGCTGACTTTGTCACCAAACCTGTAGATGAGGATGGCATATTCCACGCTGTGACTGAATTAGGCCTTATTGAAGAATAAAAAACAAGACCCGCTGATGGACGGGTCTTGTTTTTATTTTATGATCTGCCGATCGCAACCGCGTTGTCTGGCTCGGCGAATGGATGATCTTTTTGAATATGATCATAAAACATAATGCCATTTAAGTGGTCAATTTCATGCTGAAAAACGATGGCCGGAAACCCTTTGAGGCGAATATCAATGTCTTCACCTTCAAGCGTTGTACCTTTCACCCTGATTTTTTCATAGCGCGGGACGAATCCAGGGATGGCTTCATCAACAGATAAACAGCCTTCTCCAGTAGCTAAATAAGCTCTTTTGACTGAATGGCTAACAATGCGTGGATTGAATAATGCATAGCTGTAAAGTTCTCCGCCCTCGTCTTCACAGTGAACAGCGATCATTCGTTTACTGATATTGATTTGAGGAGCTGCTAGGCCAACACCGGGTCTAAGTTCATATTTTTCAGCAATGTCTGCATCCTGACTGTTTTTGACAAATTCAATCATGTCAGCTAATTGCTGTTTTTCTTCTTCTGTTGGCGGGAGTTCGACCGCTTCAGCTGTTTGTCTTAAGACGGGATGCCCGTCTCGTACGATATCATCCATGGTAATCACAAAACTTCACTCCTATTTCCTTTGTATGTAAAGTATATAAAATGATACACGACATATGCAATGAAATAAAGAAGACCGGTCGTATGAGACCGGTCAGAGGCTTATTCAGCCATTAGCAGCAGCCACCGCCGCCTAAGAATGCTGCGCCAACAATGATCAATAGAATGAATAGGACGACGATTAAAGCGAATGTACGTCCACCACCGTAACCGCAACCGTATCCACCACCATAACTTGGATAGCAACAACCGCCGCCGTATCCATAACCGTAACCGCCGTATCCACCATACATACTTCCATGACTATAATTAGACATACTTTTGACCTCCTTTGGAAATACACTCGGCCTCTCATAAGTGAAGGCGAAGCGTGTAATATAAACTATGTATGAATGCACTATTTGTATAGTCATGAGCCTAGAGCATGAAAAAAATCTTCTTTCCCCTCAAAAACCCAGCCTCTTTCCTTGTCACAACCGCCCTGAAAAATTATAGTGGTATGTGGAGATGTAAAGGGGGACCTTGTAATTGAAACAGATGAAAAGAAGAATAAAAGCAGGTGCAGCTTTAGCGGGGATATGTACCCTCTTGCTTGCGGGTTGCGGAGGTCAAAATCCGCTTTATGAGATGCAAGATGCCATGACGAAAATGAGCGAAAAAGAAGCATCCTTTGAAAAAGAACAAGGCGCACTGCAAAGCTATGAGAAAAAAGAGCAGCAGTTGTATAAAAAAATGATTCAAACAACAAAAGACCACACAAAAACAGTCTCAAGCTTGTCTGATCAAGCATTAGCATCGGCAGAAAAGCGTGAAGAACATTTAAAAACAGAAAAAGACAGCATGGATCAATCGAAAAAAGAATTTCAATCTGTAAAAGAATTCGCTGGACAGATAAAAGATGCGGAAGTAAAAGACAAAGCAGAACAAACAGTCAAATCAATTGAAAAAAGATATGCATCGTATGATCAGCTTTACCGTGAGTATCAAAAGGCGCTGAAACAAGACAAGCACTTGTATGAATCTTTAAAAAGAAAAGACTTAGGATACGCTGAACTGAAATCCAAACTGAAAACAGTCAATCGTTCCTATAGTAAAGTGAGAAAAGAAAGCAAGAAGTTCAATCAATATACAGATCAATTGAACGAATATAAACAAGCTTTATACAAAACAGCTCAGAAAGAATCACAAAACAGTTAAAAACAGTACTTGCATATTTGCTGCTAGTTTTGTTTATCGCTGCTACTCACAAAGTGCCTGCGTGTCGTTACTCGTTTTTCCAAGATGTCAAACTGAAAAGAAGAGAAAGGGTTAAAATGAAGTTCATTTTAGCCCTTTGTCCATCATGATCAAAAGAGCTAAAAATAGCTCTTTTTTTATTTTTCGACAAAAACAAACATGTGCTATTGTAGTACACTGACCCACTCTATACTAGTACAGTTTATGCTGTTGATTAAACAGATTGATACAGGTCACCATAAAAAGTAAAGCGAATACATTTATTTAAATAAAGCCGTTAAATCAATTGACGGACTATTTTTCTTGTTGTAAACTATTCCTTGTTAACAGAAGTTGTATTAGTTTTTTGTGAACTATCGTTAATACAGTTAGAAAAACTCAAAAGCAAGCGATCATCCAATGTTTCGACAATGATCTTTGTGGCTATTATATACAGGAGTCATATGAGCATTTTGGGTTATCCTATATCTGTATGTATAAATGGATTCACGACAAATTGACTGTTAAAAGAAAGGAAGAGGTGACTTTAGAATGGCTGCAAAAACAAAAAAAGCAATTGTTGATAGCAAAAAGCAATTCGATGCCATCAAAAAGCAGTTTGAAACGTTCCAAATTTTAAACGAAAAAGGCGAAGTCGTAAACGAAGCGGCAATGCCAGATCTTTCAGATGACCAATTAAAAGAATTAATGCGCCGTATGGTGTTTACACGTGTATTAGATCAACGTTCAATTTCATTGAACCGTCAAGGACGTCTTGGCTTCTATGCGCCAACAGCTGGACAAGAAGCTTCTCAGCTTGCAACTCACTTTGCACTTGAGAAAGAAGATTTCATTCTTCCAGGATATCGTGATGTACCACAATTAATCTGGCATGGTCTTCCACTAACAAAAGCATTCTTGTTCTCTCGTGGACACTTTGTTGGAAACCAAATGCCTGAAGATGTGAATGCACTTTCTCCGCAAATCATTATCGGTGCACAAATCATTCAAGCTGCTGGTGTAGCTCTTGGTTTGAAAAAGCGCGGTAAAAATGCTGTTGCAATCACTTACACTGGTGATGGTGGAGCTTCACAAGGTGATTTCTACGAAGGTATTAACTTTGCAGGGGCTTACAAAGCGCCAGCGATTTTTGTTGTCCAAAACAACAGATATGCGATCTCTACACCTGTTGAAAAGCAATCTGCTGCACAAACGATTGCACAAAAAGCAGCTGCAGCTGGTATCGTAGGCGTACAAGTTGACGGTATGGATGCATTAGCTGTATACGCAGCGACTGCTGAAGCTCGTGAGCGTGCTGTAAATGGTGAAGGTCCAACATTAATTGAAACTCTTACATTCCGTTACGGCCCACATACAATGGCTGGTGACGATCCAACAAGATATCGTACAAAAGAAGATGAAAATGAGTGGGAGCAAAAAGATCCATTGGTACGCTACCGCAAATTCTTGGAAAACAAAGGCCTTTGGTCTGAAGAAGAAGAGAATAAAGTCATCGAAGATGCAAAAGAACAAATCAAACAAGCAATCAAAGAAGCTGACGAACAGCCTAAGCAGAAAGTCACTGATTTGATTGAAAACATGTACGATGTGAAACCATTTAACTTGGTTGAACAGCTTGAAATCTACAAACAGAAGGAGTCGAAGTAAGCCATGGCGCAAATGACATTGATTCAAGCGATCACTGATGCGTTACGCACAGAACTGAAAAATGACGAAAACGTTCTTGTTTTCGGAGAAGACGTTGGTAAAAACGGCGGCGTATTCCGTGCGACTGAAGGATTGCAAAAAGAGTTTGGTGAGGATCGTGTATTCGATACTCCACTTGCTGAATCTGGTATTGGCGGTCTTGCAATTGGCCTTGGACTACAAGAATTCCGCCCAGTAATGGAAATTCAATTCTTCGGATTCGTTTACGAAGTATTAGATTCTGTTTCTGGACAAATGGCTCGTATGCGTTACCGTTCTGGTGGACGCTGGCATTCTCCAGTGACAATCCGTTCTCCATTTGGCGGAGGAGTTCACACACCTGAGCTTCACGCTGATAGCTTAGAAGGTCTTATTGCACAACAGCCTGGTATCAAGGTTGTTATTCCTTCAACACCTTACGATGCAAAAGGACTATTAATTTCTGCAATCCGTGACAACGATCCGGTTGTATTCCTTGAGCATATGAAACTTTATCGTTCTTTCCGTCAGGAAGTTCCTGAAGAAGAGTACACAATTGAAATCGGTAAAGCTGACGTGAAACGTGAAGGTTCTGACCTTTCAATCATCACTTACGGTGCAATGGTTCACGAATCACTTAAAGCTGCTGAAGAACTTGAAAAAGAAGGCGTTTCTGCTGAGGTCGTTGACCTTCGTACAGTGAGCCCGCTTGATATTGAAACAATCATCGCTTCTGTTGAAAAAACAGGTCGTGCGATCGTTGTTCAAGAAGCACAAAAACAAGCTGGTATTGCAGCAAACGTAGTAGCTGAAATCAATGATAGAGCAATTCTTAGTCTAGAAGCACCAGTACTTCGTGTAGCTGCACCTGATACTGTATTTGCTTTCTCTCAAGCTGAGAGCGTATGGCTTCCAAACCATAAAGACGTGCTTGAAACAGCTAAGAAAGTTCTTGAATTTTAATTAAATGACAGAGGGGAAAAGAATTTATTTCTCTTCCCCTTTATCAATTACATGACTGTGTAATGTTGACAGAACAAGGGTTTAACATAATCTAGGAGGCGAAAAACAGTGGCATTTGAATTTAAACTTCCGGACATCGGAGAAGGTATCCACGAAGGTGAGATCGTTAAGTGGTTTGTAAAACCAAACGACGAAATCAATGAAGATGACGTTTTAGCAGAGGTACAAAATGATAAAGCAGTTGTAGAAATTCCTTCACCTGTTAAAGGAAAAGTATTAGAATTAAAAGTTGAAGAGGGAACAGTTGCAACTGTAGGACAAACAATCATTACGTTTGATGCACCTGGTTACGAAAATCTTCAATTTAAAGGCAGCGAAGAAGAAGGCGAAGCGAAAACTGAAGCTCAAGTACAAGGTACTGCTGAAGCTGGTAACGAGCCTGAAAAGAAAGAAGTTGCTCAAGAAGAAGCGGCAGCAGCAACTGGTGCTGGCGCACAAGAGCAAGTAGATGCTGATCCTAACAAACGCGTTATTGCTATGCCATCTGTACGTAAATATGCGCGTGAAAAAGGCGTTGAAATTTACAAAGTTGCAGGTACTGGTAAAAATGGCCGCGTGCTAAAAGAAGATATCGACAGCTTCCTTAATGGCGGTTCTGCAGCAACTCAAGAAGCAGCACCTCAAGTAGCTGAAAGTGCGAAAGAAGAAGCAGCTCCAAAAGCGGCAGCAGCTCCAGTTCTAGAAGGAGAATTCCCAGAAACTCGCGAGAAAATGAGCGGAATCCGCAAAGCGATCGCAAAAGCAATGGTGAACTCTAAGCACACAGCTCCTCACGTAACATTAATGGATGAAGTTGATGTAACAAACCTTGTTGCACATCGTAAACAATTCAAACAAGTTGCAGCTGATCAAGGAATCAAGTTAACTTACTTGCCTTACGTTGTAAAAGCTCTAACTTCTGCTTTGAAAAAGTACCCAGTACTTAACACTTCTATCGATGATAAAACAGATGAAGTTGTTCAAAAGCATTACTACAACATCGGAATTGCAGCTGATACTGAAAAAGGCTTGCTCGTTCCAGTTGTGAAAAATGCAGATCGCAAAGCGATTTTCGAAGTATCTAATGAAATCAACGAGCTTGCAACAAAAGCACGTGATGGTAAATTGGCTCCAGCTGAAATGAAGGGTGCATCTTGCACAATCACAAACATCGGTTCTGCTGGTGGACAATGGTTTACTCCAGTCATCAACCACCCAGAAGTAGCGATCCTTGGTATTGGCCGTATCGCTGAAAAAGCGGTTGTTCGTGATGGCGAAATCGTTGCAGCTCCAGTCTTAGCTCTTTCCCTAAGCTTTGACCACCGTATGATTGATGGAGCTACTGCGCAAAATGCCCTTAACCACATCAAGCGTTTATTGAATGATCCACAATTAATTTTAATGGAGGCGTAAATTCATGGTAGTAGGAGATTTCCCAATCGAAACAGATACTCTTGTCATCGGTGCAGGTCCTGGTGGATATGTAGCTGCTATTCGTGCTGCACAGCTAGGACAAAAAGTAACAATCGTTGAAAAAGGAACACTTGGCGGCGTATGTCTAAACGTCGGCTGTATCCCTTCAAAAGCATTGATCAATGCTGGACATCGTTTCGAGAATGCAAAGCATTCTGAAGACATGGGTATCAAAGCTGAAAACGTAACAGTTGATTTCACAAAAGTTCAAGAGTGGAAAGCTTCTGTTGTCAACAAATTAACAGGTGGAGTTCAAGGTCTTCTAAAAGGAAATAAAGTAGACATCGTCAAAGGTGAAGCTTATTTCGTAGACAGCAACTCTGTACGTGTCATGGATGAAAATTCAGCGCAGACTTATACATTTAAAAATGCAATTCTTGCAACTGGATCTCGTCCAATCGAATTGCCTACATTTAAATACACAGACCGCGTGATCAACTCAACTGGTGCTTTAGCGCTTAAAGAAGTACCTAAAAAGTTAGTTGTCATCGGTGGTGGATACATCGGTACTGAGCTTGGTACTGCTTATGCGAACTTTGGAACAGAAGTTGTCATCCTTGAAGGTGGAGACGAAATCCTTCCAGGTTTTGAAAAGCAAATGAGCTCATTAGTGAAACGTAACCTGAAGAAAAAAGGCAACGTTGAAATTCACACAAACGCTCTTGCAAAAGGCGTTGAAGAAAAATCTGACGGTGTCACTGTTACTTTCGAAGTAAAAGGTGAAGAAAAAACTGTCGATGCTGACTACGTACTTGTGACTGTTGGTCGTCGTCCAAACACAGATGAGCTTGGTCTTGAGCAAGTTGGTGTTGAATTGACAGACCGCGGAGTTGTCAAAACTGACAAACAATGCCGTACAAGCGTTTCAAACATCTATGCAATTGGTGACATCGTTGATGGACCACCACTTGCACACAAAGCTTCTTACGAAGGTAAAATTGCTGCTGAAGCAATCGCTGGAGAGCCAGCTGAAATTGATTACCTTGGTATTCCTGCTGTTGTATTCTCTGAGCCAGAACTTGCAACTGTTGGATACACTGAAGCAGAAGCAAAAGAAGAAGGAATCGACATTGTTGCAGCGAAATTCCCATTCGCAGCAAACGGACGTGCACTTTCTCTTGATGCAACTGATGGCTTCATGAAAATGATCACTCGTAAAGAGGATGGTCTTGTGATCGGTGCACAAATCGCAGGTGTTGGTGCTTCTGATATGATTTCAGAGCTTAGCCTTGCAATTGAAGCTGGTGTGACAGCTGAAGATATCGCAATGACAATTCACGCTCACCCAACTTTAGGTGAAATCACAATGGAAACGGCTGAAGTAGCAATCGGAAGCCCAATCCATATCGTAAAATAATGAACGTTGAAATCCTCTCCACACGGAGAGGGTTTTTTTATGTATGTGAAACCTCGCTGAAAACGAAAAGCCCTCATGAGCTGAGGGCTTTTTTCATATGGATATATAAGTGCAAAGTCGAACCGTTAATTTGTATTCACTCGATCTAATGCTTGGCATATGGGTGATAAGATATCCTCTTTACTTCGGACATTACCTTCCACCTTCACAATGACCTTTTCATTATTGACAAGTAAAATAGCCGGCAGTTCGTCTACTTCATTTTTCCAGCCTTTACGATCTTCTTTGACAATCATCTTGGACATTTCCTTCGGATATTCATTTTTTAAATCGAGCACTGCGTCATAATAAGGACTTTCTTTATCAAGATTTTCTGCATCAGTAAAAAAGAGAATTCTTGGTTTTTGAATATGACTGACCTGGTCTGTCTGATTCGGTATGATATACGCAAATGAGCATGAACTAAGTACAAAGAGCATAGGGAATATAATGAGAAGGGTCCTCATAAAATTCAATCTATTCACCTCAAAATCCTTTGGGGTTGTACCAACATTTTTAGGAGCCAGTTCCCTGTTAGTCACTCTAGTGTATCACGTCCTTTTTGACAATTTTCGATTGTTACTCAATTGTTACAGAATTGATATGAAGCAAAATACATTTGAAACGTTTCCTCAATATGATGAGAAAAAAACATATTTTTATAAAAAATGATTAAATGTGTCATACAATTAACCGTTGACAACTTAAATATGACATCATATTATAGAGATATGAAATAGATTAAACGCTTTCAAACTTTGAGTAAAGAAAAGGGGAATGTACTGTGGGTACAATTATTTGTCAAGATTGCAATGAAACCATTGATCAATTTGAAAATGAAAAAGTGACAACACTTTATGGAACATGTGGTCACTGTCATTGCTGTGATGAAGCCTCTGAATAAATAAAAAAGCATGCAGCTCCAATTGGGGCTGCATGTTTCTTTTTTATAAAATGGCTTTTTGTTCTTTAATGACACGAATCATATCTAGTGTGGAATCTTCTGGTCCTTGAACAGGAAGACCGATTTCGATATTTTTAAAGATATAGGAGATATTTTCTTCTGTGATGATTTCACCTGGTATAAAAATAGGAATACCAGGCGGATAAACCATGACAAATTCTGCAATGATACGGCCAGCCGCTTCTTTAAATGGAATGACTTCCGTTGTTGCGTAAAAAGCGTCACGCGGTGTCATCGCAAGCGAAGGGATCTCAGGCAGTAACACTTCTGTCACGGCTTGTTTGCCGCCTTGACGTGCAGAGGTTGCCGCAATTTCCTTCATAGCCGTTACAAGCGTATCAATCGTCTCATCACAATCGCCAGGCGTCACGATACATAAAATGTTGTATAGGTCAGAGAGCTCTACTTCAATTCGGTAGCTTTCTCTCAGCCATTTCTCCACATCATGGCCATTCAGTCCAAGGTCTTTAATGGAGATGATTAATTTTGTTGGGTCATAATCGTAAGTAGAAGGTGAACCGAGAATTTCTTGACCAATACAAGTAATACCTTCAATTTCGTTTAAACGAGTTCTTGCTGATTCAGCTAATCGAATGGCTTCATCTGCAAGTGCCTTTCCTTCAGTCGCTAATCGCTTTCTAGCGACATCCAGGGAGGCTAAAAGCAAATAAGAAGTAGACGTAGTTGTCAGCATGCTTAAAATAGATTGTACTCGATCCTTTGAAACAAGCCCTTCTTTTATATTTAAAATCGAGCTTTGGGTGAGAGAGCCGCCAAGTTTATGCACACTTGTTGCTGCCATATCAGCTCCCGCCTGCATCGCAGACAATGGAAGCTCATCGTGAAAATGAATATGCACACCATGTGCCTCATCTACAAGAACAGGTACGTCATATGAATGAGCAATGTCTACAATGGTTTTTAAATCAGCTGAAATGCCAAAATACGTTGGGTTAATCACAAGCAGCCCTTTCGCATCTGGGTGTTTAGTCAGCGCTTTTTTAGCTGACTCTGGCGTGATGCCATGAGAGATGCCAAGCTCTTTGTCAATTTCCGGGTGAATAAAAACAGGTACTGCACCAGAAAATACAATAGCAGACATAATCGACTTATGGACATTACGTGGAACAATAATTTTGTCTCCAGGACCACAGACGGTCATCACCATTGTCATGATCGCGCCGCTTGTTCCTTGTATAGAGAAAAACGTATGGTCGGCACCAAATGCTTCTGCTGCAAGCTCCTGTGCTTCTTTGATCATTCCTCGAGGCGAATGTAAATCATCAAGAGGTTCTATATTAATAAGGTCAATGCTTAATGCATTGTCTCCAATGAATGCTCTAAATTCAGGGTCCATTCCGGCTCCTTTTTTATGGCCTGGAATGTGAAATTGGACTGGATTGGTTGAAGCGTGTTTTTTTAGTCCAGTGTATAAGGGTGTATCATGTTGTGACAATTGCTTTCCCACCTTCATCGAAATACCTGCTATTATTATCCCAATAACAGCAGATTTCATTGCATAAAACAAAAGAATTATATTATGAACTGATCGGAATGTAAAGCATAAAATCAATCGGATTCTGATCAAACAGATGCTATAATAAAAGTTCAAATAAGAAATGTGGATTAAAGTGAGGGACAAGTAAATGGAATATCAATATCCAATGGACGTCGACTGGACAACTGAAGAAAAGATGGCGGTCATTTCATTTTTTCAAGCCGTTGAAAAAGCCTATGAAACAGGAATTGCGAAACAAGCGTTACTAGAGGCTTATAAACGATTTAAAGAAGTTGTACCATCAAAAGCAGAAGAAAAGACGCATTGTGCGGCGTTTGAAAAGGGAAGTGGGTATTCCCCTTATCGAACAGTAAAAAGCGCAAGAGAGGCTGAAGAAACAGCTATGATACGGATGTAAAAAACGAGCCTATCTATATAGGCTCGTTTTTTATACAGATTCTTTTTGTGTAAAGCGGTATAGATAAGTTACTGTGCGGAAGGCATCTTCAATTTTTGATAAGAATTCTTCATTATTCATTTGAACAACTTCTTCTCTAGGAAGCTGGATGCCGCAAAGGAGTTCGGCCTTTTTGACTGTTTGAACACGTTCAAATAGTGTTCTCAGCTGTTCAGCATCAAGTTCGCTGTGGCGGAGGACGTCCGGTTTCATATGATCCTTAGACCAAACAAAGTCTTGCGGTATTTTCTTTTGGATCGTGTCCAGCTCTTTTTCGAATAGTTGCCCATATTCACCTTTTACTGGAGATTCATAAATGAGCGCAAACCATACAAATACATGAGTTTTCCAAAGCCCAATTTGAAAATGAGGGAGCTTTTTATACCCACGCTTACTGTTAGCGAAAGCCACCCAAGTGTCATTTGGCGGGTTGACTGATCTTCTTGCATGTTTTGCCACGTGGACAAACATTTCGTCTCCTGTAATAGAAGAAAGAAGCGGTGCAAAATGTTCACCAAGTGCTTCAAGCTTTGGTCGGACTCTCTCTTTTAATACGGTCATACGTTCATCTAAACCGTCTACTGTGAATGTTTCAAAATCTTCATCTCTAAAACGCATTTCACTCATGTTATGCCTCCTGTATCTTTTCGCTGATCATATTTTATCATAGCTTGGGTCAAGCTCAAAAAAAGATGCACTTTAAAGACAAAGATAGCAGGGATCTTGGTTCGGCGTTTAAAAACTTCGATTTTGTGGTACATAACAAATAGGTAAAAACACAATTTTCAGAATGTCGTTGCGGTTATGCGATCGCTTCATACGATATAAGCAAGAACCATTTCTCTTATCGATTGTATTTTTTATCAATGAAAACTGACAAGGAATGAATCATTCTCTGGAAGGGGCGTTGACCAATGAAGCAAATCGTGAAGCATGGGTATAGACAAGAGAAGAAGAATCGCATCGCTGTGTGGAGATTAGAGGTTGATTATGAGCTTTCTACGCTTCATGAAGCCATCGAGCAAAAAGATGATATCCAGGTAGAACGCAGCAAACGAAAGCTTGAGCGCCTAAGAAAAGAATGGGAGCAGCTTCAAGGGTAAAACAAGGTGAGGTAAAAACGAACCAATTCATCGGTTCGTTTTTGTATGAAGCTGCTTTTTTCTTGCTTTTACGTACATAATATCAGTATGCTAATACAAATAGGTACTACATAGAAAAGAGGTTTACAGTCCGATGACAAACTGGGTGGAAATTGACCGACTTGCAAAGCTTTGGGTAAAAGAAGCGGGTAGCCGCATTAAAGCATCCATGCAGGAAGGTCTATCAATTGAAACAAAATCAAATCCAAATGATCTTGTCACAAACATCGATAAAGAAACAGAACGTTTCTTCATTGAAAAGATACAGTCGACATTTTCAGATCATCATATTTTAGGAGAAGAGGGCCAAGGGGAAGAAGTGACCTCTCTTGACGGGATAGTATGGATCATTGATCCAATTGATGGCACCATGAACTTTGTCCATCAAAAACGAAATTTTGCCATTTCAATTGGGATATTTGAACATGGTGTGGGGAAAATCGGTCTTATTTATGACGTCATCCATGACGAGCTCTATCATGCAGTCAAAGGAGAAGGGGCGTATATGAACGATACCTTACTCCCGCCTCTAAAAGATGTCGCCATTGAAAAAGCCATTGTCGGCATTAACCCAACATGGGCGATTGAAAGCCCTCATTTTGACGCTAAGCCGTTTGCCCGTCTCGTACGCGATGTGAGAGGAACACGAACGATTGGGTCAGCTGCACTTGAACTAGCTTATATTGCAAGCGGAAGAAGCGACGCATATGTCACGTTAAGGTTAGCGCCTTGGGATTATGCGGCTGGATGTGTGTTACTTGATGAAGTAGGCGCTGTTTACTCGAATATTCACGGAGAACGCTTGACGTTTCTAGAGAAAAATAGCATTGTTGCTGGAAATCGATCCGTCTGTGAAAAAATCTTGCATGATTACATAAAGGGAAGCGGAAATAAACAATAAACAACATCACTTCATGAGAATGAAGTGATTTTTTGTATTTGATGAAACTTTTTGACAAGTCAAATGTCTATACGAACGAGGCCTTAATTTGAAGTAAAGGATTGTGTAGCGATGTTTGATTTGTTTAGTGATTTATCCCTCCATTTTGAAAGGTTTTTTATTTTAAATGAGTACAGTATCCACATGATTCAATGGTGTGTGCTTGGACTATTTGTCCTTTTTATTACACTTCCCATATGGAAAGAAAAGAAGAGTCGTTATGTATTTTATGCTGGAATCATATTAAGAGTAGTTCTGCTAGGGAGTATGACACTTGAGATGATCCACCAAGTGCTAGCTAGACAGTATACGATCGAAACATTTGAAGTGCTGACAGATTTCATGCAATTTCTCATCTATGGATATGTCTTGCTTGCATCACTTTTCTATGTGATTTCTCTTCCTTATTTAAAAAATAGGGGCATGTTTTTTGCGTTTGATTTATCTGTGTTACTTCTGCCTTTATGTCAAACGGTATTTATTGTGTTAGTTGAAAGCAAAAAGTTCTTTCTCAGCGGTGATACGGAGCTGGTATGGAGAGATTTAATCATCATTTTGCTTATGATTGGCTTTGCCGCTTTGGTACTTCACCTATTCTTTCGTTTGTTTTGGCATCAGAAGTGGAAAGAATTGCTGTTTTTCTATGGCCTGATTTTCGCTGCGCTGCTGTATATTTTTTATCCTTCTATCTCGAAGCATGAGCTGCAATCTTCGTTTAAATCCATTGTGATTTTAGTAGCGGCCGCAGGAAGCTTTATGACCTTACATTTGTTATGTGCGTTACTACAAAACAAGGTGAAGTTGAGACAGTGGGGTGCTTGGGGAATTGTCGTCTTTTTTATGCTGATGCTGAACCCGATCCTAAATCTCCCACATATCATGTTTCAATTTACTAAAACGGAACTGACAGATACTTTCTCAGAAGAATATCGCCCTTTATCTGAAGCAAGTGCAAAAGCATTCGCTTCAAAGTTTGTACCAGCGGATACTTCATTATATTCAACGGCTAGTCAACAGCCGATCTCTTATTACTACATGTTTGCAGCCGATCAGTATGAAGTGAATGTTTCTGCGTTTACAGGTGAATTAAACAGCTATTTTTATCATGGTCGCGCAAAGGGTCAGCATTTGACCGATAAAGAATATAGGGAAAAAACCATTGAATTTTTTGAAAGAAGCGGCCGATCCGTTGATCTAGACCGTATTCATGTAGTGATTGAAAAAGAAGACGGGGAGACAAGCGTTCTTCTTTTGCCAAAAATGTCTCAGAATAAAGATGAGAGCTTAGCGTTTGCCACCTGGCAAAAAGAGACGCTTCGACAAGCACAATATGGGAACGCCATCTTTCAATTGAAGGATGTAGACGGGATCAATTTAACAAACAAAGAAATGAAAACGAAAATTAATCGTATTTATAAAAAGTTAAATTTACAGCCACCAGCTTACCAGATCACAGACGTTGATGCTTTTTATTTTGAATGGCAGCATGAAGTGACGGTAAAGACAGCCGATCAATCTGAATTTCTGTTTAATGGTTCAACGAAAGAATTGCTGAAAATACAGCTATCAAAAGCGATTCTTCAACAGAAAAAAGGAAATATCAGTGACGAAGATTTGTTTGAAATGATAGGGGAACAGTCAAAAGACGTGAAGACAGAAACAGGAACTCGTGAACACAAACAATATACTTTTCACGGGTCATCAAATTTACTTCATGTGACGAGAGATGCCGATGGAATTGAGTTGAATTGGCAATCAGACTCTTCTTTACCGCATACGGTATCGAATCAAGAACGTGATGAAGTCTATCAGCAAGTTCTCAAAAAGTATGAACCTTATACCATCTATAAAAAACAAATCAAGCCGGTGAGAATGATCGACAAAGAGGGAAAAATGGGCATTTCGTGGTTTGTGATCATTCAAACCTTCGGATCGAATGAGCGGAAAATATATGAAGTAAATGAACGAACAAAAGAGGTGCAACGTTTTGACAGATAAAGAAAAACAAGCCATCTTTCAAGACTTATATGAATTGTATCAGGAAGGGGAGCTTGGAGAAGAGGCTTCTAACTGGATGAAGACGCATGAAAAGCAGTTTCAGCATTCTGTTAAGGGAAATGAGTTTGCTCCTGCCCACACTGAGGATCAGAACGATTATCTCGAATTAAAACGCATGAAGTGGTTTATTTCTTCGTTATACTTCTTTTTTATCGTTTTATCAATTTGGATGACTGTGTGGTTTTATTTTTGATGTCTAGACCGACCAATCAAATTGAAAAAATATATGAAGAATATTTTCAGGAAATCACCAAATATTTATATCGCAGAACGGGAAATGTCGAAACAGCCAAGGACCTTGCGCAGGATGTATTTATCAAGGCACTGCATGGATTATCCTCTTTTAAAGGACATTCAAGCATTAAAACATGGCTTTACACCATTGCTTATCATACATTTGTCAACGACTATCGCCGAAAAATAAAACGAACTTTTACGGATGTAGAAAATGCTGATTTTTTAGAGCAACAGATATTCATGACACCTGAAGACCATTTAGAAACTCAAGCTGATATTCAAAGGCTCTGGAGCCAGATCAATCAATTGAAGGATTCTTACCGAGAAGTCCTCATTTTAAGAGATATTCAGGAATTATCGTATGAAGAAGTAGCGGAAATTTTGAATTGGACTTTACCTAAAGTAAAGACAACCCTTCATCGAGCAAGATTAGAGCTGAAACGAAAGCTACATTGTGAGGAGTTCAACAAATGAGCTGTTATTTGATTGAAGAACTATTACCACTTTATATAGAAGGGGACACGAGTGAAGAAACAAATCAATTAGTGAATGAGCACTTACGTTCATGCAAAAAATGCCTTCATCTATATGAAGAAATGAAAGAACCAGTCTCTATTGCAAAGTCAACAGATTTCATACCGTTCATAGATGAAAAAGAAGAAAAAAGAAAGTTTGAAAAGCGCTACTATGGAAAACTGTTATTAAGGGCAAGTATCGTTTTTAGTATCGTCTATCTCATCATGCTCTTGATCTATTGGATATAAGAAAGAACCCCCATCTGGATGAACCGGATGGGGGTTTTTTGAGCTTAGTTCAATTTTTCTTTAGCAATTTGAACTGCATCATAGAACGTTTTTAATTGCTCTTGAGGAATTTTCTTAAGCAATTGGTTGAAAACAAGTAATTCAGTAGAGCTGAATCCAAGACCTTTAGCGATTTTAGAATCAATTACAACGTTTCCTTTTTTGTCTAGAACAAGTGCATCACCAGCAAGATCAGCAATTCTGATCACTGATTTGAAAAGCTTTTCGAATTTAGTTGCTTCTTCTTTAGTAAGACCAAGTTCAACAGCTTTTTCTGCATCAAAAACTAATTTTCCTTTTTCGTTTTTAGTGATGCTTTCACTGAAAACGATTGTAAGAACAGCTGCGCGATCTAAGAATTTCTCAGCAGTCGCCGCTTCTTCTTCAGTCAGACCGAGCTCAACAGCTTTTTTCACATCAAATGTGTAGTTGTTGTCTTCCTCAACAAATGAATTGATGAGAATGCTGATAACACGCTCGTTTTTCTCCAATAAATCTTTAATAATTTGTTGCTGCTCAAAAGGAATCCCTTTGAAAGTTGCAGCACTTGCTTGCCCAGGAGCTACTGTTGTGAAAGTAAAAATGATAGCTAAAGCGAAAAATACAACAGAGCTGAGCGATTTGCTCAAAAACTTCTTCATGCTTCTTTTCTCTCCCTTTTCTGTTAAATTTTGTTGCAATAACAGCATACCATGAGAAACTTTGTGGAAGAATAGGAAAAATGTAACTTTGTGTTTGATTTTGGAGAACTATAAAAGTTCTTGTCGAAAAATGGAGGAGTTCAGATTGCTTAGATTTGCCAACACTATATGAAATTTTTAGTTGAATCATTAGTGTTACATAGGTGGTTGGTCTTGTTTTTACCCAAAATAAAAGCCTTCTACATGTAAAATGTAAAAGGCTTTTCATAAATTTTATGATTGCACGTTTAATTTTCGTTTTAATGTAAATCCTGTACCCATGAAAATCATGGCGAACACAATACTTAAGCATGTTCCCAGTATGCTTTTTTCTGCAACAGACACTCCAATAAACGCCATACTGACGACGGCAAGTAATGCACATAATAATAGAAGCCATTTGATTTGTTTCATTTGTCTCCATCCCTTTTTTTAGAGTTAATATAAGTTTACAGAAAAACGATCGGCATTTAAAGGGGATTGTGATATAATATGAAAGTTATCTAATTATTTTAGGAGATGAAAATGTGAAACTTCGAAAAGACCTTCGCAACATCGCAATTATTGCCCACGTTGACCATGGTAAAACGACGCTTGTTGACCAATTGCTCCATCAAGCTGGTACTTTCCGTGCGAATGAAAATATCGCTGAGAGAGCCATGGATTCAAATGATTTAGAGCGAGAGCGCGGTATTACGATCTTAGCTAAAAATACTGCGATCCATTATAAAGATACACGCATTAATATTTTAGATACACCAGGACACGCCGATTTCGGTGGTGAAGTTGAGCGTATCATGAAAATGGTAGATGGTGTACTTCTCGTTGTGGATGCATATGAAGGTTGTATGCCTCAAACACGATTCGTGCTAAAAAAAGCACTTGAGCAAAACTTAACACCAATTGTTGTTGTCAATAAAATTGACCGTGACTTTGCTCGTCCAGCTGAAGTAGTTGATGAAGTCATTGACTTGTTCATTGAATTGGATGCAACAGAAGAACAGCTTGAATTCCCAGTTGTATATGCATCAGCAATCAATGGTACAGCAAGTAACGATGCTAGTAAGCAAGATGAAAACATGGAATCGTTGTTTGAAGCGATTGTCAACCATATCCCATGCCCAGTCGACAACCATGAAGAGCCGCTTCAATTCCAAGTGGCGCTACTTGATTACAATGATTATGTTGGAAGAATTGGAATTGGCCGTGTATTTAGAGGAACGATGCAAGTAGGACAGCAAGTTGCTCTAATGAAAGTGGATGGCAGTGTAAAACAATTCCGCGTGACGAAGATTTTTGGTTTCCAAGGGTTAAAACGAGTGGAAATCAATGAAGCGAAAGCTGGAGATCTTGTCGCAGTATCTGGTATGGAAGACATCAACGTAGGAGAAACAGTCTGCCCGGTAGAACACCAAGAGGCTTTGCCGATCCTTCGTATTGATGAGCCGACACTTCAAATGACATTTGTTGTGAATAACAGCCCATTTGCAGGCCGTGAAGGAAAGTACGTGACATCACGTAAAATTGAAGAGCGTTTAGAACAGCAGCTTCAAACAGACGTAAGTCTTCGTGTAGATCCAACGGATTCACCTGATGCTTGGGTCGTATCAGGACGCGGTGAGCTTCACTTATCAATTCTGATTGAGAATATGAGACGTGAAGGATTTGAACTGCAAGTATCGAAGCCAGAAGTTATTGTAAAAGAAGTAGATGGTGTTCGATGTGAGCCTGTAGAGCGTGTTCAAATTGATGTACCTGAAGAGCATACTGGCTCTGTTATGGAATCAATGGGTGCAAGAAAAGGTGAAATGATTGACATGATCAATAATGGTAATGGTCAAGTTCGCCTGATCTTTACAGTTCCATCACGTGGTTTAATCGGATATACAACTGAATTTCTTTCATTAACTCGTGGTTTTGGTATTTTGAACCATACGTTTGACAGCTACCAGCCGATGCAGTCTGGTCAAGTTGGCGGACGCCGTCAAGGTGTACTTGTTTCAATGGAAACAGGTAAAGCAACTGCTTACGGAATCCAAGGCGTTGAAGAGCGCGGTGTGATTTTCGTTGAGCCGGGTGTTGAAGTATACCAAGGAATGATTGTTGGTGAGCATAACCGTGAAAACGATCTTGTTGTCAACGTGAGCCGTATGAAACAACAAACAAACGTACGTTCAGCGACAAAAGATCAAACGGTTAGCATGAAAAAACCACGTATTATGTCACTTGAGGAATCTCTTGAGTACTTAAATGAAGACGAATACTGTGAGGTTACACCGGAATCGATCCGTTTAAGAAAGAAAATTTTAGATAAAAACGAACGTGAGAAAGCTGCGAAGAAGAAAAAGCTAGCAGGATTATCTTAATTCCATGAAGAATTAAAAAGATAGAACCCTGAAAGATAAGGGGAGGGAATCTTTTTGAATGATCAGGAAGTAAGTGAGAATCTATCCTTTTTCGCGATGCTGTTTCGTGTCGATGAAAATCCGCAAACAGGGATGTGGCTCCTATATGGCACCATCCTTGTTTTAGCGATTATTGTTTTTAAACTCGGCTTTGCTAGACGTTTACCGATTTTAAAAGCACTTGTCATTTATTTGTTTTTGATTTTTGGCTGCACGTTTCTCACATTTCTAGGAATCTTCTTGCCAGTAGCAGAAGGCCTGGTTGTGGCAGCTGTCATTTTGATTATTTATAAAATACGGCTGCATCGTGCGAAAAAAGAAGGAACAGTGAGTACGTAAAAAAGACCTGAACTTGTGTCAGGTCTTTTTTATGTCTTCTGTTCTTTTTTTCCTTTTTTCTTCTTTTTCTCTTTCGTCGCAGGATCTTGATAAAGAGAGAATCTGCCAGTTTTGATGCGTGCCTCTGTCTTTACTTTAATTCTTTCTTGGCAGTCATCGCACATATATGTATGAATCGGTCGATTTCTTAACCGTTTAGCAACAAGTGTATCATCATTAATGGTTTCAAGCTTTTCACATAATGAGCACTTCACTCTCATCATTTTCACCTCACTTTGGTCATGCCTTCATTATAGCATGTTTTTTGAACCACTTAAAATCAGCATAAAAAAGGCTTATATCACAAGAGATATAAGCCGCAGCGTGTAGGCAAACCCTCGCATTCGGTGTCAGTCCTGCGCTTCGGTGCTCACGAATGTCAAATTCGCTCCGCGCCGATGCTCGTCCTTCCTGGACTGCAAAGGTTTTCTATCACGCTGAAAAGAAGACAAAGAGCCAAAATAAAGTTCATTTTAGCCCTTTGTCAACAATCTAAAGCTTATATCACAAGAGATATAAGCCGTTCTCATTATTTCTTCTGATTCATATGATGGTTTGATTGATCGTTTTGGTTTTTTTCTAATTGCTTTTGATCTTGTTGTTTGAGCTGATGATTCGGATCATTCGTCGGATCTGTTTCGTTACGGTCGATTTCATTTCGAGGCATTTCTGGCATCACACGGCCCACAATGGCTGCTAGTTCGTCCATAATTCCGCTTACTGGCCTGCCAGCTTGTATTTCTTTGCCCATTTCCTTTAAACGGCTCACTGTATCTGGATCAGCGACGACAACAGCATTCGCACCTTCTGGATCATTTTTCAGCGCTTTGGCGACTGAATATTTAATGGTTTCCACTTTGCTTCTATCTAAATCATCTTTTACATCAATGCCGACGACAGCATACTTGCCGATGACGATCGCTGTTGCATCATTTACATCTGCTACATGCTCAGTCACATTCACTAGGTGCTTTGCCACATCTGTTGATGGGCGGGCTTTGTCAGTGTTTTTCTTGGATGAGTCTGATACTCTTACTAAATGCTTGTTTCCGTCTTGATGTTCTTGTGCCAAAGGCTTCTCTTGATGCTGGCAAGCGCCTAATAAAAGAATGGTTTGAACCATGAATAACGTCAAAAATAGTCGCATGTGTATTCCCTCCTTCACAAACTGCATGATTTGTTTTATTGTTGAATTAACCTTCTAACTTTATTCATGAAAACATATATTTTAACAATCGTTTTTGGAAAGACAAGGATGAATGAAACCCCGATCAGGAGGCGAAGGACCTGAGTAAAATTTATGTATTAGACACAAATGTGTTATTACAGGATCCGAATTCAATCTTTTCATTTGAAGACAACGAGGTCGTGATTCCGGCCGTAGTGTTAGAAGAAGTAGACTCGAAAAAAAGATATATGGACGAGGTTGGGCAAAACGCACGACGTGTCTCACGTTTAATCGACGGGTTGAGATCGAAAGGGAAACTGCATGAAAAAATTACGCTGGAGTCAAAAGGAACACTTCGTATTGAGCTGAATCATCGCTCTTTCCATGAACTTCAAGAAATTTTCATCGAAAAAACAAACGATAACCGGATTTTGGCTGTTGCGAAGAATTTGAGCTTAGAGGAAGAAACAAAACCGGATGGCCGGCCTGTTATTTTGGTCAGCAAAGATGTCCTGGTGCGAGTAAAGGCGGATGCCATTGGTCTGCAAGCAGAGGATTTCTTAAGCGATCGAGTGCTACAAAATGAAGACATTGATAACGGCTATCATGAGCTCTATATTCCGACTGAGCAGCTGAATACATTTTATAAGCAAAATCAGTTACCAATAAAAGACGTCACCCAAACGCCATTAAACCCTCATCAATTTGTTATTATGAAGGGAAATGAGGGTGGTTCTGCTTTGGGGATGCTTGATCAAAAAGCAGAGCATGTGAAACGGCTTATTTATGACCAAGAACATATTTGGGGAATTCGCCCAAAAAATGTCCAGCAAACGATGGCGCTTGAGTTACTTTTACGCCGCGATATTCCGCTTGTGACACTTATCGGAAAAGCGGGAACAGGAAAGACACTGCTTGCACTTGCTGCTGGATTAATGCAGACAGAGGACCTCGGCATGTTTAAAAAGCTCATCGTGGCGCGCTCCATTGTTCCTGTCGGTAAGGACTTAGGGTATTTGCCAGGCGAAAAAGAAGAGAAGCTCAGACCGTGGATGCAGCCGATCTATGACAACCTAGAATTTTTATTTAACACAAAAAAACCTGGTGAACTTGATGCGATACTAGCGGGCATCGGTTCAATTCAAGTGGAAGCTTTAACGTATATTCGCGGGAGAAGTATCCCTGATCAATTTATCATTATCGATGAGGCGCAAAACTTAACAAAACACGAAGTAAAAACATTATTAACGCGGGTTGGTGAGGGAAGTAAAATTGTGCTGATGGGAGACCCAGAGCAGATTGATCACCCTTATTTAGACAGCTTAAATAATGGGCTCACATATGTCATTGAGCGTTTCAAAGGGCAGCAAATATCTGGACATGTCAAGCTTGTCAAAGGAGAAAGGTCTGGACTTGCACAGCTTGCAGCTGATTTATTATAGTCCAGACCCGTCATCTTATGTAATGATTAACTCTTTGACGCCTTTAATCGGCTGAGTGATGTTGGACTGATCCTCGAAATAAACGTGGATTGGTCCTTCTTCTGTTATAGGCTTTCCATTTTGGCTGAAATGGGCAATGCTATCCATCGCCTTAGAGAGCGGAACAGCAATTGTTTCTGTTTCTGTGACAAATTCACACGTCTCCGCTTGTTCGAGCGGTTCTGCATTTTTTATCATATCGCCAAGTTTCATCCCGAAGCTGCCTGTGACAAGTCTTTCTTTTTCGTACTTTTTCTCTGTTTTTAATGTGGGTGGAAGTGTTTGACCTTCTCTTATGACCCGCTCTTGATCGAGTTCCTGATCTAGCTGCTGCTCTTCGTTTGTTGCACTTTTCTCAAAAAATGAATCCATTAAAAATTTACGGTCATCAAAAATCCATACACTCGGATCAATGGTGATCTTGTATTGTACGTTCCCCTTGATTTGAATAATGCTCATGTTCAAGACAACCCCTTTCCAACATAAATTATAGAAGTTTTCGCCCGCTTTGTCACTTTCATAAACATGCACTTCCTTGTACACACTACGATTAGACGAAAAATAGGGAGGATTTTGGGCATGGCATGTCGTGACAATAAAGAGCTTCAGCGATTTGTAGAAGAGGCAAAAAAGGTGGCCAAAAATGGAAAGGTAGCATCCTATATTCCGGCACTCGGTAAAGCGGATCAATCGGATTTATCTGTCGCTGTATACCATGTGAGTAATACGTGCCACTCAGCGGGAGATGTTGATAAACGATTCACCCTGCAAAGTATTTCAAAAGTATTAGCACTGGCGCTCGTGCTCTCAGAAGAAGGACCGAAAAAAGTGTTTCAATATGTTGGACAAGAACCGACTGGCGACCCGTTTAATTCGATGATTAAACTAGAGACAGCAAGCCCAAATAAGCCGCTTAACCCAATGATTAATGCAGGAGCGCTTGCCGTTACAAGTTTAATAAGAGGGGCAACGCCGCAAGATCAGCTGAACCGGCTGCTTGGTTTTATTAGAGAGCTTGCCAATGACACCACCATTACATATTGCAAAGAAACCGCTGCATCCGAATTTGAAACATCAATGATTAACCGCGCAATGTGCTATTATATGAAGCAATATCATATCATTAAAGGGAATGTAGAAGAGGTGATGGACGTCTATACGAAGCAGTGCGCCGTCATGATGAATAGCCTGGATTTGGCGAAGATCGCGTGTGTTTTTTCATTAGATGGCAGGCATCCAGAGACAGGAAAGCAAATCCTTTCGAAAGATGTTGCTAGAATTTGTAAAACGTTTATGGTCACATGCGGTATGTACAATGCGAGCGGGGAATTTGCGATCAATATCGGAATCCCTGCTAAAAGTGGTGTTTCAGGCGGAATTATGGGGGCGGCGCCATACGACTTTGGGATAGGTATATTCGGGCCTGCTTTGGATGAAAAAGGGAATAGTATTGCGGGTATTAAGCTGCTTGAGCTCATGAGTGAAAAATATGAGATGAGTATCTTTTAATGACGAATGGCTTCTTTTTATTTTTACAGAGCGAACTGTACAAATCTGCTTGCAATTTTGGGCGTTTCGCTTTATGATAAATAGAAGAATTAGGTACTCGCCTGGGGAACGGAGGGATACTTTTGGCGTCAGAAATTTTAGTCGATCATCGGCAAAAAGCACTGGCTTTATTAAAATTGGATGCAGATAAAATTTTAAAATTGATCCAAGTGCAAATGGACAACTTAACGATGCCGCAATGTCCTCTTTATGAAGAGGTTTTAGATACTCAAATGTTCGGATTATCGAGAGAAATTGATTTCGCTGTCCGGCTTGGATTAGTTGATCAACATGAAGGCAAAAAACTACTCGATAAACTTGAGAGAGAATTATCCGCACTTCATGATGCGTTCACAAAAAAATAATGATTGAAAACTCAAACTTCCACAACATAAGTTTGAGTTTTTTTGTCCGCCTTTTTATTTGATGCCAAACGGACTTGATTGTCTCATGAAAGACGAACAATATAAAGAGGTAAAACGGGATCAAACGGAGAAAATGTAGTAGAATAAGAACAGCTAAGAGAAGAGAATGTCAAGCAGTAGAAATAGACGTTAGGAAGAGGATTATATGTTAAAGAGAATGCTAAAATCGTATGACTACTCATTATTGTTCGCCATTATATTAATTAGCGCATTCGGCTTGGTGATGGTGTATAGCTCAAGTATGATTACATCTGTGATCAGATATGATGCTGCGCCAGATAATTTTTTCAAGAAACAGCTTTTATTTATGATTGTCGGGGCGGTCATCTTGATGTTTACAGCCCTCATTCCGTATCAGCTGCTCTTAAATAAAAGATTCCAAATTGTGATGCTTTTGCTATCTGTGTTTTCTCTCATTTATGTGTACTTTGGCGGTCACATTGCAGGGAATGCTAGAAGCTGGATCAAATTTGGGCCTTTTAGTCTTCAGCCAGCGGAATTCGTGAAGATCGTTGTCATCATTTATCTTGCTGCTGTCTATGCAAAGAAGCAGCATTATATTGACCATATTTTAAGAGGGGTTACACCTCCAATTGTGGTTGTCTCCATCCTATGCGGATTTATTATTTTGCAGCCAGATTATGGGACAGCTTTTATCATTGGTATGATTGCCCTTGCGATGATTTTATGCTCAGGGTTTAGCGGTAAAACGCTGGCCAAGCTGCTCGCTTTATTTAGTGCGGTGATGGTTGTTGTGACACCGTTTATTATTCTTTTTTGGGATAAAATTTTCACGCAGAATCGTCTTGGACGTTTTGAGAGTTTCCAAGATCCATTTAAAGACGCAGGCGCTTCTGGGCATCAATTGATTAATTCATATTATGCGATTGGATCAGGCGGCTTTTTTGGGCTTGGTCTTGGAGAGAGTGTACAAAAGTATGGATACCTTCCAGAACCGCATACAGATTTTATCATGGCAATTATCTCGGAAGAGCTTGGTTTTTTCGGTGTATTTTTTGTCCTTGCTCTCCTTGGTTTTATTGTCGTGAAAGGTTTTTACATTGCGAGAAAGTGTGAAGATCCGTTTGGAAGTTTGCTTGCAATAGGAATTTCTTCAATGATTGCCATCCAAACGTGTATTAATTTGGGCGGTGTTTCAGGTCTCATTCCGATTACTGGGGTCACACTTCCGTTTATCAGCTACGGGGGATCCTCTATCATTTTACTGAGTGGATGTATGGGAATATTGCTGAATATCAGCATGTTCACTGAATATAAAGAGCGTTATAAAAAGAAAAAATCAATCAGCAAACCATCGATTCAAAAAAATGGATTGCAGAAAACTTTGAATCTTTAGAAAACAAAAGTGTACAGTTTTCATTTCTTCCTTTATTATAGAGTACATATAAAATTTTAAGGGATATGGAGGAGTGAGAATGTCACAGAGAACAATTCAAAAGGTTCTAGTTGCAAACAGAGGGGAAATCGCTATCAGAGTCTTTAGGGCCTGTACGGAGCTCAACTTACGTACAGTGGCCATTTACTCCAAAGAAGACTCGGGCTCTTATCATCGCTATAAAGCCGATGAAGCATATCTAGTTGGAGAAGGGAAAAAGCCGATTGATGCCTACCTTGATATCGAGGGGATCATCGAAATTGCAAAACGAAATGACGTGGATGCGATTCATCCAGGATACGGATTTTTATCTGAAAACATTCATTTTGCAAGACGATGCGAAGAGGAAGGCATCCAATTCATCGGCCCAACTTCTCAACATTTAGATATGTTTGGAGATAAAGTAAAAGCGAGAGATGAAGCGAAAAAAGCTGGGATTCCAGTCATTCCAGGAAGTGACGGGCCGGTTGATTCGGTCAAAGAAGTCGAAAAATTCGGTGAAGAATACGGTTACCCGTTTATTATTAAAGCTTCACTTGGAGGCGGCGGCCGAGGTATGCGGATTGTCAGATCAAAAGAGGAGCTGAACGAAGCCTACGACCGTGCAAAGTCAGAGGCGAAAGCGGCTTTTGGAAATGACGAAGTATATGTTGAAAAGCTGATTGAAAATCCGAAGCATATTGAAGTGCAGGTGATTGGAGACAATCACGGCAATATCATTCATTTATATGAGCGTGACTGCTCTGTTCAAAGGCGTCATCAAAAAGTCATTGAGGTTGCACCAAGTGTGTCTCTTTCAGATCAATTGCGTGAAGACATCTGTGAAGCGGCTGTTCAGCTGGCCCAGAATGTATCGTATATCAATGCAGGGACTGTAGAATTCCTAGTGGCAAATGGGGAGTTTTATTTTATTGAAGTCAATCCTAGGGTCCAAGTGGAACACACGATCACAGAAATGATCACAGGGGTCGATATCGTCCAAACCCAAATTCTTGTCGCAAAAGGACATGACCTCCACAGCAAAGAAGTCGGGATACCAAAACAAGAAGATATCTTTACACATGGATTTGCCATTCAATCAAGGGTCACAACAGAAGATCCTTTGAATGATTTTATGCCAGATACAGGAAAAATCATGGCTTACCGTTCAGGCGGTGGTTTTGGTGTACGTCTTGATACAGGAAACAGCTTCCAAGGTGCGGTGATTACACCTTATTACGATTCACTGTTGGTCAAGCTGTCTACTTGGGCACTTACATTCGATCAAGCTGCGGCTAAAATGGTCCGAAATTTACAAGAATTCAGGATTCGTGGCATTAAAACAAATATCCCGTTTCTTGAAAACGTCGCAAAGCACGAGAAGTTTCTAAGAGGGGAATATGATACATCGTTTATTGATTCAACACCAGAGCTATTTAACTTCCCTAAGCAAAAAGACCGCGGAACGAAAATGCTTACTTATATTGGTAACGTTACCATTAATGGGTTCCCTGGTATTTCGGAAAATAAGAAGCCTCATTTTGATAAACCAAATGTGCCGAGACTTGCTGTCCATGAAACGATTCCTTCTGGAACAAAACAATTGTTAGACAAGCATGGACCTGAGGGGCTCGCCAATTGGGTGAAAGAGCAAAGCAGTGTACTTTTAACGGATACAACTTTTAGAGACGCACATCAATCCCTGCTTGCAACACGCTTTAGAACACACGACTTAAAGAAAGTTGCGCAGCCAACAGCAGGTTTATGGCCAGAGTTATTCAGTATGGAAATGTGGGGCGGCGCTACATTTGATGTGGCATATCGTTTCTTGAAAGAAGATCCTTGGGAAAGATTGAAAGAGCTTCGTCAAGAAGTGCCAAACACTTTGTTCCAAATGCTATTAAGATCATCAAACGCTGTCGGATATACAAACTATGCGGATAATGTGATTAAAGCATTTGTAAAGGAATCGGCAGAGGCAGGCATTGACGTCTTCCGTATTTTTGACAGCCTAAACTGGGTCAAAGGCATGACGCTTGCCATTGATTCTGTTCGTGAATCAGGCAAAGTGGCAGAGGCAGCGATTTGTTATACAGGTGATATTCTTGATCCATCACGTCCGAAATATGATTTGAAATATTATGTCTCTCTTGCGAAGGAGCTTGAATCCGCAGGCGCTCATATTTTAGGCATTAAAGATATGGCGGGATTATTAAAACCGCAGGCGGCTTATGAACTTGTATCTGCTCTAAAAGACGAGCTCACGATTCCAATCCACCTTCATACACACGATACGAGTGGAAATGGACTCTTCACCTATGCAAGAGCGATTGATGCAGGTGTTGATATTGTTGATGTTGCGGTCAGCTCTATGGCGGGGCTCACATCACAACCAAGTGCGAGCTCATTATATTATGCTTTAGACGGACATGAAAGAAAGCCCGAAATGAATGTTCAAGCGGTTGAACGTCTTTCTCAATATTGGGATTCCGTCAGAAAATATTACCATGAGTTTGAAAGCGGAATGAATTCACCGCATACAGAAATTTATGAGCATGAAATGCCTGGTGGCCAGTATAGTAACCTGCAACAGCAGGCGAAAGGAGTCGGCCTTGGCGACCGCTGGAATGAAGTAAAAGAAATGTACAGACGTGTAAATGACATGTTTGGTGACATTGTGAAAGTGACACCGTCTTCTAAAGTAGTCGGAGATATGGCACTTTATATGGTGCAAAACGATCTGACAGAAGAGGATGTTTATGAAAAAGGAGCAACACTGGATTTCCCAGATTCGGTTGTTGAATTGTTTAAAGGTTATTTAGGACAGCCTCATGGCGGATTCCCAGAAAAATTGCAAAAGCTGATTTTAAAAGGGGAGGAGCCGCTTACTGTCAGACCAGGTGAGAAACTGAAACCAGTGGACTTTGAAGAAATCAAAAAGCAGTTCAAAGAATCACATGACTTGACGTTAACAGAACAAGATGCCATTGCATATGCTTTATACCCGAAAGTCTTTTCTGAATTTGTTCAAACAGCAGAAAGTTATGGAGACATCTCTGTTCTTGACACACCAACCTTCTTCTACGGCATGAGACTTGGTGAAGAAATTGAGGTAGAAATTGAAAAAGGGAAAACCCTCATTGTCAAACTCGTGTCCATTGGAGAACCGAATCCAGATGCTACAAGAGTGCTTTACTTTGAGCTGAATGGACAGCCGCGTGAAGTGGTCATTAAGGATGAAAGCATCAAATCCTCCGTTCAAGAAAAAATGAAGGCAGATCGCTCAAATCCAAATCACATTGCGGCATCGATGCCAGGCACTGTGATCAAAGTGCTTGTTGAAAAAGGACAGAAAATTTCTCAAGGTGAGCATTTGATGATCAATGAAGCGATGAAAATGGAAACGACGGTACAAGCACCGTTCTCAGCAGTCGTGGATGAAATTCATGTCACGAATGGAGAAGGGATTCAAACTGGAGATCTGTTGATTGTCTTAAAACCTGAATAATGAGTGAGACACATCCACTGCGATGTGTCTCAGCGTGTAGACAAACCCTTGCATTCTTTGTCAGTCCTGCGTGCTGGTGCTCACGAATGTCACATTCGCTCCGCTCCAGTCCTAGACTTCAAGGGCTTTCTATCACGCTGAAAAGAAGACAAAGGGCTAAAATAAAGAGCGTTTTAGCCCTTTGTCAACAATCCAAGACACATCCACTGTGATGTGTCTTTTTTTGAGCGCATTAAAATGTGCAGCCGCCCGCTAGAGTGATTACACTATAGAATGAGGTGAAGAAAGAGTGGAAATTGTCGTGATTTGGTTTCGCCGAGATATGCGATTGGATGATCATATCGCCTTATCAAAAGCGATCACATATGCAAAAAAACATCAGTACCGATTATTTGCTTTTTATCATCTAGATCCGTTTTTTACAGAAATGGAACTGGATTTGAACAACGAACATTTCTTTCAAAACTTGGCCAATTTCGTCAAGGAAGCGAGAGAATCTCACATGTATGTTCATCTCATTCATGATGATATTTTGTCCGCTTTTCAAAAGCTCATGAATGCTTATGACATCAATGCGGTCTTTTTTAATGAGGACGAAGTAGGAAATGGTCGAACACGTGATGAGCAAGTGACCCGTTTCTTAGAAGAAAAGGGTATTCATGTGTCAAAGTGGCAAGATACGCATCTGCATGGGGCGAGAGATATTTTAAAAGCGGATGGGTCTCATTATCAAGTGTTTACTCCATACTATCAAGCGTGGCGGAAGCAGGAGAAGCAGTCTGTGATAAAAGTTGACAAATCATTTCTGAGCAGCAAGCATACGATTTGTGATGAGTCACTTTCTGAAAAGGGAGATGAGAAACTAAGGGACATCATCAAGAAATGTACAAGGAAATTCGATCAGATTGGGTCAGACAAAGCGAGAAGCACGCTAGACGGCTTTATTAAAGAAAGATTGACGCGTTATCACGAGAAACGAGATATTCCGTCTGTTTTTGGGACGAGCAAGCTGTCTCGGTTCTTAAAAACCGGGACCATTTCTATTCGCACGATCTTTCATGCTGTCAATGAGGAAGAACTTTTTGAAGATAAGGGCAAGGAAACATTTATCAAAGAGCTGGCATGGCGTGATTTTTATCATATGATCTTTGCGCATTATCCAGAGATGAAAGAAAAAGAAATCAACGCCTCCTTTCAACATATAAAATGGAATGATGATGAGACACTTTTTGAAGCTTGGTGTAAAGGACAAACAGGCTTCCCGCTCGTTGACGCTGGGATGAGACAGTTAAATGAAGAAGGCTGGATGCATAACCGTTTGAGAATGGTGACGGCTTCATTCCTGACAAAAGATTATTTCATCGATTGGAGAAAGGGCGAAGCGTATTTTGCGAGAAAACTTGTCGACTATGATGAGGCTTCGAATATTGGGGGATTTCAGTGGGCGGCCTCTGTTGGAACGGATGCGGTTCCTTACTTCCGTATTTTTAACCCAACGACCCAGTCGAAACGATTTGATCCAAGTGGAGAATATATTAGAAGGTATGTACCAGAACTAAAGCATGTGAATGAAAAATGGATTCATGAACCGAGTAAAATGCCGATAGATGAGCAGATGAAATCGGGGTGTGTGCTGGGGGATACATATCCTCTGCCTACAGTCGATCATCAAGAAAGACGAAAAAGAGCCATTTCGACATTTGAAGAAGCGAAACAAACATAAAAGAAATCCCCCTTTTCGGATGAAAGGGGGATTGTATGTTTATCTGAAAGGCTCTCTATTTTCATATTTAAACCGGGCAATGAGTAAGCAGAAGTAGCATAGTACCCCAAACAAACAAGAAATAAAGAATGAATGAGCAAGCGCATAACCGAGTGCGAGCTGAGAATAAACAGACATCACACCAGAGATCGCTTGAAGTGTAATCAAAATGGCTGAAATGATCCATCCATAATACAGCTGCTTTTGTTCTTTATAATGTTTAAGGGCATGGAACATCGCAACAAATATCCAAACGAATAAAAGAAGGGCTGCTGCTCGGTGAGACATTTGAACCCATTGATTAAAATACGCTGGAAGTGCGCCGTCTTTTGAACAAAATGGGAAGACAGAGCATGCAAGACTTGATTTTGTATGTCTCACATAGGCGCCCGTATACACCACAATATACGTATATGTGATCAACCCATAAATATGGAACTGCATTCTTTTGCCGATATGAAGCGGCTTCACAAGCTTTGTTTCAGATCTGGTGGCTTCAAACACAAGCAGTGCCAGCAGTAAAATGGAAGCAAAAGAAATCAGTGAAATACCGAAGTGCAGTGCCATGACAAGTGCGTTAGAACCAAACACAACGGCGAGTGCCCCTAACAGCGCTTGAAGCAGTAAGAATATAATGGACATGATGACCAAAAATTTGGTTTCACGGAATACTGGACTGATTTTTTTCCAGCATAAGACCGCCAGTGCCAATACAAGAATGGTGGAAACTCCTGTTGACATGCGGTGGCTCCATTCGATAATGGAAGCAGGGTTCATTTCTGGAAAGAAACGACCGTGGCAAAGGGGCCACTGTCTGCCGCAGCCAAGACCGGAGCCAGTTTTCGTCACAAGCGCACCGCCAATCAGAACGATCAGCATCACAAATGTTGTGACAACGCTCAATAACCTTAAAGCAAATTTCATCAAATGATTTCACCTTCTCTAAATAACTTCTGATCTAAATGAAAACCTCACATGCTCTCAAGTTTAAGCCAAATGCGTGTTCTGTTGCAATTCATAATGACCAAAGTTCACAAAAAAATGATATGTTAGTTCACAAAGTTTACAGATTTAGAGTGCTTGATCTTTCTTTGACAGTCTGATAGAAATAGAGGAGAGAATATTTCATTTTGCACCGCCTTCTGAAACGCACATCCTAATAAATTCACGAAAAGTTCACAAATAACTTCAAGTTTGTCGTTTATTATTTAATAGGATGTTTTTTTACAGCTCTTTATCTTGTATGATAGAGTTGTAACGATTTTACGTTTTATTCGTTCGTTTGAAGGTTTGGGCAAGGGAGGTTATACACATTGGCAAATTCCAAAACAGCCGCGGAAGCAGCTATTCATGGACAAATAGAAGAAACAACCGCTTTAAAAGATTTTCTTGCTCTTATTAAAATGGGCATCGTCAATTCCAATTTCATTACAACATTTACTGGAATGTGGCTTGCTTTTTATTTTACAGGTATGAGTTTCCTTGGGAATCTTGATATTGTGCTGTTAACAATGATTGGTTCTTCTCTTATTATTGCCGGTTCATGCGCCATTAATAATGCGTTTGACCGTGATATTGATATACTAATGGAAAGAACAAAAACAAGACCGACGGTGACAGGTAAAGTTCAGCCAGGTCAAGCGTATGCATTTGGTATTCTGCTTGTTGTACTTGGACTGATTATGCTTCTGATGACAACTGTTACATCAGCAGTGATTGGATTTATCGGTGTCTTTACTTATGCAGTTCTATACACGATGTGGTCTAAACGCCATTACACCATTAATACAGTCATTGGGAGTGTATCTGGTGCGGTTCCGCCATTAATTGGCTGGACAGCTGTTACAGGTACCATCGACACAACGGCTTGGGTCCTGTTTATGATTATGTTCATCTGGCAAATTCCACATTTCTTATCACTTGCGATTAAGAAAACGGAAGATTACCGCAAAGCAGGTATTCCAATGCTGCCAGTTGTTTACGGCTTTGAAGTCACAAAACGCCAAATCATCATTTGGACAGCATGTCTTCTTCCGCTTCCATTTTTCTTAGGTGGATTAGGATGGCCGATTGTCGCACTTGGCACATTGCTGAACATTGGATGGCTCGTCATTGGTCTTATGGGCTTTAAAATGAAAGATATCATGAAGTGGTCAACACTCATGTTCGTTTATTCATTAAACTACTTAACAATCTTTTTCGTTGCGATGATTATTATTACACTATTCTAGAGTGAAATACACTTTGATCACATCAAAACAATGGCTATATCTTATAACACAACATTTTCTTACAACTATGAAAGTCGCCTGATATTCAGTTCTATTTAGGCGGCTTTCTGTTTATACATAGATGGTATTTTGAGTAAAAACATCATTTTTTTATGAAAAGAGGAAATGTAAGTGCTTTTATAAGAGGCGGGGGTTATGGATGGGTGAAAGGTGATTTTATAAATAAGAGGTAAAAAGCGAAAGGCAAAGGAGATCAAGCAAAAGGGGTTGGGACAAATTATGATAAGAAAATGGCGTGTTTATTCACTGTTTCTTTTACTGACGCTCGTTTTGGCGGGCTGCGGTGAACCATACTTATCAACACTCAAGCCAGTTGGGGAAGTAGCAGATAAACAGTTTTTCCTAACGGTACTGAGTACACTTATTATGGTTCTTGTCGTTATTGTTGTATCGATCATTTTCTTTTACGTCATCATTAAATTCAAACGTTCTAAAGTGGGAGAAGATACGATTCCTAAACAGGTAGAAGGGAACCGTAACCTCGAAATTACGTGGACAGCGATTCCGATACTTCTACTCATTATTCTCGTTGTACCTGTTGTGGCATACACGCTTGAGCTAGGGGATACAAGCGCTATGGATAAGAAAAAACGAGATCCTGAAAAAACACTTGTTGTGAATGTAAGAGCCAGCTTATATTGGTGGGAATTTGAATACCCTGATTATGGGATTGTGACAAGTCAGGAATTGATTGTTCCAACTGATCAAAAGGTTTATTTTAAGCTGAAAGCATCTGATGTGAAACACTCATTCTGGATTCCATCAGCTGGGGGTAAAATTGATACAAATACAGACAACGAGAACAAGTTCTATTTAACATTTGACTCAAAACGAACGAAAGATGCTGGAGAATATTTCTATGGGAAATGTGCGGAGCTTTGCGGTCCATCACATGCTTTAATGGACTTTAAAGTTAAAACGCTTTCTCAAGATGAGTTTTTAGGCTGGACGAAAAAGATGGCAGATTATAAGAAGCCTGCATCTACGTCAGATCTAGCCCTTGAGGGTGAAAAACTCTTTAAAGAGAAAAACTGTTTAAGCTGTCACGCGGTAGAGCCTGGAGATGAACGGCCAGAGGCGGCAAGGACTGCACCAAACCTTGCAACCTTCGGAGAGCGGACAAAAGTAGCTGGAATTAAAGACATGAACAAAGAAAATGTCAAAGCATGGCTGAAAGATCCAGAGAGCTTTAAACCAGGTAATAAGATGACAGGGACGTACCCTAAACTAAATGATTCAGAAGCAGATGCACTCTACGAGTATTTAAAAGGTCTTAAAATACAGTAAATGCCTTGAGCAGCTTGAAGTTGCGCACATTCAAAAGGGTATACGATCTATGTGAAGTTTTTGTTAAGAGCTCCCGAATAAGTCTCTACATCCAAGAATAAGTCATCTGTCAGATATAGTCTGTTTTTAGAACGTGAAGATAGACATTGATATGAAAAGGAGCAAATGGGAGATAAGAGGGGGATTTCATGGTGAGTACAATAGCTAAAAAGCGGGGGTTTGGCGCTGTCTTATGGGATTACTTAACGACGGTTGACCACAAAAAAATTGCCATACTATATTTAGTGGCAGGGGGATTTTTCTTTTTAATTGGTGGCCTGGAAGCGATGATTATCCGTATTCAGCTAGCCATCCCTGAAAATGATTTTGTGAGTGCAGGGTTTTACAATGAAGTCATGACGATGCATGGAACAACGATGATTTTCCTTGCAGCAATGCCGCTTTTATTTGCATTAATGAACGCGGTTGTACCCATTCAAATTGGTGCACGTGACGTAGCGTTTCCATTTGTGAATTCACTTGGTTTTTGGTTGTTCTTTTTCGGAGGAATTTTCTTAAACCTTGGATGGTTTATGGGCGGAGCACCTGATGCAGGCTGGACTGCCTATGCGTCGCTCACGCTGAATTCAGAAGGGCACGGCATGGATTTCTATATTTTAGGGTTGCAGATAGCGGGTATTGGTACGCTAATTGCCGGAATCAACTTTCTTGCAACAATTATTAATATGAGAGCGCCAGGTATGACGTATATGAGAATGCCGCTCTTTACCTGGACGACGTTTGTGGCATCCGCACTAATTTTATTCGCATTCCCGCCGCTGACAGCAGGGCTTGCGATGCTGATGCTTGATCGAATGTTTGATACGAGCTTTTTTAATCCAGAGCTCGGCGGAAATACAATCATCTGGGAGCATTTGTTCTGGATTTTTGGACACCCAGAAGTGTATATCTTGATTTTGCCGGCATTTGGGATTTTCTCTGAGATCATTCCGGTGTTTGCAAGAAAAAGATTGTTTGGTTATTCGTCCATGGTGTTTGCGACTGTATTAATTGGTTTCCTTGGATTCATGGTGTGGGCGCATCACATGTTCACAACAGGACTTGGTCCAATTGCCAATGCGATCTTTGCCGTAGCCACAATGGCGATTGCGGTGCCAACTGGAATTAAAGTATTTAACTGGTTGCTCACCATATGGGGCGGTAATGTGAAGTTTACAACGCCGATGCTATATTCAGTTGCGTTCATTCCGTCATTCTTACTTGGCGGTGTAACCGGCGTCATGCTTGCAGCAGCAGCAGCGGATTATCAGTTCCATGACACGTACTTCGTTGTGGCGCATTTCCACTATGTCATTATCGGTGGTGTGGTCTTCGGTATTTTAGCTGGTGTGCATTATTGGTGGCCGAAGATGTTTGGGAAAATACTGAATGAGAAGCTTGGGAAAATTGGCTTTGTGCTGTTTTTCGTCGGTTTCCATTTAACGTTCTTTATCCAGCATTTTCTCGGTCTTTGGGGCATGCCGCGCCGAGTCTTTACATTCTTGCCAGGTCAGGGTCTAGACCTTGGGAACTTGGTCAGTACGATTGGGGCACTGTTCATGTTTGTAGCAGTTGTGATCATGCTGATTAATATTATCTGGACGACAGCAAAAGGAGAGCGTGTATCGGGCGATCCTTGGGGAGATGGAAGAACGCTTGAATGGGCAGTATCTTCACCTCCGCCAGAATATAACTTTAAGCAGCTGCCTCTTGTACGGGGACTTGATCCATTATGGATTGAGAAAATGGATGGTAAAAAAGGAATGACAGCATCTGAACCGCTCGATGATATTCACATGCCGAATAATTCCATCTTGCCTATCATTATCTCATTCGGTCTATTTGTGTCAGCGTTTGGTTTTATGTATCGTCAAGAACACAGCTGGGGTCTACCGGTGATCTTCATTGGTCTTGGGATCACGTTTGCGACCATGCTCGTTCGCTCTCTTAAAGATGATCATGGATACCATATTCACAAAGAAGATTTGACGGATGACGATGACAAAGGGGTGAAAGCATAATGGAACCACAAAAAATGACAGCGGAAACCTTTCCGGCTTCTCCTGAGAAAGCCACGTTAGAAGGAAAGAATAAGTTCGTCGGGTTCTGGTTGTTTCTTGGGGGAGAAACGGTCCTGTTTGCATCTTTGTTTGCCACTTATTTGGCGCTGAAAAATTCAAATGCAGGCGGCGCAACAACAACTGAAATGTTTGACCTCACACTTGTCTTTATTGCCACAATGCTTCTGTTAACGAGCAGTTTAACGAGTGTGTATGCTATGTATCATATGAAAAACTTTGCCTTTAAAAAAATGCAGCTTTGGTTAGGTGTAACCGTTCTTTTAGGTGCTGGATTTTTAGGGGTAGAAATTTATGAATTTTATCATTATGTGCATGCGTATGAATTTACCATTACGAGCTCTGCACTTGGCTCTTCCTTCTATACGCTTGTTGGAACACACGGGGCTCACGTCGCATTTGGACTTTGCTGGATCACCGCTCTGATGATTCGGAATATGAGACGCGGACTCGATTTATACAATGCACCAAAATATTATGTGGCAAGCCTTTATTGGCACTTCATTGATGTTGTGTGGGTCTTCATCTTTACCGTTGTATATTTAATGGGAATGGTGGGATAAGAATGGGAAATAAAAACACAAATCAGTCCAAAGTCGATCTTGTCTATCGGAAAAAGAAAAATGCCGAAGAAATGAAGCATCAGCTCATTTCTTTCGGCTTGATGATTGGTTTAACGTTTGTTGCCTTTTTAACAATCGCCTCTGAAGACGTCGGAAATTGGTTCGCTGTCCCTTTTATTTTACTGCTTGCAGTGATTCAGGTGGCTTTTCAGCTTTATTATTTTATGCACATGAACCAAAAAGGGCATGAAACACCCGCGTTGTTTCTTTACTCAGGTGTGTTTGTCGCGTTTATTACCGTTTTAGCCTTTTTGACCATTATTTGGTGGTAAGCTCGCTTTGCCCTTGAAGGAGGCGCAGCAATGGAAAACTTAGAGATATTTGGATTTCGTGCATTATGGAGTCCTTACTATTTGACATGTATTGTAGTAGCAGCCGCTTTTTATCTGCTTCTCGTGACGAAGGGCAAGCACCGTGCGACGGTGAAAGAGAAAACGCTATTTCTCACGGGGCTTGTGTTGCTTTACGCAGTGAAGGGAAGCCCGATTGATTTAATGGGGCATATTATGTTCAGTGCGCATATGGCGCAAATGGCAGTGCTCTATTTGGTCATCCCGCCGCTTCTTATTACAGGTTTACCTGCGGCGATTTGGGAGCGGATCATTCAAACACGGGGTATTCAGCCGATTTTCCGCTTGTTTTCTAAGCCGTTGATTGCCTTGCTCGGATTTAACGGGTTGTTTTCGCTGTATCATATTCCGCTTGTGTTCGATTTTGTTAAAACAGATCCGTTTTATCACGCATTGATGACGGTTGTCATTTTTATCGCTGCCTTTTTCATGTGGTGGCCGCTTGTCCATAAAGTGCAAAGTCAGCCGCAGATTACGGGCATTTTAAAGCTTGGATATATTATGGCAGATGGGATTTTAATGACACCTGCCTGCGCACTCATTATGTTTAGTGAAGCGCCTATCTATGCCACTTATTCAGATGCCGGCGCATGGATACAAGCACTGCACCTATGCGTACCGAGTGATATGCTTGCTGGTCTTGCGCTTACGGGACCTGACATGTTTCATACATTGCCGCTGCTAGAAGATCAGCAACTAGGTGCTATTTTGATGAAAATCATTCAAGAGATTGTATACGGATCTATTCTTGCTGTTGTCTTCTTTGACTGGGCAAGAAAAGAAAGAGCGAAAGATGCCGTACCAGATGCGCTCATTCCGAAATATGAATAAATGAAAAACACAGCCGCAGGGGCTGTGCTTCCAGATTGTTGGCAAAGGGCTAAAATGAACTTTATTTTAGCCCTTTGTCTTCTTTTCAGCGTGATAGAAAACCTTTGCAGTCTAGGAAGGACGAGCACTGGAGCGGAGCGAATTTGGCATTCGTGAGCACCAGCGCACAGGACTGACAACGAATGCGAGGGTTTGTCTACACGCTGAAAGCACAGCCGTAGGGGCTGTGCTTCTTTTATGCTTCAGCAGTTATCGCTTCTAGTTTTTCTTTTAATTGGTTCAGCGTTTTTTTGCTTGATTGAATAAGAGATTTAGGGAAGTCTTCGCCTTCTCCATATTCAACACCATGTGGATAATAGTGTTTTCCAAGTAAAGGTGTCAGCAGCTGGATGTGGGCTTTTTTGGAGCCAACATCTCCCTCAGTGGCGTAGCCAGAGATCCGTAAGTAAAACGTCCCCTCTACCATGTTATACTTCCTGTCGTACGTCACACGCTCATAATCCCATTGATCGGCTCGTACAAATCCTTCACTTTCCATAATGAAATCCAATTTATTTAAGTCAGCTGATACCTTTTCAATCCCCGTACCTTCAAACTTCACCCAAAACCCCTCCTTATAAAAATTCCCTTTACTGACAATCATAGTATGAAAGCGTTAAACTTTCAACTGTGAAAGGTATGTTCTTTTATAAGCTGGTTACAGTAATAAAGAAAATAACGGATGGAGGAATCAACGTGAAAACGAAAAAAATCAAAGATATCATGACGAAAAAAGTAGTGACGTTGCAAAAGGACGACAATGCGTATGAAGCGGCAGTCAAAATGAAAGATGCTGACATTGGTGCCATTCCAGTAGTCGACGGAGATCAGCTTGTTGGTATTGTCACAGACCGCGACCTTGTACTTAGAGGTATTGCTGAGAAAAAGCCGAACTCACAAGAGGTTGGTGCCATCATGACGAAGGAAGTTTTGACAGCTGAAGAAGATGCAACCCTAGAAGAAATTGTCCGGTTGATGTCAGAACATCAGCTCCGTCGTATCCCGGTTGTCAAAAACGGGGCACTAACTGGAATCGTAGCCCTTGGGGATTTATCAGTTGAAGATTTATCAAACGATCGTGCAGGTGATGCTCTGACGGAAATCTCTCAACAAGACCAGGATCATGGCCAAGGATTTCTTCATTAGGAGGGGCATATTTTAAATTCGTGTTAAATAGGCTGTATTGTCGTTGATAAATGGAGCAAGTTTTGTTTAAATGACAATAGAAGGTACTTTTTGTACCTTGCCAATTTAACGGAGGTGTTTATTTGAAAACTGTGCTGAAAACACTCTTCATCCTCCTGATTATATCTGGAACGTACGTTCTGTTTATTCAATATGGATCTTCACCAGAAAAAGAAAACAGCAATGAGCCGAAGGTGTCTAATGAAGAAACATCTAGCGATAAGCCGATCAACATTCCGAAAAAAGGTCTCATGTCCTTTATGGGGAAGTCTTCAAACGAAGTGCTTAAACAGCTAGGGGAACCAGATCGCATTGATCCTTCCGCATATGATTATGACTGGTGGATATACAATCAATCGAAGAAACACTATATTCAAGTAGGGGTAAAGGACAGTAAAGTGGTGACCTTGTTTGCAACAGGGGATGGGCTGAATGTTGAGCCGTTTAAAATCGGTCAAGCCACAAGTGAAGTATTTAAAAAAACACAAATCGCTCCTTACATTCATGTAGAGGACGAGGGAAATTCATATCGCTTTGAATTCTCAGAAGATGATATGAATACCAGGCCGACGGTGAAAGTGGGAGATGATGTGTATGTCCAGCTCTACATGGATAAGTTTGAAAGCACTCTTTCGAGCATTCGAGCCTTTAACGCAGATACATTTGTCAAACAAAAGCCGTATGAAGTCGTTTATCGAGGTCAATTAATTGAACCTGAGGCGATATCAGGCGAAAAGTGGAAGGATATTGAAGCGTCCAGTCAAAAACAAATTTTTGATATGACCAATATTATCCGCCATAAGTACAAACTGCCGACCTTAAAGTGGGACGATGAAACCTCTGAAGTGGCATTCATGCATAGTGAGGACATGAAAGATCATCATTATTTCTCCCATGAATCTAAAAAATACGGCACGCTGAAAGACCGGTTAGAAAGAGGCGAGGTCGCATTTCAGCTTGCGGGGGAAAACATTGCATATAATTATGTTGATGGCCCTGCAGCTGTAGAAGGCTGGCTGAATAGCGAAGGTCACCGGAAGGCATTGTTAAATCAAGATTACACGCACCTTGGCGTTGGTGTGAAAGAAAAGTACTATACACAAAACTTCATTAAGAAAACGTCTTAATCCTCTAAACAGCTGCGCACAGATAGCGGCTGTTTTTTTATGAAAAGGGCTCACCAAAATAGATCCAGATGTATATAGTATAGTAGGCATTTGTATGGGGGGTGAGGATATGACAAATAAGCAAAAGCAAACATCCATTGATGAATTTAAACAGTTCGTCAGACGCCATCCGAAATTAATTCAAGAAGTGCAGACGCAAGAAAAAAGCTGGCAAAGTTTATACGAGAATTGGGTCATGTTTGGTGAGGAAGATGACATGTGGTCTCCTTACCGGCAAACACAAACGGAAGAAGCAAAAGAAGAAAAAGCCACTAAGCAAAGTGAACCGGGAAAAGCAGATTTTATGTCTAAAATGGTTTCTGCAGTGAAAAAAATGGACGCTGATCAAATGAATGAACAAATTAATAAAATGAGCCAGTCTATTTCCTCTTTACAAAGCTTACTCGGTCAATTTTCATCAAATGGCTCAAAGAAGGGTTCATCTGGAGGCAGCCAGCACCCATTCTCCTTCAGGAAAGATTAATTGAAAGGGGATGCTTTTGGTGCGGAGAGAAGTACAAGAGTTTGTCATGGCCGAAGAGGATCGAATCAAATTCATCAGGCAGCGCCCACTCTGGTATAGACAGTTAACGCGGCATCCTGAAAATGTCACTTCGTTTGAATTAGATAAAATGAACTTTTACGAAAAAACCATTCCTCATCGTGTAAGCCAGTTGAGCAATAGTGTCCAAATGGCTGAAATGATGATCCAGATGTTCCAAGCAATGCGCAATCAAAATGGAGCCGGGTGAGGCTTTTTTTGAGTTGATTAAGATGTCTATTTCATGAGCATCCTATGAAAGTAGACGAAAGGAGAATCAGAACATGAAATGGATGCTGTCAATATGCGCATTGCTTTTTCTTCTCACCGGATGTCAAAGTCAACATGATCAAGAGCAAGTAACTAGGCAAGAACCAGCAATACCAGTCATGCAGCAGACGCAAAGTGAAATGAAGCAGCAAGGCTTTTTAAAATACAAAGTGCAGGGATCTGTTGTGTATATAGAAAGTACACTTCAAGATTTTCACCTTGAACCTTCACCCTTGAAAAAGGATAAGAAGGCGGGGTATTTTACTGTGTATGTAGACGGGAAACGGGCAGGCAATGAGTATACTGCGGCGTTTGTGGTCAAGCACCTTTCAAAAGGAAAGCATAAAATGACCGTTGTGTTAAATTCTCGTCACCCTGAATATAAGCAGAAAAGAGAGACATGGGATGTATTTGTCACGTAAAAGCATTTTCTGATCCATAGGTTTCGTGGTAAACTATGAATTGGAGGTGCAACATTTATGTATGCGACAATCGAATCTGTGGAGCTCCAAGAGGAAGCAAATCAATTGGCTGCCATGATTCTTCAGTCGGAGGAGGCTGAACATTACCGCAACTGCTTTAAGCGTCTCCAGCAAGACGAAGAAGCCCAACAAATTATTGCCCATTTTACAAAAGTAAAAGAGCAATATGAAGATGTGCAGCGGTTCGGCAAATACCATCCGGACTATAGAACGATCTCAAAAGAAATGCGTGAGGTCAAAAGAAAGCTAGATCTTCACGATACAGTGGTTGATTTCAAAAAAGCAGAAACAGCGATTCAATCCATCTTAGATGAGATTAGTATTGAAATCGGTCAAGCTGTATCAGCATATATTAAAGTTCCAACAGGGAACCCATATTTTGATGGTCTATCATCATGCGGCGGTGGCTGTGGATCAGGAGGCAGCTGTGGCTGTAAAGTATCTTGACGAGACTTGAACGTCTCGTCTTTTACATAATGAACGGAAAGAATTGAAAAGCGGCAGGTGAAAAGATGGATACCAAACGTCAAGGGATGGTCGTTTGGCTGCATTCGTTAAAGCAGTCAAAAGCGCTAAGGAAATTTGGGAATGTTCACTATATTTCAAGGAAAATGAAATATGCAGTGATTTATTGTGATATGAATGATCTTGAGCGCCACATGGCAAAGCTCAGTTCATTGCCATTTGTGAAACGTGTTGAGCCTTCCTATAAACCTTTTATTAAATTAGAGTACGAATCGAAATTGGACAAAGCAAAAGAGTATGACTATAAGGTGGGCTTTTAAAGACACAAAAAAACCCCCGCGGCATCACCCGCGGGGTCCTTCTATTCTTAATGATTCATTAAGGAGAAGGCAAAGGGAGAGGAGAAACCGGAGGAAGAACTTATGGGGAAACGTAAGTCTTCTCCGCGGTTGGCAACAGCACCACATCAGATGCTGTTAACAGTAGTATGACCCTCTCTTTTGTGATCTATACATAGAAAATGAATGGAATTCAGTGCATTGTCCCATGTGGAGTGGATATGGTAAGATAATGTTGAATTTTTTGTCATCAAACAATATTCAATAGATGCAAGCAGAAAAAGTGGTGGAAAAATGAGAGTGATTTCTGGAACAAAAAAAGGCCGCACGCTGAAAGCCGTACCCGGCCAATCAACAAGACCAACAACAGATAAAGTAAAAGAATCCATTTTTAATATGATTGGACCGTATTTTGATGGGGGATGGGCCCTTGATTTATTTGCTGGAAGTGGTGGTTTAGGTATTGAAGCGCTTTCTAGAGGGTTCGATCATTGTATATTTGTGGATCGAGATATGAAGGCGATTCAGACGATTAAAGGCAACTTGAATCAATTGTCGCTGATGGATCAAAGTGAAGTGTTTCGAAATGATGCAAACCGTGCACTCGCTGCTGTAGTGAAGCGAGAAGAATCTTTTCAAGCCATCTTCCTTGATCCGCCGTATAAAGATCAAAAGTTGAAAGCACTTCTTGATACGATTGATGAGCATTCCTTATTAGCAGATGATGGCGTCATTGTGTGTGAGCACGATAAAGATGTGACACTGCCAGAGGAAGCAGGACAGCTACATATCTCAAGGCAGGAAATGTACGGAATGACTGGCATTACGATCTATAGAAAGCGGGGAAATTAAAGCATGGGGAATATAGCCGTTTGTCCGGGTAGCTTCGATCCAGTCACATTGGGCCATTTGGATATTATCAAAAGAGGGGCAAAGATTTTTGATGAAGTATATGTGTGCGTCCTTAATAACTCGTCAAAAAAGCCGCTTTTTACTGTTGAAGAGCGATGTGAACTCATTCGTCAAGCAACAAAGGAGCTACCAAATATCAAAGTGGAATCCTTTCATGGACTGCTCGTTGATTATGCGAAACAAAAAGAGGCGAAAGTCATTTTGCGCGGACTTAGAGCGGTGACGGACTTTGAATACGAGATGCAAGGGACATCAATGAACAAAGTGTTGAATGATGACATTGAAACGTTCTTTATGATGACAAATAATCAATACTCCTTCTTAAGTTCAAGCATTGTTAAAGAAGTAGCGAAGTATCATGGATCAGTCAAAGAGCTTGTACCGCAAGAGGTCGAAGCTGCGCTGAAAGAAAAATTTAATGGATGAGTGCATTGTGCACTCATCCATTTTTTAATTTCTGATAATAGAGCGCAATATACACGATCAGACTGAACAAGGTGATGAGAGGACCAGCAGATACAAGCTGATTCCATAAAACGCTGCTAAACATCACGACTTGCTCGCTTGCTTCAAATGCCCCTGCTGGAAGCGCCATTTCTGCTTTAGAGACATAAAGGGGTTTGAATAACAGAAAGGCAAAGACGGCTGCGTAAATACCGTGAAGCAAACGGGCGAAGAAAAACGGTTTAAAGCGTATATCGGTTGCTGCCAAAATGCCGGCTACCTGAGCTTGAACGGAGAATCCGCTAAATCCTAAAATAAAGCTGACCACAATTGTTTTAGCGAGCAGGGAAACCTCTTGTGATCCTGTGAGCTGACTTCCTAATGTGATTTCAAATAGACCCGCAATCATGGCTAGATCTAATTCCGGCGGAAGGTGCATCGTTTTCAGTATAGAGCCGATCCCGATAGAGAGAAGATCTGTTACATGAACGACAGCGAGCATTTTACTAAAGACAGAAAATAAAATGATAAAGCCGCCAATCATAAAGAGCGTTTGAACAGATGACATGACAGCGTCACTTAATATTTGGCCAAGTGGTCTTTTTTCTGCGAGTCTTGCCGTATGAAGAGCGCTGAATGCTTCTCGAATTGGAGGCAATAAAAATCCTTTTCGGCTTCTGAGGTGCGCATCATGACGTGCTTTATATCCGCGCATCGTCACCCCAACCGCGAGATTTCCTAAATAATGTGCACAGGCTAACACAATGCCTAAAGCTGGGTGATGAAAAAATCCTACAGCCACTGCTCCAAAAATGAACAAAGGGTTTGAAGAATTGGTAAATGACACAAGGCGTTCTGCTTCAATTCTTGTCAGCTGTCCTTCCTGCCGAAGTCTTGTCGTCAATTTAGCGCCAGAAGGAAAACCAGAGGCCATTCCCATCGCTAGTACAAATCCGCCGACACCAGGCACCCGAAAGATAGGCCGCATAAATGGCTCTAATAATACGCCGACAAATCTGACAATCCCGAAACTGATTAATAGCTCGGACAAAATAAAAAAAGGTAGCAGCGATGGAAAAACCACTTCCCACCACATTGCAAGTCCATTTTTCGATGCTTGCAAAGAGGCTTGTGGATGTGTAATCACAGTGGCTGTTAAAAAGATAAAAAAAGCAGCGATGAACAGAGTGTTCCATTTTTTCATGGAGATGTCGCCCCTTGCCGTTATAATCTATTGGCGAGCTCGTGATTAAAGAAAAAGAGATGCTAGCCGAGCCTGTCTTCTATTACTATACGATGAGAAGGGGCATGTTTAGACCTATAGATTCGTATATATGCATAGAAAGAGGAGGGTGGATTCATGAAACGACCGATTATCGGGCTTGCGCTGGGCTCCGGGGGTGCCAGAGGGATGGCGCATATCGGGGTTTTATCTAGTCTTGAGAAACAAGGAATTCAGGTGGATATGATCGCAGGAAGCAGTATTGGTGCTCTTGTGGGGAGCTTTTATGCAGCAGGACAAGACGTAGAAAAAATGAAAAAACTTGCACTTGTCTTCAGAAGAAAGTATTATGCTGACTATACACTGCCAAAAATCGGTCTGTTAAAAGGAAATCGAATTTTGCAGCTGATTCACACGTTTACATATGGGAAGAATATTGAAGAAATGCGCGTGCCTCTTGCGATTGTCGCCTGTGACCTTCAGACAGGGGAGAAGGTTGTGTTCAAAGAAGGGTCTGTCTCACAAGCAGTCAGGGCAAGCATTAGCATTCCGGGTGTGTTTGTTCCGCATGAAATAGGCGGCAGGCAATTGGTGGATGGAGCGGTAGTGGACCGCATTCCAGTCTCTGTTCTCAAAGAAATGGGAGCAGATCTCATTATCGCCTCTGATGTATCAAGGGTGAAAAAAACAGAAAAGGCAACGAGATTATCGGATGTCATTATGCAAAGTTTGGACATCCTTCAAAATGAATTGGTTCGTCACCAAACCATTCATGCAGATCTCATGATTCGGCCGAAGCTCGAGACCTTTAGCTCTAGTGCGTTTACACAGGTTCAAGAAATGATTGAAGCAGGTGAACTCGCCGCCGACCAACTAAAAGGAAAACTGAAAGATGTCATTGATAAATGGGAGTGTTAATCGAATGAAAAAATTAAATATTCGCTGGCTCAGCTTTTTTGCTGTTGTTCTAGTCTTATTTGGCTTAACTTTTGTGAAACTGCCCTATTACGTCACAAAGCCAGGTGATGCAACAGAAATTGCGCCACACATTCAAGTAGACGGAGGATATGGCGAGAAGGGGAGCTTTTCTCTTATGACCATTAAAGTAGGTCCAGCCAATCCATATACGTATTTGCTTGCAAAAATGAACAAGTATGACGAAATCGTTCCAGAAGAAAATATTAAAGCGGACGGAGAGTCTGATGAGGATTATATGAAACGGCAGCTGCAGCTCATGAAAAGTTCTCAAGAAAATGCGATGATTGCCGCTTATACAAAAGCAGGGAAAAAAGTAGATTATACGTTTAATGGGGTATATGCGAGCTATGTGATGAAAGGAATGCCTGCATATGGGAAGATTGAAGTGGGCGATAAGATCAAAAGCGTCGACGGCCATACATATGAGTCAGCAGATAAAATGGTTTCGTATATTAGCAGTAAAAAAGCAGGCACTGCTGTCCGTTTTGTACTTGAACGTAATGGCAAAGAAATCACGCAGAACGTGACGTTAAAACCATTTAAAGAAGAGCCAAAACGAGTGGGAATTGGCGTATCATTATTTACAGACCGTCATGTGAAAGTGTCTCCTTCTGTGAAAGTGGATATTGAAAACATCGGCGGTCCATCAGCTGGTTTAATGATGTCACTTGAAATTTACAATCAGCTGACAAAAGAAGATGAAACACACGGCTATGCGATCGCAGGAACTGGAACGATTGATGCAGATGGTACAGTCGGACCGATTGGTGGAATTGATCAAAAGGTTGTTGCAGCAGACAAAGCAGGGAAAGACATCTTCTTTGCACCGAATGATAAAGGTGACCCAAACTCTGACTACAAAAATGCAGTCAAAACAGCAAAAGATATTAAAAGTGATATGAAAATCGTTCCTGTGGATACCATGCAGGACGCACTAAACTATTTAAACAAATTAAAAGAGAAAGCATCATAAAAAAGAGCAGCCTGCAAATCAGGCTGCTTTTTTTTATCGAGATGAAAAGAGTCCGCTCTCTTCATCATATCGAATCGGTGATGTTTTAAACTCTGCTTTTGTTAACTCTGTTTGCATGGGTTCACAGATGGGAAGGCTGAACACCCTTGAAGCGCGAATATCAAGATCAAGGGCGGGATGTGAAAAGGAAGACAGTTTACTCACAAGTGGTACATCCAACTCTTTTTTTACAAGAGACAAGTACTGTTGTCCTTTCCTTGTCATTCCAAGTAAACGAATATAGGGCGCTTTTTTCTCTTCAAGCAGCGCGTGCATCGTCTTTTTCTTCACGTTCATTAATAGATGCGTATTCATCCGCTGTAACCTTGTCCACGTATATCGTTTTGTTTTGACAAGTGATAGATACTCTTCGTAGGAAGACGCATGTGTCATGGCTTTTTGCATGCGGTGTTCAATGCCTTCTTCAATTTCATAGATGCCCTCTAGTTCACTCGTATCCATTGTATGAAAAACATGTTTCAGAAAGCGAAAATAGGCTTCTTGCGTATGTAAAAGATCATATGAAGAATGATAGTCGTGTAATTGCTTTAAAGTAGCGTCTGGGAGGTAGGGCGTGACTTCTTGAAATGAGCTCTGTTCTTTTAATGCTTTTCGGATACTTGTGGCGCTTGCGATTTTTTGGTTGTCAGGCAGTTCTTCATCATGATAATCAGATGCAATTCTTTGAGACGTAAAAGGCTGCATGTGAGGAGCTCTCTCTAAGATGGCTTTAACATAATGAAAGCCTAAAATGTTATTTGGTTTGGACAAATCCAGTAAGTGTTCAGAATGAATGGCCTCTTGAAACGCACTTGCTGCTGCTGCGGGATAACTAAGACCTTCTTTCACCTTTTCTTTTGTTAAAAGATCAATCTCTGCCTTTTTTTCATGCCAAGCGTGTGCTGTGCGCTCAAATGCGTTGATTTCTCCATCCTCACTGCCGAAAAAAAGAGAATGGCATTTTAATGCATCGAGGATGGACACAGCGCCATTGGCGAAGGTTTCTGCCTTTTGTACGGCATATATGTATGGAAGCTCACACACAATGTCTACACCGTTTTGCAGTGCCATTTTTGTACGTGCCCATTTTGAGACGATGGCAGGCTCCCCGCGCTGGAGGAAAGAACCGCTCATAACGGCAATGGCAACATCTGAGGAGGTTTGTTTTTTCGCCTGATTCACATGATAGGCATGCCCATAATGAAATGGATTGTACTCGACAACGACTCCCACTGCTTTCAATAGATGTTCCGCCTTTCTTGCTATGGTTAAATGGTCTGTGCTACAGTAGCATAAGGGAAAAATGAAGACCATTTTTTTCAGTGTAGGCATTCCGAGAACTGATGTCAAACAGCCCTTTGACATCATGAAGGACTGTAAAGAAAAAATATTGACAAATAGCATGATGAAAGCTATAATCATGTTTGTTGCTCTTAGAGGTGATACAATTGAAATGGACAGTTTATCAGTTACATCAAAAAGCTAAAAACAGCTTCGATTTTCATGAGACGGTTGACTTAAATGAACTTACTAGCCTTCATTCAGATATACGTCGTATTTCACCAGTAGAGGTGAAAGGGACTGGAGTGATCGAATCAAAGCAAGTCGCATTTGATTTAACCATCACAGGTGAAATGACATTGCCTTGTTCAAGAACGCTTGTTGATGTAAATTATCCATTTGCGATTTCAACAAAAGAACTATTTGTACTTCATAAGACAGACGATATAGAAGATGAAGACGTATCTGTTGTAGAAGACGATATCATCGACTTAACGCCTATAGTCAAGGAAGAAATTCTTCTTGAAGTGCCCATGCAAATCTTTTGCGACCAAGCTGACGTAAAAGGTGCTGCACCACAGGAAGGGAATGACTGGGCGGTCATTTCGGAAGATGCACATCAAAACCGAATTGATCCTCGTCTGGAAGGCTTGAAGAAGCTCTTAGAAGAAAATAATGAATCTTAACTCTTTAAGGAGGTGGGAATAATGGCTGTACCTTTTAGAAGAACTTCTAAAATGAAAAAAAGATTGCGTCGTACGCATTTCAAACTACAAGTACCTGGTATGGTAGCTTGCCCAGAATGCGGTGAAATGAAAATTTCTCATCGTGTCTGCAAATCTTGCGGAACATACAAAGGCAAAGACGTAAAAAGCAACTAATGCTTGATAAAAAAACGTGAGGGAATCTTCCCTTGCGTTTTTTTATTGATCTATTTTTTAGGTTTCTCTCCTGCAAATAGTCTATCTACTCTAGTAAGCGCATATGATGTGGTATTCAGATTCAGGGGGGATGATGAGTTGACGATTACACGGCAGGACGCATGGACACAAGATGAAGATTTACTTTTAGCAGAAGTTGTCTTAAGGCATATCCGAGATGGCGGTACCCAGCTTTCAGCATTTGAAGAGGTTGGAAAAGCATTGTCAAGAACAGCAGCAGCATGTGGATTCAGGTGGAATTCTTACGTCAGAAAGCAGTACCAGGCGGGCATTGAGCTTGCCAAAAAACAGCGAAAAGAACTGCGTAAAAAAATTGGTATCCATTCTTCGGGTTTACCGCAGCATGCGTTCACCATAGAGGAGAAGGCATCTTCTGATCAGACTGAACTGACGCTTCGAGAAGTAATTCGGTTTCTAGAGCAGCTTGAGAAAGAACCATCTGGTCCAGCTTATTTACGGGAGGAGCTTAAAGATGCACAGCATCAATTAAAATCACTCACCGAAGAAAATGAACAGCTGAAACGTCAATTAAAAATGACAGAAGAAGATTACCGGGCACTTATTGGTATTGTTGAAAGAGTCAAACAGAATATCAGCTTAAAAGATTACGCAAAATAAGAAAACGCCCCTCACAGATGGAAAGAGGGGCGTTTTCTTAATGATTAAAATGATTAAGCGGACTCACCTGTGTTCTTTTGAATATGTGCAGGCTCCCAAATGAGTGGGTTTTCTCCTTTATCGCGTTCCATATCATATTTCACCGCTTCAAAGCCCATTTTATCCCAAAAACCGGCAGATTTGACGCGTGGATTCGTTCGAATTGGAAGGCCAAAAGATTTTGCGAAATCAACAAGTGCTTCGCCGTAACCTTTACGCTGATATCCTGGCAACACTTCTAGCTTCCACAGCTCTAGATAATCATGATTATGGTCAAAATACGTCGTCGTCGAGCCATCTACTTGATAGAGGCTCATACGTGCCACAAGCTTATCTCCAAAGTAAATCCCATAAAATGGAGAGTTGCTGTCATTTTCAATCATATTACTTTCTAGGTCTTCAAGCATGGAAAGTTCTTGTATGCCATATTCCTTAAATTGTTTAAATTCCTCTAATGTTTTGTAGTTAATCAGAAGACGTTTTACTTGTGTCATGTGATCTTCCCCCTTACACACATAATGTCGACAGTGATGTCATTGAAGGCGTTTTCATCCCATCCGCCTAAAAAAGTTTTTACACTTATTATTATAGTTTTTTAATTAAAAAAATTCAATCATAGCGCGTTATCTGCTTTTTGCATCGTAGCACGAAACTGGTAAAATAGTTGATAACATGAAGTAAACAGAAAAAGGGAAGTGCGGCAATTGAAAATTGGAATCATTGGCGGTGGTGCGATTGGTCTGCTTTGTGCCAGTTATTTATCAGAACATCATGACATCACCGTCTTTACAAGAAGGAAACAGCAGGCAGAAGAAATTCGAGCATTAGGCATTGACCGAATGGTAAGAGGGGAAACCATTCAATCAGCTGTTGGGGCCGATACGGGGGTCAAAGGAATATTTGATTTGCTGATTGTGACAGTGAAGTATCATCATCTGCAAGATGTTCTAGGGGAATTATCGGGACTGCCTCGTCAGCGGATCTTATTTTTGCAGAACGGAATGGCCCACTTATTCGATTTAAAGAACTGGAAAGCGGCACATCAGTTATATATTGGTGTAGTAGAGCATGGCGCAATGAAGGTGTCTGATCGCGCAGTAAATCATACAGGAATTGGTGTCATCAAGTGGGGAGCATTTCTGCATGAGGAAAAAGGACCTATGAGTAGTGAACTGTCAACGGGCGATTTTCAAATGGTTTATACAGATGAATGGAAGAAAGTACTGGAGGAAAAACTGCTCGTCAATGTGTGTATTAATCCGTTGACGGCTTTATTACATGTGAATAATGGGGAATTGGTATCGAACCCGTCATATGAACATATGATGACATGTGCATTTGAAGAAGCGGTTTCCATTCTAGGGTTGCTTGAGAAAGATCGTCTATGGGCTCATGTGAAATCAATTTGTCATCAAACGGCTGCCAATCAATCGTCGATGCTGCAAGATATCGTCAAAGGCCGCCAAACTGAAAGAAAAGCAATCATTGGCTACCTTTTAAAAAAAGCTCAAGGTCAAGGGATGACGCCGCCATTCCTCACTTTCTTGAATAGAAGCTTGGAAGTATTGGAAAAAAAGCAAACAAAATCTTTTGAGTGAGCTCATTTACATGCTATACTTTTTTCGGGAAACTAACTATTTATTGAAGAAAGGAAGTTCTAAACATGCAATTGACTGAACTTTCCATCCGAAGTCAGAATTTATTCATACGTGATTATATAGAAGAAAAAAAAGAGATGACTGCTTTTTTTGATTATGATATACATTCTGAGCACACATGGAAAAAGAGATACGACGATCTCATGGAAAGGAGCTTCCCGCGCGAGGCTTTAGCGGATTATATGAGCGCATATCATGCGAAATTTGATTCGGCTGCGATGCGTGAGAATATTGAGAAGATCCGTGATGAACGGAGCGTCATGGTGGTTGGAGGACAGCAGGCAGGCTTACTGGCAGGTCCGCTTTATACCATACATAAAATCATTTCCATTATTCAGTTTGCCAAAGAAAAAGAATCAGCGCTTGGCGTTCCTGTTATTCCGGTCTTTTGGGTAGCGGGTGAAGATCACGACGTAGACGAAATTAACTTTGTGTACACGTCTGGCGAAAAAGGCCCAGTCAAACAAAAGCTTCCATTACATCATGTGAAAAAAACAGCTGCGAAAAGAACACCTCTCCACCAAGAGAAAACAGAGAGATGGCTTCGTGATGTATTTTCAACCTATGAGGAATCTGCTTACACCAATGACTTGTTTGATCAGCTTCTTCGATGTTTACGCAAATCAGAAACGTTTACTGATTTCTTTGAGTGGATTGTTTGCGATCTATTTGAAGAAGATGGACTCCTGTTATTGAATTCAGGAGACCTCGGCGTGAAGCCACTTGAACGTACGTTATTCAAGCAAATTGTGGAGTCGAGTGATGCGATCGTGGCTCGCTTAAATAACACGCAGGCTGCCATGAAACAAGCGGGGTATCAGCCGATTATTGAAGCTGGTGACCATCAAGCCAACTTGTTTTACGAATATGATGATGAACGTTTCCTCATTGAACAAGAGAATGGCCAATTTTCTATATCTGAAGTGGGGCTTACTTGGACAAAAGATGAGCTTTTGCAGGAAGTCGAGGAGCACCCAGAGCGGTTTAGCAATAATGTGGTGACACGTCCATTGATGCAGGAAGCCCTTCTTCCAACGCTTGCTTTTATGGCTGGACACGGTGAAGTGAACTATTGGGGTGAGCTGAAAGGCATCTTCGAGTACTTCGATGTCAAAATGGCACCCGTTCTTCCAAGACTGCACGTCACCATTCTTGAAAGGCATATTGATAAGAAGCTGCCGATAAGAGAATTGTCGGTTGAAGAGGTGCTGACAAAAGGCGTGAAAGAAAAGAAGGATGCGCACTTTCAGCAAAGTCTTCCAGACAGCTTCGTTCAATCAGTTCAACATGCCAAACGTGAATTAGCGAATGTTCACGAGGCAATGAGACAAGAAGCGCTAGAGATCGAACCAAGCTTTGAACAGCTATTAGATAAAAATGCCAAATTTATAGAAGACCAGCTTCAATTTGTTTATCAAAAGGTTGCAAAGCGTGTGGAAGAGAAGGAAGGATACATCCTTCGAGATTTTGAAAGGATTGAAAATAGTTTAAAACCACTCGAAGCACCACAAGAAAGAATTTGGAATATCATGTACTTTTTAAACAAATATGGTCCAGAATTCTTCAAAACGTTCAAAAATCTGCCATTTTCATTTCAAAACAAGCAACAAATTGTCAAACTTTGAAATAAAGTTTTAATGAACCCTGACTAGTTCAGGGTTTTTTTTTATGTAGAAACAGTGTAAAATAAGTTTTGTGGAGAGAAGTGGTGGATAGTGGAGAGTATGGGTGAGAAAGTGGGGCTCTGATATCATGTTCATGGGTGAATACCAACATACGATTGATACAAAAGGGCGCATGATCATCCCTGCTAAATTTAGAGACGGTCTCGGAGAACAGTTTGTGCTGACGAGAGGGCTTGATCAATGTTTATTTGGCTACCCTATGAGTGAGTGGAAACTAATTGAAGAGAAACTCAAAGCACTGCCGCTAACGAAAAAAGATGCACGTGCGTTTACCCGGTTCTTCTTCTCCGGCGCAGTTGAATGTGATCTGGACAAGCAGGGGCGCATTAACATCGCATCCAACCTACTCCAATATGCAAAACTCGAAAAAGAATGTGTGGTCATCGGCGTTTCAAATCGAATTGAGTTGTGGAGTAAGTCGATCTGGGAACAATATACAGAAGAGCAAGAAGATTCTTTTGCTGAAATTGCTGAAAACATGATTGGATTTGATATATAATAATCCCTTGTGCAGCAAGCTTTCTACACATTCATTTCTATTTGAAAAAGGTGGGACCATATCATCATGTTTCAACATGAGACAGTATTATTAAAAGAAACAGTTGACGGTTTAAACGTCAAAGAAGACGGTACATATGTGGACTGCACGCTAGGCGGCGCAGGTCATAGCTCATATTTACTATCTCAATTATCAGAAAAAGGTGCATTGATTGGGTTTGATCAAGACGATGCTGCACTGGATCATGCACGAGAGAAGCTCGCACATGTTAAAGCGAACATTCTTTTCATAAAAAGCAACTTCCGATATTTAAAAGAACGTCTGAATGAACAAGGAATTACAAGCGTAGACGGTGTGATTTTTGATCTTGGGGTTTCATCACCTCAGCTTGACACACCAGAGAGAGGCTTTAGTTATCACCATGATGCACCTCTTGACATGCGAATGGATCAAACCGCTGCTTTGTCAGCAAAACAAGTGGTGAATGAATGGCCATTTGAAGATCTAGTTCGGATTTTCTACAAATATGGGGAAGAAAAATTCAGCAAGCAAATCGCACGCAAAATTGAAGAAGCCAGAAAAAAAGCGCCAATTGAAACAACAGGTGAGCTTGTCGACATTATTAAAGAAGGAATTCCCGCACCTGCAAGACGAAAAGGCGGACATCCAGCGAAAAGAGTATTTCAAGCGATCCGAATTGCCGTAAATGACGAATTGAAAGTATTTGAAGAAGCACTAGAACAAGCAATAGAGTTACTCAATCCGAAGGGGAGAATTTCTGTCATTACATTCCATTCACTTGAAGATCGGATCTGTAAAAGTACATTTAAAGAAATGTCTTCTCTTCCAGAACTTCCGCACGGACTACCAGTGATTCCAGAAGGACTTGAACCAAAACTGAAGCTGATCACGAGAAAACCAATCGTTGCATCAGAACAAGAGCTGGAACATAACAACCGTGCCCGTTCAGCGAAGCTCCGAATTGCAGAAAAAAAGTAAACGACACCATAGATGATGATAAAAAGGAGGTTTCTTATGAGTAATTTGGCTTACCAAAGAGAAGTAAAGCAACATCAAACCGAGCAGCAAGGTCAATCGGTTGTGATTAGAAGAAGAGGTTCTATTACACTTGGTGAAAAAATCTTACTTGTCATGTTTGTCATGGCTCTCATGTGCAGCTCGATCCTCATCATTTCGAAAGCCTTTGCTGTTTATCACGCAAATATCGAAGTGCAGAAGCTAGAACAGCAAGTGTCTTTAGAATCGAAAAAGATCACTGAACTGCAAAAGGAAAAAGACTTACTAAGTGAACCAGAGAGAATCATTGAAGCCGCTAAAAAAGCGGGCTTAAGCATATCGAAAGATGTTAAGAAGGTCGATTAACATGGCGATGCCTAAAAAGAATAAAATGATGAACAGAGGCGCGGCAATTGCGAGTATTTGCTTCGCCCTGTTTTTCTTTATCATCCTTGCACGTTTTATTTATATTCAGATTACGGGAACCGTCGATGGACAAGTGTTAGCTGCAAAAGCCAATGAACAATATCAATCGAAAAAAACACTTGAAGCCAAAAGAGGGTCCATTTTAGACAGAAACGGAAATGTGATTGCAGAAGATACATCTGTGTATAAGCTGATTGCGATCATGAGCAAGAAAATGACGGTCGATCCAAAACATCCGATGCATGTCGTTGACAAAGAAAAAACAGCAAAAGAGCTGTCAAAGGTCATTGATATGAGTGAGAGTGAAATTTTAAAGCGTCTGAATACAAAGGATGCATTCCAAGTCGAGTTTGGTAAAGCCGGAAAGGATATTAGTTTTTCAACAAAGGAAAAAATTGAAAAGCTAAAACTTCCTGGGATCGCCTTTGAAAAAGATACAAAGAGGTATTATCCAAACGGCATGTTTGCTTCGAACTTAATCGGTTATGCTAGATTAGATGAAGCAACGAAGGACATGTCAGGCGCAATGGGTCTAGAAAAGGCGCTGAATAAATATTTAAAAGAAAAAGATGGCTATGTAACGTATAACAGCGACAGAAGCGGATGGGCACTTCCGAATAGTAAAGAAGACATCGTTGCCCCGAAAGACGGGAAAAACGTCACTCTGACCATCGACCAAAAAATTCAAGCATTTCTTGAAGAAAGTATGACGCAGGTCGCTAAAAAATATAAGCCGAAGAAAATCATTGCGACAGTCGTTGATCCGAAAACTGGAAGAGTTCTTGCAATGGGACAGCGGCCAAGCTTTAATTTAAATGAACTCGACATTACGAATTATAACAACGATGTCATTTCCTACGCATTTGAACCAGGTTCAACGATGAAAATTTTCACACTCGCTGCTGCTATCCAAGAAGGAGTGTACCAAGGCAGTGACAAGTATCAGTCTGGTACTTATAAAGTAGGCGGCGGTCTTGTAAGAGACCATAACAACGGAAATGGCTGGGGAAAAATTGATTTTCATGAAGGTGTTCTACGTTCTTCAAACGTAGCTTTTGCGAAACTGGCAAAAGAAAAGCTAGGTTTCACACGCTACGAACAATACTTGCAAAAATTCCATTTCTATGACAAAACAGGTATAGACTTGCCGAACGAAGCGTCTAGTAAAATCAATTTCAGATACGAATATGACAAAGCATCGACTGCTTATGGTCAGGCGTCAGCGATTACCCCAATTCAGCAAATTGAAGCGGCGACAGCCATTGCCAACGGTGGAACGATGATGAAGCCATATGTAATCGATCATATTACAGACCCGAACACAAACAAAACAATTTTACAGCACGAACCAACAGTGGCAGGAAAACCAATTTCTTCTGATACAGCGAAGCAAGTCCGTGACATTTTAGGTGAGGTCGTTTCCTCAAAAATTGGCACAGGACAGCCATATCAAATCAAAGGTTTTGATGTCGCTGGGAAAACGGGCACAGGACAAATTGGCGGTGCTGGCGGCTACCTTCAAGGGAGAAACGATTACGTCTTTTCATTTATGGGAATGGCACCAAAAGATGATCCGAAGCTACTCGTTTATGTGGCTGTCCAACAGCCTCAGCTATCTGAAACACAAACAGGCTCTGCCCCTGTTTCAGAAATCTTTAACCCTGTGATGAAAAATAGTTTGCTTTATTTAAATATCGCACCAACAAAAACAGATGATAAAAAATCTGGCAAACAGAAAATAAAACAAGAAACAATGCCATCATTCCTAGATTTAGAAGTGAAACAGGCAGAAACAGAAGCAAAAAACAAAAAGTTATCACCTGTTGTCATTGGTGACGGTCTATCCATTAAACGCCAATGGCCCAATGCGGGGTCTGAATTCTCTGAAAGCCAGAAAGTCTTTTTGAAAACAGCAGGGAAAACCATTAAAATGCCTGATATGACAGGCTGGTCCAGAAGGGAAGTTCTTCAATATGCGTCTATTTCGGGTGTGCATATTGAAACAAATGGACAGGGATATGCTGTCAAACAAAGCGTGAAAAGTGGAGCGGAGATTTCAGATAAAGTCGTCACAGTGACCTTCAAAAGTCCAAATTAACTTGAAAACCTAGCAAATCATTTGCTAGGTTTTTTTCTTTTGCTTGAGCGATGGACGAGATCGTTCTATAAAAAGACGAGCCTGCATATGATGAAAACAAGCCATATGTAAGGAGTGAACCGGGCGTGCGAGTGTCAAGTGTAACAGTGAGAAAACGATTGCTTTTCGTTCTGCTGTTTGGGGTGATCATTTTTTTCATCATAGATACTAGATTAGGATATGTGCAGTTTATTATGGGCGAGAAGCTGACAAGTTTAGCGAAAGATTCATGGAGCCGTAACCTCCCATTTGAACCAGAACGAGGAGATATTTTGGATCGAAATGGAGTGGAGCTTGCGACGAACAAAAGTGCTCCCTCTATTTTAGTCGTGCCGCGGCAGGTGAAAGACCCAGCAGAAACAAGCAAGAAATTAGCAGCAGTGCTGAATATGTCTGAGGAGAAAGCGTACAAGCATGTCACCAAGAAAACGTCTATAGAGCGGATTTCCCCAGAGGGGAGAAAAGTATCTCATGAAAAAGCAAAAGAAGTCAGAGAGCTTGATTTAGATGGAGTCTATGTAGCAGAGGACAGCATCAGACATTACCCGTTTGGAAGTTTCTTATCTCATGTATTAGGTTTTGCTGGAATTGATAATCAAGGCTTACTTGGGCTAGAAGCGTACTATGATGATGACCTAAAAGGTGAAAAAGGCTCTGTGAAATTTTATTCTGATGCAAAAGGGCAGAAAATGCCAGATGAAGCAGATGATTATACACCGCCTAAAGATGGGCTTGATATGAAATTAACCGTTGATTCAAAAGTACAAACCATCATCGAACGAGAACTAGACAATGCCCAAGCAAAATATAACCCAGATGGCATGATTGCCATTGCCATGAATCCGAAAAATGGTGAGGTGCTGGGAATGTCGAGCAGACCTGACTTTGATCCGGCTGACTATCAATCAGTTGATTCAAAAGTATTTAACCGAAACTTACCGGTGTGGAGCACATATGAGCCAGGATCGACGTTTAAAATCATTACACTGGCAGCTGCCCTGGAAGAAAATAAAGTAAATTTAAAACGTGATCATTTTTTTGATAGCGGATCTGTGACAGTGGATGGCGCAAGGCTCAGATGCTGGAAAAAGGGAGGACATGGATCACAGTCGTTTCTAGAAGTGGTACAAAACTCTTGTAACCCAGGATTCGTCGAGCTAGGCGACCGTCTTGGAAAAGATAAATTATTTTCTTATATAAAAAATTTCGGCTTTGGTCAAAAGACAGGAATCGACCTTCAAGGAGAAGGTAGAGGAATTTTGTTCCCGCTTGATCGTGTTGGTCCTGTAGAACAGGCAACAACAGCCTTTGGTCAAGGTGTATCTGTTACGCCGATTCAACAAGTGGCTGCAGTGGCAGCCGCAGTAAATGGAGGAACGCTTTACACGCCGTATATTGCAAAAGAATGGATCGATCCAATTACAAAAGAGGTAGTGAAAAAGCAATCACCAATTGCTAAGAAGAAAGTCATTTCAGCGGAGACGTCTAAAGAAATCAGGTATGCCCTTGAAAGTGTAGTCGCTCAAGGAACTGGCCGGAATGCATTCGTTGAAGGATATCGGGTGGGCGGAAAAACAGGAACAGCACAGAAAGTAAAAGACGGAAAGTACATGGAAAATAACCACATTGTGTCATTTATCGGGTTTGCACCTGCGGATGATCCAAGCATTGTTGTATATGTAGCAGTAGATAACCCAAAAGGCACGATTCAATTTGGTGGGACAGTAGCAGCACCTATTGTGGGCCATATTATGCGAGACAGTCTGCCTGAAATGGGCGTGAAAAAAAGAAAAGGACAAATTGAAAAGAAGTATCAATGGCTGGACACAAAAACCATTGAGGTACCGAATCTTGTAGGAGGATCTGTTTCTGACCTTGAATCACTCCTGATTAATTTAAAGATTGATGCTTCAGGAACTGGCAGTAAAGTGGTGAAGCAATCGCCTGCTGCCGGCACAAAGGTCAAAGAAGGTTCCACGATCCGATTATACTTAAATGATGAATAATAAAGAATGAACAGAGGGTAGCCGCACTCATTCGGCTGCCTCTTTTTGTTGAAAGAGAAGGGTCGCTTTAAAAAAAGAGCATAAAGTGTGCTTTTTCCAAGAGAAACTTAAGGAATACGCTGGATGTATCCTTTTTTTTACGATAAAATATAGACTGTGTGTTTTTTTCACAAGACATGCACGTGAACGAATTTGAGAGGTTTGATATGAAATGAAATTACAAGAACTCCTTACATACTTTAAAAGTGAAAACAGTGAACTGATAAACGAAAATCCGGAGATTACTTCCATTGAAATGGATTCAAGAGAAGTGAAAAAAGGGAGTCTTTTTGTCTGTATAAAAGGCTATACAGTAGATGGACATGATTATGCTGAAAAAGCAGTGAAAAGCGGGGCTGCAGCGATTGTAGCAGAACACCCACTTCACATAACAGATGTACCAGTCATTATTGTAAAACACTCTCAAAGAGCACTTGCAAGAATAGCAGATGCTTTTTACGAACAGCCAACTCATCAACTCAATCTAATTGGTATTACAGGAACGAACGGGAAGACGTCCACAACACACATGATTGAGCAAATCATGAGAAAAGCCGATAAAAAAACAGGTTTAATCGGTACGATGTATATGAAGGTAAACGATGAAATTCTCGAAGTGAAAAACACAACACCTGAGAGTGTCACCCTTCAGAAGACCTTTAAGCAGATGCTTGATCAAGACGTAGATACGGCCATTATGGAAGTATCATCACATGCTTTGCATCTTGGGCGTGTTCATGGATGTGATTATGATATTGCCGTCTTTACAAATCTTACCCAAGATCATTTGGACTACCACAACACAATGGAAGAATATAAACATGCAAAAAGCTTGCTCTTTTCCCAGCTCGGAAGTGCCTTTCAGCACGATAAGCCGAAGCATGCCATTTTAAATGCAGATGATGAAGCGTCTAGTTATTTTGAAAAAGTCACAGCTGCTGAAATTATGACGTATGGCTTAGAGCAAGAATCAGATGTAATGGCAAAGAACATTCAAATCAAACCAAAGGGAACACAATTTGATTTGATTACCCCAATCGGCACAAAAAACGTGACGGTTGCCCTTATTGGGAAATTCAATGTGTATAACATTCTAGCAGCTGTATCAGTAGGAATTGTATCAGGCTTAACGTTTGAAACGATCGTTAGTGCCATTGAAGAACTTGAGGGAGTCAAAGGAAGATTCGAACTTGTGAATTTTGATCAAGACTTCCCAGTCATCGTTGATTATGCGCACACACCTGACAGTTTAGAAAATGTACTGACTACGTGCAGAGAATTAACAGAAGGTAGAATTTTCTGTGTAGTTGGCTGCGGGGGCGACCGTGATAAAACCAAGCGCCCTCAGATGGCCCAAATCGCTGTGAAATATGCAGATGAGCCTGTTTTCACATCAGATAATCCAAGAAGTGAAGATCCATCAGCCATTTTGAAAGACATGGAAAATGGCGTGCCAAACGCCTATTACCACAGCTTTGTGAACCGGAAACAGGCCATCTTTTTTGCCATTGCTAATGCAAAAAAGGGCGATACAGTCTTAATAGCTGGAAAAGGCCATGAGACGTACCAAATCATTGGTGATCAAGTCTATGACTTTGATGATGCCAAGGTGGCAGCGGACGCTATTTTAGATCTAAACAAATCTTAAAAATGATGAAAAGAGTGTAATGAAATGAAGCATTTTGTACAAAAACAACATACGAAAGACACGAATGAATATCATAATAATGAATGCTATTTTCTAATGGAAAACGGCTTTGGAAATTCGGAAGGAGTAAAGAACAATGCTTGAACAGGTGATATTGTTTACAATCATAATGGGATTTTTAATCAGTGTTCTTTTATCCCCGATTTTTATTCCGTTTTTAAGAAGGCTTAAATTTGGTCAAAGTATTAGAGAAGAAGGACCTCAGTCTCACCAAAAGAAATCTGGTACCCCAACAATGGGTGGAATTATGATTATCTTTTCTATTACAATTACAACGATCGTGATGATTAACAAATTCTCTGAGATTAGTCCAGAAATGTTTTTATTGTTATTTGTCACCCTTGGCTACGGATTATTAGGATTTTTAGATGATTATATTAAAGTAGCGATGAAACGAAATCTTGGCTTAACATCGAAACAAAAACTGATCGGGCAAATTGTGATTGCTGTGATTTTCTATGCAGTCTTCCATTATTATGAGTTTGCAACGACTATTCGCATTCCAGGAACAGATGTCAGCTTTGACTTAGGATGGGCATACTTTATCCTCGTCGTTTTCATGCTTGTCGGTGGTTCTAATGCGGTAAACCTTACGGATGGACTTGATGGTTTATTATCTGGAACAGCTGCTATTGCATTCGGAGCTTTTGCTATATTGGCTTGGAATCAATCTCAGTATGATGTTGCGATCTTTTCGGTAGCAGTAGCAGGCGCTGTCCTTGGGTTCCTTGTCTTTAATGCGCATCCTGCAAAAGTATTTATGGGTGATACGGGATCGCTTGCTTTAGGCGGTGCCATCGTGGCCATTGCCATTTTAACGAAACTTGAGATTTTACTCGTCATTATTGGAGGAGTATTTGTTGTTGAAACGTTATCCGTTATCCTTCAAGTCATCTCCTTCAAAACAACTGGAAAAAGAATCTTTAAGATGAGCCCGCTTCACCACCACTATGAGTTAGTTGGCTGGTCTGAGTGGAGAGTAGTTGTCACCTTCTGGACAGCTGGTTTATTGCTTGCTGTTTTAGGAATTTACATCGAGGTGTGGTTATAATTGAATAGGATGCAAATGTTAAAAGACGAACATGTACTAGTACTAGGCCTTGCAAAAAGCGGATATGCGGCAGCCTCAATTCTTCACGAGCACGGAATAAACGTGACGGTCAATGACCAAAAAGCTTTTGAAGAAAACGAGCCTGCTCAGTTACTTTCTGAAAAGGGGATTGATGTCATTTGTGGCAGTCATCCTCTTCGTGTGTTCGACGATAAAGAAATTACGATTTTAATTAAGAACCCTGGAATTCCTTATGAGAATGTGATGGTCCAAGAGGCGCTTCGCCGAAAAATTCCAGTTTGGACTGAAATAGAATTGGCGTATCATTTGACCTCATCTCCTTTTATTGGGATTACCGGATCAAATGGAAAAACGACCACGACTACTTTGATTTATGAAATGTTGAAAAAAGACAGCCAAAAAACATTGGTAGCAGGTAATATCGGAACGGTCGCAAGTGAAGTTGCCGCGCGTGCAGCGGGCGATGAATGGATCGTAACTGAGCTCTCTTCATTTCAGTTAATGGGAACCGTTGAATTCAGACCTAAAATCAGCTTAATATTAAATATTTTTGACGCACATTTAGACTATCATCACACGCGTGAAGAATACGAAAAAGCAAAACAGAAAGTGTATGCACATCAACTGGAAGATGACATAGCTGTGGTTAACCTAGATGATCCATCTGTTGTCAAACTAGCAGAAGATTCGAAAGCGCAAAAAGTGTTTTTCTCAGTTAAAGAGCCGGTAGCACATGGAGCGTTTATTAAAGATGGTGCCATCTACTATATGAATGAACATGTCATTGACCTAAAGGATGTTGTTCTTCCTGGTGAGCATAACCAAGAAAATATTCTAGCAGCTATTTGTGTTGTAAAAAATGCAGGCTGCTCAAACGAAGCGATTGCACAAGTTCTTACTACATTTAGTGGAGTGAAGCATCGTTTGCAATTTGTGGAGACGATTCAAAATAGAAAATTTTATAATGACAGTAAAGCGACCAATATACTGGCAACAAGTAAAGCTTTGTCTGCCTTCAAGCAGCCGACCATTTTACTAGCAGGTGGACTGGATCGTGGCAATGAATTTGATGAATTAAAACCTTTTATGAAGAATGTAAAAGGAATGATTACATTTGGTGAGACTGCGCCTAAGTTTGTGAAGCTTGGTGAAGAGCTGGGAATACATCACGTAAAACATGTCGATAATGTTGAACAAGCAGTACCTGCGGCGTTTAGCATATCTGAAGAAGAAGACGTGATTTTATTGTCTCCGGCTTGTGCAAGTTGGGATCAGCATAAAACATTTGAAGAACGTGGAGACATGTTTGTAAACGCCGTGCATATGCTTAAATAAGGGCTTGTCTCTCATATGACTGACAGCCCAAATGAAATTATGCTTGGGGTGTCGGTCTCTTGACGAATAAGAAAACTTCTCCGGATTTTTTGCTTGTTGTCATTACGTTACTTTTATTGACGATTGGTTTAATTATGGTGTACAGCGCAAGTGCTGTGTGGGCATCGTATAAATTTGATGATTCGTTTTATTTTGCAAAAAGACAGCTTTTGTTTGCCGGAATCGGAGTTATCGCAATGTTTTTCATTATGCGGGTCGATTATTGGACGTGGCGGACTTGGTCAAAGATACTGATTGCAGTGTGTTTTCTCCTCCTCGTGCTTGTCTTGATTCCTGGTATCGGTATGGAGAGAAATGGTTCAAGAAGCTGGATTGGTGTCGGTGCGTTTAGTATTCAGCCCTCTGAATTTATGAAGCTTGCGATGATTGCGTTTCTTGCAAAATTCTTATCTGAAAAACAAAAGAATATCACATCCTTTCGTAAAGGTTTCGCCCCAGCACTAGGCATTGTGTTTTCTGCATTTGCCATCATTATGCTGCAGCCGGACCTAGGTACAGGAACGGTTATGGTTGGAACCTGTATTATTATGATATTTGTTTCAGGTGCGAGAATCGCTCACTTTATCTTTCTCGGTCTTTTAGGGCTTAGCGGATTTGCCGCACTTGTCTTATCAGCACCCTATCGAATAAAACGAATTACATCTTATTTAAATCCTTGGGAGGATCCACTTGGCAGCGGGTTTCAAATTATTCAATCCTTATACGCTGTCGGTCCAGGCGGTCTGTTTGGAATGGGGCTAGGTCAGAGTAGACAAAAATTCTTCTATTTGCCTGAGCCTCAAACAGACTTTATCTTTGCTATATTGTCTGAAGAACTTGGATTTATAGGTGGATCACTCATTTTGCTGCTCTTTAGTGTTCTATTGTGGAGAGGCATTAGAATAGCCCTCGGGGCACCAGATTTATATGGAAGTTTCTTGGCAGTGGGTATCATCTCAATGGTTGCCATTCAAGTAATGATTAATATCGCAGTTGTCACTGGTCTCATCCCTGTGACGGGCATCACACTCCCATTCTTAAGTTATGGCGGTTCATCACTGACATTAATGCTGATGGCAATTGGCGTACTTTTGAATGTAAGCAGGTATGCTAGATATTAATGTGCTGATAGTTCATGAAACCATATAGACTTTTATTTTGCAAAAGTATGAAAAAATGATTTGAAGAGTGAAAATGGCAGTTTCTGTTTCGAAAACATGATGATTGACTCTTCTTTACAGGTTTTGACGGAGCCCTGTTGTTTAAAACAGGGTTTATACTTTGTTCAGAGCAGAAAAAAATTGAGGGGAAATGGTATAATGCGTATAGTTATTAGTGGAGGCGGAACAGGCGGGCATATTTATCCTGCTCTAGCTTTTATTAAAGAAGTGAAAAGACTGCATCCTGATGTGGAATTTTTATATATTGGCACTGAGAACGGGCTTGAAAAGAAAATTGTAGAAAGAGAAAATATCCCATTTAAATCAATTGAAATTTCAGGTTTTAAAAGAAAGCTTTCCTTTGATAATGTAAAAACAGTGATGAGGTTTCTAAAGGGCGTCCAAAAAAGTAAATCTTATTTAAAAGAATTTAAGCCGGATGCTGTTATTGGAACAGGTGGTTATGTGTGTGGTCCTGTTGTTTATGCTGCGTCTAAGCTAAAAATCCCGACGATCATTCACGAACAAAATAGCCTGCCAGGCATCACAAATAAGTTTCTGGCACGATATGTGAATAAAGTAGCCATCTGTTTTGAAGAAGCAAAGGAACACTTTCCTTCAGAAAAGGTTGTTTTTACGGGAAACCCAAGAGCCTCTGAAGTCGTCTCTATTAAAGAGGGAAAATCTCTTAAAGAGTTCGGGCTGGATGAGAAGAAAAAAACGGTTCTCATTTTTGGCGGGAGCAGAGGTGCAGCTCCAATCAATAAAGCAGTGATTGACATGCAAGATGAATTAAAGGCAAAGAACTATCAGCTTTTATATATTACAGGTGAGGTTCATTATGAAAAAGTGCTGAACGAATTAAAAGAAAAAGGTGAAGCGCCGAATATGATCACAAAGCCTTTCTTGCATCAAATGCCGGAGTATTTAAAATCAATTGATGTCATTGTTGCAAGAGCGGGAGCCACAACGATTGCTGAAGTGACGGCACTTGGAATTCCGACCATCTTCATTCCGAGTCCATACGTGACCGCAAATCATCAGGAAATTAACGCAAGATCACTTGAAAAACATGATGCTGCGATCGTTTTAAGAGAATCAGAGCTTTCTGGAGATCGCTTGCTTCATGCAATTGATGAAATTGCTGGTAATGACGAGAAACTACATCAAATGAGCCGTTTAACAAAAGAACTCGGAGTACCAGATGCGGCCACACGTTTATATAATGTGTTAAAAGAAATTACGACTTCATGATGAATGATATGAGGTAAGGCGGAGGGTAATATGGAGAACTTGAAGAATGAATTATTAGAAGCGCAAGTTGGTAAAGTACTTGAAAACGAACCGCTTGCAAATCATACGACAATGAAAATAGGCGGACCGGCCGATCTATTAGTCATCCCTAAAGATGTCGATGCTGTCAAAACAATTATGGATCTGGTGAAAAAACATGATACTCAATGGACGGTCATTGGGAGAGGGTCCAATTTACTTGTTCTTGATAAAGGAATTCGTGGGGTCGTTTTAAAGCTGGGCGCTGGGCTTGATCACTTAACTGTCAATGATGAAGAGATTACAGTTGGCGGAGGCTATTCAGTTGTAAGACTCGCGACGTCTCTTAGTAAGCAGGGATTGTCAGGATTGGAATTCGCAGCTGGTATTCCAGGTTCTATTGGTGGCGCTGTTTATATGAACGCAGGGGCACATGGATCTGACATCAGCAAGATTCTTGTGAAAGCGAGAGTCTTATTTGAAGATGGAACGATCGAGTGGTTAACTAATGAGCAAATGAACTTTAGCTATCGAACTTCTGTGCTTCAAAAGGAACGCCCTGGAATTGTTCTCGAAGCAGTGTTCAAGCTTAAACAGGACGAACGTGAGAAAATCACAAAGAAAATGCAGCAAAATAAAGATTATCGTAAGGAAACACAACCGTATAATAAACCATGCGCCGGCAGTATTTTTCGAAATCCATTACCTGAATATGCAGGACAGCTTGTAGAAAAGGCGAATTTAAAAGGATATCAGATTGGTGGCGCTAGAATTTCTGATATGCACGGAAACTTTATTGTCAACGCTGGTGGGGCGAAGGCTCAAGATGTGCTCGACTTAATTCAGTACATTCAAAAGAAAATCAAAGATGACTACAATGTAGAGATGCATACAGAAGTAGAAATTATTGGTGAAGCAAATTAAAGGCTACTACTTATGAATGATGGTATCACAGGAAAACAAACGGCATTTTTTCATGCCGTTTGTTTTCTAATCAATATGAGATAAAGAATGATCCAAAGGTGCGGACAAGCAGCTTTGAATGAGGTGAAGAGTATATATGCGGCCTGATCATGAAAATGAAAAGATCGTCAATATAGAAGAGCGAATCCCTAAAATTAAAGAACAAAGGAAGCAGAAAGCGAATCGGAGATTAATCTCTTTTATTTTGCTGTTTTTTATCATGGTTTTAATTATTGTCTATTTGCAAACACCAATCAGTAAAATTTCTTCTTTAACCATTACCGGTAATGAACATGTACCAACAAAACAGCTCGTTAAACTTTCGCAAATTAAAGAAGGCGAGACAGAGTTTTGGAATTTAAATAAAGATATGACAGCAGACCATATAAAGCAAAATAAATTGATTAAAAGTGTCAATATCAAAAAACATTTCCCTAATAAGGTCAGTATTGCTGTCAAAGAGTATGCAAATATTGCGTATCTGCAAAAGGGACATTTTTATTATGAGCTTCTTGAAAACGGGACGGCTTTGCCAGATGAAGTAACGCCAAGTCACGCAGGACCTATTTTTGTCGATTGGGACAATAAAGAGAAATTGAAGCAAACAGTGAGAGCTCTGAATCAACTGCCGGCTTCTATTCAGGAACTAATCTCAGAAGTATATTACGTACCGACTAGCTCCAATCAGTGGCTCGTTAAATTTTATATGAATGATGGAAACACCGTTATTGCATCAATTAAAACATTCGCAGATAAAATGACGACGTACCCTGCCATTGTCAAAGAGCTTTCGTCCTCTGAGAAAGGTACTATTCATATGGAAGTAGCTACGTATTTTGAAGCTTTTAAATCTAAGAAAAAGGAAGATGAACGTTGAGAGGCAAAACCGTCATATTCTCAATTGTAATGCTTGTTCTTGGATTTCTGATTTCTTTTTCATACCAATATACGAAGCAGCATCAAGCAGATGTCAATCGAACAGAACAATGGAAAAAAGAATATTCTTTGAAAAGTCAGCTAACAAAGCAAGAAAAGGCGAATCAAAAACTTGAAAAAGAACTTTATCGTCTTCAATCAAAGGTTCAAGCAACAGAGTTTGGTTTGAAAAATGAAAAAGAGCAGTATTTTAATGTTTTGGAAGATGTTGAGAAATACAGAATGTTTACAGGAGAAATAGGTGTAAAAGGGAAAGGGGTAAAAGTATCTCTTGAAGATGCATCTTATATCCCGAGTGGACAAAATGTCAATAATTACATTGTGCATGAGAGCCACATTTTCCATGTGATAAACGAACTATTTATATCAGGGGCATCTGCTGTAGCTATAAACGGACAAAGAATCACACACCAATCATACATACATTGTAACGGTCCAGTCGTCACGGTTGATGGTGTTCAACATCCAGCACCATTTGTCATTTCTGCTATTGGAGATCCAGCTGTTTTAATTCCTGCATTAAACATTGCAGGCGGGGTGGTTGATCAGCTGACAAGTGATCATATTTCCATGACGATTGAAAAGAAGGATATTCGTATGAATCCTCTTCTAAGAAACAAAGATTAAATGTGAAAAGGTGAGTGGTGTTGAGGAAAAAGAAGCCATTACTTAGTTTGACAGTCCTGATGGTCATATTTGGCATCATGGTCTCCATCCAGTTTAACTCTCTACAAAAGCCTAAAGTTCGCGATACTCGAGACGTTTGGGAATTAAGAGAGGATTTATCTGCATCTAAAAGTAAGGAACTGGATCTATTGAAAGAAATTGATAAATATGATGAAATGCTAAAAAAGTATGGCAACCAAGAAGATCAATCCAAAGAAGCACAATTAACAAAAACGTTGAAGGATTTGAAAGAAAAGGCTGGTTTTACAGAGGTAACGGGTGAAGGAGTTGAAATAGAAATTACTCAGCTTTTTTCTAAGGAACTTACCGGAGAAGAAGTCAAAAATATACCACCTGATCTTCTGAAAAAATTAATCAACGAAGCCAATATGTTTGGGGCAAAACATATTTCCATTAATGAACACCGGGTGATTAACACCAGTGTTATTCGAGATATTAATGGTACGACGAAAATGGATGGTTACAGCATAGATGGTGATACAGTCACTATTAAGATGGTCAGCGAGCAGGCCGATAAATTATACAGCCGTTTAAATGTATCAGATATTGGTGATTTGTTTGCTCAGGAAAATTTTAGTTTGAGTATTAGACCGCCGAAGAAAAAAATTCATTTAAAAGCATTTGACGGTACAATTCAGTTAAATGAATTGAAGCCTCTTGACGATGTAAAGGAGGGAAAATCTTAATGTGGCTTCCTGTACTTGGTCTAATCATAGGAGTTGCGATCGGTTTCTTAACGAATTTTACGATACCGAATGAGTATTCTAACTATCTTTCCCTCGCTGTACTTGCTGCGCTTGATACATTGATTGGTGGAATCAGAGCACATCTGCAAGGGGCATACGATGAACTAGTGTTTGTATCAGGTTTCTTCTTTAATATTATACTCGCAATAAGTTTAGCTTTTCTGGGCGTCCATCTTGGTGTAGACTTGTATTTAGTCGGAATGTTTGCATTCGGTGTTAGATTGTTTCAAAATATCGCCGTTATTCGAAGAATTCTACTAACAAAATGGACAATTTCTAGAGAAAAAAAGAAAAAAAGTGAGTCATAAAAAAGGATATACATATGATGTAACGAATATTTTCAGTAATCCTAATAAAAAATGTTGATTTTTTAAGTTTTGTTACACACTTGTAAAAACACATTCATTGTATTGTTGTTCAGCAAATAATAGAATAGAAAGTATTGATATGTGAGGAGGTGCCATAGAATGAACAACAATGAAATTTACGTCAGCCTTGACATCGGTACATCCAATATAAAAGTCATCGTCGGAGAAATGGCGGATGATTCGCTTAACATTATAGGTGTTGGAAATGTCCCTTCAGAGGGGTTAAAAAAAGGATCGATTGTTGATATAGATGAAACAGTTCATTCTATTAGACAAGCATTTGAACAGGCTGAGAGAATGGTAGGTTTTCCTTTACAAAAGGCGATAGTCGGAATTAACGGAAACCACATTCATATTCAGAATACGAGCGGCGTGGTCGCAGTGTCTAGTGAAAATAAAGAAATACATGCTGAAGATGTGAGACGTGTCTTGGATGCTGCACAGGTAGTATCTATTCCGCAAGAACATCTCGTAGTAGACGTCATTCCGAGACAATTTATCGTCGACGGAAGAGATGAGATCACAGATCCGAAAAAAATGCTAGGTGTACGGCTAGAAGTGGATGGATCGTTAATCACAGGTTCTAAAACGATTCTACATAACTGGCTCCGATGTGTAGAGCGGGCTGGTATTGAAATTATGGATATTTGCTTGCAGCCACTCGCATCGGGTTCAGCAGCGTTATCGAAAGATGAAAAAAATCTAGGGGTAGCTCTTGTCGATATTGGCGGCGGCTCTACTACGATATCCGTATTTGAAAACGGGCATCTCTATTCTACTCACAGTATCCCATTGGGCGGAGAGAACATTACAAAAGATTTGTCTATAGGACTTAGAACTTCCACTGAAGAAGCTGAACGAATCAAAAAGCAATTTGGGCATGCATTCTATGATGAGGCATCGTCTGAGGAGACATTTGAAGTTTCCGTCATCGGTACGGACCAAAAGCAGACGTATACACAACTTGAAGCAGCCAATATCATCGAAGCGCGATTGGAAGAGATTCTGCTTTTTGTGGCAGAGGAATTACGCAATATGGGTGTCCATGATTTGCCTGGCGGATTCGTTCTAACAGGTGGACAGGCAGCTATACCAGGTATCCTTTCTCTGGCACAAACGGTCTTACAAAACAATGTAAGAATCGCAAGTCCTAATTATATTGGGGTCAGGGAACCTCAATATATGACAGGAGTGGGCCTGATCCATTTTGCTTATCGCAATGCAAAGATTCAGGGCAGACAGGTTGGATTCCAAATGCCGGATGAAGCATTTCATGAAGTAGGCGCGTCCATGGAGCCGGTTTCTTCTACACCACAAGTAAAAGAAGCTCAGCCAAGACCGAAAGTGAAACAAAAAGCGCAACAAGAGACAAATAAAAAACCGGGCAAAATGAAAAAACTATTTAATATGTTCTGGGAATAGAACTAGATTTTCGACGGATTAGGAGGATTCAGCATGTTGGAGTTTGAAACAAATATAGACGGCCTAGCATCAATTAAAGTAATCGGTGTAGGTGGCGGCGGAAATAATGCTGTCAACCGAATGATTGAAAATGACGTACAGGGTGTCGATTTTATTGCAGTGAATACAGATGCACAGGCGTTAAACTTATCAAAAGCAGAAACAAAAATGCAAATCGGTGCTAAGCTGACAAGAGGGCTTGGAGCAGGTGCGAATCCTGAAGTTGGTAAAAAAGCTGCTGAAGAAAGTAAAGAACAAATTGAAGAAGTCCTAAAAGGCGCTGACATGGTCTTTGTCACAGCTGGTATGGGCGGTGGAACTGGTACGGGTGCTGCACCTGTCATTGCGAAAATCGCAAAAGATTCTGGAGCCTTGACAGTTGGAGTTGTGACTCGTCCTTTCACATTTGAAGGAAGAAAGCGTCAGCTTCAAGCAGTTGAAGGGATTGCTTCTATGAAAGAAGCAGTTGATACGTTAATCGTGATTCCAAACGATCGCCTGCTTGAAATTGTCGATAAAAACACGCCGATGCTTGAAGCATTCCGTGCAGCAGATAACGTGTTAAGACAAGGTGTTCAAGGGATCTCAGATCTCATTGCAACACCAGGTTTAATTAACCTTGACTTTGCTGACGTGAAAACGATCATGTCTAACAAAGGTTCAGCTCTTATGGGAATTGGTGTCGCAACAGGCGAAAACCGTGCTGCTGAAGCAGCGAAAAAAGCCATTTCTTCACCACTTCTTGAAACAGCGATTGATGGAGCACAAGGTGTTATCATGAATATTACTGGTGGTACGAACCTTAGTCTTTATGAGGTACAAGAAGCAGCGGATATTGTTGCATCAGCCTCTGATGAAGATGTCAACATGATCTTTGGATCTGTCATTAATGATAACTTGAAGGATGAAATTGTGGTCACAGTCATCGCAACCGGTTTTATTGAGCAAGAGCCGGAAGTGACAAAACCTCAAAGAAATCCATTAGGACAAGGATTAAAGCAAAATCAATCCATTCCACAAAAGCGTGAAGTAAAACGTGAGGAACATCAGCAAACATCATCACAACCAAGACAAAATACACAGTCAAGTGATGATACATTGGATATCCCAACGTTCTTACGTAACCGCAATAAACGATAAGCAAGCACGATTCAACCCCTTCCTTTGGAAGGGGTTTTTTATGTATGCATGGTGAGAAGATCCTGAGCCTGATTGATATAAAAGTCTTGTTTCTGTGTGTTAATTGGAACTATCGTATGTGTTTTGGCTTGAGTTTTTTAAGTCAAAAGAATCATTTTTAATTTCCTTTACAAAAAACGACAAAATGTTGAACTTTATTTGACTACATTAATGAGAACACCAAGAAACTTGTCATGATCAAAAAGAAGGGGGAGGGGCAGGATACACACTGTTTGACCATTTGAGGAGGAGGGATTTTATTGAAAGTGAAGTTTCGCAAAACCGCCGTCTATCGTTTCATAAGTCTTTTGGTGATTGGTACTTTAACGATGACAAGCTTTGGGATGGTTCAAGCAAAATCGACTTCTACCTCATATCAGGAGGAAGCCGTTTCCTCTAAGACAACAAAAGCCAAGATTTCTTCGAGATTAAAGAAGCAGTTTCAAAAGGAAGATAAGGTGACCTTCTTAGTCAAAATGAAGGAACAAACGAATGTACAAAAAGTAGCAAAAGAAGCTGTATCAAAAGCAAAAAAACAAAAATTAACTGCGGCTAAAACGCAGTACACAAAAAGATCAGCCGTTGTATCTGAGCTGAGAGCAACATCTGATGAAACGCAGCAAGCGCTCCTAGCGTATTTACAAAAGGAAAAAAAGAATAAGCAAGTGAATGATATTCATTCCTACTATATTGTGAATGGTCTAGCTGTGACGGCAACAAAAGAAGTGATGGAAAAGGTTGCTTCTTTTCCAGAAGTAGCTCAAGTGCTGCCGAATGAAACACGTCAACTTCATCGTCCTGTTGATTTGAAGCATGCTAAGCCAAACAAACAAATCAAAGCAGTAGATGGAGTCGAATGGAATATTGCTCAGGTGCATGCACCAGAAGCGTGGGATTTAGGCTATGACGGGACCGGAACCGTTGTGGCAAGTATTGATACAGGTGTCGAATGGGATCATCCTGCGCTAAAAGAAAAATACCGCGGGTTTGATCCTGCTCGTCCGAACGAACCATCTCATGAACTGAATTGGTATGATGCCACGACAGGCTCTGAAGTCCCTTATGATGACTTGGAGCACGGGACCCATGTGACAGGCACAATGGTTGGTTCTGAGCCAGATGGAAAGAATCAAATTGGGGTCGCACCGGGAGCAGAATGGATTGCAGTGAAAGCTTTTTCAGAAGATGGCGGTACAGATGCTGATCTGTTAGATGCTGGTGAGTGGATTTTAGCCCCGAAAGATCAAAACGGAAATCCTCACCCAGAAAAGGCACCTGATGTTGTGAATAATTCGTGGGGCGGTGGGCCAGGTCTTGATGATTGGTATAAAGATGTAGTGAATGCTTGGAGAGCAGCAGACATCTTTCCAGAATTTTCAGCCGGTAATACCGATTTATTCAATCCAGGCGGTGCGGGTTCGATTGCAAATCCTGCTAACTATCAAGAAGCCTTTGCTACAGGCGCAACAGACCAGGACAACAAGTTAGGGTCTTTCTCCCTTCAGGGTCCTTCTCCATATGGCGTAATGAAACCAGATATTGCGGCTCCGGGAGTAAACATTCGTTCTTCGATCCCGGGAAAAGGATATGAGGATGGGTGGAATGGTACATCGATGGCAGGTCCGCATGTCTCAGCAGTTGTTCTTCTTCTTCGCCAAGTGCAATCAGACCTTTCTGTTGATGAAATACAGCAAATTCTCATTGAGACAGCGAAACCACTGACAGATCAGCAATTTCCTGAATCCCCTAACAATGGCTATGGGGCAGGGTTGGTTGATGCAAGAGAGGCGATTACGGCTTTAACCAATGGAATCGGTACGATTGAAGGTCAGGTGACAAAAGAGGGAGAAGATACAGAACCACCTGTTTTTTCACATAAAGGTCCGAATGAAATTTTTGCTGCAACGCCAACCCCATTAACCATCACTGCAGAAGATGGGATAGCAGTGACAAATGTTTCTTTGACTTACCGAGTAGATCAAGGTGAGTGGGAGACGCTGAAAGCCGACCGCACGGATGGAAATCATTTAAAAGGAACCTATACGGTGCAGCTCCCTGAACTTGAGGGGGAAAACGTGACATACCGATGGATTGTGAAAGATTTTGGAGGAAATGAAGCGGCATCAGATTCTTATACACTTCCAATTAAAACATCCATCACCACTGGCTACTCACAAGATTTTGAAGCATGGCCAAGTGGATGGTTCAGTGGTGGAACAAAAGATCCGTGGCAGTGGGGAAAACCGTCCACAGGTCCAAAACAAGCATTTAGCGGGGAACATGTCTATGCCACTAATTTAGACAGTCCTTATGAAAATAAAACGGACGCCAATTTGTCTATGCCGCTCATTGCTGTACCAGATTCAGGTTCTTCCTACCTGCAATATCAATACTGGCATGATCTCGAAGCCAATTATGATTATGTGCATGTCTATGTACAGCCAGAGGGTGAAGACGCTGTTCAAGCGACAGCTTATACGGGGAAAACAAATGCGTGGACAGCAGGCGAAGTTGATTTATCTGCTTATAAAGGTCAAAAAGTGAGAGTCTTGTTTCAGATAAGAACAGATGGCAGTGTCACAAAAGATGGCTTTTATTTAGATGATGTGAAAATCACAGATGAGGCATTGTCTCAACAAGCCAAGAACCAGTTGGGTGTGATCAAAAAAGAAAAATCCACAAGCCAGAATAAGAAATCAGTTGATCCAAAAAAGGCAAAGCCTGCTAAAGTAAAAAATAAACATGTACAAATTCAAAAGCAAAACAGTCATGATGCTCCGTCTATTCAAGCTCTTCCAATGAGAGCGCAAATCAGTGTTCTAGAAAGCGGAAAATCAACTTCCACCGATGAAGCGACAGGGAAATATCAGCTGTCTCAAGGAGCAGGAGAATGGACAGTGAAAGCGGAAGCTTACGGCTTTGAATCACGGTCCCAAAAAGTCAAAGTGGCATCAAAAGAAACAGCAGAAGCGAATTTCTCCTTACAGCCGCTAGAGAAACGAACGATCTCCGGCACGGTCGTCAATGAAACAACTGGTGAAAAGGTGAAGAATGCAACTGTTTATCTTGTGGAGGACGCAAAAATTGAGCCGGTGAAAACAGATGAATCCGGTGAATTTTCTCTAGAGGCATTAAGCGGTGTCTATACAGTCAAAATTTTTGCGAAGGGGTTTAAAGGCTATACGTTTACAGCGGATGTGACGGAAAAGCCGCTTGAAAAGTCAGTGAAACTTGAGCCTTTTATCGGTTTTCCGGGAGAGATTGGCTACGATGATGGAACGGCTGAAAATGCACGGGCTTTCTACGATCCTGGCAATGGCTGGGCTGTGAAGTTTTCATTAGAAAAAGGAAAGAAACAAGCACAAGTCACAGGTGGTCTTTTCCGGTTTTGGACATCAGAATGGCCAGCTCCTGGAGGCGATGAATTTGCTGTTGAAGTATATGATGCTTCTGGGAAGGGTGGCGCACCAGGTGAGAAAATCGCAGGACCTTTAAAAGCAAATGCGCTGCGTAATGGTGAATGGACAAAAGTAGATTTAGAAGATCAAGCCATTACAGTGGATGGCGATTTCTATCTTGTTTATATTCAAACGAAAAAGAATACCGAATCTCCGGGACTTGCCACAGATGAAGATGGCCCTAATGCTGAAAGAAGCTGGCAGCTGACGAGCGGTGCTTTTTCTCCTTCTCCGAAAGAAGAGGGGAATTATATGATACGTGCGCTCGTAAACTATGAAGCAGATATACCAGAAATCACTTCTCCAAAGGCAGGAACCATTACAAATCAAGGTGAATTGACGATTGAAGGCACGGCCTCTCCGGGTCTCGATGTGGCCATTTATCAAAATGATGAAGAGGTGGCCAACGTCAAATCAGATGAGTCGGGTACTTTCAAAGAAAATGTATCTGTTCCAAGTGGAGAGCATGTCTTCACGGCGGCGACTGTAACGGATAAAGGCTCAACAAAACATTCCAAGCCAGTCAAGGTGATCATCGATCAAACAGCACCGACATTGACCATTGATACACCGAAAAAAGGCGACAAGTCTAATAGAGAATCACTCACGGTGGAAGGGAAAGTAGCGGATGATTATCTAGATCAAGTCACAGTCAATGGAAAAAAAGCGACCGTAAAGGATGGGGCATATTCTGCAAGGGTGCTGCTTGAGAACGGGAAAAATACAATCAAAGTGACAGCAAAAGATGCGGCTGGAAACAAAACGACTAAAAAGGTCGACATCGATGTACAATATGATGCACCTGTCATTTCTGAATTAACGCCAAAAGACAATATGAATCTATCATCAGGTGAATCGGTTAAGATTTCATTTAAAAGCAGGGAAAAGCTAGATGCCACCTTTGTTCTTCATATGCCGCTGACAAATGCTAGATCAAAACTTCAAAACACAACCGAACTGCCGATTCGTGAAGTAGCACCGGGAACGTATGAAGGGTACTGGACGGCGACATCTATTGCAAAAGCAAAAGGTGCAGTGATTGAAGTCATTGTCAAAGATGATTATGGAAATGTCACAAGACAGAAGGCAGAAGGAACACTCACCATCAATGAGAAAGAATGACAGCGAAAAAGACACGACTCTTCGGAGCGTGTCTTTTTTGTGCAATTGATAGAGGAGACACTTGTCCAACAAATCATCCTGATGTTCTTTCTGTTTCATACGTCGACAAAAACGATAACAATCCACCAAAAGTTCTCTATCATCCCCTACAAGAATTGACAGACTTCCATCCGATGACTGTTTTATACTGGTACAAACAAGTGCAAGTACTGCTTTTGATTCTTTGTTTCAGATGAAAGGAGCAGAAGGTGGTCATTTATTTAGATGTCATTTGGCTGTTAAACTTTTGTTTTGATCTATTGCTGCTCTTACTCACGGCATTTATTCTCAAACGACAAGTGAAAAAAAGGCGATATATGTTAGGAGCTCTCATTGGATCGAGCATTGTTCTCTTGCTCTTTACGCCATTTGCAATGATTGTGTCGCACCCTTTAGGCAAACTGCTTTTTTCTGTCTTGATCGTGCTTGGAACCTTTGGCTTTCAAAGATTTCGTTCCTTTTTTCAAAATCTGTTTGCTTTTTACTTTGTCACATTTTTGATGGGAGGGGGCATGATCGGGGTTCATTCGTTTTTGCAGACAAATACAGTTATTCAAGATGGACTGCTTATTTCACAAAATGATGGATTTGGTGATCCCATTAGCTGGCTTTTTGTTCTCACTGGCTTTCCGGCCATTTGGCTGTTTTCAAAGAAACGATTAGGAGAGGTTGGTGCGAAAAAAAGACAATATGACGAACAAGTACTTGTGGAGATCCACATTCAAGGAGAAACGATCCGCTTAAATGGTCTGGTCGATTCTGGAAATCAGCTGTATGATCCATTGACGAAAACACCTGTCATGATCGCCCAGCTCGATCAGCTCACATCTATTTTCGGAGAGCCATTTATAGAAAAAATGAAACAGTTTCATCCTGTTGAAGTGATGCAAAAGCTCGATGACCATTTTCCGCTGCTTGATCGTTTAAGACTTGTTCCGTATCGCGCAGTCGGTCATGATCACGGGTTTCTACTATGCTTTAAACCAGATACGGTCGTCCTTTATACAAAAACGCATATGATCCAGCCAGCGAAGTGTTTTGTTGGGATGAGTCTAAGTGGATTATCAGCAGATCAGGAATTTCAATCCATCATTCATCCAGAGATGTTAGACGGAAAAATGATACAAGGGGTGTCGTAGTTTTTTTGTGATGTCTTTTATCTTACGAAGTCAACTGGACATTTAGAAGGGAGAAGAAGATGAAAAAATTAAAATTTAAACTCACTTACTACTGGTATAAACTCCTCATGAAGCTAGGGCTAAAGAGTGATGAGATTTATTATATTGGTGGAAGTGAGGCACTGCCTCCGCCATTATCAAAGGATGAAGAACAAGAATTGCTCGTTAAATTACCTAAAGGTGATCAAACAGCAAGAGCCATTTTGATCGAAAGAAATTTGCGATTGGTCGTTTATATCGCAAGAAAATTTGAAAACACAGGCATTAACATTGAGGATTTGATTAGTATCGGAACGATAGGCCTCATCAAGGCAGTAAATACGTTCAATCCAGAAAAAAAGATCAAACTGGCCACATATGCGTCTAGATGTATTGAAAATGAAATTTTGATGTATTTGCGCCGAAATAATAAAATCCGTTCAGAAGTATCCTTTGATGAACCGCTTAACATCGACTGGGACGGTAATGAACTGCTTTTATCAGATGTACTTGGGACAGATGATGATATTATCACCCGCGATATTGAAGCAAATGTCGATAAAAAATTACTGAAAAAAGCGTTAGAACAATTAAACGATCGTGAAAAACAGATCATGGAACTGAGGTTCGGTTTAGTTGGCGGTGAAGAAAAAACACAAAAAGATGTTGCCGACATGCTTGGTATTTCTCAGTCCTATATTTCAAGGCTCGAAAAAAGAATTATTAAACGATTGCAAAAAGAATTTAATAAGATGGTCTAAAAAAATTTTTTTGAAAGCTTTATCCCTGCACTGTCAAAGGGATCACCATTTTTTCACATCTTTCTCGTCGTAGACCGTGCATATTTTTCCATCCCACGGAGATACTGAACTTTGTACAACAGCTCCTGTAGGGAGGGAAAAAAGTGTCCAGAAATAAAGTGGAAATCTGCGGAGTCGACACCTCCAAACTGCCTGTGCTGAAAAACGACGAGATGAGAAAATTATTCAGACAGCTGCAAGATGAAGGTGACGATACAGCAAGAGAAAAGCTAGTTAATGGCAATTTGCGGTTGGTTTTAAGTGTGATCCAGCGTTTTAACAACAGAGGCGAGTATGTTGATGATCTCTTCCAAGTAGGCTGTATCGGATTAATGAAATCAATTGATAATTTTGATTTAAGCCACAATGTCAGATTTTCAACTTATGCGGTCCCTATGATCATAGGAGAAATCCGTCGATACTTGCGCGATAACAACCCTATCCGGGTGTCTCGTTCACTAAGAGATATTGCCTATAAGGCGCTTCAAGTCCGTGAGAGATTGATTAGTGAGACAAGCAAGGAACCAACGGCAGAAGACATTGCCAAAGTGTTAGAAGTCCCTCATGAGGAAATTGTTTTTGCCCTAGATGCCATTCAAGATCCTGTTTCTTTGTTTGAACCGATTTATAATGACGGAGGAGATCCGATTTATGTGATGGATCAAATTAGTGATGAACGGAACAAAGATACACAATGGGTAGAAGAATTGGCCTTAAAAGAGGGAATGCGCAGATTGAATGATCGAGAAAAAATGATTCTTCGTAAACGCTTTTTCCAAGGCAAAACACAAATGGAAGTGGCAGAAGAAATCGGTATTTCTCAAGCACAAGTATCAAGGCTTGAAAAAGCAGCAATCAAACAAATGAATAAAAATATTTTTTAAAGCCGCCGCTAATGTGCGGCTTTTTTCATTCTTTTTAGAGAACCCATCTCTAGTATTGACTCTGTTATTTTTTTCATTTAATCTGTTTTTAACAAATGTTATTTAAAATATCATTTGTGAGGGAATAGAGAAGCGGAAAGAAGGGTTATTATGACATTCCATGATGAAAGAAGGCTGCTCATTAAGGTTGCGCATATGTACTATGAAGAAGGCGCCACTCAATCTAAAATTGCAGAAGCTGTTGGGGTTAGCCGTTCGCTCATATCGAAATATTTGGCAAAAGCACGTGAAGCAGGAATCGTGGAAATCATTATTCATGATGAAGTAAATCAACAATATGGTTCGTTAGAAAGAAAAATAGAGCGAAAATACGGGCTGCGAGAAGTCGTGTGTGTGGAATCTCTCAGTCAAGAAACAACAAAAAGTCGAATAGGAGCTGCGGCTGCGGGCTTTTTATTAAAAGTCATGAAGGATGGACAAGTCATCGGTTTTTCATCAGGGACAACCTTGCATGAAATGGCGAAAGCGCTTACGTCTGTTCAGCATTTTCCGTCTGTGACATTTGTTCCGCTTGTCGGAGGCGTCGGAAATGAAGATGTTGATATTCATGCCAACTATATTATTGGAAGATGCTCAGAAGCACTCAAATCCAAATGTGAGTTTTTACATGTACCTGTCATGCTTGATACGAAAGAAGCGAAAGATGTACTCATTAGACAGCCGTCGATCAAAAAAGTCATTGAATTAGGAGAATCATCAAATATCGCGGTCGTAGGAATAGGCGGTGTTCCGCAACATTCAACGATGGTGAAATCCTATATGACAAGTGGTGAGGAAGATATCCTGCAAGCGAAAGATGTCGCGGGTGACATTTGTTATAACTTTATTGATCATACAGGTGAAGTGTATCCGCATCCGTGGAACGACCGGGTGATGGGGATCAGTCCTCAAAAACTGAAAGAGATCCCGCTTGTGATTGGTGTCGCTGGAGGAGAAGAAAAAATTGAAGCGATCAGGGCAGCGTTAGAAGGTGGATTAATTCATGTGTTAATTACAGATGAACAAACCGGAGATGCCCTATTAAAGTAACTACCTAAGCCGATTAGGTAGTTTTTTTGAGTCTTTAGACTCAAAAAGATTGAAAATTTTATCGATTTTATCTTGACACAAAGTTGACACATCATATAAACTAAGTTCATAACAAATGATAAATAAAATAACAAATGTTACAAGAAACAGATTTTTGTTAATTTTTATAACATTTGTTAAAAGTTTCAGATTATTTTTCTAGCAATCTATTGTGAAGCAAGAAAACCTGAAAGGATGATTTAGATGTCAATTTATCAACAATTGTTAGCACGAGAACGCAGCGGAGATCCAATCAAAGTTGGGATAATCGGGGCAGGCCAAATGGGGTTTGGACTCATTTCACAAATTTCTAAAATTCCAGGCATGATTGTCGCAGGTGTTTGTGATATTCATCTTAGTGCAGCTGAGAAAGCAGCGAATTTTTACAAGCAACATGCGAAACCACATCAAATGGTCGTCACAAATGATTACAGAGAAGTGATTCAATCAGATTCCGTGGAAGTCGTTGTGGATGCAACAGGTGTTCCAGAGGTCGGAGCAAACATTTCTTTGGAAGCGCTTAATTCAAAAAAACATCTCGTTCTTTTAAATGTAGAAGTCGATATTACGATCGGTTTGGTCATGCATAAATTATTCACGAATGCAGGACTTGTTTACTCTGGATCAGCTGGAGATGAACCAGCAGCAACGCTAGAACTATATGAATTTGCAAAAACAATGGGGCTTGAAGTATTGGTTGCTGGGAAAGGTAAGAACAACCCATTCTTCCCAGAAGCAAACCCAGATACGTGTAAAGCTGAAGCAGATAGTAAACATATGAGTGCCCACATGCTGGCAGCATTCCAAGACGGAACAAAAACGATGGCAGAAATGAACCTATTAAGTAATGCAACAGGACTTTTGCCTGATAAAGTCGGCATGCACGGAGTAGAAGCGAATTTAGAAAATGTAGCAGATAAATTAAATCAAAAACAGCAAGGCGGCGTACTGGATAACTTCGGAGTCGTTGAATATGTAAACGGACTGGCACCAGGTGTCTTTGTCATCGTCAAGAGTGATCTTGAGCCAGTAGATGAAGAGCTTCGTTACTTAAAAGTTGGAAAAGGTCCTCACTACACACTGTATCGTCCTTTCCACTTAGCAAGCCTTGAAACACCAGTGACGATCGCAAAAGCAGTCTTACAACACGATTCTTCAATCCATCCAATTGGTGTACCAGTATCAGAAACTGTCGCTGTGGCGAAAAGAGATATTAAAGCAGGAGAAACACTTGATGGTATTGGCGGATACTCCGTAAGAGGTGTACTTGAAACACATCAAGACATGAAAGCGAACGGCCACATCCCAATTGGCTTAATCAGCGGAAAAGTGGTAGCGAAAAAAGATATCAAATTGGGGCAATTCCTATCTCATGATGATGTAGAACTTGATTCAAACACAACGGTCTGGAAGCTGCGTTCATTACAAGATCACTTATTTCAATCATAAGGACGTGAGGCTATGGAAAAATTAGCAATCGTACTTTGTATCATTCTGATTGTGCAGTATGGTTTATCGTTTATTCAAATCAAGTACTACCGCAAAAGCATGGATTCACTGATTGACGACTATAAAGGGAAACAAGGCTATCACTTGTTTTCAGGAATGGAGCGGCGCAAATTTGGCCCTGGAGCCATTGCGCTCATCATTGTCGATGAATCATACATCATTCAAAAGTGTCATGTGCTGGGTGGCGTCTCGATTTTGTCTAAATTTAAGGAACTGCCTTCCTATGAAGGAAAACATGTGGGGGCTGTGCTTGATGAGCATCACATGATGAAACAAACATTGAAAAAGCGCAAAAGGGGACCAGCTGTCATGCAAGCACTCTCCATGGCAGCGGAGCAGGCGCTTGTCTCGATTTCTAAAAAAAATATAACAAATGTGAACTAAGAAAGGGGAGATGAAACATGGAATGGATTCAATGGTTTGGAGAGCACTTTATCGGGATGTTTGAAGCCGGCGGAAAGCAATTCATGGGTCTTGTTACAGGTATCGTTCCAACGCTTGTTGTGTTACTTACTTTCACTTATGCTGTCATGAAGTTTATTGGAGAAGAGCGAGTGAATAGAGCGATTCAGTTTGCAGCGAAATATACCATTTTGCGCTATACGTTAATGCCGATCTTATCCGTTCTTATTTTGACAAACCCAATGGCTTATACGTTTGGCCGCTTCTTACCTGAAAAACAAAAACCAGCATTCTATGATTCAGCTGTTTCATTTGTTCATCCGGTAACATCACTGTTCCCGTATGCCAACGCAGGAGAACTGTTTGTCTACTTAGGAATTGCGAACGGGATTAAAGAAGCTGGATACTCTATGTCAGAGCTGGCTGTTCGTTACTTCTTAGTCGGGATCGTTGTCATTTTACTTCGCGGAATCATTACGGAATGGATCACAAAGTACTTAGCAGGAAAAATGAAAGCGAATTCACAATAGGGGAGGGTTAGACATGACAAACCACAAAGTATTTGTTGCAAAAGGTGCTGGCGGATGGGGAAAAGGATTAGAGCTTGAACCAACCGGTAAAAGAAGAAAGGTCGTTTCCATTACAGGAGGAGGCATTCACCCAGTTGCACGTAAAATTGCAGAAATGACAGGGACAGAAGCATGTGATGGCTTTAAAAATTCTATACCAGAAGATGAAATGATGTGTGTTGTCATTGACTGCGGAGGAACAGCGCGAATTGGGCTTTATCCAATGAAACGCATTCCTACTGTCGATGTGCTGGCATCCTCTCCTTCTGGACCGCTTGCAAAACACATTACAGAGGATATCTTCGTATCAGGTGTCACAGAAAAAGATATTTCCTTTGCGGAAGCATCTGATAGTGAAGGGAATGTAGAAGGTCAAGAAAGCAGCGGCCCAATTGACAAAGAGAATTTCAAAGAAACCTATTCAAAATTGAAAGAGGAAAATATCGAACGTCAAGAAAAAGGGAATTTCCTCATGAGATTCTCAAGAGGAATCGGAAAAGTAACCGGCACATTCTATCAAGCTGGTCGTGATTCTGTTGATATGCTCCTTAAAAACATTATTCCATTCATGGCCTTTGTCAGTATGTTAATTGGAATTATCAATTATACAAAAATCGGTGATCTGATTGCCCATTTCCTTTCACCTTTGGCAGGATCTTTATGGGGGCTCTTACTGCTCGTTGTTGTCTGTACCTTACCGTTCCTATCGCCTGTCTTAGGACCTGGGGCAGTCATCGCACAAGTCATCGGTGTACTGATTGGTAGTCAAATTGCACTAGGAAACATTCCGCCTCAATTTGCTCTTCCAGCACTGTTTGCGATCAACGGTCAAGTAGGGTGTGACTTTATCCCGGTTGGGCTATCACTTGGTGAAGCAAAGCCGGAAACGGTACAATATGGGGTACCAGCTGTTTTGTATAGCCGTCTCATTACAGGCGTTCTATCTGTTGTGATCGCATACGTTGCCAGCTTCGGTATGTATTAAACGTATTAAAGGAGGAATCGAGATACATGGTAACACAATCTGTCGTAAAAGAAATTGGGATCTTAGTCCCGCAGTTTAAAGAAGATAAGCTGATTGTTTTATTTGGACCAGCAGCGCCGCAGGAATTAAGAGATATGTCTGTCATTCATGAGTTTGAACACTTAGAAGAAGAGCCGCTGAAATTAGGCGGAACGATTCAAGTGGGCGACCAAACGTATACCATTACTGCTTTAGGCAATAAAGCAAATGACAACTTTAAGGAACTCGGCCATATTTCGATCTACTTCCAAGAGCCGTTTGATGATGTATTACCGGGAGCTGTCTTTGCATCCCCGCATACGTTTCCTGATATTAAAGAAGGCGTACGAATTGAAATTTCGTAACCATGGAAAAAGCTGTTCCTTATAGGGAGCAGCTTTTTTGCGTTAGGTTTACTGATTGAAACATTTGCGATATGCTGTAGACGTTATTATTTGTATATTCAGAATTTTTATTCAGGAGGAAAAGATGTGTCGCTTGACTTGAAGGATGTTTCTTTAAAACGAAATGGAAAATGGCTGCTTCGTTCTATTGACTGGCAGGTGAAAAACCAGGAACACTGGGTGCTTTATGGTTTAAATGGTGCTGGGAAAACGGCTTTATTAAATATGCTTTGCTCATATTATTTTCCAACGTCAGGTGAGATGACGGTGTTAGGCCATGTGTTTGGCAAGGAAGCGCTTGGTGAAAAACTAAGGAAGAAAATTGGTCTCATCTCTGCTGGTCTTGAAAAGAAGCTGCACAGAGATGACAATGCATTTGAAATTGTTTTGAGCGGGGCATTTGCTTCCATCGGACTTTATGAAACACCGACAGATGAGATAAGAGAGAAGGCGATTGATTTATTAAAAACATTTGGCTCATTTCAATATGCCAATCGCACGTATGAAACCCTGTCGCAAGGGGAGAAACAAAAAGTGCTCATCGCAAGAGCTTTAATGAATGATCCGAAGCTTCTAATCTTAGATGAACCTGTGACGGGTCTTGATTTTTTAGCAAGAGAACAAGTGCTGGAGACGATCTCATTGATTGCATCAAAACCAGATGCGCCCACATTGCTCTATACGACCCACCATGCAGAAGAGATTCTCCCGATTTTTCAGCACACTTTATTATTAAAAGAAGGTACTGTTTTTCATAAAGGGGAGACAAAGCAGATGATGACAAGTGACTTGCTTTCTTCCTTTTTTGAATGTCCAGTCGAAGTCATGTGGCAAAACGGCCGTCCTCACTTAAGTAAATTGTAGATAAGAGAAACTATTGGTCTGCTTCCCTGCTTTTCCATCATACATATTATAGTAGAAAACGAAAGGCGGGGAAGGACAGATGATCAGTATTTCTGAATTCCAAATCAAAGATGTCGTCGATGTGTCCAGCGGAAAAAAATTAGGTACTATTGGAGACATTGATATCAATGTCACGAGCGGTAAAATACAAGCGATTATCATTGGCGGTACAGGTAAAATGATGGGATTTTTCGGAAAAGAAGAGGAAATGATTGTCCCGTGGCGAAATATAGTAAAAATTGGCGAAGATGTGATACTTGTCCGTTTGTCTTCTTAATTTGTGTAAATTCCTCAACTAATAGATCAAATTTTCCTTAAAACAAGCTCTCCATTCTCAGCAATCAATGTCTTTTTCGGGTAAAAAGATTACGTTTTCATATCAATTTGAAAAAAAACCTGTAGAAAGGGCACATTTGAGTGTAATATTTAATGAATCCCACTAACTGTCTTAGCAGGTCTTGTGGTAAAATAGGAGCGATATAAAGAGAGATGAATGAAAGGTGGGAGGCAGCTTTGATAGACAAATATGACCCCTTTCAGCAGAAATCACCTTATGCAATGCTGATCCATGATTGGACGAACATGACATGTTCTGGAAAAGAGATATTGGCCGGTTTTACGACAAAAAATGGCGGCTTTAGTCTTTCTCCATATCAATCAATGAACACTGGACTCCATGTAGGAGATGATGCTTCTAGTGTCCAAATGAATCGTCAAGTCATTGCAGATGCTACTGCTGTGCCGCTCTCAAATTGGGTGTTTGCTGACCAAACACACGAGGATCGCATCATGAAAGTCACAAAGGAACAAAAGGGAAGAGGAAGTCTTCAGTATGATGAGGCGCTCTCTAGAACAGATGGTTTATACACCTCTGAACCAAACATCATGCTCGCTCTTTGTTTCGCTGACTGTGTTCCGCTTTATTTTCTAGCGCCGCAATCTGGGCTGATTGGAACGGCTCATGCCGGCTGGAAAGGAACCGTCAAACAAATTGGCGCCAACATGGTTCATGCATGGGTTCGCCAAGAAGGCGCTGATGCCGATCATATACAAGTCGTCATTGGACCATCCATTGGCAGCTGCTGCTACATAGTAGATGATGTTGTCATAGATCAAGTGAAACAGCTTCCTTTTTCAACAGAGGATGTGTATTCCGAGATGTCACAAGGACAATACAAAATTGACTTAAAAACACTAAACAAAAACGTATTACTTCATGCAGGATTAAAAGAAGAAAACATACATGTCAGTTCGATGTGCACAAGTTGCAATGAGCAGCATTTCTTCTCACATCGGCGTGATCAAGGGAAAACAGGACGTATGATGTCTTTTGTCGGGTTTAAGGAGGCATAACTGCAATTGAATGTACGAGAGAATCTCAGACAAATAAATGAACAAATCAACGAAGCATGTAAAAGAGCAGGTAGACATCCAGACGATGTATCGGTTGTCGCTGTCACAAAATATGTCTCGATTGAACGAGCATTAGAAGCAAAGGATGCCGGAATTTTGCACTTTGGTGAAAATCGTGACCAAGGGTTACTTGAAAAACAGGCAGCTATAACCGATGAAAACATTAGCTGGCACTTCATCGGCAGTTTACAGACGCGAAAAGTGAAATCTGTCATTCAGACCATTGACTACTTACATTCGCTAGACAGAATGTCCCTTGCGAATGAAATTGAAAAAAGAGCGGATCACACGGTTCGCTGTTTTGTACAGGTGAACACATCACTTGAGGAGTCAAAACACGGCTTACAAAGCGAAGACGTGATTCCATTTGTCAAACAGCTCGCTGATTTCAAACATATTGAAATTGCTGGACTCATGACGATGGCTCCATTTACAGATGATCATACTGTGATACGAAACTGTTTTAAAACATTAAAAAGCCTTCAACAAGAGGTAAAACAACTGAACCAAGTAAATGCACCTTGTCAGCATTTATCGATGGGCATGTCAAACGATTTTGAAATCGCAATTGAAGAAGGTGCGACATTTGTTCGGATTGGCTCTTCACTTGTTGGAAATGAAACAGGAGGTGCGTGACATGAGCATAAAAAATAAGTTTAAAAGCTTCTTCACACTCGATGATGAAGAGTATGAGTACGAATATATTGATGAAGAAAGAGAACCAGCACAAGAAGAAAAAAACACAAAAGATAAAGCGGCATTTCAAGAGCGTCCTCAGGCAGGAAAACAAAATGTCGTCAGCTTGCAAAGCGTGCAAAAATCCTCTAAAGTGGTGTTAAGTGAGCCACGTGTTTATGCAGAGGCTCAAGAGATTGCAGATCATATTAAAAATCGGCGTGCAGTCGTCGTCAATTTGCAGCGCATTCAGCACGATCAAGCAAAGCGAATCATCGACTTCTTAAGCGGAACGGTTTATGCAATCGGTGGAGACATTCAGCGTATTGGCTCGAATATATTCCTCTGCACTCCTGATAATGTGGATGTATCTGGCACAATATCAGAGCTATTGACAGAGGAAGAACCTCAGAGGTGGTAAATCATAGTTATTCTAAATTTCATTTTTAATATTTTGGGTACGGTATTAACGATTTACTCATTCGCGATCATTATTTACATCTTTATGTCATGGGTGCCATCTGCAAGAGAAACATCGATTGGCCGCTTCTTGACAAACATTTGCGAACCGTATTTAGAACCATTCCGTAAAATTATTCCGCCAATTGGCATGATTGACATCTCGCCGATTGTGGCATTGCTTGTGATTCGTTTCGCATCATCGTATGGACTAACTGGTCTTTATAATATGATTGTACGATTCATGTAAACAGGCTGCCGGGCTTGGCATCTGCCAGGCTCTTTTACATAAAAGGGGAACAAAATGAGCGATATTTATCAACATTTTAGAAAAGACGAACAGCCATTTGTCGACCAAGTATTAGGCTGGAAAAACATCGCACTCGATCAATATCGAATGAAATTAACAGACTTTCTTGATCCGCGTGAGCAGTTCATTACCCAGTCCGTGATTCAGCATTCTGATGAACTGGGTCTCATGTTTTTTGGCGGGTATGAGGAAGCAGAGCGAAAAAGGGCTTTGATCTATCCTGATTATTTAGCACCGTCTATACAGGATTTCGAGCTGACTTATTTTCAGGTGAACTATGCGAAAAAGTTTATTTCTATAGAACACCCCAACCTTCTCGGTTCGCTCATTGGGACAGGCCTGAAGCGTCAAAAATTCGGTGATTTGTTGTTTTCAGAGGACAATGTGCAATTTATTTGTACAAGCGATGTTGCCGATTTTGTTCGGGCTCAGCTGACGCATGTCGGCAGAGCATCTGTTTCATTAGAGGAAATTAGCAAGGCAGATCTTCAGCCAGTCATCAGCAAAACCGATATCAAAGAAGATACGATTTCTTCACTGCGGCTTGACGCTGTATGTGCTGCTGTCAGCCGTCAGTCTCGGCAAAAAGCACAACTTTTGGTCAAAAATGGTCTTGTCAAAGTAAACTGGAAAGTCACTGAAGACCCTTCCTTTACAATTGGTGAAGGTGATCAGCTCTCTGTCAGGGGATTTGGCCGCTTTAGCTTAAAAACAATTGATGGGAAGACGAAAAAAGATAAATTTAAAGTAACATTTGAGCTTCTGACATAACGAATTTGAATCTGGAGGTGGCAAGATTGCCATTAACACCTAATGATATTCATAATAAAACGTTCACAAAAAGTTTTCGCGGCTATGACGAAGATGAAGTAAATGAGTTTTTAAGCCAAGTACGTAAAGATTACGAGATCGTACTTCGCAAAAAGAATGAGCTTGAAGACAAAGTCAACGAGCTTGATGAAAGACTAGGCCATTTTGCAACAATTGAAGAAACATTAAACAAATCCATTCTTGTGGCGCAAGAAGCAGCAGAAGACGTGAAGCGTCATTCTGATAAAGAAGCGAAATTGATCATTCGTGAAGCTGAGAAAAATGCAGACCGTATTATCAACGAAGCGTTATCAAAATCAAGAAAGATTGCAATGGAAATCGAAGAGCTCAAGAAACAGTCGAAAGTCTTTAGAACTCGTTTCCAAATGCTCATCGAAGCTCAGCTTGATCTTCTAAAAAATGATGATTGGGATCATTTGCTGGAATATGAAGTTGACGCTGTCTTTGACGAAAAAGAATAAGCGCATCACCTTGACATGACGTGCTCATGTTGCATATAATACCATCATAAATTAACAAGAGATAAACGTTTGAAAGGGACACTCGCAGCGGTTACATGCGTAATAAAGCGAATCAGGGACGGTGGAAGCCTGACATTACGAAACGCTGCAATGAGATCACCCCTTTAGTTCCTTTTCTGAAATGAATGAGTAAGTAAAGGCGTCTGATCACGTTACGATTTTAGAGTGGATAAGCGGCAATTTCAAAGCGCTTGTCTAAAAGGGTGGTACCGCGAGACAAGCCTTCTCGTCCCTTATGGGATGAGAGGGCTTTTTTTATTGTTTTTTAATACGAATTTGCATGTGGAGGAATAGGTATGAACTACAAAGACACCTTATTAATGCCAAAAACAGAATTCCCGATGAGAGGGAACTTGCCGAACAAAGAGCCTGAAATCCAAGAGGAGTGGGCAGAAAAAGACATCTATCAAATGGTTTTAGAGCGGACAAAAGGACGCCCGACCTTTATTTTGCATGATGGACCTCCATATGCGAATGGTGACATTCATATGGGGCACGCACTCAATAAAATCCTCAAAGATTTTATTGTCCGTTTTAAATCAATGAATGGATTCCATGCACCGTACGTACCGGGCTGGGATACACATGGCTTACCGATTGAAACAGCCCTTACGAAAAATAAAAAAGTCAAACGCAAAGAAATGTCGACAGCAGAATTCCGTAAACTATGTGAGGAGTATGCTTGGAAACAAATCGAAGGTCAGCGCAATCAGTTTAAGCGTTTGGGCGTAAGAGCAGACTGGGACAATCCATATGTGACATTAAAGCCTGAATACGAAGCGCAGCAAATTCTTGTCTTTGGTGAAATGGCGAAAAGAGGCTATATTTACAAAGGTCTTAAGCCTGTTAACTGGTCTCCATCAAGTGAATCAGCACTTGCTGAAGCAGAAATTGAATACAAGGACAAACGTTCACCATCGATTTACGTATCATTTAAAGTGAAAGATGGCAAAGGCGTACTTGAAAACGGCGAGCAGTTCATCATCTGGACAACAACACCTTGGACACTTCCTGCAAACCTTGGCATTTGTGTACATCCAAACCTAGAGTACAGTGTGCTTCAAGTGGGTGCTGAGCGATATGTCATCGCATCTGAACTAGTTGAACAAGTGGCAAAAACACTTGGCTTTGAAGAGTACGAAGTTGTGAAAACGTTAAAAGGTAAAGAATTAGATAAGGTCGTTGCAGCACATCCAATTTACGATAGAGATTCTCTTGTGATGCTTGGCGATCACGTCACAACAGATGCAGGAACAGGCTGTGTTCACACAGCGCCAGGTCACGGGGAAGATGACTTTATCGTAAGTATGAAGTACGGTCTTGATGTGTTATGTCCAGTAGATGAAAAAGGTGTGATGACAGAAGAAGCACCTGGTTTTGAAGGACTATTCTACGAGGATGCCAATAAAGCCATCACAGAACAGCTTGAAGCAAAAGGCGCATTGAAAAAACTCGACTTTATCACGCACTCCTATCCGCATGACTGGAGAACGAAAAAACCAACAATTTATCGTGCAACTGCTCAGTGGTTTGCTTCCATTAAAGATTTCAGAGAAGCGCTATTAGATAATATTAAAGAAACGAAATGGGTTCCAGCTTGGGGCGAAACGCGCCTGTTCAATATGGTGCGTGACAGAGGTGACTGGTGCATTTCAAGACAGCGTGTATGGGGCGTTCCAATCCCAGTCTTCTATGCTGAAAATGGTGAGCCAATCATCACAGATGAAACGATTCAGCACGTCTCTCAATTATTTAGAGAACATGGCTCGAATATTTGGTTTGAAAAAGAAGCAAAAGAATTATTGCCTGAAGGCTTTACACATCCAGGCAGCCCGAATGGTGAATTTACAAAAGAGCAAGATATCATGGATGTATGGTTTGATTCTGGTTCTTCTCACCAAGCGGTATTAGAAGAACGAGATGACCTTGTTCGTCCGGCAGACCTTTACCTTGAAGGTTCTGATCAATATCGCGGCTGGTTTAACTCATCTTTATCTACAGCAGTTGCTGTCACTGGAAAAGCGCCATATAAAGGTGTTCTCAGCCATGGCTTTACGCTTGATAAAGAAGGACGCAAGATGAGTAAATCATTAGGCAATACGATTGATCCGACGAAAGTGGCGAAGCAGCTTGGTGCGGAGATTCTTAGACTTTGGGTATCTTCTGTCAACTATCAAGCCGATCATCCAGTGTCTGACGACATTTTAAAACAAGTCGCAGAAGTTTATCGTAAAATCCGTAACACGTTCCGCTTCTTGCATGGTAACCTGTTTGACTTTGATCCAGCAGTCAATGCAGTACCAGTCGAAGAGCTTCGCGAAGTGGATCAATATATCTTAATCAAATTAAACAAATTGATTGATAAAGTGAAAAAAGCTTATGATGATTACGAATTTGCGGTTGTCTATCATGCCATCCACAACTTCTGTACGATTGAGCTTAGCTCTTTCTATCTCGATTTTGCAAAAGATGTGGTATACATTGAGCATGCGGATCATCCAGACCGCCGCAGCATGCAAACGGTCTTCTATGAAACATTAATGGCGTTAGTGAAGCTGACAGCACCAATTCTTCCGCATACAGCAGATGAACTATGGAGCCACTTAAGCTTTGTTGAAGAGCCAAGTGTTCAGTTAACAGATATGCCAGAAGGTGTGGCTGTTCCTCAAGCAGAAGCGACAGAAGTGAAGTTTGACCGCTTTATGGAAGTACGTGACGATGTGCTAAAAGCGCTGGAAATTGCGCGTAATGAGAAAGTCATCGGACGTTCACTTGAAGCAAGTGTGACCCTTTATGCAACAGAGGAAGTGAAAAACCTTCTTGCATCCATTAAAGAAGATGTGAAGCAGCTGTTTATCATTTCTGAGTTAACAGTAGAAGATGAGAAGCATGCAGACGCATCAGCGCCTGAATACACATCAGGACGTATTGTTGTTCAAAAAGCAGAAGGAGAACTGTGCGAACGCTCCCGCATTATTTCAAAAGATGTTGGCGCAAATCCAAAATACCCAACATTGTCTCTCAAAAATGCTGAAATCGTGGAGAAATATTACCAGAATTAACAGCGTGATATCACCAACTAGCGCCCCGCATATAGCGGGGCGTTTTTGATATAGAGAAAATGACAGCGTTTAGAGCGAAAGGAAAAATCTTATGGCTTTAAAGTGAACAGGCGGGGCAACAATATGATTATCACGACAGGGCAGGAGTTGAAACAGCGACATGAATGGCGATCTAGAGACGATTTACATGGAACTCCTTCAAATGAGAGAAGAACTGCAATCGAAACTGTTTGAATATGCATCATTGCGTTCACCCGCTGAACATGTCACGTTTGATCAAGCAAAAACGACCACGCTTCTTTATCACATCAAAGAAGAACTGCAAGATGTTTCGCTCGCGATTGCAAAAATTGAACAAGGAACTTATGGCATATGTGAGGCGACAGGGCATACAATGCCTATTGAACAAATGAGTATTCTTCCGACGGCTCGTACGACTGACGACTTTTTATATCATAAGCAATATGAGAAAAAAGCATTCACCCATTATCCTTATGAATCAAACGATTCTCATTTTGAAGCCTTCCACATGTAGGGAGGTTTTTGTCTGTCAACTAAAGTTTCTTTACTCCTTCCTGTTTTCTTGATAAAATGCTTAAAGACCAAAGTATGAAGATGGAGGAACGTGTGTGTTCTATTACATAATCGCATTCGTGATAATTTGTTTAGATCAATTTACAAAATGGCTCATTGTCAAACATATGATGCTCGGTGATTCTATTCCTGTGATTGATGGCTTCTTTTACATCACATCCCACCGAAATTCAGGAGCCGCATGGGGGATTCTCCAAGGACAAATGTGGTTTTTCTATGTGATCACACTCGTTGTTATTGCAGGAATTGTTTATTATTTGCAAAAACATGGACAAAAGGACAAGCTACTTGGCGTAGCGCTTGCCTTAATGCTTGGCGGAGCGATTGGAAACTTTATTGACCGTATTTTCCGTCAAGAAGTGGTTGATTTTGCTCATTTCGTATTTGGGGATTATCATTATCCAATCTTTAATATCGCAGATTCCTCTCTATGTGTGGGGGTCATTCTGCTCTTTATTCAAATGCTGTTAGATGGAAAGAAAAATAAGGAGTCAACTACATGAATCAAGTAAACATTGCCGTTTCAGAAGAACAAACGAGTGAACGGCTTGATAAATTTTTAAGCACAACTGAACCAGAATGGTCAAGAACCCAAGTCCAGCAGTGGGTGAAAGATGGGCTCATCGAAGTAAATGGAAAACAAGTGAAGGCCAATTATAAAGTACAAGCTGGAGATCAAATCAAAGTAGAGATTCCAGATCCAGAAGCACTAGATGTAGAAGCGGAATCAATGGATCTTGATATTTATTATGAGGATGAAGATGTACTAGTGGTCAATAAACCAAGAGGAATGGTCGTTCATCCAGCACCAGGACATGTGACAGGTACTCTTGTCAATGGCCTCATGGCTCATTGCAATGATTTGTCAGGCATTAATGGTGTGATGAGACCAGGAATTGTTCACCGGATTGATAAAGATACGTCAGGGCTTTTAATGGTCGCAAAAAATGATATGGCGCATGAATCACTCGTCAATCAGCTGGTGGCGAAAACGGTCACTAGAAAATACACAGCCGTTGTTCATGGTATCATTCAGCATGATACTGGAACGATTGATGCACCAATTGGTCGAGACAAAAAAGATCGCCAAAGCATGACGGTCACAAAAGAAAATGCAAAGCAGGCAGTCACTCATTTTGATGTGATGGAGCGCTTTAAAGACTTTACCGTTGTAGAATGCCGCCTTGAAACGGGAAGAACCCACCAAATTCGTGTTCATATGAAATACATTGGCTATCCGCTTGCAGGAGATCCAAAATATGGCCCGAGAAAAACCGTTGATTTCAATGGACAACTGCTGCATGCAGGCGTGTTAGGATTTGATCACCCTAGAACAGGAGAATATATGGAGTTTACAGCTCCAATTCCAGCTGATATGCGGGGCTTTATAGATTCATTAAGAAATAACGATTGACAGGCCGTTCTTTTTTTGAAATAATAAACGAAGAAATTGAGATTCTTTAAAACAGTCCAGAGAGGCTGAGAAGGATAACGGATCAATTTGTGCACGAGTATGCACAAATGAGCGCCCCTCTCTGCCCTTTGCAGAAGGGGCTTTTTATTTGTCAAAAAGAGGTGTAAAAGATGGAACAAAAAGCAGTCATTCTTGATGAACAAGCGATAAGACGAGCGCTTACCCGTATTGCACATGAAATGATTGAGCGCAACAAAGGGATGAAGGATGTCATCCTAGCCGGGATCAAGACAAGAGGCATTCATCTTGCAAAGCGCCTTGCAGAGCGCATCGAGCAAATTGAAGGAAACCCAGTGACTGTGGGTGAACTTGATATTACGCTATACCGTGATGACCTGACAAAAAAGACAGAGAACCAAGACCCGCTTGTCAAGGGTGCAGACATCCCAGCTGACATTAATGACAAAACACTGATTGTCGTAGATGATGTTTTGTTCACAGGTAGAACCGTCAGAGCGGCTATGGATGCGCTTGTGGATGTAGGAAGACCATCTTCCATTCAGCTAGCTGTTCTAGTCGACCGGGGACACCGGGAGCTGCCGATTCGAGCGGATTATATCGGGAAAAACATCCCGACATCAAAAGCAGAGACAGTCATGGTTCAGCTCAATGAAGTAGATCAAAACGACCTTGTCGCTATATATGAAAAATAACCTTTTTAAATGCATTCCAGAGAGTTTGCAAAGAGGGCATTAACAAGAGACACCGAGCACACGGCTAAAGTGACGTGTACGGTTTTTCTAGGCCTCTTTGCGCATACTCGCAAAGAGGCTTTTTAATGAAAAAGGACACATCTAGGAGGAAAATCATGAGTCAGCAAAAAGCCAATTTAGGCATTCGAGATATCCCAAAACCGTTCACATGGCTGTCACTCAGCCTGCAGCACTTGTTTGCGATGTTTGGTGCAACCATTCTTGTACCAAAGATCATTGATATGAGCCCAGCCGTCGCGCTCATATCAAGCGGGGTTGGAACCATTGTGTATTTAATCATCACAAGAGGGCAGATTCCGGCGTATCTTGGATCGTCCTTTGCTTTTATCGCCCCCATAGTGAATGTAAAAGCCACTGGCGGCCCTGGAGCTGCAATGGTAGGTGCCTTTATGGCGGGTGTGGCTTATGCACTCATCGCATTATTTATCAAATGGCTCGGCACAGGCTGGCTAATGAAGCTTCTGCCTCCTGTCGTTGTAGGACCCGTCATTATGGTTATCGGACTCGGACTCGCTGGAACAGCTGTTAACATGGCGATGTACGTCGATCCAAATGCAAAGGAGCTTGTTTACAGCCTGAAGCATTTAATGGTTGCAGGCTTCACGCTCGCTGTCACCATTATTAGTATGATCTTCCTAAGAGGATTCCTTAGCTTGATTCCAGTCTTAATCGGCATTATTAGCGGCTACCTCTTTGCCTTAACACAAGGCATTGTGAACTTCCAGCCGGTCATTGCTGCAAAATGGTTTGCTGTTCCAGACTTTGTTGTACCATTTGTCGACTATACACCCGCTGTGACCTTAAGCATTCTCACAGTGATGGTGCCGGTTGCCTTTGTGACCATGTCTGAGCACATCGGCCATCAAGTCGTGTTAAGCAAGGTGGTCGGGCAGGATTTTATTAAAAAACCAGGTCTTCACCGCTCCATTTTAGGAGACAGTGCAGCGACGATCTTTGCATCACTCATTGGCGGACCTCCAACAACGACTTATGGAGAAAACATTGGCGTCCTTGCCATCACAAGAGTGTTCAGTATCTTCGTCATCGGCGGAGCAGCGGTGTTTGCGATCTGCTTCGGCTTTGTTGGGAAAATTTCAGCATTAATCAGTACAGTACCGTCCGCGGTTATGGGAGGCGTTTCGTTCCTGCTCTTTGGAATCATAGCTTCAAGCGGACTGCGAATCCTGATTGATCATAAAGTGAATTTTGAAGAAAAGCGCAATCTCATTATCGCATCAGTCATCTTAGTCATTGGTATTGGCGGGGCATTCATTGAGGTGAAACAAATCAATCTGACGCTGTCAGGAATGGCACTCGCTGCTATTACTGGCGTCCTGCTAAACCTGATTCTGCCGCATCAAAAGGCAGAAGATGATGAGTCAAATGAATCGAATACCGAAAACCTTTTAAAAGAAGTCCAGTGAGGCTGACAAGGGTTCTAAACGGAGCAGAACGTGCGAAAGCACCCCTGCTTCTTTTGGAGAACCCTAAGCTGCCGAGGCTTAGGGTTTTTTTGAACCTGAAAGTGATGAAAAACTAGAGGGGGCAGAAAAAATGAATGATTTATCGACAATGAGCAGCTTGTCAAAGGAAGAAATTTTACAGCTGATTGAAGAAGCATGTGCATTGAAAAAAGGGAAACAGGAACATGGTTTAGCAGGTGAATTTGTAGCGAACCTCTTCTTTGAACCAAGTACAAGAACGCGTTTTAGCTTTGAGGTGGCAGAGAAGAAACTTGGAATGAATGTGCTGAACCTAGACGCAGCAAGTACCTCTGTTCAAAAGGGAGAGACCCTTTACGATACAGTGAAAACACTTGAATCCATCGGAGTCAAGGCATGTGTCATCAGAGACAGTACAGACGAATATTACAAAGAGCTGATTGGGAAGGTCGGGATTCCAATCATTAATGCTGGAGATGGCTGCGGTCAGCACCCTACCCAATCATTGCTGGATTTGATGACGATCTTCGAAGAGTTTGGCGGTTTTGAAGGCTTAACCATCTCGATTCATGGTGATATCAAACATAGCAGGGTGGCAAGGTCCAATGCTGAAGTCCTCGCAAGACTAGGAGCGACAGTGCTCTTTTCAGGACCAGCTTCTTTCCAAGATGAACAAAACCCTCATGGAACGTATGTCGAAGTGGACGAAGCCATGAAGCGGTCTGACGTGGTGATGCTGCTGAGAATTCAGCATGAAAGACACTCAGAAAAGATGGGCAATGAGGGTTACTTATCGACTTATGGATTAACAGTAGACAGGGCAAGCAAAATGAAAGAAAGAGCGATTATTATGCATCCAGCACCAGTAAATAGAGGTGTTGAAATAGATGATTCATTAGTAGAGTCAAAACAGTCAAGGATTTTTAAACAAATGGAAAATGGTGTGTATATCCGAATGGCTGTGTTAAAAAGGGCTTTTCAAAATAGCAGACTACATCAAAAAGGGAGAGATTCTGTCTATGTCATATCTCATTAAAAACGGTTTTATCTTATCAAGCACAGGGGAAAGAGTGCAGCAGGATATTAGGGTAGAAGGAAAAGTGATTCAAGCAATGGGTCACTTAGAAAGAGAAGACGGAGAAGAAGTCATTGATGCAGCAGGGCTATTTGTATCACCAGGTTTGATTGATCTGCATGTGCATTTAAGAGAGCCAGGCGGTGAGAAAAAAGAAACCATTGAAACAGGTTCTAAGGCAGCAGCAAGAGGCGGGTATACGACCATTGCAGCGATGCCGAATACACGGCCAGTTCCAGATACAAAAGAACAAATGGAATGGCTGATGAATCGAATCAAAGAGACCTCCTCTGTAAGAGTACTGCCATACGCTTCCATCACGACGAGACAAATTGGCGAAGAGATGACAGACTTTGCAGCGTTAAAAGAAGCGGGCGCTTTTGCCTTTACGGATGACGGTGTAGGTATTCAAACCGCAGGCATGATGTACGAAGCAATGAAAAAGGCAGCAAGCCTTGATCAAGCCATAGTGGCGCACTGTGAAGATAACTCACTCATTTATGGAGGATGCGTTCATGAAGGAGACTTTTCAAAAGCAAATGGGTTAAACGGGATACCGTCAATTTGTGAATCGGTGCATATTGCAAGAGATGTCCTCTTAGCAGAAGCAGCGAATTGTCATTATCATGTATGTCATATCAGTACAAAGGAATCCGTCCGAGTGGTACGCGATGCAAAAAAAGCAGGCATTCGTGTGACGGCTGAGGTCTCTCCGCATCACCTGCTCTTATGTGATACAGACATCCCAGGTCTTGACACAAACTATAAAATGAATCCGCCGCTCAGAGGAGCAGAAGATCGCGAGGCACTGATCGAGGGACTCTTAGATGGCACGATTGATTTTATCGCCACAGACCATGCACCGCATACAGAAGAAGAAAAGAACGAAACGATGCAGAGAGCACCTTTTGGGATTGTCGGACTTGAAACAGCGTTCCCGCTTCTGTACACACGTTTTGTGAAAACAGGGGAATGGACATTAAAAGAACTTGTTGATTATATGACCATCAAACCAGCAGAAGCCTTTGCTCTTCCATACGGAAAGCTGGAAGAAGGTCAAATCGCTGATATCACACTGATTGATTTAAACAAAGAAATGGCAATTGACAAAAAAAGCTTCTTATCTAAAGGACAAAATACACCGTTTGACAAATTGACTGTATCAGGATGGCCGGTCATGACACTTGCATCTGGGAAAGTCGTTTATGAAGAGGGGAGACTAGTAAAATGAAGAGACGCTTAGTGCTAGAAAACGGAACAGTATTCGAAGGAACAGGCTTTGGCAGCTTAGAACCGTCAGTCGGAGAAGTCGTCTTTAACACAGGGATGACAGGCTATCAAGAGATTTTGTCTGACCCGTCGTACTGCGGACAAATTGTCACACTCACTTACCCGCTGATCGGCAACTACGGCATTAACCGTGATGATTTTGAATCGATCACACCGTTTGTGAAAGGGCTGATCGTGAAAGAGCTTTGTGAAAAGCCTTCAAACTGGCGCTCTTCATACTCACTTGATGAGTATTTAAAAATGAAAAATATCCCGGGTCTTAGCGGCATTGATACACGCAAGCTCACGCGCATGATCCGAAGTGCAGGTACATTAAGAGGAGCTTTTGCAGGACCGGATGAACAAGTAGAAGACGTTGTAAGCCGCCTTCAAACGATGCAGCTACCAACAGATCAAGTAAGCCAAGTATCTGTGAAAAATGCGTATCCAAGCCCAGGAAGAGGCAAAAGAATTGTGCTTGTCGATTTCGGCATGAAGCACGGCATTTTGCGCGAGCTCAATAAGCGAGATTGTGATGTCATTGTGGTGCCATACAATATCACGGCAGATGAAGTATTACAGTTAAAACCAGATGGCATCATGCTTTCAAACGGACCTGGGGATCCAGTCGATGTGCCAGAAGCAGTTGAAATGATTCAGCAGCTGATTGGAAAGGTACCACTCTTTGGTATCTGCCTGGGACACCAGTTATTCGCGCTTGCGTGCGGCGCAAGTACAGAAAAAATGAAATTTGGGCATAGAGGATCCAATCATCCAGTCAAAGAACTAGCAACTGGCAAGGTAACCTTGACGTCTCAAAACCACGGTTACACGGTTAGCGCCATTAATGAAGACGTGCTTGAAGTCACACATATTGCGCTAAATGACAATACCATTGAAGGATTAAAACATAAAGAAGCACCAGCATTCACTGTCCAGTATCACCCAGAAGCATCACCGGGTCCAGAAGATGCGAACTACTTATTCGACGAGTTCATGGACATGATTCATACAACTGAGAAAGAAGGGGAAGAAGTATGCCAAAACGCGTAGATATCAAAAAGATTTTAGTGATCGGTTCAGGTCCAATCATCATCGGTCAGGCAGCGGAGTTTGACTATGCAGGCACACAGGCTTGCTTAGCGCTAAAAGAAGAGGGCTATGAAGTCGTTCTTGTGAACTCTAACCCGGCGACGATCATGACAGATACAGAAATGGCCGATAAGGTATACATCGAACCACTGACACCAGAATTTTTAACACGAATCATTCGAAAAGAACGTCCTGATGCGATTCTGCCGACACTTGGCGGACAAACTGGATTGAACCTTGCTGTTGAGTTATCAGATCTTGGTGTACTCGCTGAATGCGGTGTTGAAGTACTAGGCACCAAGCTGTCAGCTATTCAAAAAGCAGAGGACAGAGATTTATTCCGTAATCTAATGAATGAATTAAATGAACCTGTACCAGAAAGTGAAATCATCCATAACCTTGAAGAAGCGATGGCATTCACAGATCAAATCGGTTTCCCGGTCATTGTTAGACCAGCCTATACACTAGGCGGAACAGGCGGCGGAATTTGTACAAATGAGCAAGAATTAAAAGAAATCGTCGAGAATGGACTGAAGTTAAGTCCGGTGACACAATGCTTGCTTGAAAAAAGTATCGCAGGCTTTAAAGAAATTGAATATGAGGTCATGCGTGACAGCGGAGATCATGCCATTGTGGTTTGTAACATGGAAAACTTTGATCCTGTCGGCATCCACACAGGTGACAGTATCGTTGTGGCACCAAGTCAAACGCTAAGTGATCGTGAATATCAGCTGCTTCGTAATGTGTCACTCAAGCTGATCCGTGCACTTGGCATTGAAGGCGGATGTAACGTACAGCTGGCGATTGATCCAGACAGCTTCCAATACTATATTATCGAAGTAAACCCGCGCGTGAGCCGTTCTTCTGCTCTTGCGTCTAAAGCAACTGGATATCCGATTGCAAAACTTGCAGCGAAAATCGCAGTTGGCCTAACACTTGATGAAATGATGAACCCAGTCACAGGTAAAACATATGCAGCGTTCGAACCAGCACTCGACTATATCGTTTCAAAAATCCCGCGCTGGCCGTTCGATAAATTTGAATCTGCCAACAGACGACTTGGAACACAAATGAAAGCAACGGGTGAGGTCATGGCGATCGGCCGTACATTAGAAGAGTCTCTTTTAAAGGCTGTTCGTTCACTTGAAGCGGATGTGCATCACATTGAATTAAAAGACGAAGCGGACATTACGAACGAAGTGCTCGAAAAGCGGATTATCAAAGCAGGAGATGAGCGTCTGTTTTATATCGCTGAGGCGCTAAGAAGAGGCTATACCGTCGAACAGATTCATGAATTCTCGAAAATTGATTATTTCTTCCTTCATAAGCTGAAAGGCATCATCGCATTTGAAAAGACACTAAAAGAAAACAAAGGCAATGTAGACGTTTTAAAAGAAGCGAAAGAAAAAGGTTTCTCAGATATTTATATTAGCCGCGAATGGAATATGAATGAGGCAGATGTCTATAACCTAAGAACAGAAGCAGGCATCGTTCCTGTGTATAAGATGGTGGACACATGTGCGGCAGAATTTGAATCAGAAACACCGTATTTCTACAGCACATATGAAGATGAAAATGAATCCGAACGAACAGATAAGAAAAGTGTCATCGTGCTAGGCTCAGGTCCAATCAGAATCGGACAAGGGGTTGAATTTGATTATGCGACCGTTCATTCAGTGTGGGCAATCAAACAAGCAGGCTATGAAGCCATTATTATTAACAACAACCCTGAAACCGTCTCAACAGACTTTAGTATTTCAGATAAGCTCTACTTTGAACCACTCACTGTAGAAGATGTGATGCACATCATCGACCTTGAACAACCAGAAGGTGTCGTCGTTCAGTTTGGCGGACAAACAGCGATTAACTTAGCAGATGAATTATCAAATAGAGGGGTTAAGATACTTGGAACATCGCTTGAAGACCTTGATCGCGCGGAAAACCGTGACAAGTTTGAACAAACATTAGAAACTCTCGGCGTGCCGCAGCCAAAAGGTAAGACAGCAACGTCTGTGCCAGAGGCAGTAGCAATTGCGAATCAAATCGGTTACCCCGTGCTTGTCCGTCCTTCCTATGTATTAGGCGGCCGTGCAATGGAAATTGTGTATCAAGAAGCTGAGCTCCTTCACTACATGGAGAATGCGGTGAAAGTCAATCCGCAGCACCCAGTGCTCATTGACAAGTATTTGACAGGAAAAGAAATTGAAGTAGATGCTGTGTCTGACGGAGAAACGGTTGTCATACCAGGCATTATGGAACACATTGAAAGAGCCGGAGTTCACTCTGGAGACTCCATTGCGGTCTACCCGCCGCAAACTTTGTCAGAGGACATCAAAGCGAAGATTGCAGAATACACGATTAAACTCGCAAAAGGCCTTAACATCATTGGGCTTTTGAACATTCAATTTGTTCTATCAAAAGGAGAAGTGTACGTACTTGAAGTGAATCCGCGCTCAAGCCGGACTGTCCCATTCTTAAGTAAAATTACAGGCATTCCAATGGCGAACTTAGCTACAAAGGTTATTTTAGGAGAAAAACTGAAAAACTATGGCTACCAAGAAGGGCTTCATGTTGAGCAAGAAGGCGTATATGTGAAAGTTCCAGTCTTCTCTTTTGCAAAACTAAGAAGAGTAGATATTACACTAGGGCCTGAAATGAAATCAACAGGTGAAGTCATGGGGAAAGATGTCACAATCGAAAAAGCCCTCTATAAAGGGTTGATTGCATCAGGCATTCAAATTCCAAAAGACGGAACGGTTCTCCTGACAGTGGCTGATAAAGATAAAGAAGAAGGACTTGAGATTGCAAGAAGATTCCATTCCATCGGCTATCATATTTTAGCAACAGAAGGAACAGCGAATTACTTAAAACAAGCCTCTATTCCATCAAGTGTTGTCGGCAAAATAGGAGAAGAAGGAAAGAATCTGCTGGATGTCATTCGAAATGGTGAAGCCCAATTTGTCATCAACACCTTAACAAAAGGAAAACAGCCGGCAAGAGACGGCTTTAGAATTAGACGTGAATCTGTTGAAAATGGTGTCGCTTGCTTAACGTCACTAGATACAGCGGAAGCGATTTTAAGAGTGCTAGAGAGCATGACATTTAGAGCAGATGAAATGCCAGAAGTGAAAACGAATGCTGAGGTGACAGTAACGATATGAAAAAAGCATACTTGACGGTCGTCTCAAACCGAGAGATCGCTGATCATATTTACGAAATGACATTAAAAGGTGATCTTGTTGAATCCTTTCAAACAGCTGGACAGTTTCTTCATATAAAGGTCAGTGAATCCATGACACCGCTGCTGAGAAGACCGATCAGTATTGCCAACATTCATGCCGAAAAGCAAGAAGCAACCATCATTTACCGCGCAGAGGGAGAGGGCACAAAGCTCCTTTCCCAAAAGCGGGCGGGAGAGTCAGTCGATGTGTTAGGACCGCTTGGAAACGGCTATGACCCTTCAGTCGTTCAGGCCGGACAGACCGCATTATTAGTCGGTGGAGGAATCGGTGTGCCTCCGTTATATGAACTGTCTAAGCGGTTAACGAAAAAAGGCGTCATCGTAAAACATGTTCTCGGTTTTCAATCGAAAAAGGATGTATTTTATGAGGAGATGTTTCAAGCGCTCGGAGATACATTTATCGCAACCGTTGATGGAACATATGGCTCGAAAGGTTTCGTGACAAATGTCATTGAAGAGAATGAGCTGGACTTTGATGTCTTGCTTTCCTGTGGACCGACACCTATGTTAAAAGCACTAAAAGACTCTTATCCCGATAAGCCTGTCTATATTTCAATGGAAGAACGAATGGGCTGTGGAATCGGTGCATGCTTTGCTTGTGTCTGTCATACCGATCAGCACGAGAAACCGTACGTTAAAGTTTGTCTGGATGGACCTGTTTTTAAAGCGGAGGAGGTGGCGCTATCATGCTAAACATCGAATTACCCGGCTTATCTTTAAAAAATCCAATCATTCCTGCATCAGGCTGTTTTGGATTTGGAAAAGAATTCGCATCATTATATGACCTTTCCTTGCTGGGCGGCATCATGATTAAAGCCACGACCCTTGAACCGAGATTTGGCAACCCGACACCGAGGGTAGCTGAGACAGGAGCCGGTATGCTGAATGCGATTGGTCTCCAAAATCCAGGTCTAAAAGGCGTGCTTGAACATGAATTACCTTGGCTTGAGCAGTTCGATACCCCTATTATTGCCAATGTTGCTGGATCACAAGTTGATGATTATGTTGAAGTAGCAAAGCAAATTAGTCAAGCAAGCAATGTTCACGCCCTTGAACTGAATATCTCGTGTCCGAATGTGAAAACAGGCGGAATTGCCTTTGGGACCGATCCAGAAATGGCGGCTACATTGACAAAAGCTGTTAAGGAAGTTTCCTCCGTTCCTGTTTATGTGAAACTGTCACCTAATGTAGCCAATATCGTTGAGATTGCTAAAGCGATTGAATCGGCTGGAGCGGATGGACTCACCATGATCAATACCTTAATTGGGATGCGTTTAGATTTAAAAACAGGCAAACCCATTCTTGCCAATAAAACAGGCGGATTATCAGGTCCTGCTGTAAAACCTGTTGCCATCCGAATGGTGCATGAGGTCAGTCAGGCCGTTTCTATTCCGATTATTGGGATGGGCGGGGTGCAAAGCGCTGAAGATGTACTTGAATTTTTACTAGCTGGCGCAAGTGCGGTAGCTGTTGGGACAGCCAATTTTGTGAACCCATTTATTTGCCCGGAAATCATTGATGAACTGCCGAATGTGTTAGCGGCTTATGGGTATTCATCTGTAGAGGAATGCATCGGAAGGAGCTGGAAACATGAAGCACTTGCCCATCATCGCGCTTGATTTTCCATCAGGACAGGAGGCGCACGCCTTTATAGATCGTTTTGAAGGCACTCCATTATTCGTAAAGGTCGGCATGGAGCTGTTTTACCAAGAAGGTCCTGCCATTATTGACGCACTGAAAGAAAAAAATTGCCGTATTTTCCTTGATCTGAAGCTTCATGACATTCCAACAACTGTGCAAAAAGCGATGAACAGACTTGCTGCACTTGGTGTTGATTTGGTGAATGTGCATGCAGCCGGCGGGAAAAGAATGATGCAGGCGGCCGTAGAGGGGCTTGAAAGCGGAACCCTTGCCGGGCAAAATCGCCCAAGCATTATTGCAGTGACCCAGCTGACAAGCACGTCAGAAGATATGATGAAAAAAGAATTACTAATTGACCGCCCATTGCAAGAGGCTGTGCTTCATTATGGACAATTGGCATATGAAAGTGGACTTGATGGTGTGGTGTGCTCTGTTCATGAATCAAAACAGCTTCATGAACAAATCTCTCCTTCCTTTCTCACTGTGACGCCAGGAATTCGCTTACCAAATGATCAAACGGATGACCAAAAGCGTGTGGCGACACCTGCCTTTGCCAAAGAGCAGGGTGTTTCACAGATTGTTGTGGGAAGATCGATCACAAAAGCCACAAACCCAGTGGAAGCTTATCAACAAATTTTGAAAGAGTGGGAGTGATTGCCGGATGAAAACGAAAATCGCGAAGCATTTATTACAAATCAAAGCTGTCTCTTTAAAACCAGACGAACCATTTACATGGGCGAGCGGTATCAAATCACCGATTTACTGTGACAATCGCCTCACCTTGTCTTATCCTGAGGTCAGAGGGGACATTGCGGAAGGTTTAAAAGACTTGATTCTCACTCATTTTGAAGGAGCGGAAGTTGTCGCAGGTACAGCTACAGCTGGCATTCCTCATGCGGCATTAGCAGCTGATCGTCTGAACGTACCGATGTGTTATGTAAGAAGTAAACCAAAAGCACACGGAAAAGGAAATCAAATTGAAGGAGCCGTATCACCTGGACAAAAGGTGGTTGTCGTAGAAGACCTCATCTCAACTGGAGGCAGCGTTCTTGAAGTTGTAGCGGCTCTAGAAGAAGAAGGCTGTGACGTACTCGGAGTTGTTGCGATCTTCACTTATGGACTGCCAAAAGCAACTGCGGCTTTTCAAGAGAAAAACATTCCCTATGTCACGCTGACAGACTATGACACACTGACAGAAGTGGCACTTGAGCTAAAAGCAATCGAGTCTTCTGCTATGAATAAACTAAAACGCTGGAGACAGGATCCTTCGTCTGAATCTTGGATGGAAGAAACGGTCTAAAAAGCTTGTTTTGTTTTAAAAAAAGCTGTGCTGCGCTGCACAGTTTTTTATTTGGTTAAAAATAGTAAAATAGACTCAAATTTAAATAAAAACTAATCCTATCAATAAAGTCGGGTTGACTTTTGTTTGAATTGTGTTAATATTTAATACAAATTAAAACTCTTATCCAGAGAGGTGGAGGGACTGGCCCGATGAAGCCCGGCAACCTGCGATTTGCAAGGTGCTACTTCCTGCAAAATGATTCTATTTTGAAAGATAAGGAAATCGTGAGCTTCCTCATCTTTCTTTCGGACTGAAAGAAAGTTTTTTTATTTTAACGGTGAGGAGGAAGAGGAGATGGAACTGAAACAAAACCAGGATGAGGACTTAGTGAAGCATATGCAAGAGCTGATTGGGGATATGAAATTCGGTTCAATTACGTTGATCGTTCAGGACGGTCAAGTGATTCAAGTGGAAAAAAATGAAAAAATCAGATTAAAGTAGTGCGGAGAATAGCAATAGAAGCAGTACTCCGGAAGGGGAGAAACAATGTTAACTTATGAAAATTGGCAAGAGCCGTCCATTACATTTCAAGAGGACGATTTGTATAAAGGAGCCCTATCTGTGCTGAAATGGGCGTACGGCCACTATGGTGATCAGCTCGTTTATGCATGCAGTTTTGGCATTGAGGGCATTGTCCTGATCGATCTTATTGCGAAAGTAAAAAAAGATGCAAGAATTGTCTTTTTAGATACAGGTCTGCATTTCAAGGAAACATACGACACCATTGATGCAGTGAAGGAAAGATATCCTGGTTTAGACATCGTGCTGAAAACACCTGAGCTGACGGTGGAAGAGCAGAATGAGCAGCATGGTGATAAATTATGGGAAACGAATCCTCAAAGCTGCTGCCATATGAGAAAGGTCATTCCATTGCAAGAGGCACTATCTGGCTATCCGGCATGGCTGTCGGGTTTAAGAAGAGAGCAGTCGCCTAAACGAGCAGGTACGAACTTCTTAAATAAGGATGAAAAATTCCAATCAGTCAAAGTATGTCCGCTCATCCACTGGACGTGGAAGGACATATGGAGATATGCGTCTAGAGAGGATCTTACTTATAATCCGCTGCATGACCAAGGATATCCAAGCATCGGGTGTGCACCTTGTACACAGCCGGCATTTACTGCTGATGATTTGCGTTCTGGAAGATGGTCAGGGACAGCAAAGACTGAGTGCGGATTACATGAGTAAGGGAGCATAATGTATGGAAATCGCCGCAATTTTATTTAGCTTATTCTTTGCTTTAAATATTGGCGCAAGCGGAGCAGCTGCTTCGATGGGCATCGCATATGGTTCAGGTGCGATCAAAAAGCCAATATACGCGCTCAGCGTTTGTGCGGTTGGAATATTAGCAGGTTCAGTGATTGGCGGCGGTGAGGTCGTCAAAACGATCAGCTCCGGGATTATGCCGGAATCTGTCATCACACTTGAAATTGTGTGTATCATCATTGGCTCGGCCGCATTATCACTTTTCATAGCGAATCTCTTGGCCATTCCTTTATCCACAAGTGAGGTCACAGTAGGAGCTGTGGTCGGTGTGGCAGCCGCATATAAAGTGCTGTATGTGAAATCGATCTTAGTCATTGTCTCTTTTTGGGTGATTATTCCGATTGTTGCCTTTGTTTTTACCTTTGCTGTTGTCAAAATCATCAGATTGTTCCCTAAACGGACATTATCCAAAAAAGGTACATTGATCTTATCTGTTGTTTTGATTATCAGTGGGTTTTTAGAAGCATTTTCAGCCGGCATGAACAATGTCGCCAATGCGGTCGGCCCGCTTGTCGCGTCAGGTGTTTTAACAGTCGGGCAAGGAACCCTTTACGGCGGAATCTTTGTGGCCATTGGGGCGCTGCTTCTAGGAAGAAGGGTACTAGAAACAAACGGAAAGAAAATTACACGCTATCAAACGGGTGAAGGCATTCTATTATCGAGCACCGGTGCAGGACTTGTCATCGTCAGCTCTATATTCGGACTCCCTGTTCCCCTTACTCAAATTACCTCCTCGTCCATTATTGGGCTAGGTATGGCAAAGGGTGGACCGAACATTTTTCATAAACATGTTGTGAAAAAAATGCTGAAGGTATGGGTTGTGTCACCTTTCTTATCACTTAGTCTATCTTATTTGTTGGTAAGCCTTTTCTTAAAAGGAGACTATTACTCTATCTTTATCATGATGAGTGTACTGCTTGCTTCACTAGGTGCACTGAGTCTTATGAAGGCAGTTAAAAATGAGAGCAGCTCGATTCATGAACAGGGCGGCGGGATTTAAATATAAATCCGACTATTAACATCTAATAAATATGAACATTGAGAGGAAGATGAACAAATGAGTTTAACACCACATGGTGGCGTATTAATTAATCGAGTAAATGAAGAATTTGATCTAAGCACAGCTGCGAAAGAAATTGAGCTGGATGCCATTTCTTTTGCAGACCTTGAACTCATCGCAATTGGCGGGTATAGTCCAATTGAAGGGTTTTTAACGAAAGCTGATTATGAAGCAGTTGTCAGCAGTATGCGACTAGCAAGTGGTGTCGTTTGGTCTCTTCCGATTACTCTGCCTGTCACAAAGGAACAAGCAGCGGAGATCAATCAAGGTGACATTGTTCGTTTATCGTATAATGGAACAGTATACGGGGTCATTGAGGTGGAAGATCAATACACACCTGATAAGGAAAAAGAAGCAGTGAATGTGTATAAAACAGATGACCGCAATCACCCAGGCGTGAAAAAATTATTTGAACGCGGTGACACGTATATTGGTGGTAAAATTACACTGACAAAACGCAGTGAAAAACCTTTCCCGCAATTTACGTATGAGCCAGAAGAAACAAGAAAACATTTTAAAGAAAACGGCTGGAAAACCATTGTCGGTTTCCAAACGAGAAACCCAGTCCATCGTGCGCATGAATACATTCAAAAGACAGCACTGGAAACAGTGGATGGTCTATTTTTAAATCCACTTGTTGGTGAAACAAAATCTGATGATATTCCAGCAGATGTAAGAATGAAAAGCTATCAAGTGTTACTGAACGGTTATTACCCGAAAGACCGCGTCTTTTTAGGTGTTTTTCCTGCTGCCATGCGTTATGCTGGACCAAAGGAAGCGATTTTTCATGCGCTTGTGCGTAAAAATTATGGCTGTACACATTTTATTGTCGGCAGAGATCATGCGGGTGTTGGTGATTATTACGGCACATACGAAGCGCAGGAGCTATTTGAACAATTTACAAGCGAAGAAATTGGGATCACACCATTAAAATTTGAGCACAGCTTTTACTGCAATACATGTGAAGCCATGGCAACACCAAAAACATGCCCACATGATAAAAGCGAACATGTCATTCTTTCAGGTACAAAGGTCAGAACGATGCTGAGAAATGGTGAATTACCTCCGAGCACGTTCAGCCGAAAAGAAGTCATTGAAACATTAATCGAAGGATTAAAAACGACGGTATCTTAAAGGAGGATATGACATGAGCAACGAACATATCGTGTGGCATGATTCATCTATTACTAAAAAAGAATATCAACAGAAAAACAACCATACAAGCGGGATCATTTGGCTGACAGGTCTAAGCGGTTCAGGTAAATCGACGATCGCCAACGCAGCGGCTCGAGAGCTGTTTGAACAGGGGTACCAAGTGACAGTTCTTGACGGCGATAACGTACGCCATGGACTCAATAAAGACTTAGGCTTTTCAGATGACGACAGAAAAGAGAACATTCGGCGCATCGGTGAAGTGGCGAAATTATTTGTTGAGCAAGGAACGATTGTCATTACTGCTTTTATTTCACCATTTCAAGAAGACCGCCAAATCGTAAGACAGTTAGTCGAAGACGGAGAATTTCACGAAGTGTTTGTGAAATGTGATCTGAACGTGTGTGAAGAGCGTGATCCAAAGGGATTATATAAAAAAGCAAGAAACGGCGAAATTCCATTTTTCACGGGAATCGATTCACCATACGAAGAGCCAGCTGCGCCTGAGCTCGTTCTAGATACAGGTGAATTATCACGCGAGGAGTCAAAACAGCGCCTTGTTGATTATGTAAAGAATAAAACGAAATAATCGCCTGATGGCAGGGGGAGAAAGCAAGATGGGGAAAGTATACATTGTTGGTGCCGGACCGGGTGACCCAGACTTAATTACGCTAAAGGCCCATAAGGCAATACAGCAGGCAGATGTCATTTTATATGATCGTCTTGTCAATCAAGAGATTCTTGCCCATGCCAAACCGGAGGCGGAGTTGATCTATTGCGGCAAACTGCCGAATCATCATACGATGAGACAGGAAGCGATTAATGAAGCGCTTGTTGCTTATGCGAAGGAAGGGAAAATAGTCGTTCGTCTAAAAGGCGGTGATCCCTTTGTATTTGGCCGCGGCGGTGAAGAAATCGAATGCTTAGCTGAGCATGGTATTCCGTATGAAGTTGTCCCGGGGATTACTTCTGGTATTGCAGCGGCTGCTTATGCAGGCATTCCAGTCACGCACCGAGAATTCAGCTCAAATGTTGCGTTTGTGACAGGGCATTATCAAAAGGATGAACATTTTGAAGAAAAGTGGGAAGCGCTGGCGACGGGGATTGATACCCTTGTCATTTACATGGGCGTCAAAAATGTGGAAAGAGTCCAGCGGCTGCTTTTGAAAAATGGGCGGAACCCTGAAACCCCAGCTGCGTTTATTCACTGGGGAACGACCACGAGGCAAAAGACGACTTGCTGCACGGTGGCGACACTATCTGAAACGGTTGAAAAAGAAGGGATCGAGCATCCGAGTTTAATCGTAGTAGGAGATGTCGTTCACTTTCATCAAAAGTTGAACTGGTTTGAACCAGCACTGATTGAGAAATGAGAACAAAGGTGAAAAGACACGTGTGGACATCGTGTCTTTTCGTCTGAATAAAACTAGGGTTGCAAGGAGGAGTCAAATGAAACAAGCTGTCCTTTATGTTGGGCATGGAAGCAGGGTAAAAGAAGCACAGGATAAAGCCATTTCTTTTATGAAAAGCTGTATGCCGTTAGTGGAAGCAGATATACAAGAAATTTGTTTTTTAGAGTTGACGGACCCTTCAATCGAAGAAGGGTTTGAGACTTGTGTACAAAAAGGAGCAACTCACATTGCGATCGTCCCGCTCCTCCTTTTAACTGCCATGCATGCCAAATCAGATATTCCAGATGAGATTGTGAAAGTACAAAAACGTTTCCCACAAGTGAAGGTGACATATGGAAGACCTATAGGCGTGAACCAAGAAGTCACGAAAGCGGTTATCGCAAGGATTGAAGAAGCTGGATACAAGGGAGAGCGCGCAAAAATTCTCTTAATTGGCCGCGGAAGCTCTGATCCAGATGTAAAGCGGGATGTGTTTGGCATTGTAGATGATGTCCGAAGCATGCTGCCTTGTGCAGAGGTTTTTCCGTGTTTTATTACAGCGTGTGAACCGAATTATCGTGACGTCTTAGCACAGTTAACAGTAGATGACGATACGCCTGTCTATCTCGTGCCTTATCTTTTATTTACAGGCATTTTAATGAAAGAGATTGAGAATGAAGCGAATCAGGCGAGAGAGCGGCTGCGAGATGTCCGTGTCTGCCGGTATATTGGTTTTCATCCCCATGTAAAAGCAGCTTATATTGAACGTGTGCAGGAAACGATCTTAAACAAAGAGGATGCGTTTCGTTTTCAAGGAGAAAGCCATGCTTCCAGTTCATCTTGATCTAACCAATAAACACGTGCTGATTGCCGGCGGTGGAAGGATTGCGGCTAGAAGGACGAGTGCGCTATGCATGGAGCCATGCAACATAACCATTGTGAGCCCTGACATTTGTGAAGAAATGGCGAATCTCATTGAGACATATCAGCTGATTTGGAAGAAAAAGAAAGTTGATGCGGAAGATGTAAAGGATGCATTTTTGATTGTCGCTGCTACAGACGATCCTTCAGTAAACGAGTGGATGACGCAATCAGCGCTTCCTCATCAGCTCGTCAACTGTGTGAGCCAGTCAGAGCTTGGCAATGTGATTGTGCCAAAGGTTGTGAGGGCAGGAAAAGTGACAATCTCTGTATCTACGAGTGGTGCAAGCCCAGCCCGCACTAAACAGCTGGCTGCGGCCATTGAGACCTTGCTTGAACAAGAGGACGTAGATGCACTGGATGAGCTCTATATAGAAAGGAAAAAACGACAAAGAAAGAGCCGATAAAATCTCATCTAAAGATTTAATCGGCTCTTTTTTATTTTCTCAGCTTTAGGACAACATCCTCATCAGGCGTCACAAATAATGTTTGCTGCTGATCATACGTGACAAAGCCCGGTTTTGCTCCGTTTGGTTTTTTCACATGCCGGATTTTCGTATAATCGACAGGGACGGAGCTTGATTCTTTTGCCTTCGAGAAGTAGGCAGCAATTTGTGCCGCTTCAAGCAAGGTTTGTTCATCAGGCGCTTGGTGACGAATGACGACATGTGATCCAGGAATATCCTTTGTGTGCAGCCAAATGTCATCACGAGCTGCCGCCTTTGTGGTCAAATATTCGTTTTGCTTGTTGTTTTTTCCAACGAGAATCGGAACACCTTGAGAAGATTCATATGCTTCAAGCTGAATGGCCGATGGTTTTTTCTTTTTGGCGTTGCGTTTTTGTTTGGGACGCAAATATTTTCCTTCCACCAGTTCTTCTCTTATTTCCTCTAAATCTTTTGGTGAGGCAGAGGACAGCTGCTGGATCAGCTCATTAAAATAAACAATTTCTTCATGTGTTCGTTCGATTTGTTCATTTACGGCCTCTACTGCATTTTTTGCCTTTTGGTATTTTGTAAAATACGCTTGTGCATTTTCAGAAGGGGTTTTGTTTGTTTTGAGCGGGATCGTGATCTCTCCGCCTTCTTCATCATAATAATTGATGACAGTCGCTTCTTTATCCCCTTTTTTAATTGCATATATATTGGCAGTAAGCAATTCACCATAAAGCTGGTACTTATGCGCATTTTGAGATTCTTCAAGCGTTCTTTTTAGTTTTTTTAGCTTGTTTTCATTTTTCTTTTTTTCATTCACAACAAAACGTTCAAGATCAGCCGCCTGCTGTTTGACTCTGTCTCTTTCAGCTTTTCCGAAATAAAAGCGGTCAAGTAGCTCACTAAGAGAATCAAATGTCTTCATGTCACCATGGACGTGCTGAAGTTCTAATAAATAAAAATACTCTTTCCCGTCTTTTCTCGTGAGCTGAGGGGTAAAAGAATGCGCCTGAATGAGCTGAAACATCTTGAGCAATGTACTTGGAATCGTTTCCTGATTGGCAAGACCGGCCCTGTGGACAGCTTCCTTAGCAAACAGCGGAGAAACCCCGGAGAATGTATCGACAATTTGATTGGCAATTTTCCCTTCTTGAAAACGTAAATGCTTTAAAATATCTTCCTTCGTCACGTCAAAAGGATTCAGCTTTTGCTGTGCCGGCGGCAGAAGATATTGATGTCCGGGCAGCACCGTTCGATAGCTGTTCACAGATGGAGAAAGATGTTTCAGTCCGTCAATGATCTGCTCCGTTTCGTCCTCCACGAGAATTAAGTTGCTGTGCCTGCCCATAATTTCAATATACAGCTTACGGGTTTGTTCATCGCCAATTTCATTTCGGCTTCGCACGTGCAGCACGATCACCCGATCTAACCCAATTTGTTCAAAACGTTCAATGAACCCACCCTCAAGATGTTTTCTGAGAAGCATACAAAACATTGGCGGTTCGCTCGGATTATCATCATGGTGCTCAGTGAGCTGTACCCTTGCATAGCTCGGGTGAGCGGATAAAAGAAGCTTATGATTCTTCCCCTTTGATCGGATATGAAAAATCAGCTCATGCTTGTATGGCTGATGTATTTTCGAAATTCTTCCGCCAGATAATGTTTCTTGCAATTCATTTGTCATACCGTATGTAAAAATGCCGTCAAATGACATGTTGGATACACCCTCTTCTTTCACACAAATCTACTGAAAGAACCTTACGTTTTCTCGTTCTTTAGGCAGTCTTATTATTATAGCATGATTTAGGACGAGTCTGAATAAACTGGCTTATAGAACACTGCATAAGAGAGAGAACAAAAGAGGAGTGGACGAGGTCAAATGAATTGGCATGAACTGAACCAAACCGATTTATTAAAAACAATGAATACATCGATAGGTGACGGACTGTCAGAAAAAGATGTGCAAAAGCGGCTTGAAAAGCATGGGCCAAATGAATTGCAGGAAGGGAAAAAGGCGTCGGCGTTCGTTATTTTTTTAGCGCAATTTAAAGACTTTATGGTGTTAATCCTGCTTGCGGCAACGATTATTTCTGCCTTTTTAGGTGAATATATTGATGCTGTGGCGATTGTGGCGATTGTGCTGATAAATGGTGTGCTTGGCTTTTATCAGGAACGCCGTGCGGAAAAGTCCCTCCAAGCACTAAAGGAATTATCAACGCCGCATGTCTATGCAAGGAGAAACAATGAATGGGTCAAGATCCCGTCCAAGCACCTCGTGCCGGGAGATATTGTGAAGTTTTCAAGTGGGGATCGAATTGGGGCAGATATCAGATTACTAGAAACAAAGAGTTTGGAAATCGAAGAATCTGCCCTCACTGGAGAGTCCATCCCAGCAGTCAAACATGCGAGTCCGCTCTCGCGAGATCATGTCTCGCTTGGAGATTTGACGAACATGGCCTTTATGGGGACGCTTGTCACAAGAGGAAGCGGTGTAGGAGTTGTCATTGGTACAGGGATGAATACAGCGATGGGACAAATTGCCGGTATGCTGGATTCAGCAGGTAATATGGAAACACCGCTGCAAAGACGCCTTGAGCAGCTGGGGAAAATTTTAATTGTTGCTGCGTTATTTTTAACTGTTCTTGTGGTTGTTCTTGGTGTGGTGCAAGGTCATGATTTGTATCATATGTTCTTAGCGGGTGTATCTCTCGCTGTTGCTGCGATTCCAGAAGGACTGCCGGCGATCGTCACTGTCGCACTTTCCCTAGGTGTGCAGCGGATGATTAAACAAAAATCCATTGTCAGAAAGCTGCCGGCCGTGGAAACACTCGGCTGCGCCTCGATTATTTGCTCAGATAAAACAGGCACAATGACACAAAATAAAATGACAGTGACACATGTATGGGCAGAGGGGAAAACGTGGAATATTTCTGGCACTGGGTACGAGCCGTCAGGTGATTTTACCTTAAACGGAGAACTTGTCCACGTAGACAAACATCCAAGCCTGCAAAAGGTGCTATTATACGGAGCACTTTGTAATACATCGACCATCGTTGAAAAAGACGGAGAGATGAGACTTGATGGCGATCCGACAGAAGGAGCACTTCTAACCGCTGCGCGTAAAGCGGGTTTTACAGAGCAATTCATCGAAGCGGGATTTCGTGTGGTGGAGGAATTCCCTTTTGACTCTGAAAGAAAAATGATGTCAGTCGTCGTGGAAACGAATCAGAAGGAGCGGTATGTCATTGCCAAAGGGGCGCCAGATGTGCTGATGAACCGTTCAAGTCATATGATGCACGGCGGACGCACCGCCTCATTTTCAAAGGCCCACCGGCAAGAAACAGAAGCTGCCATTCAAGGTTTAGCAAGACAAGCGCTTAGAACCATTGCGATTGCATATAAAAAAGTAAGCCTGACAGAAAAAATCACCTCTGTTCAGCAGGCGGAAACTGGCCTCACATTTATCGGTCTAGAGGGCATGATTGATCCACCTCGTCCTGAAGTGAGACGAGCGATTAAAGAATGCCGGGATGCTGGCATTAAAACAGTGATGATTACAGGCGATCACGTAGAAACGGCTAAAGCGATCGCTAAAGATTTAAGTCTCTTACCGAAGCAAGGAAAGGTGCTTGATGGAAAAGCTCTGGATCAGCTAAGCGACAAAGAGCTGGAGCAAACAGCAGAAGATGTGTACGTCTTTGCCCGTGTATCACCTGAGCATAAACTGAGAATTGTGAAGGCCTATCAAAAAAATGGCCATATTGTCGCGATGACAGGTGATGGGGTGAATGATGCGCCAGCGATTAAACAGGCGGATATCGGCATATCCATGGGGATTACCGGAACAGACGTTGCCAAAGAAGCTTCTTCTCTTATTTTGCTTGATGACAACTTTGCGACCATTAAATCCGCTATTAAAGAGGGCCGGAATATTTATGAAAACATTCGCAAATTTGTCCGCTATTTGCTGGCATCGAATGTGGGAGAGATTTTGGTCATGCTGTTTGCGATGCTTCTTGCGCTTCCATTGCCTCTCGTTCCAATTCAAATTTTGTGGGTAAACCTTGTCACAGACGGCTTGCCGGCTATGGCACTTGGAATGGATAAACCAGAAGGCGATGTCATGAAGAGAAAGCCGCGGAACATGAAAGAGGGGATTTTTGCAAGAGGGCTTGGCTGGAAGGTCGTATCAAGAGGGTTTCTGATCGGGATTGCCACTTTGTTAGCCTTTATGTTTGTGTATCACCGTGATCCGAACAATCTTCAATATGCGCAGACGGTTGCATTCAGCACACTCGTTTTGGCGCAGCTCATTCATGTGTTTGACTGCCGCAGTGAACGGTCTATTTTTGAACGCAATCCATTCGGGAATATGTACTTAATCGGCGCCGTTGTGTCTTCCCTGCTGCTGATGCTTGTGGTCATTTATTATCCGCCGCTTCAGCCGATTTTCAAAACGGTGGCGGTCGCACCAGTTGATTGGCTTCTGATCATCGGTATGTCTGCATTGCCAACTTTTTTACTGGCGGGATCACTTTTGACAAGAAAAAAATAATTGGTTATGGTATAATTTTGAGGTAATAGTGTCTGCTATTACCTTTTTCATTTTATTAATATGAAAGAATTGGGTGTTTTCACATGATACGCAGTATGACGGGATTCGGCCAAGCGAGTAAAACGGATGGAGAACTGACAGTGTCAGTTGAGCTAAAATCGGTCAATCACCGTTTTAAAGAGGTTCATGCCCGTTTGCCGAGGCCGCTTTTATATTTCGAAGATACATTAAAAAAAATTATTCTTCGTCACGTGCAGCGCGGTCGAATTGAGCTGTTTGTTACGATTGAAGGCGGTAAACTTGCAAGCCGGTCTTTACAGATTGACTGGCCGCTGCTTGATGAATATATGAAAGCCGCAAAAGACCTTGAGGACCGCTATCATATTTCAGGTATTCAGCATGCACATGACTTACTGAAGCTGGAACAGGCTGTTCAGGTGGAAGAGTCAGTCAGCCGTAATGAGCAGCTGGAGCATTTGCTGATAGACACTTGTGAAGAAGCTGTCAAGGAGCTTTGCTTTATGAGAGAGCAGGAGGGAACATCACTTCAAAAAGACTGTGAACTCAGGCTGTCTGAACTTGAGGCATTTACAGAAGAAATCAAAGTGTTTGCACCAGAGGTTGTGAGTCAGTACAAAGAACGATTGAATCAAAGATTGCAAGAATGGATCGGAGAGGCGCTTGAAGAGAGCAGACTGACCACAGAGGCGGCCATCTTTGCTGATCGCTGTGACATTACAGAAGAGATTACCAGGCTGAAAAGTCATTTTCAGCAGTTCCAGCAAATTTTGACGCAAGGCGGCGCTGCCGGACGAAAGCTTGACTTTCTTGTACAGGAGCTCAACCGTGAAGTGAACACGATTGGATCAAAAGCAAACCATCACCATTTAACAAAGCTCGTGGTTGAAATGAAAAGCGCTATTGAAAAAATAAAAGAACAAGTGCAAAATATAGAATAGTCATTGTGTATGCTGTTTACAGTGCGTCTCTTTCGGCGAGACTAGAGACGTTTATATTACAGGGGGACGTTAGAAGATGACCATAAAGTTGATCAATATCGGATTTGGAAACATCATTTCAGCGAATCGGATGATTTCGATCGTCAGTCCGGAATCAGCACCGATTAAACGAATGATACAAGACGCAAGAGATCGAGGCATGCTCATTGATGCGACATACGGAAGAAGAACCCGTGCTGTTGTCATTATGGACAGTGACCATGTCATCTTATCTGCCGTTCAGCCTGAGACTGTCGCGCAAAGACTTTCTGTAAAAGAAGAAATCATAGATGAAGGGCAGGGGTAATACGCCATTATGAAAGAAAGAGGACTTTTAATCGTTCTCTCTGGACCTTCGGGAGTTGGAAAAGGAACGGTCAGACAAGCCATTTTCTCCCAGGAAGATACGAAATTTGAATACTCTATTTCTGTGACAACCCGCAAACCGCGTGAAGGTGAAAGAAATGGTGTTGATTATTTCTTTAAAACCAGGGAAGAATTTGAACATATGATTGAAAACAAAAAGCTGTTAGAATGGGCAGAATATGTCGGGAATTACTACGGCACGCCTGTTGACTATGTAGAACAAACATTGAGCGAAGGAAAAGATGTTTTCCTTGAAATCGAAGTGCAAGGTGCACTTCAAGTAAGAGAAGCATTCCCGGAAGGTCTCTTTATTTTCCTTGCACCGCCAAGTCTTTCAGAACTTCAAAACCGCATTATTACACGCGGGACAGAATCTGAGGATCTCATCCGTAACCGAATGGCTGCTGCAAAAGAAGAAATTGAAATGATGGATGCTTATGACTATGTCGTTGAAAACGACGATGTCGAGCTTGCATGTGAAAGAATTAAAGCGATCGTCCTTGCAGAGCACCTGCGAAGAGACAGAGTCGCACCAAGATATAAAAAAATGCTGGGGGTAGAATAAACCATGTTAGATCCTTCAATTGACTCATTGATGAACAAACTTGACTCAAAATATACACTTGTCACAGTGTCTGCACGCCGTGCACGTGAAATGCAAATCCATCAAGATCAACAAATCGAAAACACAAAATCCTACAAATTTGTAGGGAAAGCTCTTGAAGAAATCGATGCTGGTCTTTTGACATTTGAAAAAGAAGAGCAAGAATAACATCGCTTCTGCCATGCAGATACGATACGTTCAAAAAAGTCAAAACTATGATTGGTTTTGACTTTTTTGAATTGTAGACGAATTTGTGAAAAAGGCCGTTAAGGGGGACAAACAAATGTTACAGTCAAAAAATATTTTACTCGGCGTCAGCGGAGGAATCGCCGTATATAAAGCAGCTGCACTCACTAGTAAACTCGTACAGGCAGGCGCAAACGTAAGAGTGATTATGACAGAATCTGCCCGTGAGTTTGTGTCTCCGCTCACCTTTCAAGCCCTATCTCGGCATGAGGTGTATGTGGATACATTTAAAGAAAACAATCCAAAAGTCATTGCGCATATTGATGTAGCTGACTGGGCCGATCTCATTCTTGTTGCCCCTGCAACAGCACATACCATTGGTAAAATGGCCGCAGGACTTGCTGATGATATGCTCACAACGACCTTGCTTGCTTCAACAGCTCCTGTATGGGTTGCACCGGCTATGAATGTGCACATGTATGACCATCCAGCTGTCAAGCGGAACATCCGCACTTTATATGAAGACGGCTACCGGTTTATAGAGCCAAGTGAAGGCTATTTAGCATGCGGCTACATTGGAAAAGGACGCTTAGAGGAGCCTGAAAAAATTGTTGAACACATTCGTGCGTTTTTTGATGAGCCAACCAGCTTGCCGCTTTCAGGTAAAAAAGTTGTGGTCACAGCTGGCCCTACACGAGAAGTGATCGACCCTGTTCGTTTTCTTTCAAATCGATCTTCTGGGAAAATGGGCTATGCCATTGCAGAAGCTGCCGAGCAAATGGGGGCTGATGTCACGCTCATTTCAGGACCTGTTTCGTTGACTGCGCCTGAGCATGTGGATGTGGTGCAAGTGGAATCGGCTGAGGAGATGTATCAAGCAGCGTTAGATGTATACGAGACAGCAGATATCGTGATTAAATCAGCAGCCGTTGCTGATTATACGCCTGTCACGACGTATTCTCATAAAATGAAAAAACAAGACGGTGCACTAGCGGTTGAATTTAAGCGGACGAAAGATATTTTAAAAGAGCTTGGGAAAAGAAAAGAACATCAGGTGCTAGTCGGCTTTGCAGCTGAGACACAAGATGTAGAATACTATGCGAAAAAGAAAATCGAATCCAAGCATTTAGATATGATTGTCGCGAACAATGTTGCAGCAGAGGGCGCAGGCTTTGGCACAGATACGAATGTCGCAGCATTGATCAAAGCAGACGGAACAAAAAAAGAGCTGCCAATGATGAGTAAAAAAGACCTTGCCTTTGAAATCTTACAGGAGGCAAAACAGCTGCTGCCAAAAGAGCGTGATCGAGCATGATTGCTGAAGTGATCGTCGATGTCACAACGAAAGCCATTGACAGGCCATTTGACTATCGTGTGCCAGACCGCTTTAAAGGCCTTGTCAAGGCTGGTATGAGGGTAGTAGTTCCTTTTGGACCAAGGAAGATTCAAGGGTTTGTGACAAAAATCAAAGAAGAAACAGACGTACAGTCAGGAAACATCAAGGACATTGTCGATTTATTTGATTTATCTCCTGTTCTGACAGATGAGCTATTGGAGCTTTCCCACTGGCTGACGGAAAAAACATTGTCCTATCATATTACGGCGCTTCAATCGATGCTTCCTGCAGCGATGAAAGCCAAATATGAAAAAGAAATTCAGGTGTTATCAGCTGAGGAACTTCCGCAGTCATTGAAAGAGCTTTTCGGTCAGCAAGAGAGCATCCTTTACGCTGACATTCCGCCTGAACAGCTGAAGCCTATTCAAAAGCATGTCCAAAAAGGTCATCTAGAAGTCAGATATCACGTCTCGCAAAAATCCGGAAAGAAAAAGGTGCGGACACTTCAGACAGCTGTTTCAAAAGAAAAACTTGAAGAAAAGCAGGAACAGTTAAAGAAAAATGCGGTGAAACAGAAGGCGCTGCTTGCTTTTTTACTTCAATCGAATGAAACGACGTTTTTAGCAAAAGATTTGCAGCAGCAAACAGGTGCTAGTTCTCAAACGATAAAAGCCTTGATTCAAGAAGGTCTGTTAACAGAAAGCTATGAAGAGATTTATCGAGATCCTTATCGGGATAAGGAGTTTACACCATCTACTCCTCTTGATCTCACAACAGAGCAAGCAGAAGCGGCAAAACCCATTCATCAAGCAGTGAGCGATGACAAACATGAAACGTTTTTACTGCACGGAGTCACAGGAAGCGGTAAAACCGAAATTTATTTACAGACGATTGATCATGTCCTCCAAAAGGGAAAAGAAGCGATCGTCCTAGTTCCTGAAATTTCATTAACGCCTCAAATGGTCCAGCGTTTTAAAGAGCGCTTCGGGTCCAATGTGGCTGTTCTTCATAGCGGCTTATCGACTGGGGAAAAATACGATGAATGGCGGAAAATCCACCGCAAGGAAGTCAAGCTTGTCGTTGGCGCAAGATCGGCTGTTTTTGCCCCGTTTGAGAATCTAGGAATGATCATTATAGATGAAGAACACGAATCGTCATATAAACAAGAAGAAATGCCTCGGTATCATGCGAAAGATGTGGCCATTGAACGAGCAGGGCGGCACCAATGTCCGGTTGTATTAGGCAGTGCAACGCCTTCACTTGAGTCATATGCGCGTGCGAAAAAGGGTGTGTATACACTGCTGACGCTCAAACGGCGCGTCAATCAGCAGCAGCTGCCGCACGTTTCGTTAATTGATATGAGAGAAGAATTAAGAAACGGCAACCGCTCCATGTTCTCAGAAGAATTAATGCTCAGGTTAAAAGAAGTACTTGAAAGAAAAGAACAGGCTGTTTTATTTCTAAATAAAAGAGGCTATTCATCCTTTGTGATGTGCCGTGATTGCGGATATGTGGAACAATGTCCACATTGTGAGATTTCTCTCACTTATCACCGCTTTCAAAAACGGCTGAAGTGCCATTACTGCGGTCACGAAGCTCCTGTACCTGCAGAATGTCCAGAATGCCATAGTGAGCATATTCGCTATTTTGGTACAGGCACGCAGCGTGTGGAAGAAGAGTTGACGAAGGTATTGCCAGAAGCAAGGGTCATCCGAATGGATGTAGATACAACCTCTCGGAAAGGCGCGCACGAAAAGCTTCTCACGTCCTTTGGTAACAAAGAAGCGGACATTCTGCTTGGGACGCAAATGATTGCAAAAGGATTAGACTTCCCAGATGTTACACTTGTCGGTGTCCTTAGTGCGGATACGTCTCTTCACATCCCTGATTTTCGTTCAAGTGAAAAAACGTTTCAGCTTCTTACACAAGTAAGCGGACGGGCGGGACGTCATGAAAAAGCGGGGTCAGTCATTATTCAATCATATACACCTACGCATTATAGTATTGAATTAACCAAACAGCATGATTATGAAGCCTTTTATGAGCAGGAGATGTTGCACCGTCGTCATCAGTCCTATCCGCCATTTTATTTTTTGGCGATGGTGACTGTATCACATGAAGAAGTGACAAAGGCAGCGCATGTCACAGACAAAATTGTTCAGTTCCTGAAAATGAATTGTGCACCGAATACAAGGATTCTCGGTCCTGCTGCTTCTCCGATCGCTAAGATCAAAGATAGATATCGATATCAATGCGTGATAAAATACAAAAGGGAAAATGAACTGGCAAGTTTATTACGGAAAATACAAGATCATTATCAAAAAGAAATGGAACAAAAACAGTTGATGATATCAATCGATATGAATCCATATATGATGATGTAAAACGGAGGTCTTTTCGTGGCAATCAAACCGATAGTCTTACATCCTGCAGACGTGCTTGAACAACAAACAGAGCTTGTTGATACATTCGATAAAAAACTGAAAAAACTGCTGGATGATATGTATGATACAATGCTTGAACTAGATGGAGTCGGCCTAGCCGCACCGCAAATTGGCATCTCAAAAAGAATTGCCGTGGTCGATATCGGAGAAGATTCTGGGAGGATTGACTTGGTAAATCCTGAGATTCTTGAAGTGGAAGGGAGCCAGACAGACATTGAAGGCTGCCTGAGCTTTCCATCTTTGTACGGAACGGTTGAAAGACCAAATTATGTGAAGGTGAAAGCCTTTGATAAGAAAGGCAAACCATTTACAATAGAAGCAGAAGGATTTTTAGCAAGAGCTTTATTGCATGAAATTGATCACTTAGACGGCGTATTATTCACGTCGAAGATCATTCAAACCTATACAGAAAAAGAACTTGCGGAAATGGAAGGGTGAAGAAAATGGCACGTATCGTATTTATGGGAACCCCTGATTTCTCAGTACCTGTGCTGCAAACACTTATAACAGAAGGATACGAAGTGGTAGGGGTCGTCACACAGCCAGATCGCCCGAAAGGCAGAAAACGAGTGCTCACGCCGCCTCCTGTAAAAGTAGAAGCCTTAAAACACGGCATTCCAGTTTTACAGCCTGAAAAGGTACGTCTTGATGAAGAAATTGATAAAGTGCTTGCGTTAAAGCCAGATTTAATCGTAACAGCAGCATTCGGACAAATCTTGCCAAAAAGATTACTTGATGAACCTGAATTTGGCTGTATCAACGTTCATGCCTCACTGCTGCCAGAACTAAGAGGCGGTGCACCGATCCATTATGCGATCCTGCAAGGCAAAAAGAAAACAGGCGTGACGATCATGTATATGGTGGAAAAGCTTGATGCAGGTGACATGATTAGCAAAGTAGAAGTAGAAATTGATGAATTAGACAACGTCGGAACACTGCACGATAAATTAAGTGTGGCTGGTGCGGCCTTATTAAAAGACACCGTTCCAAATGTGTTAAGCAGGTCTATCTCGCCAATTCCGCAAAATGAAGAGGCAGCAACGTATGCACCAAATATTAAGCGTGAGCAGGAAAGGTTAGACTGGACAAAACCAGGAGAAGAGCTTTACAACCAAGTTCGCGGCTTAAATCCATGGCCAGTTGCCTATACTGAATGGAACGGCGCCAACTTAAAAGTATGGGAAGCGAAAAAAGTGCCGCTTCAAGCACCAGAAGAACCTGGGAAAGTGATTGAGCTTCAAAAAGAAGGACCAGTCGTTGGAACAGGAAATCAGCAAGGCCTTTTATTAACGAGTGTACAGCCCGCTGGAAAGAAAAAAATGAGCGGTGAAGACTTCTTAAGAGGCGCAAATATCGAAATTGGACAGAAATTAGGGTTAATCAATGAAGAAAAGTAATGTGAGAGAAGTAGCGCTGGACGCTTTAATCAAACTCGAACAAAATCAAGCCTACAGTAACTTGCTTTTGCAGTCAGTGATGAAAGAGAAAGAACTCTCCGATCAAGACAAACCGCTATTAACAGAACTTGTATACGGTACACTGCAAAACAAGCTAGCACTTGATTATATGCTCACACCCTTTGTGAAAAAACCGCAAAAGGTGGCTCCATGGGTCATGCAGCTTTTGCGTATGTCTCTTTATCAGATGGTTTATCTTGAAAAAATTCCAGATCGTGCAGCCATCCATGAAGCAGTGGAACTAACGAAAAAGCGCGGACATAAAGGCATTTCTTCACTAGTCAACGGCGTTTTGCGTTCCGTGCAAAGAGAAGGCGTGCCAGCATTTGATGCGATTAAAGATCCGGTAAAAAGGCTTTCAATAGAGACAAGCCATCCATTGTGGCTCGTACAAGAATGGGTGGAGGCGTACGGTTTTGAAGCAGCAGAAAGCATGTGCCGTATTCATTTAGTCCCGCCAAAGCAGACATTGCGTGTCAATCGAATGAAAAAAGACCGCACTGCACTGCAGCAAGAACTCATGGATGCAGGAATTGAAACAGAGCTCGGCGACTTATCTGAGGATGCACTCAAACTCATGAAAGGATCTATCGTATCCACTCCTTTCTTTCAAGAGGGCTTTGTCACGATCCAAGATGAAAGCTCCATGCTTGTCGCAAGAGCGCTGGACCCTCAGCCGGGAGAAATGGTGCTTGATGCCTGTGCCGCTCCTGGTGGTAAATCAACACATATCGCAGAGCGAATGAACGATGAGGGGAACATTGTGTCTCTTGATTTACATGAGCACAAAGTAAAACTGATTAAACAGGCAGCAAAGCGTCTGAACTTAACGCATATTGATGCAAAAGCGCTTGATGCAAGAAAAGCATCCGACCATTATGATGATGCTTCGTTTGACCGTATTCTCATTGATGCACCATGTTCAGGTTTTGGCGTCATCAGACGAAAACCAGATATGAAATATACAAAGTCCTCGGAAGACTCAGCAAGACTTGCGACAATTCAGCAATCGATCTTGCATGAAGCAGCCCAGCTGCTAAAGCCAGGCGGAACCCTTGTATACAGTACATGTACAATGGATCCAACAGAAAATCAACAAGTGATTCATGCGTTTTTACAAGAACACCAAGACTTCGAACCCGATCTATCTCTTAATGAACGGCTGCCTGAGCAGGTTGCTCCGTTTGTTCAAAACGGAAGTGTACAAATTCTTCCTCATTATTTCGGAACAGATGGTTTCTTTATTTGCAGCATGAGAAAGAAGGGATAAAAAATGACAGAACAAAAACAAAAAGTAAGAAAAGAACTGAAAACAGATATGCCGTCGATCTACTCATTTGAGCTAAACGAAATCAAAGAATGGTTAAAGGAACAAGGCGAAAAGCCTTTCCGTGCAACACAAATTTTCGAGTGGCTTTATGAAAAACGCGTCACATCCTTTGATGAAATGTCTAACCTTTCAAAGGAATTAAGAGAAAAATTAAAAGATCAATTCGCCATCACGACTTTAAAAACAGTGATCAAACAAACATCTCAAGATGGAACGATCAAGTTCTTATTTGAATTACACGATGGCTATACCATTGAAACCGTGCTGATGCGCCACGAATACGGCAACTCTGTCTGCGTCACAACACAGGTTGGCTGCCGGATTGGTTGTACATTCTGTGCATCTACACTTGGCGGTTTGAAACGTAACCTTGAGGCGGGAGAAATTGTGGCCCAAGTATTGAAAGTACAACAGGCGCTTGATGAAACAGATGAACGCGTCAGCTCAGTTGTCATCATGGGAATTGGCGAACCGTTTGATAACTTTGATGAGATGCTTGCATTCCTTAAAATCATTAACCATGATAACGGCTTAAATATTGGAGCACGTCATATTACCGTTTCGACGAGCGGGATCATTCCAAAGATTTATCAATTTGCTGATGAGCAAATGCAAATCAACTTTGCTGTCTCCCTGCACGCACCAAATACTGACATTCGAAGCCGCCTCATGCCAATCAACAAGGCATACAAGCTGCCAAAATTAATGGAAGCTATTGAATACTACATTCAAAAAACAGGCAGACGCGTGAGCTTTGAATACGGTCTGTTTGGCGGAGTCAATGATCAAGTCCATCACGCAGAAGAACTTGCTGATTTATTAAAAGGAATCAAATGCCATGTAAACCTCATCCCGGTGAACTATGTACCAGAAAGAGATTACGTGAGAACACCAAGAGAACAAATCTTCCTATTTGAAAAAACGCTGAAAGAACGAGGCGTAAACGTAACGATTAGACGAGAGCAAGGCCATGATATTGATGCTGCTTGCGGTCAGCTAAGAGCGAAGGAGCGTCAGGAAGAGACGAGGTGACGAATGTTGATAAGGGCAGCCTTTCAAACCGATACAGGAAAAGTCCGTCAGCATAATGAAGATGATGCAGGTATTTTTGAAGCAAAAGAAGACACACTTCTAGCTGTTGTAGCAGATGGAATGGGAGGTCATCTTGCTGGTGATGTAGCCAGCAAGATGGCAGTTTCTTCTTTAAAAGAATACTGGCAGGAAACATCTTCAATTCCAAATAAACCAGCCGATCAAGAGAATTGGTTAATCTCAAAAATTAGTGAAATTAATGACCAAGTATACGAACATGCGAAAAACAATGAGGAGTGCCAAGGAATGGGGACGACCATCGTTTGTGCGCTCGTTCATTTGCAAACGGTCACAATTGCCCATATTGGTGACAGCCGCTGCTACTTGCTAAGAGAAGGAGCACTGACCCAATTAACAGATGATCACTCACTAGTGAATGAGTTAGTGAAAACAGGAGAGATTTCAAAAGCGGATGCAGAATATCATCCAAGAAAAAATGTGCTGACCAAAGCGTTAGGAACGGATAAACACGTTCAAATTGATGCACGAACTTTTGAAGTGGATCCAGGAGATCAAATTTTGCTTTGCTCAGACGGGTTATCGAATAAAGTAGAAGAAGAGCATTTGATTCAGATTTTATCGCAAACAACCGCACCAGATGAAAAAGTAACAGAGTTAGTTCAAACAGCGAATGACAACGGCGGTGAAGATAACATTACAGCAGTACTGTTAGAAATCTCCTCCCAAACAGAGGAGGGTGACAGCAAGTGTTGATCGGAAAAAGGATCAGCGGCCGTTATCAAATTCTTCGCGCCATAGGCGGAGGCGGAATGGCCAACGTTTATTTGGCGGAGGATATGATTTTAGATCGCGAAGTGGCGATTAAAATTTTACGGTTTGACTTTGCAAGCGATGATGATTTTATTAGACGGTTCCGGCGAGAAGCGCAATCAGCAGCCAGCTTAGATCATCCGAATATTGTCAGTATCTACGATGTAGGGGAAGAAGATGACATTTATTATATTGTCATGGAATATGTCGAGGGGATGACGCTGAAGGAATACATACACGCCAATGGACCACTTCATCCAAAAGAAGCCGTTCGCATCATGGAGCAAGTCGTTGCGGCGATGGAAGAAGCCCATGCGAAACAGCTCGTCCATAGAGATATTAAGCCTCACAATATATTAATAGACAACTTAGGGAATATCAAAGTCACTGATTTTGGCATTGCCATGGCACTTAGCTCAGCGACCATTACCCATACGAATTCTGTTCTTGGCTCCGTGCATTATTTGTCCCCAGAGCAAGCGCGCGGCGGTCTTGCAACGAAAAAGTCAGACATTTATTCACTTGGTATTGTTCTTTATGAGCTGATTTCAGGACGCATGCCATTTGAAGGAGAATCCGCTGTCAGTGTCGCACTGAAGCATTTGCAATCAGAGCCGCCATCTGTGAGAAGATGGAATCCTTCTGTACCACAAAGCGTGGAGAACATCATTTTAAAAGCGATGGCCAAAGATCCATTCTATCGATACGAAGATGCATCTGAAATGCAAAAAGACTTAAAAACGGCTTTTGACCCTGCAAGACTAAAAGAAAAGCGCTTTGTCATTGAAGAAGATCATGAAGCAACAAAAGCCATTCCTATTATAAAAGATCATCAAGTCGATCAAGACAATGAAAAAACAGCCGTCCACCCGGTTCAAAAACCAAAGAAAAAAGAGAAGCAAAAGCCGAAGAAAAAACGGAAAAAATGGCCGTGGATTGTAGCGTCGATCTTATTTGTTTTGACGGCTGCGACCATTTTAGCGATCACGGTATTCCCAGGATTACTCTTTCCAAAGGATGTAGAGGTGACCGATGTTTCTGGCATGACTGTTGAAAAAGCGGAAGACACCTTGAAGAAAGCCGGATTTACCGTCGCTTCTGAACCCATTGATATTGCCGACGAGAAGATTGAAAAAGGGCTGGTTGTCAAAACAGACCCGAAAATCGGAACTAAGGTAAAAGAAGGGACAGAAATTCAGCTTTATCAAAGTACAGGTAAAGAAAAAACCGAATTACCTGATGTAACAGGTGAAAAGGTCGAGAAAGCAAAAGAACTATTAGAGAAAAAAGGGTTTAAACAGGTTGTTGTAGAGGAAGTGAATGATAATGACATAGAATCAGGTATTGTCATGGAACAGAAACCTTCCGCGAATACAGAACTTGTCGCAGCAGATGAAGAAGTCACATTGACCGTCAGTATAGGCCCTGCCGATATTACCTTACGGGATTTAACGACGTATAGTAAACAGGCCGCATCAAATTATCTAGAGGATAATGGACTAAAGCTAGATGAAAAAGAAGCATATTCTGACGATGTGCCGAAAGGTGAGGTCATGAAGCAGGAACCGGGAGCGGGGACAGCTGTTAAACCTGGTGATACGGTTAAAATTACGTTCTCTCTTGGACCAAAAGAGAAACCGGCCAAAACGGTGACTGAAAAGATTGCGATCCCGTATGAACCAGAAACAGAAGGACAAGAAATGAATGTTCAAATATCTATTGATGACGCAGAACATAGCATTTCTGATTTATATGAAAACTTTAAAATCACTGCGCCCACTGAGCGAACGATTAAATTTAAGATAGAACCTGGTCAAAAAGGATACTATCAGGTGACAGTGGATGATAAAGTAGTGAGCTCCAAAACGATTGAATACCCTGATGATGAATAAAGGAGGGACTTTATGCCTGAGGGCAAAATTATTAAAGCATTAAGCGGATTTTATTATGTGCTAGATGAGTCTCTAGAAAGTGGCAAAGTAATTCAGTGTAGAGCGAGAGGGATTTTTCGTAAAAACAAAATAACCCCTCTTGTTGGAGATTATGTCGTCTATCAAGCAGATAACGATAAGGAAGGCTATTTGCTGGAAGTAAAAGAGCGGACAAATGAGCTGATTCGGCCGCCTATTAGCAACGTTGATCAAGCTGTGCTCGTTTTCTCAGCAGCAGAGCCGACCTTTAGTACATCGCTTTTAGACAGATTCCTAGTGCTTGTTGAAGAGAGCCAGATTGAACCGATTATCTGCATCACAAAAATGGACTTGCTGAAAACAGACCAAGAGCGAGAAACGATTCAAGCCTATGCAGAAGACTATCGCCAAATTGGATACGACGTTCATTTAACATCGACGATCGAAGGGGATGGAATTGAAAAACTGACCCCGCATTTCCATCACAAGATTACTGTATTTGCAGGTCAATCAGGTGTAGGGAAGTCTTCTCTCTTAAATGCGATGAGTCCTGATTTAGCACTGAAAACAAATGATATTTCCTCCCATCTTGGCAGGGGGAAACATACAACAAGACATGTGGAACTCATTCGAACGGCTGAAGGGCTCATTGCTGATACACCAGGATTCAGCTCACTTGAATTTACAGGCATCGAAGCGGAAGATTTAGGGCTCTATTTCTTAGAAATCAGAGAGAAGAGTGCAGAATGTAAATTTAGAGGCTGTTTGCACGTAAAAGAACCTGGATGTGCGGTAAAAGAGGCAGTAGAACACGATCGCATCAGAGAGTATCGCTATCAGCATTATTTAGAGTTTTTAACTGAAATTAAAGACAGAAAGCCGAGGTACTAAATCATGGTTTATATTGCCCCATCCATTTTATCAGCCGATTTTGCCAATCTTGCGAAAGATATCCGTGATGTGGAACAAGGTGGTGCGGATTATATTCATATTGATGTGATGGACGGTCATTTTGTACCGAATATGACATTTGGACCAAATGTAGTGGAGGCGATCAGGCCGCATACAAAGCTGCCGCTCGATGTTCACTTAATGATTGAGCAGCCAGACCAGTATATCCCTGCATTTGCAAAAGCGGGCGCTGATATTATTTCTGTTCATGTCGAGGCGTGTCCACACTTACATCGCACGATTCAGCATATAAAAGAACAAGGTGTCAAAGCAGGGGTCGTTTTGAACCCGCACACACCCGTTTCTCAAATCGCGCATGTATTAGAGGATGTTGACCTAGTCTTATTCATGACGGTGAACCCTGGTTTTGGCGGACAGGCGTTTATTCCTTCTGTTCTCTCAAAGGTAAAAGAAGTAAAGACACTTAGTGAACAAAAGGGCTTAACCGATTTACTCATTGAAATAGATGGCGGTGTCAATGTAGAGACAGCAAAGAGCTGCAAAGAAGCAGGCGCTAATCTACTGGTTGCCGGCTCAGCGGTATATGGGAAAGACGACCGCGCGGCGGCCATTCAGGCCATTCGAGAAGCATAAGAAAAAGAACCAAAGTCATTGTGATCTTTGGTTCTTTTTCAATGGAGAGGAGCGTAATCATGCACATACGTATCGTAGCCGGCGGTCCTTTTGCGTACATCCCGCCGCTTGATCATGAAGCATCTGAGGAGGACATTCTCTGGGTCGGCGTAGATCGGGGAAGCCTTTTCTTACTAGAGCATGGCATTGTACCTGACAGAGCATTTGGTGATTTTGATAGTGTGACAGAAGAGGAGCTTCATGAACTGAAAAAGAAATTGCCTGCACTCAATCTATTTCAGGCAGAGAAAGATGAAACGGATTTAGAACTTGCGCTGAACTGGTCTTTGCGTCAGAATCCAGCACATATTCAAATTTACGGTATCACAGGCGGAAGAGCAGATCATTTTCTTGGGAATATCCATCTCCTTTATAAAGGCATTCAGCACAAACAGAGCATGACCCTTGTAGACAAACAAAATATCATTCAAATGTTTGGACCTGGTACATACGAAATCAAACAAGACCCGGATAAAAAATATGTGTCGTTTTTGCCCTTCGGTACATCGGTTGAAAAGCTGACATTAAAAGGTTTCAAATATCCTCTGAAAAATTGTCATATTGAGCCTGGTTCCACACTATGTATTAGTAACGAACTCATCCACTCAAATGGTACTTTTTCTTTTCATGAAGGCATATTAATAATGGTAAGAAGCAAAGATTGACCAACCTATCAATGTGGATGGCTGATTAAGCTCAATTGTGCTGCAAGCGGTACTTTTAGGAGGGGGACAAAATGAAATTTTATACAATCAAACTGCCTAGATTTCTTGGCGGCATTGTCCGTGCGATGCTTGGTTCATTTAAGAAAGATTAATGAGTATTCTCCTTTATTTCCACATAAAAACGCCTGCTACAGTTAAATGTAGCAGGCGTTTACTCTTGCTTATACACGCTCAACTTTACCAGATTTCAAAGCTCGAGCTGATACATATACTCTTTTAGGCTTACCGTCCACTAGAATACGAACTTTTTGAAGGTTCGCGCCCCATGTACGTTTTGTAGAGTTCATTGCGTGAGAACGGTTGTTCCCAGCTTTTGTTTTTCTGCCTGTAATAACGCATTTACGTGCCATTTGTTTCCCTCCTAACTGCGAAAACATCATCATATTCTTCATATACGTACTTAGAGATGCCTCAAGATACTTTAATAATTTACCACAGCTTCAAGGGGTTTGCAAGGATTGTTTACTCCTCTTTCAAGAAAAATACCTTGACATCTTGATAAAAAATCAAGGCTATAGTATAAGTAGGATTGGGTCGGATTGAATGATTTCTTTTAAAAAGAAGGGTCTTATAGTAAAATAGTGATAACTCAGGGCAATTTCTCAAAAAGGGGGAACCAATGTGTCCATTGAACTTAGAACGAAATACGGACAAATTGATATATCAAATGAAGTCATTGCAATGGTGGCAGGAGGCGCTGCGATCGATTGCTATGGTATTGTTGGCATGGCGTCCAAAAATCAAATAAAGGACGGCTTGACGGATATTCTCCGCAAAGAGAACTTCAGCCGGGGTGTTCTTGTGCGTCAAAAAGAAGATCGCATTCATATTGATATGTACATCATCGTCAGCTACGGTACAAAAATATCAGAAGTCGCACATAATGTTCAAACGAAAGTCAAATATACGATTCATCACACGATTGGACTTTCAGTTGACTCAGTCAACATTTATGTACAAGGAGTAAAAGTTACGAACCCGTAGTAAGGAGGAAATATATTGTCTATTAGAAATCTGGGTGGCCGCTCATTTGCAAAAATGATTCTTGCAGGTGCTCACCATCTTTCTCAAAACGCACAAATTGTTGATGCGTTAAATGTTTTTCCAGTGCCAGACGGAGACACGGGGACAAATATGAATTTGTCAATGACTTCAGGGGCAAAAGCAGTTGAAGAAACAAATACCGATCACATTGGTAAGGTCGGGGTGGCTCTGTCGAAAGGGCTGTTAATGGGGGCAAGAGGAAACTCAGGTGTGATCCTGTCTCAGCTCTTCAGAGGTTTCAGCAAAAATATAGAACAAAAAGAAACAATTGACGCAAAAGAATTTGCGCTTGCCTTGCAGGCCGGTGTTGATACAGCATATAAAGCCGTCATGAAACCGATTGAAGGAACCATCTTAACGGTTGCAAAAGACGCAGCAAAGAAAGCGGTTGCTGTTTCAGCAACAGAAGACCAAATCGATCGTGTGCTAGAATTAACGATTGAGGAAGCAAGAGCATCACTTGACCGAACGCCAGATCTCCTTCCTGTTTTAAAAGAAGTCGGCGTTGTAGATAGCGGCGGTAAAGGGCTTCTTTGTGTATATGAAGGTTTTCTTGCTTCCTTAAGAGGAGAAGAGCTTCCTCCTAAAACGGCCTCTTTGCCAACATTAAAAGAATTAGTGAGTGCAGAGCATCATAAAAGTGCACAAAGTCATATGAACACAGAAGATATTGAATTTGGCTACTGTACAGAATTTATGGTGAAATTTGAAGAAGACAAACAGTCCTTTGACGAAAATGCCTTCAGAGAAGAATTAAGCGAATTCGGAGATTCACTTCTTGTGGTATCTGATGATACGCTTGCAAAAGTTCATATTCATGCAGAGCAGCCGGGAGATGTCTTATCATATGCACAGCGCTACGGCAGCTTGATTAATATGAAAATTGAAAACATGAGAGAGCAGCATAGCTCGATCGTCAATGAAGAAAAAGATCACTCGCCTGCTGCACCAAAAGCAACAGCTGCTGAAAAACAGCGTTTTGGAGTAGTGAGTGTCGCAATGGGAGAAGGGATTGCTGACTTGTTTAAAAGTATCGGAGCATCCGTCGTCATTGAAGGCGGACAGACAATGAATCCGAGCACAGAAGACATTGTCAAAGCAATTGATAGCATTCATGCCGAAACCGTCTTTATCTTACCTAATAATTCTAATATTGTCATGGCAGCTAAACAGGCGGCAACTGTCTCAAGTCGTGAGGTCGTTGTTATTCCGACAAAGACCGTTCCTCAAGGAATGTCGGCACTTCTTTCTCTCAATGAAGCAGCTTCAAATGAAGACAATGAAGCAGCGATGTTAGAAGCGATTGATCATGTGAAAAGCGGCCAAATTACCTTTGCAGTGAGAGATACCCAAATTGATGGGATCGACATTGCCAAAGGCGACTATATGGGCCTATACAATGGAAAAATCACCTTAACAGCTAAAAATCAATTAGATGCAGCAAAAGAGCTTTTGACCCAAATGGTGACAGAAGATGATGAGATTGTCACAATCATCAAAGGGGAAGATGCATCATCTGATGAGATGGAAGCTTTAGAAGCATATATTGAAGACACATTTGAAGATGTAGAAGTTGAAGTCCACGATGGAAAACAGCCGCTTTATTCATATATTTTGGCTGTTGAATAAAGAAAGAAGGGCACATGAAGCCCTTCTTCTTCTTTTGCATTTTTTTACTATGTGTTCATCGGTGAAATGAGTTGCGGGAATCGAATGAATCCATTAGTCTAAAGGGAGTAACAAACCAATCTGTGATTGGTGATGAGAGGGGAAGACCTATGAAATTTAGAAGTGTGTTTGATATTATTGGACCCGTCATGATTGGTCCATCAAGTTCGCACACGGCGGGTGCGGCTCGTATTGGAAGAGTGGCTCGCAGCTTGTTCGGAAGGGAACCGAAACGAATTACTGTGTCGTTTTATGGCTCTTTTAAAGATACGTATAAAGGACACGGGACAGATGTAGCCATTATCGGCGGTGTTCTTGATTTTGATACATTTGATGAACGAATTAAAACAGCGATTGATATTGCAAAAAGCAAAGAAATCGACATTGAGTTTAAAGAAGAAGATGCGGTGCCAGCGCATCCAAATACAGCAAAAGTAGAAATTTCAGATGCGAATGGAAGCCTTGAATTAATCGGGATTTCCATTGGCGGAGGTAAAATTGAAATCACAGAATTAAATGGCTTTGAACTGAGACTCTCAGGGAATCATCCGGCCATTCTTGTGGTTCATAACGACCGCTACGGGACGATTGCAGCAGTTGCCAATGTGTTAGCGAAATTCGCCATCAACATTGGTCATATGGAAGTGGCACGTAAAGAGGTCGGGCAAGAAGCACTCATGACGATTGAAGTGGATCAGAATATTGATCCAGCGGTTTTAACAGAGCTTGAGACGCTGCCAAACATTATTCAAGTCACACAAATTGCAGAGTAACAACAAGGAGGTTATGTATGATGTTTAAAAACGTCAAAGAACTCGTGCAGCTAACAGAAGAACGGAATACCTCCATTTCAGAAATTATGATTACTCAAGAAATGGAAGTGACAGGGAAGTCACGTGAAGACATTTTCTCGCAGATGTACCGCAACCTAGAAGTGATGGAACAGGCCGTTGAAAACGGACTGAAAGGTGTGAAATCATTATCTGGTTTAACAGGCGGGGATGCTGTGAAACTTCAAGCATATATCGCATCAGGCAAAACATTGTCTGGTCATACCATTTTAGATGCCGTGAGTAAGGCAGTGGCAACAAATGAAGTGAATGCAGCAATGGGAACGATCTGTGCAACGCCTACTGCTGGCTCAGCAGGTGTTGTGCCAGGAACGCTCTTTGCGGTGAAAGAAACATTAAAGCCAACAAAGGAACAAATGGTCAGGTTCCTATTTACATCTGGTGCATTTGGTTTTGTTGTCGCCAATAACGCAAGTATCTCTGGTGCAGCAGGCGGCTGTCAGGCAGAAGTAGGATCTGCATCAGGTATGGCAGCAGCAGCCATTGTAGAAATGGCAGGCGGTACGCCGCAGCAATCCGCTGAAGCCATGGCCATCACCTTAAAAAATATGCTGGGTCTTGTTTGCGATCCAGTCGCAGGACTTGTGGAAGTGCCATGTGTGAAACGAAACGCAATGGGCGCTTCTAATGCGATGATTGCAGCAGATATGGCACTTGCCGGCATTACAAGCCGTATCCCTTGTGATGAAGTCATTGATGCGATGTACAAAATTGGTCAAACGATGCCAACAGCTCTTCGTGAGACTGCACAAGGCGGACTTGCTGCAACACCGACAGCAAGGGAGCTTGAAAAGAAGATTTTCGGAGGTGTGACCTCATCTCGTGATACAGAAATTGCAAGATAAGATCTCTGCCCTCAAAGGGATTGGAGAAGAAACAGAAAAAACACTAAATGAACTTGGAATCTACACAGTAGCCGATTTACTCGGCTACTTTCCTTATCGATATGACGACTATGAGCTTCGCAATTTAGAAGAAGTCAGACATGACGAACGTGTCACAGTTGAAGGAAAAGTGCACAGTGAGCCCGTTCTCACCTATTATGGAAAAAAACGAAGCAGGCTGACATTCAGGCTGCTTGTCGGTCGTTTTTTGATTACAGCCATATGCTTCAATCGCCCTTATTTAAAACGAAGTCTTGTTTTAGGCGATACGGTATCCGTCACAGGGAAGTGGGATAAAAACCGGCAATCCATTATGGTGCAGGAATTTAAAAAAGGAACACACGAACAAGATGGCAGTATAGAACCTGTTTATTCGGTCAAAGAAAATGTAACCGTGAAGATGATGAGACGATTTGTAAAACAAGCGTTGTCACTCTATGTAGACCATGCAGATGATCCACTGCCAAAGCAGCTTGTAGCTGCTTATAAACTCATGTCTTATCAAGAAGCACTAAAAACCATTCATCTCCCTGAAACGAGAGACTCGCTCAAGCAAGCAAGACGACGCTTCGTGTACGAGGAATTTCTCATCTTTCAGCTGAAGATGCAGGCGATCAGAAAAAAAGAACGAGAAAAAACATCAGGCATCCAGCATCCGTTCTCAAAAGAGGCGGTCTTTGAGTTTGTTCATAGCCTGCCGTTCCCGCTGACAAAAGCACAATCAAGAGTGCTGGATGAAATTATGTCAGATATGGAATCCCCGTACCGGATGAACCGGCTTCTTCAAGGGGATGTTGGATCGGGGAAAACAGCTGTTGCAGCAATTGCCCTTTATGCCGCTCATTTATCCGGCTTTCAAGGTGCGCTGATGGTGCCAACTGAAATCTTGGCAGAACAGCATGCCGATTCACTGTATCAGCTATTTGAAAAATGGGGGCTAAATATTGCTCTTTTGACGAGTTCAGTGAAAGGAAAGCGCCGCAGAGAACTGCTTGAACGTCTGAAAGAGGGAGATATTGATATTTTAGTCGGCACGCATGCCCTTATCCAGGACGAAGTGGAATTTCAGCAGCTTGGTCTTGTTATTACAGATGAACAGCACAGGTTCGGCGTGGAACAACGGAAAAAGCTGCGAAGCAAAGGGCAGGACCCAGATGTTTTGTTTATGACCGCAACGCCGATTCCAAGAACGCTTGCCATCACAGTATTTGGAGAAATGGACGTCTCAGTCATTGATGAGCTGCCAGCCGGCCGAAAGCAGATTGAAACGTATTGGGTGAAGCATGACATGCTTGAGCGGATTCTTGCTTTTGTTGATAAAGAGCTGAGAAAAGGCAGACAAGCGTATATTATTTGTCCACTTATAGAAGAATCAGACAAACTGGATGTCCAAAATGCGATAGATGTTCACAGCATGCTGACAGAGGCGTATCGCGGAAAATGGTCGATCGGCTTAATGCATGGGAAACTCGCAAGTGATGAAAAAGATCAAGTGATGAGAGATTTCACTTCCAATGAAGTACAAATCCTTGTGTCAACGACAGTTGTTGAAGTTGGCGTCAACGTGCCAAATGCGACCATCATGGTCATTTATGATGCGGACCGCTTTGGACTGTCACAGCTTCATCAGTTAAGAGGCCGGGTCGGACGCGGAGAGCATCAATCTTTTTGTATTTTAATGGCGGACCCTAAATCAGAGACCGGTAAAGAGCGCATGCGGATCATGTCTGAAACAACGGATGGCTTTGAACTGTCTGAAAAGGACTTAGAATTAAGAGGCCCTGGCGACTTCTTTGGCAAGAAACAAAGCGGAATGCCTGAATTTAAAGTGGCAGATATGGTTCATGACTATAGAGCGCTTGAAACCGCTAGAAAAGATGCGGCAGAGCTCGTGCAGTCTGAAGCCTTTTGGACAGACCCTGAATACAAAGAACTTAGGCAAACACTCGTAGACAGCGGTGTGCTTGGCGGAGATAAATTGAGCTGATCAAGTGCTGGAGGAATTTTCTTGTCTTTTTGAAACAAGGATTGATTTATCATCTATGAGATTATATACTACTATTAGTACCTAGTCATAAATGTACGGATGGTGTCTGCATATGAAACTAAATAAAAAAGAACGACAAAAGCTTCTCCAGCAAACGATCAGCTCGACTCCGTTCATTACTGATGAAGAATTGGCAAGTAAATTCGGTGTAAGCATTCAAACAGTTCGTCTTGACCGTTTGGAGCTGTCAATCCCTGAATTACGCGAAAGAATTAAGCACGTGGCCGAAAAGACATTAGAGGATGAAGTGAAGTCTCTTCCGCTGGATGAAGTCATTGGAGAAATGATTGATGTAGAGCTTGATGATCAAGCGATTTCCATTTTTGAAGTGAGAAAAGAGCATGTATTCAGCCGTAACCAAATTGCCAGGGGACATCATCTTTTTGCCCAGGCAAATTCGCTGGCAGTAGCCGTCATCGACGATGAACTGGCTTTGACAGCAAAAGCAAATATTAAGTTTACAAGGCAGGTCAAACAAGGCGAAAGAGTCGTCTCAAAAGCCAAAGTTGCCTCACATGATAAAGAAAAAGGCAGAACCGTAGTTGAAGTAAACAGCTATGTAGGTGAGGAAGTTGTCTTCTCAGGCGATTTCGTCATGTATCGCTCAAAACAAAAGTAAAAGGTGGCACATAACATGAGAATTGCAGTCGATGCAATGGGGGGAGATCATGCCCCTAAAGCCATTATTGACGGTGTGCAAAAAAGCTTAGAAGCATTTTCAGATATCGAGATTACACTTGTCGGCGATGAAAGCAAGATCAAATCATACATAACAAATCATGAACGCATCACGATCTTAGATGCAAAAGAAGTCATTGAACCAACGGATGAACCAGTGCGTGCAGTGAGACGTAAAAAGGATTCTTCTATGGTGAAAATGGCGCAGGAAGTTTCAGAAGGAAGAGCAGATGCCTGTATTTCAGCTGGAAATACTGGGGCACTCATGACAGCAGGCCTGTTTATCGTAGGCAGAATTGATGGCATTGACAGACCAGCACTTGCTCCGACGTTGCCAACACTTGATGGTAGCGGGTTCTTATTATTGGATGTCGGTGCAAACGTTGATGCAAAGCCAGAGCATCTTGTGCAATATGCCATGATGGGATCTATTTACGCAGAGCATGTCTTCCCGAAGAGCAATCCACGCGTTGGACTTTTAAATGTCGGGACAGAAGATAAAAAAGGCAACGATTTAACGAAAAAAACCTTTGAATTATTAAAAGCATCAGATTTGAATTTCGTAGGAAATGTAGAATCGCGTGACTTATTAGAAGGTGTAGCTGATGTCGTTGTCACAGATGGTTTCACGGGGAACATCGCTCTTAAAACGATCGAAGGCACAGCCCTTTCTGTTTTTAAAATGCTGAAAGAAACCTTAACATCCAGCTTCACAGCTAAAATAGCAGCAGGTATGATGAAGCCAAAATTAATGCAGATGAAATCTAAAATGGATTACTCCGAATATGGTGGTGCCGCATTATTTGGTTTAAAAGCACCCGTTATTAAAGCGCATGGTTCCTCTGATGAAAATGCGATTTTTCATGCCATTCGTCAGGCGCGCGATATCGTTAAAAAAGACGTTTCAGCCATCATTCATCAAGAAGTTCAAAAAGAAGACACGAATGAGTCGTAATGGAGGTAGAGCAACATGAGTAAAATTGCTTTTTTATTCCCAGGCCAAGGCTCTCAAAAAATTGGCATGGGAAAAGATTTATTTGACCAAGAAGCAGCATCTAAAGCTGTGTTTGAAGAAGCAGATCAGACCCTTGATTTTGATTTATCTTCAATGATTTTTGAAGGAGATGCAAAAGAACTGACGCTGACATATAATGCACAGCCAGCTCTTTTAACGACAAGCATCGCGATCTTAAAGAAATTTGAAGAGAGCGGAATCAAAGCAGATTATGCAGCAGGGCACAGTCTGGGTGAATATACAGCCCTTGTTGCAGCGGGAGCTCTTTCGTTTAAAGATGCCGTTTTCGCAGTGAGAAAGCGTGGCGAATTAATGAATGAAGCCGTTCCAGCAGGAGAAGGCGCAATGGCGGCGATTCTTGGCTTAGACCAAGCGGCGCTTGTAGAAGTGACAAAAGAAGTGACAGAAAGCGGTCATCTTGTAGAACTTGCGAACTTAAACTGTCCGGGCCAAATCGTCATCTCTGGTACAGCAAAAGGTGTGGAACTTGCATCAGAGAAAGCGAAAGAAAAGGGCGCAAAACGTGCAATTCCACTTGAAGTGAGTGGACCTTTCCATTCTGCATTAATGAAACCAGCAGCTGAAAAATTCACAGATGTATTATCTAAATTAGACATTTCTGATGCCGCGACGCCAGTGATTTCAAACGTAACAGCAGACATCGTGACATCACGTAATGAAATTGAAACGAAGCTGATTGAACAATTGTATTCTCCTGTTCGATTTGAAGAAAGTGTAGAACGCCTGATTGACTTAGGCGTGACAACATTTATTGAAATTGGTCCTGGTAAAGTGCTCTCAGGTCTTGTGAAAAAAGTCAATCGCCGCCTGACGACCATTTCCGTATCAGATCAAGAAACAATTGAAGCAGCAATTCAAACACTCAAGGGGGATTCTTGATGCTTACAAATAAAACAGCCGTTGTCACAGGTGCATCTCGCGGTATTGGCCGTTCGATTGCGATCGATTTGGCGAAAAAAGGTGCCAATGTTGTGGTGAACTATTCAGGCAACGAAGCAAAAGCAAATGAAGTCGTCGATGAGATCAAAGCACTTGGCCAGCAGGCTTTTGCTGTCAAAGCGGATGTGTCAAATGCAGAAGATGTACAGGCATTAATGAAACAAGCCGTTGATACATTTGGTTCAATCGACATTCTTGTGAATAATGCTGGAATTACAAAGGACAACCTGCTCATGAGAATGAAAGAAAATGAATGGGATGATGTCATTAACATAAACTTAAAAGGTGTCTTCAACTGTACAAAAGCTGTGACACGTCAAATGATGAAACAGCGCAGCGGAAGAATCATCAATGTAGCATCTGTTGTCGGCGTTTGCGGAAACCCTGGACAAGCAAACTACGTTGCAGCAAAAGCTGGTGTGATCGGTTTAACGAAAACAACAGCGAAAGAGCTGGCAAGCCGTCATATTACAGTCAATGCCGTAGCACCAGGCTTTATTTCTACTGATATGACTGACAAGCTTGATGAGAATGTTCAAACAGAAATGCTTAAGCAAATCCCGCTCGCACGCTTTGGTGCGCCTGAAGATATAAGCAACGTTGTTGTCTTTTTAGCTTCAGAAGGAGCAGGTTATATTACAGGCCAAACCATCCAAGTGGATGGCGGAATGGTTATGTCCTAAGAAATATCAAAATTTCGTTACGTTTTCTCTAGTTTTTTAAAAACGAATCAACTATAATACTTTGAGGGGAGGTGAAAGGCAATGGCAGACGTATTAGAGCGTGTATCAAAAATTATTGTAGACCGCCTTGGCGTTGATGAGGCTGACGTGAAAATGGAGGCTTCATTTAAAGAAGATTTAGGCGCTGATTCCCTTGATGTAGTTGAGCTAGTTATGGAACTTGAAGATGAGTTCGATATGGAAATTTCTGACGAAGATGCTGAAAAAATTGCAACAGTCGGTGACGCTGTGAACTACATAAATAGCCAGCAATAAGCGTAACAAAGTCCCGTCTATTTTCATGGCGGGACTTTGAAAATTTATGTTAGTTTCAACATATTCAGCTGATCAATTGTCAGCCTTTTTCAGATGCTAAGGAGCACGGTTTCCTTGCATGTAGAAAGAGAGACTCCATATAATCAGTATCCTTAAAGGCGATAACGCCTACCTGGAGGTTGCTATGCCAAAACACTATAAAGACAAACAGAAACAGAGCAAAAAACTAGAGCAATTCAGAGAATTTCAGCAGCGCATTTCTGTACACTTTAAAAATGAAAAACTACTCTATCAAGCCTTTACACATTCCTCTTATGTGAATGAGCATCGTAAAAAACCTTATGAGGATAATGAAAGACTTGAATTTTTAGGGGACGCTGTTTTAGAGTTGACGATCTCACAGTTCTTATTTGCAAAGTACCCAGCCATGAGCGAGGGAGATTTAACAAAACTGAGAGCGGCGATCGTATGTGAGCCATCACTTGTGTCATTAGCACATGAGCTGTCCTTTGGAGACCTTGTTCTTTTAGGAAAAGGGGAAGAAATGACAGGCGGCAGAAAACGCCCAGCACTCTTAGCAGACGTATTTGAGGCGTTTATCGGAGCGCTTTATTTAGATCAAGGACTTGAGCCTGTTGAACGATTCCTAGAAGCCTATGTATACCCGAAAATTAATGACGGGGCATTCTCACATGTCATGGACTTTAAAAGCCAGCTTCAAGAATTTGTTCAGCGAGATGGAAAAGGTGTACTTGAATACCGAATCCTGCATGAAAAAGGCCCAGCACATAACCGGGAATTTGAAGCCAATGTATCCCTTAGAGGAGAAGTGCTCGGGATTGGAAATGGCCGTTCAAAAAAAGAAGCGGAACAGCATGCTGCACAGGAAGCACTTGCTAAATTACAGAAACATCATATGAACCAATAAAATCCCCCTCGTGATTCAGGGGGATTTCACTCTGTTTTCCATCATCTTTTTTCAGTTCATATGGTAAGATAATAGTACTTTAAATACATAAGGAGGATCACTCTCATGTTCCTCAAACGTTTAGACGTGATAGGATTCAAATCTTTCGCACAGCGGGTGACTGTAGACTTTGTCAAAGGGGTTACAGCTGTTGTTGGACCAAACGGAAGCGGCAAAAGTAATATTACTGATGCGATCCGCTGGGTACTTGGAGAGCAATCAGCAAAAAGCCTCCGCGGAGGAAAAATGGAAGACATCATTTTTGCAGGAAGTGACTCAAGAAAACGAGTCAACTTAGCAGAAGTGACATTAACGCTCGATAACGAAGATCACTTTTTGCCGATCGATTTTCACGAAGTCAGTGTGACAAGAAGAGTCTATCGTTCTGGAGAAAGTGAATTTCTCATTAACAATCAATCTGTCCGCTTAAAGGATATTATTGATCTTTTCATGGATTCAGGTCTTGGAAAAGAAGCTTTTTCGATCATCAGTCAAGGTAAGGTAGAAGAGATTCTATCGAGTAAAGCTGAAGAAAGACGTAGCATCTTTGAAGAAGCAGCTGGTGTCCTGAAATATAAAACAAGAAAGAAAAAAGCCGAGAATAAACTGTTTGAAACGCAGGACAACTTAAACCGGGTGGAAGATATTCTGCATGAACTAGAAGATCAAGTAGAACCACTAAGAATGCAGGCATCTATCGCAAAAGACTATCTGCAAAAGAAAGAAGAACTTGAAAATGTAGAAATTGCTCTCACCGTCCATGATATTGAAGCACTGCACAAAAAATGGACAACACTTGGTGAAGCTGTCGAGCGGTTCAAACAAGATGAAATGAAGCAGTCCACAGACATTCAAGCGAAGGAAGCCAAAATCGAAGAATCGAGAGACCGTATTCAGGCGCTTGACGATTCGATTCATGACCTCCAAGAAGTCCTCCTTTTCACAAGTGAAGAACTAGAAAAGCTTGAAGGGAAAAAAGAAGTTCTAAAAGAACGGAAAAAAAATGCGGCCGCTAACCAAGGGCAGCTAGAAGACACGCTCGTGCGTTTAACCGAAAAACAGTCGTTGTTAACGGAAAAGATTGAACAGCAGAAAGTCACACGTGACAGCCTGCAAACAGAAGTGCAGCAGCTAAAAGATGAAGTGAAAACAAAACAACATCAGCTGTCTCTTCATAGTGAAGATGTGGAAGGGCAAATTGAACAGCTGAAAAGCGATTATTTTGACCTATTAAACGAGCAAGCTTCTATCCGAAACGAACGTAAATTACTAGAAGAGCAACAGCGCCAAGCAGCCTTGCAGCTAGAGCGGTTAACGCAAAATAATCAGAAACATATCGAAGAACGGGTGTCTGTGAAGGAAAAGAAAACAGAAGCCGAGCAGCAACTTTCAGAACGAGAAGAAGACATTTTGGCTCAGGTGAAACGCTTTAGAGAAGCGGAACAAAAGCTAGAGCAGATGAAGCGTCAATACGAGAAAAAAGAAACGGCTCTTTACCAAGCCTATCAATATGTACAGCAGGCAAAATCTAAAAAAGAAATGCTTGAATCGATGCAGGAAGACTTCTCAGGTTTTTTCCAAGGAGTAAAAGAGGTTTTAAAGGCAAAGGACCGGTTAGGCGGTATTCACGGGGCGATTGCAGAGCTGATTCAAACAGAGCAGCAACATGAAACAGCGATTGAAATTGCACTTGGCGCAGCCACGCAGCATGTCGTTACTGAAAATGAAGCGGCTGCCAGACAGGCCATTGGATACTTAAAGCAGCATTCCTTTGGGCGTGCGACCTTCCTGCCGATGAACGTCATCAAAGAACGAACCATTCAGTTTAGAGATATTCAAACAGCTGAGCAGCATGACGCATTTATCGGCGTAGCGAGTCAGCTCGTTTCCTTTGACGAAAAGTATGAAAAAGTCATACAGAATTTGCTTGGAACGGTCCTGATTGTTCAAGACTTAAAAGGTGCCAATGAGCTGGCGAAAATGCTTGGACATCGTTATCGCATCGTGACCCTTGATGGGGACGTGGTGAACCCAGGCGGTTCAATGACTGGGGGCGGCGTAAAGAAAAAGAACAATTCCCTCCTCTCCAGAACCCGAGAGATTGAAACATTAACAAAGCAGCTCGTTGAAATGGAAGAAAAAACAACGATCCTTGAAAAAGAAACAAAAGAAACGAAGCAATCGATTGCCGCAAGCGAAGTCCAATTAAATGAACTGCGTCAGCGCGGCGAAATTCTTCGAGAAAAGCAGCAAGAGTTAAAAGGGACCTTATATGAACTGCAAGTAGCGGAAAAAAATATTAACGCTCATCTAGAGCTCTATGATCAAGAAAAAGAAGAGTTGCAGCAGCGCTCTAGCGAACTTGCGAGCAAGGACAAAGAGCAGGCAGCCCTTGAAACATCTATAGGTGAGAAACTGACCTCTCTTGACGAAGAGATCAACACGTTAACAAAACGGAAGCAGACCCAAAGCTCAACGAAAGAAACCATTTCTTCCGAATTAACAGAGCTGAAAATCTCGCTTGCCAAAAAAGAGCAGTCTTTAGCGAATGAACAAGAAAAACTATCGAGCTTAACGGCTGAATTAGAAGAGGCTGAAAAGACGCTGACGGAAACAAAAGAAGATTTGTCCCTCTTAACAAGTGAAATGTCATCCAGCTCAAGCGGCGCCGAACAACTGGAAGAAGCGGCAAAAGAGAAACTGGAACATAAAAACAAAACGACAGCGCTTATCTCAGAGCGACGCAAACAGCGCCTGGCTCTTTCTGAAACATTAGAATTCGCAGAACGTGAACTGAAAGAACAAAAACGCCTGTATAAACAGCTCACGACAAGCTTAAAAGATGAAGAAATCAAGCTTGGCCGCATGGAAGTTGAACTTGATAACCTCATCGCCTATTTAAACGAAGAGTATGCCCTTTCGTTTGAAGGAGCAAAAGAAATGTATCATCTGACGCTATCGCCGGATGAAGCAAGAAAACGCGTGAAATTGATCAAACTAGCCATTGAAGAGCTTGGAACAGTGAACTTAGGCAGCATTGACGAGTATGAACGTGTGAATGAACGTTATCTCTTCTTAACAGAACAGCGCAATGATCTGACAGAAGCGAAAAATACGTTATTCCAAGTCATTGAAGAAATGGATCAGGAGATGACGAAACGTTTCTCTGAGACATTCTCTCAAATCCGCGGGCATTTTGAATCTGTTTTCCAAGCATTATTTGGCGGAGGAAGAGCAGACCTTAAGTTGACAGATCCAAACGATTTACTAAACTCAGGCGTCGATATTGTGGCGCAGCCGCCGGGGAAAAAGCTGCAAAATCTAAGCCTGCTTTCAGGCGGAGAAAGAGCATTAACAGCCATCGCCTTATTATTCTCGATCTTAAAAGTGAGACCAGTTCCATTCTGTGTGCTAGATGAGGTAGAAGCGGCACTTGATGAAGCGAATGTGTTCCGCTTTGCCCAGTATTTAAAGAAATATAGCCAAGAAACACAGTTCATTGTGATTACACACCGAAAAGGAACCATGGAAGAAGCAGATGTTCTGTACGGTGTCACGATGCAGGAGTCGGGTGTCTCAAAACTAGTATCTGTCAAACTAGAGGAAACGAAAGAGCTTGTCCAGTAATTAAAGGAGGTTTTTGAACCCATGAGCTTTTTTAAGAAATTAAAAGAAAAATTTACGCAGCAAACCGATTCAGTATCAGAAAAGTTTAAAGATGGACTTGAAAAAACGAGAAATTCGTTTCAGGGAAAAGTAAATGAACTCATTTCTCGCTATCGTAAAGTGGATGAAGACTTTTTTGAAGAACTAGAAGAAGTGTTAATCGGTGCGGATGTCGGTTTCACGACTGTGATGGAACTGATTGATGAGCTGAAAAAAGAAGTGAAATTAAGAAACATTCAAGACCCAAGTGAAGTACAAGCAGTCATCTCTGAAAAACTCGTGGAGATTTACAATAGCGGTGAGGAACAAATTTCTGAACTGAACATTGAAGACGGCCGTTTAAATATTATTTTATTTGTAGGCGTGAACGGTGTCGGTAAAACCACCACCATTGGTAAGCTGGCAAACAAGCTAAAAAATGAAGGGAAATCCGTCATTTTAGCAGCAGGTGATACGTTCCGTGCGGGGGCGATTGAACAGCTTGAAGTGTGGGGCGAGCGCTCTGGTGTTCCTGTCGTTAAACAAACAGCAGGCTCTGACCCGGCAGCGGTCATCTATGATGCCGTTCAATCAGCTAAAGCCAAAAAAGCAGATGTCTTGATCTGTGATACAGCAGGCAGACTGCAAAACAAAGTCAACTTGATGAAAGAGCTAGAGAAGGTCAAGAGAGTCATTGAACGCGAAGTGCCCGATGCGCCGCACGAAGTACTGCTTGCCCTTGATGCGACAACAGGTCAAAATGCGATGGCGCAAGCGAAGGAATTTTCTAAAGCAACAAACGTGACAGGTATTGCTTTAACAAAGCTTGACGGTACTGCAAAAGGCGGGATTGTTCTTGCCATTCGCAATGAGCTCAACATCCCTGTAAAACTTGTCGGACTAGGTGAAAAAGTAGACGATCTGCAAGAGTTCGATGCTGAATCGTATGTGTACGGATTATTCTCAGACATGATTGATCAAGAAGACTAATCAAGATGCCGACAAAACTGCCGGCATTCAGCGTGTAGACAAACCCTCGCATTCTTTGTCAGTCCTGCGCTCTGGTGCTCACGAATGTCAAATTCGCTCCGCGCCAGTACTCGTCCTTCCTAGACTTCAAAGGTTTTCTATCACGCTGAAAAGAAGACAAAGGGCTAAAATCAAGTTCATTTTAGCCCTTTGTCAACAATCTGGGGATGCCGGCAAAACTGCCGGCTTTTTTATTTAAATATCGCCGCAGGAAGTGACAAGATAAAAACTTGACACGTAGATCAGAACCGTGTAAACTTAGTTGTTGTAAAGGGAATGAACTTAACAAAGGGGAGAGAGCCCATGACGCTTGAAAAGACAACGAGAATGAACTACTTGTTTGATTTCTATCAATCGTTGTTGACCGCAAAACAAAAGAGCTACATGTCGCTTTACTACCTAGACGATTTTTCCCTCGGTGAAATTGCGGATGAATATGAAGTATCAAGACAGGCTGTTTATGATAATATTAAACGGACTGAAGCGATGCTTGAACAATATGAAGAAAAGCTGCTCTTGTTTAAGAAATTTAAAGAGCGTAAAGAACTTCTCACAAAAATGAGAGAGCTTGTAGCAGATTCCGTGCAAAAGGAAGAAGCAGAAGCTTTAATTGAATCGCTTGAGAAATTAGATTAGGAGGCGGCACAGTATGGCATTTGAAGGATTAGCCGACCGACTGCAGCAGACGATTTCAAAAATCCGCGGCAAAGGAAAAGTGTCAGAGCAAGATGTAAAAGAAATGATGCGCGAGGTACGCCTTGCCCTTCTTGAAGCTGACGTCAATTTTAAAGTAGTCAAAGACTTTGTGAAAAAAGTAAGCGAGCGGGCAGTTGGACAAGAGGTCATGCAAAGTCTTACCCCAGGACAACAGGTCATTAAAGTTGTAAAAGAAGAACTCACTGAATTAATGGGCGGGGAAGAGAGTAAAATCGCTGTAGCGAAAAAATCTCCAACTGTCATTATGATGGTTGGTCTTCAAGGGGCAGGTAAAACGACCACAACTGGAAAGCTTGCCAACTTACTTCGCAAAAAACATAATCGCAAGCCGATGATGGTGGCCGCTGATATTTACAGACCAGCAGCGATCCAGCAGCTTCAAACGCTTGGGAAACAGCTTGATATGCCCGTATTCTCATTAGGTGATCAAGTTAGTCCCGTCGAAATTGCCAAACAGGCAATTGAAAAAGCGAAAGAAGAACATCATGATTATGTCATTTTAGATACAGCAGGACGTCTTCATATTGATGAAGACTTAATGGATGAACTTCAGAAAGTAAAAGAAGTCGCAAATCCAGAAGAGATTTTCCTCGTTGTTGACTCGATGACTGGTCAAGATGCTGTCAATGTCGCAAAAAGCTTTAATGAACAGCTTGGTTTAACAGGTGTCGTTCTGACAAAACTAGACGGTGATACACGAGGCGGGGCAGCACTTTCAATTCGTGCAGTCACAAATACGCCGATTAAATTCGCCGCACTAGGTGAAAAGCTTGATGCAATTGAACCATTCCATCCAGAGCGGATGGCATCGAGAATTCTTGGCATGGGAGATGTGCTCACGCTTATTGAAAAAGCACAAGCAAACGTTGACCAAGATAAAGCGAAAGAACTTGAACAAAAAATGCGGACAATGAGCTTCACGCTCGATGATTTCCTCGAGCAGCTTGGGCAGGTTCGCAACATGGGTCCACTTGATGAACTGATCCAAATGATGCCGGGAGCCGGTAAAATGAAAGGGCTCAAAAACGTCCAAGTAGACGAAAAGCAGCTCAATCACATCGAAGCGATCATTAAATCAATGACGACCGAAGAAAAAGAACAGCCAGAGGTCATCAATGCAAGCCGCAGAAAACGGATTGCAAAAGGAAGCGGAACATCTGTACAGGAAGTCAATCGCCTTTTAAAACAATTTGACGAAATGAAAAAGATGATGAAGCAAATGACCAACATGTCCAAAGGAAAGAAAAAAGGCGGCTTTAAATTACCATTTATGTAATTGGTTATACATGATAAAACCGTTGTTAAGAAAAAACACTTTACAAACCCTTTTATCATTGTTAATATACTATCTTGTTGAAATATTTTCGGAGGTGCTAGTAAAATGGCAGTAAAAATTCGTTTAAAACGTATGGGAGCAAAAAAATCTCCTTTCTATCGTATTGTTGTAGCAGATTCTCGTTCACCACGTGACGGTCGTTTCATCGAAACAGTTGGAACTTACAACCCAGTGGTATCACCAGCTGAGGTGAAAATCAACGAAGAATTAGCGCTTAAATGGCTTCAAAATGGTGCGAAACCATCTGATACAGTTCGTAACCTTTTCTCAAGCCAAGGAATTCTTGAAAAATTTCATAATGCGAAAAACAGCAAATAATGAATGAGCTGTCCTTGGAAGAATTGATTGTGTCCATCGTCGAGCCACTTGTTGATTTCCCTGAAGATATTCACGTATCTTCATTAGAAAAAGATGAGCAGGTCATTTACACACTGTCTGTCAATGCTGAAGATACCGGAAAAGTGATCGGAAAGCAGGGACGTACAGCTAAAGCGATACGAACAGTCATGTTTGCAGCAAGTGCAGAGTCTTCTAAGAAAGTTCAACTTGAGATTGCTGACTAAAAAGGGAGAGGGCTTAGGACCTCCCCTTTTTTTACACGTTTAAATCTATTTTTCGTTATACTGTAGAGGACAAATGCCTTCGGATAGGGGGACAAAAAGGAAGATGCAGATCATTCAACATGTCACCGTCATGCAAGTATTAACTGAAAGCAGTAAGGACAAACTGTTAACGACTTTTTTGGAGAAAAAAGAAAGACTAGAACGTGAATGCAATCAACTATATTTTCAACTAAAAAAGCATGAAAAAGAACCACATCAGCAAGAAGCCATCCCTCAATTTCAAAAAGCCATTGAAAAAAGACAAGAGAAAATGAGGCAAATTGATTTTCAAGTCGAGCAGCTGCATATCTTGCCTCTTGGCAGTGAAATGAAAGAAACAGAAGTGGATGCGCTGATTGAAGTAAAAATAGGTGATAAATGGGATGACAAAATGCAAGACAATGTCATCGTCGTGAAAGACGGCACCATTGTGGAAATACGTCAGGGGTGATTGAGAACATGGAGCTAGAATGGTTGAATGTCGGAAAGATCGTCAATACACATGGAGTGCGCGGAGAAGTACGTGTTGTGTCAAAGACTGATTTCCCAGAAGAACGCTACAAAAAAGGCAGCGTCCTTTATATTTTCAAACAAAATCAAAAAGAACCAATAAAAGTGACTGTCGCATCACATAGACAGCACAAACAATTTGATTTACTGACATTTGAAGAAGTTGGCTCGTTAAATGAAGCTGAGCAATTAAAAGAGTCGATTTTAAAAGTAGAAAAAGAACATCTTGGTTCATTAGATGAAGGGGAATTCTATTTCCACGAAATCATCGGCTGTGAAGTATATGATGAAGAGGACAAACTGATTGGTCAAATCAAAGAAGTTTTAACGCCAGGGGCAAATGATGTATGGGTGGTTGGAAGAAAAGGCAAAAAAGATGCCCTCATCCCTTATATTCCATCTGTCGTCAAAACAGTTGATATTTCATCCAAGAAAGTACACATTGAAGTGATGGAAGGACTCATTGACGAATGAAAATTGACTTTTTAACACTATTTCCTGAAATGTTTGAAGGGGTGCTTCACTCATCGATCTTAAAAAAAGCTCAGGAAAAAGATGCGGTCTCATTTGATGTCGTGAATTTTAGGGAGTATTCCGATCATAAACATAAAACAGTGGATGACTATCCGTATGGCGGCGGTGCTGGCATGGTTCTGAAAGCACAGCCTGTATTTGATGCGGTAGAAGATTTAACGAAAAAAGCAAACAAGAAGCCCCGCATTATTCTTGTCTGTCCTCAAGGAGAAAGATATACACAAAAGAAAGCAGAAGAGCTTGCAAAAGAAGAGCATCTTATGTTCATTTGCGGCCACTATGAAGGCTACGATGAGCGCATCAGGGAGCATCTTGTCACAGATGAAATTTCAATCGGAGATTTCGTTCTCACAGGCGGAGAGCTGCCGGCGATGATGATTGCAGACAGTGTGGTCAGGCTTTTGCCTCATGTGCTTGGAAAAGAAGCGTCTCATATCGAAGATTCATTTAGTACAGGTCTGCTTGAGCATCCACACTATACAAGACCAGCTGATTATAAAGGATTGAAAGTACCAGATGTGCTTCTCTCTGGAAATCATGCCAAAATTGAAGAGTGGCGGCGTAAAGAATCGTTGAAGCGAACCTATACAAGACGGCCAGATTTGATCGATTCTTGCAAAACATTAACGGATGAAGAAAAAAGATGGCTTTGGCAGCTTCATAATGACTAGATTGTATTGCACAAGGTATACAGGTGTGGTATGATACTACTTGTGACTTGGACGGCTTGCCGATTCAAGTTTGAAAACGATGTTCCGCTGCAATGAAGAAAGAGGACATGAGCATCTGTTGGAAGGAGTTGAAAACGATGCAACAATTGATTGAAGAAATCACAAAAGAACAATTACGCACTGATCTTCCTGCGTTCCGTCCTGGTGACACTTTACGTGTACACGTGAAAGTTGTCGAGGGTACTCGTGAGCGTATCCAGATCTTTGAAGGTGTTGTAATTAAGCGTCGTGGTGGTGGAATCAGCGAAACTTTCACAGTTCGTAAGATCTCTTACGGTGTAGGCGTTGAGCGTACATTCCCTGTACACACACCAAAAATCGCTAAGATCGAAGTTGTACGTCACGGTAAGGTACGTCGTGCGAAACTTTACTACCTACGTGAACTTCGCGGTAAAGCGGCTCGTATCAAAGAAATCAGACGATAATGATATCAAAGGAAAGAGCTTGTTACCTGTAACAGGCTCTTTTTTTGTACAATGTATAGAGACAACCGTTAGAAGAGAGAAGGTGCACATATGACAATTCAATGGTTTCCAGGCCATATGGCAAAAGCAAGACGGGAAGTCACAGAAAAATTAAAGCTCATCGACATCGTATTTGAATTAACCGATGCAAGGATTCCGATGTCCTCTAGAAACCCAATGATTGAAGAAATCCTCCAAAACAAACCGAAAATTATGCTTTTGAACAAAGCAGATAAAGCAGATCCTCGTATGACAAAAGAGTGGCAGGCACACTTTGAAGCGCAAGGTGTACGGTCGCTTGCCATTAATTCTGTCGATGGACAAGGGTTAAATCAAATCATTACGACATCAAAAGAAATCTTAAAAGAAAAGTTCGATCGAATGAAAGCAAAAGGTGTTAAGCCGCGTGCCATTCGAGCTTTGATTATAGGAATTCCCAATGTCGGCAAATCAACGCTGATCAATCGGTTAGCAAAGAAAAATATTGCGAAAACAGGAGATCGACCTGGTATTACGACGTCACAGCAATGGGTGAAGGTAGGAAAAGAACTTGAACTGCTCGATACCCCTGGAATTCTCTGGCCGAAATTTGAAGATGAACAAGTAGGTCTTAGGCTGGCCGTCACCGGAGCGATTAAAGACTCAATCATCAACTTGCAGGATGTCGCCGTTTATGCGCTGCGCTTTTTAGAAGAGCACTATCCAGAGCGATTAAAAAAACGCTATGATCTAGCAGAAATACCTGAAGATACAGTTGAGCTGTTTGATGCCATTGGCACAAAACGCGGCTGTCTGATGAGTGGAGGATTCATTAATTACGACAAAACGACCGAAATCATCATTCGGGATATTCGAACGGAAAAATTTGGTCCCCTCACTTTTGAGAAGCCTGAAAGCTAAAAGACACGCAGCTCATGCGGGTCTTTATTTTTTGCGAAAAACTGCCGATATAAAGAAGGAGGCTGCGGAAAAGCCAATGTACACGGTCAAACAAATAAAAGAATTAATAGAACAACATGCTGACGACGAGTCATACATTCGTGAACTATTGAAAGACGATACAAGAAAAAGTGTCCAGAAGCTGATGGACAAATGGAACAAAGAGAGAGAGAAACAGCAAGAACTGCATGCAGCATGGAAGCAAATGCTGCAATTTGAAACCAAAGCAAAAGCGCAAGGATACACTTATATTGCAGGCATAGATGAAGCAGGAAGAGGACCACTGGCTGGCCCAGTTGTTGCGGCAGCTGTGATATTAAAAGAAGATACCGTCCTACTCGGTTTAAATGATTCAAAACAGCTATCTGAGAAAAAAAGAATGACCTATTATGAGCTCATTCAAAAGGAAGCACTCGACATCGGCATCGGCATTGTTGATGCGGCAACGATTGACGAAATCAATATATACGAAGCATCAAGACTGGCGATGGTGAGGGCTGTAAAGCAGCTCACTCACACACCTGATTATCTACTCATAGATGCGATGACGCTCCCGCTTCCTACTCAACAGGAGAATATCATCAAAGGAGATGCTAAAAGCGCATCCATCGCAGCTGGTGCATGTATTGCCAAAGTGACAAGGGACCTAATGATGGAAGAGTATGGACGCCAGTACCCTGAGTATCAATTTGAAAAACATAAGGGGTATGGAACGAAAGAGCACCTTGCTGCCATTCAAACACATGGCGCTACACCTATCCACCGGTTATCATTTGCACCAGTGAAATCTGTTATTTCATAAATATATTGACACAAGGAGGCTGCCTGTGATGACAAGAGTTGAAGATATACATACTGAACTGAATAGTCGGCTGAATACGGCAGAATCTGTTCCGCTTAACACGGAAGGAAAGGAAAATATTCACCGGCTCATTCTTGGTAAAGTACTAAAAATGCTTGGAGATGATACAGCGCTTGTTCAAATAGGCGCTACTAAAATAAAAGCGCAGCTAGCGGCTCAGCTCAAAGCCGATTCATTCTATTGGTTCCAATTAGAACAAGAAGGTGGAGGCAGCCTGAGTAAATTAAGACCTGTTCAGCAATTTGACCAAGATCCTAAAACTTTAAAGGATGCCGCAGCTAAACTACTAGAAGGTCTGTCGCTTAAAAATGGACTTGAACAAATGTTAACAGCTACAGCCTTTTTAAAAGAAAAACCGGTCATCAACGAAGCAGAGTTAAAAACGGCAGTAAAATGGATTGAACAACTTCAAGGCGCGGATATCAAAAAAGGTCTGCAAGCACTTCTTTTTGCTTTAAAGAAAGATTTGCCGATTCAGCAAGGAGTGCTCCAATCAATATTAGCGATGAAATCCCCCTCTGCACTTCACCAGGATGTGACAGCACTGCTAGATCGATTAACACAGCTTCCGAAGCACTCAGAAGCCACACAGGCTCTTACACAGGCCGTTCGTACGGTTGTAAATGCTGAGACAACCGTTCATGCAGAAAAGCTCTTATCGGTGCTTCTAGGAGCAAAAGAAGGCCAAACGAAGCAAGGAGAAAGCTTGCAGGTGCAGCCTCATGTCAATCCGGCTCAGCAAACAAAGCAGAGCCAGCCCGCCTCTATACAACAAGGGCGACAGGTGGATACAGTGAATCAGAACAGCGTGCAGCAATTATTAAGTCCAAAACAGCTCCCGCTTCAGCAAATAGAACGCATTCTGACAAGCATCACAAAGCAAGGCATAGACGGACAGCAGCAGCTTGATGTAAAACAGCTCACATCACTGGTTCAAGCAGTCCAGCAGGCAGGACCACAGGCTGACGCAAAGGCAGCCGTGCTTCAAAAGGAATTTCCGTTTCTTTCAAAAACAGAGGCGAACGCATTGGTAAAGGTCATTCAGCAGACTGAACCAGCATTAAGCAATAAAACCGATGTACTCGATTTACTGATGACGATGAAAAAAGCGATAGGTGTACGAGATGAAATTGGGATGCTGAAATTACTGGAAAAGGGCAGCCAAGATGTCAAAAGCCAAGAGCTTCACCAATTAAAGATGGTTTTAAATGATGCAAGGCAAGCTGATGTTCCCGAGCCCGTAAAAAAAGAAGTGGATCAATTATTCCATAGATTAAATGGGCAGTTACTAGTGCATCAGGAAAACCAAACAGTTAGTCAAATGATGGTTTCTTACCCGCTTTTCTCAAAACATAGTGTTCAAGATTTAACCTTTATTCTAAAAGGGCATAAGAAAAAAGATGGCTCTATCGATATTTCTCAGTGCCGTTTAATGTTTTATTTAAACATGGAAAACTTAGAAGAAACGTTAATAGACTGTACGATTCAGCAAAAAGTGATGTCAATTACAGTCGAGACGGCTCACGAACTGCAAGGGACCATTAATCCAATGATTCCAGCTGTTCGAGAGAATTTAAATGCCCTAGGGTATAGTTTGACGGGGATTACAGCGAAAAAGAGAGAAGAGCCAATTGATCCGTCTGACTTTCTAGATGAACACTTTCATAAAATCAGCGAGAAAGGGCTGGACTTACGAGTATGAAAGATTCAAAACCGCTTAGAAGAGCGGTCGCTCTACACTATGATGAAGAAAAACAAAAAGCGCCAAAAGTCGTTGCAACAGGCAGTGGCTATGTGGCTGATCATATTATTGAAGAAGCTCAAAAAGCTGGGGTCCCTATTCAAGAAGACCGTAATTTAGTAGAACTGATGCGCCACTTAACGCTCGATGAGGAAATCCCAGAAGCGTTATACGATACTGTAGCAGAAATATTTTCATTTATCTATCGATTGGATCAAAAAATGAAAAAATAAGGTAAAATAAGTGTTTTGACTGAAAAATTTATATTTTTAATAAAATAAAAGTTTGAATGTTTAGAAGGATTTTACGATTTTACATAGAACCCTAGACATTCTCTTTTTTATTCTTTAAAATGAAAGCGCAGTCTATTTTATAATTTTTGTTTCTACATATGTTGGGAGGATGGGAAATGAATATCCATGAGTACCAAGGAAAAGAAATCCTAAGAAAATATGGGGTTTCAGTTCCAAATGGTAAAGTAGCATTTACACCTGATGAAGCAGTGAAAGCATCAGAAGAGCTAGGAAGCTCTGTATATGTCGTAAAAGCACAGATTCATGCAGGCGGCCGTGGTAAAGCAGGTGGGGTAAAAATTGCAAAAACAAAAGATGAAGTGAAAGGGTTTGCAGAGGAATTGCTCGGCAAGACACTTGTCACACATCAAACAGGGCCTGAAGGGCGCGAAATAAAACGCTTACTTATTGAAGAAGGCTGCGATATTCAAAAAGAGTACTATGTAGGACTCGTTTTGGATAGAGCGACATCAAGAATTGTTTTGATGGCTTCTGAAGAAGGCGGTACTGAAATTGAAGAAGTAGCAGAAAAAACGCCAGAAAAAATCGTGAAAGTGGTCATCGACCCAGCGATTGGTCTTCAAGCTTATCAGGCGAGAGAAGTTGCGTTTAAAATTAATATTCCAACAAAATTAGTTGGTCAAGCTGTTAAGTTTATGACAAGCCTTTACAATGCGTTTATTGAAAAGGATTGTTCAATTGCCGAGATAAATCCTCTTGTTGTAACAGGTGATGGAAAAGTCATGGCACTTGATGCAAAATTAAACTTTGATAGCAATGCCTTATATAGACAAAAAGATATATTAGAATACCGTGACCTTGATGAAGAAGATCCAAAGGAGATTGAAGCATCTAAATATGACCTAAGCTACATTTCTCTAGACGGGAATATTGGCTGTATGGTGAATGGAGCAGGCCTTGCGATGTCTACAATGGATATCATCAAGCATTACGGCGGGGACCCTGCAAACTTCCTTGATGTTGGCGGCGGTGCAACTGCTGAAAAAGTAACGGAAGCATTTAAAATCATCTTATCTGATCAAAATGTCAAGGGGATTTTCGTGAACATTTTTGGCGGCATCATGAAATGTGATGTCATCGCAGAAGGTGTTGTTGAAGCGACGAAACAAGTCGGCTTAACATTACCACTCGTTGTACGTCTTGAAGGAACAAACGTTGAATTAGGGAAGAAAATCCTGAGTGATTCAGGCTTAAATATCACTTCTGCTGAGTCTATGGCTGACGGGGCAGAAAAGATTGTATCTTTAGTCAAGTAGAGCAGAAAGGCAGGGAACCTAAATGAGTGTATTTATTAATAAAAATACGAGAGTAATTGTTCAGGGGATTACCGGTTCAACCGCTTTATTCCATACAAAACAAATGATTGAGTATGGAACAAATATCGTTGGCGGTGTCACACCTGGAAAAGGTGGAACTGAAGTAGAGGGAGTTCCTGTATTTAATACTGTATCTGAAGCAGTACAGACAACTGGAGCAAATGCTTCTGTTATCTATGTACCAGCACCATTTGCAGCAGACGCCATTTTAGAGGCTGTTGATGCAGAAGTGGATCTAGTGATTTGTATCACAGAACACATTCCAGTTCTGGATATGGTTAAAGTGAAACGCTATATGGAAGGTAAGAAGACAAGACTTGTTGGACCGAACTGTCCTGGCGTGATTACACCTGAAGAATGTAAAATTGGCATCATGCCTGGCTACATTCATAAAAAAGGTCATGTTGGTGTTGTGTCTCGTTCTGGAACGCTTACATATGAAGCGGTACATCAGCTTTCAGAGGCTGGTGTTGGTCAATCAACAGCTGTAGGAATTGGCGGAGACCCTGTCAATGGCACGAACTTTATTGATGTATTAAAAGCCTTCAATGAAGATCCTGAAACGCATGCTGTGATCATGATTGGTGAAATCGGTGGTACTGCTGAAGAAGAAGCAGCTGAATGGGTAAAAGCAAATATGACCAAGCCGGTTGTTGGCTTTATTGGCGGTAAAACAGCGCCTCCAGGAAAACGCATGGGCCATGCTGGTGCCATTATTTCTGGTGGTAAAGGAACTGCTGATGAAAAAGTAAAAACAATGCGTGAATGTGGAATTGAAGTGGCAGAGACACCATCTGTCATGGGAGAAACCTTAATTAAAGTGTTAAAAGAGAAGAATCTCTTCGAAGCTTGTAAAACGCATTAATGACACAAGAAGACTTGTTCTTTGACAAGTCTTCTTCTTTCTATCTTAAACTGGAGGAATGGTATGTACAACGTGTCCGAAAGAATGATTTTTCACCGCTTAAAAGGCCTCATCTCACCCTCTTTGTTAACAAAATGGTGGAAAGTCGATCCTGAGCTATATATAAATGAAGAAACACATCATTTCAAACAGGATCGATCATTACAAAAGATCGACTTTACCCGCTTACAACAAGCTGAAGAAAATGAATTCCCCATTTTTCAACACATCGTTCAAGCCTATTTAAAGCAAAATATTCACATGATTCCCATCACATCACCTTTATATCCCAGCTCACTAAAACACATTTATGATCCTCCCCCAGTATTATTCCTAAAAGGAAACGTTACCTATTTAAATGAAGAAAAAAGTTTAGGTGTAGTAGGTACACGTGTGCCATCCTCTTACGGAGAAGCGTGCGTGAAGAAAATTGTTGGAGAACTTGTAGAGGAAGATTGGATGATTGTGAGTGGTTTAGCAAAAGGAATTGATGGACTTGCACACAAAGAGTGCATAAGAAAAAAAGGAAAAACGATTGGTGTTGTAGCTGGCGGCTTTCAACATGTATATCCAAAAGAACATGTGCAAATGGCTCAATATATGGGAGAACATCATTTACTGTTGTCAGAGCATCCGCCTTATATCAAACCAGAAAAATGGCATTTTCCAATGAGAAACCGATTAATTAGTGCCCTGACAAGAGGAACCATCGTGGTTCAGTGCAAAGAAAAGAGCGGTTCGCTTATTACAGCCTACCAGGCATTAGACCAAGGAAAAGAAGTGTTTGCTGTTGCAGGATCGATCTTTGATTCTAATTCTATAGGTCCAGCTAGACTGATTCAGCAAGGTGCCAAGCTTGTTCATTCAACGAAGGATATTTTAGAGGAATTCTCCTTGAGTGGTGTTCAATATACTGAACTCCCATAAAAATATCGTTTGACAAAAGACATCGGAATATTTAATAATAGTGAGGATTTAAGTTTACACTTTGTTTTTCGTGTTTATAATGATGTTCATCATAAAGAATTTTTAACGATTGCCTGATAGATAGGTGCAATTAACATAAATATAAATTTGTGAAATGGATAAAGAGAGAACACCTCTTAAGGGGGATTTTGAGTATGGCTGATTATTTAGTCATCGTTGAGTCGCCAGCAAAGGCGAAAACGATTGAGCGTTATTTAGGAAAAAAGTATAAAGTAAAGGCTTCAATGGGGCATGTAAGGGATTTACCGAAAAGTCAGCTTGGTGTTGACACTGAGCATGACTTCGAACCGAGATATATTACGATTCGAGGAAAAGGTCCAGTCTTAAAAGAATTAAAAACAGCAGCGAAGAAAGCAAAAAAAGTATATCTCGCAGCTGACCCCGACAGAGAGGGAGAAGCGATTGCTTGGCATTTAGCCCACAGCCTTGACCTTGACCTCTCTTCAGATTGCCGCGTTGTCTTTAACGAGATTACAAAAGATGCAATTAAAGATTCCTTTAAACATCCACGTATGATCGATATGGACTTGGTTGATGCGCAGCAGGCAAGACGAATCTTAGATCGTCTGGTTGGATATAAAATTAGCCCAATTTTATGGAAGAAAGTCAAAAAGGGCTTAAGCGCCGGTCGTGTTCAATCAGTTGCACTCCGCCTGATTATTGACCGCGAGAATGAAATTAATGAATTCAAACCAGAAGAATACTGGACAATTGATGGCACCTTCCTAAAAGGGAAAGAAAGCTTTGAAGCGAGTTTCTTTGGCGTAAATGGCAAAAAACATCCGCTAAAAACAAAAGAAGATGTAAAAGAAATCCTTTCGAAATTAAAAGGAAGCAAGTTTTCTGTTGAAAAAGTGACGAAAAAAGAACGTAAACGCAACCCAGCTGTTCCGTTTACAACATCTACCTTACAACAAGAGGCAGCGAGAAAACTAAACTTCCGTGCGAAGAAAACGATGATGATTGCACAGCAATTATATGAAGGAATTGATCTTGGTAAAGAAGGTACAGTAGGTCTCATTACATATATGAGAACGGACTCAACACGTATTTCCAATACGGCAATTGAAGAAGTATCTGCTTTCATTGATCAAACGTACGGCAAGAATTTCTTGAATACAACAAAACGTACTGCCAAAAAGAACGAAAATGCACAGGATGCTCACGAAGCTATCCGTCCGACTTCTACGCTAAGAAAACCAGCAGATGTCAAACATGTGCTAAGTAGAGATCAGCTTCGTCTTTATAAATTGATTTGGGAACGTTTTGTGGCAAGCCAAATGGCACCAGCTGTTCTTGATACAATGAGTGTGGATCTTGAAAATAACGGACTTACTTTCCGTGCAAATGGAAGTAAGGTGAAATTCCCTGGATTTATGAAAGTATATGTTGAAGGGAAGGACGACCAGTTAGAAGAAAAGGACAAAATGCTTCCTGATCTGAAAGAGGGAGATACCGTTCTTTCAAAAGATATTGAACCAGAGCAGCACTTCACGCAGCCGCCTCCACGTTACACTGAGGCAAGACTTGTCAAAACCCTTGAAGAGCTAGGTATCGGCCGCCCATCTACGTATGCACCAACATTAGATACCATTCAAAAGCGTGGCTACGTGGCACTTGATAACAAACGGTTTATTCCAACAGAGCTTGGAGAGATTGTGCTCAACTTAATTATTGAATTCTTCCCTGAAATCATTAACGTAGAATTTACTGCGAAAATGGAAAAAGAACTTGATAGCGTTGAAGAAGGTACGATTGAATGGGTACGCATTATCGACAGTTTCTATCAAGATTTTGCAAAACGGGTAGAAAAAGCAGAAGCAGAGATGCAGGAAGTTGAGATCGAGCCTGAATACGCCGGAGTTGATTGCGAAGAGTGTGGTCATCCAATGGTGTACAAAATGGGGAGATACGGTAAGTTCATGGCATGCTCTAATTTCCCTGACTGCCGTAACACAAAACCAATTGTCAAAGATATTGGTGTCAAATGCCCGACTTGTCACGAAGGAAATATCGTTGAACGGAAATCTAAGAAGCGCCGAATTTTTTACGGTTGCGATCGTTTTCCAGAGTGTGAATTCGTTTCTTGGGACAAACCAATTGAAAGAAAGTGTCCAAAATGCGAAAATATGCTAGTAGAGAAAAAGCTGAAAAAAGGCATTCAAGTTCAATGTGTGAACTGTGATTATAAAGAGGAACAACAAAAATAGCGGTGAGCAGCCTTGTTCACCTGCTTTTTTATGTCATCAAATAGAACTTACGAAATAGGAGAGTTGTACAATGAGTCAATTTGTAAATGTGATCGGAGCAGGTTTAGCAGGAAGTGAAGCGGCATGGCAAATTGCCAAGCGCGGAATTAAAGTCCATCTGTATGAAATGAGACCTGTGAAACAAACACCAGCTCACCACACAGATAAATTTGCGGAGCTCGTATGCAGTAACTCATTGCGTGCGAATGCTTTAACGAACGCAGTCGGTGTTTTAAAGGAAGAAATGCGTCATTTAGATTCAGCAATCATCGCAGCAGCAGATGAAAGCTCGGTTCCTGCTGGTGGAGCGCTTGCAGTAGATCGTCATGAATTTGCAGCTAACGTCACAGACCGCGTGAAAAATCACCCGAATGTGACGGTCTTTCAAGAAGAAGTGCAAAGCATTCCAGAAGGTCCGACGATTATCGCAACGGGTCCTCTTACATCAGAAGCACTTTCAAAAGAATTAAAATCTTTAACAGGTGAAGAGTATTTATATTTCTACGATGCAGCAGCGCCGATCCTCGAGAAAGACAGCATCGATATGGATAAAGTGTACTTGAAATCACGTTATGATAAAGGGGAAGCGGCTTATTTAAACTGTCCGATGACAGAAGAAGAATTCGATCGTTTTTATGAGGCGCTCATTTCTGCTGAAACTGTGCCGTTAAAAGAGTTTGAAAAAGAAATCTTCTTCGAAGGCTGTATGCCCATTGAAGTCATGGCCAAAAGAGGGAAAAAAACCATGCTCTTTGGACCGATGAAACCAGTTGGACTTGAAGATCCGAAAACAGGAAAAAGACCTTACGCTGTTGTTCAATTAAGACAGGATGATGCAGCAGGTACTTTATATAATATTGTTGGTTTCCAAACACATCTGAAGTGGGGCGATCAAAAGGAAGTATTTCGTTTGATCCCAGGTCTTGAAGAGGCAGAGATTGTTCGTTATGGTGTGATGCACCGTAATACATTTATTAACTCGCCAAGCCTTCTAAAACCGACGTATCAATTTAAAAATAGAGACGACTTATTCTTTGCCGGACAAATGACTGGTGTTGAAGGATATGTTGAGTCCGCGGCTTCAGGACTAGTGGCTGGAATCAACGCAGCTCGTTTTGTTAAAGGAGAAGAGCTTGTGACACTTCCAGAAGAAACAGCGATTGGCAGTATGGCTTACTACATCACATCAACAAACAAGAAAAGCTTCCAGCCGATGAATGCAAACTTTGGCTTGCTGAAAGATCTTGGCGTTCGAATTAAAAACAAACAAGAGCGCTATGCAGAGTACGCTAAACGCGCAATCGAAACTATTCAAACTATTTCGAAATCTCTGTAGTAAAACATTGCACGGGAAGCAAGATATGTGATACCATTTAAAAGCCTTAAAGAGGTGTAAAAATGACAGATAAACAGCGTCTTGTCCACTTATTCATTGAATATTTGCAGATTGAAAAGAACTATTCAGCTTTAACGATCTCAGGTTATACTGAGGCGATTGAAGAGTTTGTCAGATTTATGAACATTCAAGGAATAGACGGTTTTGAAGAGGTATCCTATCAAGATACGAGAATTTATTTAACAGAAGCTTATGAAAAAGGCCTTACAAGAAGAACGATTAGTAAGAAAGTCTCTGCACTTCGCAGCTTTTATAAATTTTTATTAAGAGAACAGCTTGTGAAAGAAAATCCTTTTTTACTCGTTAGCTTACCAAAGCAGGATAAGCGAATTCCTTCATTTTTGTATGAAGAGGAACTAAAAGAGCTATTTACAGTTTCTGATGTAAATACACCGCTTGGTCAAAGAAATCAAGCCATTTTAGAACTTCTTTATGCAACAGGTATGAGGGTCAGTGAGTTATGTTCATTAAAAGAATCTGATCTTGATTTATCGATGGATACAGTGCTTGTTCATGGGAAAGGCAGCAAACAGCGGTATGTACCTTTCGGCTCTTATGCACATGAAGCGCTCTCCACATATTTAGAGGATGGAAGGCAGAAGCTGAAAGTGAAGGGAAAGGATCGTGCTGATTCACATGTGTTTTTGAATCAGCGCGGAGCTCCTCTTACAGACAGAGGCGTTCGATTCATTCTAACTGAATTAATGAAAAAGGCATCTGGCACATTACATATCCATCCTCACATGTTAAGGCACACCTTTGCTACGCATCTTTTAAACGAGGGAGCGGATTTAAGAAGTGTTCAAGAACTTCTCGGTCACTCAAATTTATCATCAACACAGGTGTACACGCATGTATCAAAAGATTCTTTAAGAAAAACGTACATGTCTCATCACCCAAGGGCTTTTAAACGATCCTAAAAGGAGGTTTTTTCATGTCATCATTTCATGCAACCACAATCTTTGCCGTTCAACATAAAGGAAAAAGTGCGATGGCTGGAGACGGTCAAGTCACTTTTGGGCAGGCTGTCGTCATGAAACACACAGCAAAAAAAGTGCGCCGTCTTTTCGGAGGCAAAGTACTCGCAGGTTTTGCTGGTTCAGTTGCAGATGCATTTACACTCTTTGAGAAGTTTGAAACGAAGCTTGAAGAATACGGTGGTAACCTAAAACGAGCAGCTGTAGAACTGGCGAAAGAATGGCGAAGTGACAAGATGCTCAGACAGCTTGAGGCCATGCTGATCGTCATGAATAAAGAAAGCATCCTGCTCGTATCTGGAACAGGAGAGGTCATCGAGCCAGACGATGGCATTTTGGCTATCGGGTCAGGCGGTAACTACGCGCTTAGCGCCGGGAGAGCACTCAAAAAACATGCAGGTGACCATCTCTCAGCTCGAGAGATTGCAAAGGCGGCTCTTGAAACGGCCGGAGAAATCTGTGTCTACACGAACGATCAAATCACTTTAGAAGAGCTTGAATAGAAAGGACATGAGACGTATGGAGAAAAAGCCGTTCACCCCAAGAGAGATAGTTGAAAAGCTTGATCAGTACATTATTGGTCAGCTTGATGCGAAAAAAGCAGTGGCGGTGGCTTTAAGAAACCGTTACAGAAGAAGTCTTTTACATGATAAGCTAAAGGATGAAGTCGTTCCTAAAAACATCTTAATGATTGGTCCGACAGGTGTGGGGAAAACAGAAATTGCCCGCAGAATTGCAAGGATTTCTGGTGCACCTTTCATTAAAGTGGAAGCGACGAAGTTTACTGAAGTTGGATATGTCGGACGTGACGTAGAATCAATGGTCAGAGATTTAGTGGAAACAGCAATCAGAATAGTCAAAGAAGAAAAAATGAAGGATGTTCAAGAAGAAGCGGAAAAACAAGCAAACAAACGGCTTGTTCATCTACTTGTTCCTGGAAAGAAAAAAAGTCAGTCTGTGAAAAATCCTTTTGAGATGCTGTTTGGTGGTTCTGATGCTGATGAAAGTGATCGAGATCACTCAAGTGAAGAAGTAGAGCTTGAGTCGACGAGAAAACGCATTGCGCACCAGCTGGCGATGGGTGAACTTGAAGACCATTACGTCACGATTGAAGTTGAAGAGCAGCAGCCTTCCATGTTTGATATGCTTCAAGGCTCGGGTATGGAGCAAATGGGTATGAACATGCAGGATGCGCTTAGCAATCTCATGCCTAAAAAGAAAAAACGCAGAAAGCTGACCGTCAGAGAAGCGAGAAAAGCGTTAACTGCTGAGGAAGCTTCAAAACTGATTGATATGGATGAAGTCGGTCAGGAAGCCGTGCAAAAAGCAGAGCAGCAAGGAATCATCTTTATCGATGAAATCGATAAAATTGCCAAAAGCGGTGGTGCATCGTCTGCAGATGTTTCTCGTGAAGGGGTTCAACGTGATATTTTACCGATTGTAGAAGGTTCCACTGTGATGACGAAGTATGGGGCTGTGAAAACAGATCATGTTCTATTTGTAGCAGCAGGCGCTTTTCATATGGCGAAACCCTCGGATTTGATTCCAGAGCTTCAAGGGCGCTTCCCAATCCGTGTAGAATTAGATAAATTAAGTATAGAAGACTTTGTGAAAATCTTAACGGAACCAGATAACGCGTTATTAAAGCAATATAAGGCTTTACTTGAAACAGAAGGTATATCTCTTGAATTTTCTGACGATGCTATTCATAAGATTGCCGAAGTGGCTTATCACGTCAATCAGGAGACGGATAACATCGGTGCAAGAAGGCTTCACACCATACTTGAGAAGCTGCTAGAAGAGCTCTCATTTGAGGCGCCTGATATTACAATGGAAACAGTGACTATTACCCCTCAGTATGTAGAAGAGAAGCTAGGAAAGATTGCAAATAACAAAGATTTAAGTCAATTTATACTTTAACAAATGAATAAAGTAATCTAGGAGGATCATTATTATGGCGTTACTACAAAAAACAAGGATTATTAACTCGATGCTGCAAGATGCAGCGGGGAAACCGGTTAATTTTAAAGAAATGGCAGAAACACTGAGAGATGTCATTGATTCAAACATTTTCGTATTAAGCAGAAGAGGGAAGCTTCTTGGCTACTCCATTAACCAGCAGATTGAAAATGCACGTATGAAAAAAATGCTGGAAGATCGTCAGTTCCCTGAAGAATATACAAAAAGCTTATTCAATGTCCCTGAAACATCTTCAAACCTTGACATCAACAGTGAGTACACAGCTTTCCCGATTGAGAATCGTGATTTATTCCAATCAGGTTTGACAACGATTGTGCCAATCATCGGAGGCGGGGATCGCTTAGGGACGTTAATCCTTTCTCGTTTGCAAGATACATTCACAGATGATGATTTAATTCTTGCTGAATACGGCGCAACAGTTGTTGGAATGGAGATTCTTCGCGAGAAAGCGGAAGAAATTGAAGAAGAAGCAAGAAGTAAAGCGGTTGTTCAAATGGCGATCAGCTCTCTTTCATATAGTGAACTTGAAGCGATTGAGCATATCTTTGAAGAACTTGATGGCAACGAAGGGCTGCTTGTGGCAAGTAAGATTGCTGACCGTGTAGGAATCACTCGTTCAGTGATCGTAAACGCACTTCGTAAATTAGAAAGTGCAGGCGTTATTGAATCTCGTTCTCTTGGAATGAAGGGAACATACATCAAAGTATTAAACAACAAATTTTTAATTGAACTTGAAAATTTAAAATCTCACTAATCAAAAAACCCTTTTCGGCCGAAATAAACGCTGAAAAGGGTTTTTTTGTATAAAAAAAGAGGATTTGTCCGAAAAATGACACTCTTTTTTCGAAGAAACCCCTTACAATTCTGTAGTGCTTTGAATCTAGGTCTTTATACCTATTCGTAAAATAGATATATATTACGAGTTTTTTTTACAATTACATCATAGACTTTAATCCTATTATTTCTTACAATGAACATATGGTTTTACAAATCTCGACATGATTAAATGGAATGAAATACATATGATTGGAGGTATATGGTTTTGGATATATTTTCTGGAACGATAAGCAACCTTGAGAATGCCTTGGGCAGAGCGAATGTTAAGCAAAAAGTCATAAGCAATAATATCGCGAATATAGACACACCGAACTACAAGTCTAAAAAAGTTGCATTCCACGACATGCTAAATGATGCGTCAATCAAATTAGATGCTAAAAAAACATACCAAGGTCACATTGATTTTTCTAAAACAGGGTCTAATTATTCAGTTGTTTCGAGTAACCGTACTTCTTATCAAGAAAACGGAAATAATGTCGATATTGATCAAGAGATGAGTGAACTCGCTAAAAACCAAATTCAGTATAATGCGTTGGTTGAAAGAATGAGCGGAAAGTTCAATTCTCTTAAAACAGTTTTGACAGGAGGTAAGTGATGTCAATTTTTTCAGGCGTTAACGCTTCGGCCTCAGCATTAACAGCACAGAGGCTCAGAATGGACGTTGTATCCTCAAACCTTGCGAATATGGATACAACAAGAGCTAAACAGGTTGATGGCGAGTGGGAGCCTTATAGACGCAAGCTCGTCACATTACAGCCGTCAGGTGAATCATTTTCATCTATATTGAACTCAAGCATGAATTCGAGCGGCAAATTAGGAAACGGCGTCAAAGTAACGAAAATTACTGAAGACGAAACTCCATTCAACCTTCAATATGATCCTACAAATCCCGATGCCAATGAAAATGGATATGTTCAAACACCAAACGTTGATCCATTAAAGGAAATGGTTGATCTCATCAGCAGCTCAAGATCATATGAAGCAAACGTGACTGCGCTGAATGCGAATAAAAGCATGCTGATGAAAGCTTTAGAAATAGGAAAGTAAGGTGAAAAGAATTGGTTAACGCAATATCTCCTTTCCAGCTTCAAACCGCTCAGCAAGCAAGTGAATTGACGAATGCATCGTCTGTGCAGGCGGCTGCACCTAAAAGTCAAACGAATTTCTCTGATGTGCTGAAGAATTCCATTGAGGCATTAAATCAATCACAGCTGAAATCAGACCAGTATACGAATGCTCTCGCACAAGGGAAAGATGTCAATCTCGATGAAGTCATGATTGCTTCACAAAAAGCGAGTGTGACACTCACAGCTGCAACCGAGTTTCGGAATAAAGCAGTCGAAGCGTACCAAGAGATTATGAGAATGCAGATGTAGGAGGTGCTGGTGGACAAAAAATAGACTGAATGGAATGACCGGGGGTTAAGATGAATCGTACTTTAATGCAATTAAGAACAAAAACAGTTGAGTTTTGGCGAAATCGATCAAAATTACAAAAAATACTCATGATTGGCGGCGTAGCTGCCCTAGCAATCATTATTACGGTTGTTAGCATCTTTGCTTCTTCTGAAAAAATGGTTCCGTTGTTTAGAGATTTGTCTGAGGCAGAAGCAGGACAAATCAAACAGGAACTGGATGGCAAAAACGTTAAATCGGAACTTGCAAATAACGGAACGACGATTTTAGTTCCAGAAAAGCAAGCAGACACTTTAAAAGTCACACTTGCATCAGAAGGACTTCCTAAAACGGGGAATATTGATTACTCCTTCTTTGCGAACAATTCCGGCTTCGGTTTAACAGATAATGAATTTGATGTTCTGAAAGTAGACGCAACTCAGACAGAACTATCCAATCTGATCAACACGATTGATGGGATTAAAGATTCAAAGGTTATGATTAACCTGCCAAAAGATTCCGTTTTTGTTGGAGAAGAGCAAAGTAATGCATCAGCATCAATTGTGCTGCAAGTTCAACCAGGCTACACGCTTACTCAGCAACAAGTAAAAGGCCTTTATCATCTTATTTCAAAAAGTGTGCCGAATTTAAAAACAGAAAACATTGTCATTATGGACCAAGATTCCAACTACTATGACTTAAACAGCAGCTCAGATTCCTATGCAAGTGGAATGGATGCACAGCAGCAGAAAAAAGAGGAGATTGAAAAGAATCTTCAACGGAAAATTCAACAGCTGCTTGGAACGATGATGGGTCAAGAGAAAGTTGCCGTATCGGTCACTACAGACATTGATTTTACTGAAGAAAAAAGAAAAGAAGATCTTGTCGAACCAGTTGATCAAGAAAACATGCAAGGAATTGCTGTCAGCGCTGAAAAGATTGCTGAAACTTATTCAGGCAATGGTGCAGCAGCTGGAGGCACCGCTGGAACAGGTGACGATGATGTCACAAATTATCAAGGCGCCGATGGAACGAACGGAAGCGGAGATTACGAAAAGAGCGAAGATCGTATCAATTATGAAGTCAACCGCATTCATAAAGATATCAAAGAAAGTCCTTATAAAATCAGAGACGTTGGCATTCAGGCACTGGTTGAACCGCCTACTGCAAACGATCCGAATTCATTAACTGCTGAAAGGCAGGATGATATCAAAAAAATTCTTTCAACCATCATCAGTACATCGATTGATAAAGAATACACAAACGGTCAAGCGCTCACTCAAGCAGACTTAGATAACAAAATCGTTTTATCTGTATCAAAATTAGACGGTAAACAGCAAACGGCAGCAGAAAACCCTTCAAACAATATTCCGATTTGGGTTTATATTGTTGGCGGTGTGCTACTACTTGCCATTATCGCTCTCATTATCCTTCTCGTACGTAAGCGAAGAAAAGATGAGGAAGAAGAGTTTGAGTTTGATGAACGTACACCAATTCATGTTCCTGATATCGATACTGAGCCAGAAACAGAAGAAATGGTGAGAAAAAATCAGCTTGAAAAAATGGCAAAAGATAAACCAGAAGACTTTGCTAAATTGCTACGCAGCTGGCTGTCCGAGGATTAGGAGGAATACACATGTCGAGAAAAGATCCAAATCGACTAACAGGCAGACAAAAAGCAGCAATCCTAATGATTTCCTTAGGGCTAGACGTGTCAGCATCTGTATACAAACATCTGTCTGAAGACGAAATAGAAAAATTAACATTAGAAATTTCAAATGTAAGAAGTGTAGATACTGCTAAAAAAGATGAGATCATCGAAGAATTTCACAGCATTGCCATCGCGCAGGACTACATATCACAAGGTGGCCTTATGTACGCAAGACAAGTGCTTGAAAAAGCGCTTGGTGAGGACAAAGCGGACAGCATCTTAAATCGCTTAACATCCTCACTTCAAGTGAAACCATTTGATTTTGCTAGAAAGGCTGACCCAGAGCAAATTTTAAACTTTATCCAGCATGAGCATCCACAAACCATTGCGCTCATTCTTTCCTACCTAGATCCAGTACAGGCTGGACAGATTTTATCTGAGTTAGGCGAAGAAGTACAAACCGAGGTTGCAAGAAGAATTGCTTTAATGGACCGCACATCTCCAGAGATCATCAATGAGGTGGAACGTATTCTTGAACAAAAGCTGTCTTCAACCTTTACGCAAGATTATACCCAAACGGGCGGAGTCGAAGCGGTAGTCGAAGTCCTGAATGGTGTAGACCGTGCAACGGAGAAAACCATTTTAGATACACTGGAAATTCAAGATCCTGAGCTTGCTGATGAAATTAAGAAACGTATGTTTGTCTTTGAAGACATTGTCACTCTTGATAGCAGAGCCATTCAGCGCGTGATTCGAGATGTTGAAAATGACGATTTACTGCTTTCACTCAAAGTGGCAAGCGAAGAAGTCAAAGAAATTGTCTTCCGCAACATGTCGCAACGTATGGTCGAAACGTTCAAAGAAGAAATGGAGTTTATGGGACCTGTCCGGCTTAGAGATGTCGAGGAAGCACAGACTCGTATTGTCAGTATCGTAAGACGACTTGAAGAGGCTGGAGAAATCGTCATAGCTCGAGGTGGAGGAGACGATATCATTGTCTAGGATTATCAAACATGAAACATCTGTTATTCCTGAACAAGGCCGTCAAACCATTCCCTTACAGCAAGTGGAATTCAAAAGAGAACATCACGAAGAAGAGCTTGTCAACGAGACAGAAGCATCTCGGCTTGTATTAAGTGATGCACAAGATGAAGCAAGCCGTATTTTAGAAAAAGCAAATCGTGAGCTGGAACAAACAATGGCTGAAATCAATCAGCGGCGAGCTGATTTTGAAGCAGAAAGAGTACAGCTCATTGAAGAAGCGAAACAAACAGGATATCAAGATGGTTTTCAAAAGGGCGAAGCAGATGCGACTTTACAGTATCAATCGATTCTTGATCAAGCGAATGACATTGTCAGCCTTGCAAAGCAGGACTATGAAGCAAAAATTGAAAGCTCTGCTGAAGAAATTGTCGAACTTGCCTTTGAGCTCGCTAAACGAGTATGGAATGCGGCTGAGGATACAAAAGAACAATTTTTAACGCTAGTGAAGCAGGTCATTTCAGAAGTGAAAGAATATGACGATATTTCCATCTATGTCGACCCTGCACATTACGAACATGTGATGGAATATAAAGACGAATTAAATAGAATCCTTCAAAAGAATACACATCTTGCCATTTACTCGGATGAAAAAGCACCAAAAGGTACTTGTTACGTCGAAACAAGCTTTGGAAAAGTGGAAGCGAGTGTTGATACCCAAATGAATCAGTTAAAAGAAAAGTTATTAGAAGTCATTGATTCAGGTGATCACAAATGAACATAGATGTGCTAAAAGAAACGATTGAAACTGCCGATCCTTATAAACGTTTTGGTAAAGTCAATCGAGTTGTTGGACTGATGATCGAGTCCAAGGGGCCAGAAAGCTCAATCGGTGATGTATGTCTGATTCACAAAAAAGGGAGTAAGAATCATCCGATCAAAGCAGAAGTCGTTGGCTTTAAAGATGAAAACATTCTGCTCATGCCCTATGTAGAAGCCTCTAACATCTCACCAGGCAGTCTTGTTGAAGCAACAGGTGAGTCGTTAAAGGTCAAAGTAGGAACTGGTTTAATCGGGCAGGTTGTTGATGCCTTCGGTGATCCACTGGATGGCAGCATGCTTCCTAAAGGACTTGCACCTGTCTCAACAGAACAATCTCCTCCAAACCCGATGGACAGACCGCCTATTCGTGAAAAAATGGGCGTTGGTGTCAGAGTGATCGACAGCTTGCTCACAGTCGGCACTGGTCAAAGAATTGGCATATTCGCGGGAAGCGGTGTTGGTAAAAGTACCTTGATGGGGATGATTGCCAAGCAGACAGAAGCGGATCTCAATGTCATTGCACTTGTTGGAGAGCGTGGACGTGAAGTTCGCGAGTTTATCGAAAAAGATTTAGGAGCTGAAGGACTGAAGCGTTCGATTGTTGTTGTCGCAACTTCAGATCAGCCCGCACTGACAAGATTAAAAGCAGCCTATACAGCAACAGCTATTGCCGAATATTTCAGAGACAGAGGAAAAAATGTCATGTTTATGATGGATTCTGTCACAAGGGTTGCCATGGCACAGCGGGAAATAGGACTTGCAACCGGTGAACCGCCAACAACAAAAGGATATACGCCTTCAGTGTTCGCTATACTGCCAAAATTGCTAGAACGAACTGGTACAAATCAACTTGGTTCCATCACAGCGTTTTACACAGTGCTTGTTGATGGTGACGATATGAATGAGCCGATCGCTGATACAGTGCGGGGGATTTTAGATGGCCACATAGTACTTGATCGTGCATTGGCCAACAAAGGACAGTTTCCAGCTGTCAATATTCTGAAAAGTATCAGTCGTGTCATGAGTAATATCGCAAGTCATGATCATAAGGAAGCGGCTAACCGGTTCCGCCAGCTTTTATCCACATATCAAAACGCTGAAGACCTCATTAACATTGGAGCATATAAAAAAGGCTCCTCTAAAGATATTGATGAGGCCATGCAAGCTTACCCACAACTGATTTCATTTTTGAAGCAGGACGTTGAAGAGGCTGTATCGATTGAAGACAGCGTGAGGATATTGCTCAGTTTGATGAATAGAGAGGATTGACAAAAACAGTGAGATATCAATACAAATTTCAAAAGCTCTTAGAATTGAAAGAAAGTGAAAAAGACAAATCACTCGCAGCGTATCAACAATCCGTTTCGGCATTTGAGCAAGCCGCTGAAAAACTCTATGAAAATATGAGTAAAAAAGAGCTAATGGAAAAGAGCAAAGAAGAAAAGCTGAGAAGTGGGATGAGTGTTCAAGAAATGCGTCATTACCAACAATTTGTGACGAACTTAGATAACACCATTCATCATTATCAGCAGCTTGTGATCATGAAACGCCATCAAATGAATGAAAAACAATCTGATTTAACTGAAAAAAATATTGAGTTTAAAAAGTTTGAAAAAATGAAAGAAAAGCAATTTGAAAAGTTCTCCCTTGAACATAAGGCAATTGAAATGAAAGAAATGGATGATATCTCTATCAGCCAATTCATGTTTCAAGGACATTAGGAGTCGAGATGAATGCCTAAGAAGGAAAAAACAAAGGAATCAAGCGGCGGCGGTAAATTTCAATGGATCTTGTTTATTGTCATTATCCCATTGGTTGTGCTTGTGATCGTGACGGGCACAATCCTTTATATGGCGGGTTATGATCTAAAGAAACCGCTCCAAAACATTCCGGGGATTAGCAGCTTGGTTGGATCAGATGACACATCAAAAACGTCATCTTCAAATAACGATCAACGTGATACAGAGTTGAAAGCGTTGAAAAAGACGATTAAAGAACAAGAGAATGAACTTGAAATTGCTCAAAAAGACTTGAAGACAAGTGATGAAGAGATTAAACGATTGAATCAAAAAATCAATTCACTTGAAAAAACATCTGATAAAGAGAACACGTCAGCAAGTGACAGTTCATCAAACAGTACATCATCAAGTAATAACGCATCAGGATCTTCCTCTGATTCGTCAGCATCTTCTAATCAGCAATCAAAAGGAAAGGTCGCCAGCATTTATGAAAGCATGGATGCAGGGAAATCTGCCAAAATTTTATCAGAGCTAAGTGATAAAGAAGCTTTGAAGATCCTTGAAGAACTGAGTAAAAATAAGCTGACGGACATATTAGCAAAACTGACACCTCAGAAGGCAGCAACGTTCACGAAGGAGCTTGCCAAAAAAGAAGAAAGTGAAAATGGGGGTGGACAATAAGTGAAGCTATTGGACATTGGAGCCTTACAGCAATCTTCCCAAAGTCTCTCGGGACTAAAGGGAGAGGGGGCAGTATCTGCTCGCGGCCTGTTTAAACAATTGTTAAATGGCGCAGGTATTCAAAGTGGTCCAGCTATTTCTCAGCCAGCGGAAACCACTCTATCCATGAATGATGCGATGCAAATCATTGAAAAATGGATGCAATCACCTGAAGAAGGAATAGATGGAGATCTTCTTGCGGCACTTCAGGCGCTGCAAGGTCAAAAGCTTGAAGGGGCTGACTTAAAGTCACTTGAAGAGCTATTTCAAAAGATGGAATCGGTTATCTATGGCGATCAGGATGAGAAGCCAGTTGCTGAACATAGTGAACAGCTCATACAAGTCCACTTTTTCTTATATCAAATACTGAATCAGCAGCCGGTGAGCTTTGATGCAAAACTTGTACAGGATATTCAAGCAAAAGGTGAAGATTTCATCAAGTTTCTAACGAAAAACGGAGCAGATGAAAAGCTCATTCAACAAGTAAAAGAGCAGTTTTTCTCGCAAGGATCGGCACCTAAGCTGAATAATATGTCGCAAAGCGAGCTGAAACACTTTAATCAGTTAATCGATCATATGATGGCGAATGCGAAAGGGTCAGATAAAGAGTGGAAAATTTCCTTAGGAGAGTTAAAAGAAATGGTTGCTCCAAGGCAAGAATCTTCCTTCTCATCTCCAGCAAAAGGTGCTGCCTCACTTGAATGGCTTATGAAGAAAGAAGTCATCAAAGGTCAAGGCACTGCGGCACCTGCTTCTGAAAAAACAATCACCCATACGCTGCTTCCAGGGCATAAACAGTTTTTCCAACTGCAATCAGCTGCTCCTATGCAGCAGACGCAAACAACTGACGAAAAGCCAGGCACGGTTGATCAGCAGATTTTAAATACGTGGAAACAAATGAAGTTCACACCATTTGGCAATTCAAGCGGACGGTTTACCGTACGATTAAATCCAGAAAATCTCGGGTTTATCACCATCCAGCTAACGAAACAAAACGGGATGTATGCGAGTAAAATTACAGCTTCAACGCAAGCAGCAAAAGAGCTGCTCGAGCATCATCTGCCTCAGCTCAAGCAGGCGCTACCGAATATGTCGGTTCAAGTTGACCGTTTCCATATACCGCTTCAGTCAAATGAGCAACCGTCTTTTGGACAATTTAATGAGGAAGGCAAGCAGCAGCCATCAAAAGGACAAAGTTTCCAGCAGCCTGATGAACAGGAAGCTGAATTCCAAGATGTACTAGATGCGCTTGTTGGATCAGAAGAAGAAGAGGAGGAGATCTAATGGCAACTGTTGATGCGACGAATAGAACAGCCGCACAAGCGGACACTTCTTCAAACGCAGCAAAGAAAACAGATACACTTGGCCGAGATCAGTTCTTGAAAATCTTGCTTACGCAGCTTCAAAACCAAGATCCGACAAACCCGATTGATGACCGTGAGTTTGTCACACAGCTTGCAACATTTTCTTCTTTAGAACAGCAAATGAATATGAACGAATCTATCACCAAAATGAATCAGATCATGTCTACATTTGTTGCACACCAAGATCCATTTACGACATATGTAGGCTGGATTGGTAAAGAAGTAGCGGGTAAACAAGATGATAAAGACATATCTGGCACTGTGAAGTCTGTGAAAAACATAAACAATGAATACTTCCTATATTTAGAAGATGGAACGAAAATCAGCCCTTGGGACGTTACAACTGTTGGAGAAAAATCGTAAGCAAATCGAGGAGGAAAATAAATGTTACGCTCACTTTACTCAGGAATTAGTGGAATGAAAAACTTCCAATCAAAATTAGATGTTGTAGCCAACAACGTAGCCAACGTCAACACACACGGATACAAAAAAAGCCGTATCACGTTTAAAGATATGGTCAGCCAAACCATTGGAAGTTCTGGTGGGCCAACGAACAACTCTGGTTCAATCAACTCAAAGCAAATTGGTTTAGGGTCATCTTTATCTTCAATCGATAAAATCATGTCAGCGGGATCTTCTCAAAATACAAATGAACCTTACGACTTCTATATCAATGGAGATGGGTTTTTCCGTATTGAAGTTCAAGGAGAAGTTCTTTATACAAGAACAGGAAATTTCGACACTGATTCAGAGGGAAGCTTAGTCACCCCTGATGGAAATTATCTACTTGGAATGAATGGACAAAAGATAACGATTCCAGACGGTGTTTCAAGTGTAAGTGTTGGTCCAGATGGAACGATTTCGGTTGTTGAAAACAATGTATCAAGAACCGTTGGTCAAATATCACTCGTATCTTTCCGTAACGCAGGAGGGCTAGACAAAGTTGGTGACAACCTTTACCGCCAAACGTTAAGCTCAGGTGCTCCAAGTAATCCAATCGTACCAGGTGAACAAGGAACGGGCGTCGTCCAAACAGGTAAACTTGAAATGTCAAACGTTGATTTAACAGATGAGTTTACAGAAATGATTATCGCACAGCGTGGATTCCAATCGAATGCAAAGACGATCACAACATCTGATGAAATTCTGCAAGAACTTGTGAATCTGAAACGATAGGAGGTAGGAGGAGCGGTTTATCGCTTCTCTGCTTAATATGATTGAAGTGACAAGATTAAATGGCAAAGGATTTATGCTCAACGCTCTCCATATCGAGCAAATCGAAAGCTTTCCAGACACGACCATTACACTCGCCAATGGAAAGAAATTCGTTGTGAAAGAAGATGAAGAGCAGCTTCAGGAGAAAATCATTTCTTTCTATAGAAAAATCCAAGTCATTTCATTGAATCAAGGAATAGAGGAGTTTGAATGAAGAAGAAATTAGTCGTAGTAATGCTAATCATGATTATTGCTATCGTCGGAATTGGAGCAGGTATTGTCTTTCTGGTGAATGGGTCAGACGAAGCAAAAGCAGAAAAAGAGCCAACAGCAGATGAAGTCGTAAAAGCTTCTGTTGAAATTCCTGAGATTGTGACCAATTTAAAATCTGAAGGAAATGCGGTTAAACTTGTACTAAATATTGAAACAGATTCAGAAAAAGCCAAAGAAGAGCTTGAAAAAAGAAGCTTCCAAGTGAAAGATGCCGTGATTGACATTTTATCAGACACGAATGCAGATGAACTTGATGGCAAAAAAGGCAGAGAACATTTTAAAACACAGGTCAAAAACAAAGTGAATAACTATTTGCAAGATGGCAAGGTGAAAGAAGTTTATATAACCTCCTTTAATCTGCAATAGAGGCGATTAATTGACACGATGGAGGTGAAGAAATGTCAGGAGAAGTGCTTTCCCAGAATGAGATCGACGCATTATTATCCGCCATATCAACAGGCGAAATGGATGCAGAAGAGCTGAAAAAAGAAGAAACGACGAAAAAAGTGAAAGTGTATGACTTTAAACGTGCACTGCGCTTTTCAAAAGACCAGATTCGAAGTTTAACAAGAATTCATGATAACTTCGCTAGACTGCTTACCACACACTTTTCAGCGCAGCTAAGATCATATATTCAAATTTCTGTCAGCTCGGTTGACCAAGTGCCATATGAAGAATTTATTCGTTCGATTCCTAATATGACATTATTAAACTTATTTTACGTCAGCCCGCTTGAAGGAAGAATCATGCTTGAAGTGAACCCAACGATTGGCTATGCCATGATGGATAGGCTGATGGGTGGGATTGGCATTAGTCATAATAAGACAGAATCACTGACAGAAATCGAAACAAAGATTATCTCAAACATGTTTGAGGGAGCTTTGGAAAACTACAGAGAAGCGTGGCAGTCCATAACCGACATCGAGCCAGAAATGGCAGATTTCGAGGTAAATCCCCAGTTTGTTCAAATGGTGTCACCAAACGAAACAGTTGTCGTCATTTCTCTTAATACACAAATTGGTGAGGTAAGCGGGGTTATTAACCTCTGTATTCCTCACGTAGTATTAGAGCCTATTATTCCGAAGCTGTCTGTACACTACTGGATGCAATCGGAACGAAATGAACCGAAACAAGAAGAAACAAAGGCCATTGAAAAACGGATTATGACGGCGAAAATACCGGTAGTCGCAGAGCTTGGACAATCGGAAATGACGGTGGAAGAGTTTTTGAATTTGGAAATTGGTGATTGTATTGCCTTGGACAAACCAGTAAATGCGCCTCTTACTGTTATGGTCGGAAATAAACCGAAATTCTTGGGACAGGCCGGCCGCGTGAATCGGAAACAGGCGATTCAAATTCTAGATCACGACATAAGAGGTGAAGAAGATGGAGAATAACGGAAGTAAATTATCACAAGATGAAATCGATGCGCTCCTTAAAGGAGGCAGCAATGACGATATAGAGCCTGATACACTCCTTTCTGCAATGGAACAAGATGCCATTGGGGAAATCGGAAATATATCATTTGGAAGCTCTGCAACAGCACTTTCAACCCTATTAAGTCAAAAAGTGGAGATTACAACTCCAACTGTCACAGTGATTCAAAAAAGCAAGCTGAATGAGGAATTTCCTCATCCGTATGTCGCAATTGAAGTGAATTATACGGAAGGCTTCAGCGCTAGTAACCTGCTTGTCATCCAACAAACCGATGCGGCAGTCATTGCGGATTTAATGATGGGCGGAGATGGAACAAATGCTGACCCGTCGTTAAGTGAAATTCACTTAAGTGCAGTACAAGAAGCGATGAACCAAATGATGGGTTCAGCCGCGACGTCCATGTCAACAGTCTTTAATAAAAAGATTGATATTTCTCCGCCTCGCGTTGAGCTGCTTGATGTGAAAGAAGGAGAAGGCACAGACCGCATTCCAGCTGAAGAGATGCTTGTCAAAGTGTCCTTTAGATTAACAATAGGTGAACTCATAGATTCAAATATTATGCAGCTTTACCCTATTACGTTTGCGAAAGATTTGATTGCAGAATTAACAGACCCAGCGGAAGAAGAGCCGGTTCAAGAAGCACCTCAGAGTGCACCTGAACCACAGCAGGCTGCTCCGCAAGCACAATCTGCTCCTATGCAGCAATCGGCACCGCCGAAAAGACAGGCGAAGCCAAAGCCAGCAGAACCTGTCAATGTGGCGCCAGTTGAATTTGAGGCATTTAGTGAGCCTCAGCATACAACAAGTCAGCTCGGTAATCTTGATATGCTGATGGATATTCCACTTTCCATTACAGTGGAGCTTGGAAGAACGCAGCGCAGTGTGAAAGAAGTACTTGAACTTTCCGCTGGAAGTATCATTGAACTGGACAAACTTGCAGGTGAGCCAGTCGACATTCTGGTCAACAAACGAATCGTCGCCAAAGGAGAAGTTGTTGTCATTGATGAGAACTTTGGTGTACGTGTGACTGACATTTTAAGTCAGTCTGAAAGACTTTCTAATTTAAAATAAACAAACATATAGGGAGAGAATAAGTAAATGGCTACTAAGGTATTAATCGTAGATGATGCAGCATTCATGAGAATGATGATTAAGGATATTCTTGTAAAAAATGGATTTGATGTAGTAGGAGAAGCAGAAAACGGCGCACAAGCTGTTGAAAAATATAAAGAAACATCTCCTGATCTAGTCACAATGGATATCACAATGCCAGAAATGGACGGGATCACAGCATTAAAAGAAATTAAACAAATCGATGCTTCTGCAAAAATCATTATGTGCTCAGCGATGGGACAACAATCAATGGTTATTGATGCCATTCAAGCAGGTGCAAAAGACTTTATCGTGAAGCCATTCCAGGCAGACCGTGTACTTGAAGCAATTAATAAAACGTTAGGCTAAAAAAGGGTGTAAGACTTGTTGAAAAAACGTTTGATATGTATAGCAATGATCAGTTTTATGCTTTTCTTGACAGCGGAGCCCGCCTCACTGTTTGCTGAAACAAAAGATCCTGAAAATGGCACAGTGAATGACTGGCTCAAAGATGAGAAAGAAAGCAAAAAGGATACAGAAAAGAAAACCACTGACAATCAAACGAATCCGGCAGAAGAAGTTCCCTCTTCTTCTGTCTCCATTATGGATTTTGTCAAAATGATTGGTGCCTTACTTTTTGTCATCCTGCTCATTTACGGATTGGTGAGATTTGTTGGAAAGCAAAACCGCTTACTCAAGCCATTTCGCTATGTTGAAAATATTGGCGGAACGACGGTTGGTCAAAATCGTTCAGTTCAGCTGATCAAAGTGGGCAAACGAGTATTAGTTGTCGGCGTAGCAGACTCAATCCAGCTGCTAAAAGAAATCGATGATGAACAAGAATGTGAAGCGATTGTGAAACAATACGAAGAAGCGATGGAAAGTAAGACTGACTTACCGAAAATGATGCAAAAATTAACATCGCAAGTGAAGAAACACGATCAGCCGACCACTTCTTCTTTTTCAGCCAATTTAAAGGCGCAGCTAGCCGAATTGAAAAAGACCCAATCAGAAGTCAGAAAGAAAGGCCCGAAACAAAATGAATGAGTTTATCGATTTATTTAATTCCAGTGGCGCAGGAAATATTAGCACATCTGTCCGTCTTCTTTTATTGTTAACTGTATTTTCAGTTGCACCAGGCATTCTGATTTTAATGACCTGTTTTACACGGATTGTGATTGTTCTTTCGTTCGTTAGAACATCACTTGCAACCAACTCAATGCCGCCAAACCAAGTGCTTGTAGGACTTGCTTTGTTTCTCACATTTTTTATTATGGCACCCACGTTCTCAGAGATTAATAAAGAGGCACTCACGCCGCTGTTAAATGATGATATTACGTTAAATCAGGCCTATGAAAAAGCCGAAGTGCCAATTAAAGAGTTTATGAGTAAACATACGAGACAGAAAGATTTGGCTTTATTTCTTAGTTACGCAAAAATGGATACCCCTGAATCGATTAAAGATATTCCCTTAACGGCGATGGTACCAGCATTTGCAATTTCAGAATTAAAGACGGCATTTCAAATTGGTTTTATGATTTTTATTCCATTTTTAATTATTGACATGGTGGTCGCAAGTGTCCTGATGTCGATGGGGATGATGATGCTTCCGCCGGTTATGATATCGCTCCCTTTCAAAATATTGTTATTTGTATTAGTTGATGGATGGTATTTGATTGTTAAATCTTTGCTGCAAAGCTTTTAGAGTAGGTGCTTAAAACATGAGTTCAGAATTTGTCATTACGATGGCTGAAAGATCAGTGTATGTTGTATTACTTGTCAGCGGGCCGCTTCTAGCGCTCGCACTAATCGTGGGACTAATTGTCAGTGTGTTTCAGGCGACAACCCAAATCCAAGAACAGACGCTTGCGTTCATTCCAAAAATTGTTGCAGTGCTCATTGGACTTGTTGTGTTTGGTCCGTGGATGCTTTCAACAATTGTGTCATTTACTACAGAGCTGTTCTCGAATTTAGATCGATTTGCAGGTTAATCAGAGATGTCAATCATAGAATTATTTCCTGCCTTTCTTCTCGTTTTCATTCGGATCACCGCTTTTTTTGTGACAGTGCCGCTATTAGCGCATCGAACGATACCAGCGGTTCACAGAGTTGGTTTTTCACTGTTTTTGGCTGTCATTAGTTTTAGCACCATTAAAGAACCGCCAGCACTCGATATCGACGGTCTTTACATGATGCTTGCCGTGAAAGAAGCAATGGTCGGACTTCTTCTTGGACTGATTGCATATATCATGGTGTCCGCAGTTCAAATTGCCGGCTCATTCATCGATTTTCAAATGGGTTTTGCGATCGCCAATATTATTGATCCACAAACAGGGGCGCAAACGCCGCTGATGGGGCAGTTTTTTTATACGGTGACCTTGCTGCTGATGCTGGCAACAAATGCTCATCATTTGCTGCTTGATGGAATCTATTACAGTTTTCAATATATTCAAGTTGATCAGTATGCGCTGAACTTCGGCAGTGAATCCTTTGCTTACTTTATTGCAAAGAGCTTCAACCAAATGTTCATCATAGCCTTTCAAATCTCAGCACCTGTTGTGGCTAGTTTGTTTTTAGTCGATTTGGCATTAGGAATTGTGGCACGTACAGTTCCGCAAATGAACGTATTTGTCGTTGGACTTCCCATTAAAATGGGCGTGAGTTTTATTATGATCATCATTTGTATGGGTGTCATCTTCGGGGTCGTCCAAAATACATTCGAAACGATTGTGCTCACCATGAGGAATTTCTTAGCATTGGTCGGTGGTTCGTCATGACGACAAGACTTAGACTCGACTTGCAATTTTTCGCAGGTGAAAAAACAGAAAAAGCAACACCGAAAAAAAGACGGGATTCACGTAAAAAAGGGCAGGTTGCCAAAAGTACCGACGTCAATACAGCCATCTCATTTCTACTAATCTTTTTATCATTCTTTTTTATTGGGCCTTTTATGAAAGAGCGTATTATTGCGCTCATTGAACGTTTTTATTCAACAACGATGCTAATGAAGGTTAGCACATCTAATATTCACCAGTTATTCTTGGAATTGCTTCAAGAGACAGGTCTCCTCCTCATGCCAATTCTTGGTGTTGGGATGCTGGCAGGGATCATCAGTAACTATTTACAAGTTGGATTTCTCTTTTCAACTGAAGTGATCAAGCCCAAATTAGAAAAGCTTGATCCAATCAAAGGGTTTAAACGAATATACAGTATTCGAGCACTCGTTGAGCTATTAAAATCCATTTTGAAAATTGGTTTAATTGGTTTTGCGACATTTATTGCACTTTGGATGCACTTTGACGATATCCTGAGGCTTCCTTTATTAACAGCAGAGGAAACTCTTCATTTCGTGGCAAATATGACCTTGATTATGGGTCTATATGCAGCAGGTGCTCTCATGGTCTTAGCAGGGCTTGATTATATGTATCAGAAATTTGATTATGAAAAAAACTTACGGATGTCTAAACAAGACATCAAAGATGAGTATAAAAAATCAGAGGGTGACCCGCTCATAAAATCAAAAATTAAACAGCGGCAAAGGGAAATGGCCATGAGACGGATGATGCAGGAAGTCCCAAAAGCGGACGTCATCATTACAAACCCGACCCACTACGCAATTGCCTTGAAATATGACGAAGAAAAGATGGACGCGCCGTTTGTTGTGGCAAAGGGAACAGATATTTTGGCTTTGAAAATTAGAACAATTGCGAAAGAACATGATGTTATGACTGTAGAGAACCGGCCGCTCGCCCGCGCCCTCTACGACCAAGTGGATATCAACCAAGCGGTGCCGGAAGAATATTTTAAGGCGATCGCAGAAATTTTGGCTTACGTATATAAAACGAAACAAAAGATTTTATGAATTTTTGGTTTTAAAAGGAGAGAACAGGCATGTCAGCAAGAGATTTATCTGTTTTATTCAGTGTTATTTTAATCGTGGCGATGCTGGTCATACCGTTTCCGCCCGTCCTATTAAGTATTTTAATTATTATTAATATTTCTCTTGCGCTTATCGTGCTTCTCACCACAATGAACATGCAAGAACCACTGCAATTTTCCATTTTTCCGTCTTTGCTTTTGCTCTTAACACTGTTTCGTTTAGGGCTTAACATCTCTACAACCCGTTCTATTTTATCAACTGGAGATGCTGGTAAGGTTGTAGAAACGTTTGGATCATTTGTTGTTGGGGGCAATATACTCGTTGGTCTGGTTGTCTTCCTTATTCTGATCATCATTCAGTTTATTGTCATCACCAAAGGGGCAGAGCGTGTATCAGAGGTTGCGGCCAGATTTACACTCGACGCGATGCCAGGTAAACAAATGAGTATTGACGCAGATTTGAATGCAGGAATGCTGACAGAAAGTGAAGCTAGAAACCGCCGTGAAAAAGTAGCAAGAGAAGCAGACTTTTATGGTGCGATGGATGGTGCAAGTAAGTTCGTTAAAGGGGATGCCATCGCAGGTATTATCATCGTTATTATCAATATTATTTTTGGCATCATTATTGGGATGATTCAGCAAGGAATGTCAATTCAAGAATCAGCTTCCCACTTTACTCTTTTAACAGTAGGGGACGGAATTGTTTCGCAGATCCCTGCACTTCTTATTTCAACAGCGACAGGGATTGTTGTCACGAGAGCGGCTTCTAACGGAAACCTTGGTTCAGACATTACGGGTCAGCTCTTTGCCTTCCCTGCCATGCTTTACGTCACAGCAGGTACGATCTTCCTGCTTGGATTGTTTACGCCAATTGGCGTACTTTTGACAGGGCCGATCGCAGGTTTACTTGCACTCGGTGCGTACATGATGTCGAAAAACAAACAGGATCAAGAAGAGATTGAAGAAGTACTGGAAGAACAGGCAGAGGTAGAAGAGATGAAAAGTCCAGAAAGCGTCATTCATCTCCTGCAAATGGATGCCATTGAATTTGAATTTGGCTACGGGTTGATCCCGCTTGCAGATGCCAATCAAGGCGGAGACCTGCTAGACCGAATTGTCATGATCAGAAGGCAGCTTGCTCTTGAACTAGGTCTTGTCATTCCAGTTGTCCGTATTCGAGACAACATTGCGCTGAACCCGAATGAATACAGGCTCAAAATAAAAGGGAACGAAGTGGCAAAAGGAGAGCTGCTGCTCGATCATTACTTAGCGATGTCTCCAACGCCTGATGATGATCCGATTGAAGGAATTGAAACAATCGAACCATCCTTTGGTCTGCCGGCAAAATGGATATCAGAAGCAGAAAAAGATCAGGCTGAAATGCTTGGGTATACAGTGGTCGATCCAGCATCTGTTGTGTCTACCCACATCACAGAGAAGATTAGACAAAATACCCATGAGCTGCTTGGACGCCAAGAAACGAAGCAATTAATCGATCATCTGAAAGAAAGTTATCCAGTTCTAGTAGATGAGGTAACACCGAATCCACTAGCAGTCGGAGATATCCAAAAAGTACTTGCAAAACTTCTGAAAGAAAAGGTCTCCATTCGAAACCTTGTGACCATTTTTGAGACCCTTGCAGACTACGGAAAATTAACGACTGATACAGACTTGCTAACAGAGTATGTTAGACAGGCACTTGCAAGACAGATTACTGCACAGTATGCAAGAGAAAATGAATCACTGAAAGTCGTGACATGCTCAGGCCGAGTCGAAAAGGTGATTGCAGATAGCGTGCAGCAAACAGAGCATGGGAACTACTTATCGTTAGATCCAGAATCCTCTGAAAGTGTGATTCAATCAGTGGCGAGAGAAATTGAACAGCTTTCGCTTCGTCAGGAAACGCCGGTTCTATTATGCTCACCTCCTATAAGAATGTACGTCAAACAGTTGTTAGAAAGATATTTCCCAGATTTACCGGTACTATCTTATAACGAACTAGAAGCAAATGTGGAAGTACAGAGCATCGGAGTGGTGGATATCTAATGAAAATGAAAAAAATCACAGCGAATTCTATGCAGGAGGCAACGATTCAAATCAGGCAGCAGCTTGGGAAAGATGCCGTCATATTAAATTCGAAAACCGTTGTCAAACGAAAGCTGTTCGGTTTAAAGAAACAGCAAATGGTCGAAGTGATTGCAGTGCTGGATCAAGATTTTGAAGAAAGAGCCGGTAAAGGATTACAACCAGCAGCTGCGCCTATCCCGGTGTTACCGAAAAAGGAGCAGACTGAACACCTTACACAAGAGCTGCCGGCTGCTGCTCAAGCAGTCAAAGCAGCGCCTTCTCATTCTCAGCCTATAGAATATGCAAGAAACGAACGCCATGCCGGGATCTTGCCGGATTCTCTCATGAAAATGGATCAAAAGCTAAAGGATCAAGGTCTTGATACTGAGATTCGAGATGAGTGCTTAAAGGGTCTTTTAACAAAAGGTGCTGTAAAAGAAGAGCAGATTGAAAAAGAACTTGAAAAACTACTCACAGGGATGCTTCCGGCTCACACTTCTGATGAGCCGATGATTCGTTCGAAATACATTGTGTTGTTTGGTTCAACTGGTGCTGGTAAAACGACAACGATTGCAAAGCTGGCTGCGAAAACGGCTATTCAGCAGCAAAAGAAAATTGCTTTTATCACAACAGATACGTACCGGATTGCAGCGATTGAACAACTAAAAACATATGCTGAACTGCTGAATGCACCTCTTGAGGTTTGTTATTCAAGAGAGGACTTTGTGAAAGCACAGCAGACCTTTAAAGACTATGATCATATTTTCATCGATACAGCAGGCCGTAACTTTAAAGAAGAGGCGTACATCAAAGAGCTGACAGATATCATTCCATTTGATGAAAGCATTCAAAGTTTTCTCGTCATGAGTGCGACATCCAAATATCAAGATATGAAAGCCATGGTCAAACGTTTTGAACACGTTCCAATCGATCAATTTATTTTTACAAAAGTTGATGAAACAGACACGATGGGAACGATCTTTCAAATCATTGCAGAATCTCAAATCGGGCTCGGGTTTTTAACAAATGGTCAAAATGTACCTGAGGATATTCTTGAGAGTTCCCCCCTTGATTTGACAAGGATGGTCTTACAATGATGAAGCCTGACCAAGCCGAAGGTTTAAGAAAGCTTGTTCAGCAGAATCAACTGATTGTACCGAACTCTCTTCATGCGAATGGACAAGCGAAAACCATTGCTGTCATGAGCGGTAAAGGCGGAGTAGGTAAATCGAATTTGACGCTGAATATGGCACTGTCTATCGCAAGTACGGGCAAGCAAGTGCTCATCATCGACCTCGACTTTGGCATGGGGAATATTGATATTTTACTAGGGAAAACATCGACCAGCTCTATATTAGACGTGCTTGTTAGAAAAAAATCCTTCCAAGCGGCTATGACAAAAGGAACGGACAATCTGTATTACATTTCTGGCGGAAGCGGGCTTGAACAGCTGTTTTCTTTAGACAAAGATCAATGGTCGTTCTTTTTAGAAGAGATGGAGAAAATATTGAATGACTTTGATTGTATATTCTTTGATATGGGTGCAGGCTTGTCAAAAGATCAACTCCCATTTGTTTTATCGGCAGGAGAAGTGGTCGTTGTGACAACGCCAGAACCAACATCCATCATGGATGCCTACAGCGCAATTAAGCACTTAGCCATTCATCAGTTTGAACAGTCTGTTCAAATCATTGTCAACCGGTGTAAAACCCCGTCAGAAGGGTCTGAAACGTACCGGAAATTAGCAGGAGTGGTGACGTCATTTCTACACCGAAAGCTTGTATTTGCTGGTGCGGTACCTGATGATCCTGCTGTTCCTAAAGCAGTCACTGAACAAATGCCATTTTATATGAAGCAGCCTCATTCAAGGCTAAGTAAAACCATTAAAATGCTGGCTGAAACGCTTTATCATCAGCAGATAAGAGAGGCACAGAGAGAGCAGCATACGTTTATAGATAAGTTGTCCTCTTTTTTTAAAAGGAGGAAGGTGGACTCATGATTAGAGTGCTTGTAGTAGATGACTCGGCTTTTATGAGAAAACTCATCAGTGATTTCCTAAGTGCCGAGCAAGAAATTGAAGTCGTCGGAACGGCGCGAAATGGAGAAGATGCCTTAAAACGGATTAAGGAATTGAATCCAGATGTTGTCACACTTGATGTGGAAATGCCTGTTCTAAATGGAACAGAAGCATTAAAACAAATTCTGGCTGAACACGACCTTGCTGTGATTATGGTGTCAAGCCAGACGAAGCAAGGGAAGGAATTAACCATCCATTGCTTAGAACTCGGTGCTTTTGACTTTGTGACAAAGCCTTCAGGAAGTATTTCGCTCGATTTACACAAAGTAAGAGGTCAAATTGTAGAGCGGGTACTTGCGGCAGGCCTGTCCAGAAAACGTACTGAGAAACAAGTTTCTCCTAAGCCGTTCATGAAGCCGCCAAGTCCAATTCCAGCGGCCGCTCCCCGCCTGCAAGAAGTAAGAAGCGGCTCATCACTCCGAAAGATTATTTCAATCGGAACATCTACGGGAGGGCCTAGGGCGCTTCAACGAGTCGTCACGAAGCTGCCAAAAGACATAGAGGCGCCGATTTTGATTGTGCAGCATATGCCGGCAGGATTTACGGCATCGCTGGCTACTAGATTAGATCATTTATCACAAATTACGATCAAAGAAGCTCAAGATGGAGACATCGCTAAAAATGGAGTGGCTTACATAGCTCCTGGTGGATTGAATATGTCACTTCATGAACAAGGGGCAGCTTTAGTGATCAGGCTGTCCCCAGAAGACACTGACAGCCGTCACAAACCTTCTGTTAACTATTTATTTGAATCCATCAGCAACATAAAAGGTTACGAGAAAATCGCTGTCATTATGACAGGAATGGGTAGTGACGGCACAGAAGGTGTCAAAAAAATGGTCGCAAGTGGTCATACAAAAGTCATTGCAGAAAAAGAAGAATCATGTGTTGTTTTCGGAATGCCTAAATCAGTCATTAAAGCAGGCCTTGCACATGAAACAAGGCATGTGGATGACATCGCACATGCAATTATAAGCTCCATGAAAAAAGAGAGGGCGTGAACACGTTGGATGTAAACCAATACTTAGATATCTTTTTAGATGAAAGCAGAGAACACTTACAAACTTGTAATGAAAAACTTCTTGAATTAGAAAAGAACCCAACAGACTTGCAGCTAGTGAATGATATATTCAGAGCCGCTCATACACTGAAAGGCATGAGTGCAACGATGGGCTATGATGATATGGCTCAATTAACACATCATTTAGAAAACATGTTTGATGCCATCAGAAACGAACAAATGATTGTCACTCCTGAATCAATGGATACGATGTTTGAAGCACTCGATCACCTTGAAGCAATGGTTCAATCGATTGCAGAGGGCGGGGATGGAAAACGTGATGTCACGGAGATTAGTAAAAAACTAGATGTGACAGGAAGCCATGCAGAAACAGCATCTGCCGTTGAGACAGCTGAAGCATCATCAGCTGCAAGCGACCTAGATTATAACGAATTTGAACGAACAGTTCTTGATGAAGCAAGAGAACAAGGCTTTAAATGTTATGAGCTGACCGTGACATTAAGTGACGCATGCTTATTAAAAGCCGTTCGTGTCTATATGATTTTTGAAAGACTGAACGAAGCAGGAGAAGTTGTCAAAACGGTTCCGAATGCAGAACTTTTAGAATCAGAAGATTTTGAATCTGAATTCAGCATTTCTTACTTATCGAAACAGCCGATGGAAGAAGTGAAAAAAATCGTGACAGCGATCTCAGAGGTTGAACAAGTGGAGATTTCTGAAGTCTCTGCCTTTGAAGAAGCGGCTCCGGCTGAAACAAAAGCAGCGAAACCTGAGCAGAAAAATGAAGAAGCCACAGTTCCTGCCACTAAAGCGCCAGCAAACGATGCGCCAAAAGCAAATGGCAATAACGGTGCAGCTGCCGGCGGAACGAAAACGATCCGTGTCAACATCGATCGTCTAGATTCACTTATGAACCTGTTTGAAGAGCTTGTCATAGATAGAGGACGTTTAGAACAGATTGCCAAAGAACTTGAAAACAACGAACTCACGGATACAGTGGAAAGAATGTCCCGTATTTCTGGCGACCTGCAATCGATCATCTTGAACATGAGAATGGTGCCTGTAGAAACGGTGTTTAACAGATTCCCTCGTATGATTCGTCAATTGACGAAAGAGCTCAATAAGAAAATTGAACTGATCATTGAAGGTGCTGAGACAGAGCTTGATCGAACAGTGATCGATGAAATTGGCGATCCGCTCTTACACTTACTTAGAAACAGTCTCGATCACGGGATTGAATCACCAGAAGAACGTGTGAAAAAAGGCAAACCAGAAAAAGGAACTGTTCTTTTAAAAGCATATCATAGCGGAAACCATGTCTTCATTGAAGTAGAAGATGATGGCGGCGGGATTAACCGTAAAAAGGTCCTTGAAAAAGCATTAGAGCGCGGAGTTATTACGGAAAGAGAAGCGGAAACACTTGAAGATCACCAAATTGATTCATTGATCTTTGCAGCAGGGTTCTCTACAGCGGATACGATTTCTGATATCTCGGGCCGAGGTGTAGGTCTTGACGTTGTGAAAAACAAGCTGGAATCATTAGGTGGTTCTGTGAGTATTAACTCAACAGAAGGTCAAGGCTCACTTTTCTCAATTCAGCTTCCACTCACATTATCGATCATTTCCGTACTTCTTGTGAAACTAGAGGAAGAAACATTTGCTATTCCGATTTCTTCTATTATAGAAACGGCTGTCATTAAGAAGAGTGACATCCTTCAAACGCATGATCGTGAAGTCATTGATTTCCGCGGATTTATCGTACCGGTTGTGTACTTGAAGAAACAGTTCAACGTACCAAATGCGAATGATTTAGAAGAAGAACTGCACATTATTGTTGTCCGTAAAGGAGACAAGCTAACAGCATTTGTGGTCGATTCGTTTATCGGTCAGCAAGAGGTCGTATTAAAATCACTTGGAGATTACCTACCAAACGTATTTGCGATATCAGGCGCAACAATCTTAGGTGACGGTCAGGTTGCACTCATCGTTGACTGTAATGCACTGATCAAGTAAAAAACAATAGAGGAGCGGTCTGAAATGAGTACAGATATCAAAACTGGCGAAAAGATGATTGTGTTTATCGTAAACAAAAAAGAATACGCCATTTCAGTATCAGAAGTAAAGTCCATTGAAAAATGGCAGCAGCCGACAAGAGTTCCTGGCGTTGCCCCTTATATATGCGGTGTCATTAATCTACGCGGTGTCGTGACACCTGTCATTGACCTTAGAGTGAGACTTGGATCAACTGACAACGAGATTACAGACGAAACAAGAATGATTATTGTACAAGTTGGTGACATTGAAGTCGGCTGGATTGTTGATGAAGCAAATGATGTCATTACTGTCCATCAGGAAGAGGTAGAATCTTCTACTGATTCAGCTGAAAAAGAAGGACTGTCATGGGTGACAGGAATTATTAAGCATGATCAGCGTCTATTCAATATCATTCATGCTGGTGCGGTCCTCGACAAGAGCGTGCAAGATGCACCTGTTCATTAAGGGGGATGTGAAATGAGCATTTTCAATGAAATTAAAGATGAACAGCTAGATATATTAAGTGAGGTTGGGAATATCGGAGCAGGCCATGCAGCGTCTGCTCTTGCCAGCCTATTGAATCGCAAAATTGATATGGCTGTTCCTTTTGTCAAAGTTCTCTCGTTTGAAGATTTAATGGATTTCTTTGGTGGAGCAGACCTTCCAGTTGCCAGTATCTTTTTGCGAATGGAGGGTGATCTTACCGGTTCAATCTTTTTCATTATGCCGTTTGAACAAGCTGAACAATTTGTAAGGGAGCTTGTTCAGGACCCAGCATTTGATATTGATACGATTCATGAACACATGCTAGGAACATCAGCGCTTCATGAGCTAGGAAATATTTTAGCAGGTTCTTATTTATCAGCACTTGCCGATTTAACAAAACTGCAGCTTCACCCAAGTGTTCCAGATGTCACGCTCGATATGTTCGGGGCTGTCATTAGTGAAGGGTTAATGCAGTTTAGTCCTCTCGGCGATCAGGCAATTGTGATTGATACATCGATTTTTGATGATCAAAATAAGCAAGAGCTGAAAGGAAATATGTTTCTATTACCAGACTTTGAATCGTTTGAAAAACTGTTCAAAGCATTAGGTAACCTATAATGAACGTGCAGATTCCGGCAGTTGTAAAGGTTGGTATAGCGGATGTTCAGCTTGTGAAAACACCGGACCGTATTCGGACATCCGGTCTTGGTTCTTGCGTAGGACTTGTCCTTTTTGACCAAGAAAAAAAACTGGCAGGACTTGTCCATGTCATGCTTCCAGACTCCTCTCTTTCAAAAGGAGCGGTAGAGAACTTGGCTAAGTATGCAGATACAGGTGTCAAGCATACAATTGATCTGCTCTTAAAAGAAGGAGCACGCAAACATGCGCTAAAAGCGAAGCTTGCTGGCGGCGCAGAAATGTTTAAATTTAAGTCAACCAATGATCTGATGAGAATTGGACCTAGAAATGTATCAGCTGTGAAAGAACATCTGTCTCTTCATCATATCCCGATCATTAGTGAGGACACGGGCGGGAACAATGGACGCACGATTGAATTCGATCCGCTTACAACAGAACTTGAGATCCGCACTGTGAAACAAGGCATTATGAAGATATAACTAAGGAAGTATAGGGGGAGAAAGATGCAATCCTTAAATTACGAAGATCAGGCGCTATGGGCTAGATGGAAAGAGTGGAAGGACCCAGCTGCTGGAGATGATCTTATGCGCCGCTATATGCCGCTCGTCACATATCATGTTGGAAGAATTTCCATCGGTCTCCCGAAGTCAGTGCACAAAGAAGACTTGATCAGTCTAGGGATGCTCGGTTTATATGATGCCCTTGAAAAATTTGACCCCGGAAGAGATCTGAAGTTTGATACATATGCATCCTTCAGAATTCGTGGGGCCATCATCGACGGTCTTCGTAAAGAGGACTGGCTGCCTCGTACATCAAGAGAAAAAACAAAAAAAGTAGAAGCGGCAATTGAAAAGCTTGAACAGCGATATTTGCGAAATGTGACACCAACAGAGGTTGCTGAAGAACTCGGCATGAGTGAACAAGATGTGGTCACAACGATGAATGAAGGGTTCTTTGCGAATTTGCTCTCGATTGATGAGAAGCTGCATGATCAAGAAGACGGAGAAAACGTTCAAGTCATGATTCGTGACGAAAAGACTGTGACACCTGAAGAAAAAATGCTGAAAGATGAATTAATTGAACAGCTTGCCGAAAAAATGACAGAGCTTTCGGAAAAAGAAAAGCTTGTGATTAGTCTTTTCTATAAAGAGGAATTGACGTTAACGGAAATCGGTCAAGTGCTTAATTTATCGACCTCTCGCATTTCGCAAATTCATTCAAAGGCATTGTTCAAGCTTAAGCATCTGCTTGATAAAGCCATTCAATCTTAAAGAGTTAGTGAGTGAAAAAATATGCTATGGCTGATTAGCTTTATGCTTCATGCTGCACTTATTTATTTTGTGATCATTTTATACACGAGAATGAATTCGCTGAAGGCAACAGAACAAAAGCAGCGAGAGCTTTTAGAAGAAACGGAAAATACCCTGGCTGCATTTTTGATGGAAGTCAAAGAAGAGAATGAAAAACTATCAAAAGCTGCAGCCACTTCCCCTGATTTTTCTGCTGAAGAGCTGAAATCGGATCTTCAGACACCAAAGCAACCACAACCACCAATTGAATCCCAGCAATCGGTAGAAAGTGAAGATCCAGTTCCAGAGCACCTGTCGGCTCTCCTTAGCGAAGTTGAGGTGCAGGAAGAGAAGGTAAACGAACCCGTTTCAAGTCTTGAAACAGAAGCTTCTGTGCCTTCTGAAAGTGAAATAGAAGAAACATTTGAGGATCAAGTAAAGGCCTTATATGATCAAGGGCTATCATTAGAAGAAATAGCGAAAGAATTAAAAACGGGCAAGACAGAAATCGAGCTTTTATTAAAATTTAGCGGAAAGCTGTAAAGGATTCTTGATTGTCAGTCCATCATGTGTTATATTATTTCTTGGTGTTAAATACACACGCTTAATGATTCGTATGAAGGTGCTGCCGTGGCGCAGTTTTATGTGAACATGACTTAAGCGGAGGAAAAAAAACCATTATATTAGGAGGCAACAACATGTCAGTTATTTCTATGAAACAATTGCTAGAAGCTGGTGTTCACTTCGGTCACCAAACACGCCGTTGGAACCCAAAAATGAAGCGTTACATCTTTACAGAGCGTAACGGTATCTACATCATCGATCTTCAAAAAACGGTGAAAAAAGTAGAGGAAGCTTACAACTTCACGAAAAACCTTGCTGCTGACGGAGGAAAAATTCTTTTCGTTGGTACGAAAAAGCAAGCACAAGATTCAGTGAAAGAAGAAGCAATCCGTTCTGGTATGTTCTATGTAAACCAACGCTGGCTTGGTGGAACGTTAACAAACTTTGAAACAATCCAAAAACGTATCAAACGTTTAAAAGATATTGAAAAAATGCAAGAAAACGGTACGTTCGAAGTTCTTCCTAAGAAAGAAGTCGTTCAACTGAAAAAAGAATTAGAACGTCTTGAAAAATTCCTAGGCGGAATCAAAGACATGAAGGGTCTTCCAGATGCACTTTTCATTATCGACCCTCGTAAAGAGCGTATTGCAGTTGCAGAAGCTCGTAAATTGAATATCCCAATTATCGGTATCGTTGACACAAACTGTGATCCAGACGAAATTGATGTTGTGATCCCTGCAAACGATGATGCAATCCGTGCTGTAAAACTTCTAACTGCTAAAATGGCAGATGCGATTCTTGAGTCTAAACAAGGCGAAGAAGAAGCTGTTGTAGAAGAAACGACAGAAACTGAAACAACAACTGCGTAACCTATTCAAAAGGTGATAAGAGGGAACTGCCTTTTATCACCTTTTTTTCACCTAGTAATCCGTGTTTTAACATAGAAGGAGGAAATGTAAAATGGCAATTACTGCTCAATTAGTAAAAGAACTGCGTCAAAAAACTGGTGCAGGTATGATGGACTGTAAAAAAGCGTTAACAGAAACTGATGGTGACATCGATAAAGCAATCGATCTTCTAAGAGAAAAAGGGATCGCAAAAGCTGCGAAAAAAGCAGACCGTATTGCGGCAGAAGGATTAACTCTTATTAAAACTGACGGCAACACTGGCGTTATCCTAGAAGTGAACTCTGAGACTGATTTCGTTGCGAAAAACGAAGGATTCCAAAATCTTCTTAACGAACTTGCTGATCATTTACTTGCTGCGAAACCTGCAACAATTGAAGAAGCACATGCTTCTAAAATGGAAAATGGTTCAACAGTTGAAGAACATATTACTTCTGCAATTGCGAAAATCGGAGAAAAAATTACGCTGCGCCGTTTCTCAGTCATCACAAAAGAAGATAACGCTGCATTCGGTTCTTACTTACACATGGGCGGACGCATCGGTGTATTAGCGGTTCTTAACGGAACAACTGATGAAGAGCTTGCGAGAGACATCGCAATGCACGTTGCTGCTGTAAACCCTAAATACATTTCTCGTGACCAAGTGTCTGAAGAAGAAGCAAACCGTGAGCGTGAAGTATTAACACAACAAGCGCTTCAAGAAGGAAAGCCTGAAAATATCGTTGCTAAAATGGTAGAAGGCCGTCTAAACAAATTCTTCGAAGAAATTTGCTTACTTGACCAAGCATTCGTTAAAAACCCAGATGAAAAAGTGAAACAAGTTGTAGGTGCGAAAAACGCAACTGTTCAAACTTATGTTCGCTATGAAGTGGGCGAAGGTATCGAAAAGCGTCAAGACAACTTTGCTGAAGAAGTTATGAGCCAAGTGAAAAAATAATGTTTGAAAAGCTCTCTGGGGCTTTTTTAGGGAGCACAAGCACTGTGTTCCCTATTTTTTAGAGGATATTGATTTACAAAAGACGGTTTCTTACGCATAATAAGAGACGGTATAGTTTACACTTGGAGGTTATCATGAGCAAACCGAAATATAATCGCATTGTACTGAAGCTAAGTGGAGAAGCACTAGCTGGTGATGCTGGAAATGGAATTAACCCAACTGTCATTCAATCAATTGCAAAGCAAGTAAAAGAAATTGCAGAGCTTGATGTTGAAGTTGCAGTCGTTGTAGGCGGAGGAAACCTTTGGCGTGGTAAGACAGGCAGTGACTTAGGAATGGACCGGGCAACAGCAGACTATATGGGGATGCTTGCAACAGTGATGAATTCATTGGCATTACAAGACAGCCTAGAAACGCTTGGCATTCAGTCTAGAGTACAAACCTCTATTGAAATGAGACAGGTTGCAGAGCCATACATAAGAAGAAAAGCGATCCGTCACCTTGAGAAGAAACGTGTCGTGATTTTTGCTGCAGGTACTGGTAACCCTTATTTCTCTACTGATACAACAGCAGCACTTCGTGCAGCTGAAATTGAAGCAGATGTCATTTTAATGGCGAAAAACAATGTAGACGGTGTCTACAGTGCTGATCCTCGTACAGATGCGGATGCAGTAAAATATGATAAGCTTTCATATCTTGATGTACTAAAAGAAGGGCTTGCTGTAATGGATTCTACTGCGTCCTCATTATGTATGGACAATGACATTCCATTAATTGTCTTCTCTATTATGGAAGAAGGTAATATTAAACGTGCCGTCAATGGCGAATCAATCGGAACGATCGTGAGGGGGAAATAACGTGTCAAAAGAAGTGTTGAACCAAACAAAAGAAAAAATGGAAAAAGCCGTTCAAGCATACGGACGTGAACTAGCAACTGTCCGTGCGGGCAGAGCTAATGCTTCCCTTTTAGACAAAGTAACAGTGGATTACTATGGGGCGCAAACACCACTAAACCAAATTGCGTCAATTACAGTGCCAGAAGCACGTATGCTGATTATCACACCTTACGATAAAACAGCGATTGGTGATATCGAAAAGGCGATCCAAAAGTCTGATCTTGGTATCACACCAACTAGTGACGGAAACGTGATCCGTATTGCGATCCCAGCACTAACAGAAGAAAGACGTAAAGAACTTGTAAAAGTTGTGAGAAAATACTCAGAAGAAGCAAAAGTAGCTGTTCGTAACGTTCGTCGTGATGCAAACGATGAATTGAAAAAGCTAGAGAAAAATGGGGAGATCACTGAAGATGAATTAAGATCATCTACAGAGGATGTTCAAAAATTGACAGATGAATATGTCGCTAAAATTGATGAAGTGACAAAAGATAAAGAAAAAGAAATCATGGAAGTTTAAGAAAAAACTATGTACAATAGATAATAGTGAAAAGACCCTCTTCATGTTTACAGGGGGTTTTTTTGTTAATACTGTTGAGGACTATATTATTAGCGGGAACGCAACCTTTTTGGGTGATGGAGGAATCTCATGCTCAATATACTCAAAAATTGGAAGAATCAGCAAACAGCAGCTTCCAACTTAGAAAGCCTGACAAAAGAAGACATATTAAATGGAGAAATTCCTGAACATATCGCCATTATCATGGATGGGAATGGAAGATGGGCGAAGAAACGTGCGCTTCCACGGGTAGCAGGACATCATGAAGGAATGAAAGTTGTCAAGCGCATGACCAAGCTTGCAAATGAGCTGAATGTCAAAGTGCTGACTTTGTATGCTTTCTCTACAGAAAATTGGAAACGTCCAAAATTAGAAGTAGACTTTTTAATGAAGCTTCCTGAAGAGTTTCTAAACATCTATCTGCCTGAACTCATCGAGGAAAATGTCCGTGTACGTTTAACAGGTGATCCAGACGGCCTCCCGCAGCATACGAAAAAAGCGGTAGAGAACGCAGTGAAGAGTACGGCGAATAATGACGGACTCATTTTAAATTTTGCGCTCAATTATGGAGGACGGACAGAAATTATTTCTGCATGCAGACAAATTTCTGAAAAAGTCAAAGAAGGCAAGCTTCGAGCAGAAGACATAACAGAAGAGATGTTTTCAGCTTATTTAATGACAGAATCTCTTCAAGATCCGGATTTGCTTATTCGTACGAGTGGAGAAATTAGATTAAGCAACTTTATGCTTTGGCAAATTGCATACAGCGAGTTTGTCTTTACGGATGTGCTTTGGCCTGACTTTTCTGATGAGCATCTCATAGGCGCTATCGGAGAGTACCAGCGCCGCGGCCGGAGGTTCGGTGGAATTTAGAGGGTGGTGCAGATGAAACAAAGAATTTTGACGGGTGTTCTGGCAGCTGCAGTGTTTTTACTTGCAGTGATTTATGGACAAATGCCATTTACCCTGCTGATTTATTTAATGGGAAGTGTCGCTCTCTTTGAGCTTCTTAGAATGAAAAAGATTTCGATTTTCAGCTTTCCTGGCATTGTCAGCTTAATATTGCTTTGGCTTTTAATGGGCGGAGAAAATAGCTTCTTCCCGAACGTAGACGCATCAAAAATGCAGATTGCTTTATTTGCAGTCTTAATCCTTTTAACTTATACAGTTCTGAGCAAAAACTCTTTCACATTCGATGAGGTTGCTTTTGTTATATTAGCCACATTATATATTGGCGTTAGTTTCTATTATTTTATTCAAATTAGAGGCTTGTATGGCATGAGTGCGATCTTCTTCGCAGCGGTGATTATTTGGTCCACTGACTCAGGTGCCTATTTTATTGGGAAATCTATGGGGAAACGAAAGCTTTGGCCAGAGATCAGCCCAAACAAAACAGTAGAAGGATTTATCGGCGGAATCGTCACAGCGGTCGTGCTGTCACTTGTGTTCCAGGCGGTTACAGGATTTTTGCCATCATATCTGCTTGTTATGTTTATTACTCTTTTGCTCAGTATTTTTGGACAGCTTGGCGACCTTGTGGAATCTGCTTTAAAGCGTCATTACCATGTGAAGGATTCAGGGACAATACTCCCAGGTCATGGCGGAATTTTGGACAGGTTTGACAGCTTTTTATTCGTTCTGCCGTTTTTATATTTATTGCTGGCCACGTTTGCTAGCTAACCTCATAGAAACTAATTGAACGAGAGAAGGAGTGGCAATTTGAAATATATTTCGCTATTAGGCGCAACAGGATCAATTGGAGAACAAACATTAGATGTGATCAGGCAGCATCCAGACAAATTCAAGTTGAAAGCGATGACGTTTGGCAGAAATATAGACAAGGCCATCCCTATCATTGAACAATTTCAGCCTGAATTTGTTGGATGTGTAGACGAAGAGACCTATCGCACGTTAAAAGGTCATTCATTTCAATACGATGTCAAAATGGCTGCGGGTGATGAAGCGAACATCGAAGCAGCGACCTATGATGCAGTGGATGTTGTGGTCAATGCACTGGTAGGAAGTGTCGGACTTGTGCCGACATTAAAAGCCATTGAACAAAAAAAGACGATCGCACTTGCAAATAAGGAAACACTTGTGACAGCTGGTCATATAGTAAAAGAGTACGCCAAAAAGTATGACGTGCCTTTACTTCCTGTCGATAGTGAACACTCCGCTATTTTTCAATCCCTGCAAGGTGAACAAGCTAAAAACATTGAACGCTTAATCGTCACAGCTTCAGGCGGCAGTTTCCGAGATAAAAAACGCACGGAGCTTGAAGGTGTCACGGTTGAAGAAGCGCTGAATCATCCAAACTGGTCCATGGGCGCAAAAATCACGATTGATTCAGCGACCATGATGAATAAGGGGCTTGAGGTGATTGAGGCGCATTGGCTGTTTGATATCCCATACGATCAAATTGATGTGCTGTTACATAAAGAGAGCATCATCCATTCCATGGTGGAATTCCACGACAAAAGTGTCATGGCTCAGTTAGGTACACCTGACATGAGGGTTCCGATTCAATACGCGCTCACTTACCCTGATAGAGCGCCATTAAAAGAAGCGAAATCATTAAACCTTTGGGAGATTGGACAATTAAATTTCCAAAAAGCGGATTTTGACAGGTATCGCTGCTTACATTTTGCTTATGAATCAGGTAAAATAGGAGGGACAATGCCTACTGTGCTTAATGCAGCCAATGAAATTGCTGTTGATGCATTTCTAAAAGGCAAAGTAACGTTCCTGCAAATTGAAGAATTGATTGAAAAGGCACTGAACAGACATCATGTGATTTCAACGCCTAGTTTGCAAGATATCCATGAAGTGGACAAAGATACACGAGACTTTGTTCAATCAATCCTCGCATAAGGTGGTATGTTCGTGAATACAGTGATTGCGTTTATTATTATTTTTGGAACGCTCGTTTTTTTCCACGAGCTTGGCCATTTAATTATGGCGCAGCGCGCAGGCATTTTATGCCGCGAGTTCGCAATTGGTTTTGGACCGAAGATTTTCTCCTTTAAACGAAAAGAAACCGTCTATACCATCAGACTTCTGCCAATCGGCGGATTTGTTAAAATGGCTGGAGAAGATCCTGAAGTCATTGAAATTAAACCGGGTCATACAGTGGGGCTCTTATTCAATGAGCAAAATGAAGTAGAAAAAATCATTTTAAATGATAAAGAGAAATATCCTGATGCACTTGTCATTGAAGTTGAACAAATTGATTTAGATCATGCGATGAGAATTTCAGGATATGAGGCTGGAAATGAAGACATCCTTACTGGCTACAATGTAAGCCAAACAAGCTTCTATATTGCAGATGGTGAAGAAATTCAAATTGCACCATACAACCGTCAGTTTGGTTCAAAAACAGTATGGCAGCGCATTAAAGCCATTGCAGCTGGACCGATTATGAACTTTATCTTGGCATATGTGATTCTTGTGGCTTTAGGATTTATTCAAGGTGTAACCGTGGATGATCCTGTACTTGGTAAGCTGACAAAAGACGGCCGGGCAGCGCAAGCTGGGCTTATGCAGGGAGATCATATCGTTTCAATTAACGGGGATAAAATGAATTCTTGGACAGACGTTGTTCAAACGGTTCAAAAAAACCCAGATAAAAAAATGAATGTCGTCATTGACCGAGATGGCAAAGAAAGCACCATTCAGGTTGTACCGGAAGCTGTGAAGGCAGAAGGAAAAACCATTGGCCGTTTTGGCTCTTATCCGCCAACGGAAAATGGCTTTCTCAAAGTCATTTCATCCTCAGGCACTACAGTGATATCTACAGCAGGTCTCATCTTAACGAACTTGCAAAAGATTGTCACAGGACAATTTTCGTTAGATATGCTTGCAGGTCCTGTTGGAATATATGACATGACAGGAGAAGTAGCGAAACAAGGTGTGTTAACATTAATGCAGTTTGCTGCGTTTCTTAGTATCAACTTAGGGATCGTGAATTTATTACCGATTCCTGCATTAGACGGAGGAAGATTACTTTTCCTATTCGTTGAAGCCATTCGCGGCAAACCAATTAATCGTGAGAAAGAGGCACTTGTTGTCTTCATTGGTGTTGCGTTCCTCATGCTATTAATGCTAGTAGTGACATGGAATGACATCCAGCGATTATTTTTATAAAAACCATTGTCTCTTGTTTCTCATTCTGGGAAACAAGAGTTTTTGTGAGAAGTCCTATTTCTTAAATGAGGTGTAACGACATGAGACAATCCCTGACTTTCATTCCAACTCTTCGAGAGGTGCCGGCAGATGCTGAGGCAAAAAGTCATCAGCTGTTAGTAAGAGCTGGATTTATTAGACAAAACACGAGCGGTATCTATCATTACCTGCCTTTAGCACATAAAGTGATTCAGCACATTCAAGCCATTGTTCGCAAGGAAATGGAAAAGGCGGGAGCAGCTGAGCTGTTAATGCCAGTGCTGCAGCAAGCAGAAATGTGGCAAGAGTCAGGAAGATGGTATACATACGGTCCAGAACTCATGCGTATGAAAGATCGCCATGGCCGCGAGTTTGCACTTGGCCCAACACACGAAGAAGTGATCACATCACTCGTACGCAGTGAAGTCAAATCGTATAAAAAGCTTCCTTTGACACTGTATCAAATCCAATCTAAATTCCGTGATGAACAAAGACCTCGCTTTGGGTTATTGCGCGGACGTGAATTTATTATGAAGGACGCCTATTCATTCCACTCTTCACCAGAGAGCCTTGATGACACATACAACAAGATGTTTACAGCTTACTCGAATGTCTTTTCAAAAGTAGGTCTTAACTTTAGACCCGTCATTGCCGATTCTGGGGCAATGGGAGGAAAAGATACACATGAGTTTATGGCGCTGTCAGAAGTAGGAGAAGATACAATCGCATACTCTGACACATCTTCCTACGCTGCGAACATTGAAATGGCTGAGGCTGTGTATCACGGAGAAGAAGCAAACCCTGCGGACTTCAAAGAACTTGAGAAAGTACACACGCCGCAGGTGAAGACAATACAAGATGTTGCGTCATTCTTAGAAGTAGCTCCTTCTACATGTATCAAATCTGTCTTGTTTAAAGCGGACGATGCGTATGTACTTGTCCTGACAAGAGGCGATCATGAAGTAAATGATGTGAAAGTGAAAAACTTAGTTGGAGCACAGCTTGTAGAGCTTGCTTCACGTGAGGAAGTACTAGACGTGATTGGAACAGAACCAGGATTTGTTGGACCAGTGAAGCTTGAAGCGGAAGTAACGATTTATGCAGACCACGCTGTAAAAGGAATGACAAATGCAGTTGCAGGTGCAAATGAATCGGATTATCACTATGTCAATGTTAATCCTGCTCGTGATCTGTCAGTGAAGGAATACACAGATCTTCGCTTGATTCAAGAAGGAGACGTTTCTCCAGATGGTGAAGGCACAATCCAGTTCGCAAAAGGAATTGAAGTAGGACAAGTCTTTAAGCTAGGCACACGTTATTCAGAGGTAATGGATGCAACATACCTCGATGAAAATGGACGTGCGCAGCCAATGATCATGGGCTGCTATGGCATCGGAATTTCTAGAACCCTTTCTGCGATTGTTGAACAGCATCATGATGACAAGGGGATTATTTGGCCAGAAACAGTTGCGCCATATGATCTTCATCTACTTGCCTTAAATATGAAAAACGATGCACAAAAGGAACTGGCTGAAACGCTGTATGAGCGTTTACAGGAAGAGGGCTATGATGTCCTTTTCGATGACCGTCAAGAGCGTGCAGGCGTCAAATTTGCCGACAGTGACTTAATTGGACTGCCAATTCGCATTAGCTGCGGGAAACGTTCAGAAGAAGGTATTGTCGAAGTGAAATTCAGAAAATCAGGTGAATCACACGAAGTATCTGTTGATGAACTGATTTCATTTATACGCCAAGCATAAAAAACGAACAAAAAAATGAAGGTACCTCCTGCAAAAAAGAGGTACCTTTCTGATTTGCAAAAGGAGGGTCCTGTCTTGGATGAACAATTACCGATTACCCGGCGGCAATTTCATATATTACTCAATCAGATTCAAATGACAGATGATGACCTCAGTCGTTACTTTGAAGAAGGCGAGATCGTCAAATTGACGGTGCATAAGGCGGCAAAAACGTGGCATTTCCATTTTAAATTTAAGGCGCTTTTGCCTTACCAAGTATATGCAATGTTTTTAAGCAGGCTGACAAATGCATTTTCTCATATCGCACAAGTCACTTGTACAATTGAAGTCAATGATCCGCACATATCTGAAGAGCTCGTTCAATCGTATTGGTCACATTGTGTGGAAGAGCTTCAAGGAATTTCTCCCCCAATCATCAGCTTGCTTCAACAGCAAAAACCAGCGCTGTCTGGACATAAGATCATCATCAAAACAAAAAGCGAAACTGAGGCTCTGGCCATCAAGAAGAAATATAGCCCAATGCTTCAGGCTGCATTTAAACAAGTTGGTTTTCCAGAACTTCAATTTGATACAGAAATTTTTGTATCAGATCAAGAGATTCAGAAGTTCAGAGAACAAAAACTCGCTGAAGATCAAGAAAGAGCCATGCAAGCCCTTGTTGAGATGGAGAAGAAGGAAAGTGAGGATCAAGAGGAAGCTCCTTCTGGCCCTCTGATGATTGGCTATCAAATCAAAGACAATGAAGAAATACGTACGCTTGATAGTATTATGGACGAAGAAAGACGAATCACCGTCCAAGGGTACGTGTTCGATGCAGAAACGCGCGAACTAAAAAGCGGTAGAACCCTTTGTATCTTTAAAATTACCGATTATACGAATAGTATTTTGATCAAAATGTTTGCGAGAGAAAAAGAAGATGCTCAGCTCATGAAATCCTTGAAAAAAGGGATGTGGGTCAAAGCAAGAGGAAGCATTCAAAACGATACGTTTGTGAGAGATCTTGTCATGATCGCAAATGACGTCAATGAAATGAAACCTCAGCTGAAAGAAGATACTGCACCTGAGGGAGAAAAGCGTGTTGAGCTTCATTTGCATTCGCCAATGAGCCAGATGGATGCTGTCACTGGCATCGGTAAACTTGTTGAACAAGCAAAAAAATGGGGGCATGAGGCCATTGCCCTGACAGATCACGCCGTTGTACAATCCTTTCCAGATGCGTATGCAGCAAGTAAAAAGCATGGCATCAAAATGATGTACGGGGTGGAAATCAATTTAGTCGACGACGGGGTACCGATTGCGTATAATCCAGAGCACCGCTTGTTAGAAGATGCGACGTTTGTCGTATTTGATGTTGAGACAACAGGACTCTCTGCTGTGTATGATACGATCATTGAGCTTGCAGCCGTGAAAATCAAAGGCGGGGAAATCATTGACCGCTTTGAGGCATTTGCAAATCCTCATCATCCGTTATCAGCAACAACCATTGAACTAACCGGTATCACGGATGACATGGTGAGAGATGCACCAGATGTGGTCGATGTTGTTCGAGATTTCAAAGAGTGGATTGGACAAGATATCCTTGTTGCTCACAATGCGAGCTTTGATATGGGCTTTTTAAATGCAGCATATAAGCGACTGTTAAAAACCGATAAAGCGTCAAACCCTGTCATTGATACACTAGAACTCGGCCGATTCCTTTATCCAGAATTTAAAAATCACCGGCTGAACACGCTGTGTAAAAAGTTCGATATTGAACTCACGCAGCATCACCGGGCGATTTATGATGCAGAAGCAACTGGTTACCTCATGCTGAAGATGCTAAAAGATGCGGCTGAAAAAGAGATTGCCTACCACGATCAATTGAACGAAAACATGGGGCAGTCCAATGCGTATCAGCGCTCACGTCCTTACCATGCAACGGTGATTGCACAAAATGAGACGGGTCTAAAGAATTTATTTAAGCTTGTTTCACTTTCTCATATTCATTATTTCTACCGCGTGCCGCGTATCCCGCGCTCACAGCTTGAGAAATATCGAGAAGGTTTAATTGTTGGGTCTGCTTGTGATAAGGGTGAAGTGTTTGAAGGGATGATGCAGAAGTCACCTGATGAGGTAGAAGACATTGCTGCATTTTACGACTATTTAGAAGTTCATCCGCCAGAAGTGTATCAGCATTTACTCCAGCTGGAGCTTGTTCGGGATGAACGTGCATTAAAAGAGATCATCACAAACATTGTAAAACTTGGTGAAAAACTGAATAAACCAGTCGTGGCGACTGGAAATGTGCACTACCTGCATCCAGAAGACAAAATTTATCGCAAAATCTTAATTTCATCACAAGGCGGGGCGAATCCACTCAATCGTCATGAACTGCCAAAAGTTCATTTTAGAACAACTGATGAAATGCTAGAAGCCTTCTCTTTCCTAGGGGACGAAAAGGCGAAAGAGATTGTCGTGACGAATACGCAAAAAGTATCTGAGATGGTCGAAAGTATTAAACCAATCAAAGACGATCTTTATACACCAAAAATCGAAGGTGCAGATGAAGAAATTCGGGAAATGAGCTATAACATGGCTCGCAGCATCTACGGTGACGATTTACCGAAAATTGTAGAAGACCGGATTGAGAAAGAATTAAAGAGTATTATTGGTCATGGTTTCGCTGTTATTTATTTAATTTCTCATAAGCTTGTTAAGAAATCACTTGATGATGGATATCTAGTTGGTTCAAGGGGGTCAGTTGGTTCATCCCTCGTTGCGACATTAACAGAGATTACAGAAGTGAACCCGCTTGCGCCGCACTATGTATGTCCAAGTTGCAAGCACTCTGAGTTCTTTAATGACGGATCGGTTGGCTCAGGATTTGACCTTCCTGATAAAGACTGTCCTGAATGCGGGACGCCGTATAAAAAAGACGGACACGATATTCCGTTTGAAACGTTCTTAGGTTTTAAAGGAGATAAAGTGCCTGATATCGACTTGAACTTCTCAGGAGAATATCAGCCGATTGCCCATAACTATACGAAAGAGCTGTTTGGTGAAGAGTATGTATACCGCGCAGGTACAATCGGTACCGTTGCAGAAAAAACGGCATATGGTTATGTGAAAGGCTACGCAGGAGATCATAACCTTCATATGAGAGGTGCTGAAATTGACCGGCTCGTACAGGGCTGTACGGGCGTCAAACGGACAACGGGCCAACATCCAGGCGGAATTATCGTAGTGCCGGATTATATGGACATTTACGATTTCTCACCAATTCAATATCCAGCAGATGCGACAGGTTCTGATTGGAAAACGACACATTTTGATTTCCATTCAATCCATGATAACTTGCTGAAACTAGATATTCTTGGACACGATGATCCAACGGTCATTCGGATGCTTCAGGACTTGAGCGGAATTGATCCAAAAACGATTCCGACAGATGATCCTGAGGTCATGAAAATCTTCCAAGGAACGGAACCTCTCGGTGTCACAGAAGAACAAATTGGATGTAAAACGGGAACACTTGGGATCCCAGAGTTTGGCACAAGGTTTGTTCGTCAGATGCTTGAGGATACAAAACCGACCACCTTCTCGGAGCTTGTTCAGATCTCTGGTCTATCTCACGGTACAGATGTATGGCTCGGCAACGCCCAAGAGCTGATTCATAATAAAACGTGTGAACTAAGTGAAGTGATTGGCTGTCGTGATGATATTATGGTATATCTGATTTATCAAGGTTTAGAGCCGTCACTTGCCTTTAAAATCATGGAATCTGTTCGTAAAGGGAAGGGACTTCCTCCTGAATGGGAAGAAGAAATGAAGAATAATAACGTACCGAACTGGTACATTGATTCTTGTAAAAAGATTAAATACATGTTCCCTAAAGCCCACGCGGCTGCTTATGTATTAATGGCCGTTCGGATTGCTTATTTCAAAGTGCACCATGCACTTCTGTACTACGCGGCTTATTTTACCGTTCGTGCAGATGATTTTGATATCGAAACGATGACAAAAGGATCGAATGCGATTCGAGCGGTCATGGACGATATTAACTCAAAAGGTCTTGATGCATCACCGAAAGAGAAGAACCTATTAACTGTACTAGAGCTTGCACTTGAAATGTGTGAAAGAGGCTATCACTTTAAAAAAGTAGACCTATACCGATCAAGTGCCACTGAGTTTATCATTGATGGAGACGGGTTAATCCCGCCATTCAACTCCATCCCTGGACTCGGAACAAACGTTGCGTTAAATATTGTACGCGCACGCCAAGATGGTGAATTCCTTTCAAAAGAAGATTTACAAAAACGAGGAAAAGTGTCTAAGACCATCCTTGAGTATTTGGATCGTCAAGGCTGCTTAGAAGCACTTCCTGATCAAAACCAGCTTTCTTTGTTCTAATGTGAAAAATGAAGAGCGCCCTTAAAGGGCGTTCTTTTTTATATACAATAATATTATTATGTTAACTAAATATTTTAACTGGAATTATTTTCTTGTTGGTTCATATATCTTGATTTAACGTCGTGTTTTGAGAGAAGAGATTGTATGTCATTCTTTCTACCCAAATAGAGCAAAAAAGAGAATTTAGCCGTCTGAAATGTTCTCATACGACATATGATCATTTTGGGTACAGTCACATGAAGAATCAGGAGAAAACCCTCGGTGAGCGTCAAGCTGATGGCTGTTTACTATGCACATTTTTGAAACACGCTTGATTCTTTTCAACACTGTACAAAACACGTACGGAATGACAAGGAGGTGGTCATTTTTTGTTCAATGTTTCACGTTTAAGAAAAAAGAAGGGGTGAGAAGTAGGTACATGTCAGATTACAACTATGTAGAGGTGCTTCAAAAATCCATTTTGTTTTACGAAGCCCAGCGTTCCGGAAAGCTTCCTGAAAGCAATCGTCTTAACTGGCGAGGGGATTCTGGACTAGAGGATGGGAAAGATGTTGGTCATGATTTAACAGGCGGCTGGTACGATGCTGGTGATCATGTGAAGTTCGGGCTTCCGATGGCTTACTCTGCAGCCGTGCTTGCATGGACAGTCTATGAGTACCGAGAAGCTTACGAAGAGGCAGAGCTGCTTGATGATATGTTAGATCAAATCAAGTGGGCAACCGATTATTTTTTGAAAGCCCATACAGGTCCAAATGAATTTTGGGCACAAGTAGGCGATGGGAATGCGGATCATGGCTGGTGGGGTCCAGCAGAAGTGATGCCGATGAACCGGCCGGCATTTAAAATTGATGAACATTGTCCAGGAACAGAAGTAGCCGCCCAAACCGCAGCCGCTTTAGCAGCAGGTTCAATTATTTTTAAAGAAACAGACGCGCCTTATGCAGCAAAGCTTCTCACCCATGCAAAGCAGCTTTATGCATTTGCTGACCAATATCGCGGTGAGTATACAGATTGTGTCACCAATGCTCAGCCGTTTTATAATTCCTGGAGCGGCTATATTGATGAGCTCATTTGGGGTGGAATATGGCTGTACTTGGCGACAAATGACCAGACCTATTTAAACAAAGCACTAAAAGCAGTAGAAGAATGGCCGAAGGATTGGGATTATACGTTTACGATGTCGTGGGACAATACCTTTTTTGCTTCGCAAATTTTACTTGCGAGAATCACAAAGGAGAAAAGGTTTATCGAATCGACAGAGCGTAATCTCGATTACTGGTCCACGGGTTTTGTTCAAAATGGAAAAGTAGAAAGAATCACTTATACGCCTGGCGGGTTGGCGTGGTTAGATCAATGGGGGTCACTTCGTTATACAGCAAATGCCGCATTTTTAGCGTTTGTATACGGAGATTGGGTCTCTGATCAAGAAAAAAAGAATCGATATCAAACGTTTGCGATCAGGCAAACACACTATATGTTAGGGGATAATCCGCAAAATAGAAGCTATGTCGTTGGGTTTGGCAAAAATCCGCCGATGCATCCACACCATCGAACTGCACATGGCTCATGGTCTAATCAGCTGACAACTCCTTCTTCTCATCGGCACACGCTTTATGGAGCGCTTGTTGGGGGGCCTAATGCACAGGATCAGTATACCGATGACATCTCTGACTATGTATCAAACGAGGTAGCAACAGACTATAATGCCGCCTTTACTGGAAATGTAGCCAAAATGGTGCAGCTGTTTGGTCAGGGGCAGTCAAAGCTGCCGAATTTTCCGCCTAAAGAAAAAGTGGAAGATGAGTTTTTTATAGAGGCAGCTGTCATGAGTAACGATACAACATCTACTCAGATCAAAGCCATTCTATACAATCGATCAGGCTGGCCGGCAAGAAGTAGTCAATCACTTTCTTTTAGATATTATGTCAATCTGAGCGAGATATTTGCGAAGGGATTCACTGATAAAGATATTCAAGTGACAGCTGTCTACAATGAAGGCGCTTCCTTATCTCCGTTAACGGTGTATGACGCATCATCCCATATCTATTTTACAGAAATCGATTTTACTGGCGTAGCTATTTTTCCAGGAGGCGAATCGCTTCATAAGAAAGAAATACAGTTCCGGTTATCTGCGCCAAATGGTGCGAATATATGGGATGCCTCAAATGATTATTCCTTTCAAGGATTAACATCCAATATGCAGAAAACAGCGAGAATTCCTGTTTTTGATCAAGGTATTTTAGAATTTGGTACGCTTCCGAATAAATAAATATAAAGGGTGAGGACATGACAAATAAAGAACGGTTTTTAGCGCTTTATCATCAAATGAAAAACGATGCGAATGGATATTTTTCAAAAGAAGGCATTCCGTATCATTCCGTTGAGACACTCATTTGCGAGGCGCCTGATTACGGGCATATGACCACTTCAGAAGCTTACAGCTACTGGTTATGGCTTGAAGTATTGTATGGGCATTACACAGGCGATTGGAGCAAACTAGAAGCTGCTTGGGATAATATGGAGAAGTTTATCATTCCAGTAAACGAAGATGGACATGACGAACAGCCGCATATGAGTTCTTACAATCCATCTAGCCCAGCCACATACGCTTCAGAGAAACCATATCCAGATCAATATCCGAGCCAGTTGACGGGTGCTCGCCCTGCTGGTCAAGATCCGATTGATCATGAACTGAGGTCAACTTACGGAACGAATGAAACGTATTTAATGCACTGGCTTCTTGATGTAGACAACTGGTATGAATATGGGAATTTGCTCAACCCATCACATACAGCCGCATATGTAAACACATTCCAGCGGGGTCCACAAGAATCCGTATGGGAGGCCATCCCTCATCCATCACAAGATGATAAAACGGCCGGAAAGCCCAATGAAGGTTTCATGAGCTTGTTCACAAAAGAAAATCAAGCGCCAGCCGCCCAGTGGCGCTACACAAATGCGACGGACGCTGATGCACGTGCGATACAGGCAATGTATTGGGCAAAGGAACTTGGCTATAATGGTTCAGCCTATCTTGATAAAGCGAAAAAGATGGGGGATTTCCTTCGTTACGGAATGTACGATAAATATTTTCAAACAATTGGAAGCGGCAAGCAAGGTAATCCGTATCCTGGAAATGGAAAAAGTGCATGTCATCACTTAATGGCATGGTATACCTCTTGGGGCGGGGGACTTGGAGAATATGCGAATTGGTCATGGCGTATCGGAGCGAGCCATTGTCATCAAGGGTATCAAAACCCAGTCGCTGCCTACGCTTTATCCTCAGATAAGGGAGGCTTAAAGCCATCGTCACCGACTGGTGCAAGTGATTGGGAAAAGACGTTAAAGAGACAGCTTGAATTTTACGTCTGGCTTCAATCAAAAGAGGGAGCGATTGCAGGAGGTGCTACCAACAGCTGGAATGGAGACTATAGCGCTTATCCAGCAGGAAGAAGCACATTTTATGATATGGCTTATGAAGATGCGCCTGTTTACCATGATCCTCCGTCCAATAACTGGTTTGGAATGCAAGCATGGCCGATTGAGCGTGTAGCAGAGCTTTATTATATCTTTGCAAAAGATGGCGACAAAACATCTGAAAATTTCCAAATGGCTAAATCTGTCATCACAAAATGGGTCAACTATTCACTAGATTATATTTTTATTGGCACGCGTCCTGTGTCGGATCAAGATGGGTATTTTTTAGATGGTCAGGGTCAAAGGATTCTAGGGGGGGCAAATGTGGCTGTTGCTACGACGAGTGCACCCGGAGAGTTTTGGATTCCTGGGAATATAGAATGGAGCGGTCAGCCTGACACTTGGAGCGGATTCCAATCTGCAACAGGTAATCCAAATTTAACGGCAGTTACAAAAGATCCTACTCAAGATACTGGTGTACTGGGCAGTCTCATCAAAGCGCTCACATTCTTTGCTGCTGCAACACAGAAAGAGACAGGGAACTACACAGCACTTGGCATAAGAGCAAAAGAGACAGCGGCACAGCTCCTTGAGGTTGCTTGGAATTACAATGATGGTGTAGGGATTGTGACAGAGGAAGACAGAGAAGACTACCACCGTTTCTTTAAAAAAGAAGTGTACTTCCCAAATGGCTGGAACGGAACATTTGGTCAAGGAAATCAGATCCCTGGTTCCAGCACCATTCCTTCTGACCCGCAGCGAGGAGGTAACGGAGTGTATACGAGCTTTGCAGATCTTCGTCCGAAAATCAAGCAAGACCCAGCTTGGTCAGCCCTGGAGAGTAAATATCAATCATCTTTTAATGAAGCAACAGGCAAATGGGAAAACGGAGCGCCAAGTTTCACCTATCACCGTTTCTGGTCGCAAGTTGATATGGCTACAGCTTATGCAGAATACCATCGTCTCATAAACGAATAGAACGTAGTGCAGCTGCCGGCTTTTTTAGTCGGCGGTCTTCTCATAAGATAAATGAAGTGAAAGCAAAGGTGATGTCATTATGGTTAAAAAGAAAGAATTTATGAATCATTCATCGAATGGCGGATCACAGGAACAAGAAAATCAAAGCTGGAGAAAAGAAGCAAATGATCGAATCTTACAACATAGACAAAGAGAGCTTGTCATAAACGTCATCAATAAGGAAAAAAAGCCAGTTGCCGGAGTAGAGGTGGAAATAAAACAAATCAGACATGAATTTGCATTTGGTTCAGCAATGAATGACCAAGTACTATTCAATCAAACGTATGCTGATTTTTTTGTTCAACATTTTAATTGGGCTGTGTTTGAAAATGAGGCAAAATGGTATGCAAATGAGCCTGAAAGAGGGAAAATAACCTACGAAAAAGCAGATGCCATGCTGAATTTTGCCAATAGACACCAAATTCCAGTGAGGGGGCACGCCTTATTTTGGGAGGTAGAGGATGCCAATCCAAACTGGCTGAAATCATTACCGAATCATGAAGTATATGAAGCCATGAAAAGGCGGCTTGAACATGCAGGGAATCATTTTAAAGGAAAATTCCGTCATTGGGATGTAAACAACGAAATGATGCATGGCTCATTTTTTAAAGACCGGTTTGGGAAACAGATTTGGAAATGGATGTATGAAGAAACGAAGAAAATTGACCCTCAAGCCTTGCTGTTTGTCAATGATTATAATGTAATCTCATACGGCGAACATCACGCATATAAAGCACATATCAATGAACTTCGTCAGTTGGGGGCACCAGTTGAGGCTATTGGAGTTCAAGGTCACTTTGAAGATCGAGTGGATCCAGTCGTTGTAAAACAAAGACTAGATGTGCTTGCTGAGCTTGGTCTACCGATATGGGTGACAGAGTATGACTCTGTTCATCCGGATGCCAATAGACGAGCGGATAACTTAGAAGCTTTATATCGGGTTGCCTTTAGTCATCCAGCCGTAAAAGGTGTGCTGATGTGGGGATTTTGGGCAGGTGCTCATTGGAGAGGTGAGCACGCAGCCATCGTGAATCATGATTGGTCGTTAAATGAAGCAGGCAGGCGTTATGAAAAGTTACTGCAGGAATGGACGACACAAAGAGTGGAAAAAACAGATGCGAATGGCCAAGTGACATGTCCAGCGTTTCACGGGACGTATGAGGTTCGAATTGGTGAAGAAAGTAAAATGTTGCAGCAGCAGACGATTGAACTTGACTCAACCAAACATACACCTCTTCAACTAGATATCATCGTACCAGTAGAATAAGAGATTGTGAGGAGAATGGAATGAAAAAATGGGTTCAACGGGTGGCTTGTTTTATGCTGCTGATCACTTTATGGGCGGGTTGGTTCACTCTGACCGTAAAGGCCTCCTCCTATGTGCAAACATCTGGTACACATTTTGTATTGAACAACCACCCATTTTACTTTGCTGGCACAAATAATTATTATTTCCATTACAAATCAAAAAAGATGGTAGATGCTGTTTTTGACGATATGAAGGCAATGGATTTAAAGGTTATTCGTATTTGGGGATTTCACGATGGCACCCCTCAAGAAAATTCAGTCTTACAATCTCGTCCAGGTGTTTATGAAGAATCCGGTTTTCAAAAACTAGACTATGCGATTCATAAAGCAGGGCAGGAAGGAATCAAGCTGGTCATCCCGCTTGTGAACAATTGGGATGATTTTGGCGGGATGAATCAATATGTGAAGTGGTTTCAGGCAGGATCACATGATCACTTTTATACAGATCCTCGGATTAAAACAGCTTACAAAAACTATGTGCGCTATGTATTAGAGAGAACCAATACGTACTCAGGTGTTCAATATAAAGATGATCCTGCTATTATGACATGGGAGCTCGCCAATGAGCCGCGCGCTCAGTCAGACCCTTCGGGAGATATACTAGTAAACTGGGCAGATGAAATGAGTGCATGGATCAAATCAATTGACTCGAATCACCTTGTTGCAGTAGGAGACGAAGGGTTCTTTCGCATGACAGGTCATGATGATTGGTTTTACAGTGGAGGAGAAGGTGTTGATTGGGATCGTTTGACTGCTCTCCCTCATATTGATTATGGAACCTATCATTTATACCCGGATCACTGGAATCAGTCTGCTGCATGGGGAGTGAAATGGATCAAAGATCATATCACCCGAGGAAACGCAATTGGAAAACCTGTTGTATTAGAAGAGTTTGGCTATCAAAATCAAACAGCCCGTCCTGATGTATATGATAGCTGGCTGAAGACAATTGAACAGCTCGGAGGCGCAGGTAGCCAATTTTGGATTTTAACAAGCATTCAAGACGATGATTCCCTCTACCCGGATTATGATGGTTTTCGAGTTTTAAAGGAGAGCCGGGAGGCAGGAATCATTCGTGAACACGCCAAAAGAATGAATGAAAAGAACTGATGAAGAATGCCTGTTTATAAGGAACTTCATTTGCATAAAAAAATTGGATATGGTATAGTTTTTATGGAAATGCTAACGATTACCGAGACAAGAGTGGGGAAACCCGCTCTTTTGTATTGAACAGGCAATTTTTGTCTCGACATTATTCATCCGTTTTCTGCTCCCCCTGCTCACAATAAAGCAGGGTTTTTATGCAGAATGATTGATAAGAGCGTTTATCGAAAGCACAAGGAGGAAGAGAATGAGCAAAAAAGTAGTGGATATCGTAAGCGACATGGTGCAGCCAATTTTAGATGGCTTACAGCTTGAACTCGTTGATGTTGAATTTGTCAAAGAGGGTCAAAACTGGTTCCTTCGCGTATTTATTGACTCTGATAAAGGCGTCGATATCGAGGAGTGTGCCAAAGTGAGCGAAGCCTTGAGCGAAAAGCTTGATGAGGCAGATCCAATTAGCCAAAACTACTTTCTTGAAGTGTCCTCTCCTGGAGCGGAGCGCCCATTAAAGAAAAAAGCTGATTTTGAAAAAGCACTTGGAAAAAATGTTTTCATGAAAACATACGAACCAATTGATGGTGAAAAGGCATTTGAAGGTGAGCTTACAAGCTTTGATGGTGAGATTGCAACAGTGACAGTGAAGATCAAGACAAGAAAGAAAGAGATCAATATTCCATACGAAAAAATCGCTAACGCAAGATTAGCAGTTTCGTTCAATTAACCTTTTCATTGATATAAGGGGGAACCATAAAAATGAGTAGTGAGTTGTTAGATGCCCTGACTGTTCTTGAGAAAGAGAAGGGCATTAGTAAAGAAATTATTATTGAAGCGATAGAAGCTGCACTCATTTCTGCATACAAGCGTAATTTTAATCAAGCACAAAATGTGCGTGTTGATTTAAACCGTGAAACGGGAACGATTCGCGTATTCGCAAGAAAAGATGTTGTAGATGAAGTGTATGATTCTCGCCTTGAAATCTCTGTAGATGATGCAGCAAATATCAACCCGAATTACATGGTTGGTGACGTGGTTGAAATTGAAGTCACACCAAAAGATTTCGGACGCATTGCAGCTCAGACAGCGAAACAAGTCGTGACGCAGCGAGTGAGAGAAGCAGAGCGAGGTGTGATTTACACTGAGTTTATCGATCGTGAGGAAGACATCATGACGGGAATCGTTCAGCGAATTGACAGTAAATTCATTTACGTGTCACTTGGCAAAATCGAAGCCCTTCTTCCGGTCAATGAACAAATGCCAAATGAGGACTACAAACCACATGACCGCATTAAAGTGTTCATTACGAAAGTAGAAAAAACAACAAAAGGACCACAAATTTATGTATCAAGAACACACCCAGGTCTTTTAAAGCGTTTATTTGAAATCGAAGTGCCAGAAATTTATGATGGTACTGTAGAGCTTAAATCTGTCGCTAGAGAAGCAGGGGACCGTTCTAAAATATCTGTTCGTACAGATGATCCTGATGTTGATCCAGTTGGTTCTTGTGTAGGACCTAAAGGTCAGCGTGTACAAGCAATTGTCAATGAGCTGAAAGGCGAAAAAATTGACATTGTTCATTGGTCGAATGACCCTGTTGAATTTGTTGCCAATGCGTTAAGTCCATCAAAAGTTCTTGATGTCATTGTAAATGAAGAAGATAAAGCGACAACTGTCATTGTCCCTGATTATCAGCTGTCATTAGCCATTGGTAAAAGAGGTCAAAATGCGCGTCTAGCAGCGAAATTAACGAGCTGGAAGATTGACATTAAAAGCGAAACAGATGCAAGAGAACTCGGTATTTTCCCAAGAACTGAAGACTCTGAATCTCTTTTCTTAGAGGCTGAACCAGTAGCTGAGGAATCTGACGAATAAGAGGTGATATAAAAGGTGAAAAGCCGAAAAAAAATCCCGCTTAGAAAATGCGTCGTGACGGGAGAAATGAAACCAAAGAAAGAACTGATTCGCGTTGTTCGTTCAAAAGAAGGTGAAGTGTCTGTTGACGCAACCGGAAAAATGAACGGGCGCGGCGCTTACCTATCTCTCGATAAAGAAACCATTCTTGCGGCGAAGAACAAACGTAGTTTACAGCAGCAATTTCAGACACAGATTGACGAACACATTTTTGAAGAATTACTAGAACTAGCTGAAAAGGTGAAAAAACCTAATGACTGAATCTGAATGGTATCCTTTGCTTGGTCTAGCAAATCGAGCTCGTAAAGTCGTGTCAGGAGAAGATCTGGTGATCAAAGAAATTAGACATGCGCGTGCTAAGCTGGTTCTTCTTGCAGCAGATGCCTCATCCAACACAGAGAAAAAGGTATCTGACAAATGCAAATTTTACAATGTTCCGGTTAGAAAAGTTGAAGACCGTTCCGTTCTCGGACGTTCTATAGGGAAGGAAGCTCGCGTAGTTGTCGCTGTCACTGACCAAGGCTTCGCTAAGAAGCTCATAAGCTTGCTCGATTAATTTATTTGGGGGTGAACGAATGGCTAAAGTGAGAGTATATGAATACGCAAAAGCCATAGATGTTTCAAGTAAAGATATTATAGCAGCGCTTAAGGATATGAACGTGGAAGTGAACAACCACATGGCGACGCTTGAAGACGACACTGTGAAAAAGCTAGACGCTATCTATAAAAAAGCCAAAGCAAAAGAGACAGCTAACGAGAAACCCGCAGAACAAAAAAAACAATCATCTAACAAAAACAATGATAGAAAGAAGAATGACGTGCAGAATAATCAATTTAATAAAAACAAAAAAAACAACAACCAAAACAAAAACAAAAATAAACGCGGCGGCAACAACAAGGCGCAGCATCAGCAAGCAAGACCTGTGAAGCCGAAAAAAGAGCTTCCTGAAAAAATTGAATTTACAAATTCAATGACAGTCGGCCAGCTTGCTGACGAGCTTGGCAAAGAAACTGCTGAAATCATCAAAAAACTGATGATGCTTGGTGTCATGGCTACGATCAACCAAGAGCTCGACAAAGATACAGTCGAATTAATTGCTTCTGAATATGGTGTTCCAGTAGAAGAAGTGATCATTTTAGAAGAAACTGAACTTGAAAAGTATGAAGTTGAAGATAAAGAAGAAGATATGCAAGTACGCCCTCCAGTCGTAACGATCATGGGACACGTTGACCACGGGAAAACAACGCTTCTTGACAGCATTCGTAAAACGAAAGTTGTTGAAGGCGAAGCGGGTGGAATTACGCAGCATATTGGTGCATACCAAATTGAAGAAAACGGTAAGAAAATCACGTTCCTTGATACACCAGGACACGCAGCTTTCACTACGATGCGAGCACGCGGTGCTGAAGTAACAGATACGACGATCTTGGTCGTTGCAGCAGATGACGGTGTCATGCCGCAAACGATTGAAGCGATCAACCACGCAAAAGCGGCAGAGGTGCCAATCATTGTGGCTGTCAATAAAATTGACAAACCAACAGCGAACCCTGACCGCGTGATGCAGGAATTAACTGAGCATGGTCTTGTACCTGAGGCTTGGGGCGGCGAAACCATTTTCGTTCCTTTATCTGCAAAAACAGGTGAAGGCATTGACGAATTGATCGAAATGATCCTTCTTGTCAGCGAAGTAGCAGAACTAAAAGCCAACCCAAATCGTGCGGCAAAAGGAACTGTGATCGAGGCTGAGCTTGATAAAGGAAGAGGTTCTGTTGCAACCCTTCTCGTTCAAACTGGTACACTTCAAGTAGGTGACCCAATCGTTGTCGGAAATACATTTGGCCGTGTACGTGCAATGGTCAATGACATCGGACGCCGCGTGAAAACAGCAGGACCATCTACACCTGTTGAAATCACTGGTTTAAATGATGTACCGCATGCAGGGGATCAGTTCCTCGTATTCAAAGATGAAAAAACAGCTCGTCAAGTCGGTGAGGCGCGCGCGTCTAAACAACTTGATGAACAGCGTTCAGACAAAGCGAAATTATCTCTCGATGACCTATTTGAGCAAATCAAACAAGGTGATGTGAAAGATATCAACTTAATCGTAAAAGCAGACGTACAAGGTTCTGCTGAAGCACTGACGGCAGCTCTTCAAAAAATTGAAGTAGAAGGCGTAAAAGTGAAAATTATCCATACGGGTGTTGGAGCGATTACAGAATCTGATATCATTTTAGCAAGTGCTTCTAATGCGATTGTGATCGGATTTAACGTACGTCCTGATGGCAATGCGAAGAGCACAGCTGAAACAGAAAACGTAGATATCCGCTTACACCGCATCATCTACAAAGTTATCGATGAAATTGAAGCTGCGATGAAAGGGATGCTTGACCCTGAATATGAAGAAAAAGTCATCGGTCAAGTTGAAGTTCGTCAAACGTTTAAAGTATCAAAAATCGGTACAATTGCTGGTGGCTATGTCACTGAAGGTACCATTACTAGAGACAGTGGTATCCGCTTAATTCGTGATGGCGTCGTCATCTTTGAAGGTGAAGTCGACGTATTAAAACGATTCAAAGACGATGTGAAAGAAGTTTCACAAGGCTATGAATGTGGTATTACCATTAAGAAATACAATGATATCCGTGAAGGTGATGTCATGGAATCATTCGTTATGCAAGAAATCGAAAGAAAATGATCGGTTATACCGAGTGTGAGTGTATGATCTATGATGCATCCTCACTGAAGGAAAAACGTGCGGTTCTGCAGCGTATCATGACAAGAACGCGCCATAAATTCAATGTGACCATTGCTGAAATGGACTATCAGGATACATGGCAGCGTACTTCGATCGGAATCGCCGTCATTTCCTCCTCCCGGGTTCAAGTGGAAAAGGAACTTCAGCGTGTGTTAAGCTTTATTGATTCTTTTCCGGAAATTGAACGAACGATCACGAAAACTGAGTGGTTTTAATTAGAGGTGATAAGATCATGAGTATGAGAGCAACCCGTGTGGGTGAGCAAATGAAAAAAGAATTAGGCGACATCCTTGGCAGAAAGCTAAAAGATCCAAGAATCGGCTTTTTGACTGTAACGGATGTTGAAGTATCCGGTGATTTGCAAATTGCCAAAGTCTACATTTCTGTTCTTGGCGACGAGAAGAAAAGAGAGGAAACCTTAAAAGGTCTTGCAAAAGCGAAAGGGTATATCCGCTCTGAAATTGGCAATCGAATTAGACTTCGCAAAACACCAGAGCTTCACTTTGAATTCGACGAATCTGTAGATTACGGTAACCGAATTGAAAGCCTGATTGCTGAACTAAACACAAAAGATCACGAATAAGACGTTGGAATAAGGATAGGCGATGATCGTCTGTCCTTTTTCATCGTTTATGAAAGGAGAGAACGCAGGTGCAAAACGGTGTTCTTTTATTACATAAAGAAAGAGGCATGACCTCTCACGACTGTGTGTTTAAAGTGAGAAAGATTTTACACACAAAAAAAGTGGGACATACAGGGACACTCGATCCAGAGGTTTCAGGTGTTCTGCCTATTTGTATTGGACGAGCGACAAAAATTGTGGAGTACTTAACAGATAAATCGAAAACGTATGATGCGGAAATCACCATTGGATTTTCTACAACGACAGAAGACCAAACAGGTGAAGTAGTAGAAGAAAAAAAAGTGTCAGAACCGATATCAGAAGATGACATTGATGCTGCGCTGAAACAATTTGAAGGAACCATTGAACAGATACCCCCCATGTTTTCTGCTGTAAAAATTGGCGGAAAAAAGCTCTATGAATATGCAAGGCAAGGCATTGAAATTGAACGTCCAAGCCGTGAAATTACAATTCATCGCATCGAGCGGACAACACCTGTCACATTTGAAAATGGAAAGGTATCCTTTAGATTCACCGTACTGTGTTCAAAAGGCACATATGTGAGAACGTTAGCCGTCGATATCGGAAAAAAACTTGGGTTCCCAGCCCACATGTCTCACCTCATTCGCATTGGATCTGGTGACTTTACGTTAGATGAATGTATCACTCTTGATGAGCTGCGGGAGATCAGCGAGAAAGGAACGGTTGAGGAACATCTTGTGCCGATCGAGCGTGCGCTCAATCATTTGCCGAAATGGGAGATAAATGATACATTAGCAAGTAAAGTGGAAAACGGTGCAGTCCTACCTATGCCTGATGAATTTGCTCATTTTGCAGAGGAAGATCGTGTCGCTGTCTTTGCTCCTTCAGGCCGTTGTATGGCGATTTATATGAAGCACCCGACCAAACAGAACCTGATGAAGCCGGCGAAGATTTTATCACAGGACAAGCAATCTTAAAGAAAAGGTGACCATCTCGTGAAGACTATACATATTTCACACCCACATACATTGAATCAAAAGGATCAAGTCCCGTCTGTGATGGCTTTAGGGTATTTTGACGGTGTTCACCTCGGACACCAAAAAGTGATTGAGGCAGCGAAAAACATTGCGGAAAAAGAGGGTTTAGCTCTAGCTGTCATGACTTTTCATCCGCATCCATCACATGTTCTGCAAAAAGCACGTGAACCAAAAGACTTAATCACACCGCTTGAGGATAAGATTGATTTTATCGAACAATTAGGTGCTGACTACTTATACATTGTGCAATTCAGCGAAAGCTTTGCAGCACTGTCTCCTCAAGAGTTTGTCGATCAATATTTGGACGAACTGAATGTGAAGCATGCAGTCGCTGGTTTCGATTTTACATTCGGCCGGTTTGGCGCAGGCACAATGGAAACGTTTGACGAATACGGGAAAGGGCGGATTTCTGCGACCATTGTACCTAAGCTTTCCAACCAAGACCGGAAAGTCAGCTCGACCCTTATACGTTCCGCATTGAAAAATGGAGACGTTGAATATGTGAGTGAGCTTTTAGGGAAACCGTATCAGCTGCGCGGCATTGTGATTCATGGAGATAAACGAGGACGCACGATTGGCTTTCCAACCGCCAATGTTGGTTTGTCTGCTGAATACATCATCCCGCCAACAGGCGTATATGCAGTGAGAGCAGAAGTGAAAGGCAAGGTGTATGACGGTGTTTGTAACGTTGGCTACAAACCAACATTTTATGAAAAACGTCCTGATCAGCCTGCCATTGAAGTGAACCTTTTTGATTTTAACGAAGAAATTTATGGTGAACCGATTAAATTACAGTGGTACAAACGGATTCGCAGTGAACAAAAATTTAACGGTATCCAAGAATTAACTGCTCAAATTAGTCAAGATAAAGAAGAAGCGATTCAGTTTTTTCAAGATCATCTTCATTAAACAAAAAAATCGCAGAAAAACCGCTCTATCATTTGCAAAATCGGCATATTTTTAGTATGATAATTCCTGTAGCTTTAAAACCACTTACTTGGCAGGCCGACTTCACCGACGGTTGCGAGGTAGATGGGGCTAACATGATTTGGAGGTGAAACAGGATGGCTATTACTCAAGAGCGTAAAACTCAATTAATTAATGAGTTCAAAACACACGAATCTGATACTGGATCTCCAGAAGTTCAGATCGCTGTCCTAACAGAATCAATTAACAACTTGAACGAGCATTTACGTACTCATAAGAAAGATCACCACTCACGTCGCGGTCTTTTGAAAATGGTAGGTAGACGTCGTAATCTTCTTACGTATCTACGTAATAAAGACGTAACTCGTTACCGTGAGTTAATTAACAAACTAGGCTTACGTCGATAATCGTAAAAAGCGGGAGGATTCCCGCTTTTTTATCGTATAATCACTAATATTTTATGGTTAAAATGTTGAAAGAATGGCAAAAACCCTTCTACATACAGCTTTCACATTGATATGTGAAAATCATTTTGTTCATAATAAGAAATAACCTAAAAACTTTACGACAAGAGAGGAGTTTATCTCAGAATGGGACAAGAGAAACAAGTCTTCACCATAGACTGGGCTGGACGTCAACTGACAGTTGAAACTGGCCAGCTTGCAAAGCAAGCAAACGGAGCAGTTCTCGTACGCTACGGAGATACGGCTGTGCTTAGCTCAGCAACAGCTTCTAAAGAACCAAAACCACTTGATTTTTTCCCGCTCACTGTAAACTACGAAGAAAGATTATATGCAGTTGGTAAAATTCCTGGTGGTTTCATTAAAAGAGAAGGCCGCCCAAGTGAAAAAGCAATCCTTGCGAGCCGCTTAATTGACAGACCGATCCGTCCACTATTTGCAGACGGATTTAGAAATGAAGTACAAGTCATTAGTATTGTCATGAGTGTGGATCAAGATTGTTCATCTGAAATGGCTGCAATGTTTGGCTCATCATTAGCTTTATGTGTGTCTGACATTCCATTTGAGGGACCAATCGCTGGCGTGACAGTAGGACGAGTAGATGGAAAGCTAATCATCAACCCAAACGTTGAGCAGCTTGAACAAAGCGATATCAACCTTGTTGTAGCTGGAACAAAAGATGCAATCAACATGGTAGAGGCTGGTGCTGATGAAGTACCAGAAGAAACGATGCTTGAAGCCATCATGTACGGCCATCAAGAGATCAAACGCTTAATCGAATTCCAAGAAGAAATTGTGAAAGCTGTCGGTAAAGAAAAAATCGATATTCCTTTATATGAAGTCGATCAAGCATTAGCAGAGGAAGTAAAACAACTTGCTGAAGCGGATCTACTGAAAGCGATTCAAGTACATGAGAAGCATGCTCGTGAAGATGCCATCAGTGCTGTGAAAAAAGCTGTCGTTCAAAAATTTGAAGAAGAAGAGCGTGACGAAGCAACGATTAAACAAGCGAAGGATGTCTTAAACAAGCTTGTGAAAAACGAAGTTCGCCGCCTTATTACTGAAGAGAAAGTACGTCCAGATGGACGCGGTGTCGATCAAATCCGTCCACTTTCTTCAGAAGTAGGACTTCTTCCAAGAACGCACGGTTCAGGATTGTTTACAAGAGGCCAAACACAGGCACTCAGTATTTGTACATTAGGTGCACTTGGTGATGTACAGATTCTTGATGGTCTTGGTGTTGAAGAGTCTAAGCGATTCATGCACCATTATAACTTCCCGCAATTCAGTGTTGGTGAGACCGGCCCAATGCGTGGTCCAGGCCGTCGTGAAATTGGACATGGTGCGCTAGGCGAACGTGCATTAGAGCCAGTCATTCCATCTGAAAAAGATTTCCCTTATACGGTTCGCCTTGTGTCTGAGGTGTTAGAATCAAACGGTTCTACTTCACAAGCAAGTATTTGTGCGAGCACACTTGCGATGATGGATGCAGGTGTTCCAATTAAAGCACCAGTTGCAGGGATTGCAATGGGACTTGTTAAATCTGGTGAATACTACACAGTGCTGACAGACATTCAAGGAATGGAAGATGCACTTGGAGATATGGACTTTAAAGTAGCAGGTACATCTAAAGGTGTAACAGCGCTTCAAATGGACATTAAAATCGATGGTCTATCAAAAGACATTTTAGAAGAAGCACTTCAACAAGCGAAAAAAGGAAGAATGGAAATTTTAGATAGCATGCTGTCAACGATTCCAGCTTCTAGAGGAGAATTGTCACGTTATGCACCAAAAATCTTAACGATGACAATCAATCCAGATAAAATTCGCGATGTCATTGGACCAAGCGGTAAACAAATCAATAAAATTATTGAAGATACCGGTGTGAAAATTGATATTGAACAAGACGGTACAATCTTTATCTCTTCTACTGAAGAAGACATGAACCAAAAAGCGAAGAAAATCATTGAAGATCTTGTCAGAGAAGTTGAAGTTGGCCAACTTTACTTAGGTAAAGTAAAACGAATTGAAAAATTCGGTGCCTTCCTTGAAATCTTCAGCGGCAAAGATGGACTTGTTCATATTTCTGAGCTTGCACTTGAACGTGTTGGCAAAGTAGAAGATGTCGTGAAGATTGGTGATGAACTACTCGTCAAAGTCACTGAGATCGATAAACAAGGCCGTGTAAACCTTTCTCGTAAAGCTGTTTTACGTGAAGAAAAGGAAAAAGAAGAAAAGCAGTCTTAATGAGAACAAATAAAATGTGTTAGAAGCCAGGTATCCGTGCCAGGCTTCTTTCTTTTCTTGCGCGTAACAATAGTTCTAGCTTGTTTCTCCCCATCATAATTTGTGGTAAAGGGGAGGGACAACCATTGAAAAAAACGATACCATTCTTTGTGTTTGTATTTTTACTGCTCGTGTCATATCAAACGATGAAGCAGCCGGCTGCTGTTACATATATGAATTCAATGAAAGAGCACGCCGAGGTAGCATCTGTTTCAAAAGATATTCTGTATCAAGAGATCGAATCGAAGTCTTCTGACTATGAAGAGAAGCCGCAAAATGCTAAGATTGATAAAGTGTGGAAAAAGATGCCTGGCTTAAATGGACAGACAGTCGATATCGATGCTTCTTACGAAAAAATGAAAAAACAGGGCTCTTTCGATGAAAAGCTGCTTGTTTTTAAAGAAACAAAACCATCTGTCCATTTGCATGAACTTGGTGCTGAACCTATCTATAAGGGACATCCAGATAAAAAGATGAATGCATTCCTGATCAATGTAGCTTGGGGCGACGAGCATTTAACAAAGATGTTGAATACACTAGAAAAGCATCAAGTGAAGGCAACCTTTTTCTTAGAGGGCAAATGGGTGAAAAACAGTTCAGATCTTGCTAAAAAAATCGTGGCAGATGGTCATGAAATTGGAAATCATTCATACAATCACCCGGATATGCGCACACTGACAAGAGAACGAGCATTAGAGCAGATGATTAAAACAAATCGCCAAATTGAAGAATCCCTTGGGAAAAAACCGATATGGTTTGCGCCTCCAAGTGGCAGCTTTAAAGAAGAAACAGTAAAGCTTGCGAAACAAGAAGGAATGGAAACCATTATGTGGACAGTAGACACGATCGACTGGCAAAAACCATCACCAGCTGTATTACAAAAACGAGTGCTTGGGAAAATTCACAATGGGGCGATGATATTAATGCATCCAACAGACGCAACAGCGAGAAGTCTTGACGCACTTATCACTCAAATCAAAGAAAGAGGATATGAATTAGGAACGGTTTCTGACCTCCTAAGTGAAAAAAGACATCCGTGATGCGATCTGTTTGTTGAATAGGAGGAGCAAAACTTGGTCAAAACGTATACATGCCAAAACGGAGTAAGAATTGTACTTGAAAACAATCCCACTGTAAGGTCTGTCGCAATTGGCGTCTGGATTGGAACAGGTTCTAGACATGAGACACCAGAAGTAAATGGGATCTCACACTTTTTAGAGCATATGTTCTTTAAAGGAACAAAGACGAGATCTGCACGTGATATCGCAGAATCCTTTGACCGCATTGGTGGTCAAGTGAATGCCTTTACGTCAAAAGAATATACTTGCTATTATGCAAAGGTACTTGATTCACATGCTGGGTATGCCCTCGATGTGTTGAGTGACATGTTTTTCAACTCTGCTTTTGACGAAGAAGAGCTGAAGAAAGAAAAAAATGTGGTCTATGAAGAAATTAAAATGTATGAAGATACTCCTGATGACATCGTTCATGATTTGTTAAGCAAAGCCATTTACGGTGATCATTCATTAGGTTATCCGATTTTAGGGACAGAGGAAACACTCTCTACTTTTAACGGTGATTCCCTTAGAAAATATATGGATGAATTCTATACGCCAGATCGCGTCGTCATCTCTGTTGCAGGGAACGTCGATGACACCTTCATTCGTGAGGTCGAAACATTATTTGGCTCGTATGAAGGAAAGGGGAAAAAGCAGCCTGTCGAAGCCCCGCAATTCCACTATGACAAACTGACACGCAAAAAGGAAACAGAACAGGCGCACCTTTGCATGGGCTTTAACGGACTTCCTGCTGGAGATCAGGGCATCTATGACTTAATCGTCTTAAATAATGTTCTAGGCGGTAGCATGAGCAGCCGGTTGTTCCAAGACGTAAGAGAAGATAAAGGACTTGCGTATTCTGTATTCAGCTATCATAGTTCATTTGCAGATAATGGAATGCTGACGATCTATGGTGGAACTGGAGCGAAGCAGCTGAACCTGCTATCTGAAACCATCTTACAAACATTAGACGTCTTAAAACGTGAGGGAATTACGCAGAAAGAACTTGAAAACTCTAAGGAGCAAATGAAAGGCAACCTCATGCTCAGTCTTGAAAGCACAAACAGCAAGATGAGCCGAAATGGTAAAAATGAATTACTCCTTGGCAAACATCGTACGCTTGATGAAATTATTGATGAAATCAATCGCGTCTCATTAGACGGCGTGAACAATTTATCGAAAAGAATCTTTACAGAAGATTATGCGCTCTCGCTTATTAGTCCGACGGGTGATGTACCTTCTGCTTAATCAAAAAAAGGCATGTCTTTTAAAAGAGATGCCTTTTTTTCATGTCTAAAGATTAATCAGCTAACTTGTTTTGCAGCTGATGAACAATTTTATTGATTGTCGAAAAGTGCTCTGTCAATAATTCCTCATCTGCAAATTGAATATCAAAAACCTCTTCTAATTCCAAAATGAGTGAAACTGCTTTTATTGAATCGAGACCGTGATTTGTTAACTCTTCATCTGCACCAATAGAAATCTTGCTATCATCGTCCAAAGAACGCAGGACCAAATCTTTTACTTGACTTGATAGTGAAAGGGCATCCGTCGTTTCATTCATCTGCAACGCTCCTCTTTACAAATTTTCTATTCTTTACATAAATTAACTATATTAGAATGGAAAAACATTGTAAAGCAGTTTCGAGATAAATAGGAATTGTTGATCATTCTCTTCAAATGAAAAATTTGGTAGAGTGAGAAGAAAAGAGACTGGGAAGGATGGATCAATCCATGAATAAAACAGACCTTATGCAGCACATTCCCTTATTAAAAAAAGCGATCTCCATAGACCAAATTGATAAAGGCTATTCTCGAGATGAAAAATGGGTCGTGACGATGTCATCAGATGAAAAGTATGTCCTTCGATTCACAGATCAAGAACAATATGACAAAATAAAGACGCAATTTGAGCTCCTTTCCCAATTAAGACGTCACGGTGTTCAGTGTGCTGATCCAGTGAAAATGGGTGTTCTAGATGAAACACAGCAAGTGTACTATATTTTATCGTTTGTAGAAGGTCAAGAAGCAAAAGAAATCATGAGTCAGTTAACAGAAGAACAGCAGTATGCGATCGGGGTAAGTGCAGGACGGGATTTACGAAACATGCATACATATCCAGCGCCATCACATATCGAACTTTGGGAAGAGCGTGTTGTGAAAAAGCATCATCGATATTTAACTGCTTATCGGGAAAGCGGTATCTCCATAGAAGGGGATGAAAAAGTTGCGCAGTTTATCGCACAGCACATAGATAAGGTGAAGGGAAGGCCTAACCAATTTCAGCACGATGACTTTCATTTAGGGAATATTATTATAAAGAATGATAAATATGCAGGCGTTATTGATTTTAATAATTTTGATTGGGGAGACCCCATTCATGATTTTTATAAAGTAGCTCTCTTCAGTAGAGAAACAAGTGAAGCATTTGCGGCTGGTCAAATAAATGGGTATTTTGATGGTGAAATACCAGCTGATTTTTGGCAGCTTTACTCTGTATATGTCGCAATGAGCATCTTTTCATCGATTATGTGGGTCATTAAATTTGATCCAGGTCAAATGGATGAGATGATCGAAAGACTAGAAAATGTATTAAAAGATCATGATTATTTTCGTCAAATAGAACCTCATTGGTATACGCATATCACTAGATAACAGTGAAATATAGGACGATTAGGCGGTGATGGAAGTCACTGCCTTTTTTGTTATAATGATACAAATTACACATTGTCATGAGTAGAAACATTTTATATAATCCAAACAAGGATCGAAAAAGTTGTAAAAAAATTCCGTTTTTTGTTGAAAAAGAGCAAAAGGCTGGTGATGGATTGAAACAAATCGACAAAGATTCAAAGCAGTTATGGCGTGTATATTTATGGACACTCTCATTTTTAAAGCCTTATACAGGTAAAGTGATTCTAGTCATTATGAGTGGATTCGTTATTACCTTGAGCGAACTCATTATACCTAAATTTATTCAATATTTTATTGAAACGATTTTGCCAGCAAAAGACTTTTCTAAAATGAATGGATTATTGTTAGGCCTGACTGGCTTGATAGCACTTGGTATTATACTGACAGCTGCACGAAATTTATGGCAAAGAAAATTAATCGAACAAGCCTCAAGAGATTCACAATTTGCTGCCTTCCAGCAAATCCGTCAACTCGGTTTCTCATACTACGAACAACATTCTGTTAGTGAAACACTCTCCTTTGTTAACACACAAACACGAGCTGTACAAGAAATTTACAGACGATACTTCCCACAATTTATCAATCAGACACTATTTATCGCCATCTCACTATACTTTATGATACAAATTTCTATCTTACTCACTCTCATCATTATTCCAAGTTTTATTCTCTACTATATCTTTGGCCCTTGGCTTGAAAAAAAGGCAACGATCTACGGAAGACAAAGTGCAGAAGGTTTTCGCACGTTGCAAACAAAATTATACGAAAGTCTTGCTTCAATGGAAGAGCTTAGAATTTTAGGTTATATGAAATGGGACATGGAGCGGATTCAAAAGCTGCATGAACAGGTCCGCCAAGATCATGAAAAAAATGTTTTTTTCGCTTACTTACGAGGAAGCAACCGCAGGCTCACTTATTATATTGGCGCTCTAGCTACATTTGCTCTCGGCATCTACCTTGTAAATAATGGCCAGCTGACGACAGGCGGTTTTGTGGCATATATACTATATTATTTTTCAGCAATGCATATGCTTACTTCTATTGTCACACTTCTAACAGAACAACGAATCTTAACCTTTCAAATTGAACCTTTATATCATTTTATGAAAAAAACACCCGATATTAGAGAGCCTCGTCAGCCTATGCTGCTTGATCAAGTCGAAGGCGATATCGTGTTTCATGACGTTGATTTTCATTATCCCAATCATCCTCCTTTATTAAAGGGGATGAATCTACATATTCGGCGTGGTGAAAAAGTGGCGCTTGTCGGTACGAGCGGTGGAGGGAAAACATCGCTTCTTAAATTAATTGGACGCTTTTATGATCCCTCATCTGGGATGATCACACTTGATGGAGTTGATTTGCGCTGTTTACCTACTAGTCAAATAAGAGGTGCGATGGGGTTTGTTTTTCAAGAAACGTTTTTATTTAATATGAGTGTAAAGGACAATATTCGTTTTGGAGATACAAGTCTTTCAGATCAAGAGATTATTGAAGCCGCTAAAAAAGCTGATTGCGACTCATTTATAAGAGAACTAGAAAACGGATACGACACCATACTTGGGGAAAGAGGATTAAAACTATCTGGTGGTCAAAAGCAAAAGATCGCCATTGCCCGGCTATTTGCTAAAAATCCAAGTGTTGTATTACTCGATGAAGCAACAGCATCTCTTGACAGTGTCAGCGAGCAAAAAGTCCAGCAGGCATTACATCAAACATTTAAGGAATCTACTGTCATTGCAGTCGCACATCGTTTATCTACTGTAAGACATTTTGACAGAATTATTTTGATAGAAGACGGTTGTATGTTAGAAACTGGACATTTTAATGAATTGATGAGAAAAAAGGGACATTTTTATCAATTGGCGTCTGACCGTTCAGAAAAGGAGGCAGGTGTAACATGAGGAAAAATTGGCTGTTTCTTTTGATCACAAAGCAAAAATGGATGCTCATCCTCGCTCTTTTACTCGTTTTGATTGAAGCAGCAGCTAATTTAGCCATGATCGGGCTGCAAAAGTGGCTCATTGACGATGTCCTTTTGAATAGCGGCAATCAACAATTCCCTCATATCTTGATGCTGTTTGCCATCATTTTTCTTGTCTATGTTGTCATGTTTGTCGCCAGCCCATATGTGATGCACAAAAACTACCTTACCATCCACCATTCATTACAGAAAAAGATGTTAGATCAGCTTCAGCAAGTATCGATGAGATCATATAAAATGCATCCAGTTAGTTATTATTTACACAAGCTTAACCAAGATGTAAAGACAGTCGCTGTCACAGCTGCTTTACATATACCGAAGATTGTACAAACCATTTTTATGGCCGTTGTTTTATCGATCATTTTACTATCTGTGAGTCCTGTATTATTTTTCTTGCTTCTTTTTGCAAGCACGTGTTATTTCATTGTCGGTAAAAAAATGGCGAAAACGGCAACAAACATCGCAAAAGAAGTGCAAGAGAGAAAGTCAGATCTATTCGTGCATGTCGAAGAAGGAATTTCTTCTACAAGAGAAGTTGTTGCATTTGATCGACGCAAATGGGAAATCGGTTTGTATAAAAAGCTATTTAACAAGATGATGGATCGTGTCATTAAAGAAGGTAAGTTTCAAAATAAGCTTCTATTTTTAACAGAGCCATTGAAATGGTTTGGAATACTATCTGTGCTTGTGTTTGGCACATATCAAGTAGCAGCAGGAAACATGTCAATCGGCTTATTTGTCGTCATTTACCAATATGCTTCTCAATTAATGAAAAGTTATCAGGAGTTATTCCAGTATGTATTTGAATTTTTCCACCAACGTGCATCTGTTCATCGAATTGCAGACGTACTGCAAATAGAAAACGAAGAAAAAGGAACGAAGCGAATACATTCTGTGGAAGATGTGGTGTTTGAAGATGTTTGTTTTTCTTATGAACAAACATCTAAAGGGGCTTTAAACGACTTGAATCTTCATATTCCAAAAGGAAAAAAAGTGGCCATTGTTGGAGCGAGCGGCAGCGGGAAATCGACTATCTCAAAGCTGGCACTTGGACTTTATCAACCGGATAGCGGAAACGTTTTAGTAAATGGCGTTGAACGATCAGAGATAGAGCCATCTCATTTCTTAAAACGAGTAGCCGTTGTCCCGCAAGAACCCTATTTCTTCCCAGACACCATACGTCTCAATCTCATCATGGGATTAACTGATATTACTGAAGAACAACTTGAACAGGTTTGTGAGATTGCACAAATTCTTCCCTTCATTAAAGGACTTGAAAAAGGATTTGATACAGTCATTGGAGAGAGGGGAATTTCCTTGTCAGGGGGACAACGACAGCGTTTAGCTATCGCTAGAGCGCTTTTAAAACAGGCTGATTTTCTGATATTAGATGAGGCGACATCGGCCCTTGACCGGCAGACAGAAAGGCAGGTTCAAAAAGGGATAGACGATGCAAAAGGAGGAAGCACTTTGCTTGTAATTGCACACAGATTATCGACCATACAAAATGCAGATATGATCTATGTACTTGAAGACGGTGCTGTTCAAAGTTGCGGTACTCATGAGGAGCTGATGGAAGCCTCCTCGCATTACCGCTCTTTATTTATGGCGCAGGTCATCACAGCGTCTTAGTCAGTTTGGTTTTGACCAAAGTAAAGAGTCGATCTAAGGTGCGGAAGTGGTCAGGGTGTAATTCTTCGTCTTCAAACGCAATGTGAAAGGTGTCCTCTAATGAAATAACAAAAGAGACAATTTGGACAGAATTTAATCCTAAAGCTTTTAAACTATCATCAAGGCCTGGCTGCTCAGTGAGCGATAACTTATTCATCACAAGTTGGACAATTTTTTCTTCAACTTCTGTTCGTGTCAGTTCATTCATGTCGTGGCTCCTTTCTAAAAGATTAATATGTGTTATATTTTGGTGGATGAAGAAGAAAATTGCAATCGTTTTTATCAATCTATCATAAGGGGTGGCATTCATTGTCATATGTAAGCTATCAAAAAAATAATGTTCGTGTGGTATTAGGGGCAGATGAATCAGTTCAGAATTTAGTCATCAGTAAAGTACATCCCTATGTTGAGTGCAGCAAAATAACAGACAGACTTGAAGGAGACGTTTGGACGATTTTAACGAGCAAATATGCACAAGACATTCAAACAGAAGTGCCACTTGAAGAAGTCTTTTATCAAACCAAGATGGAACCTCGCTGCCGCTACCTGTATCACGGAGAGAAGAAAGTCGTTGTGATAGATGAACCAAAAGATGTCAGATGGACAGCCCAACACGCACTGCGTTTAATAAGAGTACTGCTTCGCCTTTTGTGTTATCAGGATGGACTTGTCTATTTGCATGGCGGCATGATGGAGATGAATCAAAAAGGGATTGCACTAGTAGGCGGATCAAGAGCGGGCAAAACATCCACCATTTTATCCTTGTTATCCTTAACCGATGCAACGTACATCACAAACGATGATATAGGGATTTCATATACGAACAACGAGTACAAAGGAACTGGTTGGCCGAGATCTATGAGTATTCGGAAAGATTCTTTTGAAGCCATTGAAAAGCTTGGAACACCATATAGACTTCAAACATCGAGTCATCCATTTAATGAAGATGATAAGAACTATCATTTCGTCTATCCGGAGGAATTAGAAAAATGGTTTTCACGTGAAGTCAAAACAATGGGGAAAATCGATGTCATGGTGTTTCCTGAGTTTTTACCTCATGGGCAAACGGGCGCCACACTTTCGAAAATCAGTCCACATGAAGCAGGGGAACGTCTAAAGGAGCACGCAGTCATCAATCCTGGAAGACATAATGAATTCCTCTTACCATATTTCACATTACCGACACCCGAAGAGCTAGAACCATTTCTTAAACATCTAGCGGAAAAGATCCCTTGTTATTCATTAAAACAGGCATTTACTTCTTTAGAGAAAGGAACCTTTCTCATTCAAGAGCTTCTTGAACAATCCGATATAGTCGTGTAAGACGTTTTGGAGGTGAGTCATGGTTGAGCAGGAGTATAAATATTTGTTGTCACAAACAGATTTTCAACACATCTACAACATGTTAAGTCAACATCATAAACCTACTTATTTAATGAACTTCAATTACTATTACGACACCTCAGATTTTTTATTAAAACGATATGGCTATACCGTACGGATCCGTCAAACCAGCGGCAAACGAACACTTGAGATCAAATGTCCCAGTCAAACGTCTGGTTATAAAAGAGTAAGAGAAGAAAAGTCATTTCCTATTGAGGATCTACCGCAAAAACTAGATGTACAGAACATCGTAACGTCTTTACCTTTTACAATGACTGAACAGCCAGAGTTGTTAGGACTATTGGTTACTGAACGAACTACCTTTTATATCGAGACAGGCATCAAAGTGGATTTGGATCAAAGCAGCTATCTTGGCATCACAGATCATGAATTAGAAATTGAATATGACAGTGAAAAAGCATATGAGGCAGATCAATGGTTTCATAGACTAACGGATGATTTGGACATACCAGTCAATCGAAAAGGGAAACGCTCTCGATTTATCACTAGATTTAAATCACTATACGGGAAGGAGTAATCAACATGCGGGCTGTTTTGGATCAATCCACTCTCACAAATGAAGAGAGGCTGCTATTACTTGGCTCACGTATTCAATTAAATGAAAAAGAAGAAGAGTTGATGAGAGATTTATTAAAAGACGGCATCGATGTACCTCAATTGATTGGACTTGCATCAAGACATAAGGTACTTCAACTGATGACGCCTCATTTGATTCGCCTTGATGATGAAAAAAAAATCACGACAACCTACAAATTTTTACTTCATTATCATTATATCGGGAATCGTCAAAAAAATATGGAGAGATTCAAGGAATTAAAGCGTCTTTTACAAACATTTCGAAAAGAAAATCTGAAAGCAGTCCCTCTTAAAGGAGCCATTTTAACGCCTCTTGTTTACAAAGATTATGGACTCCGAATGATGTCAGACATTGATTTCTTAATTCATCCAGATGATCGAAAAAGAGCTTCTTCATTGCTCAAGGAGGAAGGGTTTATCATCGGTAAATATGACTGGGCAACCGATCAAGAAATACCGATTTCCCGAGAAGAAGAAATGATGTGGAGAATGAATGCCGGGAATCTTTATTCACATATTAAACGAAGCGGAGAAGACTTTTTGAAGGTTCACCGTGTTGATTTCTCATACGATGTTGAGCTGAAAAAAAACTACGACGCTACAAATGCCTTGCTAGATGCTGCTATAGAAAAGTCATTTTTGCAAACGGATACTTATATGCTTGAACCTTTAGATTTTCTCATTCATCTTGCTTTCCATTTATACAAGGAAGCAACAAATGTACAGTATGTCTATTTACATGCAGATCTCAATTTGATTAAGTTCTGCGATGTAAGGGAGTACGTCAAGTTTGCTGAAGAGCAAAACCAACTTGATTGGCATGCTTTGCAAGCAAGAGCGAAGGAATTAGGGGCCGAGAAAGCACTTTTTTACACGTTTACGTTTGTAGATTTATTGTATCAAACGAACTATATCGATCAATTGCAGCAGTTAGATATGAGTGACCAATCGTTCTTAGAAGCCTATGGAGAAAATGATTTCGGTTCTTCGAAAATGTGGAAGAAATCTTTTGTTGAGCGTTTTTTCAGCTTGGATAATCGTGATGAGCTTGAAGAGGAGCCTGTCGTACAGCTGTTCCCTGAAAGGCAGTAGCAAAATGAAGAGGAGGATTCTATATGGAGATAAAAGCGCTTTTTGAAAAGCCAAAGAACGATTTTCCTTATGAAAAATCATTTGTGTTTGCAGGTATTCATTTTAACATTTTATCAACCGAATCGCTGGCAATTGAAGATATCGAACATTATATCCCGAAAGAACCAGACAGTGTGGGGGATATGCCTTCACAGATTGATATACGGTTTATCATTGATCCTGAGCTTGAACAGTCCGTTCGCAATGCGTGCTTTCAAAAGGGTGAAACGATTACAGCAAAAAGGAAGTTTACTTACAAACGATTGAAATTAGACGATCAAGTATTGTTTGCCTCGCATGAAGGTGACGAGCCGCACAGTGTGGCGGTCAATAAAGGGCGTTATGCTGTGATTGGAAAAAACAATAATGAATCTGCGATACGCTGTCCACTGCGAATCGTTCGAGAAATTGCCCTTAGAACATTAGAAAACCAAGGTGGATGCTTTACGCATGCAGCGGCTGTCTCTTTTGAAGATGGCCAAAAAGGAGCGTTAATTATTGGCGATAAAGGTGCCGGGAAGTCAACTACTATGTGGCAGTTTTTGCATCATGGGGGAGCAGATTTTATCACAAACGATCGTTCTATTTCAGTGCTTGAAGATCAGGAACTTACTGTGTATGGATGGCCGATGTGCTTGGCGCTTGGAGTAGGAACCGTCCAAGCCACAACAAATATACAGGAACTGAAAAACAAAAAATTCAGCCGGTCTCAAGATAAAAGAATATGGGATGAAACCATATCAACAGAGGAAGAGGCAAAAGAAAAATGGGCGAGCGGCTGTAAGTTTGAAATTACACCAAAAGAAGCTACTGACATGACAGGAACAACGATTCGGAGCTCTACGAAAGTAAATATGGTGATTTTTCCTTCACTCAAAATAGGTTCAGGTGAGATCAGGCTTGTACCAGTAAAAAACGATGATCAGAGAGCAAAAGATATCATGGTCGCCAATATAAGAGAACCAGAAGATCCTGACTATTTAAAAGGCTGGCTCGGCCTTCGGCATGTGTCAGATACCTTTCTTGAACAAAAGGCATCTGAGCTGATCCATCATTTATTCAATATGCCATGTTTTTATTTAGAGGGTGATCCGCGGTATCTCCAGGACGCGATTCCAGATCTATTAAACAAAAAAGTGAGTTCCATTTAAAGAGAGGATTGTCTAAACATTCGTTTGAGACGGTCTTCACGCTTTTTCATCTGTTCGTGATCTGCTGGCAGCATGATTTGAAAGAGCATGTCGGCAATCGGCCGTGCGAGCCTTTCGTCAGAGTTTAAGAGAATGCAAACGCCTAATTTACGCTTTGGAATGAAGCCAATATAGGAGGTGAAGCCTTTAATTTCTCCGCTATGTTCAGCTAAGGTGAATCCGTTAAAAGGTCTCAAAAACCATGATAGACCAACACCTCTAGTGAAATCTTCTTCAACCATAACGGGGCTTTGCATTTCTTTTAGCGAATGCTGATGAAGCAGACGGTTTCCGTCGTATTGAGCTTGAATGAATCGAATCAAATCGTCTGCTGTAGAGAATAGTCCGCTTGAACCGTCCTCCCAAGATGGTGTTTCAGCACTTGGATAAGATATGCCGGAAAGACCAGAGGAAGAAAGGGTATACCCTTTGGCTGTGGATGCTGTTTCAATAAATCCAGTTTGCTGCAAATCGAGCGGTTCTAGTATGTGGGTATGCACTAATTCTCTAAATGGCTGTTGACTCACTTTTTCTAGTACTTTACTTAAAATTGAATAGCCAAGACTGGAATAATTGATGATAGACCAAGGCGGTGTAAAAATAGTCAGTATTTCCATGCACTGAGCTAATGTCATATCTCGCAGATGAGTTGCTTTATCGAGTGTTTTGGGCAGGCCTGAGATATGAGAGGCAATCATTCGGAAAGTGAGTGGAATTGGTTCAGACATGTGACTTTTTATGAAAGAAAGTAAAGGTTCGTAAGTATGAATAGGCTCATCGAGTTGAATCAATCCTTCCTCTCGTATTTTCATCATGACCATTGCAGTAAAAGGCTTAGTCACTGAACCAATTCGAAAGGTTGTGTCTTTTGTAACAGGGGTGCCGCTTTCAATATCAGCTAGGCCCTCATGCCACGACCAAACGTGCTTATCTTCATGAGAAATACAAATAGAGCAGCCAGGAATTTGATGTTGATTCAATAACTTCTTCATGTCAGTGGTTGTATCTTGCAAGCGTTGTAGGATCGATTCATTGATCAAAATAGACACCTCTTTCATACAGAATATATATATATTACCAAATGTTTCATGTTGTTTTGAGGTAAAGAATCAATATTTTTATATTTTAAAAGAGAGCGGGCGATTGATAATGAAAACAATTCAAAAAACCATTCTTGATATTTTAAAAGGCGATGGCCAGGATATTGAACAAATTCCATATGAGCTTGTAGAACGTAAAGGAGTAGGGCATCCAGATACGATGTGTGACGCCATCGCAGAAAGAGCTTCTCAATATTATTCTCAATATTGCATGGAACATTTCGGCAGAGTAGCACACCACTGGTTTGACAAAGTGATGCTTCTTGGTGGAGATGCTGATGTAACGTACGGAAAAGGAACAATGGTCAAACCTTATCAAGTTGTGTTTGCTGGAAAAGGGGCATACGCATACGGTGATGAGCCGATTCCTCTTAAAAAGATTCTTTTCGATGCAGCCAAAGATGTGTTATCAGAGGTGACGACCGGATTTGATGCTGACGAACATCTCGTCATTGACTGCCGGATTGTTGATCATCAAGGGGCAGGGCGTAAAAATTCTAGATATCGTCCGATGGTTGAAACAGATATGATCGAGATTGGTGATCCAAAGCTTGTTTCAAATGACTGTAATTTACTGCATGCTCATGCCCCGTTAAGCCGTCTTGAGAAGCTAGTTCTCTATACAGAGCGTTATGTGAATGGACCAGAATTTAAAAAGGTGAACCCAGATACCGGCTGGGATGTGAAAATATTTGGAAGCAGACGTCATGAAGATTTCAAACTCATAGTAAACATGCCTTTTCTAGCAAAAGATATTCATAGTCTTGCGGAATATTTTTCCCGTAAAAAAGAATGTCAGGATCAAATTGCACGCTATATTCATGAAACGTTAGGACTTACCCCTGATCTTATGCTGAACGCAACAGATCGCAATGGTCGCCCGTACTTAACAGCACTTGGTTCTGTAGCAGATACAGGCGATGTAGGTGTTGTTGGAAGAGGAAATCGATTAAATGGATTGATCACCCCAATGCGGTCTATGAGTATTGAAGCACCGGCTGGTAAAAACCCGCTTGATCATACAGGGAAATTGTATGGAGTGCTCGCGCAACGATTGGCAGATCAAATTTTTGAGACCATTCAAAAGCCAACAGAAGTGCATATCTTTACTTCAAAAGAAGCACCGCTCCACAACCCTGATGAAATTGCCGTCCGTATTGAACAGTGGGATGGAAATGAAGTGGATAGAAAGAGAATTGAAGACATTGTCATGAATGCGGTTCATTCGATGGGCGATGTGACAAAAGATTTAATTTTTAAAGGCGTGACAATGTGGTAATAAGGATGAAAGAAAAAGTCATTGATGCCGTTCATGCATGTATTCATACAAAAGAACCAATGGCAGTGACCATTCATCCATATGAAATTGAAAAACACAAACAATTGAATCAACATCATCTTCTATTGATACTAAAGCCTGAATTAACCAGTATCCATAAAGGTGTACAGCTTGATCGAATACTAGATGAACTTCTCCTACGCTTAGATAATCATGATGTAGAAATAGGAGCCGTGCGCGTTATATCATCCTTATATTTGAAAGAAAAGAAAATAATAGAAAAACAATATGGGATGCTGAACAAAATCTCTAAAAACGGTCTGAGTGAATTGTCAGATACGGCAAAAAAGATGCTGTTCTTTAAATATCCAGAGTTTAAACAGAAGGAACATTTCATATATGGAGGCCATCAATTTTTACAAAAGTACGAAGAGCTTACGCCATATGGTTTAGAGCTTCTGACACGGAACATGAAGGTGGACAAGCTAGGTGCGGGCACATACGCCATAAAGGCCGAGGTGGATGGAGAACAGATGCTTCTGCTCAATTCATTCCACCCTTGTCAAATTGAGTGGTTCACTGCACCTGCAAAGTCTATTATCGTCATGGAATGTTTTTCAAAGAAGCCTATGAGGATGTTAAGAGAAGATTTTATCGGTGCAACGGACCCTAAAGAGGCAAAAGCAGGTTCTTTTAAACACATGCTGCTGTCGGAGCAAAAACGGTTTGGTTTAACGAACGTGTGTACTCGATTTAATGGCATTCACCTGTCACCAGGACCTGTAGAAGCAATGGCGGGAATGATTCACTATTTTCGTACACCTGACACAAGGCTGACTCCCGCACATACACTTTTTGGCCAGTTGTTAAAGAAAAATGGCTTTTCGGAGGAATCACTAGATCTGTTATGTGAAGATGTGTCCATTCATTCAAGCGAAGTGCCAGTATTTGAATTAACTGAAAACCTCAATTGGGATGAATCATTAGATCTGTTAACAAAGGTGAGAAACGACATTCAAAAGCATGAACGTGTTCTGTAACAGGGGGGAACCACTTGAATAATGAAGGAGCTAGCCAGAGAATATGGATTGTTGGTCCACCTGGATCTGGAAAAACGACCCTTGCCCATCACTTGAAACAGGAATTAATGTTACCTCACTATGAGCTCGATGCCCTATTTTGGCAAGCGAACTGGAAAAAAACAGATAGGAAGTTGTTTATCGATAACGTCCATGAAGTTGTTAAACAAAAGAAATGGGTGATTGATGGTCAATATTCATCTGTTCACCATATCTTGACTGAATATGCTGATACGATCATATGGCTTGATGTGAAGAGAAGGAAGACATTCCCCCGTCTCATGAAAAGGACGTTCAAGCGGCTCATGACAAGGGAGAAACTTTGGAATGGAAATAAGGAGCGAATAGGTAATGCGCTCCAATTTTTCTCATATGCCTTTCATGTGTATCCAGAGGTGCTCCATCAAAACGAGAAGCTTTTTCACAAATTAAAAAAAGAATCACGTGTGAAATGCCTGCGCATAGACAAGCAGGAAGCGGCAGATCTGGTACTTAGGAAAATCAAAAACCTTGAGAAAAAGGGGTGAGGACATGATGAAATCTGATGATGCTGATAATGTCCTGAAATATTGGTTTTCGGAACAGCCAATCCGCTTAACACCTTTAAACGGAAGAAGCCCTAATGAAGGCTGGCTTGTAGAGGATGCTAAAAACCGCTTTGTCTTAAAAAAATGTGCGAGAAATCATGATGCAAAGTGGCTTCAATATTTAGAAGATTTAACAGATGCTTTGCTTGATTATGGTTTCCCGATTCAACCCATGATAGAGGCAGAGAACGGTCGTAAAACCATTTTATTCAAAGAACATTTTTGGCAGTTGCGGCCCTATTTTGAAGGAAGACCATATGAAATGGGAAATCGTTCAGATGAACAAGAAGCCATTCGGGTATTAAGACAACTTCATTCATTAAAGAACTTACCGAAAGGGCCTGTGAACCCAAACTGCGAATTGAAAAACTGGATAACTTCACCGGACGAAACACTGGATAAGACGGCAAGTGTATTAAAGAAAGTCGTTTCTTCTAAAAAGGCTGCTTCTTTGCTCAAAGTGTATGAACAGGAGCTGATGAATGTACTCACGCTGCTAAATCCTAGTCTGTATGAGGCATTACCTCATGCTGTCACACATGGTGATTTTCATTCTGGCAACCTGCTCATCCGTCACAAGAAGCTCGCCATGGTTCTTGATTTCGATACAGCAGGTTATAGACCCCGAATCTATGATGCAGCCATATCTGCTTTTTTGTTAACGAGAATCAAGCGGGGAACATTTCAACTAGATATTGTGAAAACGATTCAATTTTTAAAGGCATATGCCAATGACTTATCTGAAAACGAGTGGCGTTCTATATCTGGTTTTATCAGACTTTTATATATTCCGACAGGGCGGTATTTAACCCTTCTGCATACTTACACACCTCACTTATTGAACTGGTATATTGATTGGTCCTTGGAAGCACTAGAATCTGCATCAAGCCAGCTGAAAGAAGAGTGGTATCTCCAAAAGGAGATGAGGATATGAAGGTTGCTGTTGTCACTGGTGGAAATAGAGGCATTGGAAAAGAAGTGTGCAGACAGCTTGCGCAAGATGGCATGCTTGTCATTTTAACAGCGCGGCAGATTGAAAATGCTGAATTAGCTGCTTCTGATATAAATGAGCAGGTTGTGCCATACCAGCTAGATGTGACAAACGAAGAGTCGGTTGAACGTCTGTCGGCTTTTATAAAGGATTCGTACGGGAGAGTGGATGTGCTGATTAATAATGCGGGAGTCTTTCTTGACAACATAATGGATGACGCCTTTCCATCTTTTTTAGATCTTCCTGTATCGACACTTCAAGAAACGATGAATGTCAATGTATATGGCGCAGCTAGAATGACCAAGGCGGTTTTCCCTTACATGAAAGAGGCTGGATATGGACGAATCGTCAATGTATCTAGCGGCATGGGCAGGCTCTCCGCCATCTCCGCTTCAAACGATGTTAGGCGTGACGGAAAAAGCGGTCCTTACTACAGGATGTCAAAAGCGGCTTTGCACGTTCTGACAAAAGTCACGGCTTTAGAGGGGGCGCCATTTTCTATTCTTGCGAATGCGGTTTGTCCTGGCTGGGTACAAACGGACATGGGGACATCAGAGGCTGTTAAAACTGTACAGGAAGGCGCATCAGGAATCGTATGGGCGGCACAGCTCCCCCGAGATGGACCAACAGGAGAGCTACTAAGAGACGGTAAAAGACTTCAGTGGTAAGAGGAGGCAGCTACATGCGAGGAATGAAAGAAAAGACAGTGATTGTGACAGGCGGGGCGCAGGGGATTGGATATGCGGTCGCAGAACGAGCAGCACAAGAAGGTGCGCAAGTCGTCATTGCTGATCACCATGTAGATTACGGACTAGCAGCAGAAAAACAGCTCAAAGAAAACGGATATGATGTGTTGTTTATAGAAGCTGATATTGCTGATGAGGCAGCCATTGTCTCAATGGTAGAAAGAACAGTCGATCATTTTGGGAAAATTGACATGCTTGTGAATTGTGCAGCCGTTTTTATCATGCGTGGCCTTGAAGCTACTGTTGAAGAATGGCGGCGCATCATGGACTTAAATATTATGGGGCAAGCCCTATGTGTCAAACACACGTCACCTTACATGGAGAAAATAGGAAAAGGATCCATTGTAAATATTGCCTCCATTTCAGGTCATATTGCCCAGCCGAAATATTTAACATACAACGCAACAAAAGCAGCCGTTGTGAATATGACGCGATGCATGGCAATGGATTTGGCGGATGCAGGTATTCGTGTGAATGCAGTGAATCCCGGTACGGTGTGGAACAAAAATAACGAACGATTCCACTTGGAAGAACTTGGGTTGACAAGAGATCAAGCAAATCAGCACCCTGATATTGGAGGGATGCACATGTTAAAACGAACAGCTGATCCAGAAGAGATCGCATCTGCTGTCATCTTTCTTCTCTCTGATGAAGCGAGTTTTATCACAGGAGAAAATTTAATGGTTGACGGCGGCTATACTGCCATGTAGAGGAGTAAACATTTTGATGAAATTTGATCTGCACACACATCATCAGCGCTGTGGTCATGCGGAGGGAAACATCAGAGAATATATCGATGAGGCTGTCAAATTAGGCCTAGAATGTATTGGAATATCGGATCACTCCCCGTTTTTTGGTGAAGAGGCCGATCATTTTAAACCATGGGTAGCGATGGCTAAGAGTGAATTTCAATCATATGTAGAGGAAGTCCTGCAATTGAAAAAGGAATATGAGGGGAAAATTCACGTGCTGTTAGGTGTTGAATCTGACTATTTTCCAGAACACGAAGCCCTCTACCGAGACGTGTATCGACATTATCCATTTGATTATATCATTGGCTCGGTTCATGTCAGTAATGGATACGACCTATTTAACCGGAAACGCTGGGAACGAATCACAGAGAAACAAGCAATCATTGAAAAAGAGACGTATTACCAGTTGATTAAGATGTCTGCTGAGAGTCAAATGTTCGACGTTTTAGGTCATATTGACGCCTTAAAAGGTTTTTATCCAGAAATTGCTCATCTCAAAACAGAAGCTGTCGATGATGCGCTAAAAGTCATTGCGGAGAGTGGTTCTGTGATTGAAGTGAATACCTCTGGCAAAACAAAAGACTGCGGAGGCTGGTATCCATCAATGGATCTATTAGAGCGAGCCAAATTTTATGGTGTGGATGTCACGTTTGGCTCAGATGCTCATCAGCCCGCCCGCGTGGCAGATGATTGGCTGAAAGTGAAACAAACGCTGAAGGAATTAGGTTACCAGGAATGGTGTATTTTTCAATCTCGTCAAAAGCGAAAATTGGCTCTATAAATTCATAAAAAAGGGGTTATGAACATGACAAAAGTTCGTGTAGCAATTGCAGGAGTAGGATCATGTGCGTCAAGTATCGTTCAATTTGTTGAGTTGGCTAAGGAAAAGAAGGATACGCTCTCTGGTGTTATGCATGACGTCATTGGAGGCTATCAGTTATCTGATGTCGAATTTGTTGCAGCTTTTGAAGTAGATCAAAATAAAGTCGGAAAAGACTTATCAGAGGCCATTTTTACTAAACCAACAGCTGCAGTGAAACATATCGATGTTCCGTTTTTCCAAGTAACCGTCGAAGCAGGTCCTTTATGCGATGGACTTGAAGGAGATTTGTCCAACTGCATTCAACCACATGAACATTCACTGAATATGAAAACACATGATGTGACGCAAAGGTTAAAAGATGTTCAGGCAGATGTACTCGTCTGCTTCTTACCAACAGGTTCGTTTGAAGCAGTTCGTGTGTACGCAGAGGCCTGTGCACACGCTCAAACAGCCTTTATTAATGCGACACCTGAACCGGTGGCAAATGATCCTGAGTTTGTCAAAATGTTTGAAGAGTCGGAGACCCCGCTCCTTGGAGACGATTTAAGAAGTCACTTAGGTGCAACCACACTGCATACAGCCTTAATTGAACTATTAAAATCCCGCGGGATTGATATCACCAATACGTACCAACTAAATGTTGGAGGCAATACGGACTTTTTAAACCTAGCCAACCCTATGAGATCAACGAGTAAGCAAAAATCGAAGAGAAAAGCATTGTTCGCTTCAGGTATTGATGCCAGTGAAGTGGCAGCAGGTCCAAATGGTTATGTCAGCTACCTAGGGGATCATAAGGTCTGCTTCCTGCGATTAGAAGGGAATTCGGTTTTAGATTCTGACATTTCACTTGAAATTCGTTTACAAGTAGAAGATAGTCCGAATTCAGCTGGTGTCATTGCGAATGCGATGCGTGTTGCAAAAGCAGCTAAAGATATGAATCATAGCGGTGTCATACATGACGTCTGCCCATTCTTATTTAAGAGTCCACCAGTTGGACAAGTCGATTCAGAATCATTACGTCTGTTCAATGAATATGTGGCAAATGCTGAGCTGAAAAAGGTATAACCAGTGGAAGCGGAACTCAATCTTCGCAAGATCAAATTTGCCGCTTTTGACTTGGATGGAACATTAATTGATGACAGAGGCGAGCTTATTGGTGATGTCCATGGCGCAGTGAACATGCTGCGCCAAAGAGGCATTATACCCATTATTGTGACAGGAAGAACCTATGATTCTTTCTTCTCTCTGGATTTAGATCGATCTCTACTCGCCTTATTTCATCATGATGTTTTGCTGAATGATGGGAATGTCATTTGTCATCATGAAAAGAAAACATTTGAGGTGAAGCAGTATGTAGATGCAGCTTTATGCCAACAGATCATCACATCACTTGATGGAAAAGCTGAATTTGTCATGGAATCTCATGGAAAGCACGTGGCATCAAGTAAAAGCGCTAAGTTGAAATACTGCATGCTATACACCTTTCCACGAGAAAAAATAGAGGTTGGTCACAAGAAAGAATTTAGCTTTGACCATGTAACTAAACTATTTATTTTACCAAAAGAAAAAGTGGATCTTGCTCAACAATTAAAAAATTGTCATTGCGACGTAGCAGATGCCCAGTTTTTAAATGCTCAAGTCATATCTCCAAAAGGGATTTGTAAGGCAGACATGCTTGAGCACCATTTATTCGATTGTTTTGGAGAAAGAGATTTAGATCGTGTGATTGCCTTTGGAAATGGTCATAATGACAGGCTGATGCTGAAGAAGGCCAAGTGGGGGCTAGCCGTTCAAGATAGTCATCCGTCGGCGATTGAGTTAAGTGATGTTCATTTACAGGAGCCTATTTCTGATTATCTATTTAAAGTTTTACAATCATTTGAAACGCCGCACGTTATCAATGAAAAGGGAGGTATTTAGTTGAGGACCCTTCAACTGCCTTTACCAGAAGCATTAGAAGATACAATGATATCGGATTTTATGGAAAGAGTTTCATTTCTATCTGCTCATATTGTGCACGTGGCTCTTAACGAAGAGGAATCTATGATTGAAGTAACCGTAGATAAAATGGGAGACAAAGAGGCAATATCAACTGCGTTTTCGAATCTATCGTCAAATATCGCACAGCTGCGGAGATTTCGTGAAAAAGAAATAAAATCAAATATTTATTTATCTAGTGAGCCTGTTCATTCAAAACTAAGCGAGGAAGATCAGAAAAGAACCTTCTATGATGAAGTTGAATTGGAACTATCAAACTACTTTGATGAATTATTTTTAAATATAGGGATTTCACTTGGAGCGAAAGTAAGGCGATATCCTTCGACGATCAGTAAAGATTTAATGGAAAAATGTAAGTATCATACGAATTTTCCGCAAAATATTTATTCTGTTTTTGAGATCCCTCATGATTATCAAATCATTGATGATATTCGAGAAAAGCATCGTGGTTTTCAGCCTGAACACTTCCAGCAGGCAGGCCGTTTTTTACAGCCGTGTATTTGTTATCACTGCTATGAGGAATGGGAAGGGAAGACGTATACAGACAATCAAATGATGACAGCAACGGGGCAATGTTTTAGACATGAAATCTCTTGGAAAGTGGACCCTCTCAGGAAAATAGAATTTAGTATGCGCGAAATTGTCTTTATTGGTCATCAAGAATTTATCAATGAAACGAGAAAAACACTCCTTGAAAACACATGGGAATGCTTTAATCAACTTGGTCTAAGTGGAAAGGTCACGACCGCAAATGACCCTTTTTTCTTTTATGATGATATGGATAAAGCGAATTATCAATTAATGGCTAATAGCAAATATGAATTAGTCGCTGTGACAGAAAAGAAAGACGTTTCGATCGCTTCTTTTAATGACTGCGGAGAGATGCTTTGCGAAAGGTTCCATATTAGCGGAGAAGATGGTATGCCGCTTTATTCAGGTTGTGCGGCATTTGGGATCGATCGTTGGGTTCAAGTGTTTTTACAAACATACGGTCGAAATCGAAAGGATTGGCCGAAAGACATGCTTCATTTAAAGGAGGAGCGCTATGTTGCAAAGTAATCTGACTCAAGAAGAACATACAGCTCTCACTTTATCCACTCCTTTTTTAAAAGCCAGTCAAATTGAAGAGATGCAGGAGCTTTTGTATAAGCAGCAAGACTGGAATGTCATTCTCGGAATGCTGCATGTTCACCGGACAGCAGGAATTGCGTGGAAGAATATTAAACGTTATGCCATTCATTTAAGAAAAGAGTTTAAAGCGACTTATTTTTTAAAGTCACTAGAGATTATGTATAAGGGTCAATTAGAAACGGCTCGAGACAATATCAAGTTCAATGATCAGTTATTTCAAGCACTTGATCAAAAAGGAATTGAGTATGCCATTGTAAAAGGAAGTGTGATTGGCCAGTGGGCCTACGGTGATGTTGGGCTTCGCTTATTTGGGGACAACGATCTCTTTATCTCACAAGATCAGCTGCAAGAAACTGGACGCGTATTAAACGAATTAGGCTATATTCAAGGTTCTTGGAACTATGAAACGGGGACAGTCACACCTGCCAAACGCAAAGACATCCTTTACCTCATCATGAACTCACATCAAACCTACACCTATATGAAACCTACACCAGATTGCCGCTTTATTGATTGTCATAAAATTGATGTTCAGTTTTCAGTTGATCTCATGACAGGGAACCGAACGGATTCAATCGTCAAAGAAATGCTGTCTAGACGAATTCAAACGTCTGTTGATCAGCACGATGTATGTTCTTTAAAAGAAGAGGATATGCTTCTTTTCCTATGTATTCATTTTTATAAAGAAGCGATTTATTTAAATGAAGTGGAGTCAATGAAAGACTTACTGCTTTATAAACTGCTAGATATATATGGCATGTTTATGAAGGAAGACCTACTCGATGTGGATTTGTTTGTCCGCCAGACGAAAGAGTATGGCTTTGAAAAGATGGTCTATTTTGCTTTTCATTATGTGAATGAGGTCTTTCCTCAAACGATTCCTGAACTTGTCATGAACGCACTTCAGCCTGAATCGCTTACTTATTTATCCGAAGTGCTGGATGCAAATGATGTCGTTCATACTTGGAATCAACCAATTCGCAAACGATTCTTTCATATTAATCGATCTTTAGATATTAACAAGCATTCTGTGCATAAGGAGTAGTGTCATGAAAGATCCGGCATCGCTATTTGATTTTAAGGGAAGAAATGACGTGATTTGGTATGGGAATATGAATCAAGAACAAAGCTGGGATCAAACAAGAGCTTTACCAGTCATGACAGATCATGTTCAAAATGAACTGGTTCTTCAGCAAGAACAACAACTGCTTTTGATTGCATCTAAAGAGCATCATGTCATCTTGCATCATCAGCCTGATAAAGCTTTTTTAGCCTATTTGGAAAATCAAGGTGTCCAGCTTCCGCATATGACTCAACTAGACCAAGCATTTAAATTAAATGGACTGATTGTACCGTATCTTTTAGATGAATCCCTTGAAAAAGAAGCATTGATTGAAAAAAGAACGATATACGGCTCAAATGCTACACTCGTAAAGCGGTTCAATCATAAGATTTCTACTAGAAGATGGGCAGAAGAACATCTGTTTAACGTCACATGCGGCGCTATCTGTCATCATGCTGACGAATTAAAACAGACGTATGAAGAATTAAAGGCGAAGAATTTCTCCAAAATGGTTCTGAAAATACCTTATGGATCATCTGGGAAGGGGCTGCGTATTTTAAAAAGTGACCGAGAATTTATGCAGCTGCTGACCTTTATTGAAAGAAGGAATATCGAAACGGATTTGCTCTTAGAGGGATGGCATCCGATTAAACGGTCCTTAAATGCCCAATTGCTCATTCAAGAGAAGGGGTCACACTTACTCTCCATTACAGAGCAGAAAATTAATGAGGACGGCATTTACTTAGGGACGGATTTTGCGCCTGTGTATGAATTGGACAAAAAACGTGAATACGAAGCAAGCATGCATAGAATCATAGAGCTTCTTTATGATGAAGGGTATCGTGGTGTGGTTGGTGTCGATTCAATTATTGATGAAAATGAACAGCTCATACCGATCATTGAAATAAATGCCCGGTTCACACAGGTCACTTATTTACTCCCACTGATTTGTCGTTTTTTTTCAACCTACGAATATATCGAAAGCCGCTTTAAAAGATTCTCATGCTGCGCTGACCTGCCATTTGAAGATGTCTTAACGGAGGTAACAGAAGCACTTAATCCGGGAGAAGATGGCGGGTTCTTTATTTATACTTTTGGTAAGACGAGATCTGATGATACGTGGCACTATCGATTGTTTATCTTGTTTTACCATATGAAGAAGGACAAGCAGATTCATATGCTGACAATGTTTGATGAGATGGAATTTTCATCAGAAAGGAGGAGGAGATGTGCTGGAAAATGACTTTACGCTCTTAGAGAAAGCGAATCGTTATGGGACGCCGATGTATGTATACGATGGAGATGCATTGAAAGAGCACTATGAGCACATTACATCATGGCTCCATCAAACAGCTGAGGTGTTCTTTTCATTTAAGTCCAATGGAAATGTCTCGATTGCATCATTGTTACGGTCTTTTGGAGCTGGTATAGAAGTGGCTTCTGAAGGAGAGCTTTTCATGGCGATAAAAGCAGGTTATTCACCGCAGCAAATCATTTTTTCTGGACCGGGTAAGCAGAAGGAAGAGATTGATACCGCTGTTCAGCATGAGATCTATTGTATTATCGCCGAATCTAAGGAAGAACTCACCTACATCGCTGAGTCTGCAAAACGTCAAGACAAGCAGGCATCAGTAGGCATTCGGATCAATCCAGAATCAATTGAGTCACGAGCCAAAATAAAAATGGGCGGAGTTCCAAGTCCATTTGGAATAGATGAATCTAAACTGAATGATGTATTTGATCTGTTTCAGAAGTATGATCATTCGCTGCTATTTAAAGGTATCCATATGTATCTGGGAACTCAAGTTCTTGATGAAACATCGCTTTTATCATCGTTTGAATACACACTTAACACAGCTGTTCGAATCAAGAATGAATATGGACGAACATGCCAGATGGTTGATTTAGGTGGCGGTTTTGGCATTCCGTATTTTCAGCATGAAACCCCGCTTCATGCTGAAAGGCTATTTCAACACGTAGCGGATTTGATTAGATCATATGAAACAGAGCTTGAATTTCCGAGATTTATTATAGAAATGGGGAGATTTCTTTTAGCAGAATGTGGTGTTTATTTAACAACCATACAATATGTAAAAGAATCAAAAGGGCAGCCGTTTTTAATAGCAGATGGCGGGATGCATCATCATCAAGCGATGACGTTTAGAGGCAGACTGCTCCGCAATAATTACCCTATGCGGCTCATTAAACATTCCAGCAACACCGCAGACGTAGTGAAACAATCAATTGTTGGTCCGCTTTGTACACCAGAAGACTTAATTGGCAGGCAGGTGGAGCTTCCGCAAGGGGAAGTAGGAGATCTTCTTTGTATTGAGAAATCTGGTGCATATGGACTGAGCTACAGCCCTACCTTATTTTTAGGTCATTCTTCTCCTCTTGAGCTACTGTTGTTTGAGGGGAACGATTATGTTGTGCGAGATAGAGGGACACCGGAAGATCTCTTATTGAAACAAAATAGATCACTCTTTAGACAAAGGAGGGGTGAAGATGAAACTGACAGAGCTTCGACAAGAAACGATTGATCGTCTCATTCACCAATTTTCAGAAAGAGCAGGGCAGCTGGATGCCGAATCTCGGTTCCCGCATCAGAATCTAGACGAGCTGATTGATTGTGGATTACATGTCGCCAATATGCCGAAACAAGACGGAGGTCTTGGATATGGATTTGAAGAAACGATCACCTTGTTGTCACACATATCTAAAGGGTGTGCGTCAACTGGCCTCATTATGGCGATGCATTACTATTCGCTCGGCGCATTTTCTGAAGTGCTGACAAGTGAGCAGCAGGCTTCGGTATTTGACGATATTCGGCATTCAGGAGAGTTCATCGCTTCTGTCAGTGACCCGAATGTGATTTTTATTTATCAGCGAAAGCAAATGGAGGGAATTCCAACCATCACCGCCGAAAAAACAGATGGCGGATATCTTGTGAGTGGAACTAAGTTTACTGTGACAGGTGCACCGCGCATTAAATATTTGCCAATCTATTGTGAGTATGCCCCGTCGTCATGCACATCTCAATATGGAATGACGGCGCTCTTAATGACATTACCGAGTGAAGGTGCTGAGGTGGAGGAATCGTGGAATTATTCGGGAATGAGAGCATCGATGAGTCATCACATTCATTTTGATCAAGTGTTTATACCCGATCATCAGCTCATCGGGCGGGAAGGCTACGCAATAGAAGATACTGAACATTTAATCTATTGGTTTCGTTTAGCTGTTACCGCTGTTTATTACGGGATTGCAAAGGCAGCATATGAACATGCCCTCGGTATGGCATATAAAAGGAATGATCGAATTTCTAAGAAGAAATCAGCCTTTTTACCAGGTCAACAATTTCGTATTGCAGATATGAAAATGAAATTAGATGTTGCACATTCTCAGCTCATGGCCTGTGCCCAGCAAGCAGATCGAGAAAAGCAACAAACTCATTACTCGAGTGAGTTGTATACGAAGACGCTGATTACTAAACACTTTGTGACGCAGGCGGCAGAAGAAATCGTGGAGCTGGCTTCTCAGGTCGAGGGTTTTTCTTCATTACAGCAAGGATCTTTGCTCGAGCGCTTAAGCCGAGATGTGAAAGCGGCAAAATTTCATCCGCCTTCAAAAGATGTATTAAAAGAAGTGATTGCGAAAAAAGAGCTGGGCATTATCCCGTTAAAAAATCGCTGGGTATGATGGCGTAAAAAAGGAGGAGACATATGTGGCTACTGCAGCACCTATTTACCGAAACAATTATTTAAACTGTTCTCAATTAACGATTGCAGCCATGCTTCTTAGAAAAGGAATTCAAATCGACAGGATTTGGAGGCAAGCGGGTCTTGTTTATAGATCTCAAGACCAAGGATTTGTTTTGATCGGTTCCTTTAAACACTTTCGTGAAGATATTCTGCATCATAATGGCATTCATTTAGAAGAAATTTTTTACACCGAAGAGGAATTAGACCTCTATATGAATCGGGTATTTAAACAGCATCCAAAGAGAGGCACTGTGTCTGTTTCTTTAGATATATTTGAATTACCGTACTGTCCATTTTTTGAAAGAGAACACGGATATCATACATTGGAAGTACTTGAGGTGAATGATGATCATGTAGTGATCAGTGACCATGCTTATTCTTATCATGGCACATTGAGTAAAGATCATTTGATGAAAGCCGCACGCTCTGTCTACGAACATACGCCTCGAACCGAAAATCGTTATAAATGGATCAAACAGGTTGATCTTGAGAAAGAACCGGATGTAATGAAAGTTTTAAAAGAGCATGTTGCCATATTAGAAGGTGCACCGCCACATTTTGAATTGCCTGGAGCTGTCACAGGTCTTGACGCAATTTCAGTCATTCAAAGAGATTATATTGATAGTATTAAAGGTGATGAAAATGGTAATTTATTAGACAATGTTTATTTTGAAGGACTAAAGGATGTCGCCAACTCCAGAAAACATATGGTGACATTTTTATCATCATATGAAAATGAGCATTTACAACCCCTTATTCAAGCATTTGAAGATGCTTATCAAAGCTGGACAGTGCTTGCTAATTTTACAGCTAGAGTCGGCCTCAGCAAAAATCCTCGCAGTATGATTGAAAGGACGTCGAATCGGTTTCAAAAAACATTAGAAGTGGAGACAAGCCTTCTCACGCAACTAAAAGAGGTGATTCAAAATGAAAACCTATCAACCCCTCACTCTTCATGATTATGTCAATAACAGAGGCATCACATATCAAAATGAATATGAAAAAGGCCAATTAACCATTGGTGGGGCTTCTTTGCCGGCTGAGTTGGTCATGAACGTGAAGGACTCTTTGGTCGAAGGCATTCCTTTTCAGTTCATTTATCAAGATCAAGGAGACAATATTGAATTAGAGGGTCAGTCTATTCAACTTCAGGCAGTTGAAGCAGAAGCGCTCCATGTCGTAGGTTGTTCATCTAATGGTAATCTCTATGAAAAGATGACATTATTACGAGAGGGGACCGTTGTCTTGGAGTCTCGTCTTTCATTAACCGATGTGATTGAACGTGAACCTGCATTTGATGATCGATTGGCTTATGCATTTGATTATATTCATACGGTAGCCGGCATCAATCATCATTTAACATCAAACCTATGGATTGATTCGCTTTCCTTCTCGCAAAAAATCGTTTTTGATGAAATCCGCTTTCAAGATAATCCATTTATGCATATTTTCGCAATGACGATCCAGCAGTCAGATCATTGATGGAAGGGGGCCATGTCTATGTGCGGTATTGCAGGTTATTGTCATTTTAACAAAGCACCAATTGATCCACACATCTTACTGAAGATGAAAAACGCACTTAGTGTGCGTGGACCTGATGATAGTGGTGTATATCAAGACGACTCAGTTGGTTTGGTTCATACGCGGCTTTCCATTATCGATATTCAATCTGGGCCGCAGCCAATAACAAATGAAGATGAGTCTATTTGTGTGATTTTAAATGGCGAGATTTATAATTTCCAAGAACTAAGAGAGGACTTATGGAATAAAGGCCATACGTTTCGTACGCTGACAGATACAGAAGTACTTGTTCATGGCTATGAAGAATACGGGATTTCTTTTATTGAGCAATTAAATGGAATGTTTGCAGCTGCGATTTGGGATCAAAAGAAGAAAGAATTCTTTTTATTTAGAGACCGGTCTGGGATTAAACCGCTTTATGTTTCAGAATGTAGAGGAGGGCTTATTTTCGGATCGGAAATGAAGGCTCTTCTTCAGCATCCAGATATACAAGTTGCCATTCAGCCTGAGGCTGTCCTTAGTTATTTATCCTTCCGTTATGCGATCGGTGAGCAAACTTTCTTTCAAGGAATTCAAACATTACCCCCAGGTGTCATCTTGAAAATAGATGAAACAGGAATGACAAAAGAGGCCTATTGGCAATATCCTTTCCCATCTGATGGAATTGACAGGGGAGAACGTTATTATCAAAAGGGATTGTTTGAATTACTTCAAGATAGTGTGCAAAAACAAATGATGTCTGATGTACCTGTAGGAGCTTTTTTGAGTGGAGGAGTGGATTCGACTTCTATTGTTGCTTTGATGTCCAAATATGCGAACGAGAATATTCACTGTTTTTCGACCAGCTTTGAAGAGGAAGGTTTTTCTGAAGAAAGCTATGCCAAGCTCGCAGCAGAACAATACAACGTCAAGCTTCACTCGCATCGAATGAGTGAAGAAGAATACTTTCAATTATTGCCAGAAGTTGTGAAACGAAGAGATCATCCTCTTTCCATTCCTCATGAGGTCGCTTTTTACCATATGTCACGTGAAGCAAAAAAGCATGTAACGGTTGTTTTGTGTGGTGAAGGAGCGGACGAATTGTTTGCAGGGTATGGTCGTGTATTTAGGAGTCCTTCAGATTGGCGTAAAATTTTATGGCTTCAAAAAAACCGAAAGCTGTCATCCATCCTTTCAAAGGTATTATTTGAACCGTCCTTTCAGCAGCAGGTGCATCAATTTATCCATCTTGATGGGGAAATGGAACATTATAAAAAAAGATATGCTTGGTTTACTGATAGCGAAAAAGAGCAGCTCTTAGGTCAGCACGCGCATTCAATTGATTCTGCTGATTTGCACATGAATCAATTGATCGCCCATTGCTTTAAAGAAATGGAAGGGGCGTCGTATGAAAACAAACTGCTCTATTTATTTCAACAAATCCATTTACCCAACTTGTTAGACCGGCTTGATATGATGACGATGTCACACGGACTAGAAGCACGTGTACCGTTTCTTGATCATCGCATCATCCAATTTGTCAATGATATGCCTTTCAAGTACAAACTTCCTTATAAAGGGCTACCTAGCAAAGTGCAAGCATTTTTCCAATCGAGCCTTAAAACAAGTGAGGTCCAAGATATTCCGAAATATATGTTGAAAAAGACAATGGAGCAAACGGTGGATAAGCGTATATTATATAGAAGAAAAATGGGTTTTCCTGTTCCGGTGTATCATTGGATGAACAAAAGAATGGGAGAAATTGAAGAGAAACTTCTTGATCAACAAAGCTTTGCAACACAATTATTTCAAAAGGAGCCGCTAGAACAATTTTTGCGACATCATTCGAATCAGAAGAAGAAAAATGGAGCGGACCAAAAAGTGTGGATGCTTTACAACTTGGAATTATGGCATGATCACTATATCAAAGGGGCGCGTCTTCCGCTCCAAACTAGTCATTAAGAGGCCCGGTCTATTCACCTTGCCTGCTGCATATATGATATGGAAGGGGAGTGATGCGATTTTGAGGCTGAGTGAGCTGTCAGGAAAAGAGATCGTCGATATTAAAAGAGCGGAGCGGCTTGGCGTGCTTGGACAAACCGACCTTGAAATAAATGAACAGGACGGTCAAATTACAGCACTCATCATACCTTCCGTCAAATGGTTTGGCTTTCGAAAAGAAGGAAATGACATCCGCGTTCCGTGGAATCACATTCAAAAAATAGGTTCAGATATGATCATTCTCGATGTGCCTGAAGAACTTCAGCCGCACGGAGAAAAAGAGCACCCATCATAAAAGGGTGCTCTCAGCGTGTAGACAAACCCTCGCATTCTTTATCAGTCCTGCGTGCTGGTGCTCACGAATGTCAAATTCTCTCCGCACCAGTACTCGTCCTTCCTAGGGCTGCAAAAGTTTTCTATCACGCTGAAAAGAAAAAAAGAGCTAAAATAAGGAGCATTTTAGCCCTTTGTCCATGATTTGAAAGAGCACCCACTATAAATGGGTGCTCTTTTTCTTTTCTCTCCCCGATTTGTTCACAGGCTGAATCATCTCCTCATATGCTGAAAGGGAGATTCGGAAAATATTACAGACTTTTTTAAATAAAGAAGGTGAACGGTCAGTATGTTGAGCGGTTTAACGGTTGCGGTGATCGGGGGAGATGCTAGGCAGCTTGAAATCATTCGCAAGCTGTCACAGCAGCATGCCAAAGTGTTTTTGGTCGGTTTTGATCAGCTGGATCATGGATTTATTGGTGCTGAAAAGCTGAAAATGTCAGAGCTTCCATTTGAGCAGGTAGACAGTATGATCCTTCCGGTATCAGGTGCTACAGACGAAGGGGTCGTTGCCACCGTTTTTTCAAATGAGAAGGTCGTGCTAGAAGCTAAATATTTAGAAAGAACCCCTGCACATTGTACCTTGTACTCAGGTATTTCTAATATGTACTTAGACAATATGGCAAAGCAGGTGAACCGGAAGCTTGTGAAGCTGTTTGAGCGAGATGATATTGCCATATATAACTCTATTCCAACAGTTGAAGGGATTATCATGATGGCTATTCAGCAAACGGACTATACGATTCATGGGTCACATGTCGCTGTTCTCGGACTTGGTCGAACAGGGCTCACCATTGCCCGCACATTTCGGGCGCTAGGTGCGGAAGTGAAAGTTGGTGCTGCGGATACAGCCCATTTAGCGCGAGCCTTTGAGATGGGACTTGATCCATTTTCAATGGACCGTTTAAAAGATGAAGTAACGGATGTCGACATCATCATCAATACGATTCCAAGCTTAGTATTAGATTCATCTGTCATCGTCAGCATGACACCAAAGACACTCATTTTGGATATCGCCTCCCGCCCAGGTGGAACAGACTTTGACTTTGCACAAAAGCATGGAGTGAAGGCACTTCTTGCACCAGGACTTCCAGGGATTGTGGCACCAAAGACAGCCGGGCAGATCATTGCAAAAGTGCTTTCTGGGCTCTTATGTGAACTTGCGGAGGAAAAAAGGGGGATGAAATCATGACTACACTAAAAGGGAAAAGAATCGGCTTTGGTTTAACAGGTTCTCACTGCACGTACGAAGCCGTTTTTCCGCAAATCGAATCACTCGTGAAAGAAGGGGCAGAAGTGCGTCCTGTCGTGTCATATACGGTGCAAAATACGAATACGAGATTCGGAGAAGGAGCGGACTGGATTGAGCGGATTGAGAAGCTGACAGGATTTCAAGCGATTGACTCAATCGTCAAAGCAGAGCCACTCGGACCAAAACTTCCACTTGATTGTATGGTCATTGCACCTTTAACAGGCAATTCAATGGCGAAATTTGCAAATGCACTGACAGACAGTCCAGTCTTAATGGCTGCTAAGGCGACCATTCGTAATCACCGCCCTGTCGTTTTAGGCATTTCCACCAATGATGCATTAGGTTTAAATGGTACAAATCTCATGAGACTCATGTCGACAAAGAACATTTTCTTTATTCCATTCGGCCAAGATGATCCATTCAAAAAACCGACTTCCATGGTAGCGCATATGGATCTACTGACGAAAACGGTAGAAGAGGCGCTCGAGCATAGACAAATTCAGCCCATTTTAATTGGAGCAAACGAATAATAGATTCACTAGAAAATCATGAAAGATTCAAAAAAGGTACTTCAAGCCTTGCTTTTCTATGGTAAAATAAAATGTAAAAAGTCATAGGATGGCCATCCGAAAGAAAAGAATCATGGATGGGTCGGAAGGAGTTTTACTGATGGGAAGAGGATTGCATGTAGCTGTAGTTGGAGCGACTGGAGCTGTCGGTCAACAAATGTTAAAAACACTAGCTGACAGAGATTTTGAAATGGATACACTTACCCTACTATCCTCAAAACGTTCTGCTGGAACAAAAGTGACATTCAGAGGTCAAGAGTATACCGTTCAAGAAGCAACACCTGAAAGCTTTGAAGGGGTCAATATTGCACTATTCAGTGCGGGAGGAAATGTTTCCAAAGCGCTAGCTCCTGAAGCAGTCAAACGAGGTGCAATTGTTGTCGATAATACAAGTGCTTTTCGTATGGACGAAAATACCCCTCTTGTCGTACCAGAGGTAAACGAAAAAGATTTGCATGACCATCAAGGGATCATTGCAAACCCTAACTGTTCAACGATTCAAATGGTGGCGGTGCTAGAACCGCTTCGTCAAGCGTATGGCATGAAAAAAGTCATTGTGTCTACTTACCAAGCAGTATCAGGTGCAGGACATGAAGCCATAGACGAACTGTACAGCCAGTCGCAAGCCATTTTAAATAAAGAAGATGTGAAACCAGAAGTCATGCCTTATCAAATTGCCTTTAATGCGATTCCGCAAATTGATAAATTCCAAGATAATGGCTATACATTTGAAGAAATGAAAATGATCAATGAAACGAAAAAAATCATGCATTTGCCAGAGCTGGAAGTAGCAGCAACATGTGTGAGACTACCAATTGAAACGGGTCATTCAGAATCGGTTTACGTTGAACTTGAATCAAATGACGCAACGGTTGATGACATCAAGTCCATCCTAAAAGATGCACCAGGCATCACATTACAAGATGATCCGTCTCAGCAAATTTATCCAATGCCTGCAGATGCTGTTGGTAAAAACGACGTATTTGTCGGCCGCATTCGGAAGGATTTGGATCGTCCAAATGGCTTCCATATGTGGATTGTATCTGATAACCTGCTAAAAGGCGCTGCATGGAACTCCGTTCAAATTGCAGAAAGCTTACGAGCATTAAAATTAGTTTAACATTCAATGGATGATGAGGACGAATAGAAGAGAGTTAGGCATCTTTCGCCTGCTCTCTTCTGTTACGTCAGAATGAACTTGGAGTGAAAACAGTGAAAATAATTGTCCAAAAATTTGGCGGTACATCTGTCAAAGATGATCAAGGAAGAAAAAGGGCACTTGCACATATCTTATCTGCAAAAGAGAAAGGCTATAAATCGGTCGTTGTCGTGTCTGCGATGGGACGAAAAGGCGATCCTTATGCGACAGATACACTGCTAGGTCTGCTTTACGGCAGTGCGCAGCATATGACAAACCGAGAAAAAGATTTACTCGTGTCTTGCGGAGAAAATATTTCAGCTGTTGTTTTTTCAAGTATGCTGAATGAAAACGGGCTAAAGGCTGTTGCGATGACTGGATCACAGGCAGGCTTTGTGACAGATAAAGAGCATACAAATGCGAAAATTATTGATATGAAGTGTGAACGTCTTGAGGCGGCACTTTCAGAGCATGATGTGGTTGTCGTTGCTGGATTCCAAGGCGCTGCAAAAAATGGAGACGTGACAACAATCGGACGAGGCGGCAGTGATACGTCAGCTGCTGCGTTAGGCGCTGCATTGCAGGCAGATTTCATCGATATTTTTACAGATGTAGAAGGGGTCATGACAGCAGATCCACGTATCGTAGAAAATGCAAAACCATTGAGAGTCGTGACATACACAGAAATTTGTAACCTCGCATACCAAGGGGCAAAAGTCATTCACCCTAGAGCTGTTGAAATTGCCATGCAAGCAAAAGTACCAATGAGGGTCCGTTCAACATACTCTGATGATGAGGGCACACTCGTGACATCACACTACTCAGATAAAATGAGTCATGATGTGTACGACCGCCTGATTACGGGTATTGCACATGTCAATGATGTCACACAAATCAAAGTCCCAGCTAAAGAGGGACAGTACAGCGTACAAACAGAAGTCTTTAAAGCAATGGCAAATGCCCAAATCAGTGTCGATTTCTTCAACATTACACCGAGCGAAATCGTCTATACGGTGACAGGTGCAATGACTGAAAAAGCAACGGCGATCCTAAAAGATCTAGGCTATACGCCGATTGTCACGACAAACTGTGCAAAGGTATCAGCTGTTGGAGCAGGCATTATGGGTGTACCAGGTGTCACATCTAAAATTGTATCTGCACTATCTGAGCAAAATATTCCGATCTTACAGTCCGCTGACAGTCATACGACGATTTGGGTGTTAGTGAACGAAGAAAACATGAGAGCGGCTGTCAATGCCCTTCATGAAGTGTTTGAACTTTCAAGATAAATGTGATTGAATCATGATGAGGTGAAAAAAATGAATTTCGGAAATATCGCAACAGCTATGATTACACCTTTTGATAAAAAGGGCAACATTGATTTCCAAAAGCTATCAATTCTCATTGATTACTTGTTAAAAAACGGCAGTGACTCTTTAGTCGTTGCAGGGACAACAGGCGAATCGCCAACTTTATCGACTGAAGAAAAAGTCGCTCTTTTTCAGCAATCGGTGAAATTAGCAAATGGTCGTTGTAAAATCATTGCAGGAACAGGCAGTAATAACACAAATGCGTCTATTAAACTAACGAAAAAAGCAGAAGAAGCGGGCGTTGATGCAGTGATGCTTGTCGTACCTTACTACAACAAGCCATCACAGGAAGGCATGTATGCACACTTTAAAGCAATTGCCGAGTCTACATCTCTTCCTGTCATGCTTTACAATGTACCAGGAAGAACGGTTGCTTCATTAGCACCAGAAACAACGATTAAGCTTGCGCAAATACCGAACATTGTCGCAATCAAAGAAGCAAGCGGTGATCTAGATGCCATGACAAAAATCATTGCAGAGACACCAGAAGATTTTGACGTTTACTCTGGTGACGATAGCCTAACGCTTCCTGCGGTTGCGGTTGGTGCAAAAGGAGTCGTCTCAGTTGCTTCTCATATCGTAGGCCTAGATATGCAGCAAATGCTAAAAAGCTACGCTTCAGGACAAACAGCGAATGCGGCATTGATTCATCAAAAGCTGGTGCCGATCATGAACCAGCTATTCTCAGCGCCAAATCCAACGCCTGTCAAAACAGCTCTTCAGCTGAAAGGATTAGATGTCGGATCCGTTCGACTCCCGCTTTTACCTTTATCAGAAGAAGAGAGACTGAATTTAAGCAGCGTATTAAACAGCTGATCAAAACAAAAAAATTCGTAAGCGGTCATTCTCAGATGTCCCTGAGTATGACCGTTTTTTATACATAAACACTTTCTTAAAATGTGACTTCATCTTGTTTTCTAAAATTAGATTCAGTTATAATAGCATTAAGCGATGATGGACGGGCTTGAGACTAGGAGGATAAGAATTTTGAAAAAGAAAAATACAGAGAACGTAAGAATTATTGCACTGGGAGGCGTTGGAGAAATCGGGAAAAACTTATATGTCATTGAGATTGATTCCGACATATATGTTGTAGATGCAGGACTCATGCATCCAGAAAACGAAATGCTAGGCATTGACGTGGTCATTCCTGATATCTCTTATTTAACAGAACGAGCTGATCGGGTGAAAGCAATTTTTCTTACCCACGGACATGATGAAGCAATCGGAGGCGTATTCCATTGCTTAAGTAAATTGTCTGTACCAGTTTACGGCACGAAGCTGACCCTTGCGTTACTTCGAGAAAAGTTAAAGCAATACGGCTTCAATCAAAAAGCTGATTTGCGAGAGGTTCATGCAAAGTCAGTCATTACATTTGAAACAACAAAGGTATCATTCTTTAGAACGAATCACAGTATTCCTGATTCAGTCGGAATCAGCTTCAAAACATCTCTTGGTTCAATCGTATGCACAGGTGATTTTAAATTTGATCAAACCCCAGCGCTTAACCAAGCCTGTGACATCGGAGAGATTGCGAAAATTGGAAACAATGGCGTTTTAGCACTTCTTTCAGACAGTGCAAATGCTGAAAAACCAGGCTATACACCTTCTGAGGCGCTCGTCCAAGACGAAATCTCAAATGCGATGTACAATGCTGAAAATCGTGTGATTGTCGCTGTATCTTCATCAAATATTAACCGTGTACAGCAGATCATTAATGCCACAAACCAAAATGGCCGTAAGCTTGCAGTAGCAGGAAAAAATATGATGACAACTCTTCAGCTTGCGATCAAACTTGGTTATGTGACAGCAGACGAAGAATTATTTGTTCCAGTCCAAGAAGTGAAAAAAATGGCGAAAAACAGTGTGGTCATTCTCACAGCAGGAAGCCACGGTGAGCCTCTCGCTGCTTTAACAAAAATGGCGAAACAAAATCACAAACAGCTTCATATTGAAAAAGATGACACGGTTGTGATTGCGTCTACACCTCTTCCGGGACAAGAACTCATATATTCAAAAACGGTGGATTTCCTTACAAGAAGCGGAGCACAAGTGATTTTTGCTCAAAAACGAGTGCATGTATCTGGACATGGCTGTCAAGAAGAGTTAAAGCTCATGCTGAACTTACTGAAGCCAAAGTATTTAATTCCAGTAAACGGCGAATATCGCATGCAAAAAGCACATTCTCGTATTGCTGAAGAAGTGGGAATGAAACGAAGCGACATTTTCTTAATTGATAAAGGCGATGTTGTAGAATTTAGAGGACAAAACGTAAAGATCGGTGAAAAAGTGCATCAAGGGAACATTTTGATCGACGGTCTTGGCGTTGGTGATATCGGGAATATTGTCTTACGTGATAGACGCCTATTGTCTCAAGATGGCATCTTAATTGTGGTCATTACGCTCGATAAACAAAAGAAACAATTAATTTCTGGACCTGAGATCATCACAAGAGGATTTGTTTATGTAAGAGAATCCGAAGAGCTGATTGTGAAAGCAACAGAAATGGTCAAAGGGATTGTGACAGAGCAAACGGAAAACTCAATTGTTGAATGGTCAACACTGAAACAATCCATGCGCGATGTACTAAATCAATTCCTATATGAAAAAACAAAACGTAAGCCAATGATCATTCCAATTATTATGGAAGTGTGATGAGAAAAGCCCAAAGAGCACAAGCTCTTTGGGCTTTTTTGATGTGACATGATGAATGCGGATGGAATGTGACGATCTTGTTTATAATAGGAGGAGAGTTTTTAGGAAAGGATGGAGACAAATGGACGAACAGAATGAACAGCAGCCTGAGCGAAAACCAGAAGAAAAAGATAGCATTATGAGCAAAATACAACAGCTTGGTGAAACAGCCGTCCCGCAGTTGTCACAAGATACAAACATACATTGCCTGACTATTATTGGACAAATTGAAGGGCACATGCAGCTGCCGCCACAAAATAAAACAACCAAATACGAACATGTCATTCCACAAATCGTAGCAGTTGAACAAAACCCAAAAATTGAAGGGCTTCTGATCATTTTAAATACAGTGGGAGGCGATGTAGAAGCAGGACTAGCTATTGCAGAAATGCTCGCTTCTTTATCCAAACCGACTGTATCCATTGTGCTTGGCGGCGGTCACTCTATTGGGGTCCCAATCGCCGTATCGTGTGATTATTCTTACATTGCCGAAACAGCAACGATGACCATTCACCCTGTACGATTAACCGGTCTAGTCATCGGTGTTCCGCAAACCTTTGAATACTTAGATAAAATGCAGGAAAGAGTCATTAATTTTGTCACGAGTCACTCAAACATTACAGAAGAGAAATTTAAAGAGCTTATGTTCTCTAAAGGCAATCTGACAAGAGACATCGGGACAAATGTCGTTGGCCATGAGGCGGCTGAATACGGACTGATGCATGAAGTTGGAGGCGTTGGACAAGCGATTAAAAAGCTGAACGAGCTTATTGGCGAACGGGCTGCACAAAACGAGGGGCTGATCCAATGATTTTATATACACCTATGCCTTATGAAGCCATTTACGCTGAGGAACAAGGAGAACGCAAACTCCAGCAGGTAAACATTCAGGGCGTGCCAGTGATGGTTGAAATGAAAGAAGATGAAGCGGAAATCGTTCAAGTAATGAGTACAAATCCAATGGACTTTTTGAATCAGGAGCTTGCACCAGGTAAGCGATTGAAGTTACATTTAGGCACCAATCAAACCGACTCATATGAATGATTCTATGCTATAATAAAGGGAAAACTTACAACAAGATGCAGCCAAAACCAGGCTGCTTTCTTTCTGATCTTTTCGTAGGTTATATTTTCTTTTGTAGTAAGGTGATGAGTATGGCGAAAAAGAGAAAACGTAAAACAAGAAAAAAACAAAATAAACAGCTAAAACTGAAATACGAACTAAATGGGTTAGTCTGTATTGCCATAGCGATCATTGCCATTTTACAGCTAGGTGTAGTTGGACAAACCTTTGTACATCTATTCCGATTCTTTGCAGGTGAATGGTTTATTCTCTGCCTTATCGGATTATTTCTTTTTGGTGTGACGATCTTTTGGAAAAAACAAATTCCTGATTTACTGACAAGAAGAAAAGCAGGTTTATACTGCATCATTGCGAGTATCTTGCTTTTGTCCCATGTGAAGCTTTTTCAGCATCTTTCAGCTGCAGGCGTGATAGGTTCTCAAAGTGTAATCAGAAATACGTTTGAGTTATTCTTAATGGATATGAAAGGTGAGACAGGCTCGCCCGATTTAGGAGGCGGTATGATCGGTGCTGTATTATTTGCGGCCTCCTATTTCTTGTTTGCACAAGCAGGGTCGCAAATCATGGCCATTGTGCTAATGCTGATCGGCATTGTGCTGATCACAAACCGCTCACTGCAAGAAATGGTCAAAAAAGTGACGCTGCCTGTATCACAATTTTTGGTGAAGCAGTGGAAAGCATTTATTGAAGATATGAAAGGCATAAGGCAGGCGAAAAAGAATGCACCTGCGCAAAAAACAAGTGAAAAGAAAAAACGTTCACGCTTGCAAGAAGAGGCCGAAGAAGATCATGATCATATCTTGATCGAGGAAGAAGAGCAGGCTTCTGACAATCGTCAGCCGATTATCTCAAGTTTTGCTGATCGAGATGACATGCTCACACCGCCGGTTCAAAAAGATCAGCCGGTCAATGAGCCAAATCCTCTTCAAGAAACTGTACAAGGCACTCCGTCTCATGATACAGGGGACGAACCGAAAGAAGCTCCGCCTATGACGTTTACGGAGCTTGAAAATAAGGATTATGAGCTGCCATCGCTTGATATTTTAGCTGAGCCGCAGCATTCAGGTCAGCAAACAGATAAGAAGAATATTTATGAAAATGCAAGAAAACTTGAAAAGACCTTCCAAAGTTTTGGTGTAAAAGCAAAAGTGACACAAGTTCATTTAGGGCCGGCCGTCACAAAATATGAAGTATACCCTGATGTCGGCGTGAAGGTAAGTAAGATCGTCAACTTGAGTGATGATTTAGCCCTTGCATTAGCAGCAAAAGACATTCGAATTGAAGCGCCGATTCCTGGTAAATCCGCCATCGGAATTGAAGTGCCCAACGCAGAAATTGCGATGGTTTCTTTAAAAGAGGTTTTAGAATCGAAACAAAATGATCGCCCAAATGCCAAGCTACTCATCGGACTGGGCCGAAATATTTCTGGTGAAGCTGTGCTGGCTGAAATGAACAAAATGCCGCATTTACTTGTGGCTGGCTCGACAGGAAGCGGAAAGAGCGTATGTATCAATGGCATTATCACAAGCATTCTCATGAGAGCAAAACCTCATGAAGTAAAGATGATGATGATTGACCCGAAAATGGTTGAATTAAATGTTTATAACGGCATCCCGCATCTGTTGGCTCCAGTTGTGACTGATCCTAAGAAAGCCTCACAGGCACTTAAAAAAGTGGTTAGTGAAATGGAGCGCCGTTATGAATTGTTTTCGCATACGGGCACAAGAAATATTGAAGGGTACAATGATTACATTAAACGAATGAATCAATCAGAAGAAGCGAAGCAGCCAGAACTCCCTTATATTGTCGTCATTGTAGACGAGCTTGCTGATTTAATGATGGTTGCTTCTTCTGATGTAGAAGATTCCATTACAAGGCTTTCTCAAATGGCACGTGCTGCAGGGATTCATTTAATTATCGCCACACAGAGACCTTCGGTTGATGTCATTACTGGTGTCATTAAAGCCAATATTCCATCCCGTATTGCATTTAGCGTATCGTCACAAACCGATTCAAGGACCATTCTTGATATGGGAGGCGCAGAAAAATTGCTGGGCAGAGGGGATATGTTGTTTTTACCGGTCGGTGCGAACAAACCAGTTCGTGTACAAGGCGCCTTTTTATCAGATGAAGAAGTGGAACATGTCGTTGATCATGTCATCACGCAGCAAAAAGCACAATATCAAGAAGAAATGATCCCAAGTGAAGAAACGCAAGATCAGCTTGGGGCTGTGGACGACGACTTATATGATGAAGCAGTTGAACTGATCATTGGCATGCAGACGGCCTCTGTTTCTATGCTGCAAAGGAGGTTCCGCATCGGTTATACCCGTGCTGCACGTCTTATTGACGCAATGGAAGAGCGCGGGGTTGTCGGACCATATGAAGGCAGTAAACCGAGAGAAGTCCTCCTCTCAAAAGAACAACATGACGAGCTCTCTTCATAATTCGAAGAGAGCTTTCCTAACATGAAGTTAACGATATATTGATTATGTTAACTGGAAGTCAGACTATTTATTTATTTGCAAAAACATGATATAGTTATGTTCATCTTATCTCGGAATAGAGATTTCTCATCTTATCATTTGCATTGATTAGACGGAGGGAAAACATGTCGACCAAAACAGACAATCGCCATTTATATTTGAAAGTGATTGACCGTATTAAAGAAGATATTCAAACAGGTGTATATGCCGAAAAGGAAAAGCTCCCTTCTGAGTTTGAGCTCTCAAAGATTTTAGGCGTGAGCAGAGCGACCCTTCGTGAAGCCCTTCGTATATTAGAAGAAGAGAAGTATTTAATTAGAAGGCATGGTGTGGGAACTTTCGTCAACTCAAGACCGCTTTTTTCTACTGGCATTGAACAGCTGACAAGTGTCACAAAAATGATTGAACAGGTCAATATGACGCCAGGTACCATCTTTTTGTCCTCACAAGAAGGGGAGCCGACAGAGAATGATGTCATTCGTTTTCAGTGTGATGAATCCGAGAAGGTTTTTTCAATGGAACGCGTTCGAACAGCAGATGGACAGCCAGTCGTCTATTGTTTAGATAAAATTCCGGTCAAACATCTTCCCGCTTCTTTTACTCATGAGGAAGAATCGCTTTTTGAGCTGTTTGGCAGAGAACCGCACAGCGGAATTAAATATGCAGTGGCAGACATCGAACCGATTGGTTATCACGATCAGGTTTCACCGATACTAGAATGTGACCCAGAAACAGCCTTACTATTACTGAAACAAATGCACTATGATCAAGATGATCAGCCGGTCTTATACTCGCTCAATTATTTTCGAGCGGATAAATTCAGCTTCCATGTCATACGTAAACGATTTTAACAAAGCAGTCGCTTCCATAGGCGGTTGCTTTTTGTTTGCCCATACATAAAACCCGTGAAACATGCCACACTAATATGTAACAGTATATAGAATTGGGTGAATGATGTTGGGCGAGAAAACAGTCAGTAAAAAGAATATTATTGCATTATCATCAGTGCCTCTAATCATGACACTTGGGAACTCGATGCTAATCCCCGTATTACCAGAGATCGAAAAGAAACTCTCAATCACTTCCTTTCAAGTGTCACTCATTATTACGGTATACTCCGTTGTGGCGATTTTGTGTATTCCGATTGCCGGTTATTTATCTGACCGAATTGGGCGAAAAAAGGTGCTTTTGCCGTGCCTTTTAATCGCAGGACTTGGAGGAGCTGTGGCAGCTGTTGCCTCAACCATCATGAAAGAACCCTACATGTGGATTTTATTTGGCAGGGTCCTTCAAGGTGTTGGTTCAGCTGGGGCGGCACCTGTCGTTATGCCATTTATTGGCGATTTGTTTTACGATGATGAAGAGGTAAGTGCGGGACTTGGAGCCATTGAAACTTCTAATACAGCCGGAAAGGTACTAAGTCCTATTATTGGGGCACTGCTCGCTTCTTGGTTTTGGTTTGTACCGTTTTGGTTCATTCCATTCTTTTCAATCATCAGCTTTGTGATGGTACTGTTTATGGTTGAATCCGCAAAGAAAGAGGAAGATCCGCCTACATTTAAAGAGTTTTTAAAATCAACAAAGACGATTTTTAAGCATGAAGGACGCTGGCTTTATGCCATTTTTGCTATTGGCGGTTTTATTATGTTTCTTCTTTTTGGCGTGCTCTTTTATTTGTCAGATAACCTAGAAGCGGCGTATCAAATAACGGGTGTCAAAAAAGGCTTGCTGCTAAGCATCCCGCTCCTTTTCTTATCAATCAGCTCGTACATTGCGGGGAAAACAATCGGAAAAGAAAAGGGGAAAATGAGGATATTTCTCATCGTAGGTATGGCTCTTTTATCACTTTCGTATATATTTTTATGGTGGAATCACAGTTTTTACGTGTTGTTTGTCTGCTTAAGTATTGGAGGCGTAGGGATTGGCATTGTGCTTCCAGCACTTGATGCGTTGATAACAGAAGGTATTGAAAAAGAGCAGTGCGGAACCATTACGTCATTTTATAGCAGCATGCGGTTTATCGGTGTTGCTTTAGGACCTCCAATTTACGCATTTCTGATGGATAAAGGAGACTCCATCGTTTTTATTCTATCGACCATATGTAGTCTCATTTCATTATTTTTGGTCCTCTTTTTCATCCAGCCAGATGAAAAGGATGAAAGTGAACAATTGAAAACGGTTTAAACATAGAAAAAAGACGGTATTTTGCCATCTTTTTTCTTTTTTATAAATTGACATGTAAAATTTTGATAGTTAAACTAATGTATAGTAATATCTTTTAAATTATCCCAAATAGGAGGTGTTCAAAAACATTCATTTTCTGTCTTTGTTTTAAGGCAGAAATTGAGCTCGTGGCTGATGATGGATATGCGTTTCTTCAACACGAAAGGACAATTGAATAGGTCATCCTGCCATTAGCACGTTGAAGGAGACGAAGTCAGCACTTCAGACACGCTCAAAAACAGCAAATTGATTGATGAACTAGAAGGAGCTTGAAGCAGCTATGTTGCAAATAATTAAAGCAAGATGGATTGTATTAATGGTGTGGATGATAACAGCTGTGATTCTGTTTATTACTGCGCCCAATTTAGAGGAATTAACAAGAGAAAAAGGGCAGTTAAAGGTTCCAGAGGGGACACCAACAGCTGAGGCACTTCACTTATTGGATAAGCTTTCAGATCATAATGGGAAAAAAGATACTGGTGTGATTGTATTCTCCGAACAACATTTGTTCCCTGCCAAAGAGCAGGAATTAAAAAAGGCTTTAGCTGCACTCATGACACATGCCCCAGAACTCCACATTGACGGAATTACTTCGTATTTTCATGTAGATCGTGACATTCAAAAACAACTTTTATCAAAGGATAAAAGTACACTTCTTGTTCCATTCAAATTCGACCACTACGAAACAAAAGCTGTGAAGGTTAAAGAACGAATTGAGGAAGTTTTAAAGCCCTACAACGTTTCATATGAAATGACAGGTCAAAAATTTGTGGACTCAGATGTCATTAAAAGCTCTCAACAAGGTCTGAAGAAAACTGAACTTATCACGATGATTTTTATTTTCTTTATTTTAATAATTGTATTCAGATCGATACTGGCACCTGTTGTCCCGCTTATTACGATTGGCATTTCTTATGCTGTCAGCCGGTGTATTGTGGCTTTTCTCGTAGAATATACACCATTTCCTCTGTCTAATTTCACTCAGATTTTTATGGTAGCTATTATGTTCGGTATAGGAACGGATTATTGTATATTACTTTTAAGCCGTTTTAAAGAGGAGATTGGTCAGGGGCGTGATGTCAAAGAATCGATTATCATCACGTATCAATGTGCAGGGAAAACAGTCTTTTTCAGCGGCTTAGCTGTGTTAGTCGGCTTCTCAAGTATTGGTTTCGCAAAATTCCAATTGTACCAATCAGCCGTCAGCGTTGCCGTAGGCGTTGGCATTCTGCTCATTGCACTTGTCACAATCGTTCCCTTTTTTATGTCGGTTTTCGGAAAATCCCTTTTTTGGCCGTCTAAAAGAGAAAACATTCGTCATCCACAAAGTAAGATTTGGGAATGGGCTGGGCGCTTTTCATTTAAAAGACCGCTCATCAGCTTAGGGGTAGTTGCACTCATCACTGTTCCTCCAATTCTGATGTATGACGGCACTCTTTCTTATAATAGTTTAAATGAGATTGGGACAAAGTATGAGTCAGTGTCTGCATTTAATACGATATCTGAGCAATTTGGCTTTGGTGAAGCGCTGCCGCTGAATGTGCTTGTCGAAAGTGACAATGAGCTCGATAATCAAGAAAAGATCGTCATGATTGAAAAACTGACCCGTAAGTTAAGTGACATTGAGGAAGTAAAAGCGGTTCGCAGTGTCACTCGCCCAGTTGGAGATGGGTTAAGTCAGCTCTATGTTACCTCTCAAGCGAAAGAGCTAGGAGGAGAGCTTGGGAAAGGTCATGAGGGCATCGGGAAAATTACAGATGGCTTGACCGAAACAAACTTAGCACTTCTCAAACAAAAACCAAAAATTGAAGAATCCGCTAAAGGGATTGATCAATTGATTGATGGGACAAAAGCCATCAAAGGCGGGATCGGAGAAGTGAGGAAATCACTCATTTCTTTAGAGGATGGTGTGAGGCGCAGTAAAGAGGGCGTAGGAACCATTCGCACTGAAATCAAACAAGCGAAAAAAGAATTAGAGCAAGAATACCGCAGAAGTGAAACCATGATTCAAGACCTTGAACGAGTCGTAAGCACACTGGAAGGTCACGCAACATCAAATGAGCAACTGATGACAACGATTAAGAAAGTGAAACAATCCTATGAAAACGTATCATTTGAAGGACTTGAAAACCGGCTTCCAGAAATCAAAGATATGAATGAATATAAAGAAATCAAAAAAGTATTCGAAGACACAAAAGGAATGCTCGATCAAGCTGGAGAGCAAATGAGCGTCTATGAAGAGGAAGCATCTGCCTTTAAACAAAAGATCAAGAAAGCAGATCAAGTCATTCAAACGTTCTCAAGCAAGCAAAAAGAAATCAAACAACAAGTAAAGGCGCTGATGACAGGTCTAGATCAAATTTATGATGGTCTTGATGAAACGAATAAAGGACAAAAACAGCTCATCAAAGAAATGCCTAAAATTGAAGATGGCGCAGATCAGCTGACAGATGGCCAAAAAGCCGTGAAAAAAGGGTTTAACCAGCTATCATCTAAACTCTCACTATTAACAGATGGATTAGATGAAAGTATTTCAGGACTTGAGCAAGTAAAAAGCGGCTTTACCGAGGCGGACAGCTATTTAAAACAGCTTCAGGAAGCACCAGATGAAGAAGTAACGGGCTGGTTTATACCAGAAGAAGTACTGAAACGCCATGAATTTAAGAAAATATTTAATACGTATATGTCCCCAGATCGTAAATTAACAACCTTTGAAGTGATTTTAAATGTAAATCCATACAGCAATGAAGCAATGAAAGGTGTAGCAAAAATTGAAGAAACCCTTGATCAATATTTACCTGTAAGTGGTTTGAAAAACGCCAACTACGGTGTATCTGGTATCTCCAGTTTAAATGTTGACTTAAAAGAAACGTCAGACGGTGACTTTATCAGAACGGTTATTTTCATGTTAATTGGTATCTTTATTATTTTAGTTATATTATTAAGGTCAATCGTCATGCCGATATACTTAACACTGTCACTCATATTAACGTATTTTACATCCATTGGCTTAACAGAATGGATTTTCAAAATATTCTTTGGCTACGATGGTGTCAGCTGGGCTGTTCCATTTTTCAGCTTTGTGATCCTTGTGACCCTCGGCATTGATTATTCGATCTTCCTCATGGATCGTTTTAATGAATGGAAGGGAGAGCATGTTCAAGCATCCATGATATCAGCGATGAGAAATATGGGGTCGGTCATTATTTCAGCAGTTGCTATTTTAGCGGGTACTTTTGCTGCGATGCTGCCCTCGGGTGTATTATCATTAGTTGAAATTGCAACGGTCGTACTCATTGGACTTTTATTATATGCTTTTGTTGTACTACCACTCTTTATCCCGGTCATGGTTCGCATCTTTGGAAAATGGAATTGGTGGCCGTTTAGAATGAAATAACAACCTGCGTCTCTGCTTTTAGCAGAGGCGTTTTTATTTCCTATCCTTTCCTCTGATTGATATAATGACTATTAAATGGCTGTTTCACGTATATATCAGCTATGTTCTAATACATAATAAATAGGATGAACAAAGGAGGTTTCTCATGACGTACTTACAAGAGAAGACATTTGATACACCTGGTCTTCATACTCATATTGTCAAAACAGAAAAATTTAAAACCGTGACGATCCTTTTTAAAATGCTTGCGCCTTTATCCAAAGATGACGTCACCATGCGTTCTCTTTTCCCGCATGTGCTTTTAAGAGGAACAGAAAAAATGCCGAAAACGGGAGAGCTTCGTGCTTATTTCGACGAGCTCTATGGGGCGACCGTTTCCGCAGACATGGCGAAAAAAGGTGAAAATCACATCATTACCTTTCGTCTAGAAATGGCGAATGAAAAATATTTAAAGGATCAAACCCCTTTACTAGAAAAAGGGATTGCCTTACTTTCTGAACTATTATTCCACCCGTACGTGGAAAACGGGGTATTTCATGAATTGTACGTTGAGCAAGAAAAACGAACATTGAAACAGCGCATTCAAGCCGTTTATGATGACAAAATGCGCTATTCAAACTTAAGACTTGTGCAGGAAATGTGTAAAGGTGAGCCATATGCACTGCACGTCAATGGTGAAATGGAAGACGTCGAAGCGATTACGTCAGAAGCGCTCTTTAAAGCATACGAGCATGCACTTCAGTCAAACCAGCTGGATCTCTATGTTGTGGGAGACGTTGATGAACAAGACATCAATCGAATGGTCTCGCAATACTTTAAAACAAGTGAAAGAGAGCCGGTCAAACAAAATACCGAATCATCAAGATTACAAATAGAGCCAAAAGAAGTCATTGATGAAGAGGACGTAAAACAAGGAAAGCTAAACATTGGTTTTCGCACACATACAACGATAGCGGATAAAGATTATCCGGCGCTGCATTTGTTTAATGGCATATTCGGCGGCTTCTCGCATTCAAAGCTATTTATCAATGTGCGCGAAAAAGCAAGTCTTGCGTACTATGCTGTTTCTAGACTTGAGAGCTTTAAAGGTTTGATGATGGTCATGTCAGGAATTGAAGTCGGCAACTATCAGCAGGCAGTAGACATCATCAAAGAACAATTTGATGCCATGCAAAAAGGCGATTTTTCTGATGAAGCAATTGAACAGACAAAGGCTGTCGTCAAAAACCAGTTGCTCGAAACAATTGATACGTCTTATGGAACAGCGGAATACTTATATCAGCATGCCGTCGTGCCAACAGAGGAGAGCCTCGATTCCTTTTTAGATGCGTTAGACAGAGTGACAAAAGAGGACATCATCAAAGTGGGTCAAAAAATCGAATGGGATACGACCTATTTTCTTAAAGGAACGGAGGGTGCTTCATGACAGTGAAAACAATTCAATTCGATCAGCTGCAAGAGACGGTGTATCATGAAAAAATGGACAGCGGACTAGACGTCTATGTGCTGCCAAAGCAAGGGTTTAACAAAACATATGCAACCTTCACAACAAAATATGGCTCTGTCGACAATGAATTTGTTCCGCTTGGCAAAGAAGACATGATCCGAGTGCCTGATGGAATTGCCCATTTCTTAGAGCATAAGCTGTTTGAAAAAGAAGATGGTGATGTGTTTCATACATTTAGTAAACAGGGAGCAGCCGCAAACGCATTTACGACGTTTACGAGAACGGCATACTTATTTTCAAGCACGGCCAATGTCGAACAGAATCTTGAAACACTCATTGATTTTGTGCAAGAGCCTTATTTTACTGAAAAAACGGTCGAAAAAGAAAAAGGCATCATTGGTCAAGAAATCAACATGTATGATGACAATCCAGATTGGCGTTTATTCTTTGGTCTGATCGAAAACCTCTATCAAGAGCACCCAGTGAGAATTGATATTGCTGGAACCGTTGAAAGCATTGCGCCAATTACGAAAGACCATTTATATGAATGCTACGAAACGTTCTATCACCCAAGCAATATGCTTCTTTTTGTAGTGGGTCCTGTTGATCCGGCGCAAATTTTAGACCAAGTAAGAGCGAATCAGGCAAAAAAACCATTTACCGATCAGCCGGATATTCAGCGGAAAGAGATCAATGAGCCTGATCGTGTATACCGAAAAGAATACGAACTGAAAATGAATGTACAAGGCTCTAAATGTATGTTTGGTTTGAAAACGAAAAACCCGCATAAAAAAGGAAAACAGCTCCTCAAACATGAACTTGGCATGAATCTTATTTTAGAGACATTGTTTGGTAAAAGTTCTCTGCAATACGAGCGTATGTATGAAAAAGGCTTGATTGATGATACATTCAGTTACGATTATACGGAAGAAGGCGGTTTTGGCTTCACTTCAGTTGGCGGAGACACAAATGACCCTGATCAACTCGCAGATGAATTAAAAGAAACGCTTCTTCAAGCAAAAAGCCTGATCACAGAAGAAAAGATTGAACTTGCTCGTAAGAAAAAAATTGGCAGCTTTTTAAAAGCGATGAACTCCCCGGAGTACATCGCCAATCAATTCACTCGATACGCATTCTTAGAAATGAGCTTATTTGATGTCGTGCCAGTACTGGAGCAAATCCAATTAACAGATATTCAGCAAATCTTAGACGAAGAAATTGATGAAGAAAGAATGTCAGTTTTTAAAGTCGTACCGAAAGCAAAATAAAAGAAAAAAAGACAAACTCAACGTATAAGAGTTTGTCTTTTTTGTGTCCAGCTAAAGAAAGCGCTTTATATGCGAAGATATTGATTGACAATTGTTTTGGGTATTAGTTAAACTCTTTAATAGTTAAACAATCAAACTAAAGGAGCAGCATATGGTACAAAATAAAATTGCCCAGCTCATCCAGAGATATGCGGACGTCTATCTCATGATGGAGAAAAAAGTATCGAGTATGATCACGGAAAAGCTCGATAAAGAACTGACACTTGATCAATATTACTCGCTTCGATACATCAATTTACACCCAGGATGTACATCAACAGACCTTGCCATCGAATGTAATGTCAACAAAAGTGCTGTGACATCCATGACCAATCGTCTTTTTAATAAAGATTATATCTATCGAGAGCATGATCAAGCTGATCGAAGAAATGTTCATCTCTATGTGACGCCCGAAGGAAAAGACGTGGTCAGCCGAATGGAAAAGCAGCTTCAGGATCTTGTTCGGTCATATTTAGAAAAATTTGATGAAAAAGAAATCGAATCATTTATTCAAACATATGAAAAGATTTATCAGATTATCATCGAAGAGGAGGCACAACATAGTAATGAGAGCAATCATAAAGGGTAGATGGCTGATCACGATCCTTTGGGTCGTACTAGCGGCTGTATTATTAATCACCGCTCCTAATATGGCGCAATTAACAAAAGAAAAAGGGCAGATTTCCGTTCCAGATGGTTATCCTTCTTCCTACGCCGATCAATTATTAAAGAACATGTCTGAAAATGGGGATACGGAGAAATCTATCGTCATTGTCTTTCAAGGAAAGGATATCGTTAAAGAAAGAGAAGCCTCTTTAAAGAAAGCGATGGAGATTTTAGAAAAGGATCAAGATCTCCATGTGGAAGACATCACTTCTTATTTTGATGCAAACAAAGATATTAAAAAACAGATGCTCTCTAAAGATCAAACAACACTTCTTGTTCCAGTTACATACGACTCGAACAAAATCAAAGCATCCGATTTTAAAGAAAGAGTCAATGAAAAGCTTAAGAGCCTGAACCTGACATTTGAAATGACAGGGCAGCCGCTAATCGACGATGATGTCATCACAAGCTCACAAGAAGGTCTGAAAAAAACAGAATTCATTACAATTGGGTTTATTTTAATTGTTCTTGTGCTTGTCTTTAGATCCGCAGTGGCACCGTTCGTTCCTTTAGTGGCCGTAGCGCTTTCCTATTTGGTCAGCCAATCCATTGTGGCTTACCTAGTAAAGTATGTTGATTTTCCGCTCTCGACCTTTACCCAAATTTTTATGGTCGCCATCATGTTTGGGATTGGAACCGACTACTGCATCCTGTTGCTAAGCCGGTTTAAAGAAGAACTATCTCACGGAAAAGATAAGGTTGAGGCGATTATTACAACATATAAGACGGCAGGTAAAACCGTTTTATTCAGCGGAATTGCTGTCCTCATTGGTTTTACGTGTATCGGTTTAGCCGAATTCCAACTGTATAAATCAGCTGTCGCCGTGGCGGTTGGTGTTGCCGTGTTAATAGTGGCACTGCTCACTGTCGTTCCATTCTTTATGGCGGTTTTAGGAAAAGTGTTATTTTGGCCGATCAAAGGCGATATTGCCCACCCGCAATCGAAAATGTGGGAAACAGCTGGTCGTTTTTCATTTAAGAAACCACTTCTCAGCTTGCTAATCGTTGCAATTATTACCCTTCCAGCGATTCTTATGTATAAAGGAACACTTTCATATAACAACCTAGACGAAATCGGCAATAAATACGAATCTGTCAATGCATTTAATACGATCTCTGACAAATTTGGACCAGGTGAAGCCCTTCCAGCAACCGTTGTCGTGAAATCATCCGATCTTTTAGACAATAACGAAGGTCTGATTGCTGTTGAAAAACTCAGTCGTGCGATTGAACAAACAGATGGCGTGAGTAAAGTGAGAAGTGCCACTCGTCCTGTTGGTAAAGGGCTGAATGATCTGTACGTGAAATCTCAAGCCAAAGAGCTAAATAGCGGGCTTGATAAAAGTAACGAAGGGTTGAAAAAGATCCAAGATGCTCTTACAACCATGAGTAAATCCATCGAGGATCAAACACCACAAATTAAAGCATCAGGAAAAGGCATTAACAAATTGATTTCTGGAACCGAATCCGTAAAATCAGGTATTCAAAACGTCGAAAAAACGATGAGAGAACTGCAAACCTATATCGATCAAAACAAAAAAGGCGTTTCTGAAATTAAAGAAAGAATAAAGGGTGCGAAAAAGGAATTAACAGATCAAGTCGCACAAGTGAATCAGCAAGTGGCACTGTATAAAAGCATTTCCAAAGAATTAAAAGCAGCATTGGCACAAGTCGATACGTCATCCTCTGCCGCAGCGGATGTGAAAGCTTTGATCAGTCAAGCGAATAAACAGTTCAGTACACTTGAGCAGCAAATTCCGCAAGTGAAAGAAAATCAATCATATCAAGCCATCAAAGCTTCATATAAGGAACTTTCTACTACCTTGCAAGAAGGAGCCAAACAGGCTGACAGCTATGCAAAACAAGCAAAAGAAGCAAAAAAACAGCTTGAAGCAGCAGATGCTTTTATCGCAAAAGCTTCAGAGCAGCAAAAAGTGTTTACAAATCAAATTGATGAGCTGATTGCTGGCTTAGAAGCCATTGAAAACGGGCTAGATCAAACGTCTAAAGGCCAAGGGCAGTTAGCTGATGGTATGCCTAAACTTGCAAATGGAGCCGGCGACATCATTAATGGTCAAAAACAAATGAAAGAAAAAATTGGCGGCTTTGGTGACAATCTGACCAAGCTGACAGATGGTCTAAACAAAAGTGTCGACGGCCTTGAGAAAATTTCAAACGGCTTAATGGGTGCAGGAGACTACTTAGATGAACTGAAAAACGCGCCAGATCAAGACATGGCCGGTTGGTTTATTCCAAAAGATGTCCTAAAAAATAAAGCATTCAAGCAAGTGTTCGATTCCTATATGTCGGATGACCGCAAAATGACAAAGATTGACGTCATTTTAGAAGACAATCCATATGGAAACGACGCCATGAAAACAATTAAACAAGTAGAAGCTTCGGTCAAACGTGCACTTCCTGAAACAAACCTAAAAGATGTTTCATTTGGCGTATCTGGTGTTTCAAGTATGAACGCTGATTTAAAACAGCTGTCAGACCAAGACTTCAATAAGACGGTTCTTTACATGATGATCGGTATTTTCCTGATACTAGTGATTCTGTTCCGTTCTCTCGTGATGCCGCTTTACTTAGTAGGCTCGCTGATTTTAACGTACTTTACCGCCATTGGTGTAACAGAATTTATTTTTACCCATTTCTTTGGATATCCAGGCATCAACTGGGCTGTTCCATTCTTTGGCTTTGTCATCTTAATGGCGCTTGGAGTCGATTATTCGATTTTCTTAATGGAACGGTTCAATGAATACAAAACAAAAGACATCCAGTTTGCCATGACTGAATCAATGAAAAATATGGGATCTGTTATTATGTCTGCTGCCGTCATTTTGGCAGGAACATTTGCAGCGATGCTACCTTCAGGTGTATTGTCACTCTTACAAATTGCAACACTTGTTCTAACTGGACTTTTATTGTATGCACTCGTTGTGCTACCATTGTTCGTACCTGTGATGGTCAAATTGTTCGGATCAGCGAATTGGTTCCCATTTAAACGAAAAGAATAAGGATTCCATAAAGAAAGTAGGAACAAAGTATGAGTCGTTGGGCACTGATTACTGGTGCCAGTGGCGGAATTGGGCAGGCGACAGCCAAAAAGCTTGCCCAAGAAGGCTGCCATCTGATGCTCCATTATCATCAAAATGAACAAGCGGCTAATCGTCTTTCCGCCGATCTCAAAGAAACATATCAAGTAGAAACGTACGTCGTTCAAGCTGATTTAGCGAAAACAGGCGGAGCAGCAGAGCTTGTCAGCCGCCTGCCGCTTGATCCAGATATTCTTGTTTTAAATAGCGGAAAGAGTCATGTTGGTTTAGTGACAGATACTGAAAAAGAAGTTCTAGCCAGCATGGTGCAGCTTCATGTGACAAGTCCATATGAGCTTACCCAATCCATTTTGCCTGCCATGATTCAAAAAAAGTCAGGACATATTATTGCGGTTAGCTCAATATGGGGGGAAACGGGTGCCTCGTGTGAAGTACTGTACAGTATGGTCAAGGGTGCTCAAAATGCCTTCATTAAGGGGCTTGCCAAAGAGCTTGCCCCAAGTGGAATTAGAGCAAATGCAGTCTCACCAGGTGCGGTTCAGACTGATATGATGAAAAGCTTCACACAAGAAGACCTTGCGATGATGGAAGAGGAGATTCCACTAGGCCGTCTTGCCGCACCTGAAGAGATAGCCGATGCCATTTGGTTTCTTGCCTCCAAGCAGTCAAATTATATCACAGGTCAAATTTTATCTGTCAATGGCGGCTGGTACTGTTAAAAAACGTGTATAATTCGTCTCTCCATGACAAAAGCTATGGCTGTAATTCATCTTTTCGAATGGAGGAATCGACATGTCTGTACTTGAGAGCTGGGACCATTGGAAAAACTTTTTAGGTGACCGTTTAAATCATGCACAGGATAAAGGTTTATCAGATGATACCATCAATAACCTTGCGTATGAAATTGGCGGATACCTGGCTAATGAAGTTGAAGCAAAGAATGAGCAAGAAAGAGTACTTTCTGACCTTTGGAGCGTTGCATCAGAAGATGAGCAGCGTGCCATTGCAAACATGATGGTCAAGCTAGTTGAAAATAATAGCTCGCACTAAACAAAAAGAGAGGTCGTTTGTGCCTCTCTTTTTATTTTAACCGTTTAGCAACATTGTGCTTTCTAAAAATGTGAAAATGCTTTATGATAAAGGAAGGTAAAAATTTGCCACAATGAAGGGGGTAATATCATTTGGCAAAGCTCGAATGGTATTTTGAATATGAGATACAGGTGAACCGTCCCGGACTTTTAGGAGACATTTCTTCTTTAATGGGGATGCTTTCAATTAATATTGTGACAATTAATGGTGTTGATGTATCAAGACGCGGCATGCTTCTTCGATGTGACCACACAGATCAAATTAAGCGGCTTGAATCAATTTTAAATACAATGGAAACGATAAAAGTAACGAAACTAAGACAGCCAAAACTTCGTGACCGTTTAGCTGTTCGTCATGGAAGATACATTCAGCGTGATGCGGATGACAAAAAGACGTTCCGTTTTGAAAGGGACGAGCTTGGTCTACTTGTCGATTTTATGGCTGAATTATTTAAAAAAGAAGGACATAAATTGATTGGAATTCGCGGAATGCCGCGGGTTGGAAAAACAGAATCAATTGTTGCTTCAAGTGTATGTGCAAGTAAGAGATGGCTGTTTGTATCGTCGACTCTTTTGAAACAGACCATTCGCAGTCAGCTGATTGCAGATGAATACAGCCCAGATAACGTCTTTATTATTGATGGGATTGTGTCGACAAGAAGAGGTTCTGAAAAGCACTTGCAGCTTTTAAGAGAAATTATGAGACTGCCTGCTACAAAGGTGGTAGAGCATCCAGATATCTTTATTCAAAATTCAGAATATACAATGGATGATTTCGACTACATCATTGAATTGCGTAATAGTGCAGACGAAGAAATTACATACGAGCACGCTGAAGAACCACAAGTGTTTGATCATTCTGGTTTTTCTGGCTTCGATTTTTAATATGGTAATGGTAGGTGTTTGTTTTGACTGAATTGGGAAAACGGCTCGTTGAGGCCAGAGAGGAAAAAGGGATGTCGCTGGAGGATTTGATGGCGGCTACCAAAATCCAAAAGCGCTATTTGCTAGCAATAGAACAAGGAAACTATGATATCATTCCAGGTAAATTTTACGTCAGAGCGTTTATTAAACAATATGCCGAGGCCGTTGGACTGAATCCTGAACAATTGTTCGAAGAGTTTCGTAAAGATGTACCAAGCACGTATAACGATGAAGTGTCTGATAAATTATCAAATATTAAACCGCAACGAGAGCTGCCAAAGCCTGCCTCAAAGTTACTGGAGCTGCTTCCGACGATTTTAATCATTGGAGGGATCCTTGTGGTGATCGCTATCATTTATGTGATCGTTCAAGCGGTTAATCATGATAGCGGACAGAAAAATAATCAGGCGGCTCCTCAGCAATCAGAATCAAAATACGAAGTGTCTAAGGATTCATCGCTGGCAAAGGATCAAAAGAAAAAGGAAAAAGCTTCGTCAGATGATCAAGAAAAATCATCTGAAAAAGACGATTCCTCAAAGGATTCATCTAAAGACGATGAAGATGTTTCTTTGAAGGCGACGAATACAGAGGGTTCTACGACAACGTATGAAGTATCAGGTGCAGAAGAGATGGAGCTAACCATTTCTGCCTCACAAGCTTCATGGCTTCGTGTGAGAGACGAATCTGGAAAAGTGCTGAAGATGGGTGAATTGAAAGATGGCGAATCGTTTAAAACAGACTTGACTGATCTTTCCCAAGTCGATATCCGCTTAGGAAATGCATCGGGAATCGATATTAAAGTCAATGACGAAACGCTGAAGTACGAATTAGACCCTAAAAACACCATGACACAAAACATTGTGATTGTGAATAAAGGAAAGGAAAAGTCATCTTAAGCAAGTAGATGACTTTTCTTTTGTTCCTACTATTATATACATAAAAAAATGCTTTATTGGAGGATTGGAATTCATGTTTAACTTACCGAATAAAATTACTCTTTCTAGGATCGCCTTGATTCCTGTGTTTATGTTGATTATGCTTGCTCCATTAGATTGGGGTGTTGCGCGCTTTGGTGACGTCAGCATCGAAGTCACTCACCTTGTTGGAGCGATCTTGTTTATTGTCGCTTCGACAACCGACTGGATTGATGGTTACTATGCACGTAAGCTCAATTTAGTCACAAACTTTGGTAAGTTTTTAGATCCGCTTGCAGATAAATTGCTTGTTTCAGCGGCTTTAATTATACTTGTTCAATACAACCTCACACCGGCATGGATGGCAATTGTGATCATTAGCCGCGAATTTGCTGTAACAGGCCTAAGGCTTGTCTTAGCTGGAGGCGGTGAAGTGGTCGCAGCCAATATGCTTGGAAAAGTGAAGACGTGGGCGCAAATCATTGCGATTTCGGCACTTCTTTTGCATAACCTGCCGTTTGAACTTGTATCATTCCCATTTGGTGATCTTGCCATGTGGGTAGCGGTGTTCTTCACTGTTGTCTCAGGCTGGGATTACTTTGCGAAAAACTGGGAAGCCTTAAAGAATTCTAACTAAAAAGGACGTGTACGCTTTGAAGTCAGAGAGAAAAGCAGAAATTATTGCAGTCGGTTCCGAACTTTTGCTAGGGCAAATTACGAATACGAATGCACAATTCATCAGCAAACAACTAGCTGAAATTGGTGTGAATGTTTATTACCACACAGCAGTTGGTGACAATCCAGAGCGTTTAAAAAGGGCCATTCAAGTGGCACAGGAAAGATCGAATTTTATTATCTTCTCAGGGGGTCTTGGACCAACGAAAGATGATTTAACAAAAGAAACCATTGCAAATACGCTCGATAAAGAGCTTGTGCTAAATGAAGAAGCATTTGAGTCTATTCAAGAGTACTTCCGTAAAACCGGACGTGATATGTCGCCGAACAACCGTAAACAGGCGCTCGTTCTAGAGGGATCTGATGTGCTCGTAAACCGTTTCGGAATGGCACCTGGTATGTTTATACAAGAGGGAGATACGTTTTACATTCTGCTCCCTGGACCGCCAAGTGAATTGCACCCGATGTTTGAAAACGAAGCGAAGCCGCTTATTTCTGAAAAACTCGGCCTAAAGGAAAAAATCGTGTCTGTTGTCTTGCGTTTCTTTGGCATCGGTGAATCTCAACTCGAAACAGATCTTGAAGATTTAATTGATGCACAGACCAATCCAACGATTGCACCGCTTGCAGCTGACGGGGAAGTGACGCTAAGGCTGACAGCCAAGCATGAGGATGAAAAAGAAACAGAGCGTCTGTTAAAAGAAACAGAAGCACAAATTTTAGAACGGGTCGGCGAGTACTTCTACGGATATGGTGATACATCTCTTGCCTTTGAAGCTTCAAAGGCCTTGCATGAACACGGGAAAACAGTAGCAGCGGCTGAAAGCCTGACTGGTGGTATGTTTTCAGAGTGGCTGACAGATCTTGAAGGGGCATCATCCATTTTAAACGGCAGTGTGGTTTGTTACACAAATCAAGTCAAGCAGCAAGTGCTGGGCTGCCGTGAAGAAACATTGTCTTCTCATGGTGCTGTCAGCAAAGAGTGTGCTTTAGAGCTCGCAGAAGGCGTTAGAAAACTGACGGGAAGCGATATCGGTATTAGCTTTACAGGTGTGGCAGGTCCTGAACCACACGAAGGACAGCCGGTTGGAAAAGTATTTATCGGGCTATCGACAAAAGATCAGACAGACGTGTTTGAATGGATGTTTACTGGCAGTCGATCAGGCATTCGCAAGCGTGCTGTGAAATATGGTTTGCACCACCTTCTCAAATTATTAAAAGAAAGTTAATTTTGTTTTTTATGAGGTTTACTCCTTTATAAAAGAGCGTTTTTTCTAATAGAAACAGTTCTTTTCTTAAATAATCTGCCAAGAAAAAATCGAATATGTGTTCGTTTTTTTCTTGGCAAATGACGTAAAACAAGGTATAGTATAGATAGTGGAATTGATAAAGGAGGAAACAATAGAATGAGTGATCGTCAAGCAGCCTTAGATATGGCTCTTAAACAAATAGAAAAACAGTTTGGTAAAGGCTCTATTATGAAACTAGGAGAGCAAACAGATACACGTATTTCAACAGTACCTAGTGGTTCGTTAGCACTTGATACTGCGCTTGGAATAGGTGGATACCCTCGCGGCCGTATTATTGAAGTATATGGTCCAGAGAGTTCTGGTAAAACGACAGTAGCACTTCATGCGATTGCTGAGGTTCAGCAGCAGGGAGGACAAGCTGCATTTATCGATGCGGAGCATGCGCTAGATCCAGTTTACGCTCAAAAATTAGGTGTCAACATTGATGAGTTGTTACTTTCTCAGCCGGATACAGGAGAACAAGCACTTGAAATTGCAGAAGCACTTGTTCGTAGTGGTGCAGTTGATATTGTTGTCATTGACTCAGTAGCTGCTCTTGTACCAAAAGCAGAGATCGAAGGAGACATGGGAGATTCACACGTTGGTCTTCAAGCACGTTTGATGTCTCAAGCACTTCGTAAACTATCTGGTGCTATCAACAAATCAAAAACAATTGCGATCTTTATTAACCAAATTCGTGAAAAAGTAGGGGTTATGTTTGGTAATCCTGAAACAACGCCTGGTGGACGTGCACTTAAGTTCTATTCATCTGTTCGTTTAGAAGTACGCCGTGCTGAACAGTTGAAACAAGGGAACGACATCATGGGGAACAAAACGAGAATTAAAGTTGTGAAAAACAAAGTGGCACCGCCATTCCGTATTGCCGAAGTAGACATTATGTACGGTGAAGGTATCTCGAAAGAGGGAGAAATCATCGACCTTGGAAGCGAACTAGATATCGTACAAAAGAGCGGGGCTTGGTATTCTTATCAAGAGGAACGTCTTGGACAAGGACGTGAAAATGCGAAGCAATTCCTAAAAGAGAATAAAGACATTCTTCTTATGATTCAAGAGCAGATCAGGGAGCACTACGGTTTGGATACAAACGGAGTGAAATCAACTGACGAAGAAGGACAAGAAGAATTGGAATTGAATGACTAAAAAGACGCTGAAAAGCGTCTTTTTTTTACAATTACATAACAGCTAGCGGGTCAAAAGTTCTGTCTTTGCTTGAAATAACGACTTACGCCTCAGTCTGACTAGCTTGACAAGTATTTCCGACACAATTACAATGGGAATGTATCACTTGTTTTTCTTAACATGATTGATAACTAATTTAAACTTGACAAGGGCAGTGAGGATCTCATTCCCTGTGAAGGCCCTGTATGTTGAGACACAAAACAATGTACATGCCGACACTTTATTTGTAAAACCAAGTTCATAGCAAGAGGAGGTGAAAATATGTCGCCTACGATGTTTACGATCATCTCCATTTTGCTGAGCCTAATCTGTTTAGTTGTTGGCTACTTTGTTCGTAAAACCATTGCAGAAGCAAAAATATCCGGCGCAAGAAACATGGCCGAACAAATTGTTGAGGATGCAAAGCGTGATGCGGAAGCATTGAAGAAAGAAGCGCTCTTAGAAGCGAAAGATGAAATTCATTCGTTTCGTGTAGAGGCGGAGCAAGAAGTTCGTGAAAGACGTAATGAGCTTCAAAGACAAGAAAACCGTTTACTTCAAAAAGAGGAAAACCTTGATCGCAAGGACGAGACTTTAGATAAACGGGAGTCCCTGTTGGAGAAGAGAGATCATTCTCTGAATGAACGACAACAACATATTGAAGAGATGGAAAGCAAAGTGGATGATATGATTCGTTTGCAGAAAGCTGAGTTGGAGCGTATTTCTAGTCTAACTCGAGATGAAGCGAAACAAATCATTCTGGATCAAGTTGAAAATGAGCTTTCCCACGACATTGCAGTCATGACGAAAGAATCTGAAAACCGGGCGAAAGAAGAGGCTGATAAAAAAGCGAAAAACATTCTTTCACTTGCGTTACAGCGTTGTGCAGCTGATCATGTAGCTGAAACAACGGTATCTGTAGTCAATCTTCCAAATGATGAGATGAAAGGTCGTATTATCGGACGTGAAGGACGAAATATCCGTACGTTAGAAACGTTAACAGGTATTGACCTGATCATTGATGATACACCTGAAGCTGTCATCTTATCGGGCTTTGATCCGATAAGACGTGAAACAGCGAGGATAGCTCTGGACAAGCTAGTCCAGGATGGACGTATTCATCCTGCACGAATTGAAGAAATGGTGGAAAAATCACGCCGTGAAGTCGATGATTATATCCGCGAGATGGGTGAGCAAACGACATTTGAAGTCGGAGTTCACGGTTTGCATCCGGATCTCATCAAAATTCTCGGTCGCTTAAAATTCCGTACAAGTTATGGACAAAATGTCCTGAAGCATTCAATTGAGGTTGCACATCTTGCAGGTCTCATGGCTTCAGAGCTTGGAGAAGATGCAAAGCTTGCAAAACGAGCAGGTCTTCTGCATGACATTGGAAAAGCCATTGATCATGAAGTAGAAGGAAGCCACGTGGAAATTGGCGTTGAGCTTGCGACGAAATATAAAGAGCATCCTGTTGTCATCAACAGTATTGCATCTCACCATGGTGACCAAGAACCGACATCTATTATCGCTGTTCTTGTTGCGGCAGCCGATGCATTATCTGCAGCACGCCCTGGTGCAAGAAGTGAGACGCTTGAAAATTACATTCGGAGACTTGAGAAATTAGAAGACATCTCTGAATCTTATGAAGGTGTTGAAAAATCGTTTGCGATACAAGCTGGACGTGAAGTGCGTATTATGGTGAAGCCAGATTCAATTAATGATCTTGAAGCTCACCGTCTAGCAAGGGATATTCGTAAGCGGATTGAGGACGAGCTCGATTACCCTGGTCACATTAAAGTGACAGTTATTCGAGAAACTCGCGCAGTAGAGTATGCAAAATAGAGCGGTGCGCTTAGCGCCGCTTTATTTTTTTGTGTAAATATGCAACACTGATAAGAAGATCATTTTATAAGAGAAAGGGTTCAAAACGTATGAAAATATTATTTGTTGGAGATATCGTTGGTTCACCTGGCAGAGATACACTGAAAGAATACTTGCCAAAGCTAAAGAAAAAATATCAGCCGCACTTTACGATTGTCAATGGAGAAAATGCGGCTCATGGGAAAGGCCTTACTGAAAAAATCTATCACGAGCTGCTTCAAGCTGGGGCTGATGTGCTCACGATGGGGAACCATACATGGGATAAAAGAGACATTTTCGATTTCATCGATGATGCACCCCATATTGTTCGTCCGGCAAACTTCCCGCAAGGTACACCAGGGAAAGGGCTTACTTTTATTAAAAAACAAGGTAAAGAACTAGCTGTCATCAACTTGCAAGGCCGCACATTTTTACCTCCGATTGACTGCCCATTTCAAAAAGTAGATGAGCTTATAGCAGAAGCTTCAAAACGTACACCGTTTATTTTTATTGATTTTCATGGTGAAGCCACAAGTGAAAAGCAAGCAATGGGTTGGTATACAGATGGCCGTGCATCATGTGTCGTTGGAACACATACACATGTTCAAACAGCAGATAACCGCGTCTTGCCAAAAGGAACTGCTTATATTTCGGATGTTGGCATGACTGGTCCTTATGACGGCATTTTAGGTGTTGATCGGGAAACGATTATTAAACGATTTAAAACGAGCCTTCCTGTCCGTTTTGAAATTGCAGAAGGCCGCACGACATTAAGTGCAGTGATCGTAGAAATTGACGAACCGTCGAAAAAAGCTGTCAAAATTGATCGAATTTTGATAAATGATGACCATATTTTCTTTGAATAAATATTCACATATTTATTTCAGAAAAATATTAATCAGAAAGAAGGAATATGCGCCCTCTATCGTGAATATAGTAAAAATGGTAGGTAGCCTGCTATTTTTGAAAAACATTTTGGGGATGGATTTTCAAAAAAATAGCAACATCTAACAAAGATTGTTCTAATGAACACTCACTTATCCATTGTAAATTTAAGGGGGAGCAAAAATGGAAATTTTAAAAGTTTCAGCAAAGTCAAATCCAAATTCAGTAGCAGGAGCATTAGCCGGCGTTTTACGTGAACGCGGTGCAGCAGAAATACAGGCTATCGGCGCTGGAGCACTGAATCAGGCGGTCAAGGCTGTCGCCATTGCAAGGGGATTTGTTGCGCCTAGCGGAGTGGATTTGATATGCATTCCAGCCTTTACTGACATTCTTATCGATGGAGAAGAAAGAACAGCAATCAAACTGATTGTTGAACCACGATAATTCTAATTTTATTATTTTCAACCTGCTTACATCATGTAAGCAGGTTGTTTTTGTTTACCGCTATACATTTCTCATATAACATATTTCTTTCACAAAATAGATAGAAAATGACATATTAGAGCTTGCATTTTTTCACCATGATGATAAATTAAGATTAAGTTGAAAATACTTCATCAAAAATAAATATTTAAGTAGGTGAAATAATGGTTGAAGCTTTTTTAAAAAGAGGAAAGCTTGTTTTTATTTTATTTTTTATCGTTCTCATTGCTGGAGGTTATTTGTTTACACAGCTTCCTAAACGAGAACTGCCAGAGTTTCAAGCGAATATTGTAACCATTTCGACTGTTTTCCCTGGTGCAGATGCAAAACAGGTAGAAAGTGATGTCACCAATAAGCTTGAGTCGGCCATTTCTGATATCAATGGTGTAGAGAAGACAAGCTCTGTTTCTGCTATTGGTTTCTCAAATATTGTGCTTGAAATTGATGATCAAGCCGATTTTCAAAAGGTGGCAAGTCAAATCAAGAGTGAAACCACAAATGCCGCCTCTTCTTTTCCAGATGGTGTGATGGAGCCAGATGTAAAGGATGAGTTTGGCAACGTGCCAGTTGGTTCTTATATGATTGTAGCAAGTAACTCATCTGATTTAGCAAAAAGTCAGGAATCGCTGCGTGCGTTAAAAGAAAAAGTGGAGGACATCAAAGGTGTTGATGGAGTCGTCATCAAAGGGTTCAATGACAAACAAGCAATATTGAACTTGGATTCAAGTAAACTGGAGGATAACGGGTTAAACGTGACTGATGTCACAAATGCCATCAATCAAGAATTTGACACATCCCCTCTAGGTGACGTCCAGGCAGCTGGAGAAAAGGTCAAGCTGTCCATTGATGCCTATGATCGTTTAGATCAAATCAAAAAGATTGAGATCTTCTCAAAAATGAGCCGAGAGCCTGTTACAATCGGTCAGCTTGGTCGTTTAAAAGAAGTAGAAAAAGAGAAAAGTGATATCGTTTCATATAACGGAAAGCCAGCCTATTCATTTACAGTCAATATCAAGCCAGGACTGGATATTCCTAAAATGTATGACAAAGTCAGTGCGGTCATTGAAAAAGAGAAAGAGCTGCCAAATGGTGTGGATTGGATAGACTACTATTCACAAAAAAGTGAAGTAGATGCCATTTTTAACGATTTAATCAAAGAAGCGATCGTGGCCGTCATCGCCGTCATTGTCGTCACCACACTTGGTCTAACCATTGGTGGTGCGTTTATCGTTTCACTTGCGATTCCGCTATCCATAACGATCGGAACCATCCCGCTGCCGTTTTTACAAGTGGACCTTAATCAAATTTCAATTATTGGCTTTATCATTGCGCTAGGGATACTTGTAGATGACGCCATTGTCGTCAACGATAATATTTTAAGGCAGATGAAAAAATACGAAAGTCCGCTTAAAGGAACAATTGCAGGTGTAAAAGAAGTGGCTGGATCCATTTTGACGTCAACACTGGCTGTTGTCTTTGCCTTCTTGCCGCTTGTTTTCCTTTCTGGTGCGAACGGTTCATTTATTCGAGCGTTACCGTCTGTTCTAGTCACAACTGTACTTGCGTCAATGGTCATTTCATTGACACTTGTGCCCGTGTATCAATATACAGCAAACCGAAAAAGAAAGAACAAGAAGATTCAAAAAGAACCGGGCTTTTTAGGCAAACCATTAAAAAGATTAGCCGATTTTTATGCAGATCGAATACTGACAAACATCGTGAAGCGACCACTTCTCATTGGATTAAGTGGTTTGCTCGTTGCCACACTTGCCTTTTTGCTTATTTTCGCCACACCATTTGAGTTTTTCCCTGCGGCGAATAAGAAAGAGGTGGTTGTCACTGTGACACTGCCAAGTGAAATAACCTTAGATAAAACGAATGAAACATTAGAGAAAATTGAACAAGAGATCAAACAGCAAAAAGGCATTGAAGAGACGGCCATTTTTGCAGGCGGCGGAGTGCCGAACTTGTTTAATGAAAGTATCTCAAACGCAAGTGATCATACGGGTCAGGTTGTTGTCAGAGTAGACAATGAGCAGATGACAAGCAAGGCATTGATCGATCGTATGACAGAGCCATTGCGAAAGAAATTTAAAGATGCTGATATCTTTATGAAAACCATTGTTCAAGGACCACCAACGGGAGCGCCTGTGACCGTCACTGTTGCAGGAGAACAATTTTCAAAACTCGTTGATGTGAAAGAGAAGCTCACAAAAGAAATGAAAGAAAGCGGAGCGAGCCTGATCACAGACGATGTCAATCAGCCGGTGAAAACCATCTCATTTGAATTAAATCGTGACCGAATGGCAGAGGATGGGCTCACTGCTCAGTTTGTCAGCAGACAGCTCGGCCTTGTTACAGAAGGAATTCCATTAGGCACCTTTAAACAAGGAACAGATGACATCGACCTCGTAGTGAAACAAGACATGAGCACACATCAAAACGGACTGAAGCTAAAAGACATCAAGGTGCCTGTGAGTGCAAATGAGGAGGGCATGCCTCAGCTTGAGCCGCTTAGCCGATACGTAAAAGAAAAAGAAACAGAGCAATTTGAAAGCATTCCGCATGAAAACGGGATGCCGACGATCACGTTAAAGGCATATCCTGGTGCATCAGATACGTTTAAAGACGATATGACGGAAGTCGTAAATGAAGTTGGGAAAAGCGATGCGGCGAAGAATTTGACCATTTCTCAGGGCGGAGAAAATGAAGATCAAACTCAATTCTTTATTGAAATTAGTCTCTTATTTGGGGTAGTCCTTCTGCTCATTTATGTGACCATCGCTTTCCAGTTCAATTCACTCCTGCTTCCGCTTTTAGTTCTTGGAACGGTTTACTTAGCGATATCCGGCGCCATTATTGGACTATTTGTCACTCAAACGCCGTTTAGCTTTATGGCCACAATGGGGATTGTATCATTGGCAGGTATTGTTGTCCGAAATGCAGTCGTTTTGTTTGAATTTATTGAACAGCGGCGCAAGCAAGGTCTCGATCAACAGGCAGCTGTGATTGAAGCGGGGAGAGCAAGGATTAGACCTATTTTGCTGACAGCATTTACAGCACTTGTCGCTCTTATGCCCGTTGCTTTAAGTAATGACCCACTCTTTAAGCCGCTAGCGATCTGCATCGTATCAGGTGTCTTTTTCTCAACGATTCTGACACTACTGATTGTGCCGGCTTTATATGTAGCCGTTTCAAAAAAACGCTGACAACTTAAAAGCAAATCTCCGAATAAAAGGAGATTTGCTTTTTTTTTAGAAAAATACCTAAAAAAATATGTGGAGTGTTCATTTGTCTTCTCCTGAAAGACAGTGGTATTTACGCCTAAAATAAGACATGATAAGATCGGATTGGGAGAAGTTTTTTAACAAAGGGGTTGTACGTCATGTGTGGAACGATGAAATCGATTGTTAAAAAAGAAAGCGCTTACGGAGCGGCGATGATGGAAATGCCGATTCCAGAAATAAGGGATCATGAAGTGCTCATCCAGGTAAAGGCTACATCAATATGCGGAACGGATGTGCATATTTATAATTGGGATGATTGGGCGAAGGGGAGAGTCAAAGCACCGTACATTTTTGGTCATGAATTCACAGGGGAAGTTGTCAAAACGGGGAACCAAGTCTCACGAGCAAAAGTAGGGGACTTTGTATCGGCTGAGACGCATATTGTCTGTAATCAGTGTTATATGTGTTTAACGGGTCAGCAGCATTTGTGCAGCGAAACGAAAATTTTAGGGGTCGACATTGATGGCTGTTTTGCTGAATATGTCAAAGTACCAGAACAAAATGTGTGGCATAATCCAGCTCAAATGCCAGTGGAACTTGCATCTATTCAAGAACCGCTTGGAAATGCTGTTCATACAGTTCTGCATACACCTGTTTCAGGAAAGTCAGTGGCGGTTTTTGGCTGCGGGCCCATTGGTTTAATGGCGATTGCGGTTGCAAAAGCCTCCGGGGCTGTCCAAGTGTTCGCTGTTGATAAAAATGAATACAGACTGGATCTTGCCCGTAAAATGGGTGCAGATCATATCGTGGATATCGGAAAAGATGATCCTGTTGCCATGATCAAGCAGCTCACGCGGATGGAAGGGGCAGACGTGATGTGTGAGATGTCAGGACATCCCGTTGCGATTAATCAAGCACTCGAAGCTTGTGCAAATGGAGGGAAAGTGAATATACTAAGTTTGCCAGAGCGGCCGGTAACCATTGACATTACGAATCAAATTGTTTTTAGGGGATTAACCGTGCAAGGGATCACGGGGAGAAAAATGTTTGAGACGTGGCGTCAAGTATCTGAACTTTTAAGAACGAATACCATTGATGTACAGCCGGTTATCACTCATACGCTGCCGTTTGAAGATTTTGAAAAGGGATTTGAACTCATGAGAAATGGTATGTGCGGGAAGGTCGTACTGATCATGCCATCATATCAAAGGGGGACGAAATGATGAAAGAATTTACGTATTTACAAGATGAATTAGACACAATGAAGCAGCAAGGCACCCATCAAACACTGAAAGAAATCGATTCCAAACAATCATCCACGGTGACACTAAATGAACAATCCGTCATACAACTCTCTTCAAATAACTACTTAGGTCTCACCTCACATCCAAGGCTGATGAAAGCGGCAAAAGAGGCGATTGATGAATTCGGTGCTGGAACAGGATCTGTACGAACCATTGCTGGAACGATGACAATGCATGAACGGCTTGAAAAAAAGCTCGCAGCTTTTAAAAAGACAGAGGCAGCCCTTGTATTCCAATCAGGCTTTACGACCAACCAAGGGGTCTTATCCAGTATTCTCACAAAAGATGATATTGTCATTTCAGATGAGCTGAACCATGCATCAATCATCGATGGGATTCGCTTAACAAAGGCAGATAAAAAAGTATATGCTCATTCTAATATGGAAGAGCTTGAGAAAATTTTAAAGAAATCGATGAATTACCGCGTCCGTCTTATCGTGACAGATGGTGTGTTCTCAATGGATGGAGATATTGCACCGCTTCCTGAGATTGTAAGACTTGCAGAAACATATGATGCCTTTGTGATGGTAGACGATGCCCATGCGTCTGGAGTACTTGGTGAAAATGGGCGCGGAACAGTGAATCATTTTCAACTTGACGGCAGAGTGCATATTCAGGTTGGCACACTTAGTAAGGCAGTTGGTGTGCTAGGCGGTTACGTCGCTGGTTCTGCCGTTTTAATCGACTACTTAAAACATAAAGCAAGACCATTTTTATTCAGCACCTCACATCCGCCGGCTGTCACAAGAGCCTGTGAAGAAGCCATTGAAGTGCTGTTAGACGAACCGGAACGCATTGAAACACTTTGGGAGAACGCTGCCTATTTTAAAGAAAAAGTCATCGGTCTTGGATTTGAGGTGGCACCAACAGAAACGCCTATTATTCCAATGATGATTGGAGACGAGGCACTCACTTTCCGGTTTTCAAAAGCATTAATCGAGCGCGGCGTTTTCGCTCAAGGCATTGCTTTTCCAACTGTAGCGAAAGGAAAAGCGAGAATTAGAGCCATCATCACAGCAGAGCACACAAAAGAAGAGCTTGACCGTGCACTGACAATCATCGAAGAAGAAGCAAAAAAACTGAATATACTTGATTGAGAGAGCTGAGGCTCTCTTTTCTTTTGATCAAGAGTATTGATGACTGTCCAGATGATAGACATTTTTCATAGAAAAAACACATATGAATTTATTTTCATTTCACGACAAAATAGTCTATACTGTAGGGTGGAGCTTGGTTTGAAAGGAGTACAAATTCATGAATGAAGAGCAGAGAAAAGCGAGCGGACAAGTAAGTTCATCGGACAAAAAATCCGAGAAGGACTACAGCCAGTATTTTGAAGCTGTGTACATTCCGCCTTCCTTAAAAGATGCAAAAAAACGGGGTAAAGAAGAAGTCGAATACAATCAATTTCAAATTGACGAGCGTTTTCAAGGGTTAGGAAACGGCCGCAAGTTTTATATTCGCACATATGGCTGTCAAATGAATGAGCATGACACAGAAGTGATGGCTGGTATTTTTATGGCGCTTGGTTATGAACCAACAAATTCGACTGAAGATGCGAATGTCATCTTATTAAACACTTGTGCCATTCGTGAGAATGCAGAAAACAAAGTGTTTGGAGAGCTTGGTCATTTAAAAGCATTAAAGCGTGAAAAGCCAGATTTAATCTTAGGCGTCTGCGGATGCATGTCGCAAGAAGAATCGGTCGTTAACCGTATTTTAAAGAAACACCCATTTGTTGACTTGATTTTCGGTACCCACAACATTCACCGCCTGCCAGAGCTATTATCTGAATGCTACCTTTCAAAAGAAATGGTCATTGAGGTTTGGTCTAAAGAAGGCGATGTGATTGAAAATCTTCCGAGAGCCCGCCAAGGAAAAATTAAGGGCTGGGTGAATATTATGTACGGCTGTGATAAATTCTGTACATACTGTATCGTCCCTTACACGCGCGGTAAGGAAAGAAGCCGCCGTCCGGATGAAATTATTCAAGAGGTCAGACGCTTAGCAGCAGAAGGATATAAAGAAATTACCCTTCTTGGTCAAAACGTGAATGCGTATGGAAAAGATTTTGAAGACATGGAATATGGTCTTGGTCACCTAATGGATGAGCTGCGTAAAATCGATATTCCACGTATCCGTTTTACAACAAGCCACCCGCGTGACTTTGATGATCACTTAATTGAAGTGCTTGCCAAAGGCGGAAACCTTCTCGATCATATTCATTTGCCGGTTCAATCAGGAAGTTCTTCTGTGCTGAAACTCATGGCAAGAAAATACGACCGTGAACGTTACCTTGACCTAGTGCGCAAAATCAAAGAGGCAATGCCAAATGCTTCATTAACAACGGACATTATCGTTGGGTTCCCAAATGAAACAGATGAGCAGTTTGAAGAGACGCTTTCCCTCTATCGTGAGGTTGAGTTTGATGCGGCTTATACGTTCATTTACTCTCCAAGAGAAGGAACACCAGCAGCCAATATGAAAGACAACGTGCCAATGCGTGTAAAAAAAGAACGTCTGCAGCGCCTGAATGCACTCGTAAATGAAATTTCTGCGAAAAAAATGAAGGAATATGAAGGGCAGACTGTCGAAGTATTAGTAGAGGGTGAAAGTAAAAACAACCCTGAGATCCTAGCCGGATATACAAGTAAAAGCAAGCTTGTGAATTTTAAAGCACCAAAAGAAGCGATTGGCAACATCGTCAAAGTGAAAATCACACAAGCCAAAACTTGGTCTCTTGACGGAGAAATGGTTGGAGAAGCTATCGAGGTGAATTAAAATGACGCTTTATTCAAAGAAAGAGATTGTCGAGCGCGCAAGAGAGCTCGCGAAAATGATTTCTGAAACAGAAGAAGTTGATTTCTTCAAAAAAGCAGAAGCGCAAATCAATGAAAATACAAAAATTGCAGCGATCATTAATCAAATTAAGGCGCTTCAAAAGCAAGCTGTGAATTTAAAGCATTATGGCAAACATGAAGCCTTAAAACAAGTGGAAGAAAAAATTGATGCCCTGCAAGAAGAACTGGATGAGATCCCAGTGATTCAAGAATTCAAAGAATCACAAACAGAGGTTAATTCCCTGCTTCAGCTTGTAGCGCACACGATTTCTAATCAAGTAACGGATGAAATCATTCTTTCAACCGGCGGTGACCTCTTATTAGGAGAAACCGGTTCAAAAGTGAAAAACTCATCCCCAAGTTGCTCCATTAAATGAGAAAACCCCGCAGATGCGGGGTTTTTTGTTTTCTGATGTAAGAATTGCATACCTTCTTTCTCCTTCAGCTTCCATCAACCCCAATCTCTCATTCTCCAACTTTTCCAATTTTCAAGGCAAGTTTATGGGCGACCATGCATACACTGAAACAGAAATGAATTTAATTGAACATGAGACTCAAAATCGTGACACACTAGACGAATGCCCAGCATAAGATAAAACGATCAAGAACAAGGAGGCATGCCGGAATGTCTGAATACAGAGAAATTATTACAAAAGCGGTGGTCGCAAAAGGGAGGAAATTTACCCAAAGCACACACACCATTTCTCCATCGCAAAAACCAACCAGCATCCTAGGCGGTTGGATCATTAATCATAAGTACGATGCTGAAAAGGTCGGTAAAACAGTTGAGATTGAAGGTACATTTGATATTAACGTGTGGTATTCTTACGCAGACAACACGAAAACCGAAGTGGTCACAGAACGTGTAAAATATGTAGATATCATCAAACTGAGATATAAAGATAAAAACTTCCTTGATGATGAGCACGAAGTGATTGCGAAAGTCTTACAGCAGCCCAATTGCTTAGAAGTCACCATTTCTCCAAATGGCAATAAAATTGTCGTTCAAGCAGAGCGTGAATTCATTGCTGAAGTAGTAGGGGAAACCAAAATTGTTGTAGAAGTCAATTCAAGCTGGAAAGAAAAAGATGATCACGAATGGGAAGAAGAAGTGGATGAGGAATTAGAAGATATTCATCCAGAATTCCTCGCGGGTGATCCAGAAGAGTAATTGATGACTAGGGCGCATATCTCCCTAGTTTTTTTGTGCTTTGATCTAGGGAAAAAAGGTGAATTTTTATGCTATAATGAAAGATGGTATGAATTCGAAAGTAATATAGTGAGGGATTAGAAATATGGCAAGTTATACGCCCATGATACAGCAATATTTAAAGATCAAGGCAGATTACCAAGATGCCTTTTTATTTTTTCGCTTAGGCGATTTTTATGAAATGTTTTTTGATGATGCAAAAGAAGCAGCACAAGAATTAGAAATTACGTTAACAAGCAGGGATGGCGGGACGATTCCAATGTGTGGTGTTCCATATCATTCTGCGTCTGCATACATAGAACAACTGATAGAAAAAGGCTATAAAGTCGCCATTTGTGAGCAGGTGGAAGACCCTAAAACAGCAAAAGGTGTGGTCAAAAGAGAGGTCGTTCAACTAATTACACCAGGTACGGTCATGGATGGCAAAGGACTGAATGAAAACGAAAATAACTTTATCGCGTCTGTTTCCAGCTTTCAAAATGGCTACGGTCTTGCGCTTTCCGATTTATCAACAGGTGAAAACATGGCGGCTTTCATTGAACGGTTAGATGAAGTTGTGTCTGAAATTTATTCTGTCGGTGCAAAAGAGATTGTGGTATCAAAGCAGCTCGATGAAGAAACGGTGAAAACCCTGAAGGAACGCTGCCAAGCGACCATCTCATACGAAGATAGCGCTGAATTAATAGATGAAGCGGAACGACTCGTTGCTCATCTTGACGAACATCTGAAAATAGCATTTTTAACACTCTATGCATACTTAAGAAGAACGCAAAAAAGGAGTCTTGATCATCTTCAGCAAGTTCAAGTGTTTCAGCTTGAACAAACGATGAAAATTGATCTTTACTCAAAAAGAAACCTTGAATTAACAGAAACCATCCGTTCAAAAAGCAAGAAGGGTTCTTTATTATGGCTCTTAGATGAAACAAAAACGGCAATGGGCGGAAGATTGCTGAAGCAATGGATCGATCGTCCGCTCATCCGCCTTTCACAAATCAAAGAACGCCAGGAAATGGTGCAAATTTTGATGGAACATTTCTTTGAGCGAGAGGATCTGCGAGAACGTTTAAAGCAAGTGTATGATCTTGAACGTCTAGCGGGCCGTGTGGCATTTGGAAATGTGAATGCCCGTGATCTCATTCAATTGAAAGAATCTCTCAAGCAAGTGCCGGCTATTAAAGAGCTTGTCCATTCTCTCCCGGAGGAAATGGCAAAATCTAGAGCAAATGACATTGACCCATGCGGTGATTTACTTAATTTATTAGAAGATGCTCTTTATGAGAATCCGCCGATGACGTTAAAAGAAGGCAATTTGATTAAAGACGGCTACAATGCAAAATTAGATGAATATCGTGATGCGAGCCGAAACGGGAAAGATTGGATCGCTCGTCTTGAACAACAAGAAAGAGAATATACAGGCATTCGTTCGTTGAAAGTCGGCTTTAATAAGGTGTTTGGCTACTATATCGAAGTGACCCGGGCAAATACGCATTTATTAGAAGAAGGTCGTTATGAAAGAAAACAAACCCTTGCCAATGCAGAGCGGTATATTACACCTGAATTGAAAGAAAAAGAAGCCCTTATTCTTGAGGCGGAATCAAATATTAGTGAATTGGAATATGAACTATTTTCTGCGCTTCGGGAACAAGTAAAAGCCTATATTCCTAGATTACAGTTGCTTGCAAAACAAATGAGTGAGCTTGATGCGCTGCAATGCTTTGCCACTGTGAGTGAAAAACGGCGTTATGTTCGCCCTGAATTTTCATCAGATGAAGTGGAAGTCATTGATGGTCGTCATCCTGTTGTTGAAAAAGTGATGGATCATCAAGAGTATGTGCCGAATGACTGCCAAATGGGCAAAGGGAGACAAACCTTGCTCATTACTGGTCCGAATATGTCAGGGAAAAGCACATATATGAGACAAATGGCATTGATCTCGATTCTTGCGCAAATCGGCTGTTTTGTGCCAGCATCAAAGGCAACCCTTCCGATTTTTGATCAAATCTTTACACGCATTGGGGCGGCAGATGATTTGATTTCTGGTCAAAGTACTTTTATGGTAGAGATGCTTGAAGCAAAAAATGCGATGGTACATGCGACAAAGAACAGCTTGATTTTATTTGATGAAATTGGACGGGGGACAAGCACTTATGATGGAATGGCTCTTGCGCAGGCAATCATTGAATTTGTGCATGATCATATTGGTGCCAAAACCCTTTTCTCCACTCATTATCATGAACTGACGGTACTTGAATCCCAATTAAGCGAGCTGAAAAATGTCCACGTACGAGCTGAAGAGCATGAAGGGACAGTTGTTTTCTTACATCAAATCAAAGAAGGAGCAGCGGATAAAAGCTACGGCATCCATGTAGCGCAGCTTGCTGAACTGCCTGATGCGATCATTGATCGAGCTCAGACCATCTTAACGGAGCTTGAGAGCGGATCACATGAAGTGATTCCGCGCGTCTCTAAAGCCCCGAAAAAAGAACTGGCTGAGGAAAAACAGCAGCTTTCTTTCTTTGAAGTGGAAGAAAAACCGCAAACAAAACCTTTGCTGAAAAACAAAGATCAAGCAGTGATCGAAGAATTGAAGTCATTTAATTTAATGGATATGACACCGCTTGAAGCGATGACAAAGCTATATGAATTGCAAAAGAAATTATAATGTAAGGTGAGGTGAGCAAGAAATGGCAAAGATTATTCAGTTATCCGATGACCTATCAAATAAAATTGCAGCTGGTGAAGTGGTCGAACGTCCGGCTTCTGTTGTGAAGGAGCTCGTGGAAAATGCGATCGATGCTAGTAGTACTGTCATTGAAATCGATGTAGAAGAAGCAGGACTTTCTTCTATTAGAATTATTGATAATGGGGTGGGAATCGATGCTGAAGATTGTAAGCTCGCCTTTCAGCGTCATGCGACGAGTAAAATCAAAGATGAAAATGATCTGTTTCGTGTCAGGACGCTCGGTTTCAGGGGGGAGGCGCTGCCAAGTATTGCCTCTGTCTCTCACTTAGAAATGAAGACAAGTACCGGTGAAGGTGCTGGAACACACTTAGCTCTCCAAGGCGGGAAGATCATTTCGGAGAAAAAAACCTCTGGCCGTCGCGGCACCGAAATTGTGGTCACCAACTTATTTTATAATACGCCAGCCCGTCTAAAATACATGAAAACTGTTCATACGGAGCTTGGCAACATTTCTGATGTTGTGAACCGAATTGCACTTGCTCATCCAGAAGTGTCGATTCGTTTGCGACATCAAGGAAAAGTGCTGCTTCAAACAAATGGAAACGGAGATGTGCGGCATGTGCTTGCGTCCATTTATGGAACGGCAGTGGCCAAAAAAATGCTGCCACTACATGTACAATCACTTGATTTTGAAGTAAAAGGCTATATTTCCTTACCAGAAGTGACAAGGGCATCACGTAATTATATGTCTTCTGTTGTCAACGGCAGATATGTCAAGCATTTCCCGCTGGTGAAAGCCATTCATGAAGGATACCATACACTCCTCCCGATCGGACGCCATCCGATTACATTTATTGAGATGAAGATGGACCCAATTTTAGTCGATGTGAACGTACATCCTTCTAAACTTGAAGTAAGACTAAGTAAAGAGCAGGAACTTCATGAATTGATCAAACAAGGGATTAAGGACGTCTTTCAAAAACAGCAGCTCATTCCAAGTGCTTCAGTGCCAAAAAAAGCACCAATGCCAGCAGTGAAAAATGAGCAGCAGTCTTTATCTTTTGATTCTAAACAAACAATGAAAAGCCGAATGGAAACACCGGTTTCCTATGAGCCGGACTCGCTCGAATCGGCTGTATACGAGACCAGTCAGAACGACACATACGGGATGCGTGAACCGGAAAGTACGGAAGCGACTTTACCAGCATCGTCTGAAGAAACGTTTGACCATGTATATGTAGAGGAATCTGCAGCTTCGCATGAACAACATGACGAAGTGATACTGGAAGACAGTGCAGCCCAGCATCAGGCTGAAAGTGAACGTGTCCCTGTGATGTATCCGATTGGACAAATGCACGGAACGTATATTTTGGCTCAAAATGAACGCGGTCTTTATATCATCGATCAGCACGCTGCCCAAGAGCGAATCAAGTATGAGTACTTTCGTGAAAAGGTAGGAGACATTGAACAGGAAGTGCAAGAAATGCTTGTTCCATTAACCTTTCACTACTCAAAAAACGATATGTTGATTATTGAAGAGCATATCGATATTTTAGCAAAAGTAGGGGTCTTCTTAGAGCCATTCGGATCAGGCAGCTATATCGTACGATCGCATCCGCAGTGGTTTCCTAAAGGGGAAGAGGCTGAACTCATCGAAGAAATCATTCAGCAAGTACTTGATGAAAAGCGTGTGGACATCAAGAAACTGAGAGAAGAAGCGGCGATCATGATGAGCTGTAAAGGCTCGATTAAAGCAAATCGTCATTTGCGTCACGATGAAATCAAAGCCTTATTAGATGAACTCCGGCAAACACAAGACCCATTTACATGTCCGCATGGCCGGCCGATTATGATTCATCATTCCACATATGAAATGGAGAAGATGTTTAAACGTGTCATGTAGCAAGGTTTAAGATGGTGGGTGAATCGGTTTGCCCACCAATTAATTTTTCAATCCGATAGTTTGGTTCGTGTTTTTGTGATGTGAAGATAAACACCCGCTGTCATGTTGTAAGGATAAACCTCTTTCCTCAAATGGATAGGGGTTTTTGTTATTTGGTTATACGATTAGGTGAAGCGTGATATGATTGTAAAAAGGAGGGAATATGATGACATTCAAAAAAGCGTTCAATATAGGTTACTTTGTTTTGCTTTTATCTTTTTTTGTCGTATATTTTTTGCTTCCATCGACCAACTATTTACCGCAATTATGATTCTAACCTTACTATTTGGCGTATATCAATTTGTGATTTTTAAAAAACTAAAAGAGTAAAAATAATAATAAAAAACGCCATATATGGGTTTGCCAACTAAATGATGACAGACCATAATGAGATATGGTGTAACAATTATATAAAATGCAGTAAGCACAGCGGCAAGGGTTGTGATGAATGAGAAAAAGCGCTCTAAGAGCGCTTTTTTGTTTAGCATCCGCAAGGATTTGGCGGTGTGACGACAACTGGCCGTTTATTAATATCAATCGTATCCTCTGCATAAAATGTGGAACCGATGCTGATCGCACGATTTTCTGCGCGGAACGTATATGTACCTGCAGCAGGAAGTACTTTATGAGAAAGTTGTAATGTATATTGGGAACTTCCGAATAAATCGAAACGAGCTGGAATGCGAACAGTTTTTCCGTTGTTCAAAATGTAACTGTCTTTTAATGCTTTTCCGTTGATAATATCCTTTGTTGTGGCTTGAAAACCTGCTGGTAAAGTAAATTCAACTGCACCAATACTAAGAACAGAATTTGGACGGTAAGTCAGGTCAATGTCAGAAAAAGACCATTCCTGTTTACTTGCTCCTGTGATTTTTGCATAAAGGGCAGCTGGTCGTGCATTTGTTGAAGCTTTGCCTTCCTCTGTTTTAGCCCCTTCAGCTGATGCGGCTAGCGGTACTGAGAGTGCCATGACCAATGTAAGCATCCCCATCATAATGATTGTCCATGTTTTCTTCATTTCTTCCTTCCCCCTTGGTTGATTATAGGTAAATAATAGATGATTACATCCATTATTTACCTATAAGGTTACCATATTCCCATATGTCATTAAATGGTATTTTATACCCTTATTTTGCTTGTTTTTTAGTAATAACGGGGTAGGAATGCATTTGGTTGGTTCATTCCGTAAGCATTTCCTGTCATATGATGATTTGCCGGCATCATCATCTGCATATCATGATAGCCATATGGCTGGTAGGGAGCCATACCATAATTGCCGTAGTGACCGAAGTGATGGTGATCGTTCATCTGTACATTTGAATAGGGTTCATACTGCTTCATAAAAGGGGAATAGGCTGAATGATGATGCGGATGGTGTCCGCTATAAGCATCTTTTTTACCGGTATGATAATGATTTGGCATATTCATAGGGTCATGCATGTTTGGTGCGATCATATGCTCATGATTGGCTGTATACACATTTTCAAACGTGTGATAGGGATTTCCTTGATGGTAATGGTTGGTTTGGTTATTCATATTGTTCATTTTGTATCTCATCCTTTTTTTCAGGTTGCCATATCTTATGAACTGCACCTGTTTCATGAGCCTATCCATATGAAAGAAAAGAACGACATGCAACAAAAAAACCGGCTTTTCAGCCGGGAAAACAAAAGCAGGTGCAGCGTCAAGCACTAAAATGAGAAGCTATGTCTTTTTCTGCGACGCTTCTTACATCTGCTGCAGACACTTTTAGGAAAATAATGGGGATCGTAACTTCTTGAAGTATCCCAAAAATCGCTCTCAAACCAATCATCTTTTTTATGATAAAACTTCTTTTTTTCACACGGATCCATATGGTGATGATCGTCATGCTTTTTATAGCATTTTGAGTGGGAATGTTTGCTCTTGCATTTGCACATTGTCATCCCTCCTAAATGTGACTCAATGCTAGTATATGCAAGAAAGGTGTACGAGGACTGGATGGTGGCGCTCCTTTTGTAAAAAAAGGCTAATTCTTTAAAAACTCAAATAAAAAGAATTGACTAGTGCTAAATTAACATGATAAAATATAAATTTTTATCCTCTGCTGAAATGTGTTATAATGATATTGTGAATACTTTCGGAGGTGGCGGATTTGTTTCAAATAGGTGATAAAATTGTTTATCCAATGCATGGAGCCGGTGTGATTGAAGGAATGGAAGAAAAAGAGATTTTAGGTAAGACGCAGGAATATTTTCTGATTCAAATGCCGAATATGCAGATGATGGTCCCAAAAGGCAGAATCAATCAACTAGGTATACGTCCGGTAGCTGATCAAGCTACGCTGAAAGTTGTGATGAACAATTTTGCAGAAGAAACAAACGACGACACGCTTACTTGGAAGCAAAGATATGATGAAAATCTGAAAAAGCTAAAAACAGGTTCGATTGAAGATGGCGCAGACGTTGTCAAAGATCTGATGAGACGTAATCAGAAAAAAGCCTTAAATTCTAGTGAAAAGAAGATGCTTGAAGATGCACGGGGCATGTTAGTGAGCGAAATTTCACTTGCACAAGGCATGTCGCAAGATGAAGTGCTGACAGCATTAGAGAATGAATTAAGAGTTTAATGCTGGATATACAGAGACTGGCTGTAAACAGAAGGAGATATTCCTTTTGTTTACAGCTTTTTTATTTGAAAAAAGATGAAAATTCCCAATTTTGTAGGTGTTTTTGACTAAAACTAAAATGAGGTCATAGGATTTAGTTTTTACTTGCACATGAACCGTTTGAAAGAAGCCGAAAATACCTAGGGCAACATAAAAAAACAGGTAAGTTCTCCTGATTCATGAAAAGGAGCCGGACATTCTTTGAATTCTTTTAGCGATTGATAGTAAAATAATGCGATAAGATGACATCGAAGAGAATGAAAAGGAGCGGTGAAATGAAAAGACTACTCATAAGTGGATTCATCTTTCTCATCCTGTGTGCTCTTTTAATGGTGAAATGCAGCCATTCTATCCAAGAAAATAAAGAGCAAAAACAACATCATGAAGAAGTAGAAAAGTATAAGAAAGAGCGAAAAAAAGGGGATCAATATGATAGTTTTAAACAGCTTATACGGCATGAAAGAGACGGCTATGAGATAGAGTTTCATGAAAAAGGGGGAAGTGACTTACTTGTCTTTTCTCCTCACGGCGGCGAAATTGAACCAGGAACAAGTGAAATTGTAGAAGCATTTGAAAAGAAGTACTCTACGTATTTATTTGAAGGGACAAAACAAGATAACAATCGTGACTTGCATATCACTAGTACAAAATTCGATGAACCGATTTTGGTTCAAATGATTAAAACATATCCCTTTTCTATATCAATCCACGGCTATAAAAGTGATAGAAGACATACACTTGTGGGCGGGACAAACGAAAAAATGCAAGAAGCGGTTGTGCGAGAACTAAAAGACCGGGGCTTCTCCGCAGAGCTCGTGCAAAAAGGCGAGCGCCTCTCTGGAACGGATCCAAACAACATTAATAATCAAAATGCCAGTGGCGAAAGTGTCCAGTTAGAAATTAGTACGGCGCAGAGAAAAGCCTTTTTTGACAACTTTGATACGAGAAAAGGAAAGAAAAAAGCATTTAGTCGCTATGTCAGTGGTTTAAAAGAAGTGCTTAGAGAATTCGACCCTTCTTCGTAGAAAAAAGGTTTTGATGGGCAAAAGTACTCTCTTTAAACTTGGTAAAAAAGATAGAAATGTGCAAAAACAACATAAAATATGAAATAAATGACAATTTGCCTTAAAATCATAAATTATGTAAAATAATAGTTATCAGTTTGATATGATAGAATGGGGCTGAAGTGGATGGCACACAAAATACCATCTTCCGAAGTAGGTGTAAAAATCAATCAATGGTACACACATATTTGCAAATTTGAAGTCGATCAGGCAAACGATATGAAGCGCCTTGTTGAAGAAGACATTCATGAGATGGAAGAAGATCAAGATTTATTACTCTATTATTCTCTCATGGATTTTCGCCATCAAATGATGCTTCAGCACTTAACGCCAGTCCATGCAGGGAATGAATCGCTTCAAGCGGTTTCTTTTCCAAAAGAAATTGAAGAGGCAGAAGATGAGATGACGGGTTTATTGGGCTATTACTTTCATTTTTTCCATGGAATGTATGCATTTATCCAGCACCGGTATATCGAAGCCATTTCCTATTATAAGCATGCGGAACATCAGCTGATCTTAGTGACAGATGAGATCGAAAAAGCGGAATTTTATTATAAAATTGCTGAAGTATACTATCATATGAAACAAACCTATTTTTCTATGCATTATGCGAAAAAAGCGAGAGACATCTATAAGAAACATCAGCTTTATGGAAAAAGAAGCATTCAATGCGATTTTGTGATGGCAGGTAATTGGATTGATGTAAGTCAGCATCAAAAAGCGCTCCCTTATTTAGAAAAAGCTTTAAAAGTGTGTGAAGCAATGGAAAGAAAAGAATGCACATCTTATTTTAAGGCGATGGCCCTCAATAACTTAGGAACTTGTCATTATAGTATGGGAACCTACCATACAGCGACTGTCTTCTTTGAACAAGCCATTTCACTTTATCAAAAAGATCAAGCTGCAATGATGATCAAATCATTGTTTTCACTGGCTCTTACTTGTTTTAAACTCGAAGATATGGAGCGAGCGAGTGAGGCTATAAAGGAAGGCATGAATCAGGCCTCTATATTGGGAGATGAAATTTATCAATTGAAATTCCAATTTTTACAGGCACTCTATATAGAAACAGACAGCTGGGAACAATTGAGGTCAGCCCTTTTGGGACTACGAAACAAAAAAATGTTTGCTGATTTAGAGGAATTGGCACTTGATGCGGCTAATTATTATAAGGAACGCGGCATGTACAAGGAATCTTCCACTTTTTTTGAAATTGTGATCGAAGCGCGTACGCACATTCAAAAAGGAGATGAGATGTATGAGAACGAAGCATAACATGTCAGCTGCTCAAGTAGAAGAAAGACTTCACACATAAAAACAGATAAAACAACACCCTTTACGAAAAACGTAAAGGGCTTTTTTATTTATTCTTGGATTGCTTTTTCTGCGTCGATGGCACCTGCTCCGTAAATCATTGGATCCTCTCCAGACCACTTGCTTGTATTTTCTTTTAATAAAGTTTTGACTTCATCAGGAGTTAAATCTGATGAATGCTCTAATAATAGTGCGCAGATTCCGGCACAAATAGGCGTCGCCATCGAAGTGCCAGATAACGTCGTATAAACATCATCGACTCTGCTTGATTTATCTAGTTTATCTAGGAATGATCTTGGTGATCTAAGAGAGACGATATTGACTCCTGGTGCGAGGAGGTCGGGCTTTGTTTCACCATAGACCGTTGGACCTCTGCTCGAAAATGGTGCCACGACATCGTCACTTGATTCGGGCGTATTTCGATCATCATAGGCTCCGACTGTAATGACTTTTTGACTCACGGCAGGGCTGGCGATCGTTTGACTGTTAGGGCCGGAGTTCCCAGCAGCAACGCATACGACAATCCCTTGATCCCAAGCCGCATTGACAGCGCGCACCATCGGATCGTCTTGTTCGTCATCATAACGCTGCGCATCGCCGCCAAGTGACATACTGATAATGTGAATTGGGTCGTCAGGATGGTCTTCGTTGAACTGTATGCACCATTCAACACCTTCTATAATAGTAGAAAGTGATCCAGCTCCTTGTTTATTTAACACTTTCACCCCAATGATATTGGCTTTTGGAGCAGGACCTTTGTATAAGCCACCTGAAGCAGCTCCGTCTCCAGCCACATCCCCAGCGCAATGCGTTCCATGACCGTTATCATCATAAGGTTTCGTTTTTTGTTTGACTAAATCTACAAAGTCGCGAATTCTTCCATCTAAGTCCTCATGTGGGTATACGCCTGTGTCAACGACCGCAACCGTAATGCCTTCGCCAGTTAAGGTCGTGCCATTTCGAACGACTTCATCCGCATGACTTGATTGTGTCGCCACATCCAGCAGTGCATGTACCTGTCTGTCTAAATATATTTTGCGAATATGCTCCCCATTCGCTAAGAGTTCCTCTAAAGCAGCAGGGGTAAGATCAGCTGCGCAGCAGTCAATGTGTGAAAAATGTTTTTTGATGTTTGTTTTTCTGCTTTTTTTCAATAGCTGCTTTGTGCTTTGAATACCTGCTTCGACTGCATCTTCTTTAAATTCAATGATGACCCGAAGCTTCTTGCTCTTCTTTAACCTACCTTCAAAAAAACGATGAAGAAAACAAGGTGTCCACTTAAAAGGTTTATAGAGGTGAAGGACGGTCTCTCTTAAAGGTTGATCCAATTTACTAGCATGTGTTCTGACCATTTGTACCATGGAAAATCCAAACATGTGATGCCCTCCATTCTAGCTATCAATTCTCGTACACTCTTACGTTATGAACATGACAGCATCTTCGTTCGGATTCTTGTCCCTTCTTTTGTTCATATTGGCGTCTGACTCATTTCATCCAAAAAGAAAAAGCGTTTACATTTTGTAAAATAATAGAAAAAGGTGGAAATCATATCAAAACTGCCGATGATAGGTGGGAGAGTTCTTCTTAGAGAACCAGTAAAACAGAGGATTCTGCAGAAAAAAGGGGGTTCTAGACAGGGTCAATGCTCATACAAATGTGATTCATTCCAGATGAAAAAAACCAAATCAGCATAAAAAAAAGACGAATTAAAGAAAACAGACTGGGTAGGACTAGGTCATTTTAAACATAACTTCATTTGTTTGTCATACTATTCTAACTCTGTTTTCAATCAGGAGAGGCGTTTCTGTGTATATAAATGCAATTATCTTATTTTTGAGGAATCTCATGATCTAGAGTGTTATGATCAAATTTGAAGAGAAAATGTGGAAAAAATGAAAAGAAATGATGATTCAATATTAATCATAGAAACGGCTTAGAAATCTGTTAAAGGAGAACGGGAATGAAGAAGTTTTTTGCTTTGCTTCTCCTGCTTGTCATCGGATGGGGCGTCTATTATACCATGCAAGCACAGGAACATGATGAGCCAGTGTCATCAGGTGGAGAAGACGAAAGCGGTTCAAATGATATGTATCGAAATTTTAAAGAACTGGAAGAGAATGAATCAACAGATCATTATCAAATCACATCCAATCCAGTGCCCGGCAGCCGTCTTCTAGTGATGTCGCCTCATGGCGGGAGAATCGAAGGCGGCGTTAGTGAGATTGTCCATTTTTTTGATAACGATTTTTCTACGTACTTATTTGAAGGTTTTAGAGAAAATGCATCAGAACTTCATATTACAAGTACAAACTTCGATGAACCAATCGGAGTCGCACAGGCAAAAGCACATGATTATGTATTAGCTGTTCATGGATATAAAGGGGAGCCGGGAATTGACCACACCCTTGTTGGCGGAACAGACTATGACCGTGCTGAAAAAATTGTGAACTCATTAGAGCGCAACGGTTTTTCTGCTGAACTTGCAGTTGCACACGCAACCCTAAGCGGAACGAGCAATCATAATATTAATAATCTTACAAAAACAGGGCAAAGTGTACAGCTTGAGATTAGTAGAAGTCAACGGGAAGCGTTATTTGACAGTTTCGATTTTCGGCAGCGATCGAGTACAAAAAACGAGACGTTCTACCGGTATGTCAGGGCGATTCGAACGGTGCTGGATGAAGAATATACGTAAGGATGGTGCACATCTTAAGACAGCAAGGTGAATTCTTGTTACACTATAAAAAGTGATAACAAAAGGAGAGACAGATATGGCGCGTCATCATTTTCATCTTCAGGCAAGCTGGCCTGGTCTGCGTAACGATGTGGGGACAATCGAATGTGCACAGTTAAAGACGGAGATTTCCATTCCAAAAGAAATGGATGGACCGGGTATTGGAACAAATCCAGATGAAATGCTCCTAGGTGCAGCGGCCACATGTTATATCATTACACTTGCAGCCATGATGGAGCGGATTCAATTAGAGAAAGAGGATCTATCGATGAGCTCTGAGGCAGTTGTCGATGTGACAAACGGTGTGTTTACATATGAGAAAATCATTCACCGTCCTGTCATCATTCTCAAAGAGTCTGCTACTGCACAGGACATAGAACGAGCTCGTAAGCTTGCACATAAAGCTGAAAGCTCATGTATGATCTCTAGAGCTGTGCAAGGGAATGTCCATATTTCTTTAGAAGAAACCATCAAAGCGGGTCATTAAGACAAAAAAGTCATTTTCTCTTGATTAATGGAGAAAATGACTTTTTTTATGACGTCCATTCGGTTTGATCGAATGGTTCTTTCTTTTCTTCCTTTTGTTTTTTGGATTGATTTAAGACAATGACGCCGCATATGACAAGTGCAAGACCAATGAATCCTTTCATATGAATGGTTTCGTTAAATAGTACGAGGCCCACAAGAGCAGTAAGTGCTGTACCGACCCCAGACCAAGTGGCATATGCAGATGACAGCTCAATTGTTTTGAGTGCCAAACTGAGAAAGGTAAAGGCGCACCCAAATCCGATCAGGACCCCCATACTCGGCAGCACCTGTGTAAAACCTTGCGAAAGCTTCAGCATCGTACTGCCAAAAACCTCTGTCAAAATGGCTCCTGTTAAATAAAGCATTCCTTTCATATCACTTCACATCCTTTAAGACATATTTAATAGTACGACCCCTGAAACAAGCATTGCCATTCCAATAAGTGCTTGACGGTTCAAGGTTTCTTTGAAAAAGAGCACGCCAAAAAAAGCCGTGAGGACGGTACCGACCCCAGACCATGTGGCGTAAGACATGCTAAGTGGAATGATATTAAGGGTCAATGACAGCATGTAAAAAGCAAGTGTATAGCCAGCGACAACGACAGCGCTAGGTTTAAAGCGTGTGAAACCATTTGATAGTTTCAGCATCGCTGCCCCAATCGCTTCTGAAAAAATGGCGATAGCCAAAAAAAGATATCCGAGGATCATCATCATCCCTCCTCTAAAATGTGTAAAATCCGATGAAGTAAAAGGGTTTTTTCCTCTCGATTCAATGGTTCAAGCTGAAACATTTCTGAAAACCATATACCATCACAGGCAAGACGGATCAGCTGGCTAAGTGCAGGGTCATTGATTTCCTCGGTTGCTTTTTCTTTAAATTCCGCATAAAAATGACGCCAAGGATTTAATAATGCTTCATCAAATGACATGGTAGCCAGCATGCTTGTACATAGCTGTGTGGTGTTTTGTCTATCAAGGTCATTTAATGTGGCCAATATATAGGCACGTACATAAGGTGCCTTTTCGTTTTTGTATGTTTCCTGATACGTGTCAAGCTGCTGACGAAAAGAGACAACCGCATGCTCATTCATTTGCTGGATCAGGTCTTCCTTGCTCGAAAAATGATACAGTAGCCCGGCTTTGGTCATATTTGCATGTTCTGCCACCTGCTGAAGGGTGAGCTGACTCAATCCTTCTTTTAGAATGGTGTGAGCTGCTGCCTCAAAAATTTGTTCTTTTTTCGTTTTAGACATAAAAAAAACACCTACTTTACTGAACGGTCGGTAAAGTAAATGTTAACCTATGAAAAACAAATGTGTCAATCGATTCATTTTATAAGAGGATGTTTTCACTAAATCGTCATATTTAATAATAAGGGTATGGTCCATATGGCGGGTATGGCGGTGGATAAGGATAACCATAGCCATATCCTGGAGCAAGAAGCGACCCAGCTAGAAGTCCTCCAGCAAAACCACCTAAAAATGGCGGTCCAAAAAATCCAGGTCTCCCATAGCCAAAACCAGGGCGCCCAAAACCAAACCCAGGTCTTCCAAAACCAAATCCAGGGCGTCCAAATCCAAAAGGTCTTCTCATCTCATCTTGAACAAACGGTGCGTCAAAATAATTCATAAAAAAAGACTCCTTTCACATAAAATCACTGTAACTGACATCAGTGTATTCGAGTGGCCCACTTGTGTTTGGGTGAATGCCTAAAATAAGGAGGAATGTAAAAAATGGGCCTGTATCCGTCTGATTGGGCTAAATGTCCACCTCATGCACATGCTTATAAAGCGCGAACGGATGTAACAGAAGAACATTATCATTTAATAGAAGGTATTTCTCAGCCTGTGAATGGAAGCAGTACCGATAGACATACTCATTATTATCGGGGGATCACGTCATTTGAAAGAGGGCATTTCCATAGATATTATGGCGTCACTGGACCTGCTATCCCAAGAGTGGACGGGACGCACTATCATGAAATTGAGGAAGTCACGTTTTCTGCCTATACCGATTCTGTCCCGATTCCATACGGGGGAGTCGTTTACAGTCCAGATGAAGAAAGGCCAACGCATAAGCACCGTTTAAAAGGAAAGACATATGAAGTGGTCGGGAATGAACCACTTGGCTGGTGACGGGAGGATATAGGAGAGAAAGAGAAGTTATGCTATACTGTAGGCAGTTTGTAAAAGAGAGTGATGTTATGAAAAAACAACCAGTGATTGTATTAGTAGGTCCGACGGCTGTCGGAAAAACAAAGCTGAGCATTGATATAGCGAAAGCATTTAATGGAGAAATTATCAGCGGGGATTCCATGCAGATCTATAAAGGGATGGATATTGGCACAGCGAAAATCACCCCTGAAGAAATGAATGGCGTTCCGCACCATTTAATCGATATTAAACAACCGGATGAATCGTTTTCTACAGCTGAATTTCAGCAGCTTGTCCGCTTAAAAATCAAAGAGATTGCTGCGAGAGGAAAAACGCCCATGATTGTTGGTGGAACTGGGCTATATATTCAGTCTGTTTTATATGATTACACGTTTACTGATGAGAAAAGTGATCCTGCTTTTAGAGAAGAGATGACGCTGTTTAAGCAGCAGCATGGACCGATCAAGCTGTATGAAAAGCTAAAAGAAGCCGATCCTGACGCTGCAAAAGCGATTCATCCGAATAACGTCCGCCGCGTGATCAGGGCGCTTGAAATCATCCATACAACAGGTCAGAAAATGTCTGATATGCAAAACGGGCATCAAGAAGTTCCTCTGTATGACACTGCCTTCATTGGGCTGAAAATGGACCGAGAGCTTTTGTACGAGCGCATTCATCAAAGAATTGATATGATGTTAGATGAAGGCTTAATTGAAGAAGTGAGCGCACTTTATCAATCTGGTTTGAAAGATTGTCAGTCTGTTCAAGCGATTGGTTATAAAGAGTTGTATGCCTATTTTCAAGGCAACTGCTCACTTGATGAAGCCATCCAGCAATTAAAACAAAATTCCCGAAGATATGCGAAGCGTCAGTTTACGTGGTTCCGTAATAAAATGGATGTCACCTGGTTTGATATGACACCACCTTGCCACTTTTCGGACAAAAAAGAGGAAATTTTCGCATATATAGCAGGAAAGCTTGGACTTAAAGCGAAACTGTAGTTATCAGAATCAAGGAGGACGAAACATGAAACCGATTAATATTCAGGACCAATTTTTGAATCAGATCCGCAAAGACAATACATTTGTCACAGTATTTTTACTGAATGGCTTTCAGCTTCGCGGTCAAGTAAAGGGATTTGACAATTTCACGGTGCTGCTTGAGACAGAAGGGAAGCAGCAGCTTATTTATAAACATGCGATTTCAACATTTGCACCTCAAAAAAATGTAAATCTTGAATTAGAATAAACACCCGTTTTCACCAATAGCCCCATGCAGCTGCGAATAAACCGGCCGAAACCCGCTACGTTTTTTGTCAGTGCAGAGGGGCTATTTTGCATGCCATGAAACTTTTCTGTCCAAGTTGCGTATAAATCCTTATTGGACATTTAAAAGGGTGAGGGGATTTATATGGAAAATGCAGAGCTTGAATTAAGAAGGATTAGAGTGATCCTTCTTTTGATTGGAATCGTTGTCTTATTTGGATCATGCGCCATCTCGAACATCGAAACGAGACAAGAAAGTTGGCATAACCATTCTTGTGAGCATGATGGGAGCCGTGTTGATGGTCTTTTGCCATCATCTGTTGCGCTAAAAAATAATCACATTGCTGTTGTGAAAGATGATGAAGTACATGTATACCGGTTTGATGAAAAAGAAGGAGAGCTGACGCTCATTACGACAAAGTACATAGATGAATGGGATGAAGATGATGGTGATAGTGAAGACTTTGATGAAGAGTAAGCACGTAAATTTACAAATGAATGTGAAGTCGCTACACTATAAACATGCATCAGACATCTAGACAGAAAAGGATGAGTTCATGACACACAAAATTAAAATTAATCATTGGGAACAAACTTGTGAAGATGACTCCTGTTTCGAATATGGAACAAGCGTTTCTGTAAACGGGAAAGAGTTAGTAAGAGAAGCCTCGATCGTCTCTGCGCTTGAAGCGGTGCTGAAAGAATTAGGTGTTGAAGTGGAAATAACAGAAGTGTCAGAAGATTTACAGTGCGATGCCTACAAAAAATAAAACAAAAAGTCTAGTCTACTAAGCGATTTTTTTTCGTGTTATGATAGATTTCGGTTTCAGTTGAATAGGGAGTAGGGCAGTCTATTTTTAGAACCTGCTCTGCTCTATTTATTTGAACGTACGAGTTCGGCTATGAATGTTCGGCCGGGTTGGTTGATTTTTTTCGTTTCGAGCATCTATATATTGTGTTTTGAAAAAACATAGTATACTATATATAGTGAATAACGAAATGATCAACAATACTAAAAACTAGGTCGTGATGGAATTGATTCAAATCGTATTTGATTCAAAAACAGGAAATGTTCAACGCTTTTTGGACAAGACCCCTTTTACAGACAAACGAAAATTGACTGGAGAAGAGTTTTTGGATACGCCGTTTATTCTCGTCACCTTTACGACAGGATTTGGACAAGTCCCTGGTACCACTCAGTCATTTTTAGAGAAAAATGCGCACCTTTTACTAGGTGTAGCGGTGAGTGGGAACAAAGTGTGGGGAGATAACTTTGCCAAAAGCGCTGATACGATTTCTAAACAATATCAAGTTCCTATTTTGCACACCTTTGAACTAAGCGGAACAAAAAGGGATGTTGAATTGTTTACACAGGAGGTAGAAAGAATTGTCACAAAATCAGGTTCCAAAGTGGATACAATTAAATAACGAGATTATGATTCAAAAAGAAGGAAAGTTTCAGTTCGACAAGGACAAAGAAGCTGTACATAGTTATTTCGTAGATTATATTAATCAAAACACGGTCTTCTTTCATAATCTAGAAGAGAAGATTGATTACTTAATAGAAAACGACTACTATGAGGAAGAATTTTTAAGACAATACAGCATGTCAGATATTAAAGAAGTATTTGAAGCTGCATATGCCAAGAAATTTAGATTCCCATCATTTATGAGTGCGTTTAAGTTTTACAATGACTATGCACTGAAAACAAATGACAAAAAGAAAATCCTTGAACGCTATGAAGACCGCATTTCAGTTGTGGCTCTTTTCTTTGCGGGTGGAGACAAAAAGAAAGCACTTGAGTTTGTGGAACTGATGATCAACCAAGAGTATCAGCCAAGTACACCAACATTCTTAAACGCAGGCCGTAAAAGACGTGGTGAGCTGGTGAGCTGCTTCTTGCTTGAAGTGAATGACTCATTAAACGATATTTCAAGAGCCATTGATATTTCCATGCAGCTGTCTAAATTAGGCGGCGGCGTCAGCTTGAACCTTTCAAAGCTTCGTGCGAAAGGTGAAGCGATCAAAGATGTTGAAAATGCGACCAAAGGTGTCGTAGGCGTCATGAAACTTCTTGATAATGCATTCCGATATGCAGATCAAATGGGACAAAGACAAGGTTCAGGCAGTGCCTACCTGAATATTTTCCACAGAGATATTAATGATTTCTTAGATACGAAAAAAATCTCTGCGGATGAAGATGTTCGTGTGAAAACACTTTCGATCGGTGTCGTCATTCCAGATAAATTTATCGAGCTTGCTAGAGAAGATAAAACAGCTTATACATTCTATCCTCATACAGTTTATAAAACTTATGGACAGCATCTTGATGAGATGGATATGGAAGAAATGTATGACGAGCTTGTAGAAAACCCGAAAGTCAAAAAAGAAAAAGTCAATCCAAGAAAACTTCTTGAAAAATTAGCTGTTCTGCGCTCAGAATCAGGCTATCCATATATCATGTTCCAAGATAATGTGAATAGAGAGCACGCTCTGAACCATATTTCACGTGTGAAATTCTCAAACCTTTGCTCAGAAGTACTTCAAGCTTCAGAAGTCTCTTCTTACACGGACTATGATCAAGATGATGAGATCGGACTTGATATTTCTTGTAACCTTGGTTCTTTAAATATCATGAACGTGATGAAAAACAAATCCATTGAAAAAACAGTCAAGCTTGCAACGGACTCACTTACACTTGTGTCTGAAACAACAGATATCCGCAATGCACCAGCTGTTAGAAAAGCGAACAAAGCGATGAAATCAATTGGACTTGGTGCGATGAACCTTCATGGGTATTTAGCTCAAAACCAAATTGCTTATGAAAGTGAAGAAGCAAGAGATTTCGCTAATACGTTCTTTATGATGGTGAACTATTACTCCATTAAGCGTTCAAGTGAGCTTGCAAAAGAAAAAGGGGAAACATTCCATCGTTATGAGGGCTCTGGTTATGCAACAGGTGAGTACTTCAATAAATACGTAGAAAATGATTTCACTCCAAAAACAGAAAAAGCGGCTGCGCTATTTGAAGGCATGCACATTCCAACAAAAGAAGATTGGGCAGCACTCAAAGACTTTGTAGCGGAAAATGGCATGTACCATAGCTATCGATTATGTATTGCGCCAACAGGTTCTATTTCGTATGTTCAATCGGCAACAGCTTCTGTAATGCCAATTATGGAACGTATCGAAGAAAGAACATACGGAAACAGCAAAACGTATTATCCAATGCCAGGACTTTCAGCACAAAACTGGTTCTTCTATAAAGAAGCATACGATATGGACATGTTTAAAGTAGTCGATATGATCGCAACCATTCAGCAGCACGTCGATCAAGGAATTAGCTTTACATTATTCCTAAAAGATACGATGACAACGCGTGACTTAAACCGCATCGATCTTTATGCACACCATAAAGGCATTAAGACACTTTATTATGCAAGAACGAAGGATACAGGGCAGGAAGGCTGTCTTTCTTGTGTTGTTTGATTAAAGGAGAGTTTAACGTGACAAAAATTTATGATGCAGCCAACTGGTCAAAACACGAAGATGATTTTACACAAATGTTTTACAACCAAAACGTCAAGCAATTCTGGCTTCCAGAAGAGATTTCCTTAAACGGGGATCTCTTAACATGGAAATATTTAGGTGAAGAAGAGCGAGATACGTACATGAAGGTACTGGCTGGACTGACGTTACTTGATACAGAACAAGGAAATACAGGAATGCCGATAGTGGCTGAACATGTGGACGGTCATCAGCGTAAAGCCGTGTTAAACTTTATGGCCATGATGGAAAATGCCGTGCATGCAAAATCATACTCAAATATCTTCATGACGCTTGCACCGACTGAAACGATTAGTGAAGTATTTGAATGGGTCAAGAAAAATAAATTCTTGCAAAAGAAAGCAGATATGATTGTAGGTCTGTACCGTTCCATTCAAAAGGATGACCCGATTTCCTTATTTAAAGCAATGGTTGCTTCAGTGTATTTAGAAAGCTTCCTATTCTATAGCGGCTTTTACTACCCGCTATATTTCTACGGTCAAGGAAAGCTCATGCAAAGTGGTGAAATCATTAACTTGATTTTGCGCGATGAAGCGATTCACGGTGTGTATGTTGGATTGTTGGCACAAGAAATTTACAACAAACAAACACCTGACGTGCAAAAAGAGCTTTATGATTTCTCTATCGATCTGCTTAATGAGCTTTATGAAAATGAACTTCATTACACTGAGGATATTTATGACCAAGTCAATTTATCGCATGATGTGAAAAAGTTCATTCGTTACAATGCCAATAAAGCGTTAATGAACCTTGGATTTGCCCCTTACTTTGAAGAAGAAGAGATCAATCCAATTGTATTGAACGGACTCAATACAAAAACAAAGTCACATGACTTCTTCTCAATGAAAGGGAACGGCTACAAAAAGGCAACAGTTGAGCCGTTAAAAGATGACGATTTCTTCTTTGGAGATGAATCATAAGGAAAGCGTAAAAGTCAAAACGCATCACTCGTTTTGGCTTTTTGCCATTTCTAACAATGTGTTACATACTGGAGGTTACCGAACATGGGAAAAATGGACGAAATGATTTTAGTTGCACCGCGCGCACGCGTGTTCCAAAACGAAACACTTGCGTTTAATGGTGTGAATAGTGAAGAGAAAACAATCAGCACTATTATGAAAGAAATCGAAGAGCACTTCGAGCAGATGCGAAGAGGCGATGCAGAAGAAAATCCTGACTTCAAACAGCCGATACCTTATGTCGTGATTAAGCGTGAGGACGAAGTGTATGTATATGAAAGACTTCAAGGCGGGGGAGAGACGCGCTTACATCATAAGTTATCTCTTGGCTTTGGGGGTCATATGAATTTCATTGAAGGAAAAAAATTTGCTGAGATTCTAAAAGAAAATACCGATCGTGAACTGGACGAGGAACTTTCGATTCAAGAAGCAGACAAACTTGAGATGAAAACCCTTGGACTCATTAATGATGATGACAACAGTGTCGGCCGTGTGCACATCGGACTGTTATCAGCCCTTGAATTATCACCGGGTGCTCATGTAGAAGTAAAAGAAACAGATCAAATCTCAGGCAAATGGATGAAAGTAACAGATTTGAAAAAGCCTGAGTACTTCGATCGTCTTGAAACATGGTCTCAATTTGTCGTGAACATTTTAGCATAATTGGATAGACAACAAACCGGCTCTAAAGATGACTTGAGCCGGTTTGTTTTTTAGATTATTGAAAAACGAATGCGTCGTGACCGGCCTGCTTTAATCGAGCGACGAGGTCATCTGCATTTTGCTTTGAACGGAAAGCGCCAGCTTGGACTCGGTACATGCCGCTATCCAGTACGACCAGCGCTTCAAATCCTTTGGATCTGAGTGTAGCTGCTAGTTCATCCGCATTGGCTTTGACCTTGAAAGCCCCTGCTTGCACTTTATATAGGTTACTTGCTTTTTTTTTCAATTGAAGGGCTTTTTCTAATCCAGTGGCATGAGCACGAGCGATCCCTTGAAGGAAAGTAGCGTTACGGAGCTTATTTGCATCAGCTACCGTATCAATGAAACCGTTTTCAGTTAAAATGGCAGACATAGAAGTTTCCCGCAGAACGTGGAAGTTCGCCGTTTTCTTGCCGCGGTCGGCAAATTCAACGGAGCGGACAATCTCATCATGAAGAGCATTGCGATACGTGGTGGTTGGTGCTGAAACGCCAGGGTACACATAACTTTCAAAACCTGTGCCTCCGCCAGCATTAATATGAATAGACACGAAATAGTCAGCTCCCCAGCTGTTTGCCGCATTGGTACGCTGGGATAACGTGACGGATTGGTCAATTGAACGACTTAAGCGGACGGAAACCCCATCATATTCACTAATCAACATATCTCTCAGAAAAAGCGCAATTTGCAGTGTGATATTTTTCTCCAAAAGTCCATTAGCAGCAGCTCCAGAATCTGTTCCTCCGTGGCCAGGATCAATAAAAATTTTCACCATCTATTCATCACCTCGTCTTTATTTTATGAGGAAATAGAAAAATTGCCTGTACAAAATGCGGAAATCATCGAGACTCTTTTCTGCACAATTTGTGATGAAAAAGCGCCATTTTTCTAAGAAAAAACAAATTGTTGGTTTGTCCGCCCGAAATGGATGAATACAATGGAAATAGCACATCATTTCCTGGGAAACCGCACAATCCCCTACAATAACCGGTATCTCGGGTCATTTTGACAGTAAACTGATGCTAGTGCGGGCGATTGTCACGATTACAGCTCCACCCGAATAGATTAAAGAGAGAAGAGCGAGAGGTGAATACGTTGGAGCGAGCTGTCACATATAAAAATAACGGCCAAATCAACATTATACTTAATGGACAGAAGCAAGTATTGGTTGATGCAGATTCAGAGGCAGAATACTTAGAGGCCTTGCAAAAAAATGAGGCCAAACACAGCATCTTACGAGAAATAGAACGAGAAATGAACAGCCTTGTCGGGATGGATGAAATGAAACGAAACATAAAAGAAATTTATGCTTGGATTTTTGTCAATCAAAAAAGACAAGAACAAGGATTAAAGGTAGGAAAGCAAGCGCTTCATATGATGTTTAAAGGAAATCCTGGCACAGGGAAAACAACGGTTGCACGGCTTGTCGGGAAGCTTTTCTTTGAAATGAATGTTCTTTCAAAAGGGCACTTAATTGAGGCGGAACGAGGAGATCTGGTTGGAGAGTACATTGGACATACAGCTCAAAAAACAAGAGATTTGATTAAAAAATCACTAGGCGGCATTTTGTTCATCGATGAAGCCTATTCTCTTGCCCGCGGAGGAGAGAAAGATTTTGGGAAAGAAGCCATTGATACCCTTGTAAAACATATGGAGGATAAGCAGCATGAATTCATCCTCATCTTAGCTGGATACTCCAAGGAAATGGATCATTTTCTTTCTCTAAACCCTGGTCTGCAATCGAGATTTCCGATTAATATCAACTTCCCTGATTATACAGTCGATCAGCTGATGGATATTGCAAAACGAATGATGGCCGATCGGGAATATGTCTTTACTCAAGAGGCAGAATGGAAACTGCGAGACTATTTAATGCACATCAAGAGCACAACGAGTCCTGCCAAATTCAGCAACGGCCGTTTTGTGCGAAACACCATTGAAAAAGCGATTCGAACTCAGGCGATGAGGCTGCTTCTTGTGGATCATTATGATAAAAAAGACTTACTTACGATTAAAAGCCATGATCTGCAAATGAAAGAGGATACGCCTTCTTGAAATGGCGTATCCTTTTTGTAAAGAGACAAGAAATTAAACCTTCCGAATGGTGGTATACGTGTGGTGTGTTTGGTATGATGGTACTACTGAAACTTAAGTACAGAAAGGAAACAACTGACGTTGAATGAACATGAAATGATAGAAAAAGCGATCCTTGTCGGCTGTCAACTGCCGCATATAACGGATGAACGCTTTCAATATTCTATGGAAGAATTAGCTTCCTTAACCAAAACAGCTGGCGGTGAAGCTGTCAGCATCATGACGCAAAAAAGAAATAGACAGGACAGCGCGACTTACATCGGGAAAGGGAAAGTGGAAGAGCTTGAAGTGCTTTGCGACGAGTTAGACTGTGACGTTATTATTTTTAACGACGAGCTTTCGCCTAGCCAGTTAAAAGCTTTGGCGACTGCCTTAGATGTGAAAATCATTGACCGTACGCAATTGATTCTAGACATCTTTGCCAAAAGAGCCCGTACAAGAGAGGGGAAGCTGCAAATAGAGCTTGCCCAGCTTCAGTATGCCTTGCCAAGACTGAGCGGACAAGGGATCAGCCTTTCAAGACAAGGCGGCGGAATTGGCGCAAGAGGTCCAGGTGAAACAAAACTTGAAACAGACAGACGTCATATTCGAAACCGCATACACGAAATTCACGGACAACTGTCTGCAGTCAAAGAACATCGCACGAGATACCGGGAACGACGGAAGAAAAATGGCGTATTCCAAATCGCTATTGTCGGGTACACAAATGCCGGGAAATCAACATTGTTTAACCAGTTAACAGAAGCGGATAGCCATGAAGAAGATTTGCTGTTTGCCACACTTGACCCAATGACGCGTAAAATGACACTTGAATCTGGCTACAGTGTACTGATTTCCGATACAGTTGGTTTTATTCAAGACCTTCCAACCACACTGATTGCAGCATTTCGTTCCACTCTTGAAGAAGTAAAAGAAGCAGACTATTTGCTTCATGTGATCGATTCTTCGAATGAGGATTATGAAGGGCATGAACGAACGGTTCATAAGCTTTTAGAAGAATTAGAAGCTGACCGTATTCCGATGCTGACTGTCTATAACAAAAAAGACCAAATCCGGCCGGATTTTATCCCTTCCTCAAAGCAGCGCCACATTTTAATCAGTGCTAGGCGCGAGGAAGATGTGAAGCGGTTAAAAGCGGATATCATGGCTGAACTGAAAAAAGATTTTTTAAAGCCATATCATGTAAGAATTCCGGCATATGAAGGGAAACTCATATCTGCCTTGAAGTCAGAAACCTTGGTGGAATCACTGGAATTTCAAAAGGAAGCAGAGCTTTATGACATCACTGGATTTAGTGGTGAGGAGCAAACCATATTAGGACAAATCAAGAAGTATATGTTGTAGGAAAGGAATTAAATCACGATGTTTCACACTTTAAAACATGGCACCATTTTAGAAAAAATAGCAGCAGAAGCAGAACAAGACATTTCACAAATACATCAGCAAATTGATCGAAAGAGTGAACAAAATGAGTGGCGGGTTCTTGAAAGCTACCGGAAACATAAAGTCAGTGACTCTCATTTTAACCCGACAACTGGTTATGGCTACGATGATATGGGAAGAGACACGTTAGAAAAGATCTATGCGGATGTATTTGGAGGGGAAAGCGGTCTTGTACGCCCGCAGATCATTTCTGGAACACATGCCATTTCCATCGCCTTATTCGGTGTGCTAAGACCTGGTGATGAATTGATCTACATGACGGGGAAACCTTACGATACCCTAGAAGAGATTGTCGGGATTCGCGGCAAAGAAGGGACAGGCTCATTAAAAGATTTTCAGATCGATTACAAAGCCATTGATTTGCGTCAAGATGGATCTGTCGATTTCGACAAAGTCAAAGAATCTATTTCCCCAAAAACAAAAGTCATCGGGATTCAGCGTTCTAAAGGCTATGCGTCAAGACCATCCTTTACAATAGAAGAAATTGAACAAATGATTTCATTTGTGAAAGACATCAATGAGGACATCATTGTGTTTGTTGACAACTGTTATGGTGAATTTACTGAATTACAAGAGCCGTGTCATGTGGGTGCAGACCTTATGGCAGGTTCTCTCATTAAAAACCCAGGCGGCGGCCTTGCCAAAACGGGCGGCTACATCGTCGGAAAAGAAAAATGGGTAGAAGCTTGCTCTTATCGAATGACATCTCCAGGCATCGGCAGTGAAGCGGGTGCATCGCTGTATGCGCTTCAGGAAATGTATCAAGGATTTTTCTTAGCACCGCATGTTGTTGCACAAAGTTTAAAAGGCGCCGTGTTTACAGCGCGTTTTCTTGAAAAACTCGGGTTCCAAACAAACCCGGCGTGGAATGCGAAAAGAACCGACTTGATTCAATCTGTAGAATTTGGAGACCCTAAAAAAATGATTGCATTTTGTCAGGCGATTCAATATGCATCACCGATTAACAGTCATGTCACACCGCATGCAAGCTATATGCCGGGATACGAGGACGATGTGATTATGGCAGCGGGCACATTTGTCCAAGGAGCCAGCATTGAATTATCAGCTGATGGTCCGATTAGACCGCCTTACACAGCCTATGTTCAGGGCGGTCTCACGTATGCCCATGTGAAAAATGCCATTTGCAGTGCTGTAGATGCCTTATTAGAGCAAGGTTTTATTGAAGTGCCTGCTCGATAAAAAAATCCATGTTAATATTCCTAACATTTCGTTGACACATAATATAACATGACATATAATAAATTTAAGCAAAGAGGAGGAGACAGTTGAGATGAGTGATAACATTCGCCGCTCAATGCCTTTATTCCCAATTGGGATTGTCATGCAGCTAACAGAATTATCTGCAAGACAAATTCGCTATTATGAGGAAAATGGTTTAGTATTTCCAGCTAGAAGTGATGGGAATCGCCGATTATTTTCTTTCCATGATGTTGATAAATTACTAGAAATCAAAAACCTCATCGAACAAGGTGTAAACATGGCAGGAATCAAAAAACTTTTTGCCAAAGCTGAGGCAGAAAATCCATCGTCTGAAACAAAGACAGAGGAGAAAACCACAGCGAAGCACAACTTGACAGATGATGAACTCAGGAAGCTACTGAAGAAGGAACTCATTCAGGCTGGACGTTTCCAACAAGGAACGACCTTTAGGCAGGGGGATATGTCAAGGTTCTTCCGTTAACCAATTAGCAAAAGCATTGCTATACACATTTTACCTTTTGTAGGGGAGGAGTTTTACGAAATGGCAAAGTACACAAGAGAAGATATCGTAAAATTAGTAAATGAGGAAAACGTAAAGTACATCCGTCTGCAATTTACAGACATTCTCGGAACAATTAAAAATGTTGAGATTCCTGTGAGCCAGTTAGAAAAAGCTCTCGATAACAAATGTATGTTTGATGGTTCATCTATTGAAGGGTTTGTACGTATCGAAGAATCAGATATGTACCTATATCCAGATCTAAACACGTTTGTTATTTTCCCTTGGACAGCAGAAAAAGGTAAAGTTGCACGCTTTATTTGTGACATTTATAAGCCAGACGGAACACCATTTGATGGAGACCCTCGTAACAACTTAAAGCGTATCTTAAAGGAAATGGAAGAACTAGGATTTAGTGATTTCAACCTTGGACCTGAGCCAGAATTCTTCTTATTTAAATTAGACGAAAAAGGCGAGCCAACGCTCGAACTAAACGATAAAGGTGGATACTTTGACCTTGCACCAACAGATCTAGGCGAAAACTGCCGCCGTGATATCGTGCTTGAGCTTGAAGAAATGGGCTTTGAAATTGAAGCGTCTCACCACGAAGTAGCACCTGGACAGCATGAAATTGACTTCAAATATGCAGGCGCTATCCGCTCTTGTGATGACATTCAAACGTTCAAACTCGTTGTGAAAACAATTGCGAGAAAGCACGGACTTCATGCAACATTCATGCCAAAACCATTGTTCGGTGTAAACGGATCTGGTATGCACTGTAACCTATCATTATTCAAAAATGGCAAAAACGCATTCTTTGATGAAAAAGCAGATTTACAATTAAGTGAGACAGCTAGACACTTTATCGCAGGTATCGTGAAGCACGCAACAAGCTTCACAGCGGTCACAAACCCAACGGTGAACTCTTACAAACGTCTTGTTCCTGGCTATGAAGCACCTTGCTACGTAGCATGGAGTGCACAAAATCGCAGCCCATTGATTCGTATTCCAGCATCACGCGGCATCAGCACACGTGTAGAAGTACGCAGTGTAGACCCATCTGCAAACCCATACCTTGCACTAAGTGTATTACTTGCAGCAGGTCTAGACGGAATCAAAAACAAACTAGACGCACCAGCGCCAATCGACAGAAACATCTATGTCATGGACAAAGAAGAGCGCCTTGAAAACGGCATCGCTGACTTACCTGCAACACTTGCAGAAGCACTTGAGCTGCTCAAGTCAAACGAAGTCATGATCAACGCACTAGGCGATCACTTATTCGAGCACTTCATCGAATCAAAAGAAATCGAATGGGATATGTTCCGCACCCAAGTACACCCATGGGAACGCGATCAGTATATGTCTCAGTATTAATCAAGAAACCCCTTGAAGCCATTGGCTTCAGGGGGATTTTTGTTTTTGTGGGTGTTTCTTATATTTTAAAATGAAGCAGGCACCACCCGCCATTCACCCATAAAAAAGTGATAAAAAACCACTCCATTATCTTGGTGATATACTATTCATATTTATTCATTGAATCTGTGTCTATTTTTTCTAGTATGAGGCCCGAGCCAACGAAGCTGTACCGATGCAGAAAGATGAGAAGCAGCTGCTAATGATTAGATTGCCCTCAAAGTGTGCAAGACGATTCTGACGAGAATGATTAAAAAGAAGAGGAAGACGGGGCTGCCTAAGATGGCACGCAAACGATCAAAACGGTGGTTCCTACTTTATCGCTTAGAGGATGGACATCGTGTTCATCTCTATGAACTGCTTAGTCGGATCAGGAAAGGGTGGAGGATTATCAGATGAAAAACAAATTCTTAGAAGGAGACTGGATCAAAGCATCTAGGAAAGGAAAAAGAGAACAACTTAATAAAGCAGGTTATGTACTTAAAGTAGCTGAGGATGACATTTTAGTAAGGTTTCCTTAGTGGTAATACCTTCGTTGTTCCAAAGTCTTGGGCTGAAAATTTGGATGAGGCACTTATTGTTGTAATATCATCGGTTGGGAATTATGGGTTACAAGAAAAGAGTGATATACTCTACCCTGCTAAATTTGAAGGTGTTATCGCTGTAGGAGCATTAAATATGAACGGTGATATATGGAAAGGGACAACTGTAGGTAATGGCCTTAAATGTGTTACTTCCGGGGCATTATATAAAAAGTTATTCAAAAGATGGTTCTTTTTTATATAGTAGTGGTACTTCAATGGCGGCTGCCTACATGGCAGGTCTTGCTGCTCTCTTTTTTGAAGAATATTCTTCTTATAATAAATCCACAATCTCTAAAAAATCATGGGAAAAAATCAAAAATTCAGATAAAATAAATGGGTATTCAGTTATGGATACAGTTAAATTTTTTTGAGAAACTAGGGTTTATATGAAGAATAAGCTTATTTTAGTAGTACTGTCTTTTATTCTATGTTTTTCGCGGTGACTCCAGCATATTCTTAGAGCGTAACTTCACTGAATAGTGAACTTGTGGTTAGTGATCAATTGATTGAACAAGATACGAGGATACCAGTATAGATGTTTCAAACTTTAATAAAGAATTTGACTTTCTTTTGAATGATCCAGTATTTATTGAAATAGAAGAAACTTTAGCGTTACAGAGTCAGAATGCTGAATTGAAAGAAGACAGTGTAACTGGTCAGTGGATACCGGTGGTGGCTGCTGCTTTAAGATTATTAATTTCTCAAGTTGGAAAAAAGGGAATGCAAAAAGGATGGAAAGTAGCTAGACCATATGTGCAGAAAGCATTAAAGGCGCCTCAAAATCGTATTATTGATGGCCCTGGATCAGGAGGGTGCATTATACAGGTACGTAGCAAAAAAACCACTATTCAGACTAGATTATGCACCTATAAAACATGGAAGACCTGCTGTTCTGCATTATCATGTTCCACCAAATCTAAAAGATCATCATGTTATTTTCTAAAGGGGAGATCAACGTTGCTTAACTTAGACGATACAATGCATTTGCATGTAGGCTATTATGAAAATGATTTAGATTATGAAGGAGTGTTTTTAAAAAGTTTAGATTCAGGGAAATGGTTATTGTTTTTTTATCAAGAAAGCTATGGTATAAAACTTGAACAAAAATATGAAAAATATGATGATTTTGTTTTGTTGGTTGGAGAGTATAATATTGATGATGAAGATATTGAGGATAAAGGTGATGCATTGTTCGAACAATTTCTAAAAGAAAATGGTTTAATAAAAGCATAACGTTTTTGTGTGATACGTCACAATAAATAAAATGATATAGAAGAAGATATCTTTATCTGTTTAAAGACTGTTATGTAGACTTTAAAACTTTTCTAGAAGTATATTGATTCTGAAGGCGATGCATTTTGGGAATAATAGAACCAAAGTGTCCATTTTTATGGGCACTTTTTTTATTTGCATTGCCGAGAAAAAGCGAACATGAATATTTTGTCCAGAAAGAAGAACCTGTGGACGCTGATCATTGGGCAATTTAAGTGCCACAATGGGTGCCCGCTTTTATGTTGTGTTTTTTGTATCTTTATTCCTATTTAATGACAAGTTTTGTGTTAGTAGAATTGACCTTGTCAATGAATAGGAGGGAGTGACTTCTTCTGGGGAAGATACTTGATGCAAAAGCACTAACAAGTGCCATGGATACAAGGGCGAAATCCTATCAGGAACTCCGCGAACAAATGATTGATTTAAAAAAGGCACTACAAGGCGTAGCAAATCTCAGTGACGATTTCACTGTGAAAGGTGCGGATAACATTAAAAGTTTCTACAAAGAGCTCGCCGGAAATGTAGATATGTTTATCAGCTTCATCGATAAGCAGAAAGCCTTTCATGATGGTGTATCTGGTACGCTTGATGATACGAGCTTTGGCGGGGACACCTTTGTAGAAGAACACTTTTTAGACAATGCAGTACATATGGTCATGAAAAACGCCAAAAGCATTGTGAAGGATCAAAAAAATGCTCTTAAAACGATTTTTGAAGATATCGATGACCTCATTTCACTGGAGGTATTCGATAGCAAAACCTTTGATGAAAAAATAGAAGATGCTGAAGATGTTCGAAAAAAGACAGTAAAAGACTTAATAAAACTAGATCAAAATTTAAAAGATGAATATGCTTTGTCAGAAACGGAGCAGCAAGCTACAATGGCATTGTATGCAGAAATGATCAATGCCACGAATGACGGTAAATCCATTTCACCTCTGAATTTTGATAAAAAAGCATTTCAAGATAGTGAAATCTATAAGGCAAAAAGTGATATTGAGAAGCAAACTGCAGAATATCTCAAAATCAAAAAAGAACAAGAAGAAGCCCGCGAGATTGCAAAGGAACAAGAAGCACTCGCCAACCGTCCTTGGTATGAAAAAGCCCTTGATTATGGCGGGAATATCGTGAATGAACTCACTGGCGTGAATGATGCAAAACGCGCCGCAACAGGTGTCGATCCAATCTCAGGCGAAGAGCTTACGGCAGGCCAACGAGTCGCTGCAGGTGGCATGGCAGCAGCCGGCTACATCCCAATTGTCGGCTGGGTAGGGCGCATTTTTAAAGGTGGAAAAGCGGTCTATAAAACCACCCAAGCCACATCAACCGCAGTCAGAGCGGTCGATATCTACAAGACGTCACAAAAATCTTTTGATGCCCTAAAGACATCCCAAAAAGGTTTATACGGCCTCATTGCGACCAACGGCTTCAGCGAAGCGATTACTGGTAGAGATATGTTTGGGAAAAAGATCTCGAAAGAACAGCAGGAGGCGAGTATGAATGCGGCGCTTGGAATGCTTTTGCCGTTTGGGGCGAAAGGGTTTCATGGAAAGATGGATCAAATCAGGTATGTAATAAACCAATAGAATGGCATGCAAATCATTTGTTGGCTACTACTGCGAATTCACCAGTAAAATTAGTTCTTCAAGATTTTTTTTCAAAAATGAATTCAAATTAGAATCTCACTAGCAATCAAACACCCTCTCTTATCAATGGCGTAATCTGGATACGGAACAAAGGTGCTGAGGAATGTGGCCATATGCATATTTTAGGGAAGGATATGGTCGTTCGTGTTGCTGTCAAAAATGACAATGACTATATAGCAGAACCAAGCCTTATTCCGCAGCGTAAGGAAGGTGGGAAGAGGGTAACGCTTAAGCATTTCCTCCAATTATTGAAAGGGTCGAAGCACTTTTAAAAGCATGTCCGTTATCTTTGAGTACCCTGAAGATTAAAAAGTACGCAACTTCTGAATGGGAAGTTGCTCTATGTTATTTACTCCTAAAATAACTCAAGATGGCATTTATAATTAAAGTGATCACAGATGCAATCAGTAAAGATATACTGATTGCACCCAGTCCTAAACCTTCCCACTTTCCTACGAAAAAACTTATTAATAATAAGATAATACTCATGAGAATAAGAATCGATGGTATTCCATACTGTAAAGGTGCATTCTTTCTTTTAAAGACCAAAGAAACACCCAATATAACAATCGTAAGGATAACTGTTAGCAGCCAAAATGATGACATTTATTGACCTTCCTTCTTTTGAAAATATATGAAATTATTTTATTTCCTCATCCATTACTTTCTTATACTTTTCAAATTCAGAATCTTTCATTTCACCGTTCATTTGTAATAAAAAGTTTCCTTTTGAATAGGTGTGAGAGAAGAACATAGATCCAGCATTGCCTAACTCATCATAATAGGATTTCGCCTGCTGTAAATCAGTTTCATTTCCAAATTTAAAAATCCTTCCACCAGCATTTTCACCTAAGGAAGGAACGAGAATCCTTTTTCCTTCTTCTCTTATATTTCCAAACTCTTTTTGTTTAAGATCAGATGGTTTTTCTGCTTCAAGCCCAGCACTTTTAAAAGCTTCAATAATATTGGCTGTCGTGAGCTGTTTTTCATTTAATGCTGCGCTACTGCAAGCTGTTAGCATCATTAAACAAATAAAAATGAATATAGATAATTTCTTCATATTGGATCCTCCTGATTTTTAGGTGCAAAGGAAATTTTACATGAAGTACCTTCTTTTTACTATCGTTTCGACAAAAATAGACAGCGTGAATGACTAAGTAACAAATATTCTTCTTTTATTTTCATTAAATTGTTAAATATACTCAGCAAGATGGTATACTTATGTGCATATTTTACTAGGAGGCATTCATCTTGAAATCATTTTGGGAAATAGACGAGGAAGGTTACTATACGTTAAAAAACATCAACGAAGCAGAAATAGCTAAAGCTGAAAAGAAACTTGGTGTCACTTTGCCAGATACATATAAAAAGCTCATTTTAGAGCAGAATGGTGGTTATACCATTCATAATGCTTTTCCAACCACTCACTCTAATTCATGGGCTGAGGATCATATTCAATTTAATCACCTGCTGGGAATTGCTGAAGATGAAGGAATTATGGATAGTGCCTATTTGATAAAAGAGTGGGAGCTGCCAGAAGGGCTTGTCTTAATTAACGGGGATGGTCACACTTGGGTAGCGATGGATTATCGAAAAACGAAAGAGAATCCTGCAATTCATTATTTTGATGTTGAGATGGAAGAAGACTTTAAGTTAGCAGATTCCTTTGATGAATTCATTGAGGGGCTTTATACAGCTGAATACACTGTTGATGAGGAAGCAGCAGCGGCTGAATATAAGCTTCCTGAAGAGCATTTAAGTAAAGAAGAACTTAAAGCCATATTTGAATTGGACATCCTTGATGAAGATAATCTGTATAAAATTCAATATTATCCGATGGTTGATTTAAACGAAATTGAATGGTTTTTTAAAAAGATGCAATATCACATTGAAAAAACAAAAGATGAAGATGCGCTTTATCAAGTAGCTGATACGATTATTAACATTCTCTTATTGAATCCATATATGCCAATCAATAATAATATTAAAGAGCTGGTACAACAAATATCTAATTTCTTACAAAGTAATGAAGAGCCGCTTGTAGTAAATGTAGGCGAACTTATTCTTAGTCAGTTCGAGAGTATTGTTTAAGGTGAATCTTAAGAAAAAGAGGGTTATGAGAGCACCGTATCAAGTTTTGATATTTCCTTATATAGAAACTGAAAATTCCATTCAATATGCTATTTTTCATCGAAGTGATTATGTTTATTGGCAAGGAATAGCTGGTGGTGGTGAAGAAGGTGAGACTCCTATTGAAGCAGCAAAACGGGAAGCGTTTGAAGAGGCTGGTATTATAAGAGAATGTCCATATATAACACTCGATTCTGTGTCTTCACTACCCGTAGAGGATGTAGTTGGTGAATTTCTTTGGGGAAAAGATGTTTATGTGATAAAAGAATTTTCTTTTGGCGTTAAAGTTTCTACAAAAAATATTAAATTATCTAAAGAACACGTTGATTATAAATGGGTGTGTTTTGAGGTAGCGGTAAGTCTTTTAAAATGGGATAGTAACAAAACAGCTTTGTGGGAACTAAACAAAAGGCTATCAAAATAATTGAAATGTTGTTAACAAAGCCAATAGTAGAACGAGAATTAAACGGAAGAAACTTTGCTACACCTCTAAAGCAAAGCTCTTTTGCTTCTTCAATCAATTCAGGTTCCTCCTTACATAGTGAAATATGAAGTATCCTATCAAGTTCTTCTTTAGGCGCATTCCCAATAAAACATTTAAATAACCCTGTGTTCATCTAAGTCCTTCTTTTTATTTAAGTAAATCAAAAATCTACACTTTACTTTATTTTTGAAAAACTTCTAAATAGCGAATGGGAACAAATGTTTGATTAACGGTTTGGATTTCATGTATTTTGCGGGATACCGAAAACTTTTAAAATAAACACCTTGTCTTTACATATGTTGTAAATATCATGTTAAAATTATACAAAGGAAATGATAGCAAGGGGGTAATGGAATGTCGAATTTGATTGCTTCTGTAGATGTAGCAAACACTCTCAACAAATGGTATTTACATATTAAAAAGAGAGAAGTTTCACAAGCAGTAGAGTTGAGGGATGAGATTCAAGATATGTTAGGCGAAATGGAAGAAAATCAAGATGTTTTACTCTATTTCAATATTCTTGATTACAGGTTTAAGGTGCTTATGGAAGATTTAGTTGGGCAACCAACCATAACAGAAAGTGAAAGAGTCAAAACAGATGACATGCTAAGGTTTTACTTTTATCTTTTTAAAGGTATGTATGAGAGTGCAAAGAATAACTATTCAGAAGCTCTAGTCCTATTCAGAGTAGCTGAGAGACAATTGGACAAGGTACATGATGAAATTGAAAAGGCTGAGTTCCATTATAAAATTGGTACACTCTACTATTTCAATAAGGTCACGCTCCTTTCTCACCATCATCTACAAACAGCAAAGGACATCTACAAGGGTCATGAAGGCTACAGCATACAGACCATAAACTGTAATATGTTGTTGGCACTGAATTTGATTGATGATGGTAGACTAGACAAAGCTGAAAAAATGCTTTTGGATTGTGTTGAGAAACTGATTGAAAAGAATGATAAGAGATTGTTAGCGTTAGCTTATTATGATCTAGGATTTCTAAAAATTCAGGATGACCACCATATAGAAGCAATTGAATATTTCAACAAAGCAATTTCCGCAGATGATCTAAAACAGTCAGCTCCCGTTTCATACTTACAATGTGCGTATGAATTTGCAAGATCAAGCTATAAATCAAATCAGTTGGATCAGGCAATAAGTTGGGTTGCTGAGGGGAAAGCCTTTTCTAAAGAACAGCAGAACACAAACTTTATTTTAAAATTCAATATCCTTGAGAAATGTTATACAACACCACAGGAAAGCTCTGAGGATATCAAGAAAGAACTAGGACTTTTGGAAGAAAGAAAAGCATATGTTGATATAGAGGCTTTAGCTCCTGATGTTGCCTCCATTTATAAGAAGTTAAATCTTTATGAAGAAAGTAACTATTTCTTGGAATTGGCTTTAAAATCTTGTACGCTTATAGGAAAGGAGGTCATATGATCATGAAAAAAATAATGATGATGATTACTACTGCTTTGCTATTAGGTACAATTCTAGGAATGCCTGCTGTACAACAAACTCAGGCAGATGCGAAAAATGAGATAGTGTTACTTTCCTCAAGAGGTGCAGGATCATAAAAAAGGATACAGTTTAATCCTCTACTACATATTAGCTCTGGAGGTTAATTGGTTAAAAAGCAATAAAATGGATTAAAGTGTAAGGCTCCTTATGGTATTCTACTAAAAGAATATGCCGTAAAAGGAGTCTTTTTTATATGAAAATATTAGATGCTTTATTTGCTTTGATAGCAGCGTATAGAGATACTAAAAAACAAATGAATTAATTAAGATTTTTGAAGAGGAGACTTTCAGTGCGTGTTGGAGGGGCTCTGGGTATTACCCAATTTCACTGTATATATTTATGCGAGAGCTGTATAAAGCGTGGGATTCTGAAAAACCGAAAAAAATTTATGAAGAATTTCAGGATGTTTTTATGAAGAAAGAGAAGAAAAGAATTTTGAGGTAAAAAACAAATATAGTACATAGTATATTTTCATCTCCGCCAGATGCATGCTAAAACGTCTGCCTGAATTGCATTTCAGTCTTAGAAGTTTAGAATGATTTAGAGGGGATTTCCTAACTTTCTCTAATGGTAGCAAGGTTCATCGAAGCAAAACAAGTATGATAAAGCAGCCTGGTGGAGACCCATCATTCAATTTTGTTACTTAACTCCTAAATATGGCACTGACTGTAGAATGTTAAGACTGATTGTTTTATAATTTCATGGTACATAACTTTCTCTGGATTGTAATTAAAAGTATATAATGTAAGTGGAAGTATATCGGGGGATTTGGATGATAAAAAAAAAGTTTTTCAAATAGTTTTGTTTACAGTCCTTTTGGCAATTTTTCTTTATCAAGGTGTACAAAGAGATTTTCCTTTTGAATATCTGATTACCTTAGTTGTGTGCTATGTTGCTGTAATAGTTTATAGAATTATAAAAGTAATGAAATATAAAAAGGAGCAAAGTACAGTTAAGTAGTATGAGCTATTTTTGTTTGCGGTGTCCGCAATCACTTTTGGGATCAGACGTTTGAGGTCATGGCTCTTTGGCCTGTTGACATTATGAATTATATAATGAACTAAATTTAATTTCGGAGGTGCTTTTATCTGTCTATTCAAGCGGATGATGATGTTTTAGAGATGTGTAATATATATGCTCAAGAAACTCATCATAGAGAAGCATTGATTTTAGGAAACAGGAAAGGTCTATTGGAATTAAAAAATGCGATAGATCAGGCTTTAAAAACTGGTAGTGCTGTTGCAAATTTATACCCATCTGATTTTGAAGGATATGAAACTTGTATTGCTTTAGTAGATGATGAAAATAAGTTTGAGAAGTTGATGACTCCTTATGTAGAGCAATATGTACAAGATGATGATGCAATTGATCCAATTGAAATTATTAAAGATTACGATTCCAAAAAAGAAAAACCCTTATAATAGGGTTTTTCTTTTATTATTTAGTGGAGTATAGTTTCACCTTTTTTAGCTTTGTGTTTACTTGGTATTGATGCATGGGGTATATGGATTGGTAGTCTTGAATAATATAGTTCAAATAGAGTTTGTGTTATTTTAATATTTAATAATTGTTCTTCCTAAATGTTGGCCATTTTTAATGGATTCAATTGTTTCAGGTAACGTATCGAGAGTAATCTCATTGACTAGAGTCGTTTGGGCGATATTCCATTCGTTTGCTATCTCGTTCCAAATGACTTTGCGTTTATTGATTGGTACATTTACAGAATCGATCCCTAGAAGGTTGATTCCTCTTAAAATAAAAGGTAACACAGTTGTTGTTAATTTAATTCCACCTGCATTCCCGCACATGCTCATGCTTCCACCATAAGAAATTTGAGGTATTATGACAGAAGCCACATCTCCTCCTACGGTATCTAAGACGAAGTCATATTTTTGCTTGTTTAATGGTTTTTTGAGCTCTCCTAACTCGTTTGCAAAAATGACATCAGTTGCTCCTAAAGATTTTGCAATGTCGACTTGATGATCTTTACGCACTAAAGCATTCATATTTTTATACCCAATTTTAGATAATAATTGTATCGCGATGCTACCAACTCCACCAGTTGAACCTGTAACGAGTATATGAGGTTGATTTTTTGTATTCATTCCATTTTCCTGTAAAGCCATGATCGAAAGAGCGGCTGTAAAGCCTGCTGTTCCAAAAATCATTGCTTCTTTTAAAGTCAAGTTATTTGGCAAAGGAACAATCCAATCCGCAGGCACTCTAGCATATTCTGAAAAACCTCCAGTGTGGCTCATGCCCATAGCGAAACCTGTTACAATCACTTGTTGACCTTCTACGAAACGATGATCTGTTGTATGAACGATCGTTCCACTTAAATCAATTCCGGGAATCATCGGATAGTTACGAATAACACCTCCATTTTTTTGAACAGCCAGCATATCTTTATAATTGATTGAAGAATATGCTACTTTAATTAATACTTCTCCTTCAGATAATTCATTCACACTTACATTTTGAAGATCATAATTCACTTGATCATTTTGTTCTGTCACTAGTATCGCTTTAAATGAATCCACTATTTATCTTCCTCTCTGAAAATATGTTATAACAAAACATTTCTGATGCAAAAGTGTTTCAATTAAAAAACTACCATGATATTATAGGTGAAGTCAATGTGGGGGAGATAAAATGGAATTATCAGAGTGCATAAATTTTTTACTAAGTGTTAGTCAAAATAAAGTGTTTAAGTACTTTAGTAAGCTTTTAGAGGAATGTGATTTGACACCCGCTCAATATGGTGTGTTGAACTGTTTGTGGAGAGAGGGCCAGCTATCTCCTAAACAAATTGGAGAACTTGTGTATTTAGAAGCCTCAACAGTTTCTGGAATTTTAGATAAAATGCAAAAAGCGGACTTAATTGAACGCACAATAGATCCAAAAAATCGAAGAAATATTTTAGTAGAGGCGACTCAAAAATCTTTAGACATTAGAGAAAAAGTTGAAGCAGCAACAATTGAGCTGAACAATACAGCGCTCCAAAACTTGTCAAATGATGATAAGGTTGTGCTAAAAAAAGCATTGTATACAATTATCAATAACTTTAAATGATGTATTTTTATAAACAAGTTACTTATGTATCAAGAGGTAGCTCTGATAGATAATTGGTTAAAAAACGATAAAGTGGATTAAAGTGTCAGACTCCTTATGGTATTCTAGTAAAAGAATATGCCATAAAAGGAGTCCTTTTTATATGAAAATATTAGATGCTCCATCTTTACTATCAGCTGTAGAACAGAGATCAAAGGCTTATCATGAGCTTCAAGAAGAAATGAAACTTGTGAAAAAAGCATTAAAAAGTGTGTCGGGCTTAGGTGATGAATTTACTGGAAAAGGTGCAGACAATATCAAATCTTTTTATGAGGATCTTGCGCTGTACACAGACACATATCTTGATTTTATCGATATGAAGAAAGCTTTTTTAGATGGGGTGAAAGGAAAGCTTGATGATGAATCATTAGGCGGGAGTACTTTTATTGATGAGCACTTTTTAGACACTCAATTGAAACAAGGGATTCAGAACAATAAAGATATGGTCAAAGAACAAAAAGAGGCACTTTCCACTATTTTTGACGATATCAGTGATTTAATTGAATTACATACTTTTTCAAGTAAAGAGGTCAATGAACATTTAGACGATGCGAACAAAAAAAGAAAAGAGACCATTGAAGTTTTACATCAAATAGACAATGATTTGAAAACGGAATACGCAAATTCAGAAGCGGTTGAGAATCACCTCAACACTTTTTATGCAAAGATGATGGCTGCTACTGGAAAAGGAAAAAATGCGCAGCCAATGTATTATGATGCAAAAGCATTCCATGAGACAGACGTGTACAAGAACCATGATCAGATTGATGCTCAAGTGAAAGCCTATTTAAAGGTGAAAAAAGAAGAAAAAGAAAAACGAAGAATCAAAGAATTGAAAGAAAAGCTCAATGATCCTTCGTGTCTATCAGAAGCGAAGTACTTTGAGATTGTAGATGAGATCGGTTATGAGAATCTCACATATGATCAAAAAATGTATTACAGCCAGCTTCTCCAAATCAAAGCACAGGAAGAAGCATCGGAGGTGTTCATTGATAGTGTAAAAGGTGCTGCAGTGGGTCTATATGATGTGGCAAAAGATACAGTGACCGGAATATATGATCTTGTCACTGACCCTGGTGGGGCTGTGGAATCAGTTGTAACGGCTGTTTCACATCCAATTGAAACATCGAAAGCGATTGGAAAATCGATTTCAGACTCATTCCAAAAAGAAGTCATAAATGGTGACGCGTATTCACGGTCACACTGGTTCGCCTATGCGACTGGTTCTCTTGCAGAAATTGTCTTTGGTTCTAAAGGGGCAGGAGCCATCACAAAAACAGGGACAACAGCGGCCAAAACAACAGTGAAGAAAGGCCTTGAACAAGGAGCAAAATCATTAGATAGAGTCTCTATTCCGAATCTATTGCCATACTCACCAAAGTTTCAAATGGCTGGTGGAGGGAAACTCCCTTATAACGTGTTTGACGGAGAAAATCTCAAAAATAAACTCCTCTCCATGGCAAAGCGTCTAGACAACAACTCAGGATACGGAATCTCTAAGACAGGCAGACGCTTACCGGCACCAAAATCACCACCGACTGTTGTCAGTTACGGAGAGCACTATGTGCGATGGAAACGCAAAAAGGTATTAAAACCGAATGTCGTTTATTCAACAAAGCAAGGTTACACCTACACAACAGATCACTATGGCCGCATTGTCAAAGTCGAAGCAAGTGATTTAAAATACGGAGAAGTCAAAAGAAATCAATATGCTCAATCCAATTCAGGTAAGCCGGATCGATTGCTGGATGATGATGGAGGGCATTTAATTGCATCTATTTTTAAAGGGTCTGGGGATATTGATAACCTACTTCCGATGAATTCACAGATTAATCGAAGCGGCGGGAAATGGTACACCATGGAACAACGGTGGTTGAAAGCTTTGAATTCAAACCCACCTAAACAAGTAGCAGTGAACATTGAACCTATCTATAAGGGAGATTCATTACGACCTGTTAGTTTCTCTGTGGAGTATAAAATTGGAGAACGTTATTCTCAAGTATTTATTAAGAATCAACCTGGAGGTTAAAACCCAATGGAAGAATTAGAAAAAAATTATAAACAAATAGCAGAATCAATTAATGAATTAATACCATGTGATTGGGATAAAGTTTGGATGTATGCAGAAATACTTGATGATTCGGCTGAGATAGTGTTTTATTTTAAAGAACAAAATGGAAATGAATATGTTAATGGACATCAAATTCCTCATAAATATAGTGTAAATAAGTCAACATACATCCACTTATTATACGAACTTAGTGAAATTTTTGAAGCATTGAAAAAGGCATATATACAAAATGATTTAGGTGCTTGGACAACAGCTACCCTCCAATTAGATCATAAAGGGGAATTCTCTATTGAGTATGGATACGATGATGTTTATTCATTAGGCATAGACAATGTACAAAGAATAGCCGTTTGGGAATACGAAACGTTCGGATTTCTACCTGAAGATGAGGAAGATAAAGAAGCTGTGCTAAATTATTTGAAAAATAACAAATAGCAATTAGCAAATGACCCTCCAAATAAATGAAGGAGGGTTTTTGTAATATTTGTTTTCATCAGAATTTCTCATTTCACCTATTTAAACCGATAAACCGTCACTTCACAATCGCCAAGAACCTCTTCCATCATCTCTCGAACAATCGTCCAATCGCCGCCTGCCAAGCCGCAGCCGATCCCATAAGGAATGGCGATAGAATGAAGGGGATGCTCTTCATTTAGATTTGTCACTGTCTGTTTTAGATGTTCAAAGCAGCTGCGTAATGCGTCGTCATCTGTTTGTTTTGTTTTTCTTCCGTATCCAACTTGGGCGAATAAGTTGGCAATGGTTTTTCCGTCGCTCGTTGTGATGAGCTGAACGGAGCTTAATAAATCATCTCCTTGTTCTGCACATAACCGTTTATAGTCTTTATACACATTTGGATATTTGCTTTTGATCTGCTTTGCTAACCCTGCTCCCATGACACCCTTACAATTCACTTGGTGACAGATGATGTCTTCTTCTGCGTCTAAGATATTGCCTTCTACCGTTTTGATCATTTCAAGTCATCCCTTTTCAATAAAATGCAAACTTATGTTCTATTATATCAGTTTTGATGACATTATGTTTAAAAAAATGGATACGTTCATACGATCAAATTGGCAAAAACAGTCCATGACATCTAAAATAGTGAAAGATAAAGAAAAAGTAGTAAGGAGAGTCTTATGGATAAAATAGAAACAAATCGGTTAATTCTTAGACCATTTCGTGATGAAGATGCACCCGGAATGCTTGCATACTTGTCTCAACCAAGAGTGAATTGTTTTCTGGATGATCAAATCTCTACATTAGAAGAAGCGGTAGCTAAGGTGCAAAAAAGAAAAGCAGATCACTCTTATATGGCGGTTTGTTTAAAAGAAAGTCAGTTGATTATCGGTGAACTGTTTTATCTAAAAGATGAGCCGGATACGTATTCGATTGGCTGGAATTTTCATGCGTCATATGAAGGAAAGGGATATGCCCGTGAAAGTGCTGAAGCGCTCTTGTCATATCTATTTGTCAATAAAGGAGCAAGACGCTTATATGCATATGTAGAGGATGACAATGATCGATCTCAAACATTATGTGAGCGTTTAGGCATGAGGAAGGAAGGCCTCTTTCTTGAGTTTGTTTCATTTACTACAAATGAGGATGGCACCCCTAAATATGAAAACACCTATCAATATGCTTTGCTGAAAAAAGAATGGGAGCAGTATCATTCTAAATAGTGCTTTGTTTCTTGGTATCCGAATGACAACGAAGTGACAAAAATGTGAGATGATCCCTTTATTTTGTTCGCTCGATCGATGTCACGGTCTTCTTTTTTCATTTATCCTTTTCCTAAACGAAGCAAAAGGAATGAAATGAGATGCAGGAGTTTAATGAACGGGTATTTCGGTCGATTAATCAACTTAGTATGAATCACGATGTCTTAAATCCAGTTCTTATTGGATTGGCTGAATATTCAGTGATGTTCATTGCGATCATATTTTTGATCATGTGGTTTCAAAATCGGAGCAGAAGAAACAGATGGATGATGATATCTGCTGGGTTGACCTTTATCTTGGCAGAGATGTTAGGGAAAGTCGCTGGGCTCTTTTATTCCAATCAGCAGCCCTTTGCAGAATTGAATCATGTTAATCTTTTAATCGAAAAGGAAGTGAACAACTCTTTTCCGAGTGATCACACCATTTTTATTTTTTCCATTTGTATAGTCTTATGGCTTTTTCACAAGCGTCGTATTTATTGGCTTTTCATTGCCTGCGCTGTAGGATTTTCAAGGATTTGGGTAGGTGTTCATTATCCATTTGATGTGCTGGCAGGTGCTGTGATCGCTTGTTTAACGGCGGTAACGGTTGTTTATTTGCCGCTATTCCAAAAGGGCGTTAGCCTGCTTCTGTCGTGCTTTGAATGGGTGGAGCAGAAATGGGCAGGAGAGAGAACCAAATAAAATGTAAGTCCACGAAAAAACACCCCAATCTGTTATGAAATCAGATCGGGGTGTTTATTATTTTCGCCAAAATGTGGAACAATCTGCTTTGTCTTCAATGTTAAATTCAATGATTTTTTTAAGTAGAGGATAGTCAATCGGTAAGCTTTCCTTCATCCGAAACATCTTTTTTCCATGGTCATAACCAGCTTGTACAATATCTGCTGAAAAGTGATCAATCCCTTTTCCTTCTGGTGCGACAGAAATGTGGTGTTTTGCGACGCTAAATCCGATAATAAATGTGCCATGATCTGTGAACATGGGCTGATTCCAAGCAATTCTGGGCTCTAATTGAGGGAATGTGTCTGAAATCCATTGTAAGATGTCTTGCATGCGCTGTTTCAGCTCTGGATGACCGATGTTGCTTACATATTCTTCAAAAACCTGCATTGTTTTCATCCTCCATATTCATCAAGCCTCAGACGGGATTCGAACCCGCACTCCTTTCGTAAGCATAGGCTAGGGGGCAACACGCTTCCCTACGGAATTTCACCGACAGGAGTTTCACCTGTCTCAGCTCATTTGCTTTTCGGTGCTTCTGAAACCCTTGCCTTGCGACCCGCCAGCTACAATTGTTTTACGGCGCTCTTCCCTTCTAGAGCTACTGAGGCACGGAAGTTCTTGTTCATATTATATAGAGAAACTTGAAAAATGAAAAGCTATGCTCATCATCTAATCCAATCGCGCACAAAATAGTCAAAGGCACATATGATAAAAGACCATATAGTTATGTATACAGCATGGAATTGGGCTGATTGTAAGTGACAAACCTGTTGATGAGTAAACTAAAAGAGATAAACAATCAAACAAAATTAGAAGGCTTTACTCACAAACGTTCGATGAGTTCTCCCTTTTTGCTCACCATGGAAGATGGGGAACCTTTTTACTCATGGGTGTTTTTTGAAAGAAGTGTGTTTAAGACTTGCTATTTTTCTTTGAGCTCTATCAATGAAAAGCAAAATTGTGTGCTGTTGGAACTTCTTGTACCGTGCTGCAATAGATCAACATGCTGTCAAAAAGTTTTGTATCGATCTAGTTCGAAAATTCTTGTCGATCTTTCTTTTTTATGTGGAATGATTGAAGTAGAGCTTCCTGTATATGATGCGCTTATTTTAAAAAACATAGAATCTCACCACATCTTTCTTTGTTTTTCCACATCGTCCAGTTCGGTGGAAGTATGGCGGAATGGAACAAAATTTCTCAATACGGCAACTGTTGTGTTGCATCATCAAGATCATCAGGATGTACCAGTCGCAATTAGGATTCAAACTGGTACATTTTGTTATGATCTTCTTGTCCAAAAAGGAGAAAGTCGTGCGATTACTGTGAAAGATGTGAAATTTATCTTGAAATCTCCATCAACTGAAAGTGTGCAAGCACGATTAGACATGCAAATCAACATGGTGCAAAGAAGAAAAATAAAGCTTTGAAGCTGTGATAATCGCACAATCATCCAATATCAATGGATCATAGTCTATCAAGATTAGGTTGAAGGAGGGTTAAAATGGCTATTTTAGGCGGATGTAGTAATGAACAAGCGGGCTTTGTAAATGATGCAGTATGCTTCACACTTGATTTAGCAGCAGCAGCTGATGCAGTTGTCGTCTGGACAGATGGAACACCTTATGTCATAAACGGAACCATCATGGTGGAAAACAATGGGATTGTGGCTGTGGCACCTACCGTGGCTTTAGAGGTAAACGGTACAGCTGTTCCTGATTTCACGGTACCGCCAGGAGAGAGTCGATCCATTACGCTCAGTGATCTGAACTCAATTGGGATTTTAGCTACTGGTGGAACCTCGACTGGAAGTATTGTCGTTTCGTTTTCTCTCAATTATCAGTATTAGTGTGTATGTCTTGATGATTCCACAGTTTGAAAGTAGTGAGAGACATGTGCGCCCAACTTAATATGTGTGGAGGAATAACTGGTCCAACCGGGGCCACGGGTTCAACGGGAGTAACTGGCCCAACGGGAGCCACGGGTTCATCCGGAGTAACTGGTCCAACCGGTGCAACGGGCTCAACGGGAGTAACTGGCCCAACGGGAGCCACGGGTTCAACCGGAGTCACGGGTTCAACAGGAGTAACTGGTCCAACGGGAGCCACGGGTTCAACCGGAGTAACCGGTCCAACCGGTCCAACCGGTGCAACGGGCCCAACGGGAGCCACGGGTTCATCCGGAGTAACTGGTCCAACGGGGGTAACCGGCTCAACCGGAGCCACGGGTTCAACGGGAGTAACTGGCCCAACGGGAGCCACGGGTCCAACGGGAGTAACCGGCCCAACGGGAGCCACGGGTTCAACAGGAATAACTGGTCCAACGGGAGCCACGGGTTCAACCGGAGTCACGGGTCCAACGGGAGTAACCGGCCCAACGGGAGCCACGGGTTCAACCGGAGCCACGGGTTCAACGGGAGTAACTGGTCCAACGGGAGCCACGGGTTCAACCGGAGTCACGGGTCCAACGGGAGTAACTGGTCCAACGGGAGCCACGGGTTCAACCGGAGTCACTGGTCCAACGGGAGCCACGGGTTCAACGGGAGTAACTGGCCCAACGGGAGCCACGGGTTCAACCGGAGTCACTGGTCCAACGGGAGCCACGGGTTCAACCGGAGTCACTGGTCCAACGGGAGCCACGGGTTCAACAGGAATAACTGGTCCAACGGGAGCCACGGGCTCAACGGGAGTAACTGGCCCAACGGGAGCCACGGGTTCAACAGGAATAACCGGTCCAACGGGAGCCACGGGCTCAACGGGATCGACGGGTTTAACGGGAGCCACGGGCTCAACGGGATCGACGGGTCCAACGGGAGTAACTGGCCCAACGGGAGTAACTGGCCCAACGGGAGTAACTGGCCCAACGGGAGCCACGGGTTCAACAGGAATAACCGGCCCGACTGGAGCCACGGGTTCAACCGGTGCAACGGGCACAACTGGTGCCACAGGTCCAACAGGAGTAACTGGTCCAACCGGAGCCACAGGTGACACAGGTCCAACCGGTACTAGTTTAACAACTAACTCGATGTACGCATCCAATACGTCGGGAAGTACGGTGCTGGTTGTTTTGGGCGGAACGGCAGTGACGCTGCCTAATAACCAAAGTTTAGATGGATTTACCGTAAGTGGTGGTAATACGGTGTTTACTGTACCTGTTTCAGGACGATATTTCATCACGTATCAAGTAAATACAAACGCTGCACTTCTGGCAGGAACAAGAGTAATTAACAACGGAACCCCCATAGCAGGGTCTATTTTAACACCTGCTTTATCTACATCTACCTACAATGTATCTCTCATTACAACACTTGCAGCAGGGAATCAAATTTCTCTTCAAATATTCGGTTTAGTCGCAACCGTAGTATTACTTGGCGGGGGATCTGTTGGAGCGGCATTAACCATTATCAGATTGGAATAAATCCAAAAAGCCCAATAAGGGCTTTTTTTCAATTCAACCGTGTCCTTTAATAGAAAAAAGACGGATTTTTTAGTGTATGCATCATTGACTAGGAGAAAGAAACGCAATAACAAAGGAATCGGTTATTGAAGATTCAAGTGATTCATATTAAAATGATGTCAAATGGACGAATTAGCAATTGCTAATAGAAGTTCCATATTTAGTGAAATCATGTGGTGTAGCTGAAGGTGATTGGGGGTGTAGAATGAGCAAAGTTCCTGTGGCGGAATTGGCATCACTATTAAATGACTGGAACATGGAAATCAAAAAAGATCATGCAGATGAGGCAGAACGGCTATTTGCTAAAGCGAAACAAGCAGTAGAGGAAATTGATGATGCTGACATCCTCATGTATTATTCTCTTCTTGAGAAAAGGCATCATATTCTGATGTACAATTTAAGAGGGCAAAAAGGCAATGTTTCAACGAAAAGTAAAGAAGGCCATTATGGGAAAAAAGATGATGATTTGTCTAATCGCCTTGCTTACTATTTTGATTTTTATGAGGGTGTGTATGAACAGCATCAGGGGAATTATGAGGTTGCATTACAGATGTATCAAAGTGCGGAAAAGCTCTTAGATAAAATTCCAAGTGAAATCGAACGCGCTGATTTCGATTTTAAGGTCGCGTGGCTTTACTATCGCCTGAGTCATATCATGCTTTCATTAAGTTATATTCGCAGGGCTCTACACGTCTATAAACGTCACAAGCACTATGAAAGAAGAACTGCACTTTCATATTCTCTTATTGCAGCCAACCTTACAGAGATTGGCAGGTACGAAGAAGCGCTTGAGAATTATCGTTTGGCGGAAGAGGTGTTGACGAGCGAACAGGATGATTTTATGCTGGCTCAGCACCATCATAATGTCGCCATTTTATATTCATTTTGGAATAAACCGAAAGAATCTATACGACATCTTGAAAAAGCATTGTCTCATCAAGAGTATTATGATTCAGATTTCTTTTTCCATTCTACGTATCTGATCAGCCGGGAACTCTGTGTGATTGGTGAAAAGCAGCGTGCAAGTCAGTATATAGATGCTGCATATGCCCGAATGAAAGAAGCTTCTCATGAAGTGTTTCAGCTCAAAATAGGCATCGTACATGATCTTTACTTAACGAATGTGCCACAAAGATTTCAGCAAATTAATGAGAAATTAAGAAAGTTAGAAGAAAAGAATGAATATCATGAAGTGAAAGAGCTTTCTCACTTTGCTGCAAAGTATTGTGAAAAGCAAGCACTTTATGAGCAGTCTGTTTTTTACTTGAATAAAAGTTTAGAAGCGGATTTACATATGAAAAGAATGGGGTTGATATAAGATGAAAACAGGATTAAAAGTATTATTCGTTGTGGGTTTAGCGGTCGCTGCGGCTGTTTTAACTGAAAATGTAGCGGGTTCTTTCGAAGTAGCAGAAAAAATCATTGGTGGTTAATCACCCAATCATTTCTCGCCCTTGTTGATGATGATCAGCAAGGGTTTTTTATATGTGTGAAAATAGGCTCTTCTTATTAAACGCTGCAAGAACGTTTAATAAGAAGAATTCGCAACAAAGGGGGTGTGCAAATTTGTTACCTGCTCCATTATTCTAAATAAATATAGGGCAGAGCAACAAGTTAAAAAGGTCACCTTTCTTTGCTTAATTTAATTTTTTGCAGGACTTTTCATTCAAATTTCATCAAATTGGTCTATAGTACATAGAAATTGTTACAAAAGTGGGAACACCGCTCCATTTGTCACGCATATGATGAGATGAAGTGTAAGTTGAAGGCAGGTGATTGTATGGATCCTCGGGTATATGGAGGCTTTCATGGCGGCGGTTTTAGCGGAGGTGCAGTGGGCCCTCATATTGGCTTTGGCGGGTATTATGTGAGCCCTGGCGTATTCTCGGGCTTAGGAGGTTACCCTGGATATGGAGGGTTCGGGACGTTTTCTGGATATTCTCCATATGGCTCCACATTCATTATGGGGCGTCCTCCTGGTTTTTATGTAAGAAGTTATTAATGTTTTATCACAGTGGTTGAAATAGCCATCTAAGATTGGCTATTTCAATTGGTGAAAGTGCTTAAATGTAGCTGTGATCACGATAACCCCTAGGATGCAAATAGGCAGCCAAATGATGATAAACGGATCGTACGCATCTGTGTATGCTGCTAAAGCAGCTCCTAGGCAGTAAAAGACAATAGAACCGATTCGCAGCAAGCTCACATGTTGAATAGGGGCTTTTCTTTTTTCCCGATTTGATAAGCGCTGCGCCAAATCTTCAAATAAGTTAGCAAGTGTACTCGTTAAAACTGTTGTAGAAATGCCAGCGACATTTAATTTGCGTGCGGCCGCCGTTTGCATGCCCATCGCCATACTTAAAAGGATAATCAGCATAAAATAAGCACCTTGCGTATAAGGAAAAATGGTCATAAGAGCAAATAGAAGCAAGATGATGACTTCTATGATAAAGATGCGTGTAACGGCTTTTGGCCAAAATGTTTTTTCTTGTTTTCCACCTATGACAACAGCTAGTAAAACACCTAGAACAAATCCGCTAAGTGCCGTGATGGAATGAAGAGCGGTTAACTGCAATGAACTGCCTGCTGCAATGCCAAGCAGTACAATATTTCCCGTCATATTTGCTGTAAACACATGCCCAAGGCTTAAATAGCCAATAACATCCACTATTCCTGCGGTAAGACATAAGAACATCAGTGCAATGTTTCGTATTGAGTGTGCGGTCAAAATAGTCATCCCTTTCTTCCTCTCTAATGAATAAGTGTAACGCTTAATGACCGCGTGTGTCCATTTTATGAGCTGGTAATATGTCCTGCAGCTGATATAAAACTTGTCGAAAAGAATCATCATTCACATGGTGCCTCATTTGACGGAATGGATCGCCTTTTTCCTTTAGACGTTTCATAACAGCCGGCATCGTAAATAAAGAAGGATGACATTCTTCGCTATTTAATTCTTCCCATTCAATCGGTGTTGCAACAAGTCCAAGCTCGTTTCCTCTCGGGGAATACGGGGCGATGATTGTTTTTCCAGCATCATGTTGAAGGTAGTCTAAATATAAACGGTTGCCGCGGTTTTTCTTTAGACGCTCTAGCGTAAACAGCTCGGGTGCTTGTTCGCATAAAAATTGGCAGATGAACGCAGTGAATTGTCTAGTTTGTTCATATGTGAAGGCATTTTTCTTCAATGGGATATAAACTTGCAGCCCTTTCCCACCACTTGTTTTAATAAATGCGGTGAGAAAGAGTCCATCTAAAATGGCCTTGATTCGTTTGGCTGCTTCTATTGCTAGGTGAAACTCTTTAACAGAAGGCGGATCTAAATCAAATACAATTTCTACAGGCCGATCTGTATCTCTCGTTTCAAAAGGAATATGAAATTCCATCGCCAGCTGGTTACCAAGCCAAAGCAACGTGTCAGGATCATTACAGATTGTGTAAGAAATATCGTGCGCTTGATCTGTCTCAACAAAATCAGGCGCATAATCGGGCGTTGCCTTTTGATAAAAAGATTCTCCACCAGTGCCATGAGGAAAGCGTATTAACGTAAGACGTCTTTCACGTAAAAAGGGTAATAAATAGGGAGCGGCTTGCCTCAAATAAAGTAAGTAATCTGCCTTTGTGATATGAAGGGCAGGTACAACCGGTTTCTCTGGGTGGGTGACGTCAATCATAGCTGGGAGCGGATAAAGCTGTTTGAGCATGTGTTGAAAGGTACACGTTGCTGGATCTGCATCGAATAAAAACGAAAAGAACCGGGGCTCACGTAAGGCTGATCCATCAAAAGAAATACAGGCGATCTTTGCGACAATGGATGGTGGGATTTCATAATGTGATGCTCCAGTCATTTGACCTTTGGTTAGAAATAAGGTGCGCAGGGTTTGTTCTTCTTCTTTAGAAAAACCATGCTTAAATTGGACAACCTCTAAGAGATTCGTTTCTTGATAAAGACATCCTTGAAAATAGCCATTGTCTTTATCAAAACGAGTCACGATGACAGATACAAACCGCCAATTTTTGATTTTGAGCCATTCTTTCGAGCGGGTATGCTCCTGCCATTTACTCATTTTCTTTTTAGCAACTAATCCTTCCGCTAAATAGGTCAGCATGATTTTTTTCATGTCATCAGGGCTGCTATCGGTTTGGATGATTTGAAGAAGAGAGGGGTGATTCAGCTGAACGGAGGGAGGAAGATTTGCTGCTTGGAACACCTCATGCAGCTCAGCTTTTCTTACAATCAGCGGTAAATCAACGAGGGATTTCCCTTTGCATCTCAATAGATCAAATGCAATCAAATGGCATGGAAACCGCTTAGCCTGGCGTTGAATGGTTTCTGTGTTTTTCAGGCGGCCTCTTTGCTGAACTTTAGTAAAGTCGCTTTCTTGTTCACTCAGTAAAAAGACCAATTCTCCATCTAGGGTCAGCGGTAAAAAAGGTGCAAGCTGCTTTGTTAGTTGCTGGCACTGATCAATGACTTCAGGAAATTGTTCATTTAATCGCTTTCCGGCTCTGCTCTCTAAATGGATGGCGTCTTTTTCCCATATAAGAATGGCCCTAAAGCCGTCATATTTTAATTCATACAGCCAGTCTGCTCCAACAGGAATATCATGTGCAGACGTTAAACGCATCGGTTTCATTGTGTTTTCACTTCCTTACATCATGTGTTCTTATGGTGGGATGAAATTTTCATAAACATACATAACTCTGATGAAAACATTACATAGTAAGAAGAAAAGAACGGAGGCGTTACGATGCATACAGTATGGAAGGGCGGCATTAGCTTCGGACTGGTCAATATTCCAGTCAAGCTGTTTACCGCTACAGAAAACAAAGATATTAAATTAAGACAGCTTCATAAAGAATGCCATACGCCGATTAACTACAAAAAGGTTTGTGCTAACTGCGGCGAGGAGGTAGCGCCAGAGCAAATTGTAAAAGCGTACGAGTATGCCAAAAATAAATTCATTGAATTGGATGAGGAAGAACTCGAAAGGCTGAGAAAAGAAAATGAAGAAAAAGCCGTCGAAATCATTGATTTTGTGAAGATAGAAGAAATCGACCCCATCTATTATGAAAGAAGTTATTTCCTATCTCCAGATACCGGCGGAGCAAAGGCTTATTCATTATTAAGAAAAGCGTTGAAAGAATCAGGGAAAATCGGTGTAGCCAAGATCATGATTCGCTCAAAGGAGCAATTAGCGATTGTTAGGTGCTACGAACATATTTTACTAATGGAAACCATTCATTTCCCTGACGAAATTAGACAAGTATCAGACGTCCCGAATATCCCGCAAGAGGAAAACATCGTGAAGAAAGAGTTAGACACAGCACTCCTTTTAATTGAGCAGCTGACCACCACATTCGATCCAGCCGCATATCGGGATGAATACAGAGAGCAGCTGATGAATGTCATTGGAGACAAAATCTCTGGAGAACATACCGTTCAACCAGCAACGACAGGTAAAAAAGAGGCTTCATCCAATGTCACTGATTTGATGGCCGCTTTGCAGGCTTCTATCGATCGATCAAAACCAGAAAAAACGAAAAAAGCAGCACCTAAGAAAAGAAAAGCACCCGCTAAAAAAGAAAAGAATGCATAAAGAAAAGACCGCTCGCCAAAGGGCGGTCTTATTTTGGCTTCACCACATCCTGAATCGTCCCATCTGTTCGGTGGATGACAACTGATGTTCCTTTTTTAGATGAAATCTCTTTCGCGCGGTCGATGGCTTCCTGTTTCGTTTCTTTTACCTCACTTGCACGCTTCGCTTTTTCAGTTTGAACCGCCCAGCCTTCATCATGTTTCACGACATGCTGCGCATGATCCATGAGCTCAGGTCGTGCAGAGCTGCTTTTCTTAGAAGGAGTCACAGAACCATGAGAGTGAAAGTCCTCCATTTCTTTTTCTGTCGCATTCTTTTTCCACTCTTTTGCTTGATTGATCGCAATTGGAATCGCTCTACCTTCTTCATAGCCTTCCTGCACCATTTTGTTGGCAATCTCAAGTGCTTTTTTTCGAATGACTTTGTCTAGTGATTGGAATGAAGCTGGATAATCTTCCATTGTCCAAGGCATATTGAACACTCCTTTCTTTTATTTGAACACCTTCCCCCATATGCAATGGATCAAACATTTAACCATCTCAATCCAATGGCTTGGTTGAAATACATCGTTTTGCTGAGGAAGAATGATTTCAATTCCTGCACAATAGAAGATAGTAAAGGAGTGAATGAAATGATGATGAAAGGCTTGTATGAAGCACATTTACCTGTGAGTGATTTGAAGGCATCCATTTCTTTTTTTGAAAAATTGGAATTAACCCTTGCTCATGAAAATGAACGAGTGGCCTTTTTATGGATTGAGAAAGGAAAGAGCTGGCTTGGCCTTTGGAAGGTTGATATGTCCACTGTTCCATATCATCCAGCGACGCGACATGTCGCCTTCCAAATAGAAACATCCAGCATTGAGCAAATCAAAGAATGGCTGATAGAAAAAGGGATCAGCATTCATCCGATGTTTGGTTTTTCGGAAGAGCAGCAGCCTTTAGTTCTTGATAATCCGCCACAATTTCATGCCGCGATTTACTTTCTTGACCCAGATGGCAATTTGCTTGAATGCATAGCACCGCTTGAAATTGATGCAGGAGAACATCATGAGATGATGACATTTGAAGATTGGGAAAGAAAGAAACATCCGTTTATTGATTGACAAATGCATTCATTGTAACTATATTGATTACAACGGTGGTGAAGGAATGTGAAACAAATTAGCAGCAGGTATACCATTGCTGTTCATATCTTGTCATTTATTGCGGGTGTTTCAAAAGAGTGCACAGGGGATTTTATTGCAGAAAGTGTCAATTCAAATCCAGTCATTATCAGAAAAATGATGGCTATGCTCAAAAAGGCGGATCTCATTGAGATTCGCCGAGGAGTTGGCGGTGCTTCCTTAAAAAGGCCGGCAGAGGACATCACTCTACTAGATGTGTACCGGGCTGTGGATGTAAGCGCAGATGAAGAGTTATTTAGCTTTCATCAACCAGTCATTGCATGTCCAATTGGTCAAGCCATGGATACGAGACTGCGGCAAGAACTTAAAGAAGCACAGTCCGCACTTGAGCATCATCTTAAACAAGTGACAATTAAGCAATTATTAATCGAGGCAGAGTAGAAAAAGCTCATACATAGAGCTTTTTTTACCCCTTCGTTGTAACCATTTCGATTATAACGAATGATCTGATGCAAGAAACCAGCTGCTTCATACATGAAACATCACCGTTGAACGAAAAATGAGGAGGTCAAATCAATGACATTATTAGTGACAGGTGCAACAGGACAACTTGGATCGCTCGTCGTCAAACATTTGCTCGCAAAAGTACCAGCTGAACAATTGGCGGTCAGTGTTCGAGATCCGCAAAAAGCAGTCCATCTAAAGGAAGCTGGGGTGGATGTGCGCAAGGGAGACTTCACACAGCCGGATACACTTCAATCAGCGTTTCAAGGGATTGATCGCCTTTTGATCATTTCGTCTGGGGATGGAGATCGCGTGAAGCAGCATATCAATGCCATCCAAGCAGCGAAAGCAGCGAATGTGTCATTTATTGCTTATACAAGTGTTGTCAATGCAAGAGAAAGTCAGCTTAACCTAGCACATGACCATGCAAAAACAGAAGAAGCAATTTTGACCTCTGGCATACCTCATGTTTTTCTAAGAAACAATTGGTATGTGGAAAATGAAAAAGATACGATTCTGGCATCAGTGAACGGAGCGCCGTTTATCAGCCCAATTGGTGAAGGTAAAGTCGGCTGGGCAACAAGAAATGACTATGCAGAAGCAGCAGCAAATGCGTTAACACTGCCGGCACATGATCAGGAAATCTATGAATTGTCAGGACCGCTTCGCACACACACTGAACTTGCACAAATGGTCAGCAAAGTGAGCGGGAAAGAAATCAAAGTAGAGCACATGGATGTAGATACATTTGGAGAATTTTTAGCGTCAAATGGTGTACCGAAAGAAGCTGTTCCATTTGTCAAAGCGATGCAAAGCGGAATTCGCGATGGGGCATTAGCAGTCGAAAGCCATGATTTCGAAAAACTATTAGGCCGCTCTTTAACACCTATTGAAGATAGAATACGAGAAATGATGTCAAACTAAACATGTAAAAACGCCCTGTAAAAGGGCGTTTTTTCTATCCTTGTTGATCCGTTATTTTGAAAATATAGGTGTAATGTCCATTTTGTCGTACATATTCTTGTATGTAGATGTTAGAATTTTATGAGATGATTCCAACAAATGAATGACGCTTACTTTATTATGAAATACATTATTCAAGATATTCATTTTGTTTTAATCCTATTAAATAGCAGGATGTGATGACATGTTACGCAAAGCCTTTCTCTCTTATTTGACTGCCAGTATGATCACAATCATCGTCATTATGATTGAACTCGGTTTTCGTTCAGCCGTTGTTTCACCATTTGTTTTACTTGATTCGAACAAAGAAAGCAACCCAAAAGTATTCGTCGCTCATTCGCTATATCAGGGTGACGTTTTATTAACCTATCAAGACGGTTCTTTCAATGGCCCTTCAGAAGCATCCCTTCAATTAAGTGGAAAGAACATAAATCTCACACAGATCCCATCTGCGAATGGAATCAGTATGATTGAAACAGACAAAATAATGAATGATAAGGCATTGGTTTTTCTAAGAAAAGGTTTTGTACCTATCCATGATGATACGATCATGATGGAACAGGTAACGCAAAATCCCTTCTTTTCTACATACAATCTAACGAATCTAACAGAAACAACTAAGATCAACACAAACTTTAAGCATAGCATTACATTTGTTACATTCATGACTTTAATGGGAATTCTTTTGCCCGCTTTGTTATTTTTCCTTTTTAACCTTCACGAATCGATGAAAAACCTATTCACATTATTCATTCCCTTTGTTCTAGCCATTTTTCTTCCCTTGGGATTAAATTATTATTTCTTAATGGGATACGTGCTATCTGTTACAGGATCTTATGTGTTGAGTATGATTCTCTCTATACTTGTGCCTAGTTTCCTGTCAGTCTTATTGACAGCTTATTCATTTGAGTATGTGACAAAAGATTCTTCTGATGTAGTAGGAGAAAATGAAGACACTTTAGGGAATTCATTCTTCCTGAACGTTAGGGAGCAAGCCGTTTTATTTGGTGCTATCACATTATCCTTGATATATTTCGGCTCTTATTTAGTCATGCCTTTGGCGTTTCAAGCGAAGGTTATGGATCATCTTTTTCTATTTTGTGCTTGGTATTTCGCCCTAGTCATCTTATTTATTATGGGTTACTCATTCATTCAAAAAATGATAAATAAGTATGAAATCTTACGGACGGACGAATTCATAAATATTTGCAAAGATATTGAGCATAAAACGAACCAAAAGGTAAATATATGGGTGAAAAAAGACTCACAACATGATGTGAATGCCTGGATATATTCATTTCAACTTCCATTTAGAAGAAAAGTCAATCTATATGTGACGGAAGGGTTATTAGATAAGTTTGATAGAGAGGAAATTCGTGCGATCTTATTCCACGAAATGGGACATGTAAAATTAAAACATGCGCATTTCACCATTTACCTCACTGTGATTGTCACCTTACTTATGGGAATCAGTATGTACTATGCCAGACAGGTGATGCTTGCCAATGGTTGGTGGCAATATATTTTGTTGTTCCCAGCAGGGTTATTGATCATGATATTTATGACGGAGTGGTTGCCAAAGAAAATGAGTCGCTTATTTGAGATTCAGGCGGATCGCTTTGCTGTTCACCATCTTGAGAATCAAACTCTATATCTCAATACTTTGATAAAATTAAGTCATTTGATTGAAGAAGATGGAGATGACGGAAGAAAATCTGAATGGCGTGAAAGTCATCCTTCTTTTGAAAAACGAATTCATCACATAAAGAAAATCATGAAGTGAAGGCGGTTTGTGTGAAAGACGACACTTCCTTCGGTAGTATGAAGAAATAAAAACATGAATGTTCTCAAACGCCCTGTAAAAAGGGCGTTTTTTCATGTATCACACAAGCATGATGTCCAAATTTTAGACAAATCCGTTCGTTGAAATTTCAGAAATTTGGGATTAAAATGAAATGAAGGTCCATTATTCAGTCATCAGATGACCGGACATAAATCAAGGTGCAGCAAAAGAAAGGAAGTTCGCCGATGAGAGTCAGTTTATTTGTCACCTGTTTAATTGACACTATGCAGCCACATGTAGGAAAGGCGACTGTTGAGGTGTTAGAGCGGCTTGGTGTTGAAGTGGAATTCCCTGAAGCACAAGTGTGCTGCGGGCAGCCCGCCTTTAACAGCGGCTATACAAAAGAAACAATCAAAGCGGCCAAAAATATGATGAAAGCCTTTGAATCAGCTGAATATGTCGTCACACCATCAGGTTCTTGTAAGGCCATGTTTTTAGAATATCCGCACCTTTTTAAAGAAGACCGAGCGTGGTTCGCCCGTGCTCAGGCACTTGCTGAGAAAACATATGAATTAACGGAATTTATTGTTGATATATTACATGTAACAGATGTAGGTGCGAGTTTGAAAGGAAAAGCCACCTATCATACCTCCTGCCATATGACGAGACTGCTTAGAATTAAGGAAGCGCCTCTCACACTGTTGTCAAATGTCAAAGATTTGGTGATGGAACCATTGCCTCGCGCTGAAAATTGCTGCGGATTTGGAGGAGCTTTTTCAATCAAAATGACACCCATTTCTGAGCAGATGGTCGATGAAAAAGTACAAAGCATAGAGGAGACAGGCGCTGAATATATCATTGGTGCTGATTGTGGATGTCTGCTCAATATCGGAGGAAGACTGAATCGTCTTCATAAGCCAGTCAAAGTGATGCATATCGCAGAAGTGTTGAATAGCCGCTGAAGCTAAGAGGGGGAACGGCACATGAGTATGAAAATTGGAGAGAAGGCTTTTAAAGAGCGGATCGGCGAAGGATTAGAAGACGCTGTGATGAGAGGAGCTGTTTCTTCGGCACAGGAGCGTCTGTATAAAAGGCGGATGACTGCAAGTGAAGAGCTTGGAAACTGGGAAAGGTGGCGTGAACTTGGAGAGGACATCAGGCAGCATACACTGGCCCATCTTGATGACTATTTATATCAATTAAGTGAGAGCGTGAGTAGACGTGGAGGTCATGTGTTTTTTGCAAAAACAAAGGAAGAGGCATCAGCGTACATTCAAGATGTAGCACAAAAAAAAGCAGCAAAAAAGATCGTGAAATCAAAATCAATGGTCACAGAAGAAATTGAAATGAATCAAGCGCTAGAAGAGATTGGCTGCGAGGTAGTTGAAAGCGATCTTGGAGAATATATTCTTCAAGTTGATGACCATGAACCACCTTCACATATCGTGGCACCAGCCCTTCATATGACGAAAGAACAAATACGGGAAGTTTTTCACGAAAAGCTTGGATATGATATGTCAGAGACTCCTGAAGAAATGACCAAATTTGTAAGAGCTTTGTTACGAGAAAAATTTCTTGAAGCAGATATTGGTGTGACGGGCTGTAACTTTGCTGTGGCTGACACAGGATCGATTTGTCTTGTGACGAATGAAGGGAATGCGGATCTTGTCACGTCCATTCCAAAGACACATATCGCAGTCATGGGGATGGAGCGGCTTGTACCAACGATGGAGGAGCTCGATGTCCTTGTCGGTCTATTGTGCAGAAGCGCAGTCGGTCAAAAGTTAACAAGCTATATCTCTGTCGTGGGACCAAAAGGAGAAGGAGAGGTCGATGGACCAGAAGAGTTTCATTTGGTCATTGTGGATAACGGACGGTCAAATATATTAGGGACGGAATTTCAGCCAGTTTTGCAATGTATTCGGTGTGCAGCCTGTATCAATGTGTGCCCCGTTTATCGGCATGTTGGCGGTCATTCGTACGGATCAATTTACCCGGGTCCGATTGGTGCTGTTCTTTCGCCGCTACTTGGAGGATATGACGACTACCAAGAGCTTCCTTTCGCCTCAAGTTTGTGCGCAGCCTGTACAGATGCTTGTCCAGTGAAAATTCCACTTCACGAATTATTAATCAAACATCGACAAGTCATCGTTGAAAAAGAGGGGAGAGCGCCTAAAGCGGAAATGATGGCAATGAAAATGTTCGGAATGGGCGCATCCACTCCTAGAATGTATCGATTTGGAACAAAAGCAGCCCCTGTGCTCTTGAAACGTATGGCTTCAAACGGACAGATTTCAAAAGGTGCGGGTCCTTTAAAGAATTGGACAGAAATTCGTGACCTCCCAGCGCCAAGCAAAGAAAGGTTTCGGGATTGGTTTAAAAAGAAACAAAAGGAGGAGCGACAATGAAAGGAACCATTTCTCATCGGGATCCATTTTTAGCACATATCCAGCAACAATTAGGCAAAAGCTCCTCCAAGCCTGCATCTATTCGGCGTCCGGTTTGGAAGCATCGAGTCAATTGGGAAACAAATGAAGGTCTGTCGAAAGAAGAATTGGTAGAGCAATTGAAGGTGCAATGTCAGCAAATTCATACGAAAGTGGTAGAAACAACGCCAAAAGAAGCACCCTCAACGTTACGATTATTGATGAAAGAGTATGGAGAAGGTCCTGTGATGACTTCGAGCGATAGACGTTTTGCACAATATGAATGTCATCCTATGTTTCAAGCCTTGCGGAAAGAAGGAATCTCAGTCACTAGCTGGAATGCAGATACATCAAGAGAAGAAAATATAAGGCGGGCAGAACAAGCGAAATATGCAGTGGTATTCAGCGATTACACACTTGCAGAATCCGGAACCGTTGTTCTTTCCTCCCATCAAGGTCAAGGGAGAGCACTTCATTTTTTACCGATGATGTATATCGTATGTATTGAAAAAAGCACAATTGTCCCGCGGATGATTCATGCTGTTTCAGCTCTTCATCGCCTAGTAGAAGAAGGAGAGCAGACGAAAGGCGCCATTCATTTTATATCAGGTCCAAGTAATTCTGCCGATATTGAAATGAATTTAGTCGTTGGTGTTCATGGGCCGGTGCGGGCTGTGTATGTATTAATAGATGATGAATGAGGGCTTTCGTGAAGAAAGCTTCAGCGTGTAGGCAAACCCTCGCATTCGGTGTCAGTCCTGCGCTTCGGTGCTCACGAATGTTAAATTCGCTCCGCGCCGATGCTCATCCTTCCTAGGACTGCAAAGGTTTTCTATCACGCTGAAAAGAAGACAAAGGGCTAAAATCAAGTTCATTTTAGCCCTTTGTCAACAATCTGGGGCTTTCGTGAAGAAAGCTTTTTTTATGTAAACATTCTTAAAATTCATCTTGCCTCTAGGCGAATGGTCATAGTAAGATGACGTCATACAAGATGAGAAGCTCATCTACTGCTGATGTAAAGGAAGCTGCTAATGGAAATGAAGACAAATGCTCCAAAGAAGTCGATTGCGGTGCCGCTTGTGATCTCCATCATTGCGATTTCGTTTTCGGCCATTATTGTGAAGTGGTCAAGTGCGCCTGCTGCTATTTTAAGTATGTATCGAATGATATTTGCGGCGGTTTTGATGCTTCCGTTTATTCTGCCGCGTCAAAAAGAGTTTGTCTCGTTAAAGCGGAGAGACTGGTTTTTCTTATGTATGTCAGGTTTCTTTTTAGGGCTCCATTTTGTTTTGTGGTTCGGCTCATTGAAGCTCACCACAGTGGCGAGCTCTACAATCATCATTGCACTTCAGCCGATGGTGTCATTATTAGGCGGATTTCTCATTTTTCGTGAACAAACAACGAAGTCAGCCATTTTCACAATGTGTGCGGCGATTGTTGGTGCGCTCATGATCGGATGGGGGGATATCGGACATAGCCAAGACGCCATTATAGGAGACATTTTATCCTTTTTCAGTGTAATCGCTGTTGTTTGTTATTTATTAATCGGTCAACAAGCTGTGAGAAAGATATCTCATTGGATTTATAGTTTTTGTGTATTTGGTTTTGCCGGCCTTTTTTTAATTTTATTTAACCTTATACAGCAAACGCCTTTTGTAGGCTATTCGGGTAAAGAATGGGGGATTTTTTTACTGCTCGCCATTATCCCTACCATGTCCCATGTCATTAACAACTGGCTGTTAACCTATGTGAATGCGACAACTATTTCAATGAGTATTCTAGGAGAACCTGTTGGGGCAACGATACTCGCTGTTTTACTGCTTGGAGAGAAAGTCACGCTGCTGCAAATGTTCGGTGGTCTTCTTGTCCTTTTAGGTGTCTTTTTCTTTTTGATGCAGCAGCGACAAGGGATCGTGATGAAAACAAAAAAATCCGGTTAACTCCCGGATTTTTTTACTCTTTTAAATGATTTTTTTCAATTACTTTGTTTAATCTAGCCTCGACTTTCTTCAATTCCACTTGTTTTCTTCTTATCATTCGAATCGCGATGACAACGATGGTCACGATCAATGCAATGAATAGAAGAGAAAATACTTGAAATACGATATCCCCAATGTTGAATGCAGTATTCGCTTCATTAGGCATGTGTAACCCTCCTTATATCTATATATTACCATAATCAATAAAAGATTGAGATTTATCCATAATTTATCTATAATAGGTAAAATATCACTCATTAAAGGAGAACCATTATGAGAACTTTAGTCCTTTTACGAGGTCTCCCAGGTGCAGGTAAATCAACTTGGATCAAAGAACAAGGCTTAGAACCATATACATTATCAGCGGATCAGATCCGTCTGTTAACCCAGCCTCCGCAGTTATCAGTCAATGGGAAACCGGAAATTTCAAGCAAACATGATCATAAAGTCTGGTCTTTATTATTTGAACTCCTCACAGCCCGAATGGAACGAGGAGACTTTACTGTCATTGATGCAACACATGTCACAAGTAAGTCCATTTCGCAGTATAAATCATTAGCTACTTCATACCGCTATAGAGTGTATGTCGTCGATTTTACGCAAGTGCCTCTTGAAACAGCCCTGCTGCAAAATCGCGGTCGAGAGCCGCACAAAGTAGTGAAGGAATCTGTGTTATATCAAATGAATGAACGGTTAAAGACAGAGAAGGTGCCTTCATGGGTAACCGTTTTGACGCCTGAGGAATATCCAGTCATTATGACGTATCAGCCCAGGTCTTTTGATCAGTATGAAGCCATTCACGTCTTCGGTGATATTCACGGCTGTTACACAGCTCTAAATACTTATTTGCAAGGAGACTTGAAAGAAAACGAGCTTTATATCTTTGCAGGTGATTTGCTTGATAGAGGAATAGAAAACAAGGAAGTTTTAGAATGGATGCTGGCACATAGAGAATGCCGCAATGTGATCGTCATTGAAGGAAATCATGATCAGCATCTTTACAAATATGCACATGAAGAAAAAGTGAGAAGTAATATGTTTAACCGTCATACTGCGCCTGAAATTGCGGAAGCAGGTTTTGACCTAAAAGAATTAAGGAAGTTTGTCAGAACATTTCATCAGCTCACCTATTTTACGTATCATGGTCAGACATTTCTTGTCACCCATGGTGGGCTTGCCCATTTGCCAGAAGAGCTTCTGCATGTCTCAACGCAGCAGCTTATTCACGGAGTAGGTGAATATTCAGATGACATTGACCACTTATTTGTGCAAAATACTTCTGGATTAGATATCATTCAAATTCACGGTCATCGCAATTTATATAGACTGCCTATTCAAGCGGCAGAAAGATCTTATAATCTCGAAGGTCAGGTTGAATTTGGCGGACAGCTACGTGTGTTAAAAATCACAGCAAGCGGGATTGAGACACATGAAATTGACAATCCTGTCTATAGAGCTTCTGAAAACAAGCAACCGGTCTTTGTTCAGCCCAATGTGACGCTGGATGATTTTTTAGCCCATTTAGATCAGCATGAATATGTACAGGAATTAAAGCTGCCACACGATATTTCATCTTTTAATTTCACCAAAAAAGCATTTAGTGAAAGACAATGGGATGAAATAAATGTCAAAGCAAGAGGGTTGTTTATCAATATGACTTCAAAGCAGATTGTGTCTAGAAGTTATAATAAGTTCTTTAATATTGATGAACGTCCTGAAACAAGAATGCAGCATTTAGTGAATCATCTTCAATTTCCTGTGACGGTCTATGATAAAGCAAATGGATACTTAGGCACGGTTGGGTTTAACGACATAAAAGATGAACTGGTGTTTACGTCCAAATCGTATACGTCACATGTGAAGCAAAATCAGCATGCTGCTTGGGTCGAAGAGCTATTTTATGCGACCTTTGACGATGTGCAGGTCGATTACATCAAATCATACGTACGCGACAACCATGTATCCCTTGTATTTGAAGTCATTTTGCCAGAGAAAGACCCGCATATTATCACATATGATCATGATCAACTCATTTTACTTGATATCGTGAAGCGTCAGCTGAGCTATGAAAAAGAACCATTTGCTGAAGTGAAAAGGCTCAGTGAACAGCTTGGCATGCGGTGCAAACAGCAAGTGGCAGTGTTTCATGATTGGACCTCTTTCTACAAATGGTATCAATCTGTATCACATGATGACACAATCAAAGAAGAAGGTTATGTCATTGAGGATAACAGCGGCTTTATGACCAAGTTAAAGCTTCCTTATTATCAATTTTGGAAGCAAATGCGATCCATTAAACAGCGGGTTGCAGATAAGCGCTCCACCCAAAAATATATGCAGGCTTTGCAAACAGCAGAGCAAGCAAGATTTTATACATGGCTACTCGAGCAAGATCCAGTAAACGTGAGAAACAGCTCAATCATTGAGCTGCGTTCACAATTTGAGCAAACGGAAGCGGGCCATTTGAATAATGACGGAATAAATGCATAGTCTAACAAAGAGTCTTTTCTAGAGAAAAGGCTTTTTTTCATGAAATCGAAAGGTGGAAGCTGAAATGCCAGATCACATTGAAGTCATTCTTCGAACCATATTTGCTTTTGCTATTTTATTCGGCGGTGCCCGTCTTCTTGGAAAGCAAACCATTGCACAAATGAATATTTTTGATTTCATTGCGGCGATCAGTCTAGGTTCAATTGCGGCGAACTTGGCGTTTAATACTACGCTTCCGCTTCATCACACAACCATTTCTTTTGTGACACTTGTGATCATTATTTATGTGATTTCTTTACTTGCTTTAAGAAGCCGGAAGGTGAGAGGTTTTATGGCCGGTAAACCAACGCTTGTGATTCAAAATGGCAAAATCCTTGAAGAGAATATGAAAGGAATGAGGTATACACTTGATTATTTAAATCAACAGCTCAGAGAAAAGAATGTGTTTGACATTAGTGAAGTTGAATTTGCAATGATTGAAACAGATGGGCATATGTCAGTGAAAAAATACCCTTCATTTGATTATGTCACGCGAAAAGATCTTAACCTGTGGATGCAGGCAGAGCGTTACATGCCCATTGAAGTCATTATGGACGGAAAGCTCATTTTGAAAAACCTTCATGAAAACCAATTAACGGAGCAGTGGATCTATGAAGAAATTCAAAAAAGGCAGCTGTCTTTAAAAGACATTGTTTATGCGGTTCGTTCAAGTAATGGCAGTTTATATATTGATACATATGACGATCACATCCATTCTCCAATTGACCAAGAATGAACATATAGTTCAGACGACACCCGCGCGTCACAGAACTGCCAATATTTATAAGTCGTTTGGATGTCATCTATCTAGGTATCATTTCTCAATTATTATTATTTTCAGAAAATGTAGTGACGGAGAAAAATAAGTATGTTTAAGTATAAATAGAAGAATTTAAAATATTAATATAATATACATCAAGCGGAATGAACATTCATTCCTGATAAAACGAAAGGAGAGGATGAAATGCCCGCAGCAACTACTGATAAACAGGAGCAGATTATGAAGGCTTCTCTGGACTTATTTATTGAACGGGGTTTTGACGGTACAACGATGCCGATGATTTCGAAAAGAGCCAATGTTGGAGCAGGAACCATTTATCGTTATTTTGATAGTAAAGAGGCTCTTGTGAACATTTTATACCAGCGAAGCCTGACTGCATTTATCGACAAGGTGAATACAAACAGTCCAGACCCTAAAGCAAGCATTAGGGCTTATTTCAAACATGTCTTTTATTGCTTAGTGCTCTTTACAAAAGAGAATCCAAGTGGTCTGTACTTCTTAGAAATTGACAAACGCTCACACTATTTAGATGAGAAAAGTAAAGAGAAGATGCAGCAGCTATTAAATGAGCTATTTCATATTTTTGAAGAAGGCAAAAAGGATGGAATTCATCCAAATCTTTCAGGGAGAACAATTTTATCCATTGTATTTGGAGCGTTCGTTCAGCTTCATAAACAGATTCTAGCAGAGGAAATTGAACCAACGATTGAATTTTTAGAAGATATTGAGCAATGCTTATGGCGTGCCATTAGCGTTGCATCATAAAGAAATAAAGGGAGTGGGCACATGCAACAAATATCAATCATTCCAAAACCAAAAACATACGGACCTTTAAAAAATATTCCTCATATCAAAAAAGGAGAGCTTTCTCAAACCTTTTGGCGGCTGGCAGATGAATTAGGGCCGATCTTTCAGTTTGAATTTTCAAAAGCAACAAGTATTTTTGTTTCCAGCCATGAACTTGCCAAAGAAGTATTTGATGAGAGGCGTTTTGATAAATTCATTGGAAGCAGTCTCAATAAAGTGAGAACTTTTTCAGGGGATGGGTTATTCACAAGTTGGACAGAAGAGCCGAACTGGAGAAAGGCTCATCACATCTTGATGCCGGCGTTTAGCCAGCAGGCCATGAAGGGCTATCATGAGATGATGCTCGATATTGCCACACAGCTTGTACAAAAATGGCAAAGAACGGGCCGTGATGAAGAAATTGAAGTAGCAGAGGATATGACAAAGCTCACTTTAGATACGATCGGGCTATGCGGTTTTGATTTTCGATTTAACAGCTTTTATAAAGAAAATCAGCATCCATTTATTGAAAGCATGCTGAATGGTTTAAATGAAGCGATGGATCAAGCAAGCAGATTGCCGGTCGCAGATAAATTAATGATCAAAAGAAGAAAAGAATTTGAACAAGATGTTGATTTTATGAAGCAATTAGTAGATGACATTATTCAAGAACGGAAAAAACAAGATAAAACGGGCAATGATTTACTTTCTCTCATGCTACATGCAAAGGATCCTGAAACAGGTGAACGCCTGTCAGATGAAAATATCCGTTATCAAATCATTACCTTCTTAATAGCGGGTCATGAAACAACAAGCGGATTGTTGTCATTTGCGATTTATTTTTTACTAAAAAATCCTGACAAATTAAAAAAAGCCGTACAAGAAGCAGACGACGTGCTACAAGGCGGCCTGCCGACATTTAAGCAGGTTCAAAAACTAAGTTATACGCGTATGGTCTTAAATGAAGCACTTCGCCTCTGGCCGACGGCGCCTACGTTCTCTCTTTATGCGAAAGAGGATACAGTCATTGGAGGAAAATATCCGATCAAAAAAAACCAAAGTGTCAATGTGCTGCTTCCTAAATTACATCGGGATCAAGCGGTTTGGGGGGAGGATGCAGAAGAATTCAAGCCTGAACGTTTTATGCATCCTGAAAAGATTCCACAGCATGCCTATAAACCATTCGGAAATGGCCAGCGTGCATGTATTGGGATGCAATTTGCCCTTCATGAAGCCACGATGGTTCTGGCGATGGTTCTGCACAACCTTGAATTGATTGACCATACGTCGTATGAACTGGATTTAAAAGAATCCCTGACGATTAAACCGAACGATTTTAAAATCAAAGTACGGCCAAGAAAGCAGCAATTCTTTATGGCGCCTCCGAAAGAAGAAGTGAAGAAAAGCACGGCATCCGCTGAAGCAAAAATAGCGAGTCATGGAACACCGCTATTGGTCTTGTACGGATCAAATCTGGGCACAGCAAAGCAGATGGCAAACGAATTTGCTGAAGACGGGAAAGCAAAAGGGTTTGACGTGACAACGGCACCGCTTGATGATTATACTCGAAAGTTACCAGAGTCAGGCGCAGTTTTAATTGTAACGGCTTCATACAATGGTCATCCGCCTGACCATGCGAAACAGTTTGTGGATTGGGTGACGCAGGATGAGGAGCAGGATCTATCAAACGTGACATTTGCAGTCTTTGGGTGCGGGGATCGAAATTGGGCGAGCACGTATCAGCGTATTCCTCGTCTGATTGATGAAGCACTTGAAAGAAAAGGGGCAAAGCGTGTAACGGATATTGGTGAAGGCGATGCGGGCGGTGATATGGATGAAGATAAAGAAACATTCCAGAAAACAGTCTTCGATGAGCTTGCAAAAGAATTCAATTTAACCTTGCAGGAGAAACGCCAAGAAAAGCCAAACCTATCCATTGCATATACGAATGAGCTAGTGGAACGTCCTGTAGCTAAAACATACGGTGCCTTTTCAGCTGTTGTATTGAAAAATCAAGAATTACAATCTGAAAAAAGTACCCGCCAAACAAGGCATATCGAACTTCAATTACCCGAAGGCAAGCATTATAAAGAAGGAGATCATATCGGAATCGTGCCAAAAAATAGTGCAACACTCGTTCAGCGAGTGACCGATCGTTTTAAGCTGGATCCACAGCAGCACATGATACTCTCTTCGGAAAAAGAAGCAAGTCATTTACCATTAAATCAGCCAATTCAAGTCGAAGAATTGCTGGCGTCACATGTAGAGCTGCAAGAGCCTGTGACACGTACTCAGCTAAGAGATCTTGCAAAATATACGGTATGCCCACCTCATCGTATTGAACTTGAACAAATGGCGGGAGAAACTTATCAAGAAGCTGTATTAAAGAAGCGTGTGACCATGCTGGATTTACTAGAGCAATATGAAGCGTGTGAACTGCCATTTGATCATTTCTTAGCCCTTTTACCAGGATTGAAGCCTCGTTATTACTCGATCTCCAGTTCGCCAAAGGTAGATGAAAAGAGGCTTAGTATCACAGTAGCTGTTGTGAAAGGAAAATCATGGAGCGGACGCGGTGAATACGCAGGCGTCGCATCAAACTATTTATGCGGACTGCAAGAAGGAGATGAAGTGGCCTGCTTCCTTCATGAAGCTCAAGCAGGATTCGAATTGCCGCCTTCTCCTGAAATACCCATGATCATGATTGGACCAGGAACAGGTATCGCCCCGTTTAGAGGGTTCATTCAGGCAAGGGAAGCATGGCAAAATGAAGGGAAGCCGTTAGGTGAAGCCCATCTTTATTTTGGCTGCCGCCACCCGCATGAAGATGATCTGTATTATGACGAAATGCAGCTTGCAGAACAAAAAGGAGTCGTCACCATCCACCGTGCTTACTCTCGCTACGAGGAGCAAAAAGTGTATGTCCAGCACTTCATTAAAAATGATGGAGCCAAGCTCATTGAATTGCTCGACAAAGGCGCCTACCTTTATATTTGCGGGGATGGAAAGGTCATGGCACCAGATGTCGAGGCAACACTTATTGAACTGTATCAGACTGAGAAACAGTGTGCGAAAGAAACAGCTGAACAATGGTTGACATCTCTAGCCAATGACAACAGATATGTAAAAGATGTATGGAGCTGATCATGTTGCAACCGCCACTTTGGCGGTTTTCAGCATGTAGACAAACCCTCGCATTCTTTGTCAGTCCTGCGTGCTGGTGCTCACGAATGTGAAATTCGCTCCGCTCCAGTACTCGTCCTTCCTAGGGCTGCAAAGGTTTTCTATCACACTGAAAAGAAGACAAAGGGCTAAAATAAATCACATTTTAGCCCTTTGTCAACAATCTTGAAACCGCCAAATTGGCGGTTTTTTCTGTTTTCAAAGAGAGATCGCTAGAATAAATATTTGGAAGATACAAAACACCCAATTCACAAATGAAATATTTTGTAAAAAATAAGAATATTCTCTCATTTACTCCAATATGAAACAATCGTATCATTTTTGATATAGGACATAAAGGAGGAATATGATGAAAAAGGTGAAAAAATTAATCCCTTCTCTACTCGTTTTTGGTGCTTTAAGTGTGCCTAGTTTTGCCCATGCAGCATCTGATTCAGTACTTACGTCTGACTATGACATGGTGACTTCTGACGGAAAGGTGATTTCTTCAGCTGACTTCCACAACGATATGAAAACCCCCTCATCCTTTGACAAAGTGGATGATCTCTCTTCTACTATTGGCGAAAAAGTAAAACCACTCACAAAATATTTAAAAGACTTTCAAACAAAAGTAGTCATTGGAGACGATGGTAGAACAAAAGTGACGAATACAAGAGTAGCCCCCTATAATTCTATTGCTTATATTACATTTGGCGGATCTAGCTGCACCGGAACACTTATTGCTCCAAACAAAATATTGACAAACGGACACTGCGTCTACAATACAGCCACAAGAAGCTATAGTGCAAAAGGGTCTGTCTACCCAGGCATGAATGACAGCACGGCCGTGAACGGCTCAGCAAACATGACCGAATTCTATGTACCAAGCGGATATATCAACACGGGGGCGAGTCAATATGATTTTGCCGTCATTAAAACAGATACGAACATTGGAAATACGGTCGGCTACCGCTCTATTCGTCAAGTGACAAATCTAACAGGTACAACGATTAAAATTTCTGGATATCCAGGTGATAAAATGAGATCGACTGGCAAAGTGTCACAATGGGAAATGTCAGGTCCAGTCACGAGAGAAGATACGAATCTCGCATACTATACGATCGATACATTTAGCGGAAACTCTGGCTCTGCGATGCTAGATCAGAACCAACAAATCGTCGGGGTCCATAATGCGGGTTATTCAAACGGAACGATCAACGGCGGACCAAAAGCGACTGCTGCTTTTGTTGAATTTATCAACTATGCGAAGGCGCAATAAAAAATAGGGCATTCAGCTTGTTTCCTTTACAGGGGACAGGCTTTTTTTATCGTCAAATGCAGAAAAGTTTCTTTTTTTGTTCATCACTATTTCATATTTACAAGCTATGCTGAATGAAATAAATGAAAAAGAAAGAAGAGATATGAGTGAAAAATAAAAAAATAGATATGATATTGTTGTTGATTTTACTGATCGCAGCTTTTCTCTACACCTATCAAATTTGGCAGAATGACAGTGCCAATCAATATTATTTAGCTGCAGTCAAAAGTATGTCCAAAAGCTTCCATCACTTTTTTTATGCCTCATTTGATGTAGCTGGATTCGTATCAATTGATAAACCACCCGTCGTTTTTTGGATTCAAACCATCAGTGCACTTATTTTTGGCTTTCATACATGGAGTGTGATATTGCCGCAGGCACTTGCTGGAGTGGGATCTGTTCTTCTTCTTTATCTCATGATAAAACCGGCTTTCGGTCAAGGTGCTGCAAGGGTGTCAGCGGCCGTTATGGCTCTCACACCAATTGCCGCAGCTGTGAGCAGAACAAACAATATAGACAGTATGCTCGTCTTCACATTACTTGCGGGTACGTATTTCTTGATGCGTGCTGTAAAAAGCGGGAAGATGCGCTGGCTTCTTATGGCCTTCGCTTTGGTAGCGGTAGGATTTAATATGAAGATGCTGCAAGCGTTTATGGTCGTTCCAGCATTTATTTTCTACTATTTTATTGCTGCTCGCGTACCGTTAAAAAAGAAAATTTTCTCTCTCTTATGCTCGATCGTTGTATTAGCCTGCTTATCTCTATCATGGGCAGTTGCTGTAGATATGACAGCTGAAAGTGAGCGCCCTTATGTGGGAAGCAGTCAAACAAATTCAGTGTTAGAACTTGCCTTTGGGTATAACGGCACGGAACGGCTGCTTGGTCAGACGACAGGGAAATCCTTTGGTGACATGAACCAGCAAGCAGGTATGGTGATGCCAGACAATTCTGGATTAGGCGATTCGTCAGAGGATCAGTCAAACAGAAATCAGCCGCCGCCATCCCAAAATCAAATGATGCCACCTCAACATGGTCCAGGTGGTGGTTCTCCGCCTGGAAGTGCTGTAGGTCAACAAAGCATGAATATGTATGGCACTGGGAATCCCGGTATATTTCGTTTATTTCAATCTGCATTGTCAGGTCAAATCAGCTGGATGCTGCCGTTTGCTTTGTTTGGACTTTTAGGGATGATCATCAGCTGGTGGAAGGAGAGAAAAGCTCAATTAAATGAATGGAAACAAACGATGTTTTGGACAGCATGGCTGATTCCTGCTGCCGGATTCTTTAGTATTGCGGGTTTCTTTCACCATTACTATCTCATTATGCTTGCCCCGCCTATTGCAGCACTATGCGGCATAGGAGCTAAGAAGATGGGAGATTTATTTAAGGCCAACAAAGGAGTATCTGCGTATTTGCTTCCAGCAGCAATCGCTGTTACAGCCATCTTCCAAGGGTATATTTTGAGTAACTATACGACTCAAATCAGTAGTATTTGGATGTATGCCATTGCGATTGCAGGGATGATTATCGCTATCCTATTGCTGATGTACAGAGAAAAACAATTGATCATGAAACGACTGCTCATCACCGCTTTGACAACGCTGTTACTGATTCCAGGTTTTTGGTCCGCCACCCCAATCATCTATGGTGGAAATGCTGTTCTTCCAGAGGCAGGTGTACAGCTGGCTAGTTCACGAGGAGGGAACATGTTTACATCTAGTGTCGATCAAGGCTTACTCACTTATTTAAAGGCGCATCAAACAGGAGAAACGTATTTATTTGCAACGCTTACGACTGTTACCGCAGCGCCATATATTATTGATGAAGATGAGAATGTCATGGCCTTAGGCGGTTTTAATGGGACAGATCCTATTTTGACTGTCAATAAATTAAAAGCACTTATTCAACAAGGAAAGGTGAAATACTTTTTATTACCAGACAATCAGTCATCAGCTAACAGCAAATTGGTGAGCTGGATTAAATCACATGGTACAGTCATCTCATCAGAAGAATATAAACAATCCTCATCAGCTGAAGAAGGGATGCCGTCCGAGATGTCTTCGCAAAATGAAATATTATATAGAGTAGATGAAATATCTTAAGTAGAACAAGGCGAATGATGAAGAAATCATTCGCTTTTTCTTATGAATCTTTTGCTAGGCAGATTCAGCTCATGTTTTTCACATGTCATCACGCAGCCACTCATACATTAAAAATGACTCATTTCCTTCAAGTCAACATCATTTCATCAAAAGTATGAGGAGGTCACGAGCTTTTGAAGATGAGAAAAGGCTGGATCGCTGCTGTCGTTCTTTGTTTTGTCATTTGGATGGGTGCGTTATTAGGTGGTTTTGGAGAGGATCGTTCCGCAAAAGGGGCAGATCGTTATGATCATGTGATTCAATTTCCTAAGGAACGGTATCCTGAAACAGGCAGTCATATTCAAGAAGCTATTCGAAAAGGGCACTCAGATGTGTGTACCATTGACCGAAATGGGGCAGATGCCCGCAGGCAAGAATCATTAAAAGGAATTCCCACAAAACCTGGTTTTGACCGGGATGAATGGCCGATGGCAGTGTGTCTTGAAGGAGGAAAGGGGGCGAGCGTTCAATATGTCAGTCCATCAGATAATAGAGGCGCTGGTTCATGGGTCGGGCATCAAATCAGCGGGTATCCTGACGGGAAACGAATTTTATTTATTGTCAAATAAACATAGACAAGAGGCTCCTTGAGAGGGGCTCTTTTTGTTCAACAGGAGCGTATTCGAGCTAGCAGGTACAAAAGATTCAGTGGTACAATCAATCCATCAGGTACAAAGACTGACAAGTAGAAAATGTGAAGGGACATATGCTTATGGAAAAGAACCGTGCATTATACGATTTTTTCATGCAACATGCAGAGAAACTGACTGAAACATGGTATGAATCAATTGAGGATGATGATCCAGAATCCATTTATCGTTCAACAGATTCCAGCATCATAGCAGAGCTAAAACGGCAAAATCAAGATTATTATCAGCATTTTATCCGCGCACTTATTGAAGACAAGACGTATTTACATACGAAATTTAAAAAATGGTCTGAAGACTTAGCAAGTGATCCGAAGCACTTGAACACACCATTAGATTACGTCGTGAGAGAATATATGTCCAATCAAAGAGTGGTTCTTCATTACTTAAAAGAGTTTATAAAACAGCATCAAGGTGATATTGACATTGACCGAATATTTTATTGGTATGATTTGATATCTGAGGCATTTAACATTTCAATTCATGTCTTTATTCAGCAATATGTGAAAAATACCACCAAAAAACTCGTTGCACAAAGAGACATGATTTATGAGCTGAGTTCCCCAGTCATTGTGTTAAAAAGTCATGTTGCCTTATTGCCTTTAGTTGGAGATATTGACACTGCGCGAGCAAAGATTATCTTAGAAAATACATTAAAACAGTGTTCGCAAAAAGGTGTTCAACATTTATGTATTGATTTATCAGGTGTCGTCATCATTGATACGATGGTAGCACATCAAATCTTTGATCTTGTCACGTCACTTCGATTAATTGGGGTTGATACGACCATTTCAGGCATTAGACCAGAAATTGCTCAAACGGCTGTACAGCTTGGACTTCCTTTTAATGAATTTCAAACGGCTTCATCACTTGCTCACGCTTTAGATCGTATGACTGAATTTTCATCCATATAAAAACCAGGCCTAGTGAACGGCCTGGTTTTTATTTAGATCACAGCGTCAATTTTTGTTACTTTCCACTCGTTTTGTACTTTCTCGAAAGTGACAGTACGTTTTACTTTGCGTCCATCAAGTGTTGGAACTGTGAATTCGTATGTGCGGATTGTACTTTTCTTAGAGACGAGTTTAGGTGTTGCCTTATCCCAATTAAGCATATTGTCTCCGTCACCAACTGGCACAGCCATTTTTCCTTTATGAACGATGAACTGATAGTCTTTTAAACCGTGAGTAATGGCATCTTTTGTGAAAACTTGAGATAGATAGCTGTTTAGTTTTTTCTTTGTGTCAAATGTTTTAGACAGGTAGTTGTAAGTCATATCTTTATAAGTAAATGATTTTAATTTGTAATCTGAATGCTCTTTAATGTTGTAGCCTGACATCGCACTCCAAAAGTGTTCTCTTGCATCAAGGGCAATATGTAACGCTTCTTTATTTGTCAAAGCGGCTGATTTTTTGGAAGCGGCCAGTGTTGTTGTTTGTAATGAGATCATAAGCATAATAGCGGTTAATAAAACAAATAATTTTTTCAAGGCGATTGCCTCCTTTTCTCAATGAAAACTTCTTATGTTACAAATGTTACAATAGTTACAGAGATATTACAAGTATTAAATCTAAATGTTTTTTATTTCTTTTCTTTCTATCTATATAACGTTTGAGGGAGACAAAAAGTTTTCATTTTTTTATTTTTTTCTTCCTCATTAGTATTTAACCGTTCTAAAGGAGAATAAAACGTCTTTTGGAAAGATTTCTATTTGTCTCCTCAACACTCTTTTTTTATGTATGACATATACTGTCGTGATGAATGTCTAAGAAAGTGGTGTTTAGTATGTATAATCCATATGAAGGTACGTGGAATGGATACTTGTACGATCGGCAGGTACAAAGCATGCCAGCGTTTCCTATTTCTCAAGTTGGAGGATTTCCCGGCTTGCCATTCGGAGGGACTGGGCAAGGGCAAGGTGCAGGAGGACAGTCGGTCCCGCCAGCCCCGCCGCAGCATATCATCTCGCAATATCAACAAGCAGTTTCTCAGCCTCAAAGTATGCAGCCGCTCATTGCAGGGCAGAGTGTAGGCGGAAGCCAGCAAACGGTTCAATTTGCAGCTGGATGTAATAGAAGGTGGACCATTGTGTTCCTTAGAAACGGTCAAGTATTTCTCATGTATGTTCTTTCCTCGCAGCCTTTTGGCCGTACAACGGGTTTCATATGGCCGAACTTTACATTTGGCTCGTTCCCAAGCTCTAGTATTCTTGCATATTCTTGTTCATAAAAGAAAAAGCCGGCTCTCATCAGCAGTTGATGAAATACCGGCTTTTTTTAATGAATATTTCTAAATACGCCAATCACTTTACCTAGTATACTCACATTCTGTAAAATAATCGGTTCCATTGATGGATTCTCGGGCTGTAATCTAAAGTGTGTATCTTCCTTATAAAAACGTTTCACTGTTGCTTCATCTTCTTCTGTCATAGCCACCACAATATCTCCATTGTTGGCAGTGCTTTGCTGACGCACAATGACGTAGTCTTTGTCCAAAATACCTGCATCGATCATACTTTCTCCCATAATTTCAAGCATAAATACTTGTTCATCTGGCGCTGCAAAAGTTTCTGGAAGTGGGAAATATTCTTCTACATTCTCAACAGCCGTGATAGGCAAGCCTGCTGTGACTTTTCCGATGACTGGAACATTCATTACAGCGCTCTTTGGAATATTCATTTCCTCTTCATCTAGTACTTCGATCGCTCTAGGTTTCGTTGGGTCTCTTCTAATTAAACCTTTCGTTTCTAGTCTAGCTAAATGTCCATGGACAGTTGAACTTGATGCTAGACCGACAGCTTCGCCAATTTCACGAACGGATGGGGGATAACCCTTGCTTTTTACTTCTTCTTTTATGAATTTCAGGATATCGAGTTGTCTTTTTGATAGCTTCGTCATCTTTTGCACCTCAAAACGTCAATTTTAAAGAAATTATAGCATGTTTTTCCTAACAGTACAAACATAGGTTCGAAAAAAACGTTTGACAGAAACGTTTGTTCGTATTTATAATGAGTGTCAGAAACAACGAACACACATTCTATTAGGAGAGATGACATTATGAGGTTAAAGGAATCTATTATTTTTATTGGGCTATTCTCATTCATCGTAGGCATATTTCTCTCACTTATTGCAGTCACTAGCCATAATGATCCAAATCAATATGTTAAAATAGAGGTTCAATCAGGTGATACTCTTTGGGGATTAGCTGATCAAGTAAACGACAGTAAATCAATCGATAAAAATGCTTTTATTGACTGGGTAACTGAACACAATGATCTCGCTTCAACTGACATCCAGCCTGGAGATATCCTTGTCATTCCAGTTAAAAAAGAGCATCCAGTCGTATATCAACTTGCAACAGTACAGTAGAAAGGTCGATTGAAGACATGAATGCAATCATTTATGCGAGAGTAAGTACTGCCAAAGAAGAGCAAGAAACCTCGCTTACAAGACAAGAAGAAGAACTGCTTGCTTTAGCTGCAGCGCACAAGATGAATGTAGTCAAAGTGATTAAAGAAAAAGCGAGTGGATACGATCTTGATCGTGACGGTGTTTTTGACATGCTGGCTACGCTGAAAGAGGAAGAAATCGATGCTGTTCTCATTCAAGATGAGACACGCCTTGGAAGAGGGCAGGCGAAAATCGCTCTTCTTCACTGTCTGTTTAAAGAGAAAGTCAAGGTGTACAGCGTATTTCATAGAGGAGAGCTTGAGCTTTCAGAAGCAGACGAAATGGTCATTGAAATTGTAGGCGTTGTAGAAGAGTATCAGCGGAAAATTCATAATTTGAAAATTAAGCGTGGGATGAAAAAAGCTGTTGAGCGGGGGTATCAACCCGAACTAAATTTAAAACACCAAGAGCAGGCGCCTGGCCGCGAACGTATTGAAGTACCGATTTCTGAAATTGTTCGATTAAGAAAAAACAACATGACATTCGCTGAAATTGCAGTGACATTGCAGGCACTTGGTTTTGACATTTCAAAAGCAACCGTCCATAGAAGGTACCAAGAATATGAAAAAGGGCTTGCGACTTAAAGCGTGATTTGTTGTAAAAATGACTGATATTTAGTAGTATGTAGAGAAAATGTTTTAAAGGAGTTTGTCATGATTTCTAAAGAACAGCTTGCAAGAATCAATGAGCTTTCAAAAAAGTCGAAAGAGGCCGGTTTGTCGGACGCTGAGAAAACAGAACAGAAGCAATTAAGAGAGGAATATTTAAAGGCTTTTCGTTCTTCTATGAAAAATACACTCAAAACCGTGAAAATCGTCGATCCAGAAGGAAACGATGTCACACCAGAAAAATTAAAAAGAGAAAGAGACCAGAATCTTCATTAAAGGTCATCATTTCTTGATTTTTGAAAAGATGGGAGGAATATTCTCATCTTTTTTCATATTTGTATAAGTTTTTAGGTGATCGATAAACTAAATGTGACAAAATCCTTCTTTTTCGGCGTGAAATAGTTGTGAAAAAAGGACAGTAGATTTATGATAATGGTGTACACAAGATACGGAAGGGGATTTATATGGAAACGATTGAATTGAAATCTATTGCAACAATACGTACTCTCTCCATAGACGCAATTGAAAAAGCGAATTCCGGTCACCCTGGAATGCCGATGGGCGCTGCACCAATGGCGTACGCTTTATGGACGAATCACTTAAACGTAAGTCCGCAAAATCCAAATTGGTTTAACAGAGACCGTTTTGTGTTATCTGCGGGACATGGCTCTATGCTTTTATATAGCATGCTTCATTTAAGCGGATACAATCTGAGCATCGAAGATTTAAAACAATTCCGCCAATGGGGAAGCAAAACACCTGGACATCCTGAGTTTGGACATACAGAGGGCGTAGATGCGACAACAGGTCCTTTAGGACAAGGGATTGCGATGGCTGTAGGAATGGCACTTGCAGAAAGACATCTTGCAGAAACGTATAACAAAGATAACTTTAATGTTGTGGATCACTATACATACAGCATTTGCGGAGATGGAGACTTAATGGAGGGCATTTCCTCTGAAGCTGCTTCACTTGCTGGTCATTTAGGCTTAGGCCGTTTAATTGTTCTTTATGATTCAAACGACATTTCTTTAGATGGCGACCTCGATCGTTCTTTCTCTGAAAATGTGAAGAATCGTTTTGAAGCGATGAATTGGGAAGTTCTTTATGTAAAAGACGGCAATAACATTGACGAAGTGACGGCTGCCATTGAAAAAGCCAAACAAAGTACAGACAAACCTACACTTATTGAAGTGAAAACGACAATCGGTTTCGGATCTCCAAACCGTGCGGGAACGTCTGGGGTGCACGGTGCACCGCTTGGAAGTGAGGAAGCGAAGCTAACGAAGGAAGCTTATTCTTGGACGTTTGAAGAAGATTTCCATGTACCTTCTGAAGTGTACGATCATTTCAAAACAGCTGTTAAAGACGCTGGACAGAAAAAAGAATCAGCGTGGAATGAACTGTTTGAGCAATATGAAAAAGAATATCCAGAACTGGCAGCTCAGCTGAAGCTCGCGATTGAAGGGAAACTTCCTGAGAATTGGGATCAAGAGGTTCCTGTTTATGAAGCAGGTTCAAGCCTTGCCTCTCGTGCCTCTTCTGGAGAAGTATTAAATGGCATTGCAAAGCAAGTACCATTCTTTATTGGCGGGTCTGCTGACCTTGCTGGATCAAATAAAACAACCATTAAAGATACAACTGACTTTGGCAGAGAGAATTATGCTGGCAGAAACATTTGGTTTGGTGTGAGAGAATTCGCAATGGGTGCAGCATTAAACGGTATGGCACTTCACGGCGGACTTCGTGTATTCGGCGGAACATTCTTTGTTTTCTCAGACTACTTAAGACCTGCCATTCGTCTTGCTGCATTGATGGGACTTCCTGTCACTTATGTATTTACGCATGACAGCATTGCGGTTGGGGAAGATGGACCAACGCATGAGCCAGTTGAACAGCTCGCTTCATTACGTGCGATGCCTAATCTTTCTGTTATTCGTCCAGCTGATGGAAACGAAACAGCTGCAGCATGGAAAATTGCTGTATCTTCAACGAATAAACCGACAGCGCTTGTTCTTACTCGTCAAAACCTTCCAACGATTGATCAAGCACCAGAGAAGGCGTATGAAGGCGTAGAAAAAGGTGGATATGTCGTCGTTGAAGCAGCTGATGCACAGCCAGAAGCTCTTCTACTTGCCTCAGGATCTGAAGTAGGTTTAGCCATTGAAGCGCAAAAGGCACTTGAAAAAGAAGGCATTCGCGTTTCTGTCGTGAGCTTACCTGCATGGGATCGCTTTGATGAGCAGTCAGACGAATACAAAGAGTCCGTTCTTCCTAAAGCAGTGAGAGCACGTGTTGCAATCGAAATGGGTGCTTCACTTGGCTGGGAACGTTACACTGGCCTTGATGGCGATGTGATTGCGATTGATAAATTTGGCGCTTCTGCACCGGGCGAAACCATTATTGAAAAATACGGTTTCACTGTCAGCAACGTGGTGAGCCGCGTAAAAGCAAAGCTGAATAAATAATCAGTCTCCAAGCATCATGCTTTTTTGCAGTCGGTTTGCAGAGCTTTTCACTATGCTCTGCAAACTTTTTTCTTTTTTCTTGTTTTTTTGACAAAACTAGTTTCTTCTTGCTTCATATATAGACAATTCTTTCTTTCACATTTTTGTATAATACAAGCAATAAGCGAGATTGACGAAATGTGAAAGGAAGGGATAGACATGGAACGCCATTATTATATTTATTGGATTGAGGATGAGTTTGCTCATCATTATTTTGGTAGAGAATCTATTTTGTTTCATTTGTTTGAATCGTTACACTGGACGAACCGCAGTGATGACGAATTAGTCATGCTTGTTAAGCAAGTGGATTATGTAACGAAACGAATCCCTGCTTTTCATATGCACCAGCGTTTAATGAACAATTTAACCAACATTCACTATACACAAATAGGCTCAATATACAGTGCATCGCTGCCAGATGGAAAAGGCACAGCCGCATTCATTATAAAAGACCGTTACATTCAAATGTCTGCCACAGGCAGTTATGAGGCAGAAGCTGTGTTTTTTGAAGTACTCAGAAAAATTAGTCCTTGTTTCCTGGCTATGGACTTTGGATCAAAGAAGCACGGGTGGCTCAATCCGGTAAAAGTGAGGAATTTTGTTTAAAAAAATAAAATTGAACGTGAAATGTTGTATAATAGCCTTTTGTTTAGTACACTTTATACGAGACAACATGAAGGAGGAAGAATTATGGATTTATGGGTTGTCATCCTTGTAGGCGTTGTTGCACTGCTTGCAGGAGTTGCACTCGGATTCTTTATTGCTCGTAAGTATATGATGAGCTACTTGAAAAAGAATCCACCAATTAATGAACAAATGCTTCGAATGATGATGATGCAAATGGGCATGAAACCGTCCCAAAAGAAAATCAATCAAATGATGAAAGCCATGAACAACCAAGCGAAATAATACGTACGTTATTATGATCATAGATGGAACATGGTCCCTAAAGATTGGACAAGCGATGTCCTTTCTTTATTGAAGTCACCTTCATCAGACGCATAAAACCACTGTACTTGCATGAATAAAGCAGGGAAAGTGGTTTTTATTTTGCCGTGAACCGTCCGTTAAAGATAAAACAAAAAACCCCTGTGAGCAGAGGTTTTCGTTTCTTTTATTGTCACACATATCAACTTTTCTAAAATCGTGCGGCATTTGTTTCTATCTTGAGATATCATTAGTTGGCTGAGTTTGAGTGTAAGTGTCGTTGATATTGTAAGAGGAGATGATCTAGCTGCTGGCTATGTTCGATGGTCACTGTTGATGTCATCCCATTATGCAAGACAACTTTCATCAGCTCTTCTCTTTTTTCTTCAATTTGAGTTAATAATGATGTTTTTACCAAAGTCATGTTCCTTTCATGCAAATCTTGATAAAAAGAATCGATTCTATTATATCCATTTTAAGGTTTATTTTCAAATTTAAAGGGTTTGGTATCTTGATGTCAAATTAAATTATATAAGGTTTTAAGAGATTAGACCATCTTTATTGAGATGATGTAAAAAAAATGAAATGAATTTGTCATCTCTTATTGTATATTGTAAGAAGGGGGTGTTCTTTTGTCAGATTTGAATTACTTTTTAGCGTTTGGAGCAGGGTTTCTATCTTTTATCTCACCGTGCTGTCTGCCACTTTATCCAGCCTTTTTATCCTATATTACGGGCGTTAGTATAGATGAAGTGAAATCTGAGAAGGTGATGCTGAGAAGAAGAAGTCTGCTTCATACATTATTCTTTTTAATTGGGTTCTCTCTCATTTTTATTGCCATTGGATTTGGGACATCGTTTGTTGGGAAGTTTTTCATTGAATATCAAGATGCGATTCGTCAAATTGGTGCCATTCTCATTATTTTCTTTGGCTTTATGATTCTTGGTGTATTTCAGCCTTCTTTTTTAATGGGAGAAAAGAGGTTGCAGTTTAAAAATCGTCCAGCCGGTTTTTTTGGATCGATTCTCATCGGAATGGGTTTTGCTGCTGGTTGGACACCATGTACCGGCCCGATTTTATCAGCTGTCATCACACTTGCCAGCAACAAGCCAGAGTCCGCTGTGACCTATATGATTGCGTATGTATTAGGTTTTGCTATCCCATTTTTTGTTCTTTCCTTTTTCATCACAAAAATGGCTTGGATCAGAAAGCGTCAGCAGCTCATCATGAAAACTGGCGGGATTATTATGATCGTAGTAGGGATCTTGCTGTTCTTTGATCTTCTGACATGGATCATTATTATGTTCTCATCATTATTTGGAGGATTTACGGGTTTTTGAAATCGTTTTCTACAGTCGCGGCGAATGGTTTTTTTTCGTCAATTGGAGTATATTATACATAGACTGACCTTAAAGAATAAAGGAATGATTTGATATGATGATCATAATTTCTTCTATAGTGGCGGTATGTATGGCGGTAGCCGTCATGTTTATTCGCATTAAATCATCTGCAAAACCTGCAACCGCGAAAAAAATTATATTACCTCCTATCTTTATGAGCACTGGTGCACTGATGTTTTTTGTGCCAATGTTTCAAGTAACTGGAGCTGAATTTTTAGAGGCGATTACTGTAGGGATGTTTTTCTCTATCTTTTTAATTAAAACATCGAAATTTGAAATTAGAGGCAATGAAATCTATTTGAAACGTTCAAAAGCATTTGTGTTTATTCTAATTGGCCTTCTTGTCCTTCGTATCGGAATGAAGACGATTTTAAGCTCTTCCATTGATTATGGTGCGCTCAGCGGGATGTTTTGGATTCTAGCCTTTGGCATGATTGTCCCATGGCGGGTTGCGATGTATTTGTCGTTTAGAAAGATGTCTAAACAATTAGATCTGCAGCAGGCCCAAATAAATTAAACCTCCTTTTTAAAAAGGAGGTTATTTTAATAAAGATTCATATGGTGAATGGTCGATCTTTTTTTCTTGAAGGCGCTTTAGTAGAAATTTATGATCCCGCTTCGGTGTAGCGATAATATAGCCGCGAATGATTAAGTCTAAATTAATGCTGGCCGCTTGTTCTTTTAGTGCCAGCTCGCCAATTTTACCGGCGATTTTTTCTTTGGCGACATCTCTAAACAGTTCTGGAACCGGTAAAACTAGCTCATTTAATAGCTGTTTGTCTTCATCACGCCATAGGTGCAGGCTCTTTTGAATATATTCATCCTGCCAATCAAGCTCTGATTTCCCGTCTTCTTTCGGCAATCGTTTTAAAAACTTGCGAAACATAAAAAAGCCACCGATCGCTAGTAATCCAATCATCACTGTACCCCAAAATAAAATGAACCACAAAAACCAGCCGCTTAACATGTTCTCACTCCCTATATCCCTTCTCTCTATTCTATTTTACATGAAGAGAAGGTAGAAGAAAATAACAAAAATGTATGTGTTTTTTCTCTATAAATGCCTTTTTTGATCAAGAGGCGCCCATTTACTAGAATGACCCAAACCATTTAGTAGAAATGGAATACATTATTGTATAGCGACTCTACTATTTGGCCATGGTGGTTCGCACAAGGTATTGACTTGAAACGAACGGAAGAGAGCCCGCCTGTATACAGGCGGGCTCTTAATGTTTGAAGTGTGGCATTTGAAAGGAAAATGCTCCGTCTTGACGATGGGCATCCTTTTTGATTTTTATTGATATGATTCTGTTTTCGTAATCTGTATCAATGTCTTTGTCATTCAAATAAAAAGGGAGCATGACACTTTTTTCAATTGGCTGTTCTCTTTCATCGATCAAATAAGCGAGGATGAGCTCACATCCGGAAAAGGTCAGTTTTAAATCAGTGATCGATAGGGTGGAGAGGTAGATCTCAATAATATAATCACGGCTCGTTTCATAAAGATCGATTGGGAGCTGTTCGTCATACCATGCAAAAGGATCGTCCATTAATACACTCAGCCAATCATCTATTTCAAGAAAATCAGAGGAATTCACTTGCTTTTCATTCTCCATAAACACTCCTCCATCACATCTCATAATAAATCATATGATGAAAGCTGAAATGTGTGAAAGACCTAAAACATCCCGTTTGGTCACGGGCTTAAGAGAAAATGTTTACATATCATGATGTGAATTGTGCTTTTGTCTTGTATGGTTGCGGTTTTTCACTTTTTTACTTCCTGATAGTGGCTCAGGCTGCCCGCCTTGATGCTCTTTAGGAGAGTTTTGACGTATGTCTTTCCCAGTGTTTTTGTTCGTCATCATTTCTCACTCCTTTCTTATTGGTTTTTTTTACGCTTTTTATTGTTTTGCTTTTGTTCTTCTGTTAAAACGAGCTGATCATTTTCTATATAGCCTGCACCATTTCCTTGGCTTTTGGCTGCGTTCATGCCTTCAATTACATGATTTGCTTTTCTTTTTGTCATGTTCTATCACCTCAGCATTAGTATGAACCCGTGCTGCTCAGTTTATGAAGAGTAATCATTTCCTCATGATAAGCTAAACTTATTGAATTTAATAAAAGCATTGTTATTTACTTATGTATGAATTTGTTTTAAGATGAAATTGTGAGAAAATTGTGGTGAAATACGACGATTTTTCTGAGAATTGAAATTGATCTTGATCATCAAAAGGGGGATTTTGGACATGTCGAAACAGCAGCAAGTCGCTAAACAAGACGCTTTTCAATCTAGAAAAACGTTTTCGACAAATGGGAAAACGTATCACTATTATTCGTTAGAAGCACTCGAGAAACAAGGAATCGGAAATGTTTCTAAGCTGCCTTATTCCATTAAGGTACTTTTAGAATCAGTGCTTCGCCAAGTAGACGGTAGAGTGATCAAGAAGGAACACGTTGAAAACTTGGCAAAATGGGGAACTGCCGAGGTAAAAGAAATTGATGTTCCATTTAAACCTTCTCGTGTTATTTTACAAGACTTCACGGGTGTGCCAGCTGTCGTTGACCTTGCTTCTTTAAGAAAAGCAATGGCAGATGTGGGCGGAGACCCAGATAAAATCAACCCTGAAATTCCAGTTGACCTGGTCATTGACCACTCTGTACAAGTCGATAAAGCTGGAACTGAAGATGCATTAAACATTAACATGGATTTAGAATTCGAACGTAACGCAGAGCGTTATAACTTCCTTAGCTGGGCAAAGAAAGCGTTTAACAATTATCAAGCTGTTCCGCCTGCAACAGGGATCGTTCACCAAGTGAACTTAGAGTATCTTGCAAGTGTTGTTCATGCAATCGAAGAAGATGGCGAGATCATCACTTACCCAGATACATTAGTTGGTACTGACTCACATACAACAATGATTAACGGTATCGGTGTACTTGGATGGGGCGTTGGCGGTATTGAAGCGGAAGCTGGAATGCTCGGTCAGCCTTCATACTTTCCAGTACCAGAAGTCATTGGTGCTAAATTAGTTGGAGAGCTTCCAAACGGAACGACTGCAACTGACCTTGCATTAAAAGTGACACAAGTTCTTCGTGAAAAAGGCGTAGTGAACAAGTTCGTCGAGTTCTTCGGACCTGGTGTTGCACAATTGCCGTTAGCAGATCGTGCAACAATTGCGAACATGGCGCCAGAATACGGTGCAACTTGCGGATTCTTCCCAGTAGATGAAGAAGCGCTAGCTTACCTTCGCCTTACTGGACGTGATGAAGAGCAAATTAATATCGTTGAAGAATATTCTCGCGCAAATGGCTTATTCTATACGCCAGATGCAGAAGAGCCAATTTTTACTGATGTTGTGGAAATTGATCTTTCTCAAATTGAATCAAACTTATCTGGTCCTAAACGTCCACAAGATTTGATTCCACTTTCTCAAATGAAAGAGACGTTCCATAAACACATCGAAAGCCCAGCTGGTAACCAAGGTTTTGGCTTAGAAAAATCAGAGCTAGATAAACAAATTGAATTTGATCTAGCAAATGGGGAAAAGGCTGTGATGAAGACAGGTGCGATTGCGATTGCAGCGATTACGAGCTGTACGAATACATCGAACCCATACGTCTTAATCGGAGCAGGTCTTGTTGCGAAAAAAGCAAGTGAGCTTGGTATGAAGGTGCCAAATTACGTGAAAACGTCACTAGCACCGGGTTCTAAAGTTGTAACAGGGTACCTTGTGAATTCGGGACTTCTTCCATATTTAAGAGACCTCGGATTTAACATTGTTGGGTATGGCTGTACAACATGTATCGGAAACTCAGGACCGCTTGAAAAAGAAATTGAAGATGCTGTCTCTGAAAATGATCTGCTGATCACTTCTGTTTTATCAGGTAACCGTAACTTCGAAGGTCGTATCCACCCGCTTGTAAAAGGAAACTACCTTGCATCTCCACCATTAGTTGTGGCTTATGCACTTGCTGGTACGGTGAATATTGATTTAACAAAAGATCCGATCGGTGTCGATAAAAATGGCGAGAACGTTTATTTCAATGACATTTGGCCATCAATGGATGAAATCAACAGCGTCGTGAAAAGCACTGTCACACCTGAGCTATTCCGTTCAGAGTATGAAACTGTTTTTGACAACAATGACCGCTGGAATGAAATTAAAACAACGGATGATGCATTGTATAAATGGGATGAAAATTCCACATACATTGATAACCCGCCATTTTTTGAAAACTTATCAGTTGAACCTGGTAAAGTTGAACCACTTAAAGGATTGCGCGTAGTGGCGAAGTTTGGTGACTCTGTCACAACAGACCATATTTCTCCTGCTGGAGCGATTGGTAAAGACACACCTGCAGGTAAATACTTGCAAGAAAGAGGCGTATCGCCTAGAGACTTTAACTCATACGGATCTCGCCGTGGTAACCACCATGTTATGATGAGAGGTACTTTTGCAAACATCCGTATTAAGAACCAAATCGCACCAGGAACAGAAGGCGGGTATACAACGTACTGGCCAACTGGTGAAGTGACATCGATTTATGATGCATGCATGCGTTATAAAGAAGATGGAACTGGTCTTGCGATCTTAGCAGGCAAAGACTACGGAATGGGTTCTTCTCGTGACTGGGCTGCAAAAGGAACAAATCTTCTTGGAATTAAATTCGTTCTAGCGGAAAGCTTTGAGCGTATCCACAGAAGTAACCTTGTCTTCATGGGTGTACTTCCTTTACAGTTTAAAGACGGTGAAAGTGCAGAAACTTATGGACTAACAGGAACAGAAACATTCGAAGTAGATGTTGATGAAACAGTTCGTCCGCGTGATCTTGTCACTGTAAAAGCAATTGATACAGATGGCAACGAGAAAACATTTGAAGTAACTGTTCGCTTTGACAGTGAAGTCGAAATTGACTACTACCGTCATGGTGGTATCCTTCAAATGGTACTGCGTGAGAAATTGGCAAGCAACTAATAAAGCAAAGAAGAGAAGGCGATTAGACAGCTTTCTCTTCTTTTTTAACATAGTGGAGGATCAATCATGTGGAAAAAAGGAATGGCAAGCGCTGTTTTACTTGTGTTGATTGGTTTACTTGCATGGAATGTATTCGGACCAAAAGAACCCGCCATCGGTCTTGAAACAGGGGACATAGCCCCTGATTTTGAGCTCAAAACCCTTGATGGCAAAACGGCATCGTTATCTGATTATCGAGGGAAAAAAGTACTCCTCAATTTTTGGGCGACATGGTGTAAGCCTTGCCGAACAGAAATGCCAGATCTAGACGCAATTAGAAGTGAAAATGACCAAGTTGAGGTACTAGCGGTGAATTTGACGAACACTGAAAAGAGTGTGGATCACGTCGCATCTTTTATTGATGAACTTAAGGTCAGTTTTCCTGTTTTATTAGATCAAAAAGGTATTCAAGCGAGATATCAGGTACTTTCATATCCGACGACATACATACTAGATGAAAAAGGGCGTATCCTGTCTGTAAAGCATCAAATGCTCACAAAAAAAGAAATTGAAAAAGAGCTGGATCTATAATGATTCAGCTCTTTTTTGCTTATTTTCTAAATGTTTTGGCGAAAATGGTATGAACAGAGTGGAGGTGGTGATAGACATGAGAAGAAGAAAGCGCCGTACATTTGAAGAACTTGTGCTTGAAAATAAAAAAGAATTATTAAGCAATGAGGAATTTTTAAACCAGCTTGAAGAAAAGTTGGAAGAGCGATTTAGACAGAAATAAGTTATGATTTGTCCTTTTTCGTTCATCCTAAAGAAGAGGGAGGGATGAATGATGGGTAGAGAGCATGATAAACAAGCGCAGTTTACACCAGACCATTTAGGGACAAAACCTGTAGCATACAAACGAAATAAAGGCAAAAAGATGCATAATAAATCGAATGAACAGCCTGATGTGATACAGACGAAGGGCGAATAATAGGAGGGAAGCATGATGAATGACAAGTCATATCAATCCAATCCAGATGATCGTTCTGATAATGTTGAGAAGCTGCAGGATATGATCGAAAACACACTTGAAAATATTGATGAATCTGAAGCAGCAATGGGTCTTTCAACAGAGGAAGAAAAGCAGATGATCAAGCAAAAAAATGAAAACCGTAGAACAAGTATTGACGCAATGCGTTCTGAAATAAAGGACGAGGAAGCAGCAAGAAAGAGCGGTTACACTGAATAAACCAGGGATTCCTGGTTTATTTTATTGCCTCTTTTTAGAAGAACCATTTGGAATGTGGTAAAATGTCAGAGACGTTAGGTTTTGATAGGAGAGCGATGAAAACGTGTATGTATCTAAAAAAGAAATAGAAGTCCGTTATGCAGAAACAGATCAAATGGGTATTGTGTATCATGCCAACTATTTAATCTGGATGGAAGTCGGCAGAACAGCATTAATTAAAGAATTAGGCTTTTCCTATGCCCAGTTAGAGGCAGACGGTGTCCTTGCACCTGTTGTCGATCTTCAGGTTCAATATAAGAAACCACTACTGTACGGTGAAACGGCTACAGTTCACACATGGATAGAAGAATATAACGGCGTGAAAACAGTGTATGGCTATGAAATACAAAAACCTGATGGACAAACGGCTATTACAGGGACCACCTCACATATTTGTGTGGACAAAGAAACCTTTAGACCGATTCAATTTAGAAAAGCTTTCCCTGCATGGCACAGCGTTTACGAACAGTCCAAGAAGCAGGTTTGATTCATGGCATTTGGAATTAAAAGAAAGGATCTACATGCTTGGAAATCAGCTGTTCGGCAAGGGAATGTGGCTTTTTTGACACACTATTGGCTTGATGACCGTTTTCCGCATGCGAATACTGTCACAAAGGCAGCCTGTCAGGATATGGAGCAATTAATCGCTTGGGGACAAAAGCATGGATTAAAGAAAGAATGGATCCATGTTCGCGAAGGTTTTCCTCATTTTGATCTCATCGGTGATTCGCAAAAACGGATTTTACAAAAAGAGCGGTCGTTAGGAAACATTCAGGAGTATGGACTGTATATTGAGTGATAAACAAAAAAGATACCCGAGGGATGAGGTATCTTTTTTGTTTATTCATAATGAAATTCTGGTTCTTTCACGGACTCGTTATAATCAATATGCAGATCATGGTTGTCAAAATACCAAATATCACTTTCTTCTACGAAGAAAGTAATGCCTTCTACTTCAGCGGTTGCGCCGGCATTTTGAGGTTCATCTTTTGCGACGCCGAGAGAAAAGCCTTTTTGTACATTACTGCACCCGCCATATCTGACAAAAAAGCGAACATGATCACCTTTTTCTAAATCCAGTTCATTCTTGTACCAATTGAGTGCATCATCTTTTATCGTTAATTTCAATGTGATCGCCCCTTTTTGAAGTCATGCTGTTTTTAAATGCAGGATGCAAAAACAGCTTTTCTTTACTTTTACCACATATTTAAATTGATGAAACGGCTAAAGCCATTTGATTTTCGGTTCAGTTTTGTTGAGAATTCGTTTGAGGTTGGCGATGTGTCTGAAGATCACAAAGCCAGCAAGAACAGCAACAACAATAATTAAAAATAGATCTTGGGTGAATATGCTGTAAATGAATGTGTAGATCCCAGTCAGCATAGATGATAATGAAACATATTTACTAATGTATAAAAATAAGAAAAAAGCAGCGATCATCGTGATAAATAAGAACGGGGCATAAAATAACAGCACGCCGCCTGATGTAGCGACCGCTTTTCCCCCTTTAAATTTTGCAAAGACAGGAAAGCTGTGACCGATAACAGCAGCAACTCCTGCTAATAAGGGATGAATGTCCAGTTGCATGAAAAACGGTAAAGCCGAAGCAAGAGTCCCTTTTAAAATATCAGCAGTGATAACGATGGACCCTGCTTTCACACCCAGTGTACGGAATGCATTCGTCGCACCTAGGTTCCCGCTGCCATGTTCACGGATATCGATTCCCTTTGCAGCTTTCCCGACAATGAGACCTGATGGAATACTGCCGAGAAGATAAGCCAAAATAAACATCAAAGCAATTAACATCTGCATAACTCCTTTATATTCTCCCTCTTGTCTTACATTTTAACATGATCTTATGAAAAACATGGCGATCTTTTTTTGAAAAAAACGATGGCCGATGAATTCAGCTTTGTTTTTAACAAGAAATTCGCTAAAATAGAAGAAAAGGAGTGTCTGGATGAATCATCCTTCAAAACAAGAAATTGGGCGTATATTAAAAAGCAGTAAGCGAATTGCGGTTGTTGGTTTGTCAGATCAGCCGCACCGAACGTCTTATATGGTTTCAAAAGCCATGCAAGATGCCGGTTATGACATCATTCCTGTCAATCCAACGATTGATGAAGCACTTGGGGTAAAAGCGGTCGCCTCTTTAAAAGACATAGATGGGCCTGTTGATATCGTCAATGTCTTTAGACGTTCAGAGTTTTTGCCTGAGGTGGCGAAAGAATTTCTTGAAATAGACGCACCTGTTTTTTGGGCGCAGCAAGGTGTATATCATGAAGAGGCGAAAAGGCTGATTGAGGAAAATGGCAAGGTCGCCATCATGGATTTATGTATCAAAGTGGCTCATGCGATGACAAAAACTCATTAAATCGTCAAAAATCCTTGGTTTTTCAAGGATTTTTGCTTTTTTGTTGCAAAAATATATTTGCGATTCTAGAAGAAAGCGATAAAATAAGGCGACAGGGGCATATCGGTGACCTTGCATATCGAGAAAAAGAGAGATAAGATAAATATAGAACATTTGTTCTGTTTTGCTAAAACCATCATATGATTGCATTTGGCTTATGAAACAGTCTTGTTTATAATGGACTTCTAGTTCTGATTGCAGAATGTAGAACATGATTCATAACCGTGCAAAAGAGCATGTATCGCTGAATCACACATGCATGGTGATGATGCAGCTTATTAAAGTGGACAGTAATGAGCAGCATGATCATCATTAAAATCTAGAGAGATCATTGATGATTAGCCGGTTATGTTTGTTAGTGAAAGGGGATTAAGCATTTGGTTAAAAAGCAGCAAGTAGATTATAACGATGATTCTATTCAGGTGCTAGAGGGGCTTGAAGCGGTCCGTAAACGTCCAGGGATGTATATTGGATCGACGGATTCACGCGGTCTTCATCACCTTGTCTATGAGATTGTAGACAACTCTGTCGATGAAGTGCTCGCTGGCCATGGAGATCATATCATTGTCAAAATACATAAAGATAATAGCATTTCCGTCCAAGATAAAGGGCGCGGAATGCCTACTGGTATGCATAAGCTTGGAAAACCGACACCAGAGATCATTTTAACGGTCCTGCACGCAGGCGGAAAATTTGGTCAAGGCGGTTATAAAACAAGTGGTGGACTTCACGGGGTTGGGGCGTCCGTTGTGAACGCACTTTCAGAGTGGCTCACCGTGACGATAGAACGCGATGGATTTATTTATCACCAGCGCTTTGAACATGGCGGAAAACCAGTCACATCACTTGAAAAAATCGGGAAAACGAAAAAGACCGGTACACTGATTCATTTTAAGCCAGATCCAACGATGTTCAGTGTCACCACCTATAATTTTGATACATTATCAGAGCGGTTAAGAGAATCAGCCTTTTTATTAAAAGGGCTAAAAATAGAGCTGATTGATGAGCGCCATGATGTGCAGGAGACCTTTTATTATGAGACAGGTATTGAAGCGTTCGTTGCTTATTTAAACGAGGAAAAGGATGTACTTAGTGAAGTCGTTTCGTTTGAAGGCGAACATCAGTCCATTGAAGTCGATTTTGCCTTTCAATTTAACGACGGCTATTCAGAAAATATTTTGTCGTTCGTCAATAACGTAAGAACCAAAGATGGCGGTACGCATGAGTCTGGTGCAAAAACGGCCATGACGAGAGCCTTTAATGAATATGCACGCAAAGTGACCCTTTTAAAAGAAAAAGATAAAAATTTAGAAGGTACGGATATTCGTGAAGGCCTGTCAGCTGTTATTTCTGTGAGAATTCCTGAAGAACTTCTTCAATTTGAAGGACAAACAAAAGGAAAGCTTGGAACGAGTGAGGCAAGGTCAGCTGTTGATGCCGTGATTTCTGAAAAATTGGCTTATTTTCTTGAAGAAAATCGCGAAACGGCGACACTGCTTGTGAAAAAGGCAATTAAAGCGCAGCAGGCAAGAGAAGCGGCTAGAAAAGCAAGAGAAGAAGCAAGGAGCGGCAAGAAACGGAAAAAATCTGAAGCGACACTAAGCGGAAAATTAACACCTGCTCAATCTAGAAACCCGGCAAGAAATGAACTGTATCTAGTAGAGGGCGACTCAGCGGGTGGATCAGCCAAGCAAGGTCGTGATCGAAAATTCCAAGCGGTGCTGCCGCTTCGAGGGAAGGTCATTAATACAGAGAAAGCAAAGCTTGCGGACATTTTCAAAAACGAAGAAATCAACACCATTATCCATGCTATTGGCGGCGGGGTTGGTGTCGATTTTAATGTAGAAGACATCAATTATGACAAAATTGTCATCATGACAGATGCTGATACAGATGGCGCGCATATTCAGGTTCTATTGCTTACATTCTTCTACCGCTATATGAAGCCGCTGATTGAGCATGGCAAAGTATTCATTGCCCTTCCGCCTTTATATAAAGTTAGCAAAGGCTCAGGGAAGAAAGAAGTCATTGAATATGCTTGGTCTGATGAAGAAATGGATGACGTACTAAAGAAAGTTGGAAAAGGATATACGATTCAGCGCTATAAAGGTTTAGGTGAAATGAATGCCGACCAGCTATGGGAAACGACAATGAATCCAGAGTCGAGAACGCTTGTCAGGGTGAAGATCGATGATGCTGCACGAGTGGAGCGCCGCGTCACGACACTGATGGGTGACAAAGTAGAACCACGCCGTAAATGGATTGAAAAGAATGTCGCCTTTGGACTTGATGAGGAAAGCAACATTCTTGAAAATGAAAACTTGTCGCTAGCTGAGGAGGTTTAAACATGGCACAACAAGAACGATTTCATGATTTACCGTTAGAAGAAGTGATTGGGGACCGTTTTGGTCGCTATAGTAAATATATTATCCAAGATCGTGCACTTCCAGATGCACGTGATGGATTAAAACCTGTACAACGAAGAATTTTATATGCAATGTATGCAGAAGGAAATACACAAGATAAAAACTTCCGTAAAGCTGCCAAAACAGTCGGTAACGTCATTGGTAACTATCATCCGCATGGTGATTCATCTGTTTATGAAGCAATGGTGAGAATGAGCCAGGATTGGAAAGTGCGAAACGTGCTGATTGAGATGCATGGAAATAACGGGAGTATCGACGGAGATCCTCCTGCTGCCATGCGTTATACGGAAGCAAGGCTTTCTGCCATTGCATCAGAGCTTTTAAAGGACCTCGACAAGGAGACAGTCGAATTTGTCGCGAACTTTGATGATACAAGCAAAGAGCCTGTTGTCTTGCCAGCGATGTTTCCCAACCTTCTTGTGAACGGGTCAACAGGGATTTCAGCCGGTTATGCGACTGATATTCCGCCGCACCATTTAGGAGAAGTGATTGATGGCGTGATTAAGCGAATCGAACAGCCGCATTGTACGGTTGAGGATTTAATGACAGTCATCAAAGGACCAGATTTCCCAACAGGCGGGATCATTCAAGGTGTGGATGGTATTAAGAAGGCATATGAAACAGGTAAAGGAAAGATTATGATTCGCGGAAAAGCGGAGATTGAAACCATCCGCGGTGGACGCCAGCAAATCGTGATCACAGAAATTCCTTATGAAGTGAATAAAGCCAATCTTGTCAAAAAGATGGATGAGTTCCGCATTGAAAGAAAAGTAGAAGGAATTTCTGAGGTTCGGGATGAGACGGATCGTACCGGCCTTCGGATTGTTGTAGAGCTGAAAAAAGAAGCGGATGCGAATGGTGTCTTGAATTTCTTATATAAAAATTCTGATCTGCAAATCCCATATAACTTTAATATGGTCGCGATACATAACAGAAGACCGACTTTAATGACGCTTACAACTGTACTAGACGCTTACATTGCTCATCAAAAAGAAGTGGTGACGAACCGCTCAGCATACGAGCTTCGAAAAGCAAAAGAACGTCATCATATTGTAGATGGATTAATTAAAGCTCTTTCCATTTTAGATGAAGTCATTGCGACGATTCGTTCGTCTAATGATAAGCGTGATGCGAAAAACAATTTGATGGAGAAATATGATTTTACAGAAGCTCAATCAGAAGCGATTGTTTCTCTCCAGTTATATCGTTTAACAAATACAGATATCACTCAACTAAGAGACGAAGCAAGAGAGCTTGACGTGCGAATTGCAGAGCTTGAAGACATCTTAGCGAATGAGAAGAAGCTGTTTAAAGTCATTACGAACAACTTGAAGAAGTTGAAAAAGACGTATGCTGATGAAAGACGATCCGTCATTGAGGAAAAAATTGAAGAAATTAAGATTAACCTTGAAGTGATGATCGCATCAGAGGACGTGTACGTCACAGTCACAAAAGATGGATACATCAAACGGACAAGCCAGCGTTCATATGCTGCATCAAACGGTAAGGACTTCGGTATGAAGGATACAGACCGACTGATTCACCAGTTTGAAATGAATACAACAGATGTTCTTCTGCTATTTACGAATAAAGGGAGCTACATTTACTGTCCAGTTCATCAGTTGCCAGATATACGCTGGAAAGACATGGGGCAGCACATTACGAATATTATTTCGATTGATCGCGATGAATCCATTCAAAAAGCGATCCCAATTAAAGAATTCGATGAATCATCGTATCTCCTGTTCTTCACAAAAGGCGGTATGGTGAAGAAAACAGAGCTTCTTCAATATAAAGCGCAGCGTTATTCAAAACCGCTTGTCGCCTTGAATTTAAAAGGTGATGATGAACTTGTAGATGTTCATGTTACAACAGGTCAGCAAGAATTGTTTATTGCAACGAAAAATGGCTATGGATTATGGTTTGATGAAGAAGAAGTGAGTGTGGTCGGTCCGAGAGCGGCTGGTGTGAAAGGCATCAATTTGAAGGACGGAGACGAGGTGGTCTCTGGACAAATCATTGATCCGAATAACAATGTGCTTGTGCTCACGACACAAAGAGGTGCTGTGAAGCGGATGAACCTCTCTGAATTTGATAAGACATCAAGAGCAAAACGTGGAGTGATCATGCTAAGAGAATTAAAGAAAAACCCTCACAGAATTGTTGCTGTGATTGCTGCTTCACTGCACGATACACTTGAGATTGATACGGAAAAGGGTGCCACGATCCCGCTCGATATTTCCACACTAAGGGCAAATGATCGTTATAGCAATGGATCGTTTATTTTAGATGAGGAAGAGCAGGGAGAAGTAACTCAAGTTCTTTTATCACCTGCTGCATCTGACCAAGATGACAATAAATAAGCATAACGAAAACCCCCTGCGTAAGGCAGGGGGTTTTTTATGATGAGGTCAATTTAACTCTCGTGATTGCCAAACATGCTTGTAATGGCATGCACTACTTCAATTCCTTGGTAAACGAAAAGAGAAAGTGAAGTGACAGAGAACAGACCTAGAATGAATACTCTTAAGAAAAATAACATCGTGTAAAACCTCCCAATTTTGTTTGATTTAAATGGTTGGGTTAACACGAGCTACTCGGAAATTCGAAGACTGGTAGAACACTGCAAGTAAATGCTTCTTTTTCCGGTCAAATCGATCAGTATAAGTGATGCGTGCAAATCCAGCTGCCATACTGCCAATGACTAGCAGTGCTGTAAATGCCGCAAATACTGCGTTCACATGTTTTTGTTTCTTTTCATCGCCTGCTGTCTGAACGATTTTCATTTCATGTGATTCTTGATCAGCAACCACCTTTGCATGATGGTATACCTGAACGGAATGAGGCATTGAGAACAAATGAAAACTTGCAAGTGCTATGAATAAGACTGCTAATTTTAACAGCATATTTTTTTTCATTTTTCTCACCCCTTCCTGTTTATTTTCATGATCTTACCACGTTTTCAGTTATTTGAAAAGTCTTATTTTTTTACTTTCCCTCTTTAAAAAAGCGCTAAACATCAAGACATCTATAGGACTGTTTCACTTCATGAAAGGTTTCAATTTTATTTTTTAAATTTAAAAAAAGTACCGAGATCAAAGATCTGGCACTTTTCAAAAAGAATGTATTGATGTCGGTTTTGCAACAGCTTTTGTGAAGATTCCTGCAATACAAATGGCAAACAGAACAAAAATAAACGCATGAAGCAGTCCGACTTGATTGGCGAGCAGTCCTAAAACAGGGGGCCCTGATAGAGAGGCTGTATACCCAGATAAAGTGACGATACTGACACGTTTGACAGCATAGCGGCTATCATCACCAGCTGCTGAAATGGTCAGCGGGAAGCCTAAGGACGCGCCAAGTCCCCATAAAAAGATAGATATCATACACACGACGAGTGAAATCTTTAAAATCACCAAGAATAGTCCGGCGGCAGCAGATAAGATCGCGATTCTTAGCAATAGCACCCTGCCAAAGCGATCAATGAAACGTCCGCTCAGTAGTCTGCCACTAATCATCCCGCACAAAAATAATGCGTAGATGACCGTACTCATTGAATGAGAAACCTGATAGCCATCAACCATTGCTAGTGGAATCCAATCATTTGCAGAACCTTCTACAAATGCGAGACATAAGGCAATCATCGCTAATGAGATCGTTCGTTTGTTCAGCCATGATGTTTGAGAAGCCTCAACGGATTCTGTCTGCGTCTCATCCGGATCTTTTCCTGTCCCGTGCGGAATAAACCGTGTACAAATCAGGATACTGAGAAAGAAAAGGAGTGCAATGGTGAGAAGGTGAATGAGGACAGACACACCTAAATAAATAAAGAGAATTCCGGCACCTGCACCAATTAACGTTCCAATACTGAAAGAAGCATGCAAAATCGGCAGGATCGTTCTCTTGATCTGATACTCAATCTCCGTTCCTTCTAAGTTCATGGCTACATTGCACATACCTGAGCCTGAACCAAAAAGAAAAAGACCAGCAGTGACAATTAGCGTAGAAGAGAGGGCGGCGCCGATTGCAAGGGTTGAGAATCCAATAAACATCAAAAAAGCGCTGACCACAATCGCCACTCGGCCGCCTTTTTTGCGAACGAATACATTGGAAAGAATCAGCCCGACAATGGAACCTACAGATAGGCCGAGTAAAATGAGTCCCATTGTGCCTGTATCTGCTTGCAACAAATCTCTCACTTCTGGTGTTCTTGAAAACCAAGTGGAGATGGAGATCCCAGACATCGTAAAAATAACAATAATCGCTTTATACCACTTTAATTTCATCTAATCCCTCATATCTATGTAGTCATACAGAACAAATCTACTCGATTATAAAGGAGACTTCTTGATTCGTAAATAACATGAGGGAGGATCATCATGAAGAAAATATTCCAACTTCATCATTCTTTGATAGAATAAAGACAAAAGGGGCGATACATATGTCATATCGAATAGGTGTTTTAAAGGGAGACGGGATTGGACCGGAAATTGTTAATTCTAGTATGCGTATTTTAAAGACAGCGCTGTCACAGTTCAATGAACCATTTGTGGAATTTGTAGAGTGTCCTATCGGTGCTGAAGCCATTCATTCTCATCAAGATTCAGTGCCAGCTTCTACGATAGCCGCCTTGAAAAAATGCCATGGCTGGATATTAGGACCTCATGATTCAGCTTCATATCCTGATCAATTGAAAGAAAGAAGAAATCCAAGTGGAGAACTGCGTCATACATTTGATTTATTTGCAAATATTCGTCCATCGCAATCGCTACCAGGTGTGAAAAGCGTTGCCAGTGGCGTCGACCTTGTCATTTTTCGAGAAAATACAGAAGGCTTTTATCCAGACCGGAATATGTATCAGGGGACAGGAGAGTGTATGATTACACCAGATGTCGCCATATCTACAGGTGTGTTTACAAAAAAAGCAATTACCCGTATTGCCCACGCGGCCTTTCAACGTGCAGTGGAGAGGAGGGGGAAAGTCACCATTGTTCATAAAGCGAACGTGATCAAATTAGGATCTGGCTTGTTTTTACGAACATGTCAAGAGGTAGCGAAAGCATATCCACAAGTGGAGGTTGAGGATATTCATATTGATGCGATGGCTGCCCATTTAGTGAGACGTGCAGGTGATTTTGATGTGATTGTGACAGAAAATATGTTTGGCGACATTTTATCTGATCTTGCAGGGGAACTAGTCGGCAGTTTAGGAATGGCACCCTCATTAAATTGCAACGAAAATCAAGCGATGGCACAGGCGGCACATGGTTCAGCACCTGATATAGCTGGTCAAAATATCGCCAATCCAATGGGCATGATTCTTTCTACAGTGATGCTTTGTAACTGGCTACATGTGAAATATAAGGATGAAAGATTAAAACAGACAGCCAGTCTGATCGAACATACTCTTGGTGAGACCTTAAAAAAGAACTTGAAAACGAAGGATTTAGGAGGAAATGAGACGACGACACAATTCACCGAGGCATTCATTCAAACGATGAATGAATTTTCAATAAAAGGGAGATGAACATGAAAACAGAAAAAGAAAAGATGATCAATACTATCTCACCCAAATGACCACACATTGATGGCAGATCGAGCAAAAGCGCGACAAATGTACATATATATACAGCTGGACATCCGTTAAATCCAGAAGAACGTCAAACAGGTATTGAATTCGGCAAACCAGTCACAATTGGACATCATGTATGGATTGGCGGCGGTGCCATTATCAATCCAGGTGTGACAATCGGAGATCATGCTGTCATTGCATCAGGATCCGTTGTGACAAAAGATGTTCCGTCAAATGTGATTGTTGGCGGGAATCCTGCAAAAATCTTAAAACATTTAGAGGAATGAAAATCTGACGAATCAACCTTTGGATTTTCATTTTTTATTTTATCTCAATAAGATAAGTATACTTAATAATGAGACAAAGAAAATTCAATTGTTGTTTAACTTCCTAGAATATATATTATGTAAACTAGATATTAATTAATGCAAAAAGAGAATCTTTGACTTGATCCTCTTTATTATTAGATTTTATATTCAATCGACTCAAACGCAGCACTACTTTCCAGTCTCAGCAAACTGTTTCAATCGATCTCCAATTTCATCTCTTACCCTTTGGAAAAATGACCACTTCTCTTCTTCTGTTCCTTCTGCTTTTGCTGGATCATCAAAGTCCCAATGGACACGTTTGACATGAGGTGGAGTCATCGGGCATTTATCAGCTGCGTCCCCGCATAGTGTGACGACTAAGTCAGCGTGATGCAATATTTTCTGATCAATCAGGTCAGACGTTTGATTAGAAATATCAATCCCTATTTCTTTCATTGCTTTTACAGCATTCGGATTTAATCCATGAGCTTCGATACCAGCACTATAGACCTTCCACTCATCTCCAAGATGTTTTTTAGCCCAACCTTCAGCCATTTGACTGCGGCAAGAATTACCGGTACATAAAAAGTATATTGTTTTCTTTGACATGTTGATCGTCTCCTTTAATGTATAATCATTAGCCAGAAATACAATGCTAAAAGTGTGATGAATAGCGTTGGTACAGTTAAAATGACCCCTATTTTGAAATATGTCCCCCAGGAAATCTTCACACCTTTTTGAGAAAGGACGTGGAGCCATAGTAGTGTTGCTAAGGAGCCAATGGGCGTAATTTTTGGTCCTAAATCAGAACCAATGACATTTGCGTATATTAACGCTTCTCTCATCATTCCTTGTGTATCGGTGCCGGAAATGGCTAATGCATCGATCATGACCGTCGGCATATTATTCATGACAGATGAAAGAATCGCTGCGATAAATCCCATACCAAGAGTACCTGCCAATAAACCTTGATTTGCTACAGCTTGAATCACGCTAGAAAGAGCATCAGTAAGCCCTGCATTTCGCATGCCATAGACAACAACGTACATACCTATAGAAAAGAAAACGATCGCCCAGGGAGCTTCTTTTAGAACGCTTTTTGTTTGAACAGAAGGGCTTTTTTGTGCAATGACCAAGAATAAAATAGCAATCACTCCAGCTATGACCGATACAGGTATAGATAAAAATTCGCTTGCAAAATAACCAATCAACAAAAAAGCTAATATATACCAAGATAATCTAAACATCTTTGGATCTTTTATTGCTTCACTTGGGTGTTTTAACTCATTCATATCATAGTGTTTAGGTATACTCTTTCTAAAGAAAAGGTACAGTACAGTGATACTCGCAAGCAACGAAAAAAGGTTTGGAACAACCATTCTGGATGCATATTCAATAAATGTAATGTTGAAATAGTCGGCTGTTACAATGTTCACCAAATTACTTACGACAAGTGGAAGCGATGTTGTATCTGCAATAAACCCACTCGCGATAATAAAAGGGAATACTATTTTTTCATTGAAGTGTAATGCTCTGACCATGGCTAAAACAATGGGTGTCAAAATAAGTGCTGCACCATCGTTTGCAAATAGAGCAGCGACGATTGCACCAAGGATGGTCACATACACAAACATACGTAGCCCACTGCCTTTTGCAGCCTTTGCCATATGCAATGCTGCCCATTCAAAAAAGCCGATTCGATCAAGGATGAGTGAAATGACGATAATGGCGACAAAAGCTAAAGTCGCATTCCAAACAATGCCTGTCACGGTGATCACATCGTCTACATTCACAACACCTACGATTAATGCTAAAATAGCTCCTCCACAAGCGGACCACCCTATGGATAAATTTTTTGGCTGCCAAATAACCAGTACCAAAGTGAACAAAAATATGATTAATGATAAAACGGCAAAACTCAAACCCATCCCTCCTTACGAACAAGAAATGTTTGTTGCTTTATGTTGTATACTTTTTAAAAGGTCATCTTCTTTATCAATTTGATTTAAGATGATCCGAATCGTCTCAAATTCTGGAGACAGTGTATTGATTGAATAATAACGCCACTGCCCTTTTCTGTTCTCATGAACAAATCCAGCTTTTTTTAATTTTCGTAGATGCTGACTAATCGCTGGTTGACTCATTTCGAACATATCTACCAGTTCACAAACACAATATTCTTTCTCCAAAAACAATTTCATCATGATCAGTCTTCTTTGATCACTGAGTGTTTTTAAACAATTCGACATATGTGTCACACCAATTGAAACATCTGTAGTCACAATGATTCCCCCTCTTTTCAACTCCTTCAATAGTATATAACTGAAAACTTATATAATCAATTGATTATATGAATTCAAACAAAAATTGATTCGTGTGAAAATGATTGATTTAAATACCGACTTCTCTTCTTCAAATGAAACCACATAGTTATTTAAATAGCCCAGTTCTCTATATTGGCAAAAAAGGTGTTGATAAAAACAAAAGACAGAGGTCTTGTGCCTTTTATCATTCGAGTGAAATTAAATAATCAAGAAGAAAAAACTTACGAGGCAAAGACGGTTATACATGCCACTGGTACGTGGAAAAACCCTAACCCAATAAATGCTGAAGGGATTATGACAGAAAATGAAAAAAGAGTTGCTAATCGAATGGCATTCCTGATATTTTAAATCGCGATCTGACTCGGTATCAGAATTGCATTGGGCATTCTGCTGTTAACACTTTGCTAGAGCTGCCAAAGCTAAAAGAGACATCAAAAAGCACAGAAATGATATGGATTTTAAGAAAGCAGGATATTAGTGAGGTATTAAGAGGAGAAAACAATGATCAATTGCCTGCAAGAGGTCAATTAGATGGAAAGGACCCTTCTTGGTGTCCTATGATCAGAAGGTGAAAGAGGGTCCACAAATTAAGATACAGTTATTGTTTCAACTAATTAAAGGACCCTTGTTCTTGTCTTGGTACAAATTAGATAGGTCATAAAGGTTTTTGGGGTAATTCCATTATTTGAATCTCCATCCCCCATGAAGTTGTGATATAGAAAAATCCAAGAGAGCTCAGCTCTCTGACTTTAACATCAGACTGTTCTGCAAAATATTTTAAAGCCTCTTCTATATCGGTAACTGTAATAGCTAGATGGGCTACACCGATATCACTGGGTTTTAGGTGAACATTCTGTTGATCTGGCGTCGACCATTGAACCAGTTCGATCTTTCTACCGCCATATTGCAAAAATGCCGCCCCTTCTACAACTGAATGTTCGTGAACCCCAAAGTACCTTTTTAAACTATCGTCCTCAAACTGCATCCGTTTTGGCCGGAACAAGACTTCAAAACCCAAAATATGAGTGAAGAATTCAACTGCTACTTCGATATCGGGTACTACAAATCCTGAATGCTCGATTGTACCTTGAAAAATTGTATTTTTCATATCGCTAAACCCCTTTGATTTTTGGAAGTAAATGTTTCATTATAAAGTGGTATTTAAAGTAGCTATATCAATCTTTTGTGATTTCTATATCTTTTTTGAATATCCATTAAAATTTACATGTTCCATCTGAACAATATTCATCGAGCGACGACTCTAATTTATGCTCTTCAACCTTACGATTCCCGTACTCTTCTTTCCATACCTGTTGTAATGTTTCTAAAAACACTTCGCTAGGTTGTGCTCCTGAGATGACATATTTATCATTCACAACGTAAAAGGGCACGCCCTGAATCCCAATTTTAGATCCCTCGGCTCTATCAGCTGCGATATTCTCGCTATATTGATCATTTGATAAAACATCCAAAGCTTCGTTGCCATCAAGACCTATTTCACTTGAAAGTTGAGCAAGTGTTGCGTGATCACCGATATCTAGTGAATCTGTGAAATGAGCTTTCAAAATACGTTCCATAAACTCCCGAATCTTCCCTTTCTCTTTTGCATAATAAGAAAGACGAAGTGCATCATATGAATTCGTAGGAATCATTGTATCAAATTGATAATCTAACCCAACCTCTTTTGCTTTCTGTTTCAATTGATTGTTCAGTACTTTTGCTTTTTCATATGGGACACCATGCTTAGAGGATAATACTTGATGGATATCCATTCCTGTATTTTTTTTCGCATATGGATCTAATTGAAAATGTCGAAATAAGACTTCGACCTCTTCTTTATGTTCAAACTGTTCTAACCCTATTTCAAATTGACGTTTGCCAATATAACAAAACGGGCAAACAAAATCAGACCAAATTTCTACTTTCATCCTATGTTCCCCCTTTATGATTTTAATGAATGTATTTTGTCTATTCTTCTTTATTACGCTTTTGAACGTGCGAGGTGGGATGATGTTAATTAAAATCTTTTTAACTAATCCCACCAATGCTCTTTTTTAAAACGTTCGTGCTACCGTTTTTGCTTTTTCAATTGTTGAAGTAACAATTTCTTCTTCTTTAGTTGGATCATAGTCAATACCTTCAACAAAAATCGTTGGTTCCACTTCAATTCCAACAAACTTCAGCGCACCTCTTACGTAAGAATCGGAATGTTCCATTCCAATTGCCTGCGAATAAAATCCTCCCATACCATGAATATGGATTGCTTTTTTCCCTTTCATCAATCCTTCTGGACCTTCTGATGTATATTTAAACGTTTTTCCAGCACTCATGATTGTATCAAAATAGGCTTTTAATAAAGGTTGGATTCCTAAATTCCACATTGAAGACTGAATGATATATTTATCTGCTTCCATAAATTGCTTTGTGAATGCATTCACTGCTTCTATTTTTTGTGATTCAACATCTGTTAGCACTTCCCCACTTCTTAACTTCTTTTGTCCAGTTAAAAAATCAGCATCGATTAATGGCACATTTGCATAATAGACATCTACTTCTATTATTTCATCCGTTGGATTTACTTTCTTATATTCAGTGATAAATGCTCTAGCAACTTGCGTACTTCTTGATTGTTCCTCACTTTGAGGTGTTCCTTTAACAAATAATACTTTTGACATGATCATGTCCCCTTTATGATTTTGATTTTGAATACTTATAAAAAGAATGCACACGCAATATTTTGGTATGACCCTAAATGATTCCTATAATTTCTGCTGAATCAACAACCTCATACAAAAAGCTGATTTAATGATTATAGACAATGGGCATTTTTCCGATTAATTGGTGTTGCCTAGCAGCGTCATACATGAGTTTAGCGACATTTTCCCTAGATACGGACATTTTAGCTGGCTGATCGCCGAATGAATAACCGTAAGATTGCCCGTTGTATTTGATATTAGGATTAATGATTCGAACGACTGTCCAATCCAGGTTCGATTCTTTAATCAGTTCTCCTATCTTCTTCATTTCGGCATAACCATTTGGCATGAGAAGTTTAGGCAATATTCTTGGCAATATCGTCGATAAGCTTTTCTTATCGTCTTCAGATTGCAAGGCTGGCGTCGCGAGTGTAATCAACCTTTTTTTGGTGAACTTCTTCATCGCTTTGACAATTCGGTTATGTCCATCGGCGATCGGTGTACCTTTTTGTTTTCGAGACAAATCAATGCCGGGACCTAAGGTGCTTATCACGACATCAGCTTCTGAAACTGCCGTTTCAATAGCTGAAGTGTTCGTTAGTTCACCCGTTACAATGCGTAAATTCGAATGCTTTTGCTTGATTTTCTCAGGGTTTCTAACATATACCGTAACGATATCTCCGTTTTCTAATGCAAACTGTGTTAAAAGTTGACCGATTGCACCAGTTGCACCAAAAATAGTGATGTTCATGGTCGTCTATCTCCTTTTGTTATTCAGAATGATCACAATGATTTCCTTGATCAAAAATCTTTCGTAATAACATGTGTTATTTAAGCAACGCGCGTTGTATAATTGATGATAAGATGAAAAAGAATAATAAACAATAACCAAAATAGCCAATATGTAGTTTACGCAACACTTCTAATGTATTGTCGTTTTTAGACAAGATGATGAACCCTAAAAGGAGAAGAAAAAATAATTATGCCAAAAAAAGATCCGAGAATACTTCGTACAAGACAATTGATTGTAGACTCTTTTCTTTCGTTAGCTAGTGAAAAAGATTTCAACCATATAACGGTACGTGATATCACAGAAAAGGCTACTATTAACCGGGCTACATTTTATGCGCACTTTGACGATAAATTTGATTTATTACATTCTACAATCACCAATACATTTACAGACAAATTGAAAAAAAGACTCAATGATCACGATGGATTCAATGAAAAAGTCATTGCAAATATTTTTCTAGCCATGTGTGATCACCATAAAGAGATAAGCGACCTATGTCCCAAAGGTTATCATTCTTTAGGAACTATTATCGAAAGTAAAATTAAAGAGGAGTTACAGAAACTAATAGCTGATCTTATGCTAAAAGGAACTAAAAACATCATCGAATTAGAGGATAAACAAATGGTAGCAACCCTATCTACTATGCTAAGTTGGGGGATATACGGAGCTGCATACACATGGAATAAGGATGGAAGACTTATTTCATCAGAAGAGCTAGTGACTAAGACCCTGCCTATCTTTAAAAATGGCATGAGTCAGTATTATCTTTAATGAAAATGATGTTAACAATCTGCTTGAGCCGGCAGTGCTATAAAAAATATTAAAAAAACACAGAAATGGTATGGATTTAAATAATGGTGTATTTGGAGGAGTGCAAGAGGTCAATTAGGCAGGCACGATTTGTTGTTGCTTAAATGACAAAACTTCTACGACCTTCTCAATAAATTAAATCGGTCGTAGAAGATGGCCCTTATTTGTTGTACTGTAAATCAAATAATCTGGGATATTTCTTTTAAAAATTGCTTTCTCTTTTCATCTGTTGTTAAGTTCACTCTAGAAAAATGAATCCATTTCGTGGATTCATTTTTCAATCCCAAATCTGCTAGCGTTCTGTTAATAAAAACGCTTTGAATGGCATTTCCAGCTTCAGATTCTATATACTTTTTATCTGTAGTTGATGTTGAGATCACGGTTGTTTTTTTTATATTTGTCAATAAACCTTTCAAAGTACCAGTGTTTTGATCTTCAATGAATGCGAAACCGCTTAACATCACTTTATCAATAAATCCTTTTAACATAGCAGGTAGATCCCACCACCAGACTGGGAAAATAAATACCAATTCTGTTGACTGTTTTAATTTTTCTTGATAATCCTTCACTAATAGATAAGGCGTTTCTCCTTTATGAAAATGCTTTAATTCTTCAGCTGTAAAAACAGGATTAAATCCATCTTTATATAAATCGATCACTTGAAACGGTTCTCTCTTTGTTTCTAATTTTTCTGTTATGGAAGTCAAAATGGCATGATTATAGCTTCCATCCCAAGGATGTGCATAGACAATCGTTTTCATTATTCATTCACCCTTTTTCTGAGTTTTGCATCATTTTTTGATGTACATTGATTTTATTGTATGCTATAACATACTACAAGTACGGTAATCAAAGTGCGATACTAACCCAAAGGAGAGTATAAAATGAATGAGGAGTCCTTCCAGACGAAAGCTGAGCTAAAAGATACTGGTTTTGGGTATACTTTGTCATTAATTGGTGGGAAATATAAAATGCCAGTTCTGTATGCTTTATATTCAAACGATGGTCCTGTTCGCTATAATCAGCTGAAACGTAAGCTCGGAACGATTTCTTTTAAAACATTAACCAATACACTAAAAGAGCTTGAGGCGGATCACTTAATTCATCGTAAAGAATATCCCCAAGTGCCTCCAAAAGTAGAATATAGTTTATCTGAAAAGGGTTTATCACTGATGCCTGTATTAGATGAGATATGCTATTGGGGAGAGGAACAAATGAAAAATAATTAGGTAGAGTGGAAAGAAAGCTACTACAGTTTAAACATGCTTTCTAAAGTAGCTTTCTTCTCATCTTATATCAATCCGATTGGCTCATTTTGTTGATGCGCTAACTCCATTTCTTCTGCCAGATAGAGAGCGTTCTTCTTATCTATATCATATCAGGCCAATTGTGGATCAGTTGACGTAATCTAACTGCAACAGTCTTACAAACATCTGGCATTAAGTAACTATCAGAATCCGAAAGATCCAGCAAAGGAATGATGTCATCTGTAAAGTTTTCAAAGGGGTATGTCCCCGCCAAATCCCTCCATATCATCTAAATTCATTTCGCAAATATTACTCCTGATTGAACCTATAATAGGACAACGAGGCACGCAACGCTCTATTCTACCAGAGTCCTAAGGTTATTTTGATTTAATCCCTGCCCCACAAAGAGGTATGATAATGGTTTCTTCTGATTCCTTTTGATATTTCATGTAACCCGCAAAATTGATGGCAGATGTCACTTCGACATAAAATCCTTTCTCACTCAGTTTAGAGCGTGCATGTATAATTTCTTCTTCTTCAATATCAATAAACGTACCATTCGTCTTGTATACAGCTTCTAAAATTTGTTTAGAACGCGCTGGGGCAGCAATAGCGATCCCTTCTGCTACAGTCCCTTTATTTGTGACAGGTGATGCTGATTCTTCTTCATTTTGATAGGCTTTCACAAGGGGTGCGCAGTTTTTCGCTTGGACAGCAACAATTTTCGGTATTTTATGAATGAGACCATTTTCAAATAACTCTTTAAAGCCATAATACGCACCGAGCAGCAGAGTGCCGTTTCCAACCGGAATGATTAAAGCATCCGGTGCTCCTTTTAGTTGCTCAAAGATTTCATAGGCGTATGTTTTTGTACCTTCGAAAAAATAAGGGTTATAGACATGGCTTGCATAAAAAACGTTTTCCTCGTCTACTGCCTTTTGGGCCGCAGCTGCAATGTCCTCTCGTGTACCATGAATTTCTTTAATCGTTGCTCCGTGGGCTTTTATTTGAGCGACTTTTTTAGGTGACGTTTGATCACTTAGATAGATGTCACAGGCAATACCACAACGCGCCGCATACGCAGCAATTGCCGTTCCTGCATTCCCGCTGCTATCAGCAATGACTTTTGTTACCCCTAATTCCTTAGCTTTTGTCATTAACACAGCTGCTCCACGGTCTTTAAATGATAGTGTCGGCATCATATAATCAACTTTTACATAAGTGTTTGGCTCATTAGGATCTAGAACGATTAAAGGAGATTGGCCCTCCCCCATTGTCACAGTTTCCCACGTCTTAGAATCTTTTTGAAATGGCATGGTTTCAACATAACGCCACAATGAATTTGGATAGTGATCCCAAGCTGTGACGTCTATTTTCGGGGTATCTTTCACTAGATTGAATACTCCACCACAATCACATTTCCATAGAGTTGGTGTCATCTCATATTTTTCCCCGCAATGGTTACAAATTAATTGATTCATTCATCATCTACCCCTTTGAATATTTTTTTATATAAAATATAATTTTTTATATAGGGTGGTCAAAAAAATATTCTAAATATAGGCAATGGCATCCATTTCAATTTTGAAACCAAAATGTAATTCATTCGTTGGTACAATCGTACGTGCTGGTTTATGTTCACCGAAAAATTCAGTATAAACCGCATCTACTTTGTCCCATAATTCAATATCTGAAATGTATAATGTCATGCGCAAAATCTTTTCTTTTTGACTTCCAGCAGCCTCTACAATCATCTCTACATTCTTAAGCGCTTGTAATGTCTCTTTTTCAATGGGGCCGAACTCTTTTTCTGTCGTTTCAGGATTGATGGCAAATTGTCCTGACACATAGACCGTGTTTTGATGAATGGTTGCGAATGCATAGTGTCCGTTTGATTTTAGATTTCCTACCTCGAGTATGCTTTCCATTTTGACACTCCTTACCTCGATTTATTTTTGATTTCATCCAAATAGCTATAGACGGTTACTTTGGAAATACCTAACATAGATGCGACCTTCTCAACAGATCCTTTCATTAAAAAAATGCCCTTTTCATCCATAAATTTGATTAGTTCAATTTTTTCATGACGTTTCATGACTGGGTGAACACTGTTTTGAATGATTTGTTGAATCAATTGATCTACTATTTCTTCCACATTTTCAAGATCATCATTTGATGTTGTTTCTTTCTCTTGAGCTTCCACTTGTGTAGTAAGAAAAGTATCCATAAATTGCTGCATTTGATTCAGTGCTTCAACATCAAAATTGATACAGAAAGCACCGATCACTTTTTGCTTTGAATCACGTATTAATGAAGTCGAAGAACGAATCGTACGCTTATCTTCTGTTACAAATGTATAACCAGCCAGATAATCTTCTTTAAAATCTTCTGATTGTAATACAGTCTTGACTAGATGATCAAATGATTGGCCGATTTCTCTTCCTGTCACATGGTTATTTACTGTAAACATGACAGATGCTTGAGGATTCGTTAAATCATGAATCACCACTTCACAATTTGGTCCAAACATTTTTGCAGTAGATTTTGCTAAAGGAATATAACTCTCTAATAACTTTTTAATATGTTCCATGCCTAAGCACCTCATTTTTTTATTCCACTAGATTATATAATTTTTTATATATAAAAACAATATATAGATTTATTTATATATTGTAATGCTCACAAGATCACAAATATGAAAATCATCATATAAAAAAAGCAGCCATTGACTGCTTTTTGCTTGTGCTCCTTTCTAATTGTCTTCCTGCTGGATGCCATACAAAATGACGTCAATTCCCCATCGGAACCGTTCCATTGATACGGTATCACCTGCAAACATTTCTTCTTTTACACGATGAATGAAAGGAAACTGCGTTTTGTCTGCTTGAAGAAATGCTTTTTTTGCGTCTGAAATCTGTGAAGAGCCTTGTTTCTTCCAAGAGACCTTTTCGTATGCTACAGAAGATACGTATAACAGCAATAGGTCTACTCCCCATGCTGCAGATGTAGATTTGATCCCGCCTTCATGCAATGCAGCGAGAATACGTTCGGTCAACTGAATAAAGTTCGTTCCTTGTGGAATGGTGGAAAGAGAAATTTCAGCGAGACCAGGTTTTTCGAATAGCAGGAGGAAATAAGTATGCAATAGGTCGAATAACTGTTCTTTCCATGTGCTATCCTTTGAATCTGGATAGACCATTTGTCCGAGACCATAATCCAATACGTAAGCACTGAGTTCTTGAACATTGTTCACGTAGACATACAAGGATGCAGGTCCCGTATCGAGTGCTTTAGCCACCTTACGCATACTCATGCCCTCTATCCCATGCTCCTTAAGAAGCTCATAGGCCGTTTTCACAATAAGCTCACGGCTTAAGGGTTCTTTAGCCGGCCGAGACCGGCGACTGATCATACGACGATTTGAATTGTTCATACTCTCTTTATAACATGTCAAAGTAAAATAGTAAATTGAGCATCAATCATCATCCTTTTGAAAAGAATTCATCATATTTGCAAGCTTGACCGCAGCGTCATTTGAAAAACACAGTTTTAAACTATTCTCCGATTCATTAGCTTTTTTCGATGAATATTCGTACATCATGTCTTCGTATTCTTCAATCGCCTTTTCAAAATGATGAGAATGTCGGACAATAGCAAGTGCTAGCTCCCTTGCATCAAACATCGCCATGTTCACACCCTCGCCTGCGAATGGCGACATGACGTGAGCTGCATCACCGATAAGCGTTACTCCTTTATGACGATTCCATTTGAAACCGACAGGAAGCGTATAAATCCGTCTTGGAATGATGGCATCTTCTGCATAACGAATATAATTTTTCAGCTGATCATCCCAATCACTAAATAACGCTAATAATTGTTCTTTTGCTTCTTTCGCTTGATGAAACGGTATACCACAAGTCTCGATCCAGTTGCGTTCTACCATAAGGCTTGCATACACTTTGATTCGGCCATCTCCGTTTAACTGCCCAATCAGTCCTTTGTGGTCTGCCAAAGCAAACATCTTACCTCGTTTATTAAATTCAGCTAAATCAGGGTGTTTCTCCTCTACGCTTAAGACATTCAGTTCTAGCATCGTGAGCCCAGAGTATTCAATCTCAATATCTGTTAACAGAGGACGCACACGAGAAAAAGCACCATCAGCCCCAATCAAAAGGTCAACTGTTTCGACAACTCCGTTTTCAAAATGAAGCTCTGTCATACCACTTTCTAATGAAACGCATCTTTCTAGTTTATACCCATATTTGATGGTTTCAGCATCAATTTGTTCTAACAGTAGTTCACATAACACACCACGATCAATTTCCGGGCGAGTACCTGTTTGATCTGATTCCGTTTCTTCATCTAAATAAATTCTTCCTGATTTATCAAGTAATCGGAAATCTTCCCCTTCATAGCGGGCGTTCTTTTGAAATTTCTCATAAACTTCTGCTTCTTTTAAGGCATTTTGACCTGTTTCTTCGTGAATATCCAGTGAGCCGCCTCGTTCAAGGCTCTTGTCATGCATCTCTCGTTCATAAATGGTTGTTTGTATACCGTAATTTTGCAAAATTAAGGCAAGTGTTAGTCCCCCAGGTCCTCCTCCGATGATAGCGATTTGCTTTTGATTCTTAGATAATGACGTCATCTTCTGCATCTCCTCATCCCTTTGTGGAAAGCGTTTTAAATTTCATTTCATTTATATTATAACGAACACCGTTCGTAAAGAACGGTGTTCGTTTAAAGTTGTTTGTTGTACGATTGTGTTTTCATGAAAAAAAACAATCTCCTACCATCATATGATACACTCCATTTAGGACGGTTAAAGGTTGTCGAATCATAACAATGATACTTAGATCAGTAGGTCTCCATTGTTCTCACTCTAAGTGTAAGAGGTGTTTCTATGAATAAATTATTGGCCATGTTGATATTAGGATTAAGCTTTAGTGGTGCTGCGCTCATTCTTTCAGTCCCTTTGTTATTCAAACCGAAACCAGAACAATTTGAGCTGGTGTTTGCTGCTGGATCGGCGGGCGTTTTCTCAGTATTCGCTGTCTCATGCCTAGTTCTTCGAAAACGATCCAATCGCTAAAAAACCTAAACAAATACCCATTGTTTATGACGGTGGATTTTGTTTAGGTTTTTGTGATTTACCTTAGTGTTCAGTCAAAGAATGTATACAAGCTGACCCCGATAGGGAATCTACTTATTCAAAACAAAAGAAACCGCTGAAACATATCACGATATGCACGCTAAACGAATCACTAGCTTTGGCATAATAGACATCAATGCGAAAATCTGTGATATTAATTCTGACATTCCTCATATCACAAAAGGTCCATTAAACGCATATCGTATTGTGATATAATCTTGAGTCAAAGACAAGAGCTGATGGAAAATGAACTTGCTGAATGAACATCATGATGGTGAAAAATTTCTGAAGAAATGATAGGGTGATAGCGATGAGAAGACTTGAGTCTGGTATATCAGTAGACAACGAAGCATTTTCTGATGTGACCAGGTATGAAAACGAAACAATCAGCAGAACGACAATCATCAACTCAAATATTCGTTTTCCTATTTTTTGGAGCTGTCACTTGGATCATCTTGTATTTGATACGTGTGATCTGACGAATGCGAGATTTTTTGCCGGTAGTACGATTGATCATTGTACTTTTAGTCATTCAGACTTGCGCTCTGTGGGCATTGGCAAAAACGAAGCTGTCTTCACCAATTGCGAATTTTCTTCCTGCGATATGAGGGGTATGACATTGGAGAATGCTACGTTTATCGATTGTACTTTCTCTAATTGTAGATTCAATGACCGTGTTTTACAGGCAGCGAACATCGTCAATTGTACCTTTGCTGGTAAGCTAATAGATATAACGTTTGAGGGAAATGGCAAACAAAAGCTGATCGCCAATTTTGAAAACTGCACCCTTGATGGTGTTCGTTTTTTAGGCTGTGACCTAGCGGTATGTATTCCGCCAGCATCCAAAAACCATTTATATGTTGAACATGTATCTGCACGTGTGAAAAAGGCCTTGGAGAAGATAGATGATGATGATCCTACTCTTTCTGACGATGATCGTAAAATACTAGTACGCAGTCTGCGGAAGCTTGAACAAATGGAACAGTATATTTTTAACACGAAATATATGGAGAACATACATGGGGCCGCTTTTGTTGGACGCTTTTTCAGTCATCTTGGATGTAGCAAGGATCACATGTAACGTTTGCTACATCCCTTTTCCTACTTTATCTTTATGTCGTACATCAGCTTCTAGTATATTTGAGCGGAATGAGTTCTTCGATTTTCACCTTGACCAGCTCCCCATCCATATCAAGGATGACAAAACATGTTGGTCCAAAGTCTGAAATGAGCTCTCGGCAGATGCCACAAGGGCTGACTACTCTAATTCTTCTATCTTTTTCATCTGAATAAGGGTGTCTCACTGCAACAATTGTATCAAAATCTTTGTATCCATTCGATAAAGCGCTGCCAATCGCAATGGCTTCTGCACAAACAGTTACCCGTCCGATATAGGCTTCTATATGGACAGCTGATATGATTTCTCCTGTTTTCATCCGGATAGCTGCTCCTACATGATGCTTGTCATCTTCATAAAGACTGATTATCTTCTTTTTTGCTTCGTCTATTAATTCGATATCTTCTTGTGATAGATCAAACGTTTTCATCGCGTTTCCCCTTTCGCCTCACTGCTCGTATGTATTATATCAAACATGAGGTGATGAACTGAACTTCACTCTCCTTTACTAACCAGCCAAAAGACCGTTTAATCTGTAGTGAATGGCCATTTTGAATTTATTTCATATTCAATTGAAAAAGGCTGCTTTCAAGTAAGCAACCTTTTCCCTTATTTACATCAGAACATTTACCCTTTCTAGGTGTGAACTGAATCCCTATCGATTGATCACTTGAATGATTTTCTTCAGAGCATCTGCCGCTTCTGGAATTGGCATGACAACAAACACATGCAGCATTTCAGGATAAACAAAGGTTTTGATGTCCATTCCTTGTGCTGATAGTTTTTCATCGAGCTTTATGGCATCTGGATATAACATATCATGTGTTCCGATAAAATGAGTGATCTTCCCGAGCCCTTTAAAGTCACCGTAAATCGGACTAATCAATGGGTCTGTGAGACTTTGATCAGCTGCCCACAATTTTGTGATGACTCCCATTCCTTCATGACCTAGAATCGGATCTTTTTTTGCATATTCAAATATGAGAGGGTTGCTCATACTCATATCCACACACGCAGATAGTAACACGATATCCTTCGGCTGCGGCAGATCCTCTTTCTTTAAAAGGTGCGCAAGACCAAGTGAGATGTTTCCGCCAGCTGAATCTCCCATGATCGTCAATTGATTGGCACTTCCAGCAGTTTTCAGAAGGTCTTTATATAGGTTAAGCATTTTCGGATACGTATCCTGGTTGCTATAATGAGGTACTTTTGGGTAAATAGGAGCGACTACTTTCGCACCTAGTGATTGCGCCATTTTATCCATGAACCACCAATGGACATTCAAAGGCTGATTTGTCCACGCACCACCATGTAGATAGAGAATGACTTTTTGATTTTGTGATGCTTGTTCATTCAATGTGAAAACTTGCATGCCTTCGAATGTCTGCTCTTGTACCTCACTGATTAACTTCACATCATCTCCAATGGCATAAGGCTGTGTATTTTCAATTCCTTTTTGCTCAAGAAATTTTTTTGTCTGTTCGATACTAGAGAAACTCTCTTTATTACTTTGCGAAGCGAATAATGTTTCAAATTGAATACTTTCTTTAGAACGTTCACCATGATACATTTCTACACTCATTTTTTTCTCTCCTTCACCCAATAGGTTTATTGATCATCCTGCTTCGGAACACGAAATGATTCCAAGTAGACTTGTACTTTTTTTTCAGGGGTTTTTAATAAGTTAGATAAAAGGTCTTGAATGAGACGAAGGCTTTTAATTTTCTTTTCAATTTCTTCATGTTTAAGATGGACAATTTGTCTTAGGGTATCAAGGTCTATGTCTTGACTTAGCATGTCCATAATTTCAGCTATTTCCTTTAATGAATAACCGAGCGTTTTCGCATCTTTGATCAATTGAATTTTCACAACATAGTCGTCTGTATAGAATCTGTAACCGTTTGAACGTCGTCTTGGAGCAGGTAATATGTTGTGCTCTTCATAGTAACGAATTGCGGCAGGACTTACTCCTGTTTTTTTGGCAAGTTCTCCTCTAGTCATCAACTCCATCGTTACTCCTTTTTTATTATTTTTTTTACTATATGTACATTATAAAGGTTGAACTATACTTCAAGGTCAAGGTGAAACATTTTTCGGCCAACTTTTGTTATCAAATGATTGTAGCAAAGAGATCTCTAGCGCTTGCTATGACATAATTGAGGTTACTTTTCGGTAAACAAAAAAACACCATCGTACCCGGCCAATTAAGGCGGATGCAATGGTGTCATCATCATTCTATCTGGATTATGATAAATCTTCCCCATTTGTTGCAATCACTTTTTTGTACCAGTAGAAGGAATCTTTTTTGTAACGATTTAATGTCCCATTCCCTCTGTCGTCTTGATCTACATAGATCAAACCATAGCGTTTACTCATTTGAGATGTTCCGCAGCTAATTAAGTCAATACAACCCCATGGTGTATACCCCATTAAGTCGACACCTTCTTTGACTGCTTCTTTCATCTGTTCAATATGTTGTTTTAAATAATCAATTCGATAATCGTCGTGAATTTCTCTGTCTGGTGTCAATGTATCTCTTGCGCCAAGTCCGTTTTCACAAACAAATAAAGGTTTTTGGTATCTGTCATACAGTTTAATTAATGAAATGCGCAGCCCCATTGGATCAATTGGCCAATCCCATTGTGATAACTCCAAATGCTCATTTTTAATTGGACTATCAAATGTACCCGCTAGCTCGGCTGCATCTTCTCGGGCTTCTGCTACGTGGGACATATAGTAGCTGATCGCCACAAAATCAACGATGCCCTCTTTCAAAATTTGCTCATCCTGCTCTTCGATATCAAGTTTGATGTCGTTGTCAGCAAAATATTTCACCATGTATGTTGGATATTCACCTCTAGCTTGAACATCCGGATAGAACATATTCAATTGGTTCGATTTTACCGCTTGCAGCTGGTCCTCTGGTTTCGTTGTTTTTGCATAGGCTTCAATTTGGTTTATCATACAGCCAATTTGGACATTTGGAATGATTTCTTTTGCAGCCTTCACAGTGAGAGCGCTGGCGATAAATTGATGATGTGATGCTTGATACGCAGCCTGTAATTTATGGTCTACTAGGTCCTCTAAAATTCCAGCACCGGTGTAAAGGCTGTTGAGGTTCATATTCATTTCATTGAATGTAATCCAATACTTCACTTTATTTTTATATCTTTCTAAAATGGCACGGGCATATTTTTCAAACAACGGGACAAGCTCTCTACTCATCCAGCCATTATATTTCTCTGTTAAAGTAATCGGCATTTCATAGTGAGACATCGTGACTAACGGTTCAATTCCATATTTCGCACACTCATCAAATACGTTATCGTAAAAAGCCAATCCTTCTTCGTTCGGCTTGTCTTCTAAACCAGTTGGAAAGATTCTTGCCCATGAAATAGACAAGCGAAACACTTTAAAGCCCATCTCTGCAAATAGTGCAATATCCTCTTCATATCGATGGTAAAAATCGATTCCGCGTCTTTTCGGGAAATCAAATTCATCGGGTTGTTCCTTGTATCTTGTTAATTCAGCTGAACTCACATCGAAAGTAAAGTTGTTCACTTTTCCTTTTTCATAAGGATCTTTATATGCAGCAAAGTCTGATGTCGACAGGCCCTTGCCACCTTCTAAGTATGCGCCCTCTATTTGATTGGCAGCAGTTGCGCCACCCCATAAAAAATCATCTGAAAATCCTTTTTTTAATTCTTTCATTTCAATCATCCCTTCTCTTTATATTAGTGAATAAGCATTAAGAGCTTATTTTGACCTGCGGTGACATGAGTGTCACCTGTATGAATCACATCAAGGTATTGCGTTGAATTTGTGACGATTATAGGTGTCACTACATCTAAATGGTTTGATTGAATGCCTTCTATATCAAACGATAATAAATGATCCCCCGTCTTTATCTTATCGCCCTCTTTTACCAGTACATCAAAGAATTGGCCGTTTAGGCTGACCGTATCAATCCCCACGTGGATCAATAATTCAATCCCATCATCTGAAACGAGTCCGATGGCATGTTTAGTAGGTGTAACAGTCACTACTTTTCCTGAGAACGGTGCTTGTACCACCCCCTTATCAGGCAAAATTGCGACTCCCTTCCCCATCATTTCACTTGAGAACACGGAATCATTCACTTCAGATAAAGGAATGACCTTTCCACTCATAGGTGCTTGAACTTCATAAGGGTTTGTTTGCTTAGACATTTGTTGATTCTCTGTACTCTCAGTGTGATTTGGCTTTTCTGCAGCTTGCTCATTAAAAGCCGTGACAGACTCCTGAAATCCAAGGAGAATGGTGATGAGAAGTGACACGATGAAGCTAAGGGCGATTCCAATCAGAGCCAGCTGGAAATTATTTGTCCCTTTCATAATGTAAGTTGGCAGTGAAGTAATGCCTGGGATCGAAAAGGCTGTCGTTTTAACTGAAAATAAACCGTAAAAACATCCACCGACTGCGCCGCCAATTAATGAAGCATAAAAAGGTTTTTTTAGTCTAAGTGTGACTCCATAAATGGCTGGTTCTGTGATCCCGAAGAAACTAGGAAGCAATGTTGAAAGTGCTAAAGACCTTGTTTCTACCCGCTTGGTGCGGATGATGACACCTAACACAGCGCCTGCTTGTGCCATATTCGCAATGAAATTCATCGGAAGCAGCATGATATCGTAACCCACTTTTTCAAAGCTGGCTAACGTGCTTGGGAAGAATGCGTAATGCATTCCAGTTAACACAATGAGTGGCATAAGGCCCCCCATTAATAAACCGGCAATCGGACCAGCGAAATTGAACAAAGAAGTGAAAAAGATTTCTAAATATTGCCCAGAAACGTTCCCAATAGGAGCGATAAAAGCCAGTGTAAGAGGAGCCGTGATCATCAGGCTCAGTACCGGTGTAAATACGATACTTAAAGATTTTGGGATCGCTTTTGTTATCCACTTATCGACAAAACTTAGTAATAGCACACCTAAAATAATTGGTAATACAGAAGATGTGTAATTATTTAGTGGAATACTTAACCCTAAAAAATTTAATGGATCTGCTCCTTTTGCTGCACCTTCGATCATCGTTGGATATAGTAAAATCCCTGCTAATGCGAGCGCAAGAGATTCTCGCGTTTTAAATTTCTTCGCTGCCGAATAAGCAATGAGGAAAGGTAAAAAGTAAAAGACAGCATTTGAAAAAATTTGAAGTACTTGATAGGTAGAACTTGTCTCCGTCAGCCAGCCTAAGCTAACGAACAGTGCCATGATTCCTTTGATCAATCCACTACCAACAATCGCTGGCAAAATAGGTGTGAAAATCCCGCTGATCACATCGAATACGACTTCAATTGGGTTCATCTTTGACGTGTTTTTAACAGGAGCAGAATTATTGCTACTATGACCGGCTAGATGATCGATTTCCTCATAAACCTCTGCTACCTTTGCTCCAATAATGACTTGGAACTGTCCACTTTGGAATTGAGCACCTAAAACACCATCTAATGTTTTCAGCTCATCTACTTTTACCTGACTTTCATCGTTGAGATTAAATCTTAGCCGTGTGATACAATGCCAACTTTGAGATATATTTTCGGTTCCACCAATTAATTTTACAATTTTTCCAGCCAATTCTTTGTTTTCCATGCTTTCACCCCTTCATTTTCACAAAAAAACCTAAACAAAATCCACCATAGAAAAGATCATTCTTTCTCATGGAGATTTGTTTAGGTTAATGCTTTTTCATAACACGCCTAAAAGAAATCATTTATTTTTTTGGTGTTCCTTTGTGATTCGCTCAATATGGATGACTAAAAAAACAAGTTCGTCTTCTGTCACATTCCAATTGAATTCTCGTTTTAACATTTCTTTGATGATCAATCCGCAGGCATAACTCTTCATATAACGATCCTGTATTAATTCTTTTAACGAGTCATCCATCTGCTGCGGTGGTTGATTGGTTTCCTGCCTGACAATAAAATATCTCAAGTGGGTAATAAACCTCGAATAATTAATGGATGATTTATCCAATATCATCTCGAAAATATTTTGAATGATTTTGACGATTTCTTTCGTCAGGTGAGTCATCTTAATGGTGTCTCCCATAGACTGACCATCTATTTGAGCGTTTACAAAATGCAGGGCAATGAGTGAAGCTTCAGTATCTTCAAAAGAAATGCCCATCATCTTTTGAATAATTGTCAGTGCTTTTTTCCCGACTTGATATTCTTGAAAATAGAGATGTGGAATTTCCCACACAATGGGGTTTTCATACGCCATTTTTTCTTCGTGCCTTTGAATAGCGAAGGTGAGATGATCGGATAGCGAAAAGAGCGCGCTGGAACCTAACTTCTTATTCAACATCTCTTCGCCTACGCGAATGATTTTTTCAGTTAATAAAAGGATATCAGTTGGGATAGCGGCAAGTTGAGATTCTAATGGAGACGTCTGATCAGAATAAAATGTCTTACTGACAGCGCTCTCATCAAGTGTATCACCTTTCTTCTTTTTAAAACCTATTCCTGTTCCAAACACAACGACTTCATTTTGAGCCTCTGTTAGAGCTAATACGATATTATTATTTAAAACTTTAACGACGGTGAACATCCTCATCCCACCTTACCTAAAATGCTAAAAAAGCATAAAAAAACACCAAAATCTCAGCAAACAACGTACAAATGTACAATCTGTTTACCTGACTTGGTGGTGCCTGATCATATCAGTAACACTCCTGCATCGGTTACGACTTTATTTTAAATAGACGGATGACCAAAGTCAACTATTTTTTCTGAAAAAATAGATTAAAATACCCAGAATCATTTTATCTTTCCTTGTCTTTTTACAGTTTAACATATTTAAGGTTGCTGTAAGGTTCGGATTAATACGAGTTAAGGTTGAGGTTGTACAATGGGTTTGTAAGGAATTGAGGGATGAGTCAAATGGTCCCCTCTTCTAAATCAATCATAGAGGTGAAAAGCTTTGAGAGAAAATAAAATTTTGTCTTCATTATGTTACTTCAGTATCTTTTTTGCACCGTTTCTATTTCCGATTATCGTTTATTTCTTAGGAAAAGACGAAGTGAAATACCATGCGAAAAAATCACTATGGACACATATTATTCCTTATTTGATTTTCGGTCTTGGTATTGCCGGTTCTGGTTTACTTGGCATGAACGATATCAGTCATGCTGGTCCGTTCTTAATTGCAACGTATGCTGTGACATTCCTTGTGGCGATCTACTTCTTCATTTGGAACATTGTGAAAGGCATTAAAGTGTTTTCAGAATAAGGGTTAGAAAAAACGGTTCTGTGATTGAGCAGAACCGTTTTTTGTATGTCCGTTTAAGCGGGTAATTGGATATCAATCGTTGTTCCTTCTCCTATTATACTTTGTATTGTAATATCTCCCCCGTGTTTTTGGATGATATCTTTTGCAATCGCCATTCCAAGACCTGAGCCTGCATGTGTCCCTCCTGTATTCGTCCCTCTATAGTAGCGGTCAAACACTTTTTCTAGCTCTGCCTCTTCAATTCCTTTGCCGTTGTCTTGAATGGTGATGTGGGTATGTTCTTTTTGTTCAAGCTGTACAATGATTTTCACATCAGCATCATTGTGAACAAGGGCATTTAAAATGAGATTGGTGACCGCTCTTCTTATGAGGATCGTATCAATATTCAGCATAAGCTTGTCTACATTCGTTTGCAGCTCAATGGTCTGATCTGCATATCTCGAATCGTTGAGGATATCAATTAACGTTTCACGCAGCAATGGCACAATGTTCACCAGTTCTTTATGCAGCATCACGTCGTTATTTTTCAGCCTTGTTGTTAAATTGAGATCCTCCATCACATCTTTGATGTACAATGATTTATTCTCTATGATGCTGGCATAATGTCTAATGTCTTGATTTGAAAGAGGATAATTTGGATCTTTCATGATTTCTGCATAGCCTTGAATCGAGGATAATGGTGTTTTAATATCATGAGAAATATGACTGATCCACTCTTCTCGCATTTGCTCTAATTTGTCTTTTTCTTTTTGGCTTGAAGCGAGCTGCTCGGATAAGTGATTGACATTATAGAACACATCTTTATATATCCCCTTCGTTGGCAGCTTTGTCGTATAATCTCCGTTTGTGAGCCGCTGGATGCCATAAATGGCACGGCCGAGCGGTTTGATGAGTTGCCGGCTGAATAAGTATCCAATGAATAAGGCAATGATGGCATCAATCGATAATAAAATCATCGTCCCGATATTGAATTGCGATATTAATTCTTTCGTATCAAAAGAAAATAAATATTTTCCGATGGAAGGGTCCTTAAATCCGATGAAGTAGCTGTATTCCTTACCCTTTCCATTTTTCCCTCCAGCATAGATCGTCGACATCAATTGCTTATCTTTATATTTATGTAAGTTTACAATTTCTATAGGTGTGTATTTGCTCTTTAAGCCTTTAGGTGCTAGTGCATGATAGACGTCTTGTCCATTTTCGTCTAATATTTGAATCCACGCATTTTGTTGTTTTAAGGCTTGCTGTCCTTCTTTACTCACAGTGATATTTTGATTAGACAAGGTGATGTATTGTTCAAATGTTCTTGTGAAGGTTTCCGGCGTATTTTCTTCGTTTTGCTGACTGCTTGCTTGTAGTACAAGCCATATCATGAATCCAAATAAGTTAATAAAGACCGTGATAATGGTCACGATAATGACAGAGACCATGTATCTGCCTGTTAATCGCCATTTCATCTTTACGCATCCTTTACAACAAATTTATAGCCAAGTCCTTTGACCGTCACGAGAAATTCTGGTGTAGATGGGGAATGTTCTATTTTTTCCCGCAGTCTTCGTATATGAACCATTACCGTATTATCAGAACCGAAGAAATCCTCTCCCCAAACCGTTTGATAAAGCGTTTCTTTACTGATGACGCGATTCGGATGCTGCATGAAATAAGTCATCAACATAAGTTCTTTCCGAGTGAGTTCAATCGCCGCACCGTTTTTCGTCAGTTCGGCTTGCTGCTCGTTTAACTCAAATGGTCCTTTTTTGATCACGGGCTCCGCTTGAGAAGGCTGTACGTATGATGACCGTCTTAGCTGGGCTTTTACCCGGTAGGCGACTTCTTTTGGACTGAACGGTTTTGTAATGTAATCATCGCCGCCAATGGCAAGTCCTACAATTTTGTCTGATTCCTCTCCCTTTGCTGATAAAAAGATAATCGGAACATGCGAGACATCTCTGATTTGTTTGCAAATATCGTAGCCTTCTCCGTCTGGCAGCATAATATCCAGTATGACGAGATCTGGTTGTTCTTGATGAAATTGCGTGAGCCCATCACGGGCAGTTGAAGCTGTTAACACCTGGTCAATGCCTTCTCTTGTTAATACGGTATGGATTAATTCTAAAATTTCTTTTTCGTCATCTATAATCAATACTTTGCTTTGAACCTTTGGCATAATGATCACTCTCCTGAAGTCATTGTTATTATTATACCCAAAGTGTTGACGTCGTGAAAAATCAACTTTCTATTTACACAGAAAAAAGCCAATTTTCTTTTTTAATGAGAAAATTGGCTTTTCGTGTTTCTCTAGCGTTTGACCACAAATGTTGTCACACTTTGAGCAGGGAGATGAGCCCAAAATTGATTTCCTGATATGTTTAAGTCAGTTCCAGGTTGAAGGTTGCTGCTGCCGCTCGTCACCCATCTAGACGCCTGAGAAACAGAGCCATTTTGCACGACGAAGTGTTGATTGACCCCTGCATTGTTTTTATTAATCGCCACAATGACGACCTGATTGTTTCCTTTATAAGCTGAGACGAAAACATTTGATTCAGGGCTTTTCGTTGCATCAATTCTGACGTACCCTGGACGCACAAACTTGGAGAAATGCGCCATGTTGTATCCGCGCTTGCTAATCATTCCATCTTCTTTCATAGGACCGTATGATCTCCGGATGTACCACCACACATACGCCTGAAAGTCCCCTTCCACCATTGAATGGTGAATATGCTCTGATACCCCTAATGCCTCAGGCCAGCGGTCCGCTGAATTGTTATCACTATTCGGGTAGTAGACCTCTGTCATCCATAGCTCTTTCCCTGCCCCTTTTTGTTTGAAAAGAGGGTACGGAAGCTGGCTAATTTGGGTTCCGTATAGATGAGCGCCGAGAATGTCCATATTCCTTAGCGCCTGTGGATCGTTTAAGATAGGATCTGAGATATTCTTAAGGTATTGAAAGGATTCTGGTGCAATCACACGTGCATTAATGGAACCGGCATTTTCTCTCATGAAACGCAAGATTTCCTGAGGTGTCCACCATGTCCATTCGTGTGCATAATCGGGCTCGTTTTGAACAGAAATGGCATAAAGATTGACTCCGTTGTTTTTCATGTAAGTGACAAAATCATTCAGATGCTGAGCATATGCTGCGTATTGATTGTATTTAAGCCGCTTGGCAGGTGATCCATTCCGGTTAAATGTTTCAACCATACTGCTTGGAGGATTCCAAGGGGAAGCAATGACTAGAGCACCATGCTCGATCGCTCGTTTGGCCGTCGCAACTTCTCTGCTCCAATTGTTTCTGTTTTCGTCTACATAAATTCTAAGAATGGAAAACCCTAACTGATTTTGTCCATTGCCAAAGGCAGTCTCCCTTTGTGGCGCTGTCAAATCACCAATCCAAGCTGGATGGTTCATTCCGCCAAAACCACGAATCACTTGTCTTTCTGCATTAAGGTTAATGTTTGCGTCAGCTGCTGATACTTCAGCTACTCCAGGTCCTATGAACATGACAGACAGCATGGTGAAACACACCAATAAAGCAAGCATTGGTTTTTTTATACATGACATCAAATTCCCCACTCCTCTATCAAACATTTAAGCACCTTTATTCGCTACCTTTGAGTAAACTGCCAAGAATCAAATTGGAATAGATTTCCCCCGCCTGTTCCGGTAAAGACAAAAAATACGTTGTGCACACCGGATGCGCCGTTAATCGCTGTTTCTATTTCCCGCCAGTTTTGTGTTCCACCGGTGGAAGGTACATTCAGTGTACCGACCAGTCTGCCGTTCGCGCTTCCAAGTCGTACTTCTATTTTCCCGCCTACTGTCGATGCGACATTGGCTTTAAATGTTCTAGCGCCATTTGAACCAAAGTCTACATTCCCTAAAGCCACCCAATCGCCATTTTGAATATTGGTGACATGCTGGTTATTCACTGGTCCTCCTGGTGCTGACGAGGCTTCTGTCAAAATGCGTCCATTCCAAGCGAATGTTTCAGCTTCAACACGTTGATATGGATTCAGATTAGATAGCTGTTTCACCCCTTCATAATTGGCTGCTACTTCTCGAAGGGAGCCATCTGCATTATGCACAAGCTTGTTAATATGTGGAGAGCGATAGCCTTTGCCGCTTCCGTATAATGCAGAGCTAACGGTTTGCGTATGATACACGACATACCACTCGTTTTTAAAATTGAACACCGCATGATGGTTGTTACCGCCGCCACCAAAAAAAGCACCCGGATTTTTCAGAAAGTGTCCTTTATACGTGAAGGGTCCCATCGGGCTTGAACTCGTCATATAGCCGATTTCACCGGGTGGTTTATCAGCAGGATGTGAGCCGCCAAAATTGATGCAATAGGAATAGTAATAGGTACCGTTATACTTATGCATCCCTGAATCTTCAAACATAAAAGGAGCATCAATGGTGGATGCGCTACTGGCCACACTTGTCATATCAGCACCTAGCTTCAGGACTCTTGCTGTTTTAGGATTTGCCCATTGTCCCTGCGTTGGATTGGAACCGCCTGGAACGCCACCGCCGGCATATAGATAACCAGTACCGTCATCATCTACAAATACGGCCGGATCAAAAAGCCATACAACTCCAGACATGCCAGGTGTACTTGGCGTAACGAGCGCTTTTCCAATTGGATCAGTCCATGGACCAATCGGGCTGTCTGCTGTAAGGACTCCAATCCCTCCGCCGCTGTTAGCGAAATAAAGGAAAAATTTATCCTTTCCGTTGATCTTCTTTACCGCTGCTGATGGGGCCCATGATGCGCCTGCCCATTTGGCAATGCCTCTGCCGCCGTTTGCCCCATTTGCCCCCGCTACTGGAATCGCTCCGTGATCGGTCCAGTTGACCATATCCGCCGAAGAGATGACGAATACTCTATTCAGATTTGCAAATGAATTGTCCTTAATCGTTCCGTTGCTTTGATATTCATAGTCATCACTCGACATATAAAGGTACACTCTTCCGTTATAGGTAAGCGCAAACGGGTCTGCTCCTAAGTGATGATCAATGAGCGGGTTTGCATTTCCTACTTGCTTGGCAATTGGTGTGCTTGCCGCATGCGCTTCATATACTGGCAAACAACTCAGTACCAAAGTGAAAATCAATAAACAAACGCTGCACTTCATCCTCGTCCTCATCGAGTCATTTCCTCCTGTTTTCATCTTCCTGATATTGGGGTTTAGGCCCAATTTCAAATTATGTTGATGTTTCGTGATGAAGAATGAATACAAAGAATGATTTCTCCCTGCGAATCCCTGTAAAGAGTACAATGAAAACCCTTACTTTTTAACTAGAAGACAACAAAAAAATGCAGTCTCCATTTTGGAGCTGCATTCTTTCTCAATGTTCAATAAATGTACGCTACATATACCGAGCGGTCACCATTTTCTTTCTCGTGTAAAACTCTACTCCGTCTGTTCCATTGGCGTGCAAGTCTCCGTAGAAGGAATCTTTCCAGCCGGAAAATGGGAAGAAAGCCATTGGAGCAGGAACACCAATGTTAATGCCTAACATGCCGGCTTCGATGTTTTCACGAAATTCTCTTATGCTTGAAGCGCTGTCTGTGTATAGGCAGGCACCGTTTGCGAATTTTGATTGATTGGACAGGTCGATTGCTTCTGCGAGTGATGAGACACGGACAATGGATAAAACTGGGGCAAAAATCTCGTCCTGCCAGATTTTCATTTGATTTGTGACATGATCAAAGATCGTTGGTCCGACAAAATACCCTTCTCCATTTATTTCTTTATCTTGTCTGCCATCACGAATCAGGCTTGCGCCTTCTTCAATTCCTGATTGGATATATTGAAGAGTTCGTTCTTTATGCTCCTTCCGAATGACTGGTCCGAGAAAGACATCTTTATTTATTCCGTTTCCTATGACAAGCTGGTTGGATTCATCGACCAATTGTTGAATCAAGTCGTCTGCCACGTCTTCTTCCACTGCGACAACGGCTGCTGCCATGCAGCGTTCACCTGCTGATCCAAAAGCAGCGCCAATGATTTGTTTTGTGGCTGATTCTAAATCAGCATCTTTCAAGACGATAGAGTGATTTTTTGCACCGGCAAGTGCTTGTACACGTTTACCATGTGATGTCCCTTTTTTATAGACGTATTCTGCGACTGGCTGAGAGCCGACAAACGAAATGGCTTTTACCTTTTCATGTTCAAGCAGACCGTTTACTACATCGTGAGCGCCATTGACAATGTTGAGCACACCTTTTGGAAGTCCCGCTTCTTCAAATAGTTCTGCTAACCGTGCAGCAAGGATTGGCGTCCGTTCTGAAGGCTTTAAAACAAATGTATTTCCGCAAGCGATGGCAAGCGGGAACATCCAGCATGGGACCATCATCGGAAAGTTAAACGGGGTAATGCCGCCGATGACGCCAATTGGGTAGCGGTACATGCCAGACTCTAGACCAGTCGCAATATCAGGCAGTTGTTTCCCCATCATTAAGGTTGGTGCACCAGCGGCAAATTCCACACATTCAATTCCTCGCTGCACCTCTCCTTTTGCTTCTGTTACACTTTTTCCGTTTTCCAGCGTGACAAGTTCAGCTAACTCATCCCATTTCTCTACGAGTAACTGTTGGTATTTAAATAAGATACGTGCGCGCCGGGGAACAGCTGTTTTAGACCAAGTGGTGAACGCTTCTTGTGCTGCCTGGACTGCATGTTCTACATCCGTTTTTGTTGAAAGTGGTACTTCTGCGATGACTTCGCCAGTAGCTGGATTATAAACAGCTTCCGTTTGGTTCGTTTCGGCGTCCACCCATTGTCCGCCAATATAATTTTTCAACGTTTGTACATCTGTTTTGGTCATGTTCCCTCTCTCCTCTTTGTTTGGATTGTGATGCAATCGTGTGTTGATTTATCGTCATTGTCTCATCTAAGGGGCCTTCATCTGTATACACTCTTTGTCAAATGAAACCACAATTTTGCTTTACGTTCTGATAAAACATGTGAAGTCTATACCTTCTAGCTCTTTTGGTTCCGCAGATCTGTCCCCCTTTTAGGTCGTTTTGTCTGTGTGTCATGATCATGTTAATCAATTGATGATATATTTTTGGTTAACTGTTGGTTAACTTTAAAAAATCATAATATTAAAAACGCTTCCAGTCAATGATCAGTTTGTTGATCTAAAAAAACCTGATGCCAGGTGCATCAGGTTAAGACTGTTTATGTTAGTTATTTAGAAGAAATTGCGTATTGACTTGGCTCTGTATAAGCCGGGAGCATCTCCCCGTGTGCTTCAATTAATTCATTACATAGTTTGATGGTGTCATCAATTGATAATTCAGCACTTGTATGCGGGTCTAATAATGCCGCTTGGTAAATGTGTTCTTTTTTGCCGCTGATTGCAGCTTCAATCGTCATGAGCTGTGAGCTGATATTGGTCCGGTTGAGTCCAGCCAATTGTTCAGGTATCTCTCCGATATAACATGGCATGATACCGCTCCGGTCTGCAACACATGGCACTTCCACACAGGCTTTTTCAGGAAGGTTGTGAATGAGTCCTCCTGTGTTCAGTACATTTCCACCAAATTTAAAGGGAACGTTCGTTTCAATCGCTTCAATGATACGTGAACCATATTCTTTAGAGCGCGTATGCGTGATTTGTGTGTTTCCCACAAGGTCATGTTTCATCGTATTCCAATTGTTGATTTGTTCCTCGCAGCGTCGTGGGTATTCATCGAGCGGAATGTTAAACTGTCCAATCAGTTCTGGATAACGAGATTTGATAAAATACGGATGATATTCTGCATTGTGCTCTGAGGATTCGGTGACATAGTAGCCGAATTTATCCATTAGTTCAAAACGAACCATATCAGGATGCCGCGTTTTTTGTTTTTCTTTTGCTCTTGCTTTGATTTCTGGATACAAGTCTTGACCGTCCCGTTTCACTTCTAATAACCATGCCATGTGGTTAATGCCGGCAATTTTTTCTTCAATGCCTTCATGGTCCATTTCAAGTGATTGAAATAAATCTTTCGTACACACCTGTACGCTATGGCAAAGACCAACCGTTTGAACCCGAGTATAACGCAGCATAGCGCCAGTCAGTGTGGCCATTGGATTCGTGTAATTTAATAATAAGGCGTGTGGACATACTTCTTCCATATCCTTTGCGAAGTCCAGCATCACGGGAATGGTTCGAAGGGAGCGGAAAATACCGCCGATGCCAACCGTATCCGCAATCGTTTGTCTTAATCCATATTTTTTTGGAATCTCAAAATCAATAACAGTGCTTGGCTGATAGCCTCCTACCTGGATGGCATTGATGACATATTTCGCATTCTTTAAGGCTTCTTTCCGGTTGTGATACGACTGAATGGTCACATGTGCACCGTAGTTCTCTTTTAAGTGACGTAGCATCGTTTCTGATTCTTTCAGCCGGTTATGGTCGATATCATATAACGCAAATTCAAAGCCAGCAAGTGCGGGAACGAACAAACAATCTCCTAATATATTTTTAGCAAACACGGTACTTCCTGCACCGATAAATGTAATTTTAGACATAGACGACACTCCTTTTTACATCAAGGTTGGATTACCCTTTAACAGAGCCTTGAGACAGCCCTGCAATAAAGTATTTTTGCAACAGTAAAAACATCGTGACCATTGGCAGCATCGCAATAAGAGCAGCGGCGCCAACGAGCTGGAGCTGGTGTTGATTTTGACCAAAGAAATTGGATAAGGCGACTGTAAGTGTATGCATCTCTTTATCTTGCAAGAAGAAGATGGCAAATTGATAGTCGTTCCAAATATACACACAGGCAATGATTAAAACAGAAGCGGTAATCGGCTTCAGCAGCGGAAAAACGACGGTGAAAAAGACTCTGAGTGTTCCCGCGCCATCAATACGAGCGGCTTCTTCAAGCTCCTTTGGTATCGTCGACCGGATAAAACCGGCATATAGAAAAATCGTCAGTGGCAAAAAAGCAGCAACATTGTTTAAAATAGCGATTTGATAAGTATTCATCATGCCAATTTGTACAACCATTTTGTATAAAGGGACAAGGGCTGTGAGCGGCGGTATGACCATAATGGCAATGAATAAGAGATACACCGCTTGATTCAGCTTTGTTCCTCTTCTTGCAAGCGGATAGGCGGCAAGTGATCCAAAGATGATGAGTAGGGCAGCCGAGCTGAACGTAATGATCACTGTATTCAAAAAGGACTGGCCAAGCTGAGCATCTGTCCATGCCATCAGAAAGTTTTCAAAATGAAGCGTTGATGGGAACAACCATTTTGAGCTAAAATCTCCTATCCCCTTTAGAGAGGTCGTGACTAAAATATAAAATGGAATCAGGTGCAGCAATGTGATCAAAAGGGCGAGTAAGGAGTACCATCTTTTCTTTCGTTTATAGGCGTTATCCATCACACCTCGGTCTCCTTTCGTTTGAAATAAATGAGCGCTGCGACACTAACGACAAGGATGATAATAGCCATGAAGACACCTTGCGTCGCTGCATAGCCTGCATCCTGCCGTTTGAAATACAAATCGTACATAAAAGTCGACATCGATTGCGAGGAATCTCCGGGTCCTCCGCCAGTGAGGGCGACAATGACATCAAATAATTTAAGTCCACCGATCACATTGAGCACAACATTGATGGTGATAGATGGCATTAAAAGCGGTAATGTGATGCGCCAAAATTGCTGAAGACCTGAAGCGCCATCGAGTTGTGCTGCTTCATAATAATCTTTAGGTATGCTTTGGAGTCCTGCTAAATAAATGATCATGGCAATCCCGACGAATTGATACGTATTCACAAACACAATGATCCAAGTGTTTAGCTGCGGATTACCAAGTGCGTTCATTGGATCAAATCCAAAAAAGGTAACAACGTCGTTTAAAGCACCACCTTGGTACGCAAAGACAAAATACCAAATATAGCCCATAGCAATCGGGCTGATCATGACGGGTAAATAGATCACCGTTCTTGTGATGGCTCTCATTTTTAAACTTTGATTTAATAAGAGTGCATATCCAAGACCAATCATATTTTGTAAGATGGTGCTCCCGATGCCGTAAAGAAGGGTATTTTTCACAACAAGCCATGTGGTTGGATCTTGCAGTAGTCGTTTGTATTGATCCAGTCCGATCCACTCATACTGTTGTGAGAAACCGTTCCAATTTGTAAAAGAGAGCTGAATCCCGTTAAAAAAGGGATAAATGATAAAGGCACTGACAACGAGAACAGCAGGCAGATACATCCACCAAAGTGAAGAATTTTGGCTATTTTTCATCTTCTGTTTTGGAAAAGAGGTAAATGTCGCCGCCTGTTTTTCTTTTGTGATGTCACTCATTGGCTTCACTCCTGTTTCAGCATGAGCCTGCTATTGTTTTTTCAGACGCTTATATTCCTCTTCCATTTTCTTCGATAATTGTTCCGGTGTGATGGAGCCTGCTAATAATTCTTGACCGGTCGTTGCCATGACAGCCCACATGCCGCTCGGTAAGTATTTTCGATCAAAATAGGGTTCAATCTTAATATCTTCATATTGCTCGTAAAATGTAGAGTAATAGTTTTTGGCTTTGACTTCTTTTAAAGCCGTTTCAGAGGATGTGCCTTCTGCGATTTTCTTTGCGTTTTCAGGCTTTGCTAAAAAGTCAATGAATTGTTTTGCTTCTTTTAGATGCTTTGAGTCTTTCCATGCCGCGACAGTAAAGCGTTCCCCGCCAATCCAGCTTTGCTCATCTCCTTCATGAATAGCTGGTACGGGCATGGTGCCTACTTTGATCGATTGATTGAGTTCAGTCGCCTCAGGTCCTAAAGATCCTCCCACAAAGGTGAAAGCGATTTTGTTTTGTGCCATCAGCTCAGGTGCTTGGGATAGTTTCGCAGTGAGTACATCTTTGTTTAAAAGGTCTTGATCTTTCAGCTCCTTCATAAACTGTGCAAGCGGTGTATAGTGAGACCAATCAAATGATCCATTTTCAAGGTCTTTTCCGTATTGATGTTTTTGATCGGTAATGAGTAAAGGCGTTGCCAGCTCATCAAAGACTTGGGCAATATTTGAATTATCGCCTCCTGGGATCCAGAGCGGCACAACGTCCCCTTTACTTTTTTCTTTGACAGTTTGTAAAGCACTTTCCAGTTCATCCAGTGTTTTAGGAACTTTAATGCCATATTCTTTTAATAGATTGGCATTAAAACTAAGTCCGTCTTTTGCTTGATTCAGCGGATAAGCATAGACTTTGCCATCTTTGTCTTTTAAAATTTGATCGAGTGAAGGATCGAGTTGTTTTACCCAGTCCATCTCCTTTAGATCAGCCACGTATTCGCTATATCGCAGCTTGGCCCAGCCGTGTGTATCAAATAGGTCTGGCATGTCGTTTGCGCCCATTTTGACGCGTATCATATCTTCATAGCTGTTGCCAGGGAAGTTGGCATCAATTCGGATGTTTTGATGTTCTTTTTCAAAGTCACGGATCACTTCTTCAAATGCCTTTCTCTCCCCGCTGTTGCTCATTGTAGAGAATAGAGTCAAGGTCACTTTTCCGTTTGCTTCAGACGCACCGTTATTGCCACAAGCAGACAAGATTATCGACAAAACTAGAGCTGCACACAGCATCAGAATTTTTTTACTCATCGTTTCCTCCTTTTGATCACTGAAAATTCAGACGATTATCGGTAGAATTCATGCAGTTGCGGAAACAAAAGAAGTCCATTATACTGGAATTCTATTCTTTTCAAAGAGATAAGAGAGCAATTGGGTAAACTGCGTTGTTTTCAGCATGATCTGGCCATCATGCTCAGCAGCTTCCTTCCTGCTTTTTTGTCTCTTTTTTGTTTACTGAAATGCTTATTCACCCCCTTTCATGGATTGGGCATGTGCTGCCTCTTTGCATGAGCTTTGTTGGCACGACGACTTTTAGGGGAAGCTTTCTTCCTTCTATCCGCTCAAGCAAAAGCTTTAGACCCACTTCCCCCATTTCTTCTGTATATACTTTGACCGTTGTGAGCGGCGGGCTTGAAAAGGAAGCGGCTTCGATATCATTAAACCCCACGATTGAGACATCTTGAGGTACACGACGACCGGCTTCATGTAGCGCACGCATAGCGCCTATTGCCATAGAGTCACTTCCGATAAAAAAGGCTTCTGGAAGATTTCCTTTCTGAATGGCTTTTTGCATAAGCGAGTAGCCTTCTTGCATCGAATATTCGCCTATGTGGATGTCATTCATATGAAGAGTTCCCGCTTCTTGCATTCTTTTGATAAAAGTTGTTTGTCTTTCGTCCTCAATCACAGCATTTCCTTCGAAATAATGCTCCCTCTCTTTCCCGCCAATATAGCCTAGATGTGTATAGCCGAGAGATTGCAGATGACGAATGGCACGATCTGCCGCCCTGACAAAATCCACATGTACACAATCATACAAATCTTCATCCGCATAATGATTGATGAAAACGATATGTTCCATTCGGTTTGTCATCTTTTCAACCGTATCAGGGCTGATTCGTCCAATGACAATCAAACCGTCAATATCCTTTAGTATCACCCCTTTATCCATGTTTCTTAGGCGAAAGGTATGGAGAGTGGACAGACCTCGTTTGGCATATTCTTTTTCAATTCCTTTTCGAATCGATGAAAAAAAAGGATCATTTAATTCTTCGTCAATGGATTGGGCGACAACGACACCGATGACTGGGGAGGCGGGTGGGCTTTTTACTTCTACTTGATTGGCTTTTCTTGCTCTGACGGGGGTATAGTTTAATTTCTTGGCTATGTCGAGGATGTTTTGTCTTGTTGCGTGTGAAACGGCAAGCGTTTGGTCGCCATTTAACACACGGGATACAGTAGAGACGGATACTTTTGCATCATGAGCAATATCTTTGAGTGTAGTCATAGGTAAACTCCTCATCATTTTTGACTAAATGTTTACTAAAGATATTTGAAGAATAACACATAAATAAAGCGCTTTCAATTATAAATTTGTGCTTTTATGAAGTTTTTGAGTATGTTTTGATAAGGAGATAGTTTGTTTAGTAAAATTGCGTAAAAAAGAGGATGGGCTTCATCCTCCTTTTTACTAAGGTGATTTCATTGTGGCTGTTTCTTTTGCGAACAATTGCTTCATTATTTCCCATGCTTTATCTAATTCTTCGTGAAGGCCAAATAAACCTGAAGTGCCAATGATGTAAATTTCATTTCCTGCCTCAGCAAGCAACCGGAACGTGCTTTCATTACAAGAGCCGTCTACCTCAATTGAAAATGAGTATCCCCCCTTCTCTTTGATTTCTTTCACCTCTTTCATTTTCGGAAGCATTTCTTTGATAAAAGGCTGACCCGCAAACCCTGGATCAATTGTCATGATCGTCACCCGGTCTATTAAATGAATAAAAGCATCTAATGCTGCAACTGGTGTGGCGGGATTGAGAACAAAGCCGACCTCACACTTTCTTTCGTGAATATGCCGAATGATTCGAAAAACGTCTTTTTGCACCACTTCTGGATGTAAACAAATCATCGTTGCGCCTGCATCAATACATGCATCAATTAAAAATTCCTGAGGCTGTTCGGCCATTAGATGAACATCAATCGGAACGTCTGTCAGTTTCCGAAGTTGTTCAATGAAAAAGGGTGATAAGGTCATATTTTTTACGTAATGACCATCCATGACGTCGACATGATAACGGTCTGCCCTTGTGTTCAGAAGCTGAATTTGTTCACGGAAGTGTGTTAAATCCATGCACATCAATGAAGGTGAGAAAATAGCTGTCATCCTGAAATGCCTCCTTTTTAAAGATGAAATAAAAATTTGATCAATCCAATCAATATTCCGATGATACCGAAGTCTGTATCGCCAAATGTTGTCCCTTCAAAGCCAAGAGTGCCTAACACAGGGAGTAAACAAGCTGGTAAAAATGAAAGGAGTATTCCATTCACAAAGGAACCGGCGACTGCACCTCTCACTCCCCCCGTTGCATTGCCATATACGCCCGCTGTCGCACCGCAGAAAAAGTGTGGCACAAGTCCAGGAACAATGACAGTTAAACCAAACAAAGGAAGAAGGAAAATAGACACGATGCCTCCTGCAAAACTGCATAAAAAACCGATGATCACTGCATTTGGAGCAAATGGGAAAACAGTTGGTGCATCAAGTGCCGGCTTTGCCCCTTTGACGAAACGATCGGCAATCCCTTTGAAAGCAGGCACAATTTCCCCGATTGCCATCCGTACACCTGCTAAAATAATGTACACCCCAGCAGCAAAGGTAATGGCCTGAATGAGAATGAAGACAGCAAAGTTCGTACCACCACTAATGTTTTCTATGAATGAAATTCCCGCAAACGGTGCAATCGCAAAGAAAAGCAAAGCCATCGTAATGGAGATGGCCACCGATGTATCTCTTAGAAAACCGAGTGATTTAGGCACTTGAATGGTTTCCGTTGATTTCTCTGGGCGCCCGACCCATTTGCCGATCATTCCCGCTGTAAAATAGCCGAACGTACTGAAATGACCGAGCGCCAGATCATCATTTCCAGTGACTTTCCTTGTAAACGGCTGAAGGATTGCGGGAGCAATGACCATTGCTGCACCTAATACGATTGAACCAGTGGTGATCAGCAGCGTTCCTTGCATGCCAGCTGTTGACAGAACGACTGCAAGCATAGCCGCCATATATAGCGTATGATGCCCAGTTAAAAAGACGTATTTAAAGGGTGTGAATTTTGCCAAAAGCAAATTGACCACCATACCAAAAATCATAATAAGCGCTGTCTGTGTACCGAATTCCTTTTGGGCAATGGCCGCCATGGCATCAGTATTTGGGACAACCCCTTGAATGTGAAAGGCTGCTTCAAACATCTTCCTGAAAACCCCAAGTGAATCAGATACGACTGTGGCGCCCGCTCCTAATATTAAAAAACCCATTGTTGTTTTTAAGGTGCCTGATACAGTATCGGCAGCTGACTTTTTCTGCAAAAGTAAACCAGCGAGTGCAAACAAACCGATGAGAATTGCGGGTGTGCCCAATATATCGTTCATGATCAGTTCTATCATGATGTGAATCCCCCTTTTTCCGTCGATTATATGTGTTTACGAAGGACGTCTTTAATGGCTTCCTGGTCTAACAAGTTATTTAATCCAGCGACCTTTCTTGTGCCGTCATCCAGCTGATCGATAATATCTGTTGCGCCGATATAGAGGTCTGCTTGTTCATTTTTGCTTGTACTGAGATCGGTGTGATCCACTTCCGCTAAAAGTCCTAATTCTTCTAATGCCTTTTTGACATTCATTTCAACAATAAAGCTGCTTCCTAAACCGTTTCCGCATACAACAAGAATTTTTTTCATTCTCTTTTTCCTCCTTTATATTTCTGAAAATTGATTAATTAGTTCTTGAACAGATGCTAATGCTTCTGCTTCAATCAATTGTTTCGTCCGTTTCTCTTCACTTAACAGCATGGTCAGTTGTTTGAGTGCTTTCAGGTGACTCATGCTGTCAATTGCGGCTAACACAATGACGAGCCGCACCTGCTTTTTTCCATCCTTTGAAAACGAAATGGGCTGTTTGAATGACATGAGCGTCATGCTCAATTTGTTCACGCCATCCTCTGGTCTGGCATGCGGAATCGCCACTTGTGGCGCAATCACAATATAAGGGCCATTTTGATGAACAGACTGGATCATCGCTTTCACATAACTTTCCTGAATCGCTTGTTGATCAAGCAAAGGCTGCGCTGCTTTTGTAATGGCCTCCTGCCATGTGTCTGCTGTTTGCTGGAGCTGAATGGTTTCTTTTGTTAATAAATCGTTTAACACTGGTTTCCACCCTTTCTGGTGTGATACATATGTGGAATGAAGCAGCTCCTTCAAGTCATGAAGCAATGCTTTTTCATTTTGAACGATGGTATGCTGCTGAATGATGTTGAATAAAGCATTCACATGGTGCTCATCAAGCTTAGGTTCTGAGCCTTCGCCATATTGAAGCAATGTTTTTTTCTCATAAGCAGTGAGAATCGGGTGAACGAGATGAACAGGTTTTCCTTTAAACGAAATAGGTGTCGTTGATACAACAAAGTCGGCATCAATGGATGTTAATTCTTCATATGAACGTTTTGATAACAGTCCGCGTATGTCGATGTAGCCGATTAATTCAAGAAGCTGCGTTTTCAGCATGTGACTTGTGCCAATTCCTTCTCCGCAGACAATGTAAATAGAACGTTTCGCAATCGACGAAATCCCTTCTCTTCTCATCCAGCCGCCAAAATGCATCGCCACATAGGCAATTTCATGATCGCTCATCTTTGAACAGGCCGCCTTCTCTAAATGGCAAGCAACCTTTTGCGTGATGTCAAACACCTCTGGCTGTGCATGTTTCATGGAATCTGTTAATTCATTGATGATCTCAATGTGATAGATGAGCCTATAATAGGCCGGAATTAAATGCATGGTTAAGTTTTGTTCCAAGACTTCTACTTCCTGGAAGGAAATACACGCATAACGCTGAAAGTCAATGATCATTTGTCTCGCAATGGTTCGAATGAGATGTTCTTCTGGTTTTTGACTTGTTGGAAGTTTTTGTTTTTTGGCACTGAGCCATAGCGTACTAAGAAAATAGATTTCATCATCATGAACCAAAAGACTGGTTTCTTTTTGAATTTGCGCCATGAAACGAATAGCAGCCAAGCATTCATCTGTTTCCTGCAGTGTCCGTTTTTCTTCTGTTGAAATGTGTACAGCACGTCCTAGCTTCATCCGTTTAAAGTAGAAAAAGAGATCCATAGACAGCTGATCCAGCATGTCATCTGCAAACTCAAGCTTCAGATCTTGTTCGGACTGTTGAAGGAGAGCATGTATTCTCTTATATGAGATAGGACCCTTTAACCAAACCGATGGAAATGTTTTTTCATTTTTTATCATGTTGCGAAGGAAATGAATATGAGGTTTCAGTGCCAACCGAATTGTTCTTTCTTCTCCTGAAATTAAATAGCCACTGGCCGCCTGATAATGAAGTGTAAGCTGCTGTTTTGAAAGTGCTTCTTTTAGTTGTTTCATATCTTCAAGCAGTGTATTGCGGCTTACCTTCGTCATCTCTATAAAATCATCAATTTTTAGATGCTTCTCACTGCATGCAATGGATAGGAGCAAGATGGCACGTCTTTCTTTTACACATGGTTCATAGTCATGACCGACAAGAACAGTGTCAGCTTTTTCGATAATGACTTCTCTCTCGTGTGGATGTAAATAGTAGCCTCGTTGATCTTTTCGCTGGACGCCACTAAGCTGATGGGTTTCCAGCCAGCTATTCATTCGTTTGATTTCAGCGTAGACCGTTCGAGTAGAGACATTCAGTCGATTCTGTAAATCTTCAATTGATAAATAAGTGGTCGTGTGAAGCAGCATCGATAATAAAGTCGTGCCCCTTTTGGTTAAGTGCAGTTGGAATCCCTCCCCTCTTCCCTTTGGTTATAAGTCTAATCAACTCGCATGCGTCAAAGAAGTCCAAATGTTTTCAGTAAATGTTGTGCAGGTTTTTGGGTGTTCTTTGTTATAAGAAAAAGCACACTCGTTTGAGTGTGCTTTGAGACTTGTATACAAAGAGCTCTTTGTCTTCTTTTACGTGTTTGAGGACGAATAAACGCAAAAAACCTAGAATGGTATAAAGCCAGTAAAGGTTTTTTCACTTCTTATTCATTTTTTATTTTTCCTATATGTGACGCTTAAACTTATTTTTTGTTTAAACTAAATCCGAAATCCAAATCGTTTTCAAATGAAATACAAATACTCCAATCACCTTCTAATGATATAAAGTAGTGGTGCTGTGGGATATCTAAAAAATAGACTAGTAACTCTTCTAGATGTTTTAATTCAAACTGGTACCCAAACTCTGTAAGGTTATCCCCTATGTAAATTACTTGTAAGTTATTATCTAAATATTTTTCTTTTAATTCAGTTATAAAGAGAAGAGCATCAGAAAGTAACGATTCATGATTTGAGCTCTTACTATAATGTTTATTGGTTTGTAACCAATCTATTTTTGAACCAGCAAAATCAAATTCTTGTTCTATTAAATCTAAATAAATTTTTGGTTTTTTATGTACTTTGACATATTTAAGAAGGTCTTTTAATTCCAAATCCTTTATTAGATCTTCATCATAAGAATTCAATAAAATTACCCCCCCTTTGTGTTTTTTTAAGTCTTTCTTGTCAAAATCCATAGGAATCGCTGTTTTGTCATTTTGTTGCAATCAATTCAGTGTACAATGCCATTGTAGCTTGCTGATCCGTCTCTGACAAAGCATATTCATCTTTTTTTGACCGAGTTATATTAAATTTTCTGCCATACCAAAAATTCATTCTTCTGTGTTCAATCCCAATAATAAATATAGTGCTGAGTTGAAGAATCGCTTGTCATCCCCATTTTTTCATACAATTGTTGTGCTTTTATATTAGAAGTCGCTGTTTCTAAACAGATAAATCGGGCTCCTTTATCGTTTGCAAATGAAAATGCTTTTTTCATCAATTGCTTACCTACCCCCTTTTGACGAAAATCGTTTATAACAAACAAATCATTTAAAATGAACGCATCTTTCATCGCAACAGATGAAAATGTGGGATACAGTTGTACAAATCCTACATATTGTTCACCTTGCTTTGCAACAAACAAAATAGACTCTTGTTTACGGTATCGTTCCACTAGAAAATGATAAGCACCTTCTATATTAGAAGTCTGTTTATAAAATTGGCGATATTGATCAAATAGAACCGAAACTTGTTTTAAATCATTTTCATTAGCTCTTACTATATCCACTCTTCTATCCCCTTTTCATATCAATTAGTAGTATAATAATTGATATTCTGACATGTAAAAATGTACAGATTTATACTTTATTAAATGTCAGAAGGGAGGAATGAAGAAATGAAACATTATATTTTCCCTTTCAGTGCCAATCAACCAAAATATAAACAAATTTATGAGCAATTTAAAAAATTAATCGAGGAGGGAAAGTTAAAAACAGGAGAAAATCTTCCTTCCATTCGTTCACTAGCCAATGACCTAGGTGTTAGTCGCCACACTACACTACAAGCATATGATCAATTATTAGCTGAAGGATATATTCAAGCCAATGAGCGTAAAAGCTATAGTGTCAATGAATTTGAACCGATATTTCTTCAAACCTCTATTCCAGAAGTACCTAGAAATGAACCAATACAATTGATCGATTTCATTGATTTCAAAGCAAGTACTGTTGATGAGGAACAATTCCCTTTAAAAGTTTGGCGGCAAATCTCCAACAAAGTGCTGCAGCAATCCATTAGCTTTCAATACGGAGATCCTTTTGGAGAACCGGGGTTTAAACAAGAACTGGCTGATTATTTATTTCAAGCCAGAGGTATGATCATTAACCTCAAAAATATTATCGTTGGAAGTAATACACAGCAACTACTGTTGTATTTGGGATTTCTATTAAAAGAACGTTTTTCTAGTATGATTGTTGAAAACCCTGGTTATAGCGGTGTACGTGAGGTCTGTCATTTATATGGATTTGAGATTGAAAGTATTCCTGCATCAAAACAAGGTGTATTATTGGACTCACTCGTAAATAAAAGCGGGAAATTATTGTACATAACACCTTCACATCAATATCCTACTGGTACTGCACTATCGATTCAACAGAGAATTGAATTGATTCAATGGGTACGATCAAATAACGGTTTCTTATTAGAGGACGATTACGATGGAGAATTTCGGTATGGACAAAAACCATTTCCTGCTTTAGCCTCTTTAGATGCTGCACATGTCATTTATTTTGGTACGTTTTCAAAAGCATTTCTACCAGCTATACGATTAGCATATATGGTGTTACCTGATTCATTAATCAATATCTATATGAGCAAATTTGAACATTTCGAACATAATGCTTCGTTATTGCACCAACTGACCATGACTGAATTTATGAAAAGTGGTGAATGGACAAAACATATTAAGCGTATGCGCAATACTTATAAAAGGAAAATGAATTTATTGGTACAACAAGTTCAACATTTATTTGGAAAACAAATTGAGATCATTGGTGACAATGCAGGGTTATATATCATGTTACGTATACACACTCCCTATTCCGAAAAAGAATTAATTGAAAAAGCTCTTCAACAGCATGTTAAAGTTTATCCAACAAGTCATTTATTTATCGAAAATCCACCTGTACAACCGCACATACTGCTCGGTTTCGCAAACCTTTCTCTTGAACAAATCGAAAGAGGTATTTGTTTATTAAAAGAAGCATGGGAATAAGATTGGTGGTTCATGAACGATTTTGTTTGAAACTTAGAGCGTGAATTTCATAATTGAATGTTGTGAATCGACTCTTTATCAAAATACCACTTCAACTTTCTATTTTTATCTCCACTTTTTTCGGTATGAAGTTCAATCAACACAAAAAACCTTGAAAGGTATTAGCCAATCAAGGTTCATTTTGTTACTGCATTTTCACTGCTTTTTTCATTTCCTCTATTATTTGATTAAACCACTGTATAGGGTTTAATGAGATCGCCGGAAAGTATATTTCTGCATTATTTTCAATAAAGCTTTCTTTTTTTTGTATTGTTAGAGTACTATTCAAAAAACCCTGACAATCCTTTATAGTAGACAGCAGACATTCTTTGCTAGCTTCATGGATAAACTCATCTAACGCTTCCTCTGGTGAATCAATATCCTGATGAAATGTCCCACCTAAAAAATCTTCTAACTTCTTTAAATAACTAGAGCTCTCATTCATTGAATCACCTATTATCATTAAAATTATCAGTTTAAATAGTCGAGTTTAAAAACCTTCATCTCATAGAAAACAGGTTGTGGTTCTGCTCTTTGATCAATTAATCTTGCTTACAATTAAATTGCGCAGTTTCCAATATGAAGTTCAAAGTGTTTTTCTTCTGAAAATATTTGAGCAATTTTACCTGTTATTTTATCTGCTACAATGATGCTATGATTCTCTGAAAATAGCCAAATTTCTTCAATTGCCTTATCGAAATCTAAAGCTTTTACATTTGCCCAAACAGGAAAAGGGTCATTTTCAATTAAAATAAACCATTCTTTTTTCTCTTTGAGAAAATCTAATGAATTTTTTAACCAAGTCATAATCGAGTCTTTGTCTGTATTTGTTAATATTTCGGAAGGTGTTGAATCTATTTGACGAAATTGTTTTAATACTGTTTCACATAATTTTAGCCATTGAGAAGTATCATCTTCAAAATCAATTACCTCAATATATGCTAAATGTTGTATTTTCTTTTTAGCATTCATCAAAGCAATTTTTTTCTGTATTTTTTCATTTTTATATGCCATATTTTTCATACCTCGTTATTCATTGTAATAGATATGGTGATCACCATTTGGTCCATATATATTTGAATATCTTTCTTTTTTAAAATCATAATTAAATGGATCTGCACCCTCTTTTGGTTTCCCTGCGTGAGTGTGTAATTTTCCATCATTAGTATGTTGCACTATAACTCTTTTCCCTTTTGGGGTATCAAATTCATAGTACCGGCCATGGTGAGTATGGTTAGAACTGTACTCATAATTACGATATTCTTGCCCTTTCTTAAAAACATTATCTCCTACTTGCCATTGACGAGTAGGCTGTTGAGACCTAGGTATCCCCCCTAAATCCTTAGCGTGTCGCAAAGCCCTTTTTCGATTAAATCCTTCTGGACTTTGAGAACTTAAACCTATCTTCCCATGAAACCCTTTTGCCCCAAACGGCAAAAGCATCCCCAGCGCCGCATTCATACTCGCTTCCTGTTGTTCTTTCGAGATCTTATTTCCAAACATATCTCGACCCGTAATCGCTTCGCTGAAGCCGTTTGTTGCGGTGAGGCCATATAAGCCTTTTTGAGACGTTTTCAGGGCGTCAAAAGACTTCTGTGATGTCTTGTAAATGTCGACCGCTCTGACTGCGGCGGACGTGGCTTGAGTCGTTTTATAAACGGCTTTACCGCCTTTGAAAATACGTCCTGCCCATCCGACGATCGGGATGTAGCCTGCTGCTGCCATGCCGCCTGCGGCGACTCGCTGTCCTGCGGTGAGTTCTTCACCTGTGATCGGATCGACACCTGTTGCGGCACGTTTTGCATCGTTCACGCCTGTCAGCTCATTAACGATATTCCCACCGTAATCAAGAGCTTTTTCATACCACGGACGGTTGGCGAGCGCTTCCTGTTCCTTTGCGATCTCGCGAGCTTCTTCTTGATCTTTTTTGATTTTTAGATATTCAGAAGTTTGCTTCTCAATATCGCTTTTTGCCTTGTAGATTTCGCTCTTTTGATACGCTTTCTTGTCAAAATTCATAGGCGAAATGGATTTTCCGTCATTTGTGGCATTGATCATTTCTGCGTACAATGCCATTGTAGCTTGCTGCTCCGTCTCTGACAAAGCATATTCATCTTTTAAATTTTTATCAAGCTCTCTTAGTTCTTTGACCGTCTTTTTTCGTTCATCTTCCGCATCTTCTATTTTTTCAGCAAAGGTTTGGCTATCAAATACCTCTAGGGAAATGAGGTCATCAATATCTTGAAAAATCGTTTTGAGTGCCTGTTTTTGATCTTTCACAATGCTTTTTGCATTCTTGATGCCCATATGTACTGCATTGTCTAAAAAGTGTTCCTCTATAAAGGTATCGCCGCCAAAGCTCGTATCATCCAGTGTCCCAGAAACACCTTCATGAAAGGCTTTTTGCTTATCAATAAAGCTAATAAACATGTCTACATTTCCAGCGAGTTCTTTATAGAAGCTTTTAATGTTATCGGCACCTTTTCCAGTGAAATCATCACCGAGGTTGGCAACACCTTGTAATGCCTTTTTTAAATCTACCATTTGTTCGCGGAGTTCCTGATAGTGTTTTGACCTTGTATCCATGGCACTGGTTAGTGCTTTTGCATCAAGTATCTTCCCCAGCAGAATTCACTCCTTCCTATTCATTGACAAGGTCAATTTTACCAACACAAGGAATGTCATGAAATAGGAATAAAGATACAAAAACACCTTCTATTTAATCAGAGAAAGGTGCGTTTCTTCAAAAAACGGACACCAATCAAGGCATTTTAAGTGCTCAATGATCAGCGTCCGCAGGTTCTTCTTTCTGGACAACATATTCGGTTCATTTTTCTTGTCTATTAAAGGGTATAACATATTTTATATAACGAATATGTTATACCCTTTCTTCTTAAACTAACGCACCTGTTAGCATAACAAAAAAATGATTATTTTATTTTTTTTAGCATTTTAAAATTAGCCAACTTAACCCCCTTTTTTTCCACAGTTTGTGAACAAACAATTTTGTAACCTAGATGTTCAAAAAATGGCTTAGCTGTGATACTTGCTTCGGTATCAATTTCTAAAAGCTTTAGTTTCTTTGCCTCAGATTCGAGCATATCAACTAAAGCTGTGGCTATACCTTGTCCTTGATAATCTTTATGAACGAATAGTCTATCTAAGTACCCGGTATGCGTTAAATCGCTAAAACCAACAACTTTACCATTCACTTTAGCAACAAATGTTATATTTTGACTCAATGATTCCTTCCAAGAATTCATTTTAGATTCTTTTTCATCTCTTGGTGCCCAAGCATCCAATTGTACTTGGGAATAATCTTTTGAATTTACGGAATGAACTGTTTCATAAAACAATGAAATAATCTCTTTTGTATCAGTTTCCTTAAACTTTATAATCTCCACTTTCTGTTATACCTCCCCTTTTTAGGATAAGCATCCTAATATACTTATCATTATTTCAGCAACTTCTTCTTGCGCTATACTGCTCCGTTAGTTGAAGGAGGGTGAACGTTGTTCTCTCTTATAAATTTTTATAGACATCTGCATATGCTACTTTCAGTTGCTCTCTTAATTGCCTATTTTCCTCTTCCAACTTTTTGTTTTTTCTTTTTAGAGATGCAATGAGAGCATCTTTGTTGTTTTCGTTCATTTCTCGCTTTACTTATTTCGGTATAGTTAACGCATCAGTGTGCTTTCTTACGATTTAGACTTAAGCAATTGCAGCTCTTGATCCATTATTTCAGCTGCTTCTGAAATGAATTGAATGATTAAATCTAATTCTTCTGGTTTGTATTCGTTTGTGAGCTGTTTGGTTGATGCTGATAAGGATTGGAAGAGTTCTTTCACCTGTGATTTCCCTGCTGTTAATGGGACAATGATGACTCTTCGTTTGTCCTTTGGGTCTTTTTCTCTTTTTGCGTAGCCCGCTTTTTCAAGCCGGTCAATGAGTGCTGTGACTGCACCGGAGCTAAGGCCTGTTTTTTCACTTAATTCCCCCGCTGTGAGGGGGCCGAGTTCGTTTAATAGATCGGCGGATTTGAGATCTGTTGGAAAAAGGCCGAGCGATTGAGCGGCTGCTTGGTGGAATAAAACGGTTCGTGTGGCGAGGCGCCTCATTGTATGTATGATCTGGGCTGCTCTGTCTTCAGCCTCGTTCTTTATTGACAACTTGTTCTCCTCCCTTTAAAATCAATTTATCTTGATCATCAAGATAAATGTTCTCTTACTTTATGGTTAAGTTGATCATAGCAAAAATAATGAGAGAACGTAAGCAGGAGGTAAATGAAATGAATCACGTGGATAAAGGCAAGGCATCCACTCGCTTTGTTGTCATCGGGTTGCTGTTAGGGATTTTTATGGCAGCGATGGACAACACCATTGTCGCAACAGCAATGGGAAGCATCGTCGCCGATTTGGGCAGTTTTGATAAATTTGCTTGGGTGACTGCTTCTTACATGGTGGCAGTGATGGCCGGTATGCCGATTTATGGAAAGCTTTCAGATATGTATGGTCGAAAGCGTTTTTTTCTGTTTGGACTTATTTTCTTTTTAATTGGATCTGCGCTGTGTGGCATCGCACAAACAATGGATCAGCTCATTATTTACCGTGCGATTCAAGGACTTGGAGGCGGTGCTCTTCTTCCGATCGCTTTCACGATTATCTTTGATATCTTCCCGCCAGAAAAGCGCGGGAAAATGTCCGGTATGTTTGGTGCAGTTTTTGGTCTATCCAGTGTATTAGGACCGCTGTTAGGAGCAATTATTACGGATTCGATCGGCTGGCATTGGGTGTTTTATATTAACGTACCAATTGGTATCGTCAGTGTATTCTTAATCGCCAAATTTTATCAAGAATCGCTTGAGCATCGCAAGCAGAAAATTGACTGGTCAGGTGCCATTACACTTGTCGTTGCGGTTGTCAGTTTAATGTTCGCCCTTGAGCTTGGCGGTAAATCGTATGCATGGGATTCTGTTCAAATCTTGACACTATTTGCTGTGTTTGTTGTCTTTGGCACCATCTTCTTCATTGTTGAACGGAAGGCAGAAGAACCGATTATTTCATTTTGGATGTTTAAAAATCGTTTGTTTGCGACATCTCAAATTTTGGCGTTTTTATATGGCGGGACGTTTATTATTCTAGCTGTCTTTATTCCTATCTTCGTCCAGGCGGTGTACGGTGAATCTGCAACAAGTGCCGGGTTCATTTTAACACCGATGATGATTGGTTCCGTGATTGGCAGTATGATTGGTGGAACGATGCAGACGAAAGTACCTTTTAGACGATTAATGACCATCTCTGTGATTTCATTTTTTGCTGGGATGCTGCTGCTTGCCAATATGTCGCCTGATACAGCAAGATTGTGGCTTACGCTCTTTATGATGATTTCAGGTTTTGGCGTTGGATTTAGCTTCTCCCTTCTGCCATCTGCTTCAATGAATGATCTCTCTCCGCGCTACCGCGGCAGTGCGAATTCTACCAATTCGTTCATGAGATCACTTGGGATGACTTTAGGCGTGACGATTTTTGGAACGATTCAAACCAATGTCCTGACAAATCGTTTAGCAGATGCTTTTAGCGGAATGAAAGGAGCTTCTTCTCCAGTTGGTGATCCACAAGCCATTTTTCAAGAGGGGGCACGCTCACAAATTCCGCCTGATATTTTAAATAAAGTGATTGATGCGATGTCACAAAGTATTACGTATGTATTTATGATTGCTTTATTCCCGATTGCACTTGCGGCGATTACGGTCATATTTATGGGAAATGCACGAGTACGTACATCAAATGAAATGAAAGAAAGCGAATAATGTGAAAAAAGCAGAGCGATGCGGCTCTGCTTTTTTTCATCTTATTGATATAAAAGTTGGGCTTTTCCTTCACTGCCAACGATCTTTATTTTAGATGTGACCATGTCTTTGGCTGCTTGTTTTGCTTTTTGTAAATACATACGCGGATCTAAGCTTTCAGGTTCGTTTGAGAAATGATCACGAATCGCTTCAGAGTATGCATTTTTCAATTCAGTGGACACATTGACCTTTGCCATACCGAGTGCGACACATCTTTTGACATCCTCATCTGGTACAGCTGAACCACCATGAAGGACAAGCGGCACATCGACAAGCGCTGCAATTTGTTCAATGCGGTCAAAGTCGATATCCGGCACCCCTTTATAAATGCCGTGGGCCGTGCCGATCGCAGGTGCTAAAGTAGGTACACTAGTTTCTTCTACAAATTGACGGCATTCTGATGGAATGGCTTTTTGAGCATCCTTTTCATCCACGACAATATCATCTTCTACCCCGCCTACCTTGCCTAACTCGGCTTCTACATTTACACCTACTTTTAAGGCAAGGTCCACCACTTCTTTTGTGCGGCGTACATTTTCTTCATATGAATGCATGGAAGCATCGATCATCACGGATGTATATCCTGCTCGTATACAAGTAAGAATTACATCAAAATCAGTGCAATGATCGAGATGAAGGCCGATTGGGATTTGGTATTGATCCGCTGCCGCCTTTACTGTATCTGCAATGGCTTTTGCACCAAGCGATTGGACCGTGCCAACCGTTGTTTGCAAAATGACAGGTGATTTTAATTCAGCTGCCGTTTCGAGTACCCAGTAAATACTATCAAAGGAATGTACATTGAATGCGACAATTCCGTATTTTTCTTTTTTTGCTGCTTCAAGCATAGGTGTTGTGGAAAGTAAAGGCATGGTCAAACATCCTCTCTCGTCAAAATATCTGTTTTTAATACAGCGAGCATTTCTTCATTTGTTCTTGTTTCGAGCAGTTTTTGCCGTTTCATTTCATCCATTAATCCGCGTGAAAGAGCAGAAAGTGCTTGTAAGTGAGTGGTCCCTGCTTCACTTTTTGGAATGAGCAAGGATAAGAAGAAAAAGCAAGGCTTCCCATCAAAAGCGTCCCATTCGATTCCGGTTTCTGTACGGACGATGACGAGTGCCGGTACTTGAATGGCGTCTGACTGTGTATGCGGAATGGCAAATCCATCTTGAAAGCCGGTTGTACTCAGAGCTTCTCTTTCAGCTAGTCCTTTTTTGACAGCCTCAGGAGATGTGCAAATCCCTGCTTCAGAGGCAATGTCAGCTATGGCTGCAAAAACGCCAGCCTGTGAAGAAGCTGTTTCATGTAGATTCATATAAATATGTTCCATCATTTCTCTTCCTCCCTATTAAACTGCGGGTTTGTCTATTTTCTTGCGGTAAAGTCCGTATAGAATCGCACCTACAAGTGAGCCGATGAGTATGGAAAGCACCCACTGAAATGCGCCTGTGACGACTGGAAGGACAAGGAATCCACCGTGCGGAGCAGGAACCTGTACGCCAAAGAGATACGTCAATATAGCAGAGATGGCGGAACCAAACATGATAATTGGCAGGACAACGACTGGGTTTTTGGCTGCAAATGGAATGGCTCCTTCGGTAATATGAGTCGCTCCGAGAATATAGTTGATCATCCCAGCATTTCGTTCTTGTGGTGTGAAATGTTTTCGGAAAATCGTTGTGGCAATCGCAATGATAAGCGGTGGTGTGATACATGCTGCTGACACCCCTGCCATGAAGTAAAGGTTACCTTCTGCGAGTAAAGCCGTTCCTGTGACATAGGCTGCTTTGTTAAAAGGTCCTCCCATATCAAATCCACACATGGCTCCAACAATTAAACCTAAAAGCAATGGATTTGTGGATTGAACTGATGAGAGAAAATCCATTAATGAATGATTTAGCCCTGTGATTGGAACTAATAGCGGGGTCATGACAGCCCCAATTAAGAAAATACCGATAACAGGATAGAGGAAAATTGATTTTAATCCGTCAAGTGATGCTGGTAATTTTTGAAGCAGGAATTGAAGAAGTACGATGATATACCCTGCTGCAAAACCTGCGATAATACCACCTAAGAATCCAGCGCCTCCATCGTTTGCAAGCAGGCCGCCGATAAATCCGACAACCATCCCTGGGCGTTTGGCGATTGAATCAGCGATAAATGCTGCTAAAATAGGCACCATTAAGCTAAAGCCGAGCCCGCCAATGTTTTTCAAGTAGGCAGCGAACGGATGATACGTTTCATGCTGAGGATCAGCTGAGTAAATACCGAATAGAAAAGATAAAGCGATTAAGACACCGCCCCCAACAACAAATGGAAGCATGTGTGATACACCGTTCATTAAATGCTTATAGATGATGTGTATCCACTTATTCGCTGACTTTTGTTGAGCTGATGAAGGCGCAGATGTTTTTTCTGTTCCAGAAGCTCTTCCTTTCACTTGATGAACGGGGGCTTCTCCATTGATAATGCCTTGAATCAGTTCGTTTGGTGTGCGAATACCCTTTGCTACAGGCACTTCAATGAGTGGTTTGCCGTGAAAACGATCTGTATTCACATCTTTGTCAGCAGCGACAATGACCCCATCGGCCTCCAAAATGTCTTGATCCGTTAAAGCGTTTTCAATTCCTACTTGACCATGCGTTTCAACTTTGATGTCGACCCCTAATTGCTCAGCTGCGATTTTTAATGCCTCAGCTGCCATAAATGTGTGCGCAATGCCTGTTGGACAGCCAGTGGCAGCGACAATTTTCTTGCGGCTCATGTGAACTCCCCCTTATATGTTCTGAATGTGTATTTGCTCAATTAATGAATCAATGTCATGTAAATCACTTAACCCTTTTGAAAAGGCGGTAGATGCCCCTGTTGCAATGCCGTAGCGTAAGCATACTTCATGAGGTTGTCCTTCCAGCTGTTTACTTAGGAATGCAGCGAGCATGGCATCACCAGAACAAGCCGTATTTACGACCGTTCCTATTGGTGCATTTCCTTTTAATACGGCTTCATTTGTAAGGAATAGTGCTCCTTCCCCTCCTCGAGAAATGAGTACTTGCTCTGCACCCATCTCGATCAGCTTTCGCCCTGATTCAACGAGTTCTGTTTCTGATAAACGGTGGGTTTTTCCAAAAAAAGCGGCCATCTCTTCTTCATTTGGTTTTAGTAAATATGGTTTGTACTGAAGAGTCTCTAAAACCGCTTTAGAGCTTGTGTCTAATATAAATTTCACGTTGTTTTGATGACAAATAGCGGCTATCTCTGAGAAAATGCTAGCAGGGACGCCTTTAGGCAAACTGCCTGACATAATGAAGATGCTGCCTTTTGGAATGGTCGAGATTTTTTCGCGAAAGGCATCAAGCGCTTTTGCCTCAATAGCAGGTCCTTGATTCACAAGCTTGTATTCTTCTGTTGTGTTAATAAATACATTAATGCGTGTAATCCCATCCACTGGGATAAAATCGGTTTGAATGGAAAGATCTTTTAACGATTGTTCAATATATGAACCTGAAAACCCAGCAATAAATCCTAATGCAGTGCTGGTGAAGCCATATTTCTTTAGCATAATGGAGACATTAACACCTTTTCCATTTGGCTGATAATCCTCATCTTCCGTGCGGTTGACTGTATCTGCCCGCATTTCTTTTAATGCAATATATAGGTCAATAGCAGGATTTAAGGTGCAGGTATAAATCAATTGGTTTCACCTTCTTTCTTTTCTCTAAAGAAAGTATCTCATACGATTCAGTGAAAATGTTTTCAGATTGTGTAAAGGTTTTCACGGTAAAAAGCCTCCCATCATAAAGTGTGGAAGGCTTTTTGAGTGTTTATTTCATCCGAATTACATAGGCGTCTAGTAAAATGCGGGCAATGACATGAAGCGACAGGCGAGACCTGACTTCATAATCTGGGAAGAATGATTGTTCCCCTTTATATCCGACGAGTGTCATATCTGATATTTTACTTAATGTAGAATCAATTCTCGTTGTGACCGTAATGGTCGTGACCTGCTTCATACTGAGGTTTTGGCAGGCTTCCACTAGTTCAGACGTTTCTCCATTTAATGAAACAAAGATGGCAAGTTCGTTTTTATCAATGTCACGCGATTTGAGCCGAATGATATTCGGGTCGTCATGAACTTCACATGTTTTTCCGATGAGCTGCAATTTGATGGTCATCTCTTTGGCAATCATCTCTGAAAAGCCTCTGCCAAAAATATAAATTTTGTCCGCATCGTGGATTTTTTGAACTGCATCCTCAATTTGCCCAATACTTTGCAGTTGAATCGTCTTTAAGACCTCTTCTTCATTTTTTCGAATGGCTAGTTTGATGTCTTCGTCAATATTTTTTAGTTGATCACTATCATCTGTCATTTTCTTTTCTTGTTTCAATCGATATTTAAAGGATGTATAGCCATTGTATCCGATTTTCTTCATCAGTCTGACAATGGTCGCCGTCGACACGTTGGCTCTTTCACTTAATGTGACGATGGATAAGGTGGAGATATCCTCTAAATGCTGGTGAATATAATGCAGTAAATAACGTTCTGTTTCACTTAACGTTTGATACACATCACTTGGTATATTAAATAATGGTTCATTCAATGCGATTCCCCCTTACTCATTTCATACTATAATTAAATGCCCTATGAAAACAAGATGATTCTTTTATCCTGTATTTTTTATTAGAAAGCTGGATGAGTGAAATTTTGTTTTTAACATAAGCTAAGAAAAAGAACGGTTTGTGTGAAAGGAGTTGATCACTGTGCTTCAATTCTTGTTTTTTCTGATCTTTTTATATGTGGTGTATGTATTTTTGACCGCATTTGTCTTGTTTTATTTACCGTTTCAAAAAACTTGTAAAGAACATTGCATCTATAAAGCCTCTTCTATCTCAGGAGACGACCAAGGCATAAATCAAGTCATGCTGCTTGATGACGGGTTTGAATCGGGTCAAGTGAGAGTTCAAATGATTCGAGAGGCTAAAAAGAACATTCGTTTGAGTTATTATTCCATTCAAAAAGGAAAAACCGCCGAATGGGTGCTTGGTGCTTTAATGGAAGCGGCTGATCGAGGAGTAAAAGTTCAGCTGTTGTTAGATGGCATTTGCCATAGCCTGCGTGGACCGCTGAAGCATTTGCGTTATGCTGTGGCGAATCACCCGAATATGGCCATTCGTTTTTATGAGCCTTTTCGTTTGTTCAAGCCATGGACGTGGCATAACCGCCTTCACGATAAGCTTCTTTTGGCAGATGGCAGGGTCGCTGTCATGGGCGGCAGAAATATTGGTGATAAATACTTTGCAGATCAGCCGCCGAAAGACTTTGCATATGACCGAGATGTGCTGCTGTACAACGCCAAAAAAGGAAAAGTATTAGATGAAATGGAGCAGTATTTCGTTTATTTGTGGAATCATGATTTTACGAAAAGAACGAAAGATGTATTTTCCAAAGCAAAAGCGAAAAAAGGAAAAAAGCTAAGAAAACAGCTACTTCGATCTTATCAGGAAGCCATTCGTACAAAAGAACCCTTTGTCACGTCCACATATGATTGGGCAAAAGACGCCATTCGTGCAAAGCAGATTGCATTTTTCACAAATCCAGTGGAACGCTTAAATAAACGTCCGCTCGTCTTGAAAAAGTTAAACGATCTCGCACAGCGGTCAAAGCGTTCGGTTCTGATCCAGACGCCTTATGTCATACCGACACGGCCAATGAAAGACGGACTCACGCCATTACCAAGTGATATTCAAACGACGGTCGTGACAAATTCTCTTACAGCGACACCAAACCCTTTAGCATTTGCAGGATATTTAAGCACGAAAAAGGAACTCATGAAAACGGGTGTTCATTTGTATGAATATCAAGGGCCGTATTCAATTCACGCGAAATCAATGGTCATTGATGATAACTTAAGTATTATTGGAACATATAATCTAGATGCAAGATCCAGCTTTTTAAATACTGAATCGATTTTGGTGATTGATAGTGCACCATTTGCGTTATCTCTTACGGAAGCAATCGAACGAAAAATCGCTTATAGTGTTCTCGTAGCGAAAGATCGAACAGAATATAAAGCAAGCGACTATGGACAGAAAAAAAAGCCTTTCATGAAAAGGCTCCTTTTAACTGGTTTATCTACCATAACGGTTTTATGGCGGCGGTTGATTTAAATAAAAGGGCAGCTACTTTTGTGGCAGCCCTTTTTCTTTTGACTGCTCCTCTTCTACTGGTTCAAACTTGGTTAACTTAAATACGAGGATTCCTGCCACAATGACAAGTACACCTAATAATTTTGTAAAAGAAAATGTTACTTTTTCTAACCCAAGCCAGCCAAGCGAATCAAATAGAAGCGCACAACCTAGCTGGGAGGTGAGAACAATCGAGATTCCATAAGTGGGACCGAGACGTTTGATGCTCTGAACAAGACAGATGACAACGCCTACCCCGATGGCTCCGCTTATCCAATACCAGGCTTCCATATGCCTTAATTGAAACATGCCGGTTCCTTCTAACAAAAGACCCATCAAAAGTGAAGCGATAAAGCCCATTCCTAGAACTAGCGTCGTTGTTGACCAAGAGCCTGTATGCTCATTGACTTTACTATTAAAAATGGTTTGTAAGCTGACAAGTGCCCCAGCAGTGACAGCTAATATTATTCCTATGATCATATATAAGTCCCTTCGTTTCTTCTATTCATAAATGTTGTGTTCTGCTATTTCTAAAAGCCCTTTTTGATCACAAATCGTAATCTTTCCTCTTCGCCTTTCAATCAGCCCTTTTTCTTGGAACTGCTGAATGACCCGATTAATATGGCGGTAGCTTGTTCCAATTAAGCTCGCTGCATCCGTGAGGCGAAGCGTGCGTGCGTGCGCGTCATCATCACCTGTTAAAACAGACAATAAATAGCTTGCAAGCCTGACCTCTACAGGGTATAAAAGGTGGAAGCTTAAATCATTTGATTTTGTATAAAATTTGTTTGTGATGCCCTTGAGCAAAAAGGCTAAAACTCGTGGATCGTCCTTTGCATGCCGCATGAGGGCTTGATGAGAAATCCTGAGCATATGTACTTCTGTAACGGCTTCAACTGTATTGACCATATCTGTCTGCTGAACGTATTCAATATCTCCAATCGCTTCAAGAGGGTTTTTAAAGCAAAGAATAAACGTTTTTCCTTCCTTTGTGGTGGTGAAAATCTTTAATTTTCCTTTCACCAGCAAGTACATATACTCCCTTTTATCCCCTTTTGAACAAATCAGCTCACCTTGCTGATAACGCCACAAGCTCACATGTGAGATGAGTTTTTGATGAAAGACATTCTGTAACTGATGCATCTTCATATAAGAGGAAAAAAGAGATTCATCATGCAGCTCCTCCATCTGATGCCCTCCTTTATAGTTTTAAGATGATGACGCCTGCAATCATTAAAAAGATGCCTGCATAATGGGGCCATTTCATTTTTTTCTTCTGAACACCAAACCATCCTTTTGCATCGATGGCAAAGGTAAACGCAAGCTGTGCGATAAGTAAAGCAGCGATGGTGAGTGTCACCCCAATGATTTGAATGGCAGTGACCTCATTAAAGATAATAATGGCTGCAAATGCACCTCCAATTAAATAAAGAGGCTGCACTTTTTTGTATTCCTTAAAGTGGCCATCCCGTACGATGAGTAAAATGACGAGAGAGATGATAAACCCTGTCAGCTGCGTGATCGTTGCTGCCTGCCACGTCCCGATATCTTGACTAATTCTGGCGTTGGCTACGCCTTGCAGTGTAATACAAGCTCCTCCTAATAATGCGAAAATAACACCTTTCATTCGTTCAAAAGCTCCTTCTTTTTTCAGTCTAGTTCCATTAAATGATAGATGCCCTCATGTTGAAAAGGACATATGTCCCACTTTGCGTATTATATCAGAAACTTTTTCTCATGCAGTTTCTCTGTTTTAGATTTTTCACAGTGGGTACAGTTTTATATCAGCTGAAAACAGAATATTGGATTGCATCACATATAAAAAGGAGACATGTCAGAATGAGAAATCAAGAGAAACACTTTATTAATGGAGAATGGGTCGCATCAACAGGAAACGAAACGACGGAGGTCATTAACCCTGCGACAGAGGAAGTCATTGGCACCATTAGTTTAGGAACGAAAGAAGATTTAGATAAGGCAGTCAAAGCAGCCCGAGCCGCCTTCCCTTCTTTCTCAAAAACATCTCGAAATGAACGAGTAGAAATGCTGGAAAACATTGTGCGCGGGTACGAAAAACGCAAGGATGAACTTGTAGAAGTGATGACAAAAGAGCTTGGTGCACCGCTGAAAGTGTCCGAAGAAGTTCATTACAAAATGGGTTATGAACATTTTTCTAAAGCAGCGGAAGCACTAAAATCTTATACATTTACCGAAGACCGCGGTGGACATACGATTATAAAAGAAGCGATTGGTGTCAGCGGATTGATTACACCGTGGAACTTCCCGACGAATCAGACATCTCTTAAAATTGCGGGTGCCATTGCGGCAGGTTCACCAGTTGTCTTAAAGCCAGCGGAAATTACCCCTTTTGCTGCGATGATTCTTGCAGAAATTATTGATGAAGCAGGTGTACCGAAAGGAGTCTTCAACTTAGTAAACGGAACGGGTGACGTGATTGGTGACGGCATTAGCTCACATCCTGATATTGACTTCGTTTCATTTACAGGATCAGGTGCCGTCGGCTCTAAAATTATGGAAAATGCAGCGGACAATGTGAAGAAAGTAGCACTTGAGCTTGGCGGAAAATCCCCTCTTATCGTCTTAGACGATGCAGATGTGGACGAAGCAGCAGAAACAGCCATTCATCATATTGCGATGAATACAGGTCAAGTGTGTTCTGCAGCTACACGTGTGCTGATTCCAGAATCAATGAAAGACAAGTTTGAAAAAGCGCTGCTGAACGCCCTGCCGAAGTTTACAGTTGGTGATCCGAGAGAAGATCACGCTACTGGCCCGCTTGTTTCTAAAAAGCAATGGGATACGGTGCAATCTTATATTGAAAAAGGAATCGAAGAAGGTGCTACCCTTCTTGCTGGGGGAACTGGAAAGCCAGACAGAATCGATAAAGGGTATTTCGCCAAGCATACCATTTTCACCAATGTGAAAAATGATATGACCATTGCGCAAGAAGAAATCTTTGGGCCGGTCATGAGTGTGATCACGTATCAAGACCTCGATCATGCCCTTGAGATCGCCAACGATACAGTGTATGGTCTTGCCGGGTATGTTGTTGGTCAAGATGAAAAAACATTAAAATATGTCGCTGAACATATTCGTGCCGGTCAAATCACCATTAACAATGCTGAAACAGATTACTTTGCCCCATTTGGCGGTTTTAAGCAGTCTGGTATCGGAAGAGAATGGGGAGACTTCGGTATCGAGGAATATTTAGAAGTGAAAGCTGTGATGGGACTTCCAACGGCGTAAGTCAGGCGAAAAAGAGGAAAACGGTGATCCGTTTTCCTTTTTTTGTGCCCTCTCCCCTATTCATCCGTGTTTTGTCATTAGAAATCTTAATCATGACAATCAATATTATATATTTTACTTAATGGCAAACTTTCGGTAAAGTTCAAATTGAACCTATATATATAATTCCTATCGAATTAATCTATGTTTATATTCCTTGTGAGGTGGATATTGTTGCAACTTCATGTATTGAACAGTCCGTTTAGCCAGGAGCAGGCAGAGTTACTCAATCAGCTGCTTCCGACTTTAACAGAACAGCAAAAAATTTGGCTTACTGGTTATTTATCAGCACAGGCAACCCTTGCCGGATCAGAAGCTGTCGCTCCGGCGCCTTCTGCCGCAGCATCTGTACAGCCTGTGAGCAAAGATGTGACCGTGCTTTATGGGTCGCAAACAGGCAATTCCGAAGGGTTAGCAAAAAAGACAGCCCAGCATCTTGAAGAGAAAGGCTTTCAAGTGACGCTCTCTTCTATGTCCGATTTTAAACCGAATAATCTGAAAAAAATAAACAATTTACTGGTCATTGTCAGCACACATGGCGAAGGAGATCCGCCGGATAATGCCCTTTCGTTCCATGAATATGTTCACGGCAGACGAGCGCCAAAGCTCGATCATTTAAGCTTTTCTGTCCTTTCATTAGGTGACAGCTCATACGAATTCTTCTGTCAGACAGGAAAAGAATTTGACGAACGATTTGAAGAGCTTGGCGGTACACGCCTGTTTGACCGAGTGGATTGTGACCTTGATTATGATGAGCCATTTTCAGAATGGCTTCAAGGTGTTGCCTCTTCTTTGAGTGAAGGTGAAGCTGTATCACTGCCGCAAGAATCAGCGGGAGCCAACAATCAAGCCGTTTCTGAATATTCAAGAACGAATCCTTTTTATGCTGAAGTTCTTGAAAATATCAACTTAAATGGGCGTGGATCTAATAAAGAAACACGTCACTTAGAGCTTTCGCTTGAAGGTTCAGGCCTCGTGTATGAGCCAGGTGATAGCCTTGGCATTTACCCGACAAATGATCCTGCGCTTGTCGACGAACTGATTCAAACATGCGGGTGGAATGAAGAAGAATCCGTCACCGTTCATAAAAATGGAGACACTCTTCCTTTAAAAGAAGCACTCACCTCGCATTTTGAGATCACGGTTTTAACAAAACCACTTCTTCTAAAGATCGCTGCACTGACAAAAAGTGAATCCTTGCATGCCCTTTTAGAAGAAGGAAACGAAGAAAAACTGAAAGAATATATCGCAGGCCGGGACCTAGTAGATGCGGCTCGTGATTTCGGTCCTTTTGAAGGAACCGCCGCAGATTTCACGTCCATTTTAAGAAAAATCCCTGCACGCCTTTATTCCATTGCAAGCAGTCTCAAAGCAAATGACGAAGAGGTTCATTTGACGATAGGGGCTGTCAGATATGATGCGCACGGCAGAGAACGCCAAGGTGTTTGTTCGATTCTATGTGCAGAGCGCCTGCAGCCAGGTGATACGTTACCTGTTTATATTCAGCACAACCAAAACTTTAAGCTTCCTCAAGATCCAGATGCACCGATCATTATGGTAGGACCAGGCACAGGCATCGCCCCTTTCCGTTCATTTATGCAGGAGCGTGAGGAAATGGGTGCAAACGGAAAGTCATGGTTATTCTTCGGTGATCAGCATTTTGTGACGGATTTCTTATACCAAACGGAATGGCAAAAGTGGTTAAAGGATGGCGTCTTAACGAAAATGGACGTGGCTTTTTCAAGAGATACTGAGGAAAAAGTATATGTCCAGCACCAAATGAAGAAACAAAGCAAAGAATTATTTGAATGGCTTGAGCAAGGTGCTTACGTGTATATTTGCGGAGATGAAAAGCATATGGCGCATGATGTTCACAATACCCTTCTATCCATCATTCAAGAAGAAGGTGCGATGAGCAAAGAAAAAGCAGAAAGCTATCTTGCCAACTTACAGCAGCAAAAACGCTATCAGCGTGACGTTTATTGATTTGATGCTTGAAAGAAAGGAGCTTTTACTTACATGGTGAAGACAGCATTAACAGCGCCGGATGGACCTCCGAGCGACGTAGAGGAAATCAAAGAAAAAAGTGATTATTTACGGGGTACGTTAAAAGAAGTGATGCTTGATCCGATTTCAGCGGGAATTCCGGATGATGACAACCGTCTGATGAAGCATCACGGCAGCTACTTACAAGACGATCGTGATCTGAGAAATGAACGGCAAAAACAAAAGCTTGAGCCTGCCTATCAATTTATGCTGCGTGTCCGTCTGCCTGGCGGAATCGCCACATCTAAGCAGTGGCTTGTGATGGATGAGCTTGCTCACAAATATGGAAACGGTACGTTAAAGCTGACTACTCGTGAAACCTTTCAGCTTCACGGTATTTTAAAATGGAATATGAAAAAGACCATTCAAGACATTCATTCTACTATGCTTGATACAATTGCTGCTTGCGGCGACGTGAACCGGAATGTCATGTGTACTTCAAACCCCTATCAATCAGAAGTGCACCATGATGTATACGAGCTGGCGAAAAAATTAAGTGATGACTTACTTCCACAAACAAGAGCCTATCATGAGATTTGGCTTGATGAGGAAAAGGTTGCGGCAACGCCAGATAAGGAAGTTGAACCGATGTATGGTCCGCTTTATTTGCCAAGGAAATTCAAAATTGGTGTGGCGGTCCCTCCTGCTAACGATATTGATGTCTTTTCGCAGGATTTAGGCTTCATTGCCATTATCGAAAACGATCAACTGGTCGGTTTTAATGTCGCAATTGGCGGCGGAATGGGGATGACGCATGGTGATACAGCGACTTATCCGCAGCTTGCAAAGGTCATCGGCTTTTGTACACCTGAACAAGTCGTAGAAATTGCCAAACAAGTCATCACCATTCAACGTGACTACGGAAACCGTTCCGTGCGAAAAAATGCCCGCTTTAAATATACGGTGGACCGCCTTGGTCTTGAGAATGTAAAAGAAGAACTTGAGCGCCGTCTTGGGTTTACTCTTTTAGAGGCAAAGGACTATCATTTTGATCATAACGGTGACCGTTATGGCTGGGTAAAAGGCATTAATGGCAGATGGCATTATACGATGTTTGTAGAAGGCGGACGCATCACAGACTATAATGATTATCCACTGATGACAGGCATCCGCGAAATCGCCAAAGTTCATACAGGTGACTTCCGTCTAACCGCCAATCAGAATTTAATCATTGGGAATGTGACAACTCATAAAAAGAAACAAATCGAACAGCTCATTCAGAAGTTTGGTTTATCAGACGGCCAGCAGCATTCCGCCCTGCGCCGCAGCTCAATGGCTTGTGTATCTTTGCCAACTTGCGGTTTAGCGATGGCTGAAGCAGAGCGCTACCTTCCACGATTGATTGATAAAATCGAAGACATCGTGGAAGAAAACGGATTAAGTGATAAAGAAATCACCATTCGAATGACTGGTTGTCCAAATGGTTGTGCTCGTCATGCGCTTGGAGAAATTGGATTTATCGGAAAATCACCTGGTAAGTATAATATGTATCTTGGTGCCGCATTTGATGGCAGCAGATTAAGTAAATTATACCGTGAAAATGTGGGTGAGGAAGACATTCTAAAAGAACTTGGCTCTATTCTCCCCCGCTACGCAAAAGAACGAGAAGAAAATGAACATTTCGGCGATTATGTCATTCGGGCAGGGATTGTGAAAGAGACAACAGATGGAACGAATTTTCATGTGCAATAAAAAGAGACAGGAACCATCCTGTCTTTTTTATTTTTTCTGTTTCTTATTCAAGTATTCGGTCAGACTCTTATATACATCTGGATTGTCTAATGAAGATAGATCGGGTGAAGGCTGCTCTTCATACGCCCCTTTCAGTAAACGTCGTACAATTTTTCCATTCCTTGTTTTCGGCAAAGCTGAAATGAGATGAACTTCTTTTGGTGTGAGCGCTTTACCAGCATGTGAACCAACATGGGCTGATAGCTCTTTGATAAGGGTTGCTTCTTCAAAAGCATGAGGACTGGTCACGATGAAACAGACGAGCGCCTCCCCTTTCACCTCATCCTTTACCCCAATCACAGCGGCTTCATGCACGGCAGGATGCCAGGTAAGGATGGATTCAATTTCAGCTGGCCCGATACGTTTCCCTGCTGTATTAATGACATCATCCGATCTGCCGGTGATGTGGAATTCTCCGTCCTCTGTTTGCATGACCCAATCTCCGTGTGTCCATACACCATCAAATCGTTTGAAATACGTATCTTCATAACGCTCCGGTTCGTTCCAAAAACCACATGTCATGCCGACCCATGGCTTTTTCACCACAAGCTCCCCTACCTCATTCATCACGCTTTGCCCGGCTTCATTGTATACATCTGCCGCCATTCCTAAGATCGCCGCATTAAAGAGAATCGGTTTGATGGGTCGAAGCAGCGTACTGCCTACAATGCCACCAGAAACCTCGGTTCCTCCTGAATAATTTAAGATGGGAATGTTCTTTTGACCAATGGTGTGAAATAACCATTGCCACGGAGCTTCATTCCATGGTTCCCCTGTAGAAATAATGGCTTTGACATGCGATAGCTCGACCCCATCAATCGTTTGCTGCATCGCAGAACGAACAAATGTAGGGGAAAGCCCAAAATGAGTGACTTTCTTCTCGTGGATGAATGACCAGAGCTGCTGCTCATCTGGATAATCGGGAGCGCCGTCATATAAAACGATGGCAGCTCCATTGATCAAGCCGCCAAAGACGAGGAATGGCCCCATCATCCAGCCCATATCAGTCAGCCAAAACAGCCGGTCTCCTTTTGCCACATCCATACATAGCCCGGCATCAAAAGCTGCCTTTATCGGAAAGCCTGCGTGTGTATGAACGGCTCCCTTTGGTGTGCCGGTTGTGCCTGACGTATACAAGATCATCAGCGGGTCTTCATTTGTGACATAGGTCGCGCCGGTGATCGGCTGTTCTTTTAACAAATCATTCAGCAGGACATCGTCCTGATATCCGGTATGAGAGGAAGTGTGCACAATCACTTTTTGCACAGTTGCTGTTTTGTTGATGGCATCAGCCACACATTCCCGCATGTTGATCGTTTTCCCTCGCCTCATCATTTCATTCGCTGTGACGACAATGGATGCGCCTGACGCACGAATGCGTACAGCGAGTGGCTCGCTTCCATAGCCTGAGAAGACTGGGCTGAAAATAACACCAATCTTTGCAAAGGCAAGCATGACGGCGACCGTTTCTGGAAGCATTGGCATATAGATGATGGCTACATCCCCTTTTTGAAGTCCTTCTTTCAAAAAGCCAGCTGCAAGACGGCTCACCTTCTCTTGAAGTTCGAGAAATGACCATTTCTTTTCTTCACCGGCTTCATTGCTCCAAATGATGGCGGGCCGATGCTTCGTCTCTTCTTTTTCTGCCCATTTGTCCACAGCCGTTTCGGTGATGTTAAGTGTGCCGCCCTGATACCATTTCGGCCACATCATTGAGTGGTGACCTAATGCCGCTTCATATGGTTTTTTCCACTGAATGCCGACCGCCTTCTCCGCTTCTCTCCAAAACCAGTCTGTGCGATCAATACTGGCTTGATAGAATGAGTCATACGTAGAAAAACCAAGAGATTTCATCCACTGATGCAAACGTGTTTTTTGGCTCTGCTTTTCTTCCGGTATCCATTCTGGTTTCAGGTTGATCATGAGGTCTGCCCCCTTTAAACCGGATAGACCGGATGTTTTCGTTTCGTAAATGTCATGTCTTTCGATGAATAGACTACTAATCTATGACAAAGTTCCGTTCTGAGACGGTCAAATGGGATGACGCCATCGACAATCATTTCAGAGGCAAGCTCATAGATATTCATATCTTCCTGGTATTCCTTCCGTTTCTCTTGTATAAATAAAGCCCTCTCTTCGGGCGGGAGTTCTGCAATTTTATTTGCATAGACGGCATTTACAGCGGCTTCTGGACCCATCACAGCGATTTGCGCCGATGGAAGAGCGAGACAGCAGTCTGGCTCAAAAGCAGGGCCTGCCATTGCATATAGTCCTGCTCCGTATGCTTTACGGACGATGACGGATATTTTCGGAACGGTCGCTTCTGACATAGCGGAGATCATTTTTGCCCCATGACGAATAATGCCGGCTTGTTCCACTTTTGTTCCAATCATAAATCCTGGTATGTCCGCGAGAAAGAGCAGCGGGATATGAAAGGCATCACAGAGCTGAATAAACTTGGCGGCTTTATCAGCTGAGTCGTGGAATAATACGCCGCCTTTGACCCTTGGCTGATTGGCAATGAGACCGATAGGCTGACCGTTCATTCTGCCAAAGCCGGTGATTAACTCTGCGGCAAACAGTTTTTTGATTTCAAAAAATGACCCTTCATCAATCAGTAAATCGATGAGTTGATACATATCAAATGGGGTATTCTGGCCTTTAGGGATTAAGTTTTGGATGGTGGTTTCAGATGGTTTAGGTGCTTTTGCTGCTGTCGTTTTTGGTTTTTCCATATAGTTGGCAGGCATATAGGTTAAATAATCACGTGCAATTTGAATGGCCTCTTCCTCAGTTTTGGCTAATATATCTCCGCATCCAGAAATGCTGCAATGCATTTTCGCACCGCCCATTTCCTCAAGCGATACTTTTTCACCGATCACCATTTCAGCCATTCGCGGCGACCCTAAATACATGGATGCATTTCCTTCGACCATGACGACAATGTCACAAAAAGCAGGGATATACGCACCACCGGCAGCAGAAGGACCGAATAGTAAACAAATTTGAGGAATGCGTCCAGACAGCTTGACTTGGTTATAAAAAATTCGCCCTGCTCCTCTTCTGCCTGGAAACATTGCGATTTGATCGGTGATTCTTGCACCCGCAGAATCGACTAAATACAGCATTGGACAATTGAGCTTCTCGGCCGTTTCTTGAATTCGAATGATTTTTTCTACTGTTTTGACGCCCCACGATCCTGCTTTAACCGTAGAGTCGTTTGCCATGACACAAACAGTCTGCCCATTCATACGCCCGGTTCCTGTGACGACACCATCTGCTGGTAAATGTTCATCTTTGCACTCTGCAAACATGGCATCTTCAATGAAAGAATCCTCATCTAATAGCAAATGAAGCCGATCACGGACAAATAATTTTCCTTTTTCTTTGTTTTTTTGATGGTAGCGTTCTGCCCCGCCCTTTTCAATTCGTTGTTTTTTAAATTCATATTCTTCGATCATAAACATTCCCCTTTCTTGCTATTTGCCAATGTAATGAGGCGTTCGTTTTTCTTGAAAAGCCTTGAGACCTTCTAGTCGATCTTCTGTATGAATAAGCCGCAGATAAGCTTCGTATTCTTTCGTCAGACCTGTTTGTAAATCGTGATCAAGGCTGGATTGAATGGCTTGTTTTGCTTCTTTTAAAGCGATCGGTGCATTTTTGGTGATTTGTTTTGCGAGTGTGATGGCATCATTCATCAGTGAATCGGCTGTAGAGATACGTTCAATCAGTCCGATTTGAACGGCTTCTTCTGCTCGTAAAGAAGTGCCTGTGAAGATCATTTCTTTCGCTTTCCCGGGTCCGATCAGGCGCGGAAGTCTTTGTGTGCCCCCTGCTCCCGGCAGGATAGCTAGTCCTGTTTCCGGCAGGCCGAGCGCTGCACCCGCTCTTGCGATGCGGAGATCACAGGCGAGCGCGAGCTCAAGACCTCCGCCAAGTGCGTGTCCGTTTATCACGGCAATGACAGGAACAGGCAAAGATTCAATGTCTGTAAAGGTTTGCTGAATGGTCAGAACGGCTTCTTTGGCTTCTTGTTCTGTCATCAATCGCCGTTCTTTTAAGTCTGCTCCTGCGCAAAAAACTTTAGCGCCAGCTCCTGTCATGAGCAAACAGCGGATGTTTTCATCATGTTTGATTTCTTGAATCGTTTGATTGATTTCCTCTAGCATAGCAGCTGATAGAGCATTGGCTTGTGCTGGTCTGTTTAAGGTCATGATGCCAATGTGATCATCTTGTATTGAAAAATGGACCAATGAAGTCATGTGATTCACCCTTTATCAAGTAGTGTGAGACTGAAAAGCGCGTAAACAGTGACTTGGCAGGGTTCGATCCACTTTTGCTTCAATCCATTCAGCCGCTTTGATCAAGCGAGGGAGGTCGACATTTGTTTCGATCCCGAGTTTGTGAAGCATGTGTACCACGTCTTCTGTCGCCACGTTTCCGCTGGAGCCAGGTGCATAAGGACAGCCGCCAAGCCCCCCGCTAGAGGCATCAAACATGGTGATGCCGGCTTTTAATGCTGTATAAATATTGGCAAGCCCCATTCCTTTCGTATCATGAAAATGAAGCGCGATTTTATCAGCAGGAAAGCGTTCAAGTAAAAGGTCTAACCGTCTTTCTACTTGCAGCGGATGGGCTTCCCCAATGGTATCCCCAAGTGATATTTCATCAATGCCGAAGGACAGCAACTGTTCCGTTAATCGCAGCACTTGGTCCATCGGTACTTGTCTTTCATAAGGACATCCAAACACGGTTGAAATATAGGCCCGCGTTTGCCGTCCTTCTGCTTTTAAATCGGCTGTCATTTGTTTGATCACAGGCAATGTTTCCTGTATAGATCGATTCATATTCTTTTTGTTATGTGTCTCACTCGCTGAGATAAACATAGCCCCTAGCTCAAGGTTTGCTTCAAAAAAATGGGCTAACCCCTTTTCATTTGGGATGAGTGCGGCATAGGTAATATCCTCTTTTTTGTTTAATGATTGGGCTAATTCTTTGGCGTCTTTTAAGGCTGGAACCCATTTCGGATGAACAAATGAGGTGACTTCAATATAAGGAAGATGGGCTTCTTCGAGTAAATGGATCCATGTTCGCTTCTCCATTGTGTCCAGCCAAACGGATTCATTTTGCAGGCCATCGCGCGGGCCGACCTCTCTAATGAGCACGTTTTTTGGTAATGCCATGCGGCTTTCCCCCTATTCTGTCAGCTCTAAAAGTACCTCTCCCTCGTCAACAAAGTCCCCCTCCGCCTTATACACTTTACTGATCACACCTGCTTCTTCTGCAACAATGGGAATCTCCATTTTCATCGATTCTAAGATGGCGACTTCCTGTCCTTTTTGCACATCATCACCCTGTTTCACAAGAAGCTTCCATAAGTTTCCGGCCATTTGTATCGTGACAGTTTTCATGAACGGTTTTCCTCCCTTTTTTTCATCAGATAATCGGTTGTGATGCTGCCATGTAAAAAGGCAGTTGATTCGGCCATTTCCTTTAAAAGCGGTACATTGGTTTTGATCCCTTCTATTTCATATGCTTGTAATGCTGCTTTTAATCGTTCTATGGCGAGTTTTCGAGTATCACCGTACACAATCATTTTCGCAATCATTGGATCGTAAAATGGGGTAATGACACTTCCGCTCGTTACGCTTGACTCATGACGGATATATGGGGCATCAGGTGTAGAAAGCCGAGTGATCGTGCCTGGCGAAGGGTAAAATGTCACAGGGTCTTCAGCGTATATTCTAACTTCAATCGCATGCCCAATTTGATGAATATCCTTTTGACTGAAGGACAGGGGCTCTAATGCTGCAACTTTCAGCTGCTCCTCGACAAGATCAATCCCGGTAATTTCTTCTGTGACAGGGTGTTCTACTTGCAATCTCGTGTTCATTTCTAAGAAATAAAATTGCTGGTTTTGATCGACTAAACATTCAATCGTGCCCGCATTTTCATACCCAATCGCTTTGGCAGCTTTGACGGCCATCTGTCCCATTTGCTGTCTCACCGTTTCTTCAAGACAGACGGCTGGTGCCTCTTCAACAATTTTCTGATGTCTTCTTTGGAGTGAACAATCTCTTTCAAATAAGTGAACGCCGTGACCGAACGAATCAAAAAGAACTTGAATTTCGATGTGCCGTGCGTGTTCAATCACCTTTTCCATGTATAAAGTACCGTCTTGAAAGAAACTTTGTGCTCTTTTTTGATTTCCTTCAAACGCTCGATGCAGCTCTTCATCGTTGCGGACGAGCTGCATACCAATCCCGCCGCCGCCGCTCGATGCTTTTAGCATAATGGGATAGCCGAGTGTCTGTGCTTTATGAACCCCTTCGTCTGCATCATGGAGTGGGGCTGAAACACCAGGAACGATTGGGATGCCCGCTTGTTCCATCGTTTTTCTCGCTTCAATTTTATTTCCCATCCGCTGAATGACTTGTGCAGATGGTCCAATAAAGGCAATGCCTTCGCTCCGGCAGCGCTCAGCAAATGCCGCATTTTCTGATAAAAGACCATACCCTGGGTGGATAGCATCAGCATTTGTTTGTTTGGCAACCTTAATGATCGCTTCCATGTTTAAATAGCTTTCAGAAACTTTAGCGCCGCCGATATAATAGGCGCTGTCTGCTTCTTGCACATGAAGTGCATGCTGATCAGCCTCTGAATAAACGGCAACGGTTTTGATTCCGAGCCGTTTACATGTCCGAATCACTCTACGGGCAATTTCGCCTCGATTGGCGATCAATACTTGTTCAAACATCGCTGCCTTCACTCCTTTATTAGATCAAGCGCCTGCTTTTTCAAGCGGAATTTCTGAATTTTGCCTGAGGCGGTCATTGGGTACTCATCTGTAATGAAAAAGTATTTCGGGATTTTGTAGCGTGCCATTTGCGACTGACAATAGCTCGTTAATGTCTCAATTGAGACCGACTTCCCTTGTTTCAGCCGAATGAATGCGGCTGCTTCCTCGCCGTATGTCTCGTCGGGAATACCAACGACCTGTGCGTCAAGAATGGCAGGGTGAGTGTATAAGACATCCTCAATCTCTTTTGGGTATACATTCTCTCCGCCTCTGATGATCATATCTTTGAGCCGGCCTGTGATTTTCACATAACCGTCATGATCCATCTCAGCTAAATCCCCTGTATGAAGCCATCCGTCCTCATCAATGACTTCATTTGTTGCTTCTTCGTTTTTATAATAGCCCTTCATGACATGATAGCCTCTTGTACAAAGCTCCCCTTGCTGTCCTCTTGGCACTTCTTCTGACGTTCCTGGTAAAGTAATTTTGACTTCAATTTGAGGAAGCGCACGTCCGACCGTTTGAACTCGTCTTTCAAACGAATCATCGGTTCTTGTTTGGGTAATGACCGGTGAACTTTCGGTCTGACCATAGGCAATCGTGAGTTCTTTAAGTCCCATTTTTTCAATGACTGCTTTCATGACATGGGATGGGCAGAGTGAACCGGCCATAATGCCCGTTCGTAATGTGGACAGGTCATAAGAGTGGAAATTTGGATGATCGAGCTCCGCGATGAACATGGTTGGTACACCGTGAAGAACGGTGCATTTTTCTTTTTCTACTGTTTGAAGGACTCGTTCTGGATGGAATGATTCAAGTGGAATGATCGTTCCCCCTTTTGTGAGACAAGCAAGTACACCAAGAACAGAGCCGAAGCAATGAAAGAACGGCACTGGGATACACATACGGTCCTGCTCTGTTAATTTCATACAATCTGCGATCTGACTCGCATTACAGACGATGTTTGTGTGGCTGAGCATGACGCCTTTTGGATAGCCGGTTGTGCCTGAAGTGTACTGCATATTAATAACGTCATCAGGCGTGAGCTCATTCATTCGCTTCTCCCATTCAAGCTCTTCGGTTCTTTTGGCTGCCACTTGAAGACGATCCCAGCTGAGCATGCCGTTTGGTACATGCTGACCGATATAGATACATCTTTTTAAATAAGGAAATTGTGTGGAAGTGATCTCCTCTTGATGAGCGGTTTGAAGTTCTGGAATCAGCTCTTCAAGCATGTTGACATAGGACGTTTTTTTAAAGCCGTCTACAATAAACAACATTTTGCTATCAGAATGCTTGAGTAAATAGGCGAGTTCCTGTGATTGAAAATTGGTATTCACAGTGACAAGAACAGCACCAATGGAGGCGCAGGCGAATTGAAGAATGAGCCATTCAGGTATATTTGGTGCCATAATGGCGATGTGATCTCCCTTTTTAACCCCTAATGCCATGAGACCTTTACCTGTTGCCTTGACCTCTCGATAAAACGCTTCGTACGAATAACGTAAAGAACGTTCTGGGTAAACAATGGCTTCATGTGCTGGGTGCTGTTCTTTTTTTTCTCTTAATAGGGAGCCAATCGTTTGCGGGTGAATCGACATCATTGCTTTCCTCCCTCATGCATAGTAAGCGTTTTCATTAAGGTATTACGCTAACAGCTGTCTTGCGATCACGAGCCGCTGAATTTCAGAGGTTCCTTCTCCGATTTCCATGAGCTTGGCATCTCTCACAAGCCGTTCAACACCGCATTCTTTCATATAGCCTGTTCCTCCATGAATTTGGACCGCATCAAGACTTGCTTTTGTGGCCATTTCTGAAGCAAACAGTTTGGCATAGGCCGCTTCTTTTGTAAATGGTTTGCCTTGATCTTTCAGCCAAGCGGCTTTCCAGACCATTTGTCTTGCAAGCTCTATTTGCATCGCCATATCCGCCAGCTTAAACTGAATGGCCTGGAAGGATGAGAGCGTCTGACCAAATTGTTTTCTTTCTTTTGCATAGGAAAGTGAAGCATCAAGTGCAGCTTGCGCAATTCCGACAGATAAGGCTGCAATGGAAATTCGTCCGCCGTCTAATGTATATAAAAATTGCTTGAATCCTTTCGATTTGTCTCCCAATATATGATGCGCTGGTACACGCACTTCGTCTAAAATGATTTCAGCCGTATCTGAACCGCGAACCCCCATTTTGTCATATGGGTTTGTAATCGACAGTCCCTTTTGCCCTTTCTCCACAATAAAGGCAGAGATGATCGGACGTCCGTTTTCATCATGATCTGTTACAGCGGTGACAATAATCGTTCTGGCATAATTGGCATTGGTGATCCAGCACTTTTCCCCACTGATGACATATTCTTGTCCGTCTTTAATGGCTTTTGTTTTTGTTCCTTTTGCATCTGATCCGGCGTTTGGTTCTGTTAATCCGAAGGAGCCAAGCGCTGTTCCAGAGGCTAATGGAACAAGATGGTCCATCTTTTGCTCCTCCGTGCCGAAGTAATAAAGTGGACTTGCGCCTAAGGAAACCGCTGCGGCATAACTTAAACCTGTACTCGCACACTGCTTGCCAATTTCCTCGACTGCCAGTGCATACGAGATCGTATCTCCTCCAGAACCTCCATATTTCCCTGGAAAGGGTATACCCATAAAACCGAGCTCCCCCATTTTTTGAAATGTTTTTACGGGAAATGCTGCCTGTTCATCAACAGTTTGAGCGTGTGGTGCAATTTCTGTTCTTGCAAATTCTTTGACCATCTGACGGATCATTTGCTGCTCTTTCGTTAATTCAAAATCCATTTTGCTTCCCCCTTTGGCGCTTTTCTATCATATTTATTATTGAAATAGCTGCTTCATGCCAAGCTTGATTGAATTCAGAAAATTAAAATAAAAATAGTAGAAAAATAGAGAAAGAAAAAAAGCATAAACGGAGGAAAACCCTCATTTATGCTGTCTTTGTTATTTTACTGTTTTTGTAGAAGGTTTGCTTTCATGATGAAGGCGATTGAGTGCCGTCACTTTATAGGTATAGCTCTTCTTTTGATTGGCTAAAATGTCTTTCGTTTGAGTGAAGGAACCAGTTTCTTTTCTGACCGTTTGCACAAATTCGTATGTCCCTTTATTCGACAATCGATAGACTGCATAATAGGATGCACTAGAGCGCGGATCATTTTGTATCTGTAAAACTGCACTATCCTCTGTCTTTTTCACAGATTGAATGATTGGTTTTTTAGGCGCTTTTTGATGAAGCCATGGCATCTCTGGTATGAGAGCCGGTTTGCTATAGGTTTCTTCTATTAATCGTTTCTTTACATTCAAGGGATTCCGATTGATATCTTTCAGACTAAAATGCATGCTTCCTTGTACGAGCTGTGACTGCCTGTTCAGCTCGATCTGGCGAAAATACTCCTCGGGATCAGACCAAGCAGGATCACTGTTTTGATTGATTTTATACGTCGCTTGGCCAATGTACAAATGAACAGGCTGCCCCTTCACTTCATTTGACCACCATTTCGTCAGCACATCATAGGCAGCGGGCTGAAAGCCGATACTCCAATAAATTTGCGGGGTGATATAATCAATATGGTGCTGCTGTATCCATTCTCTTGTATCAGCATACAAATCATCATAATTGGTCATCCCTGCTGTTGTGTTTGAACCGGTTGGGTCATCTTTTATGTTGCGCCATACACCAAATGGGCTAATGCCGAATTTCACATACGGCTTTTCTTTCTTAATGGTGTTATTGATTTGCTTCACTAGCTCGTTCACATTATCTCTTCGCCAATCTTCTATATGTGTGAATTTCTGCCCGTAAGTTTCATACGTTTCTTGATCTGGAAATGGCACACCAGCGATTTTATTCGGGTAAAAATAATCATCCATATGCACCGCATCAATATCGTAGTTTTTCACTACTTCCTCTATCCCGTCAACAATGAAGTCCTGAGCATCAGGAATGCCTGGATTAAAGTACAGCTGATTTCCGTAGGCAATGGTCCACTCAGGGTGTGCTCTTGCAGGATGATCGGCTGATAACCGGTTGAGATCGGTATGATTCATGGTGATTCGATAAGGGTTAAACCAAGCATGAAATTCAAGGCCGCGTTTATGTGCTTCTTCTATCATAAATTCAAGCGGGTCATATCCAGGGTCTTTCCCTTGTGTACCAGTCAAATATTCAGACCATGGACCGAATTTCGATGGATAAAAGGCATCTGCTGTTGGTTTAATTTGCATGATGACGGCGTTCATATTCATCGCTTTGATGTCGTCTAACAGTTGAATGAACTCTTGTTTCTGCTCATCTGCGGGCAGTCCTTTCTTTGAAGGCCAATCTAAGTTATAAACCGATGCGACCCACACTGCACGCATCTCTCTTGTGCTCTCAAGCTTCCCTTTTGGCATCGAACGAGCTAGACTGCTAGACGGAATCAATAAGAAGACACCCATGAAAACTAGTGTCAGAACCGTCATACTGATCTTTTTCAGCATGTTTTGCATCACCTCATATTAAGTTTATTCTGCGTTTTGTGATGGAATGCCAGCAGATGGTGTAAGCAAGATGTTTTTCATTTTAAGCAGCTGAGCTTTCGGGACGTCGCAGGCTTCTAGTAAATACCGCTCTGCACTTCCGTATGTATCCATCATCTCATTCAGTACATCTTCAAGATAATCTTGCTGCACACCGAGCAGGGGCTGAATTTGTTCTTTTGACACCCGATATAAACTCATCATGCGAACAAATCGTTCTTGTCTTTTCACTAGCATTTTCACGCCTTCATTGGAACGCATGTATTCACTTAAAACGGTATGCACCGGTACACCCGCTGCTAATTGAATAAGAGCAGATAAAAAGCCTGTACGGTCCTTTCCACTTGTACAATGAAGCATAAGCGGATAATTTTTTTCATCTGACAGTAATGTAAACAATTGCTGAATCTCTTTTTTTCGCTCATAGAGCATGCTTTGATATACATCTTTCATGATCGGTGTAAAGGATAGAGATTTTCCTTCTGCTATCAGCATACGAAACATGGTCCATTTGCTAGGCATCATGCTGTCAGGCTGCATAGGGATATGAACAATTTTGTCATGTTCCATGATCTTTGGTGGGTGTGATTTTCGTTCTGAGCTTGTACGCAGGTCACAAATCGTTTGAATTCCAAGTGTTGAGAACGTCAATATGTCTTGCTTCGTGAGACGTGATAAATCAGCAGATCGATAAATCATTCCTTGTTTGATGACCATCTGATCCGTTGTTTGAAGTCCCCCTACCTCTCTAAAATTTGCAAGCTTTGAAAATTGTATGTTGTGTTCATTCATAGAAGTGAATATCCTTTCTATCCTCTTTTCTCTATCATACGCTTTTATGAAAAATGAGAAAAGATAAGAGAAAAAGATCATTAGATTCTCCCATGTTGATCAGTGACATCTTTTACGTGGAATTATTGTTATAATAGAATCAGCATATTCGTATTGATTGGAGATTGTAGCATGATAAAAACAAAACGTATTCAGCAAATAAAAGAGTATGTATTTGACCGGGAATCTGCCTCTCTTGATGAGCTTGTGACGCATTTTGGCGTCTCAAAAAACACCATACGCCGAGATGTACAAGCATTGGTAGAATCCGGCGTGCTAAAGAAAGTGTACGGCGGCGTCGCTGTGAATCACACAACATTGGTGGTGTATCAGGAGCGAAAGACTCGTCAGCTGAGTAAAAAACAATTGATCGGACAGGCTGCCGCCGCTTTTGTTGAACATGGTGATATGATTTTTGTTGATTCTGGTACAACGACACTGGAGATGCTTCCCTATTTGAAGGAGAAACAGATTACCGTTGTGACAAATAACGTGGATTTCATTACACAGGCTATGCCTTATGAACACCTCACCATCTTTTCAACCGGGGGTATGCTAGAGCGAAAAACAAATTCTTTCGTTGGTTATCAAAGTGTTGAACGTCTCAAAGCATACAATGTCAATAAAGCATTTATTGCATCAACTGGTTTATCCATTGATCATGGCGTCACGAATTCCTCCCCGCTTGAGACAGATATTAAAAAAACGCTCGTTGAAAAAAACGCCAAAACCTTTTTATTAGTCGATGATAGTAAGTTTGACCATTATGCCTTGACCACGTTTTGTGACTTAAAAGACATAGACATCGTCGTGACGAATGAACAACCAAATGAAGATTACCTTCAATATGGAAAAGAGCATGATGTGAAGTTTGTCACGCCTTAGTCCAGAGCGAAAAAGCCAAGCGCCAATGTTTTGGCTTTTTTCTTATGCGCAAAAGAGTGAAACGGCGAAGTGTTGGTTACATTATGATTGTACATTTAACACATATTTGGAGGTTGACCTGATGCCGTTGTTACGATTTGACGTGATAGAAGGCCGTTCAAAAGAGGAATTAAAAAAACTGCTGGACACTTGCCATGAAGCAATGGTTGATGCCTTTGGGGTACCTGAACGAGATCGCTATCAAATTGTTCATCAGCACCGCCCTGAAGAGATGATGATTGAAGACACTGGGCTTGGTTATCCGAGAACAAAAGATCTTGTTGTCATTAGTGTTGTCAGTAAACAGCGGACGAAAGAGCAAAAGGAACAGCTTTATGCACAAATCGCAGAACGTGTAGAAAAAGAATGCGGGGTTGCCAAGACGGATGTGATGATCTCCATCGTGGAAAATGGAGACGCTGATTGGAGCTTCGGGATGGGTGAGGCTCAATTCATAAGAGGATTGCTCTAAAAAACGGCTCAGGAATTTGAGCCGTTTTTTGATTCATTCATTTTCAAGCTGCATGAGCAAGTTGAATAAATAGCGGTACACTGCTGAGATCACACCAATTAAAGGCGTATCTTCTTTGATGTCTTCTAGTTCAAGAAGCGGAATGTTGATATCAAATAACCCGTCTTGTCCATTAAATTGAAGCTGAGCACCATTTAATGTTGAGAGCATCTCTTTTAGTAATCCAGTATCTTTTTTAGGACGCTTCAATCCGAATAACACGGTATACGTCTGAAATACTTCATCCCATTCTATGGCAAGTCCGTCGGCTCTCACCACATCAAACCACTTCGACTCGATATAAATGAATTCTTTTTGTTGTTTTTTTACGTATGTAAGAGGTGTATTTAAAAAGGAAGCATTTTCTGTTTGAATCATTTCCTCCGATTCCTTGTCTACACGTTCTATATAAACATCAGCAAAGCGTGCTTCTTCTGTCATTTTTGCCCCTTCTAACGGCCAATTTTGACTTGCGGCTTTGTTATATTCAAAGTCGGTGAGCGCCTGCCCTTCTTTCAATAAATCTTGTAAGCGATTTTGCAGTGACATGACTGTATCTCCTTTCATCTACTTCATATGCGTTTTTTATTTTAGCATAACACATGAAAAGAAAGATATGCCTGAGCATATGATGGTATGATAGTGGAAAAAGAAACATCTCGGAGGGGACCGTTTTGCTCACAATGACACTGGCAGAAAAAATCGTAGATGAGGTCAAAAAGGTACTGACGGAAGAAATCATCATCACACAAACAAACGGTACCATTATTGCTGCAACAGATCCAGCACGCATTGGTCAATTTCATGAAGGAGCATATGTCACATCCTTAGAAGGGCAGAAACGAATTCTCACAAAGGATGATGTGCTGCAGATGAAAGGCGTCAAAGCCGGTATCAATCTGCCTATTTATTTTAAACAAGAAGTCATTGGGGTCATTGGAATGACAGGTGATCCTAGGCATGTCTCCCCTTTTGGCGACATTTTACGTAAAATGACGGAGCTGCTCATTCAAGAACATGAATTTTTTCAAGAAACGGAAACAGATGAACGGCAGCTTGAAGCCTTTGTGTTCGACTGGCTTCATCTGCCAGAGACAGCGGCAGGTATGACCGAGAAAGCGCAGCGGCTTGGCCTTGATGTCAACAAGCAGCGTGTCGCTATTCTCATTGATTGTCAAGAAGAATCGTTTATGAAGCAGGATCAATATAAACTGATGAAGGACAAATTGCAACTCACCAATCAGGAGATCATTGTGCGCTGGGGGCATGCACGTTTTTTGCTCATGCTACAAGCCAAACCAGATGGTCGAGAAACATGGCACAAGCGCTTGTTCCATATTCATGCTGCGCTCACAGCGCTGTCACCATCGAGGATTTTAATGGGGGCAGGAAAACCAGCAGCTTCTCATGTCATGAAGCAGTCCTTTCATCAAGCGTTTCGCGCTTTAAAATTGGCGCATGCTGAAACACCCATTGTGTTTGATGAAGATTTGACGCTTGAACTTTTTATGGAGGAAATCAGTCAGGAAACAAAAGATGCGTTTCTTGATCGAACGATTGCGTCCCTTTTCCCCTATCCCGAACTAGTGAAAACATTGCGGAAACTCATCGCTTCGGATTACTCATTGAAACATACAGCAGAAGCCATGCATGTCCATATTAATACACTTCATTACAGATTAAAACGGATTCAGGATTTAACGACACTTGATCCAAAGCGTATGCAAGATGCGATGCTTTTTTATTTGGCCTTGCTGCTTTTAGATCATGATACAAAAAATACGATAAAACAGCCTGATATTTTGTAGAATCGTCTATAGTCATGTGACGGTTCTTTTTTTATACTGGTAGAAACGAGACGTTAAATGAGCGGGAGTGATTGTATATGCTAGATTCAGAATTTTCAAATCAATTAAAAGAGATTGTCGGTGCGCCCAATGTCCAAGACAGCAAGGCGGATCGTCTTGCCTACTCTTATGATGCGACACCAAATTTTCAACAGATGCCAGATGCGATCGTGCGGCCTCACACGGCTGAAGAAGTGCAGCAAATTGTGAAACTGTGCGCCTCATACAAGGTACCGATCGTCCCAAGAGGCTCAGGGACGAATCTTTGCGCAGGAACATGCCCTACTCAGGGCGGATTGGTGATTCTCTTTACTAGAATGAATCAATTATTAGAAATAGACGAAGAAAATTTAACCGCAACGGTGCAGCCTGGCTTAATTACGCAGGAATTGATTCATCAAGTAGAGGAAAAAGGTCTCTTCTACCCGCCTGATCCAAGCTCTATGAAAATCTCCACATTAGGCGGCAATATTAACGAAAATTCAGGGGGGCTGCGGGGGTTAAAGTATGGAGTGACAAGGGATTATGTCCTTGGGCTTGAAGTGGTTTTGCCAAATGGTGACATCATCAAAACAGGCGGAAAGCTTGCAAAAGATGTCGCTGGATATGATATGACTCGATTGTTCGTTGGTTCAGAAGGAACACTCGGGATTGTCACAGAAGCGGTGCTAAAGCTCCTGCCGCTTCCAGAAACGAAACAAACAATGCTTTGTTTATACGAAAGCCTGGAAGAAGCTGCGACTTCTGTATCGGCTATCATTGCTGAGCGTATCATTCCTGCTACATTAGAATTTATGGATCAGCCGACCCTTGAAGTCGTTGAAGATTTTGCAAACATCGGCCTGCCCACCGACGTTCAAGCTGTGTTATTAATTGAACAGGACGGCAACCCTGAAGCTGTTTCTCGTGATATCCAAAAAATCGCAGAAGTCTGTGAGCAACACGGGGCTACAAGCGTCAAGATTGCACATTCAGAAGAAGAGGCAAGTGCGCTCTTAACAGCGAGACGCTCTGCTTTATCTGCCCTCGCTCGATTAAGTCCTACAACGATTTTAGAAGATGCTACCGTTCCCCGGTCTGAAATTGCCAATATGGTTCGTGCAATCGAAGACATTGCACGAAAGTACGAGGTGAACATTTGTACGTTTGGTCATGCCGGTGATGGCAACTTACACCCCACTTGTGCGACAGATGCAAGAAATGAAGAAGAAATGAAACGGGTAGAAGCTGCTTTTCAGGCCATTTTTGAAAAAGCCGTTGCCCTTGGCGGCACGATTACAGGCGAACATGGCGTGGGCCTCATGAAAGCGCCCTATTTGGAGCTGAAGGTCAAAAAAGAAGGAATCGCTGCCATGAAGGCGATTAAACAGGCACTTGACCCTGCACATATCATGAACCCAGATAAAGTGTTTGGAAAAGCCTCAAGAAAGCGAGTGGTGGTCTCATGAGTTCTTCTTCTAAGCAAAAAGAGATCCAGCAGCAGTTTCAGGAGCAAATGGATGAAAAGGAGCTGCTTAATTGCATGCGCTGCGGATTCTGCCTCCCTTCCTGCCCTACCTATATTGAATCTGGACAACAAGAAACGCACTCCCCTCGGGGCCGAATTGCGTTAATGAAAGCTGTAAGAGATGGTGTCATTGAGCCAGATGAAGATGTTGAACATTCCCTTAATCTTTGTCTTGGCTGCCGTGCATGTGAACCAGTCTGCCCTTCTGGCGTCAAGTATGGACAGCTGCTAGAAGATGCAAGAGATATTATTCAACAACATAAAAAACAATCGTTTCCCGTCAAATTGATGAGACGTGTTGTGTTTAAAGGTCTCTTTCCATCACAAAGTCGTATGCGACAAGCTGCTAGTTTTCTTCGATTTTATCAAACATCTGGTCTGCAAACAGCCGCCAGGAAGACTCGCATACTGAAGGTGCTTCCCTCCCATTTACAGTTGATGGAACAGGCACTTCCAAAGGTGCCGCCTCAAAAGAAAAAACGTTTGAATGAATATAAAGCCATTGGTCAGGCAAAAAAACGGGTGGCGTTTTTTACTGGCTGTTTAATGGATACAGTTTTCTCAAACACAAACAAAGCGACCATTCATCTCTTGCAGCTGGCAGGCTGCGATGTGATCGTTCCTCCTATACAAACGTGCTGCGGCGCGCTACATGGTCATAGCGGAGAAAAAGACCAAGCAAAACAGTTAGCCAAGCTGAATATTGAAGCATTCGAGAAAACAGATGCCGATGCGATTGTCATGAATGCGGGCGGCTGCGGCGCCTTTTTAAGTGATTACGGTCATTTGCTTCAGGATGACCCAGATTTTCAAAAACGAAGTAAAGCCTTCTCACAGAAAATAACCGATATTTCAAGCATCCTTGTAGAGCTGGAATTTCACCGCCACGTGCCACTGGCTCTGCCAGCGCAAGTGATCACCTATCAAGACTCCTGTCATTTACGAAATGGAATGAATGTACTACAGGCGCCGAGGGTGCTTATGAACGCCATTCAAGGAGTAACGTTTAAAGAAATGAAAGATGCTGGCCGCTGCTGCGGATCTGCAGGAATCTACAATATCTTGCAGCCAGACATGTCGATGCAAATTTTAGATCATAAAATGACTGAAGCGAGCAACACAGCTGCAGCTGCCATTGTGACGTCGAATCCAGGTTGTCAATTACAAATGGCAGCTGGCATCAAAAAGGCAGGACATATGCCTAGCATGAGAGCGATTCATCTGGCTGACTTTTTATTAGAAGCCGTTCAATATGGAAAAAAAGCGTCCAGTTCATGAAGCTGAACGCTTTTTTTATGCATATCTTCAGATGATCGGTTGGATAATAGAGGCAAATCGCGGAAGGAGATGGTTCAAGTGCTGAAGAAAAACAAATCAAAACAGAAAGACCCGAATTCAGTATTTGAAGCATTATCGCGCTCTTCTGATTTTATCAATGAATTATCCAGTTCCGGAGGTTTTCTTTACAGAATTTCTTTTTTTCGATCTTTAATTAATGGCAATCTCCTTCATGAACAAATCTTGCCTTTTATTCAACAATTGCATCTAACACCCACCCTTGAAGAGCTGAAAGAACACATCCCAATTGAACAAGCTGTGATTACGAAGGACCTTCAAAAAGTGGAAGAAGCTCTTCATCGAGGCAGTATTGCTGTTCGAATTGAGACAGATTGGGGCAATACGCTTCTCTTGCCGATTGAAGAAAAGAAAGGCAGACAAGTGGGCCCGCCTGAGATTGAATTCGGAATCATTAGTGCGCAAGAAGCGTTTGTAGAAGTGCTCGATACAAATTTAAACTTGCTCAGACGCAGGCTGCCCACTCCTGACCTTAAAGTAGTTGAACACACAGTTGGTACCCTTTCTCAAACGAAAGTAGCCGTTGTATACATAGAGAATATCGCCAACCCGCAGAACATTGAAACCGTTCTTCAGCGGATTCAAGATGTTGACTATGACCAAATTCTAGATTCCAATTATCTTGCGCAAATGCTTTATGATGTGTCCAATACAATCTTTCCATTGTTTTTAAATACAGAACGGCCAGACAGGGTTTCCTCAGGTTTAACGGAAGGAAAAATAGCCATTATGGTTGACGGTTCGCCTCATACCCTGCTTGCACCTACAATTTTACTCGAGTATTTTTCTACAATGGAAGACTATAACATGTCTTGGATCGCAGCATCCTCCTTTCGGCTGTTACGCATTTTTGCAGTGATATTTTCTATTTTTGCAACCCCTTTGTATGTAGCTGTTTTAACGTTTCACTATGAACTGATTCCTAAGGACTTATTAGAAACGATCGTAGCATCACGTTATCTCGTGCCCTTTCCGCCTATTATTGAAGCATTATTTTTAGAGATATCGATTGAGCTACTTAGGGAAGCCGGGTCTCGCCTTCCTGCAAAAGTCGGACAGACGCTCGGGATAGTTGGAGGTATTGTGATCGGACAGGCTGCGGTTGCAGCGGGATTAACAAGTAATATCCTGCTCATTATTGTCGCATTATCAGCTCTTGCCTCTTTTGTCACCCCTATATATAAAATGGGGACAACCATTCGTCTCTTACGTTTCCCATTCCTTTTTGCTGCACAAGTGTGGGGAGCGCTAGGGATTTCGCTAATGGGGGCTTTTCTTCTTACACATTTAATGAAATTAACGTCTATAGGCCAGCCTTACTTAGAGCCAATCTTTCCACTTCGATTGGCCGATTTAAAAGGTAGTTTGATTCGGCCCCAACTCCGCTTTTTGAAAAAACGTCCAGAAAATTTACGCCCGCAAAATGAAACGATACACCGCCAAAAGCCAAAGCAAGGCCGTAAGGGGAAAAATGATTTTTATGAATAAGGAAGTGAAGGCATGAGCTCTTCTTCTGTGAAAGAAAAATTTCAAGTATCCCCTTTTTTTGTGTTTTTTCTGATCAATGCCAATCAAGTTGGTGTTGGTATTTTAAATTTCCAGACGAATCTGGTCCGGACGATTAATAATGATGGGTGGATCGCCATTTTAATTGCTGGTGCAAGCGTCAATTTGATGATCTTCCTCATTTACTTTTTGTTTAAAAAAGCACCTACTGACGAATTTAGTGACATTACACAATCTGTGTTTGGTAAATGGCTTGGACAATTCATCAACATTCTCTACATTTTGTATTTTTCTTCATTATCTTTGATTGTGCTTGTTCATTATATGGATGTAATCCATGTTTGGCTGTTTAAAGAAATTCCCGGTCTTCTATTTGCATCAGTGCTGCTCATCCTCGTCTATTACATTCACACAGGCGGATTTAGAACAATCGCTGGCTGGGCATTCTTTAGCATTGTCCTAACGTACTGGATGACCTTTATCTGCTTTTATGTCATGAAATATAGTCACATCCGCTTTATGTTCCCCATGTTTGATCATTCATTTTCACAACTCATGATGGGGGTCAAAGATGCCTCTTTATCCATGTTTGGTTTTGGAACATTGCTTGTCTATTATCCCTTTATTAAAAAAGCACAAACGTCGCAAAAATTTGCACATATGGGAGTGTTGCTGACTACATGCCTGAATTTGCTTGTATTTCTCGTCTCTATAGCGTACTACTCAAGTGCTCAGCTCGAACTAACGAAATGGCCAACATTGACATTAACCAGCATTGTCAAACTTCCGTTTATCCAGCGCTTTGAATTTATTGAAGTGTCCCTATGGCTTTTGCTTATCGTTCCAAATATCGCCATTCCATTATGGGCAGCCAGTAGAATGGCAAAACAAGTGTTTCACACGAGCCAACGCATGACGTTAATTGTTCTCAGCCTTCTCATTCTCGTCATGTTTTCATTTTTGATCGAGGCCACCTCTTTTGAGACGTTTAATAAATGGGTGGAATATAGCGGATATATCCTCATATATGGATTGACTGGATGTATGATCATTGGGCTGCTGGTGAAAAAAAGGTGGGTGAAAAAACGCGCATGAAACATTATATTCTCGTGTGTCTCATGTTATTGAGCCTTTTCTTAACGAGCTGTGCACAGCCTCGTCTCTTAGATGAATTAAGTATCTCGCAGGCAGCGGGATTTGACTTATTGGATGATGGAGAAATGAAGGGCTTCTTTGTTTTCCCTGTTTTTAAAAGCGAAGAACAAGGCAGTTACCAAATTGTAAGTGCTAAGTCAAATACCATTAGTAATATTCAGTTTCTTGTGTCGGAAAAATCGCCTTTCCCCGTTGTCATGGGACAAGTACTCGTGATTTTAATAAGTGAAAAGCTGGCGAAAGAAGTGGGTATGATTGATTTGATGAATTACATTTATCGTGATCCGATCATTGGGTCCCGTCAAGTATTTGCCATAGTAGGCGGAGAAGTTGAAGATTTGTTGTATACAAAGATGAATCAAACCAACTTAAATATCGGTGTATATCTTTCAGATTTACTGGCTCAAAACATGCGAAACGGCAATCAACCTGTGACCAATCAGCATATTTTTATGAATCAGATGATGGCAAAAGGCGTTGATGCCTACCTCCCTTACATTAAAAATACAAGCAACTCTATTAAAGTGTCGGGTGTCGCTCTTTTTGATCAAGAAAAAATGGTTGGGCATATTCCAGGGGAAGATACATTTACGTTTAAAGCGATGATTGAAAATCATAAAAATGGGATTTATGAGTTTCGATTTAATGACACAAAGAAAACCCATGTTGTCATTGAAAATATCAAATCACATGTGTCTTATCACATTAAACCAACTGAAAACCTTTCAAAAAAGCCTCATATCACCATTGATATCAAGCTGAAAGGTGAGTTGAAAGAATTTATGAAATCAAAAAAAATCGATACGCCTTCTATCTTGCAGCATGTTGAAAAAGAAGTGGAGAAGCGTGTGGCCCAGCAAGGAAAAGACCTTGTTCAATCCTTTAAAAAGCAAAAAATTGATCCGCTTGGACTTGGTTTGAGATATCGTTCTAAAGATAAAGCCATGACACCGGAGAAATGGCAAAAAATCTACCCTGATACAGATGTCCAAGTGAATTGTCATATGAACATTGTCCAAACGGGTGTCAGCCAATAAAAAAGACTGTATGAAAAGGTTCTCCCTTCTCGTACAGTCTTTTTTAATCTTCATCTTTTACGTCCGGGTCCTCAGGGATTGGTTCATTTAAGATGTCTTGAATGAGCTCTTTATATTGTTCTAGCTGTTTCATATGGGTTTGAAACTGCCCTTGATAAATGAGATACGATTCCCCGTCAAATACGTAACGAATCTTTTTTTGCTGGATTAATTTTTCAACATATGCTTCTGATACTTCTAAGTATTCAGCTGTTTCTCCAATTGTTAAATACATGCATGTGCACCACCGTTCGTTTCATCTTACAAATTATATCACGAGCTGGTGAAAAAACAGATATCGCTTGTTCATGTTTTTTTCATCTTTTCTTCACTGATTCGTCAACTCGCTTTTGTACAGTATTCATACACCCACTCAAACACTAGGAGGTGATGATCCTTCGCATGACAAAGAAAAATATTCGGACCTATGCCGCATTTTTAACTGTAGGCGCTAGCAATACGATGATTGACTTTCTGTTCTTCTTTTTTTTCACTGCTTGCTTTGTTCCCTCTTTTCTTGCACAGTGCCTGTCCTATACAGCAGGAATGCTGAACAGTTATGTTTGGAATCGAAAATGGACGTTCCAAGTAAAAAAGAAAGCGGATAGGTGGGAATGGATCAAGTGGGCCACAGTCAACGGCGTCGCGTGTCTCCTCACCTATGTTGTCTTATATGTCATGCAGCAAGCAGGCTTCTCATTATTCATTAGTAAAGCGATTGGTACCCTTCTTGGCATGATGATCACTTTTATTGGAAGCCGCCTATGGGTGTTTCCATCAGAAAATAAACCATCAGAAATGGAGCGATGATTCAATGAATATCAAAAAAGCCGTTATACCAGCAGCCGGATTAGGCACACGTTTTTTACCCGCAACGAAAGCACAGCCAAAGGAAATGCTGCCGATTATCGACAAACCCGCCATTCAATACATAGTTGAGGAGGCTGTTCAATCAGGCATTGAAGATATACTAATTATCACAGGAAGAAATAAAAAATCGATCGAAGATCACTTTGACCGTTCGATTGAGCTAGAACACACGTTGCTTGAAAAAGGGAAAAATGAACAGTTAGCTGAAATCAAACATATTGCGGATATGGCCAATATTCATTATATTCGTCAAAAGGAGCCGTTAGGTCTTGGACATGCGGTATTATGTGCACGTCATTTTACTGGCAATGATCCTTTTGCGGTCCTTTTAGGTGATGATGTCATGGTGTCAGAAAGACCTGCACTCTCTCAGCTCATGGAAGTCTTTGAAGACAAACAAAGAGAGGTCATTGGCGTCCAGCAAGTGGATCGTCTAGATGTCAGTAAGTATGGTATGATAAGACCAGCTAGAGTAGACGGTCAAGTGTTTGAAGTCACAGACTTAGTGGAAAAGCCAGCTATTCATGAAGCTCCTTCCGATTTAGCCGTGATGGGCAGGTATCTGTTAACACCATCGATTTTTCCTATTCTACAAGGAATTGAGAGAGGTGCCGGGAACGAAATCCAACTGACAGATGCGCTGAAAATCATTGCACATGAATCACCCATTTATGCAAAACAATTAGATGGGATGAGATTTGACGTTGGTGATAAGCTGGGCTCATTTAAGGCAGCGGCTGAAATTGGATTGATGCGTCATGATATGCGGACAGCCATGCTAGCATATATGCAAAGCATACTCATGAGAGAAGCAAAACAAGCATAGGCTCTTATAAGGATGCTTGAAGAAAATTCGTATTTAAAGGCAGAGTGAAATGAATGGGAACCTTGTTTAATGAAATTTTAACCTGGCTGACAAGCCTTGGTTACGCAGGTGTTGCACTTGGACTGATGATTGAAATTATCCCGAGTGAAATTGTACTTGCCTACGGCGGATATATGGTGTCAACAGGAAGCATTGGATTTGTTGGAGCCGTCATCGCTGGGGTGATTGGAGGAACACTTGCCCAGTGCTTTATTTACTGGATCGGCCTTTACGGCGGAAGACCTTTTTTAACAAAGTATGGGAAGTATTTATTCATCCATGAGCATCATATTGCCACGGCAGAACGCTGGTTTGACCGATATGGAACGGGTGTCGTATTTACAGCTCGTTTTATCCCAGTCGTGCGCCACGCGATCTCAATTCCAGCTGGTATTGCAAAGATGCCATTTCTGAAATTTGTTCTTTTGACCGGATTAGCCGCCATCCCTTGGTCCATCCTATTTATTTATCTTGGAATGCAGCTTGGGACAAAATGGGACCACATTCAAAGTGTCGCTCACACGTATACAACACCAATTATGGTCATTGCCATCGTTCTCATCGTACTGTATTTCGTTTTGAAAAAAATTCGCACAAATCGAAAACGGACAATCTAACGAAAACGCCTTTCACTCGTCATGTGAAAGGCGTTTTTTCTATGCGTGCGTCGATTGTTTTTTCATATATTGAGATAATTCCATAATCATTGCACCCATTCTTTCAAGTGAAGGGGCTAGAATTCGGCTTATCCCCTCTTCTTTTAATGCTTCAGCTGTGACTTTTCCAACAGCTACAGCTAATACATGCTGCTCGAATAGATGTTGCAGTTCTTCTTTTTTGCCCCATTCTTCTGCTAGTTTGAAAAAGGCATGAACCTGAACAGCGGTTGTAAAACAAACGGCATGGACCTTCCCTTCTTTCATTTCTTGAAGCAAAGTGTCCGCCGCCTCTGGTTCAGGGGGCGTGTGCTGATATGGCATGAGCTGCAAAACGTCTGCTCCCTTGTGATGTAAAAAATCAATGAGAGCTGGTGCATTTTCGCCGTGAAGCTGCACCATGACCCGTTTACCTTGAAGTTCTTTGTCTTCTAACTTTGAAATGAGGTCACGAACGGTTCCATCTTCATCAGAAACATCTGGCTGAATGCCGTGTTTTTTTAGAGCCGCAAACGTTTTGTATCCTCTTGAAGCGATATGGGCACTTGATAAAATGTTCATAAAAGCTTCTCCAAGCTGCAGCTCTAGTGCACTTTCAATTAATGTGTCTGTGCCGATACCCGTTGTTAAAATGACCCAGTCAGCTCCCTTCTTTACAAAGGTTTCTATGCCTGGCTTCAATTCCTCTTTGGCTAAAAATACAGTGCCCTGAAGAGAACGAATAACAGCTTGTCCTCCTTGCTTTTCAACAAGTGTACGCATTTCTTCTGTTTTTCTTGTTCCGCATATGGCAATGGTCTTTCCAGCTAAGCCTTTACTCATTCTCATCCCTCTTTTTCTATCACATGTATGATGTATTGTATTAAATATAGATTTATTTGGAAGACGTTGCAAGTGTCTACTAAAAAAGAGCTTGACGTTTCTATCGAATTCGAGTATCTTTTGTAAGTGCAAATTGTAGGAGGTCATTATGGAAAAACAGAATGTTCAAGCAATTCGATTATCAATCGCAGACCCAACACCACTTGGTTTGTTTGGTTTAGCAATGGTGACGCTTGTTGCGTCTTCACAAAAACTAGGAATCACAGATGGCACATCCCTTATTTTACCTTGGGCTATCTTCCTTGGAGGAATCGCGCAGCTGATTGCGTCCATACAAGATTCAAAGCATCATAATATTTTTGGAGCCACTGCCTTCGGCGCATTCGGTCTTTTTTGGATGGGCGTTGGAACCACTTGGCTCATTCAAGCGGGCGTTTTTGGGAAAACGCTTGCGGGAGCTGCGGACCCAAAACAACTAGGTTTTGCTTTTATTGGTTATTTGATTTTCAGCTTATTTATGACGATCGGTGCAATGGAAACACATAAAGTATTGTTTTTGATTTTCGTCTTTATTGATTTCTTATTCATTGGCCTGTCTCTAAGCTCGTTTGGTGTGATGTACGATGTGACTCATACGATGGCTGGTATTGCAGAATTGATTATTTCTCTTCTTTCATTTTATGGTTCTGCAGCTGTTGTGCTGAATACACATTTTGGTCGTACAGTACTGCCAGTTGGACAACCATTTCGCGTGTTTACTAAAGCATAAATAAAAAAGAACTGCTCTTGGCAGTTCTTTTTTTATTCTTATTTTTCTTGTTCCTCTTGAAATATCTCTGCAATGATTTCATAAGAACGCATTCTTTCTTGATGGTCAAACATATCAGAATTAATCATGACTTCATCTGCTTGAGTCGCCTCAATAAAGGCTTCTAACTCTTTTTTCACCTTTTGTTTATCCCCGATCATCGTCGAACTTAATTGTTCGTCCACCATCGCCTTCTCATATGGACTCCATAACCCATCCATACTTTCAACAGGGGCTTTGAGTTTTCCTGGTGTATTGCGAATGAGGCTCAAGAAGCGCTGATAATGAGACGTCGCCAAATATTCAGCCCGCTCTGTTTGATCAGCAGCAAAAACCGTGACACCAACCATCGCATAAGGTTCTTTTAACACATCTGAAGGTTGAAATGACTGTCTGTATAATTCTAAAGCAGGAATGGTATTTTTAGGGGAGAAATGTGCCGCAAAGGCAAATGGCAGTCCCAGTTCTCCTGCAAGCCTTGCACTAAAACCACTTGAACCAAGAAGCCAAATTGGTATATCCAATCCTTCTCCCGGAACGGCTCTTACATGTTTTTTGACCTGACCAGTCGGTTTGAAATATTGCCGAAGTTCTTCAAGCTGCTCAGGGAAATCCTCCCCATTATGAAGATTACGTCTAAGTGCCCTTGCCGTTAACTGATCTGTTCCTGGTGCCCTGCCAAGACCTAAATCAATTCTCCCTGGATACAAAGTCTCCAGTGTTCCAAATTGTTCTGCAATAACGAGTGAAGAATGGTTTGGAAGCATAATCCCCCCAGAACCAACCCGGATCTTTTCAGTCCCTCCGGCAATATATCCAATTAAGACGGATGTTGCTGAACTCGCAACCCCTTCCATATTATGATGCTCCGCAAGCCAATATCTATGGTAGCCCCACTTCTCAGCTTTTTTTGCTAAATCCATACTATGTTCAAATGACTCTTTGATTGTGCCACCTTCTGTTACAGAGGATAAATTTAACACGGAATATGCTGCACGTTGTAAAACTGATTGACTCATACATGATGCCCCATTTCTTTCAAAAATCATACTAGTTTCATTCTTTCAACACCATAACATAAAACGATTTAACTTTTAAATGATTTGATTCGATGAACTTCGAACTAAAAAATATCATTAAGCTCAATTCCGCTTTTTAAATTTCCACATAGAATAAAATATTAACTTTTAGGAGATGGGGAATTTGTATAACCAGTACGATAACAAATGTCCCTTTTGCGGAAAAAATCATGATTGGCAACCTCATTACAGAAAATCTCGTCACGATAGACCTACATTTGATGATTGCCCTCTTCTTAAACGAGAATGTAAAAAGAAAAAAATTGTTAAACATCACAGCACTTGTGCTAAAGCAAAAGGACGAAAAAAAACAAATAATAAGATTGTAAAAAGAGGTTCTACTGGTGTTACTGGGCCTACCGGAGTTACTGGAGCTACTGGTCCAATCGGTGATACTGGAGCCACTGGAGATACTGGTCCAACCGGTGCGACTGGTGATACCGGGCCTACTGGTGTGACTGGAGTTACTGGTGATACTGGTCCAACCGGTGCGACTGGTGTAACTGGAGCTACTGGCCCTACGGGTGCCACTGGTGTAACTGGTGATACCGGACCTACTGGTCCAACAGGTGCTACTGGAGTTACTGGTGATACTGGCCCTACCGGAGCCACTGGTGTAACTGGTGATACTGGGCCTACCGGAGCCACTGGTGTAACTGGTGATACTGGACCTACGGGTGCCACTGGAGTTACTGGAGATACTGGGCCTACCGGAGCCACTGGTGTAACTGGTGATACTGGACCTACGGGTGCCAATGGTGCCACCGGAGTTACTGGAGCTACTGGAGATACCGGACCTACCGGTGCGACTGGTGTAACTGGTGATACCGGGCCTACTGGTGCGACTGGAGTTACTGGTGATACTGGACCTACGGGTGCCAATGGATCCACTGGAGATACTGGGCCTACCGGTGCGACTGGTGTAACTGGTGATACCGGACCTACTGGTCCAACAGGTGCTACTGGAGTTACTGGCCCTACGGGAGCCACTGGAGTAACTGGAGATACCGGGCCTACTGGTGCGACTGGTGTAACTGGTGATACTGGTCCAACCGGTGCCACCGGAGTTACTGGATCCACTGGAGATACCGGACCTACTGGTGATACCGGGCCTACTGGTGCCACTGGTGTAACTGGTGTAACTGGTGATACTGGGCCAACCGGTGCCACCGGAGTTACTGGAGCTACTGGCCCTACCGGAGCCACTGGTGTAACTGGTGATACTGGCCCTACGGGTGCCACTGGAGTTACTGGAGCTACTGGGCCTACCGGAGCCACTGGTGTAACTGGTGATACTGGCCCTACGGGTGCCACTGGTGTAACTGGTGATACTGGCCCTACGGGTGCCACTGGTGCCACCGGAGTTACTGGAGCTACTGGCCCTACCGGAGCCACTGGTGTAACTGGTGATACTGGCCCTACGGGTGCCACTGGAGTTACTGGAGCTACTGGCCCTACCGGAGCCACTGGTGCCACCGGAGTTACTGGAGCTACTGGAGATAACGGGCCTACTGGTGCCACTGGTGTAACTGGTGATACCGGACCTACTGGTGCTACTGGAGTTACTGGCCCTACGGGAGCCACTGGAGTAACTGGAGATACCGGGCCTACCGGTGTAGGATTAACAGGAATTGAAGCGTTTGATCCGGTAGTAAGTCCTACTTACCCGGTAGGGCAAGTAGTGACCTTTAATGGCAGTACGTATGTAGTAAATACTGCACCACCGACAGGTACACCAGATACTTCCCCAGACTACACATTACTGGCTGCAGCAGGATCAACTGGAGATACTGGAGTAACTGGAGATACCGGACCTACCGGTGCGACTGGTGTAACTGGTGATACTGGACCTACCGGAGCCACTGGAGTAACTGGAGATACTGGGCCTACCGGAGCCACTGGTGTAACTGGAGATACCGGACCTACCGGTGCTACTGGTGTAACTGGTGATACCGGGCCTACCGGTGATACGGGTGCAACTGGTGCCACTGGTGTAACTGGTGATACCGGACCTACTGGAGCCACTGGTGATACCGGGCCTACCGGTGATACGGGTGCGACTGGTGCAACTGGTGTAACTGGAGATACTGGGCCTACTGGTGCTACTGGAGATACCGGACCTACTGGTGATACCGGGCCTACTGGTGTAACTGGTGTAACTGGAGATACTGGAAATACCGGACCTACTGGTCCAACCGGAGTTACTGGAGATACTGGTATAACTGGTGCGACTGGTGTAACTGGTGATACTGGCCCTACGGGTGCCACTGGTGTAACTGGTGATACTGGCCCTACGGGTGCCACTGGTGCCACCGGAGTTACTGGAGCTACTGGAGATACCGGGCCTACTGGTGCCACTGGTGTAACTGGTGATACCGGGCCTACTGGTGTAACTGGTGTAACTGGAGATACTGGAAATACCGGACCTACTGGTCCAACCGGAGTTACTGGAGATACTGGTATAACTGGTGCGACTGGTGTAACTGGTGATACTGGTCCAACCGGTGCGACTGGTGTAACTGGTGATACCGGGCCTACTGGTGCCACTGGTGTAACTGGTGATACCGGACCTACCGGTGCGACTGGAGTTACTGGCCCTACGGGAGCCACTGGAGTAACTGGAGATACTGGGCCTACCGGAGCCACTGGAGATACTGGAGATACCGGACCTACCGGTGCGACTGGTGTAACTGGTGATACCGGGCCTACTGGTGCGACTGGAGTTACTGGTGATACTGGACCTACGGGTGCCACTGGAGCCACTGGAGATACTGGTCCAACCGGTGCGACTGGTGTAACTGGTGATACCGGACCTACTGGTCCAACAGGTGCTACTGGAGTTACTGGAGCTACTGGCCCTACCGGAGCCACTGGTGTAACTGGTGATACCGGACCTACTGGTGCCACTGGTGTAACTGGTGATACTGGGCCTACCGGAGCCACTGGTGCGACTGGTGTAACTGGTGATACTGGGCCAACCGGTGCCACCGGAGTTACTGGATCCACTGGAGATACCGGACCTACTGGTCCAACAGGTGATACGGGTGCAACTGGTAATACCGGACCTACCGGTGCCACTGGTGTAACTGGAGATACCGGGCCTACTGGTGCCACTGGTGTAACTGGTGATACCGGACCTACTGGTCCAACAGGTGCTACTGGAGTTACTGGAGCTACTGGGCCTACCGGAGCCACTGGTGTAACTGGTGATACTGGGCCTACCGGAGCCACTGGTGTAACTGGTGATACTGGGCCTACGGGTGCCACTGGAGATACTGGAGATACTGGAGATACTGGGCCTACCGGAGCCACTGGTGTAACTGGTGATACCGGACCTACTGGTCCAACCGGTGCGACTGGTGCAACTGGTAATACCGGACCTACCGGTGCGACTGGTGTAACTGGTGATACCGGGCCTACTGGTGCGACTGGAGTTACTGGTGATACTGGGCCAACCGGTGCCACCGGAGTTACTGGATCCACTGGAAATACCGGACCTACTGGTCCAACCGGTGATACTGGTGCCACTGGTGTAACTGGAGATACCGGGCCTACTGGTGCCACTGGTGTAACTGGAGATACCGGACCTACTGGTCCAACAGGTGCTACTGGAGTTACTGGAGCTACTGGGCCTACCGGAGCCACTGGTGTAACTGGTGATACTGGGCCTACGGGTGCCACTGGAGATACTGGAGCTACTGGGCCTACCGGAGCCACTGGTGTAACTGGTGATACTGGGCCTACGGGTGCCACTGGTGTAACTGGTGATACCGGACCTACTGGTCCAACAGGTGATACGGGTGCAACTGGTAATACCGGACCTACCGGTGCGACTGGTGTAACTGGTGATACCGGGCCTACTGGTGCGACTGGAGTTACTGGTGATACTGGGCCAACCGGTGCCACCGGAGTTACTGGATCCACTGGAAATACCGGACCTACTGGTCCAACCGGTGATACTGGAGCCACTGGTGCTACTGGAGATACCGGGCCTACTGGTGCCACCGGAGTTACTGGAGCTACTGGTGATACCGGTCCTACTGGTGCCACCGGAGTTACTGGAGCTACTGGAGATACCGGGCCTACTGGTGCCACTGGTGTAACTGGTGATACCGGGCCTACCGGTGCGACTGGTGTAACTGGTGATACCGGACCTACTGGTGCCACTGGTGTAACTGGAGATACTGGGCCTACTGGTGATACGGGTCCTACCGGACCTACAGGTGCCACTGGTGTAACTGGTGATACGGGTCCTACCGGACCTACTGGTGCCACTGGTGTAACTGGTGATACCGGGCCTACCGGGCCTACTGGTCCAACAGGTGCCACTGGAGGCACCGGTCCAACTGGAGCTACCGGAATCACTGGTGCCACTGGAGGCACCGGTCCAACTGGAGCTACCGGAATCACTGGTGCCACTGGAGGCACCGGTCCAACTGGAGCTACCGGAATCACAGGTGCCACTGGAGGCACCGGTCCAACTGGAGCTACCGGAATCACAGGTGCCACTGGAGGCACCGGTCCAACTGGAGCTACCGGAATCACTGGTGCCACTGGAGGCACCGGTCCAACTGGAGCTACCGGAATCACTGGTGCCACTGGAGGCACCGGTCCAACTGGAGCTACCGGAATCACTGGTGCCACTGGAGCTAGCGGTCCAACTGATACGGCACTTTATGCTGGAAATACAACAGGTCCTACAATCATTACTATTGCTGGTGGTACGAACATTGCTTTACCAAGTAATCAAAATATTAATGGATTTACGCCGAATGGTTCAAATGATACATTCACAGTCCAGCAAACAGGTAAATACTATATCACATATCAAGTAAATACCACTACTGCACTTTTAGTGAGCACAAGGCTATGGTTGAATGGATCAACTGCTATTCCAGGTTCAATTCAGTCCTCTGCCGTATCCACAACTTTTATGAGCAATACAGTTATTGTCAATTTAACAGCAGGAAATACAATTTCATTACAATTTTTCGGAGCGGTTGTAACAGCCATTCTAATAGGTGGTGGTGCAACCGGTGCATCACTTACCATCATCAGACTCAGCTAAGTGAAACGAAGATAGAAAAAAAGAAAGGCTCTGTCAGCCTTTCTTTTTTCTATCTTCAATTACGCTTATACAACGGTCAATATCAGGAGATTGCAAGAGGTGAAAAATAGACTGTATGAACGAAAACTCTAAATTCCACCATTCTAATAACTGAAGTTTTTCAATGATATCCGAAGAAAACCGATATTTCATGAGCCGCTGCGGGTTCCCTGCGACAATCGCATATGGAGGCACATCTTTTGTAATCAGACTATTTGCTCCAATGACTGCCCCGTTTCCTATCTGTACTCCTGACATGATTGTTGCTCCATATCCAATCCAAACATCGTGCCCTATACACACATCCCCTTTTGATCGTGGATGTCCTTCAATATGGGCAGCATCTGTGAAAATTTGATTGAAGGGATATGTGGTGACCCAATCTGTTCGGTGTTCACCACCAAGAAAAACTTTTACTTCGTTTGCGATGGAACAAAACTTCCCTACATTCAGCGTTGTTCCTTCTCCCCACGTCAAGACTTGAAAATCTGGTCCGGCATAAGTGAAGTCACCGATATCATACGAACTGAGCTCACTTCTTTGATTTAAAAACATAGAAGATCAGACCCCCTACAAAGTAATCGATCTTCGTATGTATATGCCAGATGATAGGCTCACATTATGATTGGACAAGTGCAACGATCTGCTTTTTCTTCCATACCAGTCGATAATAGCCGTATTGGAGCAATAAGTTTACAAAAAAGGCAGCAGGATATCCTATCCAGATTCCTTTGATCCCAAGCGATGTATGGTGTGATAGCACATAAGCCACTGGTACTTCAACAAGCCAAATGGAACAAATACTAAAGATGGTCGGCCATAGAACTGTGCCACTTGCTCTCATTGTGGCTGCAACGATTTGTGCTGTTCCAAAAATGAGATAGCTCCATAGGGTGATCACGACCAAACTATATGCAACATCAATTGTTGCAGGATCTGTTAAAAAGATAGATAAAATTTGTGGTGCGAAAATATAGACGAAAATAATAATCAATCCGCCTATCGCAAAGTTTAGCCCCAGCCCAATTTTAATGACATCTTTCAAACGATTCATGTTTCCTGCGCCAATGAATTGTGCGGCGAAGATAGAAACAGCAATACCAAGGCTCACTGCGGGCATCTGTACATAACTTACGACTTGGTTAACAACGCCATAAGCTGCGGTCGCCTGTGATCCATAATCGTTGACAAAAGAAATGACAGCAATTTCTGATAAAGAAATGAGAATCATATTAATACTAGAAGGGATACTTAACTTTAATAGCGTTTTTAATAAATCCCCTTTCATCAATAGATGCTTTCTAACCGACGCATCAATGCGCAGCGGGTGCTTTGTTTTATAAAGGTAGATATGAAGAATGATAAACGTAACGATTGTAGAAATCACAGAAGAATACGCAGCACCATATAAACCAAATGCCGGTAAACCAAGCCAGCCGAATAATAAGATCGGTAGCAGTAAAATATTTGTTCCTGTACTAATCATTAAGAAATAAAATGGAGTTTTCGAATCTCCTGTTCCTCGTAAAAAAGTTGTATAGACAAAATAAAGAAATAAGATGGGCATGGAGATGAATAGGATTCTGGCATATGCCGCACTTTCCTCCACAATATTTGCAGGTGTCCCCATCAAATGTAAAATATCTGTGGCAAAAAAACCTCCAATGACAGCTAAAGAAAGTCCGATTAAAAAGGTGAACGAAAGCGTTGTACCGATAATTTCCTTTAACCTCTGCTCATTTTTTGCTCCGTATGCTTGTCCAATCAGGATCGAGCTCCCTGATCCAATCCCAATGGAAAAAGAAACAAGTAAAAAGAAAAGTGGAAAGAATGCCGAAATCGCAGCTACTGCATCCTCTCCAATCCATCTACCGACAAGCACAATGGAAACAAGCTGTCCAATTGATTGCAAAATATTGCTTAATAAAAGTGGAATTAGAAAGATCGACATGGTTTTTACTAAAGATTGATTATTATCTAACGTCATGATGGTTCTCCTTCTCTGTCTAAAGATCCTCAGCTAACATGCTGACAATTCGGTCTTCTATCTCTTTTCCTTTTTCGTCATCAACGAGATGATTCAATAAGATGGAAAAAGCAAGCGTTTTTCCACTCTGCGTTTCAATATATCCAGATAGTGTGCTGACCGTTGATAGTGTACCTGTTTTTGCACGCACTTTTTCTAGTGTAGCTGGTTCTTTCAATCTATTTCTTAATGTACCTCCCACCATACGCTCACTTGCCCCAGCTAACGGAAGTGCATGGACATAGGTGTTAAACCATTTTTCCTTTTGAATGTTTGTCAAAAATAACGTGAATTGATTTGCAGAAACAAGGTTAATCGGTGATATGCCTGATCCGTCTCTCAACACAGTCATAGATGCATCTATGCCATAGGCAGGAAGACGTTCATTCAGCACGTCAAGCCCTTTGTCAAAACTCCCTTTGTTCTTTACCCGCTTCCCAAGTTCTTTTAACAGAATTTCTGCATGTGTATTGTTGCTTAATTTCATCATCGGAACAAGAAGATCGGATAAAGGCATTGATGTATGGGAAGCGATTTTTTTCGCTTTTTTAGGAACTTGTTTTGTTTTGAGTGGTCCTTTCAGCTGAATCCCCTCAGCCTTTAATGCTCGTTTCATTAAGTCTAAAGCATACGTTGTCGGTTCCCATAATGCGACCCATTGTTTAGACGAGGATGCTTTTAGCGGAATCGTTCCAGTCAGTGTAATTTTGTTTGTACCGTGAGAGCGTTTAAAAGATATTTTCTTCTTTCCGCCTTCTGGCACAGTTTTCACTTGATTGACAACTTGAGCGACGTCAGTCTTCGGGATCATCTCATAGCTGGCCTTCTGCCCTGCTTTCTTTCCCGGATTGACTTCGAGAATGATCGTTCCTGCATCATAATCCTCATTCGGTGAAGCAGTAAGAGCAGATATTTGAGCGCCGTAATATTGATCTTCATCACTCCACGGCAGATCGATGGAATACCTTGTGTCATCAAACCAAGTATCATCAGCCGCAAGCTGTCCACGAATCGTATGTATTCCGGCCTTTTTGACTTGTTTGGCTAATGCGGCAAAATCGCTTTCTAACAATGTCGGGTCTCCAGTGCCTCGGAGATAAAGATTGCCGTGCAATGTTTTCTTTTGGATTAAACCATCCATCCAAACGTCTGTTGGAAAAGTGTGTGTTTCACCCAGTAGATCGAGTGCGATAGCAGATGTGAGTAATTTCATATTAGAAGCAGGAGTCAGACGGATGTCCGCTTGATGTTCATAAAGAAGAGAAGTGTCAGAAGTATCGCGTACGCTGATGCCAGCAATTGCGCCCTCTAAATCAGGTGCTGTTCGAATGAATTCGTCTAAAGAAGTGATCCATTTTGATTGATCATCATGAGCTGTTAGTTGTTCATCTTTCACTGAAAAAGGGAGAAATAACATCGACAAAATACATAGTTGTAAAAACATGACCTGTGAGAAACGTTTCACGCAATCCCTCCTTTTTAGAAAAGCAGCCAAATTTAGCAGATTATGTTCATTATACACAAAAGAACGTTTGTTCTCAAAGGTTTTTTAAACAGAAAAGTCAGCTTTCTTTGACGAAAACTGACAAGCCTCTTTTACCTTTTTTCAGGATTCCAGCCATCGCTTCCGCTAAGCACGGCTTGAACGGTGATTTGACTTGCTTCGTTTTTTGTTAATATCGTTGACCACTTCACCCGGTTTGCCACATGACTCCCTGCGCCCGTTGATCCATATTCTTGATATCTAGCCGTTCTTTCGTTGTCTTTGTTCTCCCAGTTATGCCATCCCTCAGCTTTAATATGTTCATCCATTTTTGTTTGGAGGAACGTGACAGCCGAATGAGGTCTCCACGGACGGCCTAAGTACACAGATTGAGACGCAGACGTTCCTTTATTTAACGTGGAATCAATAAAAACGTAGCCATACTTTTGCGCTTCTGTTGTGGATGCCGCTGTAATATATCCATTTCCAAGACTTTTTATTTCAGCTCTTTTAAATACAGCCGTTGCTGAACCAAAGATGAAGTCAACCGTGCCCTCGATATAGCAATCTTCATAATATTGTCTCCCTGTGCCTGTGGCATAAAGTGTATCTTGATAACCGAGAACACGTACGTGTTTAAACACAGCCCGGTCCCCGGATACATAAAGGGCAACCGCCTGCCCTGCGTTTCGGCCAGCTGTATTTTGAAACGTGATATTTTCTGCGTAAAAATGATTTGCCCGAATCATTGTACTAGAGCTATTGGTTGTGCTCCCGCTGCTTGCATTTGTATCATCATACGTCAGAATCGTCTGATACTGATTTTCTCCAATAAAGGACACATACGGCTTATTTTGCGGAAGGAGAATCTTTTCTTTATACACACCATTTTTAATATATATCGTCGTTTGCTGTTGATTGTTCACTGGTATCGCATCAATGGCAGATTGAACCGTTCGAAATGTCCCATTTCCTTTTTGGTCGACAATAAGCACGCGGTTTGTTTGATGGTTGTGTCCAGCTGCTTGCGCATAAGCTGAGTCAAAAAGCAGTAAGGCCAATACCATCATCAGCAGTCGTTTTCCATACTTCATCACACATCTCCCCCTTATATTGTGAACGTTTTCATTGACGTATTCTTTTTGATCCTATTCAGTTATAAAACAAAAAAACACAAAAAAACATCCACTGTGTTAGGTTGTGGATGTTTTTTCATATTTCATCGCATAAATTCCTTCATTTTCAATCCATTCACAAAATAGGACGTCTTTATAGGAGGATATGTGCTGTTTTTTCAATTGCTCTCTCAGCCACGCTTCATCAAATCCAGCTTCCTTTAAATCTTTTTTTAAAATCTCTCCGTCGATAATAAACGTTCTAGGCAATGTGACTTCTTTTCCTTTCACGTTCACATCTTCGGCTGTAGCTGGTGCATATTTCATTTTCGGAAGCACACTCACAGACCCATCCGTTTCCAAAATGGCAAATTCAATTTCATTAAGAGCAAAATGCCCTTTCGCTCGAATCAGCGTCTGCAGCTGATTTAAATCAAGCATATTTTTCTTTAATCGATTGTAGTGAATCTTTCCTTTATCAATCACAAGAGTCGGTCTTCCCTCTAAAAAAGCGCGAATGGATTTGAATTTTTGTGAAAGCCATTCAACTGTGTAGATTAAAACGCCCCAGACTGCAACTGCAAAAAGGATATGTAGCACGCTGACTTCTGGATCAAAAATGGCGTTACCAACCATCTCCCCTAAAATCAGTGCAGAAATAAAATCAAACGGCGTGATTTGTGCAAATTGTGTTTTCCCTAATAGCTTTGTAATGGAAAATAAAGCGAAAAATCCGATAAAGAGTTCAATCAAAATATTAAAAAATGGCACACATATACCTTCCTTTCTCACTGCATGTACTTACAGCATGTACAGGAAAGGAAGGTTCTAAACCATTTATGAAGGCAGTAAAATAAAGACGTCGTCTTCCTCAAGCGTTTTGTTAGATCCATCATCTAGAATTTCAAATCCCATCATGTCTGAATCATAAAAAGCCATGACCACTCTTTGGTCATGGCTTTTCTCTATATATGGTAAACACCCTTTGTTTGACCTATTTTGGCAGAACCGAACTCCCCATTAAATAACGGTCTACCTCATGCGCCACTTGTCTGCCTTCGTTAATTGCCCAGACAATCAAGCTTTGACCGCGTCTTGCATCTCCCGCTGCAAATACGCCTTCTACATTCGTCGTATATTCCCCATATTTTGCGTCAATCCGATTGTTTTTGCTGTCCACGCCAAAGTGTTTCACTAGCGGCTGTTCAGTTCCCTCAAAACCAATCGCAATAAAGACTAGCTGAGCTGGCCATACCTTCTCTGTTCCTGGAATCTCATGAAATTCAAACTTCCCTTGCTCGTTTTTCACCTTTTCCATTTGAATGGTATGAAGCTCTTTTAACTTCCCATTTTTATCAGCCACAATCTTTGTGGTTTGAATCGAATATTGCCGCGGATCTTCTCCAAATTTTGCTTGTGCTTCTTCGTAAGCATAATCTAGAGAGAAGACATAAGGCTGTTCTGGCCACATGTTATCCCCTACACGTGTATCTGGAAGCTTTGGATGCTTTCCGAATTGAACAACACTTTTTGCTTTTTGGCGAAGTGCAGTTGCGACGCAGTCAGCGCCTGTATCTCCTCCGCCAATCACAATGACGTCTTTCCCTTTTGCGTCAATAAAGTTTTTATCTTTGAATCCTGAATCAAGCATGCTTTTTGTTGCGAGTGTTAAATAATCCATTGCCAGGTGAATCCCTTTTGCTTCCCTGCCTTCAATTAACAGGTCACGCTGCTTTTGTGCACCTGTACAAAGGATGACCGCATCAAATTGCTCTTTCAGTTCATCAGCCGTGATATCCACACCAATTTCTGTATTGGTCACAAAGTCAATGCCTTCTTGTCTTAGCAGTTTAACTCTGCGCTCAACGACTTCTTTGTCGAGCTTCATATTCGGAATACCATAAGTGAGCAGTCCACCAAGACGATCAGATCGTTCAAACACGGTTACAGCGTGCCCTGCTTGGTTTAGTTGGTCTGCACTTGCCAGTCCTGCTGGTCCTGATCCGACAATGGCAACCTTTTTCCCTGTACGGCTTGAAGGAATTCTTGGTGTAATCCAGCCATTTTCAAAACCTTTATCAATGATCGTCCGTTCGATATTTTTAATCGATACTGCTGGATCATTGATCGCGACGGTACATGAGCCTTCACAAGGTGCTGGACATACTCTTCCAGTAAATTCAGGGAAATTGTTCGTTTTTTGTAGTCTTTCAAGCGCTTCTTTCCATCTGCCCCGGTAGACAAGGTCATTCCATTCTGGAATTAAATTGTAGATCGGGCAGCCAGAAACGCCGCCCCTGATCTCCATCCCAATTTGACAAAACGGTGTTCCGCAATCCATACATCTAGCACCCTGCTGTTTCAATACCTCATCTGTATAAGGAGCTGAATATTCTTTCCAGTCATTTTGACGAGTGAGAGGGTCACGTTCATTTGGCTTTTCTCTTTTATAATCCATAAAACCTGTTGCTTTGCCCATTGTCCTCTCCCCTTTCTTAATGAGCGACGGCTGCTTTTTGCCCGTTTGCCGTTTCTTTATTTTTCGGTTTTGTGTTTGCTTCAAATGCGAACATAACAGCTTCCTCGTGGCTGAGGCCTGCTTGTTTTTGTTCCTCAATGCTTTGAAGCATCATTTTGTAATTTCTCGGAATGATCTTAATGAATTGATTCTTTTCTTGTGCCCAGTTCTCTAGAAGCGCTGCTGCTTTTGAGCTGTTTGTATAATCAAGGTGTTCCTGAATCATTTGCTTCACTTCTTGTTCTTCTTCGTGATCTGTGAGTTTTTCAAACATGATCATTTCCATGTTACACATTCTTTTGAACTGTTTTGCATCGGATGTATGCACATAAGCGATACCGCCAGACATCCCTGCGCCAAAGTTCTTCCCAACGTCACCTAAAATGACAACACGTCCGCCAGTCATGTATTCACAGCCGTGATCACCGATTCCTTCAACGACCACATTGACACCTGAATTACGAACGGCAAATCGTTCACCTGCACGACCGTTAATATACGCTTTTCCGCTTGTCGCGCCGTAAAATGCAACGTTACCGACAATCACGTTCTCATGTCCATTTTGTACAAAGTGATCAGATGTTTTGACAGCAATTTTGCCTCCAGAGAGTCCTTTGCCGATATAGTCATTTGAGTCACCTGTTAAATATAAAGACATCCCCTTTGGAACAAATGCGCCGAAGCTTTGTCCAGCTGAACCAGTGAACCGAAGTGTGATCGTATCCTCTGGCAGACCTTCTTCTCCGTAGCGCTTAGACACTTCACTGCCCGTAATCGTTCCAGCTACACGGTGAATGTTGCGAATGTTTAGTGACAGATCAACCGGTGTTTGATGATCGAGCGCTTCCTGTACATAAGGGAGAATCTCATTCATATCCAGTGATTCATCAATTTTATGATTTTGCGGCGTTCTGAATGTGCGTGGTCCCTCTGGCTGATATAGCAGGGTTTCAAGGTTCAGCTGTCCTGCTTTCCAGTGTGCTTTTGCTCTTTCACTTACTGATAAGACATCCGTACGCCCAATCAATTCATCCATTGATGTAAAGCCAAGTTCAGCTAAAATTTCTCTTACTTCCTCTGCAATAAACATCATGAAGTTGACAATGTGATCAGGGTCACCCATGAATTTTTTGCGAAGTTCTGGGTTTTGAGTAGCGACTCCGACTGGGCAAGTATCTAAATGACATGCTCTCATCATGACGCATCCTAATACGACAAGTGGAGCTGTCGCAAAGCCGTATTCTTCTGCTCCTAAAATCGCAGCCATGACAACGTCGCGTCCTGTCATTAATTTGCCATCCGTTTCAAGAACGACTCGCTCTCGAAGGCCGTTTAAGACAAGGGTTTGATGCGCTTCTGCCAATCCAAGCTCCCAAGGAAGTCCTGTATGTTTAATACTTGTTTTCGGAGAAGCTCCAGTACCGCCATCATATCCACTAATTACGATGACATCCGCTGTCCCTTTTGCAACACCTGCTGCAATCGTTCCAACGCCAGCTTTAGAAACTAGCTTGACACTGATGCGTGCGTCACGGTTTGCGTTTTTCAAATCATGGATCAATTGAGCCAAATCCTCGATTGAATAAATATCATGGTGAGGCGGTGGTGAGATTAGGCCAACACCTGGCGTAGAACCACGTACGTCTGCGACCCAAGGATATACTTTATTCCCTGGCAGTTGTCCGCCTTCTCCAGGCTTTGCACCTTGCGCCATTTTAATTTGCAGTTCATCTGCATTGACTAAATAATGACTTTTCACACCAAAGCGGCCAGAAGCAATCTGTTTAATTGCACTTCTGCGATCATCCCCGTGCTCATCTACTGTGAAGCGTGCAGGGTCTTCCCCGCCTTCTCCGCTGTTGCTTTTGCCGCCAATTCGGTTCATCGCAATCGCTAGTGCTTCATGCGCTTCTTTACTTAATGAACCAAATGACATCGCACCTGTCTTAAAGCGGCGTACAATGGATTCAGCAGATTCAACTTCTTCCAGACGAACTGGCTTTTGTTTTGAACGAAAAGCAAATAGATTTCTAAGGAAACCAATTCGTTCTTCATCCGCTGCCTTCGTATATTGCTTAAATAAATCATAATCTTCGTTGCGGCATGCCCACTGAAGGGTATGAATGGTTTTTGGGTTAAAGGCATGATGCTCTCCATTTTTTCTCCACTGGAATTCACTGCCTGATTCTAGCGTTTGATCAGTTGATGCCTGATACCCAGCCTCATGACGAAGCTTTGCTTCACTTGCAATGGTGTCAAGATCAATACCGCCTAACTGCGAAGCTGTTCCTGTGAAATACGCCTGGATGACATCTTCACTAATACCGACTGCTTCAAAAATTTGTGCGCCTCGATAGCTTTGGACAGTGGAAATTCCCACTTTAGACATTACTTTAACTACGCCCTCAGTCACACTTTTCCCAAACTTTGTGACAGCTTCATCAAAGCTAATCGCAATCGCTTCTTCAGCAATAAGCTGTTTGTATGTTTCGTAAACGAGGTACGGATGGATCGCATCTGCGCCGTAGCCAATCAGTGCGGCAAAATGATGAACCTCTCTTACTTCTCCAGATTCGACGATTAAGCTCACCTTTGTTCGTAAGCCTTGACGCACAAGATGCTGATGAAGTGCACTCAATGCAAGAAGTGGTGGAATCGGCACTTTTTCTTCTGTCATGTCACGATCAGAAAGAATTAGTAAAGATACCCCTTCACGAATGGCTTTTTCTGCCTCTTCAAACATCGCATCAAGACCGCGTTTTAGGTCATCAGTGAAAAGTGTATGAATCGTTTTGCTTTTAAAGGCGTTATGAACAATCGTTTTCAAGCCGTTGAACTGCCCGCTTGTTAAAACTGGTGTATAAAGTTTAATTCTTCGGCATGAATATTCATTTGGATGTAAAATATCTCCCTCAGCACCTAACCAAGTCATGGTCGATGTGACAAGCTGCTCACGAATGGCATCAATTGGCGGGTTCGTCACTTGAGCAAACAGCTGTTTGAAATAAGAAAACAGCGACTGCGCACGATCTGATAACACAGCAAGCGGTGTATCACTTCCCATCGAGCCTATTGGGTCCTTGCCTTCTTCTAGTAAAGGAATTAAATACTTTTGAATGTCTTCGTACGTATAATGGAAAGCACGCTGACGCGTTAACAAATCACTCATTATACTAGAATTTTCTGAATTTTCTTCCGAGCGATTGACGTGAACCATTTCTTCATCGAGCCATTTTTGATAAGGAAGTTCATTCGCAATCGAAGATTTCACTTCTTCATCAGAAATAATGCGTCCTTCTTCTAAATCGATTAACAGCATTTTACCTGGTTCAAGACGGTCTTTATACTTCACATCTTCTTCATTCGTGTCGATGACGCCAACTTCAGATGAGAAAATGATATGATCGTCATTTGTCACGTAGTATCTCGCGGGTCTTAATCCGTTACGATCTAAGATGGCGCCGATTTGTTTACCATCCGTAAACGAAATCGCTGTTGGGCCATCCCATGGCTCCATTAACGAACTATGGTATTCATAAAATGCCCGTTTCTCTTTTGACATGTGCGTATTCTCCGTCCACGGCTCAGGAATCAGCATCATCGCTGTATGAGCAGGAGTACGCCCTGCAAGCACGAAAAATTCAAAGGCATTGTCTAAAATGGATGAATCACTTCCGTCTGCATTCAGCACTGGCAAAATCTTGTCTAGATCTTCTCCGAAGGCTTCAGACACGAATTGTTGTTCTCTTGCTCTCATCCAATTGATGTTTCCTCTTAATGTGTTAATTTCTCCGTTATGAATTAAGTAACGGTTTGGATGCGCTCGTTCCCATGTCGGGAATGTATTTGTACTAAATCTTGAATGAACGAGTGAAAATGCAGAAACAAATGTTTCATCCTGTAGATCAAGATAAAAAGCATCAACTTGATCTGATGTTAAAAGCCCCTTATATACAATGGTTTGACTAGACAGGCTGACAAAGTAGAATTGTTTTTCCTCTGCTGTTCCCCAATTTTCAGCCTGCTTACGGATGACATATAATTTTCGTTCAAATGACAAACGGTCTGTTACGTTGTCGTTTGCTCCGATGAACACCTGCCGGACAACCGGACAGCTCTTCGCTGCAACCGTTCCAATTTTCCCAGCATCAACAGGGACCGTTCTCCAGCCAATTAATGTTTGCCCTTCTTGTTTAATGAAGCCGTTGATCTTTTGTTCGATCGCTTGACGCGTTTTGGCATCATCATCTTTTGAAAAGAACACCATTCCTACCCCGTAACGGCCCTTTTCAGGAAGTGCAAAGTCTTGACAGTTCTTTCTAAAAAAAGCGTCTGGCAGTTGTACCATTAAGCCGGCACCATCACCTGTATACGGATCACTGCCTTGCCCGCCGCGGTGATCAAGCTGGCACAGCATTTGCAATCCCTTTTTGACGATGCTATGTGTCGCCTCCCCTTTTAAATGGGCGTACAGTCCGATTCCACATGCATCATGTTCAAATTCAGGACGGTAGAGACCTTGTGGTTGTGGTAGTTGATTATAAGTCATCGTTTCTCTCCCCCGTTTAAAAGATCCGTTTTTTCACAGTAATAAAATCTCACAAACTCTGTAACTTATTTTAAGTTTTCAAATTAATATAAACAATATATAATTTAGATCAAAACAATCTCTTTTTGAGATAGATGGGTGTGAAGTGCAAAAATGGAGCTTCGTCAATTACGTTATTTTGTAGAAGTTGCTGACCGTGAACACGTGTCAGAAGCGGCTGAAAACTTACACGTTGCCCAATCTGCCATCAGCCGGCAGATTGCCAATTTAGAAGAAGAACTTGGAGTGGCTTTATTCGAACGAGAAGGACGAAATATCAAATTAACGAAAATCGGCAGACAATTTTTGGACCATGTCAGAACCGCCCTAAAAGCGATAGATTACGCCAAAGAACAAATTGATGAATACTTAGACCCTCACAAAGGGACAGTGAACATTGGATTTCCTACAAGTCTAGCAAGCCAAGTGCTCCCTTCTGTCATTTCCGCATTTAAGCTGGAATATCCAGAGGTCGATTTTTTACTTCGGCAAGGTTCCTATAAGTTTCTGATTGAAGCTGTCAAAAATCGAGACATTGATCTTGCCTTTTTAGGACCCGTCCCGACAAACGATCCTCAAATAGAAGGAAATATCTTGTTTTCCGAAAGCATTTATGCCCTTTTACCGGTTAGCCACCCCTTTAGCGGACAAAGGAGCATTCATTTAAGTGATTTAAGAAAGGATCATTTCGTGTTATTTCCTGAAGGGTATGTGCTGAGACAAATTGCGGTTGATGCTTGCAAGCAGGCAGGCTATGAGCCTACCATTTCATCTGAAGGAGAAGATTTGGATGCCATAAAAGGTCTCGTATCGGCAGGAATGGGTGTTACCTTATTACCCGAAAGTGCCTTTTATGAAACAACACCGCGATTTACAGTGAAAATTCCCATTGATTTCCCTCAAGTGAGAAGAACGGTCGGAATTATTGCTTCTAAATCGAGAGAGATGTCTCCTTCTGCCCATGATTTTTATATGTTTGTAAAGGACTTCTTTTCAAAAATTGAACAATATAAATAATTCATTAAAACAAGACATTTCATTTGTAGAAATAATCCCTCTTTGTATATGATGAGTTACAGAACAACAGACTATATGGAAGAAAGGTAATCGTATGAAATCAATTTTATCGTTTTTAAAGCCCTATCGGCTATCCGTTGTGTCCATTGTGATTCTCACCTTTTTAAGCAGTATGCTCCAGCTGTATTTACCGACGCTTACGGCAGATATCGTTGATGTCGGGATCGTCCAAGGAGATGTCGCTTATATATGGAAGGTTGGGGGCTGGATGGTGGCTTGTTCTTTACTTGCCATCTTGCTCACGATTTGGAAGTCCTACTTGTCATCTAAGACAGCTCTAGGCTTCGGGCGTGATATGAGAAGACAGCTGTTTGTGCATGTCGAACAATTCTCATTAGAAGAATTTCAAAAAATCGGGACATCTTCCTTTATTACAAGATCCACAAATGATGTGAAACAAGTTCAAGATGTCACGATCATGATCTTACAAATGATGACACGGGCGCCTCTAATGCTTGTTGGTGGAATTATTTTGGCTGTATCTAGAGATGCTGTGTTATCTCTCATCTTTTTAGCAGCTCTTCCCCTTCTTGGCGGGTTCATTTATTTGGTGTCAAGAAAAGCGATCCCCCTCTTTGGCCAGCTTCAGAAAAAAACGGACCGGCTGAACTTGATTATGAGAGAGTCGCTTTCAGGCATTCGGGTCATTCGTGCGTTTAACCGAGTAGATGACGAAAAGGAACGTTTTCAAAAAGCCAATACATCGTATAAGGATACTGGCCTTAAGGTCAATCGATTAATGGCGTACTTGTTCCCTTTTATGCTCATTATCATGAACTTCACGAATATCGGTATTGTCTGGATTGGCGCTAATCGGATTGATGCCGGACAGATGGAAGTCGGGAATCTGATCGCCTTCATTCAATATGCGATGATGATTTTAATGGCACTCATTATGCTGTCTATGAGTTTTATTATGGTGCCTAGAGCTCAGGCATCAGCTAAACGGATGAATGAAGTGTTAAATCTAGAACCAAGAATTAAAGACAAAAAAGAGACTGTCACTAAACTTGATCAGCCAGCCCAGTCCATTCGCTTTGAGAATGTGTCATTTTATTATTCAAATGCTGAAAAACCAGCCGTTCAAGACATGACGTTTGAAGCCAAAAAGGGTGAAACGACGGCGATCATTGGCAGTACAGGTTCCGGGAAAACGACCCTTCTTCAGCTGATGACACGTTTTTATGAAGCAACAGAAGGAAAAATTACATTAGATGGTGTCGATATTAGAGAATTGCCTCAAGAGAAACTGAGAAGTCAGATGGGTTATGTTTCTCAAAAAGCCATTTTATTTAGCGGAACCATTGCTGATAATGTGCGCTTTGGCAAACGAGATGCTACAGATGACGAGATTTGGCAGGCACTGCGGACAGCACAGGCCGAAGAATTTGTTTTGCAAAAAGATGGCGGAATTCACGCAGAGATAGACCAAGGGGGTTCGAATCTCTCTGGCGGTCAAAAACAACGTCTTTCGATCGCAAGAGCACTCGTAAGAAAACCTGCATTCTACCTGTTTGACGATAGCTTCTCTGCCCTTGATTACAAAACGGATGCAAAACTTCGGTCAGCGCTAGAAGCTGAAAAAGAGCATGCTGCTTTGATTATTGTGGCTCAAAGAATCAGCACAGTGAAGCATAGCGATAAAATCATTGTGTTAGATGATGGAAAAATAGCAGGTATCGGTACACATGAACAGTTACTGAAAGATAACCTTGTCTATCAAGAAATAGTCGCATCACAGGAAGGTCAGGAGGTGGAGCAAGGATGAGTAAAAAAATGTCTTCTGGAATGGGACATAAAGGCGGTCACCCAAGGGGCCCAGTACAAAAACCGAAAGAATTTAAAAAAACACTTCTTCGTTTAACGGGCTATTTAAAACCGAGGAAATTTCAGCTGATCGTTGTCCTGATTGCAGCGATCGGTTCAACCGTTTTTAATGTCGTCAGTCCAAAATTACTTGGGGATGCCACCTCTTCCCTATTTGAAAGTTTTACACAAGGAACTGGCGTTCAATTTGATGTCATTTCACGCATTTTATTGTTGCTTGTTCTATTATATGTCGTGGCATCTCTCTTCTCATTCGTGCAGCAATATGTGATGGCTGGTGTCTCGCAGCAGACCATTGCTGAACTAAGACAAGAAGCGAGTGACAAACTCACACGTCTCCCTCTTCGTTATTTTGATAAAACAACACACGGAGACACGCTGAGCCGGGTGATGAACGACATTGATAATATTAATACTTCTTTACAGCAGGCACTCACACAAGTGATCACATCTGTTATTACAGTCATTGGTATTGTCGTCATGATGCTTTTCATCAGTCCGCTGCTGACACTGCTTGTTTGTTTGACGCTGCCTCTTAGTTTGTTTGCGATTCGAGGCATTACATCATTTTCGCAAAAGCATTTTAAAGCACAGCAAAAAGAACTAGGGATGATCAATGGACATATTAATGAAATGTTCACAGGACATCAGACGGTTCGTGCGTATGGCTATGAAAAGAAAGCCATTGATACATTTGATCAATTAAACGAACAACTATATGAATCTTCAAGAAAAGCACAATTTATCTCCGGCTTAATGATGCCGATGATGACCTTTATTGGGAATCTTGGCTATGTGGCGGTAAGTGTTGCTGGCGGAATTCTTGTCATTAACGGGAATATTCGTGTTGGGGATGTGCAAGCATTTATCCAATACACACAGCAAATGTCGCAGCCGCTTGTGCAAGCATCCAGTGTTGCAAACTTAGTTCAATCTGCTATCGCTTCAGCTGAACGGGTGTTTGAAATTCTGGATGAGGAAGAAGAACATGCGGAAGAAGATGCAGCGATTGATCTTAAATCCCTTTCCGGAGATGTGGCCTTTGAGCACGTTCACTTCGGTTATGAGAAAGATCAACCCATTATTAAAGATTTGAATTTACAAGTCCGAGAAGGACAAACGGTTGCCATTGTTGGGCCAACAGGCGCTGGAAAAACAACGATTATTAATCTGTTAATGCGCTTTTACGAGCTAGATCAAGGCTCCATTCGCATTGGCGGCGTAAAAACAACCGACCTCAGCCGAGAGCAAGTACGTGACTTATTTGCGATGGTTCTTCAGGATACATGGCTCTTTGAAGGCACAATTTATGACAACATCGCATATGGTAGACCGCATGTTTCAAAAGAGGATGTGTTGAAGGCCGCTAAACATGCCTATGCAGACGATTTCATCCGCACCCTTCCAGATGGATATGACACACTCTTAACAGAAGATGCCGGCAACCTCTCACAAGGTCAACGTCAGCTGTTAACCATCGCCCGTGCCATCTTATCTGATCCGAAGATATTAATCTTAGATGAAGCAACAAGCAGTGTCGATACACGGACAGAGATGCATATTCAAAAAGCAATGAATGAATTAATGAACGGCAGAACAAGCTTCGTTATTGCACATCGACTTTCAACGATTAAAGATGCCGATCTCATTTTAGTTATGAAAGATGGCACGATCATTGAAAAAGGAACTCATCGTGAGCTTTTGAAAGAAAAAGGCTTTTATGCAGACCTCTATATGAGTCAATTTGCCGAAAACCAAGTCGGTTAAACAGCACCAAAAAGGATAGACAGCATGTAAAAATGCCTGTCTATCCTTTTTGTGATGCCTTAAGCTTCCCGTTTTCTGACTTTCACACTAAGTTTCGTCATGTAATCCGCTTCATTTTTAGACATCAGAGAATGAAGTAAATACTCCTCAAAGACATCCCCATCCAGTATCATATCCTCTGCTTCGATGTGATCTAATAAACGTGAATAGGCAGTCTCCATTTCTTCATATGTTCCTTGTTGATACATGACTGCATATAGACCCGCTGGCTTTTTGACTGCATCCGGTCCTTCCATTCGGCAGAACAGCCGATCAGATTGATGATAATGACGCTGCAAAAACTGCTCCTTGTTTAAAATAGAACCATTTGCCGCCGCACCTTTAATACCAATCCCTTTCAGAAATTCTCCTACAATTCGAGAAATTTCTTCTATAGGTGTGTTTGAATCAATTGGGTTTGATGTACTGAGGACGATCGGTTCTTCTGGCAGTTCTTGAAACAAGACCTCCCCTGTTTTCACTGATGATAATTCATTCGTTGTCTCGATCACACGAAAAAAGAAAAGATTGAATATCCTGTAGTTTTTGGATCTCCTCCTCGACCTTTTCTGCTTGCTCAACCGCAAGGCTTTGCAATTTCTCCTGAGAAGGCTCAGTAAAGTATTGTTTTAATTGTTTGATCGGAAATTGAACAGCACGAAGGGATTGAATGGCCATGAAATGATCAAACTGTTCAAATGTATAATAACGGTACCCATTTTCCTGAACACCTGCCGGCTTAAACAAATCGATTTTATCATAATAGAGCAGTGTATCTTTTTTCACTTCAAATAATGACGCAAATTCTCCAGTTAAAAATGTTTTTTGACCATCGCTCATCATTTTTAGGGCTCCTTTCTTGACTATGGAGTTACTCCATCCTTTATGATAACATGCATAAACACCACGTATGTGGAGAAAGGATTTACACATGAACAAAATCGCACAAGATCAAGTCACATTATCACTTGCAAATCAAGAAGACTTCCCTTTGATGAAAAAGGAACTGCAAGATGCTTTCACAGCTGGCATCATTGATGCATTTGGCGATGCAGAAGGTGGACCAATTCCTCCTGATGAGTCGATTGATGAATCTTTTTATTCGACTGAGAACCTTGTCTATCATATTTTACTAAACGGTCAAAAGGCAGGAGGGGTTGTTTTAAAAATCAACCCTCTCACACACCGCAATTCGGTGGACCTATTATACATTTCTTCATCATCTCACAGCCGAGGCATTGGTCAGGCAGCATGGAAAGCCATTGAGGCGCAATATCCAGAAACGAAGGTGTGGGAAGTTGTCACTCCTTATTTTGAAAAGCGCAACATTCATTTTTATGTGAACAAATGCGGCTTTCAGATTGTTGAGTTTTATCACTTGCACCATCCAGATCCGAGCTTGCCTCATGAGAACGATCAAGAAAATAACCCTTTAGCGCCTGAGACATTTGAATTTTTCAAATTTGAGAAAGTCATGAAAAAAGACCGTTCAAGTTCATAAAAAAACTCCCTCTTATGGGGAGTTTCAGATTGTTGACAAAGGGCTAAAATGGACTTTATTTTAGCCCTTTGTCTTCTTTTTCAAGAGTTGTCAGTGCTTCAGCATCGTTTCCATGTCGTTCCCTTTTTTCTCTCTTCTTTCATCAGTCACTAAAAAACACTACCTCAAGTTAGAAAGGTAGTGTTCTTTACATTCATTCTAGCTTCTAATCTGACCATCACCAGATAGAAGCAGCTTTGTTGTTGTCAGTGCAGGAAGTCCCATTGGCCCTCTTGCGTGCAGTTTTTGAGTAGAAATGCCAATTTCAGCGCCATATCCTAGTGCACCGCCATCTGTAAAACGTGTAGATGCGTTATGATAAACAGCGGCTGCATCGACTTCGTTTAGAAAGATTTGTGCGTTTTTTTCATCCTCTGTTACGATGGCTTCTGAATGTTTCGTTCCGTACTGATCAATGTGGTGAATGGCGTCCTCAATTGAGTCAACGACTTTCACCGCAAGATCAAGACTTAAATACTCATCTGTCCAATCTACTTCCTCCGCAGGAACCGCTTCGGAAAAGAAAGATTGAGCGTCTTGATCTCCATGCACAGTGACATGATGCTGAAGGAGTACTTCATTCAATGCTGCACCATTTTCTTTCAGCCAATCGCGATGAACGATCAGAGTCTCAAGCGCATTACAAACGGCCGGACGATTTGTTTTCGCATTGATGACAATCTGAATGGCTTTTTCTACATTCGCTGTTTGATCAATAAAGATATGGCAGTTCCCTGTCCCTGTTTCAAGAACTGGAATGGTCGATTCTTCTACAACTGTTTTGATTAACGAAGCCCCGCCTCTCGGAATTAAAACATCGATCCATTCTTTTAGATGAAACATCGCTTGAACCGATGAACGGTCTGTTTGTTCAATAAACTGTACCGCATCACGAGGGATCTTTGTTTGATCCAATGCCTCATGAATGACGCGGACGATGGCTTTGTTGGAAGAAATAGCGGAGGAACCGCCTTTTAAAATCACTGAGTTGCCTGCCTTGAGGGCAAGCCCTGCTGCATCGACAGTGACATTCGGTCTCGCTTCATAGATCATCCCGATCACGCCGAGCGGTACTCTTCGACTTTTCACATGTAAGCCGTTCTCAAGAGTCCATTCATCCAATATTTCTCCAACAGGATCTGTTAATCTCGTCACAAGCCGCAAACTTTCCGCAAACTCATGAATTCTCTCTTCATTTAACATTAATCGATCCATTAATGCTTCAGAGAAGCCCTTTTCTTTTCCTGCCTCTAAATCCTTTTGATTTTCCTGTAAAATAAAATCACTTTGCTGTTCGAGTGTTTCTGCTATTTTCAGCAGCGCCTCATTTTTTTCCTCTGTTTGAAGTAAACCTAGTTTTTTTGATACGTGCTTTGCTTTTTTCGCTTTTTCTTTGACCGATGTGACAACTTCAGCTGTCAGTGTCATGAAATTCCTCCCTTATGATTAGCAAACTGGTATTGATAAATCTAAATGACAAACAAACGCTTCAAGATCTACGACATGCACCACTTCATCCTGTAGCAAGTCACCGTTCAGTGCGAGTTCGTCGGACGCATAATTGACAATGCCAAGCCCTATTTCTCTTTCATCTTGATCTAAAATACGGACAACATCGCCTTTTTTAAACGAACCCTTTACATTGACTATGCCGTCAGAATCCAGACTTTTCTCACGATGCATGAGAAGCTCCTGTGTTTTCTCTTGAACAACGATTTCGCCTTTTGGGCCAGAATGAAAAGCAATCCACTGTTTTTTATAATTCAGCGGCGCTAAATTTTCGTCAGCTGTAAAATAAGTGCCGTCCTCTGTCCCATTAATGGCTTTGTCTAAAATGTGAGGCGTATCGGCTTTTCCCAAAAAGCCATTGATGCCTGAGGCCATTGAAATTTTAAAGGCGTCGAGTTTTGATTTCATTCCGCCTGTGCCAACGCTGCTTCCCGCATCTCCAGCGGCTGCTTCGATGTCTTCTGTGATTTCTGTGACTTCTAGAATTCTCTTCGCATTCGGATTTGTATGAGGGTTATCTTCATACAAACCGTCAATATCAGATAAAATAGCGAGGAAATCCGCATCAATCAGTCCAGCTACTTTTGCAGACAATGTATCATTATCTCCAAACTTCAACCGATTGATCGTCACTGTATCATTTTCATTAATAATCGGGATGATCCCTCGATCTAATAACACATTCATTGTATTTCGCACATTTTGATAGCGCGTTTCATCTGAAAAATCGCTTCTTGTAATTAATAGCTGTGAAGCAATATAACCGTGCGATAAAAATAAAGTAGAATATGACTCCATTAAAAGCCCTTGCCCTATTGAGGCAGACGCCTGTTTTTCTGGCAGTGTTTTCGGTCTATCAATAAACCCTAATTTTCGGTAACCAGCTGCAACCGCACCAGATGAGACCAAAATGACTTCGTGTCCTTCATCTTTGAGTTTTACAATTTGATTGACGAGGTTTTCTAGTTTTTTTAAACTAATCTCACCTTGAAAGCTAGTAAGAGAGCTGCTTCCGATTTTCACAACAATTCGTTTTCTCTCTTTATCTGCGTACACCTTATCACTCCTGTATTGAGGCTCTATTTATATCGTTACTTTTTGTTTTTGCTGTTCACTTATTTCTTTTGATCGATTGGCAGCATGTTTGACAGCCTGTTTGATGGCTTCTCCTCCGCCAAAATCATCTAATGCATCTAGTCCTGCAGCAGTTGTTCCATTAGGTGACGTAATTTTTTCTCTGAGGACAGAAGGATTTTCAGCTGTTTCTTGCAGCATCTTCGCTGCACCGAGAAGTGTCTGTGTACCGATTTGACGGGACATTTCTTTTGATAAGCCAGCTTCTTCTCCAGCTTCTTCGATTCTTTCCATTAAGAAATAAAAATAAGCTGGACCGCTTCCGGCAATTCCTGTGAAAATATCCATTTGCTCTTCCTGAATGGTATACACTTCTCCCATTTCAGATAAAAGAGCCCGACTCATGCTTACATGTTCATTTTTCACATAACGTCCAGCAGATAAAGCGGTCGCCGACGCCCCAATCGTACTTGACGTATTTGGCATTACTCGCATAACAGGCTGCCCTTCATGCAGCATGTCTTCAATATACGATGATTTCACACCTGCAAGTACAGACAGGATGAGCTGATCTTTCTGAATATGAGGTTTTAATGATTCAAGTGCTGTTTCAGCATCCTTTGGCTTCATTGCCAGGATCAACATATCCATTTCTTCAAAAGGAAATGAATCCATTGTGGCTGTTTGGATTCCGTAGCGTTTCGTTAGTTCGTTTAATCGCTGCTTATTTTGCTTGTTTGTTGCGTAAATTTGGCTGAGAGGCATCCGACCTGATCGCACAATACCTGCAATCATTCCTTCCGCCATAGAACCTGCTCCAATGAAAGCAACTTTCTTTTGATCAATGATATTGATCCTCTCCCTTGTTCGCTTTTTGTTCGTGTTTTTCGCACGTTAGTTATCGTAACATGATGAGAAATCGTGTCAAGAAAGAGCCAGCGCTTTTCAAAAGTCCCGAATACACGCTGAACAGCTTGCGGTATGTATGTTAGCCGTGTTTTTTAAAATCATCAATTTAGATCAAAAGAACTATAAAGATTTGAATCATAGTACCCTTTCGTTCGACTGAATTCACCATTTTATTTTTGGTTTCGGTGACTTCAATTCTAGTTTTTAGAAAGCGCTATCATTTTGATGACTTTCTATTTTCCTATAGGAAGAATGTGTTTGAATCTTTCGATTAGACTATTGACATATTTTACAAAACATGTCCGTTGAAATGCGTTTTTTGTGGTGATACCGTGAAAGGGAATCAAGAGAAAAAGGAGCGTTCATAATGAAAGTAAAAGAAAATTACGTCAATGTCATCCCAATGAAAGAAATCCGATCTACAGATGACCTTCTTTTCCCATTCCCTATCTACAATGAATTACGATCGCAGGGTGATATTCGATACGACGAAACGAGAAAGTGCTGGGATCTTTTTCGATATGCTGATATTCAGTCCGTTCTGAAGCAGCCAAAAGTGTTTTCATCACAGCGAGGAAGAAGCACATCTAAAACGAGTATTTTAACAATGGACCCTCCAAAACATACCAAAATGAGAGCACTCGTCAATAAAGCCTTCACGCCAAAAGCGATCAAACAAATAGAAGAAAAGATCAAAGACTTGACCCATGATCTATTACATCAAGTAAAGGATCAACGAACCTTCGATATTGTGCAAGATCTGGCCGCTCCCCTACCTGTCATGATCATCGCCGAGCTTCTCGGGGCAGAAGTGAAAGACAGAGAGCTGATCAAAAAACATTCAGATGCTCTAGTTGCAGGAGCCAAAGATGATTCAAAAGAAGCTGTTCAAGCCGTTGTCGACATGCAAAAACAAGCAGAAAAAGAGCTGTCAGCGTACTTTGCTCATTTGATCCAAAAACGAAAAGAAACGCCAGCCGATGATTTAATCTCCCTTCTCATCCAAGCGGAAATTGACGGTGAGCGTTTATCAGAAAATGAACTACTTGGCTTTTGTATACTCTTACTCGTTGCTGGTAATGAAACAACGACGAATTTAATTACAAATGCCGTACGACTTTTAACAGAGCAGCCGCATATCGCCGAATCAGTGCGGCAAGACCTGTCTCTCATTCCTCAATTGACAGAAGAAACGCTACGCTATTATCCGCCTGTTCAAGCGATTGGGCGAGTTGTAGCAGAGGATGTTCAGATTGCCGGTTCTCACATTGAAAAAGGAGACTATCTCATCAGCTGGGTGGCATCTGCGAATCGTGATGAACGGAAGTTTGACGATCCAGATACGTTTCGTCTTGACAGAAAATCAAATCCGCATTTGAGCTTTGGTTTCGGCATCCATTTTTGTCTTGGTGCCCCTCTCGCCCGGCTTGAGGCTCATCTAGCACTTGAGATTTTACTCCGTACGTTTCGAGAAATCACCTGTGCGGCAGATCAGCTGAAACCAATTCAAAGCACGTTTGTGTTTGGGGTCAAAGAATTCCCTGTGCAGGTCACCCGTTTTTAAAAGTCCCTTTCATTAGGGGCTTTTTTTCATGTGCTTATCCTTACCTTCCTCGTCTGAACATGCTAAAATAAAATCCATATGTACAGTGATCACGGAATTCGGAAAGGAAGCTAAACGTATGACCGATTACACAGCAATGAAAGACGGAATATTCAAATCAGTTTGTTCGTTAGATTGCCCTGATCAGTGCGGTCTTTTAATCCATAAAGAGAACGGAAAGATCGTTAAAGTTCAAGGAGATCCAGATCATCCAGTCACTCAAGGAAACATTTGCAATAAAGTGCGGAATGTCACAGCTCGTTTATATGATGAAAAACGTCTGACAACACCATTAAAACGTGTAGGTCAAAAAGGTGACCGGCAGTTTGCTCCAATTACGTGGGAAGAAGCGATTGAAACCATTCGTCAAAAATGGACAAAGCTGATCGAAGAAAAAGGACCAGAAAGCATTTTGCCTTACAGCTTCTATGGGAATATGGGAAATCTCAATGCAGAAGGAATGGACCGCCGCTTTTTCTATCGACTTGGCTCAAGTCAGCTAGACCGAACCATTTGTCAGTCAGCCGGAACAACTGGATATAAATATACAATGGGCGCAAGCATCGGGACAGACCCAGAAGAAACCATTCATACGAAGCTATTTATCTTTTGGGGCATCAATGCAGTTTCAACCAATATGCATCAAATCACGTTGGCACAAAAAGCTCGAAAGCAAGGAGCCAAAATTGTCGTCATTGATGTGCACAAAAACCAAACGGGCCGGATGGCAGATTGGTTCATTCCGCTTCGCCCTGGCACTGACAGTGCGCTAGCTCTTGGGATCATGCATGTCCTTTTTAAAGAAGACCGCACAGATGCGTCATTTTTAGAGACTTACACGATCGGTCACAATGAACTTCGCGAGCATGTGAAGCAGTACGATCCAGAAACAGTCGAACAGATCACGGGTGTCCCGAAAGAAGACATCATCACACTTGCGAGAATGTACGCAGAGACATCGCCATCTCTCATTCGTATTGGCAATGGGCTTCAGCATCACGATAATGGCGGCATGAGTATTCGAACCATCTCCTGCCTCCCTGCCCTCACCGGTCAATGGCTGCACAAAGGCGGCGGTGCGATGAAATCGAACTCTTCTTTTCTTAGTTATAATGAAACCGCTCTTCAGCGACCGGAATTATTAAAGGAACGCGAACCTAGAACATTTAATATGAATCAGCTGGGCAGCGTGCTAACGAACGCAGAACCTTCTATTGATTCTCTTTTTGTCTACTCTTGCAACCCGGCTGTTGTGACACCTGAAGCAAATAAAGTAAGAGACGGTTTAATGCGGCAAGACTTATTTACGGTTGTCCATGACTTGTTCATGACAGAGACAGCCACTTATGCGGATATTGTTCTGCCAGCGACATCTGCCTTTGAAAACGAGGATTTTTATACTTCTTACTGGCATCATTACATTCAAATTCAAGAACCTGTCATAGAACGTTATGGAGAAAGCAAATCAAACACAGAAGTGTTTCGTCTTTTGGCTCATGCGATGGGCTTTGAAGATGAAGCTTTTAAAGAGACAGATGCGGAACTAATGGAACAAGCTCTTCATCATCCTGAAAACCCGCACTATGAAAACATTTCATATCAAGCGTTAAAAGAGAAAAAGTGGATCAAAGCAAAACGAGGGCCTTTCGAAGATTTAAAGCTCCCTACCCCAAGCGGGAAAATTGAACTTTACTCTGAACAAATGAAAAAAGATGGATATCCAGCCCTTCCAACCTATGTACCTTTATTCAAGGAAAGTGATTATCCACTAACGTTTATACCGGGACCAAACCATAATTTTCTTAATTCCACCTTCTCTCTTCATGAGAAGCATCAAAAGCTAGAGAAATTTCCGAAGCTTCATATGAATGAACAAGATGCAAAAGAAAGACAGATTGAAGATGGGGACATGGTTCGTGTGCTGAATGATCGAGGAGAATGCGAGCTGATCGTGTCAGTCGGACAAAATGTGTTATCTGGTGTTGTTGTCAGCCAGGGATTATGGGCAGACCAAAAAGGCAAAAAACATTTGGTGAATGGCCTCACACCTGATCGTTTGGCAGATATGGGCGGCGGTGCGACGTTCTTTTCCGGCAGAGTCGAAGTTGAAAAATTATGATAGAAAGAGCCAGGAGTTTTGCTCCCGGCTCTTTTCTTTGACTTTTTTAGTTGCCAATAAACAGCTGATTGGTCATCACATTTGCACTTCCGCTGCTTTGGTAGCCTTCTACAGTAAATGCCGTTTCATACATTTTCCCCATTGGCATCCCTAAACTTTCCCATTTTCTAAAATGCGCACTGACGGAGACCGTTCCGCTTGTACGTTTCGTTTGACGTACACTCCAATATTGCTTGAAGGTTGCGATCCCGATAATGGAAGGCTGATTGACACGGGTTGTTTCATAAATGTCATATGTGCCTCCATCAGCATAAAATGATCCTTTATACGCTCCTGTTGGACGATATGTGCCCCATGAATCAACAATGTAGTATTCTGCTAATGGAGATTGTGTCCAGCCATAGACACATAGATAGGAATTCCCGCCTGGGTTAAAACTTGCGTTGTAATTGATGGAGATGTTGCCAAGTTGATGGTGAGTTCTAGTGGAATCAAACTTTTTCCCTTTTCTAAATAAAGCATTTCCGATATTGTTCCAGCCTGCACTAAATGCCCCGCCGTTATTGAGTGTCATCGAGGTGTTTCCATAATCCTTCCATAATTCATAATCGTACCCGCTATGGTTACCCATTTCATTATTCGTAATGGTTCTCGCATGGGCTGGTACAGCCGTCAGAATAAGCGTCAGTCCAATACACATCACAAACAACAGTCTTAATTTTCTCAAATTCATCTTCCATTCCTCTCCTTTTTCATCCTTTTGATTCTGTCATCTCTAAGATGAAACGAATTCATCACCTCCTTTCATGCCCCACTTACTATTAGATTATCGATACTGTGCTAGCCCCGCATGAATGTCTCTTGTGTGTGTATAAATGCTTTGATACAAACGAAAGAGATGATCATATACATCGACATGCTGTTGATTTGGTGTAAATACGGCTGCTTGATGGATAAACTGATCCGCGCACGCCTCAAGTGACTCGTACCAGCCGCATCCAACTGCTGCAAGCATCGCTGCACCTAACGCGGGCCCTTGCTCATTTTCAAGCTGTATCACCTCAGCTTGAAAAATGTCTGCCTGCATTTGAAGCCATGTATGACTTCTCGCACCTCCACCAATAGACACGATGGAATCAATGCTTTTTCCCGCGTGGCTGAATAAAGCGATCGATTCATTTAATGAAAAAGTGATTCCTTCAAGCACAGCTCTAACCATATGCGCTTTTTCATGCCGGCTGTCTAATCCAATGAAGCTTCCACGAATGACTGAATCTGCATGAGGCGTTCTTTCCCCAACTAAATATGGCGTAAATAGCAATCCATTTGCGCCAGGCGCTATATCCTTTGCTCCGGCTAAAAGGTCTTTAAACGAATCATTTGGAGCAAGTAAAGATTTAATCCAATCGAGGCTATAACCTGCTGATAAAGTGACTCCCATTGTATAAAAAGCATCTTTTTTTGCATGATGGAATAAATGCAAGTTTCCATTCAGCTCTCTGTTATGATTTTCTTCATAGGAAAGAATGACACCTGATGTGCCAATGCTGCATAATGTGTGACCTGATGATAAAATGCCGGCACCAATGGCACCGCAAGCATTATCCGCTCCACCTGCAAAAACCTTCGCCTCTTCTGCCATCCCGGTTTCCTTTGCGATCTGCGGCAAGAGTGTTCCAACCTCCGCCTCCGATGAAACGAGTGGCGGGCAAATACGAATCGGAATATCAAAGGTTTGACAAATCTCCTCACTCCATGTTTGTTCTCCCATATCCAACAGTAACGTACCAGCCGCATCAGAATAGTCCATATGAATAGCGCCGGTTAATCGATATCTGACATAATCTTTTGGAAGTAAAAACAAATGGATTCGTTGATCAATTTCTGGTTCATGTTCCTTTACCCATAACAACTTTGGCAGTGTAAACCCTTCTAACGCCTGATTTTTTGTGATCGCTTGCAGCCTGCCTCCTAGCTTTTCTGTCATGCGCACGCATTGCGGTGTTGTTCTTGTGTCATTCCACAAGATGGCAGGCCTGAGCACCTGAAGGGATTCATCCAATAAAACAAGTCCGTGCATTTGTCCAGAAAAACTGATGCCTTCTACCTGCATTGACTGAACAGGCTTTCTCTCCATAAGTTCTGTCATCGCGGCCACCGTCTGCTCTACCCAGTCTTCAGGATTTTGCTCACAATAACCTGGTTTGCTTTGAATGAGGCGGTAAGATTTAGTCGTCTCGCAGCATACCTTCCCGCTCTCATCTACTAATATCGCTTTAACTCCACTCGTTCCAAGATCAATTCCCATCACATACTTCATGTGTTCACTCCTTCAAAACATTCGCCCGCTCCATTAATCTTCTAACAAATATTGATTTAATCTGGCTTTCAGCTGTTCCTCTCTGCCAGATTCGTTTCTGATGAGCGGATGTTTCAGTGCATATTCTTCTAATGTATGAAAGTTTGCCGTTCCTTCTGAAATCTCCCGTCCAATTCCTTCAGAAAAACTGCGGTACCGGTGCATGATCACATCTTCAAACACACGGTCTTCTATGAGTCTATGAGCCACCCGCAGCCCTTTTGCGAATGCATCCATCCCCGCAATATGGGCATACAGAAGATCTTCCAGTTCAAAGGAGGCTCTTCTGACTTTTGCATCAAAATTGAGACCGCCTGTTCCAAGTCCGCCATTTTGCAAAATTTCATACATGGCGAGTGTTGTGGCATATAAATCCGTTGGGAATTCATCAGTGTCCCAGCCTAGAAGGGAGTTTCCTTGGTTGGCATCAACGGAACCGAGCAGTCCATGAATTCTTGCTACACGCAGCTCATGCTCAAACGTATGACCCGCTAATGTCGCATGATTGGCCTCGATATTTAATTTAAAGTGTGTATCCAATCCATATTGTTTTAAAAAGGCGATTGATGTCGCTGCATCCGTATCATATTGATGAGTTGTCGGTTCCTTCGGCTTTGGCTCAATTAAAAATTGACCTGTAAATCCAATTTCTTTTGCATAATCGACCGCCATATGCAAAAAGGTCGCCAAATGGTCAAGCTCTCTTTTCATATCTGTATTCAGCAGTGTGTCGTAACCTTCTCGTCCTCCCCAGAAAACATAATTTTCTGCGCCGAGTTCCTTTGCTGTTTCGATGCCCTTTTTCACTTGTGCAGCTGCATAGGCAAATACATCTGCATGACAGGATGTCGCTGCACCGTGAACAAATCTTGGATGCTTAAACATATTAGCCGTGTTCCATAGAAGCCGAACCCCGCTTTGCTGCATGTAATCTTTCATTCTTTCTATGATGATGTCTAACTGCTGATTGGTCTCTTGAAGCGTGTCGCCCTCTGGTGCAATATCACGGTCATGGAATGAAAAATACGGAACATCCAATAAATCAAAGAGCTGAAAGGCCACTTCCAATCTAGCTTTCGCCAAATCCATTCCACTATAAGAATCCCAGGCCCTTTTCATCGTGCCAGTTCCAAACATGTCTGTTCCATCAGCAGTCAGTGTATGCCAATAAGCGACGGAGAATCGCAGGTGATCTTTCATTGACTTTCCGCCAATCATTTCGCTCGGATCATAATATTTAAATGCGAATGGGTTCTTTGAATGTTTTCCTTCATATTGAATGTTGCCAATCCCCTGTAAACGACTTAACGAAGTCATATTTGATTTGACCATAAGTGATTCCCCCTATATATTCACTTAGTAAGTTGATTCAACAAACAAACGAACGAGTTGACCAACTAATCTCTTTGAATTTTCCATATTTTTTAGTTTTTTAGAAATATTTTCGTTATAATAAAGTGAAAAGCATGTTTTATAGAGAAGGAACTCGACAAAAAACGGCTTTTCTTCACTTAATCTAAAGACGAAACAAATGGAGTGGATACAATGGATATTGCGGATCAGAACTTTGTGAAAAAAATAAATCAAAAGCTATTGCTAAACGAAATTCTGCACCATGCACCAATTTCCAGAGCAAAATTATCTGAACGCACTGGGTTAAATAAATCGACCGTTTCTTCTCAAGTGAGTACATTAATGAAAGAACATCTTGTTTATGAAATCGGTCAAGGCGAATCTAGCGGCGGAAGAAGACCCGTGCTTCTCATGTTTAATAAACGTGCAGGTTACTCTATCGGCATTGATGTCGGTGTTGATTATGTCAACGGCATTTTAACAGACCTTGAAGGGGCGATGATTCATAATGAGCAGCTCAAGCTCCCATCCAGCACACCTGATGTGACCGTCCGTATTTTAATTGAATTGATTCAGCAGTTACGTTCACATATCCCTTCTTCCCCATACGGGCTGATTGGTATTGGGATTTGTATACCTGGTCTGGTCGATGCAGATGAACAAATTGTGTTTACGCCTCATTCAAAATGGAAAAATGTCGATCTAAAAACAAGTCTCCAAGACACATTCCAAGTACCGGTTTTTATCGAGAATGAAGCAAATGCCGGTGCGTACGGTGAAAAAATCTTTGGTGCTGCTAAACATTATGACCACCTGATCTATGCAAGTATCGGCACTGGTATTGGAATAGGCATCATTATCAATCATCATTTATATAGAGGCACGAACGGTTTTTCTGGTGAAATGGGACATATGACGATCGACTTTAATGGACCGACATGTAGCTGCGGAAATCGTGGTTGCTGGGAACTGTATGCATCTGAGAAGGCACTGTTCCAATCGCTCCAAACAGATGGTCAGCCATTCACCTATCAAGATATTGAGCGGCTAGCGAAGTTAAATGATATGAAGACACTCAATGCCTTGCGTAACTTTGGCTTTTACATTGGGGTAGGTCTCACAAACGTTCTGCATACCTTCAACCCACAAGCCGTTATTTTACGAAACAAGGTCATTGAATCTGAGCAGGCCGTCCTAAGTGTCATTCAAGATGAAGTATCCTCTAGAATGGATGCACAATTCAGCTCACGGGTGGAGCTGCTCCCTTCGTCATTAGGACAAAACGCACCAGCCTTAGGGATGACATCTCTTGTCACTGAAGCTTTTTTGCGTGATGTCACGCCTTCACCATAATGGAATACATGTTAAAGAGAGACAGCCTTTAGAGTGTTGTCTTTTTTTATTCAGTTGTTTCTTCGTATCGAAAATACTTAAAATCGGCAGGCAGACGCTCGCCGCTTGTGTCTTGGCACTGCATTCCGACAAAAGCCCCTGTAAAGAACCCCCCTCCTCGAATAAAATCATCTGATAAATGAGTCGATTCAAGCGGTACATCTATTTTTTCCCACTCTTGTTGATCAAAAGAATAAGAATACGCGTACGTCTCTCTCTTAACGGTCACTTTTAAATACACATACGGAATCTCGTCTGGGATGATGATTTTTTTGATTAGCGGCTGAGAAAAGGCCAGATTTTCACACACAGATAATTCAAGGATACGGCCAAGCGCCTCGTCATAAGTCACCTGAAGTGCAGTCCAATTTTCCGTATTATAATAATTCACAAGACCTGCCGCTTGCTGAAAGTTTTTCGGAAAGAAGGAAACCGCTGTCTCTGCTTCAAAATAAAAGCTTTGCCAGCGCCTCGCAACAAACGCTTGGGTAAATTTAGACGTTAAAGATTCCTGCCCATACAGCCTTAAATGATGAGGATTTTCCGTCACTGAACCAATCTGATCCGTAAATGGGATTCTTAATGTTTGGAAATGTCTATTTAACGATGAATCTTTAAATTCATCGACTATGTGATAGGTTGGAGAGAACTCTTTTACGCTCATCGCAGGCGCTTCAACCTCTAGAAGCCCCTCTTTTCCGCCTACCACATACGGCCAGCCATCTTTCCATTCAAGCTTTTGTATGGCTGTCTCTCTTCCTAAAGGACACCAGCCTCTTTGCTGAAAAATGGATTCCTTACTTGAATGAATTGGGCGGCCAGTCAGATGAGCCAAATACCATTCATTTGTATGCGTTTGTACAATGGAAGCATGCCCGCATTTTTGTAGTGGATGGCTAGGCGCATGAAAAGCCGTTAAAATTGGGTTGTCAGGATGAACCTCGTACGGCCCATCAATACGCGAGGAACGGGCGATTGTGGCTGCATGTTCGTAACGTGTTCCCCCTTCAGCTGTTAATAAATAATAGACATCATTGATGTAATAAAGATGCGGGGCTTCTGTCAGTTTGATTGGCGTGCCTTTAAAAATGACCTTCCGCTCACCGACCAGTTTTTTTTCAGATACACTATATTCCTGCAAGGCTATACCTGCAAAAGAATGATGTTTTTCTCGATGGTCCCACAGCATATTCAACACGTATTTCTTTCCGCTTGGATCATGGAACAAGGAAGGATCAAACCCAGAACTATTGAGTCGAACCGGATCGCTCCACTCGCCATCTACTGCATCAGCTGTGACCAAATAATTATGACCATCCTTAAACGGACCATCTACTACTTTAATATCAGAATAGATGAGCCAAAACTGACCATCCGCATAACTTAAACACGGCGCCCAAACCCCGCCGGAATCTGGATTTCCTTTCATATCGAGTTGAGAAATTTTTTGCAAGGGACGCGCGGCGAGCCGCCAGTGGACGAGATCCTTCGAGTGATAAATTTGCACCCCCGGGAACCATTCAAATGTAGAAACCGCCATGTAATAGTCCTCTCCCGCACGGCAAATACTTGGGTCAGGGTTAAACCCTTTGAGCACTGGATTGGTAATGTTCATTGAACTTCCTCCTCTTTCAGAGAGCTACATTTTAAAGTCGTCCATATGATCGATATACACCTTATCTCTATTCTCAAGCTCTCGTATGACTTTTTTATGTTTTTCTTCATCTAGGTTATAAAAATTAATATCAACCATCGCTAAAATGAGTAAGCATACAGGAATCACCGTTGTCGTGATTAAAATGCCCAGTAAAGCTTCTGGTGTTTGCACTTGATTTGCAATATAACCAAATCGGTCAAGGACAAGCCCTGGAACGATGCCGCCTAAGGCCATCCCAAATTTAAAGAAGAAGCCAATCACTGCGTAAATCAGTCCACCCATTCTTTTCCCTGTTTTATATTCGCCATATTCAACGGTTTCAGGAATGAGTGCCCACATGTAAGCACCTGCTGTAATACTCCCTGCAGCCGCAACGAGCCTGAAATTAAGTATTAAAGTGATTTGACTCGGCGGGATCACAAGTAAGGCAAGAAGGCCTACAATATTCAGCAATAATGAATAATTCAGCAGCTTTTTCTTTCCTAACAACTTGTGTAGCTTAGGAATAAACGGCAACACCATTAAAGCTGGCAGACTGCCAATCAGGCCGTACCACTTCACTAAATCTTCTCTGCCGAGGTTATACGTCACATAATAGATCCCGACTGAGTTGCTGATCGAGTTCACACCAAAGATAATGATAAAAAATATGCTTAACACAACAAGCGGACGATTCACTCGTAACTGGACAAAGAGATCACTGAACTTGATCTTTTCCTCTGGCTTTTGAAGCGTGACGCGCTCATTCGTACTTTTAAAACAGAAAATCAGTAATCCGCCCCCAAGTACGCCGAGAAATGCCATCGTGATCTGCCAGCCAAGTGCTGTATTTCCTGTTGTATCACTCAAAAACGTCGCAAGAAACGGAACAAAAAAAGCAACCACTAAACCACCGAGATTTGCAAAAAGCATACGAACAGACGTAATACTGACGACCTCTTGGTTATTTCTTGTCATTGCGGAAGTTAAAGCACCATAAGGAACATTGATGAACGTGTATGTAAGCGATAAACCAACATACGTGATGTACGCATAAATGAGTTTTCCCATTTCGGAAAAATCCGGTGTCGTAAAACAAAGAATGGCAAGAACGGCAAAAGGTAACGCACCAAATAACAAATAAGGTCTAAACCGGCCAAAACGGCTGTTCGTTCGGTCAACCATCGCCCCAATAAACGGATCTGCAAGCGCATCAATGGCCCGAACCACCAAAAACATCGTCCCTGCTGCTGCTGCTGATAATCCATAGACATCCGTATAAAAAAATAATAGATACGTAGAGACAGTTGCATAAATTAAATTACATGCGAAATCTCCTGAAGCATACCCCACTTTTTCAGACATACGAATCTTCTTTAAATTCTCACTCACCATGAGTTTTCTCCCTTCTTCACTTAGCCTCTTCTAACGGACAGATGGTGCAGGGCAGCAGCAATCAATAGGTCAAAAATAAAGCGCTTTCAATTCGTTGTAAAAATGAAGCTGAACATCTCTTTCTTTCAGCTTAGCCCACATAGCAGCAAATCATTCGCTTTAAACAATAGATCAATAGATGATCGCCATCTTAGTTTATCGATTAAACAAACTAAGATGAATTCATTTTATAAAATATGATCTGACTTTTCAATATTTTTTGAAAAAATAATCCAAATAATTGATTTCTTGTCATTTTTTCTATGATATGAGGATATGAATCTCTTTTTATCTTCCAAAATCAAAGAGAACTCAAATAATGGTTGCATTCATACCAATCCCATGCTATATTAATCAAGCGATGAGCTGAATTGTGTAAGTCGGGTAACACGTCTCTTTGAGACACACACGAATGTGGCGTGTGGTTATTCCGCCTCAATACGCAAAAGACATCTTCTGATGAAGATGTCTTTTTTCTTACCCTATTTTGGTGCCATTTTCAACCGGCTCATCAGTGGCAAGCAGGACAACGTCTTCTTTTGACGGCATGCCTCCTAAGACAAGTACCTCTGATTTAAACCCGGCAATTCTTCTTGGCGGGAAATTGACCACTGCAATAATTTGTTTCCCAGTGAGATTCTCAGCCTGATATCGTTTTGTCAGCTGTGCACTAGATTGTTTTATGCCAATCTCATCCCCAAAGTCAATCTTCAGCTTGAAAGCAGGCACTCTCGCTTCTGCAAAGAACTCTGCTTCTACTATCGTCCCAACACGAATGTCTAACGCCAAAAACTGTTCAATATCTGCCATTAGAATCTCTCTCCCTTTCAATCTTTCATAAAAAAGGTCACATTTTTCTTCTGCTAGATGACCACTTGTCTTCCACTAATTTCTTAATTGTAGCACACCCTACTCTTCTAAAAGAAAGGGTTAAAAAGCCTATTGATTGAAATTTTTTAGTTTACATAATCATTTTATAGTAGTCTATTAAATGTTTGCATCATGAAAATGAATTCGGTAAAATGGCAAATAATCCTACTGCTTCCTCTCGAATATTTCAGGGAGGGTTAACACTTGTTTACATTATCAGATATGTGGACGTTTTGCTGGTCGTTTTTCGTCATTCTTCCTATCGTTGCCATCTTGCATCAGCTGGGCCATATTGTAGTCGCCTGGCTGTTTGGAGCAAAGGTTTCGTTTGCACTTGGCAGAGGCAAAAAAGTATTGAAAATAGGCGTCGTTGAAATTAGAAGAATCTATTTTCTAGATGCTTTTTGCCACTATGAAGAAATGAGGAGAAATAACCGTTTCTCACACATTCTTGTCTACTTAGGCGGATCATTATGCAACCTGCTCAGTGTTCTTATATTGAACACAATGATCGCCAACGATTTCCTGCCAGAACATCAATTTTTCTATCAATTTGCTTACTTCTCAGTCTACTATGTATTTTTTGCTTTACTTCCAGTACAGTATGCAGATCATCATCCGAGTGATGGGCAAGCGATTGTGAACATCATTCGTCACGGTGAACCATGCGACATCATTGACTAAGATGAGTGGCTTTCACTGTCGATTTGATACTGAATCGTTAAAAAAGGAATACCGAATAGCTTCATTTGATGAATCGCTGTGAGACTTTTTTCCGTCTCTGCTTTCATATGAAAGCTTTCTTCCATTGGCAGTTTCATGGTGATGAAAGACGTATGCAAATACAATCCTTCATCACCCGTACTGCCTTTTGGACTTTTACTTTTTAATAGAAAATCTTCCTTTTCATTCAAAGGTTTTAAAATAGCCGTAAGCTGTGAAAAAGGAAGCGGCAAAGCAATATTCATATAGACTGTCTCTTCATCATGGTGCTGAGCATAGAGCGCATAAAAGACTTGCTCGCCTTTCTCATTGCGCCTGATCCACACACGTACATTCTCCCTTTCTTCAAGAGGATGTTGAAATCTTGAAAGACTCCCCGACATTTCATATGGCATTCGTGATGACCCTAAATAGAGCTGTCCTATTTGTCTAAAAACAGGCTGAAGCAAAAAGACAAACGGCCTTACCCACCAATGAAAACAGACGGCTGCTTTTAACGTAAAGGACATCGGGTCCTCATAAAATCTGCGAATAACAGGTGACACACTCTCTGCTGAAAATGCCTTTCCATTTAATTGGTCAAGAGAATCGACTAAACCAATCTTCTCATCATGCTGCATGTCGTCATGTTGAAAAAACATGATCTGAAAACGACCGTGAACTCTCGATACCGGAAAATCCTTCTGTTTCAATCGATCAGCTGGTTTTTCAATCAACCATCCTATGAGGCCTGGTAAAATAACCAAACTTGCATTGATACTGCCATGAAACCAAATCATTTGATCCATGCTGATGTAGGTAACATGTAAAAGCATTCCGGCAGAATAAAGGAATGATAGGACGATGGTTCCCATTAACATGATGCTAGAAAACACAACGAACCCTTTTGCGACAGTTGAACGAAAAGAAGTTGTCATACATAAAACTCCATACAAATAAAGTGCGATCACATAAAGAACGACGCTGAACGTATCAAACAGGCGAGAATAGCTGATTCCCACAGCAATCATCACTGGCGACAGTAAAATAACCCAGCCACCCACTTTGTATAACGTCGTCTCTTTTTTCCGCTGCCTTCCTAATAAGCCATAAAAGATTGGGATAAAAAAAGCCGAATAATGAAAATGAATAGCTGTCAAAAGAACAATCATCGGTGAAAATGTCATCACTTGTATATCTGCTATGTACAGCCAGAACCAAAGCCCACCTAGAGCGATATACATACATGCGCCATCGATCATCAGCTCATGAAGCGGATGGGCCCCTCTTTTCAGCAAACGGGTGAAACCAAATAAAGCCAGAATCATTGTAAAGAAAAGCCATCCCAATGCAAGCCAAAGAGAGTGGTAGATGAATGCGCCTGTTGCACATAGAGCTGCTACTGGAAAGGCTTTCATTATGAAGCTGATCAGCCCCTTCTGCTGCCGTTTCTTCTCTTCCTGATAAAAAAAGTGTAAGAAAGCGGGAAGAAAAAATAACATCGCAATCAAAACAAAAAATTCTGGTATGGGAGCTGTCGTCAAACGTGTAACGAGAAAGCAAGCCATCAACACGATGCTACACATCAAATGCCATTTATTCATGAGATGACACCCTTTCCGTAAACCGGCCCTTATACGTAAAAAGAGTGCCAAAAAGGCGATTTTTCACTTGAACATCAATCGTATACTCACCTGCACGCTCATCGTACCCTTCTGTTACATCAGATTCACCATAAAGCCAAGAAGGGAGCGGCCACTCCCGCCCAAACAGCAAAAACTTTTGCTTACCTGATTGAATGTGCAAGAATCCTTTTTCCGTGACTGTAAAATGAAGCTCTGACACAAGAAGCCTAGGTTTTCCAAAGTAGTCTAGTACTTGATGGCTCTTCTGATCAATGATCATATCTGCATCAAAATGTCTTTCCTTGTCAGGAAAATAGAACGTTCGAAACCAGTGCATCCCTTCTTCTCCCTTACTTGTCGTAAAAGGCTTGTTCACAATTTGGAAGTGAATATTTCGCCCTCTTTCAGGAAAAAAACAGCGAAACAATGGACCGACTTTGAATAACAATCGGATGAGCTTTGTCCCGCCTCCTATTTCCTCCATGATGCCTTCGGCCGTAAACGCGCGGTTATAACGTTCTTTTAATGCTGGATGCAGCTTATCGTAGTCCTTTACTTGATGATGATGAACGACCATGTCTACCTCCCCTTTTTCGTTTGATCGAAAACACATCTACACAATCTTTTAAATTAATCATTCCTGCAACGGATAAAATGAAAAATGCACTCAGCACCAGCGGCTCGTGCAGAGTCGTTTCTGGCGATAAAATCCCTATACCAAGCATCAGTAGCAGAAAAATGCTTTGAAGGATAAATATATATTTTTTTGGCAGTTTAGGCATGAGCCATGATACACCTAATAGCGCATAAAACAATCGAAATCCGGTGCTATGATCAAAAGCAGAAGGTGAAAAAGGAATGATCGCTTGACATAACCAGACGATGGCAAACAACAAACAAATGCCATAATGGGCAAGTGTTCTCTCTAGCAGCAAACGGGGATGCGTTCCCTTTTCAAGCCACGTCTTTAATGCGCCAAAGCTAAAGACAGTCATAAACCCCATCATTGGCCGAAAAAAGAACCGGTCTGCCCATTTCCACCCTTTTCCTTCCTTTGTTTCATAATCAAATTGCGTTTGAAACACAATGTGATCATTCGTTTTCATGTATTTCCAATACCCTCCGCCTTCTTTGATGAAAGACAAAGGGTGTGATGATTTAAATTGAAGTGAGGATGCTCTTTCATGACGCTCATCCTTCACGCTCGTTCGATACGCTCCTGTCCCAGTTACACTAATGCCAAATCCAAGGTGTTTCTCATACAAAAAGGATTGGGGCTGTTCATCACTAGGTCCATTTAATGAAATGGTCGAAAATCGCAAATCCCATTGTTCATGAAGCTTTGGATTTTGCGTATACTCCCATACTTTTTCAATAGGTGCTTGAATGGTTGTTTCCACATAAACAGGCTTTCTTTTCATCTGCCTCTACTCCTCTATGTGAATTATTTCACATAATAAGCATACCATGTTTCACAAAACTGTCAAATCTTTATTGGTTTTTTGCCCAAAAAATGTTTTGATTTGTTTACATCTCCTTCATCATGTCGGTTCGATACATAAAAAAGACCTGTCAATGAGACAGATCTTCTTGCTCTTTGATGCCTGCAATATAAAGACGGACCGCATAGCTCACACTATCTTCAAGCTGCTCTTTCCGTTGAAATCCTTTTTTGTTTGAAATATCTCCAAAGCCGTGCAGTAAGCTTCTAAGCCCTCTGACGACATGCGTCATGTCCTCTTCTTTTACACCAAAACGAGACATGATGGATTGGACAAAATCAGCAAGATTCTCTGCAGCCACACTGACTTCTTTTTCATTCATATGTGAAAAAGCAGCCTCATAAAGGCCGGGATGCTGACGAACAAATTGAACATATTGTCTTGCAAATGCTAAAACAGCGTCTTCTTTTTCCAGCCCCGCTGTAACTTGTTTGCCGGCCTCACAAAGCATTGTCAGCCCCTTAACAGCAAGAGCTGCCTGTATTTCATGAAGACCGGATATATGGTTGTAAAGAGATGGTGGTCTGATGTTAAGCCGTTTGGACAATGTAGCAATGGTCAAAGCGGAAAAGCCCTCCTCATCGACAAATTCGATGGCAGATTCAACAATTTTTTCTTGTGTGATACCCATTCTTGGAGACATGGCTTACTGTCCTCCCTTTTGTAGCTGATGCTTCCTTTTTTCGATAGCAGCTCTGAGCTTTGCCTCAGGCTCTATGATAAGATCACCATGTCCTGCTGCGAGACAAGACAAGCGAAGTGCCAGTAATTTTTCAGCGCTTTTTAGTGCTGTTTCTGCATCCCAAGTGGCAAAAGCCGGGAATGGGAAGGTGAAGCGAAACTCACCCGTTACAAATAAACCGCCTTTTGTCACAACTGCATCACCCGCAATGACAACCCCTGACTTTTCATCGTATAAAGAGATGCTTCCTGGTGTATGTCCTGGTGTGGCAATGACTTTAAGTGACCCAATCTCGTCCCCTTCTTCAACAAGCACGTCTGGTTTTGTGAGAATGTCTTTTGAAAAACTGCCTTTGACTTTTTTCTTCGGTTCACCAGGAAGTAAAGAGAAATCGCCAGCAAACAGGCGAGCATCTCGTTTCGATAAATAAACAACTGCCTCTGGAAAAGCCTTTTTCATTTCATCTAGTGCGCCAATATGATCCATATGACTATGAGTCAGAATAATTTTGTTAATGGGTTTGTTTAATTGATGTGCAAATTCAATGATCGAGCTTGCTGCCATTTTCAAAGCTGCATCAATTAAGATGAGTTCATTCTCTTCCTCAAATACATAACAATTTACCGGAAAAATACGTGGCATGAGTGTAAGCTGGTGCAAACGGTCAAATGTTGTCAATCTCATCTTGTTTCCCCCTAAAACTAATGTCGTTAGTTTTATATTAACTAATAGTATTAGTTTTAGCAACTATTTTTTCATCGACTGCAATATAAATATCAACTTGCGCTTCTTTTGGATCAATTGATCGTTCGTCGTACCATTCAAAATCGCCAGTATATGTTCGCAAGTGACGCTGATCCCAGCTCCAAATCTGCTGCCATGTTTCAAACACAACCTCTTCAATCGGGCCCTTTCTCGTTTGAAATCTTGCGTAGGTGGAGCCTGGAATCTCTTTTGCATCTTGTGCTAGCTGCTGGTCAACCAATTGCCCCGCTGTGAACAAATAAGCGCCATTTTCATCCTTTTCATAATCTGAATACAGCCCTATGACTGGCGCATGGCCCCCGTCGAGCTGCTGCGTGAAAAATTGCTGCCAAAGCGGTGCAATCTTCCGCTCGTTTGTTTGCTCCATTTCATTTGTTGTTCGAACAGATAATCCCTTGATCCATTGTTTCTGTAAAATCACGATATCGTACATACATTCTCATCTCCTTTTTTTCCATCATATAAAAAGAAACCTGACAACATTGTGTCAAGTTCCTTTTGGTTTTTGAAATTGTTTCAACTTTAGATCAAATGCTTCCCGAACGGATAGCGGAGAGACAATCTCGACATCTGGCCCTAAATAAAAAAGAAAGCTATATAACCAATCATCCTGAGGCAACGTGATTGTGGCAAGATACGTACCATCTGCACATACGGTGAATTCATTTTCATCTATCCATTCCTTCACTTTACCAACAGAATCTTGAGTCAACCTGAGCGTTAGTGTACTGACGGAAGGTTCTTCATGCCAAGAATCATTCCAAGACTTGTCTTCATTTTTTATTCGTTTAGGAAGAAAAGATACTGAATGCGTGATAAGGTCTGACATTCTTTTGAGTTTAAACAGACGAAACGCTTTTTTCACGCAGCAATACGCATACAAATACCAGTGTCTTCCTTTTAAGACAAGTGTATAAGGCTCTACTTTTCTAGGAAGTGTTTCGCCTTTTGCATTGCGGTAGGTGAACTGGATATATTGATGCGCTGAGGCAGCGGTATGAATGAGCTGGAGCTTCTTTTCTAAGTAGCGGTCTTTCCCCCAAGAGCTTAAATCAATAAATACATGGTGCTGTTTTTCGTTTTGAGGCGGAATCAGGGATTTCATTTTCTTTAGTACATGTTCACTTTCTTTAAAGGTGTATGCACTCGTGATGCTTTCAAGAGCTGTTAAAATCAGTTCAATATCATCATCGGTGAATAATTTTTTCTCTAGACGATAGTCGTCAACGAGTGAAATTCCACCCCCTGCGCCTTGTTTTGTGACAACTGGAATCCCCGCTTGATTAATCGTATCAATGTCACGGTATATGGTTCTTACGCTCACTTCATGTAGTTCAGCGAGGTCTTTCGCCTGTACTTGCCGTTTGCTAATCAGTATCATCACAATGGACAAAATGCGATCGATTTTCATGACTTTTCCTCTTTTTCATAAATATAGGTTTTGATTTGATAAAAAAAGAAAGAATGGTAATGATAAGTAACAGCCAGCATTCGTTTACATCCCTGCCTGTGCAGGAGGAGGTTGCATCATGACACATCACGTATGGCAGTTGTTCATGATCGGGATCGTCATGCTCGTCTGGATCATCATTCGTATGAATCGAATGAGACACTATCAGCTTGTGCGCCCGGTAAATCTTTTCATGAGAATGTATGTATTTAGTCTCACTGCCCTTATTCTCTTATCAGAAGGATGGCAAAATCACAGTATTTTGATTTATGCCGTCATTGGCATGATCTTCGGGAGCAGTCTCGCCGTTCATGCCTATCAGACGATTCAAATGAAATTAGAAAATGGCCGGCTGTATGTGAAAACAAGTAAATGGATTGAAAGCTTTATTTTATGTTTGTTTTTATCTAGGCTTGCATTTAAATCGGTCAATCTGACAACACATGCGATCACCAAAATGGATATCGTTGAATTGTATCAGCATATTGTCAGCGATGATGCGTTGACAATACTCAGCTTTTTCCTTCTAGCGGCTTACTATATTGTGTTTTCTTATCAAATGATGAAAGCAAATAAACGATCAACCCATGTACATCATGCATAAAAAACCTTCCTATATAGAAGTAGGAAGGTTTTTTCTCAATCATGCTGTGCATGGTGTATCATTTGTTCAAGCACTTCCATCACATGCTGATCTTCAGGACTGTAAAAAATCGAGGTCCCTGCTCGTCTAGATTTCACGAGACGAAGATTTTTTAAAAAGCGCAGCTGATGAGATACGGTTGATTGCATAAGGTTTAGTGTTTCTGCTATATCATTTACTGAATGTTCACCTTGAGACAGCAAATGCAGAATACGAATACGCGTCGGATCAGATAAGGCTTTAAATGTTTGGGAGACAAGAAATAGACTTTCTTCGTCCAGCTCCATCCGTTCCTGTTCTTGATTTGTATTCAGTTCTTCCTTCATTTCGCTTCACCTTTCTTGTCAGTCAACTCACGACTTATTCTATGTATCATCATATACCAAAACGTGTAGCATGCAAAGCTTCCACACCTTTTGAAAAAAGATTTATTCAAATAGCATTGACACGTGGTAGCATTCTTTTTAAAATGAGCATTATTTATTCATTTTTTTAGAGGAGCTGATAGGCAAATTGACTGAAGAGCCAAGACTAAAACGCAGCCTGACTGTTTTTCCACTTGTTGTGATCGGGCTTGCTTATATGGACCCACTTGTCGTATTTGATTCATACGGCATTGTTGCTCAGCTGACGAAAGGACACGTTGCTGCAGCTTATATCTTTACTTTACTGGCATTACTATTGACAGCGCTTAGCTATGGGAATATGGTGAAGGCTTTTCCAAAAGCAGGATCTGCATATACATACGCGCAAAAAAGTATTCATCCTCACGTTGGCTTTCTTGTAGGCTGGACACTATTGCTAGACTATTTATTTTTGCCTATGGTGAATTTTGCAATCGGAAGTGCTTATTTAACCGCAGCCTTTCCTGATGTACCTCATTACATTTGGATCATCATACTTGCTATCGCCATAACGACTGTCAATGTAATCGGTATACGTCTTACAGCCAACATTACAGCGCTATTTGTGACCTTTCAGGTGATTGTCGCTGTGACATTTGTTGGGTTTATTGTTTATGGGCTCACGCAGAATGCAGGCACGGGAGAGTTACTGTCAACCCGTCCGTTTTATTCAGCGAGCTTAGATCCCGCCCTTATTTTTTCCGGCGCAACGATTTTATGTTTTTCTTTTCTAGGATTTGATGCGATTTCGACCATGTCTGAGGAAACAATTAAACCAAAAAGAACGATTCCTCTCGCCATATTTTTAACGGTCGCTATTGGAGGTGTGCTGTTTACCCTCACCTCTTATTTTTTACAGCAGGTGTTTCCAAATTTTCAACAGTTCAAGCATCCAGATGCGGCATCACTTGAAATTGCAGAATTTGTGGGTGGCGCGTTTCTCCACTCATTCTTTTTAGCCGGCACCATGGTCGCTGTCATCTCTTCCTCCCTATCATCACATGCGAGTGCCGCAAGACTCTTGTATGCGATGGGAAGAGATCAATCATTACCAAAGCGTTTCTTCGGTTATATTCACCCAACATTGAAAACGCCTGTATTTAATATTTTATTAATTGGTGTTTTCTCGTTAACCGCAGTTGTTGGTGAGCTTGAGGTCATTTACTCGTTTATCAGCTTCGGGGCATTAATTGGATTTACGTTTGTTAACTTGTCTGTTTTCGCTTACTATTTCATCAAACAAAAACAAAGAGGTGTATTAAACACACTGAGGTATGCCATCATCCCTCTTTGCGGAACGGCTTTTTGTATTTGGCTCTTAACAAGCATCAGTACAAATGCATTAATCATCGGCATGGTGTGGCTCATGATCGGTTTTGTTTATTTCTGCTATAGACTGAAAACAAGAACAGAATTTACGTTTGGCTATGATTGAATATAAGGTTTTCACTTGGTATCCTGTGCAGGATATGGCATAATATAAAGGCTGTACTTCCCTTTTAAAAGCGGGGCAAAACAGGGGTGAACTGACCTTGAAAAAGAAAAAAACAGGATGTTTTGCCATTTCAGGCTGTTTCACGATTTTTCTGTTTGTTTGCGTATTAGCGGCCATTGTCATTTCCTTTAATCAAAAGGAGTTAAAAAAGCTGCCGATTGATACGGAATCAATTGTTTTGTCGAGACTGGATGATTACAAACCGCTTGTAGAAACAGAGTTAAGAGATCAAGATTTAGATCAATATACCGCGTTAATTCTCGGTATGATGTATCAGGAATCAAAAGGCAGAGGCGGAGATCCAATGCAGTCCTCTGAATCTCTTGGTTTGAAACGAAATGAAATCAATGACCCTCAGAAAAGCATTAAACAAGGAGTCCATCATTTTTCAACCATGTACAAGCATGGGAAGAAAAAAGGCGTTGATTTGGAAACCATTATTCAAAGCTATAACATGGGAATCGGCTATATTGATTTTGTTGCAAAAAACGGGGGAAAACATTCCGAAAAATTGGCAAAGCAATACTCCAAAAAGCAAGTGAAGCGAAACCCTGAAGTCTATACATGCGGGGGCGACAAAGATAACTTCCGCTATCCGTATTGCTACGGTGATTTCACTTATGCTGAAAAAGTAAAAGAAAAAACGAAAACAGTTGAAGAAAAGATGAAATTGGCTTCATCATCCACACCATCATCGTAAAAAAAGCACTTCCGTTTAGGAAGTGCTTTTCATTTTATGAATGCTCTTTCCCGATTTCCGGCAGGATCGTTTTGGCTAAATGCTGATCCATTTCTTCATATTCATCATAATGAATCGTTTCATATAGCTCTTTTCTCGTTTGCATGTCCTCCAGCATCCCCTGCTGAGTCCCCTTTTCCTTAATCTCTGTAAATAAACGCTCATACGCTTTTGCAGCAACTCTCAGGGATGACACTGGATAAATCACCATTTGAAAGCCAAACATAGAAAATTCGTCTGTATGATAATAAGGTGTTTTTCCAAACTCCGTCATGTTTGCAAGAAGCGGCCCTTTTATATTATTTGAAGCATACGTGAAATCTTCTGCTGTAATCAGCGCCTCAGGAAAAATGGCATCTGCTCCTGCTTCTAGATAGAGATTCGCCCGGTGAATGACATCCTCCATCCCGTTTACTGACTTCGCATCCGTTCTTGCGATGACGAGAAGTGTAGGTGCCGCTTGTTTGATCGCTTTGATTTTCGCCATCATGTCTTCTACAGAAACGAGTGATTTTCCGTTTAAATGTCCGCATTTCTTCGGCATTTGCTGATCTTCAATTTGAACAGCCGCTACCTTGCTCTCCACCATTTCTTTTGCTGCCCTGGCTGCATTTAATACACCGCCATAGCCAGTATCCATATCAACTAAAAGAGGCAGCTGAGAAGCTCGAATGATTTCCTTTGCCTTTTCCGCCATTTCAGTGGAATGAATCATACCGAGGTCAGGAAGCCCTTTGCTTGCGCAAAAAGCGGCACCCGATAAATAAAGCCCTTGAAATCCCATTTTCCTCGCATAGAGCGCAGACATTCCATCGTGAACGCCTGGAATTTGAAATAAAGCGGATTTGTGCATTTGCTCTTTAAAAGCTGCGGCTAAGTCAGCTTGATTTACTTCATCATTCAAGATCCACACACTAGCTCCCCCTTATATGACAAATAAATCCATAAATGCTGGTACTGTCGTTGTTTTTAATTGATTTGGATTTTGGCAAAGTGAAACAATTTGATCGACTTGTTTTTGTGGAAATCTCGTTTTCAAATGATATACCCATTTCTTTTCAAGCAGCGGGATCCCTTCCTGCCTTCTTCTGCGATGACCAAGCGGATATTCAATTTCAATTCGATCTGTCATCGTTCCGTCTTTAAAGAAGATTTGAACACAGTTTGCAATTGATCTCTTTTTCGGATCTAAATAGTCTTCTGTATACCGTTTATCTTCTTTGACGATCATTTGATCACGCAAACGGTCAATGAGCGGATTCTGCGCCGTCTCTTCTTCATAATGATCAGCGGTCAGCTCACCATAGATTAACCCAATGGCCGTAATATACTGCAAGCAATGGTCACGGTCTGCCGGGTTGTAAAGCGGTCCTTTTTTATCAATAATTCGAATGGCTGATTCATGTGTCGTAATCTCAATCCTGTCAATCTCATCTAAACGGTCTTTTACCGCGTCATGTAGAATGACAGCGGCCTCAGCGGCAGTTTGCGCATGAAATTCTGCTGGATAGGCAATTTTAAAGAGTACATTCTCAATCACATATGACCCGAGCGGCTGGGCAAGTGTAAGTGGTTTTCCTTTCATTAACACATCTTCAAATCCCCACTTTTCTGCACTGAGGGGCGTCTGATAGCCCATTTCTCCTTTCAATGTCATCATCGCTAGTCTCACTGCACGGCTTGTGGCATCCCCTGCTGCCCACGATTTCCTTGATCCTGTGTTCGGGGCATGCCGGTACGTTCTAAGCGGTGAATTATCCACAAATGCTTGTGATAACACATGCTGCACATCTTCTTTCGTTCCGCCAAGCATTGCACAAACGACTGCACTTGATGCCACCTTGACAAAAAGAACATGATCCAAGCCATTTCGATTCAAACAATTTTCTAAAGCAAGCACACCTTGTATTTCATGTGCCTTTACAATCGCATGCAGTACGTCATTCATCGAAAGCGGTTCTTCTCCGTTTGCAAGCCTCGTTCTGCTGATATAATCGCTTACAGCCAATATCCCGCCCAGGTTATCTGAGGGATGGCCCCACTCCTGTGCAAGCCACGTGTCATTATAATCTAACCAGCGGATCATACATCCTATATTAAAAGCCGCTTGAACAGGATCTAATACAAATGAAGTGCCGGGCACTCTTGCTCCGTTAGGGACAACAGTTCCAGGTACGATGGGTCCAAGATGCTTCGTGCATTCTGGAAAGTTGAGCGCCAGCATTCCGCAGCCGAGTGTATCCATGAGTACATACCTAGCTGTTTCAATGGCCTCTTTGCTCGTAATTTCTCCATCCACGGCATAAGCTGCGATATCTTCTAATAGTTGATCTGTTTGATTGGCTACTGCTGTTTTATTCATATTCATTCCCCCGTTTTTCCATCATCATTTGAGACTTTTAATCCTCTTGGTCCTAAATACCTTACTCTCGGTCTAAAAATCCGATTGTGTGAATGCTGCTCGATGACATGCGCTGCTAATCCGCTTGCTCTCGCAGCAAAAAAAATCGGTGTATAAAGTGAAATAGGAATACCGAGCACGTAATAAATAGGTGCTGCGTAATAATCAAGGTTTGGATAGAGGTTTTTCTTTTCTTTCATGTATGCCTCGCCTGCGACGCACATGTCATAAAGCGTCGTGTCTCCTTTTGATTCGGTAAGCGTTTTCAACGATCGTTTTAAAAGAGCCGCTCTTGGGTCCATTTTTCTCATGTATACCCGGTGTCCAAAGCCCATCATTTTTTCTTTTGCGGCTAATTTACGTTCGATGAGCGAAAGGAAACCTTCTGTTGTTTTGCCTTCGAGCAGCATGTGCATGACTGCTTCGTTTGCGCCTCCGTGTAAGTCACCTTTTAATGAAGAAATCGCTCCAGTAAAAGCACCATACATGTCAGAATGAGTAGATGCAATGACTCTTGCTGCAAATGTTGAATTCGGCAGCTCATGCTCACTATAAAGCGTGAGTGTTTGGTCAAATGCTTTGATTTCGTCTTGTGCCGGAGTGCGGCCTGTTAACATCGCTAGAAAGTTTTCAGTGTAGGATTTGGTCTGGTCTGGAGTAGGTGTGGTGTCTTGTGTGAGAATATGATAGCTTCCCGCAACAATCGCTGGTAGCTGGCCAAGTAATCGAACAGCACGCGCTTGTTGGCATGCTTCTGATCGATCATTCAGTTGTTCATCGTACCCTGCAAGAGCAGATAAACACGTTCTCATGGCATCCATTGGGTGAGTGGTTTTTGGCAGTTTTGTCAAAATGGTTTGAATGGTTGGATGTAAGCTTGTTTGTGAGGAAATATCTTGCTGAAATTGGTGATATTCCATTGCATCTGGTAATCTTCCATAAATGAGCAAATAGGCTGTTTCTAAGTACGTCTTGTTTTGTGCCAGCTCGATGAGGTCATAACCGCGAATCACAATTTCTTCTTGCTGGACATCTAGGAACGAAATTGACGTTTCGCTTGCCACAATGTCTTCAAGCCCCGGTTTGTACTGCAATTGTTCAGTCATCATATAACCCCCGTTTCGTTCAATTGTGTTCTCCAAACGAGCAAACGGCCAGACATGATGTGATTCTATAGGTGGGAAGATACCGTGCAAGTCGGATACCCAATTCCCATTTTATCCAAAGCACTTCATCTTGTAAATAAAAGAACGTATGTCCAGATGGACATACGTTAGCTGTAGTATGGAGAAATCATAATATATACGATGACACCTGTTAGACTGACATAGAGCCAAAGAGGCATGGTCCATCTGGCAATTTTACGATGACGTTCGACTTGCATTTGTGCGCCTCTAAAGAGAGTGATCAGTGCAAGCGGTACAATGACGGCAGATAAGACGATATGTGTGATGAGAATAAAGAAGTAAATCGGACGAATGATTCCTTCTCCCCCGAAGTGTGTATCAGCTGCCATTGAATGATACGTCACATACGAAATTAAAAAGACAAGTGTTGTTGAAAAAGCCGCAAAGATAAATCGTCTATGGGCTTTAATGTTCTTTTGTTTAATCATAATGAGCGCTGAAAGTAAAAAGATAAACGTAAAACTGTTCATCACGGCATTCAGTAACGGCAGAAATGTAATATCCAGATGACTAAATTTATCTGTTTTTGGCATGAAAAATAATAAAGCAATTAAGCCGTTTATGGCAATTGTTAAAAAGACAACAATGCCGGTGAAATTTTTCGGTTTTTGATTCTGTTCGTTCATGTTTGAAAACCTCTCTTTATTAGTTCCGACTAAGAGTATGTTATTTAACTTTCTCTCTAAAGTCAATGAATTCGCTGTCTTCGTCGAATTTTAGACAAACTTGCCGATTGCCTGCCTTCTAGCGGCTTGAAAGATCCACTCACTTCCTTTAGAATGGGAATTTGTGTGGTTTTTATCAACTCTTCTATGAAAGGAGCAATAGACTTGTCAATCTTACAGGAAACAACAAAAGATGTGAAGACATTAGAGCAAGAATTACAGCAGTTGCAGTTCCAGATGTATCGAATGCAAGAAAATATAAAAGATATTTCAAAAAAAGCAAAGATTATTGGCATTGATCAAGCGAAGGAAGATGAATGGATGATCGTCTCTGCAATTGAGAATGCAGAGACGTGCAAAATCATGTTAAGCGATTGTGAAAAAGCTTTTCGCGGACAATCTGATTTTTCCTTGATCGCGGAATATCCTGAAGAAGGAAAGATTCACATTGCCGATATTAAAGGCCCGCCTGATAATGGCTATGGATCCATCTGTATGAAGCATTTAAAAGAAATCGCAAGAGAGCAAAACATTCCAGTCATTACTGGGGATCTCGTCAAAAGAGATTGGAACCATGTGGACCGCCTGATTCATTTTTATGAAAAACACCATTTTGATGTCCAAATTAATTGGAAAGAGCAAAGCGGAGAAATTTATTGGGTGGACAGCTAACGACACAAAAACCAGCGTTGAGATGGGCTTATACGCTGGTTTTTGTCGAAAATGCGAATTTTTCAGAAAAATATGTGTATTTCTGGCCAAAAAAAGGTATAATAAAAGCATCAGGCCGCCACCTGATGCTTTCTTCCAAAAACAATAGACTACTAGTTAAGTACTTTCACTTTGACTGATTTTACGCCCCAATTTTTAGCTTGGGATTTGCTTGGTACGTGTACATCAATTTTGTTACCTTTAATTGCGCCGCCAGTATCTGCTGCGATGGCTTCACCGTAGCCTTCAACATAAACCTTACTTCCTAATGGAATGACATTAGGATCTACTGCGATTACTTTTGCATTTGGGTTTTTGTTTAAGTTTACCCCTGTTGCAGTGATACCTGAGATGCCACCATCATTTGCTGTATAAGCCGTAGCCGTTACAGTCATTTCTTTTTGAACACTTTGACTAGCAGAAGATGATTCTGCTTTAGCTGTTTCCTTTTTAGGAGCAGCTTTTTTCGTTGTTTGCTCTTTTTGGACAGGTGCCTGTTTTTGAACAGGTTCTGAGCTTACCGGAGCTGAGCTTTGACCAGCAACACTTAGTGTTGAACCAATCATAATTATATCTGAGTTTAAGTTATTCCAAGACTTAATATCGCTAATTGACACATTGAATTTTTGAGCGATTTTCCAGAGGCTGTCCCCCTTCTGGACTTTGTACTGCTCCTGAGTTTTCTCTTTTGAAGAGATTGTCAATTTATCTCCTACATAGATCATGTCTGTAGATAAATTGTTCCAACCCTTTAGGTCCTTTAGAGACACATCATTTTTTTGAGAGATTCCCCAAAGTGTATCACCTTTCTGTACAGTGATTTCCTTTGCAGAAACTTGCTGTGCTCCTAATGCTGTTGTTGAGATTGCTGCAACAGCAACCAAGGACATAATAGTCTTCTTCATAAAGTAAATCCTCCCTTGTTAGCTTTTTATGGCGGCTAACGAGTGCTATCGTAACATATGTAAATGTCATTTCAATAACAAAACGATATGTTTTAGATTACAGTTCCTTTACATGAAACATCTCTCTCCATTGGTAAATCAGCCCACTAAATGGCTCAATTCCGCATCATATCAAGGTTTTGTAGGGATGGAAATCATCATGATGAAAACGCGTCCAAATGAAACGAAAAAAATTTATTTTCCTTCTTCAAACTCTTTATTTTTTCTCTTTTTCTATAAATAAACGAATTTCTTCTAAAAAAACATCTCCATATTTCTCTCTTTTTTGTGCACCGACACCTTTAATATTTAAAAGTTCTTCTTCTGTTTTAGGCTCTACTGCTGACATTTCCTTCAATGTTTGATCAGAAAAGACAACAAATGGCGGAACGCCCTGCTCTCTTGCCAACTTCATTCTGACCATTCTTAACTGCTCAAATAAAGCATCATTTTCTTGAATAGCCTCTGCCTTTATCGCCTGCTTTTTATAGACGGTCTCCTGCCCCACTAGCACTTTCTTTCCTTTTTGTGTCACTTTTAGTGTTGGAAAAGCTCCTTCAGACATGTGTAAATACTCTTCTGTAATTAAAAATTCAATGAAATCACTGATATGTTGGGCTGAATGCTGTTTCATTAAAGCATAAGTAGGAAGCCGGTCGAAACCAAAATCAAGCACTTTTTTGTTTTTAGAGCCGGCTAATACTTGAGCAATCATCATTTTTCCGAATCGTTCGTTCATTCTAACGGTACACGACAAAACCATTTGTGCTTCTCTCGTGACGTCTTCACGCTCTCTCTCGTCTAGACAGTTGCTGCATTTTTGACAAGGGGCACTTGATGATTGGTCAAAGTAATCCATCACAAATTGCTGAAGGCACTGTTCCGTATGACAGTAGTCTACCATTTGTCTCAACTTGAGCAATTCATGCTGATACCGCAATTCATCTTCTGTTGATTGTTCAATGAGAAAGCGCTGCACGCGTACGCCTTGAGGTGAAAACAGCAAAATGCATTCACTTTCAAGCCCGTCTCTCCCGGCACGTCCTGCTTCTTGGTAGTAACTTTCAATATCTCTTGGAATTTGATGATGAATGACAAAACGTACATTAGACTTATTAATCCCCATACCAAATGCAGATGTAGCTACCATTACTTGAATATCATCATTTAAAAAAAGATTTTGCTGTTCTTCTCTCACTTCATCATCTAATCCTCCGTGATAAACACCCGCTTTGATCTTTTGCTTTTTTAGACGATGATAAATTTGATCTGCTTCTTTTCGTGTGGCTGTATAAATAATGCCTGACTCAAGACTGTTTTTCTTCATATATTGTGTGATGAATTGGTCGCTGTTTTGCCCTTTCACCACTTGAAAAGACAAATTTTCTCTAGCAAAACCAGTAAAGATTGTTTCTTCTTCGTCCATGCCAAGTTGCTCACATATATCCTGTTGGACCTTCTTTGTAGCAGTGGCTGTTAATGCTACAATAACAGGCCTTTTTGAAAGCTTGTTTACACATTCTTGTATAAAGCGATAGCTCGGTCTAAAATCATGTCCCCACTCAGATATACAGTGCGCTTCATCAATAGCCATTAAAGGAATCGTCAATCGATCAAGCAGCTGAAAAAAACGTTCATTTTGTAAGCGTTCAGGGGTGATATAAAGCAAATCATACTCCCCCTGTTCACATCTTTTCAGCCTTGTATTCATTTCACCTGCTGAAAGTGTACTATTTAAAAAGGACGATCGTATTCCCATCTCATTTAACGCATCAACCTGATCTTTCATTAAAGAAATAAGCGGAGATACAACGATTGTCGTTCCTTCCATCATAAGGGCAGGAATCTGGTAGCAAACCGATTTCCCTCCACCTGTCGGCATAATGCAGACCGTATCCTTCCGTTTATTCACAATCGATTCAATGGCTTGTTTTTGTCCTTGTCTAAAAGCATCAAAGCCATAATATTGTTTAAGAAGTGCTTCAGCTTGTTGTAACATCCAATTCCCTCTCCGTCGTTTGTTTTGTCTATTTTAACATACATTTGTCCATCCACATTCGGTCTGTTCAAAATCGTATTTTGGACAAAATAAAAAGCCATTTTCCAAAAATGGAAAATGGCTTGAATCATCCTAGGAAAAGCTGCGGATGCCGTAATCTAAGTAAGAAAGTTTTAAACCACCACTCCTCAAAGTGGGTGTTTGCAGAAACGTTCCTGTCTTCCTCTCGAAGGAGGCGTGACATTCCGGATTCAATATAAAACTCCCTATTACAGCTTAAAGGTTAAAACTTAATTAACATTACGCGCATCGCAGCCTTTAAACTATACTACACGAAAGTTTATTAAATTTCAAGATATGTTTTTTCTAAAAAAATACTCATGTATACAAGATTTTTGTCCATGTAGACGGGGGAAAACATTATGTTGAGAAAACATAAATTCCTCTCATCATGTTATTTTTCCTCATCTACATCAACATCTTGCTCTTCTTCTAGCCTTTCATACGTATCTGAATGCATTTGATCCATTGTTTCTCTATTTGTTAAATCACGCATTTGCTCAGAGAACGAACGGTCAAATTCATTTGGATCTTGATTGGTTTCTTCATTTTTCTTTGCATCAATTGAATAACGAGTATAGGGTACTGCTTTCAAACGTTCATATGGAATGTCTTTTCCTGTTTTTTCACAAATTCCATATGTTCCGTCTTCCATCCGCTTAAGCGCTGCATCAATTTCACCTTCGAGCTGATCATCGACTTGATCCAGCGTCTGTTCGGTCATGCGGTCTAAATAGATGCTTCCGTGATCTGCGATATGGTTTCCAACACCATTTGAAATCTCATTCGATTCGGCCAGCATGGATTCTTCTTTCTTTTTTGATCCTTTCACATCTTCTTTTAATTGAATAAGTCTTTCATACAAATCAGCTTTTTGCTCTTTCGTTAAGCTCACGGTCAATCACTCCTTTCTTTTTACCTTCCCGCTCCATGCGAAATGAAAACATCAAAAAAGCCGCCGCCTCTTTGGCAGCAGCTTTCTTCATTTAAAGATTGCGAAGTGCTTCTTCTACTGGTGTATCACCTTTGATTAAGTCAAAGGCTTTATTTTTCACATTGAATTCCGTTAAGCTTTCCACTAAGACAGTGGCTACATCTTCTCTGGAAATCTCAATGTCACGATCGTCTGGAATATGAGCAGCCGCTTCTATTTTCCCTGTCTTCTCCTCATGCAGCAGTGCTCCTGGCCGCACAATGGTGTAAGAAAGACCAGACTGTTTTAAATGTTCATCGGCTTTTCTTTTCGCTTCATAATAAATCTCCATACTGCCTTGTCCTTTTCCTTGATGAGGATCGTCGGCATTATAAGAACTCAGCATCACAAAATGCTGAATATTTTCTTTTTTGGCTGTATCAACGAGGCGTTTTGCCCCCTCTTGATCAACAGCGATGGTTTTATCTGCACCTGTTTTTGAGCCTGAACCAGCTGCAAAGATGACAGCTTCTGCTTGCTTCACAGCATCTGTCACATCCTTTTCAAGATCACCGATGACAGGCGCTGCCCCAAGTTCTTTTAGCGCATCTGCTTGTTTTTCATCTCGAATGAGAGCAAGCGGCTCATGTCCTTTTTCTTTTAAATATCGAATGACAAGTCTCCCTGTATGTCCGTTTGCTCCAGCAACTAATACTTTCATTGTTCATTCTCCTTTCTGTATCTGTTTCATCTTTATCCTTTTTTGTTGTGATTCAAACACATGAATAGAAAAAAGCCTTCCCCACTGTAGTGGGAAAAGCTCAAGAGATGTGCGATAGATAAAAATAAGAACAAAGAATGAGAAAAGTGCATGTGATCTATGTAATCGCATCGTTGATCAGCAAAGATGTTTTGTTAAAATGGCCTGCACGTCACTCAAATCTGTATCTTTAGAAAAATCGAGTTCAAATACTTTTGAGCTTGTAACAAGCAGCATACCAGTGTCCTGATCAAACACGCCAGCTTCTTGAATGGCAAAACTTTCAATTGATCGATACGGCAAGGAGACCCTGACTTTCTTTTTAGAAAATACGCGGTTATCGCCAAAGATCAGTCGTTTATTGGTGAAACAAATTTGGTCGTGACGCAGTCTGTAAACAGCCTCAATTCTTTCTCCTTCAATTAATAAGGATTCGAATTTTTTATGATCATTTTGTTTACTGACAGAAAAAATACCCACGTAAACCCCCTCTTCCTGCATCAAATTCCTTTATGACAAAACGGCCACACGGCTCTGTGGGTACGTTTTATTCTCACTTATAGAATACGCTATAAATCGTCGTTATTCCATTACGAATAGATTAAATTTCATTTAACTTTTTCTTTTTGATCCGATGCTCTTTCCTCTACTTATTTAGACTGTTAAAGCAGGAAAAAAGTTTCATTTTTTTTCAAGAAATCATTCGTTATGAGACCATAAAAAAACAGTGATTATGTAAAATCACTGTTCAGCGTGTAGACAAACCCTCGCATTCTTTGTCAGTCCTGCGCTCTGGTGCTCACGAATGGCAAATTCGCTCCGCAAAAGTAGCTGTCCTTCCTAGACTGCAAAGGTTTTCTATCACGCTGAAAAGAAGACAAAGGGCTAAAATAAAGTTCATTTTAGCCCTTTGTCAACAATCTGAACAGTGATTATGTAAAACCACTGTTTTAAATGACTATTCATCTTTCGGGGTATCAATCGTTCCTTCGGCATACACATCAGAAATTTGCTCAAGTGTAATCGCCATATCAGCATCTTCATTGTCATGCCAAGCATTTTGATGTTTCTGCTCTTCTTGTTGCTGCTTTTTCATCATCATCACCCTTTACTGTTTTTCTTAGTATGAGTGATGACCCTCAAAATCATTCAGCAGAATTGTCTTCGAAATACTCTTTGTAATACCCGCCTACTTTACCCGTATTATCAACGACAAAGAGAAATTCCTCTGTTTCATTTTTCACATCATATGTGTGTCCAACCGTTAATGCCCGGTCAACCATATATTTTTTCGCATTTGTATGTACACATTTTACTTGTTTTACCGTTTCAGCCGTTTGCCAGTTTTGATGGATCATGATTTAAAAACTCCTTTTTTCATCTATACATTTATTGTAGCCAATTTTTCGTGAAATGCAATGAGTGTTATCGATTGCTTTCAAAGATGTCGTGTAATATGATAAATGTATACGTTTACATATGTGTGCGTATACAAATGGCTTCATGTCCACTTTTTCCACCTAGAACTCGCAGAACAACCCATATCTTTAAGGAGGTTTGTTTATTTATGAGCTCTACAACACTTCAAATCAGTTCAAAACTCGAATCTTTTCTCCAAGGGACGAAAAAACTCTACATTAACGGTCAGTTTGTCACAAGTCATGATAACAAAACATTCTCTACACCTAACCCTGCCACAGGAGAAACCCTTATTGATGTATATGAAGCAGGTGCAGCCGACATTGATGAGGCAGTAAAAGCTGCTAAAAAGGCTTTCCATGGACCTTGGCGTTCTATGTCTGCAGCCGAACGTGCCCGCTTGATGTTTAAGCTGGCAGATTTAATGGAAGAACACCAAGAAGAACTAGCTCAGCTGGAAACACTTGATAATGGAAAACCAATTAATGAAACAACCAATGCGGATATCCCTCTTGCCATTGAGCACATGCGCTATTATGCAGGGTGGACCACAAAAATGACTGGACAAACCCTTCCTGTCAGCCAGGGATATTTTAATTATACCCGCCATGAGCCTGTTGGCGTTGTGGGACAAATCATTCCTTGGAACTTCCCGCTCCTCATGGCCATGTGGAAAATGGGTGCTGCACTAGCAACAGGCTGCACCATCGTTTTAAAGCCAGCTGAACAAACACCGCTATCTGCTTTATATTTAGCTGAATTAGTGGATAAAGCCGGATTCCCAGAAGGCGTGATTAACATCGTTCCTGGATTTGGTGAAACAGCCGGTGAAGCATTAACCGATCACCCTGATGTCAATAAGCTGGCTTTCACTGGATCAACAAGTGTTGGGAAATTGATCATGGAAAAAGCAGCCAAATCCATCAAGCGTGTTACTTTAGAGCTTGGCGGAAAATCGCCGAATATTATTTTACCAGACGCCGATTTAAAGAAAGCCATTCCAGGTGCATTAAACGGCGTGATGTTTAACCAAGGCCAAGTGTGCTGTGCAGGATCAAGGGTCTTTGTGCACCGGAGCCAATATGATGAAGTTGTCGATCAAATGGCTAAATATGCGACATCCTTAAAACAAGGAGCTGGTCTTCATCATGATACCCAGATTGGGCCTCTAGTGAGTAAAGAGCAGCATGAACGTGTGTTAGGTTATATCGAAAAAGGGAAGTCAGAAGGTGCAACAGCCGTAGTCGGTGGTGACTGCCCTTATGAAGCAGGCTATTTCGTCTCCCCTACTGTCTTTAGAGATGTAGAAGATGAAATGACAATCGCAAAAGAAGAGATCTTCGGTCCAGTTCTATCTGCGATTCCTTACGATTCCATTGATGAAGTGGTCGAACGGGCCAATCAATCTGACTATGGGTTAGCGGCAGGACTTTGGACAGAAAACTTAAAGCATGCCCACGATATCGCTGCACGCCTAGAAGCAGGAACCATTTGGGTCAACTGCTATAATGTCTTTGATGCCGCCTCCCCGTTTGGCGGATATAAACAGTCAGGCCTTGGCAGAGAAATGGGATCATATGCCCTTAACAACTATACAGAAGTCAAAAGCGTGTGGATTAATCTGCAAGACTAATCATTTAAGAAAACCGATGACGATGTCATCGGCTCAGATTGTTGACAAAGGGCTAAAATGAACTTGATTTTAGCCTTTTGTCTTTTTTTCAGCGTGATAGAAAACCTTTGCAGTCTAGGAAGGACGAGTACTGGAGCGGAGCGAATTTGACATTCGTGAGCACCGGAACGCAGGACTGACAAAGAATGCGAGGGTTTGTCGACACGCTGAGCCGGTGACGATGTCATCGGCTTTTTTTGAGCTGTCATGTGACAGGCCGACTCCTGAATATAGTGATAAAGGAAAGGAGCATGGCCGAATGCAAGATTTAAAAACGAGAGTCAACGAATATATCGATGAACTGCACATGCAGGTAGAACGTAGACAAAGAGAAGATGGCGCATTTATTTTCTGCTTTGAAGGACCTATGATGACAAATGCTTTTTTCATTATGCTGTTAAAAGCCGTTGGTGACCCCGATCAGCAATTGATCCATCAATTGGCCGAAGCAATACATGCCAAACAAAATGAAGATGGTTCCTTTTCTTTGTATCATGACCAGTCAGGACATCTCACAGCTACAGTACAAGGTTATTGCGGAATGCTCGCATCTGGCAGATTTCAAAAAGACGAGCCCCATATGGAAAAAGCAGCACAATATATTCGCTCAAAAGGTGGCCTAAAGAACGTTCATTTTATGACAAAGTGGATGCTTGCCGTAAATGGCATGCACCCTTGGCCCTACTTCTATGCACCTCTTTCCTTTTTACTCATCCCTACGTCTTTTCCGCTACACTTCTACCACCTTAGTGCCTATGCAAGGATTCATTTTGTACCCATGATGATCGCACTGAACAAACGGTATACCTCTCATGCTGCGTTTCCATCATTAGCCCATCTTGATGAAAACATGTCTAAAAATCCATTTGACTGGTTTATGGCAAGAGAAGAACGTTCGACTGATGACTTCCTCATGTATATGCGGTCATATACAGCCCTCGACAGCCGGCTCGACTTTTTCGGATATGAAGCGGCAAAGCGATACATGTTTGACCGTCTTGAAAAAGATGGGACGCTGTACAGTTACTTAAGTGCAACCATCTTTATGGTCTATGCCCTCATGAGCCTTGGGTACTCCCCTGGACATCATCTCATCCAAAAAGCAGTCAGGGGTATGAAAAAGCTCGTCACCTCCTGTCAAGGCAAGATATATGCTGAGAATTCCACCTCGACTGTGTGGGATACAGCGCTTGTCAGTTACGCTTCTCAAAGAGCAGGAAGAAAACGAGAAGATCCCATGATCATGAATTCCTTCACCTATTTGCTGGACCGCCAGCAAATGAAGAAAGCGGATTGGGCAGTTCATAACCGTCTTGCTACTCCCGGGGGCTTTGGTTTCTCACATATCAATACGAATAATCCTGATTGTGATGACACGCAAATTGTGTTAAAAGCGATCCCAAAAGAATACGCTCCACTTCAGTGGAAACGAGGATATGACTGGCTTCTCTCCATGCAAAACCGTGATGGCGGCTTTTCTGCTTTTGAAAAAAATCAAGATCACTTTCTACTTCGTCACCTTCCACTTGAATCTGCGGAGGATGCGGCGATTGATCCGTCAACTCCTGATATTACTGGTCGTGTGCTCCATTTGATTGGTTTAGAAGAAAAAGATACTGCTTCACCCTCGATTCTCAGGAAAAAAGATCGATGTGTAAAATGGCTCATTGACCACCAAGAGAAAAACGGATCATGGTTTGGCAGATGGGGTGTTTGTTATATTTATGGAACTTGGGCGGCGTTAACAGGACTGAAAGCGGCCGGCATTCCCTCCTCACACCCTGCTGTGCAAAAAGCGTGCCGTTTCCTAAAGCAGATTCAGCTTGAAGATGGCAGTTTCGGAGAATCGTGTAAAAGTGCAGAACTGAAAACCTATGTCCCGCTTCCCTTTGGCACAGTGGTTCAAACCGCATGGGCGACAGAGGCGCTCCTCCAATATGAGAAAGCAAATAACGCAGGCATTTTGAAAGCTGTCTCCTTTTTAGTGAACCATCACCATACTGAAGAAGCCATGTACTATCCAGTCGGCATTGGACTGCCAAAACAATTTTACATCACCTATCATAGCTACCCATTTGTGTTTCCGATGATGGCTTGTTCTACATTTTTAGAGGAAATGAGGCGTATACATGAATAAAGAAGAATATCGCTCACAGCTCAAAGAGTGGCTTAGCACGATTCAACATGTGTGGCAAGATGATAATATCCATCGAAAAGTGGAACATTTACGACTCAAAATGGAGGATGATGATTCCAGTGAACAAGAATGGTACGAACTAGCCGAAAGGATTGCAGAAGACATGCAGCATCCACACGAAGAAGTGCGCGATGTAGCAGCTGGAAATCATCAGTTACCACCACTGCCTTATCGGTATGACGCGCTCGAACCTTATATTTCAAAAGAAATTATGTACTTGCACCATCAAAAGCATCATCAAACTTATGTTGATGGTCTAAATCAAGCTGAACTTGCGCTAAAAAAAGCAAGAAGAACCAACGACTTTACCATGATCAAGCATTGGGAACGTGAGCTTGCCTTTCATGGGGCAGGACATTATTTACATTGTATCTTTTGGTTTTCCATGAGTCCTTCAGGGAAAAGAAAACCTACTGGTCAAATGCTTCGTCTCATTGATCAATCATTTGGCAGCTATGAGGCGTTCAAGTCACATTTTTCAGCTGCTGCCAAACAAGTAGAAGGTGTCGGATGGGCGATTCTTGTATGGTCCCCTCGATCTCAGCGTTTAGACATTTTACAAGCAGAACGCCATCAGTTCCTCTCACAATGGGACATCATCCCCCTTCTTGCTCTTGATGTGTGGGAGCATGCCTATTACCTCCAATATCGAAATGAGAAGGCGCAATATGTAGACCGGTGGTGGAATGTCGTTGACTGGCGTGAGCCAGAAGCAAGACTAAAACAGGCTCAACAAGTAAAATGGACACCTTTTTGATCGCATACTCCACATAGTTCATTTACTATGTGGGTTTTTATTAGTTTACATAATAATATTATGAACACCCCTCGCAAAATCATAGGTTGTTTTTTCAGAAAATTCATTTAAAATAGAAAAGATATGAAAAGAAAGAGAGTTGAAAGATAGTATGAACACCCTTTTACACATTAGTCACTTTGCAGGAAGAACATTCGCTATATGGGTCATTGTCTTTGCTTGTCTAGGTTTTACTTTTCCTGCGGCATTTTCTTTGATTGGACCTTATATCCCTTTTTTACTGGGCATTATTATGTTTGGTATGGGGCTGACGCTGTCTTCTGAAGATTTTAAAGAGCTTTTTAGAAAGCCTCTTTATGTATTGATTGGGGTTTTAGCGCAGTATACACTGATGCCACTCATAGCATTTTTATTGGCCTATGGGTTACATTTACCTTCTGAAATCGCTGTCGGTGTCATTCTCGTCGGCTGCTGTCCAGGCGGGACTGCATCCAATGTAATGACCTTTTTGGCGAAAGGAAATACGGCCTTATCCCTTGCCGTGACAACGATCTCGACACTACTTGCTCCCATTTTGACCCCTGTTTTTATTTATATTTTTGCAAAATCTTGGTTATCTGTATCACCGGGTGCTTTGTTTTTGTCGATTGTCCAAGTTGTCTTAATTCCGATTATTTTAGGTGTCATCGTCAAATTGTTTTTTAAAAAACAAGTGACGTATGCTGTACAAGCACTTCCACTTGTATCTGTTACTGGCATTGTCGCCATCATTGCAGCTGTTGTCAGTGCAAATAAAGAACAGATTCTGCAATCTGGACTGCTTATTTTTGCCGTTGTTGTTTTACATAATGCTCTTGGTCTATTATTGGGTTACCTCATTGCAAAATGGTGTAAAATGGACATTCCTTCTCAACGAGCAATTTCAATAGAAGTAGGGATGCAAAACTCTGGACTTGGCGCAGCCCTTGCGACCGCACATTTTTCTCCGCTTGCCGCCGTCCCCAGTGCCATTTTTAGCGTATGGCATAATTTATCTGGCTCTTGGCTGGCAACATTTTGGTCAAAAAGAAGCTACCCAGAAAATAAAGACCAAAAAAGCTAGTACCCTGATCGGTACTAGCTTTTTCTTTCGATTATCCTTCAAGCAATAGCTGTTCAGGATCTTCAAGTAGATTTTTAATCGTGACAAGGAACCCAACAGCTTCTTTACCATCGACAATACGGTGGTCGTATGAAAGAGCTAAATACATCATTGGACGGTTTTCAAAGCGTTCTTCATCAATTGCAACAGGACGAAGCTGAATTTTATGCATACCTAAAATTCCAACTTGAGGACTGTTTAAAATTGGTGTTGAAAGCAGAGAACCAAATGTTCCTCCGTTTGTGATCGTGAATGATCCACCTTGTAATTCATTGAGCGATAATTTGTTATCTCTTGCTTTTTTCGCAAGATGACCGATTTCTTTTTCAATTCCTGCAAATGATAGTCTGTCTGCATCACGGACAACTGGTACCACAAGCCCTTCATTGGCGGCTACAGCAATACCGATGTCATAGAATTTTTTAATGACAAGCTCATCACCTTGAATTTCTGCGTTGAGAAGTGGATATTTTTTAAGTGCTGCTACCACTGCTTTTGTGAAGAAGGACATGAAGCCCAGTTTCACATCGTTTTGTTCAAGGAAGGCATCTTTGCGACGCTTTCTTAGATCCATGACAGCTGTCATATCGACTTCATTAAATGTTGTCAGCATCGCTGCCGTTTGTTGAACTTCAACTAAACGTTTTGCAATGGTTTGTCTGCGGCGTGACATTTTTTCACGCTCAACTGGTTTCCCTGCTTGATCATTTTGCACCGCAGCATTTGCTTTTGGCGCGGCTTTCGGTGCACTTGCAGGAGCTTCATTCTTTTGGTAAGAAGCTACATCCTGCTTTCGTACCCTGCCCAGCGGATCTGCGGTTGGAATCTCAGATAAGTCTAACCCCTTCTCTCTTGCTAGTTTTCTAGCTGCTGGAGAAGCGATCGTTCTGCCATTACCAGATTTCGGCTCTTCTTTTGCTGCCTCTTCTTTTTGTTCAGCTGCTGGTTCTTCTTTCGAAGCTGGTGCAGAATCTTGCTCAGGTGCTGGAGCTGCGGACTCGCTTCCGCCAGCTTCACCTGCTGCAATCGTTCCGATGACTTCTCCAACTTGGACAGTGTCACCAGAATCTTTCAGTACTTCTTTTAGAACACCAGATTCTTCAGCTGTCAATTCGACATTGACTTTATCTGTTTCAAGTTCTAACAGGTATTCCCCCTGCTCAACATAATCGCCCGGCTGTTTTAGCCACTGAGCAATTGTTCCTTCCGAGATTGATTCCGCTAGTTCAGGTACTTTAATTTCCGCCATTTTTCATTTCCCCCTTAGTTTTTGCGAGTCAAGCTATCAGATACAATTCGTTCTTGTTCTTTTTTATGAACAGTTGGATCACCCTCAGCCGTACTTGAACGTCTTCTGCGGCCGATGTAACGTACTTTTACTTTTTCAGATGCAATTTCACGTAAATATGGCTCAATATATCCCCAAGCGCCCATATTTTGCGGTTCTTCTTGCACCCATACGATTTCTTCTAAGTTCGTCAGTTTTGATAAAATGGCTTTAATATCTTTGGCTGGGAATGGATATAATTGTTCCACTCTCGCAATATGAAGCCAATCTTTTGAGTCTTCCATTTGAGTAAAACGATCACTAATATCGATCGATACCTTCCCGCTCGATAGCACAAGGCGTGTTACTTTTTCATGATCATGCACAAGGCCCGGCTGTTCAAGAACTGGACGGAACTGTCCATCTGTTAGTTCTTGGACTTCGGATAATGTGTTCGGGTTACGAAGCAGACTCTTCGGTGTCATGATGACAAGAGGACGAATCTCTTCACGAAGCAGCATTTTCGCCTGTCTTCTAAGAATATGGAAGTATTGAGCTGCACTTGTCAGGTTCGCAACTGTCCAGTTATTCTCAGCAGCTGATTGCAAGAAGCGTTCTGTTCTTCCACTAGAATGTTCTGGACCTTGTCCTTCATATCCATGTGGCAAGAGCATCACAAGCCCTGACTTTTGTCCCCACTTGGCGCGGCCTGCTGAAATAAATTGATCAAAATACACTTGAGCCGCATTTGCGAAGTCTCCAAATTGAGCTTCCCAAATTACTAATGTTTCAGGAGAATAGACATTATAACCATATTCAAACCCGATGACAGAGCCTTCTGACAGTGGACTATTATGGACTGTAAATGATGCATTTGCATCACTCAGTTCATGAAGAGCAATGAATTCATCACCCGTTTGACTGTCGTGAAGAACAAGGTTTCTTTGAGCAAATGTGCCTCGCTCAGAATCCTGTCCGGTCATTCGAATTGGCGTACCGTCTTTTAATATAGATGCAAATGCCAGTGCTTCACCAAGTGACCATTCCACTTTGCGATCATCTGTAAACACTTTTGCACGTTTTTCAAGGATCCGCTTTAGCTTACCGAATACTTGGAAGTCTTTCGGCCAGCTAATTAATTCTTCATTCAGCTTTCTTAATACATCAAACTCTACAGATGTATCAACTGCAGGGAAGCCGTTAGATACAGGCTCTGGCAGTTCGATTTCTTGAATCGTATGTTCTTTCTTTGAAGGCACTTTTTTATAAGCTTCTTCAATTTTTGCCGTGACAGCCTGCTCAATTTCTTCTCTTTGTTCTTTTGACAGAAGGCCCTCAGTGACAAGCTTATCTGCGAAGATATTCTTGACCGTTTTGTGCTTTCTGACCGCATCGTACAGCATTGGCTGAGTAGTAGAAGGCTCATCCATTTCGTTATGGCCATATCTGCGGTAGCCAATCAAGTCAATTAAGAAATCCTTTTTAAACCGTTTACGGTATTCTACCGCCAGCTGAACAGCTGCTAAACAAGCTTCTGGATCGTCTGCATTGACGTGAACAATTGGAATCTCGAAACCTTTTGCAAGGTCACTAGCGTATTTCGTTGAACGAGATTCATTGCTTTCTGTGGTAAATCCAATCATATTGTTGGCAATGATATGGATCGTTCCCCCCACTTGATAGCCGACTAATTGACTTAAATTTAATGTTTCTGCGACAATTCCCTCTCCAGGAAATGCAGCATCCCCATGAATTAAGATGGCTAACGCTTTTTCAACGTCTTGAACTGGATAGCCTTTTTGAGTACGCGATTCTTGCGCTGCACGAGTGCTTCCTTCAATAATCGGGTCAATAAATTCCAAGTGACTTGGGTTATTGGCAAGTGTGACTCTTGCACTCTTTGTATCTTCATCTTTGATTTGGCGGTCAGCACCGAGATGATATTTTACATCCCCTGTCCATCCGTAGCTGATGCCAATAGAGCCTTCTGATGGTACAAGCTCTTTATTAGGCGCATGCTGGAATTCTGAGAAAATGATCTCATATGGCTTTCCTAACACATGTGCTAATACATTTAAACGGCCTCTATGTGCCATTCCAATGTTAATATTTGAAGTCCCTTGTGTAACAGACTCGGATATAATTTCATCAAGTACTGGAACAAGTGCGTCTAATCCTTCTATAGAAAAACGCTTTTGTCCAACAAATGTTTTATGAAGGAACTGCTCAAATTGCTCGACTTCTGTTAATCTTTTGAGTACAGAAACTAGTTTATCTGCTGGTTTTTTCTTAAATAATTCACCAGACTCAATAGATTTAGAGAGCCAGTTGCGCTCTTCGAAGTCATGTACATGATCAAACTCAAATGAAATGGTACGCTTATACGTATTTCTCAAATGGTTAATGGCTTCTATGCCGTTTGAAATGTGTTTAGGTGCATCTGGACTAATAATTGATATTGGAATATTCTTAACGTCTTCTTCAGTTAAACCGTATTCCTTTAATGGAAACAGCTCTTGTAATTCCTTTTCTTTGCGAAGAGGATTGACGGAAGCATTTAAATGGCCATACGTTCTGATGTCTTCTGCCAGTTTAACGACTGATGCTATCTTTTGGATTTGTTCAGAAGTAACTACGCTATTTTCTTTTTTCCCAATTTCCTCCTTCATTTCACTCGGTGGTGCACCAAGTTCATCAAATATGCCTCTTATGTCTTCATCAACACTAGTAGGATCCTGGACATATTGATCGTAGAGCTCGAGCACGTAGCCGAGGTTCGGACCATGAAATTCTTCCCAACTCAACGGTTGTTTCACATCATTTTGAAACATTTTGAACACTACCCCCAACTTTGATCATCAAGTGATTGAACACTATCTCGATATAACTTCCAGAACACAATGACCAAATTTATGTAATAAAACGCTTCCAATCATATTCTACCACTGTTTCGGATTACTTTCTACATTCTTTGTTCAATTAAAGATAAAAAATTCAAAGAAAAACAAAAAATTTAAATCATTCCGAAAAATATTTTAAAGAAAGGGGCAAAACCTTATGCCCCAATGCTTTTATGCAGCAATTTCTTGAGTAATGGATATAGCACATCTGGCAATGTATCGACATCCGGTACAAAAATGCTGAACTTGCCATACATATCTTGGATCGTTTTCATCTGCGCCTCTTCAATCGGAGAATTGGATAAAAACACATTGATCACTTCAATTCCCTTTTTTCTCGCTTCGAGAACCGCTTCATGTGTATCCACGATCCCATTTTGTTCGTAGCTGAATGCAGCCGGCTCTCCGTCTGAGAAAACAATGAGGAACTTTTGCTCTTCTCTTCGTTTTAAAATCATTTTTGTCATTTGGCGAATCGCATATCCATCCCGGTTATCTTCTTCTGGCTCAAGTGACATAATGGATGGTCCTGCGTCAAATAAGGAATCTTTGAACGATACGACGGTGTTAAAGTAGTTCGGCTGACTTGTTTCAGTTGCGTCATTTGTATCTTCCCAGAACCCAACAATTTGATGAGGTACCTGCACTGATTTTAAAGCTTCATGAAACAGAACAATCCCTTTTTTTGTCTCATCCATCTTGTCAAACATACTCGCAGAGCAGTCAACTAATAAAGTGAACACAGCATCAATTTGAGAAGATGGCGCTTGTTTTTTATAAAATAGTCGAGGGTTAGACTCTGTAAAATAACGAATGAGCTTTTTACTGAGACGCCCTGCATGAAGATCTGTTTTTGGCCATGATTTTTTATGCTCAAGTGTTTTTTGAATCATTTGTTTTAAGCGTTTCTGATAAGGCTCGATTGCCTTTGCGTGCTGCTTGTACACATCTATTTGCTCTGGTGCAGGAGGTGCTGGTGAAATCATGACTGGAAATGCATATTTGTTTTCTTTTCCATTCTCATGCGCATCTGCCCCGCTTTCTTCTCCTTCTGCCTCTTCTAGTGCTTCAAGCTTTGAATAGTCTTTTCGATGGGTTTGTTTGGCTGAACCTTGAACCGTTCCAAGCGCCTGATCTCCATCGTCACCTTCTCTTGCCGCATCTTTACCGAGATCGCTTTTACCACCGTGTTCTAAATCAAATTGAAGGAAACTTTTAGATGGTGCTTCTGTTTCTCTATGCCATACTTCCATATATTCATTATGGATGTCTTCATCCCCCTCTTTTTCCCGATCGACTTTTATATCCTCACTTAATTTAGGCTTTCTTTTGAGGTCATGGAAAAGCGGTTCTTTTGCCGCTTTTTCATAGTCCAATTCTGGGAAGAAAAAGTATGTGTTCAGCATATCCTTTTCAAGGAGCTCATCGAAGCCTTCTGTCAATTCCTTCACAATGATGGCGATATCAGATGTCGAGCGTGCGTCATATACACGTTCAAGACTTGACTCAATAAACGGAATCATTGGATCTATCCGCTCATGAAGGGGTGGAATTTCTTCAAGCGGAGATTCGGCTGTCAGCTTCACGTATATCGCACAAAAGAGTGCATCTGTTAAAATACTGCGCTCTTGGTTAATCGTTAATTGTGTTTTAAAGTGACGTCTGTAAAGCTCTCTTCTCCGTTTAAATACCTTTTTTGTTCCTGGGCGGTCACGTTTAATCCGCTCTTCAATCCGGATATCTTCAAACAGCATAAACAATTGTTTGCACACATCAGGAATGGATAATGTGTGGGCATAGCGAATGATGTCTTCAAATACTGTAAGATCGCTATACACTGTCCCTACTGCTCGCAGAAACACATCACTTTTTAGGCCTGCCATCATATCCTCTTGATGACGATCATCCCAAAAATGGCTGATGAAAATTTTCTTTTCAAACGGTTCATAGTACGACTGAACTCCGTATTCAAGCTCCACATCATCACTTTTGGCAAGTGTTTTGGCTAAATCCGTTAATTCCATAAATAGAAATGAATCGATTCTGCTGTCATTAAATTTGATGAATTTCAAAAGTCAGAACCTCACTCGAATAATGTTTGAGCGATATTTCTTACCGCTGCTTTTTCCCGGTCATCTTCTAGCTTCTCTACAATTCCCCGTTCAATTGCACGAAGCGGCGGGATATATTGCGCAAGATCACATGTATCTAACAGTGCGCGAATGGATGCGGCTTCTTCACTGACCTGTCCATTGTGTGCTTGGACGATGAGATCTGATGAGAGCTGTACGAATTGATCGATTAACCGCTCATCCTTTAATACGGATTGAGTGTGCAGTACTTCTTTTAAAATGCCGCCGCCAATGTAAGGAACTTCAATGACGACAAAACGGTTTTTCAGCGCTTCATTGAGCGGCACTGTCCCCACATATCCCTCATTGATTGCTGCAATCACGCCAAAACCTTCTTCTGCTCTAACGACTTCACCTGTAAATGGGTTTGTCATCATTTTTCTGTAATCAAGCACACCGTTTAAAATAGGCAGTGTTTCTGGTTTTGCCATGTTGATTTCATCAATATATAAAAGGTGTCCTTTTTTCATTGCTTTTGTAACGGGTCCTTCAATGAATTCTATAGAAGCAACTTGCCCATCATTATGGATGGTTTTATAGCCAATAAGACTTTCTGCATCAAGGTCAACTGAGCAGTTTACACTGTGCATCGGCTGTTGAAAGAATGCGGATAAAGTTTCTGCTAGTTTTGTTTTACCTGAGCCCGTCGGTCCTTTTAACAGAACATTTTTTCCTAGGGCAAGTGCAATCATGGCATCTTGAATAATAGACGTATCTTGTGATTCATAGCCGCCTGTTCCGATAAGCGGACGAAATTCTTCTTCGAGAACTTTTCCTTTTGCTTCGATCATTGCTTGAATTTCTTCTGGGAGTGATGGTTGGTTAAACATATATGATTAATTCCTCTCTTCGATCATTTTCCTCACCAAGTATACTAAAAAAACCTTTATGCACTCAATACATAAAGGTTCGTCTTCTGTTATTTTACCATTTCTTTTGTGATGGCTCCGCAAGCAATGCGTTTCCCTGAGTTGCCAGAAGGGTTGCTTAAGTAATCATCTGCTTCTGCATGGATGATAAAACTTCGCCCGTTTTGATTAACTAATTGATTCTGGCCTCCCTTTAACGTCACATCTGGTACATTCACGACAACATCAATTTGTCCATCTGCCCCTACCTCTAAATTAGGCATATCTCCAGCATGGTGCCCCTTTGGGTTGTCGAAGCCATGCTCTCTATGGGTCGGATTAAAATGTGCACCTGCTGTTTCAAAATCTGGCGTTTCACATATTCCTGTTTCATGAATATGAAAGCCGTGAGGACCTGGTGGCAGTCCTTTCGCTTTCACATGCAGATCCAGCCCATTTTCTGAGGACTCTCTTATTTCAATGCTCCCTATTTTTTGCCCGCTTTCGTTTATGAGTGACGTTGTGACTGGTGCTTGTTTAGGTGCGGCAACTTCTCTTGTTTCTTCTGTCGTTTCTTTTTTCGGCGGTGCATGACATGCTGATGCGGTAAAGATCAAACATATCATGATCATCCACACTGACTTTTTCATTTATGACTGCCCCCTTTTGATATCAGTATGGACAATCACAGCAACGGGCAAACAAAAAAAGCCGAAAATCGGCTTTTTTAGAAGAAACGTTTTGCGCCTAGGTAGGCTTTTTTCCAATAAGGATTGCTTAAGTTTGAAATTCCTACTCCGCTGTCACTTGCATGAAGGAAATCTCCTCCACCTAGGTATAGTCCCATATGAGAAGGACCTGCTTTGTACGTTGTGAAATAAACAAAATCTCCAACTTGTGGTGTGCTGACAGGCGTCATCATATTCCAGTATCCTGCTGTACTCAATCTAGATACTGATGAAACCTTATTAATGAGATAGTAAACAAAGCCGCTGCAATCAAATCCAGCTGGTGTATTGCCGCCCCATCTGTAAGGAATGCCTGTGAGTTTTTTACCTTCTTGAATCATTGTCGTGATTTTTGCATTCATTGGAACGTCATTTTTATTATTGTTGACCGGTGTTGATGAACCGTTTGACGTAGAACCATTAGATCCAGTTGAACCGGAAGCTGTTCCGTTGATTTTTAATACTTGTCCAATTCTAAGCACATCACTTTTCAAGCTGTTTGCTGTGCGGATTGATTGAACCTGCACCTTAAACTGATTCGCAATTTTCCATAATGAATCACCTGATTTAACCGTATAAGATGTGGTTTTACTACTTGAAGACTGATTGCTGTTTGAAGGCGTGCTAGATTGAGCAGGTGCTTTCGGCTGACTTGGTTTTGACGTCACCGTTCCTTTTACCTTCAATACTTGATTTGGATAAATCATATCAGATTTTAGCGAGTTCAATGTTTTAATTTCACCAATCGACATGTTTAACGAATTGGCAATTTTCCAAAGTGAATCGCCTAATTTTACTTTATATGTACTAGATGCTGATGACGAACTATTAGAATTCGTTGATTTGTTACTTGAGCTAGAATTAGATGTTGAGTTTGAATTTGTGGACTGGCTGCCGCTCGTTTTCGTCGTTCCAGACACTTTCAGCTTTTGTCCAGGACGAATGAGGTCACTGTTTAAGCTGTTCAAACTTTTCAAACTTGCAACTGACATTTTGTGATTCTTCGCAATCAGCCATAATGAATCCCCAAGCTTGACTGTATAGCTAGATGTTGTTGAAGCACTTGATTTCGTTGCTTTTGAACTTGTTGATGAGCTGGATTTTGAACTTTTTGCACTAGGAATCTTTAAGCTTTGTCCTGCAAAAATCATCGTCGTTTTTAATTGATTAAGAGATTGAAGTTCCGAAATACTTGTGTTGTACTGTTCGGCAATCTTCCAAAGTGAGTCACCGCTTTTCACCTTGATCGTCTGTGCTTCTGCCGGTGCAGCAATAACAGCTGAGCCCGCGATCGCTGAAACTGTGAGGCCGGTTACTACTTTTTTCTTCATAGATAAATCTCCGCCTTTCATGATTTCGTCCCATAAGACTTATGTACTAGTTTCGAGTTTAGCATTTAATGGTTCTGCTTCTCTTGCACTATTTTATCTTTATTTCTATAATATTACTCGACATGAAGACGTTGGGCAATACTAAATAGGTTAGAGCAGCAAACTCAAAATGCTAAAACAAAGCCATATCGTTTCTATCGGCTGTTTGCTGTATTTATAAACATTTTTTAAGGAATTTTTAAGTTGACGTTTAGAAATTTGTCAAAACAAGCACGTTGCTAGTTTCATAGTTCTATTCTACATGACAAATTTTTCTGTATCAAATGACTTTTTACTTAATTGCCTGTTTTTTCTCCTCAATAAAAAAAGCACCCTTCCCAATGAAGAATGCTGTGTTCATGTTTACTTTCTGATTTCTTGGTCTTTTACAGTTAACGGATAGAGGACGCCTTCTTTCGCAAACGACATTTTCCCTGTTTCTTCTGATACCACAAGAACAAGGGCATCAGTCATGCCAGAAAGTCCAATGGCTGCCCGGTGTCTTGTCCCAAGAGAAGGGCTGACTTTTTTTGAGGTGAGCGGTAGGACGTTTGCAGCGGAAACAAGCGTGTTTTCTTTTACTAAAAGGGCGCCATCATGAAGTGGGTTTCCAGGATAGAAAATGCTTTCTATTAATGATGCGCTAATTTTCGCATGGAGGTTTGTCCCTTTTTGTATATAATCCTCCACCTCATCTCTCCTTTGAATCACAATCAGTGCGCCATGCTTTTGTTTTGATAAGTTCTCAATGGCTAAAGAAAATTGAGCAAAACCTGGTGTGAATTCTTCCATATATGCTTGTAAATAAAATGAGGAAGCCTCTGCATGCATTTCATTAAACTGATCATGCAATGATTCGAGTTCACAAAGAAGGCATTGTTCCGTCTGGTCAAGCGAATCGACGATTTTCCTTGCATCCATCATAATTTGCGTTAAATGAGATTTCATTTCTAACTTAAACATCGCTTCTTCATTTGTGCGATTGATCATCTCACCATGTCCCTCCTTCTTTCGCTTGTGTCATAAAATAACAAATTGTGCACATTCTATTTGTATGGAGGTGAATTCAATATGACCATTCAAAAAGTGATTCAATATGCTTGCAGCATTTTAGGTGTTGTCAGTCTTTCTTTTATTTATGCCCAAATGTTCAAAAAAACGAAGCCCTCAAAGAAAAATAATCCGACGGAGAATTGATTTTTTTACATAGCATGATATAATTCCTCTCGTTATTTCTGTTCAGAGAGGAACTTATGATGAGAGAAACGAATAGTATTCAAGCAAAATTGGCACAATTTTTAACCATATTGATTCCGATTTTAATTACACAAGCAGGTCTTTCGCTCATCACATTTTTAGACACGGTGATGTCTGGAAAAGTGAGTGCAGAAGACCTAGCAGGTGTAGCGATCGGTTCGAGCATTTGGACACCTGTATATACTGGTCTTGCTGGTATATTAATGGCTGTTACCCCTATAGTGGCTCAGCTGATGGGCGGCGGCCGCAGGGAAGACGTTCCTCGTGCAGTCTTTCAGGCCATTTATTTATCTTTTCTTTTAAGTATCGTGGTGATTGTTATTGGAACGTTGTGTGTTCCTTTTATTTTAGGGAGACTTGGGCTTGAACCATCCGTAGAAACCATTGCCCGTCATTTTCTCAGCTTCCTTGCTATTGGGATCATCCCGCTTTTTGGTTATTCAGTCATGAGATCGTTCATTGATGCATTAGGAAAAACACGTGTAACGATGTTCATTACGTTAACCGCACTTCCTATTAATTTTGTTTTAAATTATCTCTTTATTTTCGGAAACTTTGGGTTTCCAAAGCTTGGCGGTGCAGGGGCAGGTCTTGCATCTGCGCTGACGTATTGGGCGATTTTCATCATGAGTATTTGTATTGTCATCAAAGCCGAACCGTTTGCATCCTTTCGGTTGTTTCAGACATTACCTCGTTTTAACGTCTCCCGAATGGGTCAAATACTGAAAATCGGTATCCCTATTGGGTTTGCGATCTTTTTTGAAACAAGTATTTTTGCAGCTGTCACACTCTTAATGGGTCACTTTGATACCGTGACAATCGCCAGTCACCAAGCAGCGATGAACTTTGCTTCTATTTTATATATCCTGCCGCTTAGTATCTCAATGGCTTTAACGATTGTTGTAGGTTTTGAAGCCGGTGCGATGCGATATAAAGACGCAAAAAGCTACAGCTATATTGGCATTGCAACAGCTGTTTTGTTCTCATTATGTACCGCAGCACTCATCTTGTTATTTAGACCTGAGATCGCTGGTTTATATACAACTGAATCAGCTGTTTTACAAATGACACAGCACTTTTTGATGTATGCGATCTTTTTCCAGCTGTCTGATGCGATCGCTGCACCCATTCAAGGGGCTCTGCGCGGCTATAAAGATGTGAATTACACACTGATTGCTGCGTTTGTCTCTTACTGGGTCATCGGCCTTCCAGCTGGCTACTTGATTGGCACGTATACCTCATTTGGAGCGTTTGGTTATTGGGTTGGGCTGATTACTGGGCTTGCCACAGGTGCCATCGTCCTATTTGTTCGTCTCAGGTTGATTGAAAGACGTATGCATTCTGATACAACAGGAAAAGGCAGCTGACTGAAGTCAGCTGCCTTTCATTTAGTCATTCCATTGATACGTCCAGAAAATTTCTTCATCAAACCATTTTTGGACGACTGGTTCTTTGTTTTTCAGCTTTTGTTCAAGCTCTCTTAGCATGCCTTCTGTTTGCGTTCTATGCGCTCTTAGTGCATTTAATTTGATATCGGCTACATCCGTAATATCAATCACAATATCGGCATTTCCTAGCACTTCTTCTCGATTTTTCGTAATGGCCATGCAGTATGTGACGGGACGGTCTTCTTTTTTCTTGCGGTATAGAGCACGAATGACCGCTTCACCTGTCGCATCATGATCAGGGTGTACGCCATGACCTGGATAAAACGTGACAATAAGAGTTGGTTTCACTTCATCAATTATGCGTTCCATCACATCCGCTAAATACTCATCATCTTCAAATTCCAACGTTTTATCCCGAAGACCAAGCATTCGCAAGTCTGTGACATCCATTTCTTTACATGCATGGATTAATTCCTGTTTTCTTAATTCAGGAAGTGTCTCACGGTTAGCATATGTTGGACTTCCCATATTTCTTCCCATTTCTCCAAGTGTCCCGCATGCATACGTCACTGGAATTCCACGTTTTCTGCTTTGCGCGATGAGCCCTGCGACCCCGAAGGATTCATCGTCGGGGTGAGGCAGCATCACAAGTACATGTTCGTTCATCACTGTTCCCCTCTCTCCTACACCTGAAATGGTGTTTCACTAATTTGTAATGATATCGCTAGTTTTCCGTCTGGCAGGTGTCCTGCTAACAGCAGGCGGCCTTGTTCATCAAACACGTAATCGGTTAAACCTTCTGCGTAAATCCAGCCATCTTCTGTTTTCATCCCGACACGGTATGGACCTTGTCCTTTTATTTTTGCCTGTGAATAGACGACTTTTGCGTTGCGGATATACGCCACGACCGTCATATTTTGCTCATTTACATGAGCTGAATAAGAACCAGTTGTCGTTTCAAGATGAACGAAGACTGGCCGATTTAAAAACGATTCAAGATGTGCTGTGACATCTTCCGTTTGAATTGGTTTCATGAGTGGTTCCTTCCTTCATTTTGAATTAGTTCTCGCAGCTTTTTTGTATGTAAGCTGATCAGCTGTAGTTGATGACCCTGCTCAATCGTGCTTTCTAAAATTCTTTCCACAGCGAGTACATACTTTTGATGTAATGACTTTCTTGCGCGAGGATGGGTGAGTGCATCAAGCAAATCATCTCGTATCGCCTCGTGTAATGAAGTCATATCCACTACATCAAGCTGCCGATTTTTCCATAAAGATTGATAAGCGTGTGCAAGCTCATCGACTGATGACATGTAATCACCTCTACAGTTTTGGTAACAACTTATTATGACATGATCCGCCTGCAAAAAAAAGCAAACTGCTTCGTATCTTTAATGAGAATTCGCTGTTTTTTTCATTCGCAGTTGAGAGGTTGTAAATAGTAAAATCGCCACCCAAATACAGAGGAATGTCACGATTTTTGCTGCAGATAAGTGTTCGTGATACACAAACAGCCCCAAAAAGAGTGTAATGGTCGGTGCAATATACTGCAAAATACCAACTTGGTATAAAGGAATTCTTTTGGCCCCTTCAGCAAATAAAAGAAGCGGTACAGCTGTAAAGACACCTGCAAAAAATAATAGCCCAAGAGAGCCGAAGCTGCTCGGATTCATCGTGACAACAGGTTCTTTTAAGAAGAAGAATAAGTAAACAAGCGCAGCTGGTGCAAGAAGCAGTGTTTCAATGGTTAATCCAATGGCACTCGTAAAACTCATCCTTTTTTTAATCAGTCCATAGAACCCAAAACTAAAAGCCAATACGAAAGCCACGACAGGAAATGAGCCGTACTGAACAGTTGAGATGATGACCCCAGCTGCGGCAATGAGAATGGCGGTGGTTTGCATTTTATTCAGTCGTTCTTTTAAGAAAATGATGCCTAGTAAAACTGATACAAGCGGATTAATATAATACCCTAAACTCGCTTCCAGCATAAGATCGTGATTTACCGCCCAAATATACACATACCAGTTGACCGAAATTAAAATAGCCGATAAAAGTAATGAAAAAAGTGCTTTTCCATCTATCATCAGACCTTTCACAGTCTGCATCGCTGGACGGACTTGCTTTAAATATAAAAGAATACCGCACATAAAAATAAAGGACCATACGATTCTGTGCGCTAAAATTTCGCCTGACGAAATATGCTCCATCAGTTTCCAATATAATGGGAACAACCCCCATAATGTAAAAGATGCAGCCGTATATAAGACACCTTTTGATTGTTGTTCGTTCAATCTAACCATTCCTTTCTAAACCTATCGTATATTATAGCACGCACATCACATTATGGGCATATACTAATTCAGGGCATTTAGAAAGGATGATTTGCATGTTTGACTGGAACCGATTATTCCCTTTTCAAAAGCAATTTTCAAAAGAAGCGTTAAAAAATTCAGACCCTAAAGACGTTGAGCAATATGTCAATCAAGTCATGGAAAGTGTTTTCGGCTCCAATTATTCTGCTCAATTCCCCTTTCAGGATCCGCTGTCTCAGAAGCAGAAAGCAAGAGAGACAGACGATAAAAAAAAGAAAGAGCCGAATGTTGAAGTATTTGAGACGACAGATCACGTGTTTGTCAAAATAGAGCTCGATCGTCCGAACACTGAAAAAGTAAAAATCAAACATACAGCCAATCTGCTGTTTATTGATCATTTTCCTGAAGAGAATAAACAAAAGAAGGTTGTCCTGCCTGCTGCTGTGAAAAGAAAAGGAACGAAGGCTTCGTATCAAGATGGTATTTTAGAAATTATGTTTTTAAAGCATGATGATCCAGGCATCTCTGAAATTGATATTCCATTATAAAAAGCCTGCTTTGAAATGGAAGCAGGCTTACTCTTTTTTCTTAATAATATGGTGGATATCCGCCGCCATAAGGTGGTGGAACAGGCGGTGGTGGAGGCGGGTAATATGGACGAGGATAATTAAAAATCGCACTTCCTAGAAATCCGCCAAGCAGTCCGCCGACTAAAGGAGCGCCAAAACCAAAAAACAAAGGGACTCTAGATTCATATGGCGGAATGCCAGGGGCACCGCCTCGAAAATACGGAGTATGAGGGTACATGCTTTTCTCCTCCTTTGTCATGTGCCTAACATCAGCATATTCATTAGAAGACAAAACGTTTGGGCAAACCTAAAACTAAGCTTGCTCCTTTTTTTCATGAGATCCAGCATACTCCCCTGCCCAGCGCGATACTTCTCCGAACACACCATGTAATGCACTCCCTTTTTCGGTTAGACAATAGATGACTTTGACTGGCGTTTCAGGAAGTACAGTGCGCTTTATGATTCCTTCTTGCTCAAGCTCTTTTAAGCGTTCTGCGAGCATTTTTTGACTGATGGATGGAATAATGTCCGTCAGGTCTTTAAACCGCTTCGGACCATCAAGCAATACATGAATGATGAGACCATTCCACCTTTTGCCAAGAAGCAAAAAAGCTTGCTGAATGTTTGGACATAATTGAAATTCCATATATTTCAGCCTTTCTTTTCATAATCGTTTGACAAACTAACGGTGTACAATTTAAAATATATCTCTAGTTACAATAAGTAAGTTTCTCACTTTTTTATTTATTGTACCATACTATTTGCAAAAACGGGAGGAAATATCCATATGGCGAGCGATCAAAAAACGATTGACATTTTAAAAGAAAGAGCTTCAGTAAAAGAGTATGATACAACTCATGAAATGACAAAAGAAGAGTTAACAGAGCTTCTTGATATCACAACAAAAGCACCATCTGCTTGGAACCTTCAGCATTGGCATTTCACTGTTTTCCATAGTGCTGAATCAAAAGCAAAACTTCTTCCAATAGCTTACAACCAAAAACAAGTCTCTCAAGCATCAGCTGTGATTGCTGTGCTAGGTGACCTTGAAGCCAATCTAAAGGGTGAAAAAATCTACAGTGAGCTAGCAGAACAAGGCTTCATCACAGAAGATATTAAAGAAACACTGATGACACAAATCAATGGTGCTTACCAAAGCGAGCAATATGCACGTGAAGCTGCGTATTCAAACGCTTCGTTAGCTGCTATGCAATTAATGATTGCGGCGAAAGCAATGGGATATGATACATGCGCAATGGGCGGTTTCAGCAAAGAAGCGTACGTGAAAGAATTCAATGTGAGCGGTCGATACGAACCAGTGATGTTGATTTCTGTCGGGAAAGCAGCAAAAGAAGCTCACAAAAGCAATCGTTTTGACATCGAAGAAGTAACTGATTTCCTATAAAAAACGGCACAGTCTCAGCGTCATGCTGGGGCTTTTTTATTTGCTCTAAATATTATTTTTCCATACTTATTTTCAAGTCTTCCTTTCTCATTCTTCAGTATTTAACTCTTTTTAAAAATGAAAGCGTTATATTAGTATGATATTCATAAAAATGATTGTTTTTTCTGAAAATGGTCTTGTGATCTAATCTGACAACTGCTATTATTATGAAATTACAAAATATTAGAGGAGGAAAACATGAACAAAAAACTGATACTGGCGCTACTCATCGCGATTCCATTCATTGGACAGCTTGCACTGCTCCCCTTTGTGAATCGTATTCATCCATTTGTCATCGGGCTGCCTTTTTTCCACTTCTGGCTCTTACTATGGATTGTACTCACACCCGTTTGCACATTTATCATTTACAGGATGCAACATTCAAATGGAGGAACTGACGAATGCAAGGAAACTTAACAGCTTTATTGATTACTGCAAGTATCATTTTCATCGTCGTGGTCATCGGTTTTGCCGCTGGTCGTGATAAATCATCAAGACAATCAGTCGAAGAATGGTCTGTTGGCGGGAGAAAATTTGGCGGGCTTCTCGTCTGGTTCCTTGTTGGCGCAGACTTATATACTGCTTATACCTTTTTAGGGCTCACAAGTACAGCTTATACAGTGGGAAGTGTTGCTTTTTTCGCTATCCCCTATTCAGTTCTTGCTTATTTTATTGCGTATTTCTTCTTACCAAAACTTTGGACGGTTGCAAAAAATCACAAGCTGACAACACTTGCTGATTATGCACGTGAGCGATTTGACAGTAAACTGTTATCCAGCTTGATTGCCATTGTTGGTGTACTCATGCTCATTCCATACATTTGTCTTCAGTTAAGCGGGATTCAAGATACGTTAACTGTCGCTGGAACGAGTTATATTAATGTGAATGCAGTTGTTATAATTTCATTTATTTTAGTTGCACTTTATACATTTTTCAGTGGTATTAAAGGTCCTACATATACAGCCATTATTAAAGATATTCTTGTTTGGGTGATCATGCTCTTTATGGTCGTTTCCCTCCCGATTATTCATTTTAACGGCTGGACCCCAATGATGAATACGTTAGCTAAGGAAGCCCCACAGCTTCTGACGATTCCTGAAGGCGGGCCTAAAGGCATTTTGTGGTTTATTACCGCATCAGGTGTTTCTGCACTCGCATTATTTATGTGGGCACATGCAGCAACTGGCGTTTTCACAGCCAAAAGCGCAGATGCCATCCGTAAAAACAGTATGTTTTTACCTCTTTACAACATTGTATTGATTTTGGTCATCTTCCTTGGCTTCATTGCCTTTTTAGTCTTACCGGAAGATACAAATCCAAGATTTGCTCTTCTTCATTTAATTCAGACGTCATATGGCGGCGTGATGCAGGGGCTTGCGTATTCAACGATTGCACTTGCTTCTCTCATTCCATGTTCGATCATGGCCATTGGGGCGTCGAATTTATTTGCCAATAATTTGTACCGTGATTTAATCCATCCAACTGTGTCACCTAAACGGTTAACGATCATTACACGTTCGATGGTATTTATCGTGATCGGGCTTGCTCTTTTATTCGGTATGCTGTTCCCGACTGCGCTTGTCACGCTTCAGCTGATCGGTGTTTCAGGAATGGTTCAAATCTTCCCTGCCATTGCGATCAGCTTGTTCTGGAAAAAACAATCAAGAGAAGCAACGATTGCGGGTTTAGTTGTTGGCATCATCGTCACCTTTACAGCCAATATCTCACAAGTCACGTTTGGTCTTTATGAAGGATTTCTTGGTTTACTAGCAAACGTTGTGGTCATCCTGATTTTGAATCCATTCTTCCAAAAGAATGTCACATCTAATGCTGTGACAAGTGATTTGTTTGAAAAGAATGGGAAAACAACGGAACCTGTGGCTAACAAAGCGTAATACAAGAAAAAAAGCAGTCCCCTGATAAGGACTGCTTCAGCGTGTAGCCAAACCCTCGCATTCTTTGTCAGTCCTGCGTGCTGGTGCTCACGAATGTCAAATTCGCTCCGCTCCAGTACTCGTCCTTCCTAGACTTCAAAGGTTTTCTATCACGCTGAGCTGAAAAGAAGACAAAGGGCTAAAATAAAGTTCATTTTAGCCCTTTGTCAACAATTTGAAGCAGTCCCCTGATGAGGACTGCTTTTTCTATTTCATTTCTTTTTTCAACACTTCAATGGCTTTTTTCATTTGCGTGTCATTTTTCTTGAGCTTATCTTGGATGTTTGTCATCAGTACCGTCGTTGTGTCCCCTGTCAGAATACCATCAGCCTTTAGATCGTGATCTGATTGGAAACTTTTCACGATCGACTGGAATGCTTGATCATATTCTCCATTGGCTTTTGCTTTGTAGCCAAGCGCTTGGAACATTTTTTGAGCCGCTTTGACTTCATCTCCATCATCATTCAGTTGATACGTCTTTTTCGGACTTAAGTATGGCAGCTTCGCATAACTCGGCAGAGATGCTTTCACCTGTGGCTCAATTCCTTTTTTGTGAATCCAAGACCCGTCTGGTGTCAGCCACTTGGCAATGGTTAATTTCACACTAGAGCCATCATTGTAGCTTTGCGCATTTTGAACAGTCCCTTTACCAAATGTCTTTTCTCCAACCAGTTGAATGCTAGAGGATTGGTGCAGAGCTGCCGCCATGATTTCAGCAGCACTCGCTGAACCGCCGTTTACAAGAACAACTGTCGGCTGATGAACTTTGCGTTCTTTTTCCGCTTTGTACACTTGTTTCTTTCCTTTTTCCTCAACCTGCATAATGACTTTTCCTTTATCGATAAAGTCATTGCTCATTTCAATTGCTTCTGTCATAATGCCGCCTGGATTATCTCTCAGATCAATGACAAAACCTTTTGCCCCTTTTTTCTCGAGGTCATCAATCGCTTTATCTAACTCTTTAGACGTGGTTTCAGCAAAAGAAGTGATTTGGATTTCACCTATTTTATCTTTTGTTAGTTTTGCATACACCGTTTCAAGTGGAATCGTATCTCTTGTGATCGTCACATCCACATTTCCAACACCTTGTCGGTTCAAATGCAGTTTGACATCCGTTCCTTTTTTCCCTCTGATAAGAGAAACGGCTTTATTCACTGACATGCCTTTTGTACTTTTACTATCCACTTTTAAAATACGATCATGAGGTTTCAAACCAGCTTTTTCAGCAGGAGAGCCTTTAATCGGTGCGACAATTAAAATTTGTCCATCCTTCTCTTCTACTTGTGCACCAATTCCTTCAAATGAAGATGAAATGGTGTTGTTAAATCCTTTGGCTTCCTCCTGATCCATATATGTAGAGTATGGATCATCAAGTGATGCAATCATTCCTTGAATCGCACCGTCTACTAGTTTTTGATCATCCGTTTTTTCGTAATACTCGTTTTTTACCTTCGTATATGCAGCCATGAGTTTACTAAACTTCTCATCTCCTGAAACGCTGACAGCACCTTGTTTTGTGATCACAAATGTAATCGCTGAGGAAAGCGCTGCTGTTACCAGAATGGCTATCACGAACTTGAATTGTTTTTTCAAAAAAACACCACCTTTATCTCCTTTCATTATTATCAAGGACGATTCTTCATCCGTCAACCAAAGGATCAAACTTCTATTTGAAAAGATAAGCCATTTCGCCTTGCAATGCATAATCTTTAGAGAGAAACATGATAAAGAAAGAAGGGATTCCATGAGTGACTATGTAGAAATGCTTGCCTATTTTGGTGTATCAGGTGCCCATCCTGGTGGAATTGAGCTAACAAAAACGATGATTGAGCATCTTCACTTGGCGTCTGACGATCGTATACTGGATGTCGGATGCGGCACAGGACAAACAGCCGCCTATCTAGGACATTTAGGTTATGAAGTAGAGGCGATTGATACACACCCTTTGATGATTGAAAAAGCCAATCTGCGATTCGAGCGGGAACAACTACCTTTCCGTGCACAGCAAGCATCGATCGAACACCTGCCATTTGCGGATGACTCGTTCTCTCTACTGATCAGTGAATCTGTTTTAAGTTTCACCCATTTACCTGCTGCGCTTGCTGAGGTCAAACGGGTGCTTGCTCCTGGAAAACAATTGATCGCAAATGAGGCTGTGTTAAAAGTGCCGCTTCCCTCAAAAGAACAGGCAACCATTCGGGAGTTTTATGGGTTTCACTCCCTCTTTTCATTTTCTGAATGGAAAAGGCAGTTAGCGTCCGCAGGATTCCGTGACATTCAGATTCTCTCATTCGATGAGCACATGGTGCAGGAAGAGCCGACCGAAATGGAATTATCAGATCAAATACCACCTTCTCTTTATGATACATTACAGACACACTATGACCTGATTCAAACACACCGAGAACACCTGAGTCACCTTGTATTTGAATGTACAGTATAAAATGAGCGAATCTCCTATATGTTTTGTCCAAACTCTATGAAGTCTTTCGCATAGGATAAGAGTGAAAAGAGTTTGTCATAAGGAGGAAAAACATGGAGCGCTACTATAAACTTTGTCAGCAGCATATGGGGAAAGTAGCTAGAATTACTGATCGAAATGGCAGAGTACATGTTGGACGTATTGAGCGGGTGTCAAACCGCAAAGTTTATATCCGACCAGTCGGCGGGTCCCGCAGGGGCTTAGGCTTTGGCTATTACGGAGGTTATTACGGAGGCTATTATGGCTGGGGTCCAGCTTATGGCATCGGTCTCGGTTTTATTACCGGCTTCGCATTAGCAGGTTTGCTCTTTTTTTAAAACGGCGTATAAAAGAAGGCCTCCCAGCTTCGGGAGGCCTTTTATTTGTTTATATTTTCTTCACTTTGTTCATATACTCTTCGAATGTTAAATCATGATCGTGCATCGCTTTTGCAGCTTCTTTCCCTACATAGCGCAAGTGCCACGGCTCATATTCATATTTCGTGATGTCTTCTTTCCCTTTTGGATAACGGATGATAAAGCCATATTTATAAGCGTTTTTGGCTACCCATTTACCATCAGGTGTTTCACCAAATTTTTCAGAGATTTCAAAGCCGGCACTTTTTGAGGAAATATCCATAGCTAAACCTGTTTGATGTTCACTTTCGCCTGGTAAGGCTACGGCTTCTTGGGCTTTTTCTTTCCCTTTTAGTTTCACTTCACTATCAAAAATGACTTTTTGACGATCATAGGAACGATAGCCCGATACTGCAGCAAGCTCAAAGTTTTCCTTTTTAGCACCTTTGAATAACTTCGCAAGTGCCTCCGCTGCTTCTTTTCGAATATATCGTTTTTCAATATCCTCTGAAAAAGAGAATTCCACTTTTGGTACAACGAGATCAGAAGGTTTATAGGTTCCTGGCAGTGCATATTCTTTGTTCACTAAAGCAAGCACATTTTCAGGGTTTTGAATGGTCTTCAGTCCGCTCACTACCTTGATGTCATTGAAATATTCACTCTTTAACGTCAGCTCTTGATTAGATGAATCTGCCGTATCGTTTGAGTTTTGCTGGGATGATGAACTTGCTGCGTTCTTTTGTTCGTTTGTTTTGTTAGATTCAGTGGTACCGCTTTTCTGATCCAGCAACTGGCAGCCTGATAATGCGGCCGTCAAACCAAGAATCGATGCGATTGAGAGTATTTTATAGCTTTTCTTCATGACATACCTTCCTTTTGCTCTACTAAAAAAATAAAGATGCGCTACATCGTAGCACACCCTTTATACTATTATAAAACAGAATCTAGTGCAATTAAGATCATTTCGTCAAATGTCGTTTGACGCTCTTCAGCAGTTGTTTCTTCTCCTGTTAGCACATGATCGCTCACTGTCAGAATCGACAACGCTTTTCTGCCAAATTTTGCAGCAAGCGTATAAAGAGCCGTTGTCTCCATTTCGATCGCTAGAATTCCATATTGGTCCATCAGCTCAAGTGGTTTTTCATTATAAAACTGGTCTGCTGTAAATACATTCCCAACACGCACAGCTACATTTTTCGCTTCTGCTGTGTCGTAGGCTTTTTTCAGTAAACCAAAATCAGCACATGGTGCGTAATCAATCGGTCCAAATGCCACACGGTTCATTTGAGAATCTGTTGATGATGTTTGAGCTAAGATGACGTCACGTACATTGACATCTTTTTTGATCGCTCCGCAAGAGCCAACACGGATTAAGTTTTGAACATCATAGCTTTGGATCAGCTCATTCACATAGATCGAAATAGACGGTACGCCCATTCCAGTACCTTGTACAGAAATGCGTTTTCCTTTATATGTTCCAGTATAACCATACATGCCGCGCACTTCGTTATAGCACACAACATCTTCTAAGTATGTATCTGCAATATATTTCGCACGAAGCGGATCGCCTGGCAGCAATACCGTTTCTGCAATTTGTCCTTTTTCTGCTCCAATATGTACACTCATTTTTTAGCCTCCACTTACGTTTAACATGTGTTTAGTCCCATTTATTATAAACGATTGCGTTCAAAAAAGAAAATACCAGCTGAAAGTAAAGCTGGCATCGTCGTTTATATTTAACTCATCGTCATTAGGCGTTCACTGCGTTTCCATCCTGCCGGAAAGAGCTGGTAGTAGCACTTCCCTTTTTTCTGGTCATCAATCACAACGATATCCCCAGTTGTGATAAACCGTGCATTGTAATCATTAGGGACTGTATCTTGTACATTAAATGTCGAGAATGCTTTTTCCAGTACATCAAGGTGTGTCCTGCCGCCAATCTTTGTCCGGTACACAGGCTGATGCCCGCTTTCTGCACCATATTCAGGTGTTTGATAAATGGTTAAGTGATAAGCTGAAGGTTTCTTTTGAAAAAATCTCAACGTCAATTGCATTCAAATCCCTCCCCTTTTATATAAAATTGGCTGGGATCTATGAATTTCCTTCTTCTATTTTTGTCGAATGACGGACAATTTTTCGTCAATCTTTTTACATATGAGAAATAAAGCTAGTCCTATCGCAAAGCCCCCTGCTACATCAGTGACATAATGAACACCGATATACATCCTGCTGATGCCGATCATCAGCACATAGCACCCTGTCACCATGTAGACTGCTTTTTGTCTCTTTTTCAGCCACGGAACCATTTCAATGAATAGATAGGCGATAAATGGATAGATCGTTGCTGCATTCATAGAATGTCCGCTCGGAAAGCTGTAATAGGTCTCATTCACTAGATGATCAAAGGCTGGACGCTCTCTAGCAAACAGTCCTTTCAGTTCATGATTGACCGTTTTTTCTGCTATATATAGTAGAAAAAGCAGCATAATAGAGTGGTAGCGTTTATACATAAACAGCACCACGCTAAAGATGAGCATGATTGGGACAAGCAGCGCACTGATACCAAAGTCAGTCAAAGTCAGCATGACATCATTTAAAAAAGGAAGTCTGATGTTTTCAAACGATAAGATGATCTGGTTGTCCAACTCCTGGAACATGCCAGACACCATAAGCGCTGCGATGGCGCCAAACAAAAGGAAAAAAATGATGACATACACGCGAACCAATTCCCCTCCCTTTCTACTCAGAATCTCTTCAAAGTATAGTGCCTACCGCGCCTCTTCTTCAACTATCATTGCTTTCCTCAGCATATATTCAAATGTAATATCGGCAAGCTCAAACGTTTCCAGTTCAGATGGTATGTACCCTCTTTTGACCAGCTCCGTGTAGAAGAATTCTGCAATTTCCTCTGTATCAATCACCAAATCTGCTTCTTTCATTGCTTTCCGCCTCCTTTTTTATGATGTATGAACGTCGCCTTATTTTTATTACAGTTTGTCATAATGGCTCATTCCATACATATAAATGCAGTAAACGAAAAGAAAAGGGGCATGAGGCAATGAAATGGTTAAGCATTTTAGATGGACATACTTTTGATCAGGTGATGGGCCGTATCTTGAGGGGATGGTTTTATGTGATTGCTTTTTTCTGTGTTCCTTACTTTTTATTCGTGTTAGGACAAGTCTTCTTTTAACCAAAATGCTCGTTTAAACTTTCCAAAATAAAGTCCATCATATCCTTATATTCTGGGTCTTTGAAAAATTCATAGAGAATTTTATAATCATTGTAAATATCAAGAAGCTCATCCACTATAGATACAGCGAGAAATTCTAGTGATGCTTCGCTTTCTTGTTTCTCTTCTAACTGTAATAGAGCGGTTTGCACCATATCTTCCTCTATTTCTTTTGAGGTTTCTCCAACGTAATGCACAAAAAGAAGCTGATGAACAAACTGATCCATCTCATATTTTCTTAGGACAAGCGTCAAGTCTTCTTCTTCTGTTTCCAGCCATTCTCCGTCTTTTAACCTTGTCAGTTCATAAATGACATCTTCCCAGCCATCTTCAAGGTAGCGCCATATCTCAGTCCGATGGCCAATGATTTTAAATAGCTCTTTCCCGTAATCCTTTACATATACAACATCGCCAATGAGGAACTCATATTCAATGTCCAGCTTTTCTGTATCTACAATCACCCCGTCGTACTCATCGTAAAGCTGGAGTGATGTTTCAAAATAAAGCACCTCATTATGATTGACCTCATATAGATAATGTTGGTCAATTTGATGGACTTTTGTTATCGTTCCAACTGTGCCGTACATGACAACGACGACAATATCCCCTACTTTATATTTTGGTGCTTTCGCCTTCATTCTGTCTCCCCCTTGCCCGACTTTTGGTCTTAACGTATCGTATGCCGGCGCAAGGAATTCTGCATGGGCAACCACACCATGCAAAACGCCATTTTATTTCTTCATGAAAAAACCGCTTCTTCCATACGGAACAAGCGGTTGTGTGTGTTATTTTTTTTTGACTTCTACTTCGTATTGCTCAAAAGCCTCATCAAATGTCGTCATGGAGCTTAAATAGTCCCCATTTAACTCTAAATAGGCACATAGCTCATGATAATCAGTGGATGCTTTAGGAAAGCTGTGATCTTCATAAGCAGCATTTGCAAAATGACTGATTTCATCCTTCGGTTTTGGATGTCTGTACTTCATTAAATAATGGTAAAACGACTTCACCTGTTTTTCCCTCCGCGACACTCTATTTTGTTGTTATATTATACAGGAATTTGATGACTTGTATAGGCGGAGGTACAACTTATGAAGAAAAATCAAAGTAATTACGCTTTAATAACCGCTCCATGCTCATTAATTCTTCATATGAGATTTTTTCTGGAAGTTTTGTTTGATCGACTAAAATTAATTGATCTTCTATCTCTTTTACTGTCTCATCCTTCTGATACGTCATCCCGCAATGCTTGCAAGAAATCGAAGGCGTTTCCAAAATCTCAATCGATTGTGTGCCCGTGATGAGTTCCCAATAGACTGTGGTCTGTCCTGCGTTCGCTTTCTTCTCCTCACACCAATCACATGTCAGCAACTTTATTTCTCCTCCTTTACGGTTTGTTCTTTTTTGAGCTGGGCTTGATATTTCTTCTCTTTTAATTCATCTCGTTTTTCACGTTTGTTTTTGAGCGTATCATGTTCAGGATTCGTTTCATAAGACTCTCTTCGTTTCATTCGGCTTAAATTTTCAGGCGTAAAGGATCTTGCTTCATCCTCAAATAGAGCAGTTATGCCAATGGCGGGTTCTTTCTTTTCTTCATAGATTTCATTAAAATACGCATCTGCTTGGCCTGCGACGTAATGTTCTGGCTCCGGATAATAGGTGATCACACCTTCAAAGTTACGCAGGACCACTTTCTCTGGGCTTTGAGATAATAAATAATTTGGCTGTAAGGTGATCTTACCTCCTCCGCCTGGTGCATCTACAACAAAGCTTGGCACGGCATAACCACTCGTATGTCCTCTTAAGCCTTCAATGATTTCAAGGCCTTTTGAAACCGGTGTTCTAAAGTGGCCGATCCCCTCAGATAAATCACATTGATAAATATAATAAGGTCTGACGCGAATCATGACGAGATCATGCATCAGCTTCTTCATAATTGGAACACTGTCGTTAATTCCTGCTAGGATCACCGCCTGATTACCAACAGGGACGCCAGCATTGACAAGGCGCTCACACGCTTCTTTCGCTTCTTTTGTGATTTCAATGCTTGTATTAAAGTGAGTGTTCAGCCAAACAGGATGATATTTTTTTAAAATCTCACACAATTCATCTGTAATTCGCTGCGGAAACACGACCGGTGCACGTGTTCCAATTCGAATGATTTCAACGTGAGGAATGTCTCGTAAGTTTTTCAAAATGTATTCAAGCACTTGATCATTAATTAACAGCCCGTCACCGCCTGAAATTAACACATCCCGCACTTCAGGGGTTTCTCTAATATATCCAATGGCGGCATCTAATTGCTTTTTCGGCACGCCCATCCCGATCTGACCGGAAAAGCGCCTTCTCGTACAATAGCGGCAGTACATGGAGCACTGATTTGTGACAAGAAACAGCACACGATCTGGGTAGCGGTGCGTTAAACCTGGAACAGGTGAATCCTCATCTTCATGGAGCGGATCTTCGAGGTCATATTTTGTTTTATGAAGCTCCTCTGCAATTGGTACAGACTGCATACGAATTGGGCATCTTGGATCGTCTGGATTCATCAGTGAGGCATAGTAGGGTGTTATGTTGAGTGGAATGGTTTTCGTGGAAATCTTCACCCCTTCTTTTTCCTCTTCTGTTAAGTTCACGACTTTTTCTAAATCTTCTAGCGTTTTGACCGTATGCGTCAGCTGCCAAATCCAGTCGTTCCACTTTTCCTCGGGTACGTCCTTCCAAAGTTCAATGTCCTTCCAATGTCGCGCAGGTTGATACAGTTTTTGATTCATATCCATTCCCCCTATCAGCATTCACTTTATACTATGCAAGTTATGTGCCAACATGGGAAAATGCCCCTATTCTTTAGAAAAGGAGCTTTTCCGTCACATTCACCTGTTTGAAGTGCCTACTTTTCGGCATCTGTATATTTTTTTAGCTTATACTGCAATGTTTGTCGAGGAATTTTTAAAGCGGCTGCCGTTTGCTTAATATTCCCTGCGTGCTGTCTTAAAGCTTCTTGAATCAGCGTTTGTTCAAATGACGTCACTTGACTTTTTAATGAGGACTCTGGCGGATGACTTTCTATCTGATGCGTCCGCAAATGGACAGGGAGATATGCTGTGGTGATTTCTTCTGCTTCCTTTGGCATCATCAAGACGGCATGCTCGATCGTATGTTTTAATTCTCTCACATTCCCTGGCCACTGATGGGCCATAAATACTTGGACAGTTTCTTCAGAAAGGCGGTTGACGTTTTTTGAAAATTGCTGATGATACGTTTGAATAAAGTGGCTGGATAACAGCTGGATATCATGCTTCCTTGTGCGAAGCGGCGGGATATGAAATGATGACACATGCAGTCTATAAAATAAGTCTTCTCTTAACATTTGTTTTTTAACGGCTTCAAATGGGTCGATATTGAGGGCAGTAATCACTCTGACATTTACTTGAATCGCCTTTGCATCACCTATCCGGCGGACAACACCATCCTCTAACACACGCAGTAATTTTGTTTGAAGCGTAAGCGGCATCGCTTGCAGCTCATCAAGAAAAAGCGTACCACCATCTGCTAATTCAAACAGCCCCTTGCGATCTATTGCGCCCGTATAACTTCCTTTGACAGACCCGAATAAAAGACTTTCAAGCAGCGATTCTGGAAGAGCAGCGCAGTTTTGCGGGATAAAGACTTGATCTTTCCGATCAGATGCATGAACAATCGCTTGTACGAGTACCTCTTTTCCTGTCCCAGTTTCCCCGAAGACCATAACCGATGAAGGATATGCAGCAGCTTTTTTCGCTTTCTCCAGCACCTCTTTTAAGTGTGGATCATTTGTTAAAAATGAAGAAAAATCGAGCATTTGAGTGGTCTCCGCGGCACCATCCGTTCGTTTTTTTTGATCTAAACGATTCGAAAGCGCTGACAGCTTCGACACATCCTTCGCTACTTCTACCGCCCCAATTAACTTGCTGCCTTCTATAATAGGCAGTGTAGTGTTGACGGTCTCAATTTTTTCTCCATTTTTGTTCAAATAGGTTTGCAACGAATGATAAATGGGTTTTCCTGTTCTAAGTACATGCATGAGTGTACTTGTCTTTTCAGTTAATGAAGGATACACGTCCAGTATGTACTTGCCAATCACCTCTTCTTTCGCTAAACAGTCGAACTTCGCTGCATTATGATTATAAAAGATGGTAACCCCTTGATCGTCTACAACGTGAATCGCTTCATCGATGGCTTCTAAAATTAATTCAAACCAATCCGCTCTTTCGACAATCTTCCCCACTATTTCCCCCTCACTTTCTATGCCGAAAATCCGGCACGTATTGCCCAATTTTCAGCGGCTTGATGATGTTCAACGTGTTCCCCTATCCTTTTCACGTTTCGCTTTTTCCTGTCGATCTCCTGCTTTTTTCATCTATTCTAAAAAAAGCACCCCTCTTAGGAGGAGTGCTTTCGTCCTGACATCTGATAAAGAGACAAGTCAAATTCCTGAAGTGACTCCATATACAGCGGCACAATTGGCTTTCCTTCTTGAAAAAATGCAAATTGAGAAGGTTGTAGTTTGATTGGCTGATGGTAAAACGCAAATATTTTCACTACCTCAGGGACAATTCGGCAAAAGGTATCATGCACAAATAAATAGACATCTTGTTTCCATTTAAACAGCCGTCTATTTGGCGGGCTGAATATAGGAGATACTTGAATGATCTTGCCATCCTTAAACGTCTCTAGCTGCTGTTTTGTGACCGTGTATATCTCCTTTTGATGAAACTGAAAATATTGCACATCACGTCTTGAAGCAAACCTTCTTTTTGTCTGATGTTCAATATAATAAAATGTTCTTCCGTTATCTGCAGTGACGACTGTATAATTCGGAACTGTCAGCGGCTCGTTCATTTCATATTTCATCGTACATAAAGAAGGAACACGAATCGCACGCCTGTTCTTTTCATTCACCCAGCGCCTGTCAATTTGATGAAGACATCCGTGAGCGATTTGATAATAATCGCCATCTCTTTCAATCACAGTTCCGTCAATTAAATCGTAGGGCATACTCGAAAACATATGATGGAATGATTGTGGCGTTTTATATGTGGTATCAAGTACTTCTTGTAATGGAAAGAACGCAGCAAAATGATTCAGTCTCATCCAAAACACAGAATCAGCATGATGCCAATGTTTTGGTTCGTCGGCCCAGTATTGTCCGTATTTTTCATGAATAAGCGAAAGCAGCCGGCTTCTATGCATAACAGAGCAATGGTCGACTTGAAAGGATGCATGCTCCAACACTTGATCTGCTTCTCGAACGAAGCTCGCCGTTTCCACCAAATGCTGATTCACATGCACGACACGCTGCGAGGAATAGACGATATCTATGTGAGGCTTCGATTGAAAAACCTCGACCATTTTCTCTAAACGATCTTTTCTGTAGACTGTATCATCAGTTACATAACAAACCAGCTCACCTGTTATAAGTGTTAATGCTTCATTAATTAGCGTTGCATAACGTACAGTCTTCAGCCGGTTTGCAGGATAAATTTGATGAGAATACAATTGAATGCGCTTATCCACTAAATAAGGCTGCATCTTTTGGATCGTTTCTTGTTCAGAGCCATCATCCATGATCAAAAGCTCCCAATGCTGATACGTTTGTTCTACCACACTCTTTAACACACGTTCAATGAAATCAGGTTTGTTGTAGCTTGTTAATATCACTGATACTTTCATGACCATTATCCTTTTTTAAATAGATTAAAAAGCCCCCCAGCTGACAATGTTCACATAAGGAACACTTACTCTTAGCTGATTTGTCGCATTTTTAAAGACTGCTACTGAGTCAAACAATTGTACGACAACCACGTTTTGCAACACATCTCCATTGACTAAATGAACACGCGGCAGCGGAATACCGAGCTCAAGCCACGGGCGCAGCAATTCTTTAATCTCTGACGCACTCCCTTCCTCACTTTCCTCTAAAAGATGAAGAAGAAGTATAATCAACACAACTTCAAGTATTCCTTCTGTTTCTAGTAATTCTTCGTTCCAGCCATTTAATAGTTGTTCAAATTCCATTCAGATTCCCTCTTTCTTCTCGTTTGATCTTTACTAGAGTATGAGGATCACTTCATTTAGCATCAGCATTTGAAAACATTTTTCAAAAATGTGTGAAGTCATTAAATGAAAAAAAGAACAAGGAATGAGCATTCTGCTTATACCAAAAAAAGAGAACGGCATATACATAGTGGTGTGTTTGAATGGATGAAGAAAGGATGGGGAAAACATGAGCGAAAAGCGTGCCGAATTAAAAAAAGAGCTGTTAAAGCTGTTTTTCAAACCGCTTAGTCATGCGTTAACAGTTAATCTCGAAGAAGGAGGAGTTCAAGTGGAAGAAAAATTGAACGATTTATTTAGTGAGGTAGCAGCTGAAGCATCACCTTCAGATTCTGCTACAACACTCGACGTATCTCAACCAGCAAGATGGATTTTTGCAAGACTTGCACCTGGAACAGTCATTAGCATTGTCATGGACTCAGGTGACTTAATCGGACCCGTTCAATTCGTATCATTCGATGCTTCAACAGGTGTTGTTTTCGTCACACAAGAAAGCTCTGTGACACCTACAGGCTCTGCAACGACTCTATTAGATGTAGATAAAGTAGAAAGTGTTACGTTCACATCTTAATGTGAGAGGGCCATCATGAAGCTTCTTTATATCAGCTCTGGCTACGGTGGAATCTATCGGATGTTCGATCAATGGATAGAAGATAGCTTCATTGATTCCCCCTTTTCATGCGTCAAGGTGGAAAGGGAAACTCTACCCGCTCATATGCACAAAATCCGGACATTTTCTCCGGATTTTGTTTTCATGATGATCGGTGATCATATTCCAACAGAACTGCTTCATCAATTCAAACAAGAAAAGATCCCCGTTGTACTGTGGATGACAGAAGACCCTTTTTATATAGATGTGTCAGCTGCATGCGTAAGTGATGCACAGCTGATCTTAACGATTGACGAAGGTGCTTTGTCATTTTACAAACAAATGGGCGCTGATCACGCGCACTACTTTCCCATTCCAACCAATACACACGTATTTCAGAAAAAAGAATCACCACATGAATCGTGCATTTATGACATTGCACTCATTGGCTACCCTTATCCAAACCGTATCAAAGCCATCAATACACTCTTACATCAAAACAAATGGCGCATTCTCGTAGCAGGAAAAGAGTGGCATCGCGTGTTGAATAAATCACGCAAACGATATCGTGATCTCTCACTGATGACCCACTGGCTGAGTCCCGAGCAGATGGCAGACATCTATCAAACATCAGCCATTGTTCTGAATCCGCACAGGCCCGCGCAATTTGCCTATAATCAAAACAAAGCCAATGTTCAAAATATGAGTCTCAACAACAGAGCATTTGATATCGCTTCAAGCGGAGGCTTTCAGTTGACAGATCTACAACCGTCACAGGCATTTTCAAGCTTCGCTTTTTACACACATGAAAACGATTTGATTAAACAGGTCGAGCACTATGTAAAAAACCCTCAACAAAGACAATCGGTTGCAGAGAACAATTACGAGCAAGTCATTCGCTGGAACACATTTGATACGCTACCTTACAGACTTTATGAAATAGTCAAAAGCGCCCTATGACCGGGCGCTTTTTCTAATTGTCATCATCTTATGCCGTTCCTTCTGCATCTTGTCGAGCCAATAAAATCTTCTCTGCCTTTTTCCGATCCTCCTCACTTTTCACAACAAGCGATTGCGCATGATCCATCATATATGCACCAACAGATCCTTCTAAAAAGGAATGAATGCATTCTTTTGCATATGGAACATGAAACGCATAGACAGCTCCATTTAAACGCCCATACGTATAAGGGTGCTCCTGAGTTGGTACAAAAAAATAATGATTGTCCTTATACAGGCTGGCTTCATTGGTGTCATGAAGTGTCCAAGTTTCATTTGGATTTTCTAACGCCTCTGTAAAAGAAGCCGCACAATCATATCCTCCCTCTACTAGAAGCTGTAAGCAGTTCTCAATATCTGCCGTCTGCCTTAGTGGTGATGCTGGATGCAAATACAAAACAATATCAAACGTTTTTCCCTCTCGTTCTAAATAAGCAAGTGCGTGCTTCACAGCTACTAAAGAAGGTGTTTGTTCCGTCACATGTGTGCTTGGCAGTTCAATCACATTTGCTCCATAGTGGGCCGAAATGATTTGAGTATTCACATCCTCTGAAGATACGATGACTTCATCTAATTCAATCATTTGTAATAATGGCTGAATGGTCCAATAGATTAGCGGCCGCTCCGCCAATACGCGAATGTGTTCAGCATGATGCCCCTGCTTGCTGCTAAAAGCTGGTATCATGGCTAAAATACGATTTCCCCTATACATGTATGATCTTCTCCCCTCGCGCAGCTCAGTATCAGTGAATACATTCTGAGAGCTGAACTGATCGCCGTACTGATCGCCGTACTGAAGTCTTCAGGTGCCTCGCTATTCTACTTAATCTTCTATCTCTACATATTCTATTAAGTCGTCAAGCAGATGGTTATAATTGGTTCACCTAATTTATGCATGAAGTGGTTCTTTTCCTCAAACGTCTTCCACTCTTTCACATATGATGCAAAGTAGAGAATTGAGAGTTGGGGGATTAGATATGTCCAAACAAATAGAAACGAGTTTGAAGACCTTTTTTCGTGACAAAATCATCTTGGTCACAGGCGGTACGGGTTCGATCGGCCGGCAGATTGTGAAAAAATTAACAGCCTGCTCTCCTAAAAAGGTCATTGTCTTTAGTAAAGATGACAGTAAACAATACATGATGAAAAATGAATATGCGGCAAATCCAGAGGTTGTATTTGCACTTGGAGATGTGAGGGATGCAAGCCGCGTCAGGCAGCTTGTCAAAGGAGTAGATATCATCTTCCATGCAGCTGCACTCAAACAAGTACCCACCTGCGAAGATAATCCGTTTGAAGCTGTCCAAACCAACATCATCGGCGGACAGCATGTCATCGAAGCAGCACTTGAACATGAAGTCAGTCATGTTGTCAACATTTCAACCGACAAAGCGGTTTCTCCGACAAATGCCATGGGAGCTACAAAATTAATTTCAGAAAAATTGTTTTTTCAAGCGAATGAAAGTATTTCAAATCAGAAAACGAGATTTTGCTCTGTCCGGTTTGGCAATGTGCTTGGATCAAGGGGTTCCGTCATCCCCATCATGCTTCAACAGTTGTTAAATGAACAACCTCTAACTGTAACTGATCCTAAAATGACACGCTTTTTTATGTCTATCGAAGAAGCTGTATCCCTCACGCTTGAAGCAGCTATCATGATGAAAGGCGGCGAAACATTCATTCTCAAGATGGAGTCATTACAGCTGGCTGATCTATTGAAAGCATTTCATGAATATGCCGGTCAGATCAACGTTCCTTCTCCTGATATTCTTGTTGTCGGAAAAAGACCTGGAGAAAAACTTCACGAGGAACTCACATTCCCTCACGAGGCAGATGCACTGTTTGAACATGAACAATTTTATGCCATTTTACCAAGACCACATCTTCACCCTCATTTTCAAAAAGTCCATTTGACCCATTACACATCAAACGAAGCACCGCTCATTACAAAAGAGAAGCTGTTTCACATCATTGAACAATTACATCATACACACCATAAAAAATAAAAAAATCGTCACACGGAAGCAGCTGACTTCCATGTGACGATTTTTAAATCAATTATTGAAAGATGTGTTTCAAATGACCATAGCCTTCTTTTTCAAGATCATCCTTCGGGATAAACTTTAAAGCGGCAGAATTAATACAATACCGAAGACCGTTTGGCCCTGGGCCGTCAGGAAATACATGACCAAGGTGAGAGTCGGCCGTCTTACTGCGAACTTCTGTCCGCACCATGCCATGGCTCGTATCTACTTTCTCTTCTACCTCTTGATCTTCAATCGGTTTTGTAAAACTTGGCCAGCCGCAATGGGCATCAAATTTATCTAAAGAAGAAAACAATGGTTTGCCTGAAATGATATCTACATAAATGCCCTCTTCCTTATGGTCCCAAAATTCATTTTGAAATGGCGGCTCAGTTCCATTATTTTGCGTCACTTCGTACTGCATTCGGTTTAATTCTTTGATGCGCTGCTCTTTTTCGTTAGCCATTATTTATCACTCCAATGAGATTGAATAAAACCTGCTCTGCCCGAACCGACATGGTATCGTTCGTAGTGCATTTTGTTCTTTTTATAATAATGCTGATGATATTCCTCAGCAGGATAAAAAGGACCAGCCTCTAAAATTTCTGTCACGATTGGCTTTTGGAAAACTCCACTTTGGCTCAGCTGCTCTTTTGATGTTTCTGCAAGTTGCCTTTGTTTTTCATTGTGGACATAAATCCCTGTACGGTAGGACTCTCCTCTATCACCAAATTGTCCTCCATCATCTGTTGGGTCTATTTGCTGCCAATATAGTTCTAATAGCTTCTCATACGGAAAAATGTCTGGATCAAAGGTAATTTGAACGGCTTCTCTATGGCCTGTCGTATTTGTACATACTTCCTCATAGGTTGGATTCACTGTATGTCCGCCAGTATACCCTGATTCAACTTTGATAATGCCTGGCTGTTCATCAAAAGGTTTAACCATACACCAGAAACAGCCTCCAGCAAATGTGGCTAATTCTTGTTTTTCAGACATATTAGTGCCCCCTTCATTTAAAAAATGGTATCATCATATTATAACATGATAAAAAATAATGAAAATGATACGACTTGTATACCTAAAAACAAAAGAAAGCATTCTGTCGTATCTTAAAATATAATGGGGGTTTAATGATTGGAACAAAGAAAACAAATGATGTATGAAATGGATACTTTACTGAGAACCGTATTTAAGCAAATACGTTATGAAATTAACAGCTTGCTTGAAAACGAATTATCTCGGAATGAATTTCTCATTTTAAATCTGCTGCGTGAACAAGGCGCAAAAAAAGTAACGGAATTCGCCTCAATTCTCGGTGTATCAGCAAGCCATATTACAGCTGTAACCGACACGCTTGTAGAAAAAGGCTGGATCACTCGTATCCGTTCAAAAGAGGATCGACGCATCATCAAAATCCACTTAACCGATAAGGGTAAGGAAATTACTGAGCATTTTGAGAAAAAGAAAACAGAATACTTCATGGAACGATTTGAATCATTTGATGATGAAGAACTGAAAACGATGATCAAGTTATTTAAAAAGCTGGATAAAAGTCAAAAGGATTAAGCATAGATTTTAGCGTGGAGGACATGCTACGGATAAAAAGGTGGAATGAACCATGACAAGTCCATATCTTTGTCCGAACTGCAAAACCAACAGAACGCGTTTTAACCTCATCGAGCAGCATTCAGAACCTGTGAAACTTGATCCAGCAACTGGAGCTATTGTCGAAACATATGAAGGAGATCAGCTTTCTCCTTTTCACATGAACTATCAAGGACCGAAAATCAAAGTCCAGTGCGGCGTTTGCGGATTAATTGAGGATGAAAAAACGTTCATTAAGCTGGCTGAATATCATCAATATTCATCTCCTTCTTAATACGAGAGCCTGACACTTTTTGTCAGGCTTTTTTCTATGTTTCTTTTGCCTATACAGATCGTCCCTTTCTTGCATACGCTACAAAAAACACATTGTAGAGAAAGAAGGGATAAAGACGTGCAGCAGCTCTACGAGATGAATCAATTTCTATATCGTCCATTAGCTACCTTCCCCCCATACCATCCGAGAAACACCATTTCCAAAGCTGTTATTCGATTATTTCACGCTGCACCGGATTTAAGTGAGCTTGCTGTATTTGTAAATCAGCAGCCAATCCAAAAAAAGCTGCCATACGGTCAGCTGTCTGCTTATATGGAATGGGATGAGGGTGTTTATGAGATAGAAGTATTCAAGCTGGCTACAAAAGAAAGAATTCTTTCTTCTCGTATGATGATTAATGGAAACGAGACTTACACGCTATGTATCACAGGAGCTCGTACCGGCTTTGCGCTGCTCACAGAAAAGCAAGACTCGCTGATTAAGCAAGAAGAGCTATCAGCACTCACGTTTATCCAGCTGTCACCAGACCTCCCTTTCATTGATATATATGAACGAGATCAAGGCATGTTATCAAAGGAACTCGGATATGTGAACGGCACCCAAACCCACCACTTCTCTCCGAATAAGTATCACTTTGAATTAAAAGCTGCCGGTACTCAAAGTGTACTGCTAGATATTCCGAAAGTTCACCTGCAAACAAAGCGGGCCTATCTTATTTTACTTCATGGATTTGCAAACGGAGAGCCAGAGCTAATGGCAAAAGTCGTCTTGTCTCACCAAATGTAAAAAGAGCCTTTCCAAATGGAAAAGGCTCTCAGCGTGTAGACAAAGCCTCGCATTCGGTGTCAGTCCTGCGTGCCGGTGCTCACGAATGTCACATTCACTCTGCGCCAGTACTCGTGCTTCCTAGAATGCAAAGGTTTTCAATCACGCTGAAAAGAAGACAAATAGCCTTTCCAAATGGAAAAGGCTATTTACGAGACATCTTCAGCTTTTTCTTGTTTTTGAAAATCAAAAGCAAGAATCATGGTACCTAAAAATAATGCACAATAGGCGATATTTAAGTAAAACTGGTCGATATTTTCTGCTTTTAAATGAGAGGCAGCTGTCATGCCAAAGTATGCAGCAAATAAGAGCGACAGTAAACTAAAATATTGATAGACTCGCTTCATAGTTTCACTCCTGACTTACACGTTCTATTGCTTTGGATGATAATATGAGAATTCAATTTCATCATTCTCAAGATCAATTTTGTTCGCTTTGACATACATATCATTCGTCAGCGGCATTTCTGAAAGGCGCACTTCCACCGTTTTTTGGTCTGGTTTCACATGAACGAAATCAGGCAGTTCATAGAATTGACCCATGTAGCTTAAAACAAAACTGATTGGGATGCTTAATTGTCCAATTGAAAAGTCATCTACTTTCAGCAGAACATCCCCATTATCTTCAACAGATGGTGTAAATGATACATTTGCATTAATCGTTGAAGAAAAAGCTTTGATTGCACCTGTTACTTTCACATCTTGGTCAATCGCAACATGAAAGTCGGGCATATCGCTTGATCCTTGGTTTTTCAAATAATCATTGACAAAGCTGGTAAGCGACTCTTTTGAACTAGAAATGTTAAAAGCATACTCGCTGTTCACTTCTTTTTTCGAAGCGGATTGATCGCTCGGCAGCAGCATAAAAATACCGCATACAAGAACAATCAATAGATTAATTGACAGTAAAATAAAAAATAAACTCTTCCATTTTTTCATCTTTTCACCCTATTCCTTCGGCAGTCCTTCTTTTTTCACTTCTGAGAATAAACGATTTGCCATAAGAGAGTACCCCTTTTGGTTTGGGTGGAAATCATCATCTGCCAGTAATTTTTCATCTTTATCATCTTCAAATAAATCTGCTACATCGATCATATCAGCATTGCCGTCTTTTTTTAGTTCTTTTTCGGCAGCAGCATTCCAGTCTTTGACGACCTCATCAATATCTCTCAGCTCAGACAAGCTGAATTTAAAAGGATTGTACATACTGACATACATGATCTTTGCATGGTCATTATGCTCTCTTAATTGAGCAAGAATGGTCTTAAAACGCTCTTCAAAAGGACCTTGCTCTTTTTGAAAAGGAGCAAATGTCAAGTTGAGCACATTTTGTCGGACGACATGCATTAAGTCATTTCCGCCGATCGTAAAGAAAATATAATCAGCGTCTTTCAGTCCATCCTGCACTTTTTTTTCTTTTAATCTTTTTAATAAATCTACCGTTCTACTGCCTTTAATGGCATAGTTTTTTAATGTAACAGACTGTACACCGTCCACCGCTTCTATCTTGTCACGGGTGATGCCGGCATACCCTTTTTTATTTTGATCTCCTATTCCTTCTGTTAAGGAATCTCCAACCGCTGCGATCGTAATATGTTCTTTTACGTTTTGTGTGTCTTCTAGTTTATCCTTTATGCCGGCCTCTTGTGCGGAACATGCAGAAAGAACAAAAGCTAGAGACATCACAATCAAAATCAAACGAGCCTTCAAACGATGATGTCCCTCCTTTTTCTGATTAAAAAAGTGTATCATGTTTTCGCTCATTTGAACATCCTTATGCTAGCTTCGACTCAGTGTTTTGATGTCCTTGATGATTTCATCATATGGCGTATTTTGAACACCATCATAGTTTTTCATCACTTTTCCTTCTTGATCAACGAGGAAAAACAGAGATTGGTGTATCACTTGGTCTTCGTCTTCAGGTTTTTTCACAATCGTCTTAAAGCTTTTCATTGCAAATTTTTCAATCGCTGACTGCGAGTAACCAGTGAGAAAATCCCAATTTCTAAAGGATAATGGATATGCTTTTGCAAATTCCTTTAGCTTTTTCGGTGAATCCACCTCTGGATCGACGCTAAATGAAATGATGTGCGCATCCAATTTTTCTTCTTTTAACCGTTTTTGTAGCTCTGTCATATGTGCGGTCATCGGCGGGCAAATCGTTTCACAGCTTGTGAAAATAAAATCTGCCACCCAGACTTTCCCCTTTAAATCGTCGAGCGACACCTTTTGACCATCCTGGTTTTGATACTCAAACGGCTGGATTTGATAATTTAACGCATCCTTGATTTGTCCATTTGAACATGAGACTAAAAGAAGCACGCTTATAATCGTAAGCGCACCAAATAAGGCTCCCCTTTTTGTATACATGACAATTACATCCCCTTTTCAATCAATCGGTATAAAAAGTAAAGCCTATAGCGCCCTTACCAGTATGACAGGAAATAATCGGTGTTGTATAAGCGATGTCAACTAGTGCATCAGGTGTATGATCAAGCAGTGCTGCTTTAAGCTTTTCTGCAAGTTCTAATGCGTCTGCATGTGCAATCCCAATTGCTTGAACGGTTTTCCCTTTCACCGCCTGTACATACTGTTTTGTCAAATAGCGGACAAGAGCGGAGTAACTTCTCACATTCGCTTCTGGTGTGTATATGCCGTCTGTTAAGCTGGCAATTGGTTTAATATGAAGAAGTGAACCGATCAGCGCCTTTCCTCTTCCAATTCGTCCACCTTTCACGAGATTTTCTAATGTATCGATTGTGACAAATAGCTTTGTTTTAAGACGAATTTTGTCCATTTCTTTGAGGATGTCATCACGGCTTGCCCCTTTTTTTGCAAGCTCTGCTGCTTTGGTGACTTGAAACCCTAAACCATAGGAAATAAAATTCGAATCAATGACAGTGATATTCCCGTCTACCATTTTAGAAGCGCTTTCAGCAGTTTGAACCGTACCACTCATCCCACCAGTTAAATGGATACTAATGACTTCGCTTCCATCTGCCGTCAGTTTTTCATATAATTCGACGAATTGACCGATCGCAGGTTGAGACGTTTTCGGCAGTTCCTCAGCGGCCTCCATTTTTTCAATAAATTCATCTGGCTGTATGTTCACTCGGTCAATATAATCAACCCCAGAAATGGAGATATTGAGCGGAATGACATGAATGGAAAGATCATTGATTTTTTCTTGCGGAAGGTCCACAGTTGAATCTGTTACAATTTTAATTTGTTTCACTATCGTCTCATCCTTGCTGTCTTAGTCTTTACATATGATATTACCTTATTTCGTGCATACTTGAAAACAACTGTCAGAACGTTTTTGAAATTGTCACATTTTCTTCTTTTCATGTAAAAAATCCTTGCCAAGATGAGTAGCCCCCATTTGAAAATGGCCGCTCACTCTCTTTGGCAAAGATTCCAATTTACGCATTGTGTTTTAGTGTAGGCTCTTGGTAGATCTGTTCATATGTGCTCCACTTGACGTTACGTTTCACATCCTCCCTGAAAGAGTACACATGCCTCTTTCCCTTAGATACATAGACTTTTTTCAAGAAAGCTTCAAGTCTAAAGGTGAGCATGAAACCATAGGATTCATCTCCCTTTAAAACAGGGACTTCTGTTACCTTGATCTGAGCTCCATCCATCCGTCTAAAACATATTGTTTTGAGCAGCACAAACGATCAATCCTCTTTTCCAATTATCTGTTAAGCCTAAATAAATAGGTGGAATAAATCTTGATCTTTATTCACTTCAACATAGTGGAAGCCTTTTTTATTCATTCGGTCAATCAGCGCTGCATAGTCATCTCTTTCTTTCAATTCGATCCCAACAAGCGCAGGTCCTTTGCTTCGGTTATTCTTTTTCGTATATTCAAAGCGTGAGATATCATCATTTGGCCCTAATACTTCATCCAAAAATTCCCTGAGAGCACCTGCTCTTTGCGGAAAATTAACGATGAAATAATGCTGGAGTCCTTCATAAATCATGGAGCGTTCCTTGATTTCTTGCATTCGGCCAATGTCATTATTGCCTCCGCTGACAATACAAACGACATTTTTCCCTTTAATCTCCTCACGATGTGCATCTAAAGCCGCGATCGGTAACGCACCCGCTGGCTCAGCTACAATGGCACATTGATTATACAGCTCTAAAATGGTTGTACATACTTTTCCTTCTGGTACAAGACTAATCTTATCGACAACAGACTGAAGCGATGTAAACGTCTTTTCGCCAATCCGCTGAACCGCTGCTCCATCTACAAACTTATCTATTGAATCAAGTGTGACAACCTCCCCTTTCTCGTGGGAAGCATGAAGTGAGGCGGCACCAAGCGGCTCGACTGCAATAATTTCTGTTTCTGGTGCGATATTTTTCATATACGTGCCAACGCCAGATAACAAACCTCCGCCCCCAACACTTGCAAATAAAAAGTGAGGCTCCACTTCGATATCATTTAATATTTCTACAGCAGTTGTTCCTTGTCCTGCCATGACATCTAAATCATCAAATGGATGAATAAATTCCCGCTTTTCCTTATCTCCGCATTTGACTGCTTCATGATACGAATCATCAAAGGTATCTCCGGTTAAGATAATGTCAACATATTCTTTTCCGAAAAGCTCCACTTGAGATACTTTTTGCCTTGGTGTGGTAGCAGGCATAAAAATTTTCCCGTGGATACCTAAATATTTGCAAGAATAGGCAACGCCTTGTGCGTGATTTCCTGCACTGGCACAAACAATGCCGTTTTCTAGTTTTTCTTTTGGCAACTGGCTCATTTTATTAAAAGCGCCTCTTAATTTAAAAGAACGAACAACCTGCAGGTCCTCTCTTTTTAAGTAGACATTACATTCATATCGTTCAGAAAGTCGCTCATTTTTTTGAAGTGGAGTATGAATCACTACATCCTTCAAATTTTGATGGGCTTTTAAGATGTCTTTCACTTGAATTAGCGTGTTTTCTTTGAGCAACGGTTTCATGTACAAGATCCTTTCTCTTTAACCTTATTTAATTTGTCATTATAACATGAATATTCAAAAAATAAACCAATAGATCATGGATCGGAGATAAATTTCATGAACTTTTTCGTTTTTCTATACATTTGTTCTAATTGGGTGTTATAATAAAACCAATTAGAACCAAAAGAAAGGAATCGCTCGATGACCACACATCCGTTTGCTAATATATATGGAGAACACCAAGATATAAAACACGCCATTCATTTGGCAAAACAATTCACGAAAAACGATCAGCCTGTGTTGATCACAGGTGAAATTGGAACAGGCAAATCACGCTTTGCACAAGAAATGGCCCATTCATTTGCTGCGCAGGCTTCGATGAAACATATCTACTGCCCCATTGTAGATGAAGCGACTTTGCAGGAAGCATTTACTCATGCGGCAAATCATGTGCTTTATTTAGACGAAGTCAGCGCATTCAGTATTCCTATGCAGCATCAGGTCATTCGTTTTCTCGAAGATTCTCCTGCAACAAAAATCATTGCTTCTTCGTCTTTATCATTAGAGGCGATGAGCGTTTCGTCCAGTTTTTTACCTGAGCTGTTTTATCGGCTCAATGTGCTTCATATCCCTCTCCCGCCTTTAGAAGATCGAAAAACAGATATTCCTATTTTAACCGCTGCTTTCTTTCAAGAACTGAACATAACGCCTGACATCGACTCAAGTGTGTGGGAAGTCTTACAGCAATATTCATTTGAAGGGAATGTCCAGGAGCTCAAAAATATCGTTCATTATGCAGCCGCGATTCTCGAAGGGCAAACAGTTTTCTTGCATCACTTGCCACCTTTTGTATTATTACCTCAACAAACAGCTGGTAAAGGAAAAAAAGAAGAACACCAGCTCACGCTTATGGAGAAACAAGAATTTGTTTTCTTACTCGAAGCCATTAAGTCTCTAAATGAAAAAGGAGAAGCAGCCAGCAGACGTATCTTGTCTGAGTTAAGCAAACAAGGCGACATCCCGCTGACCCCTCAGCAAGTCAGGAGTCGATTAGATGATCTTGAGAAAAAAGCTTATGTGACGAAAGGGAAAGGCAGAGCTGGAACGAAGATTACACTTGAAGGTCTCTCATTTCTGAAGTCGCTTGATGGTTATATACCGGTTCAATAAAGGAGGACATCCATTGTTTACTGTAAAAGAAGAAATTGCCAACGCGATTACACATGGCATTGGCGTCATTTTATCCATTCCCGCCATTGTTTTTCTCGTTTTATTCGCTGTTCAATACGGCACTGTCACTGACATTATTAGCTTCTCGATATTTGGCGCGTCGATGCTACTGCTTTATTTAAGCTCTACTTTGCTTCATAGCATTCGGCACAAAAAAACAAAAGATGTATTTGAAATCCTTGACCACTCTGCGATTTATGTATTGATTGCTGGTACATATACGCCATTTTTGCTTGGCCCATTAAAAGGCGCACTTGGCTATACTCTTCTTGCAATCGTATGGGCACTTGCTGCAGGCGGTATCGTTTTTAAAATCTTTTTCGTCAAACGGTTTATCATTGTATCTACCCTTGTTTATTTATTAATGGGCTGGATGATTATTATCGCAATTAAACCTCTGTACATTCAATTAACAGGAGCTGGATTCAGCCTCTTACTATTAGGCGGTATTTTGTATTCAGTCGGAACGATCTTTTATATTTGGCGGAAAATTCCCTATCATCATGCGATTTGGCACAGCTTTGTTCTCGGAGGAAGTGCATCCATGTTCTTCTGCATTCTATTTTATTGTGTCAACATCCCAGCATGATCAAAAAACCAGCATCCGAATGTGGATGCTGGTTTTTTCTATGCGCGCTTTTGTGCGTAATCACTCATCTTGACCGGTGCTTTGATATGGATATCGACATTAACTGGACGAAGTCTTTTGACGATCTTCCCTGTTAAAAGACGGTCTGTGCCGCTTGTTTCAACCGGAACAAGTGAGCAGTTACATTCTTCAGCAAGCGTTTCTGCCATGACACGATACTGTTCAGAAAGCAACAGACTTTGGCCAGATAGAACTCTTTCTCTTGCTTCTTCTATTAACGCCTCATCAGATTGATTCTGCTTGATCACCGCCATCTTCTTCAACCATTGTTTTAAGATGGGATAGCGAAACAGATGCGGTTTTGCCATAAAAGCAAATGGCTTCTCTAAGTGACCAATCAGCAATGTCGTCGTCACTGGATGATGTGCTTCTGTGACATAAATAACAGGACCATCTGGCAGCTTTTTTTGCTGATGAATGGTCATGACCGATCCTGATTGATCAATACACCCTCTGGCAAACCTTTTTGCATGCTCATGGATGAGATGCATTCGTTTCGTATAGGAAATGCGTGGATCCGTTAATTCATGATCATACAAATGCCTTATACTTTTAAAAAAGGATACAACAACATAAATCGTTAAAAACCAATAACGAAACAACCGTACTCCTCCTACTCACTTATCCTTCTTTTCTGTCATAGACGACAAATTCATAATTGTAGGGGTTCTTTTCGTCACGATGGCCTTTTTCACGTGATACAACCGTCCAATCATCTTCATCGTAATAAGGGAAGAAACGGTCGCCTTCAAATGAATGATGAATGTGCGTGATATATAGACGATCTGCGTATGGCATCATTTCCTCATACAGCTTAGACCCGCCAATGATCAATAATTCTTCCTCGGTCTTCGCAATGGTTAAAATATCATCAATTGAATGGACTACCTCGCATCCTTCAGCTTGAAAAGAAGAACTTGTGGTCAACACGATATTCCGGCGGTTAGGCAGTGCTCGTCCAATTGATTCAAACGTTTTTCTACCCATGACAATGGTATGACCACTTGTGACTTTTTTAAAATACGCTAAATCAGCGGGTAAATGCCAAGGCATTTGATTATCTTTGCCAATGACTCTGTCTTTTCCTGTCGCCACTATCATGGAAATCATACACTGACTTCTCCTTTAATATGCGGATGTGGATCATAGTTCTCAAGCACAAAATCATCAAACGTAAAATCAAAAATACTTTTGACATCTCTAGTGATGCGAAGCTGCGGAAGTGTGCGCTCCTCACGCTCTAACTGCATTTTGACCTGAGGAAGATGATTTTGATAAATATGAGCATCTCCTAGCGTATGAATAAACTCTCCTGGCTCAAGGTTTGTCACTTTGGCAATCATCATCGTTAGAAGTGCATACGAAGCAATATTGAAAGGCACACCTAAAAAGATATCTGCCGAACGTTGATAGAGCTGGCACGATAATTTACCGTTTGATACATAAAATTGAAACAAGCAATGACAAGGAGGCAGCGCCATCTGATCAATCTCTCCTGGATTCCACGCACTGACAATCAATCTTCTCGAATTAGGATGATTCTCAATATCATGGATCAGCTTGCTGATCTGATCTACTGTCTCTCCGTCTCCACTCGCCCATGATCTCCACTGCGCACCATACACACGCCCTAGCTCTCCATTTTCATCTGCCCATTCATTCCAAATACGGACACCATTTTCTTGAAGATATTTGACATTTGTATCACCTTTTAAAAACCACAGTAACTCATGAATGATTGATTTCAGGTGTAATTTCTTTGTTGTTAATAAAGGAAACCCTTCCTGTAAATCAAATCTCATTTGGTAACCGAACGTGCTGATAGTGCCTGTTCCTGTTCTGTCACCTTTTTCATCCCCGTGCTGTAATACATGACGGCATAACTCTTTGTATTGTTTCATTTTTTTCATCCTTTATTTATGTTCTTGTTGTAGTTTACCTTATTTCTGCTTTTGTTGAAACCAATTGAAACCAAAAAAACATGTCTGCAAGATGAGCAGACATGTTTTTCTTTTTATGCTTGATTCACTCGATCCTGCTCTTCGTCCTTAATATCTTGGTGAGAGTGAGCTATGCGACTTGCTGCTGCAGCGGCAAGCGCAGCGACAAGGTCATCAAGGAAAGTGTGTACTTCACCAGGACGACCTTCATCTAATTCTCTAATAATACCAAATTTCTCTTTGTCTAGATAACCGAAGTTGGTCAAACCGATTGATCCATATACATTGACAATGGAAAGCGGAATAATCTCATCAATTCCATATAACGGTTCATCTGTTTCAACTAAATGCTGCAAAGGTTCTGGCAAAAGCTTTTTTTCTGCCAGCTGATCAAGAGCAAGTCCTGTCAAAACTGCGTGGACAATTTCCCTTTTATTCAGCACTTTTTCAACATTTTCAATGCAGACACTAAGTGGAAGATTTGGGTTGTATTTCTCTTGGAGTTTCAGCACAATGTGTGCAATATCTTCTATTTTCACTCCACGCTCGTTTAACATCTGTTTTGTAATGCGAACCATTTCGTTCATTGTATACTTTTTCAATTGGCATGACATCTCCTTCTAGTGGCTCATCCAGCTCGGCGGGGTGTTTTTATCCCAGTAAATATTACCGAGTTCATGATGCGTCTGGAATCCATCTTCTGCTGTATGGTAGTGAAAGTTAAACCAATATCCGCTGTGAGGCGGCTGATCTCTCCTGACATGAAAACGAAGCAAATCTTCTCCAGTCTTTCTATTATAAATGTGGAAGATTTTTTCCCCATTTCCGCTTGAAGGCTGATCAGTTAAAACAACATCTTGAAATTTTTCGTCATCTTTGAAATTTGTTAAAAAGTCGGTTAACACTTGTTCAATTTTTGGTTGAATCTCTTCTCTATACTCGTCCTCAATGACAGGTGTGATTTTACGACCAAATTTGAGAAAGGATTGGTTTTCTGCACTTAATAGAACCTCTTGCTTATATTGCTCAAAGGGGTCTACCCGCTCTTTGTTGTCTTCTTGCGATAATTCCCAGCTGCGCGTAGCATCTGATGTATCATAAACTGCTGTATAAGGTGATTTATCAGATGAAGAAAATTCAGATGGCTTGTCTGTCATCAAAGCTGATGGAGGAGAGATTAAACCAAAAGTCGCAATCGTAAAGAGTGCAACGAGCGTTTTTCTCATCCACATTTTCATGATATCTAATTCCTTCCATAAGTTATCATACTGCTATTCTAGCATATAATGAATTTTCAGTCATTCAATTTGGTCATTGAGTTCAGACTTTCTTTTTCATGATAAAACGTTTACAATGACAGTAACGACGACTAAAATTTGGGAGGAATGGATATGCTTGAAGGGTTTTTCATCACAGCTTCCTTGCTGACGTTATTTTATTTTGTCTATATGGAGATCACCGATTAAAAGCCCTGAAATAGGGCTTTTTTAATTGTTAAGAGTGATTAAAGTTTTGTTGATTTGTCTTCTTCTATTGAGATATATCCGTAATGGAATTGGGCGGTTTTACGTTTCATCACCTGAAATTGATAGGAATCAGTGGTAAATCGTGTGCTTTTCCAATGATCTTTTAAAACCACTCTTTTTCTAGCCACTCTCATTGCTTCTTTCACAGCGGTTTCATGGTCAAAATGATGCTCAGCTGCATGACGAAGCGGCATCATACTAGCAGACTCTTGTATGGTTTCTTCGAACATTGGATCAAAATAGACGATATCATAGGATCGATCAGGGAGCTTCTTTAACTGCTCAATACTATCCCCGCTGATAACAGATATCCGTTTCATCGCTTCGTCTGCCTCTCTCACACCCGTTTCCCATGTGATGAGTCCTTCTCGAACAAGCAATGCCGTCATCGGATTTTTTTCAATACCGGCCACTTTTCCATTGGTTCCTGTAGTGCAGCTTGCGGTAATCGCATCAGATCCTAAGCCAAGCGTACAATCTAAAAAGGAATCGCCCGGCTTTAATTGTGCTGCTTCTATTAATGGATCTTTTTCCCCTCGCAGAACCCGCTTCACCCTAAACATCGCTGAGCTTGGATGGAAAAAGAACTTTTCACCATTTGGCTGATACCATTCAAATCGTTCTTTCCCAACAACGAGTACATCCCCCCGCTTGATCGCAAGCTGTTTGACAGATTGTTTGCGCCGCTCGATATACTCACCATGCAAGTCCTTTGCGAGGGCCTTTGCCGTTTCAATTGTTTGTTCATTTGCTCTAAAGCTTGTTGTAATGAGCATGACGTTCCTCCATCATAATCAAGAAAAAATGCCCTGATGGATCACAGGACATTTCAACATTTGTATTAGCAATGTTTTTCAAATGCAGATAAGACGTTCTTCATAATATCTTCCATTTCATGACCTTCAATTTCGTCACGCGGGATAAAGTGAACAAGTTCATTTCCTTTTAAAAGTGCCATAGATGGAGAAGATGGCTCCTCACCTGTGAAGTATTCTCTCATTTTAGCCGTTGCTTCCCGGTCCTGACCAGCAAAGACCGTCACCATTCGATCTGGTGCTTTTTCTGCTTTCATGACAGCTTGAGTAGCAGCAGGGCGTGCTAAACCAGCAGCACATCCGCATACGGAATTGACGACAACAAATGTTGTTCCTTCTGCTTTCTGCATCGTTTTTTCTACTTCTTCTTCAGTCGTCAACTCTTGAAACCCTGCACTTGTTAGTTCTTGGCGCATTGGTACGACGAGCTGACGCATATATTCTTCATATGCCATTGACATAAAAAAGCCCCCTCTATAATCCTTATGTTGTGAATAAAGGATACTATAGAGAGAGCCAATTTTCAAATGATCAATTTCACATTAAATTTTCATGATTCCGCCTGTATTGGCTGATGTCACAAGTTTTGAGTATCTGGCAAGGTAACCTGTTTTTACTTTTGGCTCAAAGCCTTTCCAGTTTGCTTTTCTTTTTTCCCATTCTTCTTCCGGGACATCTACACTTAAAATGCGTTTTTCGATATCAACAACGACATGATCACCATTTTCAACAAAGGCAAGCGGGCCGCCTTCTGCTGCCTCTGGAGAAACGTGTCCAATAGACAATCCGCGAGAAGCACCGGAGAATCGTCCGTCTGTAATTAAAGCAACCTTTGGACCAAGTCCCATTCCAACAATTTGTGAAGTTGGTGCAAGCATTTCAGGCATACCTGGACCGCCTTTAGGTCCTTCATAACGAATAATGACAACATGTCCTGCTTCTACTTTTCGATTAATGATTCCTTCAAGTGCTTCTTCTTGGGATTCAAATACGATCGCAGGTCCTTCATGACGTGTGATGCCGTCTTGTACACCGCCTGTTTTAATGATTGCTCCATCTGGCGCAAGGTTTCCAAATAAAACGGCTAAGCCGCCCTTTTCAGTAAATGGCTTGTCAATTGGATAAATGACGTTATAATCTTTTACCTCATGACCTGCAATGTTCTCGCCTAACGTTTTCGCTGTGACGGTCATGGTATCTAAATGAAGAGCCCCCTCTTTTTTGGACAATTCATTTAGTGCAGCAGTCACTCCGCCAGCTTCATGTAAATCTTCAATATATACATCTGAAGCTGGAGCAAGTTTCGATAAATGCGGCACTCGTTCTGCGACTTCATTGATACGCTCAAGTGAGTATTCAACGCCTGCTTCATTTGCAATCGCCAATGTATGAAGAACTGTATTGGTTGAACCACCAAGTGCCATATCTAAAGCAAATGCGTTATCAATCGCTTTTTCCGTGACAATATCACGTGGTTTAATGTCTTTTTTGATTAGCTCCATCAATTGTTTTGCTGACTTCTTCGCAAATTCTCTTCGTTCTGGTGAAGTCGCCAGAATGGTTCCATTTCCAGGAAGAGCAATCCCAAGCGCCTCTGCTAGACAGTTCATTGAGTTGGCTGTAAACATACCAGAGCAAGATCCGCATGTTGGACAGCCAAATTGCTCTAATTCATTTAATTCCTCTTCATTAATTTTCCCTGATTGGTATGCGCCTACGCCTTCAAAGACAGAAGAAAGAGAAATTTTTCTGCCATCACTTGTTCTCCCAGCTTCCATCGGTCCACCACTGACAAATACAGTTGGGATATTCACACGCATGGCAGCCATCATCATACCTGGCGTGATTTTATCACAGTTAGGAATACAAACCATGCCATCAAACCAGTGTGCAGACACCACGGTCTCTACTGAATCAGCAATGATTTCACGGCTTGGCAATGAATATCTCATCCCAATATGCCCCATCGCAATACCATCATCTACCCCGATTGTATTGAATTCAAATGGAACACCGCCAGCTTCACGAATGGCTTCTTTCACAATTTTTCCGAATTCCTGAAGATGGACATGCCCTGGGACAATATCAATATAGGAATTACATACGGCAATAAACGGCTTGCCAAAATCCTCATCTTTTACCCCAGCTGCTCTTAGTAAGCTTCGGTGAGGTGCTCTGTCAATTCCTTGTTTAATCATATTACTGCGAAGTTCTGCCATCTGTTTAAAAAGCCTCCTATACTACTAGTCTTGTTGACTGTATGATTTTGAGTTCATTTTATTTTACAAATTTTCTGTTTATTTAGCCACCTATAATAGATAGTGACTGATTTCTCTGCTGAAGCAAGTGCTCAGCAAGGATTGTGTCATAAAATCTGACCTCCAATATTCTATATTGGTACTACTATATAGAGTTTTTTCTCATATTTCAACAATATTCAAAATAATTTTTCTAAAAAAATTTTTCTGCCAATAAAAAAGCCATTTTCAGAAAACAAGCTGCCTTTTATTGGCAGCCTGCTCGTCTTTCTTATGATTCTGATGCATTTTTTCTACTTTCTGTCATTTGCTTCCACACAGAGCCTTTTGCTTCTTCTCCGTGCTCAATTCGTTCGATGGCCATTTTCACTTGAAGACTGACTTCAAATTCAGGGTCCTGCTCCGCTTCTTTTAAAGCTTCTAGTGCTGTTTCGTCACCTTCTTCATAAAGGAACATGGCCGCACGCCAGCGGACAAGCTTACTTGGGTCCTTTAAGGCTTGGATCATCGCTTCAATCGCACTAGGATCACCAAGATCTGAAATACAATCTCCAGCAGTTCTTCTAACCGTCACTGTTTTATCTTCAAGCCCTTTATACAAAATAGGCAAAATGTCTGGATCTTCAATCATGCCAGCATTCACAACAGCTTGTCTGCGAATCGATGTTTTTGGGTCCTCCATCGCTTTCATTAAAACAGGTATATCTTTTTTCTCTGGCTGCATTTGCTCTAAATGAGCAAAACGTTTCTTCCAATCTTCATCACGCAGCATCTCTTCTGTCACATCATATGCTTTTCGGTTCACTTGTTTATCTACAGCCTCTTGACCTTCCTTCACTGCCTCTGTTAAACGGGATAAACGCTCGTCGTCATATGCAGCTTGCAGCTCTTCTGTGACTTCTTGACCGATATCAGCAAATTCTCCAAAACGTACGCCATGTTCTTTCCACACACGTTCAAATACAACATTATCTGAACTGCTTCTTAGCTTTAAAATCGCTGCCTGGAAACGTTCAGGCATTCCAAATCGTTCTTCTCTTTCACCGTCTGTCAGCTTCACCTGCATCGGAATCCCATTAAACATTTGAACAAACACTTTGACTTCTCCAAATGTGTCATCACCTGACTGCGATTCTCCCTGAAGACCTTCTGTTTCTTGTCCAAAGGCTTCTCTGACTTGCTGTAAAATACCTTGCCAGTCAAATTTCGCATTACGCTCAACCGCTAAGAAATCGGCTACATGGTAAACACCTTTTACACCTTCAATGGTTAAAATGCGCTTGATCATCTCTGGCGCTTCGTCTTTTTGATCTTTTTTGTAGTTATTGCTTTTACCGCCTGCAAGCGCTTCTGTCAAAATGACTTTCATTGTATTCGGGCTTGGCGTTGGTTCTATGGCAGTTATTTTCATCTATACATCCTCCTTACACACATAAAGACCCTACTCATCTGTAAGGCCGCATTCTTCTTTCCATGTCTTAATAAATAGACACATAAACTCATGCCGCTCATGAGCCAGCTGCTTTCCAGCACGTGTGTTCATCAAGTTTTTTAATTGAAGCAGCTTTTCTTGCATATGCAAAAGTACTGTGCCTTGGTGAGCACCCTCTGTATAGTGAGGCTCCCCTTTTGCACCTGCATATGTAAACACCCTTGCAATCCCAGTTGCACCTATCGCATCTAGCCGATCTGCATCTTGAACAATGGTCCCTTCTAATGTCACTGGCTTATGCTGCATATGCCGGTGACGAAAAGACATCGTTGTAATAATATCCATGATATAGCGAATATCTTGCGTGTCCACTTCCCACAAAAGGAGCTGCTGCTTGAGATCATGCGGTGAAAGCTTCCATTCACTAGACAGCTTGTCATCAATGACATCATGGATAATCGCTGCCATTTCAATGACAAAAAGCGACCCGCCCTCCTGTTGTGCAATATGGACGGCAAGCTGGCGCACACGATTGATATGAGCTTCATCGTGTCCAGTCGGTTCATTCTTTAGCTGTTTTGAAACAAAGGAGGCAGCTGCCTCCAATTGTTCTTGCTGCTTACTCAAATTCATGCTTATTTCTCCAAAAGAGCGATAATGGAGCTTTCTAATTCTTTCGGTGGTGTTTTAGGAGAAAATCGTTCAGTCACTTCTCCGTTTTGGTCAACGATAAATTTTGTAAAATTCCATTTCACCGTTTTTGTACCAAGCACACCTTTCGCATGACTCGTTAAGTATTTGAAAAGCGGATGCGCATTGTCACCATTGACATCTACTTTTGCAAACATCGGGAAGGTCACACCATAGTTTAACGAACAGAATTCTTGAATTGCTTCTTCCCCTTCTGGCTCTTGATTCATAAATTGATTGCACGGAAATCCTAAAATTTCAAGGCCCTTTTCATGATATTGATCGTATAACTCTTGTAATTGTTTAAATTGAGGGGTCAGTCCACATTTGCTCGCTGTGTTCACGATGATCAGTACTTTCCCTTTGTAATCTGCCATTGATTTTTCCTGACCGTTAATGGTCTTGACCTGAATATCATAAATTGACATCTCATAGCCTCCTAGGATTCACTTTTTCCTATCGTAACATGCTTCTTTTAGAAAATCGCTTTTTATGCTTTCTGCTAAAAGAGTCCAGTCACACTGCCGTCTTCTAATAAATCCATCTCAAGTGCCGCAGGTTTTTTAGGGAGACCTGGCATGGTCAGAATGCTTCCTGTTAGTGCAACGATAAAACCTGCTCCTACAGATGGTTTTAACTCTCGAATCGTAACGGTGAAGCCTTTTGGTCTGCCGATTAAAGCCGGATCATCCGATAGTGAATATTGCGTTTTTGCCATACAAACCGGCAAATGGGCCCAGCCATTTTTCTCAATTGCAGCTAGCTGCTTTCTTGCTTTTGATGTAAGGTTGACGCCGTCTGCACCATAAACCACTTTGGCGACTTTTGACAACTTTTCTTCAATGGAATCTTGCTCCTCATATAAATAAGAAAAGCTGTTTTCATTCTTTTCAATGAGTGTCGTGAGCTCTTCGGCAAGTGCTGCGCCGCCAGCTCCCCCTTCTTCCCATACATTGACGGCTTTGACTGGATGTCCATTCGTTTCGCACCAGTTTTCTATTGCTTGAATTTCTTCTTTTGTATCGGTAATAAAACGGTTCACTGCAACGATGTATGGTAGACCGAAGGCTTGCACTGTTTCAATATGCTTCTCTAAATTATGTATACCTTCTAATACAGCCTGTGCATTTGCTTCCTTGAGCTCTGTTTTCTGCATTCCGCCATGCATTTTTAGCGCCCTGACAGTTGCTACAATGACAACAGCGCCTGGTTTAAAATCACCGGCTCTTGTTTTGATGTGAAGAAATTTTTCCGCGCCGAGGTCTGCACCAAATCCCGCTTCTGTTACGACGTAATCTGCTAGTTTTGCCGCCATTTTTGTGGCAATTAAACTATTGCATCCATGTGCAATATTGGCAAAAGGACCACCATGAACAAGGGCTGGAGTTCCTTCAATCGTTTGAACAAGGTTTGGTTTCAGCGCATCTTTTAATAGCAAGGTTAATACGCCTTCATATCCTAGATTTCCAACTGTGACCGGTTCACCTTCTTGATTGTAGGCAACAACAATAGAAGAAAGACGTTTTTTTAGATCGTTTAAGTCGTCTGCTAAACAGAGGATGGCCATCATTTCGGATGCAACCGTAATATCAAATCCATCTTCTCTAGGGTACCCATTTAATTGACCGCCAAGTCCTACGACCACTTGTCTTAGAGCACGATCGTTTAAATCTAACACTCGTTTCCATACAATTCTGCGTGCGTCGATCCCAAGCTCATTTCCGTGATGGATATGATTATCAATAAAAGCAGATAAAGCGTTATGTGCAGATGTAATCGCATGAAAATCCCCTGTGAAATGAAGATTGATTTCTTCCATAGGTAACACCTGTGAATATCCGCCGCCAGCTGCACCGCCTTTAATACCCATTGTGGGACCTAGTGAAGGTTCACGCATGGCAATAATCGCTTTTTTCCCAATTTTCTCGAAGGCTTGACCGAGGCCAACTGTTACAGTGGACTTCCCCTCACCTGCTGGCGTTGGGTTGATCGAAGTCACAAGAATCACATTTCCTTCTTTTTGTTCCTTTAAACGGTCAAAAATAGTCAAAGATATTTTCGCTTTTGTGAAACCATAGCATTCTAATTCTTCGTCATGTATTTGTAATTTTGCTGCGATGTCTTGAATCGGTCTCAGCTTTGCCTTTTGGGCAATGTCAATATCTGATAAATGCTTTGTGATCATGAATAATGGCCTCCTTTTTTGACAGAAACAGCTTTCTTTTTTGCTCTATTTTTCATTGTAACATAATTGAAACATTGAAATATCGCCAGAAAGTTCCTATAATGAAGTGAAATTAGCTTTGGTTCAGGGGGTGGCGAGTTGCCTATTAACATACCAGTTCATCTGCCGGCAAAACAAATACTAGAGAGCGAAAACATTTTCGTCATGGATGAGACAAGGGCATTCAAACAAGATATCCGTCCTTTGAATATCGTGATCTTAAACTTAATGCCAAAAAAAATACAAACTGAAACGCAGCTGCTGAGAATGCTCGGAAATTCTCCTTTGCAAGTGTATTTTACATTTTTGATTCCAAGTACACATACACCGAAGAATACATCGAGAGAGCATCTAGATGAATTTTATACGACCTTTGACTCGATTCGCCATAAAAAATTTGATGGCATGATCATTACAGGTGCACCAATTGAGCATTTAGCTTTCGAAGAAGTTTCCTATTGGAAAGAACTGCAGGACATTTTGGACTGGAGTAAAACGAATGTGACGTCTACTCTCCATATATGCTGGGGGGCACAGGCTGGTCTTTATCATCATTATGGCATTGAAAAAATCAAGCTTCCAGAGAAAAAATTCGGTGTCTTTGAACATCTTGTCAAAGAGAAAAAAGAAAGATTAGTAAGAGGTTTCGATGAAGTATACTATGTCCCACATTCTAGGCATACAGATATTAATACAGAACAATTAAAAAACACGCCGAATCTAAAAGTATTGAGCACGTCTGAGGAAGCTGGTGTTTGTTTAATTGTTTCAGATGATGATAAACAAGTATTTTTAACTGGACATCCTGAATACGATACAGATACATTGAAGCAGGAATATGAAAGAGATTTGTTGAAACATGATACAGTCAAAAAACCCGTCCACTATTTCATAGAAGATGGAGACACATTAGTTCCAGTGAACCGCTGGAAAGCCCATGCTACTTTGCTGTTTATGAATTGGCTTAATTACTATGTTTATCAAGAAACACCATATGTGTGGGAATAAAATAGACTGTAGTCTGATGATAAATGCTTAAAATGTGTTAAAATACAAATGGCTCTGTCTTCCATTATCAATTTAGTTTGTTTGTTTTTTAAAATTAGTTTAATTCTTTCGTAACGAATGATATGCTCTCGCTGTTTATATGTTATCTTTATGTATATGTAGACCTATGAGATTTATAGTTTTCGTACGAAGTTTTGTTGTTGTTGATTACATTTGAGGTGAATATTCTTGAATACCAATAAAAAAATATTAATCTTGACCGCAAATTATGGAAATGGACATATGCAGGTTGCAAAAACACTGTATGATGAATGCAAATCCCAAGGGTTTGAACATGTGATAGTTTCTAATTTGTATCAAGAATCAAATCCCATTGTGTCCGAAGTGACTCAATATTTATATTTAAAGAGCTTCTCCATTGGGAAACAATTTTATCGCTTGTTTTATTACGGTGTAGATAAAATTTACAACAAACGCAAATTTAACATTTATTTAAAGATGGGAAATAAGCGTCTTGATGAATTAATTCAATTACACAATCCGGATATCATCATCATTACATTCCCGATGATTGTTGTACCTGAATACCGAAACAAAACAGGTAAAGTCATTCCAACATTTAATGTGATGACAGACTTTTGTCTTCATAAAATTTGGGTACATGAAAACATTGACCGATACTATGTTGCAACCGATTATGTGAAACAAAAGCTAGTAGAAATCGGCACACATCCAAGCGATGTCAAGGTAACAGGCATTCCGATTAGACCACAATTTGAAGTAGACGTGCCTAAATCGATCATCTATAAAAAATATGGATTATCATCAGACAAAAAAGTCCTTCTCATTATGGCGGGTGCCCATGGTGTACTAAAAAATGTGAAGGAACTGTGTGAAGCACTACTTCTTGACAGTGAAGTACAAATTGTTGTTGTGTGCGGTAAGAATGCAGCGCTGAAGCAATCGCTTAGCGAACTTGAACAAGCACACCCAAATCAATTGAAGGCGCTTGGATATGTGGAACAAATTGATGAATTGTTCAGAGTAACGGACTGTATGATTACAAAACCGGGCGGAATTACATTAACAGAAGCAACAGCAATTGGTGTCCCAGTTATTCTTTACAAACCTGTTCCAGGACAAGAAAAAGAAAATGCTCTTTTCTTTGAAGATTACGGCGCTGCCATTGTCATCAACAGACACGAAGACATTTTAGAATCTGTCACCAACTTGCTGCAAGACGAAGAAAAATTAGAATCCATGAAACAAAACATCAAAAAATTACACTTAAAACAGTCTTCTCAAACCATTTTAGAAGATATCGTTGAACAATCAGATCTGATCATGAGCAACAAATCGTATGCTCAAGCATTATCATAAAAAGGTGCCCGTCATTGACGGACACCTTTTTTCTTTTAACCTTGATTCCCATTCGTTGTATACACTTCTTCAAACGGCTGCACGACAACAAAGCCACTTCCGCTAAACTTCATTTGAATGGACTCTCCGCTTCCCCTGCCAATAAACGTTTTGAACGATACATCTGTCACAAATTCAGTCTGCAAATCTCCTGACCATGCGACCGTCGCATTCGGATCTGTATAAACAGAATCACCTGGCTGAACAATCAGCGTCAGCGGTTCGTAATGACTTGTGATTGCAACAAGACCTGGTCCTTCAAGTTTGACATTAAATAATCCGCCTGCAAGCATGCCAGACACCTTTTTCATTAATTTAATATCCCACCGAACAGACGGTTCAAATGCGAGCAAGTCGTTTCCATTAACGAAAATAGACTCCCCTTGAGCCAATCGAAGAATCGAGATTTTTTTCCCTTGGTCTGCTACATATAATTTCCCATCACCTGTGGCCTTCATCAAAGAGGTTCCTTCTCCTGATAACATTTTTTTGAACATCTTTGAGACACCGTGTTCAAACACACCTTCACGTTCAAACTTTATTTTCCCGCGATATGAAACCATGGAGCCTGTTTTTGCCCAAATGGTATCTGTTAAATTAATTTCTAACAATCTTGGTGTTTCAAGTTCAAAGACCCCTTCACCTTTGTCTTCTTGCTGCGTATTCTGAACAAACTCCTCAATTGTGTAACGATTCATGACGCACCTCTTTCTGTATTTTTACTATATACGGACAAGTTATACGTTAGGTTTCATGAGATTAGGACGTTTTATAGATAAATGTCATTCACTAAAAAAACAAAAAAATCAAACATTCTGCTCAAAATTTGGCTTGCCTGCTTGACGCTTTACTTTTGATGGTGTATAGTGGAACCATCATTTAACAACTTCTTAAGTCGTTAGGTGATGAAAAATTTTTTTTAGTATGCCAAAAGGTGTGCTACAGTACTAGGAGGAAAAAGCAATATGCAAAACGGTAAAGTAAAATGGTTCAATAATGAAAAAGGTTTCGGCTTCATTGAAGTTGAAGGCGGAGACGACGTATTCGTTCACTTCACAGCTATCGAAGGTGACGGTTACAAATCTCTAGAAGAAGGACAAGAAGTTTCTTTTGAAATCGTTGAAGGTAATCGTGGACCTCAAGCTGCAAACGTAACAAAAATCTAATCAACTCAATCAATGATGAAACGACAAAATAAAGAGAGGCGTATGCCTCTCTTATTTGATTTTCAGCTGAATTTCAATCGCTAAAATATTTTGCTTTAATCTTTGTTCAATTTCAGAGATATCTTTTTCGAGAAAAGGTCTTCCCTTCTTTGCAACATCTACCAGTTGCTCTAGATCACTGTACACCTCTTGAAATGTCCGATGTAATACCGTTTCAAAATCCTTATTATCCATGCCGGCCTTCCCCTTTTCCTCTATTATCCGTCACTTAGTCAAAAAGTAACTCAACCAAAACTTTCTATAGTTATATCGGCTCATTTTTCAGAATATGTTCTTTTTTTACACATTCTATTCGTTTTTTTTCGTGAACGCGTGATACATCTAGGGGAAAACCGGAGTGTATGCTTATTTTTTGAGTAATTCATTCCCGTATTGTTTGATCTTCTCTCCTACCGTGCATTGCTGTATACAAAAGGAGTGCGCATATTTTTTGCCAAATTCTTTACGAAAGTGCTTCTTAATCAAACAATCTGAACAATACGTGTCTTGAAGATCTGTTAATTCTTTTACTGCTGTTTTTTTATCCACTTTATTCAGCTCCGTCTGCTTCTAATTTCAACTTACTTTCGATAGGGACGTCTGCAAGTATCTGTCTGGCAAGCTGATCTGCTTCTGCATTTTGTTTACGATCGATGACTTCATATGTTGGCGTGAGCTTCAGCTCTTTGATCGCAGTCTCAATTCGGTCGAGCCATTTGTTATGTATATCATCATAACAAGGCCATTCCCCTTTGAGCTGATTCATCACCACAAGAGAATCTCCTCTAATCGTAACAGAGTTTCTGCTGGCTCCCAGTTCTTTTAAAGCTTTTACCGCTTCAAATAAAGCCGCATACTCTGCCTCATTGTTCGTGGTGCTCTGAAAAGGCTGATTCTTCCTTAGCCGGTATGCATCCTGTCCGAGCTGATAATACACGACAATTCCAAGCCCAGCATCACCTGTTTCTTTGCGAAAACTCGCATCAAAATAGACCTGAAGCTGATCGGGTTCAAGCCTAAGTTCTTCGTTTAGCTTTTCAAGTTCTTTCATCGACCACATCGCACCCTTTTCATCTTCAAATGATAGAAGTGACTGCGGTTCTTTTTTGTCTATATGTTTTGCTAAAAGCAAGGCCTCTTTGAGCTCCATCCAATCTTCTTGGAAAAAAGCAATGGACCCAATCGATTTCACTTTCATTGTATAGTGCGCTCTTAGTTTCATTGATCACATCGCCTTCCCATACTTTTAAGGTAAACGTTCGTTATGCTATAATCAAAAAGTTACATTTTACATTTAGAAAGGAAGTTCATGTCACTTGTTTAATGAAGGTATTTGGATCTTATTTGCGATCATTAATTTTATCATTGTTCTTCTATTTTATAAAGGATTTGGCAAGATGGGGCTTTTCGTCTGGATTGGTTTTGCAACAGTTGCTGCCAACTTACAAGTGGTCAAAACCGTTGAATTATTTGGCTTAACGGCAACACTTGGCAACATTTTATACGGCAGTGTGTTCTTTGCAACGGACGTCCTCAATGAAAAATATGGACAAACCGAAGCGAAAAAAGCTGTCTGGATTGGCTTTGCCACCCTTTTAACATTAACTGTTGTCATGCAGGAGGCTTTGCTTTTCCATCCCGCTCCATCTGACATTTCACAATCATCATTAGAAACGATATTTGGCTTTATGCCAAGGGTTGCTCTTGGTAGTCTTGCTGCTTATATCATCAGTCAAATGTTAGATGTTTATGTATATTCGTTTATTCGCCGGATATTTCCTTCAGATGGTGCGCTCTGGCTGCGAAATGCGGGGAGTACAATGATTAGCCAGCTACTTGATACACTCGTTTTCACAACCATTGCCTTTCTTGGGACCTACCCATTCCATATATGGATCGAAATTTTCATCACGACTTATGTGATTAAATTTATCGTCGCTGCCATTGGCACACCTTATGCCTATGCGGCGAAAAAAATGGTTCCGATTGATGAAAGGGGGAAATAAATTGCCAGCTGAAATATATATTGACGGTGCTAGTGCCGGAAACCCAGGTCCATCTGGCATCGGCATTTTCTTGAAATATGACGGAAAAGCTGAGTCTTTCTCCATTCCTCTTGGCATCATGAGCAATCATGAAGCAGAGTTTTCCGCGCTCATTGAAGGCATGAAAATTTGCGTAGAAAAAGGATTACGGACCGTTTCATTCCGCACTGATTCACAAGTAGTGGATCGTGCAGCCAATGCAGGATTTGCCAAAAATCCATCTTTTCGTCATTTTATCGAAGAAATGCTGCAGCTTCAAAACGAATTTGATTTATTTTTCATTAAGTGGATTCCGAGCAAGGAAAATCAAGTGGCTGATCAGCTCGCTAGAAAAGCGATTCACCTTTCAAAAGGATGAATCGCTTTTCTTTTGGTTATGCTAATGTGTGAGGTGATACGAATTGGATAAAGAGAACAGAGGCCGTGTCACAAACGGAACGACTCCTCAAGGTGATGCGCAAACAAAAGATAAACAGCCAATATCGCAATTAGAAAATAAGGCGAAAAAAAGCAACACAAAGGGCTAAAATGAACTTGATTTTAGCCCTTTCTTTTTTTTCTAACCTTAACTGATTCCTAATTGACTTAAGCGGTTAACCATTGGTTCGATCCCTTTGATTTGATGCAAGCGAAGCATTGCCGCTGCCCGCTCTGGGTCCATTTTTATTTTTGTTTCGTCAATCGGACAGCTGAGTGGTACATCACATTTAATTTCTGCCAGTATACGAGATAGCTTCAGATCTTCTAATCCTGCTTGCATTTTCTTTTGCTGAGCTGCCGTTAATGCATGAACATTTTCTAACAGTCGATCAATCGTTTGATACGTTTGAATAAATTTCAATGCTGTTTTTTCGCCGATTCCTTTTACACCAGGGTAATTATCGCTAGTATCACCCATCAGCGCTTTCATATCAATCAGCGCCTTTGGAGAAATGCCCATTTCCTCTTCAAAAAGGGCTTTTGTATAATGCTTATAATTCCCGATGCCTTTTTGCATCAAAGCCACGGTCACTTGTTCATTCAAGATCTGGAGCAAATCTTTATCTCCTGTTAAGACGGTCACACGTGCTTCGTTTTGATAGATAGATGCAAGCGTTCCAATACAATCATCTGCTTCAAAACCTGTCACACCAATATTCACTATCCCAAGTTCTTCTGTCGCCTCTTTTGCTAAATCAAACTGCGGGATAAGCTCAACAGGCGCCTCGCCTCGATTGGCTTTATAATCTTGAAACAATTCGTTCCGGTATGTCTGGCTTCCCATATCCCAGCAGCAAACGATATGAGTCGGCTCAAATGTTTGGACAGCTGTTAACAAATGCTTCAAATAACCATTCACTCCATTTGTCGGCACACCACGATCATTTATCATAAAATTGCGATGGACAGCCGTCGCATAAAACGACCTAAAAAGAAGGGCCATTCCATCTACAAGTAAGACGTGTTTATTCATTCATCTAAACTCCCTTTTTATAAACAATACTCCTATTCTATCATAGAACATCGAAACGAACATAAAAAAGGCGCCTTCTTCTTTTTGATAAAGAAGAGGCAGCCCGATTACTTTTTACCATATTGCATTTTTTTCGTTTCCGCTTCTGCGTAGGATGGCATGTCTTTTTCCTTCGGCATGCGCTCCTCCTGCTGCTTTACGTTTTGCTTTTTTGCCATGATCATTCCCCTTTCTGGTTCATTTGTTAAGATGACCAAAAATGAGAAAGTTACTCTTTACTTCTGTTTACGCTGGGTGTATTCTTCCACCATCTCAATCGTGACATGTTTACGAAGCGGAACAATTCCGCCTCGGGCAAGCTCATTCATTTTAGAAGTAATGGCATTGATCTCATCTGTTGAAAATGGTTCATTGTGTTCACATTTTTTCACAGCCGATTCAATCGCCTGCTCTCTTTTTTGTTCAAGTGCAAGAAAAGATTGGATATGGGCATGTTGTTTCTGTGAATGTGCAGAAATTTCTTCGTGTACACTCGTCATCGTCTATCAGCTGCTTTCTTTTTTATATAGTCTATCATGAATCATATCGTTTTCAACTGGTTCTTCCATTCATTTGTTTGTTCATAAACTTGTTCAATGATCGCCTGTTTTTCAGCATCTGTTGTAAGGCTCGTCATAAATGTCTGTTTTTGCTCATTGAGCTGTTGGAGAGCATCTTGTTCGTACCTTTCCGTATAGGTCTTCACTAGCTTTTCATATCTGCTCAGCAACTCTTCTTTTTCGTTATCTGCCCAACGTGTTGTCATTTGATGTAGAACATCTCGAATGGCTTCAATAAACGCAGCCTTTTCATTTTGTTCAAAAAAGGCTTTCGCTGATTTTTGTTTCTTTAAAAGCGGCTCAAATGGTGCAATCTCTGCTTCGACTTCAATTTGTTTTAGCTCAGCATTTTTCTCCTCAGGGGCTGACAGGCTGAGAGAAAAGTAAGGATCTTCCGCACATGCAGCCTGCATCCCTTTTTCCCACTCCTCCTGGAAATAATGGTGGATAAACGATTCCATTCGGATATCAAGTGCCTTGAGCTCCTGCACAAATTCAAATTCATACTCCTTTAACGCTTTCTCAAGTGCCTTTTTTAACTGCTGACCAAAATTCCCTTGAGATATGCCAGGATAAAAAGCCGACTTTAATAGATCATTCGCAAATAATGAAAGCCGCTGTACAATATGATAGAGCTGTTCATGCACGTCTTTTTTTACGCTTTCGGTCACAAGTTTAGACCGTTTCACATCTTGCATTTTTTCGAGAATGGCTTCATAGGATGTCTTGATGTTTTTCTTTTCAGCTTCTTTCTCATCTTCTGATTGATGCAAGGTCGCACGTAGTCTATCGACCGTTGTACATAATGTATTAGCTTCAAAATGCAAAAGTTCAATGGCATCTTTCGTTAATTCTTCCTCAATAAAATAGTCGAGCTGTTTTCTCAGTGTTGCATATTGATTATAAGATGTCGGCTCTTTCCCCTCGATCTCTTCCTTACTAGACACATGATGCAGGTTTGGATTGCGGATGCCTTCTTTTGTGAGCTCGCTTCGTACATAGTCAAATACGGTTTCAAGCTCTGCTTGATCCTTAGCCAAATCAGCTGCATTGATGATAAAGAACATTTTATCCATGCTAAAGGAATCTTTTACGAGTCCAAGCTTCCGTAAAAATGAGCGATCAGCTTTTGAGAAAGAGTGCTGATAATACGTTAAATAAAGAAGGGCGTCTGCATCCTTCATATACTGGAAGGCGATTTCTGTATGACGCTTATTCATACTGCTTGCACCTGGTGTATCGACAATCGTCAGCCCTTTATCTGTCAGAGGTGTACTTAAATACACCGTCACTTCCTTCACCACACAAGAAACAGATTCTTCCGCTACATAAGGCTTTAATTCTTGAAGTGTGACATGTAAATTGGTTTGGTTGTCAATGTCATCATGAAACTTGGCATAGGCTTGTAGAAAATGTTCTACAATGATTCGGTGATCCTGTTCGAGCTGCCGTTTTTTCAGCACTCTTTCCAGCTTTGCCTTAAACGAATCTCCTTTTTCTGTTGTGATCGAAAATCCAAGAATCTGATCGAGTTCCTCTAGAATGTCCTGCTTGGTTTTAAACACCACTTTGACACTTTCATGAGGATGATCTTCCGTAGGTCGTGTCAGTTTGTTAATTGTTGCAGTTGTTGGCGTAGGAGATGATGGTAACACCTTCCGTCCAACAAGCGCATTGGCAAAAGAAGATTTTCCAGAACTAAAAGCGCCAAATAATGCGAGTGTAAACTCTTTTGCCTGCAGCCGCTCTGTTCGTTTTTCAAAGGAATCTCTTTGAGACTTTAGAATATCTAAAGGCGATAAAATGCGGGAAAGCTCTTTAAATTGTGCAATCGATTGTGCTGTTGTTAAATGCTGCGATTGACGGTATTGATCGCGCTCTGTCCGTTCAGCAGCTTGATCGCTCTCTTTAACATGAATTGATGCGTGATTCTTCTCCAGCTGGTCGTGCTGCATCCATTGCTTTTTCGCATAAAACCAGTCGCCTGGGATATGATCATCCGTTCCGTTTTGCCAAATATCCCATAAATGCTGAATATCCTGTCTTATTTGTTCATTTTTTTCGTTATACTCCTCAAGGCTCTGAAGCTCTTGTTTCGCTTGTTTCCATTTTTCCTCTTGCTTCTCTTGTTCATTCCGGAGCTGGTCTTTCAAGGTCTCAATCATCTGTTCAATCAATTGAAGCGCTTGCTGTTTCACCTGTCTTTTCAATGCTTCACCAGCATCTTTCGCATATTGAAGAACGTATTCGTTAGAAAAAGTCGCCCCTTGGTGAATGACCTTTTCAAGCAGGGATTCTTCAACAGGTGTCTCAAATGCCATGGCTTTGTCTAATAACGCTTCCCCAAGCTGATGCTGTTTTATTTCTTTTTTGAGGAGCTCGGCAATGTGCCAGTCAACTTCCGCTTTCATTCTCTTTTTTACATCTGCTAAGAAATCACTTGCCCTTTTTTCCTTTTCCTGCTCGGTTTTATTTTTGGCAAAAAGTAAACCCACTTTAAAGCCAGGTGCTTTTGATTCGATATAGTCACTTGCAAGCTCTCGCATCTTAAATGGCGTGAGGTTTGCATTTTTTAAGATGTTCTCTACTTCAGAAGACACTTCATCTTCTACCTGCTTTGCACCATTTTCAATAAATCGGCGTTTCTCTTCTAGTTCTTTCACTTCATTCCTTTTTTCTTGAAGGTGCTTATCAAGGTCCTCTTCATGCAGTTCTTCTTTTAACGAGTCTATATGTTCTTTTAAAACATGTTCGATTTTCTGCTCTGTATAGGCTCGAAGTGATGCTTTAGGCATGGTTTGTAATTCTTGTAGCTTCTTCACTAAACGGATCATTTCGTTTTTTGGGTGTGCCTCATCCGTCACAGAAGTAAAATATAGATGTTCTTCTTCAATGCCTTCTTTTAAAAGCATCTCAACGACTTGTTTTTTGTAGTTTTCAAAAGTTGTCTCTTGTTCATCATGCCGATCCACTTGATTGACGATGAAATAAAGATTAGGCACTTTCTCTTTAATCGAGCGAATGAAGCGAATGTTTTCTTCAGAATGGACATGGTTATAATGAACGACATAAAAAAGAGCATCCGCTTGATGAAGAATCGAAGCAGCGGATAAAAAGTGCGCATGATCCGTTGAATCAATTCCCGGCGTATCAATGAGTGCCACTTTTTCTTCAAGTCCACTATAATCACCGCTAATTTCCACCATCTCAATTTGTTCCCCATCTTTACAAAAACGCTGCACCGCTTCTTTATCATAAGAACCGCTCATTTTTGCAAAGCGTCCATCAGACGTATGGAGCTGAACTTCACTGACCCCTTTCCTGACAACAACCAAGTTTGCACTCGTTGGAATTGGGCTTGTGGGCAGGATGTGATCATGAAGAAGATGATTCACTAGTGATGACTTACCAGCAGAATAGTGGCCGGTAAATGCGATATATACTTCTTCTTCAGCTTCCTTTTTCATAATAGATGCAAGTTTGGCTGCGCGCTCGTGATCATCCCTTTTCAGAAGGCTTTGATATAAAGCACCTGTAGTTTGAACGAGCGAATCTCGAATAGACAAGTCTTTCATGACGATAAACCCCTTTGTTTTTAGAAAAGTCAGTTATGTATGTGTACCATTTTACACAAAATAAAGAGATTTTTCTTCTGATCTGAGGAAATAAAAAAATCTGCTGCCCGATCAGTCGCAATGGACTGCAATCAGGAAGCAGATTTTTTTGAAACACCTTTTAATACGAAGCCAATCAATAAGCTGTATACACAGACCGTACCGAGTAAGAAAATCATTGTCATGTGATCACCGTCCATCCTTCATGATTGAGAATGTTTATCATTAATGAAAGTGTAGCACAATTGATAATGATTTTCAATATTAATTTAATAAATACTGATTCAGTGCTTTTTCTTCTGTTTGTATTCTGACCATCATCATCCATCCATTTAAACACGTAAACAAAATGGCAGTAATAAATGCGTTAAATAGCAGCGGAATGAACATCAGTTCAATCGCCACCACCACATAGTTAGGATGCTTTAACCAGCGATACGGCCCCTTTTTCACAATCATCGCATTTGGAACGACTAAGATTTTTGTATTCCAATACGTCCCAAGTGAACATAGTGCCCAGTACCGAATCACCTGGGTAGCAAGAAGGAACACAAGCAGCAATAGGAAAAAACGAGACGGTTGACGATGCAGCAGCCATGTCTCTCCAATAAGCGAGAGGAAAAAAGCTGCATGCATAGCGACCATATAAGGATAATGGCTTGCACCAAATTCAATTGCTCCGATCGCCTTCACCTTCTTTTCATTTCTTTTCGCCACAAGCATTTCAATGAGGCGCTGACAAATGAAAATGCCAATCACTATCCAGAAAATCATCACGAGAGCCCCTCCCATTTCATGAGCAATAATTCTGATGAAAAGCCTGGACCAAGTGCTCCGCAAAGCCCCACCTGTCCTGCATCTAGTGACTGATGTTCAAGAAAATGCTTCATGACATATAAAACGGTGGCAGAGGACATGTTTCCATGCTGTTTCAGAACCTCTTTTGAAGAAAATAGCTGATGCTCTTGTAAAGATAGGCTTTCAAGATAGGCATCAATCACTTTTTTTCCTCCAGGGTGAGCAAGAAATACGGATACATCCTCTGTTGAAAACCCTAGTTGATGTAAAAAGTGATCCACTTGCTCTTTTAACCAGCCAGAAATGATGGACGGAATGTCACGTGAGAAGATGACTCGAAATCCGTCGGCGGTAAAATCCCATCCCATCACATCCTCAGAATCTTTCATGGTCACTGACTGCGTGCCAAGCACTTTAGGAACCGTTTTTAACCGCGTATACTTAGAGGCGGCCTTTTCTCCAGTTAAAAGAACGGCCGCAGTCCCGTCACCGAACAGCGAGGTTCCAATTAAATTGCTTTTTGATTGATCTTGCGGCTGAAAAGTGAGGCTGCAAAGCTCGCAGGCAACAACGAGCACTTTCGCTTCTGGATACGCCCTGATGTATTCATAAGCTCGGGATAAGCCTGCCGCCCCGCCCCCGCAGCCTAACCCCCAAATTGGCACTCGTTTCGTATAAGGAGAAAATGGAAGAACATTCATCAGCTTTGCATCAAGACTTGGCGTTGATAACCCTGTACTGGAGATGAAAAACAAAGCATCAATCTCATCAAAAGGAACTGGCTTTGTAAGGAACGCTGTTTCATGCAGACAGTGAAAAACGGCTTCTTTCGCATGTGCCAATGCTTTTTCGATATAGAGGTTGTTTTTCTCTTCAAAAGAGTGATGTTCTTGATACCAATCAATAGGCTGTACAAACTGTCTGCTCTCTATTTCGCCATTATTAAAAGCTTTTAATAGCCGATCAATATCTTTAAACGATCGTTTAAATTGAGACCTTGCAAATTGAGCAGCTGCTTGCTGATCCACATGATGTTTTGGCAGACTTGTTCCAACTGAAAGAATGTATGCCATCGGCTTCACCTCTTTTTTCGGTTAATATCCCCAATCAAAAAAAGGATATACATGCCAAAACGACACAATTCAGTCAAAATATTTTCCTCCGTCTAACTTTTTGTCTTGACGACAATTGATAAATATTGGATAATATAGGTGAAAACATGATGTAGTTTTCCTCCTTCACAGGTTCGTTCCAAGCCAAGCGAACCTGCTTTTTTTATGCAATTTATGTTCGGTGATTTAATGAAAAAAAAGAACTCCGTTAATTGGGAGTTCCTCTGTGACATGACCTCTCTTATGAACATCTTAAGAGCAAACCCTCACCTAAATCTTTTCGAGGATTGACTTAATAAAAGCAGTTTTTTCATGTGCGTATTTGTGTTTGTCATTTCCATGTAATCTTGATAATTTAAGTTTAAGCTGTTGGTACTCACTTCTAGCTTGCTCATTATTTCTCAAGTAATCTCTGAAATTTAACTGTTCAAGTAAATACTTATTATGTCTTTGATACATATGGATTTGATGTGTTCGTGTTTCTCCTTTATTAAAGTAGTGTCTTTCAGGTAATACGTCTGTTCCTTTATATGAGTAACCGAGTCCTTCCAACGCTATTACACATTTTTCTCCATCAAAAAAATGTTCTATTTCAATTGCAATATCAATAATTGGCTTAGCGCTTAAACCTTTTACTGCCGTACTTCCAATATGATGTACATTGATTGTGTATGGACCAATATCAGCTATTATCTGGCGCTTTTCTTTTTCATATTCGTTTTTCCACTCCATAGACCAAGGCACTAAAAAAACTTCCCCTCTTGGTAATCCTAACATTTACTTATCCCACCTTTTATTAACACCCATTTGGAGAATGTTAATAAACCAACTTTATCATAAGTCCCATATGGAGAGAGCGGATAGATTTCAACAATCATCCTATTCGTTTAGATCTATTTCTTGGTTGATGTCATTCAAAACGATTCTTAACCATTCACTCTCATCTTATTTTATATCTAAAGAACAAAAATCCCTTCAACCGATTATTAATAGAGTTATTTAACATAGCTTTATGCAAAAAAACACCTCTCAAATGAGAAGAACCGTAGACAAACCCCACCTTTCATTTAAACATGAATGGATCACCTTTTTTTCTGATCAACACAAATAAATAACCATAAAATGCTAATTTATTTGATGATTTTATATGAAAAGGGGTTTTTTTCCTGTATACTTAATCAATATGAGCACCATGAAAAACAGTGAAAAAAGACAGAATCTACTACATGATTCGGCACAAAATTTAATTGATTGGAGTGATTGTCATGAAAAAGGTGTCCAAAAAACAAACACCCTACAACACGATATTTCTCTCGAAGATAATTGGTTTAGTGCTTCTTACACTGTTTCTCTTTTTTATCTGGGATATGTCTAAACCCCATTTGCAGGCGACAAATGGGCAAGCAACAATTGTTACTAGCAGTGACTTCCGAGACACAAGTATCAGTCTGAAAGCAAAAGATCATTCTGCAAGAACATTGGATCAACAATTTAAGACCAATCCAAACCAACAGACAACGAATAAAACGGTCTTTTTAACATTTGATGATGGCCCTTCTGCTACATCAAATCAGCTGTTAAATATCTTAAAAGCACATCAAGTGAAGGCGACATTCTTCATGCTTGGACCGCAAATCCAAGCTCACCAAGCAACTGTGAAAAGACTTTATCAAGAAGGACATCAATTAGGGCTTCATGGCATGACGCATGATATAAACCGCTTTTATCAGAACAGTGAGTCTCCCGCAAATGAAATGAGAGAAGCTCAGCTCATTCTTGCTTCTGTTACAGGCGTTTACACCCGTCTTGTGAGAACACCTTATGGCAGTGTTCCAAATTTAACATATGATCAAAAAGTACGCTTAAACCAATATGGCTTTATTTACTGGGATTGGACGATTGATAGCCTTGACTGGAGATATAAAAACTCACAATATGTTCAAGAGGTATTGAATCAACTGCAAATGTTTGAGAAAAATAAACCATGGGAACCAAAAGTTATTTTAATGCATGATCAACCCTCTACCACGAACTATTTAGATAGCCTGATTACACAACTAAAAGCAAGTGGCTATACATTTGCAGTCATTAACGAAACAATGCCGCCGGTACAACATTAATAGCGCTAATCACAATAAGCCCGTATCCAAAAGATGCGGGCTTTCAGCGTGTAGACAAACCCTCACACGCCCCTTCCTAGAACTTCAAAGGTTTTCTATCAAGCTGAAAAGAAGACAAAGAGCTAAAATAAAGATCATTTTAGCCCTTTGTCAACAATCTGAACACCTCTCCAAGAGAAGTGATTACATAACAGATTGCTTAGGTTCTTCCATTAGCTCCTGCTCTGTTTCTTTTTTAAAAGGAATCATGTGATAAATAATATGAAGCAAAATAGCGGTAAAGCTTCCGGCGACAATTCCGTTACTTGTTAACAATTTAATCGATTCTGGCAAATGCTCAAACATTTGCGGTACAACCGTTACTCCTAGCCCGATGCCAACTGAGCATGCGACAATGAGCAAGTTTTCTTGTTTTGCAAAATCGACGCGCGAGAGCATTTTAATCCCGTACGCAATGACCATCCCAAACATGGCGACCATTGCACCGCCTAGAACGGACTTTGGAATAATCGTTGTAAATGCCGCGATTTTAGGAAAAAGGCCAAATACCATTAATAATACCCCTGTCACCACAATGACCTGATTTTTCTTCACACCTGTTAACTGGATCAATCCAACGTTTTGGGAGTAGGCTGTGTATGGAAAAGCGTTGAAGATACCGCCTAATAAGACGGCAATTCCCTCTGCACGATATCCCTTTGCTAAATCCTTCTCTTTTAATGAACGATTCGTTAAATCTCCGAGCGCAAAGTATACACCCGTTGATTCGACTAATGACACAATGGCAACTAATGTCATTGTCATGATTGGTGCAAATTCAAAAGTAGGCAACCCAAAGTAAAAAGGCTCAATGATGCGGAAAACTTGTGCATTCGCCACTTCTGCCGTCTCCACCTTCCCTAAGAAAGTAGCAACTGCTGTTCCGAGTAGAATGCCGATTAAGATGGCAATGGCTTTCATGAATCCCTTTGTAAATCGATAAAGAAGAACAATGATAAACAATACAAGAAAAGCAAGTCCAAGATTCTCAAAAGAACCATAGTCTGCACTTCCTTCACCACCTGCCATATTGTTCATGGCGACCGGAATTAAGGTAATTCCAATGATCGTGACGACGGAACCTGTGACAACGGGCGGGAAGAATTTCACAAGCTTCCCAAAGAAAAATGAAAGAGCAATGACAATACACCCTGCGGCGATAATACTTCCATATATAGACGAAATTCCATATTTAGAACCAATCGCAATCATAGGAGATACCGCAGTAAATGTACAGCCTAGTACAACAGGCAAACCGATGCCAAAAAAGCGGTTTTTCCATACTTGAAGCAGTGTGGCGGCACCGCACATGAAAATATCTGCCGAAATTAAGTACGTCAGCTGGGCTGGCGTGAGCCCAAGCGCATCTCCAACAATGAGCGGGACAAGAACCGCACCTGCATACATCGCCAGTACATGCTGTATCCCTAGCGAAAGGGTTTTGGCTTTTTTAGCGGCACTCATGATTGTACCTCGCGTACAAACGTGACTTTTCCTTCCTCGAGCGATTCGATACGTGCGAGTGACTCGACTCTATAGCCCATTTGCACAAGTTCTTTTCTTCCAGGCTGGAATGATTTCTCGATAACAATTCCAAAACCAGCTACTTTTGCTTTCGCTTGCTTTGCGATGGCAGCTAGTCCCTTAGCGGCTTCTCCATTTGCTAAAAAGTCGTCGATAATTAACACACAATCATCCTCACTAAGGTGCGTGTTAGAGACAGCAATCGTACTTTCTACTTTTTTGGTAAAAGAATACACACTTGCTGTCAAAAGGTTATCCGTTAAAGTCAGTGATTGCCGCTTTCGGGCAAAAACAACTGGCACATGAAGGGCAAGTCCAGCCATTACAGCAGGTGCAATACCAGAAGATTCGATTGTGATAATTTTAGTAATTCCATCATGCTTAAATAATCTAGCAAACTCTTGACCGATCTCATGCATTAACACAGGGTCAATTTGATGATTTAAAAAAGCATCTACCTTTAGCACTTGATTTGACAGAACGATTCCTTCGTTCTCGATCTTTTGACGTAACAATTCCATCATTCTTCCTCCCAGCATATTAGCAACTTTCATTTTTTTGCATAAAAAAAGCATTGCTGTCCATTAAGGAGCAAGCAATGCGAAAACGATCCACGGGATCTTCAGCTCATACAAAAGCTGTTTCATTTTGCTCACTCATAGTCGGACGGTATCGGTGTCCGGTAGAAACTTGCGTGCCTTCATCACGCGATTATATGAGTGTTTCATAGTGTTCAAATTATAACAAGATTTCAGACGCTTGGAAAGCACTTTTCTAGAAAAATACCGAACTTAAATAATCATTAAGATTTAAACGTTCGTTTTTAGAATATTCAACCAGCAAAAAAGCACCCTTCTGATTAAAGGGTGCCTCAGATTGTTGACAAAGGGCTAAAATGAACTTTATTTTAGCCCTTTGTCTTCTTTTCAGCGTGATAGAAAACCTTTGCAGTCTAGGAAGGACGAGCACCGGAGCAGAGCGAATTTAACATTCGTGAGCACCAGCACGCAGGACTGACAACGAATGCGAGGGTTTGTCTACACGCTGAAGCACCCTTCTGATCAAAGGGTGCCTTTCATTTATGATAAATACAGTTTCGTGTACTTATCTGTTAAATAATCAATTAAGTATTGAACATTTAATTCTTCACCAGTTGCGTCTTGAATGATTTCAGATGGCTTTTTCCGTTTTCCATGCTGATGGACATGTTTAGTTAGCCATTCTTTTATCGGTGCAAAAGACCCATTTTGAATCAGTTCATCAAAATTCGGTAAATCTTTGATCATTTGCTGCTTTAATTGCGCCGCATACATATAACCAAGTGCATATGAAGGGAAATAACCAAAACTACCATCTGACCAGTGAACATCCTGCAAAATACCAAGCGCATCGTTAGGCGGCGTAATGCCAAGATATGCTTTATATTTTTCATTCCATAACGCTGGCAAGTCTTCAACGGCTACTTCTTCATTGAAAATGGCCTTTTCAATTTCATAGCGAATAATAATGTGAAGCGGATACGTGAGTTCATCTGCTTCAATTCGAATGTAAGTCGGCTTCGATTCATTCACCGCATGCACAAATTCTTCTAAAGTGACATCTTTAAATTGTTCAGGAGATGCCTCTTGCAGCTTTTGATAATACGTTTTCCAGAAATCTTCATGTCTGCCGATAAAGTTCTCAAAGAAAAGAGACTGTGATTCATGAATACCCATTGATGTGCCGTCACATAAGAGCGTTCCGCTCAGTGCCTCATCAATATTTTGTTCATAAATGGCGTGGCCGCATTCGTGAATGGTGCCAAAGATCGCCATGCGAAAATCGTGCTCATCATAACGCGTCGTCACACGTACATCCCCTCTGCTTAATGTCACAGCAAATGGATGAACCGTTGTATCAAGTCGTCCTGCGTCAAAGTCATACCCTAACTCTTTTAAGAAAAAGAGACTCAGCTCTTTTTGTTTGTCGATCGGGAAGCTTTTCGATAAAAATGATGTATCTGGTTTATTTGGCGAAGCTTCAATTTTTTTCACGAGAGGAACGATGGCGTCTCGAAGTGCGCCAAATTTTTGATCGAGTTGTTCAACCGTCATATCCGGCTCATAATTATTGAGCAGCACATCATATGGCGTTTTTTTCACGCCCCAGTATTGAATGAAACGCTTGTTAAAATCAATCAGCTGTTTTAAATAGGGCGCAAAGAGTGAAAAATCTGATTTCTCCCTTGCTTCTACCCAAACATGTTCTGCTTTTGATTGTAGAATGGAGTATTCTTTAAATTCTTCTTTTGGAATTTTACTGTTTTCATCATATTCTTTTTGCGATAATTCGAGTGCCTTCTGTGTGTCTTTTGACAGCTCTTTTTTTTCTTTATTTAAAGCAACAAGAAGATCTTTCATTTCATCAGAAGTCTTCATATTAAAGATATCGCTGGATAATTGACCGATGGTTTCTGCTCTGAAATCAGCGCTTTTTTTAGGCGCTTGTGTTCGAGAGTCCCAATAAAGTAAATGAAGCGCCTCTGTATAATGGGCGATTTTTCCTAGTAATTGATAAAACGCTTTCTCTTTTGATTCAAGACTCATGCGTTCGTTCCCCCAATCAATAAAATATGTATGTACGTTTCAAGGCTACTTCAATAAATGTTCTTTTGTCAATGAAAAAGGAGGATACGCTGCTCGTATCCTCCTTTTGTTGAATCATTTTCTATTATTAAGAGATCACTGGCCTCACTGGAAGAACGGATTCAATTTTACTTTGTAGCTCAATATCTTTCTGACTGCCAAAGTAAATATGAATGCTGCCAGCATCTTGGCTTGTCCGAATCAGTCTCCCAATGCCCTGCCTTAGACGAAGCAGCATGTACGGAAGGTCCACTTCAGTAAATGCATCTTTCGCTTCATTCCGTTTTGCTTCAAATACTGGGTCATGCGGTGGATATGGAAGTCCCCAAATGACCACATTTGTTAGAGACTGTCCTGGAATATCCAGCCCTTCCCACAAGTGAACGGAACATAACACAGATGTTTCATCTGCTTGGAACTTTTGAACAATGGTACTGATCTCCTCGTCTCCTTCAAAATACACATGGAAAGGCAGTGGTTCATTTGATGCATCGAGCTGCTTTCTAAATACATGCAGTTCATCAAATGAAGGGAATAAAATAAGAGATCGACCGCCATTTTCTTTTACCTGAGCCAGCACGTGCTGACCTTTTACATCTGACTCTGTCATTGGCTGCTGAATTCCGTGGAAATACATTTGCATTTGCTCCTCATAATCATACGGCGAAGCCACACTCATGGATAAATAATCTTTGATCCCAAGGCTTTCAGCTAAATAATCAAATGATTGATTTTCAGACAACGTAGCAGATGAGAAAATATAAGGGATTTTTTGTGAAAATACCTTTTCACCAAGCACCTCTGCTACCGTTTTTGGCATGACGACAAAGGTTGTATCTAATTCCTGCTTCTCCAGCCAGCTAATGGCATTTTTCTGATAAAGCGACAGAGAATACGCCATCTGTTCAATGTACTCTTCCACAACAGACAATTCATATTGATCAATTGTGTACATCTCTGATTCAAATACGAGCGCTTCTCCAATCTTCTCAAGCAAATCACATAATTCACTTGCTGAACGCTTCACCTCATCTACACGACCAATTTCAAGACGGTGTGATCCTTTGATTTCTTTGGCATTCGTTTTTAAGAGGTAAAAGAACTGATCGTTTGTTGCAAGTGCATCTTCAACAAGTTCTGCAAACTCTTCACGAATATCATTTTGCAAAAGACGCTCCAAAAACGTCTCAAGTGTTGATTGCTTCACTCGGTATGTTAGCGCTTTTTGTGCTGCAAATTCAAGAAGATGTCCTTCATCAAATACAACAGAGCTATGCTCAGGAAGGAGCGGCAGCTGTCCTTCACGTTTACGTGACTCCTTTGTCCATACATGCTCCATGTAAAAGTCATGAGAGCAAATGATGAGGTCTGTGGCTTTTCGGTAATGGTCTCTTGATAAATTCAAGCCACAGCGGTGCCGCATGTCGCACGTTAAGCAGTCCTGAAAAGAGTCATAACCAATTCTTGACCACTCATCATTTGTTAATTCTGGATACTCTTTTCGATCACCGTACGGATAAAATGTCTGCATCCCATGAGATTCATGAACAAATGAAGGAAGCGATTCATAAATGTCGAGCCACTTCTCATCATCTTCACGTTGCATCGTTTTCTCTAGTTTCTTTAAGCACAAATATTGATCATGCGATTTACTTAATCTCGCATCTATTTGAATATCAAGGTGATTGGCAATTTTATAGATATCACCTTCTTGTTTGACGAGCTGTTCAATTAACGTTTCGTCTGCACATGCAATGATCGCAGGTTTCCCTGTATATCTTGCATATGTGACCGCAAATAAAAGGTAAACGATTGTTTTGCCTGTGCCTACCCCAGCTTCGGCAAACATCACACTTTTTTCTTTAAAGGCTCTTTCTAACTGAAAAGCCATGAATATTTGTTCATCTCGAAGATCAAAGCCCTTTTCTGGCAAGATGTCATAAAACACATCACCAATCCAGTTGCCCAGTTCTTCGTAAAAATTATGTTCTTTTGTTAATGAAAAAGGCAAACGAGACGCTGTCACCTGCTTCAACCCCCAACTTTTGAATCATTCAGACATTCAATAGTACCATTTATGCTGGGGTATGACAATCTTTTTTTAAGAGCGCAGGCGATGTTGGTAGCTTTCCTTCATTAAAAATGCGTGCTCTGAATGGTCTATGTAGTTTTGAGCCATTGCTAAGTTCTCGATGGCTGCCGTAAGTTTAGCAGATTGTCCTGTTTCAATCCCTTCTATTTCTCGGGCTGTTGAAGCGAGTGCTTTTTGAATTAACTGAAATTGATCATAATGAATCATGAAGACACCTCTTTTTTTAAAATCAAGTTCAGTTTATTCCGTCCCGTGACGACTTATACCTTTTTAGCATAAAAAATCCACACCGTCTCGTGGTGTGGACATTTGTTATGATTCAGTTGTTTCTCTTCTAGGTCGGCGTTTTCCCCAGTATTGATAATAATCTGTTTTAATAAATCCATTAAACAGTTTTCTCTTTTTCGTCGCTTTTCTTCCGAAACACTCTTCGAATTTTTCATGTGACGTTAAAATGTAAATGGACCACGTATCTAGGTTTTTCAATGCTTCGCCCATGCCTTGATACATTTTTTCCACAGCTGGCTTATCGCTGAGACGTTCACCGTAAGGCGGATTTCCGACAATTACACCATACTCTTCTTTTGTTTGAAAGTCCTTCACTTGCATTTGCTTAAATTGAATCAGTTCACTAAGTCCAGCTTCTTCTGCGTTCAGTTTCGCAATCTCTACCATACGATGATCGATATCGCTCGCGATAATGTGAAGCGGCTGATCATAGTTCGCCTTTTCTTCTACTTCAAGGCGTGCTTTGTTCCAAACGTCCTCACCGATCCATTCCCATGATTCAGATGCGAACTCACGATTAAATCCAGGGGCAATGTTTTGTCCAATCATCGCTGCTTCAATAGCAATTGTGCCTGATCCGCAAAAAGGATCGACAAACGGACGGTCAGGTGTCCAGTTCGTTAATAAGACAAGCGCCGCTGCAAGGGTTTCTTTAATCGGCGCGCCTCCTTGATCTGCACGGTATCCACGTTTATGAAGACCCACACCAGACGTATCAAGCGTCAGCAATACTTTATCTTTTAAAAGCGCTACCTCGATTTTGTATTCAGGGCCTGTCTCTTCTAGCCATTCAGACTGTATGTTGTAAGATGATCTAAGTTTTTGCGCGATAGCCTTTTTGACGATGCGCTGACAATCCGGCACACTGGCAAGCTGAGATTTAACAGATTTACCAATGACAGGGAATGTGCTATTTTTCGGTAAAAAAGCAGCCCAGTCAATGGCTTTTGTCTGCTCAAAAAGCTCGTCAAATGTTCTAGCCGAAAATTCAGCAACTTGGACCTTGATTCGGTCTGCTGTACGCAGCCATAGATTCGCACGGCAGATGGCAAGCGCATCTCCTTGAAAAATAACTTTTCCGTTATCTACAGTGCACTCATACCCGAGGTCTCTTACTTCTTTTGCAACAATCGCTTCAATTCCCATTGGCGCTGTTGCGATGAGTGTATAGGTTTTCATTTGTTTATCACCTGTTTTCTCGTTCTTTTCTTAATCAAGATAAAAGCTCTCCATATGTAGAAATAGGAGAGCTTTGATTTCATCATGTTTATGATAACGGATATAACGTTCTGTAAGCCATGTTTTGTTCCATCGTACTACAAACGGCAAAAGCCTCGTACTCAGGTGGTAATCATCTATCTACAGAATTCTCTGTCCTTCTCTCCGTTTGGTTCCTTTGAGAAAGTTCCCCTACCAAGTTTGGGTTTCTCGCTCGAGGGGTTTACCGCGTTCCACTCTCACCATTTCTAGTGAGACTTCGTCACTGTGGCACTTTCAAGGATACTTTGCCATATCCTAAAAGGACGTAGGCATTTTTCCTGCCGTCAGCCTTTCCCAGGCTGCCCTGGCTTATTTTTTCGCCAGGCACGAACACTACGGGCATCTCAGCACCGTGCGAGCATGGACTTTCCTCTGCAATGTCAAAGCATTACAGCGATTACCCGAACGTTAATCAACATGCGTTATTATAAACGACAATGTCATCTGACACAAGCTTTTTTGGTATTACTCAATCATAAAGTTTGCTACCGAAAACGTGTTTCTCAAGATTAGATAGTCTTTTTAAAATATCAAAGTTTGTTGTATTGGACTGTGCAGGCTGTCTTTTCCCTTGCTCAACCGCTTCTTCAAGCTGTTTTGACAAGTGAAGGTTTTCTTGTTGGAGTTTTTCAATTTCTTGATGGAATGTCTCATAGTCTTTAATGACCATATCTAGAAATTTATCGACTTCTTCTTGTTTATACCCTCGGACACCTGTTTTAAATTCTTTTTCTAAAATTTCTTTCGCAGAAAGCTTTACTTTATCAGCAAGCATCTTTTTCACCTCATATCGTGAATTCATAGTATATTTTTTCAGAAATACGTGACGTTGTCAAATTTTCTCTTGCTTTTAGTCAAAAAACGGATCTTCCGCCTCAACCTGTGCTCTTAAATCATCCATTGTGATATACATTATTGGGTAGTCGGTATAGGTTTCAGCTTCTTTGATCATATATTTTGGCGAGCCTTCGTGCTCGGGATCATATAAGACGAGAAGGCCGTCCGTTTTTTCAATAAAAAAGCGGTTCTTTTGTTTAAATTGTGCCGGACTTTCATACGGTCTATGCGTGACACTTTCTACAAAATCAGCTTGTGCAAGAACGCCTTCATACAGCTCTTTATTTTGTTCATTCCAGCGCTCTTCCTGTTCATAAAATGGTGTAATGACAGCAAGTTTTAAATCTGGAAACTCCTCTTGAAGCTCAAAGACCACTTCAGCTGTCCATATTTCTGCCCCTAACTGACCTGAAATGAGCACCCATTCCAGCCCGTCTTCAATGAGTGCCGTCAGCCTTTTCCGAAGTTCCGCTTTTATGTATTGAAGTGCAGGCTCGTCTTGTTTGAAGATCCCAAGCTCAAATGGCTTGTACCCTGTGACAGCAATAATTTTCATTTTTTCACCTGCTTTTAAAAAAAGGGACTTATAAAAGTCCCATTTCACTTTATCTGTTACAGCAAGGTCCACCGCAGTTAAAGTGTTGATGTGTTGCCGGGTCCACCTGAGAAAACGTATGCGGGAAGTAGTGAACATGTTGGAAATTTTGGTGATGAACATTTGTTACATGCTGCGGGTGGATGTGCGGCACAATTGTAGTTGACTCACTATGCGTACAGCAGTGATTCGTTGGATGTACAATTGGCTGTGTAACATTTGGATTGCAATGATGATGATGGTACATGTAGCATTCCCCTCTCCTTGATTTTCTTACATTAACAATGTATGAATCAAGAGGTGTACATGTACTAATGCATTAACCTATTTTAAAAGTTTGCAAGAAAAACATCTTTATAGTTTGAAAACACAAACGCGACCAATATGACAACAAGAAAAAACAAGTAGAAAAGACCCTTATACATGCTCTACGCTCCTCATTCAATATCTAACGTTATTTTACAGGATTCGTGACTTTTCTACAATAAAAGTGCTAAACAATTTTTATTTTCGGCCGAGAGCCGAACGTTGTCATTTTTTGCGCTTTCCCAGGCAATAATTTCATTGCCCAGCTTTTCTTAAGAGCCGCTTTTCTCGCTTGTCAAGTTCCACAATGTCTCGTTCACTTAAAGACGATTGTGATAACAATGTTTGGGTAATGGAAAGGGCTGCTTTAGGATCTTTTTGACGGTGTTCTTCATACTTTGCTAGCTCTACACCCGCTTTTAATCTTACATGAACATCACTTGATTCAAATAGACGCCTCCATATGCATGCCGCTTCATCCCATTGTTTTAATCGCTTATACTGTAATGATAGATCATAAGCTGCTTGATCCGCATGCTCAAACGCTGCTCCCGTTAATTCTTGCAGGTGCTTTGTTGCTTCCTGCACATCGCGGTGAGCAAGATGCCACTTAGCTAATGCATATTTCTCATCGTCTTCCTTCACCGCATCTTTGGATAAGATTTTTTTAGACAAATGAATGTAGAGACTGATTAACGATAAGACATCAAGTTCATTGTGAGTCAAAATTCCTTCAATCAGTTTCGGGTTTTGTTCCTTTAAAAAGTGAAAATAGATCATTGGTGCGAGGAACCCCGGTGTATCTCCCTCTCGATTGACGTGCAGTTCCTCTTTTTCTACAACCGAAAGAGCCATACGCTCATATTTATGTTTCCACAATCTCCTTGACCCATGCAGAAGGTCAAAATGACCAAATTCAGGTAGAGCAGGTATTTGATCGCGTAATAATGTATGCCTCGTTTTGACTTGAGGCCAGTCAAATGATTTTCCATTATATGTCACAAGCGATTCAACATCCACCTCACTAAGAAAGCTTTTATAAAGTGCCGCTTCATTTCCTGGATTCGTGAGCAGATGTTGTTTTACCACCACTTTATCTGAATAAACTCTCGCATGCCCAAGCAGAAAAATCATATTTCCCGTTCCGCCAGATAGTCCTGTTGTTTCTGTATCGAAGAAAAATAGCTCGTGAGGCTTGTAGCCTTTTGCAGAAAGAGAATGCTGAATCTCACTTTTGTTCCATGCACTCACCATCTCCGGCAGTTCTGCAAATGAATATCGCCCATGCTGATGGTCAAGTGGATAGGTCACTTCCCGAATGAGGCAGAAAGAGTCTTCAAAGTAGTAAGGAGCTGCACTTAATTCCCCCCACTCTTTTAGAAATGGAATGGTTTCAGCCGTCACAGTGTGCGTTTGTTCCTCTTTTACTGCCACACGCTTTTCATCTGACTGATTGTGTGACAGGTGTTTTTTCATTCTGTTTAATTTTCCTTTTAATGACATGAGTACGTCTATTCCCCCTTCCCTTAAAATCCTGCCATCAATTGAATGATACTGCTTTTTCCATCGATCTCTTTCATTTCCATGCCAATACAAGATGGACAGCCGTTCTCGCAGCTGCATCGCTCAATCAGCTGAGTGGCTGCACGAGCAATTTCATCAAAGCGAGCCTGGACCTCTTTACTTAAACCGATTCCACCTGGGTAATGATCATATAAAAATACGGTCGGTTTCCCCGTATGGGCTGCCTTTATTTGAGAAATGACATGAATGTCTGAATGGTCACACATGACAAACGCCGGAACAATATGCTGAAGAACATTGGCAATACCGAGCAAGAGCTGTTCAAGTGTTTTTTCTTCAAATGTCCGCTCTGCTTCATGTAATTCAAACCAAGCAGCACTCGTATGAATCTCTTCTTCAGGTAAGTGAATCGGGCCGGAGCCGATATTTTCACCGGTTGATAATCGAATTTTTTTGAAAATGGTCGGCATTGCATTGACGGTCACATCACCGTAGTGAACAGATACCGCTTCCTTCTCTGTTGTCTGATCAATTTCAAGCACCTTGAGCTGAACCGCTAAATTCGCATCTGTATAGTATTCTACATCGACTTGTTTCACATAAGCCTTAAGGTGTTCATAATCTAGCTTTTCCACTTGATACTGAACCCCTTCATGTAAATAAATCGCTTCATCATGAAGTAAGGTCATCGCACTGAATCGATCCATCTCCCCAATAATTCGAACGTTCGCTACATCGGATTGATCGACAATGACGACATTTTCCTGACTTGCAGATCTCAGACTGATCCCATGAGCCGGGAACGATTGATCTGACCAATAATAACGGTTCCCGCTGAAATGAAGAACCCCTTCTTCATGTAAGTATTGCAAGATTTCTTCTACTTCCATACCGCCAAACTGTTCATCTTCTCGAAACGGTAGCTCGTAGGACGCACATTTTAGATGATCGACTAGGATGATAAGGTTCTCAGGATTGATTCTTGCCGATTCAGGTGGTCTGTTAAAGAAGTATTCAGGGTGTCTGACAATATATTGGTCAAGTGGCGATGAGCTTGCGACCATGATAATGAGTGCTTCCTCATGACGCCTTCCAGCTCGTCCTGCCTGCTGCCACGTACTCGCTACACTGCCAGGATATCCGGTCATGATACAGACTTTTAGCTGTCCAATATCTACTCCTAATTCTAGTGCGTTTGTGCTGACAACACCTAGAATGTCTCCTTCCCTTAAGCCTTTTTCAATCATGCGCCGCTCTTTCGGCAAATAGCCCCCGCGATAACCACGGATCGATTTAGGACCAATTTCTTTTTTCACTAGTTCTTGAATATGACTTAGAATGACTTCAACTCTTACCCTACTTCTAGCAAAAACAATCGTTTGAATTTTTTCTTTTAAAAATGTTTTAGCGAGCTGATTCACAACAGTGGCCGCACTTTGTCTAATATTTAATGGCTTATTGACGACTGGCGGGTTGTAAAAGACAAAATTCTTTTTACCGCTAGGCGCTCCGTTGCGTTCAATGAGATGCACCTTGCTTCCGGTCAGCTGCTCTGCAAGCTCTTTCGGATTCGCAATGGTCGCTGAAGTACAAATAAAGGTCGGGTCACTTCCATAAAATGCACAAATTCGCTTTAGTCTGCGAATGACATTGGCAACATGACTGCCAAACACGCCTCGATATGTATGAAGCTCATCAATGACAATATACTTTAAGTTCTCAAATAAACTGACCCATTTCGTATGATGAGGTAAAATCGCTGAATGCAGCATATCTGGATTTGTGATGACAATATGTCCTGCCTGTCTGACGCGCTGGCGAATCGCTGGGGAGGTGTCCCCGTCATAGGTTTCACTGTGAATTGGAACATCCATCTCATGAATGATTTCGTTTAATTCACTTTTTTGATCTTGCGCAAGTGCTTTTGTTGGAAATAAATAGAGGGAGCGGCTTGTCTGATCTTCTGCGATCGACTGAAGAACTGGCAGATTGTAGCAAAGCGTTTTACCTGAAGCTGTAGGTGTCACAGTCACCACATTCTCACCATCCATCACACGTTCAAAGGCTTCCTTTTGATGAATGTACAGTTCGCTCATACCTCTTTTTTCAAGCGCCACTTTGAGCCTGTCATTTACTCTTTCAGGAATTGGAGAAGTCAGTGCAGGCTTCGCTTCAATTTCATGCCAATGCTCGACCTGTTCGTCTTTTTTTAAATCTTCTATGAGTTCGTTCATTGTTTTCTTCTTCATCTGGTATCCACCTCTCATTCTAGTGTACCGAATATTTGTTTGCATGACTAGGCGGCAATTTTTTGATGCACCGCTTGTGAGCAAATATTTTGATGTGTTGTAACAATATCTATTACACTTCTATAGTGAAATGATTTTATCAAGGAAGAAGATGATCAGATTGAAAAACGAATTTAAGCCTTTATTTGAACCTTTTACATTCCCAGGGGGTGCCTCTATTGATGGCCGTTTAGTCGTTGCACCAATGACACACTTCGGTTCTCATGAGGATGGCACGATCTCAAAGGAAGAAATTGATTTTATTACCGCTAGATCAAGCGAAATGGGCATGGTCATCACCGCATGTGCAAACGTGACGCCAGATGGTAAGGCGTTTGAAGGACAGCCTTCTATTGCAAGAGATGAAGATATACCTGGCCTTCAAAAGCTTGCTTCTGCGATTCAAGCGAAAGGAACAAAAGCCATTATGCAAATTCATCATGGCGGCTCTCAGGCTCTCCCTCATTTAGTCCCAAACGGTGATGTCGTTGCGCCAAGTGATGTATTTAAAGATGGAAAACAAATTGCGAGAGCTTTGACAGAAGAAGAAATTCCTCACATCATCGACTCATTTAAAGAAGCAGCAAGACGCGCGATCCAAGCAGGATTTGATGGGATCGAAATCCATGGAGCGAACGGATATTTATTACAGCAATTCTACTCCCCGCATAGTAATCAGCGTACAGATCAATGGGGCGGAAGCGAAGAAAAGCGTCTCGCATTTCCAATTGCAGTAGTAGATGCAGTGAAAGAAGCAATCAAAGAGCATGTAACAAAACCATTTATCTTTGGATACCGATTATCACCTGAAGAACCAGAAACACCTGGTTTAACCATGACAGAAACATTTACTTTAGTAGACGTACTTAAGACGAAAAACCTTGATTACTTGCATATTTCTTTAATGGAGATTGACGCTAAAGCAAGACGTGGTGCTGATACAAGTAAGACGCGGATGGAGCTATTAAAAGAGCGCTGTGGTGACACGCTTCCACTCATCGGTGTCGGCAGCGTCATTACAGCTGAGGATGCACTGAATGCATACAATCAAGGGATTCCACTCATCGCTGTTGCAAGAGAAGTCATTGTTGATCCCGATTGGGCAGTAAAGATTAAAGAAGGCAGAGAAAACGAGATTGAAACCGTCATTAAACGCAGTCAAAAAGACAAGTACTTGATTCCAGAAGGTTTATGGACTGTCATGGAAGCAAGTAAAGGCTGGGTTCCAATGGAGGATTAATCTCCTCAATCAAAAAACTACCCTATCAACTCAGGGTAGTTTTTTTGGATTATTTCATTTTCACTGTAAAAAGTTTGGACGTCTGCTTTTCTACAGAGCCCTTAGGTTCTTTGGTAAGATGTTCTACTAAATCACCATTCATGATGACAATTGGTGTCACTGTGCTTGCCGCTTTTTCTTCAATCAGCGCTAAATCACACGTAATGAGAGGATCACCTGCTTTCACTTTATCCCCTTCTTTTATGTGTGCTTCAAAGCCTTCACCATTTAATCCAACCGTTTCAAGTCCGATATGAATCAGAAGCTCAAGCCCCGAGAGTGTTCGAATCCCAATTGCATGTTTTGTATGGAAGAGTTGAATAATTTCACCATCTACTGGTGACACAATGGTGCCGTTTTTTGGTTTTACAGCTACGCCGTCTCCCATCATCTTTTGAGAAAAAACGGGATCTGGTACATCGGTCATATCCATTAACTCTCCATCAACTGGAGAATAAATGACTTCTTCCTTTACATCATCTTGGTTTTTTCCGAAACCGAATAATTTTTTCAGCAATGTTCATTTGCTCCCTTCAAGCTTTGCTTCTAGATCTATTTAGCGTATAAACACCTTCACGCCCATACACCTTGCTTCATTCAACACTATTTAATCATAATTTTTTCCTCTCATCAATTGATAACCGCCTGAGCCCCTTTTGCATAGGCTATAGATGAGAGGTGATTCAAATGAAACATGAAAGTGAAAAGAAACACGAGTTGTTAGCAAATGAAGACATTCTATATGAAGCGATTGAACAATTTTTTGCATCATCGCCGTTTCACGACATTTTAAATAGTGCAGAGGCGCTGATGACCACGAGCCATTCACTTGCATCCATTACAACCGATGTGACAGAAGATGATCAATATGTATATATTGAGATTCGATTTCCAGACCATTTTGTCGAAGGTGATATCGCACTAGAAGTGAAAGCGCAATATTTACACTTATCGGTACAGGAAAAAATCAAAACAGACATGACTTCCTCCTATTCGAGCTTTACCAAAACCATTTTAATGCCTGCAAAAATAGATGAAACCAATATGAAGAGCGTTTGGAAAGATCAATCTCTTCGTGTGACTGCGCCAAAACAAACAACCCAATAGATGTATATCTATTGGGTTTTGCTATGCTTTAAAAATGCTTGTAAATCCTTTCGCCAATGAGCCCACTTGATTCATTGTACTCATCATTTGTCCAGCAGTATCAAACATTTTATTAAAATCGTATTGCCCATTCGTTTTTTTAAATTGTGACAGCACACTTTTAAATTGAGATGATTGCTGTTTTTGTGGCCTTGGCAAAGGATAAGGATTCATAGGTTGCTGCATAGGCATCATGCCCGGCGGCTGCATTTGCGGCTGATTCATTGCTTCAGGCTGCGGCTGATAAGGCTGGAAGTTTTCCTGATATCCAAAAGGCGGCTGATAGCCTGCAGACGGCGGCTGGTTCATTTCACCTTGATATGGGGGCATGAAATATTCTGGAGGCTGCGGAGGCTGCTGCATATCTGGATACGGAAAAGGCCGTTGCTGAAATTGATTCATTTCATAAGATGGCTGGTTTGAATAAGGGAACATGTATCTCGCTCCTCTCGCTCTGAAAACATATTGAAGTCAATGATATATTATGTTCAGGAAGCAGAAGATGTGCCTACAGCAGCCATAAGAAAAACGCAGGCTGTTTCATCAGCTGCGTTTGTTGATTTCTTCTATTAAAAGGTTCAGTGTATAAATTACTGACTCAACTAAATTTTTCACACGAGGTGCATGCTGTTTGCCAAAATAAGATTGCAGCACAACCTCTTTTCCATTTTCTTGGACGGCTTCAAGCTGTTCTTGATGTAAGTATCTAGGTTTGGCCTGATGAATAAATGAGGTAGCAGCAGTAAGCCACTCTTCCATTTGCTGATCAAATTTGACAACGGCCGGCTGAATATCGTTGTAAAAATCATAAACTGGGTATTCCTCTTCTGCCTTTCCCTTTAGGTACTGCTCGTATGCTTCTTCGATCCACGTGATCAACTCTTGTGTATGTTTCAGTAATGTTTGATTATCCAAAGTGTTCACCTCTATGAACCATCCTATCAAACGTTTACTTATTGCTCAAATAGAAAAGCTATCCGGCGTGATATGCGGGTCTTGCCGCCAGCTTATACTCTGCTGCATGAATTTTCAATTCACATTCCTTCACTTCAGATTCAAGACGGTCAATGATTTGTTCTTGCTCCTCTACGGCAGCGTTTTTTGTTTTTTTGACAGCTAAAGACAGTTCTTCTTCCACCGCATCAATCTTTCGCTCAATTTCCTCTAACAACTGCATAATGGATTCTTTTGATACAAATTCGCTCATCATCAGATTCCTCCTTTATCATCTCTCGTTACATTCTCTTTTCTTTTGCTCCCTCCTTCATACATGACAAAACTAGAACTAAATCGCCAATCTAAGTGAACATAAGCGCAATTTCTTCCATTTCGACACGTGCTTGTCCTTCTTTGTATGATCGCGTCCGATTGTGTAAATTCTAAGGACAAAGGAGGTAGATGTCATGAAAAAGCAGCAAGCACCAAAAGAGCAAAAAACAAAAGGGAAAGAAAACAGTACAGATCAGCTTGATAAAAAGCTCGGCGGCCCTAACCGTCCATCCACGTAAAAAAAGCAGGTACCCCCTGCTTTTTATTTATGCAAAAAATAGTGTTCTAATGAGAAAAGAAAACGAAGCTGCCTTTTTTTATGAAAATACCAGTCGGTCAGCTCAATTTGTTTTGGTAAACGCTCTGCTTCAAACAAGGATGGACTCAATTTCTTTTGAAACCAATCTTCCCTTTGATCGTCTAATGAATGTGTCATGACTGGATACACCGTTCTGAGGAAAGGGCTTGACCTTCGCGCAATCCCTAAAAACGGTTCAAAATCAAATCGAGATCCCGTATGTGGCACGGTATGCAAAAAATGATAAAAATCCGAAAACAAATCGGCTCGAAACAATAGTTTTGCTAGTTTTTTCCCTAACGTAATGCGCTCTTTTACTTGGGAAAACTTTCGTATGGTTAACCCGTACAAATGCCCGTCTACTGTCGGAAAAACGACGGTTTGAAAATGTGCCCACTCGCTGAAAAGATATTGAATCGAGTGAAAAACATTCTTTTTCAGTAGAGGATTTTGTATAATAGGAGATTGTATAGTATATTGTTCATTTATGATGAGTGCATGCAGCAGTCGCTCTGTGTCACGCTTTTGCCAAAATCGTTCCCACTCAGCGCTCATAAAACGAGACACACCGAAATGGGGCAGCAGATGAAATAAAGGTTTGCGGCACCTTTTTGACCATTCATACAAGAGAAGCTGCGGGTAAGCATCTGAAAAGATCAGCCAATTCGCTCTTTCATATGCTGTAAAGAACAGATGCCCTTGCTGATCCGTTAAACCCGGATGGAAGAGCTCGCCTTTTAAATCTGTCATCGACCATCCAGCATTTCTGGAGACAAAAGAAGCAAGCAGAGACCATTTCATCTCTGGATGACGGTCATAAAAGCGCTTGTACGCATTTGTCCTTGTCAGGTTGTCCTTATTTTTCGCTTTCGTTTCATGTAAAATATGCTGGGTAATCATGTGCTCTTGTTGTGACAACATGGTGATCTCTCCAATACAAAATGCATTAAAAGGAGGCTGAAACTTGATGATTCGGTATCCTAACGGAAAATCGTATCAGCCCATTCAACAAATTGGGACAAAAAAAAGAATCAGCGGCGAATCATCTTATAGTAACCGCGGGATGACGCTTGAAGCTGACTTAAATGAAACGAACCAGTACTATTTGGTCAACGGGATTGCAGTCATTCATAAAAAGCCTACCCCTGTTCAAATTGTCAATGTGGATTATCCAAAAAGAAGCGCTGCTGTCATTAAAGAAGCCTATTTTAAACAATCCTCCACAACAGACTACAACGGGGTATACAAAGGGCGTTATATCGATTTTGAAGCAAAGGAAACCAAAAGCACCACCTCGTTTCCACTCAAAAATTTCCACGACCATCAAATTGAGCATATGAAACAGGTTGAAAAGCAAGGCGGTATTTGTTTTGTTATTATATCCGCATTTGGTTCCGTTTATTATTTGTCCGCTACTGACCTCTTCTTCTTTTGGGAGCGGCAGCAGCAAAACGGCCGTAAATCCATTAGCAAAGATGAATTAATGGAAGCAGGTCACCTCATGACACTTGGATATTCGCCAAGAATTGATTATATTAAAGTAGTGGAGACACTTCATTTTTCGGATGACAGCAAGCAACATTTACGTTCGAAAAAGGTTTAACACGAAAGGTTGAGATGTGATGTCTGATCAATTTACAAGTCGTGAACAGCGACGTAAAGCAAGTCAAGAAAACAATAAGAAGCAAAAGAACAAAAAAGGCAAAAAGAAAGCAGGTCTATTTAAAAAAATATTTTTATCTTTACTCGTGATCGGTCTTCTTTGTTTAGTAGCCGGAATCACAACTTTTGCCGTTTTTGCATCAAGCGCTCCTTCTATTGATGATAGCAAGCTAAAAACGCCGTATTCTTCAAAACTTTATGATAAAGACAAAAAAGTCTTTGCAGAAGTCGGGGCGGAGAAAAGAACGTATGTCTCAATTAAAGATATACCCGACGTGGTAAAAGACGCGTTTATTGCAACTGAAGATGCACGTTTTTATAAACACCACGGGATTGATCCTATCCGTATTGGCGGTGCTCTTGTCGCAAACGTCGAGGACGGTTTTGGAGCAGAAGGTGGAAGTACGATTACCCAGCAGGTAGTGAAGAACTCCCTGCTTAACAATCAAAAGACGTTAAAACGTAAAGTACAGGAAGTATGGCTCTCGATTCAGCTTGAGCAAAAATACTCTAAAGATGAAATTTTAGAAATGTATTTAAACCGTATTTTCTTCTCTCCTTATGCTTATGGTGTTGGGAAAGCGGCTGAACAATTTTTCGGAGTGACAGATTTAAATAAACTAACTGTTGCACAGGCTGCCACACTTGCAGGTATGCCGCAAAGTCCATCTGCCTATAACCCAGTGAAACATCCAGAGGCAGCGGAAAAACGTCGTAATATCGTTTTAGGCCTAATGAAAAAACAAGGCTATATTTCAGAAAAAGAGTATGAGGAAGCAAAAGCAACACCTGTCAGCAAAACGGTTGTTTCAGCTGATAAATATAAGAGTCAAAACTCAAGTAAGTACTCTGCTTATATTGAAGAAGTCATGGAAGAAGTACAGAAAAAAGCCAAAGTAGATGTATCAACAGATGGATTAAAAATCTATACTTCTCTTGATCGAAAAGCACAGGATCATCTGGATGACATCATCAATGGGGATTCAGCCGGATTTACGAAAGGTATGCAAGCTGGAGTCACCCTGCTAGATACAAAAAATGGTGAAATTCGTGCCATTGGCGGTGGTCGTGATGTACCAGCCGGCGGCTTTAACTATGCCACTGATGCAAAACGCCAGCCGGGATCTACAATCAAACCAATTTTAGATTACGGCCCTGTAATTGAAAACAAAAAATGGTCAACATATCAGCAAATTGATGATGCGCCTTATACGTACTCTAACGGTACACCAATTAACAACTTTGACAGAAGACACTTAGGGAAAATGTCGATGAGAAGTGCTTTGGCACAATCACGAAACATCCCTGCTTTAAAAGCTTTCCAAGAAGCTGGTACAGATAATGCTGTTCAATTCGCCAATAACTTAGGTCTGGACTTACCTTCTGACATTCCTGAGTCTTACTCAATCGGCGGATTTGACGAAGGTGTCTCTTCTCTTAAAATGGCTGGTGCATTTAGTGCATTCGGTAACAACGGATACTATAATGAACCGCATGCTGTAACGTCTGTTGAATTTAATGACGGGACGAAGCTTGACTTAACGCCAGACTCTAAAGCAGCCATGAGTGATTACACTGCATTTATGATCACAGATATGCTGAAAACTGCTGTACAATCTGGAACAGGTACACTCGCACAAGTACCGAATGTTCAAGTAGCTGGTAAAACAGGTACAACCAACTTTACACAAGATGATATTAATAAATACAACATCCCTTCTGGCGGTGCGAAAGATTCATGGTTTGTCGGTTACACGCCGCAATACACAGCAGCTGTGTGGACTGGAATCGGCAACTCAAAAGATGCAGACGGCAAAATGTGGCTTACGGATTATGAACAACGTGTTGCCAAAGTTGTTTTCCAGAAATTAATTTCTCAAATTGATGATGGAAGCGGCTCATTTGAAAAGCCAGACAGTGTCGTTGAAGCAACGGTTGAAAAAGGATCAGATCCAGCGAAGTTAGCTGGACCAAACACACCAAGTGATAAGAAGACAACGGAATACTTCGTCAAAGGAACTGTCCCAACAAAAGTTTCTGACACATATGAAAAGAAAGAAGCTGACAAACCATCTGACTTAAAAGCGGTGTATGATGAAGAGAAAAAATCGATTACACTTACTTGGGGTTATGATGACGATGCAGATGCAACATTTAATGTGAAGCAAGCGGTCGATGATGGCGGCTATAAAGACATTCAAAACAGCTCTTCTAAAGAAGCCGTCATCTCTGATGTGAAGCCAGGATCCACCTATAAATTCCAAGTGACAGCGACTGTAGACGATGTCACAAGTAAAGCTGCTTCTACCTTCCTCACCATTAAAGATGACGAAGAAGAGGAAGAAAAAGCAGATGATGAGAACAAAGAAGAAGAGCCACAGCAACCTGATGATGAACAGACAGATCAAACAGATGATAATCAAAACCAAGGCACTGATGAGCAGAAGCCTGATGATAAAAAAGATCAAGATCAAGGCGGAAATACCGAAAATGGCAATGGTGGTTCAAGTGATGGCTCAGACAGTACAAATGGAAACAGCAACTCACAGAGCGATGCCAATAAAGATAAAAAGAAAGACGACGAGAAAGCCAATTCTCAAAGCTCAAATACTCAGTCAAATTCTACTTCTCGCAAAGAAGACGAATAACAAAAAAGCACTTGCCCTATGTGGCAAGTGCTTTTTTAACGATTTTGTTTTAACTTTCTGAGTGCTTCGTATTTTCCATACTGCTTTTTGAGCTCTGTGTATAACTCGTCCAATTGAATAAAGCAATGATATTGAGTAGGTTTAAGTAAAATAAACTCTAATCGTTCTGTCCAGTTAATGGGGGCTACTGGAAACGTCTGTTGTTTGATTTCCTCCCAATCAACGGTTTGAAGCTTCTCTCCTTTGATCCAGTAAAACATTGCAATCATACTGACAATGCCTTGCAGCATATCATCCTCTTCACACCGAGATTTTCTCGTTTGAAAGCGAGGAAGCATGTTGTCTTTTAATTCATTCCACAGATCAAACATCAAAGGAACAAATTCTTCCGTTTTCTGCCACGGTTGCTCATCTAGTAAAGGTTCTGAAGATAGATCAAATGCGAGTGGATTGATTCTTAATATATCCTTTTTTTCGCCGCTTATCTCTACCTTTTTCTCTTTTAGCTTTTCGACATATGAGGTGAAAACAGCTGCTCCGCTCATGCCAGCTTCACCAGCCCTTTTTTCAGCCTCTTCTGCCCTTCTCTGCACATATCAAGAAGTGGACAAGATTCACACTGTGGCCGCTGCGCCTTACAGTGATATCTGCCGAAAAAGATGAGACGATGATGGGTCACGGACCAATCCTCTTTTGGCACCTTCTTCATTAAGGTTTGCTCTACCTCAAGAACAGAATCCTTCCAGCGGCAAATCCCAAGTCGTTTGCTTACGCGCTCGACATGTGTATCTACTGCAATGGCGGGAATTCCAAAAGCGACAGACACAACGACATTTGCTGTTTTCCGTCCAACCCCTGGGAGCTTGATTAGCTCATCTCGATCTCTTGGCACTTCACCGCCATAATCTTCAATCAGCATTTGGCTTAATTTTTGAATGTTTTTTGCCTTATTACGATAAAGACCGATCGAACGAATATCCTGCTGCAACTCTTCAAGCGGCACACTTAAATAGTCTTCTGGTGTTTTATATTTTTGAAATAGATGTTTGGTCACTTTGTTCACTAGAACATCTGTACATTGCGCTGAGAGTGCGACAGCAATCACTAGTTCAAATGGATTGGAATGAACAAGCTCACACTCAGCCTCTGGAAACATATCTCCTATAATATCTAAACATTCATTGATTTGTTTTTTTGATAACATGCCTTCTCCTTTATTGGTTATTGTTCCAGCCAATTATAAAAAGGAACTTGTCTTTTATATGAAGATGTTTCTTCTTTTGAAGGTGGGGCTTTTTGCTGCGAACGGAAATGCTGGCTATGCTCTTTCGCTTCTTCCGCTGTTTTCAGCCCTTTCTTTTTCCACTCAAACAATATTCGATCGATATAGCGAAAATTTAATTTTCCTGATAAAACGGCTTCTCTTAGAGCAAGACGAATCATCTCAGCATCATGATGGTCTTGGTCCATCCAGATCGAGAGTGTTTCCCCTTCAAGAGGAGAAAGTGGTCTGCCAAACTCATCTTCAAATAGCGCATATAAAGATTTTTCAGCCTGCACATGATTCTTTTGCAGGTCTTTCGCCTGTTTTGCTTCTAAAAAGTCATACAGCACACCCCATAAGGGTTCTACCGAGTACCGGTCATGCTGAATACCAGACCTGTCTTCAAACGGCTGGATCGAAATAAACCCTTTTTGAATCAAATACTGCACCATATAAGCACATTCTTCGGCCGAAATGGTCATACCATGTGAAAGCTCTTCAAATGTCTGAAAAAAGACGCCTTGTTCTTCATTCATTTTAATCTTTAACATGACCATCATTTGTGATTCATTCAGTCCTAATTGCTCATAATGGGCAATCAGCAAATTAGGCAAACTGGTCGAACCCATTTTCTGCATATCTATAAATTGCTGCCTTTTCATCGGATACACCTCTTCACTTTCAGTATATCACGTTTTCTCATACGTGCTGTCCTTAAGACGTTTGAAAAAGCCTCCATATGTTGGAGGCTTTCACGTCTTAAGGATATAAACGGTTTAATAATCTTGGGAATGGAATTGTTTCACGCACATGCGGCGCTCCGCTAATCCAAGCAACTGTTCGTTCAAGTCCAAGACCAAAACCTGAATGTGGTACAGAACCATACTGTCTTAATTCTGTGTACCATTTGTACGTTTCTTGATCTAACCCATGTTCTTTTAGTCTTGCTTCAAGCAGATCTAAATCATGAACACGTTCAGAACCACCGATAATCTCTCCATAGCCTTCTGGCGCAATTAAATCTGCACAAAGGACGACATCATCACGGTCTGGTGCAGGCTGCATATAAAATGGTTTTAATGAGGTTGGGTAATGAGTGATAAAGACTGGTTTATCATAGCTTTCGGCGATCGCTGTTTCATGCGGCGCACCGAAGTCATCTCCCCATTCAATGTCATCAAATCCTTTATCCTGCAAGAATTTAATCGCTTCATCATATGTGATGCGCGGGAATGGTGCTTTGATGTTTTCTAATTTTGCTGTATCACGGCCAAGTGTGTGCAGTTCTACTTTACAATTTTCAAGTACACTTTGAACAACGTGAGACACATAATTTTCTTGGTACTCAAGGTTTTCATTAAATTCAACAAATGCCATCTCAGGCTCGATCATCCAGAACTCGATTAAATGACGTTTTGTTTTCGATTTTTCTGCTCTAAATGTTGGACCGAATGAGAATACTTTTCCGAGTGCCATCGCAGCAGCTTCCATGTAAAGCTGTCCACTTTGAGAAAGGTACGCATCTTCATCAAAATATTTAGTAGCAAACAGCTCTGTTGTTCCTTCAGGAGCACTTCCTGTTAAGATTGGCGGATCCACTTTCACGAAGCCTTCTTGATGGAAAAACTCATATGTAGCACGAATAATTTCATTACGGATTTTCATAATGGCATGCTGTTTTTTAGAACGCAGCCATAAATGACGGTGATCCATTAAGAATTCTGTTCCATGTTCTTTTGGTGTAATTGGGTAATCTGTTGCTTCGTGAATCACTTCAATGGATTTCACTTGTAATTCAAAACCAAGTGGTGAACGTTCGTCTTTTGTTACTTGTCCTGTGACATAGACCGATGTCTCTTGTGTCACTGATTTCGCAAGCTTAAAGACTTCCTCTTCCACCTCTGCTTTTACAACGACTCCTTGAATAAAGCCTGTCCCGTCGCGAAGCTGCAAGAATGCAATTTTCCCGCTTGAACGTTTATTGGCAATCCATGCGCCGATTGTTACTTCTTCATCGACGTGTTTGAACACTTGATTAATAGTTGTTTTCAACATATTTCCCTCCAAAGCCAGAAAGAAACTCACCTTGTTAAATAGGTGTGATTCTTTTTTCATACATTTTATTATAACCGTTCTAAATCAGCATGGTCAACGCAAGACAGAAGAAACTACGGTGTTAAATTTTTTTCCACTCGTCCTGTCGTAAAATCAACATAGCTGAAACTATATTGGTTGTTCTCATTTAAGTACGTTACTTCCCAAAGGAGGACGTCACCTTCTCGTGCTAATTGAACATTTTTTAGCTTAGAAATGGTGTTCTCCTTTTGAACGGCTTGTACTGCTTGGTTTGAAGTAATGCCTTCTTTTGCTTTTTTAGCAATGACTTTTTCTTTTTTGCTGGCAGGTACCCACACATAGATCGCTTCGTTTTGTTTGTTTTTACCTTCCACAATAAATTGCTTTTCTTTCCCAACAAAGGTATCCACTTGCTCTACTTGTTCTATTGATGCTTGCTTTTTTGCTCGTTCAATCGCTGCCTCATGACCTTCTTCTTTTTGTCCCATGGCAATTTGATAAATCCACGAAAAGCTAATGATGCCAATGAGTAAAACGAGCGCAGCAACGGATGAAATAATCCAAACTATTTTTTTCATGTCAAGCTTCCCCTATGTGCGATATATGGTAAATATCGCTTGATTTTGATCTTCTTGATCTAATGCTAATCCAAACATAAGATCTTCCCTTTTAAGCGTTCTGTTCAGCAAATCGACGATTTTGTATAGGTCTTCTGAATGCTTAATTTGAACAGTTGAAAGTACCTCTATTTTACTTTCCACTTCTAATTCCTCCTCGGTACGTAAATATTGTTAGTCATACTTTTCAATGTGAGAACCGATACTATTTTTACAACGGAACATAAAAAGCCGTTACGATAAATTAACTCCAAACCCACACCAGTGAAAGGCCGCTTATGACAGCGGCTTTTCGTTGTTAAGCTTTTCTATATACGCCTCAAGCGACTCTTTGGACATCTCGTGAACTGGCGCATGATGAAGTGATTCTAAAAATAGTTTTCCATACGAAGCGGTTTTCACTCGGCGGTCTAAAATCAGCAATGTTCCGATGTCTTTTTCCGAGCGCAGCAAGCGGCCTGCTCCTTGCTTAAAAGTTAACACAGCTTCCGGGAGAGCGACGGCTTTAAAGGGATTCTTCCCCTGTTTTTTTGCAGCTTCACATTTTGCTTCAATGAGCGGTGAATCGGGTGGTCGGAAAGGAAGCCTTGCCATAATGACGGTCGTTAGCTCTGAGCCAGGAAAATCCACACCTTCCCAGAAACTCCCTGTTCCTAGCAAGATGGCCTGCTTAGCCAATTTGAACATTTTTGTCAATTTTACAGGGCTCCCGCCTGTCAAACCTTGAGCAAACAATGCCGATTGCATACCTTCTGATTTCAGCTCTTCATACACTGCTTTTAACATCTCATGTGAATTAAATAACACCAATATTTTCGCTTGATCCTGCTTTTCCATGATCTTAATATATGTTGCAGCTTGCTTCACATATTCGCGTTCATCACGGTTTGTGATCGGCGGCATGTCAGCAGGTACAACGACCTTAAGCTGTTTTTCAAGTTCAAAAGGTGAATCAATTTGGACAAGGTGTGGGTAAAAATCTTGCAGGCCAAAACGTTCCAAGCAATAATCAAAGCGTTGATTGATGGTAAGCGTCCCTGATGTGAGGACAACGCTTTTTTTGTTCATGAAGAACCGATCAGCTAGCAACTCCCCTGTATCTAGCGGCTGCGCGTGCATAAAGACAGCATTCTTGGCACCCTTTGCATCAATCTCAATCCAAACGGTTTCATCATTGTTTGGTTCAAAGATAAACCGGTACAGCGTACTGCAGAATGTCTGCATAAATGACATCACTTGATCGTATTCTTCTGCTTCAAATGCAAACTGCTCTATGAACTGATCACTTTTGTGAAGCAACTCATTTTTTTGCTGCTCATACAGTTTCTCACAAGCAATCAATAACGAACAAAGCTTACTCGCTGATTCTTTAATTCGGACCCACTGAGCATGTTTTGAATGATGACGGACTCTATGAATGAGACGATTGATGTCCGCTTTTGGTTTTGTCCTTTTGACAAAAGAATGAACGGTACTAAAAAATGCGTCACTTTCCACCTGAAGCTGCTGAAGATACTCGTCCATTTCAATAAAGGTGTCAGTTGATAAACCTGCCCCATGAAATCTCTTTTTCAATTTCTTAAGCAGCCCGCCATGCAAAGAGCCAAGCTGGGTTAATTTCGCATGAAGCTGGATATAAGACGCACTGTCACCTAGCGTTTCATTGGCTGTTTTTTCAAATTGGTGGGCCTCATCAATCACATAGACATCTGCATGCTGAAAGATAGAAGCTCCTTCTGTTTGAGATAAAAGCAGACGGTGATTCGTCAAAATTAAATCAGCTGTTTGAGCCTTTCGTTTAGCCCGTTCATAAAAACAATGTTCTTTAAAACGGCGTTTTTTCGATGTAAATGGCATGTGCACACAAGAGATACGGTCTTTTATATTTGCAGCTCCTGACGGTAAATTCAGTTCAGACAAATCACCTGTTTCAGTGACAAGAAGCCACATTAAAATTTGCGCTTTTGTTAAGACAACATCATAGTTATCATCTTCCTCATGCAGGACATGCTCAAACTTATCTAAACAAATATAATGTGCACGCCCTTTAAACACACAGGCGGCTGGCTCAAATGGGAGCAATTGCTTGAGTAGCGGAACATCGCGCTGAAGCATTTGCTGCTGCAGTAAAATAGAATATGTACTGATAATGACAGGTTTTCCTGATTTCTTTGCTTCTAAAGCAGCTGGTATAAGATAAGCGAGTGTTTTCCCGATTCCTGGCGCCGCTTCAATTAACGCATAAGCTCTTTCATGGAACGCATCTCTTACTTTGTTCATCATCGTGAGCTGGCCTTCTCTTACTTCATAGCCTTCTAATGTTTGAGGAAGCTTCTCTTTTATCTCTTCAAACAGTTGCTCGTCGTCACCGCCTACTGCATATGTCGATTCAGTGATAGGATTGGTCACATCTTTCACAGCAAAAGATCCTACTTCTACAAGCGAATCATCCTGACTCGTGTGATTGGTTTCAAGCTGCTTAATTAAAAGTCCTATATCACTTAGAAGATAAGAGGATAATCTGCGCAGCTGTTTTAACACATTTGGCGGTGTATTCCTTAATTGATGTAATAAGGTTAAAAATAACATAGCAGTAACTTCCGCATCACTATCCGCCCTGTGCGGGTGGTCATGTGGAAGCATGAGCTCTTCGCTTAATTCAGTTAACTTATAACCTTCAAGCTCAGGATAAAGAATTCTAGAAATTTCAACCGTATCAATCGCTAGCACATCCAGCTCATTTTTCCCGCATGCTTTTAGTTCATCGTTTAAAAAGTTCAAATCAAAATGAACATTGTGCGCAACAAAATAAGCGCCCTGTATGAGATCATACACCTCTTGGGCAATGTCCTCAAAAAACACCGCGTCATCAACCATGTGCTGTTTAATTCCTGTCAGCTGTTCAATAAATCCAGGAATCGTTTTCCCTGGGTTCACATATTTTGAATACCGTTCGACAATTTGTCCATTTTCAATGACCACCGCAGCAATTTGAATGATTTTATCACCTTTTTTTGGTGAATTCCCGGTGGTTTCAATATCAACGACAACAAACCTTTGATCGGTCATAAAATGGACACCTCAATTCCTCGTTCCACTCATAGTGAAACACACTCTGGGCAATATAGCTGAAACAGAACAGCTTCCTTATGATGAAACTGTTCTGTTTCCATGTGAGCGTGCGTTATAAAATCGTTCTCGCAGGCTCTTGCCCAATCATTTGTTCAATTTGATTTTGTTTATTTAACACGACCACTTTAGGTGTGTGCGATTTCGCTTCTTCCTCTGACAACATCCCATAAGCGATAATAATGACTTCATCTCCTGGCTGAACCAATCTTGCTGCCGCACCATTTAAACAAATGACACCGCTCTTTCTTTCTCCAGGGATGATATATGTTTCAAGTCTAGCACCATTGTGATTATTGACAATTTGCACTTTCTCATTTGCCATCATGCCTGCCGCATCAAGCAAATCTTCGTCGATGGTAATACTGCCTACATAGTGTAAGTTTGCTTCAGTCACTGTCGCTTTATGAAGTTTCGAGGTCATAAAAGTTCTATACATGCTTTTCACCGCTTTCAGGAACATGGAAAATCACATTATCAATCAGTCTTGCCCGGGAGAACTTCACAGCAGTGGCAATGATCACTTGGCCCGTTAAGTGCTGAAGAGGTTCAAGCTCTGGGTAGGAGTAAATGTCAATATAATCGATTTCTCCACTCGTTTGAAGAATCTCCTCTTCCACTAATTGATAAATACGATTTACATCATGTTCACCATTTTCTACAGCTGTCTGTCCTTTTTTTAATGCCCGATATAAAGCAGGTGCTTCTTGCCTTTCTGTTTCAGACAAATACACGTTCCTTGAACTTTTCGCTAAACCGTCTTCTTCTCGAACAGTAGGAACAGACACAAGGTGAAGATCAAAAAAGAAATCCTTGATCATCGCATCGATAACAGCGACTTGCTGTGCATCCTTTAGCCCAAAGTATACATTGGTTGGTGCGACAAGGTGAAACAGCTTTGTCAGCACCGTGACAACGCCGTCGAAGTGTCCTGGGCGTTTCTTCCCGCATAAGACGTCTGTACGCTTTTGAACAGTCATCGTAACCGATGGCTCGTCTTTGTACATTTCCTTCACACCAGGTGTAAATAATATATCTACTCCAGTTTCTTCGGCAAGACGCTGGTCTCTTTTCATATCTCTTGGATAGGATTCAAAGTCTTCATTCGGTCCAAATTGCAATGGATTGACAAAGATGCTCATCACCACAATGTCATTTTGATCTCTTGCTTCTTTTGCAAGCGTAAGATGTCCTTCATGAAGGAAACCCATTGTAGGGACAAATCCAATGGAATGCTGCTTCTTTTGATGCTGCTTGATCATTTCTTTTAATTCATGAATATGGGAGACAACCTTCATTCCTTGATCCCCCCATATAAACCATCAAGGACTTCTTCTTTCATATGAAAGGTATGAGCATCCTCTGGGAATGTGCGTGCTTTTACTTCTTTTGTATATTGTATGAGCGCTTCTTCTAATACAGCATCGATTTGCGCGTATTGTTTCACAAATTTAGGTGTTCTAGACACGCCGTACCCTACCACATCATGGTAAACGAGAACTTGTCCATCTGCTTCAGCCCCTGCCCCAATTCCGATCACAGGAATCTTTAGCATGTCAGTAATCCGTTTTGTCAGTTCACCAGGTACACACTCTAACACAAGGGCGATGGCACCTGCTTCCTCACATTTCAGACTATCTTCAATCAATTTCTGTGCACTCTCTTTGTCTTTTCCTTGCACTTTATAGCCGCCAAGGACACCGACTGATTGAGGGGTGAGGCCTAAATGGCTTACAACAGGAATGCCGCCTCTTGTAAGTGCTTGAATGGATTCAAATACTCCGTCTCCACCTTCAAGCTTTAATGCATCAGCACCGCTTTCTTGCATAATGCGTGCTGCATTTTTCATCGTTTCTTCTAATGAATAATGATAAGACATAAATGGCATATCCGTCACAACAAATGTGTCTTTTGCGCCTCTTTTCACTGCTTTTGTGTGATGAATCATATCATCCATCGTCACTTGCACTGTGGAATCAAGTCCAAGGACAACCATCCCAAGTGAGTCACCAACTAAGATCATGTCGACTTCCGCTTTTTCCGCTTGCTTTGCAGCTGGATAGTCGTATGCTGTCAGCATCACGATAGGTTCGTTTTGTTCTTTCATTTTGAAAAAATCTAACTTTGTCTTCATTTGTTCCTCCTCATTCTGGAGAGGAGATGGCTTGTCTGATCTCACACGCTTTTATCTCTCATGTGCAGACGAATCATCCCTCTGTCCAAGTCCCTTAGGATCAAGGCAGAAATTTATCGAATTTTTCTTCCTAACAGGTACAGTTCTTTTTCAGATACTGCCCACACGAAGTATATCAAAAATGTGCCGGGTGTTCCACTTAAGTTGACTTGATCTCAATGTCAGCGGAGTAGATGTTTTGGATTCCGCCCTCCGTTTCGAGTAAGAGAACGCCTTCATCGTTAATCCCAAGCGCCGTTCCAGCATATTGTCCATTGACGGTGCGTGCGATGATACGTTTTCCAATGGTCATCGCATACGATTCCCATAATTGTTTGATCGGAGCAAAACCATAAGTCATATATTCATCATACCTTTTTTCAAAGGTGGACATGATGGTTTGAATCAATGCCGCTCTGTCTACCTTTTCACCCAGTTCCATTTGCAAACTCGTCGCAACATCCTTTAATTCTTCAGGAAAATCATTAGCCGTCTGATTCACGTTAATGCCTGGACCAATAATGACTGCGTGAACTTGGTCAGCTTCTGCTTTTAATTCAGTCAAAATACCAACGACCTTTTTTCCGTTTAGCAAAATATCGTTTGGCCATTTGATTGATGGACTGAGACCCGTTTGCTGCGCTATGGCTTCAGCGATCGCGACAGATGCTAAAAGCGTCATTTGCGGCGCTTTGTGCAGCGGTATTTCCGGCCGGAGAATCAAACTCATCCAAATGCCTGTCCCATTTGGTGAATGCCACGTTCTTTGAAGGCGGCCTTTTCCGTTTGTCTGATGATCACTGACAACAAGCGAGCCGTGCGGGGCTCCTTTATTGACGAAGTCATGGGCAATGAGCTGAGTTGAGGCGACTTCTTCTTGAAAGTAAATATGCCGGCCAAACAGCTCTGTTTCCAAACCAAACAGAATTTCGTCTTCACTAATTTTGTCCGGTTTACGAAGCAGCCGGTATCCTTTTCTTCTGACCGCTTCGACCTCATATCCCTCTTTTCGCAAATCCTCTATATGCTTCCATACCGCCGTTCGGGAGCAGCCAAGCTCATCACATATTTGCTGGCTTGAGACAAAATCTTGCTCAGATGCTGTAAATAGTTCAATTAATCGTTTTCTAATCGCTGATCGCACGCTATGAGCCACTCCTCTATGGCTTCTTTTCGGTTTTCAAGCTGGTTTTGCAAAACGGCTTTTTTCACAGAAGCAAGCTCTTCTGCAATCCATTTACCAGCTGGCTTTTGCCGAAAGGCCATCAAATCTTTTCCTGACACTGCAAGGTCTTGAAGCTGTTTAATCGGCAGCGCATCATATGAACGTTTCGCCGCCTCCAGCTCATCAAAGAAAATGCGACGCTCATGTTTGAGCTGCGTGATTTTCATACTAGAAAGCAGGACATGTTCACCAGCTTCAAACATTTTTTCCGCATCCCAGTCACAATCAACATATTTGCTAATAGCAACGGCTTCTTTTAAAAGTTTCGTTGATAACTTCCATTCTTTTAAAAAGGACACCGCCTCCGCCTCATCTAGACCAAGTAAATGGATAAAGGCTCCCCACACCTCATCTAACCCATCCAATAAATAATACGGGAAAGCTTGGAACGTTTCATTCAGCTGATCCTTTTTGAGGCCGGGCAATTCTTCATACAATTTGGTGGAGATGAGCACCTTGATGGCTTGCTCACAGTAGCGGCCTTTTAAAAGTTTTTCCATTTCGATTTTTTTGCGTTCAACAGAGATGTTGGCAAGCAGATGTTTATCTTTTTTCATTGCTTCTTCCGTCTCTTTAGAAAGCTCAAACCCGAGCTGGCTTAAAAACCGCACCGCTCTCATCATCCGAAGCGCGTCTTCTTGAAAGCGGCACGCAGGATCTCCAACCGTTTGAATTCGTCTTCGCTTAATATCCCGCTTGCCGCCTACATGGTCAATGATGTCACCATGAATATCCATGGCTACTGCATTGATCGTTAAATCTCTTCTTAAAAGATCTTCTTTTAGTGATGAAATAAACGCCACTTCTTTAGGCCGGCGAAAGTCTTCATATTCTGATTCAGTCCGAAACGTAGTGACCTCATAGCTGACCCCGTCAAGTAAAACAATAACAGTGCCATGCTCTTTGCCGACATCTACTGTTTTATCAAATAAAGACTCCACCACATCAGGTGTGGCATCTGTCGCAATATCGATATCCCCAACTTCCCTGCCTAAAAGGACATCTCTCACCGCACCGCCGACAAAATAAGCTTGATACCCATGTTCGTGCAGTGTATGTAAAATAGGGATCGCATGTGTGAATGGTTCATTCATCTTCAACATCACCTTCGATCAATTCTAAGTAAAGCTCTTCATACTCTCTCACAATTTTGTCAGAAGAGAAATTGGCTTCCACACTAGACTGGGCTGCCATCGATATTTGCTGATGGAGCGCATTGTCTTTCAGAATAGTGATGGCATGTTTTGCTGCTCCATCTACATCACCAAGCGGAACAAGGAATCCTGTCTCTCCATGTGCAATCACCTCTGGAATTCCTCCAACGTCTGTTCCTATACAAGGTACTCCGCATGCCATTGCTTCAAGTAGTACAAGACCAAAACTCTCTTTCTCAGAAAGCAGCAGCTTCAAATCACTAATCGAATAGAGCTCCTCCACTTTCTCTTGCTTTCCTAAAAATAACACGCGGTCCGTTAATCCAAGCTTTTTCACAAGCTCGCAAACAACCGATTTTTCAGGTCCGTCCCCAATCAGTAGCAGTTTTGCATTCACCTGTTCAGAAATCTGTTTAAACACATGGATCACGTCATGCACCCGCTTCACTTTACGGAAATTTGATACATGGATGACGACCTTCTCATCCTGCAGAAGACCATAATGCGTCTTCAGCACTTCGTGATCTTCACGCAAATATACGCGCTCATCGACGAAATTATGGATCGTATCAATTTTTTTATTCGGTTTAATCAGATCGTATGTCTGCGCAGCTAATGAATGTGATACAGCCGTTACGCGGTCAGATGATTCGATCGCAAACCGGATGACTTCCTTTAAAGATGGGTCATAGCCTAAAACCGTAATATCCGTCCCGTGAAGCGTGGTGACGACTTTGACAGACTGTCCAGTCATTTGCTTAGCTAAGAACGCACAGACGGCGTGAGGGACCGCATAATGCGCATGAATAATATCAAGCTTCTCTCGTTTTGCCACTTCTGCGAGTTTACTTGCCAGTGCAAGGTCATAAGGCGGATATTGAAACACAGCATATTGATTGACATCCACCTCATGAAAATAAATATTCGGATACACTTTATTGAGTCTAAACGGAATACTTGAGGTAATGAAATGAACATCGTGCCCTTTTTCAGCTAAACGTTTTCCAAGCTCTGTGGCAATAATGCCCGAACCGCCAACACTCGGATAACAAGTGATTCCGATCTTCAATTTTTTCATAATTACCCCCCAAGTAAGTCATCGTCCATCAAAAGTGGCTTCTTTGTCAGAAACCCTTCTGCAAAAGGTTTATTGACTTCCCTTCCATACATCGACTCTCTCATTTTGACAAAATCAATATAACCATTTACAAGCGGTGTCTCCACTGAACTCTCTGTTTTGACAAATTGGCTTTTATACGCATGTAAGCTATCAATTTTTTGGTTCATCTCGTCTGAGATATCGATCACAAAATCTGGACGATGGTGGCCATTAATCATGTAATAATACATCTGGCTTATTTTATGCGCTGGCTGCTTGTATGAATCTTCAAATTTATGTATACCTGCAGAAAAAGCGGCCTCTTCTACAAGTGAACCCGCATGACCATGATCAGGATGTCGATCTTGGTGGTGCGGGGCAAAAATAAGTTTTGGTTTATATGTTCGGATGACACCTGCAATTTCTTTTATCGCTTCGTCATTCAGATAAAGTCCTCTATCTGGCAGCGTGAGCTGGATTCGAGTCGTGACGCCTAAAATGGCAGCGGCTGCTCTGGCCTCTTCTTTTCGGCTGTCAATCGTTCCATTTGAAGATAATTCAGCCTGAGTCAAGTCACAAATCCCAACACGTGCCCCTTTTTTTACGTATTTTGCAATCGTTCCACCCATACCGATCTCTACATCATCACTATGGGCACCGAATGCAAGGATATCAAGTGGTTTCATGCGTTCCTCCGTTTTTTGCTACATCTCGAAAATCAAACGTACCTTTATTTAAATTCCTGACTAAAATTTCGGCAGTCCCCATATTGGTTGCTAATGGGATGGCATACACATCGCAAAGCCGGATGAGTGCAGATACATCCGGTTCATGCGGCTGTGCAGTGAGAGGGTCTCTAAAAAAGAGCACAAGATCCATTGCATTATCAGCAATCATGGCACCAATCTGCTGATCCCCTCCAAGTGGTCCTGATTGGAAACGATGAACGGGAAGCCCAGTCGCTTCTTTCACTCTTAAACCTGTGGTTCCTGTTGCATAAAGTGTATGATCTGCCAAAAGATCTCGATACGCAATGGCGAATTGAATCATGTCACTTTTTTTCTTATCGTGAGCGATTAAAGCAATGTTCATCAGGGATCCACTCCTTATTAGTCGATAATATTTTCTAAGCCATAAACGAGTTGATCAATATGCATCACCTGTTCAACAGAAAGCTTCACACCTGACATAAAGGATGCACGGTTATAAGAATCATGACGGATCGTGAGCGTCTGTCCGTCCATTCCAAACAGCACTTCTTGATGTGCAATCATGCCTGGAAGTCTTACGCTGTGAAGGCGGATGCCATCATAATCTGCTCCTCGTGCACCTTCGATTAGTTCTTTTTCTTCAGGGTGCCCCTGCTTTTTGCTTTCTCTTACTTCTGCGATCATTTCAGCTGTTTTTAGTCCTGTACCGCTCGGAGCGTCCAATTTTTTATCATGATGAAGCTCAATGATTTCAACATCAGGAAAATAATTTGCTGCCATTTTGGCAAACTTCATCATTAAAACAGCACCAACAGCAAAGTTAGGCGCAATAATACAGCCTATCCCTTTTTCTTCTGTTAATTGCTGAAGTTCTTTTAGGTCGTCTTCTGAAAAACCTGTTGTGCCTACAACTGGACGTACGCCATGTTCAAGGGCTTTTTTTGTATGTACTTTCCCGATTTCTGGGGTCGTCAAATCAATTAATACATCCGGTGCTGTTTCTGAAAGACACACGTCAATATCCGTATAAATGGGCGCATCAGATGTTGTATGAAGCACATCAGATAGCTTTTTCCCCTCATGTGTGTGATCAAGTGCTGCTACCAGTTCAAAATGGCTTGTTTCTTCTGCAAGCTTGACAGCCTCTATCCCCATTCTTCCTCTTGCTCCAGCGATTACGACTTTGATGGTTTGATTCGTCATCTTCTCTACTTCCCTTCTTTTTTCGTCCAGCGATCTTTGTCTCTTGTATTGAATTTATGCATCACACGATCATGGGCTTCTTCAAGTGATATATTGAGTGAATTGGCAAGGCATGTTAACACAAACAGCACATCGCCAATTTCTTCTTCCATGCTTTTTTCTGTTTCAGTTGTTTTTTTCGGCTTTTCTCCATAGTAATGGTTAACCTCTCTTGCCAGCTCACCTAATTCTTCTGTCAGACGGGCCATCATGGCAAGCGGGCTGAAATAGCCTTCTTTAAATTGTCCTATGTAATCATCTACTTCTTGCTGCACGTGACGCAGCGTTTTTTCATTCGTCATGAAGCTCATCCTCCTATCCATCTCTTACATGTTAGCGAAATCATAAATATTTGACAAATGTTTAAAACTCAGTTTGCTTGTTTCTCTTCCATACCATATAATATTATCGCTGTCTAAGCAAAAAAAGGAGTGATCTTTTGCTAAAAGAAATTCGTCTTAAAAATATCGTATTTATTTTAATAGGATCTGCGATTTTTTCTTTCGGCCTTGTTCATTTTAATATGCAGAACAACTTGGCGGAAGGCGGATTTACAGGTATCACACTGCTTTTATATTTTCTATTTCACATTGATCCATCTATTTCAAACCTTGTGTTAAACATTCCGATCTTTTTTATCGGCTGGAAAATGCTTGGAAGAACCATGTTTACATATACAATTGTCGGAACCGTCAGTCTTTCTGTCTTTCTAGCCATCTTCCAGCGCTTTCAAATACATATGCCTCTTCAGCACGATTTAGCCTTAGCCGCACTTTTTGCAGGTGTGTTTATCGGAACAGGCCTCGGAATCATCTTTAAATTCGGCGGGACAACAGGCGGCGTTGACATTATTGCAAGATTGATCAACAAACATTATCAAGTCGCAATGGGAAGAACGATGTTTATCTTCGACGCGTGCGTCATTACCATCTCTCTCACCTATTTAAATTACAAAGAAGCCATGTATACACTTGTTGCCGTATTTGTTGCTGCAAAAGTCATCGACTTCATGCAAGAAGGCGCTTACGCTGCCAAAGGAGCGATGATTATTTCTGAAAAGGATGACATCATTCAAAAGAAAATCACAGAGGAAATGGAGCGTGGAGTGACCATTTTAAAGGGTGTCGGCTCCTATACGAAACAGGAACGCAACGTCCTTTACTGCGTCGTTCCAAAAAATGAGCTTGTCCACCTCAAGAGCGTCGTAACTTCCGTCGATCCTCATGCCTTTGTATCAGTGAGTGACGTGCATGACGTACTTGGTGAAGGCTTCACATTAGATGAACATAAAAAGCCGCTCAATCCCCATTAAAAAAGAAGCCCGATAACGGTGCTTCTTTTTTTATGACTTTGGATAATCGGCTTGTCTCTTTTGCTTTTTTTCTTTTTCAGCACGGTATTTCCTAAACCCAACATACGTTAAAGTGAGTAAAATCATACTTCCTGTTGTTAAAATGACCCATAAAAGCGATGGATCCGCTTCATCTTGATCAACGTTCGCAAACACACTTGATAAATCCTCTTCGAGTTTCGTGAGACGCTCAAGCTTTGTCCCACTCGATGCTTTTAAAAATTCACCTTGTTCAATTACTTCCATGTGCTGCTTAATCGTTTGCAGCTTTTCAGGCGAGATATCAATGGTTAAACTCGGATAAATCATATCATACAATGAAACCAGCTCATTCCAAGTTTCATAGAACGTCGTCGATTCTGGATCTTTTACTTCTTTCTTTAATGTCGGAAAAGACCCCATAATCGGCTTCTCGAGAGATCCCCAAAGAGGTTCTGAATTTGATTGTATCGCATCGAGAAGCATTCTAAACTGAGAGGCATACCGAAGTTTTTCGCGCTCATTTAAGTCTTCCTGCGGGAGTCCTTTAATGATATCTTGATAGCCAAGTGTAATTTGCCGAACCTGCGTATTCGTCAAAGTTCCGCGCCAATTCTCAGCTTTAAATGTCTTTTCAGCATACAATGCAACTTGTAATGCCTCATCATATTTAGCTTGTCTCGTTAATTGAAAGATTGAATCTGATAGTTCCGTTAATTCTTGCAGCGCTTTAGCAGCTGTTGTTTCCTCACCTTTTGCAGCAGCTGGATGCAAGACAAGAAATAATAATAGAATCATCGCGATTGACTTTCGTTTCATGCAAGTCCCTCCTAGCCTTTCTCCATACAGCGTATGAAGAAAAGGACAAGGTTAGACCAACATTGTTAAGGGAGTTCAAGCTTGACCGATTTTTTCGAGATGACAAGATAATACGAAACAAGAAGAACGGCAATACTTAACCAAAACGTCACGTAGCCGATCTCATTTGAATAGGCAGAAAGCATAGAATAACGCGGCATCATTCCAAATACATAATCAATCACATCATTATGTAAAATCCATATGCCTGCTACAACCAAATGACGCATTTGAAAACGATAATACGGCGCAAATAACACAGCCTGTACCGCCATCGCAAAGTGCGAACCAATTAGCATATATCCTTCCCAAGGAAAATCATCAACAGAAACGAGCACGAAAAGATTCATCCCTACAGCCCATAATCCATATTTGATCAAGGTGACAAGGGCCAGTGCTTCAAAATAAGGAGCATGGCGTTTCATTAGAAAGGCTAGTAATACAAATAAAAAGAAAAAGCTTGCCGTCGGACTGTCTGGAACAAAAGGTAAAAAGATAGCCGGCGTCTCAACGAGCTGCGGGATATACCAGTAGTAGCCGTACACAGTACCAAGAAAGTTGACAATGAGCACCAGCACAAGCATGTAGCGTGTGGCTAGCAAATATTGAATCCATCTCATATTTCTCTTCACTCACGATCTGTTAAAATCAGAAAAAAGCTGACAGCGCCAGCTTTTTTCTCTTTTTGAGTATATCCTTGTACTTGCATTTAAACAACTGAATTATTTAGATTTGACCTCAGATAAATATTTTGAGAGCTTTTCAAGTTCTTCATCGCTACCTTTAAAAATACCCTTAGGCATGTTGCCTTTTCCTTCTACAGCGATTTTCGCAATTTCCTCTGGTGCTAAGCCATTGTCAACAAGTGACGGTCCAGCTGCCCCGCCTTGCATATTATCTCCGTGACAGGAGATACATGTCTGCTCTTGATAAATTTTATACTCTTCAGCTGAGGTATCAATCTCTGCTTCTTTCTTGATTTCACCTTGCTTCGCTGCTGCTTCCCAGTCATGAGTAGCAACAGACTCCCATGTTAAATAGGTTGCTGCACCAACTGCAAGAATCATCATTCCAACTGCAATTGGTCTTCGATATGGCCTACGTTCAGGACCAGAATCAAGAAATGGTGCGAGTAAAAGAGCACCAAACGCAATTCCAGGCATAATCATTGCGCCAACTACCGTATAGCTCCCTGCAGCAAACTCATATTTTAACAACTGGTATAAAAATAGGAAATACCAGTCTGGCAGCGGAATATAGCCCGTATCTGTCGGATCAGCCATCCGCTCAAGCGGAGGTGCATGAACAACAGTTAGGACAAGAAATCCAATTAAAAAAACAGCACCTACAAGCCATTCCTTTAAAAGAAAGTTCGGCCAAAAGGCTTCGGTTTTTCCCGGATATTCGGAATAGTCTTTAGGTATGTTAGGTTTTCTTTCTGCCGGTATTCTAGAATCTCCGACAAACTTCATCCCTTTTCCCCTATGCAAAGTCATCCCCTCCTCATTGAACATTCATCAAACGCAAAATTTTACAGCGGTCCAGAAATTCCTTGCTTACGAATCATAATAAAGTGGGCAGCCATCAGCCCAAATAATGCCGCTGGCAAGAAAAAGACATGGATAGCGAAAAATCTCGTCAGCGTTTGTGCACCTACAATGTCAGGATGACCTGCAAGCAGCGTTTTAATCTCTTTCCCAATGAAAGGTGTCGCCTCTGCAATTTGAAGACCAACCTTCGTCGCAAATAGCGCCTTCATATCCCACGGTAAAAGATATCCTGTAAAACCAAGTCCAAGCATCACAAAGAAAATGAGCACACCGACAATCCAGTTTAGCTCTCTAGGCTTTTTATACGCCCCTTGGAAAAAGACCCTCAGCGTATGTAAAAACATCATAACAATGACTAGACTCGCACCCCAGTGGTGCATCCCTCTAACAATCTGTCCAAATGCCACTTCATTTTGCAAATAATAGACAGATTCCCATGCGTTTTTAATATCCGGTACATAATACATCGTTAAAAACATGCCCGAAAGGACTTGAATGACCGTCACAAAAAACGTTAAACCGCCAAAACAATACACAAAAGCAGAGAAATGATGTGCTGGATTGACGTGCTCAGGCACTTCATGATCCGCAATGTCTCTCCATATCGGTGTGATGTCCAGCCGCTCATCTACCCAATCGTAAATCTTGTTAAGCATCGTTACCCTTCCCCTTTCGGCACAGCTTTTCCAAGATAGAGGTATCCGTCCTTCACTTGCTGCTTATAATGGTCAAGCGGAGCAAGCGGTGGAGTTCCGGGTACGTTTGTACCATCCTTGTCGTACAGCCCATAATGGCATGGGCAGAAAAATTTGTTTGGATTTTTCGGATCACTGTTCCAGTTCACTGTACATCCCAAATGTTTACAGATTGGCGATAAAGCGACAATTTCATCCCCTTCTTTGTACACCCATGCAGACCTAGATTCCTTTGACTCATACCATGCATCTACTTGATCAATTTTAAAGTCAAAGCGCTTCGGTTCCTTTGTCAGTTCATCTACACTGACAACTTGAACCATATCCTGATCCTCTGTTCCTTTTAGCACAGGGTCAAGCGCAAAGCGAACCATAGGCATGAGCATTCCAGCGGCCATAAATCCCCCCACGCCGGTCAACGTGTAATTCAAAAATTGACGCCTGGACACTCCATGTCTCTTCTCGCTCATTTTTTTCTCCCCCCCTCAGGTCGTCAGCTACTTTATAACTGAATTAGAAAAAATTTCATAAAACTAGGACACCCTCATAATATATCAATCTATTCACAAGGTCAACAGCCTAAAAAGCTATGTACAATGCAAATGTAAGGGTTTTTATGAAGGGTTCCATTTTTGTAACAAAAAGTTCAAAATTTGTTCTACACTGTCTTGAATGACTTTTTGCTTTAAATTGACCTTTAAATGCTCAAGCGGAACAGACTGCAATATAAATGCCGATTCGCTCACTTCTAGCTGTTCTTTCCATTTGTTATCAGATGTGATAAACACAACATGCTGAAAATGTTCTTGCAATGATTGTTTTACTGCAAGTATGTCTTCTTGCTTACGATGATTTACTTCTAAATATGTATGTGGAGGAAAAAGAAACACTCTGCCTTTCAGTTGCCTTTCAAGATCTTCTGCCACAAGCATTGTAAACTCACCTAAAGACACGGTTTGTTTGATATGGCTCGCATTAATCCCAACTAATGGAATGATAGCGGTATCAATGTAATCTTTAGATTGTAAAAAGAGATCCGCGTCCTCCGCCTGAAACTTCATCTAGTTCCCCTCTTTCATCACATAAGCCCTGCCTGTATAGGGCAAGGCTTATTGGCTTGGTTTATGATAATAGGCTTAATTCTTTTGCTAACTTATTAAATGTTTCTTGATCATGACGGTCAAGCGCTTCATCGATTTCTTTCATCAGCCGTTCTTTTTGGAAAGTAGCAATAGAATGCTCTAGCACTTTCTCAGCAAGATCTTTATCTTTTTCATTTTCATAAAGATCTTTAGGAATATGAGGATTTGTTTCAAGTACAGCGGCATATTCCGGCGAACGATATGCAGATCGGAAATTCAATTGAATAAACAAATCTTGCTGTTTATTCAAACGAATATCATGAAATGATTTTTCTGCATCTGTCGTCATGATATTTTCTTTATAAAATCTAAAGGGAACTTCATCCACACAGTGTGTTGACATAATAATTCCCCTTGGGCAAAATTCTGCTTGCTCTACAAAATGAACCTTTTCCATCAAAGAGTCGTGACTCATTAAATAATTTAATATCCAAACACACTCTCTTCGCTTTAACTGATAATGGTTTAAGAACCACCGGATAAATTCCTTCTTTTCATTGACAGAAACAGGGGTCTGCATGTTATTCCCTCCTCTATCGTAAATTAAATTGCTATACATGAATTATTCAACAAACCAGTTCTTCATTCCTGCAAACTATAAGGAAATTTCGTCTTCAATTCTTAAAATCGTTTCTTCAATTTCTTCATTCGTGCCATCTTTCTGAAGAACTTTTCGTAATAACGGCAAGGCTTCTTTTTGTCTGCCTTCTTCTAAAAGGAACGAAGCATATTCATATAAAAAGTCACGTTCCTCATCAAAATCAGGCAGAGCAAGTTTGAAATACTCAGCGGCTTCATCGTATTCTTCTCGTCCGACAGAAGCAGAAGCAGCATACCAATTCCATTTTGGATCTTCTTCCCCAAAACTTTTAACCTCTTTAATCACATCCAGAATTTCATCAAACAGCTCTTCATTTAAATAGATCGCAAGCAGCGTTTGAACCGCTTCAATATATCCTGGATCAAGAGCAAGTGCTTCTTGAAGCAATTTTTTCGCATCTTCCGAATGGCCATTTTTCAAATCAATCTTTGCCCCATATAAATATAACTCTTTGTTATACTCATCCACTTTAATTCCTTCTTTTACTATCTCTAAAGCTTCATGATATAGTCCTTCTTCCTCATAGCTTTTGGCTAAAGGCATATAAAGTGACGAATACGAAGGATCAATATCTTTTAGTTCAGAAAGCTGCTGAATAGCCGTTTTCGTTCTGCCAGCCCTCATCGCTGTAAATCCGTAGCCAAAAAGTGTATTTGGATCCACTTGATCCTTTACAGCCTTTTCATACCATTCAAGGGCATCTTCAAATTCTCCAGCTGTGCTTAATGATTCAGCGAGCCGCTGATATACATTGACACCGCCAATTTCATTTTGTTGATCGGCCACTTTGTAGAAATAGTCGGCTGCTTTCTTTGAAAGACCTTGAGAAAAATACAATTCCCCTAAAGCAAAATCAATGACGGCTTCATGAGGTAGTAACTCTTTCGCTTTTAAAAGCTTTTGTTCACTGACTTCAAATAGTCCTTGCATTTGATACAAATCTGCCATTAACAATAAACTCTCTGGATACGCATCGTCATCTTCAGGAATCGTTTCAAGAACTGCTATTGCCTTCTCTTCTTCATCAGAGTCTATTAACAACTCTGCATAAAAACAGGTTAATCCTGTTTCTTCTGGATATAAATCATGTAAATCACTAATGAGATTCCGCGCTTTATCAATATCTCCCCAGTCATAATATAACTGAGCTGCCTGCGCTTTTTCTTCATCATGAAGATGCTTCTCTGCTTGAGCAAGTGTTTGGAGTCCCTTTTCAGTCTCACCCGCCTCAACTAATTTTATGGCTTCTTGTAATGAACTATTCAAATCAAACCGTTCCTTTCTGTTTCCAAAAACCTAAACTGTTGTTACTTCATATCATAATCGACAGCTGCATATCCAGCAAATATGTTGCTCTTTTAACATGAAGCCATTTTTGTGTTTTGAAGACTCTTTTTCAATCAATACTTTACTAAACTGACGATTTGTAAACCGAATACACTAAAAAATTGTTTTTGAATCAGCAAAATGCTCTTTTTCAAGGTTTCACCTTGAGACAAGCTATGCTATAGTTCTTTCAAATATGCAAAAGGAAAGAAAAAGCCTGAGGAAATCCTCAGACTGTTTGCGTTAAGTATTCAATGTGTTCAAAGAAATTTGGGTAAGATACACGTACTGCATCTGTATCTTCAATCTCGATTGCTTGCTCTGTTATACATGCCGCAATTCCTAACATCATACCAATTCGATGATCTCCGTAGCTTGAGACGACTGCGCCGCCTTTAAGGCTCGTTTTACCATGAATCTTCATTCCATCATCTGTTGCTTCAATATGAGCACCTAGTTTTTTAAGTTCTGAAACGACTGTATCAATACGATTGGTTTCTTTCACTTTTAATTCAGCGGCATCTTTAATGATCGTTGTTCCTTCTGCTTGAGTAGCTAGGAGCGCAATAATAGGAATTTCGTCGATCAGTCTAGAGATCATATCACCTGAAATGTCGATCCCTTTTAATGAAGAGGTAGAGATCGTTAAATCACCGTACGGTTCTCCGCCTTTAGCATCCACTTCTTGAATGTCGAGGTCTGCACCCATTTGTTTTAGCACATCTATAATACCAGTTCTCGTTTTGTTCAAACCGACATTTCTCAATACAATCCGGCTGTTTGGAACGATAGATCCAGCCACTAAGAAAAATGCAGCTGAAGAAATATCTCCAGGGACAAATACATCTGTTGCTTTTAACGTTTGTCCACCTTCAATTGAAACACTTTGTGCATCTTCATGTAGCGAGACACCAAACATTGATAACATTCTTTCGGTATGGTCTCTTGATTTATGCGGTTCAGTTAACGTCGTTGTTCCTTCTGCCTGCAGTCCAGCTAAAAGGACAGCCGATTTAATTTGCGCACTTGCAACCGGAGACTCATAAGAGATAGCTTTTAAATTGCCCCCACGTATAGAAAGCGGTGTATACTCGCCACTTGCTCTGCCATCTATCTTGGCTCCTAATTGTCTTAGCGGACCTGTTACCCGTTTCATCGGTCTTTTGGCAATACTTTCGTCTCCGATCAGCGTACTGTGGAACTCACAGCCAGCCAAGATTCCCATCATTAAACGAATAGTCGTGCCAGAGTTACCGACATCGAGAATATCACTCGGCTCTTTAAGTCCTTTTAGTCCCTTACCATGAATGACAACATCTGTACCTTTTTGTTCGATGTCGACACCCATTTTTCTAAAACAATCAATCGTGCTTAAACAATCAGCGCCAGGAAGAAAGTTTTTTACTACTGTAGTACCGTCAGCAATAGCGCCAAACATCACAGATCTATGAGAAATGGATTTATCTCCTGGAATATGAATTTCTCCATTCATAGGAGCACTTTTATGAATTTTCATCTTCCTCACCTCAATCAGCATAAAATGTATCGTAATTTGCTCTATTTTTTATACAGAGTTCTGCCCGCTTTCGATCGTCATCTGTTTGAAAACTAATGCGTAAAATCCCGTTAATGTCTTCTCGCGTTTCAATAATACGGATATTTGTAATACTGATGTTTTCATTTGCTAGATATCCTGTAATTTCCGAAATAACACCAGGATGATCCGGCACATCGACATAAAGATCATAAAAAGCAGGGATAGCTCCTTTTTTCCTCAGAGGCAGGCCGTCGCGATATTCCTTGGCCTCTTGGAAATAAGAGAATAACCCCTCAGCATCTTCTTGTTGCACAAAGGATTCAATGCGGTCAATCTCTTTTTTCCATTCATGAAATCGGTCTAAAATCTTGTTTTTATTGTGCAAAAGGATATCGCGCCACATTGCAGGATTACTTGATGCAATACGGGTAATATCTCGAAAGCCTCCAGCAGCAAACCGTTTTACAAGAGGAAATTCTTCTTCAAAATGATGCGCTTGATGCACAAGACTGGCAGCGACGATATGTGGAAAGTGACTAATCACACTTGTCACAGCATCATGTTCTTCGGGTGTCATTTCAATGAAATGAGCATTGGTTCCCTTCAGCAGATCCTTCAAACGGTCAACAGCCTGACGACTTGTTACCTTTGCTGGCGTTAAAATGTAGAATGCATTTTCAAATAAAAAGTCTTTCGCTGCAATGACACCTGATTTATGAGACCCTGCCATCGGATGCCCGCCAATAAATTGGTAATGATCAGGCAACGTTTTTTCAGCAAAGTGAACGACCTTTTGCTTTGTGCTCCCTACATCCGTAATCGTGAGCTCTCTTTCAATTCCAGATGCTGCAATATCACTTAACATTTTGACGGTTTGTTGTACTGGCGTTGCCAAAATAATCGTTGCTGCTTCATTTAAGCCTTCCATAAAGGACTCGGCAGTCGCGTCGATGATCCCTAGTTTTGTTGCAGCAATCATTTGTTCTTTAGAGACATCATAGCCTACAATTTTTTTATGTGGAAATTCTTTTTTAATCGACAGTGCAATAGAACCACCAATTAAACCGAGCCCAGCGATTAATATGGTTTCGTTTGCTTCATTCATGTTCATCACCTGATTTTTCGCGAAAATTAAACAAGCTGTTTCTAGCTTATATGTATATTGGATGAGTTACAACGAAAGCCATATCCCATAAACAGGATATGACTTCATTGTTATGCTACGCACGAATGCCTTGTAATAAATCGGCAAGTGTAGTTAGGATTTCTTCATTTTGCTCCTTTGTTCCAACAGTAATACGTAAAGAAGTTGGGAATCCGAGAGCTTGACCAGATCGAACGATATAGCCCTTTTTCAAAAGTGCATTGAACAGCTCATCTGCATCTCTTTTAAAATCAATCAGCACAAAGTTTGTTTGAGATGGATAGATAAATAATCCAAAACGGTCTGCAAATTCTTGATATTGTTTAAGACCTGCTTCATTTTTTTGTCTGCACGATTGAATGAAGTCTTGATCTTTAATGGCTGCACGTGCAGCTGCCTGAGCGATACGACTTGTATTAAATGGCTCTCTCGCAGGTTCAATGGCGGTAATCAATTCCTCTGAAGCAACCCCATAACCTACTCGAAGTGCCGCAAGTCCATATGCTTTAGAGAATGTGCGCAATACAATGACATTTTGATAGGCTTTTAATAGAGATAAACTGTTCGGAAAGTCTTCTGCGCGGACATATTCAAAATATGCTTCATCTAGAACGACAAGCACATGAGCAGGCACTTGATCTAAGAACGATACTAGCTCAGATTCTGACAAATGATTTCCTGTCGGATTGTTCGGGTTACACACCCAAACGACTTTTGTGTTGTCATCCATCGCATCCAGCATTCCCTTTAGATCATGAGCTCCACCATTTAGAAGTGGTACTTCTCTAATCTCTGCATGCTCAATTACTGCATTGTGACGGTATTGCGGGAATGACGGAGATGGGATCACCGTATTTGTATGTTGATCAAGGAATGCCCTAGCAATAATTTGCACAAGTTCATCTGAGCCATTCCCGAATATTAATTGTTTTTCATTTACTTGAAGAAACTCAGCCAGTTCCGTTCTTAAACTTGCGCTGTATCCGTCTGGATAAATCGCTAAATGTTCAAGTTCAGCTTGTATAGCCTCTCTTGCATGTGTGGAACATCCAAAAGGGTTTTCATTTGAAGCCAATTTCACAATTTTGTCTAATTGATATTCTTTTTTGACCTCTTCAATTGGTTTCCCAGGTTGATACGGTTTTAGCTGTTTTAATTGATCTTTGATTTGCAAAATGTTTCACCTCATTTGAATGAATAGAGGGGACTAAATGTTTTTGCATATGTTTCAAATTCTCTTAAAGCCTCTTGGCGTGTATCACTTGCTACTAATTGTTCTTGAAGCTCTTCAATTTTTTTGACAAGCGCACTGCCGACAACGACACCATCACTCATTTTATTCATTGAGTCTACTTGTTCTCTTGTTGAAATACCAAAACCTACAGCAACTGGTATTTGACTCAACTGTTTCACTTGTTGAATAAAATCTGTAATCGATGCGTCGAAAGATTGTCTGACACCTGTGACGCCGAGAGATGAAACACAATACACAAAACCTTCTGCCTGCTCTACAATTTTTTCTAATCGTTCCTTGCTTGTTGGTGCAACGAGTGATATATATGAAATGTCGTGTGCTTGACAGTTCTTCTGTAGCTCGCTGCTCTCTTCAAAAGGCAAGTCGGGTGTTAAGAGTCCCGAAATATGATTTTTGCGCAGTAAAGCGAAAAAGTATTCTGTGTCTAATTGTAACACAGGATTATAATACGTAAATAGAATTACAGGAATTTTTACGCCGTTTTTTTTCATCTTTCCTGCTAATTCTATCGCTTTTACGATATTCATACCATGATGAAGTGCTCTTTTAGAAGCTCTTTGAATGACGGGGCCGTCCGCTAACGGATCGGAATACGGAACACCTAGTTCAATCGCATGTGCCCCTGCTGATTGAAGTGCGAGGGCTAAATCAATGGTGATCTCTTCTGATGGATCACCCGCTGTAATAAATGGAATAAATAATTTCTGACCTTGCTCTAATTGAAATGTGATCATTTTGTTTCACCCTCACTTTCAAGCACATTCATTAATGTATGCACGTCCTTATCTCCTCTGCCTGACAAGCAGACAAGAACAATGTCGTCTTCACTCATGTTCTGGCTCATCTCAAACGCTTTTGCTAAAGCATGTGCAGATTCGATCGCTGGCAGAATTCCTTCTTTTTCTGTGAGCAGCTTTAACGCATCTAGTGCTTCTTGATCTGTCGCACTCACATATTGAACCCGGCCGCTCGCATGCAAATACGCATGCTCTGGCCCAATCCCCGGATAGTCTAATCCAGCTGAAATCGAATAAGGCTCAATAATTTGACCAAATTCGTCTTGGATCAAGTATGTCAAAGATCCATGTATGACACCTTTTGTCCCTTTCGTGATGGTTGCTGCATGAAGCGGAGTGTCGATTCCTTTCCCAGCAGCTTCTACACCAATGATATCGACCTCTTCATCTAAGAACGCCCGGTACATTCCTATCGCATTGCTTCCGCCGCCAACACAGGCAACGACTTTATGAGGAAGCTGCCCTTCCTTTTCAAGTATCTGTGCTTTTGCCTCATCTCCGATCATCCGCTGAAATTCACTGACGATTTGAGGATACGGATGAGGTCCAACGACTGAGCCAATCATATAAAAGTGGTCACTGCAATGCTGGACCCAATAGCGGATGGCTTCATTGGTTGCATCCTTTAATGTTCCGTTCCCGCTAGTAACAGGTATGACTTCAGCGCCGAGTAGTTTCATTCGGAACACATTGAGTGATTGTCTTTCCACATCTTCTTTTCCCATAAATACAGTGCAGGATAAACCGAATTTTGCGGCCACTGTTGCAGCAGCTACACCGTGCTGACCTGCTCCTGTTTCGGCGATAATATTTGATTTCCCCATTTTTTTCGCTAGCAGTGCCTGCCCAAGCGCATTGTTAATTTTATGAGCGCCTGTATGGTTTAAATCTTCTCTTTTTAAATAGATTTTAGCACCGCCGAGATATGCCGATAATTGATCAGCATATGTGAGTGCGGTTGGTCTGCCTGAATAGTTTTTCAAAAGCGATATATATTCCTTTTGAAAAGCAGGGTCTTCTTTTAATTCACGAAAAGCTTGTTCGATCTCTTCTAGTGGCTGCATGAGCGTTTCAGGAACGAATTTCCCTCCAAATTCTCCATATCTGCCAATCTCATTTGGATATGCGTACATGGTTCAACATCCTTTCTTCGAGCGCTTTCATCTTTGTACTGCTTTTCTTCCCGTTTTCTTCTATACCGCTTGAAAGGTCTATGACGTCTGGACCAAAAGCAAGCAGATCTATTATGGTGTCTGGCGTGATCCCGCCAGCAATGGCGCAAGTTTTTCCCAGTTGTTTTGCATGCTGAACATATGAAGGCACCGCCTCCCATGCAAAAGCTGTTCCAGAACCGCCTCTCATTCCTTTTACTTTCGCATCAATGAGAAAACCGTCGACACTTGGAGCGAATGCCGTCATATGTTCAAGTGTGTCGTTTACATCGGGCTCGTGATGGAACACTTTCCAAACGAGCGCCTTCGTATGCTGTTTAATGTCATTTGCAACTTCTGGCGTCTCATCGCCATGAAGCTGCACAATATCTAAGGGGAGGTTGTTTGTGATCTCGCACACTTTTGGTGTTTTTTCATTCACAAATACCCCCACTATCTCTTTTTTGCATTTTACTTGTGACAGCCAGTGTTTCACTTGATCTGGATCAACTCGTCTTTTACTCGGCGCAAAAATAAAACCGATGGCATCCGCTTGAGATTGCGAGATGCATGCGACATCCTCTTGTGAGACAGCACCGCAATATTTTAAGTAAGGCTTAATTTTCTTCATTCTCCGAACAATGCCTGAACGGCTTTCTCCTGTGATCGTTCCCTCATTAAAGATTCACCAACAAGAACGGCGTTTGCTCCGTGCTGTTTCACAAAGGTCAGATCATCAAATGTCTTTATGCCACTTTCACTTACTAGTAATACGTCTTTTGGAACAAGTGGCGCGATCTCTTTTGTTTGTTCAACAGTTGTTGTAAACGTATTGAGATTCCGGTTGTTCACACCGATGATCTCAGGAGTGAATAGGTGTAAAATCTTTTCTAGTGTATGTGCTGCATGTACTTCAACGAGGACATCCATTCCTTTTTCTTTCGCTTCTGTATAGAGCTCATACAGCTTTTGCGGCTCAAGCACCTCTCCAATTAATAAAATGGCATCTGCCCCTATCCGTTTCGATTCTTCTACTTGTATAGAGTCAATAATGAAATCTTTTCTTAAAATAGGACGTGTGATGTGTTCTTTAATAAGAGACAAATATTCGTTTTTCCCTTGGAAAAACGGTTCATCCGTTAAGACAGATAAACAATCTGCATTTGATGCTTCGTATGCTTTTGCTGTCTGTAAAGGATCAAAATGAGGCTGAATGATGCCTTTGGAAGGAGACGCTTTTTTCACCTCAGCAATCAGTCCGATCGAGCGGTGAGGATTCATAAGGGCTTCTTTAAATGATTGTCTTTCATAATGTCCTTCCTCAGGTAATTGCAAGGTTTGCACATGTTCTTTTTTACGGGCGATAATTTGATTAAGCATAGATCTCTTCCTCTTTCGTTTTTTGTTTTAGACGGGCTAATTGTTCTTTAGCTGATCCGTTTTTGATCGTTTCTAATGCTTTCATTGTCCCTGCCATCAGACTCTCTGCTTTTCCTGCCACATATAATGCGGCCCCAGCATTAAGCGCTGTAATATGAAGCGGTGCTCCACCCGCTTGATAATTCAATATATTCTGAATCAATTTGGCGCTTTCTTCTGGTGATTGGACCTGAATGTCTGATAAATGCCCTTTTTCAAGTCCAAAGTCTTCTGGGTTTAACGTATATTCTGTCATGACACCTTTTTTGAGTTCAATGATGTATGAATTTGCTGTAATGGTTAATTCATCCAGCCCATCATCTCCGCAAACAAACAGGACATGTTCTGGCTCTAAAGGAGCAAGAGCTTTCGCCATGAGCTTTGCCTTTTCCTTTGCATACACACCAATGATTTGCTTTTTGGCCTGCATCGGGTGGCAAAGCGGTCCTAATAAGTTAAATACCGTCCGAAATCCGAGCTGCTTGCGTACGGTGGCTACTTGTTTCATCGAAGAATGATAGAGCGGTGCAAATAAAAAGCCCATGTTTTTCTGCTGTATTTGCCGTCTTGTTTCTTCAGGTGTGGATTGAATTTGAATACCAAGACATTCTAGCACGTCAGCACTCCCGCTTTTAGAGGAGACGGAACGATTTCCGTGCTTGGCGATTTTCGCCCCAGCAGCCGAAGCAACGATGGCAGCGGCTGTTGATATATTAAATGTTGATAAACCGTCGCCTCCTGTCCCGCACGTATCAACGACATCAAGTGACCTTTCCACTGGTGCTGCATGCTGCCTCATGGCTTTCACGAAGCCTGTCATTTCTTCGGCGGTTTCTCCTCGATGCGCTAAAATAGATAGACTAGCAGCGACTTCAGCATCTGTTAACGAGCCGCTCATCATATCATGCATCAGGCCATTCGCTTCTTCTTCTGATAGTTTTCCTCCATTAACAAGAGCTGATAGTCGTTGATTCATTTGGCACACTCTCCTTTTCTGAGAAAATATGTTCAGCAAGCTGAATGGCTTTTAGAAGTGCTCCTGCCTTATTACATGTCTCTTCCCATTCGTTTTCTGGAACGGAATCAGCGACAATGCCGGCACCTGCTTGTATTGAAGCAGTCTGATGTTTGACGCTCATTGTGCGAATGGTAATACAGGAATCGATATTGCCGTCGAAACCAATATAGGCAATACAGCCGCCATACGTCTCTCTTGGCTCAGGCTCCATTTCGTTTAATAATTGCATCGCCCTAATTTTTGGGGCGCCTGTCAATGTGCCTGCTGGAAAAGCGGACATAAGTGCATCTACTGGATGTGTATCCTGCTTCAGCTTCCCTGTCACAATAGAAATAATGTGCATGACGTGCGAAAAGTTCACGACTTTTGTAAAAGTTGGGACAGACACACTGCCATACTCTGCCACACGCCCCACATCATTTCGAGCCAGATCCACTAGCATGTAATGTTCTGCTTTTTCTTTTTCATCATCGAGCAACTCTCTTGCTAGTGCATCATCTTCTTCTTTTGTCATTCCTCGTTTTCTTGTACCAGCAATTGGATGGATTTCTAAGTGACCGTTTTTCGCATGGATTAATCGTTCTGGCGAGCTTCCCACTAAGTCTCGATCTTTTAATTTCATAAAATACATATACGGTGATGGATTGACGATCCGAAGCACACGATATAATTCAAATGAGCTCACTGTCACTGGAATGTCAAAACGCTGAGAAAGTACACCCTGGAAGATATCACCCGCTCGAATATACTCCTTGATTTTTTCGACATCCTTTAAAAATTTTGCTTTTTCATAGGTAGACGTCACCTGTTCAAACGAAGGGGGTTCATTCATATTCCCTGAGATAATCAGTTCTTTCATATCAATTTTTGTATGAAGCTGCTGTACCATCAGTTCAAGCTGCTTTTGATTTTCTCGATAAACCAGAATTTTTTCTTCGTCTGTTTCATGACCGTTCAGCTGCGTGTACTGAATAAAATGAACTTGGTTTGTTTCATGATCAAATGCGATCATTGTTTGGCAAACAAATAATGTGCAATTATCTGTTGTTGATGCATTCGGATGCGGCTTGACAGACGGCTCAATGTTGGGAATGAGGTCGTAACTTAAGTACCCTACGGCTCCGCCAGTAAATGGGATATCAATTTCAGGTGTCTTGATTTGATATTGCTCTTTCATCCAGTCAAGCAACTCTTTCAGCTCCGCTTTTTGCATCACTGACTTTCCTGCAGCGTCACGAGCAATATAATGGTCTTGCTCGTCATGTAATGTTAAAAAAGGATGTAATCCGATAAAGGAATATCTCGACCAGCTAGAAGATTCGTCTTTGCTTTCTAGCAAATACACAATATCCTGTTTCAGTTTCTCAACAATTTGAATGGGTGAGAGCGTATCAACTGTAATGGTTTCAACAATCGGGATGGTTTTGTAAAACTGGCTGTCTCTTAAAAATTGGGTAAGGTTTGATTGGGATTTCATAAGCACACTCCTTAAATGGAATTAAGGAGAATGAGGGGACATCTTGAGGATTTGTTTGAGTATACGAAATAAGCCTAAAAGAGGCTTCGCTCTTTTAGGCAGTATGATTAAATAGAAGTATCGTATCTCTGCTCAACTCTACTCATCTCAACTACCCTAGTCTCATTCTCATCTTCTCTAAGCTTGCAATGCCGTTCACACCTGTGTGTAAACTTCGGCTGTTCATATCGTATTATAATTCCTTGTTTTTTGTCAACTGTAAATCAGGCCGAAGCGTGACAGCCTCTTCCAAGTATACGTGCTGTATGTCTTCCTGCTTGACATCTGTCTGAACGGTCATTAAAACGCGAATACACTTCTTTAGACCTCCATCAATGTCAAGCTCTTGCATACAAGTGACAGGCACATAGGTCCATCCTTCAAACTGCCTGAGTGCTTTTGCTGGAAAAACAGAGTGAATATCTTGTGTAGCTGAAATCAAGATCTGCACGACACGCTCTGGATCTACTTGGTTTTTTGAAATGATCGCTTCTAGCAGCTGCTTCGTTTTGGTTAACACTTCTGTTTCAGTATCTTCTGTCACAGTTGTAGCCCCGCGTATGCCGCGAAACATCATAGACAGCCCTCCTCCCGTTTCCATTCTTCGAGCCAGTGATACAGCTCATCTTTTGTGAAAGATTGCAGGGTGACGTCTCCAACTTGTTTTAGCAAAACAAACTGAACACTCCCGCCTCTTGCCTTCTTATCACCAATCATGCGATCGACAAATGTTTTGGTTGAAATCGTTTGTGTGACTTGTACTGGGAACCCTAGTTCTTTCATCCACACTTTAAGTTTCTCGCGATCTAGACTGAGTCCTTGCTCTTTTTCACTGACATATAAAGCAAACTGCATGCCAATTGCAATGGCATCTCCATGCGTGATCGCACCGTATCCATACTCCGCTTCAATGGCATGCCCTAGTGTATGACCTAAATTCAAGTATGCCCGCACACCTTGTTCTTTTTCATCTTCTTGAACAATGGATGCTTTCACTTGAATCCCTTGATAAAGCATATGTGCCAGTTCATCCTTTGATAATTCTGTCAACGAACGAATGGACATCAGTTCTGATAAAAAGACTTCACTTGAAATCAGTGCATGTTTTATCACCTCAGCAAAGCCTGATCTCAGCTCTATTGGTGAGAGTGTCTCTAGCATACTTGTATCATAGATGACAGCAGCCGGTTGATGAAACGCACCAATTAAATTTTTGCCGAGCGGATGATTGATTCCGGTTTTTCCGCCGACTGCACTATCATGTGCAAGCAGCGTGGTCGGTACTTGAATAAAATCAATGCCTCTCATATAAGTGGCAGCAGCAAAGCCAGCCAAGTCTCCAATCACCCCGCCTCCTAATGCAATGATGCATGAGGAGCGGTCGAGTTGAAATTGGATGGCTTTCGTATGAATCTGCTCAAACTGCGCAAAAGATTTTGATTGTTCTCCGTTTGGCACCACTATTTTTTGTACAGACCATTTCTGTTTAAGTAATTGAACCATTTCATCTCCATAAAGGGCATCGACGGCTGAATCTGTCACGATAAAGAGCTTCGTGTAGGATCGCCCAGTGGAAGTAATCAAGTCTACGATATTTTGTCTAATCCCATCACCGATATATACAGGATAAGTGGCTGAAGACGTCTTCACTTCCAGTGTTTTCATTAAAACTCCCTCTGAAGCTGTCGCATTTTGTCGACATTTTCTTTAATGCGGTCAATTTGATCAAGACCAAACTGCTCAACTACAGCATTGGCGATTTCCCATGCAACGACTGCTTCTGCCACAACACTTGCGGCTGGAACAGCACAGCTGTCAGAACGCTCAATACTTGCAGAGAAAGGTTCTTTTGTTTCAATATCCACGCTTTGCAATGGTTTGTATAAGGTTGGGATTGGTTTCATAACCCCTCTTACGACGATTGGCATGCCAGTTGACATTCCGCCTTCAAGACCACCTAAGCGATTTGTTTTTCTCGTATAGCCTTTTTCTTCATCCCAGATGATTTCATCATGAACTTCACTGCCATTTTTAGAAGCCGCCTCAAAGCCAATACCGAATTCAACTCCTTTAAAAGCGTTGATACTCAGTACTGCGCCCGCAAGCTTGCTATCCAGTTTGCGGTCATAGTGCACATAGCTGCCGACTCCAACTGGCATCCCTTCAACGATGACTTCGACAATACCACCAATTGAATCGCCGTTTTTCTTCGCTTCGTCAATGGCATCCATCATTTTTTGACCAGCTTCACTGTCATAGCAGCGAACAGGTGATTCTTCTGTTACTTTTTGCAAATCTTCAATAGATTCATAAGCGGTATGGGAAGCTTTTACTCCACCAATTTCAAGGACGTGACCAGCCACTTTGATTCCAAGGTGAGCCAAAATTTGTTTCGCTACTGCACCTGCAGCTACACGAACCGTTGTCTCGCGTGCTGATGAGCGCTCTAATACGTTTCTCATATCACGGTGACCATATTTAATCGCACCATTTAAATCCGCATGCCCTGGTCTTGGACGAGAGATTTGACGCTTCATTTCACTCTCTTCTTCTTCAGTAATCGGCTCTGCACCCATGACCTTTGTCCAGTGCTTCCAATCATTATTTTCAACAACAAGTGCAATAGGAGAACCTAATGTTTTCCCGTGGCGGACACCACTTAACACTTTCGCTTGATCTTTTTCAATCTGCATTCTTCTTCCGCGGCCATGACCTTTTTGTCTTCTAGCCAGTTCATAATTGATGTCATCCTGCTCTATGTAAAGTCCCGCTGGAACTCCTTCAATAATTGTGGTCAGTTGTGGACCATGTGATTCACCTGCTGTTAAGTACCTCATGACTTATTCTCCCTTCATCGCATTAACGCTTTTAAGTAAAACTATGATAACACACTTCCTACTAAAAAGTCAGCTACTACCCCTTCTTTTGATAAAAGAAAGTATCAGCAGAGGTTAATCCAAACTTTTCTGGGTGAAAAATTTGTTCTGTAGAACCAACAAATAATACGCCGTTTTGCTTTAAACTGCTGCTCATTTTTAAGTAAATTTCTTCTTTCGCCTCTTCTGTAAAGTAGATGAGGACATTTCGGCACACGATGAGATCCAGCTGTTTTTCATATGGATCTGCTAAAAGGTTGTGTTTCTTAAATTGAATGTGCTTTCGAATCTCATCCTTCACCGTGTAAAATGAAGAATCTTCTTTGGTGAAATATTTTTGCTTGATTTGATCTGGCACCTCTTGCAAAGATCGTTCATGATATCTTCCTTTTTGCGCAGATTGCAGGACTTTATCATCAATATCCGTTGCAATAATTTGGAAGTCTTTCACAAGCGGATGGCTTGATAGCAGCATTGAGAGTGTATACGGCTCTTCTCCAGTAGAGCAAGCTGCACTCCATATTTTTAGAGTGCCACTGTTTTTTGAAAGCAGCGGCAGGATTTTTTGATCAAGTACTTCCCAGCGCTGATAGTTTCGGTAAAATTCTGACACATTGATCGTCATTCGATCCATCGTTTCATCTAATAGCGCTTTGTCCTTTTCAAGAGCAGACGCAAATGCCTCAAAATCTTTATATCCTTTTTTATCATAAAGGGATGTTAATCTTCGTTTCATTTGTGCTTCTTTATATAAGTTCAGATCTACCCCAGTTAGTTTTTTCCATTTTCCAACAAATACTTGATACTGATCCATCAATGTCCTCTCCTGTCTCATCTATCTTTGTCCTAGTATAGCTGTTTTTATCATAAATTTGTATCATCTCATGCGAAAATTCGTATAGAAATCTCAATATAAAAAAGCCAAAGTGATCATTTGATGAACACTTTGGCTTGAACATTAATAAATCCAGCTTGAGATCGTTTGATCCCAGTTTGTCAGTTCTTCTTGTTTGAAGAACAGGTTGATTTCTCTTTCGGCACTTTCTGGTGAGTCTGAGCCATGGATAATGTTTTTGCCAACAGTTAATCCATAGTCGCCTCTTATTGTTCCCGGAAGCGCTTCCTTCGGATTTGTCTTTCCAATTATCTGCCTTGTTACGTCTACGACTTGTTCACCTTGCCATACCATCGCAAATACAGGTCCTGACGTAATAAAGTCAACCAATTCACCGAAAAATGGTTTTTCTTTATGCTCTCCGTAATGTGTTTCTGCTACTTCTTTTGGAATGCTCATGAGCTTTGCTCCAACAAGCTGAAGCCCCTTTTTTTCGAATCTTGACACAATTTCACCGATTAATTGTCTTTCCACACCATCAGGTTTGACCATAAGAAATGTTTTGTCCATATACGTTTTCCACCCCGTCGTTATGTATGTATAGGCTTACATTGTTACAAAGTGATCGTATCATTTTTTTTTATAATAATCAATTTTTGACAAAAAATTTCACAAAAAAACCAATCAACGAAACGTTGATCAGAATTTTCGTTTACCAATATATTTTGCAATCGACGCTAATGAAGATTTAGCCCGCCCACGCGGAAGTTGATCGAGCTGTTCAAATGCTTTTTTCAAATACATTTCACTCACTCGAATGGAACGGTCGATCGCATCTGTTTGTTTGAGATGTTCAATCACAGGTTTCAGCTGCTTTTCCGTCGTTTCACTATTGATCAGCTTCAACTGACCTTCTAACGTCGGGTTCTGAAGCGCATATAAAACGGGAAGAGTGACATTTCCTTGTAAAAGGTCCCCGCCAACAGGTTTGCCTAATTCTTCTTCAGTTGATGTAAAATCAAGGACATCATCAATGATTTGGTACGACATACCAACATAGTACCCAAACCAGTAAAGGGCTTTATGTGTTTTTTCATCTGTTCCAGCTGCAATCGCACCTAATTGGCAGCTGCCTGCAATAAGCAAGGCTGTTTTTCGTTTAATTCTTCTTAAATATGTACGAAGGTTTTGGTCCATGTTGTATTTATCTTTGACTTGTTCTATTTCCCCAAGACAGAGCTCGACGACCATTTTTGACAAAATTTCATGTGCCATTGGGTGATTGATTTTCGTCATGTACTCGAGTGACCTTGCAAATAAGTAATCCCCCGTGTACATCGCAATTCTGTTGTCCCATTTTGCTTTAATCGTCGGTTTTCCTCTTCTCAGTTCTGCATCATCAATGACATCGTCATGGACAAGTGATGCCATATGAATTAATTCAAGCGCTACGGCTACATATTTAATTTTATTAATATCATAGTCACCAAACATGCCTGAAAGGAGAACAAAAACGGGGCGGATCCGTTTTCCGCCCGCTTGCAGCAAATGAAGACCGGCTTCACTTAATAATGCATAATCAGAGCGAACGGTTAGTTCAAGCTCTTTTTCAATTATATCGATATCATGATTTAGAAAAGAAATCATTGCTTTTAGTTTCATTATTTTCACCCAAATATCGTTTATTCAAAGCTTCTTTCCGATATGTGTTGCTGCTACACCGCCTGTAAATGGATGATACGAGACATCAGACAGACCAGCCTCTTCAAAAAGAGACGCCAGTTCTTTCATGCCAGGGAATGTTTTGGCTGATTCTTGAAGCCATGAATACTCCTGATAGCTTTTGGCAAACAGCTTACCAAAGAGCGGCATGATGTATTTGAAATAGACATAATACCCTTGTTTAAACCCAATCATCTCAGGCTGTGATGTTTCAAGGCAGACAACCATTCCACCGGGTTTTACCACTCGTGTCATTTCCTTTAGCACTGTTAAGTAATCAGGGACATTTCGAAGACCAAAACCGATTGTGACATAATCAAATGAGTTGTCCTCAAAAGGAAGCTCCATTGCGTTGCCGTGGAGCAGCTCAATTTGATTGTAGCCGCCTGTTTTCACCTTCGTTTCGCCAACACTCAGCATATTTTTACTGAAGTCAAGGCCTTTGACCTCGCCTGTTTCTCCAACAGCGTCTGCAAGCGCAATCGTCCAATCGGCAGTTCCGCAGCATACATCTAGTGCTTTGGCTCCTTTTTGAACATTCATGAGCTTCATTGTTTTATCGCGCCATTTTTTATGCTGTTTAAAGCTAATGACAGAGTTCATTTGGTCATAGTTTTTATAAATTTTTTCAAATACACCGTGTACTCGCTGTTCTTTTGATTGCTGCATGACTTACCCTTCTTCCACTTTCTGATGGTACGCAGGTTCATTTTTCATATGATCCAAGCGATTTAATAGCTCTTTTTGAACGATCGGAGATGAAACTAGATGCTCCTTGATTGATCGTTTGGCCTTTTCATAGCCTTCATTCTCAAAGTTGTCAAAACATGTATAGGCGTCCGTATAGCTATCGTTCAAAAAAAGTTTTAAATGTTTGTCGTCTTCTGCTTGTTTCATAAAACGTTTATAAACAAGGAAGCGACTTGCAATTTCATTCCAATGCGTCAATTGAAAGTGCTCAGAAATTCTTTGGAATAGCGCAGATTCTACTGTAGCAACACTTTTATAAAAGTGGGCTGCATCTTGAATGGATCGATCATATAGTCTAATTTTATGTTCATTAATCTCTTTGATCGCCGTGGCGAGAGTACGGATCATGTAAATATCTTTCATGTCAGAGAGAAGAGAGTAATAGAGACCGCTGAAATAGTCTCCTGCTAGGATGGTCAACTGACGATTTTTGAATTCGTCTTGTTTGATGGCTGCAGCAGTTGTGACTTCGTCATGGGTATCAAGGGCAATTTGCACAAGCATCGCCGTTAAAATATAATTTTCTTTTTTCTCAGCATCGATTTGAGCTTCATCAAACATTGCATGAAAAAGAAGGAGCTTATCTTCATCGATGAGCGGCGCACGCAAATGCTTCGCCAAATAAGGATGAGAAAGCTTTTTGTTTAATTTTATATTCAGATTAGATAAAATTCCGTAGATGTCTTGCAAAGATATCACCCTTGTCCCAAAAATTACAGTTTCATATGTAGCTCTCTACATTGTATAGAGATTTATTATACCATATCAGGCCTGACTTTCATGCTATCAAGTGCATAGTCGTGCGTTATTTCTTTGCTTCGCTTTGAATTTCACCGAAGCTTGTTTGAATGACAGCATCGCCCCGCACTTTGATGGCTGATGTGTGCTCAGTAAATTGTGCGATAATGACTTCACCTTTATCGAGCTTTTCGGAATGGTGAAATCTTGTATCGGAACCTCTAGTTAAGCCGATCACGTTGACACCATTATCAATGGCTTTAATCACCACAAAATCAGATGCTTTATTTTCACTCAATCTGTTCACCTTCCATCTATGGATTAGTCGTTTTTAATAAATGAAAGCACTTCTGCTCTTGCTGCCGCATCATTTGCAAATGTACCGCGTACGGCTGAAGTGACTGTTTTAGCGCCAGGCTTCTTCACTCCGCGCATCGTCATACACATATGCTCTGCTTCAACGACAATCATCACACCATGTGGATTTAAAGTTTCCACCATACTATCTGCAATCGTTGATGTAATGCGCTCCTGAAGCTGCGGGCGCTTTGCCACGGCTTCTACTGCTCTTGCCAGCTTGCTGAGTCCCGTTACTTTTCCGCCGCGCGGAATATAAGCGACATGGGCTTTGCCATAGAATGGCACAAGGTGGTGTTCACACATTGAATGAAAAGCAATATCTTTGACAAGAACGAGTTCTTCATGATCTTCACCAAAAATGGTTTTAAAATGTTCTTTTGGATCTTCATTTAATCCCGAGAACACTTCTTCATACATTTTTGCTACTCGTTTTGGGGTATCAAGAAGTCCTTCACGATCTGGATCTTCTCCGATTGCTTTTAATATATCGCGTACCGCGTGTTCGATTAATTCTTTATTTATTTCACTCATGTATTATATCCTCCAAAGGCGATTACATTTCATTCAGATTCTAGCACACTTCAGATCCTAAAAGCAAAGGAGAGCGTTCTAAACAAACCATTTGATTCAAAAGGAAAAGCCCCTTATCAAAGGGGCTTTTCTAGACCAGTGTGAAACTGTATATGTATAACTCCTTCAATAGGATCATTACACATAACGATTATTTACCTGCCACCGCGTCTTTAAGTGCTTTACCTGGTTTGAAAGCAGGTACTTTGCTTGCAGGGATTTCGATCTCTGCACCAGTTTGTGGGTTACGTCCTTTACGAGCTGAACGCTCACGTACTTCAAAGTTACCAAAACCAATAAGTTGGATTTTGTCACCATTTTTAAGTGCATCTAAAATTGTATCAAAAACAGAATCAACTGCTTTTGTCGCGTCTTTTTTAGATAACTCGCTTGCTTCAGCAACCGCGTTAATAAGTTCTGTCTTGTTCATGCCTTTCACCTCCTCCCAAAAATATGCATTCAATAGATTGTTATCATTTCTTCACAATTCATCTTCTTTCTATACACTTTTTTTGAAAAAAAGAGCGTCTAGAAAGCGTCATACATGGCTTTTCATTAGAAAACTTCTCTTTGAAGGAATGTTTGTCCAACAAAGTGAAGATTTTCTGTAAGTAGATTAACACATATGAAATACCATATCAAGCATTTTAAAGGGAAGAATCCTTATTCGTCAAGGATTAAGGGCACTTTTACGAACGAATATTCCTAATTTCAGCCTGAATCTGACTAATCTTTATACAATTGTCTTTTTATGACTTCACCCGCACGCAAAAAAAGACCCCCATCAATGAGAGGTCTCACATCCTATAGAATAATCGCGATCAGACCGCCTGATCCTTCGTTAATAATTCGTTCAAGCGTTTCCTTTAGTTTATACCTTGCATTTTCCGGCATCAGCGAGAGTTTTGCTTGAATGCCTTCTCTGACAAGCGAGCTGAGTGAGCGTCCAAATATATCGGAATTCCAGATCGAAAGCGGATCATCTTCAAAGTCTTGCATTAAGTATCGGACAAGCTCTTCACTTTGTTTTTCTGTTCCGATAATCGGCGCAAACTCGCTTTCTACATCTACCTTAATCATATGAATAGATGGCGCGACTGCTTTTAATCTGACGCCGAATCTTGATCCTTGCCTAATGATTTCCGGCTCATCTAAACTCATATCTGACAAAGCTGGTGCCGCAATTCCATAACCAGTCTGCTTCACCATTTTTAAAGCGTCAGACACTTGATCATACTCCGTTTTCGCATGTGCAAAATCTTGCATGAGCTCAAGAAGGTGATCTTTGCCCCTAATTTCCACACCAACCACTTCTTTTAGGATATGATCATATAGATCATCCGGCGCATACAGATCAATTTCTGCGATCCCCTGACCCATTTCAATGCCTGCTAAGCCCGCTCTTTCGATAAAATCGAATTCACTGAACTGACCTACCACTCGGTCAACATCTCTTAATCTCTTAATATCCTTGACGGTTTCTTTCACTGAATCCTGATAACTCTCTCTTAGCCAATGATCTTCTTTTAGTACCATGACCCAGCTTGGCAGGTTCACATTCACCTCAAGCACTGGAAATTCATATAATGCTTCACGAAGTACACTGAGAACGTCTTGTTCTCTCATACTTTCGACACTCATCGCGAGTACAGGAATATCATATTTTTGACTAAGTTCCTGCCGCAGTGCTTCTGTTTCAGGGTGATAAGGTCTCACAGAGTTGATCACCATAATAAATGGCTTTCCAACTTCTTTGAGTTCGTCAATGACACGTTCTTCTGATTCAATATAGTCATGTCTTGGGATTTCCCCAATTGATCCATCTGTTGTAATCACAACACCAATGGTTGAATGCTCTTGAATGACCTTGCGTGTACCAATTTCCGCTGCTTCATGAAACGGGATTGGCTCTTCATACCACGGTGTATTAATCATTCTCGGACCATTTTCATCTTCATACCCGCGTGCACCAGGCACGGTGTAGCCTACACAATCGACAAGTCTAATGTTGACATCCAGGCCGTCGCTCACGTGAATGGATGCCGCTTGATTTGGCACAAATTTTGGCTCTGTGGTCATAATGGTTTTTCCTGCTGCACTTTGCGGCAATTCATCCTGTGCTCTTGCACGATCTGCCTCATTATTGATATTCGGGAGCACCACGAGCTCCATAAACTTTTTAATAAACGTAGATTTCCCTGTACGAACAGCTCCAACGACTCCTAAATATATATCGCCTCCTGTTCGTTCAGCGATATCCTTGAAAATATCGACTTTTTCCAAGTGATCCCCTCCCGGACTTGCTATCCTCGTTTTCAAATAAAATACTCTATACTTCAATCAAACGGTGCTTGAAAGGTGTCAGGACAATATATGTGTATGACGTTGTCCTATTTGAATATGACACCTTTTTTGTTTTGAGAGTATGTTTAGCCATAAAAAAACCTTTCTCCTCATTTATATGCAGAGGAGAAAGGTTCATTCTTGTTTATGACGTCTTTTTTTCTAAAAAAGCCGGCTCACCTTTTTTGTTGATCGTATATGGAACAGAAAACGCTGGTACAAACGGGGTTTCCTGCCAATAGACATCTTGAATATTTTCACCTGGTTTCAGCTTTTGTTTCGTATTTTTCAAAATCTGGGCAAAATCACTGCGATAGTCAACATAGATTTCGCCATTTGAGGAAATCAGTAATGGAAGGGATTCCCCCGTGACAGGGCTCGTCACTGTAGGCGGTGCTTTTAACCCTAGTTTTTTTTCATTTAACGTATATAAATCTTTGGATACTACTTTGCCATATGGCGGATATGTATGTTCATCTTGATATATTTTGATCCTTAGACGTAATTCACTGATCGTTTGCGTCATTTTGACATCAAGCAGTTTCACCGTTGGGTTTTGTTCGACGTCTGTGAGGACATAGATATATTCGCCCCCGCCTTCAAAAGATGTCGACGGTACATCGTGTAAATATCTTGGTGACAGACGCTTAAAGTCAATGACATACTTCTGATAAATCGGTGTGTCGCCTTCTTTTGTTTCAATGGGCAAAAGGCCATTTGTCGCTTTTTGAAAATCTTCAATCGCTGTCTGCACACTTTGCAGCTGCTCTTTATATGGCACGCGGTTTTCAGCTTTGCGATTCTCTGGATAGAGGCACCCCGTAAGTAAAATAAGTGTTAACAGCATGACACTGATTTTTGCTTTGATCATCACATTCTTCCTTTTTCTTTATTCATTGACCGGCCCGCTAAATACAACTAAAAACACAATGATACCTGATATGAGCATTAAGCTGTACGCGACAGTTGAGGCTGTTATTTTCAGAAACCGGCTCTTCAGCTTAAACCTACTCAGATAAATGGTTACAACGGCTAAAAACATGAGCCCCATTGAACCAAGTGCAAACCACATCTTGATTAAAGCAAAACTCATCGTGCCTGTCCCCCTCTAATACAAACGAATTGTAAGCGTTTATATTTCATTCTAAACCAAAATTAAGTAAAATATCAATCATTTTTCCAATCATTCAGAAAAAAGTGCATAAAAAAACTGAAGCAAAGAGGGGGACTCTGCTTCAGTCATTAGGTCGACTATTTTTCCTCATTCTGTAGAGGCAAAGCTCTATTCAAACTTCATTGTTATGTTATGCAAGTCTGCCCCTTCTTGCATCCTCTACACGCCTAAGTTCAGTCTTCCAATTACTTTGTTTGGTTTTCAAACATGTTCACAAGATCTTCCATTTCATGTGTTTTGACACGTGCCATCAATGACTCTACAGCATCGTCTACCTTTTTCCCTTCAAATAGGACGTGGTAAAGCGCTTCTGTAATCGGCATGCTGACCTTATATTCTTTAGCAAGCTGATATGCGCCTTTTGTTGTGCGGACGCCTTCTACCACCATGCCCATTTTTTCAAGTACTTCTTCAAGTTTATATCCTTTACCAAGTAAATTCCCGCAGCGCCAGTTACGTGAATGAACACTTGTACAGGTGACAATCAAATCTCCAACACCTGTTAACCCGGCAAACGTAAGAGGGTTTCCTCCCATTTTTGTGCCGAGGCGGGCGATTTCAGCAAGCCCCCTTGTGATGAGCGCTGCTTTCGCATTATCGCCATATCCGAGTCCGTCTGTGATTCCTGCCGCAAGAGCGATGATGTTTTTCAGCGCCCCGCCAATTTCCACACCAATCACATCAGGGTTTGTGTACACTCTGAAGTTGTTGTTCATAAACAAATCTTGAACAAATTGAGCCGCTTCAATATGTTCTGATGAAACTGTAACAGTTGTCGGATGACGCAAGCCAACTTCTTCAGCGTGACTTGGTCCTGACAGGACAACAACTGCTTCTCTTTTTGCTTTTGGGACTTCTTGTTCAATCATTTGAGAAATTCTAAGAAGCGTATCTGGTTCAATTCCTTTACTGACATGAACAAATGGCACCTTTGACGTAATGAACTCATTTGCCTGTTTCAATACCTCTCGAATAGCCTTTGTTGGCACAGCGACAATAATCGCATCTGTCCCTTCTAGTGCCTGTTTCATATCTGTTGTCGCTTGAATAGACGCTGGCAATGCAACATTAGGCAAGTAATCATGATTTTCATGTTTCTCATTGATTTGATCAATTAATTCTTGTCTATGTCCCCACATGTGTACATCATGATGATTATCAGCTAATACAAGCGCAAGAGCTGTTCCCCAGCTCCCTGCTCCAAGTACTGAAATTTTCTTCATCCTGCTCACCCTTTTTATTTTCTCGCTCTCGCAAATATTTTAATTGGTGTTCCTTCAAAACCAAATGCATCTCGAATTCGGTTTTCTAGGAAACGCTCATAAGAAAAGTGCATAAGTTCTGGATCATTTACAAACACAACAAAGGACGGCGGTTTGATCGCCACTTGTGTTGCATAGTAAATTTTCAGACGCTGTCCGTTATGGGTCGGCGTTGGGTTCATTGCTACGGCATCCATGATAATATCGTTTAGAATGTTCGTTTGAACGCGCATCGCATGATTTTCACTAGCGGTAATGATTGTTGGCATTAACGTGTGAATTCTCTTTTTCGTAAGAGCAGACATGAATAAGACAGGTGCATAATCAAGGAATTGAAAATGCTCACGAATGTTTTGCTCAAATTCCTTCATTGTACGCTCGTCTTTTTCAACAGCATCCCACTTGTTCACAATGATCACAACGGCTTTACCCGCTTCGTGTGCGTAGCCGGCAATACGTTTATCCTGTTCAATAATGCCTTCTTCACCATCAAGAACAACAGCGACAACATCCGATCGATCAATGGCTTTCAACGCACGGAGTACACTGTATTTCTCTGTTGTTTCATATACTTTCCCTTTTTTTCTCATACCTGCTGTGTCGACAATGACAAAGTCACGTTGGTTGTACGTAAACATTGTATCTACAGCATCTCTTGTTGTACCAGCGATGTTGCTGACAATGACACGTTCTTCACCGAGCATCGCATTCACCAAAGAGGATTTCCCTACATTTGGGCGGCCGATTAAGCAGAACTGTACCACTTCTTCATCATACTGTGTATCTGGTAAGTTTTTGAAATGCTCTGCGACAGCATCAAGCAGATCACCTAGACCGAGTCCGTGCGTTCCAGAAATCGGATACGGTTCACCAAATCCAAGTGCATAAAAGTCATACACGTCGCTTCTCATTTCAGGGTTGTCCAATTTATTGACAGCAAGTACGACAGGTTTTTTCGTGCGATATAAAATTTTTGCGACTTCTTCATCCGCAGATGTGACGCCATCTCTTCCATTGACCATAAAGATAATAACATCCGCTTCATCCATTGCGATTTCAGCCTGATGGCGAATTTGCGCCAAAAACGGCTCATCTCCAATATCAATTCCACCAGTATCTATTAAATTAAAGTCATAATTTAACCATTCAGCAGAGCTATAGATTCGATCTCTTGTTACACCAGGTGTGTCTTCTACAATCGATATTCTTTCGCCTGCGATTCGATTAAAAATTGTAGATTTTCCAACGTTGGGCCTTCCAACAATGGCTACGACAGGTTTACCCATAGTACCCTTCCTTTCAATCCAGCCGCGATTCAATATGTTCATCATCATGTTTCAACCGGGATTTATAATTTTCATTCAGTTTTATGAAATAAACCCTTCAAACATGAAGGGTTCAACTTATATATTATATCAATTTTTAATCAGACCACAATGAATAACTTAAAAATGTTTGACGATCAAATAAAGATCTTCTCCAATGCCGTGTGCAATTCCATCTAAAATGGCCTCTAAATTCATGGCATACATGTCGAGCTCTTCTTTATTTTCACAGAAAAAAACGGCTGTTCCGCCAATGACCCGCTCTTTATTTGTTGTCGCCACAGCCAATATAAATTGTTCAATGGTGTTCGCCATGCCCTATTACCTCACTTTCTTTTTAATGAAATCTGTCGGCATTCTAATAGCATTTTCTAAAATAGGCACCTCTTCTAATACACGGACAGCTAAATCTTCACGCTGCCATTGCGGTAAAATGAATACGCCAAGTGTGCCATTATTCAGATCACGTTTTGCGAGCGGACAAAGCGATGGTTCACCAGAATCTCGGTATACACCAAGCACGTTGGATAAATCAAATAAGATAGCCTGCCGCTGCCCAAGGTTTGCGATGGTTGTGGCCGAGTTAAAATTCTTCGGAGTCAAGATGAACCCCATTCCATGCTCTAAAATCAATTTTTGCTTTTCAGGCAGCCCGATATTCATAATGTAAATATCATTTACGTAAAGTCCTGCGCCGTCAAAGCGAAGTTCCCCTTTTTGAATATTCACGATATCCTTTAATTGGCTCCCTGACATTAATAGTTTTGCCATGAAAAAACAAAGAATACCGACCACTGTCCCCACGACGAGCGAGAAGAAAATACAGGCGGTCGTTGTAATAAGGGCAGTAAGAATGGCAATATAATTTCGACTTTCAAAGGCAATCGCAATGCCTTCGATATATGTACTGCCTCGTGAGACAAGCTCATACGAATCCATTTGGGTCAATGTATTTCTTTCCATATTACGCACATCACGAAATTGCGTGGCTGCAAGCGTCAGAAAGGTAATAGCAGTGAATTCTTCCTGGATCAGTGCAGGCATAATAATAGCACCAAGCCCTGATGCGATAAAACCAAGCGCAATGTGAATCACTTGTCCATGAATATATGTGGGATATTGCCGATAATCAGTTCTTAGCATATAAAGCCTAGCCGCCATCCCAAAGATGACACCAATAATCACAGGAAACGTGTAATCCGTCATGTTGATTTTGCAGCCCCTTTTACTGGTTTTCTAGATGAACGGGTGTTCAAGAGTTTTTCAAGCTGACCTACACCTAATAGAAAGACAGCTCCTTGAACAGCCATGGAAAGAAACGAGAGATCTCCTATGACAATGGAAGATGTGAGGCGATGAATCGTAAGCGCATAAAGGGCTTCCCCCAGACATATAGCCATCATCCATAAAGTGATCCGTTCCGTTAACTGATGCCCATATGTTAAACACATCAAGATCAGCAAGGCAAATACAACCCAGTCCACCTTTATTATCGTGAACCAAACTGGATCATATAATGCAAAAATCATAAAAAAGGCATACGCACTGACCATGGAACCTAATTGCATGATTCGCATGATTCGATGAGCAGGCCGAAAGATCACGAATGACATGCAAGCATATAAAAAGGTCATCAAAAATCCTGCATTGATCCTAATGTCTAAAATAGAAACCATGACATGACTGCATATAATATGAATGAGAACACATACGCCTAGCACATTGCGCCACGTGCTTTTCTCCATGATAAATGTCACCATAATCCAAACGAACCATATTGACCAATAATAGTACAATGCCTCCAACCCTCATCACCTCAATTACATTATGGGAAAATTTCCAGTTTTTAAACGTATGAGAAGGTGCGAGATTTGCATGAAATAAACAAGAGGTGACACCCTAATAGTTGAGGAGGGATGTATAATGGGTAAGGATAGACAGGAAAAACGCCTAAAGGCGTCAAGAAGAGTTGAATCTGACCGCGATCAATCCATTCATCACAAAGGGGCAACAACTTTAGAAGGCCCGGAAGACGCTCGCAAAAGAAATCAATAAAAAAAGACATGTGATCACCACATGTCTCAGCGTGCAGACAAACCCTCGCATTTAGTGTCAGTCCTACGCATTGGTGCTCACGAATGTCAAATTCGCTCCGCAAAAAGGAGCTGCCTTTCATAGACAAAAAAGTTTTCTTTCACACTGAAAAGAAGACAAAGGGCTAAATTTCATTTAGTCCTTTGTCTTCTTATTTCTTAAACTATAGTACGTAGTATCCACGCCTCTTTCTTTCAGCCAATGACTTGTTTCCCCTGTAAGCACAATTGGAGCTTGCCGTAGCTCCTCAATTGTCTTCATGCCAAGTACTGTCATCAACATCTTCACATCATCTTGTAGATCAATGATATCAGAGATAAGGCCCTTTTCTCCTCCACTCGTCAGGGATTTTAAGAAAAAGCCGGCTAATCCAGCGGCAGACGCACCAAGAGCAATTGATTTTGTCACATCAAGTGCATCTTGAATGCCTCCAGAAGCTAGGACGGTTTGATCTGGAAAGGCTGTATGTACTTCAGCCAGACTCGCTGCAGTTGGAATTCCCCACTGGTCAAAATAGCGAAGTGCTTTTTGACGGCGCAGGTTCTCGATTTTAGAAAAATTCGTTCCCCCAAATCCGCCTACATCAACAGCAGCAACTCCAGCATCAAATAATTTCTTTGCTGTTTCCTTATTCATCCCAAATCCAACTTCTTTGACAACAACAGGTACCTCAATTGATTCAGTGATGGCTGCGATCCGTTCAACAGCACCTCTGAAATCACGATCTCCTTCAGGCATGACGATCTCTTGAATCACGTTTAAGTGAATTTGGAGCATGTTTGCCTCCAGCATGTCAACGGCATCCCGCGCTTGCTGAATTGTCGCCTCACTGCCTAAATTGGCAAAAACGAGTCCATCCGGATTCACCTTTCGAACCACTTCATACGTACGACGTTCGTCTGCATCTTTCAGTGCAGCCATTTGTGATCCGACTGCTACTGGAATATTGGTTTCCTTCGCTGCGATAGATAAAGAGCGATTAATCTCATAGGTCGATTCTCCGCCTCCACCAGTCATTGCATTGATAAAAATTGGCGAACCGAAAGTCAGTCCGCCAATTGTCGTATGTGTATCAATTTGTGATGTCGCAAGATCTGGTAAACTGGCGTGAACGAAGGAAACATCTTGTAAACCTGTTGCTGCATGCTGGCCAGTCGACAAAGCATGCTCAATATGCTGTTTCTTTCTTTCTGCTCGCGTCAATTTTGATCACCAAATTATTTTAGTTTATTGAGTTTATCACCAATCAGGTCACCAAGCTGGAATCCGCTTGTATTTTCTTCTTTCGCCTGATATTGACGGTAATCCTCTTCAATTTGTTTTTCAGGATTCTCTTCTAATTCACGAATGCTAAGTGAAATGCGCTCTTCATCTTCATTGACATCAAGCACTTTCACTTTCACAGTCTGCCCTTCTTCAAGGACTTCTTGAGGAGTACCAATATGTTTGTGTGAAATTTGGGAAATATGCACAAGTCCTTCTACACCTGGCAGAATTTCAACAAATGCACCAAAGCTCACAAGACGTTGAACGGTTCCTTCAAGAACATCACCTTGTTTTACCTTTTCACCAATTTGGCTCCAAGGTCCTGGTAATGTTTCTTTAATAGATAGTGAGATACGTTCGTTATCGCGGTCAACAGCAAGAACTTTGACTTTTACTTCCTGTCCTTCTTCAACAACGTCAGATGGCTTTTCGACATGCGCATGGGATAGTTGAGAAATGTGAACTAATCCATCAATGCCGCCAATGTCAACAAATGCACCAAAGTCAGTCAGGCGCTGCACTTTTCCATCAATCACACTGCCTACTGCAAGCTTTTGCAGGAAGTCTTGCTTCTTGTCTAATTGTTCTTGCTCAACGACTGCACGATGCGATAGAATCACGCGGTTTTTTTCGCGGTCAAGCTCTACCACAACAAGCGAGAGTGTTTTTCCTTTGTAGTCAGTGAAGTCTTCTACATAGTGTGCCTCAACAAGAGACGCAGGAATAAATCCGCGAACACCAATGTCGACCACTAGACCACCTTTGACAACGTCTTTTACTTCTGCTTCAAATACTTCTTTTGTTTCAAACTTTTTCTCTAGGTCTTCCCAAGCGCGGTCTGCATCAACAGCACGTTTCGATAAAATCAAAGCATCGTCTTCGACCTTTGTTACTTTAAGCTCTAACTCGTCGCCATCTTTCACGACATCTGATGCTTTTTCAACGTGAAGACTTGATAATTCACTGATTGGGATGATCCCAGGTTGTTTCACATTGACGATATCTACATTGACATGCTTGTCCTCAACTTTAGAAACAATCCCTTTCACTACATCTCCAACCTCTGGTACCTGAACATCGATTTGATTCATTTCCTCTGTCATTTCGATAACCTCCTTGGTCCAAACCTACACAGCTTAGTTAAAACGACTGGGTGAATATGTGTCCTTAGCATGATGATTGCCAGCCGAATATGTATTATAGAAACATTCAAATCAACAGAATTGCTTGAATGATCAATAAAAATAGTATTAGTATAAACTTCTAATAAAAGACCTTGTTTGTCAAGAGATAAACCTCTAACTTATAAAAGTTTTCTAAAATTTCTTACTGTTTTTCTACACGCTCTGCTGCATCTAAAATTTTACCTGCAACCTCTTGAATAGAAAGAGAAGTCGTGTCAATTTCAATGGCATCATCTGCTTTCTTCAGCGGTGATACCTCCCGCTCAGAATCAAGCTTGTCACGTCTTGCAATTTCTTCGATCAGTTGATCGTAATTGACATCGTAGCCTTTTTTCTGATTTTCTTCAAAACGGCGTTTTGCTCTTTCCTCTACTGACGCAAGCAAGAAAATTTTCACTTCTGCATCTGGAAGAACATGCGTGCCGATGTCTCTTCCATCCATGACGACACCGCCTCGGTTCCCCAGCTCTTGCTGCCTGCGGACCATTTCTTCCCTAACAGCTCGATGCTTTGCAACAACAGAGACTTGATTGCTCACACGGTCTGTTCTGATGTCTTCTGTGACATCAATCGTGTCTAGATGTACTTTTTGACCTTCGTCAGTTGACACAAGTTCAATGACTGTCTTTTTCAATAAAGCATCAAGTGCCTGTTCGTCTTCAAGGTCTACGCCTTGATTGAGTGCCGCAAGTGTAATTGCGCGGTACATCGCACCTGTATCGATATAAATATATGATTTTTTCGCTGCGACAATTTTTGCCACAGTGCTTTTTCCTGCTGCAGCAGGACCGTCAATTGCGATAGATAATTTCTTTTTCATAATACCTCTCCTTGATTGAATCTCCCTTATGAATTGTAACACGATCACCGCTCAAACGGGGGAATTTTCTATCAATCCTTTTGCTTAAATGTCTCAATCCAATCTTCAATGCTCATGTTATTTACACCCTCGTATTGTACGACTTTTGACAAAAATAGTTCTCCTTTCGTCAAGTGAAGGGTGACCTGAACCGCCAAAAGCAGAATGAGCTGAATGAGCACTGCTTTGAATAGCCATCTTTCCATTGTTTTCATACAAAAAGCCTCCAACGCTAGATTCTTTCTCTCTAGTATGGAAGCTTTTGACAACCTTTATTCTTATACTTTTTTCACACGTGTTAGAAGCTGCTGCTGGAAGCAGTACTTCATGATGTGCTGCTGGTGGTCGTTTGTGATTTCAGTAAATTCCATGATCGCTCTTGTTTTCCCGGTCTGTTCATCTTGATAAACGCGATTCATTTCTGCAATCGCTTTAATTTTCACTGGTTCTTTCAGTGAAAGTTCAAACTCTGTGACGACCTCGCCATATTCTTTTAGTGAGACACCTTCTGGAACAGCAATTGCTACACCGCCAGCACTCATATTGACAATAAATGTGTCGAAGGTTTCTTCACCATTTTGCGTAATGGACGCTTTCACCATCGTATCCACTCGAAGATATTCTCTTCGCTGAAGCCGAATCATTTCTTCTTTTGGCGGAATAGAAACGACAATCATCGGGATATCTTCTTTTCTTTTCCCAATGACTTTGCTTGTACATTTGTATGGAATTTGATTTTCATCGAAAAAGAAGACGGTGATTTCTGTTTCTTGATTTAAATAGATCGTGCGCCCCGTTTCTTTATCAGCTGGATAATTAATGCAAATATCATCGTTATTATTTTCCAAAACTTTCGATTTTGCAGTTTTCACTTCTTTGTTCTCATTGACATACTCAATTGTGATTGCATCCCCTATTTGTAACATTCCTCATCACTCTTTTCATCTGTGAAATCGTATCCTCTCTTATATTAAACCATGTATAAAACAAAAGGAAAAGGCTTATTCGCCTTTTCCTCGCTTCCTTTTCTATAGGTCTTTATATATAGGTTCTGCATTTTTTAGCTTATCTACTCTTTCTTCTTTTCCAGTATCTGCATTAATAAACATTCGGTATGTGTCGTTTTTAATGGTTCCTAAAAACTCATAGCAGAGAACTTCCTCTGACATATCATTTTGAACAAGAGCTACATGTGTATCCTCAATCTTCACATGTTTATTTAAGGTCTTTTCAGCTTCTTTTCGAGAAATCTTTGGTGCTTTTATGTCACGTTTTCTGTGATTCATTAAATAGTCTTTCGCTGAGAATCCCACAACCTCACCATCATCTAAAGCGACTTTCATTCGAATGCTATCTGGATAAAGCAATACGTTATTCTGTAAAGGGACATAGGTAAATACGCCGATATTATCAAATTGCGCACTCTCATCTAAATGAAATGATTCAGTATCGAATCCATGCTTCTTTAAGAAACTTAGTGCTTTTTCTGAGGCATCATTTAAACTGATTTTTTGTTTTTTCACTTCACGGTTCTGAAGAAGATAAACAGGATGGCCTCCTTTTTCAGTCAAGTCTAAATAAAAGTTTGCTCGGCTATCTGGGTCTGACATTGACAGGCTGTAGACATCACGGTTCGTTTTACTCCCACTTTTTCTCACCTTGAAATCTTTGTTATGGTCAGGCGCAAATTGCTGGGCGATACGGATCGCTTCTTTTTTTGAAATCTTTTGCCCTTTTAAGTGATTGTAGCCTTGCGTTTCTGATTCAGTTGACACATTTGTAGGGCCAAGATCAACATCTGCAAACGCATCAGCATTTCTTTCAACGGTTTTTAATCCGTCAATGATGGTGTTGTCGTTTTTTCGATCTCCATCAGCCAGTGCCATTTCAACATCCATCCATTTTAAATTTTTGTTGAGTACGAGATGTTGCACTTGTCTAAGTTCGTTTTGAATATCTGCCGCTTGATCATATAAAGTGGTAATGGTTTTGTGTGTATCTTTGTTTAATGGTTCATCTGATAAAGATTTAAGTGACGATTTATAGCTAAAGTCACCGACATTCGCTAGAAACTCTTCTGTTTTGTTAAAAGGCATCAATGTGAGCGGAAGCTGACTGACATTGTTATGCGCTTCTGATGACATTCTCCATACATCTGCCAGTGCTGGAGATATAGATGTTTGGCTATTCATCGCAAGTGTTGCGCCAAGTTTATCGTGCAGCTGATCGACTTGATACGTTAAATCATGGAAGGCTCTTTGATAGTTGTTCTCTGCATGAAGCAGTACTGCATCTTTTTCTTGATGCTCCTTATAGCCCCAGTATCCTGTTGAGATGACAGCAATTCCTAAAATAGCAATCAATATTCCTCTGATCATTTATTTACACCTCTTTTTATTCACAGAAAATATGTTTCCCGATTCGTTTAATTTGTGGTCTTCCCCAAATCCATGGGCTTGTCGCTGTATCAGGATTAAAGTAATAAACGGCGCTTTCAGATGGGTCCCAGCCATTAATGGCATCAAATACTGCCTTTTTAGCGGTTTCATTTGGCGCCATATAAAATTGTCCATCTGCTACAGCAGTAAACGCAAGCGGTTCAAAAATGACACCAGCAATCGTGTTTGGAAAGGTCGGGTTGTTTAAACGGTTTAAGATGACGGCTGCGATCGCTACCTGTCCTTCATAAGGTTCACCTCTCGCTTCACTATAAACAGCTTGTGAAAGAAGCTGAATGTCATTGCTTGAAAAACCACCTGGCATGTTGGCTGCTGTTTGTTTCGGCGTTTGATTTGCTTGACCATTTCCTGACTGGTTTCCAGACGAGCTGTTTCCTCCGCTTTGACTTTTTTGATTCTCTTTTGCACCTTGTGCTGTCTTTTTTTGCGTGTTTCTTTGCGCAGGAGCCTTTGTTTGCTGATCAAGAGGTTTCCCGCCATAGTGCGTAAACTGATTCCCTTTTTGCAACTGCTGTTGCACAAACTCTTTATAGTATTTCGTCTTTTGAACTAATAGGCTTTTTGTTTTTTCCCCTACGAGTCCATCGACTTTCTTTACACCAAACTGGTTTTGAAAATTGCGCACGGCCCAGTAAGTTCCCCAGCCATACACACCGTCTATTTTTCCATTGTAAAAACCATTGTATTGGAGCCTTGCCTGGAGCTCGACGACATCTTCTCCTGTAGCTCCCCGCTGAATCACTTGATTTGTGAAAGCTTCACTTTTTTCAGCTGTCATCAATGAAGACGCGAGCAGAACAATTGAGAAGATAAGGACGATTTGTTTCATGAAACGAGCTTTGTCCATATTTAATCCTCCTGTACTTTTGATGTTTGAATATATGTTTCTTCCGATCCCTATTTTTATACATTCATCACAGGAGGGAATTGGATGGAAAAGACAAAAAACGCCCTAAAGACGTATAGGACGTTTTCCAATTTAAATTTGTACCATCTTCACCGCACGGGCTTTTTTGGCTTTCCGCAGACCAAACCACCATAAAAAAATCATGAACGGCAACATAATATATCCCCAATTTTTCATGCCAAGAAGAATGAAATCATATAAGCCATGAAAAAGGATAGGAAGTATTAAAGAGAGAATCAGCCATTTTCGCTGCTCTTTTTTATCAGAGAAGCGAGCTTTACCTATATAAAATCCCATCACCACACCAAATAAAGCGTGGCTTGATACAGGCAGCAAGGCACGTGTAAACGCGTACTCTACCCCATGACCCACTAAGTATAGAATATTTTCAAGTGTCGCAAATCCAAGCGAGACACTTGTTCCATAGACAATCCCGTCATAGTGTTCATCAAACTGTACGTGCGCATAGACACTGACCATTAAAATAAACCACTTTAATGATTCTTCTAAAAAACCCGATGTCACAAATGAAATCACGATAGGATTCGTGGCGATATTTTCCTCTTGGAGGACATACTGAATAAACATGGTTGGAAACACAAGTATGACACCTAGCATAAAAGATCTGATGACCATATGAACCGGCTCATTGTCGTATTGATCTTTCAAATAAAAATAACTTAAAAGTGCGATGCCGGGAGCTAAACCTGCTGAAATGATTGCGATCATAATCAGACCTCTTTCCCTACATTATCCTTTATTATCGTACCACGAATCACCCCTTTTTTATATGACTCGAGCCCAATTTCCCAAAAATAATCTTCTATATAATCCCAATTTACATAAAAAAGAACTGAATCCCTTAGAAGGACCCAGTTCTTTTTTTAACCGTTGATTCTTTTGTTGATTTCTTCTGCAATTAACCCGCCATGAAATCTTCCATTTTCAATGAAAATTTCGTTGGCGTTGTTACCAGCTGCAATGACCCCTGCAATGAAAATACCTTCTACATTTGTTTCCATTGTTTGTTCATCAAATGCTGGGCGGCCTGATTCTGGATCGATCGTTACACCCATTTTTTCTAAAAATGAATGATCAGGATGATAACCTGTCATCGCAAACACATAATCACTTTTCACTCGATCCGTTTGGCCCTGCTGGTTTGTAAAGACAACATCCTGTTCTGTGATTTCCTTCACCTCTGCACCAAACTCCATTCGAATGGTGCCATTTCGAACAAGCGCTTCAAACTCTGGTAAAATCCAAGGTTTGATGCTGGATGAATATTCAGTTCCTCTATATAAAACCGTCACCCTGCTTCCACATTTCACAAGTTCCAGGGCAGCATCAACACTAGAGTTCTTCCCGCCGATCACCGTCACATCTTTATCAAAGTAGGGGTGTCCTTCTTTAAAATAATGATACACATGAGGAAGGTCTTCCCCTTTTACATTCATATAGTTAGGATGATCATAGTAGCCAGTCGCAATCACAACATAGTCACATGTATAGTCGTCTTTTGATGTATTTATCGTAAAACGGCCATCTTTTTTCGTCACAGCGTTTACCTTTTCAAAAGCATTCACACGCAGGCTTTTTCGTCTGACCACCTCTCGGTAATAGGAAAGCGCCTGAATACGAACGGGTTTCCGATTTTCAGTGATAAAAGCGACGTCACCGATCTCAAGCTTTTCACTTGTACTGAAGAAGGTTTGGTGTGTAGGGTAATGATAAATACTGTTGACCACATTGCCCTTTTCAATCACAAGTGCATCAATCCCAATTTGCTTGAATGCAATGGCAGCTGATAGACCGCACGGGCCTCCTCCTATTATGATCGCTTTTTCTTGTTTCATTTGTTCCACTCCTGTCGTTTCACTGCAATAACAATTGCTGGGCTGTTTGATTCTTTGCATGATTCCATAAAAAAATCTCCTATTTAAGGATAGGAGATTTTAAGGCGCGATGCAAATAAGTCGCTTAAATCCAGCCTCTGAATCGAGAAGCTTCAGCCATTTTACGTACACCGACCATATATGCTGCTAGTCGCATATCAATACGGCGGTTTTGCGCCATTTCATAAATATTATTAAATGATTTCACCATCATATCTTCTAAACGAGTTTCCACTTCTTCTTCTGTCCAGTAGAACCCTTGGTTATTCTGAACCCATTCAAAGTAAGAAACAGTCACTCCACCCGCACTTGCAAGTACGTCTGGAACAAGCAGTACACCACGATCTGAAAGAATTTTTGTCCCTTCCAATGTCGTTGGTCCATTTGCTGCTTCTACGACAATTTTGGCCTTAATGTTTGCCGCATTATCTTCTGTAATTTGGTTTTCAATGGCTGCAGGTACTAAGATATCACAATCTAGCTCAAGCAGCTCTTGGTTTGTAATTGTATCATTAAATAATTTAGTGACGGTTCCAAAGCTGTCACGTCGGTCAAGCAAGTAGTCAATATCGAGACCATCTTCATCATACAAACCGCCGTAAGCATCTGAAATTCCTACGATTTTCGCTCCGGCATCATACATAAATTTAGCCAAGTAACTTCCTGCATTTCCGAATCCCTGAACGACAACACGAGCCCCATTGATGTCAATTCCTTTTTTCTTCGCCGCTTCTTTGATACAGATCGTTACACCTTTTGCCGTTGCAGTATCACGTCCATGTGAGCCTCCAAGAACAATTGGTTTTCCTGTAATAAATCCTGGCGAGTTAAATTCATCAATTCTAGAATACTCATCCATCATCCATGCCATGATTTGAGAGTTTGTAAACACATCTGGTGCTGGAACATCTTTTGTTGGTCCAACGATTTGGCTAATTGCGCGAACATAGCCGCGGCTTAGTTTTTCAAGCTCCCTAAATGACATTTCTCTTGGATCACAGATAATACCGCCTTTTCCTCCGCCATAAGGAAGATCCACAATACCACATTTTAAACTCATCCAAATTGAAAGCGCTTTTACTTCTTTTTCAGTAACGTTCGGGTGGAATCGAATTCCGCCTTTTGTTGGACCGACAGCATCATTATGCTGCGCACGATAACCAGTGAAAATTTTCACCGATCCATCATCCATACGTACTGGAATTTTGACCGTTAATAGGCGAATTGGCTCCTTCAGCAATTCATACACTTCTTGCGGATAGCCCAATTTATCAAGCGCTTTATGTATGACGGTTTGAGTTGACTTTAAAACATCTAGCTTATCTTCTGCGTTATGAGCGGCGTTTTGATCGGCTGCCATTAAAATAAACCCCCTAGAAATCTTTCATGATCTACTGCTCCCTTTCAAGCAATAGTATACACCTTCGTACTGGTAAAGCAAAGGTAAAAAGCGTTTTTTATCAAAATAAAATATCAGCGTTTATAAATATAAAAATGGATATAAAAAAATACTGTTGTTTCATCACAACAGTATTAAATATAATAGAAAAAAGTGATTAAAAATACAGTTGAATCGTTTTCACTGCATCTTCCTGCATGATCACTTTTCCGTATTCTTTTAACCGGTGAATGGTTAATGTCGTCGGTGAACCGAACTCCGCTAAAATAGAAATGACCGTATCTGCAGACAGTTCTTCGAAATCATCTAGGCTGAGAAAATATTGACCTTCATAATGGTAAACTGTACCCCCTAAAAGTCCAATACGACTTAAACTATGGGACAGTTGAATCACATCTTCAAACGAGGCAAATTGATAAAGCACATGCTTGCTCTCGTCGAGCTTGACTTGCATCTCAATGTAATCTTCATCAAACTCATCATCAGCATCTTCCTGCTGACTCTTTGTCACAATGACGACCATCCCCTGCGCCTGAAGAGAAAATACTTCAACAGCAATCGGTCCATTCGCTTCAAAACCGAGCTCCTGATTCGCTTCGTTCATCATGTCTTTAAACAGCTGATGAACTTTGAACGAATCTTTCCAAAGGTCTTCTTTCGTAAGACCTCGGTCTGTCAGATCATCTAGTGTGAGAAAAATTTTGATTTTATTATAATTCAGACGCTCTAGCCGCATAACGTTCCCTCCTGCCTCTTCTAACACACATCATACTGTAGTATATGAGATGATGAGTCATAGGTTCTTAATTTTGTATTCAGTTTACACTGTGTCAAGACGGAAGACAAGCATGAAGCTATGCTTACGGTGACTTTTATGGAAAATATTGATGGGGCATCAACTTAGCGCGTTTTTAGCGGCATTAAATAGATCAGATGGGTTTCTGGTTCTGCTCCAAGACGCATCGGAATCTTTGTTGTTCCGTAACCATTACTAATCAGAAAGAAAGCACCTTTGACTTGGCCTGTTCTTCCTTTTTCATACGGACCAAATTTCCCAATACGAATTTGACCCCCATGGGTATGACCACTCAAAACAAGATCAATTCCCTCTTCTTCACTCATCAAGTGATGCACATCTGGGTTGTGTGATAAAAGGATATTCACATCTTCTTTGACAAACTCCGGCCGTATCGCTTCATAATCTGCTTTTTCAAGCCGGATATCATCGATTCCGCCTATTTTAATGGGCTGTCCTTCAAAATCCCACACAGCCGTCTCATTTTGCAATGTCGTCACCTGATAGGTATGGAGGATGTCTTTAAGTTTTTGCTGATGCAGCTCATGGTCATTATTCCCCCATACAAAATACACCGGGGCAATCCTTGCTAAACGTTTCACATTTTCTTCGACTCTTGCATAAGGGACTCCCTTTTCAGCTAAGTCCCCGCCGATCATAATGACATCAGGCTGCTGCTCTTCTACTTCTGTTAATAAAGTATCACTAATTAGACGGCGATGTGTATCAGAAATAAAGAAAATGACAGCAGGTCGATCTGACTGCAGTCCTTCTATTGTAAAGTAATGCTTTTTGATGTTGTTTTGTTTTGCCGTTTTCACCATTTTCGCTGTTACACACACACCTGTTGTCACAGCTGCTATGGCAGCAGTAAATCCGATGGCATATTTCATTATGAATGACTCCCTTGTATCAGCTTTCTTTTATAGGACGCTTGAATGAAAAAAGACGTTTCAACTGTTTAAACGTCTTTTGCTCATTTATTTACTTTCATAATAGAGGTTGATGTCATATTGCGTCTGCATGAAGTGAAAAACGGCCTCGCGCTCTTCCCACTGATTTGATTGAGGCCATAAATCTGTGCTTTTCTGTATAATTTCACATCTGAGCTTATGATATTCATCCTCAGCCTTTTCTTCTTTTTTCTTATAATAATACGATGCGTAAAAAGCAAACACTTCAGCCATGATCCAAAACAGAAACACTTCATGGCCAAGCAATGTGGCAATCATCGCTTCCGGCTGCAGGGAGCCCCCGCTATTAGCTGTTATCACAAAATAAAACAGAAGAATCGCAAGTGATAAAAGGGCTGTCCATTGCCACCTTTTGCATTGTTTTGCAAATCCCTCGTATTTGCGTTTCCTTTTGATCAATGTTTCAATCATTTTCTGTGTAGGCTGATCCATATAGCGGCTGATTGCGTGCAATGTCATCACATACACCCTTGTCCCTTTTTTCTACATATGTATGTGCTTTTCGATTCATTCATGTCAAATATTAATTTTCTAATGGGATATTCAATACTTGTCCGCTGTACACGCTATTTCCTTTTAAATGATTGTAAGCTCGAATTTTCTCTTCCCCTGATCGGTTTTGATAATACTTCATGGAAATTCGATACAAGTTTTCCTCTGGTCCAACAGTATGCTGCACGACACGAACAGGCTTTTCTTCCTGCTTCTTCTTCTCTTCTGCTTCTTTTCGCTTTTTCTCTTCTTGCTGTTTTTGAAGAGCGAGCTGCTGCTGCTCACGCTTTTTTGCAGCTTCGGCCTTTTCACGCTCAGCCTTCTCTTTAGCGGCTTGTTCTTTTTTCTTTTGCTCTGCTTTTTCTTTTGAACGCTGCTTTTCTTTATCAGCATCTTTCTTTTTCTTCTCGTCATCAGATGCATCCGCTTTGTCAGCGCTTGAATCATTTTTTGTTTCAACAAGTGCTGACGGGACTGGATCTGTGTCAGCACTCGATGTTTTATCAATATATACACCTTGATTGTTATTATCGTTAATTTCCTTTGATGTGTAATAAATCAACAGGAAGAAAACCGTGACGACAATAATAGGAAAGATAATAGCCAGTGTCGTAAACAATGGATTACGCACCTTTTTGGTTCGCTGCTTTTTATATTCATGAAAATCTTCTCGTGTAGGAAAGTGAGAGTCATCTGAAGGATGCACTTTTTCTTCTTCAAGATTTTCCTCTACATCATCATCATGGATGTTTGTCAGCTGCTGCTTTTTTCTCTTCATTCTCGACATTTCTTCCATGTTCATCCCTCCCCCAATATTTAAAACGAATTTGACATGCAAAGACTAAGTCAATGACAAAGTGTGTCATGACAGGAACGAATAAATTCCCTGTCCACTCGTATAAAAGTCCTAAAAAAATACTAATAGAAACCACAAGGATAAACAAGAGTATTTTTGACAAGTAGCGAAAGTGAAGAAGTGCAAACACAATGCTTGCAATCTCCAGTCCAAATTGCTGCTGAACGATCCCGCGAAATAAAATTTCTTCTGAAAAGGCAATGAGCAGCGTTAACCAAACAATATGCGGGATGCTGCGGTTTTTGAACATTTTTTCATTTAATCCGCCATCATCATACATATGAGCCGGAAACACCTTCATGACAATAGCGTCGACAATAATCACAAGCAAAGCGCCGCCAATTCCATAAGTCAGGATACGCATATCTCGGATCTGCCATAGGGCTGTAAAATCAGTCCAATGATCAAACATAAACATCCCTAGTAAAAAAGAGACAATCAGCATGAGCAGCTGTGTGAAATACAACTGTTCTACTACTTGTCGATCGGTTAATTTTTCAATAATACGGCGATGTTGTTCAATCAATGCTGCGCCTCTTTTGTCAGGTGAAACAGACGATCCAGCTCGGTCTTCCAGTGTTTCATTTCATTCAGCTCCAATGGTTGATCTTTTTTTTCGTAATCTGATAGGTCAAGTCCGCATGAAGAGCAGCAGTTCCCAAATGAAGCGTCCTCCGTTAGATCAAGCTGCTCATCAAAGTATGATAACAGAGATTGCCTAAAGCAGGGATGACCAGTGATATGCTCTTTAAACTGCCACACTTTTTTTAGCTTCTCTGTTTGTCTATCCTGCAGCTTTTCTTTCAGCTTCTTCATGAGCAAACGGGGCTGTTCAGTTTGGTACATCATGTAATAATGCGAGAGCATTCGCGCACGCGTCTCCTGAAGCCCTGCTTCCATCAATTGTTCACGTAATTTCTTTTCATCATTTATCGGCATTTGTGATACTCTGGCTAAGAAAAAATCAATTTCTGGATCATCAAAACCTTCTGCTTGAATCAAATGACTTTGAATATCCGCATCCTCTTCTGTATATAAAAGAACGCTCACACTATTTTTCCCGTCCCGTCCAGCTCTTCCAATTTCCTGCATAAATGCTTCAATTGACTGAGGCGGACTCATATGAATCACAAAGCGTATATTTGCTTTATCAATTCCCATTCCAAAAGCACTTGTACAGCAAATGAGATCAATTTGACCACTGATAAATTGCTGCTGGATCAGCATGCGGTCTCCTGACTCCATTCCGCCATGATAAAACTCTACACGTTGATGCGTTTTTTGTTTCACCAAACGTGAGATATCTTCTGTCATTTGCCGGGTCGGACAATAAATCAGCCCAGGCCCTTGAAGGGTTTCCACAAGCTCAAGTGCTCGTTTCTCTTTTGCTTCTTTCGTTTCATGCGCCTCTTTTAATAGTGCAATATTCGGCCGGTTGACTGAATGAATATGAACATCTGGATGCTCTAGCCGCAACGTTTGCACAGTATCTTTTAAGGTTTGTTTCGTCGCAGTTGCCGTTAGTGCTAAGGCGACAGGATTACCGAGCGCTTCCCTCCATTCCCCAAGCTTGGAATATTCCGGGCGGAAATCATGTCCCCATTCCGATATACAGTGAGCTTCATCTACAACGAATAGACCAACATGCATCGCTTTGAGCTGCTCTACCAATACCTCTGACATAAGCGCCTCAGGTGCGACAAATAAAAATTTATATGATGGCAAATGCCGAATAATATGTCTTCTTTCCTGAAAGGACAGTGTACTGTTAAGCGCAGCCACTCGCTTTTCACCGCGCATTTTCATGCGTTCTACTTGATCTTCCATGAGTGATAAAAGAGGTGAAATGATCAGCACTAACCCGTCTGTCAAATAGCCCGGAATTTGATAACAAAGTGACTTCCCGCCACCAGTAGGAAGCATGGCAACCGTATCTTTTTGTTGAAGTACACTTCGAATAATGTCCTCCTGACCTGTTTTGAAGGCATCATAACCAAAGTATCGCATCAGCGTCTGATGAAGCTTATCCACTTGCTTTCACCATCCTTGTCAATGCCAATCGTATTTGAAAATAAGTAAATGAATGCTCGAGACTTTCTTTGATCAGCTTCATCTTGTTGGTTTGGAGCTGACCGGCTACCTCATGTATCGCCTTTTGAGCTTCACTGCTGACATATGGTTCGATCGAGAAGCTCGGCTCATGTATCGAGAGCTCCACAATATGATCTTCAATTGTCGCTTTTTTTAATGAACGAATATGAGCAATCTGATCAATACTGAACCCTTTTTGTACAAGCTCAAGCGTTTTATGGGTAGAGGTGGTCAGCACACGTTTGAATTGAAGATCATCTATCATTCGCTGGATGATCGGTGCCTCACCTTTTTGCGCACATTGAATAAAATAATGGAGCACATTCCAAAAAAGCAAGTAAACATACCATACATCTTCTTTCATCCATTCCGCCATTTGCTGGTACGTCCGTCCGATTCTTTCATTGGAAGTCAATGAATAAACAAAAAGCAGTGCCTCTTGATCAGTTAAATGAGCCAGAAGTGTTTCAAGCTCATGATGGATATCTTCAGAAAGCTTTTTCTTCTGGTGATATTGCGAGAAAAAGGATTTCGTCCAGTTTTGAACCGATATATCTCTTTGAATCGGCACATAGTGTTGTGATCTCGCTGCATGATGTGAAAGGACCTGCACAAGTAAAGACAGCCTCATCCATAACACCTTTGCTTTATCATGATACTTGGCACCATCAAAATAAACTGGCATCGGTTTTTCAGCAAAACGCTGACTTAGCATACTTATTCCTTCATCTGTGGCAATGAATGTATCCTCTGTCTTTCTGCTGATTAAGTGCTGCTCTAGCAGCCTTTTTACAGAGCGGTTCAGCTGATCCCTCGTAAAAGCTGGATAGCAGCCGAAGTAGCTAGAGAGCTGAAACAAACTTGCATCCTGTATCGTTTGAGATGATTTTTTTCCTTTAAAAAGATGGTAGACAGCACTAATGGAGCGTTCGCCGTTCAATTTATGTACGCTGTCCATCAACATGACATCCAAGTAATGAATCGTCATTGACCAAAGCACCTGTCTTCCTGACAAAATTCGAATATTTTCTCCCTTTATTTTAACAGATTTCATTGAAGAAGAAATGTTTAAACTCAATTAATGGGGGAAAGTTATGAACAAACCCTTATGTGATAAGCATTCTCAATCACTTTACAGTTGAAATGTGAATTTAAAATCATTACAATAAGGTTTGAGGAAATTGGTTTTTTATCGGTGAAACTAAAAAGGTTAAACCATTTGTTCCATCGAACAATCTGGGAGGTATTTTTTTAACATGGCAAAATATACAATTGTAGACAAAGACACATGTATTGCTTGCGGCGCATGCGGTGCAGCTGCTCCAGACATTTATGATTATGATGATGAAGGCATTGCATTTGTCACGCTTGATGACAATCAGGGGACTGTAGAAGTTCCAGAAGTACTTGAAGAAGATATGCTTGATGCATTTGAAGGTTGCCCAACTGACTCAATCAAAGTTGCGGACGAAACTTTCGATGGTGATCCACTTAAGCATGAATAGGATAAAAGCCCCTTTTAAAGGGGCTTTTTTTATATTAACTATTTTGAAGTCGGCGTTTATTTTCAAACCACGGACGCATTTTGACAAAAATGAAACTAAAGACGATGGTGATGATGATTCCTTTAATAAAGTTAAAAGGTAAGATTCCTGCTGTAATGGTTGTTTTAAGCGCATGATCTGATAGTTCAGGTGCGTTTAAAAACCATGTGTACGCTGGAAGGAACAAGAAGTAATTTAAAATGCTCATCATGACGGTCATAAGCACTGTACCGATGACCATTGACCACGCCATTCCTCTTGCTGATTTGATTTTTTTAAACATAAAAGCGACTGGCAAAATGAATAATGTGCCTGCAATGAAATTGGCTACTTGCCCAACAGGAACACCGGACATACTGCCCTGAATGAGGTAATGTAGTACATTTTTTAAAGCCTCAACGGCAATCCCTGCACCTGGCCCATAAATCAAAATCGCAATAATCGCCGGAATATCGCTAAAATCAATTTTTAAATACGCTGGAAGTCCCGGAAAAGGGAAATCTAATAAAATTAATACAAACGAAATACTGCTAAGCATACTGGTAACAACTAAACGTTTTACTCTACTTTGATTCAATATTCTCTCTCCTTTTCGATCAAATCTTTCGAAAAGAGGATTGTTCAATTTTAGCCACAAAAAAACCGCTCTGAATACATACACAGGAGCGGGAAATTTAGGCTACACAAATAAACGTATAAACAGACATGTTTTCAACGTTTACGAACCTCCATCTTCTCCCATCCAGACTATACTGTCGGCTTCGGAATCACACCGAATCCTGCCAAAAAAGGCTCGCGGGCTTAGAGACTATGTCTCATCACCGCCGGTAGGGAATTACACCCTGCCCCGAAGATTGATCATTATTCAATTCGACATCATTATATATGATATATGAGCATTTGTACAGATAAAAATCCTGAGCAAATTCATCAGTTTTAAGAAATCGTAAAAAACCTAAAATTTATAATGACAAATGCGTAAAAATTGGTTATCTTTTGTTTAAAGGTGTCCATTCTTGATCAAGACACTAAAAAATGTTCGTGTTTTCTTTTTCGCTTTACTGCTTTAATTTGATTGACACAGTGAAAAGGAATATGGTAAATTATCAGATATTTATGACGTTTATTTTAGGAGGAAATCTTACGATGTTTCGAGTATTAGTCTCAGATAAGATGAGCAATGATGGTCTTTTACCACTATTAGAATCAGATTTTGTTGAAATTGTTCAAAAAAATGTAACAGAAGCAGAAGATGAATTACACACGTTTGATGCCTTACTTGTCAGAAGTGCCACAAAAGTAACAAAAGAACTTTATGAAAAAATGACTTCATTAAAAATTGTTGGCCGTGCCGGTGTGGGAGTCGACAACATTGACATTGATGAAGCAACAAAACACGGTGTGATTGTCATCAATGCACCAAATGGAAATACGATTTCAACGGCAGAGCATACGTTTGCGATGATCTCATCTCTCATGCGTCATATTCCTCAAGCGAATATTTCTGTTAAATCAAAAGAATGGAACAGAGGCGCATATGTCGGTGCTGAGCTTTACGGAAAATCTCTTGGGATTGTTGGCTTAGGCAGAATTGGAAGTGAAATCGCCCAGCGTGCAAGAGCATTTGGCATGACGGTCAACGTATTTGACCCTTTCCTCACAAAAGAACGTGCCGAAAAAATTGGTGTCAATGCAAAATCACTTGATGAAGTGCTTGAAGTATCAGATATTATTACGGTACATACACCTTTAACAAAAGAAACTAGAGGACTTCTCAATAAAGAAACAATCGCAAAAACGAAAAAAGGTGTTCGTCTAGTGAACTGTGCACGCGGCGGCATCATTGACGAACGAGACCTTCTTGAAGCACTTGAAAATGGTCATGTCGCAGGGGCTGCACTCGATGTATTTGAAGTAGAACCACCTACTGAGAATCCACTTGTGGATCATCCAAACGTCATTGCCACTCCGCATCTTGGTGCATCTACAAAAGAAGCACAATTAAATGTGGCGGCACAAGTCTCTGAAGAAGTTCTTCAATTTGCAAAAGGACTCCCGGTCATGTCATCTATTAATCTACCAGCGATGACAAAAGACGAGTTCAAAAAAATCCAGCCTTATCATCAATTTGCAGGAAAACTTGGACGTCTTGTTTCTCAATCGATGAGAGAACCTGTAAAAGAAGTCAGCATTTCATATGAAGGATCTATCGCAAAACTCGAAACATCATTTATTACAAAAAGTCTGCTTTCTGGCTTTTTGAAAGAGCGTGTCGATTCGACTGTAAATGAAGTCAATGCTGGTATGGTGGCAAAAGAACGCGGCATTAGCTTTAGCGAGAAAATTTCTTCAAGCGAATCTGGCTATGAGAACAGCATTTCCATTGAAGTCAAAGGTGACCTTTCCACCTTTACATTAAAAGCAACGTATATCCCGCATCTAGGTGAACGTGTCGTTTCTATTAATGGTTTCAATATTGACTTTTACCCAGATGGGCACCTTGTCTATATTCAGCATACTGACGCACCTGGTGTGATCGGTCAAGTTGGAAAGATTTTAGGCGACCACGATGTGAACATTGCGACAATGCAAGTAGGCCGTAAAGAAAAAGGCGGCGAAGCCATCATGATGCTTTCTTTTGACAAGCACCTTGAAGATGAAATTGTCCAAACGTTAACTAAAGTGAGCGATATTCTTTCTGTACGTCTGATTGACCTATAAAAAAATGGTAAACCTCATGCTTTTGCATGAGGTTTATTTTGTTGAAACGATTAAACGTTCACCTGTACGTATGAGATTCTTTGTCAGTGCATTGATTTTCTTCAATTGATCAACGGTCATTTGATGTGCTTTAGCAATGGACCAGAGCGTGTCCCCTCGTTGTATGACATATGTATGTTTCTCATATCCATCTACATGAAGGGCTGGCTCTTGGAAACGATCTCTTGCAATGATTGTGAGCGGATCTACTGCATCTTCTTTACTAACTGACCAATTCCCCCTGTGCACCTCAAAATGCAAATGAGTGCCCCTAGAAGCGCCTGTGTTGCCTATGATGCCGATCGGCTGCCCTGTTTGTACATGGTCACCATTCTTTACAAAACGCGCATTTAAATGCGCATAGACGGTTTCATATCCATTTGGATGCCGAATAAATACAACTTCTCCATAAGTAGCAGATACATAGGAACGAGTAACCACACCTTCGCTTGCAGCAAAAATGGATTCTCCTTCTGGTGCAGCAATGTCTAACCCCTTATGCGAACCACCTCTTGTCCCAAACAAATCAGTGACTTCACCTTTGATTGGTTCCACCCACTCGGTTGTTTTCTCTGCATGGGCAAACGGTGATAAGGTCAAGAACAAGAAACAGCTAGCACATATGTAGCAATACCTTTTCATCAGTGACTTCCCTTCTTTGAAGTTCTTTTCATGACAGCTTAGTATACCTCAAGGAAGCCCTTTTCTATACATGAAAAAAGAACGCAATAAGTTGCGTCCTTCAGCGTTCTTTGATAACAACTGGGTTTGGCAGTGCCGGTACCTCTAGCGGTTCTTTTAATTCATATGGGCCTACTTGATCTGTTCCTGCATTTTGTATCGTGACATCTGTAAAACCGAAATCTTTCGCTGTGAGCAGCAGTCCTTCAATAAGTAAAATATGATCGATTGAGTCCGTTAATTGTGCTGATGCTCCAAACGTGATGGTTGCATGTTTTCCTTTTGATGTCACCTTTTGAATAGGCTCTTCTTTAATGAGTGGATCGAGTCCTGCATCATTCGCCCGCTTCATCGCCTCTACCGCATCTTTATAAGAAGGATAATCATCTTTTGAGGGCACCAAAAATGTCCCGCTCTTATTTTCTAAAACGTAGTAAGCGTGCTTTGTTTGTTTATTAATTGAAATGGTACCTAGACGGCCATTCGTCCCTAATTGAAGGTGCGAGCCATTGACAGACTTGACCTGTACTTGTTTATATTGGCTCCATTTTAACGTTTCTTTTACCATGTCTTTAAAACGGTTGGCTTCTTTTAATGTATCAAGAGACAAATCATTTTTCAGCTGAAAAATCAGTGTATCCCCTTTTTCACTCACATCCACCATATCCATATAGGCTTGAAGAGGTTTTGTCATTTCAGGCAGCTCCAGTTTTTCATATGTATCAAGAAGCGCCTGCACATCGTCATGCTTATTTTCTTTTTGAATACTGATTGGGACAACTTGAGAAGTCGATTCATCTATGTATGAAATCGTCATATACTTTTCTTTGTCAGATGCATAAGCAACATATGAAGGATCATTTGTGTTTTTTACCGCCTCTAATGTAGCATTCACCTGTCCTTTTTCAGCACTCGAGTCCATTTTCACTTTCTTTATATCTTGAGCAGCCGGCTGAAATAAATGAGGAGAAATCAAAAACGCCATAAATAAGACCACAACGGTTGCGACCGCTGGACCGATCCATCTGGCACTTTTCTTTTTCTTCCCGCTTGCCATCAGCATTTGCTGGTAAATCTGCTTAGATGAACGGTTGTCCTCCACCTTTGGAAGCTGACTGAGTAATACTTTAATTCGTTCTTCGCTCCAATTGGACCTGTTCGTTTTCATTCACTAGCTCCTCCTTCAAAAGCTCCATATGTTTTCGGAGCACTTTCAGGCCTCGGTGCTGCGTTGTTTTGACTTTGCTTTCCGAGAACTTTAGCGCCTTGGCCGTCTCCATGATTGAGTAGCCTTGGATAAACCTTAAAATGATGACGGCTCGTTGATCAATGGTGCAATGATCAAGTGCGGCATAAATTTCTTTGATATTTTCATCCTGTACAGCCAATTCATCTGGGAGCAGGTCTGGATCTTTTACATCCTGTTTATCCCAATCAAACGTGCCGAGCACCCGTTGTCTGATGGTTTGCTGTTTGCGAAACCAGTCAATTGCCACATGCCTTGCAATTGAAAACAGCCATGTTTTCTCGCTGCTTCTTCCTTCAAAAGTTTTATATGAGTGAAGTACCCGAATGTAAACCTCCTGCACGAGATCCTCTGCCTGATTTTTATCTTTTACCATATAAAATAAAAATTGGTACAAATCTTGATGGTACGAATCATATATTTTTTGAAAGGTTTCATGCATAGGAAACCCCTCCGTTCACTTATTTTTGTCGAGTGACTCTCACAAAACGTTACATTACAACTTTATGACAAATATATTACAAGATCGACAATTTGGAAAGGGCTTTTTGTTTAACTTCTCCTTAAAAATATGAAAATAGAAAAAACACTTCGTTTTCTTTCGAAAAGAAGTGTTTCTCATGTAACAAGATTCTTCGTCAAGATTAGACGAGTTCCTGCTTTTTTTTCGGAATATAGAAAGTGAAGTGAGTACCTGTTCCAGCTTTACTATGTGCATGAATGGAGCCTTGATGCGCTTCTACGATGTTCTTCACAATCGCAAGGCCCAGCCCCGTACCGGAACGTCCTCTTGTTCTTGCTTTATCTGCTTTATAGAACCGTTCAAAAATAAATGGGAGATCCTCTTCAGGAATGCCGCTTCCCGAATCTTTCACATCCATCTTGAGCCCATTTTCCACCGATTGAACTGAGAAGTGAACTTCTCCGCCTTCAGGTGTATGACGAATGGCATTATCGATGAGATTTGTAAAAACCTGTTCTATTTTATCTGGATCAAATACAAAATACGGTTCTTCTACTTGAATTTCATACGTCAGGTTGATTTGTTTTTCTTTCGCAATTCCAAGGAATTTACGGTAGATTTTTTCAGTCAGCTCTTCTGTATCAGTTGATTCAAGATTCAGTGTAATATGACCAGCTTCCATACGCGCGAGATCGAGAAGATCATTCACAAGACGCCCCATTCGAAGTGATTCGTCATAGATAATTTGGGCAATCTCTTTCTTTTCCTCTTCTGATCCGGCAATGTCATCGACAATCGCTTCACTGTAGCCCTGCAGCATAGCAATAGGTGTGCGGAGTTCATGGCTGACATTTGCAATGAAGTCTTTTCTTAGCTTATCCAGTCTTCTCTCTTCTGTCATATCGCGAAGCACCGCAACCGCCCCTCTGACATCTTGCTGGTTATAAAGCGGAGACATAAGAAGAACCCAAGTACGCCCTTGCAGCGTGACTTCGATCATTTGCTCTTTTTCCGTACTGACGGCAGTATGAAACAATTCACGCGCTTCTGGCGGCAGTTCATCCCCATCTTTGATCTTCATATTTTGCTCGTAATACCAAGCCTGCAAGAATCTTTCTGCAGGAGGGTTTGTCATGAGGATCGTTCCATCAATATTGATCGTGATGACACCGTCTGCCATACTGCTGAGAATGTTGGACAAATGTTCTTTTTCTTGATTTAAAGCGGTTATATGAAATTTAAGCTGCTTGCCCATTTGATTAAAGGCGATCGCCAGTTCCCCAATTTCGTCTTGCGTTAAAATAGGAATCTTTGTATCAAATTTTCCTTTCGCCAAATCTTGTGCTCCCTCTCTCATCTTTCTGAGAGGATAGGTGACACGAGTGGATAAGAAGAAAGCGAAAATTGTTGTCAGCACAATCGCAATTCCGGCTGCGAGGAAGATATAACGCGTCGTATGTTTTGTTGTCTGCTCTACAGCAAGAAGGGATTGAGAAAGAAAAACCATCCCTTTCTTTCCGTTCGCCTCGTAAGGAACACCTACTACAATGCGTTCATCCTTCTGATTGCCTGTATCAGATTCAGCTCGTTTACTGATTTTTTTTCGTTGTGTCAGTGCTTTGTTCAAATCTTTGTCTGCTTCAATTTGTTCTTTTGTGATCGCAGGAAGCTTCCCGCCTTTTTCAGACGAATACCATTCTAGTCCATCCTCTTGAACAATCGCGATACTTGTCAATTTATCAGCTAGTTCTGATGTAATCGATCTTGCAAGTGATTGATCCTCATGGCTTTCTAAAATGACTGCTACTTTGTTGGCCATTTGTGTTAAATCAGACTTTGCTTCTTCCACATGGTAATTCTCAATGAACTCTAAAAGAAGCACAGTTAAAATCGATAAAACAATGAGCACGAGGAAAAGAATGGTTAACCATAGCTTTCCTACGACACTTTTCCACAGCTTCATTCAGCGCCGACCTCAAATTTGTACCCGACACCCCATACTGTCACGATTTTTTTCGCTGCTTCTGGTGACACTTTATTTAGTTTTTCGCGAAGCCTTTTGACGTGGGTATCCACTGTTCTCAGATCCCCAAAGAATTCATACTGCCACACTTCTTTGAGAAGCTTTTCCCTGTCATAGACCTTATCCGGCGTTTTTGCCAAGAAGTACAAAAGTTCGTATTCTTTTGGCGTGAGGCTGACTTCTTTTCCATCTGCTGTGACCCGGTGTGCATCATGATCAATAGATAGATGAGAAAACACGAGAACATCTTTTGTGGTTGTTCCAGTATTAAGGTATGACGTTTGAGACGATCTTCTTAACAGTGCTTTCACACGAAGAACCACTTCACGCGGGCTGAAAGGTTTGACGATATAATCATCCGTTCCTGCCTCAAAGCCTTGCACACGGTTAGCTTCCTCACCTTTTGCTGTCAGCATAATAATTGGTGTGGCTTTTTTATCTCGGATTTGATTACACACTTCAATCCCATCTGTCCCAGGCATCATTAAATCAAGCAAAATGAGGTCATAATCGGTTTGAAGTCCTTTTTGAATGGCTTCATCCCCATTTTCCGCTTCATCAATTTCATAATTTTCCCGTTCTAAATACATTTTTAAAAGGCGACGAATTCTTGCCTCATCATCGACGACTAATATTTTCGTTTGAGTTGTGTGTTCCATTAGACAATCCTCCTGCTTTCTCCGTTGTTACATACATTTTAACAAAAAGCCGAATTGAATCATAAAAGTTGGCCTTTTTCATGCGATTACGCGTAAGAATGAAGCCCCGCAATCACTAGGTTGACAAAGATGAGGTTAAACATAATGATCGCAAATCCGATTACAGCAAGCCAAGCGGACTTTTCACCATGCCAGCCCCTTGATAACCGAAGGTGGAGATAGGCGGCGTAAAATAAAAATGTAATTAAAGCCCACACTTCCTTCGGGTCCCATCCCCAGAATCTCGTCCATGCAATTTGCGCCCAAATCATCGCAAAAATAAGGCCGCCTAACGCAAATACAGGGAAACCAATGGAAACAGCCCTGTATCCAATTTCATCGACTAAATCGAGATTCACCTGTCTTACGAGCGGCTGAAGCAGCGCACTTAGTCGTTTGCGAATGATCAATCTTAGCAGTCCATAAATAATCAGCCCAACGCCAAATGACCACAGCACTGTATTCACCTTTCTACCTGAAAAAACAGGCGGCAGATCAACTACAGGCTCTAAACGATCTTTTGTGATAAGTTCTCCTTTATGAGGTCCTACTAAAGCAGGCAGCTCATAGACCATGACGCTCTCTTCTTTATTTTTATCTACCCAATTAAATTTCGCTTCATACCCTGTCATTCTAAAAATGGACGTGACAGCGATAAATGCAAGGGTGACCACAATCATAAACATGACCAGCTCTAAGCCAAAGGTTTTCTTCCCCGGTTTTGTTTGATCGACATGCTTCAAAAGAAAAATCACACCTGCCACAAAACTGATCGCCAAAATGGCTTGACCAAGCGCTGCTGTCGTGACGTGAATATATAGCCAATTACTTTGAAGTGAAGGAATCAGCGGTGAAATATCCGATGGAAACATGCTTGCATAAGCAATGATTAATAAAGCGATTGGAAGTGTGAATAAACCTAGCACAGACACTTGATAGACAAAATATAAAATAATAAATGCGAGCACCAGCATCATGCCAAAGGCTGTGGTGAATTCAAACAGATTACTGACTGGTGCGTGACCAGACGCGATCCACCTTGAAATAAAATAGCCAAATTGACTCAAAAAACCGATGATGGTGAGCGTTATGCCGATAAGTGCCGCCTTGTTTTTGCGCGGACCCTCTTCTTTCTTTTTTCCTTTAATGGCCCCTCCAAAAAAAGGAACTGCCGCTAAATACAATAGAAAAGCTGCAAATAACAGGTTTTCACTGACTGCCGCCATCTAATCCTTCCCCCTTGCTTTTGCTGATACTTGTTGTATCAGGCAGTTCTTTTTGATCCACTGGCTGTTTGATGCCACTGCCGTGCAGTAACACCTTGAGATCAGACTTTAAGCCGAACCAGTTTTTGTTTGTATGTCCTGCCACAAACACTTTTCCATCCTTTACCGACAGCCAGATTCTTCTATGCTGCCAGTACATCCCTTGTACGACACCAATCATAAAGATCATTCCACCAACAATAAGTACCCAGAGTGTTAAGTCTTTTCGAACCGTTAAACCTGTCACGTTTTTTGTTTCAACCCGGTCAAATTTCATTTTATAAAGATTGTTATCAGAACCCTCTACTGTCTCTTGAATCGCGACAAAACTTTTTTCACCTTTTGGTTTTTCAGGAGAGATCATTTCAAATACGAACGCAGGATTATTCGGATTCCTCGTTTTCGTACTAGGTGTGCCATCTTCGTCAAAATAAAAATCAGGCAAATAACTCATCACCTTGACTTTGTAACCGCTACCAAGATCATATTCTGACTTAGGCTCCAGCAGATTAATCTTCACTGTTCCGAAAGATTTCTCAGTATCTTTTCGAATCAGCTGAAAGACCATTTGATCGAGTTCATTTTGTTTAAAATCCACTTGATATAATGAGAAATTGTCAAACTTAAGCGGTTCATTCACTTTAATATCGTGTTCTGTTACCTGCTTCAGTTTTGGCTTTTCACCAAAAACAACTTCCCCTTCACGTTTATATAAAACGGCATCGGTTTTATAACTTTTGACGACTTGACCATCGCCAGCCTTTTCAATCGCATTTTCAAAGACTTCTTTTTCTTTTTCAGATTCATAGCGATCAATTGAAAACGCATTATTCTTTAAGAAGTATTGGCCTCCCGTCCCTGGGATTGGTGCCGTTTCGCCTTCTCTTACCCATAATGTTTCATCCACGTACATTCCCGGGACAAACCGAAGCATGGAGCCAATGAGAAATATAATTAATCCAATATGATTGACGTAAGGTCCCCAGCGGGAAAAGCGGCCTTTTTCAGCTAAAATATGTCCATCTTCTTCTCTTACGCGGTAACGCTTTTGTTTCATTTTACTAACGATGCCTTCATATGTATGTTGATCTAATGTTTGGTTTGTTTCGCTGAAAAGACGCTGCCTTCTCATAAAACCTTCTTTTTTGACAACCCCTTGATTTTTGAGTGCGCGATAAAGTGGAATCACTCGATCAAGGCTGCAAATCACAAGGGAAATTCCGATAGATGCGACAAGGGCTAAAAACCACCAAGAATTATAAAGATCATGGAATCCAAGGATGTAATATAACTTGCCAAACGACCCATATTGCTCCTCATAATAAGTGGAAGCTGATGCACCTGGCGGAATAAACCGCTCCTGCGGAAAAATAGTTCCTAGCGAAGAAGCTAACAGTGTGATGACAATGAGCCACACACCCACTTTTACGGAAGAAAAAAAGTTCCATACTTTATCAACAATCGTTTTGTTGTATGTTTGCGAGCGTCTTGCACTGCCGTCATATCTCATATCAAGCAGCTTTGATGAATTTTTCTCTTTTGCTGCAATGGGATTCCCGCATGATTCACATAGAACAGTACCGATTGGATTAATATGTCCACACTCGCACTTTACCTCTTTCATTCTATGACCCCTTTGGTTTAATCAAATTCATATATTCATAGACATTACGTTCTGTCATCGTCCCCTTTATGACTTTGATTACTTTGCCTTCAGGATTAATTAAAAATGTGGTTGGCAGCGGCGTAATATCATATGCCTCTGTCACTTGACGATCTTTGTCCATGGCAACAGGAAAATTCACGCCATAAGCATCCATAAAGTTCTTCACAGCAATATTGGATTCCCCCACATTTACGGCAACAATTTCGACACCGCGATCCTTGAACACTTCATACTGATTTGCCATATAAGGGAATTCCTGCTTACATGGACCGCACCATGTACCCCAAAAATTGAGAAAGACGCCTTTGCCTTTTAAGTCCTTTAGTTCAATCCGTTCCCCATCTACCGATTGAAGGACAAAGTTAGGCGCAATAGATCCTTCTTTGATTTGATCCTGTTTGGCAAATACTGAGTTATACATCGTATAACATAGTGCAGCAAGCATCACGAGGAGAATGCCCGTCCGTATGAAAAATCGTCTTTTCTTCATCTGAAGTACCCCTTCCCCATAGACATTCAGGTAAATTATAGCATTCTCCTTCTTTTGATGCTTCTTCATTTTTTGAAGTTTATGTGAAAATTAAAAAGCGCTTTTCCCATGATCCGCAATCGCTCTCAGACGTTTTACTTCATGCGGCGTCAATTCTCTGCGATCTCCTGGTCTCATGCCTTCAATATGAAGGAAAGCATATTGCTCTCTTTTGAGTTTTAAAACGTCGTGGCCGATTGCTTCAAACATGCGGCGAACCTGTCTGTTTCTGCCTTCATGAATGGTTAATTGCACAATACAAGTTTGCTTTCGTTTATCAATCGAGAGCATTTTGGCACGGGCAGGTGCTGTTTTTTTATGGTCTAACATGATTCCTTTTTCTAACTTTCTAAGCAATTCTTTTGAAGGGATGCCTTTTAGTTTCGCTGCATACGTTTTATCAATTTCATATTTCGGATGCATGAGCTTATGGGCAAATTCGCCATCATTTGTAATCAAAATTAAACCGCTCGTATCATAATCCAACCTGCCGATTGGATACAGACGCTGCGGAACATCATCAAAGAAGTCTGTCACGACTTTGCGTCCTTTATCATCCTCGGCAGCTGAAATGACGCCGCGCGGTTTATAAAGCATAAAGTAAACCGGTTCTTCTCTTTCAAGCTTTAAGCCATTGACTTCAATTTTATCTGAAGAGCCCACCTTTACTCCGAGCTCTGTCACTGTTTCACCATTAACGGTAACTCGTCCTTCTTTAATTAATTCTTCAGCCTTTCGTCTAGAAGCGACGCCGGCATGGGCAATTACTTTCTGTAAACGTTCCATTTGTCTTTCACCTCATGTACTATCTTACTTGCTTGGCTTGAAACAAACAAGCATTCGTGGAAAAATAAGCGTTTCATCTGTCTAATTTCAACAAAAAAGCTGTTTTCCATCCACGAAATAAAAAAAGCACCTGATTAGGCGCCGCTAAATAACAAACTGACGATAATAATCGATGCAATGATCCCAATCAGGTCTGCAAGCAGCCCCACTTTCAGTGCATCTCCCATTTTTTTAATACCAACTGCTCCAAAATAGACGGTTAAAATATAAAGGGTCGTATCCGTTGACCCTTGCATAACGGCGGCAAGCTTGCCGATAAAAGAATCTGGACCATAAGTCGCAATTAAGTCTGATGTCATACCAAGCGCCGCTGTTCCTGATATAGGACGAATAAGCGCAAGCGGCACCACTTCTGTAGGAACACCAATCGCTGTAAACACAGGTTTTAATAACTCCATGACAAAGTCAAGTGCCCCTGATGCACGGAAAATCGTAATGGCGACTAGCATACCGACTAAATATGGAATGATTGAAAAGGCAATTTGAATGCCTTCTTTCCCGCCTTCTACAAATGTTTCGTACGTCGGTACTTTTTTAATCGTCCCTGCAATCAATATTCCTGCGATGATCAGTGGAATCAAAGCAAGTGACAGCCAGTTAATAAATGCCACAAGATCACCCCCGCCTGCTTCTGCGATAGTGGAAATAGCGATCAATTATAATCGCACCGATACCTGAAATAAGTGTCGCCAAAATGGTTGGGCCTACAATATCTGTTGGCTGATCTGCGCCATAGGTCATACGAATGGCAATGACAGTCGTTGGCACAAGTGTGATAGAAGATGTATTGACTGCTAAAAAAGTGATCATAGACCGGCTCGCCTCATTTTTTCCGCCATTTAATGCTTTCATCTGCTCCATCGCCTTAATCCCAAGTGGAGTGGCAGCATTGCCAAGGCCAAAGAAATTTGCCATGAGATTGGACAGAATATACCCCATCGCTGGATGATTCGCAGGAATCTCAGGAAATAGTTTTGAGATAAAGGGCCGGCATAATTTACTAAAGAAATGTAACAACCCCGCTTCTTCTGCGATCTTCATCAATCCTAGCCAGAATACAAGAACACTAATCAGCCCTATTGAAATGGTGACCGCTTCTTTTGATCCTTTAAAGACCGCTTCATTCACTTCATGCATCGTTCCGTTAAACATTGCATAGACAAGACCGATGACCGTGAGGAATACCCAGATCAGATTGACCATGAAGATCCGCCTATCGATGTCTGAAAGACAGACTTAAACATTTCTTGAAAGCTTTTTTGAGGCATTCGGTTGCGTTTGTTTTCATAAAAAATGGGGACTTGCTCAATCACCTGACCATCCAGTAAGAACGTCATTTTCCCTACTATATCTGGGATCGCTTCTTTGTTTTTCTCCCATTTCTTTTCAGGCGTCAGCATTTCCGTTTCGATTTCCACTAGTTTTTTCTCATCTTCATTTAAAAAATAGTCCACATCCCGCTTAATAAACGCTTTTTTTTCGTAAAAAGTCCCTTTTAACGAAGCGAGCCTGCCTTTTTCAGCAAGCACATACGTTTTATAGTGATCAAATGCATACTCAAACATTGAGATGTGATCCTTCCAATCATCCGGTGCATTAATCGTCACAGCAATGAGCGCAGCATCTCCTTTTGCAGCTGTGGAGACAAGCGTGCGTTTTGCAAGTTTTGTATATCCTGTCTTCCCTCCAGTCGAATATTGATATAAACCAGTGAGCAGCTTGTTTTTGTTTTTCCAATAACCTTCGATTGTTTTTGCTTTATAAAAGGTGGTACCGGCAATTTTTTGATATTGCTGATGCTTCATGGCGTATTTCGTTAAGATTGCCATATCATAAGCTGATGAATAATGGTTTTTATGATCATCGAGTCCATGCGGATTTTGAAAATTCGTATTCTCCATGCCTAGTTCAGAGGCCTTTTGGTTCATCATAAAAATAAAGCCTTCTAAGCTGCCACCAACATGTTCTGCAATGGCAACAGCTGCATCATTTCCAGAGCGCAGCATGAGCCCGTATGTCAAGTCTTCTAAGCTCACCTTCTGTCCTTCCTTTAAATAAATCGAAGAACCTTCCGCTTGAATCGCACGTTTTGACACTTTGACCATGTCGTTCATTTTTCCTGATTCAATGGCTAATACAGCCGTCATAATTTTTGTGATACTGGCGATTCTTCTTTTTTCGTGCTCGTCCTTTCCAAATAGGACTCTGCCTGACTGTCCATCTATTAAAATGGCGCTTCTCGCACTCACCGATAATGAAATGTCTGCTTGAGCGTGTGAGGAAAAAGGCAGTAAGAGTGTCAATAGAAGAAGGACTGCTGTTCCAATTTTTAAATAGGGCATGTTCATTCACGTCCTTGTCCGTTTTGTACAAGTGTATGCGCGGCTGAAAAAGTTATGATGCCTCGTCCATAAAAAAAAGCAACTCTCATGTGAGAGTTGCCTTGTCTTCTTTATACCATTTTCATTTGCTGATGAGATGTTGTATATTCCAGCTCTTCTCTCATCGTTAAAAACTCTTTTTCTAATGAAGAAAACAAACATTTGACTTCAGCCGATACTTCATGATGGAAAACAATGCAGCTTTTTCCTGTGTAGGCTGAACGGCTATCTTCATACCATGTATCCTTTTTTGGTGTAAAAAATTCTTCAATACATTGATGATAAATACGATGAAGCGTCTGCTGTGCGGCTTGCTGCGGGAATGTCTGCTGCTGCCCGATTTTCCTGCAAACCGCCGCGGCATCCTCGCTATAAACTGCAAGCTTCCGCAATGTACTTAATATGTCACAATAATAGGCTTCCGCTTCCGGGTTTAATCGTTTCAAGCTTGATAAGGTAGCTTCGTTCAGAAAACCATTCACTTCAACTGCAACCTTTGATAAAAAAACGCCTGCTTGATCAACTTGAGCCTTTACATTCATATGTGCCATTTGTTTCGTGTTTACCTTCCCCTCATGGCTTTGTCACCATTTTATCTTTCAAACAAAGGTTTTAGACCTAAAATCTTTGTTATATTTTATCATACATTTTTCCTTATTTTGAACTATTTTATCTCTTCAAATGTTTGATTGAAGTTTTCAAAAAAGAGATCAGCCTCTTCTTGTACCCCATCTGCTTCCACATTCTCTGGAAGTGGCGGTAATTCATCTAAGGCTTTTAAACCAAATTGCTCTAAAAAGGTAGGTGTTGTCCCATAAAGGATCGCTCGTCCCGGTCCATCGGCACGTCCTACTTCACAGAGCAGTGCTTTGGCCACTAAACTATGCAGCACTCGTTCTGATTTAACGCCTCTGATCTCCTCGACTTCGCTGCGTGTAATCGGTTGTTTATACGAGACAATGGCGAGCACTTCTAGCGCTGCCTGTGACAAACCTTTCGATGGTGTCTCTACTAATTTTTTTAAATATACGCTGTATTCTTTTTTCGTCAGCAGCATATATGAATCTGCATATTCAATAAGCTCAATCCCTCGTTCTTGTTTTTGATATTCTTCCTTTACGGCAGACATAATATCAAGCAACGCTGCCTCATCAACTTCAAGAACAGACATGAGCTGTTTTCTTGTTAAGCCTTCGTCACCTGCTGCATATAGCAGCGCTTCTAAGATGGCTTTCCAATTCACGATATCAAGCGTCATGAATCGTTTCACTCCCTATGATATAAATATCTTCAAAGTTTCCTTCCTGCTCCAGCATGATTTGATGGCTTTTCATCAATTCGAGAACAGCAAGAAATGTCACGACAAGGTGTTCCTTTTGATCATGTTGAAACAAAGTCATGAAATTGGTCCGCTTTTTTGTTTTTCTTAAATGGTTCATAATCTCATTCATTTTGTCTTCAATCGGGATTTCTTGTCTTGTAATCTTTGATGGTGCTGGTTTTGTTATTTTTTTGCGGTTCAATACCTTTTGGAACGCACCTAACATATCATACACCGTGACGTGTAAGTTTGTGTCCTTCGCTTCTGCTTCTTTTGCAAATTCACTTAAATCACTTGGTGGTTTTGTGAAGGCGTTTTGCCGCTCTTCTTCACGTTCTTTCAGTTCTTGCGCTGCATTTTTATACTTGCGGTATTCAATTAATTTGCCAATCAGCTCATCACGAGGGTCCTCTTCTTCTTCCATCAGGTCTTCATCAAACAGCTCTTCCTCTTGTTTTGGGAGAAGCATTCTGCTTTTAATGCTCAGGAGGGTTGCAGCCATCACCAAATACTCACTTGCAACATCAAGTTCAAGCTCCCTCATCGTGTGGACATATAATAAATACTGCTCCGTAATTTTAGCGACGGGAATATCATAAATATCAATTTCCAAACGGTTAATTAAATGTAAAAGCAAGTCCAAAGGACCCTCAAACGAATCTATTTTCACCTGATATTCCAGCATTCTTTTCTCACCATTTCTACTGTCTTCTAAGTACCGTTTTCATCGGCTAACCTTTAGTATAAGACACCATAAAGCTCTCGTCCAATATAATTTCGACTATGAGGCAGCAGGCAAAAAAAGAAAAACAGTGGATTCGCCCATACCAATGAGGGCATTTATACATAGAATACCATTGTAATCAGAACTGATGAAAAAGGAGGCCGTAACATTATGGGAGATGGTTATTACTTCGGCGGAGGATTTGCGCTTATTGTTGTGCTGTTCATCTTGCTGATCATCGTTGGCGCGGCTTGGGTTTATTAAAGAAACAGAGCGTCCTTTCATAAAGGGGCGCTCTTTCTTCTTTTCTTTTCGGTATGTTAGACTGATAGTGGAAAAGGAGATGACCGCTGTGTATCCTAAAGCGTACGTGGCTTTTTTACATGAATTTCATACGACAAGAGATTATTTTGAGTGTCATGAAATTCTTGAAGAATTTTGGAAAGAAGATCCTCCTCATCAGCGCAAAAAGTACTGGGTGGGTCTCATTCAGCTTGCTGTTGCTTTGTATCATCAAAGACGAGGGAATGGAAAAGGAGCAAAACGGCTGATTTCAAACAGCCTTCATATATTAGATTCGGACCGGAACATACTAACAGAATTAGGTCTTGATGAAGAGGCATTTCTTTTACTGCTGAGAACACTGAAAAAGAAAATCGATGAAGACATGCCCTACGAAAGTGTGATGCTGCCAATCCGAGATGAAACGCTTCTTTCTTTATGCCAAGAGATGGCGGAAAAAGAAGGCTTAACCTTCGGACAGGAGAGCAACTTATCCCATACATTCTTAATTGAAAAACATAGACTGCGTGATCGGACGGACGTATTGCTTGAACGTGAAAAGCAGATGGAACGTAAAAAAAGCAGAGGCATATAACCTCTGCTTCAGCGTGTAGACAAACCCTCGCATTCGGTGTCAGTCCTGCGTGCCGGTGCTCACGAATATCGAATTCGCTCCGCTCCAGTACTCGTCCTTCCTAGACTGCAAAGGTTTTCTATCACGCTGAAAAGAAGACAAAGGGCTAAAATCAAGTTCATTTTAGCCCTTTGTCAACAATCTAAAGCAGAGGCATATAACCTCTGCTTTTACATGTGTGATATTTAGTTTGTTTCACTGTGACACTTATGAAAGAAGCCTTGCGTTAATTCATTTGGAATGAGTGTTTTCGTTTTGAATACTTCTTCCACGGCTAATACCATTTCCTTGCCGATGCCTTGGTCACGATGGGACGGATTGACACTAATATGTTCGATTTGTACTTGGTCGTCTGTTTTCAGCACACCAATCGCACCGACGATATCCTCACCATCTTTCCAAAGGAACAGCTGCCGATCTTCATCCATTTCATACGACTTTATCGTCTGCTGAAGCTGTTTGACGTCTTTCTCACCCGGCATAAAGGACAGGAGTCCCATGGCAATTTTTTCAAAAGACCTCTTGTAACGAATTAACATATATACCCCTCAATATTAAAATTATCCTATTTTCCAGCAAATGTCTTATGAATCACTTGCTCATCACACATTATAAACACTTTTAGGTTGTTTTTAAACTCTTTTTCATCAAATTAACGAAACGTTCGATTTAGGTTGGCCATTTCAATAGCAGCTGCAGCCGATTCACTGCCTTTATTTCCAGCCTTTGTACCGGCTCTTTCAATGGCTTGTTCAATAGATTCTGTTGTCAGTACACCAAAGATAATCGGCACCCCTGTTGAGATGGCACTTTGTGCGATTCCTTTAGCCGCTTCATTACAAACATAATCGTAATGTGATGTTGCCCCGCGAATCACGGTTCCAAGTGTAATGACTGCATCATATTTTTTTGTTTCTGCTAGTTTTTTTGCCATATACGGAATTTCAAAAGCCCCCGGCACCCACACGACATCAATATCGTCACCGTTTGCTCCGTGTCTAAGCAATGTATCTTCTGCTCCGTCTAGCAGTTTGCTTGTAATGAAATCATTAAATCTAGCGACGACGATTCCAAACTTTAATCCTTCTGCTACTACATTCCCTTGTATTGTATTCATATGTTCATCATCCTTTTTTGTGATTTTTATTTTGTTTTCATTGTCGTTGTTTGCTTGTTTATATATGCCTGCAATGCTTCAATCGTCAGCATCTTTAAATCGTGTTCTTTTTGAATTTTTTGTAGTTCGGGTACGCGGGCCATGGTGCCATCTGCATTCATAATTTCACATATGACACCCGCTGGCACTGAACCCGCAAGTTTAGCAAGATCAACAGCCGCTTCTGTATGACCTGGTCTTTCTACTACGCCTCCCTCTTTCGCAATAAGAGGGAAAACATGACCTGGGCGGGCAAAATCTTCTGGTTTTGACTCTTTATTTAACATGGCCAAAATGGTCGTTGAGCGCTCAAAAGCACTTATACCAGTTGTCGTTGACGTATGGTCGATGCTCACTGTAAATGCTGTATGATGTGCATCCGTATTTCGCTCGACCATGGGATGCAGATCCAAGTGTTTCGCAATCGAGGCATGAACTGGTGTGCAAATAAGACCTCTTCCATGTAAAGCCATGAAGTTAATGACTTCCGGCGTTGCATGCTCAGCAAGTGCCACAAAGTCTCCTTCATTTTCTCTGTCTTCATCATCTACTACGATAATGATTTCTCCTCGTTTCAGGGCATTTACTGCCTCATCAACTGAATGATACATACAATCGCCTCCTAGAATCCGTGCTCTTTTAAAAATGATGGGGTTAATCGTGACGGCTGCTTTTCGTTTTGCTCTTTTGTTAAAAAGCGATAAATGTATTTACCGATCATGTCACATTCAATATTTACTACATCCCCCATAGATTTAGTCGGGAAAATAGTTCCTTCAAGCGTATGTGGAATGATAGAAACTGTCACATGAGCATCTCGCAAATCGAAAATAGTCAAGCTGACGCCGTCTATTGCGATCGATCCCTTTTTTGTGAGCATATCTGTGAGGGTCTTGTCCATTTTCAAATCATAGTAAATGGCATTACTCTTCTTTTCTACACGGGTAATCACAGCCGTTCCATCGACATGGCCTGAAACAAAATGACCGCCGAATCGTCCATTTGATGACATCGCTCGCTCTAAATTCACTTGGCTACCTGGCGCAAGCTGATCAAGTGATGTCGCTTTGACCGTCTCAGGCATCACATCTGCCGCAAACTGTTCTTTTGTGAAGCTTGTGACAGTGAGACAAACGCCATTGATGGCGATACTATCGCCTAGGTGAACATCTTCTAGTACACGACTGCACTTGATGATGATTTCCATGGCATCTGCGGATCTTTTGCTCAATGACTGGACTGTACCCACTTCTTCAATAATCCCCGTAAACATGTGATCCTCCCTTTCTCTTTCTTTTGTATTTCTCACTTTATGAAAAAGCGATGTTTGGGACATGTGATCGATTGAACACCTTCGTCGCTTTTTATGGTCCATACAAGATGAGGGATCACCTAATAAACACTGCATGTGATGACTATATTGACATACAGAAAGCCCCGGAAAAATTCCGGGGCTGTGGTTTTTTTGCATTAGAAATAAAACTATGATCAACACATATTTTTTGTTCATACATAGCTCTCGTTATCCTTCTCCCATCCAGACTTTCACTGTCGGCTTCAGCTTCTCACTGAATCAACCGTTAATAAATTAACGGGTCACGGGCTGTAAAGCATTTGCTTTATTACCGTCGGTCGGGATTTTCACCCTGCCCCGAAGGATACAATCGATATTTAGCTGTCCTTAGGGGCTATTATAGCGATCCTTGTGGTCAAATGCAACAATCAAGATTTATTCACTTATTCATAAAAAAAGCCTCCCTATAGGAAAGGAGACTTGTTAATTGACGACTTTTACTACTTTTATAAGACCGTCTATTCTTTTTTCATTACTAAAGTATGCTTTAATACGATCGCCTTTTTTCAGATCGGCCACATCATCTTCAAATTTCTTCCCGTTAAAAATGATTTTCGTGCCATTTTTGGCTTGACCGTAATACTCATCACCATCAATTTTTGTAATGGTATATTCATAGATTGTGTAATCTTTATCATTATTCGTTAAACTTTCGCCAATGGCTGTTGGCACATCTTCAATTTTCATGCCATTCATGTATAAATAACCTGCGCCTAAACAAAGCAGTAAAACAAATAAGATTGCGATTTTCAATTTGATTTTCCCCATATTTAGAACCTCCATCATCTGCACTTCGCCTATTTGTATGTTCTATTCCTTCTTTTGATGAAATAAAACCAAAAAAGCTGATTTTCATTAATGGTTACTTATATAACGATTCAAATGGACTTTTGGTTCCACCTTTTCATCATTACATATGATACGAATATGCGTTCTTTATTAAGGGGGTCTTTTTTCCTCTTTATCTGTTAGCAGGATGAATAAGATAGACGAGCTTTTTGATTATATTCTTTTCTCTAGTGCGAATAGATCTTCCTCTAACAATTGAGATCTTTGAACAGCGATATTTCGGCTGTCACGAACCCCTTGATTATAATAGTAGCTTCCAAGATATTTTGTGATAAATTCTAATAGATTGATGGCTGCTAATTCACCAATCTCCTCTTCTCGTTCTTCGGCAAAGTAACGCTGAATGGCAATCATCATCTGGTTTTTTTCTTCTTTTGTTAATGGTTTCAAAGTATCTCCTGCTTTCTTTCAGCATGATCACACGCTTTTTAGATGTGCACTTCCACTTATTTTTAGAGCTACATATGGTGACACTCACGAATACGAATGTTTGTTCTCTTATCATATCACAAAAACGTGTCCATCACACCCTAAAAGAAAAAGCGTGTTTTAATCAATGGATCAAAATACGCTTTCTTTATATAGACTATTTATTTCAATATGGATAGTATCGTCGCTACAGAATGATCTACAAATGAACGCTCTGGGCGAGATTTCATGAGAACTGTAAGTCCAATAAAAGAAACAACCAGCGCCTGTGCTAAGGCTTTGGCATTCAGACTGCTTTCGAGCTCACCCGAGCGAATACCTTGTACAATTTTTTCTTCAAAAATGACCGAAAGATACATCTGATGCTCTCTTGTGAGGATTTCAAATTTCTCTTCGTGTGGGGCAAGCTCGACTATTGTATTGATGCAGAAGCACCCTTTACTCGGCCCATGTCCATATTCCTCTTCTACTAATTCAGCAAATAATGTATGAAATGCTTCCTTTACAGATAGATTGTTTTGAAGTTTGGTTCGAATGTAGGCAGCATGCTGAGTTGTATATTTGCGTAATGCTGCTTCAAACAATTCCTCTTTATCACCGAACGCTGAGTATAAGCTTGGCCGTTGTATTCCCATTTTTGCAGTTAAGTCGCTTAATGTAGTCGCTCTGTACCCCTTCTCCCAAAAAAGCAACAAGGCCTCATCTAACGCTTTTTCCTCATCAAATTCCCGTTGTCGAACCATTATCAACCCTCATTTCTATCATAAAAATCTCTTCACTAAATCAATCATCTATTTCTTATAACGTTTTTTACTCATCGGTATATTATCATTTTATTTTATTGACATATCATTGTCAAATTGACTAGATCTTCACTACATCATCTTGACTTTAAAACGTTTCTCTGGTTATCCTTAACAGGAATCATTTTATACCAATCAGTATATTATACTTTTCAGTACAAAAGGAGCTGCTGACATGCATGAAAAAAGAAAAAATGAATGCCGTTGAACATTCTGATTTGGAAACAACTCATTTACAAATAAATACCCGATCAACGATGACTCGTAATATGGCTCTACTGTTTTCGACAGCCTCAGGGATGGCAGTTGCAAACATATACTTTGCACAGCCATTATTAGACTCCCTCGCAGCCGAGTTTGGTATCAGCTATTCAGCCATTGGTATGGTCATTATGATTACTCAGCTTTGTTATGCGCTAGGACTGCTACTGATCGTACCACTTGGTGATCTGTTCAACCAACGGCGGCTCATTGTAGCTCAAATGCTAGTATCCGTGTTATCTCTCGTTCTAGTCGGTATCGCCCCTACCGCCACCGTCCTGTTCATAGGACTAGCTGCGGTGGGACTGCTTGCTGTAGTCACTCAGGTACTCGTAGCATTCGCAGCGACATGGGCCGCTCCTGAAGAACGTGGCCGCATAGTGGGCTTGGTTCAAAGTGGAATTGTGATTGGTATTCTTCTCGCACGAACGTTTGCTGGTGTACTAACCGATCTCGCCGGCTGGAGATCAGTCTATCTCGTTTCCGGCGTGATGATGCTGATCATTACTGGCGTGTTGTACCGGTATCTTCCGCGTGCTGACAGCAAGAGAGTCTCCATATCCTATGTGAACTTGCTCGCTTCAATGTTTATATTGTTCAGACAAGAACGGATTCTACGTATTCGTGGCGTACTGGGTTTTCTGATCTTTGTTGTGTTTGGCACGCTATGGACTTCACTTGTGCTGCCTCTCAGCACTACGCCATACAATCTGTCACATACGGCGATTGGTGCATTTGGCCTTGCTGGAGTTGCCGGAGCATTAGGTGCCGCTCGAGCTGGAAGCCTTGCTGATCGAGGCTTAGGACAGTTAACAACGTGCATCGCCCTTGTCCTATTACTCTTTTCATGGTGTTTTATTTTTTTCACTGAATATTCCCTTATTTTGTTAATCGTTGGTATCGTCATTCTTGACCTATCTGTGCAGGCCGTTCACGTGACCAATCAAAGTATGATTTTCATGGTCCGGCCTGAGGCGAGAAGCCGGCTGACTGCTGCTTATATGATTTTTTATTCCCTCGGCAGTGCGCTCGGTTCTATTGTATCAACTAACATATACGCAAACGCTGGCTGGAATGGGGTATGTCTATTTGGAGCCTCTATCAGCGCCTTAGCCCTTTTATATTGGATGATCACCTACCGCTTCACGGCACAGATCACAGGAACATCAGATTTAAAATAAAAAAACACCGCAATTAAGCGGTGTTTTGGATTAAGCATCGATCACTTCGACTTTTTCCATGCCTTGTCCTTGTTCCATATCAAGAACAGCCTCGATACCAGATGTTACTTTACCAAAAACAGTGTGAACACCGTTTAAGTGCGGCTGTGGGTCATGTACGATAAAGAATTGGCTGCCGCCAGTGTCTTTACCAGCGTGTGCCATTGATAATGAACCTCTCTCGTGCTGATGAGGGTTTCCTTCTGTTTCACATTTAATTGTGTAACCAGGTCCTCCAGTTCCATTACCGTTCGGATCGCCGCCTTGGCTTACGAACCCTGGGATCACGCGGTGGAATTTCAATCCGTCGTAGAAACCTTCATTCGCTAATTTTTCAAAGTTTGCTACTGTACCTGGAGCAGCCTCTGGGTAAAGTTCAAACTCAATTTTCTTTCCATTCGTTAATTGTATGTATCCTTTTTTCGCCATTTTTCACATTCTCCTTTCAGGTTAAACAACGCTCATTATAGCACATTTTCGGTGATGTTAAACATCCCCTGCTTACCTAATGTGATTTACCTCTTTTGCCATCATTGATAAAATAAAAGAGCTTGATCCTTTTCTCCTAAGGAAATGATCACAGACTGAGCAAATCACTTCATCATCTTGGAGGTTTCAAACATCTTTAAAAGAAAATTGAAACGTCAGACTGATTTGTTACGTCTATATGATGGAGTACGATTCAAATCATGTACTCAAAAGATGAGTTTCTCACCATCGAGAAACGCTTTCGACTTGAAGGAGGTCAACATGTTTAAAAAAACAATGCTTGGTATGATGGCAGCGCTCCTTTTACTGATTGGTGCGCCAAAAGTCAGCTTAGCGGATGCAGCTGTCGGCGATGTCATCGTCACACTCGGGCAAGACTTAACACCGGCTGATCGCCAGAAGGTGCTTGACGAGTTGAATCCACCTGAAAATGCGACAAAAATTGAAGTAACCAATAAAGAAGAGCACGAATATTTAGGAAAGTATATCCCTCGTTCTCAAATCGGGACTCGAGCATTATCATCTTCATCCATCACCATTGAAAAATCAGGTGCGGGTCTGACCGTGGATACACATAACATTAAGACCATTACAGATGAGATGTATTTAAATGCTTTAATGACCGCAGGCGTGAAAGATGCAAAGGTTGTCGTGACGGCGCCGTTTGAAGTATCTGGCACAGCAGCACTGACAGGTTTATTAAAAGCCTATGAAGTGTCAAGCGACAAAGCCATTCCCGAAGATGTGAAACAGGTGGCTAACGAAGAGCTTGTAACAACATCTAAATTGGGTGACTCTATTGGAAAAGACAATGCTTCTGCCCTGATTGCAAAAATCAAAGATGACATTGCCAAAAATGGAGTTCCTAAAACAACAAAAGAAGTGGAAGAAAAAGTAGATCAAGCCGCTTCTGATTTGAACTTAAATCTAACGCAAGACCAAAAAGATCAACTTGTCTCTCTCTTCGATAAAATGAAAAATATCAATATCGATTGGAAACAAGTCGGATCTCAAATTGATAAAGCAAAAGACAAGATTACAAAATTCATAGAATCAGATGAAGGGAAAAACCTTCTACAGAAGATTTGGGATTTCTTTGTCTCCATTTGGAATGCGATCGTCTCTGTATTTACTGGTGGAAAATAAATGTCATAGAAAAAGCTGCCTGATGATCAGGCAGCTTTTTTTAAGTCGATGATTTCACTTTTGATTGATAAGGTAAATCCAATTTGACAATGTCCTCATATGTCTCACGCTCAACGACAAGCTGCGCTTCCCCGTCTTCTACAAATACTACAGCCGGGCGCGGGATGCGGTTATAGTTGTTTGACATGCTGTAGCCATAAGCTCCTGTGCAAAAGACAGCTAACAAGTCTCCCTGTGATAACTCTGGTAGATCAATATCCCAAATGAGCATATCTCCACTCTCGCAGCATTTCCCTGCAATGGACACCGTTTGATTATGCGTTTGGTTCATTTTATTGGCGCTCGCAGCTTCATATTTTGCTTGATATAAAGCAGGTCGAATGTTATCACTCATTCCGCCGTCAATGGCTACATAATCGCGAATGCCAGGTACATGTTTGGATGAGCCGATCGTATAAAGAGTGGTTCCCGCATCTCCAACAAGGGAGCGGCCTGGCTCAATCCAGATTTCAGGCATCTCAAATTCATAGCGGGCTACATTTTCTTTCACCGCTTGAATAATTTTCTCCACATATTCAGTCGCAGGCAGTGGCTCATCCTCTTCTGTATAACGGATGCCAAAGCCGCCGCCTAAGTTCAGCACTGTGGAAATAAATCCAAATGATTCTCTCCATTCATCTAGCTTCAAGAAAATTTTATCTGCTGCAAGGACAAAACCAGCCGTATCAAAAATTTGTGAGCCGATATGACAATGAACACCTAAGAGCTCGATCACTTCTGATTTAAGCACTTGTTTGACTGCTTCGTCTGCTTGTCCATTATGAAGATCAAAACCGAATTTTGAATCTTCTTGACCTGTTGTAATATAGTCATGCGTATGCGCTTCAACACCCGGCGTGATGCGGAGGAGTACTTTCACCTGTTTTGACAGCTCTTGACCAAGCTGTTCAATGAGGTTGATTTCATAAAAATTATCAACTACAATACAGCCGATTCCATGCGCTAATGCCATCTTTAATTCTTCTCTGCTTTTGTTGTTACCATGGAAATGAATTTTTTCTACTGGAAACCCGGCACAAATAGCTGTGTGCAGCTCCCCGCCTGAAACGACATCAAGTGATAAGCCTTCTTCTTTTGCCAGCTGGAACATGGCAATAGAAGAAAACGCCTTACTCGCATATGCCACCTGAGCCTTTAGTTCTTCTTCAATAAATGCTTTCTGAAAGCTTTTTGCACGCTCCCGTATTAAAGCCACATCATATACATAAAGTGGTGTCCCATACGTTTCAGCTAAAGAAACGGCATCAACACCACCAATTTCTAAATGTCCGAGTTCATTTTGTCTGCAAGTGCCGTGTAAATACAATGTCATTCCCTCTTTCTCCGCCTCGGCTGAAAAAAGACAGCTGCACAAGCTGCCTTTTGCCGTTTCTCAAAGTTAAAAATACAATATCACAATCTTCAGCCACTTTCAACGAGCGTTAAGAATTTGGCGGAATTTTTGATCTGTTCTGAGGGTGAACGATGCTTGGCCTTACTTTTGAGCCAGGTACAGACGTCCGAATGAGCACTTGCCATAAAGCCTTTCCATTAAAAGGAATAAACGGCCACATATAAGGCGTCTGTAAGGAACGAATGGATGTTAAATAAATAAGTAACAGCGTAAAACCGATGATCAATCCATTCAGCTTAAAGATCGCTACTAGTGCTAATATGATCAGTCGGATGATTTTATTAGCGACACTCAGTTCATAACTTGGAGTGGTGAATGTGCCGATGGCTGCTAGCGAGACGTATAATATGACCTCTGGTGTAAATAAACCGACATCAATTGCAATTTGTCCAATTAAAACGGCCGCAATCAAGCCCATGGCAGTCGACAAGGCGGTCGGCGTATGGATCGCCGCCATTCGTAAAAATTCCACCCCAAAATCAGCAAGGAATACTTGGAGAATGACAGGGATATGAGAAGGTTTGTTAAATCCAATATAGCTTAGATTGTCTGGCAGAAGATTCGGTTCTAGAATAAAAAGAAACCAGATCGGCAAAAGAAAAGTAGAACATAAGATGCCTAAAAAACGCACCCATCTTAAAAAAGTCCCAACTGCTGGCGCCTGGCGGTATTCTTCAGCATGTTGAACGTGATGAAAAATAGTGGTTGGTGTAATGATGACACTAGGAGATGTATCCGTAATGATGATGACATGCCCTTCTAATATATGGTTAGCGGCTACATCTGGGCGCTCGGTGTATCGCACAAGCGGGAAGGGATTATATCCTTGCTTAATGATAAATTCTTCTATTGTTTTATCAGACATCGTCAGTCCGTCAACTTTAATCCCAGACACTTCCTTTTCGATAATATCAACAAGATCAGGATCAGCAATGTCTTCAATATAACAAACACAGACGTCTGCTTTAGAGCGCTCGCCTACTTTAAGCATTTTGTATCGCAGTTTTTCATCCCGCACTCTTCTGCGAATGAGTGCTGTGTTCACAATGATGTTTTCAACAAAGCCGTCTCTTGCACCTCTGACAACCTTTTCTGTATCCGGTTCCTCCGGCATTCTGCCAGGGTAGCTCCTGACATCAATAATAAATGCGTAATTTTCACCTTCGACAACGACTGCCACAAGTCCAGACAGCACTTGATCCACTGCCTCATCAAGCGTTTCAACTTTTGAGACTTGCTGATTGACAAGACGGTTTTCTACCACACGTGCAAGATCATCTGATTCAGGTTCGTTGTCATTGATTTCAATCAGTTCTTTTAATAAATAGATCACATATTGTGTATCACATAATCCATTTACATAGTAAAGCTGGATTTCCTGATCATGGACATAAATTTTCCGAACGCCAAGGTCAAAGCTAAGACCCATCCCGACATTGTCTTTGAAAAAATCTTCATTTTTCTTCGGATCTCGGTACACGTGCACCTTGTCTTTCTTCATGGAAACCGCTCCTTTCTAAAATTAATTCGACTGCCTTCATTGTGATGGGGGACCCTTTGCTTAGATCATCTTTCCGTCCCATCTTGCCAATATCTCCAATGCCGACAACAATCGGAAGCTGTAGTGAATCGAGACAATACACTGTATCTCCACTCATTTTGTGTGGTTCCATTTCTGGAAGTCCATGTTTGTCAACGCCGTATTCTGTCAGTTCACCTTCCCGGTCAATGGAGACATGTACCTTTGTCCATTCCGCTTGATGGGTTTTAGATGCCACTGCAATGGCGCCAATCACTTCAATTTCAGGGTGACGTGCTACGTGCTTCATCGCCGTCTCCCCTGTTCCTTCACCTGTTAAGCCAGAATCATCAAACATGACAAACACTGGGTCATACGGCGTTTTCAAAATCATCTGGACCAGTTCTGGTCCTGTTCGTTTGCTCGGATTCCCTTTTGAGCTGGAAATACATCTTCCGCCGACTTTCTTTGCGACAAGCTCAATCGTTTTGGCAGCATATATATCTCCGTCTGTCACTAAAATGACTTTGCGTCTTTGCCCCATATTAGGTTATCCTTTCGGTTTAAAGATAAGTGCAATGATAAATGAAAATAAAATCGCAGCTGATATTCCAGCAGAGGTTAACTCAAAAATCCCAATTCCGATTCCAATAAATCCGTGGACATCAGCCTGATGCATCGCCCCATGAAGCAAGCTATGACCAAAGCTTACGATAGGGACGGTAGCACCCGCTCCTGCAAATTCAATAAATTTATCATAAATACCAAACCCGTCTAAAATCGTCCCCGCCACAACAAAGGTGGTCATGACATGTGCCGGTGTGAGTTTCAGTACATCAAGTAAAAGCTGGCCGATCACGCAAATCAGTCCGCCTGCAACAAAAGCAATCAAATAATCCATTAGCTTTCTCCTCCTGCACGCTCAAATACAACTCCATGCGCAATGGTTGGAATGGTCTCTTTTTGCTGAACCATCATTGGGCTGAGAAGCGCCCCGGTTGCTACAACCAATACTCTTTGTAAATTCCCTGCTTTCATTTCTTGAAAGATGTGACTGAATGTCACGACAGCTGAGCAGGCACAGCCGCTGCCTCCAGCGAATACATTTTGATCAGGTGTGTATATGATTAATCCGCAATCATCATGCTTTCGTCCAAGCTGAATGCCATCTTCTTTCAGAAGATCCTTTAAAATAGGCGATCCAATTCCAGATAGATCTCCTGTTAGGATGAGATCATAATCATCTACTGTTCTTCCTAAGTCTTCTAAATGTTGTTTGATTGTGTCTGCCGCTGCAGGCGCCATAGCCGAACCCATATCAAATGGATCTGTAATCCCAAGATCCATCACCCGTCCGACGGTGGCACTTGTAATTTGAATTTGGGAAGGTTCTTGGCTGATGACGACAGCACCGCTCCCTGTCACTGTACTTGTGGCTGTATCGGGTTTTTGCCCGCCATATTCTGTTGGATTACGAAATTGCCGCTCTGCCGTCGCATTGTGACTGCTTGTCGCAGCAAGTGCTCTATTGGCAAAGCCACCATCTACTAGCGCTGAGGCAATGGCAACTGATTCCATAGATGTGGAGCAGGCACCAAATAAACAAAGAAACGGGATTTTGAGTTCTCTTGCCACATAGTTGGCTGTCACGTTTTGGTTCAGTAAATCTCCTGCCAGCAGAAGGTCAATATCACTTTTTTGCAAATTGGCTTTTGATAAGGCCATTGATATGGCATCATCCATGAGCTGCCTTTCAGCCATTTCCCAGTTCTTTTGATAACAGTGCATTTCATCATAGGTTTTATCAATGAGATGACCGATTGGGCCTTCTTTTTCTTTCGGTCCTGCAGCTGTTCCTTCCGCATTCACATAAAGCTTGTGTTCAAATACCCAAGATTGCTTACCTGTTAGTTTCACGTTTTATTCCTCCTACGAAAACATCTTTTCCAAGACGTATCGAATAATCCCTACGACATATGCCGAGACGACGCCAAACACAATGACGTTCCCAGCCAGTTTAAACATGTTGGTCGCTACACCTAACACAAGCCCTTCACTTTTATGCTCAAGAGCCGCACTTGTCATGCTATTTGCAAATCCTGTCACCGGGACAGCTGATCCCGCTCCAGCAAACTGGCCGATTTTATCGTAAATACCAATACCAGTTAAAATAGAAGAAATTAAAATAAGGGTCGCCACCGTTGGATTCCCTGCTGTCTTCTCATTAAAATCAAAAAAAGTAATATAGAAATTTTGCAATCCCTCGCCTATCGCACAAATCAAACCGCCGACAAGAAAAGCCTTGATGCAGTTCAGTACATAAGGAGGTTTCGGCTGATACGTTTTCACTTTAGATGGATAGTTCTCTTTTAAACTTGACACGTGTTGTTCCCTCCACATTTTTAAATATAAATAAGCCAATGAAATAGCGAGCCAAACACCTTTCCTAAGACGATGGCCATGAGCAACAGCACAATTTTCCCGTCCATTCCAATTCTTTTCGTTAAGATAGGAAGTACATTTAACACTTCAGTGAGTGCGGCTGCAAGCATGCCGACAAAAATGCCAGATAAAAGACCGATCGGAAGCGCTAGCCATTTGGATAAATGCAAATGGACTTGACTTAAAGTAGCCCAGCCGCCAACGACCGCTCCACTTATCACGGCAGCCTCATATCCTTGAATGAAACGCTGCGTTTTCGTTAATTGCATTAATCGAGGGATAATACCAAGCACTGTGAGAAACGCCACAAATCCTGCCCCTACCGTTAAACCGCCGCCGAGCCCAACAAGCACCACAAAAAGCCATTTACCGATCATGGATATCTTTCAATGTTTCTTTGTTTTCATTGAGTGCGACATAATGATCAAGATCGAGCTGATATTTAAACATTTCCACTTCAAGCGGACTTGGCTCTTCGTTTAAACGCTTTTTAAACACATGATTGAAAAATAAAATCATGCCCAAACCGAGTCCAAAGCTATATGGAATTTGTAATAAATACGGATGCTCAACCGTGTTTCCAGTAATCATCTCGTAAAGGCGGATATGAACAAGCCGCATACTAACATCCTCATGGAAATTCATGATGGCAAGGGCCGCTCCGACAAATAAGAGGAGCCATACAAACACGAATAATACGGGGGACAGCTGACGTTTGCCTGTGTCTATTTCAACAATGACTTCTGAGCCTCCGACTGTTTGAATGTCGATGTCAGGCCACGCTTTTTTGATCGTTTTGACCACATGCATGATATCTAACACAACGATGTGACGATCCTTTTTGCTGACATGGTATATTGGCATTTTGCTCAGCTTTTGCACAGCACTGTCATCTCCAGTGATTTGGGCAATATCCTCTAAATAGATAAGCTGATCATTACCAGTCTTAATCCGATGGCGCAGCCGAATAAAGATTTGTCCGTCCATCCAAGTCACTTCCTATACGATGGGTTAAAAATAGTATGTGGTGAAAAATGGTTCTCATACTGAAAGAACTTGATTTACCGGTAATTACCACACAAAAAAAGCCAGCCGAATTGGCTAGCTGTCTTTTTGATCCATTTGCATTTGGATTTGTTTTAAAATTTTCTTTTCAAGCCGTGAGACTTGCACTTGGGAAATTCCGAGTCTTTCTGCTACTTCTGATTGTGTTTGGTCTTTATAATACCTTAAATAGACAATCAGTTTCTCACGCTCTTCTAATTCTTTAATCGCCTCTTTTAGCGCAATTTTATCAAACCATCTTTCTTCTGAATGATCGGCAATTTGATCGAGCAACGTAATCGGATCGCCGTCATTTTCATACACGGTTTCATGAATAGATGATGGTGAGCGGACCGCTTCTTGAGCGAGGACAACATCCTCAGGTGTGATGTCCAGATATTCAGCGATTTCCTGAACAGTCGGCATTCGTCCATGAGATTTAGACAATTCGTCCCTTGCCCGCCTAATTTTATTTCCAAGTTCCTTTAAGGACCTGCTGACTTTGACGGTTCCATCATCACGAATGAAACGCTGAATTTCACCAATGATCATTGGAACGGCATAGGTCGAAAACTTCACATCATAAGACAAATCAAATTTATCAACAGATTTCAGCAGGCCAATACAGCCTATTTGGAACAGATCATCTGGTTCATATCCTCTATTTAAAAAGCGCTGAACAACGGACCAAACAAGACGCATGTTTTTTTCTACGAGGAGGTCTCTTGCTTGTTGATCTCCGTCTTGGCTTTTTTTGATGAGCTGTTTCACTTCATCATTAGACAGCTGTGCTTTTTTTGCTTGCTTTTTTACCTCCACATCCATATGAGCAGCTCCTTAATTACAAAGCGCTTTGCTTTTTGATAGATGCTTTGTTAAGCGGATTGTTGTGCCCATTTCTGGAGATGAGTCCACCATGACATCATCCATAAAGTTCTCCATGATCGTAAAACCCATCCCGGAACGCTCTAAGTCTGGTTTCGTCGTAAAAAGCGGCTGCCTTGCTTCCTCAAGATCTGAAATGCCCATGCCTTCGTCTCGAATCGTCAGATACACAATATGGTCATCCAGTGTGACGCTAATGTGCACCTTGCCGTCTGGATTCCCGTCATACCCGTGAATGATCGAGTTCGTGACCGCCTCTGATACGACGGTTTTGATTTCTGTTAGCTCATCTAATGTTGGATCGAGCTGAGCGATGAATGCTGCCACCGTTACTCTCGCAAAGGATTCGTTTTGACTTAAAGCAGAAAAAGTCAGATTCATTTCATTTGTCATGATGCCACCCCCAATGTTTGCAGCGCAGTTTGCTCTGAAGGCTCCATACGAATAATTTTAAACAAGCCGGACATATCAAATAAACGGTTCACTGCTGGCGAGATCGCACAGACGACCATTTCACCGCCAAGCTGTTTAATTTCTTTGTATCTTCCTAAAATCACTCCGAGCCCAGAGCTGTCCATAAACGATAAATCAGCTAAATTCAGCACGATGTGGCGAATGTCCTCTGTTTCCAAATAATTCGTCACCTTTTGTCTCAATGTCTCTGCGGAGTGATGATCAAGCTCCCCTGTCAACCGAATGCAAAGTACGCTCTCTTTTATTTGAAAATCAATACCAAGGCTCATCTTTTCTTCCTCCTTGCTCTATTTTCGGATAAAGAATGTTTCTCTTTCTTCACATGCAAATCCTTCACCATGACAAAACTAGTGATCATTCGTCACATTTAGATGTTCTTTTCGTTCATAGCAAAAAAGACTGCCAGTTGCAGCAGTCTTTCACCTTTTACTTCCATTTAACAAATTCGGCCATCGCCCGTTTGAAGAACGTCCAAACACCGGCTTTTTCCATATCTTCTTTCGCTTCAACAGGACTTTCATGAAGCACTTTTCCATCTTTTTTCAAGATGATGGTGCCAAGTTTCGTTCCTTTTGAAAATGGGGCTGTGACATCTTGAGTTAATTTAATTTCTTTTTTGATCTGATCGACATTTTCGCCTTTTTTCGTTAAAAGAGAAATCGGTTCAGACGTGACAAGCTGAATTTTTTTCTTTTTCCCTTTGCTCACTTTGATCTCTGCTACATCTTGACCACGCTTGTACAGAGGGTGCGTTGTATATTGACTAAAGGCGTAATCCAGCATTTTGACGACTTGGGCATTTCTGTCTTTTGGCGTGCTTGCGCCGAATACAACAGCAATGACGCGCATGTTCCCTTTTTTAGCGGAAGCCGTTAGACAGTATTTCGCCTCGCCTGTAAACCCTGTTTTCACCCCATCCACACCTGGATAAAATTTAATGAGACGGTTTGTATTCACAAGCCAGAATTTTTTATCCGTGTTCTGACGAAGATAGTCTTCGTATACACCTGTGAACTTGGTGATCTCTTCATATTTCAACAGCTCTTTCGCCATTTTTGCCATATCATGAGCCGTGCTGTAATGATCTTTTTCAGGAAGTCCTGTTGGATTTTGAAAGACCGTTGAGGTGAGCCCAAGCTCTTTTGCCTTTTTGTTCATTTGCTCAACAAACTGTTCTTCAGATCCAGCAATATGTTCTGCCATGGCAACCGAAGCATCGTTTCCTGACGCAATCGCAATGCCTTTTAGCATGTCTTTAACCGTCATTTCTTCTCCCGGTTCAAGGAAAATTTGTGAGCCTCCCATAGATGCTGCATGATCGCTCGTTCTTACTTTATCAGTCATTTTTAATTTCCCTTGATCCATCGCTTCCATGATGAGAAGCATCGTCATGATTTTGGTCATACTTGCAGGGGCAAGCTTTTCATCACTGTTTTTGTTGTAAAGCACTTTTCCCGTGTCACGTTCCATTAAAATCGCTGATTTGGCTTCATGCGCCAATTCTGATGTTTGTTTTTCTCCTGGCTTTTCAATCTTTTCTTTTGCCATCGCTGATGGTGAAACCATTGAGATAAGGATCATTAAAGTAAACAATGCACATATATGACGTTTCAAGTGGCAGACCTCCATTATCGTAATCCTTTCTATTTTTTCCTCATAAAGGCTGTTTTATTCAGAGATCGTTTGATTGCCATAAAAAAAAGCCCTCTGTTTCATGAACAGAAGGCTTTTTCACGCGATCTATGAGAGTTGTTTGACAACTTCTTTCACTAAATCAAGGAAACTTGCTTTCACTTTTTCCGTCACTTCGATCACTTCATCATGAGAAAGCGGCTGATCTAAAATACCTGAAGCCGCATTAGAGATGCATGAAATACCAAGTACTTTTATGCCTGCATGACGTGCCACAATCACTTCTGGCACAGTCGACATACCGACTGCATCAGCGCCTAGCGTTCTGAGGAAACGAACCTCTGCCGGTGTTTCATATGAAGGGCCTGTCATTCCTGCATAAACCCCTTGCTGCACAGATATGCCTAAATGTTTAGCCGTTTTCTCTGCAAGTGCCAGCAAATCTTTATCATACGGTGCAGACATATCAGGGAAACGAACCCCTTGACTGTCGTTTGGTCCAATTAACGGATTGGTTCCCATCATATTGATATGATCTGTAATCAGCATGAGATCGCCAGGATGGAAGGACGTATTCACACCGCCCGCTGCATTTGTCACAATACATGTCTCAATGCCGATTTCTTTCATCACACGGACAGGAAATGTCACCTGCTTCATATCATACCCTTCATAGTAATGGAAACGTCCTTGCATGGCACAAACGACCGTGCCTTTCAGCGTTCCAATGACGAGCTGCCCTGCATGCCCTTCTACTGTTGAAACAGGGAATCCAGGAATATCTTCATATTTCAATTTGATTGGATTTTCAATCTCATCGGCTAAAATGCCAAGACCTGAACCTAAAATCAATCCAACTGTTGGTACATATGTCGATGCTTGTTTAATATATGCCGCCGCTTCTGAAAACTGTGCTCCCACGTGATTTCCCCCTATTTGAGTTTAGATAAAAAGCTTGTGCCGTATTTTGGCAGCGTTGATTTAAAATTATCTGCTACCGTTGCCCCAAGATCAGCAAATGTTTTCGCTGTTGGTAGCTCATTCGCTTCTTGATGCTTTTTGCTGTAAGCAATAAGCGGAACGTATTCTCTTGTATGATCTGTTCCGTGATGAACCGGGTCATTTCCGTGATCTGCCGTGATCACAAGCAGATCATCCTCTTTTAATAGATCAAACACTTCAGGTAGACGTGCGTCAAATTCCTCTAGTGCCTTACCGTAGCCTTCTGGATCTCTTCTATGTCCATAAAGCGCATCAAAGTCGACAAGATTTAAGAAGCTCAGCCCAGTAAAGTCTGTTTTCAGCGTCTCCACTAGCTTGTCCATTCCATCCATGTTGGATTTCGTTCTGAGTGAAGAGGTGATTCCTTCACCATCATAAATATCAGAGATTTTTCCGATCGCAATGACATCAAGTCCATTATCTTTCAATTCATTCATGACGGTACGGTCGAATGGTTTTAATGCATAGTCATGACGATTTGGTGTTCTAACAAATGCCCCCGGCTCCCCGACAAATGGACGAGCGATGATGCGCCCTACCATATATTTTTCATCTAAAGTCAGTTCACGTGCGATTTCGCAAATGCGGTAAAGTTCGTCTAATGGCACAACTTCTTCGTGTGCAGCAATTTGCAGCACAGAATCTGCTGAAGTATAAACGATTAAATCGCCTGTTTTCATGTGCTCTTCGCCAAGCTCATCCAGAATTTCTGTACCAGACGCTGGTTTATTTCCAATGATGCCGCGCCCTGTTTTTTCTTTTAATTCATTTAACAGTTCATCTGGAAAGCCGTCTGGAAAGACTTTAAATGGTGTGTCGATGTAAAGACCCATGATTTCCCAATGTCCTGTCATTGTGTCTTTCCCATTGGATGCTTCTTGCATTTTTCCATAATACGCAAGCGGTTTTTCGTCCGCTGGAATTCCTTTAATTTCTTTAATATGACTTAGCCCAAGCTTCGCCATATTCGGCATATGAAGCCCGTTCATTTTTTCAGCAATATGTCCAAGTGTATCTGCACCTACATCATTAAAATCAGCAGCATCAGGTGCTTCCCCGATTCCTACTGAATCCATCACAATGAGGAAAATACGTTTATACTGATAATCAGGCATAAAAAAGCGCCTCCTTCAATATTCTTGTCCTTTCACCTTTCACAACTGGAGAGGTCAGACATCTCAAGTATAAACCGTTTTCAAGTCAATTGACAACCATAAACGGTCCAAACATAAAAAAGCATGATACACGTTCACCGTGCCATGCTTTACTTATGCCCTTGGATGGAATTTGTGATACACGTCTTTTAATCTTGTTTTTGTGACATGTGTGTAAATTTGTGTAGTAGAAATATCGGCATGTCCGAGCATTTCCTGTACGGCTCTAAGATCCGCACCGTTTTCAAGCAAATGTGTCGCAAATGAATGTCTGAGCGTATGAGGCGTCAATTCTTTTTGAATACCTGCTTCTATGGCTCGTTTCTTTAAGTTCTTCCAAAAGCCCTGCCGCGACATTTTTTTTCCGTGATGGTTCAGAAACAAAGCATCGGCCGGCTGTTTTTTGAGCAGCTTGTTTCTGCCTTTTTCTATATACACTTCAATCGCACTTGCAGCAGCTTCACCAATAGGCACGATCCGCTCTTTTCTTCCTTTTCCAAAACAGCGGATAAACCCCATGGTCAGATGCACATCTGCAAGAGTCAGATCAAGCATTTCACTTACGCGAATACCTGTTGCATATAAAAGTTCGAGCATGGCTTTGTCACGGTAGTCAAATGGTGTTTGCTGCTTAGGTGTATCGAGCAGTTTTTCTACCTCATCTAATGATAGAACTTTCGGTAATTTCCGCTCTGTTTTTTGTGATTCAATGTTCCATGACGGGTCATCTGTTGTCACTTTTTCACGGAGCAAAAATTGATGAAAGGAGCGTATCGATGATAGATGACGGACGGACGTTTTACTCGATTTCCCCTCGTCTTTTAACTGTTTTAAATAATGAATAATATGAAGGCGTGTGACGTCTTTTACATCTGTCAATTGTTCATGCGTCATTAAAAAAGACAAATAGTTCTGTAAATCTCTTTTATAAGAGACAATGGTATTTTCAGAGAGCCCTCTCTCTACTGTCATAAAATGAATAAAGTCGGATAATTGATCCTTCAATGGTTTCTACTCCCCGTTTTGATAAAAATAAATCAATCGATCCTGCCAGCTGTCTTGTTTCGGCTGATCCATTTCCATCACTTTTATCGCTGCACCTTCTGGTTTATCATAACGATGATAGCTTTCATATTCTGAATTTATCCATATCATAGCATAATAGAACAGGACGGTAAAACCAGTGAACAAGATAAATACTTTCATTACTTCCCCTGTTGTTTTGAGCCATTTTCGCATGTTCTTCATGTCCTTTCTCGTGTTCTCATTACTTCAGCATATGCCAGGTGGGACAAGGAATATACAGCGAACATGCAAAAAACCTTTTCATCTTGAATGAAAAGGTTCCAATTCGGATTATTTGCCGGATTCATCATCATGACACCGGTGGCAAATACCATGGAATGTCAATCTATGATCCTTAATTTTAAATTTCCAGTCGCGTTCAATAATCTCTTCAACATCTTCTAATAAATCATCTTCTATCTCATCGACTGTCCCGCATTCCATGCAGACAAGATGGTGATGGAAGTGAGCGGCTCCTTCTTTGCGAAGATCATATCGCGAAACGCCGTCTCCAAAGTTAATTTTATCAACAACTTTCAGTTCAGTAAGCAATTCTAACGTCCGATAAACAGTAGCAAGACCAATTTCAGGAGACTTCTCTTTTACGAGGAGGTATACATCTTCTGCACTTAAATGGTCTTCTTCATTCTCAAGCAGTACTCTTACTGTTGCTTCACGCTGTGGCGTGAGCTTATAGCTGGAAGAATGAAGCTGTTTCTTAATTCGATCAATCCGATTTTCCATTGACTTTCCCTCCTACGCCACATTACTTGATCATTATATCAAATGATGTGCAGAGAGCCAACTATAATCATTTTAAATTGATAAATAAATTGATTATTATTTAATAACGATTATAAAATCATCAAAACAGAACACCTGCCAGCTTTTTCATCAGCATGAATGATAAGTATGATTCAAAAAAGGACGAAAGAGCAGCGAGGGTTAAAATCATCAGTAGAACAGAAGCATACCGGCCAAACCAATGGATTGGCGCTTGACTGATGGTTTTTTTCATAAAAAGCTGACCAATTAAACGAATGGAGAACGCAATCGCACAAGTTCCGATCACTAAATACGCAGGAATGAGCAAGATATTTTGAGGAAGCACCGAGACAAAAGATAGAAAAAAACCGCTAAGCCCCATTTGATTGACCAAAAAACCAACAGTAAACCCAACTACAATCCCTTTTAAAAAAATCATCAGAAAAATAAGTGGCAGGCCAATGATGGAAATTCCGAGTATCCACATGAGGCCCAAATATTTCATATGATGCAAAAAGCTTTGCAAAAACATGTCTTTTGATTCTGCTGCTTTCTCATTCGTCAGTTGACCAAAAAATTGATTTAAATAGTAGAATAAATCCTCTTTCTGACTCATTGTCATACTATTGACGATAATGGCTCCAAAAATGACGCCCATTAAAAATAGTACAGAAACAAACAAATAAATCGATACATGATCTTTCACGTGCTGAAGAAGATGTTCTTTCCAAGACTTTTTCCGCATGCGCCTTCCTCCCAAATAGTAAAGGTTACTAGATTCTATGAGAGAGCAGACGAAACATGACAGTTTTATAAAAAGAAAAACGAGAAAGCAGCTGTACACCGCTCTCTCGTTTCCTTTATCGTGCAGCTTTTTGTACGTTCACAAGCCCAGCGCCATAATAAAAAGGTTCGCCAAGTTTTGTTGCCGTTTTTGTCAGCCTTTCACGCAATTCATCATTTGTCAGATTCGGATGTTTTGATAGAATGACTGCCGCAGCACCAGCTACATGAGGTGATGCCATAGACGTTCCACTCTTATATCCATATTCGTTATGAGGAATGGTACTTAATGTTGAAACACCTGGTGCTGATACTTCCACTTCTTCCCCAACAGAGGAATCAAAGGCTCTTTGCTTTCGTTGATCCACAGATGCGACTGCCATGACAGAGCTGTATTTGGCCGGGTAATCTATCGTATTAAGTGACCCGTAGCTCCCAGCATTTCCTGCAGATGCGACAATGAGAATCCCGTTGTCATAAGCTCGATCTACCGCTTCTTTCAGCGCCTCCGATTCACTTGCTCCCCCCATACTAATATTGATAACATCCATCTCATTCTCAATCGCCCATTCAATGCCTTTAATGATCCAGCTATAGTAGCCGTCACCATTTTCATCTGCCACTTTCACCGCATAGATCGAAGCTTTTGGTGCCACACCAACGACGCCTACTTTATTATCTAATGCTGCGATCGTGCCTGCAACGTGAGTTCCGTGTTCATGCGGGTCAACGAGCGGATCGGACTCTGTTGGAACAAAGCTGACACCACCAGTTACATGTAAATCTTCATGCTTGCCGTCGATTCCACTGTCAAGAACAGCTACTTTGACATTCTGTCCGGCATATCCTCGTTTATGTACCTTTTGTGCTTTGATGCTTTTGATGCCATAAGGAACGCTTTGACCGCTTGTTTTTGCTTTTTGGTCTTCCTCAATAAAAGTAACTTCTTTTGCTTGATGTAGTTTTTCTTTTGATGCTTCGTTCAACGAAACTTTCATCATATCTATTTTCTCTATTGATTCTTTCACATGACCGCCGGCTTTTTCAACAAGCTGTTTTTGTGTTTTGTCTTGAACGGAAGAAGAAAAACCGATCATATACTCTTTTTTTGCTTGATCCTTTGCAGATACATCTGATGCGCCGAATGTCATCGATGCCAGTAGCATACTTGCCATACAAAGCCCTGCTCCAAATGATTTGACCTTCACGATACCCACTCTCCCTTTCATTTCTTTTTGTCATTTAACTACATTTTTAGACAAAAAGAAACGACCGTTTGTCCTATTTTTTAAAATTTTTCCAATTATTTGATCTACTTGTCACAAAAAAGCAAAATAAAAATGCTTATGATCCTGTTCATAGCGATCATAAGCATTTTTACCTTTATGTTTTTTCATCATATGCTGCAAGGCTTCTTGTTTTGTTTTTGTCTTTCTTTCGTGTGTACTAAAATGCGGCATATTTCCTCTCGATTGTTCTGGATTTCGGCTGTGCTGCCTTTGAAGGTGTTCTCTCTTTTTCTTTGCTTTGCTTTTTCCCATTTCGCAAAACCCCTTTCGTTGTTGTTATGATACATGAAAGCATCTAAAAAAGATAGACGTATACACGCCTATCTCAAATTGTTGACAAAAGGCTAAAATGTACTTGATTTTAGCCTTTTGTCTTCTTTTCAGCGTGATAGAAAACCTTTGAAGTCTAGGAAGGACGAGCACCGGAGCAGAGCGAATTTGACATTCGTGAGCACCGGAGCGCAGGACTGACAAAGAATGCGAGGGTTTGTCTACACGCTGAGATAGACGTATACACGCCTATCTTTCTTTTCTCACCATATCAAGATGCGGAATTCCATCCTCATCATAACAATCTGAGACAGCTTCAAAGCCAAACGATTCGTAGAACGATTTCAAATAAGCCTGTGCTTGGATTTTAATCTTTGTTTCGCCTAATTCACTGAGCTTTTTTATCGCCTGATCGAGCAGGATCTTCCCGTAACCTTTTTTCCGGCCGGTCTTCGTCACAAGGACACGGCCAATGGATGCCTCTTTGTACATGATCCCGCTTTGGAAAATGCGGCAATAAGCGACAATCGTGCCGTTCTCTTTGGCGATGACATGCAGCGCCTCTTGATCACGATGATCAATTTCAGGATAAGGACATGTTTGTTCTACAACAAACACATTTACCCTTTCCATTAAAATCAGGTAAAGGTCCTCTTTAGACAGTTGTTCAAATGTGTGACATGTCCATTTAAGTTGATTCATGATTGATATCCACCTTACCGTAGACTCCGCCTCCGCCAGCGATCAGTCCAACTTCACCTCTTCTTGCTTTGATGATGTAATCGGCTGTTTTCTCAGGCAGGACCGCTTTTAATTCTTGTTCTGTTGCTTGATGAAGAATATTCATCTCTGTATGAAAGACAGCTTTTAACTTTTCTAACGTTTTGGCTCCAACACCAGGAATAAAATGAAGGGGAAGCTGGTGAACATAAGGAGGCCTTATTCCTTTGTCACTTTCTTGGTCAGCAAGCTCCTTTAACCGCTCACTCACCCCTTTTGTCATTCGGGTATGGCCGCATGCTTGGCACTTTTCTTGATCCTGACTGTCAGGTCTTACCCCGCATTTCTCACAGGTCGTATGATAATACTTTCCGAGCCGCGGAGCGAGCCCATAATTTCCAGTGATATTTCTGCCATCTTTACCTTGAAGCGCTAGCTCAAATTCAGCAAAGGAGGCATGATCCATTCGGATCTTCGTATATTCCCGCGCAATTTTCCCTAAAGAATGGGCATCTGAATTTGTTAAAAAAGGATAACGGTTTAGCTCACTTAGCTGGGAGGCCATAGACGTATCACAGCTAAGGCCAAGCTCAACAGCATCAATGAGTTCTGGATCGAATACTTCGGTTAAAGAAGTATTAACCCCTTTGCCGTATAAACTTTTATGCGGCGTAAAAATATGGGCAGGAATAAATAATCCCCCTAGTTCCTTCACCTTATGCTGAAGCGTTCTTCCATCCACATATAAACGCTGTGAACTCAAATGCACATTTTTCATATGAAGAGAAAGCCATGCGGAAAACTCAGACATTTTACGAAGCGTGGGCATAAAGGCAAGCACATGAATCGGACCTTTTGATTGGTCATCATTGATTTCTAGCTCACTGCCTAAAAGCAAAACGGTCTTTCCAAATGATAAACCGCCATCGCTTAGTTCCGTGTATATGCCTTCCTCTACACCTTCTATCAATTCTTCTAGGACTTCAGGAGATTGCGCATCAATCACACCAATCATCCCCATCCCTTTACTTTGAGACGCTTCAATGAGAATCTGGTCAATGGTCAGTGACCTTGCACCTGTAATTTTGACAGCCCTGCCTGTTCTTGTTCGACCAATATGAATATGGATATCTGCAAAGAATTCCCTCATTTTGTAGACTTAAGTACCTCTTGCAATTGTAAGTATTGAATGGCATAGGCTGTTTTCGCATCATAAATATGTTGTTTTTCGATGAGGTGCAGTGCTTCTTCTAGTGAAACTTCCATCACTTCGACAAATTCATCCTCATCCAGCTCTCGTTTCTCTTCAAGTGGGACGAGCTGATCGGCAAGGTAGATATGAACAATTTCATCCGCAAACCCTGGTGATGTATAAAAGGCGGTCAGCTTTTGGAGCGCCTGAGTTGTATAACCTGTTTCTTCTTCTAATTCTCTCAGTGCTGTATGTGCCGGCTCTTCTCCTTTTTCTAATTTTCCAGCCGGAATCTCAACGATGGCTCTCTCCAGTGCTTTACGGTATTGCTTGACCAAAATGATTTTATTTTCGTCTGTACGTGCAATGACTGCTACTGCACCTGGATGTTTAATGATTTCGCGTTTGCCTGGTTTTCCGTTCGGCAATTCTACATCTTCAAGAACCAAGTCAATGATTTTTCCGTTATATAATGTTTTTGACGATAATGTTTTTTCTTCAAAGTCCTTCAATTTTGTCAGCTCCTCGTTCTACTTTCACTTTTTACTTCATTCATTTTAACATAGATGTTTTAGGAGAAGCCAAAATGCGGATGCCTGCTTCAATGCGCCTTTTGAAATCACCTAGCTTGAATTCCAGAATTGTTTCACTTAATGTGAAAGGATAGGAGTGTGATTGAATTGAAAAAAAGACGAATTGGCACCTCTGATCTCTTGGTTAGTGAGGCGGCACTAGGATGTATGTCCCTTGGGACTGAAAAAGAAAAAGCGCTCTCTTTATTAGATGAAGCCATTGATCTTGGGATTAACTATTTGGATACAGCTGATTTATATGATTTTGGAACAAATGAGGAAATCGTCGGGGAAGCCATTAAGAACAGACGCCAAGATCTGATTTTGGCCACAAAAGGTGGCAACCGCTTTGAAAATGGCAAACCTGGCTGGGAATGGGATCCTTCAAAAGCATATATAAAAGAGGCAGTGAAACAAAGCCTGAAACGACTTCAAACAGATTATATTGATTTATATCAATTGCATGGCGGCACAATTGACGATCCAATTGACGAAACAATCGAGGCATTTGAAGAATTGGTTGAAGAAGGTGTCATTCGCTATTACGGCATATCGTCGATCCGTCCAAATGTCATTAAAGAATACGCCAAAAAATCAAACATCGTGAGTGTGATGATGCAATATAGTTTACTCGACCGCCGCCCAGAAGAATGGTTCTCTCTTCTTGAAGAACAAAGCATTAGTGTCGTGGCAAGAGGTCCTTTAGCAAAAGGATTATTAACAGAAAAACCCCTTTCGCAAGCAAGTGCGGCGATTCAAAAGAACGGGTATCTTGACTATTCATTTGAAGAGCTCCAGCAAATCATCCCTTCGTTAAAGAAAGTCGCTTATGACCTATCACTGACAGAGCTGTCCATTCAATACTTGCTCAAGCATTCTGCAGTCAGCTCTGTTGTTTTTGGCGCAAGCTCGGTGAAACAGTTAAAAGAAAATGTGGCAGCGGCAAATGCACGTTCATTAAGCGACCAAGAAGTAAAAGCTTTGTCATATTTCACAAAACAGTCTGTGTATGAGACGCATCGTTTGAATCAATAGAAGACAAATGGAAGAACAGCTTGCCACTTATGTTTTGTTTTAAAGTACAACCCTATTGGTGGTGCGATTCTGAAATGAAGTGATACGAGGGAGTCAGACGTGTTTTCAGGCTCATGTAGTATGTTTTCATCTCAATGATATAACATAAAAAAGGGAGCATCGCAGCTCCCTTTTTTAACTTTTATACTTTCTCCAGTCTAAATGACTTTCATCTAGCAGCTCTGAGAAGCTTTTATTTTTTTCTTTTTCTTTCTGTTGCCGAAGGAGGTCTTGTCGTTTTTGTTCTTCTCTTTTTTCTGTCTCAGCGGCCAGGTTCTGCTTCATTTGAAGGAGCTGCTGTTTCACATCATCCTTTATGCCGTCCTTTAGCTTTGCTTGATCTTGATTGGTCTTTTTCACTTTGCCTCTCTCCTTTTGTTTTAGTGTATCATCCGTTTTATTTGCTCAGCAAGAGTCACGTCAAACTCCCAACATGTGGTATGATCTTCATAGAAACCCTTCGGAAAGGAAGAATCAGCTTGAAGAAGAAATGGCTCGCTATACTCGCCTTGGTATTATTTCCACTCGCTGCAATCGGCATTTTTTTTACCAATAAAATGATGTATATACGAAAATTAACGGATGAAGAGCTCATCAAACGAGAATCAGATGAAGGGCACTATCATCACGAGGAGTTTCAACAGCTGCAAAAAGAGAAAGTTTGTATTCCTTCAGTTTTTGGTTACGATCTTCATGGCTATTTTGTACCGCTCCCTCATACAACACGCACCATCGTTCTTTGTCACGGGGTTACCGTCAGTTTGATCAATTCCGTGAAGTATATGAAATTATTCCAAAAGCTTGGATGGAATGTGCTGCTTTATGATCATAGAAGACATGGGATGAGCGGCGGAAAAACAACGAGCTATGGATATTATGAAAAAGAAGATTTGGCTCAAGTCGTCAAGTGGCTGAGAAAAAGACTTGGGGAAAAAGCAATCATTGGGATACACGGAGAATCGATGGGCGCAGTCACAACTTTATTATATGCTGCAAAACCGGATGCAAACGCCAATTTTTACATCGCTGATTGTCCTTTTGCTTCTTTTGAGGATCAGCTTCTGTATCGATTAAAAACAGATTTTCGTCTTTCAGGACAGTGGATTCTTCCACTAAGTGATCAAGTGTTGAAATGGCGGGACGGATACAGCATTCGGCAAGTTTCTCCACTTGATGTAATCGATCAGGTGAAAGAACCTATCCTTTTTATTCATAGTCTCCACGATGACTATATCCCTTGTGAGCAAAGCGAGCAGTTATACGCACGCAAAAAGGGTGATAAACGGCTATTTATTGCGCCACATGGTGCGCATGCGATGTCTTATAGTGACAATAAGGAAGTCTATGAACAAGAGGTCGAAGCATTTCTGGAAGCATTTCAATTCAATCAAAATGAAAGAGGAGAATGAACAGCCGTTCGTCTCCTCTTTTTGCTAACTTATACGATAGTCACCACTGTTGTATGGTGTCTGCCCGCCAGCTCCATATGGCTCTCTTCCGATTGCTGCTGACTCATGACCGATAACCCTGCAGTTGCTGCCAATAAAAGAACTATCAAACTCATTTTCATATAAATGACCTCCATTTTGAATTTTTGATATGGCTTGAATTTTCCTTTCGTAATACCGGGTAGAAACTTCAAATAATCCAAGCTCATTATAATAATGAGCCGCATCAAGTGCCAGTTCCTCAATATCTGGGTATAAACGCTTGTCCTCCAACAAATCTAATGTATCGTCTATGATTTTTATTTCTGCATCAACGTATAATGCTTTTAAAAACTGAAACTTGCAGATGTAAATTTCATCTTCTAATTCACAGGCTTTCATAATACCTTGTTGATAGAGGGTTAACGACTCTTCTATTTGTTTTTGTTTAAACAGGATTTGGGTCAGCATAAATAGTGGGTCTAGAGAGCGATTCAGATGGGTTAAATTCTCCTTTTCAAACACTTCAAGAGAGTCTTTGAGATAGCGACTTGCTGTAGCAAGATCGTTCATTTGGTAATAGCAGTTACCTAAGTTGAAAAGGGCCGAACCTATGACTCGGGGGTTTCCAATTGAGCGTGCTCGCTTTAGAGCATTTTTAAAGTAGGGCAATGCATGTTCATAGCATTTCAAATCATCATAGTTTGCACCGATGACAAATTCACAGTGGATGATTCTCAGCGTGTACGTTCTGTAGGCAGAGTACGTATCTAACGCTTGCAAAGCATAGTGCATCGAAAAGTGGGTTTGTTTCATGTGGTAGTATATTTCTGCTAATTTAAAATAAAATTCTGCTCTTTCTATATCATCTGATATGAGATTGAGCTTTTTTTCTGCGGAACGGTAATAAGCAATGGCGCTCAAATAGTTTCTCTGTTCAAATTCAAACATTCCTGTAAAAAAATGAACATAGTATTCAAGCATATCCGTTAATTTTGTCTGCGAATGTTCAATTGTTTCTAGAAGCTTCTTAATCTCCTCATCATTCGAGGCTTTTTTTGCCGGTTCAAAATATTCAAGCATGACCTTATGTCGAAAATCCATCAGCTGGTAAAAAAGCAGCAAGTTCTGATCTTGCTCCATCTCAAGGATTTCCTGCTCGATCTCGGCCTTTAGCTTCTCTGCTTTCATGACATGAAATCCGCAAATCTGCCTATACCATTCGTTTATTTTGATTCCAACCTGAGGCGATGACAGCTTGAGCTTCAATTCACCTTAGCACCTCCCTCCTCATGTACGATACATGTTGTATTCTATCATATTTCCTCGAATGGAAGAAATATGAAATGTCGTTTTTCGTAAAGTTTTCGGTATCCCGCAATAACCGCTTCCATTGCCGATTTTTCGGCATTTACAGTCTCTATTTTTCTCTTTCTACTTTTCTCATTTTGTCGAAATGTTTGTTAAAAATGAATTTTTATCGTTGAAAAATCTCATTTTTCAAATTAGACAGTTCTCCTGTTTGATGAGATGATGATGGCACAAAAAAAGCCCTCTTCAGCAAAGGGCTTATAACACATCTGTTACGTGTTCCATATTCTCTTTTATCCAACTGACTGCTAATTCAAGCGTTGGAAATTCTTCCGTTTCAAATGTGACTTCATCTTGGAGAAGCCAGACGTCCTTTTTTACTGAATCCATTCCACCGATTGACCAGTGCAAAAGGCTATATGGATGATTATTATTTAAAAACGACACCCACGTTTTATTTTGTGCCGTATTTTGTATCACTTTCAGCTTTTGATCCACTACGTTTCCACCTTACTTTACAAGTATACCCATTCTCGGGCTGAGTATTTGTTGAGGACTTTTCAACATAAGTGTATTGGCTTTTTCATTAAAATCAATCGTCATTTCCTCGTCAAAAAACACCTTTTGTGCTGTGTGTATATATAGTTTTAAATGTTGGCTATTTTTAAGTGGTTCCCATTCACCTGTTCTTTCACTTGTTAACCAAAGCATTGGTACGCCACTCACTGCACAGCCACAACCTTCTGAATCGTAGCGAAGCAGTAACTCCTTCGTCTCGTTTCCTGTTTGCTGTTTTTCTATATACGTTTTAGCCAGTTCTGTGATGTGAATATACATGGCGAACATCCTTTTTAAATTGATGCTTACATTGTAACACATAAAACACCATAAAACATGACACACGACTAAATCCGAAAGTCACACTCTTTGAAATACACCCTCTTCTCACTATGATTATATCTATCTATTGGCTCTTTCTGCATCCTGTTTTTTAGAATTATACTGATGACGCTATCCATTTTAAAAGAAGAAACAGGAGGTTTTAGATCGTGAATAAAAGATTATCTCTCTGCTTTATCGGGGCGCTGATATTGATGTTGAGTTTCACTATGCCAAACATGAAAGCGGCATCTATCCTTGATGAAGTACGAGAAAGCTATGCGACTTATACGGGATCTGGTTACTCAGGGGGCGCCGCTTTATTAGATCCTATTCCATCTGACATGAAAATTACGGCTTTAAATCCCCATGACTATAACTATAAAGGGGTAAATGCGGCACTTGCAGGGGCTTACCTTGAAGTAACGGGGCCAAAAGGAAAAACCGTTGTGTATGTAACCGATAAATATCCAGAAGGAGCAAAAGGAGCTCTTGATCTTTCTCCTAATGCCTTTACCAAAATCGGAAATATGGCAGATGGGAAAATCCCAATTAGTTGGAAAATTATAAAAGCACCGATTAGCGGAAATGTAGCTTACAGAATAAAAGAAGGTAGCAGTGAGTGGTGGGCTGCGATTCAAGTACGCAATCATAAATATCCGATTATGAAAATGGAATATTACAAAGATGGAAAATGGGTGAACATGGAAAAGACAGACTACAACCATTTCCTTGGCTTTCATATGGGGTCTACATCTCTTCCTGTTCGAATCACAGATATCCGCGGGGTCATAGTAAAGGATCAATTACCCGCTCTTCCGTCTACTGCTGCTTCACAGGCCTATATTGTAAAAGGCAATGTTCAGCTTCCTAATTAACGAGGAGAAGAGGCAGCTTATTTAAGAGCTTCCTCTCTTCCTTCTCTATCCCAGCGATATGCCTCATTTTCTATTTCTTTTATGATTTCATTCTTTCCTGCCATATAGCTTTGTATATCTTCCGGATACTGATTTGCTAATTGTTCCTTGACAGACGCATACGCTACAGCTCGTTCTGGGTGGACTCTTAAGTAATCTCGAAACAATAAATGTCTTTTCACATCAGGATGATTTCTTTCATAAACATGGACATGATGCGTACGATTCAAGCCACCCTTTTGAAAAAAACGTCTCCCTTTTATACCATTTTCACCGAGCGCTTCGTATCCAAGGTGTTCAAATCTCTCTTTTTCTCTATCAATCTCTTCTATATCGCTTACTTCTATTAATATATCTATAATTGGTTTGGCAACAAGTCCTGTAACTGACGTGCTGCCAATATGGTATCCTTCTATCCAGCTCTTTTGAATGATTTGCTTGAGTCGCTGCTTTTCTTGACGGAATTCTTCATGCCATTCTTTTTTGAATTCGACAACCTCAACCTTGCGTCGCGGTGTCCATTTCATTTTTGATAGGGTGAGCTCTTTTGCCACATGAATCACATTTGTTTCAAAAAACCCCAATTTTTCATATAGCCTTTTTGCAGGGGTGTTTTCTTGCCCTGTGGTCAGTTCTATCGGGACATTCTTCTCTATGATTGTGGACATAAGTCTTGTTCCAATACCCTGCTTTAGCGCTTTTGGATGCACAGCCAATCGACTAATGATCAAACAATCTTCCAGCTCTTCATAAGAGGCTACACCTAATAAGATATCATCTTGCTGAAAACCAATAAATTGCTCTTTTGCTCTCATGACATCTTGAACGGTCTCTTTTAATGGCGGAAGATCAGCATAGCCAATTTGTTCAGCTTCTTGTTGGTATGCAGCTAGTTGAATATGTAAGATCTGCTTTGCTACATCACTTATTGTGTGATCTAAATGAACAATCATTTCATCGCCTCCAGCTTCTTCACAAATAACACACGGTCTTCATGAATGCCATCGTAATCTGAAAAGACTGAGATGCCATCTACTGTTTTATCTCCCTTTTCTATCTGAAACCCGAGTTTTGTATGATAAGCAATGGAGACTTTATTGATAGGAGCTGTGACAGCTTTAATTGTTGTTCTTCCTTCCTTTTCAGCCGCTTCATAAAAAGCTTGATAGAGAATTTTACCTATCTTTAATTTACGGTGATCTGGGTGGACGCCAACAAAGTGAATATAGGCTTCATCCGAATGAGATTGTGATAAAAAACCAACCAAAAAGCCGATCAGCTCTCCCTTTTCAACGATAACAAAACTTGTTTGCTGGAAATGTTCAAAAAAGAGCTTTGGCAATTTTGCACGCAAATCTCTGCCTCCCCACCAGCTTTGAATGACGGATGTGACTGCGTAAAAATCTGACGGTTTCACTTGACGTATCATGATGGCCTCGCCCCTTTTTCATTTTGGCTTTCCTTGCTTGAATTAATTTTTTCTCAAAAATACGATTGTTTCAATAGTCTACCTGTCTGATCAAATGATTGTAAAGACAGTATGCCAGTCTTTTTTCATGTTCACTTGTTGGTTCTTCGTCTTTCAGCCGCCATCTCCTTTTAAATCTTCACACTTATTTCAAAAAGTTCACTTTTTGTGCGAAAGTTTCATTCATTTGTTATGTTAAGATGGTTCATATAGGAAATGGTACAAATGTTTATTGGAGATGATGAGATTGGTTTGGGTTGTTATTTCACTTGTTGTGTTTAGTCTTTTAAAGCTGCTTGTCACCTCTTTGCCTTCTGGTGTTGTTGAGCGCCTTTTTAGCCGCTATGCCGTACATGCTAAAGTAACAAGTGAGCAAACAAATATTACTTTTCAAGGTCGTTCGCTTGATAAGCAGCGAGCAGCTGAAGTCATTCAACATTTTAATGATGCGATCTTTATTGAACGCTATTATATTTACCCAGGTGATGAAGAACGTTTTCTTCATCCGAATGAAGGGCCAACGCCGCTTACTATGCAAACAAAGCATGGGAAACATGATGTCACCCTTTATCTGTTCCATTATGATGACCATGTGGATGTGGTTCGGCAGTTTACACATAAGCCAAAGAAAAAGCTGATGGCTTATCGTCTGCGTTCTGAACCGCTCCAAACATTCCACAACATGGCACATGCCTAACAATCGTTGCAGCAGACGAGACGAAGTGTTCACCACTTCGTCTTTTTTGTATGGACAGCTTTTGAATGATTTACCAGTATGAATTTCACCTCATGTTGTTTACAATAGATATAGAACATACGTTCTAAGAGGTGAAGTACAATGAATGAACGAGCCATTCTGCTTGTGGATATGCAGTCATTTTATGCATCAGTTGAGAAGGTGGAGGCGCCTCATTTGGAGAATGTGCCGCTCATTGTCTCTGGAGATCCAGAACGAAGAAGCGGAGTCGTTCTTGCAGCCTGCCCTCTCGCTAAAAAACGTGGCGTACAAAATGCATCAAGGTTATGGGAAGCACAGGAGAAATGTCCTGAAGCAGTGGTCGTACGTCCACGTATGCAGCGCTATCTCGATGTCTCTGTCATGATTACAGAACTGCTTGAACAATACACAGACCTTGTCGAGCCATATTCCATTGATGAACAGTTTCTTGATATTACAGGCAGTCTTACACTATTCGGCTCTCCACATGAGATCGCTCAACATATACAAACAACGATTATGAACCAGACTGGCATTTACGCACGTGTGGGCATCGGCCCTAATAAAGTGCTCGCTAAAATGGCCTGTGACCATTTTGCCAAAAAAAACAGATCAGGCATCTATGAACTGAGTGCCGACCGGGTTGCTGCTGATTTATGGCCGCTTCCAATTGGAAAATTATTTGGCGTCGGCAAACGAATGGAGCATCATTTGAAACGAATGGGCATCAGTACCATTGGCACACTTGCTGCTTATCCGTTAGACCAATTAAAAAAACGCTGGGGAATCAATGGGGAGCTTCTGCAGCGAACAGCTTTAGGACACGATCCCTCCCCAGTCACTATTCACACACATGATCAGCAAAAAGCCGTTGGGCACCATATGACCCTTCCCCGTGATTACGCATCTTTTGAAGAGATCAAAGTCGCTCTTCTTGAATTGAGTGAGGAAGTCGCTAGGCGGGCACGTTTTAAGCATTATCTCGGTCAAACGGTGTCTGTTGGTGTAAGAGGGGCTGATTTTTCACATCCAACAGGCTTTCATCGACAAATGAAGCTTCATTCACCGACACAGTATGGCTCAGATATTGCAGAGGCTGCGATTCAACTATGCCAGCAGCACTGGGATGGCCAGCCCATTCGCAGTGTAGGCATTACACTCTCACAGCTGCAGCCTGACAGCCACTATCAGCTGACTTTATTTGATCATCATTTGAAGAAAGATCAACTCAGCAAAGTATTTGATGAAATCCATCTGAAATATGGACCTGCGGCATTATTGCATGCTTCGTCACTGACAAGCGCAGGGCAGGCATATCACCGCGCCGAAAAAATTGGCGGGCATTACAAATAACGGAGGCGAACAAGCATGAATCCCAATAAATTAACACCTGGATACAACATCATGTGGGAATCAAGCCGAATGATGCTACCAGAGCACCGAGAGCAACTACTTGCTCAAAAACGAAAGAAAAAAGAATATACACCTCTTCCGCTCAGCTCCGATCAGCTAGAGGAAATGAATGTTTTGATCACACAATCGATTACCGAGGATCAAGCGATTTGCGTGACATATATCGCATCCGGTATGAAAGCTCAATTTTGGGGCTGGGTGAAAGCCATTCATTATGAAACACGCCGAATGAAAATCGTGAATGACGAAGATGTTCTAAACCTTTCCTTACATCAAATTATTGCCATCGATCTCAATTGATTTTCGCAAAACGAAAACATGATCATTGAAAAACCCGCTTCGTTTTTCTGAAAAAATCATGACCCATCAAGGCTTAAAACCTTGAAAACGAGGTATATGCTCTTCGAATGAACGGGACGGTTCAAGCTTCTCTGTCATTTGACGGATGACTCCTCCATCAAATTGTGTATTTAATTTGCACAATTTTTCATGTATGATTGGAACATCTTACAAACTCAGGGGAGACACAGCATGAAAAATAACTTACGCACTTTACATCCACTTAGTTGGACGATCATCATCGGCACGATATTTGGCCGAATGGCGACATCCATGAGCATTCCCTTTTTAGCCGTTTATTTGACACAAGTCAAAGGCGCCTCAGCCTCTTCAGCTGGATTGATCATTGCCGTCAGCTCTCTTATTGGGATTGTTGCGAGTTTTTACGGCGGCTATGTTTCCGACCGAATCGGCAGAAAAAAGGTCATGCTTTTATCCATCTTTGGCTGGACACTTGTTTTTGTTGGCTTCGCGTTTGCAGATGCCATTTGGGTCTTCTTTTTTATGAATGCTTTAAATGGACTGTGCCGGGCGCTGTTTGAACCAACGTCTAAAGCACTCTTATCCGATGTCACCCCATCGAGCATTCGGTTGTTTGTCTTTAACTTACGGTATACGGCCATTAACATTGGTGTCATTTTCGGCCCGCTGCTTGGCTTATATCTCGGGTCATCAAAAACGACTTTTCCATTTCTCGTCGCTGCCCTCATTTACTTGTTGTACGGGTTAACGCTGGCATGGCAATTTCAAAAGCATCCAGTGGCTGCTCCAGAAAGCACCAAACAAATCGGTGTCAAAAAAGCTCTTTCCATTATTCAGAAAGATACGGTCTTTAGCATCATCCTCATTGGCGTTACTTTATGTTCATTTGGCTATTCACACCTAAGCTCAACACTGCCTCAATATTTATCGGCATCCCCTATGATTGAGGATGGCCCTAAACTGTTTGGGTATCTTTTATCCTTAAACGCAGTGGTTGTCATTGTCGTTCAGTACCCGCTGATTATGATCGCTAAGCGCTATTCAACGATTTTGTCGTTAACGACTGGGAACGTGCTCCTAGCAGGCAGTTTGTTTGCCATTGCTTTTTCACAAAGTCTCGGTACGCTTGCTTTTATCATTGTCGTGTTTACGATTGGTGAAGTGCTGCTCTTTGCGATGATGGATCTGTTTGTAGACAATATTGCAAAACCTGAAGTGAAAGGATCATACTTCGGCGCAATGGGGTTTTCTCAGCTCGGCAGCGTCGTCGGACCGTTTGTCGGAGGATTGTGTATTGACTTATTTGGCGCAGCCCATCCCCTTTCTATTTTTTCAGTCTTGGCGATTGTCACCGCTGCAGGCGTTCCGTTTTTACTTATCGGATACTACCGCCTAAAAAAACGAACGGCGGCTGCCGTGGCTGTGAAAGTAAGTGGAGGTCATTAAAAAACCGCTCTCAATTTGAGCGGTTTCAGCGTGTAGACAAACCCTCGCATTCTTTGTCAGTCCTGCGCGCTAGTACTCACGAATGTCAAATTCGCTCTGTGCCAGTGCTCGTCCTTCCTAGACTTCAAAGGTTTTCTATCACGCTCAAAAGAAGACAAAGGGCTAAAATAAAGTTCATTTTAGCCCTTTGTCAACAATCTAAAACCGCTCTCAATTGAGCGGTTTTCTTTATACCCTGCGGATGGCGATCTCTTCCACCTTATGCTGATCGCCTTTTTTTAAAATCAAATCGGCTCTATATTTTGTCGGCAAAATATTTTCATATAAATTTGGCCGGTTCACTGTATTCCAAATCGTGCTTGCCATCTGATCTGCTTCTTCATCCGTCAAATCTTTGTATTGATGAAAGAAAGATTCAGGGTCTTGGAAGGCTGTTTCCCGCAGCAAACGGAACCGTTCTTTATACCAGCATTGAATTTGCGTCTCAGCGGCATCTACATAAATCGAAAAATCGAAGTAATCTGATACAAACACGCGCGGCTCATCCTTCAGATCATCCAGTGCCGGTGATTGCAACACATTGATCCCTTCAATGATCACAATATCTGCATCTTCTACTGTCTCATACACCCCTTCAAGACGGTCATAGGTCAGATGTGAATATACAGGTGCATGCACAGTTTGTTTCCCTGATTTCAATTCATTTAAAAACGAAAGTAGCGCTTTAACATCATAGCTTTCCGGGAAGCCTTTCTTTTCCATCAGCCCCCGATCTTTTAACTCTTTTTGAGGATACAAAAAGCCGTCCGTTGTTACGAGACTCACCTTCAGCCCATCTCCAAGCCTTGATAAAAGCGTTTCAATAATACGTGCTGTCGTGCTTTTTCCGACGGCCACACTTCCTGCAATCCCAATTAAAAAGGGGATTTTCGCATGATGCGGGTAGTTTAAAAAAGCATTGACATGCTGATTTTTTTGTTTTTCTGCAAAGACATGTAATGTCAGAAAACGAATAAGCGGTATGTAAATATCTCGAACTTCTTCTAGCGATAAGTAGTCGTTTAATCCTTGAAGTGCTCTCACTTCTTCTTCTGAAACAGATACCGGCATATATTCTCCAAGAGCGGCCCATGCCTCTCTCGTATGGCGTGTATATAGTGTATTAAAATCTAGTCGTTCGTCACCCAAAGTCTTTCCCACCAATCTAAACTAAACTCATAACCAAAAAGACGATAATCCGATTGTAGCTTAAAATGAAGGCGCTGTCTTTATTTTTCAACGAAAGTTTGCTTCTTTTGCGAAAAAAAAGCATTAAATAAAGGAAAATGAGGGTAAATAAGAGTATTCAGTTTGATAGATAGAAGGGAGCACACCAAATGAAATATGTGATGATTGGCGGAGATGCAGCAGGAATGAGCTGCGCTATGCAAATATATAGGGAGGATCCAGACGCGCAAATTGTAGCTTTTGAAAAAGGAGAGATTTTCTCATATGGACAGTGCGGACTCCCCTACTTGATCGGCGGTCTCATTGATCATCACAGAAAACTCATCGCACGCAGCGCTGACACCTTTCGTGACAAATACGGAATTGATGCCAGATGCTTACACGAAGTGACCTCAATTGATCCAGAGCAAAAAACAGTATCGGGTATTCATTCTAAAACAAAAGAGCCCTTTACAGAAACGTATGACCGTCTGTTAATTGCGACAGGAGCAAGCCCCGTCACACTTGATCTAGACAGTCATTCATTAGAAGGTGTCCACGTATTAAAAACAATCCCGCATGCGCTGTCTATTTTAGACAATCTCAAAAAAGACGTCACACATATCACGATCATCGGCGGAGGATATATCGGTTTAGAAATGGCAGAAAATTTAAAAGCGCTAGGCAAAGACGTTCATATCATTCAGCGGGGTGCAACACTTGGGCCAGGCTTTGATCCCGATATGGCAAAATATCTGAAAGAAGAAGCGGACAATCAAAGCATTCACGTGGTACTTGGTGAAACAGTGCAAAAATTAAAGGGCAAGACACATGTAACAGCTGTTCAAACAGACAAACAGACCATTGAAACAGATATGGTCATCATTGCCGTTGGCGTCACTCCGCAAACATCCTTTTTAGACAGCACAGGAATTCAGCGACTTCAAAATGGTGCAGTCGTTGTGAATGAATACATGCAGACGAATGTACAAGATATCTATGCGGCGGGGGACTGCGCAGCGACCTATCACCGTATCAAAAAAGAACTGGACTATATTCCGCTCGGCACGACAGCAAATAAACAAGGAAGAATCGCAGGCTTTCATATGACAGGAACAAACCGCGCGTTTCAAGGCGTCACCGGCACAGCGGTGATGAAATTTATGGACGTGACAGCAGGGCGAACGGGTTTATCAGAGAAAGAAGCAAAAGACGCGGGCCTTCCTTTCTCCACCATCACCATCGACAGCACTGACCACGCTGGATATTACCCAAATGCAGAGAAGATGAAAGTGAAACTGATTTACAGAAGCGATGATCACACCTTGCTTGGCGCACAAATCATCGGTAAAGAAGGTGTTGATAAACGAATTGATGTCATGGCAACGGCTCTTTATCAAGGGCTGACTGTGACAGACCTTGAAGATTTAGATATTAGCTATGCCCCTCCTTTTAACAGTGTATGGGACCCACTTCAGCAAGCGGCAAGACGAATATAGAAAAAGGAGTGAAGCCATTGACCATCCAACAAATTGCTACTATTGAAATTCCTGTGACTGATATCCCCCGGGCTGTCTCTTGGTATGAACAGATTTTAGAGATGATCGTTCTACATCAATCAGAAGAAGCCGCCATGCTCACTTTTACTCATGGCGAGGGACCTTCTTTTTATCTCGTCAAAACAAAACACGAGAAACGAATCTACTTTATGAACTCTTTTACAGGAGTTCGGCATAGTATGATCGATTTATTTGTGAAGGATTTAAAAAACTTTCACCAGTATTTAAGCGAGCATGAAGTGACTGTATCGGATATTCAAATATTAGCTGACCCAGACTTAGGCGGTTTTAGCTTCGAAGATGTTGATGGCAATGTCTTTGGCGTCACCAATATTAAGCCCCATCAAACAAAAAAAGAAACCAGCCTGTGACCGGTTTCTTTTTTTGTTATTTTTTCATCATCGCTTTACGTGCTGCTTTTTCAAATAAAAACGGGAATAATTGATACAATTTACTGCCAGCATTCATCCATCCTGGTAAATTAATCTCTCTTTTTTTCGTCATCATGGCGGATACGACCTTCCCTGCTACCTTGTCAGCACTGAGCATCATAAAATCAACATTTTTCACATATTCACCACTGCGGTCTGCAATGGTAAAGAAGTCTGTGGCAATCGGTCCTGGATTGACGGTTGTGACATGAATTCCGCTGTCTGCCAGCTCCATTCTGAGGCTGTTTGAAAATCCGAGAACCGCATGCTTTGATGCGGAATAGATGGCGGATTTAGGGGTGGCAATTTTGCCTGCCTGTGACGCAATATTGATAATATGTCCCTTCCCTCTTTGTTTCATCTCAGGAAGGACCTTTTTTGTGCAGGCAATTAAACCAAAGACATTGACCTCAAACATCGACACCATTTCTTCAATGGATGCGTCTTCGACGAGATCGAACACACCAAAGCCGGCATTGTTCACCAAAATATCAACAGCACCCACTTGTTGATAGGCTTGATCAATGTCCTCAAGCTGACTGACATCAAGCTGAACGATGTGACATACGCCGCCAGCACTTATAATCTTTTCTTTTACACCTGTGAGCTTTTCAATTCGTCTTGCCGACACAATGATTTCTGCTCCTTCGGCTGCTGCCAAGTACGCCATCTTTTCACCAATACCGCCTGAAGCACCTGTAATCCATATTCTCTTTCCTGTTAGTCGCCCCATTTATTTCACTCCTTCATTTGCTCGATAGTAGAGGGTTCCGTCTTTTTGCACTTCTTCAATATGTCCAGCCGCTAAAAGCACATCAAGCTGCCCGACTGTCTCAGACATTGTCAGAAATAATGCTTCTTCATACAGGCCCGGAAATAGGGTGCGACAAAGATGAAAGGCGGTCATTTCCTTTCGTTGAAGCAGCTGATACATCGTATTTGCCCGTTTTTCCTGTTTTTTAAATCTTTCTTCGATCAATTCGTGATGAGAGGTAATGAGCTGGCCATGCCCTGGATAAATCGCCTGAATGGGCAAATGCAATAAACGCTCGAGTGATGCTTTATATTGAAGCAGCGATTTTTGACGTTCTGTTCCTTTCACCGGCGCTTCCATTAACGGATTGGAAGAAATGGTCGTAAGCAGCAGATCACCTCCGATGAAATTCCCTGTTGTTTCATCTAAAAAAGAAAGATGAGATTGTGCATGTCCTGGGGTCTCCAGCACTTGGAAGTGCTCATGTCCCTTCAAACGATCGCCTTCTTTTATGACGTCATCGACATGTGCCGTACATGAATATGTATAGGACTGCCTCACCATTCTTTCACACTCACCTTGACGAAGCGGGACACCTAACTGCTGAAAAAAATCATTCATAAAATGGATTTGACGCTGTTTAAACGCTGCATCCTGACTAATATAGGGCTCATTCAACTCGTGTCCGATGACACGGACATGGGGTTTCATCAGATCTAAAAGACCGACATGATCTGCATGATGATGTGTCAAAACCACTTGATCAATATCATCTATTGATAAATGATGTTCCTTTAATTGCGTGACAAAGGCATGCTGCGCCTCTTGTGTCATCGGTCCGGAATCAACTAAGGTCACGGCATCGCCTTTTAATACATATGCATGGACATCCCCCACCGCAAACGGTGTAGGGATGGATAATTGAATCATTTCTTCTTTCACTTTTATACGTCATCTCCTGATTTTTGTCTCATAGATCATCCGAACTCACTCTTCTTTATTCATTGTATCTTGCAAAGGGCAGACTGTCATGCGGTTTAGATGATCAATTTTTTTATCTCTCCCTATTGACACAAACTTGTCCATCGTTGCATAATGAACAACAAATATAAGATGCGCGATGACAAGGATTAGTAAGCAAAATAATGATGCAAGAGAGTGAGGTCCGCCGGCTGTAAGACTTCACCATCCTCTTATTTGCTGAACCTGCCCTTTGAGCTGTTAGGCAAACCTAAACGTTTCCCGCGTTAAGGGACTAGAGCTGAGTATGTATGATTGCATACTAATTGAGGGTGGTACCGCGAAAAACCTTTCGTCCTTTGCAGACGAGAGGTTTTTTTATTTTCTACAAGGAGGAGCAGCTTATGAGTAAAATTGGATTTATTGGTGCAGGCTCAATGGCCGAGTCTATGATTAAAGGTCTTTTAAAGAGCGGCATTATGTCAAATGAAGATATCATTGTCACAAATAAAACAAATGAAAAACGATTAGAAGAATTACATGCACGTTATGGAGTCAAAACAGATTTCGCTCGTTCCTTTATTTATGAAGAAGCCGATATGCTGGTGTTTGCTTTAAAACCAAAAGATGCGGAAAGTGGCATTTCTGAAGTAAGGCCCCATTTAAAAGGACAGCTGATTATTTCTATTTTAGCGGGCATTTCTATTGAAACCATTCAGCATTATGCTGGCGCAAAAACGGCGGTGGTTCGTGCGATGCCAAATACATCAGCAGCCATACAACAATCAGCTACTGGCATTGCTGTCAGTGATGAAGTCACAGAGGCGCAAAAGGAAAAAGCAGTTCAGCTGTTTGAAACGATCGGTCATGTGACGGTTTTAGATGAATCACAGCTGAATGCGGTCACAGCCATTGCCGGCAGCGGTCCTGCCTTTATTTATCATTTGATTGAAGGAATGGAGCGAGGTGCATCGGAACTTGGGATGGACCAAGAGACAGCGAAATTGCTCATTTGTCAAATGATTGCAGGCGCTGCAAATATGCTTCAGGATAGCGGTAAGGAACCTGCTGAACTGCGCAAAGAAATTACGAGCGAAGGCGGAACGACAGAAGCAGGACTGAATACCCTTGCTTCCTATCAATTTGAAGAAGCGATTGTCGATTGTGTGAAAACAGCGACAAAACGTGCAGCAGAATTAAACGATATGTTTTCAGCGAGTACGTATAAGTAAGAGAGCAAAGCACCTGCCTTGATGACAGGTGCTTTTCATCTATCACTCGATGCTCTCATGGACATAATGGCTTTGATTTGATCGAGGTGATGAATTTCATGTAAAGCAATGGTTTCAGCTAATATTTGGACTGTCATCATCCCTTCTTCAGGATGGAGACCTGAAAAATCCCATGTATCCTTTTCTAATCGTTGTAGTGTTTTGTTTCTGCTCTCTTTTAAGCGCTCGATCAATGCACTGACCTCTTGTGCAGTATACGTTTCATAAGCTCTTTCCTTCACATATATCTCTGGATCATATGATGCGAAAAGCGTGTGCTCATTTGATATTGCCTGCTCTATCCGCTCTGACCAGACTTCTTCTGTATCATACAAATGTCCAACAATTTGTTTAATCGACCACTTGCCTTCCCCAATAGATTCATCTAATGTAGCCTCATCACATGTCCATACTAACTCCTCAAGCTTACGCAAACTCTCATGAAGTGATGTCATGATCTCTGTTTTTGTTAGTACTCCTGTTTTCACTCTCACAATTCCCCTTCAAATATATGTAAGTATCATTCTATATCATACTCTATTTCTTTAGACAGAAGGTGATTGATATCAAAAAGAAAAGCCCTATCATGACGATAGAGCTTTCACTTAATTCTTTTCTAATAAAGCATGAATTGTTGATTGTAAGAGCGACGGCAAAACGCCAAAAGAAAATGGGACATGCAGCCGTTCTGTCCATTTGTGCGCATCCTTTCCTAATGGACCAACGTTGATGACAGGAACGTTAAGAGCTTCTTTTTCTCCTTGTGGTAACGAGTAGCCTTTTTGGTATAGCGGCATGTTGGCTGTATAATCGTCTATATCTTGATTTTCAAGCTGTAAGTAGCTTAAATCAGATAAACCAGGAAAATATTTGACTTCTTCTACTTCAATTCCATAGATCTCTTTTGCTTCTCTTTGAATCTTCTTTAAGGTCGTTTGAATATGCAGATCGTTTGTTGAAGAAACAGATGGGTAAAATGGCGGACTATAAAACAACACAATCAGTGCTCCATCTTCCTTACAAAGGGTCGTCAGTTCTGATACAATTTTGGTTGAAAAATCACGATCCCCTAGCTCACCCCGGTTGGCAAAGGCGTAGTTGACAATTCGCTCGACCTCCTGCTTGCCGGATCGTTCAGCAGCTTTTTCGTACAACTCATGATACGTTAACACCGTGATGTTTGTATCAATGGGTGTAAAATGTTTAAAGCGTTGAAATGCAGCGGTTTTCTGTTTGAGATTGGCTTCGATTTGAGCTGCTGCTTGTTTCGCAGTTTCATAGAGGAGCCCGTGAAGCTCTTCACTAGAGCGGTTCATCATCAGCACATTAAATAAAGAAACAGCCGTGTGAGGCGTTTGAACAGAGTAAGCTTCTTTCAAATCCTTTTGCATCAAATTGGTCGGAGGCGGTGTCACTTCACCATCTACTTCCTCACAATAATCACTATTCAGTTCTAACAGCCTGTTTAATTCAGATACCATAAAATTTGCATTTAATCCTGAGAAGGGCTCACCTACATGTGTTTCAATTCCTTTGCAGAAAAATCCCGCAAGTACCTTCCCTATACTACCTGTATAGATGTATTGGTGCGCATCCCCGGGATACTTTTCAAACATCGGCTCACTGTTTAAACAAGCGGTATACTCAAGGTCATACTTCTGCTTGAGCTCCTTTAGTTTCGGAACAGCCTCCAGCATCCCCTGTGAATTCACTTCTTCATCTGGCACTGTGACGAGTAGAATATTTCCTTCAAACCTCCCCGCCATCGCTCTTTCCAGCATGGAAAGCTGGACAGTCAGGCCTGCTTTCATATCCATGGACCCTCGTCCAAACAGCCAGTCACCTGAAGCTAAATCCTCTCTTGCCCTTTTTGGAAGAAGTGCACTTTTTTGAGAAAAGGACGCCATTAACTCTTCGGGCTTACACGCCATATTTTGAAATTCTCCGTAATCCTCTGTATCGACGACATCAAAATGGCTGAGGAGTAAAACAGTACGTGGCAGCGTACTTCGTTTGACAAGTGCCGTTAAAAAATACCGGCCATCTTTCATTGGATGCAAAGCCAAGTGATCAGGGTGCTGCTCAAAATATGGACGCTCCCTCAGCAAGTAATATAAATATTCCGCTAATGCGACTTCTCCCGTTGTACCAGATATGCTTTCATACTGCATCAGAGCTGTGAGTAGCTCCTTTAGTTCACTTTCCGTTTGCCATTTCATCCGTTTATCCCCCTTTGATGTCCATATCTTTCATTATACAAAATCATGTACAAAAGCTATATGGTTTGAGCACCTTTTATGACGAATGTTTGAATGACTGTTATAATCGGCTATACCATTCTATGAGGAGGCGAAGGTAATTGGAAACAAAGCTTTTTTCACCTTGGACATTAAAAGGTGTCACACTCAAAAACCGCATCGTCATGTCCCCGATGTGTATGTATTCATCCTATGACCGTGATGGAAAATTACAGCCTTTCCACTTTGCACATTATGTTTCCCGTGCGCAAGGTCAGGCCGGATTAATTATGGTCGAGGCAAGTGCTGTTTCACCTGAGGGAAGAATTAGTGATCAGGACCTCGGAATTTGGAGTGATGAGCACATTGAAGGGTTTGCCTCATTAAACGAACAAATCAAAGCGTACGGAACAAAAACCGCCATCCAGCTAGCCCATGCAGGACGCAAGGCTGAGCTAGATGGTGACATTCTTGCTCCATCCAGCATTCCATTTGACGAGCAATCTAAAACACCTCTTGAGATGTCTATCGATCAAATAAAAGACACCGTTCAGGCGTTTCAAGATGCCGCTGTCCGCGCCAAGAAAGCTGGATTTGACATCATTGAGATTCATGGTGCGCATGGCTATTTGATTAACGAATTTCTCTCACCGCTTGCCAATCACCGGACAGATGAATATGGCGGTTCACCAGAAAATCGTTATCGCTTCTTGAGAGAAGTGGTTGATGCAGTCAATGAAGTGTGGGATGGACCATTATTTGTCCGTGTATCCGCTTCTGATTACACAACAAAAGGACTAGATATTGCAGATTATATTGGCATTGCCGCATGGCTGAAAGAGCAAGGAGTCGATCTAATTGATGTGAGCTCAGGCGCTGTGGTGCAAGCCAGCATTAACACATTCCCCGGCTACCAAGTCACCTTTGCTGAGAAAATAAGAGAAGGTGCCGGCATCCAAACAGCCGCTGTCGGTATGATCACATCTGGTATACAGGCCGAAGAAATTTTACAAAATCAGCGTGCTGACTTGATCTTTATCGGCAGAGAATTTTTACGGGATCCGTATTTCCCAAAAACAGCCGCTAAAGAGCTTCGTACATCCATCGAAAGCCCGCGCCAATACGATCGTGCTTGGTAACATCTCTAAGCAAAAAGGTGTCTATTTTTTGAAATAGGCATCTTTTTTGTTTTTAAGAGAAACATCTTTGCCTTTTGTGCCGTCTTTTAGCTAAAGAACCACTTAGAGGAGATGGAAGAATGAACTCGGCATTGATTGAAAGAACGTATCATATAGATGGACATCACTTTTATACAAAGCATCGTCAAGGGAAAAAGGAAGCCACCATTATTTTTGAAGCAGGATATGGAATTTCAGGCGATACGTGGGCGAATATCGCTCGTGATATTGACCCAGAGCTTGGTGTTTTCTTATATGACCGTTTAGGTAATGGAAAAAGCAGCGAAAGCAAAGAAGGAAGAACTTTGCATGATCTTGCGGATGATTTAGATACACTCTTACATCAAGCCAATATTCAGCCGCCATTTCTCATTGTGGCGCACTCATTTGGCTCTCTTGTCAGCCGCTTATGGGCAAGCCGCAGAAAAGAAGATGTTATCGGTATGGTCCTTCTAGACCCAGCAAGTGAGGAGCAAGAGCAGGTCATTCTGCCGCTCTTATCAAAGGAAGAACGCACTTCATATATGACGCAGTTCACAGCAGAATGTACACATGAGGACTTTGAGCAAATGCTGCGTACGACCAAAGAGGAGCAAACGCATTATGGGATGATGCCCCTTCTTGTCATTTCATCAGGCAAAAGCCGCTTGTTTCATCCAGCACATGAAGCTTGGCTCAGGCTTCATAAACGAATGCTCACATTGTCATCCCAAAGCGGATGGATTCAGGCGCAGAACAGCTCGCACTATATTCATCACGATGAACCACATATTGTGCAGCTTGCGATTTATGATGTATGGTGTGCAGCAAAACAGCCTGCCACTTATTATCAAACAGCTAACTAAAAACAAAAACTCCTTGACCGGACATCAGTCAAGGAGTTTTTTTCGTTATACCGTTGGTGCTGATTGACTTTTCTCAGACAGCAGCTTTTCAATGCTGACAAGCTGAACGCATAACGTAAAGATGTCAATCGCCTGCTCTAGTTCTTCAAGCGTTGGGAACGTTGGCGCAATACGGATGTTACGATCAAGCGGGTCGTTTCCATAAGGATATGTCGCCCCTGCACCTGTTAGTGTAACACCGGCTTCTTTCGCTTTTTGCACAACAGCTTTTGCACAATGATCGAGTGTATTTAAGCTAATAAAATATCCGCCATTTGGTTTGTGCCACTCAGCGATGCCTGTTCCACCAAGCTTTTCATCAAGGATCGAAAGAACGAGGTCAAATTTCGGCTTAATAATCGCTGCATGCTTTTTCATATGTTCCTTCAATCCTTCTGGATTCTTGAAGAAACGAAGGTGTCTTAATTGATTGATTTTATCTGGCCCAATGGTTTGAACTGATAACTGTTTTTGAATAAAGCTGACGTTGTCCTGACTAGATGCCATCAGTGCAACACCCGAGCCTGGGAACGTAATTTTAGAAGTAGAGGCGAACATAAACACACGGTTTGCATGTCCTGCTTTGTCTACTGCTTGAAAAATATCTTTTAACGTATCAGGCGTATCTGTTAGATGGTGGACTGCATAGGCATCATCCCAAAAAATACGGAAGTCGTCTGCTTTTGTCTGCATGGAAGCAAGACGGTCGACAACCTCATCTGAATACGTAATGCCGTCAGGGTTGCTATATTTCGGTACACACCAAATCCCTTTGATGGCTTCATCTTCTGCAACCAATTTTTCTACCTGATCCATGTCAGGTCCATCCGACTTCATATCTACCGTAATCATCTCTATGTTAAAATGCTCACAAATGGCAAAATGACGATCATACCCTGGGCTTGGTGCTAGGAATTTTACCTTTGGAAGCTTGCCCCAAGGTGTTTTGCTGCCATATACGCCGTGAGTCATGGCACGGGCAATTGTGTCATGCATCATATTTAGGCTAGAATTACCGCCAATGATGATTTGTTCTGGCTTCAGATTGAGCACACTTGCAAAAAATTTCTTTGTTTCAGGAAGGCCTGTCAAGCCGCCATAGTTTCGCACATCTGTACCATCCTCAGCTGTCATTGCATCCTTTGATGTCACAACATCGAGCATGCCCATAGATAAATCGAGCTGTTTTGGTGAAGGTTTCCCTCTAGACATGTCTAAGTGTAAGTTTTTACTTTTGTACGTTTCATACTCTTTTTGTCGTGCTGCATATAGGTCATTTAATTCTGCTTCACTTAACGCTGTAAAACCGCTCATCTTTGATTGTGCCTCCCGTATTCTTCATAGTGTAATTCGTCATTTGTTTTTTCTTCACCATTTTACCACTACCTGAAAAAGAGCGTCATCATAAATATCAAAAAAATCACACAACTATTTTTGACGATTCATCCAATTTTTACAGGGTACGGTCAATAGGAAAAGAAAAGAAATCATGTGCAGCTTCAGTCAGCGGGAATATATCGCGGGCTTCTTTGAGTAATTGTTTCATTGACTCTTCCCCTTGGTACCGTGCACTAATATGAGTCAAAATCAGTCTTTTTGCGCCTGCTTCCTGCGCTGTTTTTGCTGCCTGTTCTGTCGTACTGTGATAATAATTATAGGCTAGTTCTGCATCTTCTTTCCCAAATGTTGCTTCATGGACTAACACATCCGCATTCTTGGCAAGCCTTGTTATATTCTCGCACAAACGGGTATCTCCTGAAAATGCAACGATTCTCCCTTTTTTAGGGGGTTCCAAATAATCGGTTCCATCAATCATTCTTCCATCTTCGAGTGTAACGGTTTCTCCATTTTTCAACTTCTGATACAAAGGTCCAGGTTTTACACCGATTTTTTTTAGGTCTTCGGCTTTTAGTGCACCGGGTACATCTTTTTCCACGACCCGATAACCGTAAGCTGGGATCCCATGAGACACTCGTTTTGCTTCTACTTGAAAGGTATCATCTTCAAAAACGATCCCTTCCTCTATTTCTATGATATGCAGCGGATAAGTCAAATGCGTTTGTGTCGCTGAAAGTGCCGCGTTTACAAAAGCTTTAATGCCGCTTGGACCATATATCGTCAATTTATCCTCTCCGCCTTGAAAGGACCTGCTGCCAAGCAGACCCGGGAGACCATATACATGATCACCGTGCATATGCGTGATAAAGATCTTCTCAATTTTTCTTGGTTTAATCGTTGTATGTAATATTTGATGCTGCGTCGCTTCTCCGCAATCAAAAAGCCACACGGCTTTTCTCTCTTCTAAAAGCTTCAGCGCAGTGCAAGTGACGTTTCTTGTTTTTGCAGGAATGCCTGCACCTGTTCCTAAAAAGAGCAGTTCCATTACGATTTCCTCCTACAGCCGGTATACAATCTCTTCATTCATATAGAATACATGAAGACAGGATAAATGTGAATTCAGCGGAATTTTTGAAAAAAGTCAAACTTGGGCAGAAAAAGTCGAATCAAATGTTTGCTTTACGAACAATGAACCTTTAAAATAAAGAAAATGTACATACATTCTCGGTTTTTACAACAATGCTACGAATAAAGTGAGGTACTTTTCGTGAATACAGAAACTAACTATCCAAAAGCAGTCATTGTCATCTTTGGCGCAACAGGAGACCTTGCAAAACGCAAGCTCTACCCTTCTATACATAGACTTTATCATAGCGGAAAGCTTGGAGATCAATTCGCTGTTGTAGGTGTTGGACGTCGTCCTTGGTCTCATGAAGACCTAAGAGCTGTGGTAAAAGAATCGGTCTCTTCTGATGATGCAGAAGCAAAAGCAGAGGAATTTATTTCTCATTTCTATTACCATGATTTTGATGTTTCAAGTCCCGCTTCCTATCAAGCACTGAACACACTTCTTTCTGGTCTTGAAGATACATACAGTATCCCGAATAACCGGATGTTCTATTTAGCGATGGCACCAGAATTCTTCGGAACCATTGCGAAGTTTTTAAAAAGCGAAGGCGTATCAGAAACGACTGGATGGTCTCGACTTGTCATTGAAAAACCGTTTGGTCATGACCTGCCTAGTGCCAAAACATTAAATGAAGAGATCCGAGATGCATTTACAGAGGATCAAATTTATCGTATTGACCACTACCTCGGTAAACAGATGGTGCAAAACATTGAGGTGATTCGTTTTGCGAATGCGATCTTTGAACCGCTTTGGACAAACCGCTATATTTCAAACATTCAAATCACATCGAGTGAATCATTAGGCGTAGAAGACCGTGCGAGATATTACGAGAGTTCTGGTGCACTGAGAGATATGGTACAAAACCATATGCTTCAAATGGTTGCACTACTAGCCATGGAGCCGCCGATTAAGCTCAATACAGAGGAAATCCGTAGCGAAAAACGGAAAGCATTGCGTGCGCTTCGTCCTTTCTCGAAAGATGAAGTGGATCAATTCTTTGTCCGCGGACAATATGATGCAGGAACGATTGATGGCAATATGGTTCCTTCCTATCTTGAAGAGCAAAATGTGGACCCAAACTCCAACACAGAAACATTCGTTGCAGGAAAACTTCTCATCGATAACTTTAGATGGGCCGGGGTACCATTTTACATTCGTACAGGAAAACGTCTAGAAAAGAAATCCACTCAAATCGTGGTGCAATTTAAAGACATTCCGATGAACCTGTACTACGGAAACGGGAATGCCATGCATCCAAACTTACTTGTGATTCACATTCAGCCAGACGAAGGCATCACCCTTCACCTGAATGCTCGCAAGCTTGATGGCGGAACGTATGCTAAACCAATTAAGCTTGACTATCAAACAAATTACAACGACATCATGAATACACCAGAAGCGTATGAAAAGCTGATTCATGACTGTTTGCTAGGTGACGCAACAAACTTTGCCCACTGGGATGAAGTGGCACTGTCTTGGAACTTTGTTGATCCAATTTCAGAAAAATGGGCTGAAACCAAAACGTTAAAACCAAATTACCCTGCTGGTTCTATGGGACCAAAAGAAGCAGATCAGCTTCTTGAAAAAGATGGATATCACTGGTGGAATATATAAAATCAACGAAAAAAGAGCAGTCTCCCGATTGAGGGGGTTCTGCTCTTTTTTTAAAGTCGTGTTTTCGTAATTTCAACCGTTGAAAAATCAAATTTATCATAGCGATGATGGCTAAAGGAATATTCAAACGGCCGACCTGTGTTTAAATAAGCCACCTGCTCCACTTCTAGCACTGGATCCGTAGGGTCACAGCCTAAATATTGCTGATCAAGCTGATCTGATTTAGCCGCTCTAATTTTTTTGTGCGCTCCTGCCACTTTTAAATGAAGTGTGTTTGTAATGTAGCTATAGATAGACCCCAATAAAACCTCTTCATCTATTCCTTTAATGACATTGACAGGCATAAAGGTTTTTTCTAATACATATGGCTCTTCTTCCACCAAACGGAGCCGAATAATGTCATAGACGGGTGTGCTTGAGTCAATGGATAAATGAGCTGCCACCTCTTCACTTGGAAAATGCACATCAAAGCGAATGATTTGGCTCGTCACGTTTTTATCTGCCATCACTTTCGTGAACCCTTTATTTTCATGACCTGATACGTTGATCGCACCTTGATTTAGCGCTGCCTTCACAATAAATGTGCCATGACCTCTTTTTCTAAAGAGCAGACCTTCCGCCACTAAAAGATCGAGCGCACGCTTCATCGTCATTCTGCTGCATTTAAATTCAGCGGCAAGCGAGTTTTCATCTGGAATGGGTTGATCTTCTGGATAATATGCTGTTCCTATTCTTTTTCTAATTTCTTCTGAAATGAGTTCGTACTTTGTCATCTCACACCACCAACTGACTTGTTTTTTCATATCCTATTATAGCGCTTTCTAGCCTTCCTCTCATTCTACACTAAGCCTAGTGCGCTTAAAAGGTTCGAGCCACTTTCATTTCAACCCTTTCATCTTTACATAAGAAAAATACTTGCCCTTTTCAAGGAAAGAGCAAGTATCTTGATTAGAAACCATTATTCTCTGAAACCGATTGAAACCAGTAGCCACTTTTTTTGATGGTACGTTTCCCGTCTTTCTCAAGGTCCACTGAGACAAATCCATAGCGATTTTTATAGGCATTCGACCATGACCAATTATCCATAAACGTCCACAGATGATAGCCTTTTACATGACTTCCTTCTTGAATGGCTTGATGCACCCATTTAAGATGCTCAGAAATAAAATCAATGCGGTAATCGTCATGAATCATTCCTTCTTCATCCTGAAACCGCTCTTCTCCTTCGACACCCATTCCATTTTCAGAAATAAAGCATTCAATATTCCCATAGTCTGTCTGGACTTTTTTCAATATATCGTAAATACCCTTTTCATAGATTTCCCAGCCGCGGTACACATTCATTTTTCTGCCCGGCATTTCAAAAGAATCGAAATAATGGTCTGGCATAAATGGTGCATCAGGGTGAGGCATATGTTCCTTTGCTTTCACTCTTCTTGGCTGATAATAGTTGATGCCGAGAAGGTCGATCGTGTTCTCTTGAATGAGTTCAAGGTCTCCTTCCTCCATAGCCGGCATCAATCCTTCTTTCTTTAACACGTCCACTAGCTTTTCAGGGAAATGTCCTTTCACAGCTGGATCTAGGAAGGACCGGTTAAAGAAGGCGTCAGCCATCTCAGCTGCTTCGACATCCCGCGGATTCTGGCTTCGCGGATACGAAGGAGTAAGGTTGAGGATAATGCCTATTTTCCCATCCTGCTTCATCTCTTTATAAGCCGCAATGGCCTTAGCATTTGATAAAATCTCATGAAATCCAACTTGCACTGCCTTTTGGAAATCAACTTCGTTTGGATAATGGAAGCTATACATATATCCACCCTCTACAGGAACAATCGGCTCGTTATGGGTAAACCATTTTTTCACCCGGTCGCCAAAAAGCTGAAAACACAATGTCGCATAGCTGACATAATCGTCTACGACCTGCCTGTTTACCCATCCTCCCGTCTCCTGAAGCGCCATTGGCATATCAAAATGATACAAGTTCACAAATGGTTCAATGTCACTCGCTATCAGTTCATTGATCACATCATTGTAAAAAGCCACAGCTTCTTCATTAACAGCCCCTTTTCCCTCAGGTAAAAGGCGTGACCATGAAATAGATAGACGAAACGAGTTGTGCCCAATCTCCTTCATGAGGCGGATATCCTCTTTGTATTTACGATAAAATTGCGAGGTCACGCCTGGACCGACGCCCTGAAAAAAACGATTCGGCTCTTTTTCAAACCAGTGATCCCAAATGTTTGGTCCCTTTCCATCTCCTGGATAACTGCCTTCTGTTTGCGTAGCAGAGGCAGAAGATCCCCACCAGAAACCTTCTGGAAATGTATATGATTGACTGTTAGTTTCCATCGACATGTATTGAGTCTCCTTCACCTTTGATGTTTGTTTGTTTCGTTTTTTCTGTCGTGACTATTTTTTCATTTTTCACATTCATACGATCAATAAATTTTAGGAACGGGAACCAAATGACAAACACAATCATTAAATTAAACAGCTGAAGCAGACCGCCCGCTAATGAATTCGTTGCCATGACTCCGCTAATAAAGATCGGTACTGTCCATGGAATATTCACGCCTGTCGGAGGCGGCACAATACCTGCGGCCATCGCAAAATAAGAAATACAAGTAATCACCATTGGCGCCAAAATCCATGGAATGAGAATAAGCGGGTTCATCACAATCGGTAAACCGAAGATAATGGGTTCATTGACGTTAAATAAACCTGGTCCTAAGCCGAGCTTTGCTACTTGTTTCAATTGCTTACTTTTAAGAAAAATTAAAATCGTAAACACAACAGCTAGCGTCATACCGGTTCCACCCATACCCACTGTGTAGATTTCGATAAACTGCTTGCTGATGATGTTCGGTACCTCACCTGTTTTTGTGTAGCTTTCTAGATTTTGAATGGACAATGTATTCCAAATCGGGTCCATGACAGAGTTGATAATAATTTGGCCGTGGAGCCCAAAGAACCAAAGAATTTGTATAAAGAAAATAGCGATCAAGGTCGGAATAATACCGCTTCCAAGTCCGACAAGCGGCGCCTGAATCGCATTGTAAATCAAGTCATGCATGTTGGTTTTGAACCCTTGTGTAATGATGATATTGATGAGTAAAAAGGTTGTGAGTGTCAAAGTAGCCGGGATGAGTGCAGCAAAAGACTTAGAAACAGCTGGCGGAACCCCTTGCGGCATATTGATGACAAATTTCTTTTGGACAAAATAGCGATAAATTTCAGCCGACAAAAAGCCTGTGATCATTCCAAGGAACATTCCCTTTGCGCCCAAACGATCGACTGGGATGACGCCTGCAATGGATGCACCGCCCTCTTGTTCTAGTAAAAATGGCGTAAGAAGCAGAAAAGAGGCTAAAGCGATCACACCGCCAAAGACAGCTTCCACATCATAGCTTTTCGATAAATAGTAGCCAATCCCAAATACAACAAACACACTCATAATGCTGATGGTCGCACTAGGTGCAATATTCAGTGCAGACTGAACACCTTCCAGTGCTGTTTGACTCATGATCTTATCTAAAAATGGCAAATTCATTAATACGACCATGATGGAACCAAAAATCGTTAATGGGAACGCAAGCATAAAGGCATCCCTTAATACCCCTAGATAGCGATTGTTGTTCAATCTCCCAGCAATCGGAACCAAAATCGCACTTATTTTATCAAACATTGGTTTCCCCCCTTGTTTACACCCTTTATTGTTTCAGTGATTGCAATATCGGTAAGAGCTCTCCCACAAGCTCTTTTATCGTCATCGTTGACATGAAATGATCTTCGGCATGCATGAGCAGCAAGGAGAATGAAATCGTTTCTCCGCTTGCCTCTTGCTGTACCATTTGAAAATGGATATCATGTGCATTCCGCAAGTCATCTTCCGCTTCTTTGAGAAGGTCAGATGCTACTATTTCATGACCTTCTCTAAATTGTTTAAGAGATTGAAGCAATTTGCTTCGTGCATTTCCGCTGTGTAAGATCAATTGAAAACTGATTTGTTCTTCCGTGAGTCCTTCGAGTGTTTTCTTTTCCATCCTTTAAGATTCCCCCATCAATGAAACCGCTTGTTCATACGCTTTTTGTCCATCTGCTAGCCCATACGCCTGCATATCGATGACCTCTACTTCAATCCCATATTTTTGAGCTTCTTTTTGAAGATCCCCTTTTAAAAAGCTCATTTGCGGTCCAATTAATACAACATCGGCATGTGCCATTTCTTTTTTCGCTTGGTCTTGTCCGACTGCCCAAATCTCTGCTTCTTCCCCTATAGACTCAGCATGTGCCTTCATCTTTGTGACTAGTAAACTCGTAGACATACCTGAACTGCATGCTAATAAAATACGTTTCATTTCTCTCACCCCATTGTTGTAATAAAAGCGCTTCCAGTTAATATTATATATTTTTATTTTTAAATGTCTAGACATTTAATTATATATGTCTGTATTTTATTTTAAAAATGACCGTATCAATACTCACAACAAGCTTTCAGAACAAAAAAGATCTCATCCAGATATGAACGAGACCCCTTTTCTTTTAAAAAATACTCTCCGAATGAACCATAAAGTAGCTTCTTCTTCTGAAGACAGTCTTTGAGAACTTTGTTAAAATAAGTGCTAATGACTTAGCTCATTCAAAAACCCAATTTTTCATCCCATAAATCATGAGAAGTAACTGCCCAGAGATGGAAACAGATTCTATTCCCACTCAATTTGATGGATAGGTAAACGTCTTTTGCTGCTACTTTTCGAATCTATTCATATCTTTGCAATCAAAAGGAGTGGATATCATGGCAGTCACTCATTTGTGTGAAGCCTGTAAAAGAAACGAGATTGATGTTGTAAAAATTTCTGATGAACCAGCTCAGCCTTATCGATTATGCAATGATTGTCACAGGCGGCTCTTAACCTATTCTTTACGGCCAATTGAATGGTATCACTTAGCGATCATCCACTCTCCAAAGAAATTTTTATTGCACGATGATTTTTATGAAGAAGACGGAGAGGCTTGTCAGCCAGAAGAAGATGTATTGGTCACAGCAGAAGAGAAAATACCCACATTACAAGCGGTTCAACATGATTTGGAGTCTTTATTAGATTTCTCAATCACAAGATGGTTTCTTCAATACGATGTCATCAATGCCCTGAAAAAACACGATACACAAAAAATGTTGATGTCTGTAAAAGCTAGATTTTATGGAACGGAAAATCATGAAGTCAAATCAAGAATGCTAGAGATCGCAGCTGATGTTTTAGGTACTGCAGCTTCGGATTGGGTAAGAGAGCTTTGGGAGAATGATGCCGATAAATTTTTTCATCCGCTTTCTTGGGCAGCAGCCAGTAGTTTACCAGCCGAGGAAGGAATGAGACGTATTTTTGATCAATTGAAATGTGTAAGTGAAAAGGAATTGCCAATGATGGCTCTCTCCAGCCTATATCGTTTCCGTTCACATCACATACTTGATTGGATGGAGTCTCATTGCTCCTCTTTTAACGACAGTTGGGGCAGGTTGGCATCAGCATGCTTTCCAACATGGCTCAGAATGAAATCTTGGCTAAACAAAGGAAGACCTTTCAGTTTAATTGCACTCGATACAATGGCGAACTGTCTAGCAGTTAAAAACGATCCATTTATCGAGGAGTTATCACCTAAAATACTTCGTACAGATATCAATGAAATAGAACCCATTTTATATGATTATCTTCAAAAAGATGGCGTTCCTCGTGTCAAAACGAAAGTAGGCATCATCGTGAAGAACAAAGAAGCCATATTTGAATAAGCCGATTAAATGGATAAAAGCGTGTGCAATGTTTATGCTCACGCTTTTCACTAGCATGACAACATACTAGATCATAATTTGATGTTGTGTTATCCTCTGAGCCCAGCCCGTGTTCATCACGATTATCCTTTTCCTGCTTGGAATCCCGGGTACTTGGTCATACCGCCGTCTACATATAACGTCAACCCTGTCACATAGCTCGCTTCTTTTGATGCAAGCCAGACAGCACATGCTGCCACTTCTTCAGGCTTTCCGATATAGCCAATTGGTATCAGCTCAATGACGCCCTTTTTCAATGCTGGATCATCAAATTTTTCGGCATTGATGGGGGTATCAATTGCACCTGGTGCAATACTGTTTACGCGAATTTTTTTAGGGGCATATTCTAGTGCCAGCGTTTCTGTCAAAAGCTTGGCGCCTCCTTTACTTGCTGCATAATGGACGAAATGAGGCCACGGAATTTGCTGATGGACCGACGACATATTAATAATCGACCCCTCGATCCCATGTTCTGTCATATACTTTAATGCATCACGGCAGCCTAAAAACATACCTGTTAAATTGGTAGACATCACTTTGTTCCAATTATCTAGCGTCATTTCAGTTGAAGGAACTTCATTTTCAATTCCTGCATTATTGATCATGACATCAAGACTGCCATATGTATCAACAGCTTGATCAATCATCGCCTTCATATCCTCTTCTTTTGATACATCCCCTTGAATTTTGACAGCCTGTCCGCCACTTTTTTGAATCTCAGCAATCGTGTCGTCCGGGTTTTCTTTATCGGAGAAATAATTGATCACTACATTGGCTTTTTCTTGTCCAAACCGGCGCGCCATCGCCTGACCTATCCCTGTACCTGCTCCTGTGATGAGAACTGTTTTTCCTTCCAAATCTGGATACATTCGTTTAACCTCCTATTTTGTAAAACCTAGCAGCACACCACCTGCGATAATCATCAAGCAGCCTGCAATAACAAAGCTTGTTTTAGATGCTTTCTCTTTTAATAAATAAATACCGCCTAAAGTCGAGATGACAATTCCTGTTTGAGACATGGAAAAACTTACTGCTACGCCAATGAGCGGAATCGCCAAGAGAAGCCCTAGATTTCCTGTCGACCACACAAGACCAGCAATGATATTTCTGAATGTATATTTGCTAAACGGGTCTTGCTTTAGACTAATCGCTAACGATGAAAGCAGCATGCCGACAGATTGCGGAACGAGCGCAGACCAGCCATCTATATGAAACCATCTTAAAATGACAACATATCCGACGTAGCCTACGGTTGAGATGAGCAAAATGATGATTCCCTTTTTAAAATTGCCGCCTTCGTTCCCGCCACTCTTTTTTTGACCAAGTGATGTCATGACAACACCAGCAATAATAAATAAAATGGCACAAGAACCAATAAGTATGACCGTCATGGTTTGCCATTCTTTGAAGACGATGACACCAAATAATGTCGTGCTCACAAGCTGCATACCCGTTGATAAAGGAACAGCCTTTGACACCCCTAGAAAGGCGACACTTGAAAGCTGATTCATTTGCCCTATACTCCAAAAGATCCCAGAGATAACGGAAACCGCAAAAATAAGCGGTGTCAGTTCCGGCATTTTGATCAAATAGGCGCCGATTGAAAACAAAAAAGCGCCGAGGGTAATGCCGAGTGTTTGCTGATAGGCATTCCCGCCAAGTTTGACACTGATGAGAACAATACTTCCCCAAAATATCGCTGGGAGAAGTGCATATAAAATGCCCACTTCTATCCCTACTTTCTGTTCTTTTTTACTTAGCATCCCTCTTTTTCGGATTTTTAGCCGAATAGATGTAAACACAAAAAAGACCTTACCAAGGTAAGGTCTTTTGAGGTTTTATACTTATTTCATCCATTCAGTATGGAAGACGCCTTCTTTATCTGTGCGCTCATACGTATGTGCGCCGAAGTAGTCACGCTGTGCTTGAATTAAGTTAGCTGGAAGGACAGCTGTACGATAGCTATCAAAGTAAGCAAGTGCACTTGAGAATGAAGGAACAGGAACACCTTGTTCTACTGCAAGTGAAATCACTTTACGAAGTGATGATTGATAGCTTTCTACGATATCCTTGAAGTAAGGATCAAGCAATAGGTTTTTCAATTCAGGGTTACGGTCATAAGCTTCTTTGATTTGCTGCAGGAAGGCTGCACGAATGATACATCCACCACGGAAGATCATCGCAATTTCACCGTATTTCAAATCCCAGTTATACTCTTCAGACGCTGCTTTCATTTGCGCAAAACCTTGTGCATATGAGCAGATTTTACTCATGAAGAGAGCTTTTCTAACAGCTTCGATTAATGCTTGTTTATCTTCAGCTGATTGAGTTGGCTCAGGCCCTTGAATTAATTGACTTGCTTCCACACGCTCATCTTTCATCGCAGAAATAAAACGTGCGAAAACAGATTCCGTAATGATTGGAAGCGGGACACCTAAATCAAGTGAGCTTTGGCTTGTCCATTTTCCAGTTCCTTTTTGGCCGGCTTTATCTAAGATGACATCTACTAGTGGCTGGTTCGTTTCCTCATCCACTTTTGTGAAAATGTCAGCTGTGATTTCGATTAAGTAGCTGTCAAGTTCGCCTTTATTCCACTCTGAGAATACTTCATGAAGCTCCCCTGCTGATAAACCAGCGACATGCTTCAAGATAAAGTATGATTCAGAGATCAATTGCATGTCTCCGTACTCGATACCGTTATGAACCATTTTGACATAATGTCCTGCTCCATCTGGACCGATATACGTTGTACAAGGCTCACCATCTACTTTCGCAGAGATGGCTTCTAAAATTGGTTTCACTAGCTCGTGCGCTTCTTTTTGACCGCCAGGCATGATAGAAGGACCTTTAAGTGCGCCTTCTTCACCGCCAGAAACACCTGTTCCAATGAAGTGAATACCACTTTCCGCAAGCTCTTGGTTACGTCTTTGTGTATCCTTGTAATATGTATTTCCACCATCAATTAAAATGTCACCTTTCTCTAGGTGAGGAAGTAATGATTGAATGGTTGCATCTGTTGCTGCACCCGCTTTTACCATTAAAAGAATTTTACGCGGCGTTTCAAGCGATTGAACAAATTCTTCAATGCTGTATGTGCCTACAACGTTTTTCCCTTGTGATTCTTGAAGAAATTCTTCTGTTTTGCTGCTAGATCTGTTATAAACGGACACGGAGAAACCGCGACTTTCAATATTTAGGGCAAGGTTTTTCCCCATAACGGCTAGTCCAACGACACCGATTTGTTGTTTTGACATAATTCTGACGTCCCTTCTAACACACTATATTGATTACTGCTGAAATGATGTACCCTTTGAAATTACCACAACATCACCTCTTTTATCAAGTTTTCAGGCTAGTCATTTCCTCTTTCGTCCTGAAAAAAGTCTTTATTAAAACTTGTACCACTTGTTTTGCTCTCTTTTTCCTTAATGGTCACTCCTCTTTGGATGAGTGGTTTACCGTACTTTTCTTTCAGTCCGTCTAAAAGAGATTGGAGCGGTTCGTCTTTTGCATCTTCTGTATAAGAGAATAAATCAAGCTGCTTGACGGCTGATTTTCGTTCCACAAGATCGGTCCCCGTCACACCTAAAAGTCTTACTGGTTGGTCATTCCAATGCTTTAGGAATAGCTGCTTTGCCGCCTCAAATAGATCTTCCTTTCGATCAGTTGGATTCGTGAGTGTGACGCTCCGTGTGATATTTTTCCAGCTTGCATAGCGAATCATAATGAGCAGCCGGTTCGCCATCACTTCTTTTCTTCGTAATCTGGCACTCACCGATTGCGACAGTTTCTCTATTAATGAGACGAGTTCATCTGTATCATCCGAATCGTGAGGAAGAGTGGAAGAATTGCCGACAGATTTAAATTCGTATATTCTTTCTGGATCTACAATGCCGTCATGCTCTCCGTTTGCCTTTTGCTTTAACCTCGGTCCATTGATGCCTAATAACTCTTTCAGCGCATATTCATTCGCTTTTGCTAAATCTTCAATTGTATGAATTCCGATGGTTTTCAGCTTATCTGCCGTTTTCTGTCCAACCCCATGCATGTCACCTGCAGGGAGCGGCCAGAGCATTGTCGGGACATCTCGTTTACGCAAAATGGTAATGCCCATTGGCTTTTTCCAATTAGACGCCATCTTCGCTAGAAATTTATTCGGTGCAATGCCAATACTCGATGGAAGCATGAGCTCTTCTACGAGCCTCGTTTGAATATCATGAGCGGTTTTCACGGCATGCTCAGCATAAGGTGTATCGGTTAAATCAATATAGCCTTCATCAATTGAAACGGGTTCAACTAAGTCACTATATTCTCTTAGTATGGTAAACATTTCTTGTGAGGAGCTGCGGTACCGGTCGAAGTTGGGTGTACGCACAATCAGTCCCGGACATAGCCGCTTCGCTTCCCAAAGTGGCATCGGCGGCTTCACCCCGAGTGCTCTTGCCTCGTAGCTGCAGGTTACAACTATGCCTTTGCGCTCTTTTGCATTTCCGCTAATGGCTAAAGGTTTCCCTCTCAAAGAAGGATCATACGCCATTTCTACCGATGCATAAAAACTATTCATATCAATATGAAAAATGATTCGCCCCTTCTTTTGAGAATCAGCCATTTGCTTGCCTCCTTAGGTGATCTACTTTCCTTCACTTCACCGTGATTTCACCTGTTTGTTCCATTAGACATTTCATATGGTGTATAGTACACTGTGAGTAATGAAATGGATGTGATAATCATGATTATTGATACATTCAATGAAGTCTTTTTCCTTGTTGAATTCTTTACGATTATTCTTCCAGCGCTGACCGCCATCGGTATTGCTTTCTTATTAAAAGACTGCCGAATGAACGAGCACCTCGGAGGACATCGTTTAGAAGAGTTGGATGCATCTTGTTTGAATCGAACAGACTTTCTGTTTATCATATATGATCGCATTACAACTTGGATTAGTAAAGTCATTCGAATGAAAAGATCATCAAATGATGATGAAGACCATTCGCTTCCTCTCTCTTATTAGATTTTATTATTGAGGAGGAAACGAATTGAAACGTTTATTGACTATTTGTACGACTTTATTTTTGATGATGGTAGCGTCACCGGCATTTGCTGCGAGTGCGCAAACAAATACAAGCTCTGATGGGTTTTTCCATCATTATTTTGTTCAGCCTTTTTCTGAGTTGATTATCTGGCTTGCGAACTTTTTCCATGATGACTACGGTTTATCCATTATGTTCGTGACATTGATTGTCCGGCTGCTTATTTTCCCGCTTTTTGCAAACCAATTTAAAAAGCAGAGAGTGATGCAAGAGAAAATGGCACTCGTTAAACCTCAGATTGACCAAATACAAAGCAAATTGAAAAAAACGAAAGAACCTGAAAAACAAAAAGAACTGCAAATGGAAATGATGAAAGTATATAAAGACAACAATGTGAACCCGCTGGCAATGGGCTGTCTGCCGATGCTGATTCAAATCCCAATTGTTCTTGGCTTTTACTCGGCAATTCGCTCAACACCTGAGATCGCAACGCATTCGTTCTTATGGTTTAACTTAGGACAAACTGATCTTTTGGTGGCAATCTTTGCAGGGGCCATGTATTTCTTGCAATTTTATGTCACACAAAAATTCGCAAAGCAATCAGGCACCCAAACAGAAGCTGCACTGAAACAAGCAAAAATCATGGGCATGATTTTCCCAGTCATGATGCTGTTTCTATCAATTAATGCTCCCGCTGCTCTTCCTTTATATTGGATGACAAGTGGACTTTTACTCACCATTCAAACGATTATTTTAAATGTGATGTACCAAAAATCAAAAACAAAAGCTGCGGCAAACGATTCAATTAACCCAGCAGCTGAATAAATTATAGCCCCCTTACCTAAACATGATAAGGGGGCTATATTTGTCTTCTGTAGAGCGCAACAAATAAAGGATTCGTGAGCTCCGGCACGCAAAATGACCCCTTATCCATGGATAAGGGGCCTTTGTTTATGCCAATTCCTCTTTCAATCGCTCAGGCAATTGATCAAGATCCTCAATTTTCCCTAGAAACTTATTAGGGTCCACTTGTAAAATCATCTTGTTCTCTCTCTCAACGACGCCGAAGAAATATTCAGATGCTTTTGTGTTCATATGAAATGGCTTGATCTCACTTAGCTCGATATCAATGATATCTTTTGCATCAGAAACAAGGCAGCCAATCATTTGATCGTTTAATTCAAATAGTAGAACCTTAGACTGTTCGGTTACATCCAGAGGTTTTCCGTGCAGCATGACACCTGTGTCACTGACTGGAATGACCTCTCCTCTTAACGACATGAGTCCTTTAATCTCTTTTGGAAGGTTCGATACTTCTTGTAAATAAGGGACCTTCTCAATCGAGCGTATATGCTCTACGCTGATACCAAAATCCTCTTGTCCCACTTGGAAAATAATGATCTTTTGCGTGCTCACAGAGTCTCCTGCCTTTACGATGGATTTGTCGTTTCTTCGATAATGGCGAGAACCATTTCAGCTGTCTTGACTAATTCTTCAATCGGCATTTTCTCATTTTTCGTATGAATATCTTCATATCCAACAGCTAGGTTGACAGTTGGGATGCCATTTCCAGCAATGACGTTTGCATCACTGCCTCCCCCGCTTGTCTGTAGTTCTGAAGGGCGGCCAATTTTCGCAGCCGCTTTTTTCGCCACTTCAACGACTTGATCGCCGTGTGAGAATTTAAAGCCTGGATACATGATGTCAATTTGTACATCGGCACTTCCGCCCATTTCTTTAGCGGTTTTTTCAAAGGCTTCTTTCATTTTTGCTACTTGTGCTTCCATTTTTGCCGGTTCTAAAGAACGCGCCTCTGCCAGAATATCCACTTGATCACAGACAATATTCGTTTGTGTTCCACCTTCAAAACGGCCGATATTCGCCGTTGTTTCTTCATCAATACGGCCAAGCGGCATGCTGGCGATCGCTTTTGATGCAATCGTAATCGCAGAAACGCCTTTTTCTGGTGCCACACCTGCGTGAGCTGTTTTTCCGTAAATGGTTGCACGTACTTTCGCCTGTGTTGGCGCAGCCACGATGATGGTACCGACCTTGCCATCTGAATCAAGCGCATAACCATATTTTGCTGTCATCAGTTTCGGATCTAACGCTTTTGCTCCTACAAGTCCTGATTCTTCACCAGCTGTAATGACAAATTCAATCTTGCCATGCGGTACATTTTTCTCTTTTAGGACACGGATCGCTTCAAACATTGCAGCAAGCCCTGTTTTATCGTCAGCACCAAGAATGGTTGTGCCATCTGTCTTGACATAGCCGTCTTCAATGACTGGCTTAACACCATTACCTGGTACAACTGTATCCATATGAGAAGTAAAATAAATCGTATCTGCCTCTTGATTCCCTTCAAGTGTGCAAATAAGGTTGCCTGCTCCGTGGCCGGTTGTCTCTTTTGAATCATCTTCAACTACATTAAGCCCTAAACCAGTAAATTTCTCTTTTAGGACTTCAACAATTTTTTCTTCATGTTTCGTTTCTGAATCGATTTGAACAAGTTCTAAAAATTCGTCTAATAAGCGTTTCTCATTGATCATGATGATGTTCCTCCTCTTATAGCGGCATGTTTCCATGCTTTTTTAACGGTCTATCTTCTTCCTTACTGCGAAGCAGGTCAAATGAGCGAATGAGCCGCTCTCTCGTTTCATCTGGCATTAAAATATCGTCGATTAATCCTAATTGTGCTGCCTTGATGACACTAGGTTCATTGTCCACCTCACGCAAAGCAGGATGAACAATTTCGTCTGCAAACGATTTTCCCATGACATCAATTTCTGCCTCTGGCCATGCATATACAAAGTCAGCACCTAATCCCTTACTATTCATCGCAACGTATGCGCCGCCAAACGCCTTTCTCAAAATCACAGTGATTTTTGGAACAGTCGCCTCAGCATACGCATACAGAAGCTTTGCGCCGTGGCGGATAATGCCTGCATGCTCAGCTTTCTCACCTGGCAAAAAACCAGGAACGTCCACAAGGGTTAAAATGGGAATGTGAAATGCATCGCAAAATCGAATAAACCGAGCCGCTTTATCAGCAGCATCGAGGTCAAGGCTTCCTGCCAGCACCTTAGGCTGATTGGCTACAAGACCAATGGAAGACCCTTGTAATCTGGCAAAACCTGTGACGATATTTTTGGAGAAACAACGCTGCGTTTCAAAAAATGAGCCGTGGTCGGTGATCGCTGTCACCACTTGTTTGACATCATAAGTGCGTGATGGCTCCTTTGGCAAGATGTTCCCAAGATCGCTCGCATCATGCTTTTGCACCTTACGATGAATGACAGGCCGTCGTTTCGTTGGTATGTACGTTAAAAGCGTTCGAACTGCTTTTAACACGTCTCTCTCATCTTTCCCTGTATAGTGCACATTCCCGCTTGTTTGATGCTGAACTGCTGCACCTCCAAGCCGGTCAGGACAGACCGTCTCTCCTGTTGCTTTTTCTATCACTTTCGGACCAGTTAAAAACATATGAGCTGTTTGCTCCGTCATGAATACAAAATCCGTCAATGCAGGTGAATAAACTGCACCTCCCGCACAGGAGCCTAAAATAACGGATATTTGCGGAATTTGACCAGAGTACAGCACATTCCGTTTAAAAATCTGACCATATCCCTCTAATGATACCACACCCTCTTGAATTCTCGCACCACCTGAGTCTTTTAGACCGATAACAGGCATTTGATTTTTAGCCGCCAAATCCATTAAAGCCGCTATTTTTTTCGCATGCATGTCCCCTAGTGAACCCCCGTACACGGTCGCATCTTGTGCATAAACGCCTACTTGTTTCCCATGAATCAGTCCCGTCCCAGTGACAACGCCATCCCCTAAATGCTCTGAGCGGGAGCCTTTAGCAAATGACTGGATTTCCATAAAGCTGCCTTCATCAAGAAGTTCATGAAGCCGCTGACGAACAGTCAGCTTTCCTTTGTTTCGGTGAGCCGCTGCTCGTTTTTCACCGCCACCCCTTAAAGCTTTCTCGCGCCATTCAGACAAGTCATTGAACGATTCATGCATCTTCCTGTTTCTCTCCTTTCAATGGCGCACACAATTCAAATAGCACACCTGACGTTTCTTTTGGTGAAATAAACGCGATGCGCTTTCCGTTCGCACCATTTTGTGCGTCCTTTTGAATGAGCTGCATGCCGAGCTCGTCAAGTTGACTGAGATCAGCCTGAATGTCACCTGACTTTAATGCAATATGATGAAGCCCCTCTCCTCTTTTTGTTAAGAAGGTATGTAATGTGCTGTGATTTGATATCGGTTCAATCAACTCAATGTGCAGATCACCTAGGGAAGCAAAAGATACTTTGACCCCTTGATTTGGAAGTACTTCTATGTCTGAAAATTCCCAGTTAAACAGCCTGGAGAACGTACGTGCTGTTTTTTGAATTGAAAAAACGGCAATGGCTATATGATCGATTTGATTCATCCGTTCACTTCCTTTGTACATCACTTGTCGCCTGCGTAAAAACGAGCTAGAATAAAGAAAGGTGCGCTCGTCGCAAAAACATTTGATTATAGGGGTGCGATATGTCTCAGAAATTCATGAAATTTATGGTATTGCTCATGATTAGCTTACTGTTAATTTCTTCACTTTTAGCAGGAGCGGCAGCCTTTTTATAAAGTGTTGATAAAAAAGCAGACAAGCAGGTGATTCGTTTTTTAACGAATGGCCTGTTTGTCTTTGGCCAGTTTTTCAAATGCATCGCTTGATGTCGTGATCCATACCTTTGTACCAACTGGAAGCTGATCAAATAGCCGTTCTACATCTTGATTATGAAGACGTACACAGCCCGCCGTAATAAATTTCCCTATCGATGTCTCATCACTTGTTCCATGAATGCCATAGGTTCTCCCGTCGGTTCCTCGCGCATCAAATCCAATCCACCTTCGGCCGAGTGGGTTATTCTTCGCGCCGCCTTCAATATTTTTTCTTCTGTAATAAGGATCTTTCGCTTTGATCATAATCGTAAATTCACCTTCTGGCGTTAAATCAGCTGTTTTGCCAGTAGAAGCCGGGTAGACTTTTTGAATTTTCCCATGATCAATATACGCAAGCTCGTTTGTTTGTTTATTAATAATGACATACGGGTCTCCTGGAAGCGGGTTTTGCCCAAGCGGCCAGATGGGTGAAAGGGACATGGTCAGCACAGTATAAAATAAAAGACGCATAGGCTCCTCCTTTTTCATTAGATTGACCAATGAAGGAGGAACTCATGCGTCTTTATTCTTTCATCCCTTTAAAATAACTTTTCAGCACCAAATATTGTTCCATTTCCCCGAGAAAATGAAAGAGTGCGGCTCTAGCTTCAAATTCTTCACGTGTTTGCGGAAGCGGCAGTGCATCAAACTCTTCTTTCATATCAATCAGGCGTCTTAAGAACTTATGCGCCGTGTTCCCTGGGTGAATATGTTCTCGTAAATCTCTAATATATTCTGCAATGATTTGCCCATGCTCCGTTGTAACAGAAATGGACGTAATTTTCGGAAGCACACGCTCAATGATTTCAAATTGCTTTTGTCTCATGTTGAAATAATGATAATACAGATTTTCATGTCTTAAGACATGGTTTTCAACATCACGGTATGCAAGAGCCTTCGCTTCTTTAATCAATTGATGCGTCTCTGGAATTTCTTTTCCTGTCCAGTCTTGTTTTCCGGTCATTAAATATTGCTCGATTTCTTCAAAGATTTTCGCAAAATTCGCTTCAATTTGTTCACTGTATTGTTTCAGCTTTTTATCAACGCTAGGCATATACAGGTTCATAATGAGTGCGACCCCTACACCAATGGTGATGAGTAAAAGCTCATTCCAGATGAGATGAAGCGTAATGCCTCCAGACATATACAAATGAAGGATAATCACTGAACTTGTGACAATCCCTTCTTTAATCCGAAGCAAGACCGTTGTTGGAATAAAGACGAGCAGCATCAGTCCAATGACAAAAGGATGATACCCAATCAGATCAAAAAATAAATAAGAAAATAAGATGGCAAGACTGCATGCGGCAAAGCGGGCCCCAGATGCGAGGAGTGACCTTTTTTTCGTCACCTGAATACAAAGAATCGTAATAATGCCGGCAGCTGAATAGTTTTGCAGACCGAGCATTTGTGCAATGTAAATGGCTAGAGCTGTTCCTAATGCTGTTTTCAGCGTTCGGTAGCCGATTTTAAACATGATGTGATTCACTCTTTTCTGTCTACTTTTGTGAAATGATGAACTTTTTTTACTTTCCCCATTATAATCAAAAAAAGAAGGAGATGTTAAGTCTCCTCCTCGTTTTTTTCATTATAATATTTTTTGTAAGAAATCTTGAGCACGCTGTGAAGACGGAGATTCAAAGAATTCTACAGGATTGGCATCCTCTACAATTTTCCCATCATCCATAAAGATCACACGGTCTGCCACTTCTTTTGCAAAGCCCATTTCATGTGTGACGATCATCAGCGTCATCCCAGATTGAGCGAGCTCTTTCATGACCTCTAATACTTCCTTTACCATTTCTGGATCAAGAGCAGACGTCGGCTCGTCAAAAAGCATGATGTCTGGTGTCATCGCAAGGGCACGTGCAATGGCGACACGCTGCTTTTGACCACCTGACAGCCGGTTCGGATAATCATCTTTTTTCTCTAAAAGTCCTACCTTTTTTAAAAGATCCTCTGCCTGCTTGATGCTGTCTTCCTTCGATTGGTTCTTTACATTCATTGGCGCATACGTAATATTTTCTAGCACTGTTTTGTGCGGGAATAAGTGAAAATGTTGAAACACCATACCAATATTCTCGCGCACTTTTAGTGCATTTGTTTTTGGATTGGTAATTTCCGTCCCCTGAATCGTAATCACTCCAGAAGTCGGTTTTTCAAGTAAGTTAATACAGCGAAGAAATGTTGATTTTCCTGAACCAGACGGCCCGATGACAGCTACCACTTCGCCTTCTTTAATCGTGGTATCAATCCCTTTCAACACTTCATTTTTACCGAAAGATTTTGTGAGTTTCTCTATTTTAATCATTTGATTTTAACTTCCTTTCCACCGATTTGCCGACGAAGGTAAGAATAAGCACGATGACATAATAGATGAGACCCGCAAAAATAAGCGGTTCAAGATAGTTATAGGTGACGGCACCTGCTTGATAAGCTCGTCTCATGACATCGCCCAGTCCAATGACTGTGACAATCGCTGATTCTTTTGTCAGTGTAATCGTTTCGTTCACAAGTGCTGGTGAAATATTTTTGAATGCTTGCGGAAGCAATAAGTCCTTCATCATTTTAGCATACGGGATACCTAAAGCAACGGCCGCTTCTTTTTGCCCTTTATCAATGGCATTGATTCCTGCACGAATGATCTCAGAAACGTACGCCGCCGAGTTTAGTGAAAATGCTGCTACAGCTGCCCAGTATTGATCAATTTGAAAGCCGAGCAGCTGGGGAAGACCAAAATAAATAATCAAAAGCTGAAGCACAAGCGGTGTGCCTCGGAAGATTGACGTATAAAAATCTGCTAGCCAGATAAGCGGCTTAAATACACTAATTTTACAGAGCGTTAATAAGATTCCTAAAATAAAACCAAGGAACAGTGATACCACAACAATAGAAAGCGTTACTTTAAGACCTTCTAAAATAAAGGGCATCTGAGGTATGACATCTTTAAAATCCATCATGATATTCTCCTTTTTTTCCTTCAGATAAAATCAAAGAATAAAACAGGAAAAAAGTTCAACACATGTTGAACTTTTCAGCGCTTTCTACTTGATTTTCATGAATGACGCTGATCCTTTTCCTGACTTACTTTTCATCAGCAAACCATTTTTTAATGAGTTTATCAAGTTCGCCATTATCCTTCATTTCTTTTAATGATTTATTGAATTTCGCTGTTAAGTCGCTATTTTTTTTGAATGCAATGGCTGAACCTTCGTTTGAGCTATTCAATCCAAACGCTTGGAAATCTTTTTCCTTTTTCAAGTAGCCAGCCGCTACTTTATCTTCAATAATGGCTGCATCAAAACGGCCTGCCTTAATTTCTTGAATGATATCAGAGATTTTATTACGATCTTCGACCGTTAAGTTATATTTCTTTTGCAATCCATTTGCTTCATCTTGCTGGATAGAACCTAATTGAACGCCAACCGTTTTGTCTTTTAAATCTTTCTCTGTTTTCATACCGCTAGATTTTTTTGATACAACCAAGTTTTCAGCATTGTAGTAAACATCTGAGAAATCAACTTGTTTTTTACGCTTTTCAGTAGGTGTCATACCTGCAAGCACAATATCAGCTTTATTTGTTTTAAGAGCTGACACGAGGCTTGCAAAGTCCATATCTTGAATTTCTAGCTTGTAGCCGTTCTTTTTCGCTAGAGCTGTAGCAAGGTCGACATCAAAACCGATAATTTTATCACCATCTTTTGATTCAAATGGCGGATAATCTGCTGAAGTCGCCATAATGAGTGTTTTGTCGTCTCCTGATGCGTTTGAATTATTAGAAGAAGTTCCGCATGCTGCTAATGCAGCTGCAAGACCAGCTGTCATAAGTAATAATAACCACTTTTTCATATGATAATGCCTCCTAGTATTTAAAATCATGAGTAGATTTGAATATTTATTCACTATAATGTATTTTAAACACTTTCTTTTTGATATGCAATAGTATTTTGCTAAAATTATTTTGATTCGTATGTCATATAAAACAAAAAAACAGACCGATCAAAAGACCGGACTGCCTCTAAATGATTCATTCAAAAGTAACATGTTACACTTCTTCGCAATACTCATCGAAAGCGGCTTGAAGTTTTGACACCACTTCCATCGGTTCATGTCCTTCGATTTCGTGACGTTCGACCATTTTAATGATCTTCCCGTCTTTTAATAGAGCAAATGATGGTGAAGATGGCGGGAAGCCTTCAAAGTATTCACGTGCTCTTGCGGTTGCTTCTTTGTCCTGTCCAGCAAACACTGTGAGCAATTGATCTGGACGCTTATCGTAATGAACAGAATAACCAGCCGCTGGTCTTGCAATACCGCCTGCACAGCCGCACACTGAATTCACCATAACAAGTGTCGTTCCTTTTTTCGTTAGCGCTTCATCAACTTCTTCAGCTGTTGTCAGCTCCGTATAGCCTGCCTGTTTAATTTCTTCTCGTGCTTGTTTCACGATATCATTCATAAATAAATTAAAATCAATATTCATAACCGTCCACTCCTTCTACGTACCAAACCATTTTAACTACATCATATCAAGGAAAACGCCGGCGGGCAAATGTCTTGTTTCGTCCCCTTCACTTTTTTCAAACGTCGTTTATGACCTGTGGAATTGGGGAAAAGTGATAATAAAGTGATGAAAGGGAGAACTGCGTGATGGCACAATTCAAAAAAGCGATACTCATTTATAACGGAAATGCTGGACAAAAAAACATGGAAAAAACACTAGGTCAAACAGTGCCTCTTCTTTCTTTACATATTGATGAACTCATCCTTAAGCCTACAAAACAGCCGAATGATGCCTATCATTTCTGCCGCGAGATGGATGAGTCGATTGAATTGTTGATTATACTAGGCGGAGACGGAACCGTCCATGAATGTATGAATGGAATTGGCGGTTTAGAAAAAAGGCCAGCTGTAGCGATTTTACCTGGCGGGACGTGCAATGACTTTTCTAGAACGCTAGGCATCCCGCAGCAGATGCCAAAGGCCGCTCAAATGGTGATAGATGGCACTGAAAAAAAGGTCGATTTAATCAAAGCAGATGATCGATACCTTTTAAATTTTTGGGGGATTGGTCTCATCGCAGATACCTCAAACAATATTAATGATAAAGAAAAAGCTGTCCTCGGAAAAATCAGTTACTTCACGAGCGCTCTTCGAACCCTTCAGCAGACAGAACCTTTCTATGTACGCATTGAAACGGAAGAGGAAAACTGGGAAGAAGAAGCTGTGATTGTCCTTGTCATGAATGGGCACTTTATCGGTACAAATAAAATAGATCTGCCAAATGCTTCAATTGATGATGGAAAAGCCGAAATTTTAATTTGCAGAAATACGAGTTTCTCTGCTTTAAAAGAGATTTTTTCAATGAACCGCGAAGAGCTAGAAGATTTTAAAGGTGACCTGTCTCTTATACAAGCATCCCGCATTCATATTCATACTAAAGAGGAAATGGATGCAGATACAGATGGTGAAGTATACATGACCGCTCCTTCTTCCCTTGAAGTATTAAAACAGCATTTGACCTTTATTGTTCCGGCAGAATAAAGAAAACGCCTGCATCATTTCGATGCGGGCGTTTTTTTGATATAACGTCTGTATAAATATTCAAGTGCATACCCTAGCAGTGTACCTATCAGAAGGGAAATGCCTAATAAACTATTGGCGACTCCTTTAAATCCACCTATCATCAACAAGCAATAGGCGATTTGAATGATTGAAACGATCGATATGATGAGCAGTAAGCGTTCAGGATGATTGCGTGATTTGGAAATATACCGAAGAAAAGCGAACGCAATGGCTGTGATAAACATCAGACCAATCGTAAGAAAAGCAAAAAAATCTAGTCCAGACATCTCATGGCTCCTTTCTGATTGATATGGAAATCCCCCTCTCATTGTGAGAAGGGGACATATAAATGAGCTTAATAGACGGACGTCTCTTCGTCAATGCCTTCAAGAATTTGTTTAATTCTTTGCAGGAATCTACCGCATACAAGACCATCGAGTACTCTATGATCTAATGAAAGACAAAGATTCACCATATCTCTTGCGGCAATCATACCATTTACAATCATCGGGCGCTTTACAATAGATTCTACTTGTAAAATGGCTGCTTGCGGATAGTTAATGATCCCCATTGATTGAACCGAACCAAATGATCCTGTGTTGTTCACAGTGAAAGTGCCGCCTTCCATGTCACTTTGCTTCAGTTTGCCTTGTCTGACCTTGAAAGCAAGTTCATGAATTTCTTTGGCGATTCCCTTAATCGTTTTCTCATCCGCATCTTTAATCACTGGGACAAAAAGAGCGTCATCTGTCGCAACAGCAATGGAGACATTGATCGCTTTCTTTTGAACAATTTTATCTCCAGCCCACATGCTGTTCATTTCAGGAAATTCCTTTAAGGCCTGAGCCACTGCTTTGACAAAGAATGCAAAGAACGTCAAATTAAAGCCTTCTTTTGCTTTGAATTGATCTTTTAGCTGATTTCTTCTTGTCACAAGGTTTGTCACATCCACTTCCATCATCGTCCAGGCATGTGGAATTTCATGCTTGCTTCTTAGCATGTTTGCGGCAATCGCCTGTCTAATCGGTGTGACCGGCAGTTCAACATCTCCAGGCATTGAAGAGATGGAAGGAGCCGCTTTTGCTTGTGACGGCTTTGCAGGCTCTGGTTGACCCGTACCATCACTCACAGGTGCTGCCGTTTCTTGTGCGCCTCCACTTTCGATAAGCTTCAGCAAATCTTTTCTTGTGATTCTGCCGCCAGCTCCCGTTCCTTGAACAGCCGCTAAATCAATTCCGTGCTCATCTGCTAAACGCAGGACTGCCGGAGAGTATCGTTTCTTTTGACTCTGATCCACATTTGTTTGGTCAGGTTCTGGTGCTTCATCTTGCGCAGGCGCCTCTTCTGTTTTCGCACTCTGCTGCGCACTGCCTTCTACTTCAATTTCACAAAACACTTCTCCTACTTGAAGTGTATCACCCTCTGCAGCCGCTAGTTTAGTGATTGTTCCTGTAAAGGATGACGGAACCTCTGCATTTACTTTATCTGTCATGACTTCCGCAATCGGATCGTATTTATTCACATGATCGCCAGGTGAAACGAGCCATTTGCTAATGGTTCCTTCTGTTACACTTTCACCAAGCTGAGGCATTTTCATTTGTTCAGTTGCCACTTTGAAACCCTCCTCTTTCTTAAAACGCCGCTAGTTCTCTCATTTCAGCTTCTACCTTATCCGGATTAACCATGAAGAATTTCTCCATTGTCGGTGCATAAGGCATTGCAGGGATATCAGGTCCTGCTAGACGTTTAATTGGCGCATCTAAATCAAACAAGCAGTGCTCTGAAATGATGGCCGCCACTTCACTCATGATGCTTCCTTCTTTTGTATCTTCCGTTAACAAGAGTACTTTCCCTGTTTTTGATGCCGCTTCAATAATCGCTTCTTGATCAAGCGGGTACACTGTACGTAAATCGAGAATATGAGCAGAAATTCCGTCCTTCGCAAGGCGCTCTGCTGCTTGGAGGGCAAAATGAACACAAAGGCCATATGTAATGACCGTAATGTCATCGCCTTCTCGTTTCACATCCGCTTTTCCAATAGGGAGCGTATAATCCTCTTCAGGCACTTCTCCTTTAATGAGACGGTATGCACGTTTGTGTTCAAAGAACAATACAGGATCTGGATCACGCACTGCGGCTTTTAACAACCCTTTGACATCATAAGGTGTAGAAGGCATCACAATCTTTAAGCCTGGCTGATTGGCAAAAATGGCTTCGACAGATTGTGAATGATAAAGCGCCCCGTGTACGCCGCCCCCGTAAGGAGCACGAATGACCATTGGGCAGCTCCAATCATTATTGGAACGATATCTAATTTTTGCAGCCTCTGAAATGATTTGGTTGATGGCTGGCATAATAAAATCCGCAAATTGCATCTCCGCGATCGGACGCATTCCATACATAGCAGCCCCAATACCTACACCTGCAATCGCTGATTCGGCAAGAGGTGTATCCATGACGCGCGCTTCTCCAAATTGCTCGTAAAGACCCGCTGTTGCTTTAAATACGCCGCCTTTTTTCCCGACATCCTCTCCGAGCACAAACACTTTCGGATCTCGCTCCATTTCTTCTTTCATCGCTAGTGTAATAGCGTCTATATATGACATAACAGGCATTTTTCTTCCCCCTTACTCCGCATACACGTAACGAAGTGCGCTTTCTGCATCGGCATAAGCTGCGTTTTCCGCTTCATCAGTGGCTTCGTTTACGATTTGCATGATTTCTTTGGTCATGTCTTCTTTCATTTCAGAAGTCATGACATTTCCTTCGATTAAGTACGTTTCATATTGAATGAGCGGATCTTTCTTTCTTGCTTCGAGCACTTCTTCCTTTTCTCGATAGCTAGAATCATCGTCATCACTTGAATGCGCAGTTAACCGGTAAGAAATGGTTTCGATCAATGTTGGGCCTTCGCCTCTTGCCGCACGGTCTCTCGCTTCTTTGACCGCTGCATACACTTCAAGCGGATCATTTCCATCAACCGTCACACCCGGCATTCCGTACCCTATTGCACGATCTGAAATACGCTCACATGCCACTTGTTTGTCATACGGGACAGAAATCGCATACTTATTGTTTTCACACATGAAAATAACAGGCAGCTTATGCACCGCAGCAAAGTTGGCGCCTTCGTGAAAGTCTCCTTGGTTTGAAGAGCCTTCACCGAACGTGACAAAGCTAACAAAATTCTTTTGCTCTAGACGCCCGGCAAGTGCGATGCCAACCGCATGAGGAACCTGTGTTGTCACAGGCGATGATCCAGTCACAATTCGGTTTGATCTTTGCCCAAAATGACCTGGCATCTGTCTCCCGCCTGAGTTTGGATCGTCTTTTTTCGCAAAACCAGACATCATTAAATCTTTCGCCGTCATCCCGAATGCAAGGACAACCCCCATATCACGGTAATAAGGTAAAACGTAATCCTCTTCCCTATTGAGGGCAAAAGCGGCACCGACTTGCTGCGCTTCCTGTCCTTGACAAGAGATGACGAATGGAATTTTTCCAGAACGGTTTAAAAGCCACATCCGTTCATCAATTTTTCTTGCTAAAAGCATGGTTCTATATATGTCAATCGCTTGTTCATCTGATAATCCTAATTCCTGATGACGCATGTTACTCATCATGTTTCCCTCCTTGATTAAAAATGGATCGCCTTTCCGTCAACAGCCAGTGCTGCCTCGCCAATTGCCTCTGACAAGGTTGGATGCGGGTGGATCGTCTGTCCCACTTCCCACGGAGTTGCATCTAATACTTTGGCTAATCCAGCTTCAGATATCATATCTGTTACATGAGGACCAATCATATGAATCCCTAAGATATCATCTGTCTTTTGGTCAGCAATGATTTTGACAAATCCATCAGACTCTCCAAATACAAGCGCTTTTCCGATGGCCATAAAGGGAAACTTCCCAATCTTGACTTCGTAGCCTTGCTCTTTTGCCGCCTGTTCAGTCAGTCCAACGCTAGCGGTTTCTGGGTGAGAGTACACACATTTAGACACGAGCGTTTCATCAAGCGGCTTTGGATCTTTACCAGCCATATGTTCTACTGCAATCATGCCTTCATGTGATGCGACATGCGCCAGCTGAAGACCGCCAATGACATCACCTATTGCGTAAATATGCGACTCTTTCGTTTGGTAATGCTCATTCACGACAATGCCATGATTTTCTGTCTGGATGTCCGTGTTTTCAAGACCTATGCCTTCCACGTTTGGCACTCGGCCAACTGAAAGAAGCAGTTTCTCTGCTTCAAACGACTGAGTGTCTCCACCTTTTTCCACTTGGATCTTGACGAGATTCTCGTGCTTTTCGGCAGTATCTGGCAGAACCTTCGCATTTGTCACTAAGGTGATGCCCTTTTTCGTTAAAAGCTTTTCCATTTCTTTAGAAATATCTTGATCCTCTGTTGGTAAAATGCGATCTGCAAATTCGATCACTGTGACTTTTACGCCAAAATCATTGAGCATAGAAGCCCATTCGATTCCAATCACGCCTCCGCCGACAATCAGCATGGACTGAGGGAGTTCTTGCAGTTCAAGTGCTTCGTCTGATGTAAGGATGTGTGTTCCATCCGCTTCAAGTCCGGGCAGGACGCGCGGTCTTGATCCAGTCGCAATGATGACCTGCTTAGGAATCAGCATTTCATTTTCATCGCCATTCGCCATTTCTACCGAGATGGTGCCTGGCATTGGCGAAAAAATCGAAGGGCCTAAGATACGGCCTATTCCTTCGTATACATCAATTTTCCCTTGTTTCATTAAATGTTTGACGCCGCCTGCTAATTTGTCGACAATCTCTGTTTTTCTTTTTTGTACGCTTGCAAATTGTAAGGCAATTCCGCTTGCTTCAACGCCAAAATCAGCGGCACGTTTGACCGTTTGATAGACTTCTGCACTTCTAAGCAGCGCTTTAGATGGGATACAGCCTTTATGAAGACATGTTCCACCGAGCTTTGATTTTTCTACGACTGCTGTTTTCAATCCAAGTTGAGAGGCACGAATGGCTGCTACATAGCCGCCTGTGCCTCCACCAAGAATGACGAGGTCATATTCAGTTGCCATGACTTGTCACTCCTTTCTCCGCCTTTTGATCATTTGGGTATTCTTTTGGTGTTTCTTCTTCTTTTAAAATACGAAGCGCCCCTTCTGCTAAGGATTGCAATTCATTTTCACCTGGGTACACAACAACATCTGAAATCCAGTCAATGTATCCTCTAATGCTTGACGTAATTTGTTTGCTGTAGGCAAGGCCGCCTGTTAACACAATGACGTCTACAGCTCCTTTTAAGACCGCACTAGCCGCACCGATTTCTTTGGCAATTTGATAGCACATCGCTTCATAAATAAGCGCCGCACGCTCATCACCTGCTTCGATCATGCGCTCTACTTTTACTGCATCTGTCGTACCAAGATAGCCTGCAAGACCGCCTTCGCCAATAATGCGTTTGAGCATTTCCTCTTGCGAATATTCACCAGAAAAGCATAAATTAACAAGGTCACCTGTTGGAAGAGTTCCTGCCCGCTCTGGGCTGAAAGGACCCTCGCCATGAAGACCGTTATTCACATCAATGACTTTTCCTTTTTGATGTACACCAATCGTAATTCCGCCGCCCATATGGGTAATGATCATGTTCAAATCTTCGTAACGCTTTCCAAACGAAGCAGCCGTTTTTCTTGCGACTGCTTTTTGATTTAACGCATGAAAAATGCTTTTCCGCTCAATTGTTGGCAGTCCTGAAATACGAGCAATCGGCTGTAGTTCATCTACGACTACGGGATCAACAATAAAAGCTGGGATGTTAAGGCCAAGTGCAATTTCTCGGGCAATAATTCCGCCTAGATTAGAGGCGTGCTGGCCAGCATACCCTTCTTTTAGGTCTTCAACCATTTGCTCATTTACTTCATATGTGCCACCTTCAATCGGGCGAAGCAGACCACCACGTGCGCAAACTGCATCAAACTTTGAGATGTTCATCCCCTGTTCATGCAGTGTTTTCAAAATGGTTTCTTTCCGGAATGAAAATTGATCAATGATATGAGGAAACTGCTTGATTTCCTCATCTGTATGTCTTAATGTCGTTTCAAAAATAGATCGTTCATTATGAAACACACCGATTTTTGTTGAGGTAGAGCCAGGATTAATCGTGAGAATACGCCATTCTTTTGTCAGCAAAAACAAAACCTCCGTTTCAACTCATTCATCCATTTAGCGACGACTTAAAATATGTTGACCATTTTGCAGGAATTGGCTTCTTGATTTGCGCATTCTTTCAATTCGCTCTTCAGCCAATCGGTCAGCCGCTTTATAAGTTGGAATGGCATCACGGTTAGAGATTTCAATCACTCGCTCAATGTTTTGGTAAATGCCTTCTACTTTTTTCATTGCACGATCTGCATTATAGCCATAAAGCTCATCTGCAACATTAATCACACCGCCTGCATTGATCACATAATCAGGTGCATACACAATGCCCATTTCATGAATAAGATCTCCATGATGTGTTTCTCTCAGCTGGTTATTCGCTGCACCTGCAATGACTTTTGCCTTTAATTTAGGAATCGTCACATCGTTAATGGTTGCACCGAGTGCACATGGTGCGTAAATATCACATTCTTGATCATAAATATCATCAGGGTCTACCGCTTTTGCACCGAAGTCTTCTACAGCTCGCTGAACTGAGTCTTTGTTGATATCAGTAACGATAAGCTGTACGCCTTCTTCATGCAGGTGTTTACATAGGTTGTAAGCCACGTTTCCAACACCTTGAACGGCAATTGTTTTTCCTTCTAATGAATCTGTACCGAATGCTGCTTTTGCAGCTGCTTTCATCCCTTTATATACACCGTAAGCAGTCACTGGAGATGGATTTCCTGAAGAACCAAATGCAGGAGAGATGCCTGTGACAAAGTCTGTTTCTTCATGGATAAGATCCATATCTTCTACCGTTGTACCGACATCTTCAGCGGTGATATAACGGCCATTTAATCCTTGAATGTAACGGCCAAAAGCACGGAACATTTCTTCATTCTTTTCTTTTCTCGGATCACCAATGATGACCGTTTTACCGCCGCCAAGGTTAAGCCCTGCCGCCGCATTTTTATAAGTCATACCTCTCGCAAGACGCAAGGCATCTTCGATCGCTGCTTCTTCATTTTCATATGTCCACATTCTTGTTCCGCCGAGTGCTGGCCCAAGTGTTGTATCATGAATGGCAATGATGGCTTTTAAACCAGACTGTTCATCCTGACAAAATACAAGCTGTTCATAATCGTATCGTTCCATATATTTAAAAAGTTCCATTTTCTATTCCTCCTAATACTTTCACTTAATTTGATGTACAGATGGCAAGTGCAATTGAATAGAGCTTACTTTCTGCTGAATCAGACCGACTTGTTAAAGCAATCGGTGCTTTCGCTCCTGCCACCACAGCTCCCACTTTTGCATGAGCAAAGTAGATGAGAGATTTATAAAGAATGTTGCCTGCTTCAATGGTTGGCACAAGCAAAATATCTGCATGACCAGCCACATCACTCGTAATATTTTTATGAGAAGCTGCCGTTTGAGAAATGGCATTATCTAAAGCAAGCGGCCCATCAATCAGGCAGCCAGAAATTTGACCTCTTCGATTCATTTGCGCAAGACTTGCAGCTGTGAGCGTCGAATCCATCGCTGGGTTTACGACTTCTACCGCTGATAATACCGCCACTTTGGGCATATCATTTCCGACAGCTTGTGCGACTTGAACGGAATTCACCGTAATTTCTTTCAGCATATTTAAATCAGGCGCAATGTTCATCGCAGAGTCCGTCACATAGATAAAACGGTCAAAGCCCGGTACTTCGAAGGCTGCAACATGTGAAAGGACACTCGCTGTCCGAAGCCCATATTCTTTATTTAGGACAGCTTTTAACAGTACGGCTGTCGGGACATGACCCTTCATGAGAATATCTGCATGATTTTCACTTACTGCCTGAACGGCAATTTTGGCAGATTCTTCTGGTGAATCTGAATGAATAATATCTATCCAGTCTTCATTGATCTCATGCTGTTTGACTAGCTCCTTTAGGTTGCGTTTGTTTCCAACCAGCAGGAAGCGAGCGACTTTTCGTTCGATTGCCATTTTGATGGCATGAAGCACTTCTTCGTCTTCTGCATGAGCCACAGCCGCTGTTTTATTCTGCAGCTGCGAGGCTTTGATAATCAGATCGTCAAGCTTCATACTTGCCCACCTTTCCTTGTGCTCGGTTCCTCTTTTTATATGCAAGTTCCGTGCCAGCTTGAAATGTGTGAAAAATAAACCTTTTCGCAAAGAAATCATGCAATTTTTTGCAGGTTACGTGCATGTTACTGCATGCTATCTTTTGCAAGCTGATACTTATCCATTTTATAGTAAAGATTGCGAATGCTGATCCCTAATGTTTTCGCTGTTTTTGTGCGATTGAATTGATGTTTTTCAAGGGTTTGTTTGATCAGCTGCGCTTCAAATGCTTCTACAGCATCCGAGAGCGTCTCCCCCTCAAATTGACTTACAGCCAGTTCCTGCTGCTCTTTTTCCTCATGCTCGTCTGACTCCATGAAGGCGATATGTGCTTCATCGATCCATTCTTCTTGCGGATTCAAAAAGATCATCGCTCGTCCAAGCACATTTTCAAGCTCTCTCACGTTGCCTGGCCAGCTATATGATCGAAGTCTATGAAGCGCACGATCTGTTAAGCCGCTGACGTTTCGCCCATAGTCTAAATTGATCTTTTGGATGAGGCGTTTACTTAATGATTCAATATCTTCGAGACGCTGTCTGAGTGGTGGAATCGATATCGGGTATCTGTTCATTCGATAATATAAATCCTCTCTGAACTTACCTTCTGCCATCGCCTTTTCAATATTGACATTTGTCGCTGTGATCACACGCACATCGACCGGTATCGCTTTCGTTCCGCCTACCCGTACAATTTCTTTTTCTTGCATGACACGTAGCAATTTCGCTTGTGTACTTGGCGTCATTTCACCGATTTCATCTAAAAAGATGCTGCCTTGATTGGCTTCTTCAAACAGCCCTTTTTTCCCGCCTCGCCTTGCACCAGAAAACGCTCCTTCCTCGTAGCCAAACAGTTCTGACTCTAAAAGAGTTTCTGATAAGGCAGCACAGTTGACACGGACAAAGCGGTTGTACTTGCGATCACTTTCATTGTGAATGGCATGTGCAAACAGCTCTTTCCCAGTACCTGATTCTCCACGGAGTAAAATGGTTGCCGGCGTTTTTGCACCCAGCTTTGCCTGCTCAAGTGCGACAAGCATTTGTTCACTTTCTCCAATAATGTCTTCAAATGTGTACTTTGCTTCAAGTGTTCGGATGAGCTGCCTTGCTTTATTTAATTCATTCGTCAATGATTGAATTTCGGATACATCGTGAATGACCCCGACACTGCCTTTTAGAATGCCGTCCACAATAACAGGTGCTACATTGACGATGACATCTTTTTTGTTTGGACCAACCTTCATTCTGACGCCTCGAACAGGTCTTCTTGTTTCAAGCACCTTTAAGTGCATGCTTTCCCCTTCGGAAATATCAGCTCCTGCTGGTTTCCCCACGACCTCTTTATCCGTTAAACCGGTCATTTTCGTATAAGCACGGTTGATCAAAATACCTTTCCCTTGCTCATCGACAACCGATATGGCTTCATCTGATGATTGAATAATAGCCTCAAGCATCGTTCTTACTTCTTTGAGGTTTGTTACTTCCTCCGCAAGCTCCACCGCATCTGTTATGTCTTTAAAGATCGATAAAGCACCTAACATTCTCCCCGCGTCATCAATAATCGGCAGACGGGTGGTCACAATTTGAATTTGCTGATTCAAAAATTGCTTTTGGTTAAATTCCGGCTCCCTTGACCTTAATATATCGGGAAGTTTCGTGTTCGGAATCACTTCTCGAATGTGACGGCCAATCGCATCCTTTTGCGAACACCCCACCATTTTGGCAGCCGATCGATTAAACAGGACCACTTCTTCATCCATATTAATAAAAATCATGCCATCATTCGTTGCATTAAAAATGCGGTCATGTTTATAGGTTTGTTCCTTCAATATTTGAATAAGCTGTTGTTTCTCTGCCATTAATTCTGACATGACGTATGCCATCGAGCTTGGCACAATCACAGCATGCTCTGGTTTTTGTTCAATTAGTTCCTTCAGTACAGCAGAACTGCCTGTGGTTTCAATGATGATATCAATGTCATCTTTTATGTATTCTTTCCAATCCGTCGTCGTCTCAATTCCATTCTTTTTCGCTTCATCCATCCCCGGTGCCTCGAGATCAAGGTCGGCGATCGCAATGATTTGAACCGTATTTGTTTTCAGCAATGTTTCAAGCAGTGCTGATCCACCTTGTCCTGCACCGACAATCAAGACTCTCTGCATCCCGTTACCCCTTTATATGAAAAATTTTGCACACCATATTTTTCCGTTGCAAAAAATTGCACAACACCTATATTACCACGTTTTCCTTTCTTGACAAAATATTTTTTGAATTAGACAATGGAAGTAAATGACGTTTAAGGGGACATTTGATGGGGAGAATACTGGCATTAGTGATTATTTTAATACCTGGAGCCTTTGCAGCACTTGGCATTAAGCTGCTGCGCGACACTGTTTTCGGCATCATCATTGCACCATTTCCATATTTATGGCTGCAAGGAATTGCAGGGTTGTTATTTTTAGGGGGAGGTCTTTATGTTGTTGCAGGATTTATTTTATATAGAGACCGTAAACGAAATAAAGTAACAACTCGTTTTAAGCAAAGGTAATCATGAAAAAGACCCGCTGTTGATAGCAGGTCTTTATTTCATTTCTTCTCTTATTTTGACGGCTCGATCAGGAAAATCAGTAAAGATTCCATCAACACCCAAGGTCAACATATTTTTTATTTGCTTCTCACTGTTTACAGTAAACGGTCTGATCACTTGTTGGTCCGCATGGAGAGCGGATACTACTTCTTTTGTCACCCCAGCGCCCTTTATATTCGGATGGTAGCCCTTTGCCGGGATTGTTTTTAAATACATGTCCGGTTGATGAATCACATCCATCGTGAGGACCGCCAGTTCAATGTGCGGCATCAGCTTGTGAAAAAGAGCTAAGCTGCCGTGATGAAATGATGAGACAAGCACTCGATCCTCTATTTGAAAGTGCTCAATTTGCTCTTTTACTTTTTCTTCAATCCCTGGATATCGATAAATAGAGTTTTTTAATTCAATGTTGATCATAAAGGATGGTCTCTGCGTCACTAGCTCTAATACTTCTTCTAATAGAGGAATGGAGACCGCACCCGTTTCTTCATAGAAAGAATGACTGGCATCTCCTCTTTTTAACTCTTCATATGTATAGTCTTTCACTAACCCTTTCATATTGGTCGTTCGGTTCAGCTTTTCATCGTGAATGACAGCTAGTCTGCCGTCTTTGGTGAGCTGAACATCAAGCTCAATCCCATCCGCTCCAGAATGGAGTGCGTGCTCAAAGGCAATCATGGTGTTCTCTGGATAGTTTCCTTTAAAGCCTCTATGTGCAAAAATTTTCGTCATATGCCACCTCTAAATATGATGATTACCTATATTATGACGTGTCTGTTTTCGTTTTGCCAGTTTGAGCACATAAAAAAACCTCTTCTAATAAGAGAGAAGAGGTTGACAGGTAAATTCGATCACGTAATCGCTCTGATGGCTTGCTCTGTCGTCTCTGCGTCAAGAGCAAAAAGGGAAGAAACAACTGCGACTGCTGTAACGATTGTTACACCTAACAACAACTTTTTCATAAGATAACCTCCACTTTCTTTTGAAGTATTTGTGCATCGAATTTCTTTTCAAGAAAACGAATGGCATTTTGATAATCATTTCGTTCCTTGAAGTATTTCGATATTTGTTCAGACAAATCCTCAAGCTCCACATATAATCTATTTTTTTCTATGTAGTCTAATTTTTCAGAGAATACGTCTGCTGCTCCACTATTTTCGCACATCAAATCCAAAATTTCAAATTTTACTATATATTCATTATTTTGGATATCGCAGCTATATTGAATCCCCTCTTTAATATATTCTTTTGCCTCATGATCCCCTAAATGAACTAAGGCATTTGCGAGAACATATAAAGATTGGATGAAATAATGGCTATTGTCGCGATGAATTTGAATGCTCATCCCTTTTTTAGCGTATTGTGCGCTTTTTTCATAATCATGTTTTGCGTAATAAAGAACCGCTAAATTGTGATAGCACTTCCCAATCAGCACTTCATTGTTAATGCGCTTACTTTTCTCAAGTGCCTCTTGGTACTTTTCCTCAGCTTCATCAAACTGTAGTAAATCAATACAGTTGCTTGCATGTAAGATCAAGCTGTCAATCGCCTGTGCGGTATATTCCTCATGCGCTTTAAACGTATCAATGGCTTTTTTAATATGATTAATGGAAATGAAATTTTGCTTCAGTTCGTAATAAATGGAAGCGACTTTATGATGAAAAGTCCCTACTTCAAGATCTTCATTCACACGTTTTAGCCGCTGCTCAGCAATCTTATAAAAACTAATCGCCTCATCATATTTTTTGACATAGGCAGCATATTGGCCTTTATAAAAGTAAAAATAAAAATTAATAATGTCATCTGCTTTTTCATCCAGCGTTCCGACACTTTTCATAATCTGATTGGCTTTTTCAATATTTCCAAGTAACATTTCATGTCTGCCGTCGACTAGCTGATAATAAAGAAGAACTTCTCGATCCTCATCTGTATTTTTTAGCAAATTCTGAATTTTCTCTTTATAGACAGCAGATTTTTCTAGGTCATTCTGAGAAATGACCCTCGTCCACTTGCTAATTTCGTTCGCAACCTCAGCAGAGTGGATTTTCAGCTTTCCCATAACCTCACCCTCTTCTTTTCATTATTATAGCATAGTAAAAGAATGTGAAAATTATTAAATTCGACAATGGGAATATTCAGTTCAAATGGCACAATCTCTAAGAAGCCAGTGACTTTAAAACGCCAACCAATCGGGTCAATAGAAATAGAACTTTCGATCTCATTTACTTTATTTACTAATTACATAAGACCTTTTCCTCTCATCCTTTTTCTTACGAATGAGCGTTTTCTTCTTCTATAAGCCAATTGATTAGCGTAGCTGATTACCACTATTTTATGTCCTATTCATTTCTTTCATGCTTTATTTTTCATTTTATTCTGAAAATAAAGCAGCCCGTTTGTCCAATTTAAACATTAAAGATGATTTTATCAACATATCCATTTTTTAGCAATATTTTACAAAAATAAAAAAACGCCTCATTGAAGAAACGTTTTTTTATGGACGTTGACTTAGCTTGCTCTATGCTCTAAACGCAGACGATCAGCCACCATCGCAATAAATTCTGAATTGGTCGGTTTGGCTTTTGACATGCTGACTGTGTAGCCAAAGAGTGACGAAATGGAGTCAATATTCCCTCTGCTCCAAGCCACTTCAATGGCATGACGAATCGCTCGTTCTACCCTGCTGGCTGTCGTGTTAAATTTCTTTGCAATGTCTGGGTACAATACTTTTGTAATACTGCCAAGTAGTTCAATATCATTGTACACCATCGAAATGGCTTCTCTTAAGTATAAATAGCCTTTAATATGAGCTGGCACGCCAATCTCATGAATAATCGTCGTAATGCTCGCATCTAAGTTCTTACGTTTCGGTTCAGGTTTGCTGCGAAGGACACTGTTTTGGATAGATGAAGATCGATGGCTGACTTGTGTGCCGTTTCCACTGACTTGACGAATATGACCTACGAGGTTTTCCATATCGAATGGTTTCAAAATGAAGTAGGATGCGCCCAAATCGACTGCTTTTTTCGTTACGTCTTCTTGTCCGAAAGCCGTCAGCATAATGACACTTGGCTGTTTGGTCATTTCATTGTTTTCACGGAGGCGTTCCAGTACAGCAAGACCGTCTAAATGAGGCATGATAATATCTAAGAGGAGAACGTCGGGCTCTTTATCTTTAAATAATGTCAGACATTCCTGACCATTATACGCCACGCCAAGTACTTCCATATCTTCCTGTCCCTCAATATACTCTGTCAAAAGGCCAACAAGTTCTCGATTGTCATCAGCTACACACACTTTAATTTTCTCCACGTTCTTTCCTCCCCAATGTCGATTCCTTAGTCTTTTGCATTTCTCTTCTGAGTGTTCAATTCGACAAAACCATGCTATCCCCTTTAAAAAAGTTTAATTTTCCGAATAATAGAGCATTATCTAGCTTTTTCTACGTTTTTCTTAATGAATCGACGATTATTGCAATTTGACAACACACTGTTTTCCATTTTGTCGAAAAATCTCTTTTTCCTTATTTTATAACATGATGGAAGAGAAAGAAAGGGTAGAAAAAAACTGCCGGAAGATTCGCGGCAGTTTTTCATCAGCTTGCTTTTTTGTTTTTTTGATAAAGGTCAATTCCTGCTTCTGACAGCATCCATTCAATGTGTACGCCGTATCCGCTTGTCGGGTCATTGACGAACACGTGAGTGACCGCTCCAATGACTTTGCCATTTTGGATGATCGGACTACCGCTCATTCCTTGAACGATCCCGCCCGTTTTGCTTAATAAGCGCTCATCCGTTACTTTAAGCACCATTCCTTTTGTTGCCGGGAATTTTTGTGGTGTTGTGCTGACGATTTTAATATCAAATTTCTCTACTTTATCATGGTCCACAACCGTTAATATTTCGGCTGGACCTTCTTTTACTTCATTTGATAATGCGACTGGAAGTGGTTTGTCTGCTACATGATTTTCAAGTTTTTCGGTTAACGTACCAAATATACCGAATGGACTGTTACGTGAAATATCACCTATCGTTTTTCTTTCGGAAGAAAACCTGGCCAATTTTTCTCCAGGGTTGCCTCCTGTCCCTTTTTCAATGGATGTGACAGTTGATCTGACAATTTCACCATTGTCGACCACGATTGGTTTTTTTGTATCCATGTCAGAAATCACATGCCCAAGGGCGCCATATTTTTTAGAAGATGGTTCAAAGAAGGTCATCGTCCCGATTCCTGCTGCGGAATCACGAATATAAAGACCGATTCGATAAGTACCTTCACTTGCATCTTTCGCGGGTGTTAATGTCGTTTGAAAGGTTTTATGGTCTCTTTTTATGAGTAAATGAAGGGTTTCCCCCGTTTTTCCGGCTTTCTGAATAAATGGGGTGAGGTCATTCATCTTCTCCATTTTGTGACCATTGATCTCAATGATCATATCCCCTGATTGAATGCCTGCGGCTTCACCTGGTGATTTTTTGCCGTCTGCTGTTGTGATTTGATGAAAACCGACAACGAGAACTCCGACAGAGTGGAGTTTGACGCCAATGGATTGTCCTCCAGGAATGACTTTTAATTCGGGAAGAACATCGACTTTTGTTTTCTTAATAGGAAATCCTTTAAAATCATAAACAATTTCGGCTTTTCCCGCCTTTTGTCCCGTTACTTCAAGTTGATTCTTTTTCTCTGAAAGACTAAAGGCTGGTGAAGAAGCATTGGCTGACGCTTCAATGGATGTATCAATCGAATGCTTCTCGTGTTCAAATACTGCGACAGTTGTTGGAATGCTGATATATTCCTTCACTATGCTCATAAACCCTGTACTTATTAAAGAAACAAGGAGAATCACACCAATGGCTTTTCTCATCTTTTCGGGCATTCATTTTTCACTCTCCTCGCTCCTTACCCACACCAGAACATTAATGTTTTGGCTACATCTTTACTTTTGCCTTCTTAGCGAGGATTTATAACCGACACCTTTAGAAAATGATTGGATAAATTGATAAAAGAAAAAGACGAATTCATGCGTATATACGGCGAATATGAGACAATATAAAAAAGGCAGCTGTTGTTTCAGCTACCCTGTCGTTTTGACATCATTTGCTTGGTGCAGTAATTCTTTTGCATGCTGTTTTGTGAGCTCAGTGACTTCTACACCAGCAATCATTCGGCCGATTTCACTCACTTTTTCATCATCACTTAGTGGTTTGACGTTCGTCATTGTTCTACCAGCTTTAGCGCGTTTAGAAATAAAAAGATGTGTATCAGCCATTGCTGCGACTTGCGGCAGATGGGTAATACAGAGTACTTGTGAACCTGCTGCTACTTTATAAATTTTTTCAGCAATGGCTTGTGCTACTCTGCCGCTAACGCCCGTATCCACTTCATCAAATATAATGGACGTCACTTCTTGTTTCGCTGAGAAAATACTTTTCACTGCCAGCATGACACGCGAAATTTCTCCTCCAGATGCTACTTTTGACAAAGATTTCATCGGTTCACCCGGATTTGTAGAAATGACAAATTGCGCTTGATCTATGCCATTTTTCCCGAGCTGTACGGGTTTTCCATCTAAAAGCGGGCAGTCCGTACTGCCAAATGGTGCATATCGAATCGTAAAAGCGGTATCAAAAGAAGACTTCTCCATATATAAATCCTTCAATTCAGCTTGAATTTGCTTCGCCAGTTTTTTCGCCCATTTTTTACGGAGCTCTGACACGTTGAGCGCTTCAAGCAATGCATCCCGGCTTATCGCGTCAAGTTTGTTTTTAAGTGTCTGCAAATGGCTGTCTCGATTTTGGATTTGGTCTATCTCCTCTTCAATCTTAGCCGCATATTCTAAAATTTCCTCAACGGTTGTGCCGTACTTTCGCTTCAGCTGCTTCATCTCATTTAACCTAGACTCAATAAAATCAAGACGGGCTGGGTCAAATTCTAATTGATCAAGCATGCTGCGCATTTGAAAAGTAGAATCTTCTAATAAATAATAGGAGTTTGACACTTGCTCAGAGAGCTTTTTCAGATCGTCGTTGATCTCAGAAACTTGCTCAAGCTCGCTTGAAGCCATTCCAACCCAATCAAGTCCTCCCTGCTCATTACGCAGAGCATTATATGCGTTTTGAAGCGAGGAAAAGATTTTTTCAAAATTGCTAATTTGATGACGTTCCTCTTGAAGCTTCTCATCTTCTCCAGGCTCTAATTGTGCCGCTTCAATCTCTTCCAGCTGAAATTGCAATAAGTCTAACCGGTGAACCATTTCCTGTTCATTTTCAGACAGCTGTTTGAGCTTTTGCGCTGTCTTCATATATTGATCATACGCTTCTTGATACTGCGAGAGAGCAGGTGCAATTTCTTCTGCTCCAAATTGATCAAGCAAATGCAAATGATTTTCATCCTCCATGAGCAGCTGATTATCGTGCTGTCCATGTATATCAAGCAAAAGCCGGCCAACTTCTCTTAAAAGCGAGATGGTGACAAGCTTACCATTAATGCGGCAAATGCTTTTCCCGCTTTGATTGATATCACGGCGAAGAATCATCATTTCATCAGATGCATCAATTCCTTGCTCCTCACAAAGGGCAAATACAGGATGATCTGCTGGTACAAGAAAAAGACCTTCAAGCTCTGCTTTTTTTTCGCCATAACGGACAAATTCGGATGATCCTCTTCCCCCTACGAGAAGTGAGACAGCGTCAATCATGATTGATTTTCCGGCACCTGTTTCCCCTGTTAGAACTGTGAGTCCTTTTTCAAACGAAACCGTTAACTCCTCAATGATTGCAAAGTTTTTAATGGTTAGTTCTGCTAACACTCATTTGACACCTCTTTTTGTAAACCTGATCTCTTTATAGAAGCTCTAAAATTTTGGACGAAACGGTATCCGTATCGTCTGGCGTGCGGCAAATGATTAAGATGGTATCATCCCCACAAATGGTTCCCATAATTTCTTCCCAATCTAAATTATCCATTAAAGCACCGATGGCTTGAGCGTTCCCAGGCATTGTTTTTAGAACGATTAAATGACTGGCAGCATCCATTTTAATAAATGCGTCCATTAAGGAACGCTTTAATTTTGATAGCGGGTTAAACCGCTGATCTGCAGGAAGGCTGTATTTATATGTTCCATTATTTGTTGGCACTTTGACTAAATGCAGTTCTTTGATATCTCTTGATACGGTCGCCTGTGTGATGTTATATCCATCCGCTTTCAAAATATCGACTAATTCGTCTTGTGTTTCGATTTCTTGGCTTGCGATAATTTCTCTAATCTTAATATGTCTTTGACCTTTGTTCATTTTGACCCCCCTAGGCGTTAGAATCTCAGTTTGTCTTTACGTTCTATGTTATATGATGCACACTTCAAAAAACAAGCATTACGTGAGAAACGGTTAATTCTGATCTTTTGACCATGTAAAAAGGAATAATAGCGAGCGATTATTCCGTTCAGCATGTAGACAAACCCTCGCATTCTTTGTCAGTCCTGCGCTCTGGTGCTCACGAATGCCAAATTCGCTCCGCGCCAGTGCTCGTCCTTCCTAGACTGCAAAGGTTTTCTATCACGCTGAAAAGAAGACAAAGGGCTAAAATCAAGTTCATTTTAGCCCTTTGTCAACAATCTAAAAGGAATAATAGCGAGCTGCTATTATTCCTTTTGTTTCAATAATTCATGTGTCAGCCGGCTCAGGACTGTTTTTCTTTTCTTTCAATACGGCATGGGCTTCTTTGACGACTTTTTCAAGTTCAGATACTGGAAGTGCCGTATTCTCTTCTTGATCAGAATGCAGGACCAAGTGGAGGAGAAATTCGATATTTCCATCTCCGCCTGTAATGGGTGAAAAAGAAACATCCTTTACATCATAGCCTTCTTTTGCAGCAAATTGATTCATTTCTTCTAGCACACCAAGATGTACAGAAGGTTCTCGCACAATGCCTTTTTTTCCAACAAGCTCTCTGCCCGCTTCAAACTGCGGCTTTACTAGCGCAATACAGTCGCCGCCTGGGATAAGAATATGCTTTAATGCGGGAAGAATGAGTTTGAGCGAGATAAATGATACATCAATAGATGCAACCTCTGGTAATCCTTCGGTGAAATCTGCCGGAACAGAATGGCGGAAGTTGGTGCGTTCCATGACGATCACCCGATCATCCTGTCGTAATTTCCACGCAAGCTGATTGTAGCCAACATCCACAGCATAGGATTTGACTGCTCCATTTTGGAGTGCGCAATCTGTAAATCCCCCTGTTGATGAGCCGATATCAATTAAAAGCTTTCCTTCAACGGTTAAATCAAATTCTTGAAGTGCCTTTTCGAGCTTTAGCCCACCTCGGCTGACATATTTCAGCGGATTCCCCTTCACAGTCAGCGGGGTATCACGAGCGATTTTTTCTCCTGGCTTATCCAAACGGTTTTCATTTGAGTAAACGATCCCTGCCATAATGGCGCGTTTTGCTTTCTCTCTCGTTTCCATTAGTCCTTGTTCGACTAATAAAACGTCAAGTCGTTCTTTCTTTGATGTCATGATCCAATTCCTTTTCTTGGTGCTGCGGGAAGCAGGTCACGTAACGTTTCAGCAACCTGTGTTTTCGTCAGTCCAATTTCCTCAAGTAGCGCATCGACACTTCCATGCTCAATAAATTCATCTGGAATGCCCATACGTTCTACTTTTATATGAGACGCTTTTTTGTCGTGAATATATTCTAATACGCTGCTGCCAAATCCACCTTGAAGCACCGCTTCTTCTATTGTTAAAATTGGCAAACCTTCAGACAGTATCTCATTTAACATGCCTTCATCAAGAGGCTTAATGAAACGTGCATTGACAACACGGATTGATTTACCTTCTTTTTGCAGTTCTTCTGCTGCCTGCAGCGCCATTTTAATGGTTGTACCGAATGTTAAAATGACAGCATCTTTCCCGGGACGAAGAACTTCCCAAGAACCAATTGGGATGGTTTTCAGCTGTTCATCCATTTTGACGCCTAGTCCATTTCCACGCGGGAAGCGCATGGCGATTGGACCATCATCATATTGAATGGCTGTGTTGACCATATGTTGTCCTTCATTTTCATCCTTTGGCATCATGAGAACCATATTCGGCATATGACGCATGAAAGCAATGTCAAACACACCTTGATGTGTTTCTCCATCTGCACCGACAAGACCTGCACGGTCAATTCCAATGAACACATTGAGATTTTGACGACAAATATCATGCAGCACTTGATCATAGGCTCTTTGGAGGAATGTTGAATAAATCGCTAAAAATGGCTTCATGTCCTGTGTAGCAAGTCCAGCAGCCATTGTTGCAGCGTGCTGCTCTGCAATTCCAACATCAAACATTCGCTCAGGGAATTCTTTTGCAAACCCTTCAAGCTTTGAGCCAACAGGCATTGCAGGTGTAATTGCGACAATCCGCTCATCTTCCCTTGCCAGCTTTCTGACGGTTTCACTGACGAGACCACTCCATGACGGTGCAGCTGCTGTCGGTTTTACAAAGTCACCTGTGTCGATTTTGTATGGGCCTGTTCCGTGCCATGTGCCGATCTTATCAGATTCGGCCGGCTTATAGCCTTTTCCTTTTTTCGTGATGACATGAAGGAGAACCGGGCCTTTTGTTTTCTTTGCGTACTCAAGATTCTCAAACAAATCTTCATAGGAATGTCCATCTACTGGTCCTAAGTAAGTAAAGCCCATTTCCTCAAAGAACATACCAGAGACAAGCAAATATTTCAGACTGTCCTTGATACGTTCTGCTGTTGCAGCAAGCTTCCCGCCTACTGCTGGGATACGCTTGAATAAGTATTCAAGCTCATCCTTTACCCATTGGTATTTACCAGCTGTACGTAGTCTGCCAAGCATTGTATGGATCGCCCCAACGTTTGGCGCAATACTCATTTCATTGTCGTTTAAGATCACAATCATGTCTTTTTTTTCATCCCCGATATGGTTCAGTGCTTCTAACGCCATACCGCCGGTTAGTGCACCATCGCCGATAATCGGGAGAATGTATTCATCTGTTCCTTTAATGTCACGCGCTGCTGCCATTCCCATTGCACCAGATAATGAGGTTGAACTGTGTCCAGTCTCCCAAACATCATGTTCACTTTCATTTCGTTTAGGGAACCCGCAGAGCCCTTTATATTGACGAAGCGTATCAAACTCGGCTCCTCTTCCAGTTAACAGCTTGTGAACGTAAGACTGATGTCCAACATCCCAAAGAAATTTGTCTTTCGGGCTGTCAAATACTTTGTGAAGTGCAACAGTAAGTTCAACGACACCAAGGTTTGGACCAATGTGCCCACCAGAGTTCGCTAACGACTCAATTAAAAACGTGCGAATGTCCGCACTCAGCTCCTCTAATTCTGCATTTGACATTCCTTTTAGAAACGTTGGATTTTTTATTGATAAAAGATCCAATCAGGATCAACTCGCTTTCAACAAAATTTCTATCTACATATATAATGCCTTATTCCTATGAAAACCAATTCAGGAATAAGAGTTGTCTCATCATGATAAACTGTTTACAGTTTACCACAATTGCTCGAGGACCCTCAAATCTAGGCTGTTTTTAGTGATCTCGTGAGGCAATCAGATCGCATAAATCATGCAGCAAGTTTTGCTCCAACTCAAGATTTGAGACAATTTCTTTCGCACGAGTGATATGTTCATCCAGCTTTTCTTTTGCTCCTGAAAGCGTTAATAAAGAAGGATATGTCGACTTTTCATTTGCTGTATCGGAGCCGATCCGCTTTCCTATTTTCTCTTCGCTGCCTTCAAGATCTAAAATATCATCACGGATTTGAAAAGCAATGCCAATATGATAGCTGAATTCTCTCAGCTTTTCGATCTCATCATCAGATGCACCTGCCAGTATCGCACCAGCAACCACACTAAAGGTGAGTAGCTTTCCTGTTTTGCGGGCATGAATCGATTCTAATTCAGAAAGAGGGATTTGTTTCTGTTCTGCTTCCATATCATCAAATTGCCCGCCAACCATTCCGAGTGCACCTGCTGATGTAACAAGTTCATCGATGATTCTAAGCTTTTGATCAGCAGGTACATCGTCAGATAATTGCGATGTAATCAGACGGAAGCTTTCAGTGAGCAGCGCATCACCTGCAAGAACAGCTGTTGCCTCGCCGTATACTTTATGGTTGGTCGGCTTTCCTCGGCGCAGATCATCATCGTCCATACAAGGAAGATCATCATGTATCAACGAATACGTATGAATCATTTCCACTGCACAGCCTACTGGTATACCGTCTTCTTCCCTTTTTCCATACGCATTTAAAAGAGCAAGAACAAGCACAGGACGCAGTCTTTTTCCGCCAGCTTTCAGAGAATAAAGCATAGAAGATTTCAGCTCTTCTGGAATAGACAATTCCTGCACATATGTAAATAAATAATCTTCAATTGCTTGTTTTCGTGTTGTTAAAAATTCGTTTAAGTTACTTGTCACCAGCATCTGCCTCCTTCACTGAAAAAGGAGCCAGTTCACCGTCCTCTTTTAAAATGAAATCCATTTGCTTTTCAACATGCTGTAATTTTTCATGGCAAAGTTTTGAGAGTGTCATACCCTCTTGGAAATAGTGGATGGCTTGTTCAAGCGGTACATCGCCTTCTTCGAGCTTTCCCACAATCTCTTCAAGTCCTTTCATGGCCTCTTCAAATGTCATTTGTTCTTCTTTTTGTTTATTTGATTCTGTCATGATGATTGCCCTCCTTCTCAATAACCTCACAAATCAGACGTCCATCCTTCATTGTAATCGTCAGTTGATCCTTCGTTTCTACTTGATTCACACTTTTAATGAGCTCATCTTCTTTATAGGCTAAACTATAGCCTCTTTCCATGACTTGAAGCGGATTTAATGCATTTAGTTTACCAAGAACCGATTGGAACTGCGAATGAATTGTTTTCATTTGCACATTCATGCTCCGAACGAGCTGTTCTGTTTCATTGGCGTGACGTTTTTTCGCCTGAAGCAGCTGCTCTTTTGGATGAAGCGGCTTCAGTCTATATGTTTGGCGGTCAAGTTGACTGCGTTTTTGTTCCATTTGTCTTGTCAGCTGTTTTTGAAAACGATCAAATACCATATCAAATTGCTGCTCTTTTTGCTCTTGTAATCGCTTTGGAAAACGGAAAGCATAAGAGGATTGAAGTGCCACAAGACGGTCTTTTGCTTGTGACGTTCGATTTTTCACCGCTCTTGTTAACCGAATGTCGATTGATTTGATTCGTTCAATTAAATCAGCGGTGCTTGGAACAGCTAGTTCTGCTGCTCCTGTTGGTGTGGGTGCTCTCATGTCTGCAGTGAAATCACTAATGGTAAAGTCTGTTTCGTGCCCAACTGCAGAAATGATTGGAATGTCTGATGCGAAGATCGCTCTTGCGACTGCTTCTTCATTAAAGGCCCAAAGTTCTTCAATCGATCCTCCGCCTCTCCCGACAATCAAGACATCACAAAGCTGTTTTTCATTGGCTTCTTTAATCCGTTCCACAATCGAACGCGGAGCATTTTCTCCTTGGACTAATGCCGGAAGCACAATGATCTTGGCCTGCTGATAGCGCCGATTGATCGTGGTAATGACATCTCGAACAGCTGCTCCTGTTGGGGATGTAATGACACCAACAACCTCTGGAAATTCAGGAATTGTTTTTTTATAGCGCTCATCAAATAAGCCTTCACTTGCTAGTTTCTTCTTCAGCTCTTCATAGGCAAGATGAAGAGCACCAACACCATCAGGCTGCATTTCTTTTGCATATAATTGATAGCTTCCGCTCGGTTCGTAGACTTGAATTCCGCCACGTACGAACACTTTCATTCCGCTCTTTGGTGAAAAAGGCAGCTTGGACGCGGAGCGCTGGAACATAACAGCTTGCATACGTGCATTTTCGTCCTTTAAGGTGAAATAAACATGACCTCTTGAATGAATCTTCACATTTGATAACTCACCTTTGATCCAAATATCTTCTAAATGAGGGTCAACATCAAATTTTCTTTTTATGTATTTTGTAAGGGCTGTGACCGTCACAAAGGCTTTTTCACTCATGACGTATTCCTCCTCTTCAAAAACGCACATTCATCCACCGGCAGCACGCAGGTGGATGAATGGATCAAGCTTATGATAATGTACGTTTTGCTGATTTAACCGTATTGTGTGCAAGCATCGTAATTGTCATTGGACCCACTCCGCCAGGGACTGGTGTGATGTAAGAAGCTTTTTCTTTTGCTGCTTCAAAGTCAACGTCCCCTACAAGTTTCCCCGTTTCTAGACGATTGACTCCTACATCAATGACAATAGCGCCTTCTTTAATTTGGTCAGCTTTAATAAAGTTTGCTCGACCGACGGCAACAACTAAAATGTCCGCTTTTAACGTATGTTCTGAAATGTTCGCCGTTCTTGAATGACAGTAGGTGACGGTTGCATTTTCGTTTAATAGCAATTGTCCAACTGGTTTGCCGACGATATTGCTTCGTCCTACAACGACCACTTCTTTACCAGAGAGATCCACACCTGTTTTGTTCAATAATTCAACAATACCTGCTGGTGTGCAAGGGAGGAATGTGTCTTCCCCAAGTAGCATTTTCCCGATATTCAGCGGATGAAAACCATCTACGTCTTTCTCTGGTGAAATTCGTTCAATGACGGCTTTTTCAGAAATATGTTTTGGCAGTGGAAGCTGAACAAGAATTCCGTGGAATTGATCATTTGCATTGTACTGATCAATCATCTTTAGCAATTCCTCTTCTGTTAAAGAAGCATCTAAATGATCAAGCTGGAAATGCATGCCCATGGCTTCTGCTGCTTTTTTCTTCCCGCGTACGTAAGAAAGTGAAGCCGGATCATCACCGATTAGAATAACGGCAAGACCAGGTGTGACTCCTTTTTGTTTTAGCTCTTCTACTTCTTTTGCTAATTGTTCACGCTTTTCTTTTGCTGTTTCTTTCCCATCGATGATTGTTGCTGTCATGTCGAATCCTCCTATTACTGCTTTAGGTCGTTTTTAATGTTTGAAAGTACACCATTTACAAATTTCGGCGCCTTATCGTCACCGAACAATTTAGCCAGTTCAATGGCTTCATTCATTGAAACACTCACCGGGATATCTTCTTGATATACCATTTCGTACACAGACAGCCTTAAAATGGCTCTGTCTACGTTCGCAATACGATCAAGTTTCCAATTCACAAGATGCTGTGAAATCATGTCATCGAGCTTGTCCTTTTGTTCGAGCACACCGAAAACCAGTTCCTCGAAAAAAGGATCTGATTCTTGTTCATCCAGCGCATGTGTAATGGCCTCTTTCGGATCAATATTGCTGACATCAATTTGAAATAATGTTTGTAGCGCCTTTTCTCTTGCAGTTCTTCTTTTCATTATTTACTCCTTTAACCACTTTATCCGCTTGTCGTTAAGCCATACAGAGATCATAACATATTTTGACCGTAGTCGCACCAAGATCCATGCGAGCTGTGACGAAAAACGAATCACTCCATGCGTGACGTAATCATCATGCGGAATTTTCCCAAAAATGGGCTTTAAAAAACCAAAGAGGCAATGCCTCCTTGGTTTCACTTCAACCCTTTTTACATTTCTTGATCAACTTCAGCTTCAGCTGTTTTTGTATCAAATTGAATGCCGACGACATGAATGTTGATTTCATTAATCGTTAAGGCCGTCATGTTTAAAAGGGTTTGACGGATATTTTCTTGAACAGCAGTGGATACCTTTGGAATGGATAGGCCAAATTCAACCACACAATACACATCAATTGTGATGCCTTCATCAGAGACATCTACTTTCACACCTTTACGGTGATTTTTCTTCCCAAAGCGTTCTGCCACATCAGCAGCGAAGTTGCCGCGCATTTCCGCAATTCCTTCGACCTCTGATGCAGCGATCCCAGCAATGACTTCAATCACTTCTGGCGCAATTTGCACTTTTCCCAATTGATCTTCATCAAGGTTCATTTCAAGCAAATTGTTTTCTGACACGATCATTCACCTCCGAAAGCTGTTATTATTTCATAATTTGATACGTTTCTAAAAACTTCGTATTAAAATTACCGCTCACAAATGTTTCGTGCTCTAGTAATCTGAGGTGGAATGGAATCGTTGTGTAGACTCCTTCAATGACGAATTCTTGCAGCGCACGTTTCATTCTTGCAATTGCTTCTTCTCTCGTTTTACCATATGTGATCACTTTCGCAATCATACTATCGTAATATGGCGGAATCACATAACCAGGATAAGCGGCAGAATCAATACGTACTCCTAAACCGCCTGGCGGAAGGTACATTTTAATTTCACCAGCAGAAGGCATGAAGTTTTTCTCAGGGTTCTCTGCGTTAATACGACATTCAATCGCCCAGCCTTCGTATACGACATCCTCTTGCGTAAGGGAAAGCTTTTCACCTGAAGCTACTTTGATCTGTTCTTTGATCAAATCAACACCAGTGACCATTTCCGTTACAGGATGCTCTACTTGGATACGTGTATTCATTTCCATGAAGTAAAACTTCTCTTCATTATAATCGTAAATGAATTCAACCGTTCCGGCACCTGTGTATTCAACAGCTTCGGCTGCTTTTACGGCAGCTTCACCCATTTGCTCACGAATATCTGCATTTAGTGCAGGTGATGGCGTTTCTTCCAGAAGCTTTTGCATTCTTCTTTGGATAGAACAATCACGTTCACCTAAGTGAATGGTATTCCCATGCTGATCAGCAAGGACTTGAATTTCAACGTGTCTAAAGTCTTCAATGAATTTCTCCAAATAGACACCTGGGTTCCCGAAGTTTTGTGCTGCTTCCTGCTGCGTGATGGTGACACCGTTAATGAGCTCTTCTTCTGTGCGAGCCACACGGATACCTTTACCACCGCCGCCTGCAGTTGCTTTAATAATGACAGGATACCCAATACCAGCTGCTGTTGAAACAGCATCATCAAGATCTTTTACAATTCCTTGAGAACCAGGGACAATTGGAACACCAGCTTGCTTCATTGTTTCTCTTGCCACATCTTTCGTTCCCATTTTGGAAATTGCTGACGCAGTTGGTCCAACAAAGATGACATTACATTCCTCACAAAGCTCTGCAAAGTCTGCATTTTCAGCAAGGAAACCATATCCTGGATGGATGGCATCTGTACCTGTTAGCTTTGCCACACTGACAATATTTGTCACATTTAAATAACTATCTTTTGAAGCAGTCGGTCCGATGCAATATGCTTCATCAGCCATTTGAACATGCAGCGCATCACGATCCGCTTCAGAAAATACCGCAACTGTTTCAATTCCAAGCTCTTTACAAGCACGGATGATTCTAACTGCGATTTCTCCTCTGTTTGCAATTAATAGCTTTTTAATCATGATCGTACTCCTTACTCTGCTTTCACTAGAAAGAGGGGTTGTCCGAATTCTACAAGCTGACCGTTTTCAGCTAATACTTCGACGATTTCGCCTTTTACTTCTGCTTCGATTTCATTAAACAGTTTCATCGCTTCAACGATACATACAACTGAGTTTTCCTTCACTTTAGAACCTGTTGTCACATATGGATCTGCTTCTGGTGAAGAAGAAGCGTAAAATGTGCCAACCATTGGGGATGTGATTTTATGCAGGTTTTCAGACGCAGTTGCCTCTTGTGCAGGGACTTCGGTCTGAGCTGGAGCTTGTGCTTTAGGAGCTTGTTGAGCTGGAGCTGCTTGGACAGGAGCCACTGGTGCTTGTGCCGCAACTTGCTGAACGACTTCTTTATTTTTCTTTAACTTGATTTTTGCGCCTTCATTTTCGTACGTAAATTCATCAATTGTTGATTCGTCAATTAATTTAATTAGTTCATGAATCTCTTCAATTTTTAACATGGATTTGCACCCCTATGTATGGATTTATCTTTTTTTATAGGCTAGTACTAAAAGTACATACTATAACCATCTTACAGGAGGATTTCGTTGAATTCAACTATTAATGTGATGAGACACCTCGCGCAAGCACCTGAAAAAGGGCGTCAACCCGCATGAAAAAACGCCCTTTTCAGAAAAGGGCGCTTGTGCATTTTTTATTGATTCGATGGCTCAAAAGTGACGGCTACGTTATCAAGCCCTCTCATTTCTTTTGTGACCAAATCAATAATATCTGCTGCTTGGGACTTTGATTTTTTATCAGAACGAACCGTGATGTTCACTTTATCTCCTTCTGCACTGACGAGCGCATCTTTATATCCTTTTGTTTTGATTAATGTCTCCAGCTGACGCTCTGTTCCTTCTGCCTCACTAAGCGCTGTCATTTGATCATAAGCTTCACTTTTTTCTTGCGCTGTTGCATCATCGCTAGACACGATTTCGTTATACTCTTCACGCTGCTTGCTGCGCTTATCTTCCAGTTCAAGTCTGTAGGTTGTGAAAAGTTCATCGTCGGTCTGCTCTGAAACAGCCTTTCCTTCTTCTCCACTTGTTTCAACATCTTCTTGTTTCGCATTGGTTTCTTTGTCAGTTGATTTCTCTTCTGCATTCTTTTCGGTTCCTTTATCAGTCCCTTTTTCTGGCTCAGCCTTTTTCTCTTCCATTCCTTTTGATTTTGTATCCTCTACTGTCACAGCATTCTCACCTTGCGGGGACATGATATAGTACACACTTAATACGACAACTAAACTTAGCATCGTTAATAGCCAAACCGTTTGTTTTTTTAACATCATTCCGAATCCTCCTTGATTTTTTTAGGGGCAACAGCCACTCTATGGCTCGGTACATCAAGCACTCGTGTAACCGCTTCAATGATGGTTTTCTTTATTTGAACGTTGTCTACTCCTTGAGCAACAACGAGGACACCTCGAATGTCTGGCTTTTTCGTTTGGACAACAACAGGTGTTTCTTCATTGCCATTTTTAATAATGACAACCTCTTCTTCTTTTGTTTGATCCGTGACACTTCGCACGCCGCCTTCTTTGTCTGTTTCCTCGGTCGTAGTGCTTTTATTGGATTTGTTTTTTTCAAACACTTTTAAAGAAGTTGCGTCTACATTTACCACGATGGAAACATCCTCAACACCAATGATCGTTTCTAAAATCTCTTTCAGCTGATTTTCGTATTCTTGTTCAACATCCTCTATCGAGTTGTTTGACTTACCTGAAGAGGATGGTTTGAACACCGCCTGCTCTTCTGAGGATGTTTTTTTAGACGCAGGAACAGCAGCCTCTTGTTTGCTTGATGGCGGTGACAAAATTTGACTGACTAACATGAATGACACGCCGATGATGAAGACAAGCAGTAAGTAATGGTGCTTCGTTAATTTTGGTTTCCCTTCACCTTTTTCAGGTGCTTGGAACATTGATTTCAGTTTTTGTCTCCAGTCTTTGTTATTCATGATCTGCTGCGTCACCTCCCTCAATGTTGAGCGCAATGTGTTCAGGCCGTGTATTCCAAACATCTGCAAGCGTCTCTTTCACCCTCGCCATCTCTTTTGCTGACGCCCCGGCGCTTTCCTCCTTTTGCCTGGAGAGATCAATGTCGACCTTTGCCACCGTTTCTACAGCATCACCTGTGAGCGGGACAAGGACTGCTTTGATGCGAAATTGATCTGCCTCCATATTCTGATCAAGGTGCTCCTCATCTGCCAACACTTCTACGTGTTTCATTTCATAGCTCTCCTTCTCCAGTGGCTCCTTTGCGCTTTTTTCTAGTTGGACAGCCATTTGCTTTAAAATATATGCACGCTGTGAAGCTTGTATTTCTTTTTTTTCTAAATTCATCTGATTTTTTATTTCTTCTGATTGCGCTTGGTCCTTCCCTTTCATGATTTCTGAGAAAATTTGGTCCGGATCTGCCCGGAATAACGCAAAGATCGGATTAAGCATCACCACAATCAACAATAAGCTGACGACCATTTTTGCATACTTCTGCATGCTTGAATTGGGAAGCAAAAGATCAATCACAATCGCAAATAAAATAAATAGAATAATACTTGTGATCCATTCTGTGAGAAAACTCAAATGGTGTCCCCTCCTTACTTCATCATCATGGTGAGGTTGCCAGCTGTGATGATAACGGTAATGCTTAAAAAGAACATAAGCGATACAACAGCTAATGCAGCAAATATATAAAGAACACTTTTTGAAATGACATCAAGGCAGCTTATAATCGGCCCGCCTCCTAAAGGCTGAAGAATCGCAGCGGCCAGTTTATAAATGAGAGCGAGCGACAGCACTTTAATTGCTGGGAAAGCCGCAATTGAAATCAAAATGGCGACGCCTACAAGACCAACCGTATTTTTCAGCAGCACAGAGGCGCTGATAACGGTATCTGTCGCATCAGTAAACATTCTGCCAAGGACAGGGATGAAATTTCCGGTAATAAACTTGGCTGTGCGAAGAGCGATTCCATCAGTGATAGCAGCAGATGCCCCCTGTACAGAAATGACGCCGAGGAATACAGTTAAAAAAACAGCGAGCCCGCCAATGGCGACATTTCTTAACAGCTGGGCAAGCTGGGTCACTTTGTATTGTTCGGTCAATGTACTGACGATGCTCAAGATCGCTGATAAAAAGATGAGCGGAAGAACGACATATTGAATAAAAACACCGCTCGTGTTCATTAAAAACAAAATCACAGGATGAAAGAATCCGGCTGAGACAAGCCCGCCTGATGAGGCAATAAGTGCTAATAAAAGAGGAATAAGAGCAAGAATAAAACTAGTCATCGTTTGAATGGCTTCTGTTGCATAAGAGATCGCAACATGAAAACTGTTTAATGCAATAATGATAAGCACCATATAAACAAGAGCGTATGCAACTTTACTAACAGTGCTTTGTTCAAACGCATTTTGCAAAAGCTGCAAAAGCGAACAAAAGATGGTGAGTAATATAAGTGTGCCTAAGAGCTTTCCATTGGCAATCAGCTCATGAAACAGATAATGAACAAAAGCCTTCAGCCACGTTTGGGGAGACAGCTCTTTATCGCCATCGATCATTTCCTTCACTGTACCTTTTTGGCTTTCAGGCAGAAAGCCGCCATACTCGTCCAATATCGTTTCCCAAAAGTCACTGATAGAATGAAGCTCTAAGGCATCAGCCTGTCCACCCGCAACTTCTTCTGCGACCGGTTCTTCACTTGATAAAGGCACACTTTCTTCTGCACCTGCATACGGAACGATCATCCAAAAGAACATCATAAACCCTAGCACAGCTGTCACCCGTTTCATCATCATCACCTCTTTTCCATCAAGTCATGGACGGGATCATACCTAGGATCGTCTCAATGATGACCGTTAAAATCGGTACCGCCATGACCAAAATAAGAATTTTGCCGCCAAGCTCTATTTTTGAAGCGATGGCGCCTTGTCCAGCATCCTTTGTGAGCTGGGCACCAAATTCTGCAATATAGGCAATGCCAATGATTTTCAAAATGGTTTCAACGTATTTCATATTGACGCCTGCACTTGCTGCAATTTTTTCAATCATGGAGATAATGGCATAGATTTGATCGATTAAATAAAGGAAAATGACACACCCAGTAAACACAACAAGCATAAAGGCGAAGGTTGGCTTTTGTTCTTTGACGATTAATGCTAGAAAAGTAGCGATTAAACCAAGTCCAACAATTTGAATAATTTCGATTTGTAAGCCCTCCCCTATCCTTGAAATAGAAATACGGCTTTAATCTTCTTAAACAAATCATCCACAATGGTAGCAACCATAAATAAAATGTAGATAAATCCAAGCAGTGTCACCCACTGTGCGTACTCTTTTTTCCCCATTTGATCTAAAATCGTATGGAGAAAAGCCACGACGATACCCACTCCCGCAATTTGGAAAATGACGTTTACATCAACGCCCATGCTCTCGACTCCCTTCTTCTCACATCAATAACAGAATCAGTAGTAACCCACTTAGAAAACCAAGACTTCTCACCATTTTTTCATTTTTCGCTTGGGCAACTTCAGCTTCTTTTTCCTCTGATTCCAAATGGCCTAAAGCTAGCTTGATATATTTTTGCTGAGCCGTCACATCATGCTGACCAAGGGTTTCTCCAAAGTGCTTCAGCGCCTCATATTCGCCTTTTTTTAATACGGTTTTTTTCCATACATCCTCTAGACTTTCATTCCATGCATGCCTCGCAGAAAAGGTTCCAACGTTGAGTTTTTCTGCAAATTGTTCAAATAGCCGATTCACAGGCGGTCCTACTTGGGACGCAATTTGGTCAGCGGCTCTAGCTAAAGGTGTTTGACCATACATAATTTCAGCTTCAAGAGATTGGAGTGCAAACCGGAGCTGGCGGATTTGCTTTGGCCGATCACTGTACCGCTTCGCAAACTCGAATCCTCCCCATGTCGTAGCCGCAACAATGAAAATAGCACCAATAAGCTTTAACATACGTCCACTCCCCGCCTCCTCTTCAGCTCTTGTCCCTCTTGGTCAAATATCCGTCCGATCGTGCCAGGCCCTTTTTCTCTATTTAATTCCACATATCGATCAAACACACGAAGCTGCCATAACGGTTCAAATGATGGCCGTTTAGATAAGTCTTCAAGAGAATACCCATGAGCTGAGACGATAATGGTGACTCCAGCATGGATTGCTTCTAGCAGTGCCTGTACATCTTCACTTTTTCCGATTTCATCGACAATGATGACTTCTGGGCTCATGGACCTGATCATCATCATTAACCCTTCAGCCTTTGGGCACGCATCAAGTACATCAATCCGGTGCCCAAAAGAATGCTGCGGCACTCCTCTTATACAACCTGCGATTTCAGATCGTTCATCTACAATCCCTGTTTTTCTAGGAGAAATGGTTGTTGTTCCTGTACTGACAAGACGTGCTAGATCACGCAGCAATGTCGTTTTCCCGGTTTGCGGCGGACCTATAATCAGTGTGTTACACCAATGTTTTTCATATAAATAAGGGAGAAACGGCAGAGCAATTCCGATCTTCTCTTTTGCGATGCGAATATTAAATGAAGAAATATCTCTTAAGCCTTTGACGAATCCATTTTCGACGATGACCTTTCCAGCAAGCCCAACCCGATGTCCGCCAGATATGGTGATATAGCCCTGTTTTAACTCTTCCTCAAGTGTGTACATGCTGTAATTACTGAGCCTGCCTAATAGCTGAGCCGCATCTTCACCTGTTGTATGATAGGAAAGAAAGCGGGGTTTTCCTCCTTGCATCAGCTCAATTGGGCGATCGGTGCGAATGCGGATTTCTTCTATTTGCGCCCACTCTGCTTCTTTTAACATGCTGAGTTCTTGTCCAATTGAGTGCGGGAGAATATCCAACAAACTCCGCAACGAATTCCCCTCCTTTTTTTCTTCTCTAAAATGTATGATGCATGCCGTTAATTATGCCAAGCCATTTCACTTATAAATTCCAACAAGAATAAATACGACACCAATGAAAATAAACACAAGCTTCGCATAGGATAACTGCCCTGCAATTTGATAGATTCCAATCGTCATCGTGATAATAAAAATGAGCGGCCCGATAATCGCTAATATACTATTGATGACAACCGCTTTACGCACATCATTTGTCACTAAAATGAGGATGGCGGCCGTCAGTTCAATCGCGGCAGATAAAAACCTCATCCCAGCCATGGCAGCGACTGATGGGTGTATACCCGGGAGAAATTGTTTCATATAGAACCTCCAGCTTTTTTTACACTATATGCTTCACTAGCTAGAAGTAGTCTTGTTTTTCAAAAGGAAGAGAGATGGATGAGAGAATAGAGTAAGGGGTGTCATAACGAGGCGTCCTATTTTTCAAATAAAAAAAGACTGTAAACACGAAGTTTACAGTCTCAGATAGTTGACAAAGGGATAAAATGAACTTGATTTTATCCCTTTGTCTTCTTTTCAGCGTGATAGAAAACCTTTGCAGTCTAGGAAGAACGAGTACTGGCGCGGAGCGAATTTGACATTCGTGAGCACCAGCACGCAGGACTGACAAAGAATGCGAGGGTTTGCCTACACGCTGAGACTGTAAACACGAGGTTTACAGTCTCTCTCCGTTCATTACGCTCTTGAAACGTATGAACCGTCAGATGTATTGATCACTAGTTTATCACCTTGGTTCACAAAGAAAGGAACGTTCACGATTAAACCAGTTTCTGTTTTTGCAGGTTTTGATCCACCTGATGTCGTATCACCTTTAATACCAGGCTCTGTTTCTACTACTTCTAGTTCTACAGTGTTTGGAAGTTCTACTCCAAGTGTTTCATCACCGTACATGACGATTTGAACCGACATATTCTCAAGCAAATATTTCAGCTCATCTTTGATTTGCGCTTCGCTTAGTTCAAGTTGTTCGTATGAACTTGTATCCATGAATACATGCTGATCGCCATTTGCATATAAATATTGCATTGTTTTTGTTTCAATTTGAGCTTTCGCTACTTTTTCACCTGCACGGAATGTTTTCTCTTGAATCGCACCTGTACGCAGGTTACGCAGTTTCGAGCGGACAAACGCTGCGCCTTTTCCTGGTTTTACGTGTTGGAAATCCACTACACGCCAAATACCGCCGTCCACTTCAATTGTCAGGCCTGTACGAAAATCGTTTACTGAAATCATTTTGTCATCCTCCTACATTTCACCATCATAATATGATAAGTTCTTTCGGTGAGTGGGTCAATCGTTTATTGCCGTCAGCTGTCAGGACAATATCATCCTCAATTCTCACGCCGCCGACATCCGGCAAGTAAATGCCTGGTTCAACTGTCACAACCATTCCCTCTTCTAACACGACATCTGAGCGTGAGGAAAGGCCAGGTGCTTCATGTACTTCCATACCAAGACCATGTCCAGTCGAATGCCCGAAGTATTGACCGTAGCCATACTTTTCAATGATGTCTCGTGTGATGCGATCAGCTTCTTTTCCTGTTAAGCCTGGCTTGATTTTATCCACACCAGCGTTTTCTGCTTCTAATACGATATGATAAATTTCCTTTAATTTGTCGCTTGGTGTTCCTACAGCAATGGTTCTTGTCATGTCTGAACAATAGCCTTTATAATAGGCACCGAAATCCAGTGTCACCAAGTCGCCAGATTCAATCACCTTTTCGCTCGCTCTCCCGTGTGGCAGGCTTGAACGAACGCCAGAGGCAACAATCATATCGAATGAAGATCCTTCTGCCCCTTCTTTTCTCATGAAAAATTCAAGCTCGTTCATGACCGCAATTTCTGTCAGGCCCGGCTTGATGTACGTGAGAATATGATCAAAGGCACGATCTGCAATCTTCGCAGCTTCCTCTAATATCTTAATCTCTTCATTAGACTTAATCAAGCGCAACTTTTCAACTGATTCTGAGACTGGAACAAGCTCGATACCGCTTGCTTTCCCCGAGTACTGCTGGTAGGTGGCAAATGTCATATGGTTTTGTTCAAAACCAAGACGTTTCACCCCAAATTCGTTTGCCGTTTGGACAGCAGTTTCCACAATGTTTCCTTTATGTTCAATGATGTCATAGCCCTTTACTTGATCCTTGGCTTGCTCTGTGTAACGAAAATCCGTAATAAAGGCGGCACGATCCTTTGAAACGATGGCAAGACCGGCTGATCCAGTAAAACTCGTCATATAATGTAAATTAAAGCTGCTCGTAATCACTAAACCATCTATGTCTAATTCAGCTAAAAGTTTTCTTAGTTTTTCAAGTTTCATGATACTGCTCCCCCTTCACTGACTAAATAACGAATCGCCAATTTATATCCTTCTAAACCGAGTCCAACGATTTGACCTTGGCATACTGGAGCAAGAACCGAATGATGGCGGAATTCCTCTCTCTTATGAACATTTGTGATATGTACTTCGATGACAGGTAACGTAATACTTGCAATGGCATCTCTCAGTGCATAGCTATAGTGGGTAAAAGCACCCGGGTTAAACACGACGCCATCGTACTGGTCTTCTGCTTCATGGAGCGCATCGACCAAATCTCCCTCGTGATTCGATTGAAAGAACGTCAATTGAATATTTGCTCTTTCTGCAAACTGAAACAAATCCGTTTCTAAATCTGTTAATGTTTTACTTCCATAAACTCCTGGCTCTCTCTTGCCGAGCCTATTTAAGTTGGGCCCATTCAGCACTAGAAAATGAGGCATATGACCACTCCTTCACCCTAATTCACTCTATATCGATGTCTGTTTCTTTTTCCTTAGAAACCTTTCGTTTCCAAAAATAATTTTATCATATGAATGGTGGATTTACACTTTATTCTGTCTTTTTCCCGAGTGCCCTTGCAAGCTTCTGACTCGTTAATTCATTATATTCAAATGAAATACTGTATCCGACAAACATGCCATATAAAATATATAGGCAAAATGTCGTCACAATGGTGCTTTGCTGCAAATCTTGCACTTGCTTCACATCGGGGAATATAGGATTAAATACATAAAAAACAAGCAGCCACAAAATCCCTCCATAAATCAGTCCCATCCAAAAACCTTTTATCCGTTTGAGCAGTCCATAATAAATAAAGGCTGCCCCAATAGATAAAATCCCTAAAAGTACAATACTCATAAATGTACCAAGTCCGCCTTTTTTCCATTCACCAAGCACAAATGGCTGCAACAGCATATTTGGACTCACCTCTGAAAAATGAAACATATGGGTCAGAAATCCGATAAAGCCCCAAAAAACTCCGCCGACAAAACCTGTGGCTGCTGCCCTTGCCACCATTGAAGACGTTTGTACTGATTGATTTTTTTCTTCTTGGTTTTTCTTTTCATCACGTTTCATATAAACACCTCCAGCAAGTAGTATGTCCAAAATGTCATGAAAAAAAAGGATTTCCGTGCGAGAGTGTAAAATTTTTATAACAGGGTATACTGGCTAAAAAGAGGTAGATAGAATTCTAGTAGATAATCGACCTGTGAGCTAGTGATTTCCCCTCTTTTCCTGTACAATAAAGGTATAAGGAAATGCATGTAAATTACAGGAAACAGGCAGGTTGATGAAATATGTCCAATCAAACAAAACCTCCAGCATATGGAGGGCAGGCAGTTGTGGAAGGTGTCATGTTCGGAGGTAAAATGAACTATGTGACAGCGATTCGGCGTAAGGATGAGTCGATTGAGTTTTTAAAGCTTCCCCGGACCTCCAATAAACGAACCGCCTTTCTTAAGAAAATCCCTTTTGTCAGGGGTGTTGCTGCACTTGTTGAAGCAAGCGCAAACGGCAGTAAGCACTTAAACTTCTCCAGCGAGCGCTATGACTTAGATCCTTCTGAAGATCATTCTCTTGAAAAAGAACAAAAAAGCTCGAAATTATCAATGATCTTTGGCATTGCTGTGATCGGAGTTCTCTCTCTTCTTTTTAGTAAATTTGTCTTTACTTTAGTGCCTGTCTTTTTAGCCGAACTTGTGCGTCCGGTGTTTTCTGGAAACTTCGCACAAATTGCAGTGGAAACATTCTTTAAATTGATCCTGTTATTAGGCTATATTTACTTTATTTCCATGACCCCTTTAATTAAAAGGGTATTTCAATATCATGGGGCAGAACATAAAGTCATAAACTGCTATGAACAGAATCTTGACATCACAGTGGAAAATGTCCAAAGCCAATCTCGCCTGCATTATCGATGCGGAAGCAGCTTTATTTTATTCACTGTCATTGTCGGCATGTTCGTCTATTTACTCGTACCGACAGATCCTTTATGGGTGAGAGTTCTGAATCGTCTGGCGCTTATTCCGGTTGTTTTGGGCATTTCATTTGAAGTGCTTCAGCTCACAAACAAACTCCGTGATGTGCCAGTGCTTAAAGTGCTTGGCTATCCTGGCCTTTGGCTGCAATTGCTCACAACAAAAGAACCCTCTGATGATCAAGTCGAGGTAGCCATTGCAAGTTTTAATGAACTTCTTCGTTTAGAGGAAGCATCTGCGAAACAAGCATCAGATTCTGCTCATCAAGTGATCTAGTTTATAAATCCGGTAAATTCTTTCGGAGGTGGACAGTTATGAATCGCCGAGTACATCCTGCTTTTACCATTATTTTCGCTTTAGGTGTTTTGGGATTTGTGTATTTACTCACAACGAATCCAAGCAGACTCTTTACAATGCTGCTATCAGTTGTGATCATTGGAGCGGTTATGTTCTTCCTATTTAGATGGCTGATGAATCGAAGAACTGGAACAGAAGGAAATCTTTATCGTAAAGCAGTCAAACAATCAAAACGTCGCTACCAGCAGCCTAAACCAAAAACGAAAAGCCAGATGAAAAACCGGGTCACTCATTTGCGAAGCGTGCCGACTGACCACAAGTCGAAGCCCGTCCTTCTCAAAAAGAAAAGCCAAACACATTTGACAGTGATTGAAGGCAAGAAAAACAAAAAGAAAAATCGCGCCTTATTTTAAAATGTCCAGCTCTTTAAAAATTGCTCGGCCTTCAGTCTGCCTAGATCGACGAGCGCCCTTTTCTTTTCTGTCATCAGCTGAAAATCAGTGGCAATGACGTGTTCTACAGGAATAAAAATAATATGACGTTCGTGTTTTGTGGCAATATGTCTTTCGTCATGAGCACCACGCATCGTTTCAAATAGAGCGCCAAACAGTTCAAACGCATTGCGGATGGAATGTTGAGGGCGTTCTTTTTCGTTTGGGGTTAATGTGACACCGACAAACGGTCTTTTTTTCTCTTCTGCAAATAGCCAAATGGGAAAGTTGCTGAGCACTCCGCCATCCACTATGGTACAAATTCCTTTTGAAGACCTCAGTTTGACAGGTTCGAAAAAATACGGCAGACTGCAGCTCATCCGAATGGCTCTGGCAACAGAAAACCGTTCTGGATTTAACCCATAGGAAGGAAGGTCATCTGGAAGGACAAGGATTTTGCCATTTGTTAAATCAGAAGCGACGATTTTGAGCGTATCTTTTTTCAGATCCCCAAATACGGTGACGCCTTTTCGTTTTAACACGTCTGTCAGCCATTTTTCTAGACGGTCACCTTTGTAAAGGCCAAGACGCCAATAAATAGACACCCACCTGAGCATTTTAAACGGGATGAATTGACACCTTCGATCAAGCAATTGATGCTCATCCATTTCGTCTAACAGCTCCCGAATCTCCTGACTCGTAAAACCCGCTGCGATGAGTGAAGCAATGATCGCTCCCGCACTTGTTCCAGCGAGACGGACAAATTGAAACCCTCTTGCTTCAAGCGCTTCATAGGCGCCTGCAAGTGCTGCACCCTTAATGCCTCCACCTGAGAACACACCATCTATCTTCATCAAGGAGCCCCCTTTTCTGTCACACTATTAATAGTGTAGGAGCATTTGCCTTTCATTAGAACTATATTCAAAAAGGACACCCTTCGACAGGTGTCCTTTTTCTTAAGATTCTTGATTTGTTTGTTCGTTTTTCTTTTGAATCGCTTTCAGCTGAACGGATCGCTCATCGTTTTCTTCAAAGAATTGGACAAGGTCGCCGATGCGGTCAATGCTGTTCCAGCTGAGATGATGCTCAATACCTTCTACATCATCATAAATTTTCTCTTCATCTACACCAATGATTCTTAAAAATTGCTCTAGCAGTTCATGTCTGTATACGAGACGTTTTCCAATTTTTTTGCCTTTCGGGGTTAAAATTAGACCACGATATTTCTCATAAATGAGGTATTCATCTTTATCTAGCTTCTGAACCATTTTTGTTACAGAGGAGGGATGGACAGCGAGGGCTTCTGCAATATCAGATACTCTTGCATATCCTTTTTCTTCTATCAGCATATAAATTTGTTCAATATAATCTTCCATACTAGGTGTAGTCATAAAACCCCTCCAAAATGCACCTTTACTTAATAATCATAACAATTCTACACCATCGCCCATTAAAAAACAAGAAGAGTCCTTCGTCTTAACGCTTGTAATTCCAATCATCTGTGGCGTATTTCGTTTTGGCGAGGTGATGAACAAATGCCAACTCTTCATCTGTCAGCTCATAAGGCACAAGCTCGATATTTAATCCTTTTTCAAACCCTCGTTTAAATGCAACACGCGCATCGTCTATCGTACATGTTCGATCTGAAATTTCATTGATCGCCACCGCTTTGTTTTTAAAGCTGCGCTGCATCCGCTCTCTCACCCGGTCATTTGGATACAGAAATAAATCAAACAATTTATCCTCATCAAGATCAATTAAAATCGAGCCATGCTGGAGGATCACACCTTTTTGCCTTGTTTGCGCACTGCCTGCTACTTTTCTGCCTTCTACAACAAGCTCGTACCATGAAGGCGCATCAAAACATACAGACGATCTTGGATTTTTTAAGCTTTCTTTTTCTTTTTCTGTACGAGGAATGGCAAAATACGCATCGAGTCCCAGTTCTTTAAAGCCCTCTAAAATCCCTTCTGAAATGACGCGGTATGCCTCTGTCACCGTCGCCGGCATCTCTGGGTGCTCTTCTGACACGATGACACTGTAGGTCAATTCCTGATCATGAAGAACGCCGCGGCCTCCTGTAGGCCTGCGAACAAATCCAAGACCATAGCGCTCAACCGCTTCCATGTTGATTTCTTTTTCAACATGTTGAAAATATCCAACAGATAATGTCGCTGGATTCCAACCATAAAAACGGATCACAGGCGGGATCAGCTTCTCGCTATGCCAATAAAGCAAGGCTTCGTCCATTGCCATGTTAAAGGCAGGGTCTTGGTTTCCTGTATCAATGAAACACCATTTCTCTTTTTGCATATAAAATCCCTTCTCTTTTACGTAGTCAACGTTAGATGACGGTGGTGACCACCGATTTTCTCTCTTCATCAGTCTATCAAATAGGGAAGGAATTGAAAATAATTCTTACCATTTATGATGACAAGTTTCTTTTGCTTTACTATAATAGTATTTGTCTAAAACGTACCATCAGACAGGTGACTGTGCTGATGCTCAAGAAGGAGTCGAGTCGTATTGCCAATATTCAACTATATCGTCCTCTCACTTTGTGGACTTTTCGTTCTTTATTCCATCGGCAGTTACATTTATCAGCAGCGCATTATGAAAACGCTGACGGAAGCAGAATTTATCAAAGGTTACCGCAAAGCCCAACTCATTGATGTGAGAGAACCAAATGAGTTTGAAGGTGGACATATTTTAGGCGCAAGAAACATTCCCCTTTCACAATTAAAGCAGCGCAAAAATGAAATACGCCCTGACAAGCCTGTTTATCTCTATTGCCAAAATAATTTGAGAAGCGGAAAGGCTGCTCAAACGTTACGTAAAAATGGCTGTCGTGAGATTTATAATTTAAAGGGCGGCTTTAAAAAATGGGGCGGCCGCATTAAAACAAAGAACTAACAAAAAAGACTCTGGGAGCTATTGCCCCCCATGAGTCTTTTTATTTTCTTTCAAAAACCAGCACTGGATTCCGTGCAGCCTTTGTTTCATCCATTCGTTTCACAACGGTTGTATGTGGTGCTTCCTGTACGATTTCTGGGTTCTCTTCCGCTTCTTTTGCAATTTGAATCATCGCTTCAATAAATGCATCAAGGGTTTCTTTTGATTCTGTTTCAGTTGGTTCAATCATGATACATTCCTCTACATTGAGCGGGAAGTAAATCGTTGGCGGATGATAGCCAAAATCAAGTAATCGTTTGGCAATATCCAGTGTCCGCACACCTAGTTTCTTTTGACGTTTACCTGAAAGGACAAATTCATGCTTACAGTGGCGGTCAAATGGCAAATCATAATGAGCACATAAGCGGCGCATCATATAGTTTGCATTCAACACCGCATGATCAGTTACAGCCTTTAAGCCGTCTGGTCCCATAGAGCGGATATACGCATACGCTCTGACATTGATACCAAAGTTCCCATAGAACGGTTTCACACGGCCGATGGATTCTGGACGATCGTAATCAAAGAAATAACGACCTTCTTTCTTCACAAGCACTGGCTTTGGCAAATATGGAATCAAATCCTTTTTCACGCCAACTGGACCTGAACCAGGGCCTCCTCCTCCGTGTGGACCTGTAAAGGTTTTATGAAGATTTAAGTGAACCACATCAAATCCCATATCCCCCGGTCTTGCTCTGCTTAATACGGCATTTAAGTTCGCTCCATCATAATAGAGCTTCCCGCCTGCTCCGTGGACGATTTCAGCCATTTCTAAAATATTTTCTTCAAAAAGGCCAAGTGTATTTGGATTTGTGAGCATGAGAGCCGCCGTTTCTTCATTGACAACACGGCGCAGGTCGTCTAAATCGACAAGCCCATGTTCATTAGATGCCACCGTAATCGTTTCAAATCCAGCCACTGTTGCAGATGCGGGATTTGTTCCATGAGCAGAATCAGGCACGATGACTTTTGTTCGTTTATGATCTCCTCTTGCTTCATGGTATGCACGAATCATCATGAGCCCCGTCCATTCGCCATGTGCTCCTGCCGCAGGCTGTAATGTCACGGCGTCCATTCCTGTAATTTCTTCTAAATGGTCGCCTAAATCATAAAGTAACTCTAATGCACCTTGCACAGTGTCTGCCTCTTGAAGTGGATGCACATGCGAGAAGCCTGCAAGACGTGCCACCTTTTCGTTAATCTTTGGATTATATTTCATCGTACAAGAGCCTAGAGGATAAAAGCCAGAATCGACCCCGTGATTACGCCTAGATAATGCTGTGTAGTGACGCATAATATCCAGCTCAGAAACCTCTGGCAGCTCCGCATCTTCATGGCGGATATACGTTTCATCAAATAAATCTGGGAGCTTCTCCTCAGGTACGTCTAAATCAGGCAGGCTGTAACCAATTCTTCCTTCTTTGGATAATTCAAAAATAAGCGGCTGATCTTGTTTATTCATGACGATCCCCCAATTCCTTGATGAACGTATCAATTTCTTCTTTTGTTCTTAGTTCTGTCACAGCGACGAGCATATGCTGCTGAAGCTCTGGATAATCCCGTCCCAAGTCATATCCACCGATGATTCCTTTTTCAAGCAATCGTTTATTGGCTTCTTTCACAGGTTCATTCAGTTTCAACACAAATTCATTAAAATGAGCGCCCTCTATTTCAGCCTGTAACCCGTGTTTTTCTGCCTGCGTCTTGGCATAATGGGCTTTTTGTACGTTTTGATAGGCAATGTCTTTGATACCTGTTTTTCCAAGCGCCGTCATCGCAACAGAAGCGGCTAACGCATTTAATGCTTGGTTCGAACAAATATTTGAAGTCGCTTTGTCTCTTCGGATATGCTGCTCGCGCGCTTGAAGGGTCAGCACAAATCCTCGCACACCGTTCTCGTCTTCTGTTTGCCCGACTAAACGCCCCGGCACTTTCCGCATTAATTTTTTCGTCACAGCAAAATATCCACAATGAGGTCCGCCAAATGCAGCTGGAATGCCAAATGGCTGCGCATCACCAACGACAATATCTGCCCCAAGCTTTCCTGGAGGTGTCAGTAAACCAAGTGCAAGCGGGTTGCTTGAGACGATGAATAAACTTTTCCCTTTATGTGCAATCGGTTCAATGTCTTTTAACGGTTCAACAACACCGAAGAAGTTTGGGTATTGTACAAGGACCGCTGCTGTTTCCTCGCAGACAGCTTCTTCTAATGCAGCTAGATCGGTCTGACCTTTTCGCGCAGGTACCTCGACGACTTCAATATGCTGTCCTTTCGCATATGTTTTCAGCACCGCTCTTGATTCAGGATGAACCGTTTCAGAGACCACAACCTTTTTCTTCTTTGTATGTCCTGCAGCCAGCATCGCCGCTTCAGCTAATGCCGTTCCGCCATCATACATCGAGGAGTTGGCAAGATCCATACCGGTCAGCTCAGCAATCATTGTTTGAAATTCAAAGATTGCTTGCAATTCACCTTGAGAAATTTCAGGCTGATAAGGTGTGTACGCTGTATAAAATTCAGAACGTGAAATCACATGGTCGACAATCACAGGCTGGTAATGATCATACACACCAGCACCTAAAAACGAGGCATAGGCCACTGTATCTTTATTTTTTGCAGCAAGACGAGACAATTCCCGCACTAGCTCTGTTTCAGATGCGGCTTCTTTGATGTTGTATGCACCTTTGAATCTGACTTTCTCTGGGATATCTGAGAAAAGCTCATCAATCGACTGAACACCGATGACATCCAGCATTTCTTTTTGATCTTGCTCTGTTTGCGGCAAATACCTGTGCTTCATCCTCTATTCCTCCTCGTTATTTGGCTCTTTTATAAAATGGTGTGGCGACGATTTTGGCTTTTAGACGTTTTTTACGAACTTGCACTTCCACTTCTGTCCCAAGCTGCGCCTCTGATGTTTCAATCAAGGCAAGCCCAATATTTTTCTTTAATGTTGGAGATTGTGTACCGGTTGTGACTACACCAATCTGCTTATCTCCTGAGAAGACCGGATAGTCTGTCCGCGGAATCCCCTTATCTATCATTTCAATCCCGACAAGCTTTCGCTTTGGTCCTTCTTCTTTTTGTTTTTTAAGTGCATCTTTTCCGATAAAATCTGCTTCTTTATCCGTTTTAACAGCAAAACCAATGCCGCCTTCTAAAGGAGAAATATCCTTTGTGAGCTCTTGGCCATAAAGCGGAAGTCTTGCTTCAAATCTTAAGGTGTCACGTGCACCGAGTCCACATGGAATCAGTCCTTTCGGCTGTCCGGCATCTAATAAAGCGGTCCAAAGGTGAACAGCATCTTCTGACTGGCAGTAGATTTCAAAGCCATCTTCTCCTGTGTAGCCGGTTCTTGAGACAAGCACCTCTTTTTGCGCAATGATTGCTTTTGATAAAAACGTAAATGGCTTCAGTGATGTTACCTCTTCATCCGCAACATCTTTGATGATGTCAGCAGCATGAGGTCCTTGAAGGGCTAACAAGGCGGTTTGATCAGAGACATTTTTAATCGAAACACCTTCCTCACCTTGATGTTTAAGCAGCCAATCCACATCTTTTTCAATATTTGAAGCATTGATCACAAGTAAATAGTTGTTCTTTTCTTTTTGGTAGACGAGCAGATCATCCACCGTTCCGCCATCTTCATAACACATGGCTGTATATAGTGCCTTACCGTCTGTCAGCTTTGACAGATCATTGGTTAATAACCTTTGTAAAAAAGGAAGGGCTCCCTGACCTGTGACTTCCACCTCACCCATGTGAGACACATCAAACAGCCCTGCTTTTGTTCGAACAGCTTCATGTTCTTCTTTAATGGAAGAAAATTGGACAGGTAATTCCCAGCCCCCGAAGTCAATGGTTTTTGCGCCAAACGTTTCATACGCATGAAAAAGCGGTGTTCGTTTCAACATCAATCGTTTCCCCCTTTTTTCTTACAGTGCACATCACAAGCTGAATTTTCAGAAAAAAATCACAGCAAAAAAGGACAGAGCGCTCCCTTTTATCAAAAAGAAGTCTCTGTCCTTGCACCTGAAAGTTTACAGCACAACATCATTGTGCGTTTTCCCCTTTGGTGGTTTGCTAAAAATCGCTGCGCAAACACTCTCCAGAGTTGCGTCCGGTAAGAGTACTTTTGCCTGAGAGATTCACTGAACCAATTCAGCTTGCTCCTTCGGCGCCTGTCAGTGCAAAATAACCGCTAGGTCTCTCCCCATACCATCATCCGCTCATATTCTTCACCTTTATTGGACATACTATCAAAATGGGTGACTTATTCTCTAGATCACTTACCAACATCCTACCATTAGAAATGGATGAAGAGCAACAGAAAAATCATTAACATTTTTAAAATAATCATTCATTATCGTTCGCTTTTATTGATATATAACATCTTTTAAATCGCTATCAAAAAATGAAGCGTTTAAAAACAGAACGATTTTATCATCACTCTACCAGAAAGGCAGGCGGTCACATTGAATATTCAAACGATATTTGATCAAAAATGGGCAAGTGAATTTCAAAAGCGGCTTACAGCAGACGGTCCCTGGGCGAATTGGGATATGTACCGTTTAGCAGCACAGGTACAAAAAGTGACAGCCATTGATTCATTTGAAGGACTGCAAGCACCTGCGCACCTGCCTGCATTTACTCCTTTAAAACACCAGCTCGAAGTCGCTAGAAGAGTCGTAGAAGAGATGAATGGGAAAGCCATTTTAGCAGATGAAGTGGGTCTTGGAAAAACCGTTGAAGCAGGACTGATTATCAAAGAATACATGATTCGCGGACTTGCTAAAAAGATTCTCATTCTCGTACCCGCCTCCCTTGTGTCCCAATGGGTACAAGAACTGCGGACGAAATTTTACATAGATGCTGTCGAGCAAAAGAAGAGCTATGTGTGGGAGCAGTGCGATGTTGTGGTTTCCTCAATTGATACAGCCAAAAGACAGCCGCATCGAGACACGATCTTATCCATCTCCTACGATATGGTCATTATTGATGAAGCACACAAACTGAAAAACAATAAAACGAAAAACTATGAGTTTGTGAGAAATTTGAATAAAAAGTTCTGCCTACTGCTCACAGCCACACCTATCCAAAATCGGATAGGAGAAATTTTTAATCTCGTCTCTCTGTTGAAGCCAGGCCATTTAGGTAATGAAACACAATTTAAAGACCTCTTTGCCAAAAAAGATCTTCAACTTGAAGACCATGACCGGCTAAAACAGTTAGTCAATAAAGTCATGATTCGGAACCGGAGACAAGACACTGGCATCGAGTGGTCAAAGCGTCATGTAAAGACGATTTCTATTGATTTCTCCCCGACAGAACAAGCACTATATGATGAAATTTGCAAGTTAAAAGAAAACCCTTCCTATACGAAGCACATGTTTTCAATTATGACCTTAGAACGAGAATGCTGTTCGAGTCGTGAGGCCGTCTATATGACCATTAAAAAAATGCAAGAAGAGGAAAAACACATTCTAGGTGCTTCTGCGATGATACACATCATGGAGAAAATTAACCAGGTAGAACAAAATTCTAAAGCACTTGAAGTCGTTAAACTCATTCAGCAATTAAATGAAAAAGTCATTATCTTCACTGAATACCGTGCGACACAAATTTATTTGCAATGGTTTCTCCAGCAAAACGGCATCAGTTCGGTTCCTTTTCGAGGCGGGTTTAAACGTAGTAAAAAAGACTGGATGAAAGATTTATTTAGAGAGCGGGCGCAAGTTCTCATCGCAACAGAAGCAGGCGGCGAGGGGATCAACCTTCAATTTTGCAACCAAATCATCAACTACGACCTTCCGTGGAACCCAATGCGCTTGGAACAAAGAATTGGACGTATTCACCGGCTCGGTCAAGAGCGGGATGTCCACATTTACAATATGGCAACAAGCGGGACAGTCGAAGAACATATTTTAAAACTTTTATATGAAAAAATTCAGCTGTTTGAAAACGTCATTGGCGATCTAGATGATATTTTAACCCGAATTGATATCCAAGATGCTGAAACAGAATTGCATCAAATTCTCTTCCAGCACGAGTCTGACGTAGACATGAAAAAGAAATTAACCCAATTTGCTTCCTATTTAACAGAAGCACAAACACCGCTTTTAGAAGAAAGACAGCAAGGTTCATAAAGGAGAGTTGACCAATGGAGCAGCGCGAGATTCACACATTTCTTCTCCGTTTCTTTCAGGCAAATCAATGCGACATACTTGAAGAAAGTGCAGGGCACATGACCGTACAGCTGACAATCGAAATGGATAAATTGATCATGAACCGTCCTTTTTATTGGCATTGGCTCGAAAAAACGGGAGGCGTACCTGAGCCACGGCAATTGACTTTGATCACCGATCAAAAAAAAGCTGATGACTCGGTCGAAGGAGAATTTGTCCACTTCGGCTCCCCTCGTTTATTCCAAATATTCGAGGTTGTGAAACAGCAAGGCCGTTTTATTCGGCTGTATGAAAAAGTCAGACCGCTCACAAACAGCCAGATCGCACTGGAGCCGTGGCTTGGTCTCAATGTCAAAATATCCTATCTGGCAGACCGTAAAAAAGACAAACTGCTGTCTCTTGGACTTCATCTAATACGCGGAGAAGTCATCGAACAATTTCAAGAGAAGCTAGAAGCACGTGAGCTATCGTCTCAAATTCCTGATTATTGCTTCACAATGAGTACGATGATTAAGCCAGAGAGCGGCGTCAAACGGCTTTACAGCCTGATGGAACGTTATGCCAATGAAGAGCCGGATGATTGGGCGGTAAGAGCTGTTCAAAAGTGGAAAGAAGACTCGGAACTTTTAAACCAATTTTATGAAGGGACTTCAGACACATCTGTAGAATATGAAATAGAAAGACAAGCACTTAAAACTTTATACGAACCAAAAATCAGTCTTACGATTGAAAATGGCGGACTTTTTTACTTACAGCAAAAAAGAGGGGGCTGACTTAGCATGTCTCCCTCCCTTTCATGTGATATCAAATTTTCGATCAATCAAAAGCAACGTTTGTCTGTTTGTATTGGGCGGAAACATGACGCAAGCAATCTATGAGGTCTTATCACCTGTGTTTTTCCATTTCATGCGTTAAGTGCCTGAAATACACGATTCAGTATTTTAGGAGGGTATTTGTATGGAAAAGAAAACGAAGTTATTAGACAGTGAATGGGTTCAATTATTACGCGAAGCGCGCAAAGCAGGACTAACAGTAGAAGAAGTCCGTCATTTTCTCAAATCACGCGAAAAGTCCTCTGAGTCTCCCCCTATGGCAAGAAGTCATTCTATCAAACCTTTCTGAATGTGCTATAATATCGAAAGGAAGGTGATGACATTGATTGGCCAGCGTATTAAACAATACCGCAATGAAAAAGGCTACTCACTATCAGAACTGGCCGAAAAGGCTGGGGTAGCGAAGTCTTATTTAAGTTCAATAGAAAGAAACTTGCAAACAAACCCCTCCATTCAATTTCTTGAAAAAGTCTCCGCTGTTCTGGACGTCTCGGTTCATACACTGTTAAACGAAAATGATGAAACCGAATACGATGGTCAATTAGATAGTGAATGGGAAAAACTAGTTCGAGATGCAATGACATCAGGGGTTTCGAAAAAGCAATTTCGTGAATTTTTAGATTATCAAATCTGGAAAAAAAAGCAAGAAGAGGAGTAATGCGCATGTTTTAGCGCATACTCCTCCAATTGCTATGCAGATCTTGTTATCAGTCTAAAGACTGACTTTATTTTTTATCTTCGCTGTGTGCTTTTTCGTTTTCTTTCACGTAGCCTTTTTCATCCGTATGCTTTTTTGGATTGATCGTTAAACCATTCCACTGAGTCGCTTCGAAGGAAAGATCAATTTGAATCGCATCGCCTTGGTATTTATTTTGGATATAGTGACCCGCTTTATCCTTCGTCTGGTCATTGACAAATTCAATGATCATTTCCATTTTATCGTAATCAAACGGATTCTTTGGAATGCCGTCATACTCTGGAGCTGTTGACCCATCAACGGTGGCAACATTAATTTTACCACTTTCATGTAAAAACTTCTCATCGACGGCATGACGAAGCTTTTCAAATGCGGTCTGATCCTGCTTTGACGTTAATAGATGCAGGTCAAGCAGGTTTGCATGGTCTAAAATAATATTTTTCGGGTATCCATTCCCACCTTCGGCTCCAACCGTTAGAACACTCACCTGAAATTGGCTGAGGAATTCTTCAGCTGTATTCTTCCCGCCATTTTTCGCTGATGTTCCATCTTGAAATTGGCTATAATCAAGACTCATCAGGACTTGATTAATTGCAAGAGACCCTTTATTTTCAAAATTAAATTCCTTCTTTATACGGTCACCGGGTTTTATGTTCGCAAGGTTGATGGCGCCGGAATTCTCTTTTGCAGATAGATTCAGCTCTCCTGTAGAGTAGACCGCGTTTGCCGTCTCAACATCATTAAATGCAGCCCACGTTCCCCCTCCAATTAAAGCAAGACCTAATGCTCCCGATAAAACACCTAAACGAATTGATTTTTTCATTGCCATGATTGAACCCCCTAATAAATTGTTTTATTGAAACCTGATTTAGGTTACAAACGAAAATTTATGCTTGTTCCTCTGACATATGTAACTCAGCCGTATGTCTTCGATGTTTGGCAGCACCAACAAAATGAATGGTTGAATAAACAAGCAGCATCACCCCTGGAATGATGAGCAAAAGAGCGGTCCCAGCAGAAGTTCCTGCATACGAAAGAAGCTTTCCTGCATAAGGAATGTTCACTCCCGTATACTGCGCAGTCACTTGATTCGCTTTGACGAGCGTGCCGTCTTGATACATATTGTGGTCTCCTTTTGTCTCAAAGGCTTTATTTACTCCTTTTCCTTTCACCCCAACAATGCGGTGAGTCACAAAGGATTGGTCTTGCTTCGTTTGAAACGTAATAATATCCCCTTTTTTGAGTGCTTCAGGTGAGGTGACATGTTTCACGACAATCAATGAACCAGTCGAAAATTCCGGTTCCATTGATCCAGATAATACTTGCTTGAACTCATAACCAAAAATCTGAGGATCTCCTCCTGTTGTTCTTGATGACAACACGACAATAATACACACAATCATCATTGTGAAGACCAGCGCGTAAAGAATACTCCCAGACATTTTCATCCACTTTTTCATACCTTTCTCCCCTTTACATATCATGTTTCATTCAGCAGGCAAACCCTATTTAGGACGCCTTTTCTTGACAGTTCGAAAGCTGCATATGTTGAGACGTAAAGAATGGCTTTTCAGAACCACCAAACCCTTTAGGATAATAGATTTTAAACAAATAGATTCCATTTGTTTTTGCTTTAACTGCCGTGACAGTCGTCGTTTCTTCTGATGAGAGGGACTGTATAGCACCTTTTTCAATAACATGGCCATCTTGTAATGGCATCTGAGCACTCTCTACTTTATACAGTTCCCACTTCCATTCAGAGTGCGCGATGGGTTGTCCAATATTTTTTAGTGACATGCTCAACTTTTGAGGCGCACAGACTGTCCCCTCAATGATCGTTTGATCGATCAGTTTCAAATGGCTTCTATCCCATTTCTTCGGCTGACAATGCTGATCTGTCTCTTCGAAATTTTCACATGTTTTCATGACAAAATTCGAATGCTCGACATCGTTAAAAGAAGCATTAGTAGACGTAATAAAAAAAGAAGTGAAAATCAAACAAATAGCACAAAATAGTACAAAGAGCGGCTGTTTCATTGATTCTTTCAACTCCTTGAACAATTGTTCTTTAAAAAGAACGATTACACTCAGTATAAGGAATTACCTATAAAATCCAAAACGTCAAATTAGTCCATTTTGTTCTTAAACAAGAACATTACCGAGAAAATTCTTCCATTTTCTCATTCTTTCGCCATATTCAATATTTTTTTCTGTGACATTTGTACTTCTTAAAAATTTACATAAAAGTGCAGGATTTGGTCAGGATAATAATTGGTGAGGTGATGTTAGTTGAAATATGGAAGAATCATGATCATGCTCAGTTTACTGTTAAGCCCTTTGATCCAAAGCGCCCATCTAGCGGAGGCAAAAGGAATCACTGCCGCCGCAGATCAATGGGAAACAAGGGCAGTCAAAGAAGCAAAAAAACGGTATCCGCTGGCACATGTTTTATTCAAACAAAAAGTGTGGGATCGGCACCGGGAGAAGGAATCTGTGAAGCAATATCATATTACATTGAAAGATCAGGCCAAAGAATTCGGGGTATATGTCACCATTTCCTATAACCCATACTCGAACAAGGTCAATAAAGTCATTGTTGTGGAAGAATACAGCTAAAATGGCATTAAAAAAACCGCCTTCTGGCGGCTTTTTACTTTTGTCGATGACGTTGACGTTTTTTTAGCATCATTGAGAAGCCAAATGGCAGAACACCAAATAAACGCTGAGAAAATGGTGGTTTTGTCTCCATTTTTTCCTGTTTATGTTCTTTCCGTTCGTCACGTGGTGTATTCATATATTTAATAATTTCCTGCGTCATATATTTTACATAATCATTTGTCTTCATCGAACACTCACCTCTTCTTCCTTAAAGTGTTACCAAGAAGAGTATCGTTTTATACACTCGCTAATGAGTGCTGATCCATTGATTGATTTCTCCTGTCTCCTTATTCATCTCTAGTTCCCGCTCGTCAGTTACACCACCCTTTGTTTCGATGTTAACCAAGAGGCGGACTATCTTTTTTCTGTGATCGCACCCAATTCGCTTCAATGTCACTCGGCCTTCTTCTGTGACAATTGGACTTAATTGCTGATCACAAATACGATTTAATTTGTTTGCAGCTTCATTTAGTCCCATCCTAAATAACTGCTGTTTTTGATAAAAAGAAATCGTGAGCTCTGCACTTTTCAACTCTTTTTGAAACCCAATGGTCATCGAGCCTAGAATCAATAAAAATAAAAGAATGACAGCAAATACGTGAGGATAAATAAACCCGTCTTCTCTTTTCACGTTTTAGGAATCACTCCTTTGTAAGTGAAAAAAACAGCCTCATGTACTTGACCAAATACATCTGTGACTTGGAGAGTGGTGGTTTGCTCTTTTGTTCCTACATAGAATTGTTTCACCTTTTGTAATAAAGGGAGATGACCTGCCTGATCCGTTCGTTTACGAAGCATCTCTTGATACGGCTCAATCGTCACCACTCGCCCTTGACTTGAAGTATACTCCAGAGCTGTTCCATTTTTCACCGCTCTTACAGCGACAGCACAATTTAGATCCTCCTCTAATTGCAGGACCGTTTGTTTCCACTCCATTTCCGAAAATTTGTTGATTTCTGCAAACGGATGAGCTTTTTCAACAATTGATAAAAGCAGCATGCAGCCAAAAGAAAGCAGCAAAAATAGCTGCAATTGCCATATTGCTTGAGCGAGTGTAAAGCCTTGTTCATCGCTCCAAATGTCGAAAGCAAATCGTCTTCTTTTTTTGTACTTTGTATGAAACACATCCCTTCTCCTGACCCCAAATGAATTCATATGTGATCTCGCCTCGTTTCTTTGTACTTGATTCATTTTGACCTTCTATAAAAGCTTTATTCATATACTCATGTAAGATTTGATAAGCTTCAAGTTTAGCCCTTAATTCTTCTTTCCCAATTGTCAGTTTTTCAAAGGATGGCACGAGCACAAGAGCAGCAAATAGAAAGAGGTGGCAAGAAAAGAGCATCTCAAACGTACTAAATCCTTTATTGTTGCTGAACATGAATCCGCCCGCTCCCTAAGTAAATCGTGAGTTTATATATTTGACTGCCAAATTGAACAATGAGAGAACCGCCGCTATTTGGATGTCCGTTTTTATTAAAGTGAAGGCCTTTTTGAAATGTGGATTGCTTGATGGTGCCTTTTTTATGTGGATTAGAAGCAATGATCTGCTCACTATTCTGCTCGATGACTTGATAAGATACATTGGGCGGGTGAAACTCAACAGTTACTCGTGTTTTTTTAATAAATGCAGTATAAGATGCCAATTGAAGATCTTGTTTTAGCAAGTTCACTTGCTTTTTTGCTTCAGCACTTTCTAATACATTGGGCACTTTTCCACCTATTATCGATAATAAGATAGAGAAAATCATGACGATCAAGAGCTGCTCAATGAGTGTAAATCCTTTCTCCTGGAAAAGCGATTTATTCATTTTTCACATCGCCGTTTTGAATGAAAATTGCTTTTCCATTTGGACAAGTTAATCCTTTTTTGACATAGCCTTCTTTTTCTAATTCAGCTAAAGATGGCGTCTTGCCGTCATGCTCTAATTCATATGCCATTACCTGTGTACTCACCATTGATTTCAGCCCTTCACAGCCCTTTGCTTGAATGCTTTGATGATGCCGAGTGATATTTGGAATGGTGATCAATAAAAGAATGGAGATCACAAGCATAACAATTAACATTTCTAACAGTGTAAATCCTTTATCATTCATGCTTTAGTCCTCCTTTTCACACTTGTTCCATTAGTTGATACATTGGTAAAAGAATAGATAAATACACAATGAGTATAAGAAATGCTGTTAAGCCATAGATGACAGGCTGCAGCCATGAAACCCATTTTTCAATTTTCAATTCTGCATTCTCTAAAAGAAATTGACTATATGTGTACATTTCTCTTGCTAGCATCCCACTTGCTTCCCCATGCTTAATGACAGCCGCAAAATGCCTTTCGAAAAAAGGAGACCGGCTTATTTGATGTTCCATACTCTCACCTTTTCTTAACTCTCCTATCATTTGTTCAGACATTTCTTGAAGGAAGGGTAAATAGGTCTGCTGTTTAAAAGCTTGCAAACTTTCGTAAATCGATAACCCAGCTTGAAGAAGTCCGCTTAGTTGAAGGGAAAAAAGATACGTATGCGTCAGCTGCACCCCTTTAAATAACACCGGCAGCCTGCTGATGACTTTTAGTTTCTCAAGGGTCGATTTTTTCTTAAAAAAGAGCTCATAATATCCAAAAAGACAGATACATATACAACCGATCATGAGCAGCAAAGCGTGTAGGAATTGGAAGAGGCCAAACATTCCTTGAATGAGCCATGACATGCTTGTATTCATAGATGAATATAATAAAGAAAATTGAGGGACGATCATTTGCTGAACAATGATGAGCACAACAAAAACCGTAAACATAAGAAAAATCGGATATCGTAACATACGCTTGAATGTGTCTACCTGCATGATTTTTTTCTCTAAAAAACGGGCGCTTTGTTCAAGAGCTCGCGCTAGGCTGCCATGTTTCTCTGAAAAACAAAGAATAGCGACGGCTTCCCGCTGAAAATGAAGTCGCTCAAGTACAACGTAAAAAGGCTCCCCTTCAAGCAGCCACTGAATGCCTGGCGTTAATCGCTGTTGCTGTTTTTTTGATAACTGAATATTCACCATCGTTAATGCCTCAACCAATGTATATCCAGCTTGAATCAATTGAGCCAGTTTCGATAAGAATTCAGCTTGTTCTTTTTTAGACCATGCTTTAGAGGTTCGTTTCTTCATAAACCCAGCGATGATATGTGCTTTTTGATAAATAGCCGAGTGCCACTCCTTTCCGAATTAACCTTTGCAGTGTTTCGTATGACGAATGAGCGTATTCTCCTTTTGCCTCTTTGATACACTCACCAAGCTCTTTTCCGTAAAGCAGTTCAAATACATTTGTTCGTCTGACTGGCCGATTTAGTTTGCAATAAAGCTCACACATTTCGCCGCAAAATGGACATACGAGTTCGATTAACCGCTGAGCAGCAATGGCAACCATTGTTTGTTCGAGTTCATTCATCGTCACTCCAAATTCCAGCATTCGATAAAGAGCTCCTTTTGCATTTTTTGCATGCAGTGTGCTCATGACTAAATGACCTGTCAAAGCTGCTCTAATAGCTGTTCGGGCTGTTTCCGCATCTCTGATTTCTCCAAGCACAATCATATCTGGATCATGTCTTAAAATAGCGCGTAAACCTGCCGCATACGTGATACCAGCTTTTTCATTTACTTGAACCTGCAGCACTTCTTCATTTCTTGTTTCCACAGGATCTTCAAGGGTAATAATATTCCGATTAAAATGTTTTTTGGCAAACTGAATCAATGAATAAAGTGTTGTCGTTTTCCCTGAATTTGTTGGTCCTGTAAATAAAATGAGCCCATGTGAATGATTCAGAAACGATAATAATCTCGCTGAAGCCTTCGGGAACAGTGACAAATACTTTGTTTTCGGCACATGATCCTGCGGTAAAATCCGAATCACTAGACTTTCATCATTGACAGTTGGTAGTGTAGAGAGCCGAACAAACACTTGACCGCGTCTTAACATCACAGCCAATGATCCATTTTGTGGTCTCCTTCTTTCACCAATATCCATAGAAGATAAAAATTTGAAATGAGCAATGAGCCGCTCTCCGCTCTTTTTGTCAATGATCCGCTGCTGAATGAGGTCAGCGTCTACACGAAAAGAGACTGAAGCTTCCTTTTCTCTCGGAACAATATGCACATCAGATGCTCTCATGCGGCACGCCTCTTCTAGCAGCTCTTGCCCCAAATATTCAATACCATACAAGTGGTTCACTCCTTTCAGTGACCATATTGTATGATGGCGGAACGTGCCTGACAAAAACGCATTTCATGATTTTCATGACTGAAAAGGTGTGAAAATATTCAATTAGAGGTGTATTTCATCTATAAATAACAGAAGGACATATCAAAAAATTTGACTTTTACAACAGCGGGTTCCATTCAGAGGAAAAAATAAAAAAGAAGTGCTATTGGCACCTCTTTTTTGATGATCATTTCATTTGGTTCTTTCATTATGGATGATCTGTTACAAGGAGGTGTCTCCAAATTTAATCCTCCTTAATAGATTACTGATTTGAAGATAAAGAATATCCTTTCGTGTCTGATTTATGGATAAAAAAAGAGACCAAATCTGTATGCGAATTGGTCATCTCATTCATATGCTCATTATATTGTTTCTCCTTGTCAACGGACCCGTTACTTTTACTAGTAACATTTTTTGGTTCACGTTGCTTCTTGCTGCTGCTCTTCAAAGATACGAAAGCCTCTTTTTTCTAAAGCTTTTGCAAGGCTGTGTTCAGTATTTACTTTTGAGAAATCAATGCCGAGTTTCACTACAGTTTGAGCGATTTCTGGGCGAATGCCTGATATAATCGTCTCAATTCCTAGCAACTTCGCACTATCAACCACTTTAAACAGCTGATAAGCAACCATCGTATCAACAACGGGAACGCCAGATATATCAATAAATAAATGGGTTAGACGCAGTCTAGATGCCTGTTCTAGTACTGATTCCAAAATGATTTTTGCCCGGTACGTATCAATTTCACCAATCAGCGGCAAAATACCGATCTCTTTTGAAACTGGAATAACAGGCGCACTAAGCTCTTGAATCATTTCTCTTTGTGCATTAAGCTGATTGATCGTCACGCGGTCATACTCTTCTGATAAACGCGCAATCATGTCATCAAATGTGGCGTGAAAATGCTGATTCCAATCGCACACATCTTTGAGTGTCACTTCAAGCTCCGTATGTTGTGTAAAGGTCTCAATTCTGGAACAAAAAATGTGGCGGAACACCTTAAATTGTCCGATGATTTCATATAAAGGTACTTCATGAACAGCTCGATCGCGGGCAATATCAACTGACCACTTTTTTAGATGGTCTTCTACTTTATCTGATAGCGTGACTAACGTTGCTGCAATGGTTTGGATAAATGCTGTGTTTTGTTCTTTCAGCTTCTTTTCTGTCTCCTCTGAAGCATGTTTGGAATATAATGAGCCTTCTTCTGTTCTTGTTTTCAGCCATTCTTCGGTCATGACAGGGGCTTCTTTAAGAATAAATTCATATAATTGCTCAGATTTTTCATTTTTCATTTCTGTCGTTCGCTCCTTTTTCACTTACAACTAGTGACAACCAACTTTTTATGTATAAATGACCGCAGATGGTGAACAATAGCATTACACGTTTCATAATGGGCTATAGCCAAGTGGTAAGGCAATGGACTTTGACTCCGTGATCGTTGGTTCGAACCCAGCTAGCCCAGTTCAGCACAAAAACGAAGACGGCTGAAACATCATTCAGCTGATCTTCGTTTTTGATTAGGAAACCGATTGATGAATCGCTTTCTTTTTTGAAATTTTCATGAGTTCTCCTGGATTATAGCCGACCACTAATTTATTTCCATCAATGATAATAGGTCTCCGGAGCAGCTTTGGTTTTTCAATGAGAAGCTGAAGTACCTCATTTACTTTTAGATCATTAATATTTAAATTTAAGCTTTTAAAAGCTTGGCTTCGAGTAGCTAAAATTTCATCCATTCCTTCTGTTGTTAAGGAAAGGATTTTTTTCAATTCGTCTAGTGTTGGCGTTTCTCTGAAAAGGTGACGCTCTTTAAAATCAATTTGATTCGCCTTTAACCAATGTTTTGTTTTGCGGCAAGACGTGCAGCTTGGGTATGAATAAAAAGTAATGTCACTCATTAGTCTTCCTCCTTAGGTCGTTAACCTTTTCTCTTATAGACTAAGTACCCTCATGCATTTAGGCATAAACACTTTTTCATCACTTTTTCAAAAAAATTTTTTCTAACGAAAGAACGAATGTTCACACGTTGTCAAAAATGTAAATGTTTACATAACAAGTGATCATCAGCTATAATATGAATCAAAGGGGTTTTTTAAGGGGAGGGAAAGAAATGAATCGCATGTTCCGCGTTCTTGGGTTTTGGACGGGTATTTTTGCTGTCATGTTCTATTTAGGACATATGAAAGATGCATCCTTGCTGTTCTTCGGTCAAACCGTTCTTTTTGTATTTTTATCCTACTTGAATTTATCCGAAAGAATGTATATTTACATTTTCGGAGCGTACTTGACGATTTTCTTTGCCGGATTTACATATTATTCGATTTTCATCATGGTTCCCGGTACCGGACATTAATAGAAAAAAGCATCTCTTTTGAAAGAGATGCTTTTTTCGTGCGTGCTATTATAAAGAAAACCCATTGATAAACGGATTTTGCTCCTGTTCTGTAAGCACAGTTGTTTCCTCGCCATGTCCACTTAACACAAGAGTTGATTCTGGCAATGACAACAATTTGTCATGTATCGATTGAAGCAGCACGTCTTGATTACCGCCCGTTAAATCAGTTCTCCCGATACCACCTTGGAATAGAGTATCACCAGAAATCACAAATCCTTCTTCCGCTGAATAGTAAGACACACTGCCAGGTGAATGACCTGGTGTGTGGAACATTTCTAATGTAAACGATCCAATTTGAAGAGGTCCTTCTGACGTAATCAATTGTTCAGCTTCTTTGACCGTAATTCCGTTACCAATTAGTCGAGCTGAACCGTTTAACTGAGCATTTGTCAGCCATTCTTTTTCCTTTTCATGGACATAAAGCGGAATTCCCCATTCTTGACGCACCTCATCTGCTGCACCAATATGATCAAAATGGGCATGTGTCAATAAGACAGCAAGTGGTTTCAGCTGTTTTTCTTTCACATAAGAAATTAGCTTTTGCGCTTCGCCACCTGGATCAAAAATTAAACATTCTCCCTGTTCATTTTTCCAAATATATGCGTTCGCTTGCACATAGCCTAGCGGCATTCTTCTCCAATTCATTTTCATCACCTACTACTTTTTTCATTCTTTTTTATTATGAAGGCTATTCAATAAAAATTCAAACAATCGTCAACTTGAATGTACTCGACAAGCTTTATGAAAACGGTTAAAATGAAAAGAAAGGAAATCAAGGGGATTGATGACAAAGGGGGACTTTCATATGATGCTCGTCATTATTTTTGGTCTAGTCACGATTTTAGCCGCTCTCGGCATCTATCGCTCACTCAAAAAAGTGAACGTACTAGCCATTGCTTTCGCTGGCGCCACATTTTTGGTTTTTGGATGGTTTACCGTCATGACCATCATCTATAGCGGTTATCCAACTGCACATTAAAAGCCTGCAATAAGCAGGCTTTTTCTATTGATTCAAATGTTTATTCACGCTTTCTAATTTGCTTGAAAGGGTGGTCGTTTGATCTCTTCTGTCATCTATGCGGATATTGGTTGCTACTCGATGTAAACCCTTTTCAAATGGAGCTTCATGAATACGCTGAATGACCTCAAATAAAACGGATAGCTCCCCTTCAATTAAAGTATTCATTGGTGTGAGCTGATATTTGATTTTCCCTTCTTGTTGAAAGCCCTCTAACAGTCTTTGTACGTCTGCTACATATGCACTCACGCTTGGTGTCTCAGTGCCTATTGGAATGATGGTGACATCTGCTATCGCCATGGTTCTTGCTCCTTTCAATGACATCCTATTTCTTTCTCGTTCTCATTGTAACCCATCGTGATTCAAAAATGCCATCATCATGTGGCGTTTAAGCTTGGTTTGTCCCGTTCTATCGTCAAATCTGCTCTCTCTACCTTCCCAATCTTTGTGAAAAGGAGCAAGCATATACCTGAAATAGCTTCGATCAGTCCACCAGCTGCAATGACATATCCTGAACCGAATAACGTCGCCATATAGCCACCAATGAGAGCGCCTAACGGTATCATTAAATACGAGATCATGTTAATAATCGCATACACTTGCGGCTGATCCTCCGCTTTTACTGACAATTGAATCATCGTATGCTCAGGTACATTGACTGCACTGATGGCTGCACCTAAGGCAAATGCAGATATAAACACAAGTGGTAATAAGGCATTCATCCCTGTAATGAAAAATGCAATTCCATCAACGATCCCTGCCCCGATAAACAACAGACCGTATCGATTCACTTTCACCTTTGTTAAAACGAATCCCATCAAAAATGCACCTAATGCCGTGGTCACTTTGATGAATGAATATACTACTGGTCCACTATGTAAATCTTCTGTTAAATAAATAACCGACAATGCCTCCCACGGTGCTGCAGCAAAATTGGAGCAGACACAAAAAATGGCTAATGGAAACAAAATATGATGACTTTTCACAAGTGAAAATCCTCTTATTAATCGTTTTCCGTATGACAATCCTTTTTTTCCTTCATCCATGATCGCTTCCGTTTTATATGTAATCAGCAAAACCAGCAAAGCGGACATGAGGTAAAGAGGAATAATCACAAGCATTGTATATCCTACCCCTACAAATGCAATCATGACACCACAAATCGTCACAGTCACAAGCCTGACCACATGACTGGCTGATTGAATGGTTGCATTCGCCTTTTGTATCACATCTTCATGCACAAGCTTTGGAATAATGGACACCGAAGCTGGTTCATAGGAACCACCAGTCGCTGAATGCAGCAACATACCGCCAATGATGAGTGCCAAAGGAGAAAAATCATAAAAGTAACTCACCACAATCACAAGTATAATCGCCGCCCGAGTTAAATCAGCAAAGCACATCCAAAATTTCAATTGATGCGGCTTCATCATTGGGGTAATAAACGGCCCAATAATGGCTTGAGGGACAAAACTAACGGCAATAAAAAATGCTGTTCCAATTGCTCCTTTTCCCCCTAGCACTAAAAGCCACAAAATGGTGTTAAAAGATAAACTATCAGCAGTAATTTTACACATTTTAGAAACAAATAGATAAGTAAAATTCCGTTTCCACAGGATTTGAGCATTCAATCATCGACATCTCCCTAATTCATATCCTTTTTTTTACATCCACTCTTTCACAATAGCTTACAGGGATGCTCTCGTCAATCACATCAGCACGGTTTTTATTGACCATAAGAAATTGATTGGTTTGAACGGATTAAATGATTGTTGACAAAGGGCGAAAATGAACTTGATTTTAGCCCTTTGTCTTCTTTTCAGCTTGATAGAAAACCTTTGCAGCCCTAGGAAGGACGAGTACTGGCGCGGAGCGAATTTTACCTTCGTGAGCACCGGCACACAGGACTGACAAAGAATGCGAAGGTTTGTCTACACGCTGAAAGCACCAATTAGGTGCTTTTAATACTTACATGCTTCCCACAATAACCGCTTTGTTTTTTCATAGATCGAATCAAATTGACTCATAGAAAGCGGGTTCTTACCTCGCCCAAGTTCCACCGTATAGCCCTCACTTTTACATTGATAAATAAACCAATCTCGATAACCTGCATAGCTATCAAGATATTGAATCGCTTTGTAACCACTCACCCGTTCTAACCGTTCGACCGTCTCTTTTGAAATGGCAGGTTCGTGGCCAAGAAAACCCCAGTATATCTCTTCTCCTTGTGTATGAAGGGCAATTAGCCGGTCAAAGCGTTTTCGTAAGGCGAGATGTGCCATTGCTTTCGCTTCTGGTTCTGTTAACGGCTGATGCCCTGGGAAATCCCTATAAGACGGTGCCTTCGGCTTATTACGATAATATTCGATTTCCCAATAAGCAGGAAATTGATTGTTTAAATCAATTCCTCGAATATTCGCCTTCCATTCTCGATAATCGGAAAATCCACCATTTAGCGGTGCGAACTCCTCACGGCGCAGCCCTAAAGATTCTGGACCATTGCGAACCAAATCAACACCGTCTGGATTTACCATCGGGACAATAGACAAAGCAGTGGTCTGCAATATACGAACCGCTTCGTGATGTCTTGCTTGCACTGGGTCCGAGGCCGCTAAACAAAGTGATTTAAGCCATTTTAATAAAACGGAGGTCGTGATCCATTCATTTGCATGAAAAGAGGCATTAACATGTATGGAATGTAAATGTTGTACAGGCTCCGTACGGATTTCATAAATGGGCGTATCAAGCACTGATTGACCAATCACACTCATCTGAAGAAAAGGAAAAACAGCTTTCAAATATTGAAGCTCTCGTTCTAAGTGAGCGCTATCATATTCAAATGTTCCGCTGATCCATTCATCTGATTGCTGGAGCCGGTAAGGCGCAATGAAGCTTTGCACATCACCTACCGATTGAAATGAATGGGTCCCTTCTGGAAGTCTATACCCCGGTAAAAGGAGGTGCTCCGTATTTGACTGATTGGATAAACGGAAAGCTTCTTTCCCTATACCAAGCTGCTTTGCCACATCCTCCTTCCTTGCTTCACCCAGATGCCATTCAATTGTGCCAAGCGACTTTTTCATTTACATCCCTCCCCTCTCACACTATATGAACCAGTAAGTAAAAAAAGAAAACCTCTGCATGTAAATAGCAGAGGTTTTCTTTTAAATTAAGACGCCTTTTTTAGCTCAGTGTCATCTTCTTTTTTAGATGGTGAATGGTCCGAGTTGTTTCGATCATAAAATCTAAGGAGATCTCCATAGATAATTTGATCAGAGAATTGAAGCTCTTGTTTTGCCTTTTCTTCATAAGACTGACAAGCAGACTCATCTTCTCTCGGCTCACCCGTTTCTTTGTTGTAGCACACACCAGTTGTGAAAACACTGTCCTTCGTAATAAAACTTCCATCTCGTAGCACTGTGAAGTCATTTGTATCTTTTGATAATAGGTCATGACCAAATTGAATTTGCTTGCTTGTATCGATTCCTAGAAGGTTCATGACTGTTGGACGGATATCCACTTGCCCGCCAACTGTATCAATCTCTTTTGGATGTTTATCCGTGATACCAGGAATGTGTACAACAAATGGTACTTTTTGAAGCTGAACTTCTTCAAAAGGTGTAATGTCTTTGTTTAAGAATTGTCCCATTGCTTCGTTATGGTTTTCAGAAATCCCGTAGTGATCCCCATATAACACAAAAATGGAGTTATCGTATAAACCTGCTTCCTTCATTTTTTTAAAGAAAAGCTTTAGTGCCTCATCTTGATAACGCACTGTAGGGAAGTATTTGTTCAACGTTTTGCTCTTTGAGTCATATTCATCAATGAGCTTATCTTCTTCATCTAAGTCAAATGGAAAATGGTTCGTTAATGTAATCAATCTCGTATAAAACGGTTGCGGGATCGTTTTCATTAAATCCACTGACTGCTCAAAAAACGGACCATCTTTTAGTCCCCAGCCAACTGAATTTTCTTCATTTACATCGAATGATTTAATATCAAAAAATTTGTCGTAGCCAAAGCTGTCATAGATCAGGTCACGGTTCCAGAAACTTTTGTTATTCGCATGAATAACAGAAGAATGATAGCCTTCCTCTTTTAACAACTCAGGTGCGGCTTTGAACTCGTTGCTTGGATTTGTGAAAAATACAGCTCCTCTTCCAAGCGGATAGAGTGAATTATCAACAATAAACTCGGAGTCGGATGTTTTCCCTTGACCCGTTTGATGATAGAAATTACTGAAATTGTAGCTTTTCTTGATCAATTTGTTTAAGAACGGCGTGATCTCTTTCCCATTCAATTTTTCATTGATCACAAAGCTCTGAGTAGACTCAAGCGATACTAAAATGACATTTCGTCCTTTTGCTTGACCAAACGTCTTTTCATTACGGTCTGTTTGATTTGCGCTTACATAGTTTTCAATTTCCGTTAAGCTATTGCTGTCGGCAAGTGCTCGCTGAGCGGATTGCTTCGATTGCAGAACCCCATCATAAATATGGAAGTTATATAAGCTGATGTTTTTCACTAGCATCTCACGGTCAAATGAACGAGTTAACAGCTCTGGTCTTTCTGTTTCAGCCAGACCAAGGTTAAAGAAGAAAGTGGCTGCCACAAATAAATAATAAGCTGCACGTCCCTTACGTGAAATCGTTACATCTGTTCTAAAGGAAGGCTGTTTTTTATAGAGCCAAATTAAAATGATGATATCAACAAACATCAGAAAATCAACTGGTTCAATTAAAGAGGTAATACTTGACCCGAGGTCACCCATATTGTTTGTTTGAAATAGGACGGGGATGGTTAGAAAATCACTGTAGAATCGATAAAATACAATGTTAGCTAACAAAATAAATGTCAGAACAAAACTCGTCACAATGATATATCGATTGCGATTTTTTTCTTTAAAGAATAAACCGATACCGAAGATAAACAAGAGAAAGCTAAGCGGATTAATAAACAGGATAAATTCCTGCATGAAATTTTCAATTTTGATATTAAAACTAGATTTATAGATAACATAGGTTTTCACCCACATTAACAAAGTCGCAATCAGTAAAAATGAAATCGCCTTTAATCTTTTCTTTCGCATTGTAACCTCCTTATGCTAAAAACGCACTCAGGTTAGGGACATCCCCAATTATTGGTGCTTCTTCAAAAATAACTAAAGTATATCTTATCCTGTCTATGATGGAAAATCAATGTCTTTTTCCCCATGACAAACTTATGAATATGCTAATCATTCAATTTCATGCCTATCTATCGCTGATTTTAATAAAAATGACATCATTATGACATTTTTGTTCAAGACAGCCACTTGTTTTTTGCCATCCATGCACCGCCGATCACGCCTGCATCGTTTCCTAGTGAGGCAATCACCACTTCAACATCCTCAGCACATGGCGGGAAGGCATGATGCTTGACGACACGCTCTACTTTACTGCGAAGAAGCTCGCCCGCTTTAGATACACCGCCACCAATGACGATTTTTGTTGGGTTTAAGGCACTGGCTAGATTCGCAAGGACAAGACCAAGATGGGTTGTTACTTCATCTACGACACGCATCCCCAGTTCGTCTCCGTTTTCTGCTGCCTCAAATACATCCTTTGCAGACAGCGAAGTAAGTGATGCAAGTGATGATGTATGGCTCTTTGTTTGTAATGTATCCTTTGCGATTCGGACGATACCTGTAGCAGACGCAATGGTTTCAATACAGCCTGTTCTCCCGCAGTTACATGGTGCTCCTTGAAATGGAACGGCACAAATATGACCAATTTCTCCACCAGCACCTGTTTCGCCTTGAACCACTTCTCCATTGACAATAATACCGCCGCCAACCCCTGTGCCCAGTGTAACCATCAGGATGTTTTTGGCACCATCACCTGCACCCTTCCACATTTCACCGAGTGCAGCAATATTCGCATCATTTTCGATGACAGATGGAAGTCCTGTCTCTGCCTCTAAATGGTCTTTCAAGGGATAGTTTGTCCAGCCCAGATTCGTTGTTTTATAGACAATTCCGGATACTTTATCCACTGGTCCAGGTGCTCCCATACCGATCCCAATTAGGGCTGATTTCGGCATGCTGATCTCAACTAGTTTATGGTCAATTGACTTGGCAATGTCGACTGTAATTGTCTGCCCAGATTTATCCGTAGGAATCTCCCACTTATGCTGAATTTCACCATAAAGATTAATAAACGCAAGCTTAATTGTCGTACCGCCAAGATCAACTCCTACAAACCAATCCCCTGTCATATGTCCTCCACCTTCACATTGTTTTTCGATTTAATTTGGCTAGTTCCATTTGAAGGATGGTCATTGCGTTTGACCATTCAGTTCGATCGATGATGCCCGATGTGTACATTTCCTTCAATTCATCTGCCATAAATTCTAATTCCACTTCACGATCTCCGAAATACACGTAATTTCCAAATCTCATGAGCAGCTGCTGTACATCATATAACGTTTTCATTATTTTCACCATTTCTCTAAATCAACAGATAGGATAAGCGTATTCATAAATACGCTTTCAGTCAAGTCATTCAACGTGTTTGAGTGTTTTCAATATATTGTTTCAACTTTAAAAATTGGTCATTTTGCGGATCTTGTTTTAATGCTTTTTCGATGAAGTCGTCTGCTTCCGCTGTCTCGCCTTTTTCTACATATAACAACGATAAGTGATACAATTTATTCGGCTCATTTGGATCTTTTTCAAGCGACTTTTGCAAATACTCAATGGCCTTGTCAAGATGTCCAAGCTGCGCTTCGGAAAGCGCATATATATGAAGTGCTTCAGCTGAGGCATCCTTTTGCTTTACATATTCCTCTAGACGCTGACTTGCTTCGCTATAGTTCTTTTCATCAAATAAACTCGCTGCCTCGCTAGTTGCCACCGCTTCTTTTTGATCGTCTGAATGAAACCCTGTATACAATCCAATGCCGCCAATAAGGAGGAGAAGAAGACTAGCAAGAAGCATTTTGACAGGCTGAAACTGTTTAGGAAGACGGACTGCTAAAGCGGCTAAAAATCCGCCAGCGAGCCCCCCAAGATGCCCTGCATTATCAATCCCTGATACAGTGAAACCTATCCCTAAGTTGATGAGGATAATCACGATAATATTTGTCCCCATCGTACGAAAGAAGAGCTTCCGGTTAGAGATCGCTAAATATAACAATGCGCCTAAACAGCCAAAGATCGCACCTGATGCTCCTGCTGCGATGGCTGTATTAAACACAAAGCTCGCTATGGAGCCAAAGATGCCGGAAATTAAATAAATGAGCAAAAATCTTCCTGAACCATAAATTCTCTCAACAGCCGCTCCAACGGACCAAAGAGCAAATGTATTAAAGAGTAAATGCGTCAAACCAATGTGTAAAAACATAGGTGTCACAAAACGCCACCATTCACCCTCTAAAATCAGCACATTATTTTTCGCACCGAATGCTGTTAAAGTGGCTGTATTGGTACTTCCACCAGATAATTCAAGTAAAAGAAACATCACCACTTGAACTGCTATTAACATATAGGTAAAAATCGGTCTGCCATTTTGAAAAACGGCCCGTTCTCGTTCACGCTGCTTTTCCTGATCTTGAAATGCCTGAAGCACGTTCATTTTAAGCTGCATCACATCTTCGGCTGTATCTGCCTTCGCCTCTTCTACATCAATCGAGAGTGATGTATTCAGCCATTTTTGCAGCTCGTGTCCATCGTTTTGAAGGGTTTCTTCATTCAGTAAAACAGGTGTCACCGTCACCTTTTGCTGTTTTTGCGGTTGACCGTTTATGTCTTCCCAATCATCTACTGGATGATCAGCTGTAAATTGTAGCTGCAGGAGATGGAGAGAACGTTTACGCATGGCTTCTCTTAACTGATTCATCCGAAAGGCCTGCTCTTCCATATCTCGAACGATCTCCTGTCTAAAATTCACATCTCTTCTATATAGACGGATGAGATCATATCCTGAGTTTCGTGGTGCTTCAAAAAAGATTTCATCTTCTGGGTACGGACTTTGAATCATCTCGTATCCTTTTTGTCTGAGTTCATCAATCACTCGCCAAAATAGACTATCTATGACATTCATTCATTCGCGCTCCATTTTTTACATTATTATAGCAAGAATTACTCTTATACGCATTTCTCAACAAAAAAATCCCGGCTTTTGCGGGATTAGAATGCTTGGCGAATAAATTTCGTCCGAAAATATGGGATTTTCATTAGCCATTTAATAAAAAAGTGACGCACTTGGTTTTGACCTAAGATCAAATTCATGACCCGATAACGATTTTGCACAAGAACGAATGCAAACAGTGTGAACACAATGCTCCAAATCATTTTATTCATCATATTCCCTCCTATGTTCGTATCGTGGCTTAAATAGGATTTGTTTATGCATGAACCATCATTTTTATCGCTGACAATGGCCTCTTTTATTAGTCAGTTTTCACAGCCTAATCCCTTGTTCTTTTGATTGAATATAAAACTCTTCTCCATACTCTGTGTGAAGATAAGCTACATCAAATTGTTGAAGGTCAATCAAATCCTTGAACGTATGAGGCAGCTTACCATCCCACTCTAACTCTTCGATCTTGTGCGGGAAGTTGTGATCGTTTGGATTTGGTGTATGGATATATACTGCGTCAAATGCAGGATCTTGTTCGTAAATACAAATCCATGTTTGATATGGCTTTTCAAAACCTTCAAGCAGCTTGAGTGTTCTATTGTACAAGGCGACATGAGCTTTAATATGCTCTCTTCTTATTTTCAAGCTATTTTTCCCAACACCCCAAAATCAAGATGGGTTTGAAAAAAATCGAACCAATAATCATGATCAAGTTGTAAGTCAAAAGTATTCACTTCGACCAACGCATCAAACCAAACAGTCTCAACACAAAAAAGCCCGTTCTTACGCATAAGCAGCGGACTTTTACTTTTGATAAAACGCGCCTTCCTCACTGACCATGATAGATACTGGTATGTCATGCGGTTCAGCTGGAAGATGGTCTACTTGCTGAACAGAGAGGCAAAGAGCAAGCGTGGTTCCATGATAATCAGCTAAATACCGGTCATAATAGCCGCCTCCGTAACCGATACGGTAACCACGTTGATCGAAGCACACCCCAGGGACAATGATCAAATCAATGGCTTCTTTATGTACAGCTTTAGACTCAAGAGGGTCTGGCTCCAATAGCCCAAAGTAGCTGGATGTCATCTTTGTTTCAGGTGTATATTCATAAAACACCATCTCTTTTGTTTTCGGGAAACAGGTGGGAATACAAACTGTTTTTCCTTCTTCCCACGCTTTTTCAATCAGAGGCATTGTCGGTATTTCTTTTCCCCTAGACATAGTCAAAGCAATCGTTTTCGCCTGTTTCCATTCTGACAGCTGTAGCACGTGTTCATGAATTAGAGCGGCGTAGCGATTGAACTCTTCAGCGCTTATCTGATCAAGCATGGCCAATGTTTGAAGGCGGAGCTCCTTTTTCATACAGGTTCATCTCCCATCATAAAAAAACAGCAGGAAAATTCCCTGCTGCTTACTTTGTTTCACGATGTAAAGTTTGTTTTTTATCACGTGAGCAATACTTTTTGAATTCAACGCGATCTGGATTGTTTCGCTTATTCTTTTTAGTAATATAGTTACGCTCACCGCATTCAGTGCAAGCTAGAGTAATATTTACGCGCATGTTTTTCCCTCCAAACTAAAATCAATTCACATTCAGACCTAACTATAATACCACTTCTAGCTAAGGAATGCTAGAATGTTTTTTCACCAATTTCATTTTTCAATGCATTCCACCCGCATCCTGATCCATATTGTCTGGTCATGTGATGAAAAATCGCCTTCTCCCCTATAAAAACACGTTCTTTGTCGTACTGTATACATGAGAACCCCCTCTTTGTTCCACAGCTTTTTTTCATCTGATCCGTCTTCTTTTATTTTAACAGCGGGCAAGGTTTTCATACTTGGTTTCCCTATAAAAAGAAAAATGATGAAAAAAAGGTGATTTTTTCAGCAATTCCTTTTGAAACTAGCTTTTTTATGGTATAAAAAAGAAGGGTCGAAAACTGTCTGAAACAATCATGAGAGCCTTTTTTGGCTTTCAGCATTAAAATATGAATAAAAGGTGATGAAACATGGAAATTGCAATTATCGGATTGCTTGTTGTCAGTATTGTACTGATTGCATTCTCATATTTTCAAAGAGAGCCGATTAAAGAAGTCGAACAGGAACTTGAAACACTTCAACTATCTGCAATGCAAGAAATCTATAAACTGAAAAAGAAAATGAAGGTTCTTGAAGAAGAATTGCTTGAAACAAACATCGTTGTCCGCAAGCATTCAGAAATTGATCCATCTATTGCAAGACAAATCATTTCAAAGCATCAAAATGGCATGTCTCCTGAGGCGATTGCGCGCGCTGAGCATGTATCTGTAGAAGATGTGAACATGATCATTAAAGACAACGAGAGGGTGCTTGTATGACGAAAAAAAGCATCCAAACGTTTGCAGCAGGTATGATTCTTGCAACTGGTGTTCTGGCGATCGTCTTTTTCCTTACTGGAAAAGATGAAGCGGCAGCTGATTCTACAACAAAAGAAACCCTCGCAGCGAAAGTGACAGACACTGACGTGAAAAATTACTTAGACTCTAAAAAAGAAGTCTCCGTCAGCCGTGAAACATATCAACAACTTCTTGATTATAAAGAAAAAGCACTGAAAGCAAATGAAGACGGCGATTCTCAGAACGATAAACAAACAACGGACAAGCCAAAAGGCAAAACGGTTAAATTCGTGATTAAAAACGGTATGAGCACAAGTGATGTTTCAGACATGCTTGAAAAGGACGGAATCATCAACTCGTCTAAAGATTTTAATGATTACGTGATAGACGCAGGCTACCATAAAGAAATTCGTGCCGGCAAATTCAATTTAAAAACAGGTATGACATTCAAACAAATCGTCAAAGCCTTAACAAAATAACATCAAAAACCCCCTGGCGGCATTGACCTCCAGGGGGTTTTTGATTATCCAAATCGTCCTGATATATAATCATTTGTTCTTTGATCATTTGGCTCTGAGAACATCACATTCGTATCATTGACCTCAACAAGCTCGCCCATCAAGAAGAACGCTGTTCGGTCTGATACCCTTGCCGCTTGCTGCATATTATGCGTCACAATGGCAATCGTATATTTCTCTTTCAGTTTCATGATCAATTCTTCAATCTTTAATGTTGAAACAGGGTCAAGCGCAGATGTTGGTTCATCCATTAATAGAATATCCGGGCTTGTGGCAATGGCTCTTGCGATACAAAGACGCTGCTGCTGACCGCCGGAAAGACCTAATGCAGGCGCACTTAATCGATCTTTCACTTCATCCCAAAGGGCAACATCACGAAGCGCTTTTTCAGCGATTTCTTTCAATTGCTGCTTGCTCTTCACCCCGTGAATTCTTGGCCCGTAGACGACATTATCAAAGATAGATTGAGGGAATGGGTTTCCTTTTTGAAAGACCATCCCGACGTTTTTACGCAGTTCCACTAGATCGACACGGCCTTTTAAAATATTGTCACCGTTATACATCATATCCCCGGTGATTTTCACACCTGGCACTGTTTTGACCATGAGATTTAAGGTCTTTATAAAAGTTGACTTTCCGCAGCCGGACGGACCGATAATCGCTGTGACCTCATGCTCTTTAATGTCTAAATCAATATGCTTCAGTGCGTGATGCTGTCCGTACCAAAGGTTCATATCATTCACACGAAACACTTCTTTTTTGGCTGTTTCAGTTGCTACTGCATTCATCAAAATCCACCCGCCTTATCCGAATCGACCATTAATATAGTCTTCTGTTTTTTGCTGCGCAGGACGTGTAAAGATACGTTCAGTCGCATCGTATTCCACTAGATCACCATTCAGGAAAAAGGCTGTATGATCAGATACACGTAACGCTTGCTGCATATTGTGTGTGACAATGACAATCGAATAATCATGTTTTAATTCCGATAATAGCTCTTCAATTTTTGCATTTGAGATCGGGTCTAAGGCAGAAGCCGGTTCATCTAATAAAAGCACGCTAGGTTTCATCGCAAGGGTACGTGCAATACAGAGGCGCTGCTGCTGGCCGCCTGATAATGATAAGGCAGATCGGTGCAAGCGATCCTTGACCTCATCCCATAGTGCTGCCTTTGTTAAGCTTTCTTCTACCGCATCATCAAGCACTGATTTCCTTTTTTCACCCGCATATTTTAGCGCATGCGTAATGTTGTTGTAGATGGATTTAGGAAATGGATTTGGCTTTTGGAAGACCATCCCGATTTCTCTTCTTAAATTCACCACATTAATACGATCATCCAAAATATTTAACCCTTCGTACATGATCGCCCCTTCACTTCGTGCACCTGGAATTAGGTCGTTCATGCGGTTAATACTGCGTAAAAAAGTCGATTTTCCGCACCCTGATGGGCCGATTAATGCCGTAATTGCATTTTTTTCAATTTCAAATGAAATTTGATTGACTGCTCTTTTTTCACCATAATAAATACTTAAATCCTGCACCTGTAGAATCTGTTCCGCTTGAAGTGGAGCCTTTTTTGCTGCAATCTCTTTTTTTTCTGCTAGCATTTGAACCATTTCCCCTTCACACCTCTCACTATTTATTTTGACGTAAGCTTCTTATGAATAAATGAACCAAGCCATCTAGCTGCTAAGTTGAATACTAATACAGAGAGCACAAGTACGGCTGATGCACCATTTGCAATGGCCTCTGCATCTGGAATAATCCCCTGTGTATTGACGTTCCATATATGAACGGCTAATGTTTCTGCCGGTCTAAAAATATTCAGTGGTGACGTATCGGAGAAAGGACTCCAGTTTGTAAAATCAAGACGCGGTGTTGAAAGACCTGCTGTGAAAAGAAGAGCAGCCGCCTCACCGAAAACTCTTCCCGATGCTAAAATCGCTCCAGTTATAATGGATGGAATCGCACCTGGGATCAGAACCGTCTTCACTGTATGCCACTTTGTCACACCGAGCGCAAGCGATGCTTCCTTTTGATCCTTCGGTACAGATCGAAGTGCATCTTCTGTCACCCTGACCATCACTGGCAGATTAAAGACAGTCAGCGCAAGGGCTCCTCCGATGATCGTATAGCCCCATCCTGTTAAATTAACAAACATCAGCAAACCAAACATACCGATGACGATCGATGGCAGAGACGATAACACTTCAATACATGTACGAATAAAATCAGTCACTTTGTTTTGAGGTGCATATTCTGCCATGTACACCCCACCGCCCACGCCAAGAGGCACAGTAAACAGCATCGTAATAAATAGAATGTAAAACGAGTTAAACAGCTGATCCCTGATACCGCCGCCAGAGCCAATCGCACTTGAGCGGGTAGTCAAAAAGTCAAAATTTAATTCTTTGGCACCGTTGAAGATGATATAAGAAAACAAGCCAACAAGTATCGCCGTAATAATGACGGCACATAATCCAAAAACGATTGTGGCAAAACGATCGGTCATTTTGCTATTCATTAAATCTTCCTCCTAGATGACAAGTATCTGATAATGAGTATGAACATAAATGATACAACTAGAAGGACAAGTCCCATTGACCAAAGTGTATTGTTTTCAACACTTCCATACGTTGTATGTCCCATGTTTAAAGTAATAATGGTAGTTAATGTACCAGCTGTGTCCATAATACTTTCTGGTAGATTACGCGTGTTTCCAATGACCATCTGAACGGCAAGGGCTTCTCCAAATGCTCTTGCCATTCCAAGCACGACCGCTGTCATTAATGTCGGAAGCGCTGCCGGTACAAGAACACGTCTGATCGTTTGCCATCTTGTTGCGCCTAATGCATACGATCCCTCACGTAAACTTTTTGGAAGTGAAGCCATTGCATCAGTTGCAATGGATGTAACAGTCGGCAGAATCATAATAGACAGGACAATCGTTCCTGCTAAAACACTGTGCCCTGAACCGCTTAACTTGAAGTGTCCAATAAACGGCACCAATACTGTAAGACCTATGAATCCGTAAACAACGGATGGAATCCCTACAAGCAGTTCAATCACTGGCTGGAGAATTTTCCGTCCCCATGCAGGTGCAATTTCTGTCATAAAGATCGCTCCTGCGATGCCTAGCGGTGCTGCTATGAGTGCTGATAGAAGCGTGACAGCGATTGAACCAAAGATAAACGGAAATGCGCCGTATTGCGGATTTTCTGCTGTAGGGTTCCAATTGATACTGGTTAAGAACTCAATTGGGCTTACACCATTTACGATGAAAGATTGTAAACCCTTAATACCAAGGAAGATTGTGATGGCAATTGATACAGCAATCATTAAGAATGCGCAAAATTTCACCAAAATACTTCCTCTTACTTCATCCATTTGCCTATTTTTTTTCGAGCTGATCAGTCGATCGCTCGCTTCTGTATGTTCTATCTGTTTCATCTTTTTCTACACTCCTATGAATGTCATAAAAGGAAAAGTGAAAAGCTCCACTTTTCCTTCATCATCAATTCAAGACCTTTTACTTATCTGTTTGTTTGCCTGTTGCGTCTCTTTCTACTTTCATATTAGAGACTGAGATGTAGCCTTGGTCTTTAACGATTTCTTTTTGTACTTCGTCACTCATCAAGTAATCTAAAAATTGTTTTGCTAAACCGTCTGGCTCACCTTTTGTATAAGAGTGCTCATATGCCCAAATTGTATATTTACCGCTTTCTACATTGCTTTCTTCTGGTTTCACACCATCAATGCTAAGCGGTGTAATTTTGTCATCTGTTAAATAAGAGAATGCTAGGTACCCAATCGCACCTGGTGTTTCTGCAATCAACTTTTTCACTGTGTTTGAAGAATCCTCTGTGATTCCTTCTGCAGGAGTCGCGCCGTCAAGTGCATATTTCACAAATGTTGCACGAGTTCCTGATGAGTCAGGTCTGTTCACAAGTGTGATTTTTTGGTCTTTCCCGCCAAGCTCTTTCCAGTTTTTGATTTTACCAGTGAAGATTTTTTTCAATTCGTCCTTTGTGATGTCTTTGACACCAACTTCAGGGTTAACAGCTGCCGCCATTCCAACAACTGCTACTTTGTGGTCTTTTAAAGCTTTTGCGTCGATTCCGTCTTTCTCTTCTGCGAATACATCTGAGTTCCCAATTTGTACAGATCCTTCTGATACTTGAGAAAGTCCTGTTCCTGAACCGCCGGCTTGTACTTGAATATCGGCTTTTGGATGTTTATCCATGAATTTTTCTGCTGCCGCAAGAACTAAAGGCTGCATCGCAGATGATCCTGAGATGGTAATGGAACCTGATGCCTCATCTTTGTTTGAAGCATTTCCTTTACTGTCTTTTGAATCTCCGCTTGAGCTGCTGTTTCCGCATGCTGTGACGAATGCTAACAATGCGATAGTAAGGAAAGTAAGCAGCCATAATTTGTTCTTTTTCATTTCAAGAATACCCCCTGAATAATTTGTCCTACGAGTAATACATTAAAGGTTCTTTATTAATTTCGTTTAAATGGAATGTTAAGGTTTTGTAAATGTCGAAGATTTGTAGAGAAATTGCGGGGTTTTTTATGATTTTTGTCAATTTATATCGAAAAGTTTGAAGAAAATATAAAAAAACGCCCACAAAAAGTGAGCGTTTTTACCTAGAATAGGTCTAGTTATTTGTTTCTGCTTCATTTTCAATTTTGTTTTTGTTCTTCGCTTGTGTATCATTGCTTTCCTGTTTCGATTTCAGTTCAAAGTACTTGTCTAATACTTGTTCACCAATATCATTTGTAATCGGATAGCGCTGGTTGTAATCTTGATACACCCAAGGCACGACAACTGAAATCGCTACTTCTGGATTATCAGCAGGCGCATACGCAACAAGTGTTGTGTTATACGTCGGTGTGCCGCGTTTGCTTTTAATCGGGCCGTCATAGAATGATTGAGCGGTCCCTGTTTTGCCAGCTGGATTGTATTTTTTGTTGCCAAAGTTCGAATATGCTGTCCCTCTTGGGTTCTGCATCACAAGCTTGAATCCTTGCTGTACGCGTTTGATCTCATCACTTGTCATATCGAGCTTATTCAGTACATCCGGCTTGACGGACTCCGTTACAGCCCCAATGCCTCTTTGCGGATCTGGCTCTCTCACTTCTTTTACGAGCTGAGGACGTAAACGATAGCCGCCATTGGCAATCGTTGAGACGTATTGCGCCATTTGTAGCGGTGTAAACGTGTCATATTGTCCAATCGCATAGTCAAGTAAAAGACCGGATTGTGTAGACGTTCCACGATAGCCAGTTGCTTCGTTTGGCAGGTCAATACCTGTCTCAACTCCAAGACCAAATTTACTAAAATTGTAACGGAACGTATCAAACGCCTTTGTATCAATTGGGAGCGGCTGATTCTTACGATATTCCCCTTTCCCAATTGCAATCGCTGTTTTAAACATATACACGTTTGATGAACGTTCTAGTGCGGTTAAATCATTAATGAGTCCCATATTTTGATAGGATTTTTTCGGCGGTGACTGAGCGATATAGAGCGGTTCATCGTATTGGGTGCTTCCAATGTGAAGGACGCCTGTTTTATAACCTGTCAGTACAGTTGCCCCTTTTACTGCTGATCCCATCGCATATGATGATGTCATCGTTCCTAGTGCATAGTCATCAAATTTGTATGTCCCATTCTTATTGGTAATCTGTTTACCCGCAATCGAGAGCACTTCCCCATTTCTCGGGTCCATCATGACAACAAACGCACGATCAAGAAGTTCTGTTCCGCCTCTTTGCTTCGCACTTTTCAAGTTCTTTTCGATGATTTTTTCCACCGCTTTTTGCAGCTGAATATCAATCGTCAGCACAAGGTCTTTCCCGCTCTTTCCTTCTGTTAACACTTTAGAGCTTGTGACATTGCCTTCTTTATCCGTTGTACTTTGTTCTTTTTCTTTTTGACCTTGCAGCACATCTTCATATTGATATTCAAGATAGCTTTTTCCTACACGATCATTTCGGCTGTAGCCGAGTGATAGATAATGTTCAAGCAGTGACGACGGAAGACCTTCATCACTTGAAGACACACTGCCGAGCATACTGCGGAGCAGTCCTTTATAAGGATAGCTGCGTGACCAGTCTGTTGTGACATCTACACCTGGTAGCTCGTCCAAATGCTCAGAGACGTAAGCAATTTCACTTGGTTTAACGTCTTCATTTTTTATGAATTGAGGCGTAAGTGCATAGCCTGCATCCATTTGTCTTTTAATCGCAAGCACTTGCAAATCTTTTTTCGTCAGTTGATTTAATTCCTTGTCTGTGATGCGTTTCAGCTGGAGCTCGTATAGTTTATCATCAGAGACCTTATCGTCACCCTTTAAATCGGCTTCTTTTTGAACAAGCTTTTTCGCTTCATTCGGATGGGTTAAGATCCAGAAATCTTTTTTATCACGATCTGTGATTTTCTTCGTACTTACGTGAATCATATCCGCTAATTTTGTTGCCACTTTGAGCCGCTCTTCTTGTGAAGTCGTCGAGGTTCTCGTATATGTAATGGCATTTAGCGCTTTATTGCTGACAATCGTGTTATAGTTTCGATCATAAATTTTTCCGCGCGGAGCAGATGAACTGACATTCACGTCTTCTTGTTTTTCTGCCTGCTTTTTATAATCTTCTCCATTCACAATCTGCACAAAACCGAGTCTGACCACAACACCGGTAAAAATAATGAACGCAGCTAAAAATAATAAATTCAGCCGGATCGGAAGTGTTTTGCGCCCTTCCTTCGCGTCTTTTTTGTTTTTCTTGTTTCTCATCACATCACCTTTTCTATCAAGAAAGAAATGGCACCCCTTTTTATGTATAAAAGGTGCCATCATCATTTTAGCGGTTTTTCTATCATTTATCTAGAAATTTGATGTTCCATTGGTAAGAAATTTTACCTTTCTCCCTTCATAAGGTTCGTTTGAGAAACAGGCTTTTGACCGTCAGCCTCTTCTATATCAGCTGTTTTCTCTTTTAAATGAATGTCCTTTACAAAATAATAAATAAGGGTGTGCCCCGCTCCGAGTATGACAAGTGAAGCAGGAATCCCAAGCCGATCGCCCAGTAAGGTGACAGATAAAAGAAAAAAGACAATCGAACAAATACGCCCTGCATTTAAAAATAGTTCTCTGACGACAATATATTCAATTCGGGCTTTTCTTGCATATCTGGCATGACCGATGACATCGTAAGTTAAAGAGACATACGGAACTAGCAGAAGCGGGTAGCCGATCGCAATGGCTACTGCGTACATAAGCAGTGATACATAGGACAAGTGAAAGACGATTAAAAATAAAGCGCCGTATAAAATAAGCCCGCCAAACATAATCGCTTTTTTGCGCCATTTTTTCTTAATCAAACGAGTAGCAAAAAAATAGGCAAAAAAGGCAACACCTGAATTGACTAGACCAAATGTGCCTAAAGCAAGCTCACTGTTTGTTGCAATAAACACAAAGACACTGATTAAAAAGACAAACACGCCTTCACGGAGCCCCTGAAAAAAGTGAGCAGTTGTGATCTTACGCCAATTCTCGTCCGCATGGCGCTCTTTCCAAATTTGCTTAATGATAAATTTTCCTTTTGATTGTCTCCTCTTGAGGAAAAAACTCATCACAACCGCTAGTGAAAACAAAAAAAGCGATAAAGTGAAAATCACTGTATAGCCTGTATCATCCGTTAATTGAGAAATCACAATTCCTGCAATGAGCGGCCCGATCATACCGGCTGTAGAGGTAAGCACTCCTAAAAATCCATTAAAGAAATCCCTTGTTTCAGGTTCAGTAATCTCAAAAGTGAGCACGTTAAAGGCAAGCCAGTAAAAACCATAGCCGATTCCAAGCACACTGCCTAATAACACGAGCCGAGCTGCCGCTTGCTCTCCTGCCATGAGAACAATTAAGTAAAAAGCGGCTAAGAAGATGACACCGAAACGAAGGACAAATGCACGATCTATTTTTTTAGCGAGCCGTCCAGCAAATAAAAAGGTAATGGGCTGAAGGACAACAATTGCCAAGTTATAAATCGCAAGGTCTGTAAATCGCCCAGACTGTTTCCATAAATACACGTTCACAAACGTATTCGAAAGCGCAATCGCAAGTGCGTATAATCCGCCAATCGTGAGGAGGAGCAATAAATCTCTTGTGACATCCATGTCCCCGAACATTTTCTTTAATCTGCTCATATCATTCATTCTCCTTTTCTACACAATAGTCTGTCTCATCAAAAGGCAGATATGTAAAAAAAGGAGGGAAAATATAAAAAGACCCGCTCTCAGAGAGAAGCAGGTCTTTTCAAATCAAATCATTTATTTAGCTTCGCTGTAAAGGCGAGCCACTTCATCCCAGTTCACAACATTCCAGAATGCTGAAATGTAATCAGGACGACGGTTTTGGTAGTTTAGGTAGTAAGCATGCTCCCAAACGTCTAGTCCTAGGATTGGTGTTTTTCCTTCAGTTAAAGGAGAATCTTGGTTTGGTGTGCTTGTGATTTCAAGTTTGCCATTGTTCACAACAAGCCATGCCCAACCAGAACCAAAGCGTCCTGCAGCTGCTGCAGCGAAATCAGATTTGAATTTTTCAAATCCGCCTAATTCTTTTTCGATCGCATCTGCAAGTTCACCAGTTGGTGCGCCGCCACCGTTTGGTGAAAGAAGCGTCCAGAATAATGAGTGGTTCGCATGTCCTCCGCCATTGTTACGTACAGCTGTACGAATGTTTTCAGGCACAGAGTTCAAGTTAGCCACTAGCTCTTCAATTGATTGATCTTCAAGAGCTGATACACCTTCGATTGCTTTGTTTAAGTTTGTTACATAAGTGTTATGGTGTTTTGTGTGGTGAATCGTCATTGTTTCCTTGTCGATATGTGGTTCTAATGCATCGTAAGCATATGGTAATTCTGGAAGTTTAAAAGCCATGGTTAAATTCCTCCTTAGAAATGTATGTACTGAAATGCTTCCTTAGTAAGCAAGCAATTCACCCTAATCAAAGAGTATCAAAAGAAACGGCTTGTTTCAACGTTATTGCTCATGATCTGAAACATTTCAGTGTTTATTTTGTATTTAACCCTTCTGAAAGAGTGTTAAACACCGATTTTCCATTTAGCGAGGCACATAAAACAAAAAGATTCCCAGCATCAGTGCTTGAATCAACCCTTTTGCAAATACGCCTGACACAAAACCAATTAATGAGCCAAGCCCAACTTTCACACTTGTCTTCAGATCTTTTTGATGAACGAGCAGCTCTGCGATGACACTGCCGATAAATGGACCAATGATAATTCCAGCAATCGGAATCACAAAAGGACCGGCTAAAAGCCCAATGGTACTTCCCCAAATGGCCGCCCGGCTGCCGCCAAAGCGTTTCACCCCAATCAGATTGGAGACATAATCCGCAGCAAATAACACAGCTGTAAACATGGCTTGAATGAGCCAAAAGGTGAGCGTCAATTTCTCAAAGCTAAAAAAAAGCCCATATAAAATAAACCCAAGAACCATGAAAACCACACTAGGAATGATTGGATAGACAAGCCCCACAAACGCAATGATAAATGCACAGCCGATCAAAATCCAATACAGCACGTCCAATCCGCAGCCGCCTCCTTTTTATATGCTGTATACATTATGCCTCATTCCTTCTATCTTAACCAGCAATGAAGGCCGTACTTGTACTGGATGGATAGACATTGATACAATGTGAGAAATAGAAAAGAATGTAGGAAGTGAATCGGTTGAACGTATTTAGTTTATTGTTAAAAGGAATTTATTCACCAAAAGATATTGCCAGAGCACGTTTTACTGGGATTGGAAAGGCCATTTTATTCATCTTTATCCTTTCGATCATCGCAGCTGTCCCCCAGGGCTATCATATGAGCCAAGAGATTTCAAATGCGATGTCAGGATTTCAGCATGTGATTAAAAAAGATTTACCCGACTTTTCCATTGAAAAAGGAACGCTTCAAGCGGACCAAAGCACGCCGATCGAAAAAGAAGAAAACGGCATCACGATTATCTTTGATCCCGCTGAAAAAATAAAATCAAGTGAGCTTGAATCAAAACAAACAGCCATTGCGTTATTGAAAGAAAAAGCAGTGATTGCCATTGACGGACAAATGACAGATATTCCATACCAGCTGCTTGGCGGAACACTCACAAAAGATGAACTTGCCAGCGTCACAAACCAGAATCAAGCGATCATTATCCCTGTCATTTGTGTCCTGCTGTACCTATCTACTGCTGCTCTCATGTTCATCAGCGCAACATTCCTAGCCATGCTTGGTACATTTATTAAACGAATGCAGCAAAAAGAGCTGTCCTTTCAAATGCTTTGGAAGCTCTCTGCCTATTCACTCACATTAACAACCGTCTTTTTCGCCATCATGAGTGCATTAAACACGCCGGTTGCGAACTCATTTTTATTAAATTGGGTGATTAACTTTATTTTCTTATATCTTGTCGTTAAAGAAATACCTGCAAAAAAATAAGCTCCCTCATTTTGGGGAGCTTTTTTATTTGTTTTGACCCTATGACTCATCTGGATGGATGATCGCAAACATATAGTGATCCTCCCACTTATCATTGATCTTTACTTTTTTACGATGAAGTCCCTCATTTTCAAACCCTGTCTTCTCAAGCACACGAATGGAACCAATGTTAGATGGTTTTACGCCAGCCTCTATGCGGTGAAGGTACAGTTCATAAAAGGCATAATCGATAATCAAACGAATCGCCTCTGTCATATACCCCTTCCCGCCTTGCCTTTCATCGAGCACATATCCAAGCAAAGCCCCTTGAATCGGTCCTCTTTCAACAGAATGGAGTGAGATCGTTCCAATTAATGCATCTGTTTCATTTAAGAAAATACCGTGCATATAGGCTTCATCTTTTGCACGCCTTTGCATACTGCGGTTAATCCGTTCCTTTTGACGAGGTACAGTAAAAAAATCATCCTGAACCAAAGGTGTAAATTGCTGAAAATAGGTGCGATTCTCTCGTTCAAGTGTTAATAGAGCTTCTGCATCACTTTCTGTTAGTGTTCTTACATATATATTCTGACTGATTTTCTTCATATACTCTCCCCCTTTTTTTATTTTATCATAATAAAGAAAGCGCTTTGGCTTATCAAAAATTTTTCCGATTACAAGTCATAATAGAACTCACTAGAACCACCCTTCCTAGCTTTCTCACTCTTTTTGTTCTATCAACTCAGGGACAAACATACACTGAAGTAAACTCTTAAAAGCGGTGAGTAAAATGCGGCGAATTATTTTTTTACTAGTCAGTTTGTTTGTCCTCTTTATTATCTTTTTTGATTTAAAAAATGGAACGATCCCCGTTCAGGAAGGCCCTGCTGTTCCCGCCAGCGCCTTTCAAACAGCTGAAAAACAGGCATATAAAACTGTCACTGTTAAACAAGGACAAACCGTCGTCTCTATCGTACATACAAGTAAGCCATTAGATGAAGTGATCGAAGACTTTGAAGCACTGAATCAAGGCGTCAAAGCGAACGAAATTCGGGCAGGCAGCACATACAAGTTTCCGGTCTATAAGAGATAAAACGTTAATTCCTTGTCATTCATACGAAGAGACTGTTACAATATGAGATGTAAAACACGTCGTACACTGCAAACGAATTGCATGTACACTAAGGAGCGATTGACAAGTGAGTGAAGTCACACATCGTACAAAAACGCGTCCCGTCAAAGTGGGACCTTTAACTATAGGTGGAAACAATGAAGTCGTCATTCAAAGTATGGCGACAACCAAAACACATGATGTCGAAGCGACAGTAGCTGAAATTAAACGTTTAGAAGAAGCTGGCTGTCAAATCGTGCGTGTCGCATGCCCAGATGAGCGTGCAGCAAATGCGATTGCGGACATTAAAAAACAAATCAACATTCCCCTTGTTGTCGACATTCATTTTGACTACAAGCTTGCACTGAAAGCGATTGAAGCAGGTGCAGACAAAATTCGTATCAACCCAGGAAACATCGGAAGACGAGAAAAAGTCGAAGCTGTTGTGAAAGCGGCAAAAGAAAAAGGCATTCCAATTCGTATTGGGGTAAACGCCGGTTCACTCGAGAAAAAGATTCTTGATAAATACGGCTATCCAACAGCAGATGGTATGGTTGAAAGTGCACTGCATCACATTAAAATTTTAGAAGACCTAGACTTTCATGACATCATTGTCAGTATGAAAGCATCTGACGTAAACCTTGCGATTGAGGCATACGAAAAAGCAGCAAAAGCCTTTGATTATCCTCTTCATCTTGGGATTACAGAATCAGGTACGTTATTTGCAGGTACGGTCAAAAGTGCTGCTGGTCTTGGCGCAATCTTGAATATGGGGATTGGTAACACACTCCGTATTTCATTAAGTGCTGACCCGGTCGAAGAGGTCAAAGTGGCACGTGAATTATTAAAATCATTTGGCCTTGCATCAAATGCAGCCACACTCATCTCTTGTCCAACTTGTGGACGAATTGAAATTGACCTCATTAGCATTGCAAATGAAGTCGAAGAATATATTTCTAAAATTAAAGCACCAATTAAAGTAGCTGTTCTCGGATGTGCTGTAAACGGTCCGGGTGAAGCGCGTGAAGCTGATATCGGCATCGCTGGTGCTAGAGGTGAAGGCCTCTTATTCCGCAAAGGTGAAATTGTTCGGAAAGTACCAGAAGAAACAATGGTCGAAGAACTGAAAAAAGAAATCGATAAAATCGCTGAAGAACATTATGCGAAAATGGAAGCTGAAAAAGCAAAACAAGCGAACGCATAACAAAGAACGCCTGACATCACTGTCAGGCGTTTTTCTGTTCCTGTCCTGTTAAAAGAACGGAGTGATAAAGATGCCGAGGATGACGGAAACGATTCCGATCCCGATTGACCATGCGCCAAGCGCATGTGCTCCTTTTCTTCTTGCAATATAACCAACGACGATTGCCGCTACGCCTAATAGCACCGGCAAGACAAATAGTGAGATAATCGCGATCGCGAGTGCTGTATAGCCTATCCCCTTACTGCCTGAATCGTCACCTACATGGTCACGTTCTCTTCTGTCTTCACGATCTCTTGATGCTTGATATGGCTCTGCAATTTCAGCAGCTGTTTCCTCTAAATAGCCATCATCATTACTAAAGTGTGTGTCGATTTCACGATCATTTCTTCTGAAATCTTCGTCTCTTTCCATGATCAATTCCCCCTTTTGGTTAATAGAAAGGAGCTTTTTTAGTATGAGCAAAAATGTCTGTTTCATGTTTGCTAAAACTTGCTGGAATTGTGAATTGATTATGTTACACTTTAAGAGGATAAATATGAGGAGTGTGGGCATGTTACGTTTAGGAATTGATATCGATGGCACAGTCACGGCGCAGGACACCTTTGTCCCCTACTTAAATGAGTCGTTTCAATGTGACATCACACTAGATGATATGACGGAATATGATTTGACGAAGCTTTTAAAGATTTCAAATGAAGAATTTTGGGGCTGGATGAATGAGTATGAGCCTCTTATTTATAAACAGGCAAAGCCTGCCGAGGGTGCAAAAGAAATCCTCAATCAAATGAAACATCATCATCAATTGATTTATATCACAGCCAGAAGGCAGCATCACTCAGACATCACCTACAAATGGTTTGAGGAGAATCATGTCCATTATGACGATATCGAGCTTGTTGGCGGACATCATAAGGTGGAAGCTGTTCAAAAACATAAGATCGATGTGTTTTTTGAAGATCACCATGGCAATGCCACAATGATTGCAAAAGAAGCTGACATTCCAGTGATTCTGTTTAACTCACCGTATAATCAAATGCCAATTGATGAACGGATCATTCGCGTGAATAACTGGCAAGAAGCATCCCAATGGATCAAACAGTATGAAAAGCGTCTGCAAACTGCTTACTAAAACAGATCAAAAGCCGATACGTTTTTAATGTATCGGCTTCAGATTGTTGACAAAGGGCTAAAATGAACTTTATTTTAGCCCTTTGTCTTCGTTTCAGCGTGATAGAAAACCTTTGCAGCCCTAGGAAGGACGAGTACTGGAGCGGAGCGAATTTGACATTCGTGAGCACCGGAACGCAGGACTGACAAAGAATGCGAGGGTTTGTCTACACGCTGAAGCCGATACGTTTAATGTATCGGCTTTTTGATTGTACGATGATGTCCTTCTTTTATTAAAAAATGATAAAGTGCACCCATCATACCTGCCTGATTGAAGTAATAGCACGTTTCCAGTGTCACCTGTATGTTTTTCCATGCATGCAAAGTATGTAAATGTTTCTCAATGTTTGGAATCAAATCGGGCCTTGCACTCACGCCCCCGCCAATGAGGATTTTCTCTGGATTGAGAACAGTTGACACATTGTAAATGCCAATTGCGATTCGTTTGTACCACTGATCGATCATCTTCTCAATGGCCGGATCATGCTTGGCTTTTTCAAAGATCTCTTGACCGTCGATTTGCTGACTTTGTGGAATTCCCTGCTGCTTTTTGTAGCTTCGTATCAATCCAGCTGTCGAAGCACTGCTGTTGAGTGTCGTAAACTGACCGCTTTCTGTTTCTGTCAGCATCATGCCAAATTCACCGCCGCGAAAAGAGGCACCGCGCACAAGCTCTCCGCCAGCAAAAATACCGCCGCCGACACCAGTCCCAAGCGTCATACATATAAAGCTGTCACACTCTTTCGCATGACCACTAAATTTTTCAGCCAGAGCTGCACAGTTCGCATCATTTTCTACTTCTACACGAAGTGATGTTTTTTCTTCCAAAAGCGTTTTGACATTTTGGCCATTTAAAGCAATAATCGCTCCTGCAAATTCCGTATAACCCGTTTGACTGTCAACAAACCCCGGAAGACTCATCGCAATCCCTTTGATATCCCAAGTCCTTTGATACTCTTTCACCACGTTCTCCATGTCCTCTAAAAACGGCTCAAGCTGCCGGCAGTTTGTTTCGTAGTCGCCGCTCGTGATCAGCTCACCATGTCGATCCATGACCCCATGCTTTGTTTTTGTCCCGCCTACATCGAATACGATATAATACGCCACTTTTGACCCCACCCCCTATTTCTAAAGACTCAAATCTGCTTCTATAGATGATCTGTTGTTCTCATTTTAATGAAACAGCTATCCTTTGTAAAACGTTTTCAACATGACAAAACAAAAAGCCAGCCCATCGGCTGGCTTCTTTCATGAATGAACTTCCTTCGGTTCGCAAGAAGGACACGTTCCGTAAATTTCAAATTTATGTCCGCTAATGTGATAATCCTCTAGATCAGCATCAAGCTTGTCCATAGGGCAAGCGTCGATTTCCTTTGTTTTACCGCATGTCAAACAAATAAAGTGGTGATGATGATGGGAAAACGAACATTTAAAACGGAACAGTTTCTCCCCTGATAATTCCGTTGTCTCTAATATCCCAAGATCTTCATATAAAGACAGGTTTCGATAAATCGTATCAAAACTAAGCCCTGGGTAATCTTCACTTAAAGCTGTTAATACATTTTTAGCGGTCAAGTATTTATCAGAATCAGAAAACAATTGAAGCATATCTTCACGTTTGCTTGTATATTTATAGCCTTTTTCCTTTAATAAATCAAGCGCTTCTTGTACGTTCATGATGATTCCCCCTTCTGAATTTCCCAATACTAATACACCCGATTAAAATCAAAATAGACAGCATCACAATGGTTCCACCCGGCGCTAAATCAAGATAATAACTTAAAATCAAGCCGACCATGACAGACAATTCCCCAAATAAGATGGAAAGGAAAATCGCCTGTTTAAACCCTTTGGCAATCCGAATACTTGCCGCAACTGGCAGTGTCATGAGTGCGGACACTAGGAGTGTACCAACAATACGCATCGATGCTGCGATGACAAGTGCAACAACTAAAATAAAAATAAAATGAATCCACTTAGCTGAAATACCAGAAGCCTTCGCATGTTCTTCATCAAAAGAAAGCAAAAACAATTCTTTATACAAGAGCACAACCACTAATACAACGACAAGTGAGATCCCAACAATGATCCAAAGATCGAGCCTTGAAACCGCACTGACACTTCCGAACAAATAGCTGAACAAATCTGTATTAAAACCATTTGCAAGTGAAATGAAAATAACAGAGATCCCAATACCACCTGATAAAATAATGGGAATCGCCAGCTCCTGATAATGTTTATACACAGAGCGCAGACGTTCAATAAACAACGAGCCAGCCACAGAAAAAGCCATTCCTAAGTAAAGCGGGCTAACCCCTGTCAAAAGTCCAAATTTTTTATCAAGGAATAAACTTGCCGCTATCCCAGCAAGTGACACGTGACTAAGCGCATCTGCGATGAGAGAGAGCCTTCTCACGACAATAAATACACCAAGTAAGGGCGCAATAAAGCCGATCAGCATCCCTGCGATAAACGCATTTTGTAAAAATTCATAATGAAAAAATGGAAATAGCATTATTCATGTCCCCCATGATGGTGATGATCGTGATGAATCACTTGAATGTCATGCCCGTAAAACTGAGAAAGCGCCTGATCATCCATCGAATCAAACGTTTCCGCATCTCCATGAAAATGAAGTGTCTGATTTAAACAAGCCACATGCGTGACTTTGTCAGAAACGGTTCCTACGTCATGTGTAACGAGAATTAAAGACATTCCTTTTTCTTTGTTCAATGTTTCTAGCAGCTGATAAAAGCCTTCTACTGTTCTTTGGTCTACACCCACAGTCGGCTCATCTAAAATAAGCAGCTTCGGCTGACTGACGAGTGCACGGGCAATAAATGTACGCTGCTGCTGACCGCCTGAAAGCTCACCAATGTTTTGGTGTTTTAAGTCTTGTATGCCAACTGAGCGTATGGCCTCATCTACTTGAAGCTTATCTTGCTTACTCATGCGTTTGAATAAACCAATCTTCGCCGTTAAACCACTTGCCACGACCTCGTATACAGAAGCAGGAAACCCTGTATTAAAGCTATTCGCCTTTTGAGAAACAAATCCAATTTGATCCCAGTCTTTAAATTTTTGAGCAGGTGTGCCAAACAGCTTCAATTCTCCCTGCTGGGGTTTAATCAAGCCAAGCAGGCATTTTAATAAGGTTGTTTTACCAGATCCATTCGGTCCAACAAGTGCTAGAAAGTTTCCTTCCTCTACCGTTAAATGAATGTGATCGATGACATTTCGCTGTCCATATGAATACGAAATGTCCTTCATTTCAATAATTGGCTTTGCCATAAATCTTTCCACCTTTAATCCAATATAAAAAGAATGATTACGATTTATACAACAAAAAGAAAATGGCTTTTGCCATTTTCTTTGTCCATACATACATTTCATTATATAAAAGAAAGATAAAAAAGTAAAATAAAAGCTAATGAATGGCTGTTTTGAATTTACCGCCTTTTGTTTCATGCGTATCCATAATCGTAATAAAGGCTTGACCATCAATTTCAAACACAATAGATTTCAGCTTCGTAATTTCAAGTCTTGTCACGACGGCGTAAATGACATCTTTTTCTTCATCGGTATAACCGCCTTTTCCTCTAAGCTTGGTCGTTCCCCTGCCGAGACGATGAAGAATCGCATCTGAAATTTCATCATAATAATCCGAAACGATAATGACAGCTTTTGTTTCATCTAGTCCTTGAATGACAGCATCAATTGTTTTCATTGCCAAATAATATGTCATGACAGAATACATAGCTTGCTCCGGTCCGAAGACAAAGCCCGCCCAAATAAAAATGAACACATTGACGATCATGACAAACTCACCGACGGAGAAAGGAATTTTTTTCGTCAGAAGAATTCCTAAGATTTCCGTTCCGTCCATTGAGCCTCCATTCCGTATCACAAGCCCAACGCCAAACCCGAGTAACAGCCCCCCAAATACAGTAGCTAAAATCGGCTGCGTCGTAAATGCCTCTACATGATGAAGTGAAGATTCAATCACGGCCAAGCTGACAATCCCAATCACAGTGGAAACCAAAAAGGTTTTCCCAATATGTTTGTATCCTGATATCATAAATGGAATATTTAAAATGACAACAATCGTCGCGAAATTAATGAATGGGTTATCCGTAAAAAGATAATCCAAAATAAGCGAAATACCGATGATGCCTCCATCAATAATATTGTTTGGCACTAAAAATAATTCAATGCTGACTGCTGCACATGCAGCTCCTACTAGAATCAGAAAAATTCTCAAAATAAAATGAGGCACTGATTCCTTTTTATGCTGTTTACTATTTGCCATACGTTCTCCCTTCTACACATGTTTAGTTTTCAATGAACATTTTATTCACTTTACTATTTTATCATTTCACAGAGTAAAATAAAATTTTTTGCACATTTTCCGTTTTCGCCCATACATTGATACAGAGGGGAGGAATGGAATTGATTTTAATTCAAAAAATTGTGTTACAGCGTCTGAATCAGATCACAGCAAATGATTTGTTAAGGTATGCGAAACAGTATGGGGTCAGCTTAACATCCAATCAGGCTGCTGAGGTCGCCAAACTCATGAATGGGAAAAACGTCAATATTTTTAATGATGCAGAGCGCAACCGGCTGCTTAAGCAAGTGGAAGCGATTACGTCTAAACAGACAGCACAGACCGTCAATGATCTGTTTAATCAATTCACAAATTAGGCAAAAAAGGGCCGCATTTAGCGGCACCTCATCACATTGCATGCACTTTTTATTGACCCGTAATCTTATCTAGTAAACCTTCATCAAATTGCTTTTCTTTCAGCATCGCAATTTCGAATTTGTAAGGTGGTTTCTTGTTCTTTTTATCTTCACCTACATAAGGCGTTTCTAGAATCTTCGGCACATCTTGAAGCTGTGGATGATGAACGATATAGCTCAGGGCATCAAAACCAATTTCTCCAAAACCGATATTTTCATGTCGGTCTTTTCTTGCGCCTTGTACATTTTTACTATCATTAATATGAAGAACTTTGATTCGGTCGATCCCGACAATTCGATCAAATTCTTCTAATACTCCATCAAAATCACTCACAATGGGATAACCTGCATCGTGCGTGTGACACGTATCAAAGCAAACAGAAAGTGCTTCGTTATGTGTCACACCGTCAATAATTTGGGCAAGCTCTTCAAAGCTTCTTCCGCACTCTGATCCTTTTCCCGCCATTGTTTCCAGCGCAATTTGAACCTCCTGCCCCTTCACAATGACTTCATTGAGACCTTCAATGATTTTTTGAATTCCAGCATCTGCACCTGCTCCGACATGCGCACCTGGATGAAGAACAATTTGTCTTGCACCTAGCGCTTCTGTACGCTCTATCTCAGAGCGAAGGAAGTCCACTCCAAGCTCAAATGTCGCTGGATTCACTGTGTTCCCAATATTGATAATATACGGTGCATGAACGACGATATCTGTCATACCATGCTCTTTCATATGCGCTTGTCCAGCTTCAATATTGAGATCTTCAATTTTTTTACGGCGCGTATTTTGCGGTGCACCTGTATAAATCATAAAAGTATTTGAACCATAAGAGGCAGCTTCCTCACTCGCTGCAAGAAGCATATGTTTTCCGCTCATGGATACATGTGATCCAATCTTCAACAATGTGTCCCCCTACTTTCCGTTACGCTTTGACTTTCTACGTTCTTGTCTTTTGATCTTATCCATCTCACGTGTCATTTTCTTTTTATATCCAGGTTTGACGGCTTTCGGTTTTCTGACAAGGCGTTTTGCTTTTTCTTCAATTTCATTTGGTGCTTTTTTACGTCTTTGACGCTTCAAACGATCATCTGCATCTCGCCATTCGCCATGAACAATTGTTTTGTTTTCAAACACAACACCCATTTTTTCAATTTGAACGAGTGCATCCTCATCAGCGAGATCATAAATGGTCATTGCAATGCCAGATGAACCAGCGCGAGCCGTTCTTCCCACACGGTGAACATAAAAATCAAGATCGGATGGGAGCTCATAGTTAATCACGTGGCTGACGCCCTTAATATCAATCCCGCGGGCAGCAAGATCAGATGCCACAATATATGTGAACTCCAAATCTTCAATTTGTTTCATCACTTTTTTACGTTCACGAGGCGTTAAACCGCCATGAAGCACCCCAATTTTCATTCCTTTTTCCTGTAGGAATGAGGCAATTTCATCAACAGTTGATTTTGTATTGGCAAAGATGATTCCTAAATAAGGCTGTACATTCGTCACCATTTCATGAAGTAATTTTAATTTATCACGTTGTTTAGATGGAACTAAAATATGCTGAATGTTTTCAGCCGTAATGCGTTTCGGTTCAACATGTGCATATTTCGGATTATCCATATATTTTTTGAGGAAAGGTTTTAATTTTTCTGGAATAGTTGCTGAGAACACGAGCATTTGCAACTGTTCTGGCATTTGTGAACCAATACGATCCACATCTTCTAAAAAGCCCATATCTAGCATAAGGTCAGCTTCATCAATGACAAGAGATGTTGCTTTGTACACATTCAGCGCTTGCTCATGAATAAGATCAGCAATACGTCCAGGAGTGCCGACCACTAAGTGCGGCTGATTCTTTAGCTTTTGAATGGATTTCTGCTTGTCCGTTCCGCCAATGTAAAGCTTTGCCTTGATTTCTTCTTCTGGAGTCGTATTTTTTAAGATCGTTTGTGCTTCTTTAAAAATTTGATTAGCTAATTCTCGTGTTGGTGCAGTAATGACCACTTGTACTTGCTCTTTGCTTGGATCAATTGAATGAATAAGCGGCAATAAATACGCATGGGTTTTCCCTGTCCCTGTTTGAGACTGTCCAATCACGCTTTCACCTTTTAAAACAGCAGGGATAATTCTTTTTTGAATATCAGTCGGCTCATAAAAGCCCAGTTCATGAATAGCATCTATAATAAAAGACTTTAATTCATATGTCGTAAATTTCGTTTCTTTCATGTTTTCACTCCTTAAGGCAATGCCTTTTTGCTCATCTCCTCATTATAGCTGATTTTCAGCAAAAAAACCATGTCCGCTTTTCTCACAGGAAACCAAATGATACTTCCCTGCATAACCTATGAAGAGAAAGAGAATGCAGTAAGGGAGGTACAAGTATGTTAGGGCAAAGGCCTATGGGCGATTTTCAGCCGCATCGTCCCTCACGCCGGCACCTTGGAAATGGCGGTCAGCCCGGGATTTTTCAACGGAGACAGCAGGCTCCGATCGAACAGCCTTTTCAAGGGCAAGGCAACCAATTTCAACAAATGATGCCTCGCGGCGGTCTACGCGGGATGGGTGGCATTCCTGGAGGCGAAAGCCGAGCACTAGGCGGCGGCGCCGGAATTAAGGGCATGCTGGCAAAATTTCTTCCTGGAGCTGGAGGTGGTGCGGGATTACAAGGAATCCAGAGCTTCGCAAACCCTGCGAACCTTTCAAGCATGTTAGGAAATGTTCAAAAAGTACTCGGAATGGCGCAGCAATTCACGCCTATGATTCAGCAATATGGTCCTTTAGTCAGAAATTTGCCTGCCATGATTAAACTCTATAGCCAGCTTGGCAGTGCGGATGATGATGAAACAAATACGAATGATGCAGACGAAGAACCAAAAGAAATCACTGCAGAAACAGACGTTCCGCACGAACCGGTTGATGATGAAATAGAAGAAGGAAAAGAAGAAGAACCAGAGGACATCCTTGTCAAAAAAGGGACTGTACACACATCAACTGCTCCTGAAGTAAAACCGAAAAAAAGATCGGGCAGTTCCATTCCGAAACTATATGTCTAGTGACCTTTTAAAGGCGAAGTGTTTCCCATGTATAACAATCTTTGATATATGCGCTTACTTTGGCTATAATGAAGGAAGAGAATGATCAAAAGCCGTTTTTCACGGCTTTTTATATTGTTCTTCTCTAGCAGCACTTCCCTACAGGAGGACGAATAAATGAATGTAATTAAAATTTCGCCGCGTGGCTATTGCTATGGCGTTGTAGATGCAATGGTCATTGCTAAAAATGCCGCACTTGATAAAAACTTGCCACGCCCAATTTATATATTAGGTATGATTGTGCACAACAAACATGTCACAGATGCCTTCGAAGAAGATGGAATTTACACACTGGACGGACCAAACCGTCTGGATATTTTAAAGCAGGTTGAAAGTGGTACAGTCATTTTCACCGCTCACGGCGTATCTCCTGAAGTCCGTCAAATTGCAGAAGAAAAAGGCCTTGTCGCCATTGATGCGACCTGTCCAGATGTCACGAAAACACATGAACTCATTTCAGAAAAAACAGCTGATGGATATGACATTATTTATATCGGGAAAAAGGGGCACCCTGAGCCAGAAGGAGCCGTCGGTGTTGCACCTGACAAAGTCCACCTTGTTGAAACAGAAGCTGATATTAAAGCGCTCGATTTAACGTCAGATAAACTGCTCATCACCAATCAGACGACAATGTCTCAGTGGGATGTTCATGATCTGATGGAGCTCATTAAAGAAAAATATCCTCACGTCGAGTACCATCAAGAAATCTGCCTTGCGACACAGGTACGTCAGGAAGCTGTGTCACAGCAAGCAGGCCAAGCCGATCTGACCATTGTGGTCGGCGATCCAAAAAGCAATAACTCAAATCGTCTGGCGCAAGTGTCAATGGAGATTGCAGGAACGCAGGCTTACCGAATTGGTGATCTCAGTGAGTTAAAGCTTGAATGGCTCCAAGGTGTAAAAACAGTTGCCGTTACTGCAGGTGCTTCCACACCAACACCTATTACAAAAGAAGTCATTCGTTTCTTAGAAAACTATGAACCTGATGATGAATCGACATGGAAAATTGAACGGACGGTTCCTCTTTCTAAGATATTACCTCGCGTGAAAACAAAGAAATAAAAAAACGTCAGAGCTGCTATGCTCTGACGTTTTTATTTACACAAATTGAAACGGATTTGTGTTTGATTCTGATACAAAGAATTGCACATCATGTTTTTTATCTGTACATAGCGATTCTAGCTTTGTCTTCACGCCCTCTTTCATGATCTTTTCTGCGTAATGACCTGGGTCCACTACATTCAGTCCGAGCATCATGGCATCGTGAGCGACATGGAAATAAAGGTCGCCAGTCACGTACACATCTGCACCCATTCTTTTCGCTTGATGGATATATTTATTTCCGTCTCCTCCAAGCACAGCTACTTTTTTCACGACCGCTTCCTGATCTCCTACAAAACGCGCTCCATTCACATCTAACTTCGTTTTCACAAATTGAGTGAAGTCTTTAAGTGTCATAGGTTCTTTTAATTCTCCAATACGGCCAAGGCCTTTTTGAATAGGAGGAAGATCTGTCGTGTGTACACTGTAAGCCACTTCTTCATAAGGGTGTGCTTTGATCATTTCACGAATCACTTGTTTTTCAATACTCGCTGGGAAAATGGTTTCAATTCGTACTTCTTTCACAAATTCCAATTTACCCGTCTCACCAATAAATGGCACAGCTTCTTCTGATGGCAGAAAACTGCCTGTCCCTTCATTTGAAAAAGCGCAATGACTGTAGTTGCCAATATGGCCAGCTCCCGCATTTCCTAAAGCCGTCCTGATGGCCTCTTCAAATTCCACTGGGACATACAAAGCTAGCTGCTTAATTGGATCTTCGTATGTTGGAACTAGCACTTTTGTTTCCCCGAGCTCTAAAGCCTCTGCAAGCAAGTCATTGACTCCTCCATCAGCCACATCCAGGTTTGTATGTGCTACATACACCGCAATATCATGTTTGATGCATTTCTCAATGATCCGTCCTGCCGGCTGATCTGTCGCCACATGTTTTAATGGACGGAAAATTGGCGGATGGTGGGCAATAATGAGATCCACCTTCCGCTCAATTGCCTCATCTACCACATTTTCTAATACATCTAAGGTGATCATGACATTGGTCACTTTTTTATTTAGCGTTCCAATCTGGAGCCCAATTTTATCACCTTCCACCGCATATGCCTTTGGTGAGAATTGCTCAAATAATTGGATGATTTCATGCCCGTTCACTGTTTTAGCCAACAGTCAAAACCTCCTTTAGCATTTTTATTTTCGCATTCAGCTCTTTCAGACGTTCTTTGTTCTCTTCCGTCGGCGCTGCTTTTTGAATCTGGCCTTCTATATGCTCCATGTGCTGAAGCTCATTCATCCATTTGCGCCGGAAGACATCATTTTGCTCTTTGGCAAGAAACGGACCAACGAGCATGCCTTTTTCAATCGACATGCCTTCATAGGCTTTATCTTTGTCGCCAGTTTCGGCAATGATGATTTCGTATATTTTGCCATCCTCTTCTAAAATCACTTCATCCATCAATTCATACCCCTCTTGATAGAGCCATAAACGAATATGGTGGGCATGAATATTAGGCTGAAGAATAAGCCTCTCCTGCCCTGTGAGCTTGTGTTTACCTTCATTTAGAATGCTTGCAATAAGTGCTCCGCCCATCCCTGCAATCGTGACAGCATTTACCTCGCCTTTTTCAATCACTTCAAGGCCATTTCCTTTTCTGACTGAAATCTGCTCATCTAATTCAAGCCTATGTACTTGCTGCTTCGCAGATTGAAGTGGTCCATCAGTAATTTCACCAGCAATGGCTTTCAATGCTTTATGATGTAATATCGCATAACATGGCAAATAGGCATGATCTGAGCCAATATCAGCAAAGACCGCCTCTTTTGGTAAAAAGTCTGCGACTCTTTTTAATCGTTTTGACAAATTCATTTCATTCATCCATATCACTACTTTTCTTTAATGTTCATACTTGTCTATCTTATATAAATTATGGACTTTTTAAAAGTCGTTTTCAAATGAAAAAAGCTCTTCTGATGAAAAAGAGCTTTTTGCGCTTTATTATTTAATTTTGGATACCCATTCTGACATTTCATCGAGCTTTTCATTCGGAATTAGCCCGCCCGGCATCCCATTTCCGCCTTCTTGAATTTTCTTCTTGATGTCTGCTACTTCAAGCTTGTCGCCAACACCTTTTAATGCAGGACCAGCGCCACCTTCGTAGTTTTCCCCATGACAGCTAATACAGTTCTGCTTATACAATTCTTCCGGCGTTGCATTTGCGGTCTCTTCTTGCTTTTGCTCTTTGCCCCCAGAGGCAATTTTGTCTTCATCTTTCAGCCCCTTCATTGATAAGAAAAAAGTGAGTCCAATACCTAAAATGGCAATCAATAAGAATGGTATAAGTGGATTCCGTTTCATTTCTTTCATCCTCCCCTTTGTGAAAAACCCCTTTGAGACTATGCAAACAATTCTAATTCTACTTTAATTTTACAAAAAGTAAACGAATTATGATACAAAACTTTGGTCAAGTTCACAGATTAGACAAAAATGATTCAAAATGAGAAAAGAAGCCTTCAGCACATTTAGATGTATTTTTTATACATCTTTTCTCTAAGAACGTTGCAAATTCATTTGTTATTCAGTAAAATATAATCAGATCAAAAAAGCGTTTTCATTTTGATGAAGAAAGAACGGATCTCTCTCAAGATCCGTCCGGTTTCTATTCTAAGAAGTCTTTTAATCGTTTACTTCTGCTTGGGTGTCTTAATTTACGAAGAGCTTTCGCTTCAATTTGGCGAATACGCTCTCTTGTTACGCCAAACACCTTTCCTACCTCTTCTAATGTGCGTGTTCTTCCGTCATCTAGTCCGAAACGCAGTCTCAGCACATTTTCTTCACGGTCCGTTAGCGTATCTAATACATCTTCAAGCTGCTCTTTTAAGAGCTCATAGGCAGCATGGTCTGATGGAGAAGTCGCCTCTTGGTCTTCGATAAAATCACCAAGATGCGAGTCATCTTCCTCACCAATAGGTGTTTCTAAAGATACTGGCTCTTGCGCAATTTTAAGAATTTCTCTTACTTTCTCTGGTGTTAAATCCATGTCTTCCGCAATTTCTTCTGGCGTTGGTTCTCTACCTAGATCTTGTAGAAGCTGTCTTTGGACACGGATTAATTTATTAATGGTTTCCACCATATGAACCGGGATCCGGATTGTTCTCGCCTGATCGGCAATCGCACGTGTGATCGCCTGTCTAATCCACCAAGTCGCATATGTTGAGAATTTGTATCCTTTGCGGTAATCAAACTTCTCAACCGCCTTCATGAGCCCCATGTTTCCTTCTTGAATCAAGTCAAGGAACAGCATACCACGACCAACATAACGTTTCGCAATGCTGACAACGAGACGAAGGTTCGCTTCCGCTAATCTTCTTTTTGATTCCTCATCGCCTTCTTCAATCTTTTGAGCATACGTAATCTCTTCTTTCGCAGATAGCAAATTGACGCGCCCGATCTCTTTTAAGTACATACGAACAGGATCATTAATTTTGACACCTGGTGGTACGCTTAAATCATTCAGGTCAAATTCTTCTTCTGCCTTAGCCAGCTGCTGAACATTTGGGTCTTCAGTCTCTTCGTTTTCACTGATGAGTTCTACACCCTGTTCGCCTAAGTATTCATAGTATTCATCCATCTGGTCTGATTCAATTTCAAAGCTAGACATACGCTCTGCAATTTCTTCGTATGTTAAAACGCCCCGTTTTTTACCCGTTTCAGTGAGCTTATCTCTCACCTGTTCAAAGGTTAATTCAGTTTCAGTTTCGTGGGCTTGTTTATCAGCCATTATGGATCCCTCCTTCCAAAGCTTGCAACGAATTCTAAAGTAACTTGCGATTTGCTTCTGCTCTGCCTTTCTCTCTCTATCAAACAGAATGAGCAAATAGGAATAAAATAAATAATGATGAAGGCAAGATGCTTGCGGTCTTATGCTCCTCCCATTAAAGGATTCATTGCCAGCCGTAAGTCTTGTCATAAATAGTAGACGTATTACTTCAGCGAACGGTTCAACTGAATAATTTCTTTTGCAAGTGTTGCCGCTTTGAAGAAATCTTTTTGCCTCTCCGCCTCTGCACGTTCTAGTTCTTTTTCCTTTATCATTGACAAATTCCGATGATTCAACACTTTTTTTACATAATCACTTAATTCAGCTTCACTTAGTTCGTCTCCAACTTGAATCATGAATATATCCGTCAGGAGCTGATTGATCACATCATCTTCTATACGGTTCATCAGATGCTGCGGGGTCGGCTCCTTGCCTTCTTCATACAATGCATAAATGTATGTTGCCAGCGCTCTGTGCGAATCTATATTAAATTCAAACCCTATCCTATCAAGCACTTTTCGGATCACGTCATCATTTTTTAACATATGTGCAAGGAGCATTCGCTCTGCGTTTTCATATGCCGGCCTTAGACGTTTTCGTCTTACCTGTGTTGACAGATGTGCACGCCGCTTTTCAAGTCCATTTTCTTCTTGTGAGCTCTTGGCCTCTTGGCGCTGCTGCTTTTCAAAAAGCTCCAATTGCTCCTTTAATGAGTCAAGTGAAATGGAGAACTCCCCAGCCAGCTGCTTCATGTAAATCTCTTGTTCCAAGGAACCGTTTAATCGGCTAATTTCTCGGAGAACCTGCTTCATGTAAGTCAGGCGGTCTCCTTCGTCAGACAAATTCTTTCCTCTTCGGAAAAAGTTCATCTTAAATGTCATTAATGTCACACTTGCATCTATGATGTCATTCCTAAATTTCTCGCCGCCATATTTACGAATGTAATCATCTGGATCAAGTCCATCTGGTATCATGGCAACGCGAACTTTACATCCTCTTTTTCCAAGCAAATCTGATGCTTTCATGGTCGCTTCATACCCGGCCGTGTCAGAGTCATAACATAAAATGATCTCTTCTACGTTCCGCCTAAGAAGCTTTACGTGCTCTTCTGTTAAAGACGTACCCATTGTTGCAACACTTTCGCCAACACCACTTGTGACAGCCGAGATGACGTCAGCAAATCCTTCGAAAAGGACTGCACGTTCGCGTTTTCTAATATGCATACGCGCGTCATGAAAGTGATAAAGCAGCTTACTTTTATGAAAAAGTGGCGTTTCAGGACTATTCATATACTTTGGCTGCTGATCACCAAGTGATCTTCCAGAAAAAGCGACAACCGTCCCGTGATGATCATGAATTGGAAACATGACACGATCTCTAAAGCGGTCAAAAAAACCTGTGCCGTTTTCTCGTTGAATCAAAAGACCAGCCTTCTCCATCATCGCAGGATCAAACCCTCGTTTTTCTAAAAACTTGGTCACGAAATCCCACGAGTCGAGAGCATACCCGATCTCAAACTTGGCAATTGTTTCATCCGTAAAGCCCCTGGACCTTAAATAATCGAGTGCGTTTTGACCTTCCTTTGTATTTACCAGCAAATGGTGGTAAAATTTCTTAAGAAGTTCATGCGCCTCAATCATTTTATGATCTGCTGTATCCTCTTGCTGTGAGGAACTGATCTGCGCATTCGCTACATGATCCGGCAAATCAATATGGTACTTATCAGCAACATGTGAAACGGCTTCAATAAATGAGTAGCCTTCCATTTGTCTGAGGAACGAAAATACATTACCTCCTGCACCACAGCCAAAACAATGGAAGATTTGCTTATCTGCTGAAACAGAGAATGAAGGAGTATTTTCACCATGGAATGGACAAAGACCGAAGTAATTCCGACCTTGTTTTCTAAGCTGTACGTATTCTCCAATCACTTCGACAATGTCTGCGTTTTTTTGGATTTGCTCCAAAAGTTCATCTGGTATACGTTTGCTCATCCTAATAACACTCCGTCGTACATTATTCGCCTTTTAATTCAAAAATCCTTCATGATTCGACAGGATTTTTTGTAGTTGGGCAATAAATCGCTTTTTATCCTCTTCTAAAAGCTTTTTGGGACCTTTTCCGTATACACCTTTTCTTCGCTGTTTACTGGAAACATGCCTGCGTTCCAAATCAAAATCAATTGTTTCGTTTGTGTACATTCGTCCTCTTTCAGACAGAACAATGACTTGTCTTGGAAGCAGTAAGGAGGCCAGACCAATATCCTGGGTGACAACAATATCGTGCTTGACAGCTAAGTTCGCAATGACTAAATCTGCTGCTTCCTTATGTGTATCAACAAACCGCCAATCTTCAAGTGGTGATCGTTTGGTTTGAAAATGCTCATATGAAGCAATGAAAGTCACAGGTACTTGAAATTGAGATGCGACAGAAAGGATTTCGTCTTTTACAGGACAAGCATCTGCATCGACATAAATCGTCCTTTCTTTTTTACGTTCATTCAGGTGACTAATTCTCCATCCCTCCACCTTATTCCTGCTTTAGAGAAGCAAAAAGACCATACTTTTCCCCCATAAAGCAATCAACAGTAAAACTCATTTTGTCGAAAAGTTATGTTCAGAATCACTTGACTTCTGCCAATATTAGTTTATTCGTTCTTGACTTAACTTAAACCTAAAATCAATCATTTTATCACAATTTTTTATTATAATACAAATGCAGCAAATATGCTATTGTTTTTGTTTACCCGTTTCCCACCATAGGAAAAACCCAGGAGGAGCATCCTGAGTTTATTCGGAACCTCTTTTGGTCAGCATTTGATGAATGACATTTGCTGTCTCCTCAACTGCTTTATTCGATACATCAACAACTTGACAGTTAATTCGGTCAACCACTTTTTCAAAATATTCTAGTTCCTCTTTAATCCGCTCGATATTCGCATAAATGGCACGGTCATTTAAACCGAGTGATTTTAAACGTTCTTTACGGATATGATTTAGTTTGTCTGGACTAATTTTCAGGCCGATGCATTTTTTTGGATCAACTGAGAATAACTCCTCCGGCGGATCAACTTCAGGAACAATCGGAACGTTTGCTACCTTCAAGCGTTTATGTGCTAAGTACTGAGAAAGTGGTGTCTTAGACGTACGCGATACACCAATCAGCACAATATCAGCCTTTAGAATACCTCTTGGGTCCCGGCCATCATCATATTTCACAGCGAACTCAATGGCTTCTACCTTTTTAAAATAGTCCTCATCTAATTGACGTACACGACCTGGCTCATGTTTCGCTTCATTTCCATATGCCGTCTCCATTTTATCAATAAGTGGACCGATAATGTCATAGTACACGACGCCATTGGCTTCTGCTTCTTCTATTAAGAATTGGCGCATTTCTGGCACAACAAGAGTAAAGCAGACGATCCCATTATCTGCTTTCGCCAGTGAAATGACTTCTTTAATCGTACCAACATCCTCTACATATGGGATTCTTCTAATATTTGAATGGTCGGATGAGCCGCCATCAAATTGGCTAAGTGCCGCTTTGACCACGAGCTCTGCCGTTTCTCCTACTGAATCTGATACAACAAAAATTACGCGATTACTCATAACATCCCCTCGCAGTCTTCTGTAATTAGATAATTTCGTTCTCTGATAAGCTAACAAGTATTTTCGTCATGTTTGTTTTCGTAATTCTGCCGACCACTTCAAAGCCTTTATCCGTATCTTTTATAACAGGAAGTGCATCTATTTGCTTTTCAATCAAGTGCTTGGCCACATCCATAATAAAATCTTCTTTGCGGCAAACGGTAATGTTCGGCATTCTTGTCATAATAATATGGACAGGTATAGATGGAAGCTCTTGTTTCCCAATACTTGCTCGAAGGAGGTCTTTTCTTGATAACACGCCTGTTAAAATAGAGTGATCGTCCACAACGAATAATGTGCCCACATCCTCTAAAAACATCGTACAAATCGCATCATAAACCGAAACATTCTCGTGTATCACGACCGGAATGGACTGAAAATCTTTCACTTGAAGTTTTTTCAGCTTATCTGCCAGAAGCTGCGTGCCTGTTTTGCCTGTGAAAAAGTAGCCGACCCTTGGTCTTGCTTCTAAAAAGCCAGACATCGTTAAAATGGCTAAATCCGGTCTGAGGGTAGCCCTTGTTAAGTTCAGCCGATCGGCGATATGCTCTCCAGTGATCGGACCATTCTCTTTGACAATCTGTAAAATCTGCTCTTGCCGTTTATTTAACTCGATTGTACTCACCACCTTTAAATAGAGAGAGCGAATCCTTACTTTATGTATATCAATTTCATAACTCATCATATTATAGCGCATCTTCGTCCGAATGAAACAAAAATCCACTCAAAAACCGTGAATTAAATGAGTAAAAAACGATTGCCCTTCGAAAAAGGCAACCGTTCTTAGGTATTTATTTTACAATTAAATTGTTCATATTCGCAAATGATTGAATGACTTTTGCAAGTTTGACCATTTGTGCCAAACGATTTTGTTTCAGTTTTTCATCATCGGCATGAACCATTGTATGGTCGAAATAATGAACAATTGGTGCCTTTAACGTATCTAACGCTTCAAGTGCTGAATGGTACTGTCCACTTGCCATATGCTCGTTGACGGCTTTTTCCGCTTGCTGATACGCTTCAAATAGCTTTTGTTCGTGTTCATTTTCAAACAGTTCAGGCTGAATCTGTGCGTCTTCCCCTTTTTTACTGATTGAAATGACGCGGCCTAGTGCCTCAGCCGTTTCTTTGAAACTCTCCTGTTTCACGCTCTCTTCAAGAACAGCCGCTTTTTTCACAACCGCATATGGTTCAATATTTTCAACATCAAGGACTGCTTCCACCACGTCATGACGGATATGTTCTGCTTGGAGAACATATTTCAAACGGTGTGTTAAAAATTCAATGAGAGCCGCTTCATGTTTTGCATCTACTTGAGCTAGTGCTAAAAGCTCTTTAAATGAAAGATTCCATTGGCGGTCTAGCAGGATTTGAACGATACCGCTCGCTTGTCTTCTTAATCCATAAGGATCTTGAGAGCCCGTTGGAATGACATCAATTGAGAAGAATGAACAAATAGAATCTAACTTATCCGCCACTGCAACAATCGCCCCAATAAGTGTTGACGGCGCATCGTCACCGGCAAAACGCGGCATATAGTGCTCGTTGATACTCTTTGCCACTTCTTCATGCTCGCCAAGTGCTCTAGCATATTTTTCACCCATGATTCCTTGCAGTTCTGGGAATTCATAGACCATCTGAGTCACAAGGTCAAATTTAGAAATACTGGCTGCTCTTGCAGCGCGTTTAGACGTTTCTTCATCTGCACCCACATGACTAGCAAGGCGGACGGCAATGTCTGTTACTCTTTTCAGCTTGTCGCCAATCGTGCCAAGTTTCTCATGGAATACGACTTTATCAAGCTTTTGAATGTTGTCTTCAATGACGAGTTTTTCGTCTTCTTTATAGAAAAATGCCGCATCTGATAAACGTGCGCGAAGGACCTTTTCGTTCCCTCTTGCCACATTTTCAAGTGCCTCACTGTTTCCATTTCTGACCGTAATAAAGTGCGGCAGTAATTCCCCTTGTTCATTTTTCACAGGGAAATAACGCTGATGCTCTTTCATTGTCGTGACAAGCACTTCTTCCGGCAGCGCAAGAAATTCTTCTTCAAAAGAACCAAATAGAACGGTTGGATATTCAACGAGATCGTTCACTTCTTCTAGAAGCTCAGGATCAACTGGAATGACCCAGCCTTTTTCGGAAGAAAGCGCATGTAATTGCTCAGTAATTAATTGTTTTCTTTTATCTGAATCTACAATGACAAATTGATCTCTTAATGTTTGCTCATAAGAAGCTGGTGTGTCAATGCTGGCTGTCGTCCCTAGGAAACGATGTCCTCTAGTCTCCCGTCCGCTTTTCACTCCTGCAATTTCGACAGGAATGATCTCTTGACCAAATAAACAAACAATCCATTTAATTGGACGGATATAGCGTAAATCCTCGCTTCCCCATCTCATGTTCTTTGGAAAACTCAATGAAGCGGCAATGTCCCCCAATGCTGGAAGAAGGTCTTTGACTTGTTTACCTTCTTGAAACTTTTGGACATGGACATAATCCACACCTTTGATGTCTTTGAAATACAGATCATCAGTTGAAGCGCCTTGTCCGCGGGCAAAACCTTCGGCAGCTTTTGTCCAATTGCCTTCAGCATCTTGAGCAATCTTTTTAGCTGGTCCTTTTGCTTCTTCTTTGATGTCCTCTTGTTTTTCTGCAACACCTTTGACGAGTACAGCTAGACGTCTTGGTGAATTAAATAAAGCAACGTCTTCGAATGAAATATTTTGCGCTACGAACCAAGCTTTTACTTTGTCACCTAGCTGCTTTGTGCTTTCTGGCATGAAACGAGCCGGCATCTCTTCTAAGCCGATTTCAAGTAATACATCTTGTTTATTCATGAGAAGCCGCCTCCTCTTTTAGCATAGGGAATCCTAGTTTTTCTCGTTCTTCGTAATATGTTTTGGCTACTTTTCTCGCTAACTGACGTACTCTTCCGATATAGCCTGTTCGCTCAGTCACAGAAATCGCGCCTTTGGCATCAAGCAAGTTAAATGTGTGAGAACATTTGAGTACATAATCATATGCCGGGTGAACAAGCCCTTTGTCCATTTGACTATGTGCTTCTTTTTCATACGTTGTAAATAAATCGAACAGCATATCCGTATTAGATGTTTCAAACGTATACACAGAATGCTCGTATTCAGCCATTAAGAATAAATCTCTTACAGTAAAGCCATCTGTCCATTCAAGGTCAAATACATTTTCTTTGTCCTGGATGTAAGAAGCAAGACGCTCAATTCCGTATGTGATTTCAACAGAAACTGGCTTACATTCTAAACCGCCGACTTGCTGGAAATACGTAAATTGCGTAATTTCCATTCCATCAAGCCAAACTTCCCAGCCAAGTCCTGCGCAGCCAAGAGATGGGTTTTCCCAGTTGTCTTCAACAAAACGAATATCATGTTTCAGCGGGTCAATGCCAAGCGCCTTCAATGATTCTAGATACAGTTCTTGAATATTGTCAGGTGATGGCTTAATGATCACTTGAAATTGATGATGTTGATACAATCTGTTTGGGTTTTCTCCATATCTGCCGTCAGCCGGGCGTCTTGAAGGTTCTACATAAGCTACCTTCCATGGCTCTGGCCCAATGCTTCTGAGGAACGTGTATGGACTCATCGTTCCAGCACCTTTTTCTGTGTCATATGCCTGCATTAATACGCAGCCTTCATTTGACCAATGCTTTTGCAGTGTCAAAATCATGTCTTGAATATTCAATGATCGCACCTCCATCTTTTTTACACCATCCGCTATGTATGGCGGTGGGGCCTAGAACCTTTTTGCAAAACACAAAAACTCCCGTCTCTATGCTCACAAGGTTCCTTGCAAACATAGGGACGAGAGTTTTTCCCGCGGTTCCACCCTATTTGCTGGTGTCGTAGCACCCAGCCGCTTTGTTTTACGTTGCTCAAGAATGCCTTTCGTTACGTGTCCATCCTTAGCTCACACCGTCCTAAGGTCGCTTTTATGGCTGATACGTAAGTACTTCTTTCTGTCAATGCAACATATTTGATCTTAGATGATCTTACAAAAAGTCACGAGAGATGTCAACTTTTGTTTTCACCGTCCATTAGCTTTTTCATGGATTCCATTTGATTCATGAATTTTTTTGATTTTAAATAAAGACCTGAATACTCTTCATAATAATGATCGAGCACTTGACGAATTTCTTGTTTCGTTTGTGGTTTCACGTCAACCTGACCAAGCCTTGATAAATCAAAATAATGAAACAAACGGAGCAGTCTTGCTGCTGCTGGGGATAAGGGCAGTTTATATGGATCTTTAGAAAAGCATTGCCTACAGATGAATCCGTTATCTCTAATTGAGAAATGGAACTGCCCTTCTTTTTGACCGCAGTGTACACATTGGTCCAGTTCAGGCTTCAACCCCATCACTGACAGCATTTTAACCTCTACGATAAATAAAATAATATCAGCATCTGTGCCTTCATTGAGATGGCGTAAAGATTGAAGAAGAAGTTCAAACAAGTAAGGGTTTGGCTTCTTTTCTTCTGTTCCTTTATCAAGTAATTCAGTCATATATGCGGCATATGCGGTCAGAAATAAATCTTCCCGAATGGTTCGCATGCTTTCCATCATTTCACCTTGCTGGAGCGTTCCAAGTCCTGTTGATGATTGGATCAGGAAGGTTCCGTATAAAAACGGCTGGCTTATGGCTGACAGGCGGCTGTTCGATTTCTTAGCGCCTCTTGCCATCACACCAATTTTCCCATGTTCTCTAGTGAGCAGCGTGACAATTTTGTTTGTTTCGCCATAATCTGTTGTTCTAAGGACGATTCCTTCACTTTTAATGAGCATTTGTCTACACTCCGAGCATTGGAGGGGGTCAAGAATTATAAGATTGGAAAATCAAGTCGTGCTATTTCTTCTTCAAGTACATCGGGTCTTTCCAGGTTCTCCTTTTCTAACTCTTTGAAAAGCAGATACGTGTCAACGCTTCCTGTTTGTGAAAATACGTTCCATGTAAAATTCAACATAAAAACCCCACCTTTCTTTATTAGAAGCAGCAACGCTACATCCAACATATTAATTTTATCTTGACCAGGCTACCTCCATTTCATGATAAACAATTTTTACTAATCGAACCGCACCATTGTCAGATCTACTAACAACTGTATCGGTTTTTAATATTCGTCTTCTCTAAATCCGAAATCACGAAGATGTGTGGATTTATTACGCCAGTCCTTCTGCACTTTTACCCAAAGCTCTAAATACACCTTTGAGCCTAAAAGTGCTTCAATGTCTCTGCGCGCTTTTTGTCCCACTTCTTTTAATAAGCTGCCGCGCTTACCAATCACAATCCCTTTTTGTGAATCACGTTCTACGACGATGGTCGCTGCAACATGAATCTTGCCGTTTTCATCTGGCTTGATCGATTCAATCGCAACCGCAATACTGTGAGGGATCTCTTCTCTCGTTAAATGCAGCACTTTTTCACGAATTAATTCAGAAATAATAAATCGCTCTGGGTGATCTGTTACTTGATCTGCCGGATAAAATTGAGGGCCTTCTGGAAGATAACCTTCAATTTGCTGAAGAAGCGTATCAATGTTGTTGCCTTCAAGTGCTGAAATTGGCACAATTTCCTTAAATGGGTAACGTGTACGGTATTCATCAATTAAAAGGAACAGTTCATCCGGATGAATTTGGTCAATTTTATTGACGACAAGGAACACCGGTGTCGATGTTTGCTTTAGTCGTTCAATGATGAATTCATCACCTTTTCCATAGCCTTCCTGTGCGTTGATCATAAACAAGATCAGGTCGACTTCCTTGAGTGTATTTTGAGCCACCCTCATCATAAAATCGCCAAGTTTGTGCTTCGGTTTATGAATTCCTGGTGTATCGATAAAAATCGTTTGTGACGTGTTCGTTGTCAGAACACCTTGCACTTTGTTTCGAGTCGTTTGAGGCTTATCACTCATAATCGCAATCTTTTGTCCAATTACACGATTAAGAAAGGTCGATTTCCCTACATTTGGTCTTCCAATAATTGATACAAATCCTGATTTGAAGCTTTCGTTAGTCATTTAAATCCTCCGGTGAAAATGCGCCTGGCAATAGTTCGTTTACTGTCGTTTCGTATATATGACCTTTTAAGTTCGTTAGAATCACTGGCATATCAGGTGCACATAGCTCTGAAATGACCTGTCTGCATGCGCCGCATGGTGAAACAGGCCGATCTGTATCAGCCACTACTGCAAGCATTTGAAAAGATGTGATGCCCTCTGAGTACGCTTTAAAAAGTGCTGTTCTTTCCGCACAATTACACATACCATATGCTGCATTTTCAATATTGCAGCCGCCATACACTTTTCCGTCATGCGATAATAATGCTGCACCGACTTTGAATTTAGAATAGGGTACATATGCAAAATCTCTTGCTTTGACTGCTTCTGAAATCAACTCTTGTTTGTTCATTCTAGTTCCCACTTTCAGAAGAAATGGTACCACTGTCACATTTATATTTTACATAATTCACGTGACATTTTCACGCCCATTTCTAAAAATGTTAATAAATAGTAATATTGTTCTATTGCATGATCTTCGGTAAGAAGATGATCAACCCAATCATAACCGAAATGGCGGCGTAAACGCAAACAGCGCCTGCTGCGGCGTCCTTCGCTCTCTCAGCAAGAGGATGCTTCTCTTCTGTGAAAAGATCTACTGTATGTTCAATCGCTGTATTCACAAGTTCTAACGCAAACATCCCGCCACATAAAAGCAGAATGATCATCCATTCAACCGGATGAATGTGAAACCAAAAGCCGCAAATCACCACGATGATGGCTGCGACTGTGTGGAATCGAAAATTCCGTTCATTCAAGAAAGTTCGCCCTATTCCTCTAAATGCATAATAAAAACTCCGAAAAAAACGGACAAGCGGCGTTCGCTTCTTACGATGATCTCGAAAGGCCATAATCATCCAAAATTTTTGTCTGTTTGGCGAACATTTCTTTTTCATCTTCTTCTGTCATATGATCATAACCAAGCAAATGAAGAAAACCATGAATCGTTAAAAATCCTAGCTCTCTCATGAAGGAATGTCCATATTCCTCTGCTTGCTCTTTCGTTCGATCAACACTAATGATAATGTCACCTAGTACCGGCGGAATGTCATCAGCACCAATGATTTCAATTTCCCCTTCGCCTTCTTCCTCAAGTGCAAATGAAATCACATCTGTTGGTGCATCTTTTCCTCGGTATTCTTTATTAATTTGATGAATTTCCTCATTCGAAACGATCGACACTGATACTTCCGCTTGATCTTTTACCTCAAGGGCATCCGCAGCAAATTGAAGAAGCTTTTCCACTTCTTCAAGCTGCTCTTTCGTTACTTGTCCTGTTTCATCTATTAAATCGATTAACAATGTCATTTACTTCACCTTCTGCTTCGGGGCATCTGGATATTCAATCCGAGAATGGAAAATCCCCTTTAATGTTGTACAAATTGTTTGGCTAATAATATTTAATTCTTTAAATGTCAGATCACATTCACTAAATTGTCCATCCTGCATCTTATCTGAAATAATGCCTTTCACAAGCTTTTCAATCCGCTCAGGGTTTGGATTATGCATCGAACGAACCGCCGCTTCCACGCTGTCAGCTACAGAAATAATGGCCGCTTCTTTCGATTGCGGTTTTGGACCAGGATAACGAAATTCTTCTTCTGTCACCTGATCATCCCGTTCTTTTGCCTTATAGTAAAAGAACTTCAGCAGGGACTTTCCGTGATGCTGTTCTGCAATGTCCACAAGTTCCTCTGGAAACTTCTTTTCTCTCAGCATTTCAGCACCATCTGTCGTATGGGCAATAATAATATTCTTGCTCAGCTGAGGAGAAAGCTTGTCGTGTGGATTATCAATGTTCATTTGGTTTTCGATAAAGTATTGTGGTCTTTTCGTTTTTCCAATGTCATGATAATAAGCTCCAACCCTTGCTAACAATCCATTTGCACCGACTGCTTCACATGCAGCATCCGCTAAATTCGCCACCATGACACTATGATGATATGTACCTGGCGTCTCTGTTAAGATCTTTTTCAGCAGCGGATGATTCGGGTTCGATAATTCAATAAGCTTCATGGTCGAAAGAATGCCAAACATGCTCTCAAAGACTGGCATTAACCCAATAACCAAAATAGCCGATGCAAACCCTGACACAATCGCCATGATGAGGTTCACACCTATTTCAAGCCCTGATGGAGAAGAATTTTGAATCAGCATAATGGACAGCACAACAAGTACATTCACCAAAGCTACCCAAAGCCCCGCCTGCAAAATTTTTGATCTCGCATTATGTTTTCTCAAAAATAAAATCCCCGCCATCCCGCTTATTAAATAATAAGCACAGATGACATAGTTAAAGACGCCTGTTACTCCTTGATTAAACATCATACTGCCGCAAAGGGCAAATACAAGGCCGGAGAAGATCGCCAGCCGCTCATTGATCAGCAGCTTAATCAGCATCGTGCCAAGTGCCACAGGCACGACGTAGCCGATGGTTGTATATTTGGTTTCCTGGAAGAGACTGAATACTTCCATGATGATTAAAATAATGGTGAAAATAAGCGAGTACAGCAGTAACGATTTATTCTTATGGACGAGCGACTTTTTCCTCGATTCCAGTGAGTGGACAATCGCCGCTAAGAAGAGACCAATTAAGATGATAAGACCGCTTACAGGCTTAAACAAATTGGAGCTGTTTAAAAGGCCGGTCAGTTCTAATTTGCGATACACTTCGCGGTCAATGAGCTCTCCTTCTTCCACTAAAATTTGCCCTTGCTTAATTTGAACCGGCTGGATATTATCAGCTGCTTCTTGTCTTTTCTTCTCTGTTGCGACCGGGTCAAATACATAGTTTGGAATAATCGCAAATTCACCAATTTCTTTCGCTGCATTTAAATATTTTGACGGAATCGAATTGTTTTCAAGCTCTGCTTTCACTTGTTTCTTTTCATCTTGCAGCTTAGAAGCTGTGATTTCTTTACTCATGAGAGAATTGACCACTGTGATGATGGAATCTTTTGTAAAAGAAAGATTTTCGTCACTTGCTTGGAGCAGCGCTTTAATCGATTGATCCGAAACAGCTTCCTGCATATCGGTTGTGAGTTTCTCTTTTACACGCTTCACCATCTCTTGATCTGTTGGCGGGTTCTCTTTGTCATCAGCTGCTGCTTTCTTCTCTTCTTTAATGGCTTCAAAGAGGGATGAAATGAGGTCAACACGATTATCAGAATACGCTTTTTTGAGTGTATATTGGTCTTCCACTTGATCCGTTGCTTCTTGTTTCTTTTCTTCTGTTGCTTCTTGGTCATCAACGGTAGACGGAGAATAGATGGTCTGTTCGCTCACTGAAAACAAATCTAGGTCGAGCGATTCAGGCTTTACATGGAAGAAGAGCACCACAAACAGGATGGCCGCTAAACCAGCGTATAGCAGTACGTTTAAATAGCGTGAGCGCTCCATTTTCTGAGGTTCTTTTTTAGACAGCAGCCTTTTGCGCTTACTGCCTTTCTGATTCTTTCTCAAGGAAAGTACCTCCTTTTTTACTTTAAACCACGATCGAAACAAAATGACCCGATTAAGGCGATCGGGTCACTCAGTTCATTTTTGCTTTTCGTATGCTCCAATGATCTTCGCCACAAGCGGGTGTCTGACCACATCTGTCTGATCTAATTCAATGAATGAGATACCCTTGATCTCAGCAAGCATGTCCTTTGCAGCTGCAAGGCCTGACTGCATACCTTTAGGCAAATCAATTTGTGTAATATCTCCTGTAATGACCATTTTAGAACCAAAGCCTAGTCTCGTCAAAAACATTTTCATTTGAGCTGGCGTTGTATTCTGCGCTTCATCTAAAATCACAAATGCATCATCAAGCGTCCGCCCTCTCATATAGGCAAGAGGGGCAATTTCAATCACTCCGCGCTCAATTAAACGTTCCGTATGATCACTACCAAGCACATCGTGCAGAGCATCATATAGCGGTCTTAAATAAGGATCGACTTTTTCTTTTAAATCTCCTGGCAAAAAGCCAAGACTTTCTCCTGCTTCAACAGCTGGCCTTGTCAGGATAATCCGTTTGACATGTCCATTTTTGAGGGCATGTACGGCGTTGACCACTGCTAAATACGTTTTACCTGTACCAGCAGGTCCAATCCCAAAGACCAGATCATCTTTTTTCATTGCCGCAGCATATTCACGCTGGCCGATCGTTTTGACTCTGATCGACTTGCCTTTGGCATTTTTCGTAATTTCATCTTCATACATATTTTCAAAATAATTGAGCTTGTCTTTTTGCGCCATTTTAATGGCATAGACGACATCCCGCTCAGAAATCTCAATTCCTTTACGAATGAGATGTAAGAGAGATGTAATCAAACGGCTCACAGTATCTCTTGATGCTTCCTGACCAGAAACATACACTTTCTCTCCACGTGTGATAATGGAGACATTCAGCTCGTTTTCCATCAGTTTCAGATAAGCATCTTGATTGCCAAATAAAGCAATGGCTTCATTTGGGCTATCCAATTTTTGTTGAATCTCAAGTAAATGTTCTGTCATTCTCTAGTCTCCCTGAACAATAGGTGTTGGTTGAACAATATCTTCTATTACTTGGTAAAGGATGATTAACTTAACTTTACCATTCCCTGTTGTCTCGTGCAAAACTTTTTCACTTTTCACCTCACCTGTTTGACCTAGCTTTTCTTCTAATTCTTTTTTACCCATTTTAATCCCTGCTTGAACCGCTTCTTTATTTGTGTATTCTCGATTTATTTTTTCACTTTCTCGTGTGATTTCCTTTTCATAGGAGAACGGCAGCTGCATATTCAAGAAATGAAGCGGGTGAACTTCTTTTTCTGTTTTCGGCTGCTGAAAATCATCTTTTTTAAAGGAAAATCCCCAAAATGGGATGGAGCCTCCAAACAAGGAGAGCTTGTGCTTTGTCTTCATTTTACCCGTAAAGACATCAAAAGATGTTCGGAGAGGGACAGAAACTTCAGATCGGTACCATGTTTCACCATATATTTTCGCTTTGGCTCCGACCGTTTTTTTCTGATCTTCACTCCCAATCAAACCAGAGACGAGCATCTGCCCTTTTTTCACATGTTCATCGACCTGGGCAAGCGGTTCCCCCTTTTCTACATACATTCTCGTGATGACCGCCTTTTTCTTGGCAACGATGTGCTGAGGACTCGTATATTTCTCCTTTTCAGGCTCATTTTTTTCGACCACTTTCATTTGAAACGTCGTTCCGTTCAATTCAACCCCGACCCATGTAATGCTCTGAATATTGGTCGTCAATGACTTTTGTATTTTTTCAGGTGTCCCCATAAGAAACTGAAAACGCCCTTTTTGTACCCCAATTTCATCTAGATGCTTTCTCATTTGATGTTCTGTTTCTGGATTCGCACCTTTAATCTCAATTTTCCACACCATATTTGAAAGAGCCAATATCGTCACTAGGAAAAAAGCCATCCCGAGGGTGAATCCAATATTTCTTCTCGACCATAGAAGAAGAAACGGGAACCCTTTCTTTTGATGAAATGAACATTTCACCTCATGATGTCTGCGCACTTTTCTAAAGGCATGTACATCTGAGAGGCGAATAAATAAGCGCACGCTGTCTTGACGGCGGCTCACTTGAAAAATTGTGATCCCCTGTCTCGTGCACTCATTGATTAGCCGCTCAATACCGCTTCCTCTTATCTCCACTTCCACTCTGCCAATAAAATAGGCAAACCATTTGTTCTTCACGTTTCTCCCCTCCGTCAGTTAAGAATCAATATAACGGACCTCATCGATTTTCCCCTCTAATAAGATCTCTTCTGGCAAAATCGTTTTAATCACAAAGTCTTTTCCTAAAATAATGCACTGTCCTTGCTTGAGCATCAGCCTTACCTCTTGATCACTGAAAAGTAAAAGCCCTTTATGGTTCTCTATGTAAATGTGGAGTCTACCAACCATCGTAATACGGGGAAGATCCATCATCACGTCCGGAGGGATTTCAAGTGTTCTTGTCAGCCATGCTTTAAGTCGATTGTTTCTTTTTCCCATTCAATAAGAACCCCTTCCCACCTCATGTGTATGAGATCAAACTGAAAGATGGTGAGACTGATGAGAAAGCCTCTATATCATCCTATTCCTTAGCGGTTCATATCATGCTAATGAATCCCGTAAAACAGCCGTTTCATCATTTTGACTAAGAAAAATCTCCATTACGCAACAAAAAAGCCCCCTTAAGAATAAGGGGACTTTCTTCTTTATCTTTTATATGGTCGTTTCATCGTTCGATGTGGCTTTTTCGCACGAGGCTCTCCAAATACTTCACCAAGGATCATCCCTTGAACGACTGTATCTTGGTTGAGTTTCTCAATCATTTTCGGCTTCATTCCAGCAGATGCTGCCTTTGGCCTTGTAAGTTCTCTTTCAAGCGATTGAAACTCTTTATTCAGCTCGCTTTTTCTTTCTTCCATTTCGGCAAGTGTAGCTGTATAACGATCCTGTAAGGACTGTGAACCTTGTTTCTTCATCCCGCCATGATCATGTACATCGCCAAAATCGTCGAGCTGGTCCGTCACGACTGGATCTGGACTTGTTTGTTTTGTTTGCTTTTGCGGCACTGGTTTACGTTGAGGAGCCGGTTTGTTTTGCTGGTTCTTTTGTTCGTTCTCCTCTTGTTTGCCGATTTTCCCAAAGACCGCAGAGATAATACCGATGATAATCGCTATTAGTAACGGATTTTCAAATAGAATGTCCAATGGGCTCCCTCCTTAAAGCGTGAGAGGATGCTTATTTGTTTTCATTATCAGATGGACCTTTTGTCATTTTGCCAAATGAATCTCTCATATCCGTATCAGCATCGATATTCTTAATGTTCATGTAGTCCATAACTCCAATATTACCTTCACGTAGTGCTTCGGCCATTGCAAGTGGTACTTCAGCCTCTGCTTCTACTACTTTCGCGCGCATTTCTTCAACTCTCGCACGCATTTCTTGTTCTTGTGCAACAGCCATCGCGCGGCGTTCTTCTGCTTTCGCCTGTGCAATGTTTTTGTCGGCTTCTGCTTGGTCTGTCTGCAGGATCGCCCCGATATTCTTACCGATATCAACATCTGCGATATCAATCGAGAGAATTTCAAATGCTGTACCTGAATCTAATCCTTTACCAAGAACCGTTTGAGAAATCATATCAGGATTTTCAAGAACCTTTTTATGATTATCTGATGAACCGATTGTAGAGACAATCCCTTCACCTACACGAGCAATGATCGTTTCTTCCCCTGCACCACCGACAAGTCTGTCAATGTTTGCACGAACTGTAATACGTGCTTTTGCTTTTACTTCAATCCCGTCCATCGCAACACCTGAGATAAATGGTGTTTCAATGACTTTAGGGTTTACACTCATTTGGACAGCTTCAAGTACGTCACGTCCTGCTAGATCGATTGCCGCACAGCGAGCAAAATTCAATTCGATATTCGCACGCTGAGCTGCGATCAGTGCGTTGACAACGCGGTCTACGTTACCACCTGCAAGATAGTGGCTTTCTAATTGGTTAATCGTCGCATCAAGACCTGCTTTATGCGCTTTGATGAGCGGGTTGACCACTCGGTTTGGAATCACTCGGCGAAGTCTCATTCCTACAAGTGTAAAAATGCTCACTCTTACGCCAGCCGCTAAGGCAGAAATCCACAGCATCACCGGTACAAAGGTGAAGAAGATCGATAGAACGATCAAACCTGCTGCGATAATCACAAATAATAGTAAAGTAGATGGATCCATTTTATTCCTCCTATAAAATCAGTATATCTATACTTTCCTCACGACAATGCGTGAGCCTTCCGCTTTCACAATTTTTACTTGTTCATCCTTATCGATAAAAGCACCTTCTGACACAACATCAATGCGCTCGTCTCCGAATACAATCGTACCAGATGGACGAAGTGCTGTTGCTGTCACTGCGATTTGTCCTACAAGATCATCTCTTGTTTCATTTGAGACATAACCACTTTCTTTATTGGTTGAATCGGTTAAAATGAACTTTTTAAAAAATTTCATACGTTTCCCCAACACCTTTGTCAATAAAATAACTGCTATGATTGAAACAGCAGTGGCAATCAAGATGGAAATCGCCATTTCTGTAAAGCTTCCAGCTGCTAAAAATAAGCTGACAACGACACAGATTAGTCCAATGACACCCACGATTCCCCCTGGCAAAAATAATTCCAGAATGATCAACACAATCCCTGCCAAAAACAGGAACAATGTCTCATATCCTGCAAAACCTGCCACGAGATGACCATAAAAGAATAGAAGAAGCGCTGTGACTCCCATGGTACCTGGGACCCCAAAGCCGGGAGAATATAATTCAACAATTAACCCTAAGCTCGCGATGGATAAAAGGATAGGAATGACGATCGGATGCGTGAGAAAACGCGCAACCTTTTCAGCAAAGCTCACTTCATCGTATTGAACAGAAGCATCTGCTAAGTTCAGCTTCTGAAGCAAGTCATCCATATTTTTCGCTTCTCCTTCTGCATAACCGAACTGAAGCGCCCGATCTGTGTTAAAGGTCAGCAATTCTCCTTTTGGTGCACCAGCTTCTTTTGCGTCTATATCTACATCTGCCATCGCAAGAGCATATTTTGGATCACGCCCCTGCTTTTCAGCAGCGTCACTCATTTCAGCAAGCCATAGAGATTCAGATTTTTGATCGGCAGCGTTGCCTTCACCGTCAATGATCGCCGCAGCCCCCATCTTTCCGTTTGGGGTCATATAAATTTGATCGGCATTTAGGGCGATGAATGCCCCGGCTGAAAGCGCTCTATGATTCACAAACGCTGTCACTGGGATATCGGATGCACGAATGGTATCGGCTATTTCAAGCGCCGCATCGACTGCACCACCTGGTGTATTGATGTCGAGAATGATGTGCTTAGCCCGTTCCGACTTTGCCTGCTCAAATGATCGTTCAATGAATTTAGAAAGTCCTTTTTCTACTGTATCTTCAATTGGGATAACATGAACTTTCTGATCTGCTGATTTCGCGGTCAATTGAACCCCTAATAACAAGCATATTATAAAACAACTGAAGAGAGCAATAGAAATTTTCATTTTTTTCATCTATTTGGTGATCCCCCCTCTCTTTCTTTCATTTTACCGTTCCTTTACATACGTTACAAATGTATCATAGGTTTCATTTTTATATGACAGGTTTATGAAGACATAAAAAAAGTACCCTTCTAACATGAGAAGGATACTTTTTTATTGAGACAGTTGCTCGCTGACAAGTCTGTTAATCACAGCACCATCAGCTTTACCTTTTACTTTTGGCATAATAGCGCTCATCACTTTACCCATATCAGCTTTCGATGAAGCACCGGTTTCGGCGATTGTTTCTTTCACAACCGCCTGCAGTTCTTCTTCAGAAAGCTGTTCAGGTAAATAAACGTCTAAAATGTCAATCTCTTTTTGAACTTTATCTACTAAATCTAAGCGATTAGCTTTCGAAAATTCATGGAGGGAGTCTTTACGTTGCTTAATCTCGCGGGAAAGGACGGTTAGTTCCTCATCTCCGGTCAAACTGTCTTTCTTAAGCTTTATTGCTTCATTTTGCAGTGAAGCCTTTACCATACGAATGACAATAAGCTTGTCTTTCTCTCGGTTTTTCATAAAAAGCTTCATATCAGAATTTAATTGCTCAAGAAGACTCATAAAATCCACCCTCTTTAGAATTTACGTTTTCTAGCAGCTTCAGACTTTTTCTTACGCTTTACGCTAGGCTTTTCATAAAATTCACGCTTTCTTGCTTCTTGCAATGTTCCAGTTTTGGATACACTGCGTTTAAAGCGACGAAGAGCATCTTCAAGCGATTCGTTTTTTCTAACGACCGTTTTTGACATTCTCTTTCCCTCCCTCCGAATACACCAATCGACTGCATTAAAAAAAGATATACATGCAAAACATGTACCTAGACATTATAATATAAGCCTAGGTTGAGGTCAACTAAGTGATTTGGAAATATATTTTCGTCATGAGCAGGTAGACAAGTCCATATATTCATTGGTAAGAGGAGGACTTTTCTATGATGGCGATCATTTATTTTTGTGCACTTATTTTCATTTTTTTATGGGCAATGGGTTTGCTTAGGAAAGGATTAATGGCGCTCACGTCGTCTCGTATTGAGAAATCACTTCTTCTCTTTACAGATCATCCAGTCAAAGCATTCTTGGTCAGTATTGTGTTTACAGGGGTTCTTCAAAGCAGTTCGGCGTTTATGGTCATCGTTATCGGCTTTGTGAGTACAGGCATTCTCACGTTTAAAAAATCCATACCCATGATTCTTGGAACGAATATCGGCTCAACATTTACGACAGAATTTATTGCCATTAAGATGGACGTGTTTATGTGGGTTCTGATTGCAGCTGGTCTTTTATGTATCATTTTGGGCAGGAAGTCTTTTCGATATGCAGGAAAAAGTTTATTTGGGCTTGGCATGATCTTTTTTTGCATTCAAGGTTTTTCAAAAATTGCAGGGATGATGACCAGTCAGCCAGAGACACTGCATTTCCTTGAAATGATGCAGCACTCCGATTGGACAGCTCTTCTCTCTGGTACAGTGCTCACGGCGATTGTTCATTCAAGCTCCGTATGTATCGGTATTTTGATGGGATTTATGAATGAAGGGACTGTCGCTCTAAAAGAAGGCATCAGCTTTGTTTTAGGGTCCAATATCGGGACATGTATTACTGCCGTGATGGCTGCTATCTCTGGCGGTTATGCAGCACGCCAAACCGCGTATGCACACGTTGTGTTTAATGTTCTAGGTGTTCTTTTATGTTTTCCTTTTCTCGCCTTTATCACAGAGTTTGTTGCGCTTCTCGCAAGCTCTCCTGCCCAGCAGATTGCGCACTTTAGTCTGCTGTTTAATGTGGCAAGTTCTCTCCTCTTTTTCCCGTTCATCCGCCCTTTTCACGCCTTGATTTTGTTCCTTCTTCCGAATCGGTCAACATAAAAGAAACCGGCTTGCCTAATGGCTGCCGGTTTTTCATCTCTATTATGAGGTCATTCTCACTTGATCCGTCTGCACGTCATCACTTATACGGACAAATTGTCCTTCGTTATAAGGATAGCCTGCTTTTGTAATCTTCACTTTCACCAAACGGCCGATCATGTCCTCTGTTCCTTCAAATACGACCTTCATGTAGTTATCAGTATATCCTACATACAGATTGTGCGTTCCGTCTTGTTCTTTGAACGATTCTTCTGGAATAATCTCTAAGACTTCGCCTTCATATGCCGATGCATATTCTTTCGCAAGCTGATCAGAAAGAGCAATGAGGCGGTGAACGCGTTCGTTTTTCACATTCTCATCTACTTGATCTTCCATTCTTGCAGCAGGCGTACCTGTCCGTTTGCTGTAAGGAAACACATGGAGCTCAGAGAATTGATGGTCTTTGACAAAATTGTATGTTTCCATAAATTCTTCTTCTGTTTCTCCTGGGAATCCAACGATCACATCTGAAGTGACAGCAAGACCTGGCAATGCTTTTTTGAGCTTCGTTAAACGCTCTGCAAAGAATTCCATTGTGTATTTACGGCGCATTCTTTTCAGTACAGTATTAGAGCCAGATTGAAGCGGAATGTGCAAGTGTCTCACAATTTTATCTGACTGATCGAGCACTTCAATCACTTCGTCTGTAATTTGACTTGCTTCAATGGATGAAATGCGGATTCGTTTTAATCCCGCCACACGTTCATCTAATTCTTTCAGAAGCTTAGCAAAGTTATAATCCTTTAAATCTTCACCGTATCCACCTGTATGAATACCTGTTAATACAATTTCTTTGTAGCCAGCATCGACAAGCTGCTGCGCTTGATTGATGACTTCTTCTGGATCGCGAGAACGCAGTAATCCGCGAGCCCAAGGGATAATGCAGAATGTACAGAAATTGTTACAGCCTTCTTGGATTTTTAATGAAGCACGTGTTCTGTCTGTAAACGCAGGAACATCTAGTTCTTCAAAGACCCGTGCTTTCATGATATTGCCAACTCCGTTGATCGGCTGTCTTTCTCTTCTGTATTCTTCAATATAACCAAGCAGTTTATGTCTGTCTTGTGTGCCAACCACAATATCAACACCAGGAATCGCCATGATTTCTGCCGGAGACGTTTGTGCGTAACAGCCTGTTACACAAATGACACCATCCGGATTATGACGAATGGCTCTTCTAATGACTTGGCGGCTTTTTTTATCGCCTGTATTGGTGACGGTACATGTATTAATGACATATACGTCTGCTTTTGATTCATAATCTTTTCTTTCATAGCCAGCTTCTTTAAACAGCTGCCAGATGGCTTCTGTTTCGTAGTGATTGACCTTACAGCCAAGTGTATGGAACGCTACTGTTCCCATCATGATTCACCTCTTAATAACTCTGTTTGATAAGATATAGCAGAAAGCGCATAAAGAGGAGCTGTTTCTGTTCTTAAAATGCGTGGTCCAAGCCCGCAAATGACTGCACCATGCGCTTCAAGTTCTTCAATCTCCTTTTCTGCTAAACCGCCTTCTGGACCAAAAACCACTAATAAGGTTTGTCCGCCCTTCATCTGTTGGAGCACCGTTTGAAACCGGCTTTGCTCGCCTTCTTTCGATGATTCTTCGTATGCAACGACACATTTATCGAATTCACCGGCCAGTTGAATCAGCTCTTTAAATGTTGATACTGGATGAACGCGCGGAATGATATTCCGGTAAGACTGCTCGGCAGCTTCTTTCGCAATTTTTTCCCAGCGATCTCGTTTTTTCAATGACTTTTTTTGGTCAAGTTTTGTAATCGAACGAGTCGCTTGAAACGGAATAAAAGCACTTGCGCCAAGCTCGGTGCCTTTTTGGATAATCCATTCAAGCTTATCCCCTTTTGGCAGACCGCTTGCAATCGTCACCTTGATCGGAAGTTCTCGATTCTGATTCGTCCAGCCTTCCAAGTGACAAATCACTTCTTCCTTTGTTATTGTATCAATTTTACTGAGCGCTTCAAAGCCGTCTGTCGTTAAGCAAAGGATGTCTTCTCCTGCTTTCATCCGCATGACGTTTGCAAGGTGATGAACATCTTCACCCTTTATGACGATGTGTCCCTTTTCCGTCACTTCTTCTTTTGTGAGGTCGATAAAATATCGTTGCATACGTGTCCTGACACCTACTCGCTTTATTTTTTCGCTATAATGCTGACCCAATCTTCCATTGACAGCACTTCAACAATCTCAAAACCGGCTTCTTCTAAAGCCGTTTTGACTTGTAATTTCTTTTGTCCGATAATGCCTGATGTAATAAAGTAACCGTCTTTCTTCAATAGATCATACGCTTGATCTGTAAAGCGCATGATGACCTCTGCAAGGATATTGGCCACAATCACATCGCGTTCACCTGAAATCCCATCAAGTAAATTATTTTGTTTTACCGTTACTTGCTCGCTCACACCATTTAATTCGATGTTCTGCTTTGCACTTTCCACTGCAACGGTGTCGAGATCAAATGCATGAATGTCTTTTGCACCGAGCATTGCAGCAGCAACACTTAAAATGCCAGATCCTGTTCCAACGTCAATCACCGTGTCGTTTTCCTTCACATAGCGCTCAAGCGCCTGAATGCAAAGAACCGTTGTTGGATGTGTACCGGTTCCAAATGCCATTCCAGGGTCCATTTCGATGATCAATTCATCAGAATGAACAGGTGTGTACTCTTCCCATGTTGGGACGATGGTAAATTTCTCAGAGATTTTCACAGGATGATAGTATTTCTTCCATGCAGTCGCCCATTCTTCTTCGTTTACTTCACAAATTGACAGTGTATTTCGTCCAAGGTCAATATCATATAGAAGAAGATTGTTGATGGCTTCTTTGATCTCATCTACCGTTTCCATCAAAAAGCTATTCATCGGAAGGTAGGCTTTGACGATAACCCCTTCCTCAGGATAATCATTCGGATCGAGCTGGTAGATCTCACCGTATACATTTTCACGTTCCTTGACTAAATCAAGCGGGTCCTCAATCACGACACCACTTGCACCTGCTTCATGCAAAATATTGGTGATCGGTTCCACCGCTTCATTTGTTGTATGGACGCTAATTTCTGACCACTTCAATACTACCAACTCCTTATCCGTCTTACTCGCCTTTAAATGCGCGTTTCACCTTATCGAAAAAGCTCATTTCTTGTTCGTCCGGTTTATTTCCGCTCACTTCAGCAAATTTTCTAATGATATCTTTTTGATTTTCAGTTAAATTCGTCGGTGTTACGACGCGTACAACGATATGCTGATCGCCTTGACCATAACCGCGTACATTTTTTACACCTTTTCCTTTGAGTCTAAACTTCGTACCCGTTTGTGTGCCCGCAGGAACTTTTAATTTGACTTTCCCATGTAATGTCGGCACTTCAATTTCATCACCTAGTGCAGCCTGCGCAAAGGTAAGCGGCATTTCGCAGTAGATGTCATCTCCATCTCGTTCGAAGAATTCATGCGCCCTCACATGGAAAACAACAAATAGATCGCCTGGAGGTCCTCCATTTACACCTGGTTCACCTTGACCAGATACTCTAAGCTGCTGACCATCGTCCACACCTGCTGGGATCGTCACATTGATTTTCTTACGCTTACGCACTTTACCAGATCCACCACATGTTGAACACTTATGTTCAATTTGTTTACCAGTTCCGCTACAGTAGTTACATACTCTGCGGTTGACTACTTTACCAAATGGCGTGGATTGCTCGACATTTAGTTGACCTGATCCGTCGCAATGTGAGCATGTCTTCGCCTGTGTTCCAGGTTTTGCACCTGATCCATGACACGTTTCACATGATTCCTCGCGGGGAATCTCGATCGTTGCTTCTTTCCCAAATGCCGCTTCTTCAAATGAAAGGGTCATTGTATATTGAAGGTCCGCTCCTTGACGCGGTGCATTTGGATCTCTTCTTCTGGCTCCGCCGCCAAAAATACTAGAGAAGATGTCATCAAAGCCGCCGAAGCCGCCAAAGTCTCCTCCACCGCCAAATCCGCCGCCACCAAATCCTTGGTTTGGATCGGTGTGACCGAACTGGTCATAATGTGAACGTTTTTGATCGTCAGAAAGGGTTTCATAGGCTTCTTTTACTTCTTTGAATTTATCGTCTGAGCCAGCTTCTTTATTAATATCAGGGTGATACTTTTTTGAAAGCTTGCGGTATGCCTTTTTGATTTCGTCCTTTGAGGCGCTCTTACTCACGCCAAGCACTTCATAGTAATCACGCTTACTCATCTCTTCACACTCCCGATTTTCTCACATAAATACGATTGTATCATTTTAAATTGATCTTTTTCAATTCCTTTTCATCGTTGAAAAGAAAAAAGTCAAAGCCAAGAGATCCTGACTTTGACTTTCTGACGAGTACGTTTCAGCAGTCTTTTTCAAAAGTAAAGGTGATTATTTTTTCTCTTGATCGTCGTTTACTTCTTCGTATTCTGCATCCACTACATTGTCATCTGCTTTTTGAGCACCTTCAGCGCCTTCTTGCTGAGCTTGTGCTTGTTTTGCAGCTTCTTCATAGAGCTTTGTCGTTAATTCTTGAACGATTGTTTGTAGCTCATCTTTTTTCGCTTTAATGTCTTCAAGCTCGCCTTTTTCGATCGCAGCTTTTAGCGCATCTTTTGCATCATTCGCTTTTTTCACTTGCTCTTCATCGATTTTGCCTTCAAGATCTTTTAATGTTTTTTCTGTTGTAAACACTAATTGATCTGCTTCATTGCGCACTTCGATTTCTTCTTTTTTCTTTGCATCTGCTTCAGCATTTTCTTCTGCTTCTTTGACCATTTTTTCGATCTCATCATCAGAAAGACCTGAAGAAGATTTGATTGTGATGTTTTGCTCTTTGCCTGTACCCATATCTTTCGCACGTACGTTGACAATACCGTTTTTATCGATATCAAAAGATACTTCGATTTGTGGTACGCCGCGTGGTGCTGGCGGGATATCAGTCAATTGGAAACGACCTAATGTTTTGTTGTCTGCTGCCATTGGACGCTCACCTTGTAAGACGTGAATGTCTACAGCAGTTTGGTTGTCAGCAGCCGTTGAGAATACTTGAGATTTGCTTGTTGGAATTGTTGTATTACGTTCAATTAGCTTTGTGAATACGCCGCCCATTGTTTCAATTCCTAAAGAAAGTGGTGTGACGTCAAGAAGAACAACGTCTTTGACATCTCCTGTGATAACTCCACCTTGAATTGCCGCACCAAGTGCAACCACTTCATCAGGGTTTACGCCTTTATGAGGCTCTTTACCTGTTTCTTTTTTGATTGCTTCTTGTACTGCAGGAATACGAGTTGATCCACCAACAAGGATGACTTTATCAATCTCGCTAGCAGATAGACCAGCATCTTTCAGTGATTGACGTACAGGTGTCATTGTACGCTCTACAAGCTCAGAAGAAAGCTCTTCAAATTTAGCACGAGTTAAAGTTAACTCTAGGTGAAGAGGTCCTGCTTCTCCAGCTGTGATAAATGGCAGTGAGATTTGTGTAGAAGATACACCAGAAAGATCTTTTTTCGCTTTTTCAGCAGCATCTTTTAAACGCTGAAGCGCCATTTTATCTTTAGAAAGATCAATGCCGTTTTCTTTTTTGAACTCAGCCACTAGATGATCGATGATGACTTGGTCAAAATCGTCTCCACCTAGACGGTTATCCCCAGCAGTTGAGCGTACTTCAAAGACGCCGTCTCCAAGCTCAAGGACTGATACGTCAAATGTACCGCCGCCAAGGTCATATACAAGGATCGTTTGATCTTCATCTGTTTTATCTAAACCATACGCAAGTGCAGCTGCTGTTGGTTCGTTGATGATACGTTCTACTTCAAGACCAGCAATTTTACCAGCATCTTTTGTTGCTTGGCGCTCTGCATCGTTGAAGTAAGCAGGAACTGTAATAACCGCTTTTGTTACTTCTTCGCCAAGATAAGCTTCAGCGTAAGATTTAAGGTGTTGAAGGATGATTGCAGAGATTTCCTGCGGCGTGTAGTTCTTGCCTTCAACTTCTACTTTATAATCTGTACCCATATGTCTTTTAACAGACATGATGGTGTTCGGGTTTGTAATTGATTGACGTTTCGCTACTTCACCTACTTGGCGCTCTCCATTTTTAAAAGCGACAACAGATGGTGTTGTACGTGCTCCTTCAGCGTTTGCAATAACTTTTGGCTCGCCGCCTTCGAGTACTGCAACACATGAGTTTGTTGTTCCTAAGTCAATACCAATGATTTTACTCATATTCGATGACCTCCCATTATGTAGTTATTGATTTACTTTTACCATTGATGGACGAATAACTCGGTCTTTGAGTTTATAGCCCTTTTGCAATTCTTCTACAACGATGTTTGAATCGTAGTTTTCATCTTCAACTTGCATGACGGCTTGATGAAGGTTTGGATCGAACTCTTTGCCGACAGCTTCAATTGGTTCAACGCCTTCATTTTTCAACGCTTCTACCAGCTGGCGGTAAACCATTTGCATACCTTCTAACAAACTTTTCGTCTGCTCATTGTCTGGATCGATTCCAAGCGCTCTTTCAAAGTTGTCGAGAGCTGGGAGAAGGTCGCTGACAACATGTTGAGAACGATATTTTTGCACGGTCTCCACTTCAGTTCGAGCACGGCGTTTATAGTTTTCAAAATCTGCTTGAACACGCAGAATTTTGTTTTCTTTTTCATCTAGAAGCTGCTGCAATTCATCAATCTTCTCTTGGAAGGCAGACTGTTCATCGTGCTTTACTTCCTCAGTTTCTGCTTGAACTGCTTCTTCTTGTGCTTCAACCTCTGCTGCTTGCTCAGGTGTCTGTTTTTCTTCTGACATTGTGTTCACCTCCCTCAAAAGATTCAATTATACGAAGGGGCTGTGCCCCCACCTTTTATCACCCTACTCATCATACAAATTGGAAAGTGCGTTTGACAAGTCTTTTGATACATGATGCAAAAGACTAACGACTCGCCCGTAATCCATACGGGTTGGACCAATGACAGCGATGGAGCCGAGTGATTTTTGATCAATCGCATAAGTTGCTGTGATTAAACTGCAGTTCTCCATTGCTTCCAAATTGTTTTCTGAACCGATTTTAATGGTGATTCCTTGCTGATTTGGATGAAACAGCTGCATGACATCATTCTTTTGTTCAATCAGCATCATGAGTGAACGAATACGGTCAATGTCATGAAACTCTGGCTGGTTCAACATATTAATCTTCCCGCCAAAGAAAAGTTTTGATTCATTTTGTGTTGAAGTGAATGTGTTACCAAGCGCATCTAAAATATGATCATAGTCTTTTAAATGCGTGCGAAGGAGCATCACTACTTCTTTATACATCCTGTCCTTCAGCTGATCCATCGGGACTCCGGCTAAGCGGCTGTTTAAAATATTCATCAGCTTCTCAATATCGGAGACATCAAGATGCTCAGAGAAGGTAATGGTTTTGTTTTCAACATGCCCGCTGTCTGTAATCATAATCGCTACTGCTTTATTAGGCTGGACGGGGACAAGCTGAATTTGCTTCAATCGATTTTCACTTAGCTTTGGACCAAGGACAATCGATGTGTAGTTTGTGAGATCTGATAAAATTTCCGCCGATTTTTGAACTGTTTTTTCCAGCTCAAAAATTTTCTCCTGAAATACTGACTGGATGAGCACAAGCTCTTTAGATGACAGTTTTCGCGGAGAGAGCAAATGATCTACATAATAACGATATCCTTTTTCGGAAGGAATTCTTCCTGATGAAGAATGGGTCTTTTCAATAAAACCGAGTTCCTCCAAATCAGCCATTTCGTTTCTAATCGTCGCAGAGCTGAATGTAATGTCTTCTTTTTTGGAAAGAGTCCTTGATCCAACTGGCTGCGCCGAACGAATAAAGTCATTAATAATGACTTGTAGAATCAAAAGCTGACGATTTGTTAACATCATCATCACCCCTGTTAGCACTCTCTTTCAACGAGTGCTAATTGTATAAACAAAATTACCAAACTCAAATTAAAATGTCAATTATAACTCACCGAGAAACGCTTGAAATACTTCATTTCCTAACAATTTTCCTTTTCTTGTTAAATGAATGCCAATCTCATCCTGTTCAATGAGACCTTTTTCTGCTAATTCTTCAAGAATGGCGGGAAAGAGTGCTTCTGGTGATGCTCCAAATTTCGCTTGAAAGTGAGCACTTTTCACGCCTTCAATTTTCCGCAAACCTAAGAACATTTCTTCTTCGATCTGTTCTGCTTTTGTCACCTGATGCGTTTCCTTATATGGAAACCCTGTTTGTTCAATGAGCTCTAAGTAATGCTTCACTGGTCCAGCGTTCACATTACGGACGCCATCTACATACCCGTGCGCTCCAGCGCCAAAACCAAAGTAATCTTCGTTGCTCCAATAGGTGAGGTTATGCTGGCTTTCAAAACCTGGTTTGGCGTAATTGCTAATCTCATATTGTTTGAGTCCGTGCCGCTCCATTTCATCCATGACGAGCTCATACATTTCAGCCTCACGTTCTTGCGGTGGTAAATGCAGTTTCCCTTTTTGCATCAAATTGTAAAAGACCGTCTTTGGCTCGACAATCAGCGAATAAACCGAATAATGTTCTGCACCTAATGAAAAAGCGGTCTCTAGTGAATGCATGACATGATGCTTCTCTTGATGAGGCAAACCAAACATCAGATCAAGACTAATGTTGTCAAACCCAACTGCTCTTGCTCGCTCGAAAGATGTGAGAACATCTTTCTTTTGATGAACCCGTCCGATTTTTTTGAGCAGGTCATCTTCAAATGTTTGAACACCAAAGCTCAGCCGATTAACACCTGCTGATTTTAAGACATTCAATTTCTCAAGCGATAGTTCGTCTGGGTTTGCTTCTACTGCAAACTCGATTAAGTTCTTGGTTGGTTTTAATACGCGGTGAATGCTGTCCATAAGCTGATCTAACTGGCTGGTTGTCAGTGATGTCGGGGTTCCCCCGCCAATAAAGATCGTCTTTAGTTCTTGCTCCCCTTTTTGATCAATCGTGTGCTGCATTTCTTTTTCAAGAGCGGCTAAGTATTCATCGACCGGCTGGGTTTTTATGAAAAATTTATTGAAGTCACAGTAGTGACAAATGTGCTCACAAAATGGGATGTGAATGTATGCTGCTTTCATTTGTTGACACCTTCTTTACAGGTAAAGAGCCGCAGTTTATCGCTGCGGCCTCTTCGTTTGTTTTCGACTATAAACGTCAAGGCGAGCATTGTAAAGCAGGTTGCCTTGAGGATGTTATTTTTTCGGTGTGCTGTCGTCCATTTTCAGCACGGCCATAAATGCTTCTTGTGGGACTTCTACAGAACCCACTTGCTTCATGCGCTTTTTCCCTTCTTTTTGCTTCTCAAGAAGCTTTCTTTTCCGGGAAATATCTCCACCATAACACTTCGCTAGTACGTTCTTGCGCATTGCTTTAATGGTAGACCGAGCAACAATCTTTTGACCGATCGCTGCCTGAACTGGCACTTCAAAGTGCTGGCGCGGAATCAGTTCTTTCAGCTTTTCTACAATGATCTTTCCGCGTTCATATGCATAATCGCGGTGAACAATAAAGGAAAGAGCATCGATTTTTTCGCCATTAAGCATGATATCCATTTTCACTAGAGTGGATGGGCGATAGCCGATCAGCTCGTAATCAAAGGATGCATACCCTTTTGTATTGGACTTTAATTGATCAAAGAATTCGTATACGATCTCTGCCAGAGGAATTTCGTACACAATGCTCACGCGGTTTGCATCAAGATATTGCATATCAATGAAATTGCCGCGCTTTCCTTGGCAAAGCTCCATCACAGAACCAACATAATCATTTGGCACCATCATTGTTGCCTTCACGTATGGCTCTTCAATTCGCTCAATCTTTTGCGGATCAGGCAAATTGGATGGGTTATCTACGACAATTTTTTCTCCGTCTGTCATATACACATCGTAAATAACACTTGGCGCTGTCGTAATAAGGTCGATTTTAAATTCACGTTCAATCCGTTCTTGGATGATTTCCATATGAAGCATGCCAAGGAAGCCGCAGCGGAAACCGAAGCCAAGTGCTTGGGATGTCTCTGCCTCATATTGAAGTGAAGAATCGTTTAATTCAAGCTTTTCTAACGCTTCACGCAAGTCGTTATATTTCGCTGTGTCAATTGGATAAAGGCCGCAGTACACCATTGGGTTCAGCTTTCTATATCCAGGCAGAGCTTCTTTCGCAGGGTTTACCGCACTTGTGATCGTATCCCCTACTCGTGTATCACCAACGTTTTTAATGGCAGCTGTTAAATAACCAACATCTCCAACAGTGAGTTCGTCTGTTGGCATTGCTTTCGGTGTAAATACGCCGACTTCAAGCACTTCAAATTCTTTGCCTGTCGCCATCATCTTAATTTTTTGACCCGGTTTGACGGTTCCTTCGACAATTCGTATGTAAGCAATGACGCCACGATACGCATCGTAGAGAGAATCAAAAATGAGGGCTTGAAGTGGTGCTTCTGGATCTCCAGCTGGTGCCGGCACCTTTTCGACGATTTGTTCTAAAATATCCTCGATCCCGATGCCCGCCTTAGCAGAGGTAAGAACAGCTTCAGATGCATCCAACCCGATGACATCTTCAATTTCTTGTCTTACACGTTCAGGTTCTGCACTCGGCAGATCAATTTTGTTAATGATCGGCAGGATTTCTAAGTTGTTATCAAGAGCTAAATAAACGTTCGCTAGTGTCTGTGCTTCAATGCCTTGTGCTGCATCCACCACAAGAATTGCACCTTCACAGGCAGCTAGGCTTCGAGATACCTCATAGGTGAAGTCGACATGCCCTGGTGTATCAATCAGGTGCATAATATATTCTTCTCCATCCTTCGCCTGATATTTCAGCTGGACAGAGTTTAATTTGATCGTAATGCCGCGTTCACGCTCTAAGTCCATGGAATCAAGTAATTGTTCTTTCATTTCTCGTTGCGTAATCGCCGCTGTTTTTTCCAAAATACGGTCAGCCAATGTGGATTTCCCATGGTCAATATGGGCGATAATGGAGAAATTTCGAATTCTTGATTGCCGTTCTAATCGTTTTTCTTTATCTGTCACAATCTATCACTCCTACTATAAAACGCGGGTTGCGCTAGGTTAGATTATATCAATAGGGCTGTAAAGATTCAATCGAAATCAAGAAAAGCCGCTCATCGGTTAGCGGCTTTTGCGAAAAGGTGTGATATCTTATGAAATAACATCCAACATGATGCTTACAACAGTTTATTTACCATTCACCCAATCATAAAGTGTACGGGCTGCATGCGTCATACCTTCTGATAATGCTTTTCCGGCCTTAGAGAAGGCATTAAAGCTCTCCATTTCTTCTAGCTGCTTTTGTTTTTCTGCTAAGTCTTTTTGTGTGACAGCTGTTCCGAGGATAGAAGCTTCTTTTTCTTGATCATCATTCGTTTGGACAGTGAAGGCCCCTTTTAATTGCGGATCATGATACCCTTTCATTTGAAGCATGCCATTATTGGCTTGCTGCATTCCTAAAAAGACACCGAATAGCAATACGAGCGATAAAATAATGGTTTTTCCGATAAATGATCCCATGTCCTCCACCACCTTAAGACCGTTTTTTCTCATCCTTTGCTTTGCCGTCTACCTTTTCTGCGTCCCAGAAAATTTCACTGAACACATCAGCTGCTGCATTAGATGCGTTTTTCAGTTCTTCCATATTATTATCCACACCGCCAAATTCTAATAGGAGGGCTTTGTCAGATAAATCTTGATTATAGATTCCATTATCTCCAATTTCTCCTTTGGCAAACACACCGACACTAAGTCCTCTATATTTTTTCTCCATCAAATGGTGGAACTCTGTCGCCAGCTTTAAGTTTTTCTCATAGCTTTGATTCTTCTTCCCTACAACAAACGCGATTCTCGCATATTTCTTGCCTTTGATTTCTACTGTCGTATCTTTCTTTCTTCTTGAATCCCGGTGAATATCGATTAAGTAATCTAGGTCATCATTTTTAGCGAGAGCTTCTTTTACAACCAATCTGGATTCATTATATGATTGAGGATACTTCAACCCTTTTTTCAGCAGTCTTTTTTCAATTTCTGTTTTATCCACTGTGTTGCCGATTCCTTGCTGATCAAGCGCTTTACCAAACATCTCCCCGACAAGGGTGACGTTCACTTTTGAGTGGCGCGCATTGTTTGGGTTTGTTTCTCCTTTTAAAAATGGTAAATATGATTCCGTATTATGTGTGTGATAAATGTACACAGCTTTTCGTTTTCCTGTCGACTGGTCCGGCTCTTTTGCAGGCGTTTTCGGTTCATCTTCATCAAGCTTGTCCAGCTCAGCTAGATTTGCTTCTTTTTCATCTTTGATGACTTCACTTGGAGGCGGCGATTCCATTGGCATATTCGTATAGTCTGTACCTTCACCTGCTAGGATGATTTTTGTATCAAAATGTTCAAAGCCTGGCAGCTCTCTTCCTAGAAAACTGCGGGGGTCTTCTAAATTGATACTTGTGGCAAGTTTGAGTGACAGCCCAGAGAAATGAAATCCTTTTTGATCTTCAGGGACTGCTGAGGCAAAATATTGATTTTCCATCCCCATTAGAGTTGCAAAGAATGCCCCTGACAGCTCATCTGCCATACCATATAATGATGCTTGAGGCCTAAGCTCAGGTTTTAAAGACGTCAAAGCCCCTGACATGACAAACACAACCACCAGAGAGACAATAAACAAAAAAATACTCTTCACTACTTTTGTTCCATTAATCGCAACGACCAATTGTCGAGGACGGCGAGGTCTTTTTTTCATGATTTACTCCCTCCAGCACGCTTTCTAGTAATTACACTATGAGCGAGCTAGAGAAAGTAGAACTGATTAATGATTATAAGAACCCATGTTGTCTTGAGAGATTTTTTGATGAAGTGCTGTATTTAACCCATTGGCGAGTACGTTCGCCATGTCATCAATGAATGTATCCACTTCCTTCGGTGTGACCATTAGATTTTGTCCAAGTGGTGCAAGTACCTCATGGATCAACTGTCTTTTTTCTTCTTCAGGAAGCGTTCCGACGATTCCTAAAAAGGATTGACGCGTTTCATCATCTGGCAAATCTTCTTCATTCAGCACTTTTTTCTTCCCAAATGTCAGACCCGCTGGTACTAAAGATCGGGAAGGTCTATCATCTTTCAGTTCTCTACCAAAATGCTTTAACACGTAATCAATCGTGTCACTTGCGATCGTGACCGCATCGACCACTGTCGGTACACCAATGGCAATGACTGGAATCCCCAAGGTCTCTTTGCTTAATTCTTTTCGTTTATTTCCGACACCCGATCCTGGATGTATACCTGTATCAGAAATTTGAATCGTTGTATTCACCCGTTCTACTGCACGTGCAGCCAGTGCATCGATGGCGATCACAAAATCTGGTTTAGATCGTTCAATGACACCTTGTATAATGTCACTTGTTTCTATACCAGTCAGCCCCATGACACCAGGCGATAATGAAGACACTGGGCGATAGCCTTCCTGCACATTCTCAGGCTGTAATTCAAATAAGTGGCGTGTCACCAGCAAATTTTCAACTGTGAGCGGCCCTAAAGCATCCGGCGTGACATTCCAGTTTCCGAGTCCTACGACAAGACAGCTCGCATCAGCCTGAATGCCGTGATCTTTTAAAAATTGAGCAAAATGATGGGCAAAAACTTCAACCACTTTTTCTTGCATCTCAGAGTCTTTCTCCCGAATTCCTTGCGCCTCAAGCGTCAAGTATGTCCCTGCCTTTTTTCCGGTCAGCTCTTCTCCTTCTGTCGTAATCTCCACAGTGCGGATGCGGATGCCGTGCTCTTCCTTCTCCTTCTCAACAATTCCTTGAATACCGTCCTTTTTGACCACATTCGGATCGTTCTCTTGTTCTAGTATCTCTTTTGTTTCAACGGCCAAATCGGTCCGGATTTGATAAGCGCTTAAATCGAGTTTCTGTTTCTTCATGAAAAGGCTCCTTCCATCAAGTAATTAACAGTAGTCTTTCCATCTCTTTCAAGAAACATTCGAGCGCTTCATCAATGAAAAATACTTTACATTTATATTGCATTCTAAAGGTGTGTTTGATAGAATACAATTTGTTCTATTGTGAAGATTTAACCTTAAGACAATTGTGTTTAGGTTGTATCTTAGGAGGTGAAACACATGCCAAATATTAAATCAGCGATCAAACGTACAAAAACGAATAACGAACGCCGTGCACACAACGCAACAATCAAGTCTGCGATGCGTACTGCGATTAAACAAGTTGAAGTTTCTGTAGCTAACAACGATGCTGAGCAAGCAAAAGCTGCTCTTTCTTCTGCTGCAAAACGCATTGACAAAGCCGTTAAAACTGGTCTTGTACACAAAAACGCAGCTGCGCGTTACAAATCAAGACTTGCGAAACAAGTAAACGGACTTTCTGCATAATGATTGCAACGCCTCAGTGATGAGGCACCTGTTTAACTGTACGTCCGTCCTGAACGGCTCAGCCATAAGGACAGACTGGCAATTATACATCTAAACAAAAACGGCCCTCTTTTGAGAAGGTCGTTTTTTTATGTTCAAGCCCCTAATAACCGAAGCAGGAACAATTCTAATAATAGCTGCTTGTCCTTTTTACCCGTTTTCATTTCATAATCAATCGTGGAGAGCTCTTTGACGATGTACTTTAGCTCTTCTTCTGAAAACAGTCTTGCTTGATCCATCGCGAGTTTGACCCGGAATGGGTGAACTTTCAGGTTTGACGCAATTTGTTTTTGCCCGTATCCCTGCTGAGCAAAGTACTTTGTCTGCAATATCAACCGAAATTGATTTGAAATGAGTGCCAATATTTTAATGGGTTCCTCATTTTGCTTTAGGAGATCATAAAACATTTGCATCGCTTCAGACCGGCGCCTGTTCACGATTTGGTTAATCAGTTCGAAAATATTCTGCTCCAAACTTCGTGCAACGAGCTGATTGACATCCGCCAGCTCAATTTCCTCTCGCTGCCCAATATATGTACTTAGCTTTCGAACCTCTTGAAAAAGTGAGGACAGGCTCCCGCCACATAACATGACAAGCTGTTCTGCCGCTTCAGCCGAGATTGTTTTTCCTTCTGTTTTCACCAGCGTGATGGTGAAATCTGTTGTTTCTTTCGGATTTAACTCTTTCGCCTCAACCACAGCCGCTTTCTTTTTTAACAATTTGGTGATTTTCTTACGTTCGTCCAGTTTCTCATATGGCGCTAATAACACGAGAATCGTATAGGGTGCTGGCTTTTCTAAATAAGCTTCTAACACAGAAAGCTGATGCTCGATCTTTTCTTTTTTCTTTTCTGCAGTGAGGAAATAAGGGTTCTTGATCACAACGAGACGCCGCTCTCCCATAAACGGAAATGTTTCTGCGTCCGTCACAGCCTGCTCAAGCGGCACCTCTTCCATATCGAAGACAGAGTAATTAAAATCCTTTGTTTCTTCGTCGACGACAGCTTGTCTCAATTTTGCAGCTGTCTCTTGAAGTAAATACGTTTCTTTTCCATATAAGCAATAAACGGGATGGATATCCCCTTTTTTTAAATTGTTCCATACCTCAAAGACCATTCGCTTAAATCCCTCTCTTTCACTTCCTCCTCTATCCTAAAGTGTGTAGAGACATTAGTAAAGAGGAAGCTGAAAGTGCCGCCTCCTCATTTATAGTAAACGTCTCACGTAAGCTCCCGGGTCAGCTTACAGTCAGACGATATTCACAAAATGATCATGAAAATGGAAAACGGTTACTTTACCTTCTAGCAATTCCAAATGAGTTCAAGTATACTAAAAATAGCCAGGAGGGATGAAAATGAATGAATTTGAAAAGAATGTTCAAAGCAAGCGGAATGATGTGACCGACTCAGCTGTTGGTTTTATCGTCACATTCGGATTTTTCGCCTCAATGTTTATTTTGGCAACTGTGATACACCTCGTTGGATCTTAACTACATGAATGCAAGATGACTGCCGTTTTGGCAGTTTTTTTATTGATTTTGTAAGATATCATATGGAGGATGAGCGTAAAATGTTCCATCCTCTTCAAGAAATTCATAGGTCACACTTCCATCGATATCTGTACGATACACCCTTGTTTGATGATCATTTAATTTTTTCAAAACTTCTTGATGAGGATGCTGATACCGATTTCGTTCACCTGCTGAAATCAGTGCATATGACGGATTCAAATGCTGAAGCCATTCTTCACTTGTTGATCCTTTACTCCCGTGATGCCCAACCTTCAAGACATCCGCTCGTAGCTTGGGGTAAGCTTGAATGATGTCTCGTTCCCCTTCTTGTTCAAGATCCCCAGTCAGCATAAAACGCTTGCCGCCAAGCGTAAAGGTGAGGACCAGTGAATCATTATTTTTACTCGTCACCTGGTCACGTGCTGGATGCAGAACGTCAAATTTTTGTCCTCCAATTCTCAGCTGATCCCCTCTTTCCAACTCATCTACAGGAATCCGTTGATCAGCCGCTTCCTTTAAAAGCTGCGCATCCTCTGGATTTCGAGCAAAGCCTTTTGGGATTGCAAGGCGTTTGACTTTATTTCGCTTTATTAACCGCATCGCTTCTCCCATGTGATCTTGATCTGCGTGGGTAAGGATGAGGACATCAAGTTTTGCTATGCCTTTAGAATGCAGAAATGGAATAAGGGTTTGATCCCCAATTGTAGATACTTTACGTCTTTTTTTCCATGGCTCTTCTTCAAAAGAAAGCCTGCCTCCTGTATCAACTAATATATGCCCGGTTCGATAAGGTAGCTGAATAAACAAACTATCCCCTTGTCCTACATCTAACATCGTGACCTCTCCTTTTTGAAGAAAATTCGGCGTGAAATAGTGTACAGCCAGCACACAAACGAGAATCAAAATCGGCACAAGATAAGATTTGATAGAAGTTTTACATTCCATCACAATGAATAGAAAAACAATGGAGGAAACCTCTAGGAGCACATGCCACCATGTCGATTTCATAAAAATGAGAGTAAGACTATCGTAAGCAGCCATGTGTGCAGACAATTGATGACTAAACTGGATCACCCAATCAAGCAGCTGAAACAGTGTTTGTCCAAGCGGAAGATAAATGATAGATAAAAGAAAAAAGAATAAGGACAGAGGCATGACAACCATTGTATAAAAAGGAACAAACATCATATTTAAAGGAACACTCAGCAAGGAAAATTGTTGAAAATAATATAAAAGAACAGGAAGCGAAGCAAGCTGTGCAATCAAGGAAATGAGGAATAACTGCATCACCGAACTTTTTGCTTTTGATAAAATACTAGTGGATAGCAAAATAAATAAGGTCACCACAAATGACAGCTGAAAACCGACATCAAATATATAAAGTGGTTGAATAGCTAATAAAAGCAAGAACGCTGCACTTAACACGACCGCAGAAGGCTGTTTCATTTCTTTTGGCAGGCTTGTGATGACTAAATAAATTCCAGCCATGAGACAGGCTCTTAACACAGACGGTGCAGCACCTGTTAAACAAGCATAAACCGGCAAAAAGGATATTAAAAGAATACGTGCTGTCTCTCTTGTCACGCCAGCGCGGAGTAGACACCAAAATAAACAAGCGAGCAATGTTTGAACATGAAGTCCTGAAATGGCTAATAAATGAATGATGCCAAGCATTTGATAATCTCTTAATGTATCAGGGTCTATTAAATCACGATCGCCAAAAATAAGTGCCTGCACAATCCCAACAGAATTCTTCGGAACGTGATCTTCTAGAAATTTCAACCCCTTCTGCCTAATAGATGAAAGGTCATGTGAAGGGCTGTCATGTTTCGTGCAGCTTTTCATAGACTGCGTTAAGAAAATAGCATCAATGCCTTTTGTTTTTAGAAATTGATCATATTGAAAGCCATTCGGTATGGTTGCTTGTTTAGGCAACCGCATCTCACCTGTCATATGACAGCTCATACCTGGCCCAACATCTTTTAGCGCTTCTTTTTCACGCTCCGTTTGAATCGTATAAAATGCCGCTAGTCGACGATTCTCTGATGAAACAGTCGCTGAAAAGCGATTGCCATCTATTTTCGGGATCGTTTCAATCACAACCGAATGAGAAAATGCTTTTTCTTGCATGGGATGATCCGTTTCAAAAAACTGATGCACCATAAAAATGAGCATATAGATCGTTCCACACAAACTGACCATTAAAAAGAGCTGGGTTGTTTTTTTCAGCAGACTGAAAAGAAGAAATACTAGAAGAAAAAGGAGAAAATACAAATGAAGATGATATGCGGCCAGAGCAATTCCAGCAGCTGCTGAAATCGCCCCGAACGGCAAATACTTAAACATAGGAAGTAAATAATTGATTCGCCTTTTCATGCATTTGACGAATTTCTGTTTCGCTACGTCCTGATTCACTTAGTTTGCCTATTAAATCCGCAACAAAGGCTAATTTTTCTTGGTTTTTTAAGTCAATAATCATCTCATCTAGTTCTACCTGTTCTGTTTGAACTCCGGCCTGTTCAAATAAATCAACAGCATATGGATGATTTTTATAATCCTTCGCATAATACACTGTTCGAATACCTGCTTGAATAATCGCTTTACAGCACTGCAAGCAAGGAAAATGCGTCACATATATTTCAGCATCAGCCGTTGGTGCACCAAATTTGGCACATTGTAAAATAGCGTTCATCTCTGCATGGATTGTACGAACGCAGTGATGATCTATCACATAGCATCCTACATCTGCACAATGCACGTCACCGGCAATGGATCCATTATATCCACCTGCGATGATGCGCTTGTCTCTTACGATCGTTGCCCCAACAGCTAGCCGCTCACAGGTGCTTCGCAAGGCAAGCAAATGGCTTTGAGCCATAAAATATTGATTCCATGAAATTCTCTCCACGAGCTGATCCCTCCAGAATGATGGTTGGTATTAAGTGTACATGCCTTTCTTCTATACCGTCAATTCTACTTGACCGTCAGTTGATTTTTCAGCCGTTCAATGGTCTTCTCTCCAAAACCCGAAATATTCCGTAAATCTTCAATTTGCTGAAATTCTCCATGTTCTTCTCTATACGCAATGATGGCTTCCGCTTTGGCTGGGCCTATTCCGTTAATGGTCTGCAATTCCGCTGCATCAGCTTGATTGACATTCACCCCTTGACTCTTTTCATTTCCCGGCGGCGTATCAGCCGCTGCTGTTTGTCCCTGCTTGTCAGCCTCCCCCTTCTTTCGTACATAAATCATCATACTATCCTCTAATTTTGCTGCTTGATTGATGTCAACTATATCTGCCTTGCTCGTAAAACCACCTGCTCTTTTAATGGCTTCTTCAACTCTGTCCTCAGCCATAAATGCATAAACGCCCGGCTTCCGTACAGCTCCTTTGACCTCTACTACGATGGATGTTGGCTCTTTTTCTGCACTCTCTTGTTTTTCTTCTAAGGTGACTTGCGTTTCATGTTGTTCTTTCAATACACCTAGCTCGGCGCTGCCTTTCTCTTTTCCTGCTAAAAAGAAGAAACAGATGATGACGAGGATAATGATTCCCGCTATCAGATAAAGACTGTATTTTTTCAACGAAATGAGCTGCTTCACTTGTTCACGCTTCTTTCAATCATATTTTCACGCTGCTTCACATACTGTTTAGAAGATAACAGATCCTATGCGTCTAAGGAGGGAGAACGTTTGAATATAGGGTTAATCGGTACAGGAAACATGGGTACCATACTTACTGAGGCATTTATTGAATCAAAAGCAGTCAATCCCTCATCCATCACCATTACAAATCGGACCATCGAAAAAGCGTTCAATATAAAAAAGAATCACCCAGAGGTCGAAGTGACGAAACAGCTTTCAGGAGCTGTAACAGATAAAGATTTCATCTTTGTTTGTGTCAAACCACTTGATATTTATCCGCTTTTAAAAGAACTGAGCCCACTTTTAAAAGAACAGCAAACCATTGTCATCATTACAAGTCCGGTTCATCCTGAACAGCTTCAAGACATTGTTCCTTGTCAAACAGCCAGACTGATCCCAAGCATCACCAACCGCGCGTTATCAGGCGCCTCTCTTTTAACATTTGGTTCATCATGCAATGTCACGACAAAAGCAGCGCTCAGACAACTCGCTTGCCGCATTTCAACACCAATAGAAATTCATCATTCAATCACACGGGCAGCCTCAGATATTGTCAGCTGCGGTCCTGCCTTTATTAGCTTTCTTGTTCAGAAAATGATTGAAGCAGCTGTTGAAGAAACGGATATTTCAAAAGAAGAAGCCACCACCTTATCAGAAGATATGCTTGTAGGACTTGGCCGTTTGATTGAAAAAAGGGTGTATACCCTGCCTACACTGCAAGAGAAGGTGTGTGTAAAAGGCGGCGTCACCGGCGAGGGTATTAAAGCACTTGAAGCAGGTGTTCAAGATATGTTCCATCAGCTTTTCCAGAACACTCATGACAAGTTCGATGAGGATGTAGAAGCGGTTGCGCATCAATACCCGCCGAGTGTGTTTACTGATGATCTCAGAAATTAAACATGTTCGCAACAAGCGAAAAAAGGGTTTTAAAAAACCATCGTTCCATTAAACGATGGTTTTTGGTTTCTTCGCTGAAATAAAATATCTTTCTGCACATTCTTGAGGTGCTTCATTTGTAAAATCAGCGGTCACTTCAATCTGTTCAAAGCCAGCGGACTCAAGGAACGCTGCATATGTCTCAAAAGGAAATGTACGCTGTTCGTGCGTTTCATCATAACGCTCATACACGTCTCCGTCTTTTACAAAAAAGCTTAAATCATGAATGACCGAATATGGATGATCTCCTTGATCACTCTGCCAAATATAGCTGATCTCTTCATCTTGATCGGCATAAGTAGAGCCAGGAAATACCTCTTCCATTTTATAAGGGGTATGAACATCAAACAATAAAACCCCACCTGTCTCTAAAAGCTGAAACATGTTTTTAAAGGTTTTTTTGACGTCATTTTCGTTTTTTAGATAATTCAAAGAATCACAGCAAATAACCGCTGCTTGAAAAGTTTGTTCAAACCCCTCAAGCTCTCTCATATCTTGATGTAAAAATTGAATAGACTGCTTATGAGCCTGTGCTTTTTGCTGCGCAAATGCCAGCATCTCTTCACTTAGGTCAATTCCTGTGACCATGTGGCCTTTTGCAGCTAACCGAAGAGAGATCTCTCCAGTTCCACAACCTACATCGATAATCGCACTATTTGGCTTGATATACCGCTGTACCCACTGAACCCATTCATCATAAGGGGCATGTGTCATGAGCTCATCATACACACCTGCAAACCCTTGATAAATCATGAGTTAATGCCAAGCGAAAGCGTTTCTCTCGGCGCATCTCCCCAAAGCTTCTCTAAGTTATAGTATCCTCTTTCCTCTTTGTGGAACACATGAGCAATGACATCTCCTAGATCAATCAAGACCCATCTTGCTTCGTCAAAGCCCTCCATCTTTTTAACTTCGATGCCGCCTTCTTCTGCAAGGTGTTTCACTTCTCTTGCAATGGCCTGTACTTGTTTGTCAGAATTCCCGTGACAAATGAGAAAATAATCTGCAACAAGTGAGATCCCTTGCATATTCAGGGCAATAATATCCTCTGCCCGTTTATCATCGCACGCTCCAGCTGCGATGTTTAAAATTGATGATGCATCCATCAAAATTCCTCCTTAGTTGTTCTTTTGCACAAGTGAGTTATAAGTAGCAAGTGTATCTGGGAAAACTGGCTGATTCTTTTTCATTAAAAAGCTGACGGTGTTTTTTAAAGATTGAATCAAGGCAAGATCCAAATCCTGCTCTGCTAACTCTCTTACTTCCTCTACACCAGGAAAATGGCGTCCTGGCTCTATATAGTCGGCGACATAAATAACTTTTTCAAGCAATGTCATGTTCGGTCTGCCGGATGTATGGAATTCAATGGCTGTTAAAATATCTCGGTCGTCAATTCCAACTTCTTTTTTGACCAAATAGGCACCAACTGGGGCATGCCAAAGCTCAGGTGAATATTTAAGCAATAGAGGGTTCATCTGTTCTTGCTGGATGATGCCCTTCATTTCTTCTTTCGGTCTAAATTTAGCATAATCGTGGAAAATAGCCGCGACCTCTGCTTTTTTCACATCTACACCAAAACGTTCAGCTAATGAAATGGCCGTCTCCATGACCCCAATTGTATGTGTATATCTATGCTCTGTTAACTGCTGTTTGACACAGTTTAAAGCTTCTTCACGATTCATATAAATGATGCTCCTTTATATAACACTCAACAGCTTTCGGAATCAAATAATCAACAGGTTTCCCCTGCTTCATTCGCTGCCTAATCAATGTCGATGATACATCAAAAGCCGGAACATCTGCAAACAAAAGAGGATATGCCGTACTTCCTTCATAACCTGGTCTTTTCATCCCAATAAAGGTGATCATCTGAAGCAAATCATCGATTCTGTGCCATTTCGGCAAATACTCGACCATGTCCGCTCCAATCATAAAAAAGAACTCATCTTCAGGATGGCGCTTCTTCAACAGCTCAACCGTATCTACTGTATAAGATGGGCCCTCCCGCTCCATTTCAATAAGCTCAACTCGAAAATGAGGATTTGACTGAATCGCTTTTTCCACCATTTTTACGCGGTGATGACTCTCTGCTCGTTTTCGGCCCGTTTTATGAGGGGGCTTGTGATTTGGGATAAACCAAATTTCATCAAGCCCTACTTGGAAACGCACCTCACTTGCCATCAGCAAATGCCCATTATGCGGGGGATCAAACGTACCGCCGAACAACCCTATTTTTTTCATATCATATCCACCTTTACGGCAGCTTAATTTGTTTATTTTCCTTTGATTCCTTATAAAGGACAATCACATTTCCGATCGTTTGAACGAGTTCAGCTTTTGCACCTTTTACAAGTGCTTTTGCAACCTCTGTTTTGTCCTCGTCGCAGTTTTGCAATACGCTGACTTTCAAAAGTTCTCTTGCTTCAAGCGCCTCGGAAATTTGCTTGACCATATTGTCATTTACCCCGCCTTTTCCAACTTGAAAAATAGGTGATAAATGATGTGCTTGCGCACGTAAAAAACGTTTTTGCTTACCTTTTAACATGGTGTTCCTCCTAATTTCTCTATGACAATTGACTTCATTTTTCGGGCGTCAGGTGTAATGCCCGTCCACAGTTCAAAGGCTCTTACTGCCTGACCAACAAACATGCCGACGCCATCGACCGTTTTCAAACCTAACCCAGCTGCTTCGCTTAGCAGCTTTGTTTCTATTGGATTATACACAATATCACAAACGACCGCTGTTTTTTTTGCGTTCGCTAAAGAAATTGGGGTTTCTTCAACATTCGGATACATACCAATCGAGGTCGTATGGATGATGACATCATATTCCCCAAGCCGCTCTTCTGCTGTATTTAATGCAATGGCACGAGATGTGATTTTCCCACCGGCACTTTCAATTAAAGCCTCAGCTTTTTCAATGGTACGATTCGTAATGTCAAAGCTTTTCGGTGCATACTCAGCAATTGTCATATAAATCGCTCTTGCCGCTCCGCCAGCACCAATCATGAGAAATGACAGCTCTGATAACGGCCGATCCAAGGCTTCAAGCAACGAATGAAGAAAACCCTCTCCATCTGTATTGTACCCAACGAGTTGACCATTTTCGAGGCGAACCGTATTGACGGCACGCAGACGTTCAGCTGTCACATCAATTTTGTCAAGGTACTGCATGATGTCTACCTTGTGCGGAACAGTGACGTTAAAGCCGCTGATTCCTAAGGCTTTCATACCGTTAATGGCATCTTTCAGGTCATCATTTTCTACTTGAAAGCCATGATAATGTCCATCAATTCCAGCATCCTTTAATGCTGCATTATGAATATCCGGAGACATTGAATGGCCAACAGGGTTACCGATTACTCCGTATAAAGGTTTCAAGGTCTCTCCCCCTCTGAACATTTAAATTAACGAACGTCTCATAAACACGTGCACGCCTTTTGGCGCATACACTTTGATTTGTTTTCCAGCATCATTCGCAGTCACCCAGCCCAATCCTGAAAAGACAATGTCCATTTTTGGCTGATCGATGGTGAAAGTGTGCGGAACGAGCGGCGGGAAATCTTCCATCCCCTCTTTTGATGGCGGTGAAAGTAGTTCACCTGCATGCTTTTCATATAAGTCATCTGCATTCTCCATCTTCGTCCTATGAATGTTGAGTTCATTTGGCATATAGCAGACAAAGGATGTTCTGCCGCCTTTTACATAATCAAATCGAGCCAGTCCGCCAAAGTAAAGCGTTTGAGCTTCATTTAACTGGAACGTTCTCGGTTTCAATTCTTTTTTGGGCGTTAAAATCTTTAAGTCATTTTTGCCGACATAGTGCGCCATTTGATGGCGGTTGATGATCCCCGGTGTATCGAATAAAGCAGACCCGTCATCAAGCGGGATTTCAATCGCATCAAGTGTTGTCCCTGGGTATTGGGATGTGGTGATCACATTCTCTTCTCCAGACACCTCTTTGATAATGCGGTTAATAAATGTTGATTTCCCAACATTTGTACAGCCGACAACATAGACATTTCTACCCTCACGGTAATGATCAATGGCCTCCATGACCTCAGGCACACCTTGTCCTCTGCTCGCACTGATTAAAAACACATCGATCGGATTGAGCCCATTTTCTTTTGCTTCCCGCTTCATCCATTGAACAAGACGGTCTTTTTTCACGGATTTCGGTAAAATATCTACCTTGTTGCCGACAAGTAAAATGGGATTACCACCAACAATACGGCTCAGTCCATTAATCCAGCTTCCGTTAAAGTCAAAAATATCAACGACCTTGACGATCAGAGAATCAGTCTCGCCAATGCTGTGTAAAATATTTAAAAAGTCGTCTTCTGTTAAAGATACATCCTGAATTTCATTGTAGTTCTTTAACCTAAAACAGCGCTGACAGATCACATCTTCTTTCAATAGAGATGCTGCCGGCGCATATCCTAATTGATCTTTATCTTCCGTCTGAATGGCTACACCGCAGCCAATACAAACAACCTTTTCCATTATTACTCTTCCTCCCACTGAATGTGGCCCTTACGCTTTAAGGCTCCTAAAATTCTGCGTTCAATCTGCCTGTTAAACTTCGTGAAAAATCCGTCCGATGCCGCAACAGGTACAACCAAAATGGTATGGAAGCCATGCCTGTTTCCGCCAAGCACATCTGTCATAAGCTGATCGCCAATGACAACCACATCTTCTTTCTTCAATTGCATATCAGCGACGGCCTTATTAAAGGCTCTTCCCATCGGTTTTCTCGCTTTATAAATAAACGGGATATGAACCGGCTCAGAAAAAAGCTTGACCCTTTTTTCATTATTGTTCGATACAATCGTCACCTGTATCCCGTGATCTTTCATCTCTTGAAACCATTCAATTAAACGCGGGGTCGCACTTGGACGATCCCATTCTACTAGTGTGTTATCTAAATCCGTAATAATTCCTTTTACATTTCGTTCTTTTAGTTTTTGCGGCGAAATGTGGAAAATACTTTTCACAAATTCATCCGGTAAGAAATACTTCTTTAGCACAATTTGCACCCTTTCTTCCATTGGTTTTTCAGCGATTGTGTCGAATCAAATCACAATTTGTCTGTCTATCGAATACAATGAAAAAGTTTTCGACATATGATGAGGACCTTCAACAGGTGTGGATAATTTTACACACATTATCCACCTATATTTCATCACGCTTTCATTCAATTATAAACACTCTACCCACAAGTTATCCACTTAACCATGTGGATAACAGAACGATTGTTCTTGTTTCCCATTCATGGTAGATTAAAGGTACTTCAAAGACATTCGATCAACCTATGATGATATGTCTTTTCCTCAAGTTTTATGCCAACTTTTTCAGGGGAGGTGTTTTTCCCATCATATGGGTTTCTAGTATGAAAAAGCTGTCAGATGATTTACTTATAGAATCGTATTATAAAGCAAATGAAATGAACTTAAATCGCGACTTCATTGAATTAATTGAGACAGAAATGAAAAGACGTTCGCTCGGGCATATGCTCTCTGTTTCCTCTTAATTCCATATATCCAGGAACCATGCCTCCCGAGCACTCTCCTTTTTTAAACTCAGATGACTGATATTATATCACTTGCGCTATAGGCTTACTACTATTTTCCGTAAAAAACACCCCTTCTGATCAAAGAAGAGGTGTCTTATTTGCAAGGCTGTTCATTCCAAAACCATAACCCTCCACCTACGACCAAAATGACGACAAGGAACACAACAAGAAAAGCGTAACCGATTCCTGCTCCTTGAGCTGGATAAGGCGAACACGCAGGGTAAGGATAAGGACATCCCCACATATCAGTTACCTCCTTCTAGGAAGATATACTGTTAGACTATGCGAGATGGATCGTCTTGTTTAGGCAGATGGCCTGCTTTTAAAAATGTTTAATGACATCACGCTCTTTGATTTCGTTATAAATGATTCTTGCCCCTTTTGGTGTCATATGATTGCCAGAAGGGTCAATGAGGCCAGACTGAATCAAGGCGTTGTCACTATCTTCACCCGCTTCTCGGATGAACGCTTTCCAATTGTCGACAAGCGGCACTTGCTGTTTTTCAGCTACTTGTCTTGTGATGTCATTGTATGAGTTTTGCCAAGCTCTCGCCCCGCCTCTCTCAGCAAAATAAGATGACTTATATCTAGAATAATAATACAAGCCCTTTTTGCCTCCTTCCACCACAGGCACGCACGTCATGAGGATCGGGGTAATTCCCTCTTTCCTACTTTCAGAAATGAAGTAGGATAAGTTTTCTTTAAATCGTTTTTTGGTCACACGGGGATGTTTCCCGTCTAGAATCGCCGCATCATTTGTACCGAACATGATGAGGACGTAAGTTGGTTTTGGTTTTAAAATATCCTGCTCAAAGCGCAGCTTCGCATCTTCTGTTGTCTGCCCGCCAATCCCAGCATTCTGCACCTTGATTTGGCCGCGCTCGACATTTTTCATGAGATTCACCCATTTTTCAGATGTGGGATAATCTCGAAAATCCCAGTTCGATCCTCTTGTGTTACTGTCGCCAAATGCAATCACACTTTCCTGTGCTGGTTTTGAGCACCCAGCCGCAACACATAACAGGATGAAAAGGAAAACAAATTTCTTCACAACATTCACCTCCAAAAGCCCTCTTCATATAGTAAACGACAAGACTTTTGGTTTCAATGAATGACTGTTTCTTATTGTAATTGAACCGGCAGATAATCTCTGTCATGGTGCAGTAGTTCGCTTACTTTCACAAACTCATAGCCCCTTTTCTTTAGTTCAGGTACGACTTGTTTCAGCGCTTCTACTGTCTGCTTACGATTTCCTCCGCCATCATGTAAAAGGATGATATCACCGCCCTGAATATTCTCAATAATACGGCTGGCAATTTTGTGTGCACCTGGCCTTGACCAGTCCTTCGGATCTTGCGTAAAGGACCACATCACGACATCGTATCCTTGCTTAGAAAGAATGCGGAATGACTTCATCGTCAAGCGCCCGCCCGGAGGACGAAATAATAAGGGTCCGCCAGGCTGGAGAGAAGCGATATGAGCCGCTGATTCTTTTAATTCTCGCTTGATTTCTTTCGATGACAAAAGGTCAAAATACGTATGGTTCATCGTGTGATTGCCAAGCTCATTTCCTTCGCTCACAATCCGCTCTGCGAGGAGGGGATATGCATGAATACGGCTTCCGATGACAAAAAAGCTGGCATTCACTTCATGCTCTCTCAGTACATCTAGTATTTGATTTGTGTATACCGGATGAGGCCCATCGTCAAAGGTTAACGCAATCTTTTTCCGTTCCTCTCTCATGTCCCAAAAGGCTCGTCCCGTTTTTTCTAGGTCGATTCTTTTTAATGTACGCGCCTCTATGTTATCAGGAACAAAAGCGCATAATACCAATATACATAACAAGATATGCAACCCTTTCATCAGACCGCCTCCACAGAACATCATTACACATTAAATTGCCCGCTTTCTGATGAATTCATTCAAGTTTCGTGATCGTCTACGCTTCTTTTTCACATAAAAAAAGCCGGCCCATTAGGCCCGCTTTTTGTCTCACGTTTGGTTTCTCTCTTCAACTGTCGAACGTTGCTTAGAATTCATACAGACACTCTCCTTCTTGGATTTGATTTTGAGCCCATAGCAATTTTTGATAATACTGGTTGGATTTCTGGTATTGTTGAGAGGTTTCTAAGGCTGTCGCAATTTCTAGTGAGATATCCTCTATATAAGAGTATAGGCTAAGTTTTTCCAAATAATCAATGGTTTTTTGCAGTTGTTCTTCATTGATTTCCTGAACATATAAAGCATCCAGATACTCAAACATATGACAGAACAGCTGGTCTTCATGCTTCTTTGCGGCCAATTTCCCATCCTCTAATATGCGCCTTGCTTCAGTCTGCTCATTTTGTCTAAAAAGCAGCTTGGCCAGTGTATAAAGTGTATGAGGCAGCGTGGGAAGCAGCTCTTTTTTGGCGAGGTCTGCCGATTCGGTTAAATATCGTTCTGCTTCTTCTCGATAACCTAACTCCCCGTAACATTTCCCTAAATTATAGAGTGCTGAGCTATAAATGCGCGGGTGGTCAATTTCGGATGCGAGTTGTTTCGCCTTTTTCAAGTGAGGCAGTGCTCGATCTTTACGTTTTAAATCTTGATAATTTCCCGAGATGACAAAGAGGCACTGAATAATGCGAATGGAATATGCATCATGCTGATCGTATATTTCAAGCGCTTTTAAAATATGGTGCATGGAGACATGCGTTTGTTTCATTATATAGTAGGCTTCTGCTACTTTAAAATGAAACTCGGCCTGCTCAATATCATCAAATACCATAGATAGCTGTTTTTCTGCCATGCGATAATATTTGACGGCCTCCAAATATTCTTTTTGACTAAACTCATGCATGCCACGAAAAAATGCATGGTAATAATGCAGCATATCAGATAACTCATGATTGGAATTTTCGATTTTATCGACAAGGTTAGATACTGAGAAAGGTTGATATTTTGAAGGGTGTATATAGTCGAGCATAATTTGGTGCCGAAAACACATGAGCTGATAATAAATCAGTAAATGCTGGTCCTCTTCCATACGTTCAATTTCCGCTTCTACTTCCGCTTTCAAGATTTCCGCATCTGGAACACTGAACTGCCGTATCATTCGATACCATTCATTAATTTTCATACCGACATGTGAAGAAAGAACCTTCCCCATGTTCCGAAAAAACCCCTTCCTTTTCGGTCTAATATTACATATTTTAGCACGCTTCTAGACCGCCAAGCACCGCAAAGAAACCGCAAACATATGAGAGGTGCAGCAAAAACATACGCACAGAAGCACGTTTCTTTCAAATAAGATGATTTTTTCATCGTACAGACACAGACAATCCTTCCTTCACATACATTTGAGGATATAGGCAGCGGCCTAAACATGGTGGAGGTGAAAATCGTGGCAGGAGTATTTACAGCGATGGGATTGATGGTCAAAGAATTGGTGTTTTTAGTGTCCTATGTCAAAAACAATGCCTTTCCACAACCCCTTTCGGGAGATGATGAGAAAAAATACTTAGCCCTCATGGCAGAGGGCGATGAACACGCAAGAAACATGCTGATTGAACATAACCTTCGGCTCGTCGCCCATATTGTCAAGAAATTTGAAAATACCGGGGAAGACGCTGAAGACCTCATCTCCATCGGGACGATCGGACTCATTAAAGCCATCGAAAGCTATTCCTCTGGAAAAGGAACAAAGCTGGCAACTTATGCGGCGCGGTGTATTGAAAATGAAATTCTCATGCACTTACGCGCACTCAAAAAAACAAAAAAGGACGTCTCTCTGCATGACCCCATCGGTCAAGATAAAGAAGGCAACGAAATTTCATTAATTGACGTCTTAAAATCAGAAAATGAAGACGTGATTGATACCATTCAGCTCAACATGGAGCTTGAAAAAGTAAAAGAATATATCGACATTCTCGACGGCCGAGAAAAAGAAGTGATCGTCGGCCGATTCGGTTTGGACTTAAAGAAAGAGAAAACGCAGCGAGAAATAGCCAAGGAGCTCGGGATATCGCGGAGCTATGTGTCACGGATAGAGAAACGCGCGCTGATGAAGATGTTTCATGAGTTTTACCGGGCGGAGAAGGAGAAACGGAAGCGGGAGAAGGGGAAGTGATTTGAATTTTGTAAAAGAACCCTTCATGTTAGTGTGATAAAAAACAGACCATATGAGGTCTGTTTTTTATTTTTGCTCTATACTACTTTCCATCTGAATTTGGTTATAAGAATAGTTTCTAATCAATTGCCAATTAAATATCTAATTTATTTTCTAGTTTATACGCTTGATAAGCTTTATAACAAACTGCATCTAAGACTCTAAATCAGCTATATTTTAGAGATTATAAACCTGATTATGATACATTGAAAAAATGGCTAATTATTTTAATCAGTTGAGGAGATGTAGAAAAAGATATTAAACCCTGAAACAAAACTTTTCTTTAAAGATATAAAAGATGCAACCGATGATAAGATTGAGGAATTGTTTCAGTTTTGGTTGAATCTGATGTTTCCAAAATTAAGAGTATCAGACTTGTATTAGATTCACCATTCGACGAACATTTAAATAATGTTGCCGAAAAAAAGAATTAACAGTTGATTTAAAATAAATGCTCATTAAGAGTATTTATTTTTTACCCACATTCAGAACATACGTTCTTATTTTAAAGGAGTTGCTTAAGTTGGAACGCATTTTGCCAAAAAACACAACACACTTAGATGACTGGATCGAAGCATTCTATCATCAAATCAACATTAAAAATCCATCAGAACTTGATCTATTAGACATCGCCTACCGCTCCAATTTAAAAGTCGAATTCTTAAACATCAGCAGCCGGTACTATGCTGGAACTATTATCATTGATAATCGCCTTAGCCCTCAAGAACAGTGGCAAGATTTTGGTCATGAACTTTGTCATGCGCTTAGACATGAAGGAAATCAATTAATCATGCCCCCACTGTTTAGAGAGCTGCAGGAAATGCAGGCGAAGCGTTTTGCATATAAGTTTTGTATTCCCACTTTTATGCTTAGAAAAATAAAAGCTATTCAACCATATAATAATTTCACAAATGAAATAGCATCTCTTTTCAATGTTACATATAAATTCGCTACCGAACGCTTTGTGACTTTAAACCCATGCTATAAGTCATGAATTATTTCGTCTAATTTTGTCGAAAATCATCACTTCAACATTTTTTGTATTATAATGTTTCCTGTATTACTAAAATGTGTATATAGAAGGGTGTAGACAAATGAAAAAAGCTAAACTAATTTTATTCTTATGCTTTATGGCAGTTCTAACTGCTTGTGGTAACACTAACAGCTCAACTGAGCCGGCAAAAAAAGAAGAAACGAGTAAAGAGGCTTCAAAAGAATCAACACAAAAAGAGAATAAACCAACATCAGGACTTCTAACCAAAATTGGCCAATGGGATAAAGATAAAAATGGTTCAACACTAACTTTGAAAAAGATAAATAACAAACAAAAAGAAATAGATTTAAGTCCTATTAAGATGAAAATACACGATGTTAAAGTATTTGAATACAGTAATTTAGGTGAACAAGATAAAGAGCTTCTTTCTTATAATAATTTTGAAAAAGATAAATATCATAGAATACAAATCACTTATACGACTGAAAACACTTCCGATAAAGATGTTTTGTTTTCTGGTGTTGATGTTATTACCACTAATACAAAGAAACAAATCGAAGTCTATAAGACTAATTTGACTACGGATACAGGTGTTGGTTCTTTGTATGGTAAAGTCGAAAATGAAGGTATGGTTGTAGTTCCTTTACTGGTAGATGATGTTTCGGATTTGAGTTCAATCACACTTCACTTAAGTGATGTTTATCTAAATGACGAACCTGAATTATTGCATGATGGGGCAAAAGTGAAATTCGATTTTTAAATTCTGCACTCCCCTCTTGACATTAATAATGAAATCCTTATGCATTTACGCGCACTCAAAAAAACAAAAAAGGACGTCTCTTTGCATGACCCCATCGGTCAGGATAAAGAAGGAAATGAAATTTCATTAATTGACGTCTTAAAATCAGAAAATGAAGACGTGATCGATACCATTCAGCTCAACATGGAGCTTGAAAAAGTAAAAGAATATATCGACATTCTCGACGGCCGGGAAAAAGAAGTCATCGTCGGCCGATTCGGTTTGGACTTAAAGAAAGAGAAAACGCAGCGGGAAATAGCCAAGGAGCTCGGCATATCAAGGAGTTATGTATCTCGGATAGAGAAACGCGCGCTGATGAAGATGTTTCATGAGTTTTACCGGGCGGAGAAGGAGAAACGGAAGCGGGAGAAGGGGAAGTGATTTGAAAGATATAAAAAAATCCATTCATTTTGGGTTGATAAAAAAACAGACCACATTAGGTCTGTTTTTTATTTTGACCATTCTTTGTTTCTTATATAAGACTGACCCTTATTAGATTTAAAAATACTCTAAAGGCTAAGAAATATCTGTTCACTCCATTGACTTCAATATCCCGTTTTCTTTTAAAAAACGCTCAAACAACTGATTTCCTTCATCTTCAATTTTGTCATCTTCAATGGAATACTCCCCAATCAACAGCCCTAAATCTTCATATTTTTCATAATGCTTTAAAAGCGTGATCCCATACCATGTATGATCAAAAAATAATAGCCATTTTCCTGTGTCTAAACTCTTAAAAAACATCCCTTCAATATCAACACCCTGTTCATAATAGCCAACATGTAGGTGCATCGTATCGTCTAAACTATGCATTTCATCCCCCTTAACACGTGTCTATCTGGTTCCCTCGTAAAAAATTTATAGATTTTGCTGAAAATCAATCGTCCTCAACTCCACCCATTCAACACTATCAGGTATCGATTTTGTTTTTAGAAAATGTTGAACGATTTCATAGGCTTGATGTCGATCGACGTAGCTGCATGAAGGTACATACAATGGTGCGCCTGCAACGACATGCTTGATTGTTTCTATCTTCTCTTCTTTTTTAAAAGGAACCAAAAAACCTGGATATCTCATAAGAAAAAAGCCATAAGGTTCATGATAAAAGAAAACAAGACTTTCCGTTTCCCAATCTTCATCCACTTCAATAGAAGATTCTCCATTCCCTTGTTTCCAATAGTCTTCATCCTTATGGAAGAAGATTTCTTTCATCCATTCTTCTCCCGGATTTTCCACTGGAGCACCGGTTGGTCCATAATACAAAAACATTCCATTCTCTCCTTCGACAACTATTGATTTCTCGTTCTCTTTCCTTCAAATGTGTAAAATGGATAAGTAAATGATGATTTATTCTGAAAGAATGCTTCTTAAATTCAATATTTTTTAATAGACCATTCATATTCAATTACTAAACTCCATTAATCTAAATTCTCCTTATTATGTTTCAACTCTTTATAAATAAATTAAATAAGTTTAAAGTTTTCATTTAACCAACTATAAAAATCTTAAACTCCTATGAAAAAACTTTAATTCTTTACTTTCAGACCGATTATAAAATTAAAGATACATTATCAATATTAAACAATATTTTTATTCTGAACAAAGGGGAATGACATGTACGATTTTTTCTTATTTATATTTTTTGTTAGCCTTATTTCCATAATAATTATTATTATATTGACCCTCATTGAAAGGACCAAAGAAAAAAATGAATTTGAAAAATTAAGCAAATCAGGAATCGATCAAATAGATGCTATGACAGGAAGAGAATTTGAAATCTATTTAAGCGTTCTATTTAGGAACCTAGGTTATAAAGTAAAATTAACTAAAGCTTCTGGTGACTACGGTGCTGATCTAATCTTGAAAAAATCTGGTTTGAGTATTGTAGTTCAAGCTAAAAGGTATAAAAAAAAAGTGGGGGTGAAATCTGTACAAGAAATCACTTCAGCAAGGTTTTATTATTCATCTGAATCATCATGGGTAGTTACTAATAATTATTTTACATCTCCAGCAATCGAATTAGCTGAAAAAACAGATGTTAAATTATTTGATAGAGATGATCTTGTTAACTTAATTTTAAAGTCAAAAGAATCAAACGAAAAAATAATTATTACCTATTGAATATTAACTAGATTAACTCTAAGAGGCATATATAATGGATCTAATTACTTCTTAAACAGAAAACAATTTCTATGTTCCGAAATTGTTTTCTCAATTAATTATCAATAAATTATTTTTTCTGTTCTTCCTTCCACTGCTCAAGCTCAGACACCGTCAATAATTGATATCCTTGTTTGGTGAGTTCTTTGATAATCGTGACGGCTGCGTTTGCTGAGGTGTCATAGATGTCGTGCATTAAGACCGTTTCACCGCTAGATGCATGGGCTAGAATGTAGTCCGCGACGTATTGGCTGTTTCGATATTTCCAGTCTTCAGGATCCACATCCCAAAGGGTCACTTTCATGTGAAGAGCTTCGTTGATTTGCCCGTTTGTCCCGCCATATGGCGGTCTAAAATGAGTCGGTGTGAACCCGCTCGCTTTTTCAATGATTTGTTGCGTGTCTTCTACTTGTTTGACCGCTTGTTTTAAGGGAAGTCTTGTGAGCAAAGGGTGGTTATAGGAGTGGTTTCCAATTTCATTTCCACCCTTTCTGATTTCACTTAACATATCGGGATAATACTGAACCCTGCTGCCTAATACAAAAAATGTAGCATGTCCTTTGTTCTCTTTTAATGCTGTTAAAATTTTTGAGGTCGTTGATGGATTGGGCCCATCATCAAATGTGAGTGCAATGGCTTTTTGATTTGGATGAAATGTGGATGGTTTTGGCAATTTCACAATCTTTCTTGTTGGAATCGGTTCTTTTTTCTCGTTTTTGTTCAATTCTTTCTTAATATATTCAGGTTTTAATATTCCTTTCAGCAGTGTTTTCTTAATCGCTAACACTTGAGGGCCTTGATGATTTGGAGCGATTTGTCCTCTTGGAAAGTAGAATTCAATAAAACGATCTTTGATGGCAAAATACTGATAGTTCTTCGCCTCAGGAGACGTTCCCCGTTTGAGCAGCGGCTGATTTTCAGCTAGCGTTCGATCTTTTTTTAATTCCTCAAAAGTCATATGAGATAATTTTTGAAAATTATCCTTCTTTGATAGAAAGATATCGTTGATTGATAAAAATGTCTGTTTCTTGAAATCAAAGTTCATCACCTTCGTTTGATTGACGCCTTGCTTTCCGCCCTTCACTTCATATGTATTGAATCTGATTGCGACGGTTTGCTTGGCATAATGAATGATCTCATAATCGATGTTTAACTCGTATCGTTTCTCTTCATTGACATCACTCGCTTGACTAAACGATGTTTTAAACTTTTCTAACGCGGTCTCTGCAAATCTTTTGATCTCCTGATCTAGTTTTTCTTGATGAAACAGCGGATAGTTGACAGCATATCTCATGAATTTCCCGTCATTCACAAGTGTGACAATTTCAACTTGTTTGTAGCTCGCATCTTGTTCTACTTTTTTTCTCTCTGTCCCGCTTGCCTGCTGGTTATGATAAAACGCAGCGATACCGATGACGATTGCAAGTCCACATAGGACGAGGCTGATCTTCCCTTTCGTTGACACAATGATTCTCCTCTCGTGATGCCGTCCTGTCTGGATGACGTGTGTTTGTAGGATAGACTTTTCGCAGCCCCTTTTTAGTTTGCAAAAAACACACTTGTCACATTTTCGACATATTTTACGAGAGACATATAAAAAGGGCTTGATCGCTTAGCCCTTATTTTTGCATATACAGTTGGAATAACTTTGTTTCTTCATCAATAGAGCGAGCCTGGTCAAAAGCTGCTCTGACTGTTTTTGAGTTGTTCACCAGCTCATACAGCATGGTGAGAACAAAAATAAATGACGCATTTCCATCAATGTAGTCATCGGGCGCTGTATAGGAGATCGCCCCTGTTTCTAAAAAAGCTTCTGCCACCTTTTTTTCACCTAGTGTACAGCCTGTACATATAATGTGGACTCCATTTAACGAAGCATACCGCTTTATGTCATCCGCACTAAAAGCAGCACCTCTCGGCTCACCCTCTTCGTATACATCTTCTCCTAACTCCGGCATGAGAAACGCTCCTTCTTCTCCGTGAAAGGATAAAAGAATGAAATCCGTCTTGCCTCTATTCCTCCCGGATAATACATCAATCAGGTCATTCGGTCTGCCTATCCAATGCATATCGACTTTTGCGCCAAAGTTTTCAAGTGCTGCACGAAGCGCAAAGGATTCCAGCTCACTATTTGGTCCGGCTGCCAATGTGATGCGCATGACTGGCTGGCTCATTTATATCCCCTCCAAACGATGATAAACATAGCACCATTTTTTCCTCATCTACATATGCACCATTTATTTTTAGTGCTTTTTCTTCTACCGCATACGACTTAAATCCAACAGACTTGTAAAGATGTTTGGCTGGGTCGTTTGTTGTGACCACTGTTAAATATAGTTGTTCGATGTCTTTTTTTTCGCGTGCAAAAGAAAGTACTTTTGTCAGAAGTGCCTTCCCCATTCCTTTTCCGCGTCCATTAGCCGTGACATACATCGCTACCACATTGGCACGGTGCTTTAATTTCTGCAAGGTTTCTTGTATGAGTGTAACCGAGCCGACCAGCTGACCTTGATGAAAGGCACCGAATGTCCACATAGATTGTGTAGAGGCAAAACGAGCCTTATATTTATTCTTCGTATCTAGCTTCTCTTCCTCGTAACTCATAGCAAAACTCTCTGGATTTAATCGGAGTGCTTCTAATCTCAAGTTCGCATATTCTTGAGCATCTTCTGGTGTTAACAATCGAATATTCAGAAAATCGCCTCCATCAGAATGAATTGATACTTCCAATTTTATCTTGAAAGGCGCTTTTGATCAAAGAATATTGGTTCATTTACATATAGCACATTTCTTATAGACTTTTAGGCTCTCTTTCGTTTTTGTGAAAACAAGGTCATTTTGATCATGTTCACTTGATATTTCCTATCCAAAACGATTCTTTTCTCACTTATCTTTTCACTTATTTTATATTAACCTATAACTAATTCATGAAAAAAAAGAAAAAAAAGGATTGATATGAACAAAAACATATCATAAGATAGAATAGTAATAAAAAGACAAAAAAGGGAGGAATTTGATATGACAGAAACAAGAAATGAAATCAAACTACATGTTCTTTTTGGTGCTTTAGCAGTAGGATTCCTTATGCTAGCTCTTTTTTCCTTCTCGCTACAAGTACTGCCAGTTGCTGATCTAGCAAAAGAATTTGGTATTCCAGGCAGTGTTGCCGCTGTAGTTCTTAATGTGGTTGAAGCGGGTGGAGCTGTCACTACAATTGTCTCCATTTTAACTGCTGTAGGTTCAGGCGGTCTTTCTCTTATTGCTGCGGCTGGTAAAGAGACAATTCGTCAATACCTTAAAAACGAAATTAAGAAAAAAGGCCGTAAAGCCGTTATCGCTTGGTAATTTATTTAACGACTCAATAGAAGGAGACTCTGTTCTCCTTCTATTTAAATTTTTGTGCAGGTGAGAAGATGTTATATCCATTATTATCACTACTTCTATCCATTAGACTGGAGCAACAGTATTCTAATATCGCTCAGTTCGTTATACGAAAAATTCCATTTCTCAAGTCGTTTTCTTCAAAACAGTACATATTTTTTTCTTGTATTCTTGATATCATATTCGGATGCATGATTGTATTCGTGATTTCTTCATTTCTTTACTCCCCCGTCTATCAAATAGAATGGGAAAGTGCTTTTGTGATGTTTTTATTTTTATTTTCTATCGTCAAAGGAATTGAATCTTATAGAAGAACTCATCTTCTTCCTTTTAAAGAATTGATACAGCTAGCACCTGTTTCCTCTAGACAACTTTTTCAAACGCTTCTGTTTTCTGAATTGATTTGGCTTGTGTTTACGAGTTTGAGCACTTATTTGATCTATTTTTTGTTTCAATATGATATTGTTCAAACACACGATCTGGCATTCTGGTTAAAACATGTCAATGTGATGCTGACAAGTATCTTCCTATTTATCATCAGCAATAAGATATTCGGTGCTTATATCTATAACATCGTCGTGAAAAAAATCGGGGCTATTCGTGTCCTCTTTTTTGCAAGCATCGCTTTGCTTTTTTTCTTTTTCGGAAGGGTTCTCATATTAAACATCATGTTCCCTTTTTATCACACCTTCCAGCAACTATTTCAATCGATCTCATCGCTTGCAGAGGATTCGTTTTGGATCACTCTTTCAAACAAGCTGATCTCTTTATATCAACATGATCTTCAGCAAATGCATCATGCTTTATTTTCAGATGGCTCTGTTTTTCTACAATTTCAAGCCCTTTTTAATTCACCTATTACATTGATTGTTGTGATACTAGGTAGTGCGCTTGTCATGAGAAGTCCTGTTCGATGGATTCCAACGGAAAAAGATCAAGACCAAAGCTCAAAGCATTTTCGGGATTTATTTTATTGGTACTTTCAAGTACTGCATAAAATTCAGGGTTTGTTGTTTAGACAAAATGTGTTGATTCAAAAAGACATCAAGCTGCTGAAAGAAAAAAGGTGGCTCTTATCTAAAGAATTTTTTAATTATATGTTCATGTCATATGAAGCCTTCTTTTATATTGGTGTTTTTACCGGATTGATCTCGATCATCGATCATCAAGCCTTGCAAATTCAGCTGCTATTCACACTCAATATTATGATACTAGCAAATCAATCTTATGAGATGAGAATGCTGACACCTTCTATTTTTGCTTTAAGTGCTGAAAAAAAGAACATTTGGCTTTACGAGCTTTCTCAAATATCTCTTTTGCAATTTTTCTTATCAAAAATCCAGTTATTTTATTGTTTATTTTCCATACCAGCACTCTGTTTACTATTCATTAATCTTTCTATTATGACTGTGTATCAACTGTTTCATGTTCAGATGCTCATTCAACTGGTGGTATTAGGGATTGGCTTTTTCATTTTTCCTTTGATTCAGCTTTACCTGTTTCCATTCACAACGAAATTCAATTTTATTCATGAGCATGAAATAGGGACAACAAATGAGGAATTAGAGATCATCGATAAAGGTCAGGCATTTGCCAGAAACTTTCTTGTGCTGCCTTTTATGTACTATTTAATTTTGACCTCTTTTCTCCCTATATTGCAGCAATCCTCAGGGCTCGTAAACGTGCTGTTCGCTATATATTTTGTGATCGTTTCAGTGATTTGCTGGATATTATGCCGCAAGACCATTTATAAAGGAATTGAGTATGTTGAAAAAAATAAGATATTTTCTATCGGAGAATAGATTGATTCTACGTCTCGGCTATTTTTACGCCGGTGTATTTATTGCAGCTTTGCTCATTGGATGCCTCCTTCCTTATGATCAGATTCCTTATTTAAAAAAGGATGAAGACATGTTTTTTCTCTCTATTTTTTCAAATAATTTACAGGTTGGGCTTGCCATTCTAGGTATCGGGGCTTTTACTGGCGGCATTATGTCTGCTGGCATTCTTTTTTATAATGGCTATATCATCGGAAAACTCATTCAGTTTCTGATAGCCCATCATGAAGTGCCGCAGTTATTCACTGGCCTCATGCCGCATGCTTTTGTTGAAATTCTTGGTTTGATCCTCTTTTCAATCGTCAGTGCTTTTCCATTCATTTATCTTTACCGGTTTATGAAAGGTAAGGCCATTGATGTAAGAAAGCTGACTCGGACTGTGGTTCAGTTAATCTTTTCCGCTGTAGTGCTCTTGTTGATTGCCTCTCTTTTAGAGGAATATGTCAGCCATGTACATCTATCTTAGAAGAAAGGAGAATGTGGTTCTATGGAGCTACTTCTACGCCCTAAACAATTTTTCAACCAACATCAATCGACCAAAACCGTTATAGGTTTAGTCTTACTATCTTTATTTGTTTCAACTGTTTTTTTAACATTTTTCATTATTGATTTGTTAGTAGAGGAACCATTATCTGCGGGAAAACAATTAGCCAGCATTGTGTTTATCTTTTTACTGACAATCCCACTTTATTTCATATTGAATTTTCTCGGTACTGTCGTGACTTCTATTTATATGTACTTTTTTCATAAAACGTTTATTTTGCGCAAAATGTATTTTGTCATCTTGCTTTATAATGCGTTTCTTCTATTAGTGAATAGCGCAGCAATCTATTGTGTGATGGTACTCGATTTAGATCATTATTTTATCTTCATCCAAACGGTTTCTTTTTTGATCAACTTGTACCTTTTACGCATCCTATATGATGGGATCATTTATTATGCTAAAGGATCAAAAAAAGCCGCCCTTGCGACCGTCATCTTGTATATGCTGGTGACCACTGTTTTTGTTATTGGAGGATTTATCAATGGCTAGTTTGCAAGTGTCTCAGCTATCTTTTCGTTATGAAACAACTGAAGAAAGCTCTCCCCTCCTTGATCAAGTATCCTTTCATCTGAAAGAAGGTGATCGTGCTTGTATTATCGGGAAAAACGGCAGCGGTAAATCGACACTTTTAAAGATCATCGCAGGTCTGCTTCCTTCAGTATCCGAAACGGTTTTACTCAATGAACAGCATCATCCTGGGTCAGCTCTTTTTAAAGGGTTGGTCGCGTACATTCCAGATAAGCCTTTGGTTTATGATGCGCTGACTGGTATCGAGCATATGACTCTTATACAGTCGCTATGGAAAATGAATCAGTCAGAAAAAGAGGTATACAAAAAGACCTTTCTCTCGCTTTGTGATGCATTTGATTTAACTCATGCACTTAAGATGCCTGTCAAACAATATTCACTAGGCATGAGATATAAGCTTTTCTTTAATTGTATGGCGGCCAGATCACCAGAGCTAATCATTCTTGATGAACCTTTTACATCTCTTGATGAGGCATCTCAAATGCAGTCTATTTCTTTATTAAAAGAAGAATTCTCTGATCAATGTGTTTTATTTACAAGCCATCAGCGCTACCTTTATTCAGAATTAGGAAATCGTTTTTTCGAGCTTGATCACGGACAACTAAATGAAATAGAGCGTTGAACATACAAAAGGCATCCCATCACAGGATGCCTCACTTCTTTTTACCATTAGACTACCACTTACAGCGTTTGACCGGGCGGCAGCAAGGATTCTTGATATCACTGCCACAGTCATATTCTTCCACAATATACTCATTTCGAGTAGATTGCGTCACAGGGTAGTAGTTTTCAATTCTTTTGATGTTTTTATTGACGTTTGTGATATGAGTTGGATGAATTTTTCTGATCGTTTGTACATTTGTTGTCGTGTTGACAATTTGACGTGTAGGGGATACAACCGTTTCAACTTCTCCATGATTCCCTCTGCGAGGCCCAAAGAAAAAATTGTCTAATCGATTCCGGCTCATCTCAACACCCCTTCAAGTTGTCTTTCACTTACACTCTATCGTATGTCAGAGGCACGATTAGTGATTAGATGCTTGTCTATTTTTGATAAAATCCGCTGGTGATCTAGTAGTCTCACCCTTTACAATAGGACAATTTTAACATATTATACAAATGATCTCTTGTGAAGGAAAGGACATTCATTGATGAAAACAAGACATAAGCTTTTTTCATTTTTCATTCTGCTTGTCGTGATGATCACCCTTCCCTTGCTGTCGCCTATGGTTTTTACAAATGCGACTGAAAGAGGAGCGATACGGCATGCCATTTATCAAGAAGGCTACCCTTACCAAAGCTATTTTGCTATTTTGCAAAAAAAGGACGATGTAGACCCTCAATATGGTCAGCTGTATGATGTGTATTGGCAGGCTTGGAAAAGTGAGACGGGAATGACGCCTTCCGTCTGTTATTCAAAAAAGGTAGAAGACCATGAATATAAGGTAAGCTGCGGAACTGCACCGTAACATTTTTCAATAACTTTAAAATAAGAGGTGAACGATTTGATCAACACAACACAAACCATCGAACGAAACAAACTGGACATTGCACTTGAACTGACGCAATTGCATTTGAATCGATATGAAGCAAATCATCCTGATCAGCTGAGTGAAATTTATGCGAAATATTATGCGCTTCTTGAAGTGCTGGACGTATCCTCACCTGATCAATTAATGGATTTACTGCCAGATGAACTGAAACAAATACTTGATTAAAAAAGCCATCTATCCACACAGGATAGATGGTTTCTTTTAGACTCGTGCAGCCATATCGGTTTCGATTTGTTCTAAGCTTCTTCCTTTTGTTTCGACTAATACAAAGCGGGTGAACAACAGGCCAATTAAGCAGATGACCCCAAATGAGGAGAAAATGACGCCAAAGCTGAATTGGTCAGCCAAGATTGGGAACACAAGGCCAACTGCTAATGATCCCGTCCAGTTAAAAGCAGAGGAAATGCCCGCTCCAATACCCCTGACAGAAAGTGGGAAAATTTCACCAATGATAATCCATGTGATCGGTGCCCATGAGAAGGCATAGCACAAAATAAAGCAGCAAAGTGAAATCAATGTGACCCAGTTTAATATGCCTTCACTCACTCCGAGCGCACCTAATGCCGCTGGTGCAAAGAAAGACAGGGCCATCCCCGTTCCCCCAACTGTGAGAATCGTTCGGCGGTCGAACCGGTCGACGAATTGTAAAAAGATCACGGTCGTCACAACAAATATGACACCAACAATGACGGTAAAACCTGCGGCAACTTGCGGAGCAAGACCTACATTTCTTGCGATACTCGTTGCATAATACACAATGGAGTTCGCCCCCTGTATTTGCTGGAGTGTCGCCATTCCGACCCCAATAAAGAGAGCCATTCGGAATTTCTTTTGAAATAATTCACGAATGCCTGAGCGTTCTTCTTTTGCCACTTCTAAAATTTCTTGCATTTCTGCTTCAATCTCTTCACGAGATGAACGAAGTGATCCTAATACTTCACGTGCCTTATGAGCCATTCCGTGTTTAATTAAATATCTTGGAGATTCAGGAAGTTTCAGCATGCCAATATAAAGCACGATCGCAAATAAAGCAGCACTTCCCAGCATCCAGCGCCAGCTGTCTGGAATTGGTTCAAACACAAATGCGACGATATAGCTAAGCAATAATCCACTCACAATCATCAGCTGATTCAGGCCAGACAATTTCCCGCGAATTTTGGCCGGAGCGATTTCAGACATGTAAGCAGGCACGAGCGATGAGGCTGTCCCTACAGCTGTTCCTAAGAAAATCCGGGCAATGGTTAATGAGATTTCTTCTGGTGCAATGGCTGAGCCAAGCGCACCGACAAAAAAGATAATCGATGACACCAAAATGAGCTTTCTGCGGCCAAACTTATCCCCCATCAGACCGCTTAAAATGGAACCAATGATCGCCCCGCCCATTAATGAAGAAACGACGATGCCAAGCCATAACGGGCTGAGCTGAAATTCTTCCTGAATGTGCCCTTCTGCCCCTGCGATAATACCAATATCATATCCAAATAAGATACCTGCAAAGGACCCGAAAAAGAAGATAAATTTACTTGATACTTTTTTCTCCAAGTGGATGACCCCCCTCACTTAATAAACCGCTTTCATTTCTCCCTGCCATTCTACCGTTCACAGTAGAATGCATTTCACCCTTCTTTATAAAACCACATATTCTGCATTCACAAGCTTTGCAAAATGAACAATTTGATCAACTGTTAAATTGAGAGATACGACTGTATGATGACCTCCGCCGTGCTTAATCCATGCTTTGATGCCATCTTGAAAGTTCGGTTTGATTTTCCAGAGGACTCGTGCCACCGGTAAATGAGGTGCTGCTTCCTGCGGCTCAAAGGCTTCTACTTCTTGAATCAACCATTTGAAATGTGTTCCAAAATCAGCAATGGAGACAACAACGCCCTCGCCTGCTTTTCCATCAAACACAAGACGTGCTGGGTCTTCCCTGTTTCCAATGCCTAGCGGAGACACGACAATGACAGGTTTTGTATGTGCAAGCGCAGGATCTACTTCTAGCATATGAGATTGCAGCACTGCTTCCTGACCAGCAGTCATTTCATATGTGTAATCTTCCATAAAACCAGTCGATTGATGATGGCTCATCACCTTTAATAAACGATCCAGTGCGGCGGTTTTCCAATCCCCTTCACCCGCAAAGCCATATCCCTTTGCCATCAGTCGCTGAACGGCTAAACCCGGAAGCTGCTTCATACCATGTAAATCTTCAAAGTTTGTCGTAAAGGCATTGTAGCCGCCTTCATCTAAAAAACGCTTGATGGCAATTTCATATCGTGCCTGCACTTTCACACTTTGTTCCCATTCTTCCGCCGAATAGCTCCCATAATCCACGTCATATAACGTTAAGTACTCAGCAAACAGAGCATTAACTTCTGCTTCTTCCACAGCATTTACATAGTTCACAAGATCGCCAATTCCAAAGTAATCAACGGTCCATCCCAGCTGGATCTGCGCTTCAATTTTATCTCCTTCTGTCACAGCAACGTGGCGCATATTGTCACCAAACCGAGCCACTTTAATGTGGAAGCTCTCATGATAGGCAGCCGCAACGTCCATCCAATCAGCGATTTGCTGCTTCACCTCCTGCTTCGACCAATGACCTGCAACGATTTGGTTTTGCTTATTTAAACGTGCATTGATATAGCCATACTCTCTGTCTCCATGTGCCGATTGATGGAGATTCATATAGTCCATATCAATCGTGTCCCACGGAATGTTTTCATAGTATTGCGTGACGAGATGCAAAAGAGGCTTTTGCAAAAGAGACGTACCACGTATCCACATTTTTGCTGGAGAAAACGTATGCATCCAAGTCATCACACCGATGACCTCATCACGATAGTTGACCTCTTTCATCAGCTGTGTGATTTGATCCGCACTAACCGCCAGTTCCTGCAGAATAATTGGATAAGGCAGCAAACCGCTCTCATTTAAGGCATCTGTTATCTTTTGCGCATCTGCCATCACTTGCTTCAGTGCCTCGTCCCCATATAAGTGCTGTGACCCGACGACAAACCAACATTCTTTCTTCTGACTTGTTAACATAGAAATCCCTCTTTTCTTTATCTTGAAGGTTTTTGTCCGTAATACGCATGTGTTCCATGTTTTCTCAAATAATGTTTATCTAAAATCACCTGCGGAAGAGGCTCCGCATATTCGTTCAATTGCTTTGCAAACAGGTTCATTTTCGCTACTTCATCTAAAATGACACTGTTCGTTACCGCACTTTTTGCATCTTTTCCCCACGTAAATGGACCATGACCTTGTAGCAAAATACCAGGTACCGCCATGACATCTATCTGTCTTTTCTCAAACGTTTCAATGATCAAGTGTCCTGTTTCCACCTCATACCCGCGATTCACCTCTTCTTCTGTGAGAAATCGAGCGCACGGAACAGGTCCGTAAAATGTATCGGCATGTGTTGTGCCCATTGCTGGTAAATCAAGTCCAGCTTGCGCCCATACCGTTGCCCACATTGAATGGCTATGTGAAATGCCGCCAATTTCCTCAAAGTGTTTGTAAAGAACAGCATGTGTGGCAGTATCGGAAGAAGGATTGAATTCTCCCTCGACCACTTGACCGTCAAAATCGACCACGATCATGTCTTTTGCTGATAATTTGTCATACGCTATGCCGCTTGGCTTAATGACAAACAGTCCACTGTCACGATCGCACGCACTGACATTGCCCCATGTAAATTTCACAAGTCCGTACTTTGGTAGATCTAGATTCGCTTGAAACACTTCTTCTTTTAACCGCTCTAACATACAGGTGCCGCTCCTTTCTGTGGCGTCAAATGTTCTACTGCCGCTTTTTCTATCGGGAGTCCTACTTGATAGCGCTTTATAAATTCCTCAAAACCTTTAACATCCAGTGGATCAGGATCAATAAGCTCTTCTAATGTATGGGCAAATACTTGATGCTTGAGGAAATGGCTCAGTGTTTGCTGCTGGTGATTGAGCATATATGAAGCAAGGACCGCCATCCCAAACGCACCGCCTTCTCCAGCAGTTGATACGACGGATACAGGTGTCCCGAGTGCAGCAGCGACCATTTTTTGCCCAACTATGGGTGTTTTAAATAAACCGCCATGTCCTAGTAAGCGATCAATCTTGACTTGTTCATGTGCTTTTAAACGATCCATCCCAATTTTCATTGCGCCAAATGCAGAGAAGAGATGCGTCCGAATGAAATTAGCAAGGGTAAACCGGCTTTGAGGAGATCTAACAAAAAGAGGTCTTCCTTCTTTTAGTCTCGTAATATTTTCACCAGAATAATAGCCATAGCTTAAAAGCCCGCCCCCATCATGATCTGCTTCTAAAGCTTGATTTAATAGGGTTTCGTACATTCTTTCTGTTTCAACTGGCTGACCCATTGCTTCAAACGCTTCTCTGAATAGATTCATCCAAGCGTTGAGGTCACTTGTACAATTGTTGGCATGAACCATCGCGACTGGTAGGCCATCTGGTGTCGTGACAAGATCCACTTCTGGGTACACACCTTTTAGATGATGCTCTAACACAATCATGGCAAATACAGATGTCCCAACTGAAATATTCCCAGTTCTCTTTTCCACACTGTTTGTTGCGACCATCCCTGTTCCAGCATCACCCTCTGGCGGGCAAAAAGGGATACCTGGCTGCAACTGTTTGCCTTGGTCTAAAATCGCTGCTCCAGCTGCTGTTAACACACCAGCTTCTTCGCCTGCTAAATAGATGCGCGGCAAAAGATGACGAAGCTTCCACGGATAGCCTTTTTCTGCAATCAATGCTTCAAATTGATGAAGCATCACTTCGTTGTAATCCTTCGTTTTTTCATCAATGGGGAACATTCCCGACGCATCGCCAATTCCGATGGCCTGCTTCCCTGTTAGCAGCCAGTGAATGTAGCCGGACAACGTGGTCACATACTCTAACCGGGACAGATGTTTTTCCTCTCCTAATATCGCTTGATATAAGTGAGCGATGCTCCATCTTTCTGGAATATGAAATTGGAATACATCTGTTAGCTTTTGACTCGCCTCGGTCGTTGTTCCATTCCGCCACGTTCGAAACGGAACGAGGACTTCTCCTGTATGATGACAGGCGACATAGCCATGCATCATCGCAGATATCCCGATGGAGCCAATGGTTTGAATCGTCACCCCATACAATTGTGCAGCCTGTTCTTTCATTTGACGGTATGCCACTTGAAGACCTGTAATGATCTCAATTAAGTTGTACGTCCATATTCCTTCTTGAAGAGAACTTTCCCATTCAAATGCACCTTGCACAATTGGCTGAAACTCTTCATCTATTAAAATCGCTTTAATTCGTGTGGAACCAAATTCAATGCCCAAAGATGTCCTGCCTTCTCTAATGGCTTTGGCCGTCTTTTCACGATTCATTTTGTTCACCTCCAAGATGATAGCGGTTTCAAATATCTTTTTCGTTTGATTCACCTTTACCTGTGCACAAAAATAATATAATATTTGTACGTACATATGTCAATAATAAATATATTTGTACATACACAATTAGACAAAAACTTTCATGTTCTCTAAGGATTAGACGGTAGACACTGCAAGCGCCTGTTTTTGATTGAGCAACCATGTTAAAATATGTCCATACAAGTTCTTCTCAACCCGAGTAGAGGATCAACTGTGAAAGAAGTGAAACGATGAAAAAGAAGTACCAGATCATTATAGATGATATAAAAAGCAAAATACTGACAGGGGATTACCGGATCGGGGAGCGTATTCCAACCGAATCAAGCTTACAAGAGATGTATCAAGTAAGCCGGCATACGGTGCGAAAAGCCATCTTAGAATTATCGAGTGAAGGTTTTTTACGAAGCGAAAAAGGCTCAGGCACATTTGTCACCAATCAATATCAAACAAAACCTGCTGGACATGCTCATATGAAAACGATTGGCGTCATCACCACATACATATCCGATTACATTTTCCCGTCGATCATTCGGGGCATCGAAAGCCGATTAAATGAAGAGAACTATTCTTTGTTACTGGCGAGTACAAATAACGATGTGGAGCAAGAGAAAAAAGCGCTTGAAATGATGCTGTCCTTTGGTGTGGACGGATTAATTGTCGAACCGACAAAAAGCAATTTATATAATCCAAACATTTCGTACTACCTATCCTTTAAAGAGCAGGATGTCCCGCTTATTATGATCAATGCCTACTATGAGCAGTTAGAGGTCCCCTTCCTTTGTTTGGATGATGTAAAGTCCAGCTATTTAGCGACAAAGGAGCTGATCACCTCTGGGCATCAGCACATTGGACTGATTTCAAAAACAGATGATTTACAAGGAAAATATCGAATGAAGGGCTATATTCAGGCACTTGGTGAAGCGAAGCTCAATTTCCTACCAGAGCATGTTCTTTTTTTCGATACAGAATCGAAGCAGTATTTAGGGGATCATATCAAAACCTTTTTACAAGCGCACCAGCATGAGCTAACCGCCCTTGTTTGCTATAACGATGAAGTCGGGTTAGAAGTAGCAAATGTATGTAGTGAAATAGGTTTATCTATTCCAGATGATCTTTCCATTATTGGACAGGATAACTCGTATATTGCCCAAAAAAATGCCCATGTGAAACTGACAACGCTGACACACCCTCAAGAGCAAATGGGACGAGATGCGGCAGACTGGATGATTAAAAAAGTACAAGGGAAAAAGAATCTCCCTGATCAAACATTTTATGAGCCTGAACTCGTTCCTGGTGAAACGATTAAAGAGCTAAACGTAAGAAAAAATGAGCCCTCTTCATAGAAGGCTCATTTGACTTTAGGCTCCTGTTCAAGCATATTCATCACATCATAGGCAATTCGGTCGGGAGAATCTTGTGTGATACGATTGCGATAGTTAGACAAGACGACCACTCCTGTTTTTGAATGCGGGCGGAAGCCCATGAAGCTGGAGAAACCAGAAGTTGCACCATTATGGCAAATCAATCCCGTATCATCTATGACCCACCCGAGTCCCATTGACATGTTTTTCCCTATCTTCACCTTTGGCTCGTGGGTCATTTTCCATGGAGAAGCGGCGTCTGCACTCATGTGTGCAGAGAGAAATGAAAGCAAATCAGTGACCGTCGAACGAATCGCACCAGCCCCTTGATAGTCATGCATCTGAAGCGGAGGAACCTCTTTTCCATTCTCTTGATGACCGAGGATCATCTTCTCTTGGACATCCTCCTTGATCGTAATAAAGGTGTTCGATAGTTTCAGCTCATCCACGATATATTCAGTCAGCAGCTCTTCATATGTTTTGTGAAGAGACCATCCCATGATCAACCCGAGGAGTCCCATCCCTACATTGGAGTAACGAGATGGGTATTCTTTTCGCTCATTCCATTTTTTCGAGTGTAACAATTTCATTAATTCATCAAGGGAGTATTGACAGTACATATCTCTTCTCACTTTTGGAAGGAACCTTAGTTGTAAATCTCTGAGAAAACGATATGAAGGAAGTCCAGACGTATGGATTGCCAGCTGTTCTATTTGAATGGGGTGATTCTTTCTTATTTCAGGACAATACAGTGAAATGGAATCGTCTAGCTTCATCTGCCCTTTTTGAATCATGCTTGCCAATATACTTGTCGTAAAGACTTTTGAAATAGAGCCGATTTCAAAAATGACCTCCTCAGGCTGGACGCGCTGCCGTATGGGGTGATCTCCGAAATGAAAAACGTGTCTTTCTCCTTGATGAATCAGTCCGATCACAAGCAGTGCCTGTTTCTTTTTCTCCGTATAAGAAGAGGCAATTCGCTGTACTTCTTGTTTGAGCATCATCAATGGATCATCATCCTTCCCCTTCATTTTGATCTACAATCAATTGATCAAGCTTTGTATAAATGGATGTCAATGTGTTGATCTCTTCGAGGCTTAATTTTGAATAGTATTTTTCAATGATCGCAAGTTCTATCTTTCTCATATTCTCCAAGTACGTCTTTGCCTTTTCAGAAAGTTCAACGTGCAATTCCCGACGATTTTGCGGGTTGATGCTGCGGCGAACCCATTCTTTTTTTTCAAGCGTGTTTAACAACTGGCTCACAGCACTTTGGGTGATGCCTAGTTGCTGAGCAATTTGAATAGGTGAGCTTCCCCCTTTTCGCTCTACGAAATCAAGGACAATGTGCTGCTTATCAGTTAACTCATCTACAAATAACTCTTCAAACTCTAATCGGAGCTTTTGATGGATGCGCGCTTCGATTTGGTTTAATTCTTGAATCATCGTTGTTTTGGATGTCACTGTCATCACCTTCATAATTAAGATAACTTAAGTATAAAGGTGTATTAATTATTAATCAACAAAAATCCCTATCTTTTATCAAAGATAGGGAAAATGCCGATTATAATTCTTCTTTTGGCGAGGGCACTGCACATACGCCATCTGCACATGCTTCTTCAAATGAAGCATCAGCCGCTTTCTCCGTTTGCGCTGCCTCTTCTGTCCAAGCCGTTTCAAGTGCACGAAGGAACGTATCTGCTGGCTGTGCACCAGCAACCGAATATTGATCATTGATCACGAAAAAAGGCACAGCAGAAATCCCGAGCTGTCTTGCCTCTTTTTCGTCTTCTCGCACATCGTCTGCAAATTCTTGCCCGTCTAGAACCTTCTGTACTTCGTTCTGATCAAGACCTGCTTTTTCTGCGATATCTAAAAGGGTTTGACGATCACCAACATGCTTTCCATCTGTAAAATACGCTTGAAACAGCTCTCCCATGACGAGATCGCCTTTTCCCATTTTTCCAGCATATTGTGCGAGCTGGTGGGCATCAAAGGTGTTTGTCAAAACGAGTGGATCGAATTGAAAATCGATTCCTTTCTCCTTGCCCGCCTGTTTCACCTGTTCATTCATCGCGATGGCCCGGCTGCGGCTCATGCCATATTTTTTGACAAGCATATCATGCACATCATAATTCACTGCAACAGGTGCATGCGGATCAAGCTCAAAGCTTTTAAACTCTACTTCTACCTGTTCTTTATGAGGGAATTGCTCAAGCGCTGTTTCCAACTGTTTTTTTCCTATATAACAAAAAGGACAGGCGATATCTGACCAAATTTGCACTTTCATCTTCATCTTCCTTCCGTTGCTTACGTTTTTTCTTTTGAGATGTAACTATTATAGTTACATCTTATCCTATATGTCAAGTGATCCTTCTTTTTAAGTACCATGTATTAAAAAAACCTTTCCTTCAAAAAAGGAAAGGTTTTCATCACGGCTATTCTAAGTTCGCATGGTGACCGTACATTTTATGGGTGTCGAGCTTTTTCATTTCCATCAATCTCAAGATGACCGCATCGTACATAAGAAGCAAAGTTTGCTCAAATAATGAGCCCATCGGCTGAATCGTATGATGATTTCCTTCATGTTGATCCTTTGGCGCACCTGAAAGTAAGATGACTTCATCCGATAGATCAGCTATAGGTGACTCAGCTGAAAGTGTGAACGCCGCGACGCTTCCGCCAATCGCCCTTGCCTTTTTCGCGAGCACAAGCAGCGTCTCTGTTCGGCCAGAACCGCTCCCTACAATCAATAAATCCTCAGATGTAAAAGCAGGCGTATTCGTTTCACCGATCACATAAGCTTCGACACCAATATGCGTGAGTCTCATCGCAAACGATTTCCCCATCAAACCAGACCTGCCAGCCCCTGCGACGAAGACCTTTCGAGCCGCTAAAATGCTTTTGACAAGCTGCTCTGATTGTTCGTCTTGAATAGCGGGCGAGTGCTCAGAAAGCTCGCTTAGAATGGCTCTCACATAGTCACTTATTTTCATGATTGTGCAATCAACTGCTTCATTTGCGCAGCCACTTCTGCTTTATTGTCTTGAGCCGCAATACCGCCGCCGACAATAATCAAATCTGGATTTAATTTGACGACTTCAGGTAACGTATCAAGCTTAATACCGCCTGCAATCGCTGTTTTTGCCTGTTTGACCACTTGTTTAATGGTCATGAGATCCGCAAATGAGTTTTGACCAACCGCTTGCAGGTCATAGCCTGTGTGCACGCAAATATAATCTACCCCAAGCTCATCCAGCTCTTTCGCACGGCCGGCGATATCTTTGATCCCAATCATATCGACTAAAATTTGTTTCCCTCTTGCTTTTGCTTCTTTTACCGCTCCTTGAATGGACATATCTTCTGCCGCCGCAAGAATGGTGACGATATCCGCTCCAGCTTCAGATGCCTGCTGCACTTCATAACCGGCAGCATCCATAATTTTAAGATCCGCCAGCACACGTAAATTCGGAAACGCCTGTTTGACTTCTTTTACAGCACGAAGCCCTTCGTTGATCACAACAGGTGTCCCAATTTCCACCACATCAATAGACGCTTCTACTTCTTTGATCAGCTCGATCGCTTCTGGTATATTCACTAAATCTAACGCTAATTGTAATTTCATCTACCTTCACTCCTGTTTCATCATGTCATCTTCAAGAGCTCCGCGGATGATGCATCTTGAATCTTTCTTGCATGAAACGAGTATAACAACAGGAATGGCGCAATCCTAGTACGCACTTTTTTTTTACATACTATACTTTTTCGCATATGGGCACAAAAAAGATACTGTCTTTCGACCAGTATCTCAGCGTGTAGACAAACCCTCGCATTCGGTGTCAGCCCTGCGTGCTAGTGCTCACGAATGTGACATTCGCTCCGCGCCAGTACTCGTCTTTCCTAGACTGCAAAGGTTTTCTATCACGCTGAAAGGAAGACAAAGGGCTAAAATCAATTCATTTTAGCCCTTTGTCAACAATCTGAGATACTGTCTCTCGTTCAGTATCTATTTGTAGGTATTTCTATTTATCGTCCTTTAAAAAATTGCTGTCGAGATATTGTTTGCCCCAATCATACATCGCCTCTAAAATTGGCATTAAGCTTTCTCCGAGTTCTGTGAGAGAATACTCAACCTTTGGCGGAACGACGGGATAAACTTCCCGGTGCACAATGTGATCTTCCTCTAATTCTCTTAGCTGATTGACAAGCATTCTTTGCGTAATCCCAGGCATTAACGACTTTAACTCACCAAACCGTTTTGTCCCTTCTCTCCCAAGGTGCCATAAGATCAGCATTTTCCACTTCCCGCCGATAATATTCAGCGTCAGCTCTTTTTCGCAATTGAACACTTTATTTTCCATTCTTGATGACAACAATATACACTCCTTTTAATACAAACCGTTTATCCTATATCATATACTGCGGCAAAATGGATTGCCCTAACATACAGTCTTTGTTACTGATTTTGTTTTTTGACGAAAGCCATCACAGCCTTTGTCATCTCTTGCGCTTCTTTTGGCGCTCTGTCAGATCCAAACCATTTATTTAAATCACTGTGGCTCAGCGAATGGACCCGAAAGACAAACTTAGAACCTTTATCATGATTCAGTTTTTCTGCAAATCGGTACACCTCAGGATTTTCCCAGCCAGTAACCAAATAGACAGGAGGTACATTCTTTTGATTCATATAAGTGACAGGTGATGCATTTGTCCAATTCTCCTCTTGTTTGCCAAAGACTTTTTTGTACGATGGGATAGCTTGTATAAATTGATTGAGGTTTAACGGTCCGTCTAGAACAACAATGGAATTGATCGTTTTTGGCGACAGCCCCACATGTTTTAAGTAGGTCGAATCTGTGGCAACCAGCGCCGTCAAATGACCACCCGCTGAGTGACCCATGACATTGATTTTTGACGAATCGATTTGATATTCATCTGCATGATCCTTGACCCATTTAATAGCGCTTGCCGTATCATCTGCCATCTGCTCGTAGTTGGCATCAGGGTGAAGCCTGTAATTCATTGAAACAAACACATACCCTTGCCCCGTAAAATAATCAGCTTTTGAAGCGACTCTATTCTTATCGCCGCCCGACCAGCCGCCGCCATGGAGATAGATCATGACTGGATGCTTCTTCTTTTTGTCTTCATCTTTTCCCTTTGGCATATATATATCCAGTGTTTGCTGTTTGTTTTGTGTGTCTGCATAATGGATGTTTGTCGTCGGCTTAGGCTGGTTTAAACGGAACACAAAGAATGCGCATCCCAATAAGCCAGCGATGACCGCCGCAAATAAGAGCCATTTCATGATTCGATTCAATGTCATTGCACCTTTCTATGTTGGGATGGGGAAGCATCATTCGCACATATGTAGAGAGACTAGCCCGATTCATTTGAAACGACTTGTATGACTTGAATCGTTTCACAATAAAAAGAAAAATACTGTTCTTCATAATCTTCGACAAAGTAATTCAAATATTCCCAGCCTCTATCCAAAAGTTGAATGTTCAAAAAAAGAGAGGAATCGTTTGTTAACTCCAAATCTTTGATTTGAACAGAAGAGACGTTGGTAAATTTCAGATGAATGTCTGCTTTATGGGTTGCAGATTCGTATGGGATGTGTAGATGAATACAGTTGATCAAGTCGTAATGTTCATTATACTCTTTAAAGTAGTGAAATTCATTGATTTGCTTTAGATGGTTGATATTGAAATCAGGGATTTGTTTCTGGACTTTTTCATCTAAAAACCATGTCATCGTTTGTCCTCCAAGAGGTTATTGTATAAGTGCAATGATTTGTTTTCTTGTTTCTTCATGGTATTGAACATAGGAGTGCAATAAAGGATATGATTCAAGGATCTGTTGATACGATTTGATTTGGGGATATTGCTCTTCAAATGACTGACGCAGCACGTTTAACTGTTTTTTCGGTATTCGTTTATGATCGACCACATAACTTAAGCTGCCTGCAACAAGTGAAAAAAACATATAAAAATCATCTGAGTACATACCGGTTTCTTCTTCAAAAGAGACGATTTCATCTGGATAAGATGAATCTAATAAGTATTGATAACGTTGTTTTAAATCATCGAATAAACCTTGTTTATCACGGCTGATTCTCATGGTTTTTTCCCCAATCTCTCATTATTTTTAATTCTTATTTAGACGCTAATGAGATCTTCCTATAAACTGCAAATAAATTCTTGTGAATCGAAACATACGTTTTTCGATTCTATTGCGAGTAACATCCCATTGATGTTAAATAGAAAATTTGCATTTGAATCAAATTCTTCAAGAAGTACATTTTTAAGGTCCCCTATCCCATTAGGATGGTAACCACATTCAAAAATTTGCCAATTCATCTCTTCTTGTATCAATTCTTCAAATCTATCATTACCTTCACCCCCATTATAATAAAGACTCGCCACATTCATAAATCGCAATTCATGTTGAGTAACTTTATTTAATTCTGATACTTTTACGCTCAGTATTAATTCTTTATGAAACAAATCAAATGTGACTCCAAGTACATTACAACCACCATCTAGATAATCGATCCATTTTTGTACACTATTAAACATCTCATTCACTCTCCTATTTTTTCAGGATGAACTCTATTCTTATCGTGTCACGGAGTTTGTAAATATTCTTCAAATGAAATAAAGTCCGCTTTTTTTCGAAATTCGCTTAAGATTTTCTGATCTCCTGTAAAAATAACATCTGTCGAATCAAAAAATCCGATTTCAAACACGGCTTGAGGGATAACGGGTGTATAATTCACGTTCCAATATCGTTCATTATCTTCAATTTGAGGTATTGAAATAATATTCAAATGATCTATATGACGAGGCAATGCGGTCAAAACAGCGAAAATAAAAGAATAGTCATGTAAGAATTTTTTGAAATGTTCACCCTTCAGAAATAAAAAATCCGTATAATCCGGCATAACTTCTGAATGAGATTGATTATTCCGATCATGAAGCATTGGGAGTGTCACATCACTTATGACCCAATGATACTCTTCTACGTTTAAATTGATTTTCTTTATTAATTCATTTACTTCGAATAGATTTTTCTCTTTTGCTAATACGATTCTCATTACTTGCTCCACCTCACCGATTTAAAACATCAGACGAAACTAAAAATATTCCACAGTATCAAAATCTGACCATAATCTCCAGTCAGTGTTCGTGTTTATATTTACAATGCATGTTGGATCTTGATAGATCAAACTCTTCGCAACCGATTGAAAAAAAGGAGATTGACTAGGGAGTTGGCTATGCGTTTCTGGATGAAACCATGATTCAGTTGTATAGAGCGGTTTATCATATACATGCTGAACGATGTCAAATTGTTCTTGATCTGTCATCCATAAACTATCCAGCAAATCTCGATGTTTGGCCATTTCTCTTAACAGAGTAATCCATTCATTTTCCTCTGTTACATCAGATTGGCATGACTCTGGTATTTGAACATTAAAATAGCCACCATTCAATTTAATTCGTAATGGTTGTTTGGTGAATCCAGGTTCTATCTCATCATCTATTATTTCATCATGCTGATCCACGAAAACAAAGAGCTCATCCAATAGAAAATTGATGGATCCATTATTCAACTCATGACCAAACGCAAAAAAATCAATAGCCGGTCCTAACTTCGATAAACCGAATAATTGAATCGTGATCAGCCAATTTCCATCTCTAGTAAATAGAGAAAGCTTCCCTTTGGCAAAATCAAAGTTCTCGTTATCTAATAGCGGAAACTCTTTATTTAGAAAAGACTTATCTAATGTGTTTAATACATGGTCTATTTGTTTCATTTCTTCCTCCTTATGAAGTCATTTCTTCAAAGTTAGTATAATTTCGAATCAGTTCTTTTTTAAAATCATCAGGAAGTTTTTGATTCGGAAATACAACTGAAATCCAGCCTAATACAATCTCATCTAAAATTCTCCACGTTTTTAACAATCGTTTATTCATTTGTTCTAATTGAAGAATCGCTAGTACTCCTATCTCATAACCTCTTTCGCCATAAATGATCCATTTCGCAGAAGGGGAAACCCATATCACACGTGAAGCAATATCCATTATGCTATCATTTACACTCTCTATCGGATAATCCGTTAAGAGATCGAGGTAATCACTTGGAGTAAGGTTTAACGGTACTTTCACCCAAGGATAATAACCAAAATCATGATAATAATCATCCATGCTCTTCTGCTCATCTAATACAGCCATGAGTATATAGTCATCATGATGATTCAAAGCTAAACCTTTTAACATTTCCCAACCATCATCTGATAACAACCAATGGAATTCTTCGAATAAATAATGAGGGGTTTTCGTTTTCAACACTTGATCAGGGAATGTCTTCGTACTGTGAATGAGCGAATGAACAAGCGATAGAACATGTTCAAATTCTTTTGGATCGGATATAAACAAATGTTTCACTTTATGCTCCTTTCATATCTTCGGGTAAGGCTATTATCAGTCATTGATTCTCAATTCCACCGCTTAGAACATTATGCATAACTAGAAAGCATTTGAGTGAAATAGTCATCGAATGTTTTTTGATCCTTTAATAATAGTTGTAGCCATTTTGCTAAAACAGGGTGATCCAGTGGCTTCCATCCTTCTTCTAATAACATATTTTTTGCAGAATCTTTTGTTGATACCATCCCTATGATACAAATTTCCATATCTCTATCTGCCCAAATCGCCCACTGCAAAGAATGAGATAACCAGACAACTATATTCGAATTCGTGATTATATTATCCGCTATGGAACCTTTTGGGTGCATCCATAGTGCATTTACATAATCCTCACCTGAAATGTTCACACTCGCTTTCAGCCAATGATAATAACCAAATTCCTTCAAATAATAATCAATTGGATCTGGTTGAAGGACTGCAGTCAAAAATTCTCTATCTTGTGTAACAGTTGATAACTCTTTTATGGTTGGTAAAATATCATCACTCAATGCCCAATCAAACTCTTGAAACAAAAAACAATCAAATGTCTTACGAAAAACTTGTTGTGGCAGCTCTTTATTTGTTTCAAACACATGGTCTACTAAATTCTGATAGAATTTGAACTCTTTTTCTGAACGAATAAATAAGTCTTCAAGCCGTTTCAAACAACTACCTCCACTCTTGTCGAACTAGTAGTTTTTTAATTCTTCCTCTATATCTTCTTTTAATGTTTGAATTTCAATTGACACCGAATTATTTCGATTATAGAAAATGGACGGATTGATTCCATCTGCTAACATTCCCGGCAGCCACTCTTCTATAAAATCGTCTAAATCAATCATTTCTGGCACTGTTTTTTCCCATTGGTCGATCGCACAATAAGCGGCATGTTCCTCTGTCGGCCAAAAATGAAGCTGCGGTACACGATGTTCATCCTCTGACATCACCCACCCCTTCTCGTTTCTTAATGACCAAACCTCTTCAAAATCAACAATCTTTTTGATGAAATAGTCATAACGCTTTTTCGCAGGTAATTGGACGGTGGTTTCTAATTCTTTCGGATGCATGGACATTGCGTCACTCCTTTTATTTATAAATGGGCTTAATCATAAGAATTTAGCAAGCTCATATATAGGAACTATTTGTATTCTTCTAACCAGTCATTCAAATCATCTACAGGATGTAAGTAAGAATTAGGTGAATCTTTCAAATCAATTCCACTTAAAAGAATCAGCATATCCCAAACTTGATCATCGTCTATTTCTGGATCGTCTGCAGAAACGTAAATTTCAGCCCAATCAGACACTTGTTCTCTTGTGATCGTCCCCTTTAAGACATTTCGTATTTTATTTAAACAGTCTAGCATTTTTGGTTCAGCCATTTATTACACCATTCCTTTCTCAAAACTCATTTTACGCTGTAAACTGCCTATATTTCATATTTAATAATATCCTCCATTGACATACCTTTAAAATATAATGAAAGAATGCTTATAATAGTGTATTCGCCAAGCATACCAATCGGGTTAAATATCATTTTAGCGGTTTTTGGATCAGCAACCTCTAAGGACCTAACAGGTGCATCGTGACCTTCTTTACCCTTGCTTACATAATAATTTCCATCTCGGTATTCCACGAATTTCAGATTTTGAAGATCCTCTTCTTTTATAAAATCTTGATTTATTTTTGTGATGACTTTCCATGAACCACTTAAAAAGCCTGTCAGGCCTGTATTTGCAACGAATAGTCCTTTCTCTTTTTTTATCAATTGTTTTAACTCATTTTTTTCTATTCTTTCATCAACAAACAAATCATAGTATTGGATTAAAATATCATCATATTGATTTTTCCCCTCACCCGAAATGATCAAAGCATAGCTCAATTTCCCAACTTCTTTTAATGGGAGTTCAAATATAGCTCCTGGTTCTACTTTACTTAAAGTTTTTACTTTTTTAGTTGTTATTTTAATATCCGTTACTTCTTTGTCGTTTAAATCATCAAAATAGTGACTACCTCCATTGTTTAAAGCCATCATAATTGTCAAAAGCATCTCATCAATCGTTGGCTTTCTCTTCAAATGTTCCTCAGTCATTTCATAGAATTGTTCAATCGCTTCTTCAAAAATATCTAATCCATCATCACCAATTATGATGTTCTTTTTCTTATGTACTTCTTCCCAAAAGCCCATTTAGAATACCCCCTTTATATATTGTGTTCTTTATGTTATTCTCATTTTGCTTTATCACGATAAACGTATACTTGTATAAACTGTTTTATGTGCACGTTTGAAAAGTGCCACTTCATGATCCGTTAACCACTTAAGCTCTCTCATATGATAGGAAATTTCTTCTAAATAAGTATCGGTTTTTGCAATTAATTTTTTATCTAAGATATTTCTTTTATTGTCTTCAACTACAAGATAAAGAGTAAACTGTTTTAAATCTAATTCGATAAGTGGGTAAGCTTTTCTTTTTTTATCGGGACTTAGTTTTGTTCTCCCTTTAATCTCCGCTTTATATTCCTTCTCTTTCATTTTCTTAAATGTCGCTTTGACTAGCTGACTGTCCCAATTTTTCAGTTCACACAGATAGAGTATCGCTTTTTCCAAAGTATCTGCTAAGATCTTTTTCTTATTTGTTGCATTTTCAAATTCACTGTAACGGAAGGGTACTTCCAGCACGTACGTATTTTTTAAAAATAAGATGTCTGGTTCATCTTTTAAAGTACTAATTAATTTGTAGTCTTTAAAAGACCCACATATCAAAACAATAGCCTCACAATCTTTCGTTTGAAATTTCTTTTCTAATTCGTATAAAAACATTTCAGTCATACAAAGGGATTGGCTGGCTAAGTTCCCACGATCTTCATCTGACATTAATTGTATATTTTTCAAATACACTTCTTGTAAGCCTCCTAATAAGATTGTGAATGTTTGCTCACTCTTTTTTCAAAACTTGCTTTCTTAGGTGTAAATGCTCTATCTCATTCCCATTAAAATGCCCTTTCTTCCCTTCTAAATATAGCTAGTTTAAAATATTAGCTCCTTAGAATTTGAAGAATTTCTGTTGCTTCTTTGTACAATTCATTAACTAGTTGTATAATAATTCCTCGCAAATCCACTTCATTTTCAAATGCAATTAAATATCCTTTTTTGCTGATCAGATTATTTGATACACAATCCCAGATATCAAGATGGTCTATACAATAACCTTCATCTCCCTCATCACCATCATGAAACTCTTCGCCATTTAGATAATCTACTGAAAAATATATGGATGAATGATAACCTGCTTTAAAACAATCTGAAACATGAACTTCTCTCCCGCTAAATTTCTTCCCATATCCGAATCGTCCAAATGCAGCATTGATTGTTAACCCTAAATCTCTAAAATCTATTTGTTTTTCATTCACTATATTCAAAGCGATTTTTGTTATTTCTTTTTCGATATCTGCGATAAATTCTTTGGTCAAAGTATTCAATTTAATTTTTTTCAAATTTTTCACCTCTTGCATTGCCTATAGTTGTTAAGATAATGATTACTATTTCACTTCAATATATTTCTATAAATATACCATACTTTCAAACTAACCCAAGTATCATCTTTTTATCAATATATCCCCAAATTCACTCATAAAAAAAGCACACTAAACGGATGCTTCTATCAAATGATATTTTTTCAAAATACGATAGGTGATTTCTTTTGCTTCTAGTCCGGTGCCTTCTATATTTGTGGTGAAGATGTAGGTTTTGTTTTCATGTTTGATGAAGCCTGTGTACCAGCCGATTCCTGATCCGGAGCCTGTTTTTCCGTATAGCGTGGCGTGTTTCTCTTCTTTTTGTATCATCATTCGCTTGACGGTTCTCATAACAGATAGGTCAAATGGGAGACTTTCTTCATATAGCTGTTTAAGGAAATGGACTTGTTCTACTGGAGAAATGCGCAACGTACTGCTTAGCCAAAATTGATCGATTCCGCCAGATATGTCTTGATTCCCATAATGAATGGCTTTTATCCAATGGCCCATGCGTTCTTCCCCGATGTCACGTGCCATGGCTTGATAATACCAGACGACTGAATCTCTCATGCCAGAGCCCAGTGTATGGTCCTTATTCCAGTTATCAATCTCTCTTTTTACTCCGTCCCAATATTTGATGTCGTATTCATCTTTAACTGCACCTGTTTGAAGTCCGATTAAGGCATTTGCTATTTTAAACGTTGATTGAGGTGCAAAGCGCTTGTTCGCTCTTTTTTTGTTATACACCCATGGTGATTTTTCTTTTACTTCTTGAATCACAAATGTGCCTTCCCGGTCTTTCAAAAATTCATCTACTGAACACGATGGTGATGTTCCTTCGCTTGATGAAGGTTGGCCGATAAAAAGTGCCATCAGCATAATAGTAGAAAATAGCCATTTTATATGCTTCTTCAAAAAAACCGCTCCTTTTCCCATGATTTGTATCGATTTTAGCATGTTGAGCGATAAGACATAAGGTACGCTTGTCCTCTTTTCTGCCAAATAAAAAAAGCCGGTTTTATCCGGCTTTCTGTTTATTGTATGCTCAATTTTTTCTCTTCAATCGCTTGCTTTGCAATTTTCGAAATTGTCATATCGTCCATTGGTGGGTTATGAAGGCCAGCACGAATGTCTCGATAGTAACGTTGAAGCGGGCAGCTAAGGCTTAAGCTTTTTGCACCGACTAAACGCATGGCTTTATCGACCACTTGCAGACTATGATTGACGACTGTATGCTTCACAGCACCGAATTCATTGATTAACAGCTCTCTTTTCTCTGGTTGCTCATACAATGTTGTCGTTGAATAGATGACATGGCGTGCTTGCTTTAGTAGTAAATCAATTTCGCCAATCAGTATTTGGACATTTGGCAGTTCGCTAATCGTTCCGCTAATACTGTTCGGTGAATGGGTGATGGCATACTGAACAGCATAGTCTCTTGCCGCTTGCGCAATCCCTAAATAACAGGAAGGGATATGTGCGATCCAAGGATTCAGCATACCGCCCCGAGGTCCTTTTTGCACTTCAACCAACATGTCATCTGGAACTTCCACATGATCTAGAATTAAATCATGGCTCTCTGTTCCTCTCATGCCAACAACATCCCACGTTTCTTCTATAGAAACACCTTTTGTATCATGGTGAATTAAGAAGAAGCCCATCGCTTCTTTTTCTTCGATCCATACACCGACGAGAAAGTATGTGAGCGCTGGTGACATCGTTGTGAATGTTTTCCTGCCACTGATCACCCATTGATCTCCTGATCTCGTTGCAGTTGTTCCAGGTTTGCCTCCTCTTGTTGGACTCCCTGTTTGCGCTTCACTGACAGCCCGGTTCACAAGAGTCCCATTTTTGATTTCTTCAGCAAAAAATTGCAGCTGCTTCTCATTCCATAGTTTCTTTTCATAAATTTCACCAACAACTCCTTGGTGCCAGCCGATCGATAAGGCAGTTGCTCCATCCATACTTCCTAGCGTTTCTTGAAAAAGGACCATATCCTTTACAGATTGACCCCCGCCCCCGTACTCAACAGGCAGAGACAACGTTGTATAGCCCAGTTCTACTAATGATTCGATATTTTGTTTAGGAAAATAGGCACCCTCATCATGTTCTTTTGCAGATTGTTCGATCGTTTCACGAAGGGATTCTAGTTGATTTAGCCAATTTTTTTGAAAATCTGTATCGACAAATAATGCTTTAGACAAAACGTATCCAACTCCTCTGTTTCTCGCAATCTATCATATCCGATTTATCCAATAGGTATTATTAAAACACACTTTACTTATAGGATTTAATGTGTTAAATTTTATCAATATTAAGTACATATGTCAAAGGAACGTGATGCTTTTATGATTTCTGCTATTAATCTACATAAATCCTATGGGTCAACTCATGTGTTAAAAGGAATTGATTTCACCGTACAAGAAGGTGAAGTGGTCGCCATTATTGGACCGAGCGGATCAGGAAAAACAACCCTTCTCCGCAGTTTAAACAGCCTTGATATCCCAGACAAAGGAACGCTGACAGTTGGAGAAGCCACGATTCAATTTGAACAATATCGGAAAAAAGATCTTCTAAAACTCAGACAGCAATCGTCTATGGTGTTTCAGCATTATCACTTGTTTCAAAATAAACGAGCACTTGAAAACATCACAGAAGGATTGATTGTGTCTCAAAACATGTCTAAAAAAGAGGCGGAAAAAATCGGAGAGCAATTGTTAACGCGAATTGGGCTGCTTCATAAAAAAGATGCGTTTCCAAGTGAATTATCCGGCGGTCAACAGCAGCGGATTGGGATTGCTCGTGCTCTTGCCATGAATCCTGCGGTGCTTTTGTTTGATGAACCAACGTCCGCACTAGACCCAGAGATGGTCGGAGAAATCCTTGAAATGATGAAAGATATTGCGAGCCAAGGCATGACGATGGTCATTGTGACGCATGAAATCTCGTTTGCAAAAGATGTAGCGGATACAGTGATCTTTATGGCAGATGGGGAAATCGTTGAAAAAGGCTCACCAGAAGACGTCCTGATGAAGCCTCAGCATGAACGGACGAAACAATTTTTATCAAGAATTCATCGCGGGATGTGGCAAGGATTGGAGGAAGACAGATGAAGCGCAAGACTTTATTCACCGCCGCTAGTATCCTTCTGTTTCTCCTCTCTCTCATTGGCTGCAGCAGTGTGAAAACGACAACAGATGATGGCAGACAAATTGTCAAAGTCGCACTAAGCGCAGAAGTCAATCCGCCTTTTTTAGCCACAAATGACCGCAACGAGCCGATTGGCTATAACATCGATTATTTAAATGAAGTCGAGAAACGTTTGCCACACATTCATTTTGATTATACCTTTGGCGAGGAAGAATCCAATTTAATTGGGATCGGCGCTGGGAAATTTGAAATGGCGGCTAATTGGTTTTTTAGTAATCCTGAACGTGAAAAACGCTTTCTTTATCCTAAGGTTCCATACGGCTATTCGATGACAGGTTTAATTGTGAATGAATCAGAGCAAGATATTCAATCTCTAGACGATATGACATCAAAAAAGCTCGCTCCCGTCAGTCCTAGCGGCGGCCTTCGTTCCATATTAAATCAATATAATGAAGAAAATGATCCGAAAATTCCGCTCACGACCATTGAAAGCCCTTCAAACGAACTCAATTTAAAACGAGTCGAAAGTGGACGGTCCGATGCGGCTTTTATGAATATTTCAACCTTTGATACGATACAAAAACATCTTCACCTGAAAGTCAAAGTGGGCGGCATTGTCTCAAAGGAACCTATTTATCTTGTCTTACAGCCTAGTCAAAAGAAACTAGCATCACAATTGGACCGAGTGACACAAGAGATGATAGAAGACGGAACATTACCTGACCTTGCGAAGAAATGGTTTGGCGTTGATTTCTTTCAAGATATTGACTATATATCAGAGCAAGGCTATCAATATGAAGAAAGGAAGGAAGCGCCATGACGTTTACAGCTGGAGATTGGCTGAGAATCTTTTTACAAGTGGTTGATCGTCTGCCACTCACATTTCTTATGATTGTGGTGTCATTGTTTTTTGCCATCATCATCGGATTGCTGTTTGCTTGCATTCGAATCAAACAAATTCCAGTGCTGAAACAATTGGCGGTCATTTATTTGTCATTTACACGAAGTACGCCGCTCATTGTTCAGTTATTTCTGATTTATTTTGGTCTGCCTCAGCTTTTACTCATGGCCGGAATTCAAATCAATCATTGGGATCGTGTGTTATTTGTGATGATCACATTCTCGTTACATACGGGCGCTTATTTATCTGAAGTCTTTCGCAGTGCATATTCTTCTGTTGGGAAAGATCAGCTTGAAGCAGCTTACATTGTTGGGATGACAGATACTCAGGCATTAATGAGGATCATTATTCCACAAGCCTTTCTCATTGCACTTCCGAACCTCGGAAATTACACCATTGATCTCGTGAAAGATACTGCCATTGCATTTACAATCGGACTCATTGATATGATGGGACAGGTCAAAATCATCCTAGGTAATAACTACGGGATAGGGATGTTTGAAGTGTACGTCATCATTGCAATTGTGTATTGGCTGATTTGCATCAGTATTGAACTGATCACGATGCTACTGGAAAGAAAATTTGTGAAAGGCCGCACCAGCCTGTCACGCTAAGGAGGCGATTTGATGCAAACCATTGATATATCATTTGCGATTGACCAAATACCACATATTCTAAAAGGCGTTCCCTTTACCTTATTGATTGCACTTGTTTCTATGGCTGTGAGCCTTTTGATTGGATCTGTTTTTGCTTTCATTCGCCTCTTTCGTATCCCTGTGCTCCGCCAGCTGGTCACGCTCTATGTCTCATTTTTTAGAGGAACACCTCTCATTGTTCAGTTGTTTGCTTTCTTTTATGGCATTCCATTTGTTCTGACCAAAATGAATAGCACTTTTGGGTTGACCTTTCACCCGGATATGGTCTCCCCGCTTACCGTTGCCCTTATCACCTTCAGCCTGCATTCAGCCGCACATTTAACAGAAGTGGTCCGCAGCGCACTTCTTGCAGTAGACAGAGGGCAGCTTGAAGCGGCGAAAATCGTTGGCATGACCACCAGACAGGCGATGATTCGCATTATTTTACCGCAAGCGTTTGTGGTTGCCCTGCCAAACCTAGGGAATCAGCTCATTCAGCTGTTAAAAGCCACATCCCTTTCGTTTACAATTGGTGTACTGGAAATCATGGGAATCTCTCGCATCATTGCAAATGATGGCTACAAGTTTTTAGAAACGTATCTCGTCTCTGCTTTGATCTATTGGATGCTTAGTATTTTCTTTGAACTCGCTTTTGCTTTGTTAGAGAAACGAGTCAGCGTGTACGGAAAGTCTCTTGGACGTTAAAAAAAAGAGAATGGCAGATGCCATTCTCTTTTTCGTCCTACTTATTCAGCACTGACTAAAATTTTCACTTGATCTTTTTCATTGATTAATGCATGGAAACCATCTTCGATCACATCGTCCAGCTTAATTTTCTTCGTGACGAGTGTATCTGCAGAGAAATAGCCTTTTCTCATTAAGTTTAATACAGATGGAAATACGTCTCTATAGCCGATGATTCCTTTGACTGTACGTTCTTTAATGACAATGTCATTCGGCATAATTTCTGCGCCTTTTTCCCAAATGCTTACAATGACTGTTTCACCTGAAATTCTAGTTGATTGGATTGCTTGCTTCAATACAACAGGTACACCTGTCACTTCAAAAGAAACATCGACTCCACCATTTGTACGGCGTGCGATTTCTTGAACAACATCTTCATACTGAGAAGGATCTACAATGATCGCTCCAAGTTCTTTTGCTTTTTCTTGGCGCTCTTTTGATAATTCCACTGCATAAATGTCAGTAGCACCAGCTGCTTTTAATGCTTCAATGACAAGTAAACCGATTGGTCCACAGCCAAACACAGCTGCTGTATCCCCAGCTTGCACTTTACTAGAACGAACCGCATATAAAGCAACTGCAGAAGGTTCAACAAGTGCACCTTGCTCATATGAAATTTCGTCTGGTAACAAATGAAGTAATTCTTCATCGACAGATACATATTCAGAGAATCCTCCACCGCCACCAGCAAGTCCTAAAAAGCCCATGTTTTCATCTAAGTTGTAAGCACCTTGGTGCCCGTGAGTTGCAAAAATAGGTTCAACAACCACTCGATCGCCTACTTTGTAATTACTCACGCCTTCTCCAACTTCTACAATTTCACCAGAGAACTCGTGTCCCAGTGTAATGGGTGCTTTTTCTTTTGTAAGTGGATGAGGTTCGTTCACAGGAATGAAGATCGGCCCGCCTAAATATTCATGTAAATCACTACCACAAATGCCGCACCATTTTACTTTCAGTTTCACTTTTCCTGGAGCAACTGTTGGTTCGTCAATTTCCTCTAGTCGAATGTCCTTTTGATCGTGCCAGCGTAGTGCTTTCATTTGTAAGACTCCTTTTCTCATCAATTTAATTAACTTACTTAAATAATGATAACATAATTTTTTTAATTTTCTAAGTAAGATGCACTATTTTTTTGACAGTCAATGGACGAAAAATGACAAAACATAGCAACAGACAAATAAGAAGCATACATAGGCAGCCAATTATGACAGAAGTACGTATCGATAAAACATGCGCCAATGCGCCGCATATTCCTGTCATCATCATCGTCAGAACTGCTTCACATAACGCATAAAAACTTGCCACTCTCCCCATGACCTCTACCGGGATATTCGTTTGATAAAAAGTCATAAAACCAGTGTTTGCAAATGCTAAAAAGAAAGCGAGAACAAAAAAGCCAGCTGCTGCGATAGTCAATGTGCTTGAAAAAGCATAGATCAAGTATCCAAAAGCCACAAACAAACTCCCCGCACCAAGCATCACTGAAATAGGCAGCCTTTCGACAATGACCGTATTGAGACATGCCCCTGCGATAATCCCTGCTCCAGCTACACTGACAAGAAACCCATATTCGGTATTGGTCAACATCAGCACTTCCTTTGCAAAAGCTGCTTCAAGTGAGTCAATGGCAGTCGGCAGCACCGTGATGGCGGCACTAAATAATAAATACACGGCCATCACTTGACGGGATGTGAGACTGAAATGAAAGACAAGTTTTGCATCTCCCTTTAATACCGAGAGAGAAAAGCCCTTTTGTGCCCCGTCTGCTTTTGACAAGATCGGTAAACACATCGTCAAAACAGCAGATATCAAAAGGCAGATTGCATTTACATAAATTGAAAGGACTGGTGTACCAATGAGAAAAAGCAGCCCTGCTACGGCGGGTCCGAGTAAAAATCCACCAGACTGAAGCAAGGATCGAATGGCATTAAACCGTTTTCGTTTATCCGCCGGGATTAGTGCTGTCATATACACCATCGAAGCTGGATGAAACATGGCTTGTGCCATATGAATGAGAAATAGCATCACATATACGATCAATAAGTGGCCAGAAAATAAGGCAAAGGGTAAACAAGCAATCAGAACGGCCCGGCATAAATCTAGACTGATCATGACATTCCGCTGATTCAGTCTATCTACTAAACTACCAGACCAGCTATTTGTTAAAAGAGCCGAGACAGGTCTTAACATATAGACGGCTGTTACAGCAAGAACGGAGCCCGTTTCCTGAAAAATCAGCAGATGTAGAGCAATCATATAAATCCATTCTCCTATGTTCGCAATACCAATCGCTCCAAGTAACATGCTCATATCCCGCCAATGTTTTTTCATCGTAGTGTCCTCCTTTTTGTCATGAAAAAAAATCCCGCCCCCAAGACATTTCTGTCTTGAGGACGGGATTGACTCCGCGTTGCCACCTCAGTTCATTCACCTGTTACCAGATGAACCTTAGCAGGTTATCGCTAACCCTTCTCTATAACGGGAGAATGCCGCTGCATCACCATCACAATGAATCCGGTGCAGAGCTAAGAGGCTTGGTTCTGTAACGCTTCCCAGCTCCTTCTCAGCTTCACGGAGTTCTCTGTGTGAGGCAGCCATTACATACTCTTCTCTATTTGCGCTTTATCTTTTTTTCATCACGATCTTCAGCTGAATTGTTACATATTGTACTGCGCCTCCGTCAAGGCGTCAATGTTTTTTTTCATGTTAATCCGCATAAATCATTTTTCTAGTCATGCCGCCATCAACAACCAAATCTGTTCCTGTCACAAATTGATTGTCTTCATCTGTTAAATAAAAACAAGCTTTGACAATATCCTTTGGCGTTCCTACTCGATTGGAAAGGTGCTGCTGATGATCAATTTCTCGCAAATTTTTCTCATCCTTCGTTTCAATCCACCCAGGGGAAATGCTGTTTACTGTTATATGATCCTGACTAAAAGAAGCAGCCAGCGCATGAGTAAGTGCTGATATCCCGCCTTTTGATGCAGCATACGCTTCTGTATGAGGCTCTGACATGGTCGCACGGGTAGATGAAATATTCACAATGGAACCGCCGTTTGGATTCTCTTTGATATAACGTGCCGCTTCCCTTGCACATAAAAAAGCACCTCGTAGGTTTGTATGCAGCACATGATCAAACTCATCAACCGTTAGCTCATAAGGCGATTTTGTACACATAACCCCTGCATTATTGATGAGAATATCGATCGTTTGATAACGAGCCACAGCAGCCGACATGATGTCTTGAATATCCTTCTCTTGTTTCACATCCGTTTTTTTAAAAAAAGCCTCAAAGGACTCCTTTTTCAGCTGATCTTCCAAGCGCTTGCCCTTCTCTTCGTCAATATCCGCAAGCACAACACGCGCCCCTTCTTTCGCATAGCCATACGCGATCGACTCACCAATTCCATTGGCTGCGCCAGTGATGACAACTGTTTTATTGTGAAAGTTCATCGTTTATCCTATCCTTTCTCTCATGAGATGTTGTCGTCTATCATACCACTCATGTATACACGATACCTAGTCAAATGGGACATAGAAAAACCACCACCTAAATCATACATTAGGAGGGTGGTATATTTGTAATTCTCCATATTGACGACATAGTCGTTTGCTTCTTGTGTAAAGTCTGGGAAAGTTTGTGTGTATCATTCAGTCATTCTATTCGGCTCTTTTTCTGTATGACTATATGAAAAAGCAGCCTTTAGTATATCTAAGTAGTCCGCTTTCGTAACGGCACGAACATTGCTTTTTGTAGAGTTATTTTGTTCTGCTAGTTGAGCCATTTTTTCAAAATCCTCTACTTTTACATAAGATAATTCTTTTAGTGATGGAATACCTAAATTCTTTGTGAATGTATACATACCATCCATTAATTTTTGAATCGCCACATCATCTGCATCCGTTTTATCTGCAAAGCCCATAATGTTTGCAAGCTCTATGTGCAATGATTTGTTTTCAGCTGCATTAAATTGTATGACATAAGGTAAAAATACAGCATTTGCGATACCATGAGGCGTATCATAAAGACTGCCGAGCGCTTCGGCTAAACAATGCACGGCTGCTACATCAGCGGAACCGAAGCATAAGCCAGCGAGTAAACTGCCTTCCTGCATTTTGTATCTTGCTTCTAAATCAGATCCGTCTTCATACGCCTTCGGTAAATAGGTCACAATGGTTTTCATTGCGCTTGCCCCCATCGCCTTAGAAATAGGGTTTGTTTCTTTACATGTATAGCCTTCAATCGCATGGACCAGTGCATCAACACCTGTTGCCGCTGTTATACTTTTTGGCACCGTAGAAGTAAGAGCAGGATCCAAAATCGCAATAGTTGGTCGAAGCAAGGCATGTTTTAAGGTGATTTTTTTATGTGAAGCAGCTAACGTAATCACAGATGAACGGGTCACCTCAGAGCCAGTTCCAGCCGTGGTTGGAATACAAATTAAGGGTGATACATTTGTGTACGCTTTCTTGCCTGCTATATACTCTTCAGGATTACCGCCATTTGGACCTAATAAAGCAATGGCTTTTGCCGTATCCATTGGGCTTCCTCCACCAATCGCAATAACCGCTGATGCTTGTACTTTTCTAAAGAGCTCTGCACCCGTTAGACATTCATGATCTCTAGGGTTTGGAGATACTTGATCAAAGACGACAACGGAATAACCAGCTTCTTGCAAATAGGCTTCAATAGGCGTCACCAATCCTGCGCTTTTTACACCAGGGTCAGTTACAATCATAATTGTAGCACTAGGCAATACAATGTCCTCTACAATAGAGGCAATATCTTTAGATTTCCCCGCCCCCATGATCATTTTCGTATGACAATCATATTCAAAATTTATCATTGATTTTCTACCCCTTCATTTGTTGATTTAATTGCTTGTTTTTCTGCTCCCCACCATTCTATTCCTTTTAAACCGGGAATGGTAGAAGCGTAAAAAACAGGGTTCTTTCCTACCTTTCTTTGTCCCATGTAATCATTTAGAGCCGCAAAAGCAAATTTGCCTAAAATCGCAATGGCAACCAAGTTAACAATAGCCATAATCGCCATCGACAAGTCCGCTAACGTCCAAACGATTTGTAAGTTGGCGAGAGCACCAAACATAATCATCATTAAAACAGTGATTCGATACACGAATAGCGCGGTTACACTGTTATGAATAAAACCGATATTGGCTTCACCGTAATAGTAGCCACCTACAATGGAGCTAAATGCAAAAGTAAAGATCGCAAATGCTAAGAAAATACTAGCCCAAGAACCGAAATGCTGCGCCATTGCAGCTTGAGTAATTTCAATACCTGACAAATCACCTGCTGTTTCTACTGTTGATAGCATAATAATAAATGCTGTACAACTACAAACAACTAATGTATCAAAAAATACGCCTAATAATTGAACAAACCCTTGTTTTACTGGGTGTGAAACATGGGCAGCAGCAGCTGCATTTGGCGCACTTCCCATCCCTGCTTCATTGGAAAACAACCCGCGTTTGACACCGTTCATTATTGCAGCGCCGATTCCGCCTCCAACCATTTGCTCTAATCCAAACGCACTTTTCATAATACTTGCTAATGCTGCGGGTACATCAGCGATATTTGTCACAATCACATAAAGTGCTAAGATAATATAAAACGAGGACATGATTGGCACAATGATTTGGGTAAAGCGGGCAATTCTCTTTACACCACCAAAAATGATGAGAGCCGTAAGAATGGTTACGAATACCCCCATACCAATTGGACTGATACCAAATGAATATCGAAAGGCATTTGTGATGGTGTTCGTTTGTACTGCATTAAAAATTAAGCCAAAACTAAGAATAACAGAAAAGGCAAAGATCCTACTTGGCCATTTCAGTCCAAATTGCTTTTGTATATAATAGCCTGGCCCCCCTTTAAAACCATCACTTGTTCTCACTTTATATATTTGAGCGAGTGTGCTTTCGACAAATGCAGAAGCTCCCCCTAAAACTGCTGCAAACCACATCCAGAAAATAGCTCCAGGACCACCAACTGTGATGGCAATAGCAACACCTGCCATATTTCCAGTTCCAATCCTCGTCGCTGCTCCGATAAAGAAAGCTTGCATTGAAGAAATGTCTTGACTCCCTTTTATTTTTGGAGCTTTTTCAAAAATAGAACGGAAGATCTCTTTTAGTAAGACAATTTGCATAAACTTCATTCTCACCGTAAAGTAGATTCCTATTCCTATTAACATAATGACTAAAATATATGTCCATAAAAAGTCATTTATTGAATTGACAATCGTTTCAAACAAAGCCATCCCCCCTATAAAATCTGAACATTCTAAATAATGAAAGCGCCTACTTTTATCATAGTAAAAATGTTATGATCTATCTATAGAAGTTTTCTGATTGCATCAATCGGCTCATCCGATTTAGGAGGGATTGACGTTGGAAATAAAGCAACTGATGATGTTCCAAACAGCATCAAAAGTATTAAACTTTACAAAAACAGCACAAATACTTGGCTATGCTCAATCTAGTATCACGGCAAATATCGCTGCATTAGAAGAAGAGTTAGGAACCCCTCTATTTGAAAGGCTTGGAAAAAGGGTCATTTTAACTGAAGCTGGCATGAAGTTTCAAGATTATACGGATAAGATTTTAGGTTTAACAGGAGAAGCATTAGAGGCTGTTGGCGGGATGAGTGAGCCAAGCGGCATTTTGAGAATATGTGCATCTGAAACACAATGTACCTATCGACTTCCTCATATTTTAACGGACTTTCAAACAACGTATCCTAAAGTAGAACTGATTTTCCGTCCCGGAATATCTGAAAAGGATGTTTTAAATCTATTACTGGAAGGACAAATTGATGTCGCTCTATTATCGATGAATCCTGTCGTATCCTCACATTTAATTGTAAAAGAATTAAAAGATGAACCGATGGCCATTGTATGCTGTCCAACAAATCCATTGAGCAAAAAACAAAAAGTACATCCTATCGATTTAGACGAGCAAAGATTGTTGTTAACTGAGGACTGCGATTATCGTTACGCCTTCGAACACTCTTTGACACAGGCAGGAGCAAAACCGAGAAGTAAACTAGAGCTAGCAGATGTAGAAGCCATAAAAAAATGTGTAATGGCTGGTCTAGGAATTGCTGTACTTCCCGAAATTTCTATAAAAAGAGAAATAACAGAAGGCCATATGATTAAAATCAATTGGATGGGACCCTGTCTCACAACGAAAATCCAACTATTCTGGCATAAAAATAAATGGATGTCTCCTGCTTTGAAGGCGTTTGTTGATTTAACAGAGGATTATATACTCAGGCACGACTAACAATTGACATGGAATGTAGCAGAAAAGCTTCATCTTTTTATATGTAACAAACAAAAAAACTTACAGGAAAAATCCTGTAAGTTTTTTTCGATGGATCATTATTTAGAAATCATGCCATGCGGGTCAATCACAAATTTCTTCGCCACACCCGAATCAAAATCGCTATATCCTTTAGGGGCTTGATCTAGGGAAATGACGGTTGCATTAACGGCTTTGGCGATTTGTGCTCTTCCGCTTAAAATAGATTTCATCAAGCTGCGGTGATATTGCATGACAGGGGTTTGGCCTGTCACAAAGGTATGGGCTTTGGCCCAGCCAAGTCCAATTCGCACTTTCAGAGATCCAACTTTTGCATCTTCATCCACAGCACCTGGATCTTCTGTGACGTAAAGTCCTGGAATTCCAAGCTTACCGCCAACTTTGGTAATATCCATAATTGTATTTAAAACGGTGGCTGGTGCTTCTCCTTGATCTCCATGACCTGAAGCTTCAAAACCGACACAATCGACCGCACAGTCGACTTCTGGCTCTCCAAGGATGTTTGTCATTTGTTCACCGATTCGATCATGTTTTCGTAAGTTAATCGTTTCGCAGCCAAAGCTTCTCGCCTGCTCGAGCCTTTGTTCATTAAGATCGCCGACGATGACAGCAGAAGCGCCAAGGAGCTGAGCGGAATGCGCTGCTGCAAGACCTACTGGCCCTGCACCAGCAATATAGACGGTAGAGCCCGGCTTTACGCCAGCCGTATAAGCACCATGAAAACCTGTCGGGAATATATCAGAAAGCATCGTCAAATCAAGTATTTTTTCCATCGCCTGATCTTTGTCCGGAAATTTGAGTAGCTGGAAATCAGCATATGGCACCATGACGTACTCCGATTGGCCGCCAACCCATCCGCCCATATCTACATATCCATAAGCTGAGCCAGGTCGATCGGGGTTCACATTTAAACACACATGGGTTTTTTGTTCTTTACACATGACGCAGCGACCACAGGCAATATTAAATGGAACTGATACGAGATCACCCTTTTGGATAAACTCTACATCTCGTCCAACTTCAACGACTTCACCAGTAATTTCATGACCAAGGACAAGTCCTTCAGGCGCAGTTGTACGCCCTCTTACCATGTGCTGGTCGCTCCCGCAAATGTTTGTTGTCACCACTTTTAAAATGACGCCATGCTCACACTTACGTCCAACATTGGCTTTAGGTACACCAGGGCCATCTCTTAAAACCAAATCAGGGTATCCAATATCCTCAACTGCTACATTTCCTGCTCCTTTGTAAACGACACCTTTGTTTCCCGACATGTTTTCATTCCTCCCTTTTTGTTTAAAAATGAAGTCTCCCCAAAATTCTCTCTTTCTCGGGCTTTTTCCTTCTTTTAACCACACATTGACTCAAAAAGTAAGTGACAAATGTCTATCTAGGAGAGAAAAATGTACTTTCCAGTCAAATAAAAAAGAAAATATTGAAAAAAAAGCTAAACATTTGCAGAACATTGTCGATATAAGGAATAAGCCAGACAGGTATCCTTAATCGACAAACAAATTCCTTATATATACTATCATTCCTTACACACCTGGCTGGCCCCTACATATGAAATGAATGCAAAAGACTCTTCTTGTGAAGAGTCTTTTTTATTGACGAATGGTCCATTTCATCGCATGCAAAAAGGCTCCTCTGACGAAGAGCCTTTTTTAATTGCTTGTTCATTACCTGGGAAATATTTTCATCATCATTTTAAGGCTTTGATACAGATGTATGTATCATAATGGTAAACAGAGACGTCTCTAAAGTGATACGCTGAAAAAAGACAGCTGATGTCTTCTTCACTGTACGTTGAAAGAGACTGTGAGCGTTTTTGTTCCTTCATTAGTTCCTGCTTTTGAAAAGATAAGAATACTTCTCCATCCACTTGAAGAACACGATATACCTCTTTCATAACTTGTTCGATATCTGGCAAGTAATAGATGGTCTGCACTGTGAACAATTTATTGAATGATCTGTCTTCAAAAGGTAATTGCTCAGCTCTTCCAAGTGTGATAACGGCTTTTTCCTGCTCGACAAGCCTCTTATGTTTTCTTTTCGCGTATTTTACCATATGACGCGAAGCATCGATTCCATATACTTTTCCTCGATCAAGTTTTTCCGCTACTTTAGATAATGTCATACCTCTTCCAGTACCAATTTCTAAAATCCGGTCGTTTTCTTGTATATTTAAGAGTTGAATCGTCCATTGATTGATATTATGATGATTTTTTTCCATATAGCGGGCAACCCATTTTGAGAACAAGCCCTTTGGTTCCCTCATTTGTTTTCCAATCCAGCTTTGAATCAATGTCAACACCTGCTTTACACCAGTAAATAAAACTATTTACGAATTTTCTTACTTTTCATATCGGCTCTCGCCTAACAAAAGTTAAGACCTAGTCCTAATTTCTTTGTCTTTTATTAGACGGCAACTTTTCTGAAAATGTTTCGCACGTCATGAAAAATATTTAAACAAATAGGCATTTTCATTAATTGTGCTCAGATTGATTTCGTTTTCCGCATGAGCTGCATATTTTATGAATGTATCTTGATTAGATAAAGGTGGTGCTAGATTATGGGCTTTGGCGGTTATTCTGGAGGCTACTGCGGTGGCTACGGTGGCGGTTTTGCAGGCGGATTCGCATTGCTTGTTGTACTGTTCATTTTGTTAATCATCATCGGTGCAAGCTGGATTTGCTAATGTAAAAGGAGCAGGAAACGATAACGTTTCCTGCTCCTTTTCTTTAATACCAATAGGTTGGATAATTGTACATATAGCGTCTGAGCATTTCTTCTTGCTCTCTTTGCATTCTGTATGGATTGCCGTATCCGTGCTTTAAAGAATGCGGAATAGACGCATATCCGTGCCCCACTGATGGAAACCTCATATATGGTGACATCGACATTCATTGATCACCTCACAATCTCCTTTTACGGTTATCATATGTGCAGGTGATCAATGTGGAGCGTGTCTAAACCTGGTCCTTCTCCCTTGTATAACAATCAAGCATTGCAAGCATCATAAACATGTCAATCTCCTCCTTTTCATGTTTTTATTGTCCTTTTTAGTTCATGTACTTTAGTTGTTTCTGCTTCATTTCTTCATAAAATGTTTCGACTTGTTGTTCATAAAGAACCGTTTCAATGTCTTTGTATTTACGTTGGATCGTCAAAGTAATAAAAAATAAATGGATTGTCATATACGCTCACCTCCCTTCAGTTCGCAGCACGCGAAATAGCCCGCAGATCTTCTTTATCAGTTGACCTGCGGGCACACAAAAATGCAGATCAAAAGACAGTGTCTTCTAACCTGCGATGGATGATACGTGAAATCCTCGTTTACTTAAACAGTTTTGTAGCGTGAACCGTAAAAGGTAAAGGAAGGACACGAGCTCTTCCACAGGCTGATGACATGATGAAATTGGTTGTTGAATTGATCACAAGTAGATACGAATAACATATTCTTCAGCCTCCTTTACGTTTTTAATTACTTTGTAAGTATATCCAGCAAGCACCATTTTGTAAACCTGTTTTTAGTAAATTAGATGATTTTTGTGTGTTTGACTAAATTTCTACAGACATTCTTGTCCGATTATCCAGTGCAATTAAAAAAAGTCTCCTCATCATATGAGGAGACTTTTCGACTTAATCTTCATCTAGTTCTTGTAGCTTTTTTTGAAAAAAGATCGCACGTTTCACGCAAAGAAAAGCGGCTAATAGGAAAACACAATCAACTGCCATCATCAGCATTTTTGGTGATGCTTCTAGGTGCTGATTTGGTAAAATCGTACCAATATATAAAAAGGTGCTAACAGCAAGCAAAATAAAAGCGTATTGCTTGTAATCTGTCACTAAACCATCCCACTTTTTCTTCACTTGATTCACCTTCCCGTTATCAATGTCTATTGATAGCTTACCATAGTGAGAGAAAGCGGGGGGCATGTAAATCTATCCATTCGTTACTGCGTCGAGCCCTTGTTCAATATCATGTAATAAGTCATCAATATCTTCAATACCGACAGAAATACGGATTAAACCATCTGTGATGCCAAGCTCTTCTCTGCGCTCTTTTGGAATGGATGCATGGGTCATGCGAGCAGGAACAGAGATTAAACTTTCAACCGCCCCTAGGCTTTCTGCGATTGTAAACAATTTCAATTGGCTTAAAAACACGTCGACGTTTTCTTCTTTTCCAATATCAAAAGAAATCATACCGCCAAAGCCTGTTGCTTGAGTTTTTGCAAGCTCATGACCTGGGTGAGCGCTTAAACCTGGGTAATAGACACGTGTAATCGAAGGATGTTGTTCTAAAAACTCAGCGATTTTCTGCGCGTTTTGTTGATGTGCTTCCATTCTTAGTCCGAGCGTTTTCATCCCTCGCATTAGAAGCCACGCATCTTGCGGTCCAAGAATACCGCCTGTAGAGTTTTGAACAAAGTGCAGTTCTTCACCAAGCTCTTCAGTAGCTGTCACGACAAGTCCGCCCACCACATCACTATGGCCGCCTAAATATTTTGTGGCACTGTGCAAGACAATGTCAGCCCCATATGAAATCGGCTTTTGAAAATATGGGGTAAAAAACGTATTATCGACAATCATCAAGATGCCAGCTTCTTTTGTGATCCGGCTTATGGCTTGTAGATCGGTCATTTTCAGCAATGGATTGGTTGGTGATTCAATATAGACGGCTTTTGTTTCTGGTAAAATTGCTTTTTTCACCGCTTCAGGATCACTTGTGTCTACAAATGTGGCTTTAATGCCAATCCGGTTGAGCACCTTTGTCATCACACGATAGGTTCCGCCGTACACGTCATCAGTCAGTACGATATGATCTCCGCTGTTAAACAGCATCATCACAGCTGTAATTGCAGCCATCCCTGAACCGAATGCATAGCCGTTTGCCCCGCCTTCAAGATCACGAATGACTGTTTCCAGTGCTGTTCTTGTTGGATTCGCAGTTCTGGAATATTCATATCCAGTGTGCTCGCCTGCTTTAGGCTGCTTATAGGTGCTGACTTGATAAATAGGAACAGACACGGCTCCTGTTTTTTCATCACCAGTGATTCCACTATGAATCATCATTGTTTTTGGCTTCATTTTATTTTCCTCCCTCATAAATACCTTTACTTAGATAACGCTCACTGCTATCAGGAAAAATGGTCACGATCACCGTCCCAGGTGATGCCTTTTTCGCTTCCTCTAAAGCGGCAAATAGAGCGGCTCCAGACGAGCTTCCGATCAGAACACCTTCCTTTTCAGCTGCTTCTTTCACCATTCGGAAAGCATCATCGTCACTGACGGTATAAATCTCGTCAAATAAAGTCGATTCCATATAATCTGGAATAAATTCAAGGCCAATTCCTTCCGTTCTATGCGGTCCCGGCTTTCCGCCATTTAAAATAGATCCTTCTGGTTCCACGATCACTGTTTTTATCGCTTCTTTTTGCTCTTTTAAATAGGCAGCACAGCCTTGAAACGTTCCACCAGAGCCCGCTCCTGCTACAAACACGTCTATGTTCCCCTGGAGGTCAGACCATATTTCTGGCCCGAGTGTTTTATAGTAAGTCAATGGATTTACTTGGTTTTTAAATTGTAAGACGCAATAAGCATTGTCAAGGCTTGCCTCTAGTTCAAGGGCTCGATCAATCGCACCCTTCATCCCATCTTTTCTTGGTGTATGAATAATTTCTGCACCAAGCGCTTTCATGAGCTGTTGTTTCTCTTGACTAAAATGTTCTGGTACACAGAAGATCGGATGCAATTGATGTTTTCTTGCACTTAGCGCAAGCCCGATGCCTGTGTTTCCTGCAGTTGCTTCAATAATGGTTCCGCCTGGGCGCAGTTTGCCCGATGCCAGCGCTTCTTTAATCAGCATATCACCTAAGCGATCCTTAATACTTCCGCCTGGGTTCATCATTTCAAGTTTTGCATAAACATCAACACCTGCCGGCACACCCATCCCTGACAGTTTTAAAAGCGGTGTGTGGCCAATTAATTCCGTAATATCATGTATGACAGCCATATAAATCCCTTCCTTTGTATGGAAAAGAAGGGGGAAACCCCTTCTTTTATTGTGTTTGCTTTATCATACGCAGGACAAGGTCTGTTGAGTGAATCGCTGCTTGCTCTAGAAATTGATCAAAAGAGATATTGGATTCTTTCCCAGCAATATCTGACAACGCTCGAACGACCACAAATGGCGTTTCAAATAGATGGCAAACTTGCGCAACTGCAGCTGCCTCCATTTCCACTGCATACAGCTCTGGGAATTTCTCTCTCACAAACGCGACACGACCAGGATCATCCATAAATGAATCTCCTGTTGCAATCGTTCCTTTTGCCACTTGAATATGATCGATTTCTGAAGCAGATTCCTCTGCCAGCTTCACAAGCTGATCATCTGCGATGAAAGCAGCTGGTAATCCTGGCACTTGTCCATATTCGTAATTAAAGATCGTCACGTCCACATCATGATGTCTAACATCAGTAGAGATGACAATATCACCTACATTTAATGAGTGATGGAAACCGCCAGCTGATCCTGTATTGATTACATAATCTGGCTGAAAGCGGTCAAGCAGAAGTGTTGTGCTGACCGCTGCATTCACTTTTCCAATCCCTGATTTTAATAAAATCACTTCTTTATCTTCATAAACACCTGTTGTAAATTCACAGCCAGCGATGTTTTCTTGTGTGGCATTCTTTAGTTGATCTCTTAAAATCGTCACTTCTTCTTCCATTGCACCTATCACTGCGATTTTCAAATTAAAAACATCCTTTCATTCCCTTTTCTTCGCTTCTACGATCCACACAAAATCATTCATTTGATGAAAAGATGTGCTAAAACCTTCTTCTTCAAAGATTTGCTTTAACACACCTATGGATGGATAGTATTCCGTTTCTAAATCCTCTGCAAGCTGATCGAATCCAGCGGCTTTCGCTTTGTTTATTTCAGCTTGATGTGCTGCTTGATTTTGAAACATTGTATCAGCAAAGACTATTTTACCACCTGAGGGAAGGATGTTGCCATAGGTGTGGATGGCTTGTTTTTTTTCGTCGTCCGTTAAATGATGGAAAGCATATGAACTGACGATCGTATCTGGCTCAAAAGGTGGAGATGGAAACGATAAAAAATCCCCGTCATGAAATACATTTGGTATTCCTTTTTGAAGAGCCGCTTTCTTCATGGCCTCTGAAGGTTCAACGCCAAACACTTTCTTATCTGCTTGAAGCAGTGCCGCTGTTAGGTTTCCTGTGCCGCTTCCAAACTCAATGACATGTTGACCTGCACGGCGAGTAATCTCTTTTAGAATGACCGGATACCGGTGAAACACTTCTTTATACTGCTCGTCATGACCACTTACAGTGTCATCATAAGATTCAGCCCAATGATCAAATAAAGAAAGAAACTCACGTCCCATTTTTCTTTCCCTCCACTTTATCTATTTATTCCTATCCGTATAGTATGTTTTATTCCGTCGAACAGTTCTTATCCTACCACATCTTCTGATTCTTTCCTACTAAAAAATACTGGGTGGGGTAGAAAAATATTTGCCCTTTTGAATGTGAGAGATTATGATGAATCTAGAGCATGGAGGGATGAATGAAATGGATTTTCAACTGGATTTTTTAAAGGACAAAATTGAATTTTTTGAAGCAACGTCTTTAAAAGAACTTGAACAAAAGATCCAAAAACAAATTGAACATAATCAGGCGATCTTGCTGACTGTTCATTCTGTGAGTCATCAAACGACTGTCATTGATGATAAGATTTTGTATACAGCAGTTGTTCATTTTAAAGCGAATATCTAATGTCTAATAAAAAAGATCAGCGTGTAGGCAGTCAGGTCTGTGCGCCGGTGCTAGTCCTTCCTAGACTGCAAAGGTTTTCTATCACGCTGAAAAGAATAAAAAGGCTAAAATGAAGTTCATTTTAGCCTTTTTGCATGCATCTTTTTTATTTTATTTTAATTTTTCAACCTTCACAGGTTTCCAGCCTTTTTCGTCCACCCACGTAATTTCTACACGGTAGCGTTCACCTGTTGATTTATCACGGATGGTTCCTTTTGCATCTTGAGGTCCTCCGTTATTTCCTAACCAAATAACAGTCATTTGGTCTTCTGAGATTCCTGTCGCATAGGACATGGCTTTGATCATTTCTTTCCAGTCTTTTGAGTTAGCATCATAGGTTGCTGTATGTGATCCCGATTGCTCTGTTCCTACAGGCTCCCAGTTATCGTTTTCATATGTTTTGTCTACGTCACTTGTTTTACCGCCATCTGTTTCTGTGGCATCTTTTAACGCATCTTTGTTTGGCTCTTCTTCATCATCTGTTTTCTTTGTATCGTCTTTTTTGTCAGATGAATCGTCTTTTTTCGCATCCGCATCATCGGATGTATCTTTCTTTTGATCTTTCACATCTTCTTCTGAGTTTTGTTTATTTTCACTCGATGCAGGTGCTGTTTTGGATGGTTCGTCTGCTACATTTGTATCTTTCGGTTTATTAAAAATTAACAAACTCGATGCGACAACCAAAATAAGCACCACAACGATACCAATTAATATGTTAAGCACCATATTCGCCTTTCTGCGCTTATCACGATGTTCAAATCGAGAATTTCTACTCAAAATCTCTGCACTCCTTTGCCTCTGTTCCCTAAGTCGTTACTATTCTAACATGACATGAAGGGATGTTCTATGTCTGTTTCTTTTCAATTTCATTGACCTTTTTTACAATATCATAAAACGCTTCATTTGTCTTAGCCCGGCCACTTGCCTCATCAAGGTGAACAACGACGAGAGCGTATTTTGGTTTTTCTGCCGGAAAATATCCGGCAAACCACTTGTGATAAAGTGGATTCCCCTGTTTATCTTTGCTGCCGGTTTGGGCAGTGCCTGATTTCCCTGCTATATGGAACGGCAGGTCTTGAAATCTTCTTCCTGTTCCTTTGTCAGAGGTCACCACCTGCCTTAAGTACTTTTGCAAGGTTTGAGCTGTATAGCGGTCAATACTGTCACCATCAGGTCGTTTGTTTTGAAAGGATAGCATCGTTGTTCCGTTTTGATACATCACTTTATCTGCAATCCTCACTTCTTTTCGTTCTCCGCCCCTTGCAATCGTTGCCATCATATTGGCAATTTGTAAGGGGGTTGTTTTGACATTTTTTTGACCAATTGCCGTTTGCGCAATGGCTTTTTTGACATGCTTGTCTCTTTTATCTCCCCACACACTGCCTGTTTCTTCACGATCAAACTGTTTGAATTGTTGCTTATGGTATACATCCCCTTCCCAGCCGGCTCGATCCACAAGCCCAAGCTTTGAAGCTGTCTTTTCAATGATTTGATCATCTGTTTGGATGAGCTGCTCAGCGAGTGTCGCAAATGTATAATTACAGCTTTGCGCAAAGCTTTCAGACAGATTCAGTACTTCCTGCTTTCCTTCTGGCTCTCCATATAAATTCTTTCGACAATCATACATCGTTTGTGGCTGGTTCAAATTTTTTTCAATCGCTGCGGCAAGTACGACCGTTTTAAATACAGAACCGGGAGCCATTGCGGTCAGCATGTAATTTCTTGCCTCATGCCGGTTTTTGCTGGTCACATTTGGAACACTCGCCATCGCCAGCACACTGCTATTTTGAATGTCGAGCAGAACCGCTCCGCCTTTTTCAACCCCTTGCGCTTTGAGAGCATTCTCCATTTCCCTCTGCATGTCTTCGTCCATGGTTGTCTGCACTTGCAGCGGATAAAACGAATGAGCTTCTGCTGTATATTTGACGTCCATCCCAAACAAAGGGTTTCCCCTTCCGTCCACATGATATAACAATTTTGTGTCTTGCTCTGGTAATAGAAATTCGTCAAATGTACTTTCCAAACCGAATGTACCGATCTCAGTGCGGATTGAAAGTTCTTTTTTGTCCGGATAACGCTTTCTCAAGAGTTCTGGATTCTCACTTGTGAAGCCTAATGTGTGGAGGGCAAGTCTTTTTTTGTCCTTCTCTTTCATATATACGCCGTAAACACCTGAATATTTCATATCATTGATGTCTTTCAGCTTTTTTTTCGTCATATCATCTTTTAAAATGAGTGGTTTCTTCGTTTCTGTCAACTGGCTTTTCAGTTCATCTTCTTTCATCTCAAGTATAGAAGCGGTTTGCTTTAAGTGAGGGAGGTCATATTGCAGGAATGGAAATATGATGACCGCTGGCTCTTCCTTTGTGAGAAGTGCCTCGCCGTTTCGATCTAAAAATTCGCCGCGTCCGTCTGAAATGACTACTTCTTCTGTCCGCTGCCTGACACTTTCTTGGATCAAATTAATATCAAGTTTTGAAAAAGATTCTGTGAAAAACAACTGAATTTCCGCTAGTCTAAATAGGAGACCGAGCAATAAGATAAAAATAATGACACCTGTCCATTGGATTCTGCTTGTTTTCAGCATAAAAACACCTCGTCCCTATTGTGGACGAGGTGTTTATCGTATAAACGTAATTATGAAATTTTTACAATTTGGACGAACATTTCTCCGCCAGGTGTTTGAACCGTGACTTTGTCGTCTACTTGTTTGCCTAAAAGGCTTTTTGCAATTGGTGAATCGTTTGAAATTTTGCCTTCAAACGGATCAGCTTCTGCACTTCCTACAATCGTATAAGACTCTTCTTCACCGTCCGGTAATTCAACGAATGTCACTGTTTTACCGAGTGAAACAATATTTGAGTTACCTTCATCTTCAATAATTTTGGCATTACGAATCATATTATCAAGCGTTGTAATACGACCTTCTACAAACGCTTGCTCTTCTTTAGCAGAATCATATTCCGAGTTTTCAGAGAGGTCTCCAAAACTTCTAGCGATTTTAATACGCTCTACAACCTCTTTACGTTTAACCGTTTTCAAATATTCAAGCTCTTCTTCTAATTTGCGCTTTCCTTCTTCTGTCATTGGAAATACTTTCTCTTGTGCCATGAATCATTCACTCCTTCTATTAATCCTCATCATACAAGCTTTCTGCATGTGAGTGACGACTGAAATATACAAGAATGAGGACATATTCCGGCCCTCATTCCTTCTGTCCCATATTCGTAAAAGTCCATCTTACATGGCGTCCCTTTTAGATGCAACTATTATGCCTTTTTATTAGGCAGGAACAGCAGCGGTCTCATGATGATGTATTATCTTCATCGCACAAACTGTGGAAAGGCACAGGAAGCTCCTGTACCTCGTTCGGCCATTTCGATCATATGTAGAAGAATAGCTTACCCATTCTCCATCTTCCAATACATAATATGGTCAGTGTACGATATGTCTATGCTATATTATTACAAAATTGCATTTTGATCAAGAATTGTTTGAAAATTTGTGATGATTTGTTTGTCGTTTTTTTAATATACTTTTACAAAGCAGGAATAACTGAAACTTTCAGCATCCCATCGTGATTTTCCTGTCTTCATTTCGCAGCATTGTTTTCCTATCATATCAAATCTTTTATTCAGGGGGCTGCTTCTTACAATGCTCATCGATGATTTCAGACTAGCCATTACTAAAGTATTGACTACAAGAGCATGATGTTGAAAAGACCTTTACGTCGTAAAGGTCTCAGATTGTTGACAAAGGGCTAAAATGAACTTTATTTTAGCCCTTTGTCTTCTTTTTTCAGCGTGATAGAAAACCTTTGCAGTCTAGGAAGGACGAGTACTGGCGCGGAGCGAATTTGTCATTCGTGAGCACCAGCACGCAGGACTGACAAAGAATGCGAGGGTTTGTCTACACGCTGAGACCTTTACATCGTAAAGGTCTTTGTTCTTCTCCACCATTTACTCTCCGCGGTTTTGAAGAATCGTTTGAATTTTTGTGACCATGAGGTCTATTGCGACATGGTTTTGTCCGCCTTCTGGGATGATGATATCCGCGTATCGTTTTGACGGTTCAATGAATTGATTGTGCATCGGTCTGACGACAGATACATATTGTTCAATCACGGAATCAATCGATCTGCCTCTTTCTTTCGTATCACGTAAAATACGGCGAATGATCCGAAGATCTGCATCTGTATCCACATACAGTTTAATATCCATTAAGTTTCTTAGACGTTCATTTTCAAGGGCAAAGATTCCTTCAACGATGATGACATCCTTTGGTTCAACATGTACCGTCTCTTCTGAACGTGTGTTTAGTTTAAAATCATAAATTGGTTTTTCAATGGACTCGTACTTTAGCAACGCTTCTACATGCTCAATCATCAGGTCATTGTCAAATGCAAGCGGATGATCATAATTGGTCAGCAGGCGCTCTTCAAATGGCATATGACTTTGATTTTTATAATATAAATCTTGCTGAAGCATGAGGATTGAATGTCCTTTAAATTTTTCGTAAATGGAATTGGTGACGCTCGTTTTACCTGAACCCGAGCCGCCAGCGATTCCAATCACCACTGGTTTTTTCCCCATGTGCCGGTTATTTCCCCTTTCTCATCATGTTGCTAGGGTATACTTTTTGATCAAGCTTAAATTTCACAATTTGCAGTGGATGACGAGCAGCATCGAGTTCGTTCCCTTTTTCGTCCCAAATCGTCTCAATCTTGCATGTGAAATTTTGGATTTCTGGACCGAAAAATTCAACTTCGTCGCCAGCTTTAAAGAAATTACGCTGCTGTAATGTGACAATTTGTTCTTGTTCATCATAATGAAGCACAAGTCCGACGAAATCAAAGGTCGTTTTCTTTCCGTGAATGCCAAACATTTGTTCATCCGTTCCTGGTACACCTTCAAAAAAGGCAGGAGCCGTGTCACGGTTGGCACATTTGTCTAATTCATCGAGCCATTCTTGTTGAATGACGAAATTGTCTGGATCAGCACAGTAAGCATCAATGACTTTACGATAGACACTGACAACTGTTGCTACATAATGAATGGATTTCATGCGTCCTTCGATCTTTAAGCTATCAATTCCCATTTCGATCATTTGCGGTATGGATTCGATGAGTTTTAAATCTTTTGGACTCATCGCAAATGGTGCGTCTTCTTCACCGAATAAAGGCGCTTCCTTAGAGCCTTCTAGTTTATAAAGATCATAATCCCAGCGGCAAGATTGGCAGCAGCCCCCGCGGTTTGAATCTCTCGCTGTCATATGGTTACTGAGCACGCAGCGGCCAGAATAAGCAATACACATGGCCCCGTGAATGAACGTTTCGATTTCAATATCCACTTTTTCTTTCATTTCTTTAATCTCTAGGGCGCTTGTTTCACGTGCAAGGACCACACGCTCAAGCCCCTCTTCCTTCCAAAACTGCACCGCTTTCCAATTTGAAAGAGACTGCTGTGTGCTTAAGTGAACTTCAAGCTTTGGAGCTACTCGTTTGCATGTTTCAATAATGAGTGGATCAGCGACAATAATTCCCGCTACACCGGCTCCTTCAATCCCTTGAAGATATTCTTCCAGCCCGTCCATGTTTTCGTTGTGGGCGAAAATATTCGTTGTCACATAAATGCGAGCACCGTATTTGTTCGCAAATGCGACACCTTCTGCCATTTCTTCGATTGAAAAGTTATCTGCATTTGAACGAAGTCCAAATTCTTTCCCGCCAATAAAAACAGCGTCTGCTCCATAATGCACAGCAATTTTTAGTTTTTCTAAGTTTCCTGCTGGCGCTAGCAGTTCTGGTTTTTTTGTAATGACACGTTTTCCATCGATCACTTCAGAAATTCCATCTTTTAAAAGTGCCATTTCCTCTGCCTCCTTTTATCTTAATAAACCGTTTCTTTAAAGAAAAATCCTGTATCGATTGAGCGGTTGACAGGCTGGATCTCTTCAATACGCTCCACCCATTCATCTTTCTGATCTTCATAGGCTTCCTTATCAGTCACTAGTAAATCAATGGCTTTTCGATAGAGGGATGTCACCTCTGTCATATAAGAAAGTGACTTTAAAATTCCGTCAATTTTAAATGAGTCAATGCCTGCGTCGACAAATTCTTCTAATTCATCAATCATACATACATCATTTGGACTCATAATGTGTGTGCCATTTTCATCCTCAAAAATAGGATATTTGTTTTGACGTTCCTGATCGTGAAGGAATAGACCTTCTTCCATATTTCTGCCTTCCACGTCCATTTGTTTGCCTTGATATTCAAAATAGTTGCCAACAAGTGTCCGTTTGGATTGGAACATACAGGTCATGCCGTGGACTTGAATTTCAATCTCCACTTCAGCGTTTTCTTTGATATCAATCACGCTATCCATATTAAGTTCTTTGGCAAGAACAGCACGTGTTGCGCCTTTTCTGCCCCAGTAGTTACAAGTGTAATAGTTTGTCCCAGTTGTTTCTGTACTCCAGTGCAGATTCAAGTTGACACCTGTTTCTTTTGCGGCCATGATCACTGCCGGATCTCCAAAAACGACACCATCCACGTTTAACCCATCGAGAAAGGTTAAATAATCTCCAAGCAGTGCCACACGGTCATTATGAAAAATCGCATTCATGGCGACATATACTTTTTTGTGATGTGCATGTGCGAGTCGAACCGTTTGTTTCACATCTTCTCTTGAAAACTCACCTGCAAGACGGATTCCATATGTTTGTTCACCTATTAAAAATGCGTCAGCACCCGCTTCAATGAGCGGCAGTACATCCGACACCTTGCTTGGCGTCACAAGCAATTCTGGTTTTTTCATGATTGGTCACCTCTTTTTGTACTAATAGCGATCCCATCTCCAACCGGAATGATACACGTTTGGTAGTCAGGATTTGACATCAGCCATTGATTGTATCGATCAATTTTTCCTATTAATTGTTTTTTTCGTTTATCTTCAATTTCTTCTTCATAATTTGTCGCAACTAAGCCTTTAAATAATACGTTGTCTGTAATAATCATTCCGTCATCAGACAGCATCGGTTCAAACAGCTCAAAAAAGCGTTGATACTGGCCTTTTGCCGCATCAATGAAGATCACATCATAGGGCGCCATCGTCTGAACCGTTTTAGCTGATTCGATCGCATCGCCAAAAAACACGTGAATTCTATCTTTGAAATGTAATTCTTCAATATTCCGTGTCGCTTCCTCATAACGTTTCGCATTTCGCTCAATCGTATAGATTTCAGCATCTGGCAGAGCTTCTGCCATTCGAATCGCTGAATAGCCAATCGCTGTCCCAACCTCAAGAATCTTCTTCGGTTTTTTCAAAGAAAGCAGCTGCAATAACAGTTCAATGCTCACCTTTTCCATGATTGGCACATGATGCTCTTTGGCATACTCCTCTAATTGAGCGATGGCATCAGGACTCGGCTCAATTAAATCTTCAATATAATCATTTATTTGATCATCTTCGATTGTCATTATATGTCTAGCTCCTTCATGACCTGAAAAAGAAGAGTCCTGCCTATTGCAGCTCTCTTTCTCGTCAATCTTTCGTTCATCTAAGTAAAAACAACCCGATATATTTTACCACAAAGATGTGGTAATTGCGAACCTATAAAATGGATATAACAACGAAAAAAACTGCAGGCAATTTCACCATTGTCTACAGTCTTTTTCCTCTCACATGAGCGCTAGTTGCTGCCTGTGATGTATTTCGCTTTCGCTTTGTTGTGCTCATTTAACGTTTTCGTAAAGACGACTTCACCATTTTTCTTTGCTAGGAAATAAACAAAATCTGTTTTCTCTGGATGGAGCGCTGCTTTCCAAGAAGATTCTCCAGCATTAGCAATAGGTCCAGGCGGCAGCCCTTTGTTTGTATACGTATTATATGGTGATTTTACTTTTAAATCTTTGTAATAAACACGAGACTTATGCTCGCCAAGCGCATAAAGAACGGTTGGATCTGTTTGAAGCGGCATATCCTTTTTCAACCGGTTATAAAACACACTTGATATTTTTGACCGATCTGTTTTTTCAGTTGCTTCCATTTCTATCAGGGATGCCATCGTTAGGACATCATGGATGGACATCTTTCTCTTTTTCATGTCCTTTTCGTACGTTTTCACATATTGATCTGTTTGTTTAATCATTGTGTCAATGATGGTTTCAAGTGATTCATCCTCACGATAAAACGGATACGTCGCCGGGAATAAATATCCCTCTAACGGATGCTTGACTTGTTTCCCGTTCACTTGTGATGTCACCGTTTTCGGGTACTTTTTCATCAATTTTTTAATAAAGGCTGGATCATCCAGCTTCGCTTCAACTTCTTTCGCTGAAAAATTCGTCTGGTTTGCGATAATAGCTGCAATATCAGACAACTGTTTCCCTTCAGGTATCACAAGCTGAAATGCGTAATCTGTCCCGCCAGATGTCAGCTTTTGAATTAGCTGATCCGCATCCATTGTTTGTTTGAGATGAAAATAGCCCGCTTTAAAGCCTGATGCTTTTTTGTACTTTGCATAGTAAGTGAAAATCGTGTCATTTGAAATCAGCTCATTTTCTTTTAAAATGCTCGCAATTCCGCTGACAGATGTCCCATTTGGAATATGAATATTAATGGTTTGTTTGCTTTTTTGATCGACCGGCCCGAGTGCTGATTTTACATATAAAAAACCTGATAATGCTGCAATGATGATCACAGCAAGTACAGATAACAGGACGATCCCCATTTTTCGTTTAAAAAATGGTCGTTTCTTTTGTTCTGAAAACATGCATGGCCCTCCTCACATCTAGCTTTTATAGTACATGATTCGACGGAGTTCGGCAATTACTTGCTCATGCATGTCATGACAGAACTTGCCATAGTGTGGCTAAACCGACACCGCCTCCACTGCCAATTGCAGCCATGACATAGCTTCCATTCGGTAAGGCGCGGGCTTCGTAAAACAGTCTCACCATCATAGCAGCTCCCGAGGCGCTATATGGATGCCCAAGACAAAGCGCACCGCCTCTTTTATTGATACGGTCATAAGGAATACCTAGTGTCCGGGCAATGAGTACTACTTTGAGCGCAAACGCTTCATTGATTTCAAAAAGTGCAACATCTTCTATCTTCACCTGTTCTTTATGTAAAAGTTTCTTGATTGCATCAATTGGTGAAGCAGCAGGATAATGCGGGTCTATAGAGGTCACGGCACTCCCGATATACCGCAGCATAGGGCTGAAGCCTTTTGCCTCCGCTTCCGCTCTTTCCATCACAACGACGGCAGCTGCACCATCTGCTTCTTTACAGCTATTGGTCACAGTCACAGTACCTTTGCCTGGTAAAAAGACAGGTTTTGCCCGCTTTATCAAGCTTGCAATCGGTCTTATTTTAGCTGCCGCTTCATCTGTACTCATCCCGCTAATCGGAACAATTTCTTCTGAATACGTTCCTTGCTTGAATGCGGTTATACTTCGTTCCCAGCTTAAAAGTGCATAGTCATCTTGCTCTTGTCTCGCAACTGAAAATCTCGACGCCGTCAGCTCTGCCGCTTCCCCCATATGAGGGTCCCCTATCCACTCTGGAGAAAAGCGAGCCCTTTCTTTCATTGGTGACCGAGAAATGCTTTCCGTTCCACCAGCGATATACATTGATCCCTCCCCCGACTGAATCATAATGCACGCCGTTCTAATGGCTTCAAGACCGGAAGCACACTGCCTATCAATGGTCATACCCGGAATATGTAATGAAAGCCCTGCTTCTAACGAGGACAGACGGGCAATGTTGCCACCACCCCCGACGACATTGCCTAAAATGATGTCATCTGGCTTGGTCACGTTTGAAAAATGCTGGATCAAGGGCGCAGCTAGATGCTCTGGCCGGTAATCCTTCAACATTCCATTTTTCTCACCGAAGGGCGTCCGTTTCGCTTGTACGATCACGGCTTGCATAATAGTTGTTCCTCCGCCCACTTTTTCATACTGGCACGAGCGATTTTCCCTCCTGATGTTTCGATCATTTTGTCCGTGACGAGCCATTTTTTTGGTACTTTGTATGCCGCTAATGTTTCTTTTACAGCTTGCCGAATGGTTTTTGTTTGTTGTACATTCTCAATAATGGCAACAGGGATTTCGCCCCAATATGGATCAGGAAGTCCAATCACGATTGACCGATTCACCTCTGGCTGTTCATTCAGCACACGCTCAATTTCCTCTGGAAAAATATTCAGTCCCCCATAGACAATCATGCCATTCTCGCGGCCGCTCGTATACAAGTAACCATCCTCGTCAAGCCACCCCATGTCATATACGGTCAGCCACTCTGCGGGCGGCTTTTCATCTTGTAAATAGCCTGAAAAAGACATTGGGCTTTTCACATAAATTCTCCCGATTTCATTTGGCTTGCAAACGGTTTGATCTGCCCTCCTGATTTCAACCTGAATAGTAGGAAAAGGCTTTCCGACAGAAGTAGGCTTTTGCAAAAAATCATCTGAAGATAAATAGGAGACAAAACTCAATTCTGATGTCCCATAAAAATCAAAAAATGTGATGCGGGGATAGCGGTTGACGAGCTGTTTTTTTGAAGAGCTTCCCCAATCTGCACCAGACGATAGGACAAGAAGCGGATTCTTTCCGAAAGCATCCATTTGCAGTAACGCTTCTGTCATGGTCGGAACCGTATAAATAGCCGTGATGTCTCCTCTTTCTAAGGTTTTCTTTGCTTTCTCTGGCACAAATTTTTCTAACAATGTCACGGTGCCCCCGAAATAAAGTGTGCTGATCGCACCGTATAAAAAATGAGAGGATAAAAGTGTGCCCAAAATCAGTACATGATCTTTATGTGTGATCCCAAAGACGGAAGCTGTCATTTGAAAGCTCTCGATCCATGACTGCTGGCGTCTTATAAAGGCTTTGGGCGATCCCGTTGATCCTGAAGTAAATCCCATATAAAAAGCAGGATCTTCCTCCGGTTCACCTTTGTTCGATTGAACATTTATGCTGAGGCTGATTCTTTCTTTCCATTCAGATAAAGAGAGCACTGGCATATCCAGCTTGTACTTTTCAATCCTTTTGATATATCGATCTTCCACAATGACAAGGTCCGCGTCGCTTAATAAGAGCTTTTCTGCGCATTCCTTGTCACTCCACCGCGGATCAAGAGGCACCGCTGTCCATCCTGCAGAAGCTGCGCCAGCAAATAGTTGGAGAAACGGAACACCATTTGATACTAAAAAAGCGACTCTTTTTTGCTGATGAGGCGTTTCTTTTAACCATTGTGCAGATAACTGCACACGCTCATGCCATTCTTCATAAGTGATCTGCTCTTTTTCATCTATGATCGCCATCTGATCTGGCTTCACTTTTGCATGAGCTTCATAGCTTTCCGTTATTCTCATCAAACTGCTCGCCTCCCTCTATGTAAGTCCCTTTTTCGATATGACATCGCTTGAATGATTTTCACCGTGAAGACGGCACATATCCCTGCTTTGATCAGATCACCCGGTAAATAAATGACGCTGAACAGAGCTGCTTGCGTGATCTTTATATGCATCATCATAGCTTGAAAGGGAATTCCGCTTATATATAATATCCCGATACTGCATACCGCATAGATCAAAAATAGTCGTAAGGCCGTCACTTTCTTCAGCCGGTTCAGCCACAGGCTGATCATAAAGGCAGCCACTGGATAAGCAAGTAAAAAACCACCGCTTGGCCCAAAAAAGACCCCTATTCCGCCTCTCCCTCCAGATAAAAGAGGTGCGCCTGCTGCCACTATTAGAAGAAACAGAAGTAAACTAATCAGCGCTTGCTTTGGTTTTAACAGCCCTCCAGCAAGCAAAAGACCTGCGGTTTGTAAGGTGATTGGTACAGGTGTAAACGCAAGAAAAATAGGCGGAATCAATCCTAACATCCCAATAACTGCTGTCATTAATGCCATTTGCATCATATCGTGAATTTTCAATTTTCATACCCCTCACTCGATTCATTGTTAAAAATAGAGTAAAAGGTATAGTTCATTATGTCAACTTAAAATAATTTAAAGTTGACATAATGAATGTAAAAAAGAATTAACTTAATATAAAACTTTAATTCCTCTAGGCTTGAAATTGAATGTCGGCATTAACATCATGTCTTTAAATTAAACTTAAATTAACTGTAGATCTATTTATTTCCTGATTAACTAAATGCTATTATTTTCTTGATAAGGATATATTTCATTAATACCTATATCTTAGTGAAAGTACATACTGGAGGAAACACATTTTGCGTAAAATCTTTTATATTTTAATGATACTAATTGGTTCAGTAACTCTTTTATATCTAGGCGGATGTAGTCAAAAAAAGACCGTTTCAGAAGATCATAAAATAGAGTTTAAAATTGAGGACAAAGAATTTGGTCATACAACTATGCTCAACTATCTTGTGACAAACTCTGTTTCAGCCATTGGTGATCGTTTATTTTTAAGTGTAGATGACCATAGTCCTTCAAAGATGGCAAATAAAGTAGTTGAATTTAATAGAAAGACACAGAAAAGCAACATACTATTTACAACCACTTTCGAGCGTTCTTCCATTCAAGGTTTAAAAGCTAATAAAGACTGGGTCGTTTGGATTGACAGTGATGAATTAGGCGGACAGATGAATTATTACGTCATGAATTTGAGCACACAAGAGATAGAGTCGATCAAAAAGAATAACACTTCGGAGACATTAAGTGACACTCTTGAATTAACAGGTCATCGTGCAGTGTGGATATCTCATGATGAAGAAAAGGATGCTACTCACATTTATATGAAAGATCTCAAAAAAAAGCAGACAAAAAAGCTCTTTAAACTAGACTCAATGAATAACGCCCATCTCTCTGTTCACAATGATAAGCTTCTCTTTTTTAATAAAGACAATGGAAAGCAGCAAGCATACATTTACAATCTGACTACTGAGTCGCTTAAAAAAATCCCATTAAATCAAAGTTTAATCAATAATAGTCAACTCATTAACGACCATCAATTTGTTTACGAGAAGGCTTTTACTGACTCGGAAGGAACAATCAATAAAAGCCAATTAATCTTTTATGACATAAACACAAAACAATCTAAACTAATTAAGAACACTGACTCGGGTATCGGATCGATCGTGATTGATGATCATAATCGATTTTTCGTCGAAACAGATGAACCTAAAAAGAGTGGTTACACGATACTTAAAGAGAAGAACGATTCCATCAAAAAAATTGGTTCCCTAAAGAAAGAAAATCATTTTCATTTAACATTTGATCATGGTCTTTATTTACTTAACTTTCAAAATGCACAACGAAATAATCAAAAGTTAATCATCACTTCAAAGCTTCCATAAATAATAAAAGGCCTGTGATCATGCAGATAACTCCCATCTGCTTCACAGGCCTTTTATTCGTTCTATTCTTCTTCGTCTTCTTGATCTAAGAACGTATTTAACGTTTCTTCAATCATGTCCCACTCTTCATCCGTTTCAATTGGCTCTAATTCGCCATCTTCACCGTCTTCGTTTGGTGTGAAGCTTGATGCATGAATTTCAATTTCTTCGTTATCTTGTTCAGAAATTGGGTAGTAAAGAACATATGATTTGTTAAAATGGTCGCTTTCAAAAGTAAATAGTACTTCGCAAAGCTGCTCATTTCCATTATCATCAACGATTGTAATTTGCTTTTCTCCGTGTTCCATTTGATTCACCTCATTTTAATTTAAGCTGTCTAAATACCCTTGAAGGATCATAACAGCCGCCATTTTATCAATGACTTTTTTACGCTTTTGTCTGCTCACATCTGCAGAGATGAGCATTTTTTCTGCTGCCATCGTTGACAGACGCTCGTCCCAAAGCACAACAGGAACATTGTACGTGTTTTCTAACACTTTCGCAAATGATTGGCTGGCCTCGCCTCTTGGACCGACCGTACCGTTCATATTTTTTGGAAAACCAAGGACAATTTTATCCGTTCCATATTGCGAGACGATCTCAGACAGGCGGCTGAGACCAAAATCTCCGCCTGCTTCATCAATTTTAATGGTTTCAATCCCTTGAGCTGTCCATCCCATTTCATCACTGATTGCCACACCAAGGGTTTTCGTGCCTAAATCTAAGCCTAAAATTCTCATGTTTTACGCCTCTTTATGTGTCTCTAAGTACGATTTAACCAATTCCTCAATTAATTCGTCTCGTTCTAGTTTACGAATTAGGTTGCGTGCATCCTGATGTCTTGGAATATAAGCAGGGTCGCCTGACAGCAAGTATCCGACAATTTGATTGATCGGGTTGTATCCTTTTTCTTGGAGTGCGTCATAAACTGTTATGAGCACTTCATTCACATTGGTTTCAGCTGAATCATCAGAGAAGTTAAACTTCATTGTCTTATCAAATGAACTCACTGCTTCTTGCACCTCTCTTCCAACATTCTACTAGCAAGCTTTTTTCTAACCGCTCATCTAATACCATTATTCTACACTACATTGACTGATTATAAAACGGATTTGACAGATTCTTCGACAGTTGCCAGTGCTTCTTCAAGCTTTTCTGGCTGTTTCCCGCCTGCTTGTGCCATATCTGGGCGTCCGCCTCCGCCTCCGCCGCAAATTTCAGCTGCCTGCTTCACAAGTTTTCCTGCATGAAGACCTTTTTCAATGACGTCTTTTGTCACACCGGCTGAAATGTTGACTTTTCCATTTTGAACAGCACCAAGTACGATGACAGCTGAACCTAATTTCGCTTTTAAGTCATCAACCATCGTTCTTAAATGGTTCATGTCTTTGGCGTTTACTTTTTCAGTTAACACGTTCACTCCGCCAACTTCGATGACTTTTTCTAAAATAGAGCCAGCTTCTGCTTGACTTAATTTCGCAAGAAGTGATTCGTTTTCTCTTTGAACTTCTTTTAAATCAGCCTGCAAGGAAGCGATGCGTTTTGGTACATCTTTTGTATTTGATTTCAGTTCATTAGCTGCCTTTTCTAAAATCGCAAGCTGATCATTTAATTCTTCATAAGCACCTTTACCTGTTACAGCCTCAATACGGCGTGTTCCAGCACCAATACCCGATTCAGATGCAATTTTAAACAATCCGATCTCTGCAGTGTTTTGAACGTGACAGCCTCCGCATAACTCGATGCTGTAATCACCCACTTGTACCACACGGACAATATCGCCATACTTCTCGCCAAACAGCGCCATTGCGCCCATTTCTTTTGCTTCAGCAATTGGTTTCAGGTCAATGGCAACCGAAATGCCTTCCCAAATCTTTTCGTTGACGATTTTTTCAATTTGTGACAATTCTTCTTTTGTTACTTGTCCAAAGTGAGAAAAGTCAAAGCGAAGTCTGTTTTCATTCACAAGTGAACCCGCTTGGTTAACGTGGCTGCCCAATACATCTTTTAGCGCTTGGTGCAAAAGATGTGTCGCTGTGTGATTTTTCACAATGCCTTTTCGAAGCGCTGATTCGACTTCTGCAGTGACTTCAATGCCTTTTTGAACCGTACCACTTACGACGACTCCTTCGTGGACATGCTGGCCGTTTGGCGCCTTTTTCACATCTTTGATATCAATGATCGCTTCGGCACTTTTTAACGTTCCTTTATCCGCCACTTGTCCGCCGCTTTCCGCATAGAAAGGTGTTTTATCTAATAAAATTTGCACCGTTTCCCCTTCGTGAGCTTCTGTGACAATCTCACCGTTTTGAAGCAATTCGATAATGCGAGCATCTGCAGTTAAATTTTCATAGCCCACAAACGTACTTTCTGCTTTAATATCGCCTAAAGCCCCGCCTTGAACCTGCATACTACCTACATCTTGTCTGGCATTTCTTGCACGTTCACGCTGCTTCTCCATTTCTAGCTGGAAGCCTTCACGATCGACTGTCATGTTCTCATCTTCTGCATATTCTTCTGTGAGTTCGACCGGGAATCCATATGTGTCATAAAGCTTAAACACGTCTTTACCGGAAATTTGTGAGCTGCCATTGTCTCGTTCTTTTTTAATTACTTCTGATAAAATGGCTAACCCTTCATTCAGTGTCTCATGGAAACGCTCTTCTTCATTTTTGATCACTTTTGCAATAAATTCTTCTTTTGCTTGAACATCTGGATAGAAATCCTTCATGATCTCCGCAACAACTGGAACTAGGTCATACATGAATGGACGGTGGATATGGATCGTTTTTGCATAACGCACAGCACGGCGCAGCAAACGTCTTAACACATAACCTCGGCCTTCATTAGAAGGAAGCGCTCCGTCACTGACGGCAAAGGCAACAGTACGAATATGGTCAGCAATGACTTTAAATGCTGTGTCTTTTTCTTTTGATTCCCCATAGCTTTCTCCAGAAATTGTTTCTACTGCACGAATAATCGGCATGAACAGGTCTGTATCAAAGTTCGTCGGTACGTTTTGAATCACAGAGACCATACGCTCAAGACCCATTCCTGTATCAATGTTTTTCTTCGGAAGCGGTGTGTATGTACCATCTGGATTATGGTTAAATTCAGAAAAAACAAGATTCCATACTTCTAGATAACGTTCATTTTCTCCGCCTGGATATAATTCAGGGTCGTTCATGTCGTTGCCATATGCTTCGCCGCGATCATAGAAAATTTCTGTATTCGGACCACTTGGCCCCTCGCCAATATCCCAGAAGTTGCCCTCTAGACGAATAATTCGTTCCTCAGGGACACCCATTTTATCTCTCCAAAGAACATACGCTTCTTCATCCTCTGGATGTACCGTTACAGATAACAGATTCGGATCAAAGCCAATCCACTCGTCACTTGTGAGGAATTCCCAAGCCCATTCGATTGCCTCTTCTTTGAAATAGTCTCCAATAGAGAAGTTGCCCAGCATTTCAAAAAACGTATGATGGCGTGCTGTTTTCCCTACATTTTCAATGTCATTTGTACGAATTGATTTTTGTGCGTTGCAAATACGTGGATTCTCAGGCACGACGCGGCCATCGAAGTATTTCTTTAATGTTGCCACCCCGCTGTTAATCCATAAAAGTGTTGGATCGTCATGCGGTACGAGGGACGCACTCGGTTCGACAGCATGTCCTTTTTCTTTAAAAAAATCTAAAAACATTTGACGTACTTGAGCTGAAGTTAAAGTTTTCATCATAAATCCTCCTTTATTATTCCTCAATCTTCACACAAACGAAAAAACATCCCGCCCTATGCAAGCAAAAAACTACTTACACAGGGACGAGATGCTCTCGCGGTACCACCCTGATTATAGACATATGCGTCTATCACCTTCACATCCGATAACGCCGGAAGAGAGCGGCAGTGTTTATCTGCACTCGGGACTAGCTTCCGTTAAAGGTCTGATAAGGCTTTTCTCAGCAAACAAAGCCTCTCTCTGCAACAGCTTTTTAACGTACTCGGGTCCGTCATTGAATTCAATATGTATGAATCGAAATTATTATAGACAACTCGGCTCGTCTTGTCAATGAACGCTTCGTCTCATGTGAATATATTGCACAATAATGACCCTCATAATGGCTGCGGACGGCACGGCTAAAATCATTCCAATCAAGCCAAACAGCTCACCTCCAGCGAGTAACACCAGCATGATTACGACAGGATGCATATGCAGGCTTCTCCCGACAATGATCGGACTCAGTACATTGCTTTCTAAAAATTGAAGCACGGCTACTGTAATTAGCACAATGATCACTGACTTCACTGAGATGGTAAAAGCGATAAAGACAGCTGGAATCGCTCCAATAATCGGGCCAAAATACGGAATGACATTCGTTGCGCCGATTAACATACCTAGTACAAGCGGATATGGAATATGAAACAGCCAAAGAACAATGGCAGCAGCTCCCCCAATTAAAGAACAGACAAGCAATTGCCCTCTAATATAATCCCCAAGTGAGTCATCCACTGCTTTCACAAAGGCATGTCCCCTTTTTCGGAAGCTTGGCGGGGTTAAATACCATGCTGCCCGCTTCATCGTGTTCATATCTTTCACCATATAAAAGACAAGAAAAGGAATAAGTGCAGCAACTAAAGCGTAATCAAGCAATACTTTACAGCTAAGAATCATCCGCTCTGCCCCATTTGCGGCATACGTCTCAGATTGGACAATAAAACGATCCAGCCGTTCATGTAGTCCATCAGGCCAGTGGCTTGTATGACGATGAACATGTGATAAAGCACCATTATACGTTTCGGCAAGCATGGGAATTTGCTCCGACAATTCATTTAACTGAGCGATTAAAACCGGTGCCCCTTTATACACAGCCAAACCAATGCCGCCAAAAAACAGCACATATATCAATAAGAGACTGACCGTCCTTGGCAAACCTCGCTTATGTAGTCTTTCAACAATTGGATAAAGAAGATAAGAAATAAAAATAGCGATAAGAAGCGGGATCAAAACCGCTTTAAGCAATAAAAAAATAGGCATCCATAACTCGTCGAGCTGAACCAAAATGAGTAAAGACGCAAGGACAAGCAGTACACCTGCAGCATATATTAGAAACTCGATCGGACGTTTCTTCACCTTTTTCACCTCTCTTCTTATTGTTTAACCAACTTCTGCAATTATCCATGTAAATAAAATTTGTCCTAACTTTGTTAAAAATGAATACACATGAAACATACGGCTCCATCCAAAGTCACTGTTTGCTGTAAAAATCTCGTTAGAAAATATTCCATTATTTTCTTATTTTCGCCTCATTTATGCTAGAATCCGCTTTAGCTCAATCATTAGAAGAGGAGGTTCTTCATGATCACATTCGAAGAAGTCAACAAGCATTACGGCCAGTTCCATGTACTTAAGGACATTAACCTACATATTCAAAAAGGTGAGGTTGTTGTGATCATCGGTCCTTCAGGATCTGGAAAAAGCACGATGCTCAGGTGTATCAATCGTCTTGAAAGCATCGATGAAGGAAAAGTCCTTGTCAATCAAGTGTCTGTTCAGCATCCGAAAACCAACATCAATCTCATCAGGCAAAATATCGGGATGGTGTTTCAGCACTTCCATCTTTATCCGCATAAGACGGTGCTTGAAAACATTATGCTTGCGCCGATGAAGGTTAAAAAAGTGAGCAAAGAAGAAGCAAAGGAAACAGCTGAATTTTATTTAAATAAAGTTGGCATTCCTGAAAAAGCAGACACCTACCCTTCTAGACTCTCAGGAGGACAGCAGCAGCGTGTGGCAATCGCAAGGGGACTTGCAATGAAACCTGAGGTCATGCTTTTCGATGAACCAACATCAGCTCTTGATCCAGAGATGATCGGTGAGGTGCTAGATGTGATGAAACAGCTGGCAAGGGAAGGAATGACAATGGTCGTTGTCACGCACGAGATGGGTTTTGCCCGTGAAGTCGCAGACCGTATTGTGTTTATTGATGAAGGAAGAATTCTTGAAGAATCTACACCAGCTGCCTTTTATGAAAAACCGCGCGAGAAACGCGCTCAGCTCTTTTTAAGCCGTATTTTAAATCACTAGGGGGAATGAATTTGATGAAAAAAATGAAACGCTTTGGCCTATTACTGTTGATGACTTGCTGTATGATCGCTCTCGCTGCCTGCGGCTCTGCCGAGAAAGGCTCAACCGATGCAAAACAAGGCAGCTCATTAGAAGCCATTAAGAAAGACAAAAAAATCGTTTTCGGTGTGAAAAACGATACTCGTTTATTTGGTCTAAAAAATCCTAGTAGCGGGGATATTGAAGGGTTTGATATTGATATCGCAAAAGCGATCACTAAAGAAATGCTCGGTGATGAAGGAAAAGCAGAATTTAAAGAAGTGACATCTAAAACAAGAATTCCTTTACTGCAAAAAGGAGATATTCATGCCATTGTTGCCACAATGACGATCACAGAAGAGCGTAAAAAAGAGGTCAATTTCTCAGATGTTTACTTTGAAGCAGGACAATCACTGCTTGTGAAAAAAGGCAGCGACATTCAATCGATTGATGATCTTAAAAAAGGTACGAAGGTGCTTGCAGTGAAAGGGTCGACTTCTTCTCAAAACATTCGCGAAAAAGCACCAGAAGCATCCGTTTTGGAGTTTGAAAATTATCAAGAAGCCTTTACAGCCTTAAAATCAAATCAAGGGCAAGTTCTGACAACTGATAATGCAATTTTATTTGGCATGGCAGACGAAGATTCAAATTATGAAGTCGTTGGTGGAACATTTACCGATGAGCCTTATGGCATCGCTGTGAAAAAAGGCGATGAAGAATTGACAGAAGCCATTAATAAAGCGTTAAAGGCATTAAAAGACAATGGAGAGTATGACAAGATTCATAAAAAATGGATCAAAGAATAATCAATTGACTCGATCAACCTCAACACCCTCAGGAGAGCCGCTTGCCGGCTCCTCTGTTGATTAGGAAGGAAGTGAACTGATTGCTGCGGTTTTCCATTTTAACTGAGAACTTCCATCTTTATTTAGAAGGGTTTAAATATACGATTGGTGCAAGTGTCATTGCGTTGATTGGAAGCTTTTTCATCGGTACACTCATTGCCATCATGAGAATTGCGCCACTAAGGCCGCTCAACTGGTTAGGGACGGCTTACGTGGAATTTATTCGGAATATTCCGTTATTATTGATCACCTTTGTGTTCTTTTTTGGTTTACCGGTACTTGGCATTGTGGCAGATGGCTTTACAGCAGGAACCATTGCCCTCTCCATTTATACGTCTGCTTTTATCGCTGAAGCCATTCGTGCAGGTATACAAGCTGTACCGCTTGGACAAATGGAAGCTGCTAGAGCTTCTGGTCTGTCATATGGCGGAACGATGCGATATATTATTCTGCCGCAGGCCATCAAAATTGTCATTCCACCACTTGGGAATCAATTTATCAACCTTGTGAAAAACTCGTCTATTTTAGGTGTCATTGCAGGGTTTGATCTGATGTACCAAGGAGACCTTATCGCTTCGAGAACGTTTGTGACATTTGATGTATACATTTTTGTTGCTATGTTCTATCTTCTATTGACCATTCCGCTTAGTCTAGGCGTTGGGTATTTAGAAAAAAGATTAGCCCGAAGCCACTAGAAAGGAGGAAACACAATGGATTTTATAGGTGCCTACCAGCCCGATCATCTCGCCTTTTTACTTGAAGGATTTGCTGTCACCTTAAAAGTGGCTTTTATCTCCATCATTTTAAGCTTTATCATCGGATTAGTCGTTGGCACATTGAGGTTCGCACAAATCCCTATTTTATCAAAGGTGCTTGCGGTCATTGTTGAAACTGTTCGGAACCTACCGCTTTTGCTGATCATCTTTTTTACGTATTTCGCCCTGCCTGAAATTGGTATTAAGCTGAGCATCACGGCCTCTGCCATTGCGGCTTTAACCGTGTTTGAATCCGCCATGCTGTCAGAAATCATTCGCAGTGGGTTAAAATCAATTGATAAGGGACAAATCGAAGCGGCCAGATCCTCTGGCTTAACGTATATTCAAACGTTAAAAATGATTATCATGCCACAGGCGTTACGCCGAATGGTCCCGCCGATTGTCAGCCAATTTATTTCTCTTTTAAAAGATACATCGCTTGCCGTTGTGATTGCCCTTCCAGAACTATTGCATCACGCGCAGATTTTAAATGGTCAAAGCCAATCTTATTTACTTCCTATTTTCCTCTTGGCCGCCATGATGTATTTTGTTGTCAACTTCAGCTTGTCTATACTTGCACGGAGATTAGAGTACAGGCAGGCATAAAAAAAGGACATCCGCTCATGGTGGATGTCCCTTTTTGTTTAAAGCATTCGCATAACTCGTTTTCTCATCTTTTTCATATCCCGCTTAGATGGCATATCATATCGACTTGCAAAGTGATATGCGAGTGCACCTGCACCAAGCGTTAATAGTGAAGAAGTCATTTTGCCCATTCGAAATTCCCCCTTAACACTTATAGTTGAATTGAACGTTCATCGTCACTAAACAGGTCGTCTAAACTGCTTAGTGTACCGTCTTCCTCCACTTGGTGAGTAGATATTTTGCCTTTTGACAGTGTCAATTCAATAAAACAGCCCCAGCAATAATATTGATTGACCCCAATTTTTCCGATGTCTTTACATTTGCAATTTGGGCAAATGAGCATATTCAGCACCTCTTTACGTTCGGTTTAGAACAAGTGCTTCCTTTTGAACATCCATCAAGGTTCCGGCAGCATGCAGCTGCTTTCGAATCCCTGATAGCTCTGTAAAGAAGCCGTCCGAGAGTTCATATGCTACGATTGTGCCCGAATTCATGCAAAAGTATACATCTTCCAAAACACCTAATGTTTCACCATCTGGCGTACGGATCATTTTCTTTTTTAATTTCGAAAAGAAAAAGGATGGGGCGGTGGTATCTATCTCGATGCCCTTCTGGCAGCTCACATATAGACCTTTGTCTGTCAGTTTGTCGCCAGCTGAGAATGGAATGAAAGCACAGTCTTTCTTTTTCCCATCTAAAACATATCCCCCGCAGCTGCCGCCGGCTAAAAAGCAAATATCTTTGATCGCCCCAAGTGAATAAGACAGCTCGTCTGTATAGATCGTCAGTCCTTCAAGCTCTCGACATGTTCTCAAAATGTGATCAACCACCTTTTCGGAACAGTCTTATCGTGTGCGTTTCCTCTATGACTCATACGAAGAAATGGCTTCCATGAAGGAAGCCATTTACTCTTGCATAAAATCAAACGGGGTGATTCCCTCCATACCAATATTGGCATCGTGTACGCTGAAAGGAAGTTCTTTTTGGAGAGCTGCTAGTTCAGCATCCATGACTTCTTCCGTTTCAGTAAGACGCATGGTTAAAGACGTTTGTCTGAGGGAGTCTTCATTATTTTTTACGCCCCACTCTAATGCTGATTCCTCACCGCACAAAATTAAAAACTTTTTACTTCGTGTAATGGCCGTGTAAAGCAAATTTCTTCGAAGCATTCGATAATAACTTCTCACGACTGGCAGCACCACGATTGGGAATTCACTGCCCTGGGATTTATGAATCGAGCAACAATAAGCGTGTGTAAATTGATGAAAATCTTTTTTCGTAAACGTGATTTCATTTCCATCAAAGGAGATGACCGCCATATCTTCTTTTTCCGTGTTTTCTTTCGCATAAAAGATCGAGACAATTTCGCCAATATCTCCATTAAAAATGTTATTCTCGGGCTGATTGACAAGCTGAAGTACCTTATCACCTGTCCGGTAGACGACATCACCAAAAGGAATTTCTCTTCCTTTTGGCTTTTTAGGATTCAAAATTTGCTGAAGCATTTTATTCAGTTCATTAATGCCTGCTTTTCCTTTATACATCGGGGCAAGCACTTGAATGTCCTTTGCTGAATACCCCTTTTGAGCAGCATTGCTGACCACTTTCTCGATGACTTCTTTCATTTGGTCACTAGAGCACTGAATAAAGGATCGATCCTTCGAGCGTGCAGTAATATCCTTTGGCAAAACACCATTTTTCATATCATGCGCAAGCTCAACAATTGTTGAACCGTCTGCCTGCCGGTAAATATCAGTTAGTGTAACTGCCGGTATAGCTTGTGACGCAAGCAGGTCTCTTAACACTTGACCAGGTCCAACAGATGGAAGTTGATGTTCGTCTCCAACCATAATGACTTGAATATGATCTGGGATCGCCTTAAACAAATGGTTCGCCAGCCAAATATCCAGCATACTCGATTCATCAATGATGACAAGCTTTCCTTCAATCGGCTGGTCTTCATCATGTGAGAAGCCTTCTGATCCATTCCAGCCTAGCAGCCGGTGAATGGTCACAGCAGGAAGTCCAGTGGATTCTGTCATTCGTTTCGCAGCACGTCCAGTTGGTGCGGCAAGCACGAACGGAAATGCTTCATCTTTTTTATAATCACCCGGGTCAAGAGAAACGCCGTGAAGATCGCTGTAAAGCTCGACAATCCCTTTAATGACCGTCGTTTTCCCTGTACCCGGTCCGCCTGTTAAAAGCAGCATTGGAGACATGAGTGCCTTTTGAATGGCTTCTTTTTGGGTTGGTGCATACTGGACACCAAGCCGTTCCTCCAGTTCACCGAGTGCAAGCAGAAATTCTGATTCAGGAAATTGATCTGCATATTCTGTTTGAGAGACAATTTTTTGAATACGTTTTGCCACACTTTGCTCCGCATAAAAGAGCGACGGATGATAACAGCGATCATCTTCAATGATCATGTCTTTCCCTTCACCAAGTGCAATGATCTGATTGGCAACGTCCATTTCAGTCACTTTGTAGTCATTGCCTGTTTGATTCAGCAATTTACGGGTTTCGATGATCAGATCTTTCGTTTGTATGTACGTATGACCGTCTTGCAGGCTTGCTGTCTCAACGGTATACAAAAGGGCTGCACGAATGCGTTCTGGATCATTTCCAGATATCCCTGTTCTAGCGCCGAGTTCATCTGCTTTAATAAATCCAATCCCCTCGACGTCTTTGACGAGCTGATAAGGGTTTTCTTCAATTTTCTGCAACGTTTCACTCTCGTACGCTTGGTAAATCTTCATACTAAGCTGAGGACCAAAGCCATATTGATTCAGGCTGATCATAATTTGCTCAAGCCCTTGATGCTCCTGAAGTGCGGCAGCCAGCTTATCAGCCTTCTTTTTTGACAGGCGAGGGACGTCATACAAAACAGACGGATCACGCATAATTTGATGAAGCGTCTGATTGCCTAGCTTGCCGACGATTTCTTCCGCTGTCTTTTTTCCAATCCCTTCAAACAAGTCACTAGAGAGATAATGAATGATGCCTTGCTTTGTTGTAGGGACTTCCTTTTGAAAATGAGTGGCTTGAAACTGCTCGCCAAACTTCGGATGACTTGTGACCTTGCCATAGAAGGTGTAGGTTTCCTCCTCATGAAGCGCTGGGAAGTACCCTGTGACAGATGCTGTTTTTTCCTCTAAATTCTCTGATGTTTCAATGACTTTTACTTTTAACACCGAGTATAAATTACTTTCGTTATGGAAAATAACGGCTTGAACCGTCCCTTTTAAAAACGGTTCATCTTCAAGCTTCATTTGATCTGGATGTTCCTGCACAGGTCTTCCCTCCTTCCGGTTATTCTGCCTCTTGAATCAGCTTTTGCGCATGCAATGCAAGCATATGATCAGGTTGCACGTCAATGGCTTTTCCTAGCATTTCAAGCGCTTCATCTTTTTTTTCTAAATACGCATACGCAACGCCTGCATTATAAAAGGCGTCTGCATGCTGCGGATCTCGCGTAATCACTTCAGTAAAGACTGCGACCGCTTCCTCCAGCAGATGTTCATTCGCTAAGCACATGCCAAATTGAAATCTTGCTTCGTTATCTTCTTCGTTTAGCTCAACTGCACGCTGAAGATAAGGCATCGCAAGCTTTGGCTGCTCTAATTTCATCAGTGTCTGCCCTAACATATAAAACAAATCACTGTTTTCCATTCCAGCTTGTAGCGCTTGCTTAAAATAGTCTTTCGCTTTCATAAAGTCTTCTTTCATCGTGTAGACATTTCCTGCCCCATAATAAGCTGCAGCTGCTGTATGATCAAGTTCAATGGCTTTTTGAAAGAAGTTCAATGCACGTTCAAATTCATGAACACTTGAAAGTAAATTCGCAAAGTTAATATATGGAACCGGGTCCTTTGGGCTTTCTTCAATGGCTTTCGTAAAAGCTTCAGCTGCCTGTTCGATGTTCCCTTGATTTAAAGCTTCAATACCGATTTCGTTATGATTCATTCGCTCTCTTCATCCTTTCATTAAAAAACCTCAACAGCGACGTTGAGGTTTTTAACACATGTTACACATACGACAGCTTTTGGCCATCTTTAAAGACATCGTCAATGGTCCCGCCGCCAAGACATTCTTCGCCATCATAAAAAACAACAGCTTGTCCTGGAGTGACAGCACGAACGGGTTCATCAAAGATCACCATTGCTTCCTGCTCACCTGTCATTTTGACTTTTACATGATGGTCTTCTTGACGGTATCGGAATTTCGCTGTGCATGTGAGTTCACCGTTTTCGCCGACAATATGAGGACGAGTCCAGCTGATGTTAACAGCTGAAATACTTTCAGAGTATAAAAGCGGGTTGTGGAAGCCTTGTTCAACAAATAAGATATTTTTCTCTAAGTCCTTCCCAACAACGAACCACGGATCACCGCTTCCGCCAATGCCAAGTCCTTGGCGCTGACCGATCGTGTAATACATCAGTCCATCATGTTCACCTTTTACTTCTCCGTCCATTGTCTGCATCACACCGGGCTGTGCAGGCAAATATTGGCTAAGGAACGTTTTAAAGTTTCTTTCCCCAATAAAGCAGATGCCCGTAGAATCTTTTTTCGTTGCTGTTGCGAGCTCTGCTTCTTTCGCTAATTCACGCACTCTTTTTTTCTCTAAATCGCCGATTGGGAACAACACTTTATCAAGCTGTTCTTGAGTCAGCTGATTCAAGAAATAAGTTTGGTCTTTGTTTGTATCAAGACCTCTTAGCATTTTGACTTCATCGCCGGTTCTGTCGACACGGGCATAGTGGCCTGTTGCCAAATAATCCGCTCCAAGCGACAATGCATGCTCAAGAAATGCTTTGAACTTAATTTCTTTGTTACACATGACATCTGGGTTCGGCGTTCTGCCTGCTTTATATTCATCAAGAAAATATTGAAACACTTTGTCCCAATACTGTTTCTCGAAATTCACTGCATAATATGGGATTCCAATCTGGTTACAAACACGAATGACATCCTCATAGTCCTCCGTTGCTGTACATACACCATTTTCATCTGTGTCATCCCAGTTTTTCATAAATATGCCGATCACATCATAGCCTTGCTCCTTTAGCATGAGCGCAGCAACTGATGAATCGACGCCTCCGGACATACCGACCACAACTCTTGTGTCTTCAGGTCTTTTTGTCATCTTCATCAACTCCAATTTCAATGAAACAACGTGCGCGTTTCGTTCTTCAGGTGCCTAGCTGTTTCATTTTTCACACACGAACAAAAGGGAGCATTTATTTGGCTAGGCGTTTCACGACAGCCGCTATCTTATGCGCCGCCTGCTTCACATGTTCCTCTTCATTTCCAAGACCGAAGCTAATTCTGACTGAGGATGTCAGCTCTTTTGCTTCTTCACCATACATGGCGCTTAATACGTGCGAAGGAAGGACAGATCCAGCCGTACATGCTGACCCGCTTGAAACAGCAATCCCTTCCATATCTAAGTTCACAAGTAACGATTCAATAGAAACGCCCGGGAAGTGGACATTTAAAATATGCGGCAATGTCTCTTTCGGGTGTCCATTGATAGAGAAATTGAGTGATTCCTCTTTGAATACTTGCAGCATCGCTTCTTTGAGCTTACCATAATGCACTGCTTTTTCTCTTCTATTTTGCTTTGTTAATTGAACTGCTTCTGCAAGCCCAATGATTCCCGCCACATTTTCAGTGCCAGCACGGCGTTTTCTTTCTTGTTCTCCTCCGAATAGCTGCGGAGAAAGTTTTACACGCTCATTGACGTATAAAAAGCCTGTTCCCATCGGGCCATTTAGTTTATGACCGGACGCAGATAAGAGGTCGATATGAAGTTCTGTGACATCAATTGATATTGTCCCAAATGCCTGTACTGCGTCTGTATGAAAATAAGCAGTGTGTTCGTGTAAAAGTTGACCAATTTCTTTGATTGGCTGAATCACACCCGTTTCATTATTGCCATACATGATGGTCACAAGAATTGTATCGTCTCTTAGTGCTTGTTTTAATTGATCAAGATGAATCAATCCAGTGTGATCCACATCTAAATACGTCACATCAAAACCAAGCTTCTCTAAGCGTTCGCATGTATGCAGCACTGCATGATGCTCAGTTTTTGTTGTGATAATATGTTTTCCTTCATGCTGCCTTGCCATTGCCACACCTGTAATGGCCAAGTTGTCTGCCTCTGTTCCCCCGCTTGTGAGGATGATCTCCTGCTGCTTACAGTGTAATTCTCCTGCAATGACTTCCCTTGCTTCATCGAGCCACTTTCTTGCCTCGCGCCCATATGAATGAATACTAGAGGGATTGCCAAATATCTCTGTAAAGTAGGGCATCATCTTGTCCACAATTCGCTGATCCATCGGCGTTGTGGCTGCATGATCTAAATAGATACGTTCCATTTCCGGTACACCTCTGATCTAAATATAGAACATATACGCCTCTTGATCCTCGTCATCTTTATAACTTGCCAAGTCTTCAAGAGTTGTATTGTCTAGTACGTCTTTTACTGCATCACGAATACGAATCCAAAGTGCACGCTTTGCTGGCTCTTCGTTTTCGATCACTTCAACAGGACTAATAGGTCCTTCTAATACACGAATAATATCACCGGCTGTAATCTCGTTTGGCTCATGGGCAAGCACATAGCCGCCATACGCTCCTCGGATACTTTTCACAAGACGTGCATTGCGAAGTGGTGATACAAGCTGCTCTAAATAATGCTCAGACAAATCATTGTTTTGAGCAATTGATTTTAATGATGTAGGGCCTTCGCCATGTTTTTTGGCTAATTCGATCATGATCGTCAGACCATATCTGCCTTTAGTAGAAATTTTCAAGTTAAACACCTCTGCGTTTTCTATTTCTATGTCATCAATTATTTTTCTGATTTCATATACGCTTATATAGACCAAAAGCAATTATATCATACTTTTAGCCAACTTTCATTTGCGGGTTCTGAGCTCAAAACGAGGACGCATCCCTTTTCTATTTGAAGAAATTTCGGTACTCTATACAAACAAGACATTGCTTTAGGAGAGATAATCATGAAACCTTTAGCGTATCGGATGCGCCCAAGTCATATTGGAGACATTATTGGGCAGGAGCATCTCGTTGGAGAAGGTCAAATTATTAGACGAATGGTCGAGGCGAAACATTTGTCCTCGATGATTTTATACGGGCCGCCGGGAATCGGCAAAACATCCATTGCAACTGCAATCGCTGGCAGTACAAGCATTGCCTTCCGTACATTGAATGCGGTGATTCATAACAAAAAAGATATGGAAGCTGTCGCCGCTGAAGCGAAAATGAGTGGTCAAGTCATCTTGATTTTAGACGAAGTCCACAGACTCGATAAAGGGAAGCAGGATTTCCTTCTTCCGTATTTAGAAAATGGCATGATTATTTTAATTGGCGCGACAACAGCTAATCCGTATCATGCGATCAACCCAGCCATCCGTAGCCGGACACAAATATTTGAGCTGAAGCCGCTGGAAACAGAGCAAATCAAAGCTGCATTATCTCGAGCTTTACAGGATGAACATCGCGGGCTTGGCGGTTATTCGGTCAAAGTTGATGAGGAGGCAATGAATCATTTTGCAAATGGATGCGGAGGAGATGTGCGTTCCGCTTTAAATGCGCTTGAACTAGCCGTCTTATCGACAAAAGCGGATGATTCTGGACAGATCACGATCACTCTAGCTGCAGCAGAAGAATGTTTACAAAAAAAGAGCTTCTCGCATGATAAAAACGGTGATGCCCATTATGATGTCCTCTCGGCTTTTCAAAAATCCATTAGAGGATCTGACGCAGATGCTGCGCTTCATTACCTTGCAAGACTGATTGAAGCGGGAGATCTCGAAAGCATTTCGAGACGATTACTTGTGATGGCTTATGAAGATATTGGCCTAGCCAGCCCGCAGGCAGGGCCGCGTGTGTTAAGCGCTGTTCAAACAGCTGAGAGAGTTGGTTTCCCAGAAGCACGAATTCCACTCGCTAATGCCGTGATTGAACTGTGTCTTTCTCCAAAGTCAAACTCCGCTTACCAAGCGATTGATGCGGCACTGCATGATATTCGCACGGGGAAAATTGGTGAAGTTCCCGTTCATTTAAAAGATGCCCACTATAAAGGGGCAGCTGCACTTGGAAGGGGCGCCGATTACTTATATCCGCACGATTATGAAAATGGCTGGGTGAAGCAGCAATATTTACCTGACCCGCTGAAAAACAAGCAATACTATGTACCGAAGCAAACCGGGAAATTTGAAGGTGCATTGAAACAGGTCTATGAGAATTTAAAACGCCAGAAATAAAAAAAGCCCCCTGCATATTAGCAGGCGGGCTGTTTATTTATCTTTCACACGTGTAATCGGAATATCTTTTAACAGTTTCATAATGACATGACCACCCATGATCAGTCCAGCCACAGATGGAACAAAAGCATTGGATGAAGGCGGCATTTGTGCCTTACGAATTTTCGCTTCATCATTTCCAACTTCTTTTCTCACATCTTCACGAATGACAATCGGACTTTCATCAGAGAAAATAACTTCAATTCCCTTACGAATGCCTTCCTTCCGCAGGCGTGTTCTGACGACTTTCGCAATTGGGTCTGTATGTGTTTTCGAGATGTCTTCAATTTTAAACCGCGTCGGATCTGTTTTGTTTGCAGCACCCATACTCGAAATAATGTTCACATCGCGTTTCAGGCACTCTTTCATTAAATGAATTTTATAATGAATTGTATCTGATGCATCAATGACATAATCAAGTGGATACTCAAAGAATTGTTCATATGTTTCTTCTGTATAGAACATTTTGAGCGCAACAACTTCACATTCTGGGTTGATGTCAGCAATTCTTGCCTGCATTAAGTCAACTTTAGGCTGACCAACCGTTGATAGCAAAGCTGGCAGCTGCCTATTTACATTTGTAATATCAATATCATCTTTATCAACAAGAACAATACGGCCAACACCTGAACGAGCAAGGGCTTCTACTGCAAAAGAACCTACGCCGCCTACTCCAAGCACTGCAACTGTACTGTTTTTTAATATATTTAAGCCTTCCTTGCCAATGGCAAGCTCGTTTCTTGAAAACTGATGTAACAAGTGCCTCACTCCACCTTTATTTAAAATGAATCGAAAGAATCATATCATATTCAGCGTTCTCCGTCATCCTTCTCAAATAGAAAAAAACACAAAAAAGTCCCGATCACGCCGCCAGCTTTTCCTTCGTTTTGAACCCCGCACCATGCAGGTGGGTGCTTTCTTCCTCACTTTATAAGTCCTCAGAAGAGGCATTTATGCAGAAAGGAAAGGCAAGCTCCCGTAAAAAAAAATGTTCGGTCAAAACTAGGTAACCACCGTACGTATCAGGACTTTATTTATTGGTTGATGAAAGCATATCATAGGCATGTCCCTTTTACAAGCGTTTACATGCCTATAAACATGCGCCTATTTTACTGTTTTACTTTTGTTTTAATCGCCAAACTCAGTTCATCTAGCTGCGCTGCGCTTACAGTGCCAGGAGCATCTGTGAGAACACAGCTTGCACTTGCCGTTTTCGGGAACGCAATGGTATCTCTTAGGTTAGATCGGCCGGCAAGCAGCATCACTAAGCGGTCAAGTCCAAGCGCAATTCCGCCATGCGGAGGCACACCATGCTCAAATGCATCAAGAAGGAAGCCGAACTGATCGTACGCTTCTTCTTTAGAAAAGCCAAGTAAACCAAACATTTTCTCTTGAATGTCCTTTTCAAAAATACGAATAGAACCTCCGCCAAGCTCATAGCCGTTCAGCACAAGATCATACGCTTGAGCTTTCATATCTTCTGGACTTGTTTCAATTAATTCAAGATCATCCCGAACTGGCATTGTGAAAGGATGGTGGGCAGCATAGAAGCGGCCTTCTTCTTCATCTTTTTCAAGCAGCGGCCAATCGACAACCCATAAGAAATTAAAGACAGACTCATCGATGAGTTTAAGCTCTTTGCCAAGTTTTAAGCGAAGTGCGCCAAGCGCATCATGGACAACAGACGTCTTATCTGCAACAAAGAGTAAAAGGTCGCCTTCTTCAACTTGAAGCTGTTCTTTTAATTCTGCTTGTTTTGACTCATCAAAGAATTTAGCGATTGGTCCTTTTAACTCTGTCCCTTCAGCTTTTAGCCAAGCAAGACCTTTTGCACCATAGTTCGCTGCAAATGCACCGAGTGCATCGATGTCTTTTCTTGAGTAGTTTGCTGCAGCCCCTTTGACATTAATCGCTTTGACAGCTCCGCCATTGTTTACAGCACCACTGAAGACTTTGAAATCTGAGTCTTTTACGGTGTCTGAAATGTTGACAAGCTTCATGTCAAATCGTGTATCTGGCTTGTCAGAACCATAGGAATTCATCGCTTCATCGTACGTCATACGAGGTAATGGCAATGTCAAGTCAACACCTTTGACATCTTTCATCACCTTTGACATCATCTCTTCAGCAAGCGTCATGATGTCTTCTTGGCTCATAAAGGACATTTCAATATCGACTTGTGTAAATTCCGGCTGACGGTCAGCACGCAAGTCTTCATCTCTAAAGCAGCGAGCGATTTGATAGTAGCGGTCCATCCCAGACACCATGAGCAATTGCTTAAATAATTGCGGAGACTGCGGCAGCGCATAGAATTCTCCTTCGTGTACACGGCTTGGCACAAGATAGTCACGTGCACCTTCTGGCGTACTTTTTGTTAAAATTGGCGTTTCAATGTCTAGAAAGCCGTGATCATCTAAGAAATGGCGGAATGCTTTTGTGACTTCATGTCGCATTTTCATCGTTTCAAACATCGCAGGACGGCGAAGATCTAGGTAGCGGTATTTTAAGCGCACATCTTCTGATACCTCATCTGCTTGATCAGAAATCACAAATGGAGGCGTCTTGGCTTCATTTAAAACAGTGACTGTGTCGACTTGAATTTCAATTTTGCCTGTTTTTAAATTTGGGTTGATCGTGGCTTCTTCTCTTGCGACCACTGTCCCTTTAATATCAAGGACATATTCATTCCGAATCGATTCTGCTGTCTCAAGAGCCTCTTTTGATTGGTCTGGATGAAAGACAACTTGCACAATGCCTGTACGATCACGCAGGTCAATAAAGATTAATCCGCCAAGGTCACGACGTTTTTGTACCCATCCTTTTAATACAACTGTTTGACCGATTTGGTCTTCTGTTACTTCTCCACAATAAAAAGTTCTACCAAACACAAACATTCCACTCCTTCTTTACGCTTTCTGGTGGGCTTTCATCATTTGAATCAGCTCATCAAGCTTCACTTCAATTTGTTCACCTGTTGTCGTATCTTTTACGTTTACAATTTGCTGCGCCAGCTCATCTTCACCAAGAACTGCAATAAACTTGGCTTTCGAGCGGTCTGCGGCTTTAAATTGTGCTTTTAGCTTTTTCCCTGTATAGTCCATTTCACTTGAAATGCCTTCTTTTCTTAAGCGATTCAATAAGCCAACAGCATAATCTTTTGCTTGATCTCCTAATGCCGCAATGTATAAATCAATCCCGTCTTGAACAGGAAGCTCAATCTTCTCTGCATCAATCGCTGATAGGAAACGTTCAATACTCATCGCAAAGCCGATACCTGGTGATTCAGGACCGCCAATTCCTTCAACAAGTCCATCATAACGGCCGCCGCCGGCTAATGTTGTGATCGCACCAAAGCCTTCTGCATTACTCATAATCTCAAAAGCAGTGTGATTGTAATAATCAAGACCGCGCACTAAGTTCGGATCGACGACATATTCAATGCCTAGATCGGTTAAGTATTGTTTTACTTTTTCAAAATAAGTCCGTGATTCTTCATTTAAGTAATCTTGAATGGATGGTGCCGTTGCCATCAGTTCGTGGTCGCGGTCCTTTTTACAATCAAGAATACGCAATGGATTTTGATGCAAACGAATTTGGCAGTCATGACAGAATTCATCAATTCTTGGTTCAAAGTGCTCGACAAGTGCTTGACGGTAATCTGCACGGCTTTCTTTGTCACCAAGGCTGTTAATGACGAGTTTTAAGTTGGAAAGACCCGCTTTCTCATACACACTCATCGCTAATGAAATGACCTCTGCATCAATGGCAGGATCTTTTGAACCGATCGCTTCAATTCCGAATTGATAAAATTGACGATATCTTCCCGTTTGGGGACGCTCATAGCGGAACATTGGTCCAATGTAGTACAGCTTTGTAGGCTGTGCAGGCTGTGAAAACAGTTTATTTTCAACATAAGAACGGACAGTTGAAGCTGTTCCTTCTGGGCGAAGTGTGATGCTACGTCCTTTTTTGTCTTCAAATGTGTACATCTCTTTTTGAACGATATCTGTTGACTCGCCTACTCCTCGTGCAAACAGTTCCGTATGCTCAAAAATCGGTGTGCGGATTTCTTTGTATTGAAAGGCTGCACATGTATCTCTCGCAATTTGTTCAACATACTGCCAGCGTTCTGATTCTCCCGGTAAAATATCCTGTGTGCCTCTTGGAATATTAAAACTCATTTTTCGTCCTCCTACGACCATCATTCATTTTTTATGTGGACATATAAAAAACCCCCGCCTCTACTATGTGTATAGTAGGGACGAGAGTTATACCCGTGGTGCCACCCTAGTTGGAACTGATCTAGCCATGTTCCCGCTCAAATCCTTAACGCAGATTCACGTTCTCCGCCTAATGACTCATTTTTTGAGTGTTCAGCAGGAAACCTACAGAGTGTTCTTTCGTGATAAATGCCATGCGGATTCGCTTTCAGCCTAAGGCGATTCCTCTCTGCTCACGCAATTTACCCTACTATTCTCTATCATCAGTTCCACATTTTAAATTTTCAAGTGTGTTGATTTATATTATAATAAGGTCGGTGCTGCCACTCTGTCAACCCTTGCCGTGTCTCTTTTTCTTTTCCAGCTCTTCTTTTGACGTGCATCCGTATTCAGATGCCGTTTCTTCAAGGAAGCCTGGTTGATCCATTTCGTCGTGCTGCCAGCGATCGATATCACGATGTCCATTATATTGCACTCGTCCTAATTTTCTGCTTAATCTCATGTTTGTACATCCTTTTATCACATTTTTATCTAGTATAAACAGATTGATTCATTTTTATTAGGGAAACCGCAAGGAATTCATCCATTACATAACGAATTAACATTCATCGGTTTTACAAGGGAGGGGAAAACACCGTTTTGAATCTGAAAACACACCATCACATGATGTTGCTGCTCACCTGTTTTGTCCTCATTGCCAGCACTTGGCCAATGACACATGCGACGGCTCAAACAGATCAAGCTGTCGTTGCAACAGATGAAATCAATGTGCGAACCGGACCTGGTTTAAGCTACGGGATCGCAGCAGTTGTGAAACGAGGAGAAAGCTACCCGATTCTCACTGAACAAGGAGAATGGGTACAGATCGGGCTATCGAACGGACAAAAAGGCTGGGTCGTCTCATGGCTGATTACCAAGTCATCCGATGCACAAAAGCCTGCTAAGCAAAAGACGCAAGGTCAAAGTACGCAAGGAAGCAGTTCGATTACGTCAACAGCCTCCGACCTTCGCATTCGGACAGGCCCAGGGACTTCCTATCAAGTCATTGGCACTTTCCCGCAGGGCGCTTCCGCTAAAAAGCTGGACACAAGCGGCGAATGGACAAAAATATCGTACAAACAAGCGGAAGGCTGGGTCCACTCTGATTATATTTCTGGCGGACAAAACGCTTCTTCATCCAGTTCAGCTGAGCCCGCTCGTTCTAAACAGTCCGGCACAGTTGGCGTATCAAGCTTGAATGTTCGAAAATCGGCGGCACCAAATGCACAAGTGGCCGCTTCACTTTCCCGTAACACTCAAGTCACCATTTTACGGGAGCAAAATGGCTGGTATGAAATCGAAGCAAAAGGCGTTAAAGGCTGGGTTGCAAGTTATTATATTGTCTCAAACCAAGGAACAAGTGCAGCACCTGAAAAGAATTCATCCTCTTCGTCATCTCATCAGAAAGCGTACATCGTTTATGATGGAACGAATATTAGAAAAAGCGCTTCTACCTCTGCTGGAATTGCAGAAAGAGCAACAAAAGGAGCTGCTTATCAAATTGTTCGTACACAAGGTGACTGGTACGAGGTGACATTATCAAACGGCGGAACAGGCTACGTGGCGAGCTGGGTCGTTCAAACAAAGAAAAATAGCAGCGAAGCACCAAGACCTCAGCAGGATTCATCGTCTGGCACTGGATCTTTAAAAGGCAAAACAATTGTTCTTGATCCTGGGCATGGCGGAAAAGACAGCGGCACGATCGGCGCAGACGGTGCATTTGAAAAGAATATCACGATCAAAACCGCTCATTTGCTGGCAGGTAAGTTAAGAGCTTCTGGGGCAAATGTCTATTTAACAAGAAGTGATGATACTTTCATCAGCCTTCAATCGAGGGTTGCCACTTCACATTACCGAAATGCAGATGCATTTATTAGTCTTCATTATGATAGCTTTATGGACCCAAGTATCAGAGGAAGCACCGCATATTATTATCAGGCATCCAAAGATCAACGTCTGGCGACAAGCGTTCATACGGAAGTCGCAAAACGATCACAGATCCCTGATAAAGGAGTCCAATTTGGAGATTATTTTGTTTTAAGAGAAAACAAACGCCCTTCCCTTTTATATGAACTCGGCTATTTAAGCAATCCTCAAGAAGAAGCGATCATTTATAGCGCCTCTTACCAAGAACGAGTGACAGAAGGAATGACAGAAGGATTAAAACAATATTTCCGATAGAAAAAAGAGGCCGCTGCGCCTCTTTTTTGTTTGATCGCAAAAGAAAAAGACTCTAAACAAACTCTCAGCAAGAGTTTATCTACAGTCTAATGTCTTTCTATTCTTTGCTGTCCATCAACATGGTGACTGGCCCCGAATTGGTCAATGAGACGTCCATCATCGCCCCAAAACGTCCAGTTTCAACATGGATGCCCTTTTCTCTAAGCGTTTCATTGAAGCATTCGTAAAGTGAATTCGCCACATCCGGTTTGGCAGCTTTCATAAAGTTCGGCCGTCTGCCTTTCCTCGTATCACCATAAAGAGTAAATTGAGATACAGACAGCACGCTTCCTTTTACATCCAATAACGAAAGATTCATTTTCCCGTTTTCATCTTCAAAAATACGCAAGTGTGCGAGCTTTTCAGCTAAGTAATGCACATCTTCTTCTGTGTCTTCATGTGTAACACCAACGAGCACCATATAGCCTTCATTGATGGCACCTGTGATCTCTTCTCCTACTTTCACAGATGCACTCGTCACACGCTGAACAACAAGCCTCATAGACGATATACTTCCTTTCTAATTCATGAATCGGCGAACAGAGTAAATGTCTTTGATTTGTTTGATGCGTTCTACCACTTTGTGCAAATGGTTAATATTTTGGATAAAGATCGCCATATGGATCGTCGCCACTTTGTTACGATCAGACTTACCAGAAACCGACGAGATGTTCGTTTTGGTTTCGTTGACTGCTTGAAGCACTTCATTAAGTAAGCCGCGCCTGTCATATCCTAATATCTCAATTTCCACATTGTATTCTTTACGGTTTCGAGCAGGCTGTTCATGCTCCCACTCAACCGGGATTAACCGTTCCTGCGCTTCTCCTGTCTTCACGTTCGGACAGTCATCACGGTGAACAGATACGCCACGGCCTTTTGTAATAAAACCAACAATGCTATCACCAGGAACAGGATTACAACACTTAGATAAACGGACAAGCAAGTTATCAATGCCTTTCACTCGCACGCCAGCTTCCCGTTTTTTCCCGTGATATGGTTTTGACTCTACAGACACTTCTTGAACGGTTTTCTCTTGTTCTTCCTGATCTCTTTGTTTTCTTTCTTTTTCCGTTAAACGATTCGCCACTTGGAGTGCCGTAATTCCGTTATAACCAACGGCTGCATACATGTCCTCTTCATTTGAGAAATTAAATTTATCAGCCACTTTTTGCAGATTTTCAGCGGTCAAGATGTCTTTAACATCGAACTCAAGGTTTTTGATTTCTTTCTCCACAAGTTCTCGGCCTTTTTCGACATTTTCTTCACGGCGCTGTTTCTTGAAAAACTGTCTGATCTTGTGCTTCGCTTGGGAGGTTTGGGCAAGTTTGACCCAATCCTGGCTTGGTCCATAGCTATGCTTAGATGTCAGAATTTCAATAATGTCACCTGTTTTTAACTTATGATCAAGTGTGACCATTTTACCGTTGACTTTGGCTCCGATTGTTTTATTTCCAATTTCCGAATGAATCCGGTATGAGAAATCAATTGGAACTGAACCAGACGGTAGCTCAATGACGTCTCCTTTTGGTGTAAATACAAACACCATATCAGAGAAGAGATCGATTTTTAACGATTCCATAAATTCTTCCGCATCTGTGGATTCATTTTGGAATTCAAGAATTTCTCTAAACCAAGACAGCTTCTTCTGGAAAACGGCTTCTTCCGTCGATTCTGCTGACTCTTTGCCTTCTTTATACGCCCAGTGTGCCGCAATTCCGTATTCCGCAATTTCGTGCATTTCCACTGTACGAATCTGAACTTCAAGCGGGTCCCCTTTTGGACCAATCACCGTTGTATGAAGAGACTGATACATGTTCGGCTTTGGCATCGCAATATAATCCTTAAATCTGCCTGGCATCGGCTTCCAGCACGTATGAATAATACCAAGTACCGCATAGCAGTCTTTAATGCTGTCAACCAAAATACGAACAGCCAGCAAATCATATATTTCATTAAATTGCTTATTTTGCATGACCATTTTTCGATAAATACTATAAATATGTTTCGGTCTGCCGGAGAATTCAGCCTTAATGTTCACCTCAGACACGCGGTCTTTTACTTCATTGACAACCTCGTCCAAGTATTCCTCACGTTCCGCTCGTTTACGCTTCATGAGATTCACAATCCGGTAGTATTGCTGCGGATTTAAATAGCGGAGGGCTGTATCTTCAAGCTCCCACTTAATCTTTGAAATCCCTAATCTGTGCGCTAGCGGTGCAAAGATCTCAAGGGTTTCATTTGAGATTCTTCGCTGCTTTTCCTGCGGAAGGTGTTTGAGTGTTCTCATATTGTGGAGACGGTCTGCCAGCTTAATTAAGATGACGCGAATATCCTGCGCCATTGCAACAAACATTTTACGATGGTTTTCAGCCTGTTGTTCTTCTTGTGATTTATATTTAATCTTTCCGAGCTTTGTCACACCATCAACAAGCATGGCTACTTCTTCGTTAAAATGCTCTTTTAAATCTTCTAATGTCACATCCGTGTCTTCGACAACATCATGCAAGAAGCCGCCAGCAATGGTCGAAGGGTCCATTTCAAGATCAACAAGAATTCCCGCCACTTGAATAGGATGGATAATATAGGGCTCACCGGATTTCCGGTATTGCTCCTTGTGAGCATTTTCAGCATATTCGTATGCACGCTCTATAAATTGAATATGTTCAGCGGACAGGTATTCTCTTGCCTTATCAATGACCTGCTGCGCCGTTAAAACTTGTTCGTTCGCCATGGAATCACCTTTTTAAATGAAAACTGTATTGTAGTTTATTATCAAGAAAAATTCGATAGATGTAAAGAGAAGAAGTCCGCTAAAAGATTTTTGATAGGAAAAAAGCACCCTTCTTACTGAGTGCTTTTTTCGTAAAACTCCATTAGTATTGCATTAACGTCAAGATGTCGTAACCGTCAAGCTTCTTTCTGCCATCAAGATACGTCAGCTCAATTAAAAATGCAATCCCTGCCACAACGCCGCCTAATTCCTCAACCAGCTTGATGGATGCTTCAATCGTTCCACCTGTCGCAAGCAAATCATCTGTGATCAGTACACGCTGACCAGGACGAATTGCATCTTTATGAATCGTTAATACATCTTTACCGTATTCCAAACCGTAATCGACTTTGATGACTTCACGAGGAAGCTTTCCTTCTTTACGAACTGGGGCAAAACCTACACCAAGTGCGTATGCTACAGGGCAGCCAATAATGAATCCACGCGCTTCAGGTCCAACAATGAGATCAATGTCTCTTTCCTTCGCGTATTCAACGATTTGATCCGTTGCATAACGGTACACTTCGCCTTTATCCATTAACGTTGTAATATCTTTAAATTGTACACCTTCCTTTGGGTAGTCAGGTACAACTGTCACATATTGTTTTAAATCCATCTTTTCCTTTTCCTCCTCGTACGTCAAAGCACAGGTGAGACTTCGCTCATCATGCTATTCAGCCATTCCTTCAGCTCTTTGGCTGAGGAATATGTTAGTGTTTGATCGAGTTCCATCAATCGTTGTTTTGCTGTATAAGACGATGATGCGGTTAAATCTTTTTTAGGGGCATCACGCACTATTGACAGCACACCATTCTCTATTTTAACAAAACCGAGTTCAAAAAACACCTTTGTCATAAAAATGATTGTATCTTTTGTCCAACCTCTATGTTTAGCAAGCTCCATGCCTTGTTCTTTAATAGGAAAACTTCCCCGTTTGAACAAGAACCCATAGAACCATTTGAATTGATCACGGCTCGGGAATGAGGACATAAAGTGATCTTCTTTCCGCTGAAACACCGTATAAATTCTTGCTGGTTGTTGATTTTCTAAAAGCAGCTTGAGCAAGTGTTCATCTGCAGGAACATCGGCAAAGATCACATACTTTTCCTGCACATCAAACGTGGATACATTTTCTGCATCAATAAGGTGAATCGGAATATCCACCAGCTCCGATTGCCTTTTTGTTTCTTCGTCAAAACAGAAGACCATCGTTTTTGCTGGATCAAGTGTTGATACTTTCTTTTCCCAATCTTTTTTCCCGCGTAAATCAAAGAGCTGCCATTCATCGACTCTGGCGTCTTTTAGCATGAGCTGAGGTTTCTTTCGGTTATTCCATTCATTAATCGAGACCTCACCAACGACAGAAATTTGACTCCCTGGGACAAGTTCTTCTTTTAGCTTGCCTTGGTGAAAACCGACACAGTCGAGCAGCTTGTCTTCGTCTTTTAGTGACATTTTAATGTGATTTTGATTGGCCCCGATCGTTCGGATGTCTTCAAGCTGGGCGTCTTCAATCATAATGAACGGCTTAGGATTCTGCATGCCAAACGGGGACAGCAGTCCCACTTCTTCAATGGCTTGCACCGTCATTTCGTCCACTTTACATACTGCATCGACCCGTTGAATTGGAATGAAATCTTCTTCTGTCAATGTTTCATTTGCATATTGATTCAATCTTTCCCTAAGTAAAGGAACATCATCCGCTTGAAGTGTCATTCCTGCTGCCATCGGGTGTCCACCGAAATGCGGCAGGATGTCACGGCACTTGCTCAAATGGAAAAATAAATCAAAGCCAGGAATACTTCGAGCTGAACCTTTCGCCATCTGCGTTTCTTCGTCTATTCCAAGCACAATCGCCGGACGAGAAAATGTATCCGTCAATTTTGAGGCAACAATGCCGACAACGCCTGGATTCCAGCCAGCTTTTGCTACGACGATAGCAGACTGGTCAGCACCTGTCTCTTCGACCATTTGAATGGCTTCTTCCGTGATCGTACTCACAATTTTCTGCCGTTCTTTGTTCAATTCTTGTACAAAACGAGCGAGTTCTTCTGCTTCATCCATATCCTCAGTCATGAGAAGATGAACAGCCGGATCTGCCTGCTCAATTCGTCCAACAGCATTCAGCCTTGGCGCAATTTGAAAGCCGACTGTTTCCTCATTTGCTTCTTCAAGAGTGGCGCCTGCTTCTTTTAATAACGCTTTTAACCCAGGCCGTCTAGATTGACGAAGCTGCAGAAGACCTTTTTTGGCAATCCATCTATTTTCATCATGCAACGGGACAAGATCCGCAATTGTACCGATTGCAGCAAGATCTAATAATTCTACTGGGAGTTTACCAAGGAGTGCATGTGCCACTTTAAACGCAACACCGACACCCGCCAGCTCTTTAAACGGATACTCACACCCAGGCTGCTTAGGATGTACAATCGCAAGTGCCTCAGGCAGGTCCTCGCTTGGTTCATGGTGATCTGTGATGATCAGGTCTAATCCTATTTCTTTTGCAATACGTGCTTCATTTACAGCAGCGATCCCTGTATCCACAGTGATAACAAGCGATGCTCCTTGCTCTTTGATATATCGGAAAGCCTGTTCGTTTGGCCCATATCCTTCTTTAAATCGATCTGGAATATAAAAGTCTACCTTCGCAGATCGTTCTTTAAGTGTATGTAAAAGTACAGAAGTACTTGTCACACCATCTGCATCATAATCTCCGAAGATCACAATCGATTCCTGCTCTTCGATCGCTTTGTTGATGCGCTCTACTGCTTCTTTCATTCCTTTTAATAAGAATGGATCATGAAATTCGGCTTTTTGATCAAATAAAAAAGACCTCGCTTCTTCTACTTCTTCGAGCCCTCTTTGTACAAGAAGTGATGCAGTCAGCGCTGAAATATTCAGATTTTCAGAGAGTGATTTCACTTTTTCTTCGCTAGGATGTTCATATTCCCAACGCATTTTGGATAATAACATAAATTCACCCCTCAACCACACTATTATACTAGAGTGGACTGAGGGGTTTCAATTTTTATTTTATGAAATTGTACTGGAAGATTATTTTTCCTTCCGGTCAAAAGACGCTGGCTGTTCTTTTAAAGGTGTGACATTCGTTTTCTTTTGAACGTCTTTGTCCGCCTTTTTATGAGAAGAAGCAGGGCTTGCTTTAGCGGCTGCGTGTTCAGCTTTTAATGTTTTTAATTCACGTTTTAGTTTCACAATTTGGAAAATCCCCGCAAAAGCCACAATGAGTCCGCCCATAAGAACAGAACCGATAATGACAAGGATCAGCGGCCATTCAGCCGTTCCAAATAAGTAGTCTACCTGTACAGGCCGCACGTTAATAACAGCAAATACTGAGACAATTAATACGAAAATAAATGCGAGTATGATGGTCCATTGTTGTTTATTCATCTACAAATCCCCCAAGCTTTTTCTTTTATTCTTCCCTCTTTCTTGTCCTTTTTAAACACAGAAAGAACATGGCGGAAGGTTTTCTATCAGCATGGGCGCTTAGCTGCTGAGTTTTTCTTTAATGAGGCTCTTTAATTCTTTTCTTTCTCCAGAGATGACAAGGGTGTCTCCTTCTTCAATCACCGTATCTGGTCCTGGATTTAAAATTTTCTCATGTGATTTTCTCACAATGGCGATGACTGTTACTTGATAGTTTTGGCGAACACTCAGGTCTCCGATCGTCTGGTTAACAGCCGGTGCGTTCTTTTCAATCTTAAACCATTCAATGATGAGTTCATCAATGGCCACCTCCACTGTCTCAAGCGCTTTTGGTTTATAGACCATGCCGCCTAAAATAGCCGAGATTTGTCTTGCTTCTTCATCGCTAAGCAAGATACCAGAAATACATTCTTCGTGATCATCTTCTTGAAAATGATACATCTCTCTTCTGCCGTCATCATGTGTGATAATGGCAAGTTTCTCATTATTTCTTGTGATCATTTCGGCTTTGTGACCGATACCTGGCAGTTCAGTTTCCCGAACCTTCATAACAGCCCCTCCAATGAATAAAAGCCAAATGCCCCAAACGGACACTTGCTTTCTATACTGATCTAAACGTATGTCATTATAGCAAAAGACCATTTCAAGATCAATGAAACCCGAAATGTTTTTACATATCATCTTATTGTTGTGACAATGACAAGTATGATGCATGAAAAAAAGACTGCCAAGCTGGCAGTCTTTCTTGTTTAAATATCTTGTTCTGTATCTATTTTAGCCGGCTTTTTCAGCTCACGGCCTTTCCATATCAGCCAAATTTGTGCCGCAATGTAAAGGGATGAATACACCCCTGTTAATAGGCCGACAAGTAAGGCGATGGAGAAGTTTGTAATAGATGCTGAACCGAAAATGAGAAGTGCAATCACCACTACAAGTACGGTAAGCACAGTGTTCACAGAACGCGTAAAGGTTTGCTGTAAACTTAAATTCACAATGTACGATAAATCTTCGATCGTTTTCGGTTTGCGTTTCTTCATTTGCTCACGCACCCTGTCGAAGGTGACAATCGTGTCATTGATTGAGTACCCAATGACCGTGAGTATCGCTGCAATGAAGGTGACATCCACCTCTAAGCGCGTAATACTAAAGAAGGCAACGATAAAGAATGCATCGTAAAGCAGAGAGATTATCGCTGCAATCGCCATTTTATACTCAAATCGGACGGATACATATAAGATAATCCCGATCGAAGCAATGATGACAGCGTATAATGCGTTACGCGCAAGCTCTTTTCCAACCGTCGGAGACACTGTACTTACGTTAGGCTCCGTTCCATATTTATCTTTGAAGTAATCTTTCACTTCAGCGATTTTTTCTTTATTCGGAACACCGACAAATCGAGCTGCTGCTTGATTTTCTTTTTGACCCGATAACACAACACTGTCTGTCTCAAGGTCTAGCTTTTTAAAATCTTGCTCCACCTGTTCTGTTGACAGTTTATGGTCACTTTGAATATCAACTCTAGTACCACTTGCAAAGTCAATACCTGCATTGAGCTTGAAGATCGACAGCACAATGATTCCAGCAATGGTAATGGCTGCTGAGAAAATCATAAAGCCTTTACGTTTGCTGACGAAATCCCATTTATCAAATGGTGTTTTCGGTTCAGTATTTTCAGTTGTTTCATGAATATCAATAATGTCTTTCTGACGAACCCCAAACCAACCTTTTCTGCGGTCGAGATAACGGCTTTCTACAAGTAATCCAAGAAGGAATCTTGATAGGAAGACAGCCGTGATAAAGCTTGTCAAAATCGATAGGATAAGCATAGTTGCAAATCCTTTGACAGAGCTTGTTCCAAAGAAGAACAGAACCCCTCCGGCAATGATACTTGTTAAGTTTGCATCAAAGATCGTGGCAAATGATCTGCGGTTACCCGATCTGAAAGCAGAACGGACAGATTTACCGAGCTTGAGCTCTTCTTTAATCCGCTCATACGTAATAATGTTGGCATCGACAGCCATCCCTACCCCAAGAATCAATGCAGCGATTCCAGGCAGTGTCATGACCGCACCCATCCAGTCAAAGACTTGCAGTGTGATATAGATATAAGCTGACAGTGTAATGACAGCAACAAGACCTGGTAATCGGTAATAAAACAGCATGAATAAGAAGATAAATGCGATTCCTACAATTCCTGCGAAGACTGTTTCGTTTAGTGCTTGCTCACCAAACTGTGCACTCACAGATGTTGAATATTTTTCGGTTAATTTTACTGGCAATGCGCCGGCATTTAAAATGCTCGCAAGGTCTTTTGCCTCTTGAACCGTAAAGTTTCCTTCGATTTGTACGTCACTGCTGTTAATTTCTTGGTTTACATTCGGCGCAGATACATACTTATGATTTGATTTAGAGACTTCTTTTTTGAAGGAATCTCCCTTATGATAATCAAGCCAAATGACAAGCTGATTGTTTGGTGCCATCGCCGCTACTTTTTTTGTCACGTCACCAAACTTTTTCGCATCCTTTAGTTTGACTGTCACGATCGGCTCATTCGTTTGATTGAATGTTTGTTTTGCACCATTTTCAACAAGATCAGATCCGTTTAGGAGCTCTTTGTCATTCGTATCTCTGAAGGAAAGCTGTGCTTCAGTCGATAGAATCTCCCGTGCTCTGTTTTGATCTTTTACACCCGCAAGCTGTACGCGGATACGGTTGTTTCCTTCAATCGAAATGTTCGGCTCACTGACCCCAAGCACGTTGGCTCTTCGGTTTAAAGCCTCTACTGTACTGACGAGAACACCATTTGTGATCTTGTCTTCTTTTTTCACCGGGTGTACATCATACAGAACTTCAAATCCACCCTGTAAGTCCAGCCCTAGCGTCATATCTTTCGCAACGGGCTTCGTTAATAAGCCCACACCAGTTCCGATTAACAGAACCACTAAGAAAAACGCAAGTATGCGCCCTTTTTTCATTATGTATTTCCTCCTTAAACACCTGAATCCATTTAGATGGCTTATTTCAACAGTTCGTCCAGCATATTCTTGCCATCTTCACTGTCCAAAAAAGCAGACGTTTTAAACGACTGAACGGTTGCATAGTTCATAAATTCGCCAATTTTCACAGATAAAATATCTGCAACCATTTCATGAATCGGATACTCTTGTTTTTTCTTCCACTTCTTATTCTCTAAGTATGACCATAATTCCTCTAAATCTACATCTTTATAGCCCAAAACGATGAATTCTTCAAGCTTACTGAACAGAAAAGGCTTTAGATGGTCTTTGTATATAGCAGCCGGATGTTGTGTCAATGTGAGGCTCCCCCTTTTCAGTTTTTTATCGAGAGACTTGTCATGCTTGGACGATATACACGCATATCTTATTGTATATGATTCTATGTCGTTTGAGAAGGCAGGTGATCTGTGATTTGACGAAGCAAACGTTTTTAAAAGGGACGATTATTTTAATTTTAGCAGGTTTTATTACAAGAATATTGGGTTTTGTCAATCGAATTGTGATTGCAAGGTTCATTGGTGAAGAAGGCGTAGGGCTTTATATGATGGCAGCGCCTACCTTTTTTCTCGCCGTGACGCTGACACAATTCGGACTTCCTGTTGCGATTAGTAAGCTAGTCGCAGAAGCAGAAGCCCGTGGTGACAAACAGAAAACAAAACGCATTCTAGTGATGTCCCTTGCGATAACAGGAACACTCAGCCTGATTTTCACGCCGCTTTTTTTATGGTTTGCCCCTATTATGGCGGAAAATATGCTGACAGATCCTAGAACGGTCTATCCTCTGCTTGCCATTACACCAGTCGTACCCGTTATTGCGATCTCAAGTGTGTTAAGGGGCTATTTCCAAGGAAGACAGCAAATGAGCCCGCTTGCGATGTCGCAAGTACTAGAACAGGTCGCAAGAATTTCACTCGTAGCAGTATGTACAACAGCGTTCCTGCCTTATGGAATTGAATACGCAGCAGCAGGCGCCATGATTTCATCTGTCATTGGGGAAATGATTTCACTTGCTTACTTACTGATTGCCTTTCGTTATAAAAAGACCATCCGTATCCGAAAACGTTTTTTCAAGGCAATTCATGATGGGAAGGACACGTTTAAACAGCTCATGAGTATTGCCCTGCCAACGACAGGCAGCCGTTTCATCGGCAATATCTCGTGGTTTTTAGAACCGATTGTCGTCGCGCAAAGCCTTGCGATTGCCGGTTATGCAGCTGTGGAAGCAACAAGGCAGTACGGAGAATTGACAGGACTTGCGCTCACCCTTTTGACACTTCCTAGTTTTATCACGTATTCTCTCTCCACCGCACTAGTTCCAGCGATTAGTGAGGGGATGGAACAGAACAAACGCAAAACGGTCGAATACCGGCTCAAGCAGGCGATGCGCCTTTGTTTATTAAGCGGGGGCATTTCATGTATTATCCTTTTTGTGTATGCAGAAAATTTAACCCTCTTCATGTATGGTTCATCTCATGCCGCTGTCTATGTAAAATTCATGGCCCCCTTCTTTTTGCTCTATTACTTTCAAGGGCCGTTGCAGGCTGTCCTTCAAGCATTAAATTTAGCGGGGGCAGCGATGACCAACAGCTTGATAGGAGCTGTTGTGAAAACAGGCATGATCTTTGTTCTTGCTTCACAGCCAAGCTTTGGCATTATGGGCGCAGCGCTTGCGATACTCATCGGCATCGTCCTTGTCACATTGCTCCATGCGGCAACTGTCGGTAAAGTGCTGCCTATTCATTTACCATTAAAAGAATATGGACTTTGCGTCCTTGTGATCATCGGTACTGGGGCAGTCAGTTTATGGATGAAACATCAAGCGAGCGGACTCTTTTCCGCCCCTTTGGAGCTTGTCATGATGATCTTTTTGACGTGCGTGCTGTATGTCATTCTATTAATCTGGCTTGGGCTAGTGAAACGAGAAGAGCTACGCCGCATCCCCTTTATTGGGAAGCTGCTGTAGCTCATTCTTTCTTGATCACTTCATCTTTCAAATCAATATAAAAATCCTTCTGATTAAAGCTACAGTAGGAGATCTGCTCGATGTCATGATAGCCTCTTTTGGCAAGCTCCTTTATCAGCCACTGTTCATCATGGTTGATCTGCTTGAGATGATCATGCTGAACCACACCGTCTGCAATAAGAGGGAGCTCAAGCGCTGCATGTTTGCGCTTGTTTTCTTTTTCAACAACGGCGAGCTTCCCTGAAGGCTCTAAGATGGCATATGAGACATCCTGGATACTATCGATGTTATTTTCTCTTAATTGAATGAGCAAATCATCAAAATTGTATCGCTGTTTTCTCATCGCACCCTCATCTATTTTTCCGTTGATGATGAGCAGGGCCGGCTTACCGTCGAGAAAACGCCGGACACCTTGGAATTTTAGTGACAAATAGGCAAGGGTGATTTGAATGAAGGTTAACAGCAGGATCGGCCATACTGTATGTAACATGTGATCCTCAACTTCTTCTATGGCGAGCACCGCAATTTCAGCGATCATCATAAAAATAACAAGATCTAAAATACTCAGTTCCCCAATCTCCCTTTTGCCCATTAAACGAAAGATAAACCAAATGAGAAAATATAAAATGATCGTTCTCATGGAGATAATTAAGATGTCCTGCATATGATGTAACCCCTCCTTCTCCACCATAGCTTGTGTCAAAACACTTTATTTATGTAGAAAAGAAAGCCTCGGTTTTTATCACGAGAAACATGTCTATTTTTTCTTCTCCGTGAATACATTTTAGTAAAAGACAAGCTTCGGTCAATTGGAGAGGAGACGAATCACATGCAGGAAACGAAACAAATAGGAAAAGGCATTTTATCTGGCTTAATTGCTATTTTTGTCGTGATGATTGTTACAAGCTTACTTGTATCACTGATGCTTACCTTCACAAGTATGCAGGAATCATCGTTTAAATGGATGATCATGATCTTGTCCTTTGCGGCACTTTTTCTAGGAGGAATGATTTCTGGAGGGAAAGCAAAGGAACGGGGCTGGCTCATTGGCGCCATGACCTCTTTTATCTTTTCACTCACTGTTTTTTTATTTCAATATTTAGGGTTTGGAGAAACCTTTTCACCAGAACAATTCATCTATCATGCAGCCTTTTTGGGAATTTGTATGCTAGGGGGAATGATTGGCGTTAATCTTCGGGGTAAATAAAAAAAGAGCGAATGATATCGCTCTTTTTTTATCGCTATGTATTGGAGGATTAACCTTTGTCAGCTAATTCTCTAATAGCACGTCGGTCGAAAGTTAAACGGTTGTTTTCGCTTGTTTTGATGACCACTTTTGATTCATCAATGTAGTCGATTTCACCGTGTAAACCACCGATTGTGACGATTTTATCGCCTTTTGATAAAGATTGCTGCATCTGACGCACAGCTTTTTGTTGCTTTTGCTGTGGACGGATTAACAAGAAGTAAAGCACAGCAAACATGACAACAATCATAATGATTGAACCCATACCACCATCCATTCTATCTCACCCCTTTCTAAAGCATTGTAAAGCCTTTCGTTTATGCGTTAAAAGTTTTTCGCATTCGGTTTGTTAAAACCATAACGCTCAAAAAACTCTTCTCTAAAATCACCTAAACGATCCTCACGGATAGCTTCTCTCACTTGCTCCATTAATTTTAACAGAAAATGAAGATTATGATAAGTTGTTAATCGAATTCCGAACGTCTCATTTGTACGGATTAAATGTCTAATATAAGCACGTGTGTAATTTTTACATGTGTAGCAGTCACAGTTTTCATCGATTGGTCTGAAATCACGCTCATATTTAGCATTTTTCACAACAAGACGTCCTTCGCTTGTCATGAGCGTACCGTTTCTGGCAATTCGCGTCGGCAGTACACAGTCAAACATATCGACACCGCGAATCGCGCCGTCAATTAATGAATCTGGTGAGCCAACACCCATTAAGTATCTTGGCTTGTCATCCGGTAAAAATGGCGTTGTGAACTCCAGCACACGGTTCATCACATCTTTAGGTTCACCAACAGATAAACCTCCAATGGCGTAGCCTGGGAAATCAAGTGAAACAAGATCTTTTGCACTTTGTTTACGAAGCTCTTCGTACTCTCCGCCCTGTACAATGCCAAACAGTCCTTGATCCTCTGGACGCTGGTGCGCTGTTAAGCAGCGCTCTGCCCATCTGCTTGTCCGCTCTACAGAACGTTTCATATAATCGTACTCTGCTGGATACGGAGGACATTCATCAAATGCCATCATAATATCTGAGCCGAGCGCATTTTGAATCTCCATCGCTTTTTCAGGAGAAAGGAACAACTTATCTCCATTTAAGTGATTACGGAAGTGAACGCCTTCTTCTTCAATTTTTCTAAATTCACTTAAAGAAAACACTTGGAAACCGCCTGAATCTGTTAGAATCGCTCGATCCCAGTTCATAAATTTGTGCAGGCCGCCTGCTTCTTTGACAATGTCATGCCCCGGGCGCAGCCATAAATGATACGTATTGCTTAAAATGATGCCTGCTTCCATTGCTTTTAACTCTTCAGGCGCCATTGTTTTGACTGTAGCCAGTGTACCAACTGGCATAAATACAGGTGTTTCAAAGGAGCCGTGCGGTGTATGAACGCGTCCAAGACGTGCACCTGTTTGTTTGCATGATTTAATGAACTCATAACGTATCGGTAATTGCGACAAAAATGAGCCCTCCTGTCTTTGTTGTATAATGTTATTGAATCAGCATGGCATCGCCAAAACTGAAGAATCGATATTCCTCTTTTACAGCCTCATTGTACGCTTTTAGGACGTGTTCTCGTCCAGCTAATGCACTGACAAGCATAATTAAAGACGATTTTGGCAGGTGGAAATTCGTGATCATGCCATCAATTGCCTTAAATGTATAGCCTGGATAAATAAAAATCGACGTCCATCCGCTTGACGCTTTGAATTCACCATCATAAGCACTTGCAATGGTTTCAAGCGTTCTTGTCGAAGTTGTTCCGACTGAAATAATTCGCCCGCCTTCTTTGCGCACTCGATTAAGCTCTTCTGCCGTTTCTTCATTCATTTCGTAAAACTCTGCGTGCATTTCATGTTCTTCAATGCGTTCAGCACTGACCGGTCGAAATGTACCAAGCCCAACATGGAGCGTAATAAATGCAATATGCACTCCTTTTGCTTTAAGAGCATCTAGCAGTTCATTTGTAAAGTGAAGACCGGCAGTAGGCGCAGCAGCGGAACCAACCTCTTTGGAATAGACGGTTTGATAACGCTCACGATCGTCAAGCTGCTCTTTAATGTACGGAGGCAGCGGCATTTCACCTAAGGATTCAAGTACTTCATAAAAAATGCCTGTATACTGAAACTCAACTTTTCTTCCGCCATGTTCCAGTTCTTCTGTACATACCGCTTTTAATCGTCCATCACCAAATGTAATGACTGTTCCGTTTTTCACACGTTTTGCTGGTTTCACGAGCGTTTCCCATTTGTCTCCTTCTTCTTGTTTCAAAAGAAGCAGCTCCACTTTAGCACCCGTATCCTCTTTCGTTCCAAACAGACGTGCAGGCAATACACGTGTATTGTTTAAAACGAGACAATCACCCTTTTGAAAGTAATCTGTGATTTGCGAGAATGTATCATGTGTGATGTCACCTGTTTGTTTATTTAAGACCATCAGTCTTGATGCATCTCGTTTTTCAAGCGGCACTTGTGCAATCAATCTTTCTGGTAAATCAAAATCAAATAGTTCTAACTTCATTTCCTTCACCTATTCTGTAGTTAACTAGTTAACGTTATTTCATCCGTCCGAAGACATTGAGTAAAATGGTTAGGACGATGCTAATGACAATGCATGTAATCACAGGAAAAAAGAACGTTACGTTCCCTTTTTTCACGAAAATATCGCCTGGAAGTTTCCCAACCAATTGAAACACTAAACCTGCGGCAAAAAGGACACCACCTAAAATCATCAACATTTTAGGGAATTCAGTCACGAATCGGAACCTCCATATGAAAATGTTCATACGCTTCTCTTGTGACGACCCGCCCTCTTGGTGTTCTTTGCAAAAAACCAATTTGCAGTAAATACGGTTCGTACACATCTTCAATCGTATGTGATTCTTCTCCAATTGTCGCTGAGATCGTATCAAGTCCAACAGGACCGCCTCTAAATTTTTCAATCATACTTAAAAGCAGTTTATGATCGATATGATCAAGTCCGAGTCTGTCAACTTGCAGACGCTCAAGAGCATCTTCTGCAATGTCTTGTGTGATCGCATGATTTCCAAGCACCTGCGCAAAATCTCTTACTCTTCTGAGCAGACGATTGGCGACCCTCGGTGTGCCTCTAGATCTTCTTGCAATCTCTTCAGCTGAACGAATGTCGATCCCAATCTCAAACAGCTCGGCTGTTCTTGCTACAATGTGAGCCAAATCTCTTTGCTCATAGTATTCCAATCTTGCATGAACCCCAAACCTATCACGAAGCGGCGCTGTTAAAAGCCCAACACGGGTTGTAGCACCTACAAGCGTAAATGGCGGTAAATCAAGCCGCACAGAGCGTGCTGTATCTCCTTTTCCAATCACGATATCTAGACAAAAGTCCTCCATCGCTGGATATAGCACTTCCTCTATTGAACGCTGCAAGCGATGAATTTCATCAATAAACAGAACATCGCCAGGTTCAAGAGATGTTAAGATCGCCGCCAAATCGCCAGGGCGTTCAATCGCTGGTCCAGACGTTGTACGCAGCTGAACATTCATTTCATTGGCAATGATCGACGCAAGCGTTGTTTTCCCAAGTCCCGGCGGCCCATATAAAAGAACGTGATCCAGCGTTTCCTGCCTCATTCGGGCAGCTTCAATAAATACGCTGAGATTATCCTTTACTTTCTGCTGGCCAATATATTGACTAAGCGTCTGTGGACGCAGACTTTGCTCAATGGCTGATTCATGGTTGTCTGCTTCAGTTGAGACGAGCCGTTCATCCATGAGACATCACCCTATTTCAACATTTTTTGTAAAGCTTTTTTCACATATTGATCGGTTGTAAGATTCTTCTCTTCTTTTAATAAAGGAAGAACCTTTTTGATTTCACGATCACCATACCCAAGGACACTTAAGGCTTCAACCGCTTCATCTAAAGCGCTTTGCTGCGTTTCAATCTGGATATGATCCTCGTGGTTAAATAAGTTTCCTATCATTTCAGGCACCACATCTGCGAGCTTCCCTTTCAGATCTAGAATGATCTGTCGTGCTGTTTTTTTGCCAACACCCGGGAATTTAATGAGAAAAGCTTCATCCTCTCGTTCGATCGCTGAAATGACAGCGCCAGGGTCACCGGAAGCAAGAATCGCAAGCGCACCCTTCGGTCCAATCCCTGTGACATTTAACAGTTTTGTGAACAACGCTTTTTCTTCTCGTGTTTGGAATCCATATAACGAAAAAGCGTCTTCCTTTATGTAATGATACGTATAAATCGTTTCTTGTTTTGTTACTCGATAGATAAACGGATTTGGGGTATAGACTTGATATCCCACTCCGCCGTTTTCAATGACAACATATTGCGGGCACACATAATCAATGGTCCCTTTTACAAACTCTATCACCGTTTTCACCTCTTTGACTGTTCTCCATTGTAACATAAATCGAAGAGAAAACCGTAATAAAAGTTAACATACGTTCGCTCAGCCTTTTTTCATCGTCAACCCATGAAAAAGAGCTTGCGGTCTTCACACCAGCAAGCTGTCATACGATTAAAACGATTGTTCATTTCGGTAAGGTTTCATGACTTCAAGCACATGCTCAAATTCATCTTTTGTTCGAAACGGAATGCCTTGTGCAAGCTGCTGCTCTACATGACTTTCCAAGCGGGACGTATCAATTTGAAAAAAGAGATGAATAGGCTCCGCCCACCCGTCAGGCCTTCCATGAAACGTAGAAATCACGCCGTCTTCTGATAATCCGATATATCCATTTGCTTTACTTAAAGGCGATATATCGTCAATTTGCTTTCTAAAAAGGGCAAAATCCTCTCGCTGTTCTACCAATGTCCAGCCCTTATACTGGGCCCAAAATGTGTCTTTGTCTTCTAATGATGCCCGCTGTCTTTCAATACTCACATCGCCGTCTAGATAGACCTTTTCAAGCTGAACGTTGATGGTTTTTGACTCTTTTTGCAAGTGTTCTGCTGCTTCCATATCAACAGCGAAAAAGAGTACACTTGTCATGATAAGTCCTGTAACGAAATATTTCATCTTCACTTTCACTATTTACACCTCTTTAGAACATAAGATCGATGCATGACATATGTAGTTTGACCCATTTTGCTAAACATTAACCAAATCGATGTCTTGACACATATTGAGCGTCTTTCGTTGTATCCTTCGTGCGTAAATGTTATGTTTTATACAATCCATTGCTCTACCGAATCACATGGTTTTTTCATCATTCGTTTTTCAGCCGCATAAACTGAAACCAAAGAAGGTGAAGTCAATGTCAGATGTCAAAAGATTAGCCGAATCGATTCAGTATCAAGAAGAAAAGCGTTTTAATAAGCTCGTCTTTAAACCGGCTGAGCTTGAGCTGTGCGGCAAAGGAAGAAGTGCCTATGTATTTTCATACAAAAAAGACGGCAAAAAAATGGCGTTAAAAGTCTTTTTTCCTTCTTATCGAAACATCGCCCGCAAAGAGGCTGCAATTTATGAAAAACTTTCCGGCTCCTCCTATTATCCTGAAATTTACGAGTCTGGAGATCAATATATTTTAATGGAATATATTAAAGGTTATACTTTCTATGAATGCCTGACAAAAGGAATTCCGATCAAAAAACAAATGATTGAACAAGTAGATGATGCGCTAGAAGAAGCACGCGCGAAAGGTTTAAATCCTTCTGATATTCATCTGCGAAATTTAATTTTAACAAAGGATGGCCGCGTCAGGGTCATTGACGTCGCCCGCTTCACGCAAACGAAAACATGTCATCAATGGGATGATTTAAAAGCTGCATACACCTATTATCAAAAACCTTTTTTCCCTAAAAAAGCGCCGCGTCTATGGCTTGAAGTGATTGCCTATTTGTATAAGAAAAACTGGCTGTCTCGAAGTCAGCTGAACAATCGAAATGATTTTACTGCATAATGAAAGCCGCTCTTTTCGAGCGGCTTTCTGTTTTATTCTGTTTCTACATGGATACTATTCACATTTAATAGGTTAATGATTTCATTATTCAGCTTAAACCAATGATTGGCTTCCTCAATTTTTTTATACACATCATAGGTAGCTGGACGTTTCAGCTCGAAATCGAGCACTTCCCCATTGTTCATATGAAATGTTACCTTAAATACTTTCATCATAAGATCACCTTCCACTCTGTCTTGTTCACTAACCGAATCGGTCAGCTCTTTTCATTCATTCTCTATTCAATCCGTTTCCCCTGCTTCTTTCCTTCTAAACACAAGAAGTTTAAATTTTGTTTAAATTCGCACAACATATCTATCTAGATACGCTTCAAAAGAAGTATATTGAATGAAAAGGAGGCTGTCTTTATGAAACAAAAGAAAAAACGAATATCTCCAGAGAGACAAACAGTTCTATTTCATTTAACAGATGCCTTCATCCCAAGTGTTGAAACGATGGCGATTGCAGTAAGAGCATTTTTGCACCTCGTAAGAAAAGCCATTTCAGCCGTTTTATAAAACCCCGCACTAGAGGAGTGCGAGGTTTTTTTAGGATTGATAGATTTGGCTGCCTTGATTGATAAACTCTTTTGCCTTCTTCTCCATCTCTCTTTTCACTTCTTCTGATTGGTTGCGGATGTCATGGGATATTTTCATACTGCAAAACTTTGGTCCACACATGGAACAAAAATGAGCAGTTTTAGCACCTTCAGCAGGCAATGTTTCATCATGGAATGCCAGCGCTCGTTCTGGGTCAAGTGACAGGTGAAATTGATCCCGCCATCTGAATTCAAATCTCGCTTTTGATAAGGCATCATCACGCTTTTGAGCAGCAGGATGTCCTTTTGCTACATCAGCTGCATGTGCAGCAATTTTATAAGCGATGACGCCTTCTCTTACATCTTCTTTGTTCGGCAGACCTAAATGCTCTTTTGGTGTCACATAGCACAGCATGGCTGTTCCGTACCAGCCGATCATCGCCGCACCGATCGCAGATGTAATATGATCATATCCCGGTGCAATATCTGTTGTTAGAGGACCTAACGTATAAAAAGGTGCCTCTTTGCATATCTCCATCTGCTTATCGACATTCTCTTTGATTTTATCCATTGGAACATGACCAGGTCCTTCAATCATGACCTGTACATCATGTTTCCAAGCGATCTCTGTCAATTCCCCTAACGTTTCCAGCTCTGCAAACTGCGCTTCGTCATTTGCGTCCGCAATGGATCCAGGTCTGAGCCCGTCCCCAAGCGAAAAGGCAATGTCATACGTTTTCATGATTTCACAAATTTCTTCAAAATGGGTATACAGAAAGTTCTCTTGATGATGAGCGAGACACCATCTTGCCATAATGGCTCCGCCTCTTGAAACAATTCCTGTGACACGGTCGACTGTGAGCGGAATATACCTTAACAGGACGCCCGCATGAATGGTGAAGTAGTCAACCCCTTGCTCTGCCTGTTCAATTAATGTGTCTCGGTATACTTCCCACGTCAAATTTTCTGCGATTCCATTCACTTTTTCAAGTGCCTGATAAATTGGGACCGTTCCTACTGGGACTGGGCAATTGCGGATAATCCATTCTCTCGTTGTATGAATGTCCTTTCCTGTAGACAGGTCCATCATCGTATCTGCCCCCCATCTAATTGCCCATGTCATCTTCTCCACCTCTTCTTCAATGGACGACGTCACAGCTGAATTGCCAATATTCGCATTAATTTTCACGTGAAAATTCTTTCCGATGATCATCGGCTCACTTTCAGGATGGTTGATATTCGCTGGAATGACCGCTCTTCCACTAGCCACTTCCTCTCTAACAAACTCAGGACTTAGCTGTTCTCTCAAAGCGATAAACTCCATTTCAGGCGTAATGATCCCCTTTTTTGCATAATGCATTTGCGTCACACAAGCACCTTGTTTCCCGCGGAGCGGTATATGATGAAAATCTGTCTGGGCAGCTTGAAAGGATTCTTTCCCGTTCAAGCGATATCCATTATCTTCTGGCTTTACTTGACGCCCTTCATAGCTTTCAGTATCTTCTCTTTCTTTAATCCATACTGATCTCAGGCGCTTTAATCCCTTTGTGACATCAATATGAGCCTCCTCATCTGTATACGGTCCACTTGTATCGTACACACGAATCGGTTCATTTTCGATATCACCTGCTTGTGTCACTGTATTTGTGAGCACGATTTCTCTTTTTGGCACCAAAATGTCAGGTCTCGAGCCTTGTTCATATACCTTTCGACTGCCTTCAAAGTTTGATAATAAAGATTGCGTTGATGGAACATTTGTCTTTTCATTCATTTGCTGTTCTCTCCTTCTTTTCGTGTGACCGGTCAGGATGGAATCAGCACCAGCAAAAAACCAGATTCTATGTAAAGAACCTGGTTTCGTCGTCAGAAAAAAACATGTATGCCATTCATATGGCACATGTATCATCTTCAACTTCCCCACGCTGGTACGAGCCAGATCAGGTCCAAAGGGTTAAGAAGCTTGTCTTCTCTCTCAGCCCGCATTTCCGGGCACCCCTAGTCACTTATATTGATTTCCACAACAGTGTAGCATAGCTGAGAAATGAAAAAAAGAAGTTTCAGGAAAATAGTTCCTTTCCCCTACAATGAATACACGATCTTCACGATATACATCTTTCTATACACGATCTATCTCTCTCATTTCGATTAAATCAGAAATAATCATTGATCCTTTTCTCCTAGTATGTATAATTAATCTAAACGGAGAATTTTTATACAAACATGAATCAAAGGAAGTTCTAGTCGATTGCAAACATTTCTTACATTTATCGTCGTTGGATTCTCAATTGCTCTACCTGTTGGAGCGATCACGGTTGAAATGACAAAGCAGGGATTAAAAAACGGATTCTTTCATGGATTAACTGTAGGCGCTGGTGGTATGACCATCGATATATTGCTCATCTTGGCTTTATATGCTGGATTTGCTCAATTTTTATCTTTGCCCTTTATCCAAATTCCGCTCTGGCTGATCGGTGCCATCTTTTTAATGATTCTTGCCTACGATTCGATTAAAAATGCGGATCAAGACATCCATTTAGCAGGAGAAAAAGTGAATAAATCATTCGCTAAAACATACCGAAATGGGCTGCTCGTCGCGGTATCACCTGGAAACCTTGTGTTCTGGGTATCTGTGTTTGGTGCTGTACTGGCAGATGCTTATACGAATACAAATTCATCTGAATTTATATTGGCTGCTGCGGGTATTTTGGCAGGGATTCTTCTTCATGACATCGGTCTTCTCACGATTGTTTCCCTAACAAGAAAAGTGATGAATCGAACAATGATTAAGTGGACTTCCATTATTGCCGGTATTTTATTACTTGGATTTGGCTGTTATTTCTTTTATGAATTTTATATCGGGATCAAAGTTTATTTTTAAAGAAAGGCTAAAGTTCGTTATGAACTTTAGCCTTTTTTATTCCAGCCTATCGGGTCATGCCTGTCTGACCTGTTTCAAATTGCGTTTTTCTCATATCTCTGAAGCGTGTAAATGCGCCTTCGTCTTTAATGACTTGGACAGCTCTTCCATCTGCATAACGAGTCGCTGCTTCTTCTACTTGTGATACACCCTCTGATGTCAAGCGCCCATCTGTTTTAAGAGCAATATACACATTTTCATCCGTCACCATGACTTGTGAGTCTGTCACATGGTTCATTTTGTTCACTCGGTTGGCAATTTTTCTTGAACGCTGGATGTTCTCTTGTTTATCGTAGCCAGAGAACGACATTTGGTTATGATAGTTCATATCTCCATGACTGTAGCGTCCATCTCCACCAGTAAGCGGCATTCTCACTTGATCCTGTGTAGGGCGTGAACGATCATCAACATTCGTTGTATTTCTTCCATTCATTCCCTCCATAAGCTCAGAAACCGGTCCTTGATGATCTTGATTGTTGTCTGTTGCCTGTTGATTGGAGTGGTATCCAACTGGCTGGCCAGATTGATTATGACGTGTATCTACACCCGCATTGTTATTTGTACCACATGCCGTTAATCCAATAGGTAGAAGCACTAAGGCGATTGTTTTTTGCCATTTTTGTCTCAAACGAAAAACCCCCTGTACAAATTGAATCTCATGAGCGCAAAACAGGCTCTGTATTAGCATGTACAGTTGAGGACAAAAACAAGCTGTCAGTTATAAACAAAAAAAGGAACGATTGAGATCGTCCCTTGTGTCATTAATCTTCTTCGTCTTCTTCTGGTCTTGCAAAGACAGATGGGTTTTGATAAGGCTGCTGCATATAAGGCTGAGCTGGATAAGCACCCATTTGACCATATGGAACAGGGTTTGGATAATGTCCAGGCCATGGTTGATGATGCTTCATACCATCATCGCATCCGCAGTCTTCCTTGCCATATGCTTCATTTGGAGCGTTTGGATAAAAGCCTTGATTGGCATTCGCATTCGCTCCTGCATTTGGATGCATATGGTGGTGCCAGTGATGCCCGTCGTTTGCATGATGCTCGTGATTTTCACCGTAATAAGCTGGTGCTTGATACGCAGGGTAATACGGCTGAGCCGCCGGATAAGGGTACGGCATCATGTGATGGTGATAATACGGCTGTACCGGATAACAAAGTCCTGATCCCGGCAAAATAGGAGAAGCGGGTACCATTTGCTGCGGATATGGATACATTGCTGGCATGTAATGACCATAACCATAATAAGGATCATATGATTCTTGATGATGGTGGTGATGCTCTTTATTTTCAGCCATGCCCCCTACTGCTGCCCCTCCAACATTCGGCATTTGCGGGAAATTAGGAAGGTTTGGGTAATTACTATGTTCCATATCTTTTCCCTCCTCTTTTTGATGTGGGATATGAATGAATGGATCATATCCCTTTGCCACTTCATCTTTGAAATGATCCTTATTTTCATGATGAAAATGGTCCTTGTGATCTTTATGATCCTTTTTCTCATGAACATGATCTTTCTTTTCATGAACGTGATCTTTTTTCTCATGATGTTCTTTTTTGGGAGGAGGCGTGAATGGCTGGTAGAGATTCGTCTGATAATAGTTTACATCAACTTGTGGAAAAACTGGCTGTTCAATCTTTGGTACTGGTGGCACATAAGGTACCGGTTCATTCGGCTTTTCCTTCGGCTTCGTATCTTGAACTTGCACGACATCCTTTGGCTTTTCTTTTACATACGGGTGTTCTTTTGCTTTTGGCATTTCTTTTGCTTTGTGATGATCGGTTTTTACAGGAACACCACTAGATGGAATTTTGATTTTCATTCCTGGCATAATCAAATCTGGATTACTGAGCTGCGAATTTAATTTTTTCAATTCTTGAAAGTCGACTCCGTACTTCTTTGAAATTTTCCAAAGGGAGTCTCCTTTTTGCACAATATGAATTTTCAACGTTTTCCCCTCCTATGCAAAACGTGAACGTAGCGGTTATGTCAGAAGTACAATATGTTTCAACATAAATTTATGCCTATTTACAAGCCAATATGATAAAAACTTGTTTTCTGATAGGAGGGGACACTTCATTATTTAATGGTGAGCATCTTATTTAAAGCGAGCAATGCCTCTTTTGTCGTCTCTTCATTCACTTGAATCAAACCGACCGGCTCCCCTTTTTCAATGCTTTCAAGTGACCATAGTAGATGAGGCAGATCAATACGGTTCATTGTCAAACATGGACACATATCTGGATTGAGGGATTCGATTTGTTTGTCAGGGTGCTGGTCAATGATGCGTTTCACTAAATTCATTTCTGTTCCAATGGCCCACTTACTTCCTGCTGGTGCCTGCTTGATCGTATCAATAATAAATTTCGTTGAACCAGCTAGATCAGAAGCCTTTACGACTTCATGCGTACACTCTGGATGAACAAGAATCTGTATGTCACGGTCACGTTTTCTCGTTTGTTCAATATTCTCAATGGTAAATTTCTCATGAACAGAGCAATGACCTTTCCATAAAATCATTTTGATTCGATGAAGCGGTTGGTCGGTGATGAGCTTTTCTTCTATTTGATCCCAGACAGCCATTTCCTCTAGCGGAATCCCTAAATCATAGGCCGTGTTACGCCCTAAATGCTGATCAGGTAGAAAAAGAATCCGCTCTTTTTGGGTCAGCGCCCACTCCAATACTTTTTTAGCGTTTGAAGATGTGACAGTCGATCCGCCATGCTTGCCGACAAATGCTTTAATATCAGCCGTTGAGTTTACATAAGTCAGCGGAAGGATCGTATCTCCAAACAGCTCAGTGAGCTGATCCCACGCCCTGTCTGTTTGTTTCATATTCGCCATATCTGCCATTGAACAACCTGCTCTCATATCTGGCAAAAAGACGTGCTGATTCTTTTTTGATAGCATATCGGCCGTTTCTGCCATAAAATGAACCCCGCAAAATACAATGTATTCTGCTTCGTGATTGTCAGCAGCAATTTGTGCAAGCTGCAATGAATCACCTGTCACATCAGCAAATTGGATGACTTCATCTTTTTGATAATGATGACCCGGTATAAAAAGCTTTGATCCAAAGGCGCGTTTAATCTCTAATACTTTCTCTTTCATTTCATCATAAGTGCGCTGTTTATATTCATCTGGCATCATGGCTGTATGCTGTGCTGCTAACACATCAAGCATGGACATGAGTCGTTCCCCCTTTATGGCTGAATTCCATATTCATACTAAAATCGAATGATGGAGCAGAATGTGTGAGGAATCCAAGTGAAATAAGGTCTACACCTGTCCCCCGGTAGTTAGCCACATTCTCTAACGTGATGCCGCCTGATGCCTCTGTCAATATGGTTTCAGGGGTCATTTGTTTAAAGCGCTTCACTTCGTCTGGAGAGCAGTTGTCAAACATGATGACATCTGCTTTGGCTTCAATGGCTTCCATCAGCTGTGCTTCTGATTCAATTTCCACTTCAATTTTCACCATATGACCGGCGTATGCTCTTGCTTTCTCCACAGCTTCCCTGATAGAACCACAAGCCGCAATATGATTATCTTTAATCATCACCCCATCGGATAAGCCGAAACGATGATTCTTTCCGCCTCCGACTTTTACTGCGTACTTCTCCAGCATGCGCAATCCGGGTGTCGTCTTTCTCGTATCACATATCGTAATAGATGGATCAGCTAATCGCTCTACTGCTTCATGCGTTAGTGTAGCAATCCCTGTCATTCTTTGCAGGATATTCAACACCACCCGCTCCCCTTTCAGCAAGTCGTTGACGGGGCCAGTTATTTGTGCCAGTACAGCCCCTTCATGAATCCAATCACCTTCCTGGAAAAACAGCTCAGTTTGAACTTGTTCATTCAGCAGTTTGTATCCCATATCAATGACTTGTGTCCCGGCCAATACGCCTGATTGTTTCGCCATGATGTAAGCTGTTCCTTTCTTGTCTCCAAAGATGGCATCAGCGGATACATCTCCAAACCCAATATCTTCTTTTAAAAAATGAGTGAGCATTTGCTTTAACTGTAAACGTTCCATTTGGCACCAATCCTTTCATTTTTTACGGTATAAATATGGCCCTGTTCATGTACAATCTGTTTTGCTCGCCACGAAGCATCGTGCCGATTTGGATAATCGACGCGATAATGACCGCCCCTGCTTTCTGTTCGGAGTAATGCGGATTTGACAAGGCATATGGCTAAAGCCCATTGATTCGTTATTTCGATCTGTTCATTTGTGATATTCTTCACATTGATTTGCTGAAAAGAGACTTGTTCTAAATGATCGAGCAAAGTCTGTAAGCCTTTCTCATCTCTCACAATTGCGGCATATGCTGTCATCCATTTTCTGAGCTGAGCCAGTGACACCGTTGGGACAGACCATACTTCTTGAATGGAAGGAGCAAGGTTTTTATCTTGCCGGGCTTGCAACCGCTCAATATACCGTGCTGCGTTGTTTCCTAAAACGAGACCTTCTAAGAGCGAATTACTTGCCAGTCGATTGGCGCCGTGTAAACCTGTACAAGCTGCTTCACCAATGGCAAAAAGTGATGGAACTGTTGTTTCTCCATGTTCATTCACCTTAATTCCACCCATTAAAAAGTGCATACCGGGTGAAACTGGCAGCCTTCCGCTTGCCATATCAACTCCCGCACGCTGACACATCGAAGCAATCGCAGGAAAACGTGCAGAAAAATGCGGAATGTCACGGATGTTCAGATAAATGGAATGACCGAGTTGCTGCTCATGGAAAATAGTCCTTGCCACCACATCTCTAGGCGCTAAATCGCTCTGCGGGTGGATTCCTTTCATGATCCGTCTGCCTGATTCATCTTCTAAATAGGCGCCCTCTCCCCTGACTGCCTCTGATACGAGACCGATCGCTTTACCTGAAGTGGTCAAAAGGGTCGGATGGAATTGCACAAATTCGAGATCTACTAGCTGTGCCCCTGCGCGATAGGCCATCATCAGACCATCTCCTGTCACAGACGGATCATTTGTGTTTGTTTCATATAAGGATCCACAGCCGCCAGTGGATAATACAACTGCATCCGCGGTCATTGTATGTACATGACCTTTCTCGTCTTTCCACACAACACCGGTACATATCCCTTCATGAACTAATAGATCCATGACATGATGGTTTTCGTATACATGAATGTGTGAGCCGAGCTTCCCTTTCAAAAACTGCACGAGGGTTTTTCCCGTTTGATCTCCTCCTGCATGCAGAATACGATGGGTCGTATGGGCTCCCTCTTTACCTAACTGCGGGATTCCCGTTTCATCTCGATCAAATGGGCAGCCCTCTTCTACGAGCTTCTTTACAAGATCTTTTCCATGACGGACGATCTCCTGTACAGTTTTGTCATCATTGTGACCACACCCCGCAGCTAAAGTGTCTTGCACATGCTGATCGACAGAATCATGTACGGAAAAGGCTGCAGCGATTCCCCCTTGTGCAAGCATGGAATTACTAGAGGAAAATTGTTTTTTTGTCATCATGATGACTTGGCAGTTCTCTGAGATCGTATTCACAAATGAAAGAGCCGCAATGCCCGACCCCACCACAATGACTTTTTTGATAGATGACACAATCGCCCCTCCTGTCATTTACACCTGTCTTGACACATATCATTACATAACACTACAATAAATACAAGAAAAAATTTTCACACAGGAGATGGATGGATTTGATTTATTTAGATTATGCAGCTTCTACACCTGTTTCTGAGGAATCACTGCATGTATTTCAGCAGTTGAGCAAAGAATGTTACGGAAATGCGAGCAGCCTGCATGATGCAGGAGGAAGAGCAAATGAAATCTTGGCTTACAGCAGACAATCACTTGCAGCGATTCTTGGAGGCGAACCTGATGGTATTTACTTTACAAGTGGCGGAACTGAATCCAATATCCTTGCGATTCAATCGATCATAAATGGGCTACCTCCACATAAACAGCATGTCATTACCACAACAGTAGAGCACCCTTCCGTTCATCATGCGGTCAATGCCTTGCAGCGTCTCGGTGTGAAGGTGACGTTCATAGAACCGAATCAAGAAGGAATCATCACAAAGGAGATTCTCAAACAGGCTCTATTGCCTGAAACCGGACTAGTATCCATCCAGCATGCCAACTCAGAAACTGGGATTATTCAGCCATTAGCTGAATTAGCAACGCTCTTAAAAGAAAGAGATATTCTTTTTCATACAGATGCAGTGCAGACATTCGGAAAAATGCATGTGTCGATTAAAGAACTTGGGGTTGATGCCCTCTCCATTTCGAGTCATAAAGTGTATGCACCTAAGGGCGCCGGTGCTGTCTATATGGGGGCACATGTCCCTTGGAAGCCTATATATCAAGATACTGTACAGGAAAATGGTCTACGCCCAGGGACAGTGAACGTTCCATGCATCGGTGCTTTTGTTGCCGCGAGCGAGCAAATCATGTTGAAAATAGATCAACAGCAGCAGCTGGATATTCAGCTTCGTGATTATTTTCTTCAGCAGCTAAAAAAACGGAAGCTGCCTGTCCGCATGCTGCAAGAAAGTGACCAGCGCCGCATGCTGTCTCATATTATTGGTTGTTTTTTTGAAGAGTTTGAAGGACAATATGTAATGTTAGCTTGTAACCGGCATGGGATTTGTATATCCACAGGAAGTGCGTGCGCTTCTGGTTATCACCACCCTTCCCCTGCTGTGAAGGCATTACATGTATCAGATCGTGATGCCCTTCAATTCATTCGACTATCATTTGGACGAGGATCATCAAAGGATGACATCGATCAGCTTTTGCATACATTTGAAAGCTTGCAAAAGGAGAAGAAAGGAGCATAAAACGTGGAACAAGAGAGAAAACTCATTGGCGAAGAAAGAAGAAACGCCATTTTAAAGTGGCTACAAGAGACTGATACACCACTCACCGGAAGTTTTTTAGCTAAAAAAGCCGCTGTCTCACGACAAGTCATTGTACAAGATATTTCATTACTAAAAGCAAAAAACGAACCCATTATTGCTACAAGCCAAGGCTATGTGTATATGGCACAGCATACACCGGAAACTGAAATTGAACAGATTATCGCTTGCAAGCACGATCCTCATCGTACAGAAGAGGAGCTGACACTGATTGTAGACTACGGTGTAACGGTGAAAGACGTGATCATTGAGCACCCTGTCTACGGGGAGCTGACGGCCTCTATTCGAGTGAGTACGCGCAAACAAGTGGCTGACTTCGTTCATCATATTTCTAATACGGGCGCCTCCTACTTATCAGAGCTGACAGACGGCGTACACTTACATACCCTTACTTCATACAGCCAAAAGCAGCTTGACCAAGCCATTCAAGCGCTTGATGACGCTGGATTTCTCATTAAAGACTAAAAAAATAGTGTCCCCAAGAGGACACTATTTTTCATTCGTTAATTCATATGTTTGATAGCTGCCGAGTAATTTCACTTCACAGCCAATCGCTTCTAATTCTTGAATGGCGCCAGGGACAAGTACATCATCCATCTCTTTTTCGATATCAATGATAAATAAATAGTGTCCAAGGCCTGTTTTTGTCGGACGCGATTCAATTTTGGACAAATTGAGATTCCGCCATGAAAAAGCTGATAACACGCGGTGCAATGCACCTGACTGATCATCCTTTGGCAGGCTGACAACAATGGTCGTTTTTGGCTTTGAAGAAAAACCTGAATTCATTGGGAACGATGCCTTCGCCTCTTTATGTAAAATGACAAAACGTGTATGATTGTGCGGATAATCATGAATGTCTTTTTTCGCAATCGTCAATCCGTACGTTTTTGCGGCGATTTCATTCGCAATCGCACCAACAGCTTCATCTGGATGCTCACTGATGTATTTCGCTGCATAGCCTGTTGATTCCACTGGCCGATGGAGGATATTAGGAAACTGTCTCTTCAAAAATTGATGACACTGCGCAATGGCGTGCGGATGTGACTGAATCACATCTAATGTCTCCCAGCTCTCCGCTCTCGATGGATGGACAAGCAGGTGCTGGCGAATTGGTGCTGTCATTTCGCCCACAATGGACAAAGCGTCCTCATGAATTAAATAATCAATCGTTAAGTTCACAGATCCTTCGAGTGCATTTTCAAGTGGAACGACCGCCAAATCTACTTCTCCCTTTGACACGGCATCCATACATTGCGGAATGGTTGCATAAGCCCGCTGCTCTGCATCTTTTGGAAAACAAGAACAGACAGCCAAATGAGTAAATGTGGCCTCTGGTCCAAAGTAACCTACCGTTAATTGCTTCATCTGCTATGATCTCTCCTTTTACGCCCCAGAACCTAGAATTTCAACTTTTTCGACAAATTCAAGTTTTCTTAATTGATTCATGACTGTATTAATATCATCTGCCATGCCGGCCGTACTGATCGACAGGGTAACATTCGCTCTTCCTTGCAGCGGAATCGTTTGGTGAATGGATAACACATTACAACCAGAGTCAGCCACAATTTGCAGTAGCCTAGACAGAGCCCCAGACCGATCCTCCAGGTGGAAAAACAATGTGATGATCTGCTCTTTGACCATCGTATAAAATGGAAAAACAGCATCTCGATATTTATAAAAAGCACTGCGGCTTAAATCCGCTTTTTGAACAGCATCGGCAACTGAATCCGCTTTTTTGCGATCGAGAAGCTTTTTGACTTCAAGCGTTTTTCGCATCGCATCCGGAAGTACATCCTCTCTTACTAAATAGAACGTTTCTTCTTTCACCTGTTTTCTCCCCTTTTAAAAACGGGAGAGCCCATGAACTGGACCCTCCTTTTGATCAATCGATAAATTCAAATTCAAATTCAAGCAGACGAATGATGTCTCCATCTTTTGCACCACGTTCACGCAGGGCATCATCAACGCCCATTCCGCGCAGCTGTCTAGAGAATCGTTTCACTGACTCGTCTCTTGAGAAATCTGTCATTTTAAACAGTCGCTCAAGTGCTTTACCAGTTAAGACAAACGTACCATCAGGATCTCTTGAGATCTCAAATGCTGCTTCTCCTTCATCAAACTTGTACATCACACGGTTATCAGAGAGCTCTTCTTCATTGTAGAGCGGGAATTCCGGTGTTGTTTCAAGCTGATTGGCGATTTCAAATAAGAGCTCACGAAGCCCTTCTCTTGTGATCGCACTAATTGGGAACACTTTATAGTCATCTGTTAATTTTTCTTTAAATGCCGCTAGATTGTCAGCTGCATCCGGCATGTCCATTTTGTTCGCTACAATGATTTGCGGACGCTCTGTCAATCTCATATTGTATTGCTCAAGCTCTTCGTTAATCGTCACGTAATCTTCGTATGGGTCACGTCCTTCAAGTCCAGACATATCAATGACATGGACAATGACACGTGTACGTTCAATGTGGCGTAAAAATTGATGACCTAAGCCAACACCTTCGTGCGCTCCTTCGATCAGTCCTGGCAGATCCGCCATGACAAAGCTTCGGTTATCGTCTGTTTCAACAACTCCGAGGTTTGGCACAAGCGTTGTAAAATGATAATCCGCAATTTTTGGTTTCGCAGAAGAGACAATCGAAAGCAGTGTTGACTTCCCGACACTTGGGAAACCAACAAGTCCAACATCTGCAAGTACTTTTAATTCTAAGATGACGTCACGTTCTTTACCTGGCTCACCGTTTTCAGACAGCTGTGGTGCAGGGTTTGCTGGTGTTGCGAAGCGTGAATTTCCACGTCCGCCACGTCCACCTTTGGCAATCACAGCCCGCTGTCCATGCTCTGTCAAGTCAGCTAGTACTTGTTCCGTCTCAGCATCTGTCACAACTGTACCCGGCGGAACTTTAACAATCATTTCTTCCGCATTTCGGCCATGCTGGTTTTTACTCATTCCATGCTCACCGCGGTCCGCCTTGAAATGACGCTTATAACGAAAGTCCATTAACGTTCTGAGTCCTTCGTCTACTTCAAATACTACATCTGCACCATTTCCGCCGTCGCCGCCTGCTGGCCCGCCTTTTGGCACATATTTTTCACGACGGAACGCCACCATACCGTTTCCGCCGTCACCGCCTTTAACATACACTTTAACCTGATCTACAAACATAACTTCCTCCGTTTCTCTGCATCACATATCTCGTTCTTGCCTCAAACAAAGCTCAATCATGGACTCATGATTCGTCACATGAAATTGCGTTATACTCATACATGGATAGTTTGCGTCATGAAACGCATTTAACGCATCCAAACTTGTTAATTTTCCTTTGAAATCAAAATATAAGATCACATCATTCTCTTCATGATCCGTTTGGAAAGTGACCGTTAAATGATTTTCAGTTTTTTGGCAAACTGATTGATCGAATATCGAAAACAACTCCCGTGATACCGTTAGCAGCTGCGATTCATATGCTGATAAGTCTCGGGTTTCACCAAGCACTTCATATTCTAGGGTGATAAAATGCGACTCCCAATTAAAGGTTAGAAAGTAATAGGCCAATTGGGGAATTTTTAAATTTGAGAGTTTGGATTCATGCTGTGCTTCAATGACCATTTCTTCTATTATTTCGAACACTCGGTCATATTTTTCTAATGTCAAGTTGCCTTTGATTAACTGCAATTTATTCATCCAGTCGTGTCTTGAACGACTAAGCAGATAGATCAATTCATTTGTTAATGCAACGTGAGTTAATTTTTCATTTTCTTTACTTGGTATCTCTTCCATTATCGCACTCCCAATCGTTTGGTCTCTCTTTTAGGAGTCTTATCATCAATATGTCTCCCTGAATTATAACAGAGAAGACAGCATAGAAAAACACTAGTTATGTGAGGAAAGGTTGTTTTTTCTGATCGTATAGGAGAAAATGAGGCAAAGTCAGCAAACGTTCTTTGATATTTATGGAGTGCATCTTCTTTTATCATCTTCGGTACTGCTTGTAAAAGTGAAAAAAACTCCAGTCAATGACCGGAGTTTTTAGCAATTATTGTGCCGCAGGATATACGCTCACTTTTTTACGGTCACGACCGAAACGTTCGAATTTAACTGTTCCGTCGATTTTAGCGAAAAGAGTGTCGTCGCCTCCGCGTCCAACGTTTTCACCTGGATAGATTTTCGTTCCACGTTGACGATAAAGGATAGAACCACCAGTTACGAATTGACCATCAGCACGTTTAGCGCCTAAACGTTTAGACTCAGAGTCACGTCCGTTCTTTGTAGAACCTACCCCTTTTTTAGATGCGAAAAATTGAAGATCTAATCTAAGCATGAAGTTCACCTCCTATTTTTTTGTAGATATTCTCACATAATCGTGATAATCTCGTTCAATTGTTTCTAAGGAAACGACCATGCCTTCTAAAAGCAACTGGGCTTTTTCAAAGGTGACTGGATCTGTATCAGCTGGCAGTTCAAAAGAGAAATACCCGCCTTCATCTCCAATATCAAGCAGTGGATCCATTCCTGTCAGTGCAATAATTGAATTGACTGACCCGAAAACAACAGCAGATACACCTGCACAAACGAGATCCTGACCTTTTTCAGCAAACTCGGCATGTCCAGTCATCTGAAAAGACGTAATGCTTTCATCTGCTGGCGACCGAGTAATGGTTGCTTTGATCATATCACTCACACGCCTTAAGCGTTGATTTTTTCGATAACAACTTTAGTGTAAGGTTGACGATGACCTTGTTTCTTGTGGTTGTTTTTCTTCGGTTTGTACTTGAACACAGTAATTTTCTTACCGCGACCTTGTTTTTCAACTTTAGCCGTTACTGTTGCTCCAGCAACTGAAGGGTTACCCACTTTGACAGTGTCTCCGCCGACAAACAATACGTTTTCGAAAGTAACTGTTTCACCTGCTTCAGCAGCTAGTTTTTCAACATAAACAGTTTGACCTTCTTCAACTTTTACTTGTTTACCACCAGTTTCGATAATTGCGTACATCTCTGCACCTCCTAATAAACTCAGACTCGCCGAATACAGGGGGCCAATAGGCACTTTACACCTGCTCCGCGCGGTTGTAGCACGGGTGCTACATATCCATAACATTAAAAAATATATCAAATTAGACGCTGAATGTCAATGTATTTTCACCATTAGTACGGCAAAAGAAGATCTTCCATGGAAGAGGTGGTTCTTCGATCTGAAAAATAAGCATGGAGCAATTCATTTTCATCGAGCTGGCTCATTTTCACACCATTCCGTTCGATAATAATGGGATGCTTACAGCCCCTTTGGAATCGCGCCATCACTTCATATATTTTCTCCTCAGCACTGGCTCTCAGCGGAATGAGTTTCTCTACCTTTTGCTCTTTTTTACCGTAATAACGTTCTAGTAAAAAACGTACCCTAATATAATGCCGCTGCCGGTGCTCCATCACAAGCGAGTAGGCTAAAAAAGTGAGCAGGATCCAGCCGTTGAATTGCAGCGGAGCAAAACAGAGTAACCCTGCTGTCAAAAGACCGAAAAAAATGAGAGATCCTTTTATTGCAAGGGCATGTGCCTGTTGGAAAGGGTAAAAAACAGATAAGAGCAAAAAGAATAATTTCCCGCCATCAAGCGGCCAAATGGGCAAAAGGTTCACTAGAAAAATTGCTACATTATAAAAAGTAAACATCGTAAAGACGTCATATGAGATAAGTGAGGCTTCCATGAGAAGCCAGGCGACGAGCTGGAGCGGGACATGCTGAAGCGGTCCGCATAAAATGACCGCCAGCTCTTCTTTTAGCGGACGGTTCCCGTGCTCTTCTACTTCTACCGCCCCGCCAAATGGCAGTAAAAAAATCCGCCGAATCCGCCAGTGATAATAACAAGCAGCCGCTGCATGTCCAAGCTCATGGACACAGACGATGATGAGCAGACAAAGCAGCGGCTTAATTTGACCTGATAGCAAGGCAAATGCCATGACTATCCAAAGGAGCGGGTGAACATGGACCTTTGTCAGCATGAGCAGCCATCTATTCAAAGGTCATCACCTGAATGGGATCAATAAACTGTTCATTTTGCTTAATGGCAAAGTAATATGTCCCCTTGCCTTGTTCATCAAGCGCAATTTGACCAATTTTTTCCCCTTTATCGACAAAATCGTATAAAGCCACATCAGCTTCTTTTAGTTGGCCGTACCAGCTGTAGCTGTTATCTGCATGCTGCACCACGACTGTGAGCCCCGTATCACTTTTCTTTTTCACTTCTACGACATAGCCTTCTTTCATACTATCAATGGCTTCAGCAGATGTTTCAACTTTCACTCCGGCACCATTTTGCGTAAAGGATTCCTGCACTTTTCCAGAGGCAGGGACAGCCAGCTCTTGATTGGCTTGTACGTCCTTTTGTCCTTCTTTTTTATCGGTTAAAAAGGCAAGTGGGTTTCCGACAGTTTTCTCAAACCACCGGTTGGCGGCAGCAAATTGAAAATCTTGTTCAAAGGTTTGACTGATCATCGGCTTCAGCTGCTGAAAAGGCCCCGCCTGCCCTTTAAATGAAATAGCGGCAATCAGTACAAGAGAGGCAGAAAGTAAACATTTAAGCACAAATGTATTTGAATGAAATAACGGATGGCGAAATTTTTTCGTTTGGTGAGACGTTGACTCGTAGGAAGCCGAGCCAGAATGCTTTTCTTCTTCTGTTAACATGACCCATGGCGGAATATCATCTTTCTTCTTGAAAGCTGCCTTCTTAGGGGCAGCAGCTGGCTGCTTCATTTTGCGGCGCTGCGCTATTTTCTTTCGATACTCGTCCACTCTTTTCATAAGATCACCCTTTACATACAAACAGTTTGTACATTTTATGTGGCGACCTCATATGATATGCAACAAAAAGACCGATTCTCATCGAATCGGTCTCATCTCACGTGAATCATTATGCTCTTACACCGAAAAATGCTTTCAGCTTTGCAAACATCCCTTTGTTTTCTTCTTCAAAGGATTGAAGAGGAACAGATTCACCTAGTACGCGGCGAGCAATATTGCGATACGCAATGGAAACTTTATTTTTAGCATCCATGACAATCGGTTCACCATTGTTTGAAGCCTTAATGACATCATCATCATCGGCTACAATGCCGAGAAGATCAATTGATAAATGATGAACAACTTCATCCACATCCATCGAATCGCCATTTTTCGCCATGTGTGTACGAATGCGGTTCACAATCAAACGAGGCGGTTCAATATCCTCTTGTTCCAGCAAGCCGATAATTCGGTCTGCATCTCTCACAGCTGAGATTTCAGGTGTCGTGACCACAATCGCTTTGTCAGCACCTGATACAGCATTTTTAAAGCCTTGCTCAATTCCAGCAGGGCAATCAATGACAACATAATCAAAGTCTTGTTTCAATGATTGAATTAATTCTTTGATCTGCTCCGGCTCTACCGCCGTTTTATCGCTTGTTTGAGCAGCAGGTAAAAGATACAACAGATCCTCGAACCGCTTATCCTTCACAAGCGCTTGGTGAATCTTGCATCTTCCTTCTACTACATCGACTAGATCATAAATAATGCGGTTTTCAAGCCCCATCACGACATCTAAATTCCGAAGGCCGATGTCGGTATCAACTAGACACACTTTTTTCCCTTGAATTGCTAGTGCTGTGCCTAAGTTTGCAGATGTTGTTGTTTTGCCAACGCCGCCTTTTCCTGAGGTAATCACAATAGCCTCGCCCAATTTCACATTCCTCCCTCAAGCCTTGTCAGATTAGGTCTTATATGAGCCAATTGCTGCAGGCGTTCAATGATCATATTGCCATCTATATCTAAATAAGCACATTCCATTTCATTTCCATCTTCTTTTTGATCCGGTGCACGGTTAAACACCTGTGCGATGCGAAGCTGGGTTGGAATCATATGAGATGCTGCAATCACAGCTTGCTTGTTTCCATTACATCCAGCATGCGCTACACCTTTTAACGCACCGAGCACAAAAATATTCCCCCCTGCACGAATGGTTCCGCCAGGGTTGACATCTCCTATTAATAAGAGATCCCCTTCGACATAAAGCACCTGTCCAGAGCGTACAATTTTTGCTACAGAAGTAATCTCAGCCTCTGCTTTTAAACGTCTCGCCTCTTCAGTTGACATGACGTCACTTTCAATAGAGTGAATGACAAGATGTTCATTTTCAGACACCGCTTCAGTTAAACGCGCCTCTTGATCCTCTGTTAAATATCGAAAACCAAGTTTAATATGCACATTGACTTTATGTCCTTCTCTTCCGTCTGTATATTGCTCAAGTAAAAGAACCTCTCGCAAGCCAGAAAGAAGGTCTTCAAACGAACAGTCATCATTTAACTGTAATGTTAATCCGTTTTTTGTACCTTTTATTGTCACATACTGCTGTTTTTGAGTTTTCAAGATGCTCACCTCAACAACATACTCATTTCGCCGTAATTGGACAAACTCCTGCTTTTATTCGTCGATCAGTCCTTGTTTCACATTGATGAAAAAGAGCCTAAGCGGCACAACAAGTATGAGAGACGCAGCAGTATTTAAAAGAATCGTTGGAATAAAGCGTTCGATGACATACGTATTAAAAGGCATAATATTTGGTTGAATCGTCGCTTGAACACCGTACACATAAAACTCCATCACTGCAACAGCAATCACCGACAGAAAGACAACGACTAACATATTCGTTTGGAGGACTTTGAAGGCTTTTGCTAACAAATAGCAGAGCGCACCAAAGCCAAACATATGAACACCAAGAATACCTGTATACGAAATATCATATAAAAGTCCAAAGACAAATCCATAAATCACACCATATTTTTGATTCACAAAAGCTGTCATAAATACAAGTGCGAGTAAGATGAAATGAGGTGCTAAAATTTGATTGTCTGAAACAAATGGGAGCTTCACTAAATCGACAAAAATACTGTCAAATACGAAAATAAACAACATGACGAAAGCAAGAAGGACACGTTTCACGAGCCTTCCTCCTTCGTTAATTGAGATGCATCTGCCGTACTTGTGCTGCGATTCACAACAATCACACGGTCTAAATTATTGAGTTCAGCAGCTGGTTCTACATAAATAATTTTTGTCAGTCCGTAATGGTCCGGCTCAATTTCACTTACCTTCCCAATCGTCAAGCCCTGCGGGAATACGCCCCCCGCTCCAGATGTTTCAACAAGATCTCCTTTTTTGACATCCCCATCAGCATCGGATTTTAAAATGTTCATTGTCAGCATTTTTTTCTTGCTGTCATAACCGTTAATAATTCCATTGAGTTCTTCTTTGCCCTTTTTCGCAAAAATTTTCGTTGAAATTCTATTATTTTGATCTGTAGAGCTTAGCAACCTTACAGTCGACGTAAAATTGTTGAGCTTATCACTTTCAATTTTCCCAATTAACGCACCGCTCTCATTGGTGACCGCCATATCTTTTTCAACGCCTTGTTTTTTTCCTTTATCAATCATGACAAAACTATCCCAAAGGGACGGGTTTCTCGCAATGACTGTTGAAAGAATGGGCGTGTAGTCACGAATAGAGTTCACATACCCGAGCTGCTTGCGAAGCTTTTTGTTCTCATCTTCTAGTTCTTGAAGTTTCGCCTCATATTGGGTTTGTCCATCAAGTTTTTTTCGAAGACGCTCGTTTTCATCATATGTGTTCTTTAAATCTTGTACGTTCCCATAAATACCGGCAATAAATTGTGATGGTTTATGAAAGACACCTTGAAAAAAGCCTGTCGTATCCCCCACTAATTTTTCCGGCCATGAAGCACCTCTGCCGCTTTTCACTGAAAAACCAATCATGGCCACCAGTACGATGACACAGACAAGGAGCAACATTAATCTTTTATTCATAAAAAACTGCGGCATGTCTTACACCTCTTTATTTACGCCCAATTATCGATTATCTTTAGATTTTCCTTTGAACAAGTGAATATGTTCTAGTGCTTTCCCTGTTCCGATCGCCACACAGTCAAGCGGATCTTCAGCAATAATGACCGGCATTTTTGTTTCATCACTAATGACTTTGTCAAGATTACGTAGCAATGCACCGCCGCCTGTTAATACAATTCCACGGTCCATAATATCTGCTGCCAGCTCAGGTGGCGTTTTTTCAAGTGTCATTTTGACCGCATCGACAATTGTTTCCACCGTATCGCGAAGCGCTTTTGCAATTTCTTCTGCCGTAATAGAGATCGTTTTTGGCAGACCTGTTAAAAGGTCACGGCCGCGAATGTCCATCTCATCATGTACGTCAGGCTGCGCAGAACCGATTTCCATTTTAATCGCTTCTGACGTGCGATCACCAATCATAAGATTATACGTTTTACGAATGTAGCTGCTGATCGCATCATCCATTTCGTCTCCTGCAACACGGATCGATTGAGATGTCACAATACCGCCAAGTGAAATAATGGCTACTTCTGTTGTACCGCCGCCAATATCTACAACCATGCTTCCAGTTGGCTCCCATACAGGAAGGTTAGCACCGATTGCCGCAGCAAATGGCTCTTCAATAGGGTATGCGTCACGAGCACCAGCTTGTCTTGTTGCATCAATGACTGCACGCTCTTCTACTGCTGTAATACCAGATGGTACACACACCATCACGTACGGTTTACGAGCAAAAAGCCCTTTACCTTTTAATGCTTGATTAATGTAATATTTCATCATTGTTGCTGTCGTCTCGTAGTCTGCAATGACTCCGTCTTTCATTGGGCGCAGTGCCACAACATTACCAGGTGTACGACCGATCATGTTTCTAGCGTCATTTCCAACCGCCACTATAGACTTCGTATCAGTTTCCAAAGCTACGACCGAAGGTTCTCTCACAACAATGCCTTTTCCTTTAATAAAAACAAGCGTATTCGCTGTTCCAAGATCTATTCCAAGGTCTTTTGTACCAATTCCAAACATATGTATGTATCTTCCTTTCTTAAACCAAAATTCCCTTTAGGGAAAAACTCATAAACTCTATTATATCGTAAAACATTGAAAAAAAAAGTGTTACAAATACCCTTTTTCCTTCAAACTCACAAATTTTTGATCACCGATCACTAGATGATCAAGCAGCTGTATTCCAATCAGCTTCCCACATTCAAAAAGTCGCTGTGTGACTTCAATATCTTCCCTGCTGGGCGTCGGATCTCCAGATGGATGGTTGTGCACACATATAAATGAAGCGGCCGAACGTTTAAAGGCCTCTTTAAAAATTTCGCGCGGGTGAACAATCGACGAATTTAGACTTCCGATAAACACAGTATGTTTATGAAGAACTTGATTTTTGGTATTGAGATAAAGACAAACGAAATTCTCCTGCGTCAAAAATCTCATATCTTCCATCACAAAATTCGCACCATCTTCCGGCGTGCGGATCACATAACGATTGTCCGTCGTTTGATGGTGTAATCTAGTGCCGAGTTCTAAAGCAGCTAAAAGAGAGATCGCCTTCGCTTTTCCAACTCCTCGAATCTTTGACAGTTCTTCAATCGAAGCTTCCTTCACAGAACGAAGACCACCAAATGTTTGTAAAAGTCTTGCGGACACTTGAAGAACTGATTCCTTTTTTGTGCCTGTTCTCAAAAGAATCGCGACAAGTTCATGGTTTGATAAGCTGCTTGGACCATATTTGACAAATCGTTCGCGCGGCTTTTCATCATGAGGAAAATGCTTCAGCAGCATAGGGAAATGATTCAAGATCTACACTCCTTTTTTGATTCCTTCCCGTCATCAAAAAGGGGTGATACCAAATGTTTCAAGCACTCTGACTGTTTTAGCAATAGGGAGTCCTACAACGGAAAAATAATCACCGTCTATTTTTTGTACAAACAGGGCACCTTTTCCTTGAATGCCGTAGCTTCCAGCTTTATCAAGAGGCTCACCTGTTTCAATATAGCGGTCTATTTCATCTTGTGTAAGCGGCCAAAATGTCACGTCTGTCTGTTCATAAAATGTTTCTTTTCTATTCTCTGATTGAATCGTGACACCAGTCAAGACTTGATGTGTCTTACCTGACAATAATTGAAGCATTGAGGCTGCATCTTCCTTGTCTTTTGGCTTTCCAAGACATTTGCCATCAATTGCAACAATTGTATCTGCACCAATGATCACAGCTTTGGGATGTATTTTTTGAATATCATTTGCTTTTTGTTCTGCCAACCATTGGACGTTCTCAGCAGGAGAAAGGTTTCGATTTATTTCTTCTTTTAAATCACTTGCTTGAATGTCATAAGAAAACCCTGCTAAATCAAGCAATTCTTTTCTTCTAGGTGATTGAGATGCGAGTATTAACTGGTTCATGTTTGTTCATCCTTTCAGGGTTTAGCCTAAGAAGTAAGATACCCATTCACCCTATCAAATGAATATCTTACCGACAATTGACGAAAATGCCATTTTCATGTTCCTACATCATTATGTTGGAAGCAAAAGAAAAAAACTAGTCATTTTTTGACTAGTTTGGCTGTTAAAAACATGATTTTACGTATTTAGTTGATCTAATAGCGCTTGCTGAGATTTCCAGCCATTTTCAGCAGATGGGTCATTTAAAAGCTGAACAGCTTTCAGCAAACTGCTTTTAGCTGGTGCGTCGGTTGTTTTGGCATTTTCGAGTTCAGAAATCAGCTGAGTGACTTCTTTTTGATCCACATCATCTCCTGCAATCATCTTAGAGGATAAGACAGATGCCTTCTCTATTAAACCTGTCAGCTCATCCGGCACTTGAAACGAGAGCTCTTTTCCTCCCCATGCTTCAAAGTGCTGATCGATCAATTTTTTCCCAACGGCACTTGTCATGCCTTGTTCTGTGGCAAGTCCGGCAATCACATAATATCCATCATCCATTGATACCTTTTTACCTGCATATCCTGCCTCTTTTAAACTGTCCACTAAGTCATCTGCTCCTTTTTCAGAAGAAAACTTTCCAGCCTGCACCACAAAGGTTGAAAAATGACCTGATGCACTTTTTTCACCTTCATTGTCCTTTGACGTATCTGCAAGATCAGCCGGTGGTGCATCTCCCCCAGCTTTCGCCGAAGGCCCGCTTCCAGATGCTGAGACGCTGATATGATCGCCTCCTGATGGATTGGCAGATCCATCTTTACTTAAACTTAGTGCAAATACACCGAGGCCTGTCCCTAGAACGACTGCAAACACAATCGTTGTCATCACTCGTTTGAAGGGACCGCGGTTTTTACTGAACTTCTGGTCAAAAGAACCTTTTTTCTTTTGATAAGGTGTGACGACCTTTGGATCCGAATGGTAAATGTGATCAGCTGCATCGTCCCATTGAAAATCTTCTTCTTTCGGTTTGGACGGTTCTTCCTCGGAAGCGGCTGTCTCCTGTTCCGACTGCCTCTTTTCCTCCCAGTTCGAAAACGTCACTTGATCCCCTTGCTGTTTTTGAGGTTGATGATCTTCTTCATGCAGCATTTCTTCCTTGCCATTAATATTGACCTTTAACCCTTGTTTTTTTGCCTGCCTTTTTTTCACTGTCATTCCCCGCTTTCTGACATTGTTTGTAAGAAAGACCTTTCTGTCCAATGAAATAGCGCGAATGTAACCCGTCCTTCTTTCTGTTTCACACTTTAACATAGCCAATAAAAAAAAGAACAAGACTTTTGTCGGCAGGTTCAAAAAGTGTTCGCCAATTTTCTCATCCAAAAAAATGACCAATTGGGCTTAACAAATCACCACAAAAAAAGATAAAGCCAGAAAGAACAAGCGATGGCAGGAACAAAAGGAAAGGGTTCATTTGCCTTGTAAGAAAACACCTTTGCGTAAACCATTCCCGTGACAGACGAAAGAAAAAGAATGATCAGAAATGGCTTAAATCCGAAGCAAAATGCAAGCACACCAAATAGTTTGACATCCGCTCCCCCCATACTATTTGGCTTGAATTGTTCTAAACTATAAAACAAAAGAAGACAAATAAGAAGAGATGCCACTCCTTCCCACCAAATAAAAAGCGGTTCTTGCGTGCGGTATATGACGAAAAGAGGAAAAAAGAAGAGAAAGAGCTCGTTGGGTACTCTCATATAAAAAAGATCGCTCACGACAGCAATCACGAATAAACTACATAGACTCACAAGAAAAAGGCCCTCAAAAGAGAAACCAGCATGTCTATAAACGAGTAAAAAAAGGCCGCCTGTCAACAGCTCAACCAGTGGATAAAGCAAAGAGAGCCTGGTTCCACAATGCTTACATGACCCTTTCAATACAGCATAAGAAACAAGCGGGAGCATGTCGTGAAAAGAAAGCGGCTCTTTACAAGCTCCGCAGTGTGAACGAGGAAAAAGAATAGACCGCTTCATTGGAAGCCTCTCACCAACTAGATGAAAAAATGATCCCATGACCATGCCTGTGAAAAACATAAAAAAATCGATCATATTAGGTGACTCCTTCCGGAAATAGAATAGACCGGATTGTACCATAGCGATTCACCTTTGATCACCTTGCGAAAACGTGATTTTCCCCCTCTCCTACATATCAAAAGAAAAAAGACGCACATTGCATAGAAGCAATTTGCGTCTTTTCCTTACTGTAAAATACGACTTCGTACATCTGAGATAAAATAAAGCGAACCTGTCACCAGAATCATTGCTGCAGGGTCAGCGCTTTTTTTCTGAATGAATTCAAGCACTGTACGAGGGTCTTCATCAAACGATTTTGCTTTTAAATGGCTGCAAGCATAAAGCTTTTCCGCTGATTCAGCTCTTGGAAAGTCAAAGGAAACAAAATGAATCGATGAACTAATCCTTTCAAGCTTTTCGATCATTTGTTTGTAAGGTTTATCTTTTAACGCACTAAAACAAACATGAACCTGTTTACTGGAAAAATGAGCTTGTACAGTTTCGATTAAACGGTCCATTCCTTCTTCGTTATGAGCACCATCTAAATAAACAAGAGGCTCATCTTGGATCTTTTCAAATCTTCCAGCCCACACCGCTTGCCGAATTCCTTCATACACTTGCTCATCTAGCACATGGATATATCCTTCTTGCTCCAGCCATTCGATCAGTAGAACGGCAAGGGAGGCGTTCTGCCTTTGATGCGTTCCGATTAACCCTGTCTCTAGCTGCGAGTACTCCCTTTTTGGGGTAGTGAATGTGAAGCGTTCACCTGTTTCAGTCGGCCGCTGGTCCTTAAAGGTACAAGTATCATGTAACGAGATAAACGGCGCATTTTTTTCTTCTGCTTTGTGTTGAATCACAGTAAGAGCTTCCGCTTGATGAACGGCCGTGATCATCGGAATCCCAGCTTTAATAATGCCCGCTTTTTCTGCTGCAATCTGATCAAGTGTGTCGCCTAAAATGGCCATATGATCGTGACCAATCGACGTAATTGCTGTTAAGATGGGCGCTGCCACATTTGTAGAATCAAGTCTTCCGCCAAGCCCTGTTTCCAAGAGGACAAAGTCTACTTGGTGCACATGGGCAAAATAAGCAAACGCACATGCTGTAATGATCTCAAACTCTGTTGCTGCACCAAGTTCTGTATCATCTAATTCATCAACTAAAGGCTTGATGTCGTTCACCAAACTCAGCCACTCTTCGTCCAAAATCGGCTCCCCATTTACACTAATTCGTTCATTGAACGTTAAAATAAATGGAGAGGTGAAGGTTCCAACTGAATAGCCCGCTGACTGTAAAATGGACCGAGTAAATGCAATCGTTGATCCTTTTCCATTTGTTCCAGCCACATGCACCGCTTTTATTTTTTGTTCAGGATGGTCTAGTCTGTCCATCAGCCATTTCATTCGTTCAAGTCCCGGTTTGACACCGAAAGCGAGTCTGCTATGAATCCATTCAATGGCTTCATGATAGGTTGTAAACAATGTCATCTCTCATTTCATACGGAATTTTCAAAAAAGACGACTCCATTCCGTTAGGAGCCGTCTTTTCAACATTATGCTTTCAGCTCTTCAATACGTTTTTGAACAGCTTCGCGTTTTGCGACATAATCACGTTCTTTCGCACGCTCTTCTTCTACGACGCTTTCAGGCGCTTTTTTCATAAAGCCTTCATTCCCAAGTTTTTTCTGTACGCGCTCAACTTCTTTTGTCAGCTTATCAAGCTCTTTTTGCAGACGGGCAATTTCTTCGTCTAAATTGATTAAACCTTCAAGCGGAAGAATGAGCTCTGCTCCAGAAATAACTGCTGTCATCGCTTTATCACTAGCAGGAACATCGGTGCCAATTTCAAGCACACTTGGATTCGTAAAGCGTTCAATATATGAACGGTTCTTCTCTAAACGTTCCTGTACATCAGATGTGGATGCTTTGATATATAGCTCGACTTGTTTGCTCATTGGTGTGTTGACTTCACTGCGAATGTTACGAACAGAACGAATCAGTTCAACAAGCAGTTTCATATCAGCAGAAGCTTGTTCGTTGGAAAGCTCCGGCTTCACTTCAGGCCATGCCGCTACAGTAATGGACTCACCTTCATGAGGTAGATGCTGCCAGATTTCTTCTGTTAAGAACGGCATAAACGGATGAAGAAGTCTCATCGTTTGATCTAATACATACGCAAGGATCGAACGAGTCGTTTTCTTCGCTGCTTCATCTTCTCCATAAAGCGGAAGTTTCGCCATTTCAATGTACCAATCACAGAAATCATCCCAAATGAAGTTGTATAAATGTCTGCCCACTTCACCGAATTCATACTTGTCAGCAAGCTGTGTGACACTTTCAATCGTTTCATTTAAGCGTGTTAAAATCCATTGATCAGCAACTGATTTTTCTCCTGTTAAATCAAGCTCATCGTACGTTAAACCATCCATATTCATGAGAGCAAAACGGGATGCGTTCCAAATTTTGTTCGCAAAGTTCCAAGTGGATTCAACCTTTTCAAAGCTAAAACGTAAATCTTGACCTGGAGAGCTTCCAGTCGCTAAGAAATATCTCAATGAATCCGCTCCGTACTTGTCGATGACCTCCATTGGATCAATTCCGTTGCCAAGTGACTTACTCATTTTACGCCCTTGTTCATCGCGAATAAGACCGTGAATGAGGACATCTTTAAATGGTTTTTCTCCTGTGAATTCAAGACCTTGGAAGATCATACGGGATACCCAGAAGAAGATGATGTCATAGCCTGTTACAAGCAGATTGGTTGGGTAGTAGCGCTTGAAGTCTTCACTTTCTGCATCTGGCCAGCCCATTGTAGAGAAAGGCCAAAGCGCTGAACTAAACCATGTATCAAGTACATCGTTATCTTGCTCCCAGTTTTCAATATCTTCTGGCGCATCAAGTCCCACGTATACTTCCTTCGTTTCTTTATGATACCAAGCCGGGATGCGGTGTCCCCACCATAGCTGACGAGAAATACACCAGTCACGGATATTTTCCATCCAGTGTAAATACGTCTTTTCAAATCGGTCTGGAACAAATTGAACTTGCTCATCACCTTTTTGCAGATTGATGGCTTCATCTGCGAGCGGCTGCATTTTCACAAACCATTGTGTTGATAAATATGGCTCCACTACAGCGCCACTGCGCTCACTGTGACCAACTGAATGCATGTGGTCCTCAATTTTGAACAAAATGCCTTCTTCTTGAAGATCTTTCACAAGCTGTTTACGACATTCGAAGCGGTCCATTCCTTTGTATTGAAGTGCGTTTCCATTCATTGTGCCATCTTCATTCATCACAAGAATGCGCTCTAGGTTATGACGGTTTCCAAGCTCGAAGTCATTCGGGTCATGAGCCGGCGTTATTTTTACAGCTCCTGATCCAAATTCCATATCGACATAGTCATCCCCGACGATTGGAATCTCTCGGCCTGTAATTGGTAAAACAACTGTTTTCCCAATCAAATGCTGATAGCGTTCATCTTCAGGATGTACAGCGACTGCCGTATCTCCCAGCATCGTTTCAGGTCTTGTTGTCGCAATTTCAATCGAACCGGATCCATCTGCAAGCGGATATCTCAAGTGATAAAACGCACCTTGCACATCCTTGTAGATGACTTCAATATCAGAAAGGGCCGTTTTTGTTGCTGGGTCCCAGTTAATGATGTATTCTCCGCGATAGATCAATCCTTTTTCATACAATTGAACAAACACTTGGCGGACTGCTTTATTCAAGCCTTCATCTAATGTGAAACGCTCACGCGAATAGTCTAGACCTAGACCCATTTTCGCCCACTGGCTGCGAATAAAATCGGCATACTCTTCTTTCCACTTCCACGTTTCTTCTACAAATTTTTCACGCCCGAGATCATAGCGGCTCACGCCTTCTTCGCGAAGCTTCGCCTCTACCTTGGCTTGTGTTGCAATACCCGCATGGTCCATTCCTGGCAGCCATAAAACATCATAGCCCTGCATCCGTTTCATACGAGTCACGATGTCTTGAAGGGTTGAATCCCAAGCATGCCCTAAGTGTAATTTTCCTGTCACGTTTGGTGGAGGAATGACGACTGTATATGGATCTTTCGTTTTGTCATTTTGTGCTTCGAAGAATTTCCCTTCAAGCCAGTACGTATAGCGGTCTTTTTCAATCGCATTTGGATCGTACTTTGTTGGCATTTCTTGATTATTTGTTTCCATTTGTGTTACCTCCACATTTTTTCGGCTGATGAAACATAAAAAAGCCTTCTCATCCTTATAAAAGGACGAAAAAGCTTTTTCGCGGTACCACCTTTTTTCACGAAACACTTAGACGTGTCCCGTACTCTCTAAAGGATAACGGGGATCTCCCGAATTTCTCTACTACATGTTTCAAGAAATTAAGCTCACAGGCGACCTTCCAAACAAGTGCATCCTAGAAAACCTTTCAGCTATTGGTTTCCCTCTCTTTAGGGTCTTGCTCGTACTCTTCCTGATCCACGCTTACGATATATCACGTTCATCAGCTTATACTCATCTTTTATTAATATTACTAAATGCCTTTTGTTTTCGTCAATCATCTTTTCCGCTTTTCTTCTTCTTTATACAAATTGGGCAGGCACCCTTTGCCTCTTTGCCCATATGATAATAACAAAATAAAGAAGGAGGGCGTTTTATTTTGAAAAAGATCAATCCTTACACACTCCCCCCATGGCTTAGACAAATTCGGGCAGTTGCCTCCCAAGTCGTTCTCCCGATTGCCATATTTCAAGGCTTTCGCACGATCATTTTTCCCACAACATTTGACGTCCTCATCTTAGGAATTCTTATATTTCTCGCCTGTGCCTTTCACCTTGATTGGTTTTAAGGGAGCTGAAAGCTGCAGGCTCACTCTTATGTATAGGTCATCCCTCGTTAGACATTTCATAGCGCAACAGCAAACAACCTCGTCACTCTTCTGATGACGAGGCATTTTGTTCTTCTTCAAGGCGTCTAGCCTGCTCAATTTCGTGTATTTTCATGACGGTCGGCTCAGAATTTTTCATTTGCCAATACGCCCTTAACAGCTCCTGACAACTTTCCATCTCATCCTGTCCGCCTGCTTCATAGGCTTTCACCGTATCAAACAAACCCTGCGGATAAGCGAGGTAGCTCAAGAACAAATGAATCTCTTCCTCACGAAGTTTATTTCCCTTTTGATACGTATAAAACAAAGATGTGCATTCAGGACAAGGAGTAGGGTAGGTTTTGAATGTGCGATAGTAAAAGGTCAAAAGGTCATATATGGGGGCAGCCTTTTTGGACCGCTCAAAATTGGTGAAATGTCCTGTACCTACATCATTGTACAAAAAGTGATGGATTGACAATTGCCCATGGTTTAACACAATACGTGTCGTCTCTTGGTCTTTCATTTCCTCATGCCAATCCTCTAAACGTTCAAGTGCAAATTCACTTGCAGACATCGCTTCTGAAAAATACATAGCAGCAGCCAGCTCAAATGGCGACATATACCATGTTTGTTCTGCCCGCTCGATAAATCGTTCATACATGTCTTTCTCTGTTTCCCATTTGCTTTTCATTTGGGTGTAGTGAGCCTCTATTTCCTGCTCAGTAATGTCCATCATGACTTCTGTTCGTTTATGAAGTCTTGCAATCTCTTGAAATAAATATTCATGTTTATCGTCCTGCTCTTCTCTCTTTTCATTGGTCAGCCATGGCATGAGGTAATACGTGTACTGGCTTTCTCGATGATTAGAGAAAAAGGAACCGCTCTTCGTGCGATAAATCGGCACAAAGGAGCGATAGCCTTTTGATTCTAGTTCAAGCATTTGCTCTGTAAATTGCATTTGTCGATGGGGTTTTACTCGCTTTAGTGCAAATACGCCCTGCTTTGTATACACTCTAACGACAGCTGGACTGACAGGTTCGATATATTCAGCCTCAAGCCCATATTCGTATAGGACAGATTGGATTTCATCCACGTTCTCTCACCACATTTTCTCGGTCCATCATCTCATACTATGCATTGCTTTTTTGATATTCAGGAATATAAAGAATCTGCCCTTCTTCAAGCTCTGCATCCACCGACAATGAATTCGTTCGAAGGAGCTGCTGCACATTCAACTGATATCGCTCACAAATACGATCGACCGTATCTTCTTGCTGAACTATACATATTTTCATGCGAGAAAAATCTTCCTCCTCCTGCTTAGCGAACAGCTTCGTTAAATAAAGAGAATTCTCACTGCCAGACGCTTCTCTCTGGTCATGTTCAAACTCCTCAGCTTCTTGAGCTGATTCATACACCTTTGGTGCTTCACGTTCATATAATCGTTCGAACTGATAGCTGTCATCCCGCTCTTCCTGCGTCTGTTCCATCTGATGAGCAGGTGATTCAAAGGCTGGATAAGCTGGCGGCTCTTCTTCTTCCTTGCTCTCTGCTTCAGGGTCTTTCCTCACTTCCACCTCAAAGAACGTATCATCCCGCTCCTCTTCTTCTAACAGTTTAGGCGGGTCAAAGAATGGCGGCTCTTGTACTTGAGCTTCTGGGAAGGAACGATACCCAAGCGCCACGGCTTCTTCTTCCTCATATTCCTCCTCTTCTTCTGCTTCTTCCACCATCACCGTCTCGATGTTTATTTCATCCTCTTCTTGTTCAGTTCGCGCTTCATGTTGCAAAACGGCCTGCTGTTCTGCATTTTCTTCATGCTCTTCACGTGGCAGCATTTCTTGCTCTTCATATTCAGACTGCGCCTGATATTCATAAGTGACATCGCCATATTCCTCTTCAGCACGATGGACAAATTCATATGGCTCTTCTACAAGCGGTTCAGGCGTTCCTTCATCTAACAGACCTTCAATGGCCAAATCAGCCTGAATCGTGAGCAAACGGCTTTCTGTCAGCTGGTAATCAAATGCATCAATAAACACAAATACATCATTTAAATGACTAATTTTGTTCTTGGGGATCGTGATATCCACCGGAAATTGATGCAGCAGCTCAGCCGTTCCGTCCTCTCTTACCTTCACCTCATCAGCCTGCCTGTATGATGCATAGGAACTGGATTCACCCATTAGCTCCTCTTGATTTATGTTGTATTCTCCTGTTAGCTCGAGTGAACCTCTAATGGAAACATAATCATTCACTTCTTGAACGAGAATGTCAGGATCGAGAGAAATTGACAGCAACTCACTGACTTCCTGTCCGTTTTTGAAATAAATGGACTCTTCTACCGAAAACTGTAATCGATTGTTTTGAGACAAGTCGGTGTCCTCCTTTCATCTAATCCTTCAAAATAAAATTAGATGTCAATACAGGTGTATGAAAGAGGCGGTGAAAATATGATTGGTTTTATGCAAAGCAAAAAGCCGATATGTCTCCATATCGGCTCAGCGTGTAGACAAACCCTCGCATTCGGTGTCAGTCCTGCGCGCTGGTGCTCACGAATGTCAAATTCGCTCCGCTCCGGTGCTCGTCCTTCCTAGACTGCAAAGGTTTTCTTTCACGCTGAAAAGAAGACAAAGGGCTAAAATAAAGTTCATTTTAACCCTTTGTCAACGATCTAAGCCGATATGTCTCCATATCGGCTTTTGGTTACTGAGCTAATTTTTGAAATACCTTTTCAACTGTCTCAATTGTATACTCGATGTCTTCATCCGTATGAGCAGTTGAGAGGAACAGCCCTTCGAATTGTGAAGGTGGAAGGAAGATGCCGTGATCAGCCATTTCCTTGTAGAATTCAGCGAATAAAGCGAGGTCAGCTGTTTTCGCTGTATCGTAATTGACGACTTGTTCGTTTGTAAAGAAGAATCCAATCATGGAACCTGCACGGTTAAATGTTAGTGGAATCCCATGTGCTTTCGCCGCTTTTGAAATGCCTTCTTCCAAACGATCTCCTTTGCGTCTAAACTCTTCATAAGACTCAGGTGTCAGCTGTTTTAATGTTTCAAGACCTGCTGTCATCGCAAGCGGGTTACCGGATAACGTTCCTGCTTGATATATCGGGCCGCTTGGCGCAATTTGTCTCATAATGTCCGCTCTACCGCCATAAGCACCAACTGGCAGGCCGCCTCCGATGACTTTACCAAGACATGTCAGATCAGGCGTAATGCCAAAATAGCCTTGGGCACAATGATAATCCACACGGAAGCCTGTCATGACCTCATCAAAAATGAGTAAAGAGCCATATTGCTCAGTGATGTCTCTCAATCCTTGCAAGAAACCTTCTTGCGGAGGGACAACCCCCATATTTCCTGCAACTGGTTCTACAATGACACCTGCAATGTCGTCTCCAAATTCTTCAAAAGCGACTTTGATGCTTTCTAAATCATTGTATGGAACGGTGATCGTATTGCTTGCTGTACCTTCAGGGACACCAGGGCTATCCGGAAGTCCAAGCGTTGCCACACCCGAACCAGCTTTAATGAGCAAAGAATCACCGTGGCCATGATAACAGCCTTCAAATTTCACAATTTTGTTTCTGCCTGTAAAACCACGTGCTAGACGAAGCGCACTCATCGTCGCCTCTGTTCCAGAGCTGACCATACGAATGACCTCAATAGAAGGAACTCGTTCTGATACAAGCTTAGCTAATTCATTTTCAACTAAAGTAGAAGCACCGAAGCTTGTACCATGTTCAGCTACTCGCTGAATGCTTTTAACCACACGGTCATTCGTATGCCCTAAAATAAGCGGTCCCCACGATAAGACATAATCAATATATTCATTTCCGTCAATATCGTATATTTTTGCGCCTTTGCCTCGTTCCATAAAAATCGGGTCTGTATTGACTGATTTAAATGCGCGCACAGGGCTGTTCACACCACCCGGCATTAACTGCTGCGCTTCTTTAAATGCTTGCTTTGACTTTTCATAGCTACGTCCCATTTCAATGTCCTCCTGTCTATCCGTTCTTTATTCTGAGAGCCATTTCGCTGCATCTTTTGCATGATACGTAATGATTAATTCTGCGCCTGCACGTTTCATGCTAGTCAGCATTTCAAGAACAAGCTCTTTTTCAGAAATCCAGCCATTTTGAGCTGCTGCTTTCACCATTGCATACTCTCCGCTCACATTGTACGCAACAACAGGAAGTGTAAATTCATTTTTCACATCACGCATGATATCTAAGTATGAAAGTGACGGCTTCACGATCAGAAAGTCAGCGCCTTCTTCTACATCAGACTGCGCTTCTCTCAGTGCTTCTAAGCGGTTTGCAGGGTCCATTTGATACGTTTTACGATCTCCAAACTGCGGTGTGCTATGCGCCGCATCACGAAACGGACCGTAAAAAGCACTTGCATATTTCACAGCATATGACATGACAGGCACATGAACAAAGCCGGCCTCATCAAGCGCATCACGAATTGCGATAACAAAGCCATCCATCATGTTTGATGGAGCAATGATATCTGCACCTGCACGAGCCTGACTGACAGCGGTTTTCGCTAAGAGCTGAAGAGATTCATCATTTAAAACTTCTCCATCTTCAACGATTCCACAATGTCCGTGATCTGTATATTGGCATAAGCAAGTATCAGCAATGACCACAAGCTCAGGGAAATGCTTTTTGATTTCAAGCGTTGCTCTTTGAACAATCCCATGATCGTGATAAGCTTCACTGCCTACATGGTCTTTATGGTCTGGTACCCCAAAAACAATGATAGATTTAATCCCAAGGTCAACAAGCTCTTGGACTTCTTCTTTCACAAGATCAACTGAAATGTGATAGACACCCGGCATTGAAGGGACTTCTTTCCGGACATTCTCTCCCTCTACAAAAAAGATGGGATAAATGAAATCAGAGGGTCTTAAAAATGTTTCTCTCACCAATTCTCTCATTCCTGCGCTTGTACGCAATCTGCGGTGTCTGTTAAATTTCATCATTGGTTCAACTTCCTTTCAGATAAACGGCACATCAAATCAAGCATCCCGTCTATCGTATAAGTATCTGGGGTTTCAGAAGAAATCCCGTATTGAAGCAGCGCCTCTTGTGTAAGAGGACCGATGCTCACAAAACATGTGTCTGATGCAGCTAATCTATCGATATCAGCCTCCATGGCGTGCATAAAAGAATGAACAGTGGAGGAGCTTGTAAATGTAATAAAATCAAATGATTGCTCCATCATTGCCGACTTGAGTGCGATAATTCCGTCCTCATCCTTCACTGTTTCATATATAATCCACTCTTTTACGTCAATGCCAAGCGGAACGAGGGTATTCTTCACCACATCTCGTGACAAGTGGCCTTTTGCTACAAAGACACATTCTTCTGGGTGTACATGATCAATTAAAGCATCTGCCAGTTCTTCTGCTATAAATCGCTCTGGAACCACATCCACTTTTAGGCCGTGCTGCATCAGATAGGCAGATGTTTTTTCACCTACAGCCGCCACTTTCAAGTGGGATAAGCTTTGATGTAATTGATGCTTCTCTATATAACTGAGAAAAAAAGACGCACCATTTACACTTGTAAACACAAGCCAATGGCTTGCTTCTAAATCTTCTAAAAATGCCTTCGCTTTTTCTTTTGTCAGCGTTGGTTCAAACCTGATAAGAGAGGTTAAAACAGCATGGCCGTTCAGCGCTTCAATTTTCTGCTGAAACGCACCCGCTTGACGTTCATTTCGAGTGACAAGCACCGTCTGTCCGTAAAGCGATTTGGCTATCGTCATTGGGAAGACAGATCCTTTTTCACCTTGTCGATCAAATCTTTTGCTCCCTTATCCGCCATTTGCTTCGCACATGCTGTTCCGATTGCCTCAGGGTCAGTACCTGTTACGGTTTCTCGAATAATCGTATGGCCGTCCGCAGATGCCACAAGACCTGTCAATTCAATTTCATCACGCTCATTCATCGTTGCGTAACCAGCGATCGGCACTTGACAGCTTCCATCCATTTGCTTAAGGAAGGCTCTTTCAGCAAGGACCGTTTTCTTTGTATACTCATTTGTGAATTGAGCTAACAGCTGCAAGAGCTCTTCGTCATCTCCCCGACATTCTATCGACAATGCGCCCTGCCCCACAGCAGGAAGGCAAGTATCAGGAGATAAAAATTCCGACACGACTTCTTGACTCCAGCCCATTCTAGACAATCCGGCAGCCGCTAGAATAATCGCATCATACTCTTCATTTTTCAGTTTTTCGAGTCTCGTATCAATGTTTCCACGGATCCATTTAATCTCAAGATCTGGTCTCTTCTGAAGAAGCTGGGCACTGCGCCGTAAGCTGCTCGTTCCCACAACCGCTCCCTTTGGTAGTTCATGAAGACGGAGATGATCCTTTGAAATCAACGCATCCCGCACATCTTCACGCTCAGGAATACAGCCGATGACTAAACCTTCTGGAAGAGAAGCCGGCATATCTTTCATGCTGTGTACTGCCATATCGATATCATGGTTCAGCATTGCCTGTTCAATCTCTTTAACAAACAGACCTTTTCCGCCAACCTTTGATAAGGTCACATCTAAAATTTGATCACCCTTTGTCACAATCTCTTTAATTTCAAAAGAATAAGAAGGGTTTAGTTCAGACAACTTTTGAATGACCCATTTTGTTTGTGTAATCGCAAGTTTGCTTCGTCTAGAACCTACTTTAATTGTACGCATTACGTCTTCCTCCCGACAATGCCCTTAAGACTCATCATTATTGAAACCAATGAAAGGTTGATAAGCTACCAAGCAGAAAATAATTGATCATCAGCACAAGAAATGAAGCGACATTCCATCGCGCCACGATTTTGCCCTGCATATTTCTCACCAGTCTAATGTATAAGTAAAAGCCGTATAAAAACAGCATAATAAACGAACCGAGCACCTTTGCATCTGTCCAGTACAACGTATCATACGAGATATATGCCCATATAATGCCAAGAATTAAACTAAGCAAGAGCATCGGCACGCCAATAATATTTAAGACATACGCCATGTGATCAAGCTTTGATAAGTCTTCAATTCTCAAAAGCCATTTTCCCCACTTTTTCTTTTTCAGCAAACGATATTGAAATAGATAGAGGAGTGAAAAAGCAAATGAAAGTGAAAAAGCGCCGTATGATAAAATGGCCATCGTAATATGAATGACGAGCAGCTCACTCGTCAGCTTTCCCGTCAGTTCGGCAGAATGAAGATCGGATGGTGTAAAGGTGTGAATCGCCATCATGGAAAAACCAATCACATTTGTAAAAAACACAATAAATTCAACACGTAATACTTTTGTCAAAACAAGTGACAATGTCACAAGCACCCACGTATAAAAATATAACCCCTCTGCTACATTCAACACAGGGAATCGGTCTGTTTCCATCATAATATAAAACATGTAGACTGTTTGCAGCAGCCAGACAATAGAAAGCAACCAGAAAGCCATTTTTCCAGCCTTCCGGTTGTGTTGAAGAAAATCTATGAAATAGAACAAGACACTGAGTGCATAGATCAAGATCGTCGCTTCGCCTAGTCTCGCTACAATGGATTCCATCATCGCCTAATCACTCACTGGCAACTGTAGCAAGGCCTTGTGCCATATTTGATTTGAACAGTTGAAATGCCCCTTGCTCCACCTGCATCGGCTCTGCCTTTTGCTCTTCATCTTCAACCTGTAAATCAAAGATTTCTTTAAAGAGTAAAAGCTTTTCCTCTGCATTCGGCTCCCCGGCAATTTCTTTGGCCTTTAAGATAGGATCTTTCAGCATTTGATTGATGATGCTTTTCGTATGTTTATTTAACAGCTTCATTTCACGATTTGTGAGGTTTGGAAGCTTTCGTTCGATGCTTTGCATCGTATCCGCTTGAATCGAGAGTGCTTTTTCTCTTAAAGCAGAAATCACAGGAACCACTCCGAGCGTATTAAGCCATTGTTTAAATTCCACAATTTCAGCTTCGATGAGAAGCTCCACCTCTTCAGCTACTGCACGGCGCTCTTTCAGGTTAGCTGCCACAATGCCCTCAAGGTCATCAATGTCATACAAAAAAGCACCTTCTACTTCAGAAATAGCTGGATCTAAATCACGCGGTACTGCAATATCCACCATGAATAGAGGTCTGCCTTTTCTATGTTTGTTCGCTTTTTCGACCATTTCTTTTGTAATCACAAATTGTTTAGCCCCAGTAGAGCTAATTAAAATATCCGCTTCAGATAATGTCTTTTCTAATTGATTCAAGCTCTTAGGCTCTCCTGAAAAACGGCCTGCCAGTTCTTTGGCCTTTTCGAACGTTCGATTGATGACTGTTACCTGGCCAATCCCTTGACCTTGAAGGTTTTGAGCCGCCAGCTCGCCCATTTTACCCGCACCAAGAATAAGGACATGCTTATCAGAAAGACGTCCAAAGATTTTTTTGGCAAGTTCCACTGCCGCATAGCTGACAGATACAGCATTAGACGCAATATCTGTTTCCGCATGAGAGCGCTTCGCAACTGTTACCGCCTGCTTAAATAAATAATTGAAAACGGTACCAATGGTCTTCTCCTCTTGAGCAACTTTAAAGCTTGAGCGCACTTGACCGAGTATTTGTGTTTCACCAATGACCATAGAATCAAGTCCACAGGCAACCCGGAATAAATGCTCAACCGCTCCATCATTTTCATAAAACTTCAAATATGGAGAGACATCTTCTTTTTCTAAACCGAACCAATCTGCTAAAAATCTTTTTATATAAAACCGACCAGTATGAAGCTGATCTACAACTGCGTAGATCTCTGTTCGATTACATGTTGAGATGACGATATTCTCTAGAATGCTTTTTTCTTCTTTAAGCTTGGACATCGCTGTTCCGAGCTCGCTCGGTTCAAAGCTCAGCTGTTCCCGTATCTCAACAGGGGCTGTTTTATAATCTAAACCCACAACAAGAATATGCATAACTTCAGCTTGCACCCCCAACGCCCTGTCTAATTTATAATAATTACAATATAGAATTTATTATTTATAATGATTATAACATATATTCATTTTTAACTGGATAAAAATTGTGAACAGATTTCAAAAATGTTGTGATATAGTAGAAAAATGTTCGACATCGAATGCCATATCATCACTTCAAGCAATTTACCAGATTTGGCGCGTGCGGACAAATGATCTGCTTATAAGAAGGTGACATCTTTGAAGAAGAAATCTATTTTGCTGCCGCTCACTTTGCTGGCTGTAGCGCTATATGCCATTCTCTCAGGAGATCAATTTGACATTTGGAAAGATCAGGAGAAATGGTATACACTTGTACTGCTTTTTGGCCTTGCTTTCTTATATCAAGGAAAGAAGGAACAGGAAACCTCTCATGTGTTTATCGGTATGCTCATGACAGGCCTTGCGCTACACTTTATCCTTCAGCCGAAATTAGAACACTGGCCAGATACATTTACGATGATTGTGTTCATCATCGGCCTCGCACTTTTGATGAAATCATCACAGAAAAAGGAATATCGAATAGAAAGTGTTGTTCTCATTGCACTCGGTCTATTCCTTTATTTCTTTCAACAAATTACGAAGCAACTTAGCACACTTGCGATCCCTACTTCCGGTTTTGAATTGTACTGGCCATATGTATTGATTGCTGTCAGTCTCCTCTTATTATTTTTAAAAAGGAAATAACTTATACAATATAATTGTTTGATAAGCCATCAATTGGATGTTTTATAATACACATCTTACGAGAAGAATAAGATCCAGTTTAACTGATATAGACGACAATAACCGCCTTATCTGCAGTTGCTTGTGTAGCAACATTTTGCGGGTAAGGCGGTTTTGTTTTTCTCCCCTTATGTCAAGTATCATTAAATTGATATCAGTGTCACTGTCAAGCAATTATTATCATTTTTATGGTTTCGTCTCAAGTTCATTTTCATCAGGTAATCTAAATCCAAATTCTTTTTCCCATAAATCATTTCCGCTATCAAACATTTCATTTAGTATATCCACTTCATCAGCTTGATTCCCAAATCCAGCATCATGAGCTAAAATAACGCCGAAATACGACATACAATCGTAATAATAGTTTTGTGGTAACAGCATATGTAAATGCCAAACCTCATCAATTTCAGTATTTGGGGCAAAAGAACAATCGGGATATTTTTTGATCAGGAACCAAAATTTTTTGTATTGATCTACTAATCGAGTGACATTTTCTTTATCCATTCCTTCAAAATAGTAACCAAACTTCAAACATGCTTCTACTAAGTCCACCGAAAAGTCAGGATAACTCACTTTATCCATTCATTGAATTCCCCTTTTTAAAATATTTTTTAGGATCAAAAATCGAATGATTCCTATACAAAGACATAATGGAATGATGTAAGCAATATTGAAAAATTTCGAACTTTCCAACATGAATGTAATCACTGTAATGATTAATATCGTTCCTAGCTGATTCAATGTATTCATACCTGCAAGTGCCATACTTCTATAGTGAGGATCAAAAAAAACTAAAAAAGATGCTTTGATTAAGCTCATAAACAACGGGTTAATGAGTGTCAAAATAAAAAAACCAATTAAAAACAGTGAACTATTGGGCGCTAAAATCATTAGAATTAACCCAAACGTGAGATATATCGTTATAAGATAGACTTTCGAATGTATTTTTTGTATATCCATTCTTCGGATCAATAAATTTCCTAGTAAAACCGATACTCCGCCAATTAGCCAAAATAATGATACAGTAAGATCACTTGCTGAAAACGTTTCTTTCAGAATAATAAACGAATAATTCATTACTACAGGTAAAAACATCCCATCAATAAACATGATGAACAAATAACTCTTTGGTATTTTTTTAAATATTTCAACATTCGTGAAAGATATACTTTCGATTTTCAACTGGGCAACAATTGGATACAAATACTCATAAACCAACAAACCAATAAAAAAGAGCAGAAAAACAAGATACATTTCTGATCCAAAGAATATAAACAAAATTGGCCCACTAAAGAAACCAATTGTTTTAGCTGAGAGTAAAAACATATTACGATATGCAATATCTTTATGGGGTTGATTGGATAAAAACATGTTAAATCCCGATTCTAAAATAAACGATAAGCCATTTATAAAAAATTGAAAAGCAAGCATTAAAAAAAACATTAGATTAAATAATTGATTGTTTAAAGCAAAAAACGAAGCAAGGGTTAGGATAGACAATGTGGTGACGAAAAATTTTGCCGTGTATCTAGATAAAACTTTAAATAAATAGTTGCTCACAATATTACTTAAAATAAACGAAAAGCCACCAATCAGATACATACTGCCTGCATAAAAATATGAACCAGTCATCTCAAAGAAATAAAGAGGCAATCCAGTCCAAACTAGTGCCCCTATGAAAACAATCATAGTATCCAAATAAACTAATGTACTCACTCTACTAATATTCATGTACACTATTCCTTATTTAAGTGTTAAGAAACAGAGATTCTAAAAAACCTCTGTTTCTCATCATACTCTCTTACTTTTTCTTTAATTCCTTTTGCATTTCTTTCATTTCATTTAGCGAGTAATTATAGCATGTTCTCGCTTTCAGTTTTGATTGTTTTTCCTTCATTTCATTTAGTGAGTAATTGTAACAAGTTCTTGCTTTTAATTTCATTATTACCACTCCTATCTGAAATATTTTCAATATCATATTACTGCACTTGATTTTATTTGTAAATATGGAATTTAATTATAATTTAGCATCTATTTAAATAAACTTTCGGCATTCAATAATTTCTAGAAACAGAACGAATTTAAACTTAATCGCTTTCCTTCAAGTTCTACGTTTTTCTCAGCATATGAAAAAAAGTTGTAAGAAAACAAACGTTTTCTTACAACTTTTTATTATCTTCTTAACTGTTAATCTTCGCAAGGATCGCATTCCAGGCTTCATCTTTTCCCTTTTTTGTTTCAGAAGAGAAAAGGATTAGTTCATCTGAAGGGTCAATGTCGAGTGTCTGTTTGACGACTTTCGCATGCTTTTCCCATTTGCCTTTTGGAATTTTATCGGCCTTTGTCGCAATAATGATCACAGGAACTCCATAATATTTAAGAAATTCATACATGTTCACATCATCTGCGGATGGCTTATGACGCAGATCCACAATTTGAACGACTGCTTTTAACTCTTCACGCATTGTAATATACGTTTCGATCATTCTCCCCCATGCTTCGCGCTCTGTTTTTGATACTTTCGCAAAGCCATAACCTGGGACGTCCACAAAATGGAGCATATCATTAATAATGTAAAAATTAAGCGTCTGGGTCTTTCCTGGTTTAGAAGACGTACGCGCTAAATTTTTCCGATTAATCAATGAGTTAATGAACGAGGACTTTCCAACATTTGATCGTCCAGCAAGTGCGATCTCAGGCAGTCCCCCGCTCGGGTACTGCTCTGGTTTCACCGCACTAATGACGATATCTGATTTTGTTACTTTCATCTTCCCTCTCCTACTAACGCTTTCTCAAGCACCTCATCTAAATGTGAAACCGGAATAAAAGTTAATCCTTCTCTCACACTTTCAGGAATATCATCAATATCCTTCTCATTGTCCTTTGGAAGAATAATCGTTTTCAGTCCTGCACGATGTGCGCCTAATGCTTTTTCTTTTAATCCGCCAATCGGAAGCACTCTTCCTCTTAACGTAATTTCTCCTGTCATGCCAACCTCTTTTGAAACAGGACGTCCTGTGAGTGCTGATACAAGAGCCGTCGCAATGGTAATACCAGCTGATGGCCCGTCCTTTGGAACCGCACCCTCTGGAACATGGATATGAATATCGTGCTTTTCATTAAATTGAGGATCAATGTTCAGTTCATCTGCTTTTGAACGGATATAACTGAATGCCGCCTGCGCAGATTCTCTCATGACATCACCGAGCTTACCTGTTAGCAAAAGCTTGCCTTTACCAGGCGAGAGTGAGACCTCGATGGACAAGGTGTCTCCGCCAACTGTGGTATATGCAAGGCCTGTGACAACGCCGACCTGATCGGTCGTTTCCGCCTGACCATAACGGTAAAGTCTTTTTCCGAGGAATTCAGATAAGTTCTTTTCCGTCACTGTGATGCGTTTGCGGTCTTCAGCCACAATTGCTCTTGCCGCTTTTCGGCAAATCGCCGCTAGCTGACGCTCTAACCCGCGGACTCCTGCTTCTCTCGTGTAATAGCGAATCATATCGTAAATCGCTGCTTCACGAAGCTGCAAGTTCCCTTTCTTTAATCCGTGCTCCTTTAGCTGCTTCGGCAGAAGGTGATCTTTCACAATTTCTGCTTTTTCAACTTCCGTATACCCTGCAATCGTGATAATCTCCATTCTATCACGAAGTGGACCCGGAATGGTTGCTAAATTGTTGGCAGTTGCGATAAATAAGACTTGAGACAAATCAAATGTCTCTTCAATATAATGATCGCTAAAATTATGATTTTGCTCTGGATCTAACACTTCAAGCATCGCAGAAGACGGATCTCCCCTAAAGTCAGAAGACATTTTATCAATTTCATCTAAAAGAAAGACCGGATTCATTGTGCCCGCCTTGCTCATCCCGCGAATGATACGGCCCGGCATCGCACCTACATAGGTTCTTCGATGACCACGGATCTCAGATTCATCACGTACACCGCCAAGAGAGATACGGATAAACTTTCGATCAAGTGATTTAGCAATGGATTTTGCAAGTGACGTCTTCCCTACCCCAGGAGGTCCTGCCAAGCAAAGAATCGGTCCCTTTAATGAATTTGTTAGTTTTTGAACAGCAAGATATTCGAGTACCCGCTCTTTTACTTTTTCAAGCCCGTGGTGCTCGTCATCTAAAATTTCGCTTGCAAGCTTTAAATCTAGACGATCTTCTGTATAAGTGCCCCACGGCAGATTGATCAGCCAATCAATATAATTGCGAATGACAGAACTCTCAGCAGAGCTTGAAGGGATTTTTTCATAACGGTTCAGTTCTTTTAAAGCCGTTTCACGAACGGAATCTGGCATGCCGGACTCTTCAATTTTAGCCATAAGCGTACTGACTTCGCCTGTTTTCCCCTCTTTGTCCCCAAGCTCTTTTTGAATAGCTTTCATTTGTTCGCGCAAATAATATTCTTTTTGCGTTCGCTCCATTGAACGTTTGACACGCTGGCCAATTTTCTTTTCAATCTCTAGCACTTCTTTTTCATTGTGAATGAGACTGATGACCCGATTCAACCGTTTTTTGACATCGACTGTTTCCAGCACTTCTTGCTTGTCTTTTAATTTCAAAGGAAGGTGGGAAGCGACGATATCCGCCATTCTTCCAGGTTCTTCAATATCCGTTACCGTTGCATATGTTTCAGCTGAGATTTTTTTTGAAATTTTTATGTACTGATCAAAGTGATCTAACAAAGTGCGCATGAGTGCTTCTGCTTCTGCGTCCTTTAATTCTTCTTCTGTCAACTCTTTAATATCGACTGACGTATAGTCTTCTAGCTCCATGTAGGATTCGATCTGCGCTCGATTTAAGCCTTCGACGAGCACACGGATCGTTCCATTTGGCAGCTTCAGCATTTGTTTAATTTTTGTGTAGGTGCCGACTTTGAAAATTTCCTCTTCACCTGGTTCATCTATTGAAATTTCCCGCTGTGTTGCTAGAAAAATCATATGATCGTTCATCATGGCCTGTTCTAATGCTTGAACAGACTTTTCGCGCCCAACGTCCAAATGCAAGACCATTGTTGGATAAACAAGCAAGCCTCGCAGTGGAAGGAGCGGAACATTCTTTTTGATTTCATCTGCCATGTTGATAGACACCTCCGTCACTAGTATGAATCATTATAATATACCTGTTTCAGTCTTGTACAATGTAAAAGACTTGAGAAATGATGATCTTACCGTAGTATACCCTTTCTTTTTATCTTGAAAAAGAAAAAAAGATCTATTTCACTAAAAAATCCCCATATGAGATGGGGATTAAACAGATTTCCTTTTCATTTCTTCTTCTAGTCCATCTTTCTTCTCATCTGGCGGATTGACCAAACACTGATCCAGCACTTCTTGGAAGTGCTTCACAGGCACAATTGTCACCCCTTCAATCTCTTTTAAGATCGACTGCTGATTGTCATAAGGGATGATCACTGTTTTGACACCCGCTTGTTTGGCTGCCTTGATTTTTGGTATGACACCGCCAATCGGCTTCACCTGACCTTGTAATCCAATCTCACCGGTCATCGCCGTTAAATGATTAATCGGGATTTGATGAATGGCTGAGAAAATGGCTGTGGCCATCGCAATTCCAGCAGATGGCCCATCAATCGGGGCACCAGCCGGAAAATTAATGTGGATATCATATTCATTTGTTCGTATGCCTAAGTTTCGAAGCACGGTTAAGACATTTTCAACTGAGCCCTTCGCCATACTTTTCCGTCTGATCGATTTAGACTGATTGCCGATGCTTTCTTCTTCCGCAATACCTGTAATATTGATACTGCCTTTTTCAAGCGCTTTACAAATGTTCACTTCAATTTCAAGCAGAGCCCCGCTGTTCGGTCCATACACGGCAAGACCATTTACTACTCCTACCTTTGGCTTTTCCGGTACTTTTTGTTCATATCTTGGTGTCAGCTGGCTTGAATGAATGACCCATTCTACATCGGCGATCGTAATATCTTTTCGGTTTTCAGTGACAGCCATACCTGCGGCGATCTGTACCATGTTGACCGCTTCACGTCCATTTTTCACATAAGATGTTAACAGGTTCAGTCCTTCGTCACTTAATTCCTTCTGTATTTTCTCGACTGCTTTAGCTGCAACAATTTTCAGCTCATGCTGATCCAAATCCTTGAAGAAAATCTCCAAACATCTTGATCGAATAGCCGGCGGAATTTCGTCCGGTGTTCTTGTTGTAGCGCCAATCAGTCGAAAATCAGCGGGCAACCCATTTTGAAAAATATCATGGATGTGATTCGGGATTTGCGTATTTTCTTCACTGTAATAAGCACTGTCTAAAAACACTTTTCGATCTTCTAGCACTTTGAGCATTTTGTTCATTTGAATCGGATGCAGTTCTCCAATTTCATCGATAAAGAGAACGCCCCCATGAGCATGTGTGACGGCTCCTTGTTTCGGCTGCGGAATGCCGGCCTGTCCCATGGCCCCTGCTCCTTGATAAATGGGATCATGTACAGAACCAATCAAGGGGTCTGCGATGCCTCGTTCATCAAATCTTGCCGTTGTGGCATCAAGCTCAACAAATACTGCATCTTTTTTAAATGGTGAATCAGCGTGACGCTTCGCCTCTTCCATCACTAGACGGGCAGCAGCTGTTTTTCCAACACCAGGCGGCCCGTAGACGATGACATGTTGCGGGTTCGGTCCACACAGGGCAGCTTTAAGTGCACGTATACCATCTTCCTGCCCTACAATATCTTGAAACCCCTTTGGCCGGACTCTCTCTGATAAAGGTTCACTCAGTTTAATGGATCGCATCTTTCTGAGTGCTTCCATTTCTTTTTTTGATTCTTTATCGATCGTCACCTTTTGTGTGCGCTGATTTTTCAGTAAGTTCCAAAAGTACAACCCGATGACGATACCAAAGAACAGTTGTATGAATAATACGATTCCTGTCCAGCTCAATCGGTGCTCCCTCCTTCATCTATCGTTATGTATTGGTTTCTGTCTGCTAGTATTTCCTAGAGCTGGACGGAATAAACACAACTTCCACGATAAATAAAAAACTCCTGAATCAAAAGATTCAGGAGTCATTCAAATGGGCTTATGCCGATGTTTTTGTATCTTTATTCACGACTGTACCGTCTTTTAAGACAAGACGTGGCGGCTCACCATCAGCAACCGTTTCACCAGTAATGACACATTTCTCAATATCATCACGAGATGGAAGATCAAACATCACATCAAGCATGATGCCTTCAATGATGGAGCGAAGACCACGTGCTCCTGTTTTACGCTCAATTGCTTTTTTCGCAATTTCGCTAAGAGCATCTTCTTCAAACTCAAGCTCAACATCATCAAGCTCAAGCATTTTTGTATATTGCTTAACGAGCGCATTTTTAGGCTTCGTCAAGATTTCTACAAGTGCTTTTTCATCTAACGGCTCTAGGCTTGCAATAACCGGAAGACGACCGATGAATTCTGGGATTAAACCGAAGCGAAGTAAGTCTTCTGGCAGAACTTTTGATAGAAGGACTTCTTTTTCAAGATCTTCAATTTTATTTTCCGCACCGAATCCAATCACTTTTTGACCTAGGCGGCGTTTGATAATTTGCTCAATGCCGTCAAAGGCTCCACCACAAATGAAGAGGATATTTGTTGTATCAATTTGAATGAATTCTTGATGAGGATGTTTACGTCCACCTTGAGGCGGTACACTAGCGACTGTTCCTTCAAGAATTTTCAAAAGGGCTTGCTGTACACCTTCCCCAGATACATCACGAGTGATAGAAGGGTTTTCTGATTTTCTTGCTACTTTATCGATCTCATCGATGTAGATAATGCCTTTTTCAGCTTTTTCTACATCATAATCTGCTGCTTGGATCAGCTTTAGTAAAATATTCTCTACGTCTTCCCCAACGTAACCTGCTTCTGTTAAAGACGTCGCATCTGCAATCGCAAATGGAACATTTAAAATACGTGCAAGCGTTTGAGCAAGTAATGTTTTACCGCTTCCTGTAGGTCCAATCATAGAAATGTTACTTTTCGAAAGCTCAACATCATCAATCTTACTGTTGGAATTAATCCGCTTGTAATGGTTATAAACCGCTACAGCTAAGGATTTCTTCGCATTCTCTTGTCCGATGACATATTCATCAAGAATTTCCCGGATTTCATGAGGTTTCGGAACATCCTTGAATTCAACTTCTTCCTCAGTACCGAGCTCTTCTTCAACTATTTCCGTGCAAAGCTCGATACATTCATCACATATATATACGCCAGGTCCTGCGACCAGTTTACGCACTTGATCTTGCGTTTTTCCGCAAAACGAGCATTTTAATTGACCTTTTTCCTCGTTGAATTTAAACATTCTTTCACCCCTTATTCTTCTTCACTTGCCTGTAGCTAACAGTCAGCTACCCTTCTGGGTCCAGTATGTATGCATTTTACCATACTTTCCTAAAAGACGGTAATGATGTGTTTGTAACACTGCACATTGAGATATGTATGACAGAAAGATGCGACTTACACTATCGTTTCCAAAAGAAGCGATGATAAGTCAAAAATTGTACAAAACAAGGCACGAGTCACTCGCGCCCTGTTTTATTATTATGCACCATATTAACGGTTTTCTACAAGAAAATCAATTGCTTTACGAACTTTTAAATCTTCTTTCATTGCTTCAGTAGAACCGATCGCTTGTTTGATATTTTCAACTGGCATGTTGTATGCTTCAGCCATTTTTGAAAGTTCTTCTTCCACTTCTTCATCAGACACTTGTAGGTCTTCTGCAGCAGCAATTGCTTCAAGAGTAAGATTAGATTTTACGCGTTTAGCAGCATCTTCTTTCATTTGCTCTTTTAGCGCCTCTTCATCTTGTCCAGAGAACTGGAAGTAAAGCTCAAGGTTCATCCCTTGCATTTGAAGACGTTGTTCGAATTCTTTCATCATGCGGTCTAGCTCAGTGTCAACCATCGCTTGAGGAACGTCAACTTCCGCATTTTCAGAAGCTTTTGCTACTAGCTCTTCACGAAGTTTGCCTTCTGCTTCGTTTTCTTTTGCTTCTTCAAGACGTTTCTTCGTTTTTTCAGTTAATTCAGCAATCGTTTCAACTTCTTCATCAACATCTTTAGCGAACTCATCGTCAAGTGCTGGAAGTTCTTTTGCTTTGATTTCATGAATTTTTACTTTGAATACAGCTGGTTTACCTGCAAGGTCTTCAGCATGATATTCTTCTGGGAATGTCACTTCAACGTCTTTTTCTGCACCTGCTTCAAGACCAACCAATTGCTCTTCGAAACCAGGGATGAATGAACCAGAACCTACTTCAAGAGAGTAGTTCTCAGCTTTTCCGCCTTCGAATGCTTCTCCATCAACGAATCCTTCGAAATCTAGAACAACTGTATCGCCGTTTTCGATTGCGCCTTCTTCTTTGACAACAAGCTCAGCTTGACGGTTTTGCATAGCTTTTAACTCTTCTTGGACATCTTCATCAGATACAGATGTGTCGTCTTTTTCTACGTTAAGACCTTTGTAGTCACCAAGTTTTACTTCTGGCTTCACTGTTACTTTTGCAGTGAAGATTAAGCTTTCGCCTTTTTCGATTTTCTCAACATCGATTTCAGGGCGGTCAACCGGCTCGATACCAGCTTCGTCGATTGCTTTCGGATATTCAACTGGAAGAAGAATATCTAGTGCATCTTGATAAAGAGATTCTACTCCAAAACGCTGCTCGAAAAGACCACGTGGTACTTTCCCTTTACGGAATCCAGGGATTGATACTTGCTTAACTACTTTCTTAAATGCATCATCAAGTGCTTTGTTAAATGTTTCAGCGTCAACTTCTACTGTTAAGACACCTTCGTTACCTTCTTGTTTTTCCCATTTTACTGACATGTGTGTTTCCCTCCAAAAATCTATTCAGATTGTGCGTTGTTACATTCTAAAGCATCATAAAGACTTCGTCCAATCAAAAACCACGCACTCCGCTAAAGAAGCGGTCTTATGTATACAACATTTGACTTGATTATACATAACGTCTTTCAACCGTTGGAATCTTACAACCGCACGATATATGCACAAATACAACCATTATATTATAACATAACAAGTCCGTCTTTCAACTAAATCGACAAATTACAAATAAGAAATTTCTTCAATATCTTTCAGCATTGTACAAGCTTCTCTCAGCTCTCGTTCGTTAAAATCATACAATAAATGCAATTCTTCGAGGTCAATCTCGATTCCATGCATTTCATAGCCGACTTTATGAAGTGCCGCAGCCCAAAGATTCGGATCCGTATATTTAGGAAGAAATGGATATAGCACAAATAAGTGCCGGCGCCATAACTCTTCAACCCCTTGGTAAAGGGTTGGGTTCTCATTGCCGAGTGTGTCATCAAGCTTTCGAAGGACTTGCTGAAGCAGTGGCATTTGCTCTGGCTTGACAGCCTCAGAAGGAACAAGCGTTAATGAATCACCGAACTTCGTCACATGAACCGGCTTTGCCACATCATGATCTGACAGAAGTTGCAGGATCAATGATTTGACCAAAGGGTTTCCATCAGGCTTTTGTAGGATCGTATTTAATAGACCCATATGCGGCGTGATGTTTCGGTCTTTCAGCGAATGGATGAACTGCACCTGCTCTTCTGGCCGCTCGAGCATTTCATCTATATTGATTTCTCCGCTGCCTTCCTCGTCTTCGTCTAAAATCTCTTCTGGTGATTCAATCATCTTTCTGCTAAATTCAAGCAGCTTATAAAAATGCTCCGCACTTTCTGCTGGAAGGTGATTTTCTTCAAGGACAGCCTCAATTGTTTGTTTGACTTCCTCGTACTCTTTCAGCTGAATTAAGATGGTCATATATACTTGAAGCACAGTGAAATAGTGTCCATATCCTTCATGTAGCATCTTTTCACAGACTCGCTTTGCATCCTGCAGCTCACCAAGCTCTAGAAAACAAATCGCCATACCGAGATGAATATCGGATTCTTCATCGTCATCATACGATTTCGCTTCTGAAAATAAGTGAAGCGCCTCTTGATACTGTTTATCTTTTAATGCTGCCATTCCTTTTTCAATCAGTCTTTCTTTCAGACCAGGAAACAAAATGACATTATCTTTCTTCTTGTCATGTTTCATGCTTACGTTCCTTTCGGGCGCATATTTTTTATCAGTTTACCAACGAAGGTTAGTAAACACAAGTAACGAGAGGTTTTCATGCAAAAAAGAAGCCGTCACACCACGGGGACGGCTTCTCGTTGTTTATGCATGCAGCCAGCTGCTACGTTTTTCTTCAAATGCTTGAATCTCATCTTCTAGTAACAATGTTAATGAAATCTCATCATAGCCATTCAGGAGCATTTCTCTCCAGTGTGGATCTACATCGAAAGGAGTAACATTCCCTTCATGGTCTTGAATCTGTTGTTTTTCCAGATCAACTGTCATTTCATATCCTTTGTTTTCATATGATGCAGCAAACGTTTTCCACACATCATAATCAAGGCGGATCGGAAGCATCCCGTTTTTAAAACAGTTTTGATGAAAAATATCGGCGAAAGATGGGGCAATGACAATTTTGAAGCCATAATCATCAAGTGCCCAAGGCGCATGTTCCCTTGATGATCCGCAGCCAAAGTTTTCGCCTGCGATCAAAATAGAGGCTCCTTCATAAATCGGCTGATTGAGTTCAAAATCTGGATTCGGACTGCCATCTGCTAAATATCGCCAGTCAAAAAAGGCAAATCGGCCATATCCTGTTCGTTCGATTCTTTTCAAAAACTGTTTCGGAATGATTTGATCTGTATCTACATTTATACGGTTAAGCACAGCGGCTTTTCCTTTATGAGTGACTAAAGGCTCCATCTATGACACAACTCCTTACACGACTGTTTTCTCTTGATTAAACTTCCTGACATCGACAAATCGGCCATGTATGGCAGCCATTGCAGCCATTGCCGGGCTGACAAGATGCGTTCTTGCACCCTTCCCTTGGCGTCCCTCAAAGTTACGGTTTGATGTAGATGCACAGCGTTCACCTTCTGGCACCACATCGTTATTCATGCTGAGGCACATACTACAGCCAGATTCTCTCCATTCAAATCCTGCTTCTAGGAAAATTTTATGAAGACCTTCTTCTTCTGCTTGCAGTTTGACACTTTGTGAGCCAGGAACCACAATCGCTCTGACATGATCAGCTACTTTTTGTCCTTCAATCATAGAAGCGGCTTGGCGTAAATCAGTCATTCTTGAGTTCGTACATGAGCCAATAAACACATGCTCAATCGTAATATCTTCAATACGCTGATGCGGGTGAACCCCCATGTATTCATAAGCACGTTTTGCTTCTTTTTGGTCATCTTCTTGTGCAAAGTCTTCAGGTCCTGGAATGGCTGCATCCACAGGTAGCACCATTCCTGGGTTAATTCCCCACGTGACCATTGGTGAAATATGATTTCCATCTAAAACAATGGTTTTATCATAGGTCGCACCCGGATCTGTTCTTAGTTCTTTCCATTCTTTGATCGCTGCTTCGAAATCTTCACCCTGCGGTGCGTATTTGCGTCCGCGGCAATATTCAAAAGTCACTTCATCAGGTGCGATCAATCCTGCTCTTGCGCCTGCTTCAATTGACATATTACAAACGGTCATCCGCTCATCCATTGACATGTTTCTGAATACTTCCCCAGTGTATTCAATGACATAACCTGAACCGAACTTCACGCCATGTGCGCCAATGACTGCTAAAATGACATCTTTGGCTGTTACCCCTTTTTGAAGCGTTCCGTCTACTCTAATTTCTAGTGTCTTCGGACGCTGCTGCCAAAGTGTTTGTGTGGAAAGCACATGCTCAACCTCACTTGTGCCAATCCCAAAGGCAAGTGCACCAAATGCACCATGAGTAGATGTATGACTATCTCCACACACGATTGTTTTCCCCGGAAGTGTTAAACCAAGCTCTGGTCCAACGACATGAACGATTCCTTGGTCTACACTGTGAAGGTCAGCTAGACGGACCCCAAATTCAGCACAGTTGCGCTCTAGAGCACTGACTTGCTTCTTCGCAATCTCATCTTTGATCACAAATCGATTCACAGTCGGAATGTTGTGATCCATCGTCGCAAATGTGTTTTGTGGTCTTCGCACCTTGCGCCCTTTTTGTCTTAATCCTTCAAATGCTTGAGGTGACGTCACCTCATGCACCAAGTGCAGATCAATATATAAAAGGTCTGGTTTTCCCTCGCCATTTTTGACAACATGCTGATCCCATATTTTTTCGATGATTGTTCGAGGCATAACCCTTTTTCCTCCCTCTACCTAATTCAACAAGATTTCTATTTATACAATGGTTTTCGCCCGTTGTTTGAGTGCATCTACAACGGCTTTCGTGATATCATCAGTCGTTTCATACGTTCCCTCTTTTGATGCTAGGTCCTTTGTTCGTTTGCCAGAGGCAAGGACGGCTTCCACAGCTGCTTCAATTGCAGCCGCTTCTTCTTCTAAAGCAAAGGATGTTCTAAGCAAGCTGGCTGCTGACAATATAGTAGCCAGAGGGTTTGCGACATTTTGCCCCGCAATATCGGGTGCTGAACCATGAATCGGCTCATATAAATGAAGGCCGGTGCTTGATAAACTAGCAGATGGCAGCATGCCGAGTGAGCCAGTAATCATAGATGCTTCGTCACTTAAAATGTCACCAAACATATTCTCTGTCACGATGACATCAAATTGAGCGGGCTTATAAATCAGCTGCATCGCGGCATTATCGACGAGCATGTGCTCATATGCGACATCTGGATATTGGGATGCAACTTCTTCTACCGCATCCCGCCATAGTTTACTCGAAGCGAGAACATTTGCTTTATCCACAGACGTTACTTTTTTCCGTCTCGTTAATGCCATGTCGAACGCTTCTTTTAATACACGAACAATCTCTTCCTTTGTATAAAGAAGTGTATCAACCGCAGCTTCTTTTCCTTCATCATCCATGTAGCGCTCACTTGGTTCGCCAAAGTAGAGGCCTCCAGTTAATTCACGAACGATGACGAAATCTACTCCGCTAATGTGATCTTGTTTTAACGGTGAAGCCTCACTCAAGCTATCAAATACTTTGACAGGGCGGATGTTCGCAAATAAGTCCAGCTGCTTGCGAATGGAGAGCAAGCCTTTTTCTGGGCGAAGTTCTGGCGGGTTTTGATCCCACTTTGGTCCGCCAACGGCTCCTAATAAAATCGCATCTGCGCTTTTGCACACTTCTACTGTTTCTTTAGGGAGCGGATTGTTTTTTTCATCTATCGCTATACCGCCAATGAGAGCTGTTTCGAATTCAAATTCGTGTTGAAATTGAGCCGCTGTCTCTTTCAGGACAGCGACAGCTGATGTGACGACTTCCGGTCCGATTCCATCGCCGGGCAAAAGTGCAATTTTCTTTTTCATGAGTCCCTTCCTCCTTTCTTATGAGATGGCGTGATGTTTCTCAATTTCTATTAGGTTTGATTTAAAGATTAAATGTCTATTCACTGCATTGACGTAAGCTTTAGCCGATGCTTCCAGCACATCTTGCGCTACACCGCGTCCTGCTGTTTCTTTTCCTTCTATTGAAACAGTGACATATACTTCCGCTAGTGCGTCTCTGCCTTTTCCATTGGATTGAATGCGATAGTCTAGCAAATGAATTCTTTCCTCCATACAGCGCTCAAGCGTGTTGTACACAGCTTCTACACTGCCTGCACCTGTAGCTGCTTCTTGAATGACTTCCTGCGTTTCTTGATTTTTAAGAGAGACTGTTGCTGTCGGCATTTGCTCTGTTCCATAGTGAACTTGAAGACTTTCAAATTCATAGCCGATTTTCCGGTCTGCTACTTTTTCTTCTAATATAATAGAGATCAAATCATCATCTGTGATTTCTTTCTTCTTCTCTGTTAAGTTCTTAAACGTTTCGAAGAACTTATTGATTTCTTCTTCAGTCAATTTAAAGCCGAGTGTTTTTAAGCGGTCTTTAAACGCGTGTCTTCCGGAGTGTTTACCAAGGACAAGCACATCTGTTGTGACGCCTACAAGCTCTGGAGAGATAATTTCATAGGTTGTTTTTTCTTTGAGGAATCCATCTTGGTGAATACCTGATTCATGAGCAAATGCATTGTTTCCAACGACTGCTTTATTACGCGGTACAATCATACCTGAGTATTTGCTCACTACATCACTTGTGCGCTTAATTTCATTCAACTGAATGGTTGATTCGACTTGGTAAAAGTCTTTGCGAATATGAAGGGCAACTGCAATTTCTTCTAAAGCAGCATTTCCTGCGCGCTCTCCAATACCGTTGACAGCTGTTTCAATTTGATCTGCTCCGTTTTCAATGGCAGCAAGTGAGTTCGCTACAGCCATTCCTAAATCATCATGACAGTGTGCTGACAAGATGACTTGATCGATATTTGGAACGTGTTCCTTCATATATTTAAAGATATTTCCGTACTCTTTTGGTGCTAGGTATCCAACAGTGTCAGGTAAGTTAATGACACTTGCGCCTGCGTCGATCACTTTTTCTACAATTTCTGCTAGGAAAGAAAGATCTGTCCGGCATGCATCTTCTGCTGACCACTGAACAACTGGGAAGCGCTCTTTCGCATATTTCACCATTGAAACAGCTTGTTCAACCACTTCTTCTCGTGTTTTCTTTAGTTTATGCTTGAGGTGAATGTCAGAAGTCGCAATAAAGACGTGTATTCTTGGTTGAGCTCCATCTTTTAATGCGTCCCATGCAGCATCAATGTCACCTTTCACACATCGTGCAAGTCCTGCAACTGAACAGTTCTTAATCGTTCTTGCAATTTCTTGTACGCCTAAGAAATCCCCTCGGGATGAAGCGGGAAAACCCGCTTCAATAATATTAACCCCAAGGCGCTCAAGCTGCTTAGCAATGATTAGCTTTTCTTGTGCATTTAAGTTCACTCCTGGTGATTGCTCTCCATCTCGAAGTGTTGTGTCAAAAAAATTAATTTTTCGCACCGACGCTCACCGCTTCCTTTTTCTTTCCTTGTTTAACGAAAGGCATCATTTCACGAAGCTTTCTTCCGACGATTTCAATTTGGTGCTCATTTTCATTTGCATTGATCGCATTGAAACGTGGACGATTCACTTGGTTTTCAACAATCCATTCTTTTGCGAATGTTCCGTTTTGGATGTCAGTCAAGACTGCTTTCATTGATTCTTTTACTTTTGCATCCACAACGCGTGGTCCTGATACGAAGTCACCCCACTGCGCTGTATCAGAGATTGAATATCTCATACCTTCTAATCCTTCTTCATACATAAGGTCAACGATCAATTTCAGTTCATGCAGACACTCGAAGTATGCAAGCTCTGGCTGATAACCAGCTTCTGTTAATGTTTCAAAACCTGCTTTTACTAATGAAGTAAGACCTCCACAAAGAACTGCCTGCTCACCGAATAGATCCGTTTCTGTTTCTTCTTTAAATGTTGTTTCAAGAACGCCTGCTCTTGCTCCGCCGATTGCTTTTGCATAAGCAAGTGCTTTGTCTTTCGCTTGACCTGATACATCTTGATAAATAGCAAATAGTGCAGGTACACCAGCGCCTTGCTCATATGTTCTTCTGACAAGATGTCCTGGACCTTTTGGAGCCACAAGATACACATCTACGTCACTTGGAGGAACAATTTGATGGAAGTGAACGTTGAATCCGTGTGCGAATACAAGAGAGTTGCCAGCTTCTAATTGATCTTTGATTTCTTCATCATATACTTTCTTTTGCTGTTCGTCAGGAAGTAATACCATGACGACATCTGCTTGTGCTGCTGCTTCTTTTACTGTGAATACTTGATGACCGTCTTCTTGTGCTTTTGTATAAGATCCGCCTTTTCTCACACCGACAATCACATCTACGCCGCTCTCTTTTAAGTTCAATGCATGTGCATGACCTTGTGATCCGTAACCAATGATAGCTACCTTTTGACCGTTTAATACGTTTTCTTGAATATCACCGTTATAATATACTTTTACCATTTGACTCTCTCCTTTTGTTTAGACAATTGAAATTGTTTTATTTGTTTGCGGCTTTTGCTGATTATCTCTCGCAAAGGCCGTGGTGCCAGTTCTGGCGACTTCTTTAATGCCGTATGGCTTAAGTAATTCAATGAGTGCTTCAATTTTTGAAGACTCACCTGTCACCTGAATGACGACACTCTCTCTGCTCACATCTACAATAGAAGCTCTAAAAGGTTCAATGACCCCCGTGATCTCCATTCTAGATGCTGGTGCAGATACGACTTTTATCAAAGCCAGCTCTCGCTGAACGATTGATTGGTTTGTAATGTCTGTTACTTTCAGAACATCGATTTGTTTGTTCAGCTGTTTTGTCAGCTGTTCGATGTCTTTCTCTTGGTCTACATGGACGACGAACGTGATGCGTGATACATCTTGAATCTCAGAATGGCCGACCGTAATGCTTTCAATGTTGTAGTGTCTTTTCGTAAAAAGGCCTGTGATTCTGTTCAGTACGCCTGATCGATTTAATACAGTCAACACAATAATTCTTTTCAAGGTTTCACCCCCACCATCTCATGAAGTCCTTTCCCCGGTGCTACCATCGGGAATACTTTTTCATCTCTCGCTACATTGACATCGATGAAAACAGGCTCTCTAGAGGTTAAGGCTTCTTCGAGTTTTTCTTGCGCCTCTTCGTCTGATGAGATTCTGATCCCTTTAATGCCATAAGCTTCAGATAATTTCACGAAGTCTGGCTGCTCTGAAAATTTAGAATGTGAGTAGCGTTCTTCGTAAAAAATTTCTTGCCATTGTCTTACCATTCCAAGACTGTGATTATTGAGAACAATCACTTTCACCGGAAGGTTCAGCTCACGGATAACGGCAAGTTCTTGCAGGGTCATTTGGAAACCTCCGTCTCCTAAAATCGCCACAACCGTTGCCTCTTGATCAGCTAGCTGCGCGCCAATCGCTGCCGGTAAACCAAATCCCATTGTGCCAAGCCCACCAGATGTCACCCATTTATCGGCATTTTCAAATGGATAGAACTGTGCAGCCCACATTTGGTGCTGCCCAACATCGGTTGCCACAATGGCTTCACCTTTTGTAAATTGATGAATGTATTCGATCAGCTTTTGAGGCTTAAAGCCTTCAGCTTCGTTTTCGACATACCAGAGTGGATATTCTTCCTTCCACTGATTTAGCTGGCTCTTCCACTCGTCTGATTCACCTTGTTTCCCGTCCTGTTTGATCAGTTCTTGAAGCACTAGCTTACTATCACCAACAACCGGGATATGAGTGTGAATGTTTTTACCAATTTCCGCTGGGTCGATGTCAATATGAGCCACCTTCGCATGCTTTGCAAAATGATTGAGGTTGCCGGTTACCCTGTCATCAAATCTAGCGCCGATTGAAATGAGTAAGTCACATTGATGAAGTGCCATGTTCGCTGCATATGTGCCGTGCATACCCGCCATTCCTAGGAAAAGAGGATGCTTTGCCGGGAATCCGCCAAGTCCAAGCAATGTATGAGCGACAGGGATTTGCTGCTGCTCTACATATTGCCTTAATTCTTCCGACGCTTTGCCATGAAGAACGCCAGCTCCTGCTAGAATAACTGGTTTCTTTGCTCTGCTTACAGCTTCTACTAACTTGCGAATTTGCAAATAATTCGGCTCAATTTTCGGCTGATAACCAGGCAAATCGATTGGCTGATCGTATTCAAATGTCCCTTCGATGCCAGCGACATCTTTTGGAATATCAATCAAGACTGGACCAGGTCTGCCGGTTGTTGCGATGTGAAATGCTTCTTTAATGACACCTGGTAACTCTTCTGGACGTCTCACTTGATAGCTGTGTTTTGTGATTGGCATTGTGATACCAAGTACATCTGCTTCTTGGAAAGCATCTGATCCAATGACTGAGGTTGCCACCTGTCCAGTAAAGATAACCATAGGTAGTGAATCAATCATCGCATCTGCAATTCCTGTGACTAGATTTGTTGCCCCCGGTCCTGATGTGGCAATGACAACGCCTGGTTTACCAGATACTCTCGCGTATCCCTCCGCTGCGTGAATCGCTCCTTGCTCATGTCTTGGCAGGACATGAAATAAACCAGAATCGTAAATTTTATCGTAGATCGGTAAAACGGCTCCGCCAGGATAACCAAAAATGACTTCTACTTTTTCTCTTTTGAGTGCTTCAATTAACATGAGTGCACCGTTCATCGTTTGTGGTGCATTTGATTTTTCCGTCTCCATTTGTACATTTGTCCCCATTTGATTTCCTCCTCTTTGTCTTGCTTCAGTCAAGTTCTTTCACCCTTTTCCATTCAAGATAGAGATATGAGACCATATAAAAAAGCCTTCTCACCCCACAATGACACTACTTTTCACTAGGTCAAAGGGGCGAAAAAGCTTTGTTTTTCGCGGTACCACCCTTGTTCACGGCAAATCATGCTGCCGTCTCATGGACATCTTTCATCCATTTTGGTAACGAGTGATGCAATGTCACTCGGTCTGCCCTACTATCATTTCAAGCAGACACTCAGAGGTGAGTTCACTTTAGAAAGTAACACCGGTTTCCAGCTAGCACCGGCTCTCTGTAGATACTGACTCTAAAGCTACTAGTCCTCTTCAACGTTTATCGATATCTATTTAGCTTGCGTGAATGTTTTCATCGGTAAAGACTACTTTTTCTCCTTCTTCAACGACTCGCTTGCGGAATTGTTCAAGAAGTTTATTTGTGTGGAACCCCGGTTTTCCTTCGCCAATGATACGGCCGTCAACTTTTACAACAGCGATGACTTCGGCAGCGGTTCCTGTCAGGAAGACTTCTTCAGCTGTATACACATCATGCCTTGTGAAAGGTTCTTCTTTCACTTCGTAGCCTAAGTCTTCTGCGATTTCCATGATGGCATTTCTTGTGATGCCTTCAAGTGCGCCGATATAACCTGGCGGTGTATAAAGCTTGCCTTTTTTATAAATAAACACGTTGTCCGCTGAACCTTCAGCCACATACCCTTGATCGTTCAGCATGAGCGCTTCACTGACACCGGCCATATGGGCTTCAATTCGGACAAGAATGTTATTCAAATAGTTTAATGATTTCACTTTCGGACTCAATACGTCAGGACGATTTCGTCTCGTTGGTACTGTCACAATATCAATACCTGTTTCATATAGGTGCTTTGGAAAGATGGCCAGCGGCTCTACAATGATCACTGTGTTGGCTCTCCCGCAGTTGTTTGGATCTAAGCCAAGATCACCGGCTCCTCTTGAGACAACAAGGCGGATATAGGCATCTTTTAGGCCGTTCCTTTCAACTGTATGAATCATTTTTTCAGTGAGCTCCTCAAGTGAATATGGAATGTTCAGCATAATGGATCTAGCGGAATCATACAGGCGATCTAAGTGTTCTTTCATTCGAAAGATATTTCCGTTATATACACGTATTCCTTCGAACACACCGTCACCATATAAGAAGCCATGATCATAAACTGAAATTTTCGCATCCTCTTTTTTCACGAGTTCATCGTTTAAAAAGATCCACTGTTCCTTTTGGTCTTCCATCTTCAGTGAGCACCCTCTCTTTCAAACAAAAAGTAGTTGAATTTTCAGACACTTTATTTTGAAGTGTCTCACGCTTGCTCTTTCGTGTTTGTTTGCTTTTGTTGAACCCATCTTACGCCCCTTTCCATACAGTGTCAACAGCATTTTTAAAATTATTAGACAATTTAGACTAATCAAAATAAAATGTATACGCTTACACCTTTGCTAGACAAGGAATGAAAAAACCTAAAATTTTTTGTATTTTTTCTTCAATTTATTTACTCTACATGAACGGTTTTCTTTTGAACAAGCTTTTGTGATATTTTTTCACACGGTTTTTGAAGAATATTGTGAGATTTCATTGCGTTTGTTTTTTCCTTCAGCATGCCTTTCTAAAGCGTTTTCCTATGAATTTGTGATAGAATGAGAGCATCTAATAGAAGGAGGGCAATACATGGCTAACATCAGAGGTTATATCGGAACGTATACAAAGGGAGACAGCAAAGGAATCTATTCTTTTACTTTAAATACGGACAAGCAGCAGATTGAACAAGTAGAAGTGGCTGCAGAACTTGAAAATCCTACATATTTAACTGTCTCAGATTCTCAAAAGTTTGTGTATGCTGTTGTGAAAGAAGGAGCACAGGGCGGTCTTGCTGCGTATCAAATTGATGCCGACACCGGCGCACTTCGTTTCATCAACCAAGAGCTTGCCGATGGGGCTTCTCCTTGTCACGTCAGCGTGGACAGCCAAACGAAAACGGCGTTTACAGCAAACTATCATAAAGGAACAGCAGAGATGTATGAAATTGATGCTGAAAACGGCTCAGTGATCCGCACACTGTCACAGGCGCAGCATGAAGGCACTGGACCAAACGAAGACCGTCAAGAAAAACCGCACACCCACTTTATGGGTTTGACGCCTGATGAACAATTTGCGGTGGCTGTTGACCTTGGCACAGACGGTATTTATACGTATAAGAAAGAAAACGGCAAACTTGAGCTTGCCCATACATTTGAAACAAAACCAGGCAGCGGCCCTCGTCATATCACATTCCACCCAACGAAACCTGTGGCATATGTCATGACAGAGCTCAGCTCAGAGGTCATTGTACTTCGTTACTTTGAAGATGGTCATTTCGAAGAGATCCAAACGATCGCAACCATTCCTAATGACTTCACAGAGAATAATCAAGGCAGCGCCATTCATGTGTCTTCTGACGGTCAATTTGTGTATGCAGGAAATCGTGGACATGACAGCATTGCCATTTTCAAAGCAGATCATGACGGCAAACTAAGCCTCGTTGAAATTGCTTCATCTGAAGGAAATTGGCCTAGAGACTTTGTCCTTGATCCAACAGAAGAATTTCTCGTTGGTTCAAACCAAGAATCTAGCAACCTTGTGTTATACAAACGTGACAAAGAAACCGGTCGACTCACTGTCTTACAATCAGACATCACCGTTCCGCATCCGGTTTGCGTGAAATTTTTAGGGTAATGAAAAAAGCCTCCGTTTAGGAGGCATTAGATTGTTGACAAAGGGCTAAAATGAACTTTATTTTAGCCCTTTGTCTTTTTTTCAGCGTAGTTGAAAACCCTTGAAGTCTAGGAAGAACGAGCACCGAAGCGCAGGACTGACAAAGAATACGAGGGTTTGTCTACACGCTGAAGCCTCCGTTTAAGAGGCTTTTCTTTAAGCAGACGGCATACCTCCATCTTCAAGCTTTTGATCAATGAAAGACGTATCGCTTTTTTCACCGAACCATTTTCCCAGCCTGTCTTTCGCTTTTCCTTTGACATCGTCATCAATGTACATTGCCACTTGAAGCAGAGCAAATGTGATGGCGCCTAGATCATCTGTGTAGCCGATCCCCACCAATGTATCAGGGATCAGATCAATCGGAAGGATAAAGTACCCTAGCGCCCCAATGATGAGGGTTTTCGCTTTAACCGGTACTTCGGGTTTTTGCAATGTATAATAAAGTAATAACACAGCATAGACAAGAGAAACTCCAGCTTTTTGTGCCGTCTTTTTTAACTTTTCCCAAAAGGCATGATCATTAAAATGCTTTTTTGAACGCTTTAATAGTTCTTTTTTCTCAGAACGATTCATCGTATCGCCTCCATATTCAGCATAGCCCTTCCACCTTATTTATACAAGAAATCCACTCATTCGACAAACAAAAAGCAGCAGAAAGCTGCTGCAATCTACTGCTCTTTGTAAAACTTTTCGATCGCCTTATCGATGTATACCCATCCTTTATACGACACATGAATCGTATCCTTAAAGAAATATGGGTCATACTCATGCGAAGTCAAATCTGCGACTTCATACCCGTTATCTCGAATTTGACGATTGATTTTTTGATAATAATCTGTACGTCCCTCTTTCGGAAAACCAGTGTAATCATACCATTTTCCGTTGACGGGAATCGTCACAAATAAAGGCTTCGCCCCTGCCTGTTTTAAAATATCCAGCATGATCTGGAAATCTTTATATTCAGGTGATTCTGCATAAGAATTGTCGCGACGAGAATCCTTCATCTTTTTCATGATCGGCTTCAGCTTGCGGTCAAACAGTCTCTGATCAATATAAAACGGGTTGTCCCCTGCTTTTTCAGATCCTAAGACGCTCGCTTCTTTTTCAAGCTCAGTCCATGTTTTCCCTTTCACTGAAGGAGACGGACGAAGCTTGCGCTCATGCCCAGACCCGATCGTATAGTACATGTCTTTCTTTTGAAGCATGCCATAATACATTTTTGCAATAGGAGAAATCGCGCCATAGGCGAATTTGTTCCCAGAAAGCTCTGCTTTAAAAAGCTCTGTGATGACCATGTCGTTCTTTACTGCCTTAAACTTCATGATTCTTTTGATGAGCTCTTTTTTAACAGCTGGATCAATTTCTTTATTATAAGCGAGATCAAGCGCCTGAAGCGCTGAATAGTTAGGAGCAAAGTGATTCTCGTCTGATCCCCATTTGACAAACCACTGCGGGGACACGATAAACACAAGCTTTTTCCCTTTTAATTCATCCATATGCGCTGCAAAGTTCATGGCATGAATTAATGATTGCGATCCACCTTTTCCAACAAGATAAGGTGTAAACCCTTGAGGATTTTCATGAAAGAAATTCGAAGGGTGATATGGATCAAAACGTGATAGTTCAGAAGATCCATAGATCGGCAAATAAGTTGGATCTTTTAGCATTTCATCTTGTAAATAAAGCCCTTGGAACATCCCTGGATCTAATTCTGTGGCTGACTTTTGTAATTTGTCTTTTGGGATCAGATGTGAGAGCCATGCATTTGGTACAAGAAGAACACCAATGAATAGAACAGCCGCTAAAATAAGCGGCCCAAAAAAACGCTTTTTCATTACTTCATCTCTGCCAGCTGCTCAGCAATGTGATTCGGTGTATCCCACACATCACGATCAAATTCTGTAATTGGAACCATAATTCCTAGCTGACTTTCAATTGCCATGAGCAATTCAACTGTACCAAATGAATCAAGAAGACCTTCTTCAAAAATCGCAATCTCTGGATTTTCTTTCACAACGTCATCCTGACAAACCTCTGCAATAATACCGTATACTTGATTTTTAAATTCCATAATTTTCTACTCCCTTATCCATTAATGATGAAATGGTTTTCCTGAAAAAATATAAAAACCGAAACAAATGACGTGGAATGTAATAATGATCGATACAACCATTGTGACCTTATTATCCGGCCACCACTTGTGCTTTTTATTCCACTTCTCAAATAAATTGTAACCGGACATCACAACTGCATGGTATAGTCCGTAAATAATATATTGAAGGGCGAGACCATGCCAAGCACCCATCAATAGAAAGAGGACAAAGTACCCAATATTTGATACAGCCATCCGGTTCTTGATCCACTTCTTCTTTGTCATAAAGAACACAAATCTCATAAACACATAATCTCTGAACCAGAAGGATAGCGACATGTGCCAGCGATTCCAGAAGTCTTTAATATTACGGCTGATAAACGGTTTATTAAAGTTTTCTGGTGATTTAATACCCATGATATAACTCACACCTACAGCAAATGCTGTATATCCAGCAAAGTCAAAGAACAAATACATACTGTACGCATACATATACGTTAACTGTTGAACAAAGTGACTGCTGCTAATGTGGTGAATATTCATCAGAATATATGTGTGAATGAGATAACCAATAATGAACTTATATAAGAACCCAATAAAAATTTTATGAATCCCTGCATATAAAAGATCACTGTACACTTCTTTTTCAGGCGGTGTATCCATATCCTTTTCAAACCGGCGGTAACGGTCAATTGGACCTGACGAAATCGTCGGGAAAAAGACGATGAAATAGACCAAACGGTGAATCGGGATTTTCTTTTTAATCAAGCCGTCTCTCGTCTCGATAATCAACTGAACACCTTTAAATGTTAAGTACGAGATCCCTAAAAAGCTCAGCCAGTTCATTGGTGGCGGTTGATGCGGCTGATGAGTTAAAAAGAACGGTAAAACCTTTGATAGTACAAGCGGCAAAATAGATGCCACCACTGCCATATAGAAGACAGACGCCCTGTTCGCCTTCAACCGGTACGCAAGATATAGGCGGATAATCAAGACTTGCCACACTGTAAACAAGAACAGCAACAAAGCGCCATGTGCATCCTTTGAGAAAATAAGCGCGAGTGCCACAACCGTTGCAAACATGTTGTAGCCCTGCATTCTTTTGCCGCGAAGACCAAGAATCATCGTCGGCAGAAGAAGAATACCAATTAAAATGAAGAAAAAGAATGAACTAAACGGAATCATAGAAGAACCTCTTTCGCGATTCTTTTACGGTCAACCTTCCCGTTTGGCGTCATGTACAGCTGCTCAAGATAGACAAACTTTCTTGGAATCATGTACGCAGGCAGTGAATCCGCCATTTCTTTCTTAATCGCACTTGTCAGCTGATATTCTTTTTCAAAGGAATGTTCTGTTGGGACAATGGCTGCAATTAAGTACTCCACATGCCCGTTTGGCTGGAATGGCACAATCACACAAGCATTGACATACGTTGTCTCGCTCACATGATATTCAATTTCTTCAAGCTCCATCCGGTATCCATGTAGCTTAATTTGATAGTCCAGACGACCGTGGCACGTAATCATACCATCCTGCGCCACACCTGCGTCACCTGTGCGGTAAGCAGGGCGTCCTTCGTATTCAAAGAACACTTTATCCGTTAAGGCTTGTTCACCTAAGTAGCCTCTCGTGACGCTTGGCCCCACGATGACAATTTCCCCTTTTTCCCCATCAGGGAGTGTCTTGCCTTCTTCATCTAAAATGACGATATCTGTATCCGGTTTGGCATAACCGACTGGTAAAGAATCGTGCTGATCAAGAATCTCCTGCGTGACTTCAATCGATGTAATCGCAACAGTTGCTTCAGTTGGACCATACGTATTAAAGACCTGCGCCTTAGGAAAACGCTCAAGAAGTGCACTTGCTACAGAGACAGGAAGTGCCTCACCGCAGAACAAGAAAACTTTCAACTCTAGTAAAAGCTCTCCTGTAAAGGAAGGGTCCATTAAGCACATTTGCACAAAGGATGGTGTTGATGTCCACACTTCAACGTCAGATTGACCAAGTGCTGCAAACATATCCTTTGGCTTATTGACAAGATCTTTTACTAAACAGTAAAGCGTGCCGCCTGATTGAAGCGCTGGATAGAGATCCATCACTGATAAGTCAAAAGAAAATGGTGCTTGATTTAAGAATGTGCGTCCCTCACCAATTGGGAAGTCGCGGCACATCCACTCTGTAAAGCTTTCTAAATTATTGGCTGTTACCTGAACGCCTTTCGGTTTTCCGGTACTGCCAGACGTATAAATAATGTAGAAAACATCATCTTGTTGAACCCACTGCGTGGATGGCGGTGCTTCTTTTTCAAGTGCTAAAAGCGATGCCGCACTCTTCACTTCAATGTGTTCTTCTACATCTGGTATAGCCTGCTCATTTGCACAAATCAATAGACTGGCTTTTGAGCTTTCAATGATTGAGACGATGCGCTCGACAGGTATTGAGATATCGACCGGAATATAGGGTCTGCCTGATTTCACAGTACCTAAGAAAGAAATCAGCATCTCTGGCTCCATATGACCGTAGACAATGACAGGTTCACTGCCAGCTGCGACTGCATCGATCGCACCAGCCATTTGGTCTGATAGACGCCAAAGCTCATCATATGTGATCGAAGCATGTTGAGAAACAAATGCTGGCTGTGTCGGTTTCGTTTGTTGGTATTCATGAATCGTGTGTAATAGTTTCATAGTTTAATCTCCAATTAAAAATCGTTGTAAATGAATGATCCCGTATTTGCTGTATGGAATCCGTAAATAAAGAACAATAATAGCAAAATAAGTAAGTAAAAGCTTGTATATCCTATCCATTTTACAGACTTATTTTCTGATAGCTTTTTGAATAGCATATTGATAACCTCTTTTCTTTTGACACTTATAAAGACGCATGGATCATCAAAAGAGTTTCATATCAAAACATAAAAATTTTAAGAATTGATGAAAAAAAGATGTCCAAAGTATGAACGTGTCTTCAGGCAAAGCTGTCTTATTGTAACAAAGATTTAATGTAATTGAAATGAAATAGAAGCTTAAATTTGCCTTAAAATTGGTGAAAGCTGTCGAACAAACGCAAAAGCCACCTAGTTAGACTAGATGGCTTTGATGTTATTTACTTTTTATATTTATTCACTTCGAACATGAGAATGTTGTTGAATACCACATAGTCCTTTTTACTTTCAAAAGGACCTTTGTTGTTGTCATGCTCGTCAATTTCATAAAACCCAGGACCTTCGCCGGCATCACGTTTTTTGTACCAGGATAGAAAGGCGTTGACTTCTTTCATTGAAAGGTCATACTCTTTTTGCAAACCATTGACCATTGTGATGATGAGAAGAGCATCGCCGTCTTCATCTGTTTTATCGTCTTTTGGTGGTGTGGTTGGTTCTGGGTCTTTGTCGCCTGGGGTTTCTGTGTTGTTTTCTTGAGGTAATGCGTCTTTTAGAGAAAGTGATATGACAGATTTAAATTTTTCTCTTGCGCGAGGCATATCACCATTTGTGTTTTCTTCTCCCCCAATGATATAAAGATTATCATTGACAATAGCAGCGGAGTGTCCCTTTCTATAAAAGGTTTTAGGTGTTTGAACGCTATACCTTGTTCCTAAAATTACATCATGTACCGATAATCTAGCAGTTCCACCTGTAAGTAAAACTTTATTATTGTAAACAGCTGTCGCATAATACCCCGCTGACCAACCACCTTGCTTTTTCATCCACGTATCTGTGTCAGGATCGTATTCACCGATCATTTTATTTAAAGCCTCTGTCCCTCCAGATAAATATAACTTACCATCTATCTCATTTAACGTTCCGGCAGTCACAATATAATCTAAAGAACTTTTCTTTTCCCATTTTTTCGTGTCTAGGTCATAGCTGTATGTTTTCATTTGATAGTTACCCTCTTTTGCGACAACTAAAATTTTCCCTTTTACACTGCTCGCATATATTCTATATGGTGAGACTTTTGTTTCCAACGGAATATCTTCAAGCTTTTCCCACGAATCATTTTTAGTATTATAAACTTCTACTGTCTTTACTACTCCATCTGTAGACATTCCACCTATGACATATATTTGGTCATTTAAAATTGCCGTAGCAGCCCCATATCTAGGAGTTGGCATTGATGTTTTACTTGACCATTCATTTTTCTCAGGATCATAAACAAAAGTTTGATCTGCACCTTGTCGTTGAGTTGGCCCCTGACCTCCTATGATATATATCTTGCCGTCAACTACGCCACTACTAGCACCAACACGTGCCTCTGGCAAATCTGCTTGTTCTTTCCATTCTACTGTGTCTGCTTTTACTGAATGTAACGGATAAATTAATGACGAGATTAATAGGAAGAATATTAATCCTAATCTTTTCAAGAAAATCACTCCTTAAAATTGTGTACTCAACATTTATCGGTTTTTTCATGACTTTCTTCATACTTTTGTTATATTTTTAATAATTTAACACTTTATTATCTAATACCGATTCACTAATCGTTGTATGTTTATCTATTTTTCTTCCGTTCAACTTTTATTTATTTCAACTTTATCTCCTTCACGATTTCTATAAAGACACGATATTCAGAAACAAATAAAAAAACCCATAGTTTCATGGGTTTCTCATCAGTCCACTATAAGAAAATCCGTCACAAGACAAGCAGGATCCCCGTTTTCATCCAGCCCCCAAAAGCTTGAATACATCCCATCATCGAAGCCTGTTGTAAACATGGCAATGTCCACCTTGTCATGAAAACGGGTGACAAGCCAGTCCCAAGTGTGCTTGTAGTTTTGCTCAAGCGCTTCTGCAAATTCCTCATAAAAATAAAAATCACTGTCCTCTTTATAGCGCTTATCCTCATAAGCTTATAAATATAATGCAGCCTCAGCATCCATGAAACAGCCCATACCCGTTATTCCTCGAAGAACTCGTCTTTTTAGTTCCTGTACTGCTCTAGTGGCAAGCTCCCACTCTATTGCTTGCTGGTTTGTGTAATTGATAATCGCATAGGCGACACGTTCGTCACCGTTTTTCAACTGCTTCATAATAAGAAGAATAGGATATTTCCCTAGAGCAATTTTCTTGGTAAAAGATTGATCCCCTCTGAAACAAAAGAATCACAGGCAACGACTTGCCTCTTTGTGATCTCGATATACCCTACTTAGCAAGTAATTGCTCGCCTTCTGATTGCTTTTTGTCTCTCCATATTAATAATAGTAGGTTTGTTGGATTAATGTTGTACAAGTGATCATTCATTGAAACGTTTTCGCATACTTTTTACTTCGTGAATTGGAATAATTCACATTTTATTACATAGCCACCGGTAATAAGGAGTAATAAAATTTAAATCCTGAATTTTTTATAGTAAGTTGTCTTGCAAAAAAAGAACCTCGTACGAAATAAATAGAACAAATGAAGAAGATTGACCAGTTAATGATCTTTTCTTCATTTCTTCTCCTAAATACCCCTAGAATTTTTTTCCAAAAAAATATCCAATTTCAGTTTTTATTTGTTTATAATTTGGCTTTGAATCATAGAGACATTTAACGCGAACACTCGTCTGTCGTTTAATAATATTTAACAAGATTATTAAAAGTAAAAATCAATCATTTATTTAACATTAGATCATTTTCAATGTATTAGTTCCATTTGTTTTTTTTCATCTTGACGTTTTCTCTAACATATTCAACACGGGATTGGTCAATTATTAAACAAAAAAACTTGTAGACAAAGTCTACAAGTTGAAATAACTCTTTAAAAAGACTGTATTCTTTTAAAAATCTATGTTGTTCATAACTTTCTCTTTATCTAGAACTTTAATAATGTTAGTTGCAACTCTTTTTATGACAGGAACTGTTACAGAATTACCCGCTTGCTTGTATTTAGGTCCGTTAGCCATCTTTGCAGGAAATGTAAAATCTTTAGGAAATCCTTGCAAAAGCAAACACTCTTCTGGAGTCAATTTTCTAATATTATTTTGATAATCAAGTATCAGTGGTACATTGTGACCCCCAGTTCCCATATTAGCAGTGAGGGTCGGTGCAACATTACGTCTATTTTCCCGAACATAGACGCGTCTTAACTGATATGTTGTTTCTGTATTATGCATAGCTTCTTGTAACATTGGATAATACTGCGAAGCATCAGTATAATAATATTTATCTTCTAATTTATTATTTCTATCGATTATATTATTAAGATGGTTAGTTAAAGGTATTTTATCAGGAAATTCAAAACGTTCTGCTTGTCCAGCATCTTGAAACCCGACAATGAAAATTCGCTCTCTATTCTGAGGGACATTCCCGTGTTCCATAGAATTCAAAATTTCAGATTTTACTGTATAACCAAATGCCTCTAAGGCTTCTTTTATAATTTTATAAGTATTGCCTTTATCATGAGATTTTAAGTTTTTAACGTTTTCTAGCATTATTGCTTTTGGTAATTCTCCATGGACCTTTTCTTGGGCTTTTAACACTTCAATAATCTGAAAAAAAACATTTCCCCTTTCATCTTCAAAACCTTTTCGATATCCTGCTATTGAAAAGGCTTGGCAAGGAAATCCACCAATTAATATATCAAGCTTTGGAATAGCGGTCTTATCAACCTCTAATATGTTTCCTTCTTTCAAATAATCCTCACCGAAATTTTCCCTATATGTTATACAAGCATTTTTATCCATTTCATTTGCCCAAACAATATCAGCACCGGCTTGCTTAAAACCTAAACAAGTTCCACCAATACCAGCAAACATACTCCCTACTTTATAAGTCAATAAAATAACCTCCTACGAACACTAGTTTCACTAATGTAATCACATTTTATCACATCATAAAAAAGAATTAAATAAGATCTCATATTTAAGTGCCAAGTTTACTAAAAGAAAATAAAAAATTCACTTTAAGCAAACTTGTGATCATTTATCATATTCAAGGTGATACTATATACCAGCAAGGAGGTGGGAAGTTTTGGTCATATTTTTAGGAGACCGTATACAGAATGCAAGAGAATTAAAAGGATTGAACTCAAAACAGGCTTCTAAGTTATGCAACGTTGCACCTAGCACTTGGTCCCTCTATGAAAGTAACAAAAGAATACCCTCTGCGGAGGTTTTAAAACACATCGCAGAAAAACTAGAAGTGTCAGCGGACTATCTTTTAGGGTTAAAAGATGATTTAAAATAACGGAGGTAGAGAAATTATGTTATTTAACACGCAATCAGCCGAAAAGCAGAAGTTGTATATAAACATGTTAATGTCTGCTGGTGCACTGTCTAATCTTTTTTCGGATAATACTTCTCCCTATATTGTATCAAGAAATGTCGAGAACGCCTATTGTGAAGCTTTCGGTGCCGATAATTTAGGTAGATCTGATTGTTCTGCTGATGCTTCATTAGAGGGCATCGGTGTTGGCATAAAAACTTTTATTCATGGGAATGGCCGAACACTTCAAAAAGTTGCAGAGTTCAATAAAGATGCAGAACTTTATCGAAATAAAATGCCAAAAGAGTTGATAAATACTGTAGCTTTGCTACGTAATGAACGTATTGATTTTACAATGCGTACTTATGAGTTAAGCTCTATGATTTATCACTGCGTAACGAGAAAGCCAGGAAAAATCTTAGTATTTGAATTCACTATGGATAAAATTAATATTGATCATATTCGAAATGTTAGCTTAAGTAACAAGAACACTATTACGTTCGAGGACGGAATTAACGAGTACAGCTTCAACATTACTAAAAGTACTTTATATAAACGTTTTAACACGGTACAGCCTTTGGTAGAAATTGATGTTGATATCCTTGAAAATCCATACACTATCTTATCCAAATTAGTCAATGTCGTTTCATCAAAAGCTGGAGCCTACGAACCTACATCGTTAATCGGTAATAATACAGTAGAAGTGGAACTATTAGGTTTAGTGAAAGAAGACCTTGATTATCAGGACAAAAAAGAAATCTCTAAACCTGATTTTATAAGCTATGTAATTTTGCCACTATTCTCAGACCGTGGTAACAAACGTCACGTACCTGAGAAAAGTGGTCTAAATCAGTGGAATGCTAGCGGTAGGTCCCGTCATTATGATGAGGTATACATTCCGATTCCGAAGTGGATTCATGACGCGTTCCCCACTTTTTTCCCTAAGAGAGATGACCCCTTTAATTTAAGATTGCCAGATAAATCTCTGCTATCCGCAAAGGTTTGTCAGGATAATAGCAAAGCATTAATGTCAAATCCGAACAAAGATTTAGGTGAGTGGATGCTTCGCAAAGTATTAAATTTAAAGCCGGGAGAGCTATTAAATTTTGAATATCTGCAAGTTCTCGGTATTGATTCTGTTATTGTCTATAAACATTCTAAGAAACACTTCTCAATAGAATTTTGTGACATCGGGAGTTACGATGATTTTCAAAGCGAATGGAAAAAACATAAGTGAAAAGACTACTAATTAGACTAACTCTTGTTAAGTAAACAAATATGAAATGGAAGATGCCAGTGAAGTTATTTCTTCGAGAATGAGTGCTATAATGTTTTTTGATATAATTGTGTTTATTGTAATCCTGATCAGAAAGAAAAATTGCTCCTTTAACGATCATTTAGGATATCAAACTGTCTCAGTGCAGATACAGTTTTAAATAATAATCTGTCTCTTCTTAAACACACTTTTAAGAATGGACTCAGGAGTTTTCAAGGTTTAGACATGCATACTTTCACACTAGGTTTAAAAACCGTTTTTTCTAATAAGCGCACTTCGCTGTATGATAGTTTTTATTTCTTCCAATTATTGAACAAATAAAAACTATCTTGCTCCAATTGATCACAATCTTCAAAGAAACAAAAAGATGCTTTTAAAATTCTTAAAAAAATGTAATTTTTGTTTAATAACTAATATCAATTTTCCAAAAAATATATCAAATATTTTTTTTATTGTTGTGTAATAAAAATAAAGCCTTTTAGATAATAATTTTGCCACTTTATCTTCCGTTTTTGTATGCTTAGGAGTGAACTAATCAATTATGAAAATAGGATTTTTTGTCAACAAAAAACGCCTCCTACATCGTTAATGAAATCGGTTCAAAATTGCGTCGATTTTTAAAATTGACCGATACATTGACCGTTTCATTTAACGAGTAGAAAGCGTGTTATGACGGGCTTTGACGCCCATTTACGATACGTCCCAGGAGAGATTCGAACTCCCGACCGACGGCTTAGAAGGCCGTTGCTCTATCCTGCTGAGCTACTGGGACATGTTGTTATGTAGTGTGCTTTGGCGTATTACCTCAGCGACAAGATTTATTATATTACTATTGTTCTTTAAAGTCAACGGTTTTTCGAAAGTTTTTTCATAAGGGGCAAATGCTGCACCCTTATGAAATACCTTCCAATGTGACAGTGTTTTCGAGGTCTTGTATGACGTGACCTTCGTCCGTGAAAAACTGTACGTTTGCTTCGCTTCCATCTAGTGTCAGTATAGCATAGCTGCGCTCTTTGCGCACTCTTGGCAGGTGCACGCTGCCTGGGTTAATGAGGAGTTTTCCTCTTAGCAGTTCACTGCCAGGGATGTGCGAGTGGCCAAAGCAGATAATGTCTGCGCCTAGCTCTTCTGCACGGTAGTAGACTTGGAGCAAGGATTGTTTGATGCCATGCAGATGTCCGTGGGTGAGAAATAGTTTTCCGCCTCCATCCAGTGGGAGCAGGAGTTCTTCTTCAAAATCGCCCATAAAGTCACAATTTCCTTTGACGACTTTGTATCCTTCGAGTGCTGGGTGGTTCGTTTCGAGTTCTGAATCTCCGCAGTGAATCATCATGTCCACTTCAGCCGCATGCCGTTTAGCAATGGTTTGAAGTTCGTCTGTGAGTCCATGACTGTCACTAATGATGAGTATCTTCATGGCTTCATTCCCCCTTATTCATTTGCGTCTAGCAGTGATGAAAGCTTTTGAAGCGCGACCGCTCGATGGCTGATCTTGTTTTTTTCCTCTGGTGATAACTCGGCCATCGTCTGGTCTTTGTCTTTGACGATGAAAATCGGGTCGTATCCGAAGCCGTTTTCGCCGATCGGTTCTTCTGCGATAAAGCCTTCTACTGATCCTTCTACCGTTTGAGTCTCTTTGCCCGGTATACTGACAGCCAGGGCACATCTAAATCTAGCAGTGCGGTCTTCTTTTTCAATGCCTTGCAGCTCATTTAGCACCTTTTCCACGTTCTCAGCATCGTCTTTATGCTCGCCCGCATACCTCGCTGAATAGACTCCAGGCTTTCCGCCAAGGTAATCAATCGACAGACCCGAGTCGTCTGCAATCACCATTTCACCTGCTTTGGCTTGAATGGCCTCGGCTTTGATGATCGCATTTTCTTCAAAGGTATGTCCTGTTTCTTCAATCTCTTCCGTAAATCCGATGTCCGCTAGTGTTTTGACCGTGAATCCTTTTGGCTCAAGAATGGCTTTGAATTCTCTCGCTTTGCCCGCATTGTGCGTTGCGATGATGGCAGTTTTCATCCTGATCAAACCCTTCTCTTTATTCGGTAACTTCTCCTGTCACTGCTTTTTGCTTTTCAATTAATTCTTTGATGCCTTTTTCGGCTAAATCAAGCAGTCCGTTTAGTTGTTCTCTTGAGAATGTCGCTTCTTCGCCGGTGCCTTGAAGTTCAACAAAGCGTCCAGCACCTGTCATGATGACATTCATATCCACTTCAGCTGAAGAATCTTCTTCATAATTTAAATCTAACAGAAGTCCCTGTTTAGAATCAATTCCGACGGATATCGCGGCTAAATAATCAGTGATCGGATTTTCTTTCAAAACGCCTTCTGATTGAAGCTTTTGAATCGCTAGTGTCATGGCCACAAATGCACCTGTAATAGATGCTGTGCGTGTGCCGCCGTCTGCTTGAATGACATCACAATCAATCCAAATGGTGCGTTCACCAAGCTTTTCTAAGTCAACGACTGCGCGCAGAGCTCGTCCAATTAAACGCTGGATTTCCATTGTACGTCCTGTGACTTTTCCTTTAGATGATTCTCTTATCGTTCTTTGAGCCGTTGCTCTTGGAAGCATGCTATATTCTGCTGTAATCCAGCCTTTTCCTTCTCCTCTTAAAAAAGGAGGTACGCGGTCCTCGATAGATGCGTTACAAATCACCTTCGTATTTCCCGCTGAGATTAAGACAGAGCCTTCTGGATGCGTAATGTAGCCTGCCTGTATTTCAATTTTTCTTAATTCGTCGTATTGTCTTTCATCTAATCTCATGTTTTACCTCCGTTACAATATACATTCCGCGCGGGTGTCAGCGTGGTTCTCCTATTAACTTTGACAACCTCGATCCGTTCTAATCGCTTGGAATAAAAAAGAGGCAGCGAATGTGCATGCCTCTTTTTCTCCATTATATCAATGTGTGACGTTAAAAACTACCTGTATTCACTTGTTCTGGTCTTGAAACTGGCTTTGTGAGTTCTGTTCCTTTTTCGTTCACAAGCTCTGCCTTTCCGTTTACCTTCACTGACACGCTTTTCACATCTGGCAGCTCTGTTAATGTCAGCACAATGCTATCAAGAACTTTTTGTGAAATGACCTTTTTCTTTTCATCTGCACTGCCAAAAATGGATTCATTGAAATCTAGTGTCACATGACCGTCTTTTACTTTCGGGACATCATTCAGCTTCACATCTTGATCAAAGTCTGTCAGCAATTGGCTTGTTTTGCTTGGCCCAGAGACGAGCCCCTCAATGGCTGCTGTAATTGGATCATCATCCTCTTTTGGTGCTCTTTTGGTCACCGGGACATAGTACGTCTGTTCATCAGATTCAGCTAAATAGTAGACGGTCACAGGCTTTGTTGATGTCATATCAGCCGCAGCCTCGTGCTGAATATTAATGCCGTCCTCTCTGCTTAAATCATCTGAAATCGGCGTCCCATTCACAGGCATCTCTTTTAATTCATGGCCATTCATCTTTAATTTGACTTTCGCTACTGAATCAAACTGCGTTAATGTCCAAGTGACCGATTGCAAAATGCGCTGTTCGTCTTCTTTTTTATAGTTTTTGAATTCATTTGAGAAATCCACAACCGCGGTGCCATCTTTAATATCGACAGATACGCTCGTGTCCGCCGGCAGCACGGCTCTGAATCCATTTGGCATCAGGTTAGAAATCGGTCCCCCGTCTACGAGGTATTCAAGTGTTTGTTTCGCACTTCCTTCGTTTTTCGGCAGCGGAATGGATTGAGACACAACATACCCATTTTTATCAATTAAATATAATTCTCTCATGACGGTATCTGCTTGCTTCTCTTCTTTTCCTTCTTTCGCTGTTTGTTTCTCTTCTTTATTTTCTTTCACAAACGTGACATTTTGTGGTGGATCAATCTCTGTTTTCGCTTGGTCTGTTTGAAACAATCCGCATCCTGATAAAAGCATGGCTGACGCAATACACGTAACAGCTGCTGTAGTTCCTTTTTTCAGCATACTTCACCCTCCTCTAGTGGTTTGTACTAGTATGTATACGAGCTCCCTCAGAGGATTAGACCCTTTTCATAAAAAAATAACCCACTTCCATGAGAAGTAGGTTATTGCTGATATACGTGTTCAAGCGAAACCGTTTCGACCTTCCCTGGCAGGTAGCCGAACCAGTCTTGAGCGATATTTTGAAAGTTTTGCTGCTCCCCTGTTGTATAAAAAGTATGAACAGGCTCTTCCTGCGAATCATTTAACAGCCCTTTATATGAAAGAATTGTGCTCGCTTCTCTCGCTGTTTCGTCTCCTGAAGAAATGATGTTGACGCCACTGCCCATAAAGCGCTGAATCGGTTCTTTTAAAATCGGGTAGTGCGTGCAACCAAGAATGAGCGTATCAATGCCTTTTTCTTTCATCGGTTCAAGAGAAGCTTTTACGACTTCATCTGCTGTATGATCCAAAAACGTACCGCTTTCCACAAACGGCACCAGCATTGGACATGCCAGACTTTGAACAGTTAGTCCTGCTTTTAAAGAAAGCAGTGCTTCTTTATAGGCCTCACTTTTGATCGTATTGGCTGTGCCGATGACACCAATATGCTGATTGTTTGTGACCTTGATCGCTGTGCGGGCTCCGGGCTGGATCACGCCAATGACCGGGATATCAAGTGTTGCTTTAATTTCATCAAGTGCTATCGCCGTCGCAGTGTTACACGCAATGACTAGCATTTTAATATGGTGATGTCTTAATAGGTAGTGCGCCATTTCCCATGTATATTGAAGAACCTCTTCTTCTGCTCGAGGGCCGTATGGACATCGTTTTGTGTCGCCTACATAAATAATCTTTTCTTTTGGCAGTTGTCTCATGATTTCCTTCGCAACGGTTAAACCGCCTACGCCGGAATCAATCACGCCGATTGGTTGATCCAACAAAATCGCCTCATTTTCTTTTCATTTGCTGCTGTAGTTTCGTTAAAGATTGGTTGAAAACGATGGCTTCTTCTTCTGAGAAAGCCCCTAGAAGTTCACTGACGTATTCTTGGCGTTTGACAATCACTTCTTGAATGATCCGCTCACCTTCAGGCAATAAATGAATGCGAACCACGCGGCGGTCAGACGGATCTTTCACCCGTTCAACAAGTTCACTTTTTTCCATTCGATCAATTAAATCGGTTGTCGTGCTGCAAGCCAAATACATCTTTTGTGATAGCTCACCTATTGTCATATCTCCGAATTCATAAAGCCACTGAAGCCCTACAAATTGAGGAGGTGTAATCGTATATTGATTCAGGATTTCTCTGCCTTTTTGCTTAATGATTGCAGCAATATGGCGCAATGATTTTTCAATTTCTGCAACATGGCCTGACTCATTCGTTTCCATTTCATTGATACCTCACTATAGCATCTCACTTTGATTAAAACGTACATTCCTATTTTCCTCGTTTTTCAATGAAATTGCAAGAAGAGACTCATGGAAACCATATAGAAATAACCGGCTCCTCCCTGGTGCGGAAGGAAAACCGGCTGACGTTAGAGCTCTAGCTCACCCATACGCAGAAGCTCGACTACGGCCTGTGAACGACCTTTGACTCCTAGCTTTTGCATGGCATTCGAAATATGATTTCGAACAGTCTTTTCGCTAATAAAAAGCTCGCTTGCAATTTCTTTTGTTGTTTTATCTTGGACGAGCAATTCGAATACTTCTCTTTCTCTTTTGGTTAATAGCGGCTTGGATTGAAACTCTTTCTCCTTCAAGTATTGTAACCCTCCTTGCTAAGGTGAGAGCTCTAGTCTCTATAGAATGGGATTCTGTATAGTCGAGATATCATATGCCGGGTACTTGAGGTAGGTGACGTTAAAATCGAGAATTCCCGCAGATGAGCGTCCAATTTCCTCCCCTTCAAACCGCACAAAAAAGGACGAGTCCCCTATAGAGACATCGTCCTTGATCAAACAAGCTTTTAAAATATCGAAATGGCTCCTGTTAAAAGAGCAATAAGTGTTGTAAACAGGGCTGTGAGTACGGTCCATAACAGTGCGTACTTTTGCAAATCACCTATATCTTTATTCAGCATACTCACAAGTAGTAATGTGGAAGCCACAAGCGGACTCAGTAAATGGACAGGCTGTCCGATTATAGAGGCGCGCGCAATTTCTACTGGATCAATTCCGTAAGCTGCGCCGGCTTCAGCTAAGATTGGCAGCACCCCGAAATAATACGCATCATTTGAAAGAACAAATGTAAATGGCATACTCGTCAAAGCGACAATGAGCGGAAAAAATGAGCTGTATGAATCTGGAATCATGTAAATGACCAAGTTAGCAATGGACTCCACCATTTTTGTTCCCGAAAAAATGCCTGTGAAAATTCCTGCTGCAAACACAAGGGTAATGACCGTTAAGGCATTTCCTGCATGCGATAAAATCCGCTCGCGCTGATCTTCCACTTTTGGATAGTTGATCATAAGCGCAATGACAAAGCCAATGAGAAAGAGTACAGGAATCGGTACGATATCCAATACAAGTGTGACCATGACAGCAATCGTCAGGAAGAAGTTGACCCAAATCAGGTTTGGTCTCTTCATATCTGCAACGCCATCTTCAATTGATGCCGCCAATTCAGGAGAGATCGAGACCTCTTCTTTATACTGAATCTCGGCAACCCCAATGCGCTTCCGTTCTTTTTTTCCAAGAACATACGCTGTAAAAAGGATAAAAAGACCGCCCCCTATCATCGTCGGGAGTAATGGAATGAAGAATTCCGCTGCATCTAAACCAAGTGCAGCAATCGCACGAGTAGCTGGACCGCCCCAAGGCGTCATTCCACTCATAATGCCTAGTGATAATAATGAAATCGTCCCTAAAATCAGTGGGTTCATCCCAATTCTTAAGAAAAGTGGCAACATAGCTGATACGGTAATCATGTACGTTGTCGTTCCATCACCATCTAATGCAACAAGCATAGACAAAATCGCTACCCCAAAAGCAATTTTGACCGGATCACCTTTCACAAGACGTAAAATCAGTTTGATCAATGGGTCAAACAATCCAGCATCCAGCATGACACCGAAGAATAAGATGGCAAATAACAATAAAGCAGCAGATGGTGCAACGGTCTTGAGTCCATCAAGCATCATGTCCCCTAATCCGCTGTAAAATCCACCGATTAATGCAAAGATGATTGGCACAACGGTTAGAGCCACCACCGGATGCATACGTTTTGTCATAATAAGAAATGTAAAAGTCACGACCATCAAGATCCCTAAAATAGCTAGCACTTCATATCCCTCCATCCTCTTCTGTACACGATCCACAAGCGCCCCTTTTGCACTTGCGGCCCGAAATGTTAGCGCTTTCTATTTCAAGGATATAATAGCTTTTTTTATAATGAAAATATCGATTTTTTCGTCTATTCAATAAATTTTTTTTATAATTAGCCTTGCTGACTTCTTAAAAACTCAATGAATGCTTTCACAACAGACAAATGAAGCGAATCCGGCTGGTACATGAGCCATGTATCTCTTAAAACAGGCTGTCCATCTTTATACGAAAGACCTTTTACAAATAGCTCATCACTTGGTCTGAGGCAAATTTCCGGGACAATGGCATAACCTAAACCATGCTTCACCATCTCTTTTGATGTATCTTGCCTGTCTGTCTCCATTGTCACAAGCGGAGGCATCGTGAATGTCTCCTGCCACCATCTGTTAATCAATCGTTTTAATGAACTATCCGTGTGATAGTCAATGAGCGGCAGCTTCGGTAGGTCCTTTAGCTGTATTTCTGATTTTGAAATGATACAAAGGCGTTCTTTATCAAGCAAAAATCGCTCTCCATTCCAGTCGTAATCTCCTCTTAAAATGCCTAAATGTACACTTGATGTCCCTAATAAATCCATGACTTTTGTGCTCCATCCTGTGTTCACCATAAATTGAACATGTGGATACTGCTTAGAAAACTCTCTTAAAATTTCCGGCAGTTTATATTGAGCAAAGTTACTCGACACCCCTAGCCTGATCGTTCCTTTGACCTTTTTTTGCATATTGAGCATGCCATCTTTCGTTTGCTGGAGCTGCTTGAGCATGTCATTTGCGTATTTAGCCAAGTATTCGCCCTCTGATGTAAATTCAATGCCTCGTTTTCTTTTAAAGAAAAGCTTCATGTCAAATTCCTCTTCAAGCTGTTTCAATCGATAACTTAAGGCAGGCTGCGAGACAAATAATTTTTCTGCCGCTTTTGTGATGTTCTTCTCTTCATATAGCACCTTTAAAAACCGCCAGTCTTTCTCATCCATTGTGTGCCCTCCTTTTGACCTTGTTATAAAAATATTTTATTAGTTTCTCTTAAAATAATGTATTTAACTTATTTCTTATTATACTTTACCATTTTGATTAGATAAATAGTAACTAAACAATTGAGGGTGAGAGCAATGAGAAAAGTTCCAATCACAATCATGCGAGGCGGTACAAGCAAAGGGGTCTTCATTCAAGCCAATGATGCACCTTACGAACACGATGAACTCGAAGCATTTCTATTAGACATTATGGGCAGCCCTGACCGGCTGCAAGTTGATGGAATCGGGGGCGGTAATTCTTTAACAAGTAAGGTGGCCATTATCGATAAAGCCACTCGTCCAGATGTGGATGTGAACTATACGTTTGCACAAGTCAGCATCAATGAAAGATTTGTCGACTTTAAAGGAAACTGTGGGAATATCTCATCAGCAGTTGGACCGTATGCCATCATTAAAGGACTTGTCCAAGCAGTTGAGCCTGTCACAACAGTACGTATTCTGAATACCAACACGAATAAAATCATTGTGGCAGAGGTAGAAGTCGAGAACGGAGAAGTAAAATTTGAAGGACAGGCAGAAATTCCAGGAGTGAAAGGAACAGGATCTCCCATTTATTTATCCTTTGAGAAACCTGAAGGCGCTGTCACAGGTAAAACCTTTCCGACTGGAAACAAAATGGATACGATCCAGACAAAGTTTGGAGAGATTCCGATCTCAATCGTTGACATTGCAAATCCAATCGCCTTTGTCCGTGCCAAAGATATTCAATTAAAAGGAACTGAATTGCCTGAGGAGTTTACAGACGAATTGCTGGATGATTTAGAAGAGATTCGTTCCATCGCTGCTGAAATGTGCCACTTTGCACCAAAAGAACTGGCCACATTACAGTCTCCAGCTGTTCCTAAGCTTGCAATTATTAGCGAGCCTGCTGATTATGTAGATACAAATGGAATATTGAGAAGAGCAGCAGATATGGACATCATCGTTCGGATGCTATCGATGCAAAGACCGCACCAAGCACTTGCCATTACCGGATCTGTCTGTGTGTCAGCCAGCTGTTTCATGGATCAAACGCTTCCAGCTCAGCTGTTTCAAGGAAAAGATGACACCCTCCGTATTGGGCATCCTGCTGGTATTATGCAAACTGAAATTGATATCTCACAAAATAGAGTGAAAGTCATTCGAACCGCAAGAGAAATTCTAGATGGAGTGGTCTTTACAAAACAAGACTACATGGTTCAACCTCAAATAAAAAGAGAAGCATAAATGAGACGTCATCTTGTCGACAAAGAGCTAAAATGAACTGATTTTAGCTCTTTGTCTTTTTTTCAGTGTGAAGATCTTAAAGCAATCCGTTCTAACATCGAATGCAACGGTTTGTCTACACACTCATCGAACGAGAAATTGTCTACTTGGGCGGTGCATCAATATCTCCTGCTGAATGGGCTTTTATATGTCCTTGATCATCTTTTAACTGAATATGACCATATCGGTTCACACCACAGCAAATCCCTTCCTGCCATGTTTGCTTTTCACGATCTAATGAAATACGAAGCGGTTGATTTAGCCGATATAATCGTTTGTTATAAAGGGCAGTGAGGGCTTCAAATCCTTCCATTTGCCAGCGTGCATGGTATTTTTCAAAGGCCGCTTCCAAATCTTTCACTAGCTGGTCGGCTTTCACCTCAGTGAGTTCTGATAGGCAAACGGTTTTATACGGAACGTGCTCCGGTTTTGTCTCTACATTGATGCCCACACCGATGTAAATGGCGCTGCGGTCTGCTTCAATTAATGTGCCAGATACTTTCGCTTCATTAATCAATAGATCATTTGGCCATTTGATTGCCAGCTGATCCTCTGCTCTCATGAGTGGTTTGAGTACATCATAAATCGCAAGTGCCGTCAGCGGGGCAATCGTTGATTGGGTGGAGATATCTACTGGCGGTTTTACTGTCATCGTGACAGCTACATTCCCTGTAGGCGTTTCCCATGGTCTGCCAAGCCTGCCTCTACCTGCTGTCTGCTGCCGGGCATATACGGCAAAAGAAGGGGTTTCTCCTTGCTGAATAAGCCTTTTCGCTTCATTATTTGTACTATCAATGGTGTCGTATTGAAAGATCTTCATGTGCTCTCCTTTGTTTCTTCTTCATTATGATTCTTTTATTATAACAAAATGAAACATGTGACCGTGATTCTTTAATGTCGCTGGGCCTGAAAAGTCTCTTTTTCCTCTTCTGTAAACGGTACAGGGGCACCGGTGTCTTTACTTATTTGCACCATAGTGACTGAGCCTGTAAAACACGGTTCTTGCTGTTCATTTTCTCCTAAATAATGAAGGATAAGAGAGCTTGATCCAACCTTTTCTGGCTTTACATACACACGCAGCCTCTCACCGATTTCCACTTGCTTGATGTAATCACATTGAAGGTTTGCCACGACCGTAATCGTCTCTCTCGCTCGCTTCATTCGCTTATCTACAATTCCCGTTTTTTGAAAGAAGGCAATCCGCGCCTCTTCAAAATACACAAACGGGGTGACATTGTTCATGTGACCAAACATATCCGTTTCTGAAAAACGGACGGTTGTTTCCACATAAAATCGAAACGATGCCCTCCACTCTTCAAACGGTTCTTCAATATATGACGGCAGCCTCATTTGATCCACTCCTTATTCGCAAACAAAACGCCTCTCCCGTATTGGAAGAGGCGTTTGTTATGTTTTTGCATCCAGCCTCTTGTAAACACTCATCATGATTGGCAAGGAGGACTGAATGTAATGTTATTCTGCGTGATCGCTTCCGAAGAAGTTACGGAAAGCTTGTAATGTTGTATCTCGGTTAAGTGCTGCAATTGATGTTGTGAGCGGGATTCCTTTCGGACAAGCCTGCACACAGTTTTGAGAGTTCCCGCAGTTTGCGAGACCGCCATCACCCATAATTTCTTCTAAACGGTCAGACTTATTCATTGCACCTGTCGGATGTGCGTTAAATAGACGAACTTGTGAAAGCGGTGCAGGGCCCATAAAGGAAGACTTATCATTCACGTTTGGACAAGCTTCAAGGCAGACACCACATGTCATACACTTCGAAAGCTCATACGCCCATTGACGCTTTTTCTCAGGCATTCTTGGTCCAGGTCCAAGATCATATGTGCCATCGATCGGCACCCATGCTTTGACTTTTTTCAATGAATTGAACATACGGCTTCTATCAACCTGCAAGTCTCTCACAACCGGGAACGTTTTCATCGGCTGAAGACGGATCGGCTGATCTAACTGATCGATCAGTGCTGTACAAGACTGGCGAGGCTTTCCATTAATGACCATGGAACAAGCGCCACATACTTCTTCAAGACAGTTCATGTCCCAGTTGATCGCCGTTGTTTTTTCACCTTTTTTATTGACCGGATTACGTCTGATTTCCATGAGTGCAGAAATGACGTTCATATTCGGACGGTAAGGGATTTCGAATTCCTCATCATAAGGCTTGCCATCTGCTGTATCTTGACGTGTGATAATAAATTGAATCGTGTTTTTTTCACTCATCTTATTTCTCCACCTTTTTCTTCGAGTAATCTCGTTTACGAGGTGCAATTAACGATACATCGACGTCCTCATAGTGGAATGCAGGTTTTTGGTTTTTCCCTTTGAACGTAGCCATCGTTGTTTTTAGGAATTCTTCATCATTTCTTTCTGGGAATTCCGGTTTATAGTGTGCGCCTCGGCTTTCATTCCGGTTGTAAGCCCCAATCGTAATGACGCGTGCCAGCTGAAGCATGTTGTCAAGCTGACGCGTGAAGGCAGCGCCTTGGTTGCTCCATGAAGCTGTATCGTTGATGTTAATATGCTTATAGCGCTCCATCAGTTCTTCAATCTTCTGATCTGTTTTTAAGAGCTTCTCGTTGTAACGAACCACTGTAACGTTGTCCGTCATCCATTCTCCAAGCTCTTTATGAAGCACATATGCATTTTCTGTGCCATCCATGCTAAGGATGTTGTCCCATTTCTCCTGCTCTTTCTTCACGGCACTGTCGAATGTTGCAGATGATAAATCTTCTGCAGACTTTTCAAGACCGCTAATGTATTTCACAGCATTTGGTCCAGCAACCATTCCACCGTAAATCGCAGAAAGCAATGAGTTTGCACCAAGTCTGTTTCCGCCGTGCATAGAGTAATCACATTCTCCTGCAGCAAACAAGCCTTTGATATTCGTCATTTGATCATAATCAACCCATAAGCCGCCCATTGAATAATGAACAGCCGGGAAAATTTTCATCGGAAGCTTACGCGGGTCATCACCCATGAATTTTTCATAGATTTCAATGATTCCACCAAGCTTAATATCAAGCTCTTTTGGATCTTTGTGAGAAAGGTCTAGATACACCATGTTCTCTCCGTTGATGCCAAGCTTTTGCTCCACACATACGTCGAAAATTTCACGCGTTGCAATGTCACGCGGTACAAGGTTTCCGTATGCTGGGTACTTTTCTTCTAGGAAGTACCAAGGTTTTCCGTCTTTATATGTCCAAACACGTCCACCTTCACCACGAGCTGATTCACTCATGAGACGCAGCTTGTCATCTCCTGGGATCGCTGTTGGGTGAATTTGAATGAATTCTCCATTAGCATAATGAGCACCTTGCTGATAAACGATCGATGCAGCTGATCCGGTATTAATCATGGAGTTCGTTGATTTACCGAATACGATACCAGGGCCTCCTGTTGCCATGATGACAGCATCTGAACGGAAGGATTCGATTTCCATTGTCGTCAAGTTCTGTGCGACAATGCCTCGGCATACTTCCTCGTCATCTAAGACAGCGCCAAGGAATTCCCAGCCTTCATATTTCGTCACAAGCCCCGCTACTTCATAACGGCGAACCTGCTCATCTAGTGCATATAATAACTGCTGACCTGTTGTCGCACCAGCAAATGCTGTACGGTGGTGCTGTGTTCCCCCGAAACGGCGGAAGTCCAGTAATCCTTCTGGTGTTCTGTTAAACATTACACCCATACGATCAAGTAAGTGGATAATGGACGGCGCTGCTTCACACATTGCCTTTACTGGCGGCTGGTTAGCTAAAAAGTCTCCGCCATATACCGTGTCATCAAAATGCTCATAAGGTGAATCTCCTTCACCTTTTGTATTGACCGCTCCGTTAATTCCGCCCTGTGCACAAACAGAATGCGAACGTTTCACAGGTACGATTGAAAATAGTTTAACAGCTGTTCCCGCTTCTGCTGCTTTGATAGTTGCCATGAGACCAGCTAAGCCGCCTCCGACAACGATGATGCTAGAATTACTCATTGTAGCCCCTCTCCCTCTTCTACTAATCTATTTCCTCTTAAACAAAAGCGAAAATTGCTCTTAGCCCTACATATGAAAGCGCTATAAATATACCTAATGTCACATATGTGGAGATTCTTTGTGAGCGTGGTGAAACTGTAATTCCCCAGCTGACAGCAAATGACCACAAGCCATTAGCAAAGTGGAAAATAGTAGATAAAACGCCGACAATATAGAAACCTAGCATAAATGGAGAGCTTAAAATATTCGCCATCATGTCATAGTTTACTTCAGCTCCAAGCTGCGCTTGAATGCGTGTTTCCCATACGTGCCAAGTGACAAAAATCAATGTGATGATACCTGTAATCCGTTGCAGTCTGAACAACCAGTTTCTTAAGTAACTGAAGCGAGACGTGTTGTTTTGTGCCGTAAAGGCTATGTACACCCCATAAACAGCATGATAGATCAGTGGTAAGAAAATCACGAACAGCTCAAGTGCATATCTGAATGGAAGCTGTTCCATAAAGTGTGCAGCTTTGTTAAACGCCTCTGGTCCATTCGTCGCAAAGTGGTTAATCACTAAGTGCTGTACTAAAAATAGACCGACCGGAATGACGCCAAGCAAAGAATGCAATCTCCGATAAAAAAATTCTTTGTTCCCCGACATTACTTTACCCCCTAGTAAAAAAAGTGCAATTGCTTGAAAATTGTCTTACCCCCGCTTCTTTCAATTGTAAGCACTTTATTCAAATTTATTGACAATTTCATTTTACTCCTATGTCAAAAAAGCGTCAAGAAACCGCGTACATAAATTAAAATTTTCCGAAATTTAAAAGTTTTAAATCAAAATTCGTTTTACTACAATAAGAATTTCTTAGACTTCAGGGAAAACTCTGTCATCATATGCCCACATAAGCTATAATAAATTGTTGAAAGAGGGGAGCCATACAATGAATAAATTCGAATCTAACTTAGAACAGCTAAAAGAAATTGAAGTCAATGGATTTGCCTACGAGCTGATACGCGAAGTTCTGCTGCCTGACATTCTTGGTCAGGATCATTCATCTATGATGTATTTTGCGGGTAAGCTGCTTGCTCGTAAATTTCCTCAAGAGTCATGGGAGAAGATCCCCGAATTTTTCCATGATGCCGGATGGGGAACTCTCACGATGGTCCATTCGAAAAAACAGGAAATTGAGTTTGAGCTCGAAGGTTCACTTGTATCGAATCGACTCAGCTATCAAAAGGAGCCATGCTTTCAAATGGAAGCAGGTTTTATCGCTGAACAGATTCAGCTGCTCAATGAGCACGTGGCTGAATCCTATGAACAAGTAAAAAAGCGTGCTGATAAAGTCATTTTGACCGTTAAATGGGATTTAAGAGACCCTAGCTAACACTGCTTCTGAAAGGCGAGGACTTCGTGTCACGCCTTTTTTATATGCCCTTCTATCATAGCACAGTTGGCGTACCGGTTTACGCATGTTTTTCTTTCTTCATATGCTGATGATTTCCAATATAAAAAAGAGGTGTATCTTTTCATGGGATACACCTCTTTTGAAGATTTAAGAATGAGCAGCGGCGCTCACCTTTGATAATTCAAACGCATCATGAAGGGCTTCTACAGCTTTCACCATATCTTCACGATCAACGACTGTTGAGACTTTGATCTCAGACGTACTGACCATTTTCACTTGAATGTCTTTTTGAGCTAACACAGCGAACATTTCAGCCGCAACGCCTGGGTTTGAAACCATACCAGATCCCACGATGGATACTTTCGCTAATTTGCTTTCTGTCTCAATCTGCTCGTAGCCAAGCGCCCCTTTATATTCTTCTAATACTTCAACTGTTTTGGACAAATCATCCGTTTTGACAGAGAAAGAGATCGACGTTTGATTGGTGCTTGTGACAGACTGAATGATGATATCAACATTGATATTTTGCTTTGCAAGTGTCGTAAAAATCGTCGATAGCGTTGTTAAACCGCTTGAAAGGCCACATACCGTCACGCGTGTCATCTGATCTTCAAATGCAATGCCTCTTACAACTAAATTTTGTTCCATGGATGATTCCTCCTCAATTAACGTACCCGATTCATTTTCAATACTAGAACGGACTTCTAGTGGGATTTGATAATTTTTCGCAAATTCGACCGCTCTCGGATGCAGCACACCTGCTCCTAAATTGGCTAACTCAAGCATTTCATCATATGAAATTCCTGCAAGTTTTCGCGCAGACGGCACATAACGAGGATCTGTTGTAAACACACCTGGTACGTCCGTATAAATATCACATTTGTCCGCTTTGAGTGCCGCAGCTAGTGCCACTGCTGTCGTATCTGATCCACCACGCCCAAGTGTTGTAATATGTAGATCATCCGCAATTCCTTGGAAACCTGCTACAACGACGACTTTTCCCGCACTCAGTTCTTCTTGGATTCTTGCTTCATCGATGTCCACGATTCTTGCATTTCCGTGTACCTTCTCTGTTTTCATCCCAGCTTGCCAGCCTGTAAAGGAAATGGCATCATAGCCTTTTGCTTGGAGCGCCATCGCTAATAATGAAATGGTCACCTGCTCACCAGTTGTCAGTAGCATATCCATTTCTCTTTTGCTTGGATCATTTGTGAGTTCTTTCGCTAGGTCTACTAGAACATCCGTTGATTTGCCCATCGCAGACACAACCACGACCACATCATTTCCTGCTTCGCGTTCAGCGATGACTCTCTCTGCGACATTGCGAATTTTTTCTGTCGATCCAACAGATGTTCCACCAAATTTTTGTACAATTAGTCCCATGTCTACCACCCTTTTTCAAAAGATCACGTGTGAGAGAAGAGGCTGCGGAGATTGCTCTCTGCACTGCAAATAAAAAAGCAATGAGAGAACAAATCTCCCATTGCTTTAAAATCATCATCAAACGATGCAAACAATGAGATAGCCCTCCAAGAAATACATTCTTGACAGCCCTACATTTCTTCAATGTACAGCCAGCGAATAAAATGAGTGGATTTTATTCACTTCGGCGACGCTCCCCTTTCAGCCCTCTTCCTAGATCCCCTCGATCTCTGAAGGCTTACTCTTGAAGTTCGCACCTCTATCTTCAACAAACAACACGTTCATTTATTAAATTAGTCACATCTTAACAGACTTTTGGAAAAAGTACAATCTATTTTTTTAATGCCTCCATTAAAAGTTCAGCCGTTTGTTTCGGAATACCAGCGTCCTGAAAATCCTGGATAGAGGCTTCTTTCATCTTTTTCACAGAGCCAAAATGTTTAAGCAACTGCTTTTTACGCTTTTCTCCGATACCTGGGACATCGTCTAGAATAGACTGAAAAGCATTCTTCCCGCGCAGCTGCCGGTGAAAACTAATCGCAAATCGGTGCACTTCATCTTGAATACGCTGCAATAAATAAAAGGCCTGACTATTCCGTTCCAGCGCAACAATTTCAAGCGTATCACCCATCATAAGATTCGATGTCCTGTGTTTTTCATCTTTCACAAGACCTGCCACAGGAACAGACAGATTTAATTCATTTTCGAGCACATCTATGGCTGCGTTGATTTGTCCTTTTCCTCCATCGATTAAAATCAAGTCAGGAAGCGGCAGTTCATCTTTTAACACACGGGTATACCGCCTTCTAATGACTTCACGCATGGAAGCATAATCATCAGGCCCCTCAACGGTTTTAATTTTATATTTTCGGTATTCCTTTTTATACGGCTTCCCGTCTTGGAAGACAACCATAGCGGATACGGGGTCTGCTCCTTGGATATTGGAGTTATCAAAAGCCTCAATCCGGTATGGCATATAAATATTGAGTGCATCACCAAGCTGCTTCACTGCACCAATTGTCCGTTCTTCATCGCGCTCTATGAGCGAGAATTTTTCTTTGAGAGCAATTTTGGCATTTTGGTGGGCAAGTAAAAGCAAATCCTTCTTCTTTCCTTTTTTCGGCTGATGAACATTCGTTTCAAGCAATTGCTCAATCATCTCTTGATCGACGCTGTCTGGCACCAAAATTTCCTTCGGCAGAAAATGGTTGTTCTTTTCATAAAATTGCCCCATAAACGTAAGGAACTCTTCCTCAGGGTCCTGATACATAGGGAACAGGCTGACATCACGTTCAATCAATTTCCCCTGTCTGATAAAGAAAACTTGGACACACATCCAGCCTTTATCATAGGCATAGGCAAAGACATCTCGATCTGATAAATCACTCATCGTCATTTTCTGTTTTTCCATCGTTGAATCGATATAAGCGATTTGATCTCTCAGTTCTTTTGCCCGCTCAAACTCTAAATTCTCAGCAGCTTCCTGCATCTTTTCGGTGAGTTCTTTTTTGATTTGCTGATGACCTCCGTTTAGAAATCTTGTGATTTCATCGACGAGCTGCTTATTCGTTTCTTCAGAAATGTCATACACACACGGAGCAAGACATTGTCCAAGATGATAATAAAGACAGACTCGGTCAGGGAGTGTCGCACATTTTCTAAGTGGATATAAACGGTCGAGCAGCTTTTTCGTTTCTCTTGCTGCTTGTACGTTCGGATATGGACCGAAGTATTTCCCTTTATCCTTTTTCACATTGCGAGTGACAATCAGCTTAGGGTGACGTTCATTCGTAATTTTAATAAAAGGGTACGTTTTGTCATCCTTGAGCATGACATTGTATTTCGGGTCATATTTTTTGATTAAATTCAGCTCTAAAATAAGTGCCTCAATATTTGAAGAGGTGACAATGTATTCAAAGTCTTCAATTTCACTGACAAGCCGCTGCGTTTTGGCATCATGAGATCCTGTAAAATAAGAGCGGACCCTATTTTTTAATACTTTTGCCTTTCCCACATAAATGATCGTATTTTGTCTATCTTTCATTAAGTAACAGCCTGGTTGATCAGGTAAGACTGACAGCTTTTCTTTGATCAATTTGTTCATATTTTCATCCGTCCTTGTTTTCCGCTTTCACTCCTTCTAGTGTATCACGAACATTTGTTTTATACCACGATGAAAGAAAAGCGGCTCTCGACTATACGAGAACCGCTTTTTGAGATCATGCCACGCGGGCATAGATCGGTTTATAGATGTTTGTTTACAAGCTCAGCTAGTGCTTCTTTTGGTTTGAAACCAACAGACGTTTCGACGACTTCACCGTCTTTTAAAACAAGAAGTGTTGGGATACTCATAACGCCGTATTTACCAGCAGTTTCTTGGTTATCATCCACATCAATTTTAACAATTTTCATTTTATCGCCCATTTCTTGATCAAGTTCTTCAAGAACTGGAGCAATCATTTTACAAGGTCCACACCAAGGTGCCCAAAAGTCTGCAAGAACAACACCTTCTGCAGTTTCTTGTGAAAATGTTGCGTCAGTAGCTTTTACGATTGCCATTATTCATTCCTCCAATGTAAATTATGCTTTTTAGTATAGCATCTACCAATGTGACTTGCGAATGAAATGCTTACGAATCATTTTTTATGAAATGAATTAAAAAACAAACCGTATAATCGCACCAATAACAACAATCGCACCAATGATCATCAGAATGGTTCTAAGCATATGACATGACTCCCTTTCCGCTTCATTTACAATGTATGATGCCCCAACATTCTTCTCATCAAACATTGAAATATGCGATCAAGCCAGATCGACAGTCAACATGACAACCGACATAGGCGGCAGATCAATAGTCAGCTCGCCGTGCTTAACAGCAAATTGCCGAAAGTCCGCAGGCTGAACGGAATGAGGATCATCGAACGTATTGTGTGCATTCATCCGATCAGCAGTCAGTACACGGCCAATGACCTTCGTTTTTGCATCGATTCCCTCTATCGCAAGAGATACGTCTGCTTTTTCATGGGGATTCACATGACATAAACTAATATGCATCTTGTCAGTTGAGCGCGAGGCTGACATACTGACTTGAGGGATTTTTTCACCCCGGCGTTCATACGAAGGCGCATTCAATTCTACTTCAAGCGCTTCTTCTTCTTGATGCACTTGAAACATGTGAAATACATGATAGGTTGACGTAAGGAGCATCTTTTCGTCCTGCGTTAACACCATCGCTTGAAGCACATTGACGGTCTGGGCAATATTCGCCATATGAATCCGCTGGCAATAGCGATGAAAAATATGAAAATGTAAGGCACAGACTAGAGCATCTCTTAATGTGTTTTGCTGATACAAAAACCCTGGATTTGTCCCCGGTTCTGGATCATACCATGTCCCCCATTCATCAATAATCATCCCGATTCGCTTGTTTGGATCATAACGATCCATGATTTTTCCGTGTTCCACGACAAGCCGCTCCATTTCATACGCCTTTTTCAGCGTTGTAAACCACTCATCCTCATCAAAATCAGTCGCTGACCCTTTTTTCTCCCATGTTCCTGGGACCGTATAGTAATGCAAACTGAGCCCATCCATCCAAGGCGCTGCACGCTCCATTAATACTTTTGTCCAATTCACATCATTTGAATTCGCACCGCATGCAATTTTGTAAATGCGCTGACCAGCAAATTCTCTCACATACGTTTGGTAGCGTTTATATAAGTCTGCATAATACTCTGGCGTCATATTTCCACCGCATCCCCAGCTTTCATTGCCTACACCAACATACGTCAGCTTCCACGGTTCTTGTTTTCCATTTTGAATGCGCCAATCCGACATAGGTGTCCCCTTAGGAAATGTGATATATTCAATCCATTCTGCTAATTCTTGAACAGAGCCGCTTCCAACGTTTCCACAAATATAAGGCTCACATTCAAGTAATTCACACAGTCTCATAAATTCATGTGTACCAAACGCATTTGATTCAACGGTGCCACCCCAATGAGTATTCACCATCGGCTTTCGTTCACTCAGATCACCTACACCATTTGCCCAGTGATACTCGTCTGCAAAACAGCCACCCGGCCACCTAAGCACCGGGATATGTAATGCTTGAAGGGCCTTTAGCACATCAGTACGAATCCCTTCAACATGATCAATCTCTGAATCTCTCCCTACCCAAATTCCGTCATAAATTCCTCTTCCTAAATGCTCTTGAAAGTGTCCATAGATGTGTTTAGAAATGCGTCCAATCACTTCATTGACTTTTACTGTCCCATTCACTTGTAAACCGCTCCTTTGTTTCGTGATGACATACAAAAAAACCCAGAATACCTAGGCATTCTGAGTGTATGAGCGTTAAGAATGGATATTCATGTTTTTTAACTCTTCATTTAAAAGCGGAACGACTTCGAATAAGTCACCAACTATTCCGTAATCAGCGATTTTGAAGATTTCAGCTTCTGGGTCTTTGTTGATCGCAACAATAACTTTACTGTTAGACATACCTGCTAAATGCTGAATGGCTCCTGAAATTCCGCAGGCAATATAAAGGTCAGGTGTAACGACTTTACCGGTTTGACCAATTTGCAAGGCATAATCGCAGTAGTCAGCGTCACATGCACCACGCGAGGCACCGACTGCTGCGCCGAGTGTTTGGGCAAGTTCTTTCAGCGGTTCAAAGCCTTCTTTGCTTTTAACTCCTCGTCCTCCCGCGACAATGACCTTCGCTTCAGATAAATCTACACCTTCTGATGTTTTTTTAATGACTTCCTTCACGATTGTTCTTAGGTTTTGAATATCGACAGAAACTGGCGTCACTTCTCCGCTGCGTGACGCATCACGCTCCAGCGGTGCCACGTTGTTTGGGCGGATAGTTGCCAAAAGCAGACGATCTGTTGAAATGACTTTTTCAAAGGCTTTTCCTGAATAAATCGGTCTAGTGAAAACAAGGTGTTCACCGGTAACGCTTACATCTATTGCATCTGAAATTAAGCCTGTTTGCAGGCGGGCAGCTATTTTGGGTGACAAGTCTTTTCCGATCGATGTATGACCGAAGAGCACTGCATCAGGATTGACTTGATCTAATATTGCTTGAAGCGCCTGCGCAAAACCATCAGACGTATAATAAGAAAGATGCGGGTGCTCGACGATCATCACATGATCTGCTCCATAATAAAGCAGTTCATCCGCTTGGTCTTTGACGTGATCCCCTATTAAAACGCCAATTACTTCACCGCCATCAGCCACCTCGTGAGCGGCAGCAATCGCTTCAAATGTCACATTTCTTAATTTACCGTCACGACTTTCTCCAAGTACAACAACTTTTTTACTCATCCTATAAGCTCCCCCTTGTTCTCGTGATATCGTAAAGTGGATGTTTAGATGACTTTTGCTTCATTTCTTAGCAGGTCTGTCAGTTCCTTGACCTGATCCTGAAGCTCGCCGCTCAACACCTTGCCACCCTCTTTTTTCTCCGGTAAGAAACGTTCGATTGTTTTGATTTTAAATGGCACATCGTCTTCATCTAGATCTAAATCGTCTAATTCTAATTCTTCTAAAGGCTTTTTCTTTGCCTTCATGATTCCTGGTAACGATGGATAACGAGGCTCATTGAGACCTTGCTGCGCGGTGACCACTAGCGGGAGCTCGGCAGAAATCACTTCCACATCACCCTCTGCATCTCGTTCAATTGAAGCTGAGCCGCCGTCGATTTGAATACTTGTAATGGTTGTGACATATGGAAAGCCGAGTAATTCAGCAAGACGCGGGGCCACCTGTCCAGACCCGCCGTCAATCGCTACATTCCCTGCTAAGATCAAGGAAGCTTCTTTATCCTTGAAATAGTGATATAGAATCGTAGAAGCGGAAAATTGATCCCACTCCTCCAAATCATCTTCAACATTTAATAAAACGGCTTGATCGCAGCCCATTGCAAGTGCTGTTCTAAGCTGTTTCTCCGCATCTTCATTGCCCACTGTCACGACCGTTACTTCTCCCCCGTGCTCATCCCGAAGCTGAATCGCTTCTTCAATTGCGTACTCATCATAAGGATTAATAATGAACTCTGCCCCATCTTCTTGAATAGCACCAGACTGAATAGAGATTTTCTCTTCCGTGTCAAACGTACGCTTCATTAAAACAAAAATATTCATTCATTTCTCCCCCTTGTGTCGTACTAATCCCTTATTCCCCTTTAAAATTCGGTTTACGCTTTTCGATAAAAGCTTGGATGCCTTCTTTGGCATCATTCGACTGGAACACCTCACCAAACTTTTTGGCTTCCAGCTTCATTCCACCATCATATGAGTACACTTTTGTCGCATTCAATAACTCAAGCACATACTCAAGCGTTTTAGGGCTTTTCGCTGCAAATTTCGCCGCCAATGTTTTCGCTGTTTCCAGCGCTTCTTCCTCTGTTTCCGCAAGTTTTGAAACAAGTCCGCAGGCAAATGCTTCTTCTCCTGTAATCGGCTCAGCTGTTCCCATCATTTCAAGTGCTTTAGCTGATCCAACGTAGCGAGGCAGGCGCTGCGTTCCGCCGAATCCTGGGATAATACCGAGATTTAATTCCGGCAGTCCCAGCTTTGCATCTTTTGTTGCGATTCGAATATCACACGACATCGCCAGCTCAAGCCCGCCGCCTAATGCTGCCCCGTGAATGGAAGCAATCACCGGTTTTGGACATTGTTCAATTCGTTCAAACACTTGCTGTCCTCTGTCTGCAAGGCTGGCATAATCAGACTCTTCCTGCAAGGTCGTAAATTCTTTAATATCAGCACCTGCTGAGAAAAATCTACCTTCTCCATGAATGACAATAGCTCTCACTTCACTGTTTTGTTCAAGCTGATCAAACATGTCGTTGAGTTCAGTGAGAAGCTGAGAGGATAAGGCATTTGCAGGCGGGTGTTGAATCGTGATGAGTGCTGTCTGTTCGTCTTGGTGTAAGCTAAGTATTTTTTCCATGTCAATCATCCTTTTTCAATTGTCTTTAAGATTGATGTATTCCGTTTAAGAGAAGATCATGTACACTTTCTGCGAGTGCTGGCAGGTCATACTTTTGATCATTCATGACCCATGTTGTAGCGGTTTCATCAATCGTCCCAAATACCATTTGTCTCGCTAAGCGGACATCTAGATTTTGTCTAAATTCTCCTGTCTTCTTTCCCTCGGTTAAAATGGAGTCTAGCATATTTAAATACCCTTTCAGCACCTCATTGATTTTTTGGCGCAGTTCAAGGTTTGACTGCCTGAGTTCAAGCTGTGTCACAAGGGCCAAATGATGGTCTTGCGATAGCAGGCGAAAGTGTTCTCGAATGAGGAGAAGAAGCTTTTCTTTCGCAGACGGTTTCTTTTGAATATCTGTTTCCATCCGTTCGATGAATTGTCCCATTTTTTCTTTAAACAACGAGATCAGAATATCCTCTTTGTTTTTGAAATAGAGATAAATGGTTCCGTCTGCTACTCCTGCTTGTTTGGCAATCTTTGAAACTTGTGATTGATGGTAGCCGTTCTCTGCAATCACCACAACGGCTGCATCAATAATTTGCATGTACTTCGGTCTTTTCTGCTTCAATGTGCTTCGTCCCTTTCTAAATTGAATGAGCATTCATTCATAACTTTATGTTAAAAAGAAACGAGTGATTTGTCAAGTGATGTTCTTCTTTCTTTTCAACCTTTAGCATACCAGAGCAGACACGTACAATTCAAATCATCCGGCCGCTTGACCGGATGATGCTGGTTCATTCTCTCATTGATCGACTGGTTCTTCTGTTGAAGATGATTGCTTTCTTTTTTCTTCTTCAATTAACACTCTGCGCAAGATTTTCCCTACAGCCGTTTTAGGCAGTGATTCCTTAAATTCGTAGACACGCGGCACTTTAAATGAGGCAATTCTTGTTCTAACAAAACGATCCAGTTCATCCTCTGTTACATAGGCATCCTTTTTCGGGACAACAAAGGCTTTTACTGTTTCCCCTCTATACGGATCAGGAATACCCGCCACAACCACTTCTTGTACAAGCTCATGCTCATAAAGGGCTTCTTCAACCTCTCTTGGGTAAATATTATAGCCGCTCGCGATGATGACATCTTTTTTCCGGTCTACGATATAGAAAAAACCATCCTCATCCATATACCCAATGTCTCCTGTGAAAAACCAGCCGTCTCTTAACACTGCCGCTGTCTCATCCGGCTGATTCCAGTACCCTTTCATGATTTGAGGACCTTTGACGATAATCTCTCCGTGCTCATATGGCGCTTTGAGTCCACCCGTTTCTTCACAATAAATACCGGCATCTGTATTCGGCCAAGGGCACCCGATACTTCCTATTTTGTTCGCTCCCCATAAGAAATTGGCATGAGTGACAGGAGAAGTTTCTGAAAGTCCATATCCCTCCACCAGCCTTCCTCCTGTTAGTTTTTCAAAACTCTGTTTGACTTCAACAGGAAGAGCGGCCGATCCGCTTAAGCATGCGGTGATGGATGATAGGTCATACTTTTCAATATTCGGATGATGAAGCAGGGCAATATACATCGTTGGTGCTCCTGGGAACAGCGTCGGTTTCTGTTTTTCAATGGTCTTCAAGGCATCCGCTGCATCAAAACGCGGAAGAAGAATCATTTGATGACCTTCTTTGACTGCAAGGTTTAGCACGGTCGTCATGCCGTATACATGAAAGAACGGAATGATTCCAAGAATCCGCTCTTTTCCGCGGTTCGTTTTATACATCCAGGATGTACACATTTCTGTATTGGCTACTATATTTTCGTGTGTGAGCATAACCCCTTTTGGTAAACCGGTCGTTCCGCCTGTATATTGCAAAACTGCGACATCCTCTTTCGGTTGAAAGGATATTTGCGGAATCTGTTCTCCTGACGACTCTTTCATGATCTGTGAGAAATGATGAATGGAATCACTCTTCTCCACTTGGATGACCATGTTGTTTTTCCTTCGCTGGACAATCGGAAACAATATGTTTTTCGGAAATGGCAAGTAATCTTGTAATTTTGTGATGATCAAATGTTCCATACTTGTCAGCGCTTTCATTTTATAGGCCTTTGGATACAGTAGATCGAGAGTGATCAGCACCTTAGAGCCGCTGTCCTCCATTTGATATTCCAGTTCTTTCTCCGTATAAAGCGGATTGGTTTGAACGACAATGCCGCCTGCTATTAAAACCGCATAATAAGAAATCACCGATTGCGGGCAGTTTGGCAGCATAATCGCTACTCTGTCGCCTTTTTTGACACCGATGTCAATCAAGTGACTGGCTAATTTCAGTGCATCTTCTTGTAACTGCTGGTAGGTGATGTTTTTTCCTAAAAAATGAATGGCTGTATGCTCAGGTGCTGCCTCTGCGGAGCTGAATAAGTAAGATTGCAACGTTTCATTTGGGATGGTGAGTTCGTGGGGAATTTGATTCGGGTAATGCAGAAGCCAACGTTTATCTGACTGCATAAAAACCCTCCTTCCTGAACTTTCGTACTATTTTATTATAGCAAACTTTTCCTTATGGCTGTTTGCTTTTTTCAAATCGAGCTCGTTCCATGACACATCTTCATTTTTTCGCCGGTGTTTCTATAGAGGCTCTTTTCCCTTCATGATGCCACTTTTCGTATAATCCACCGATCGCACGAAATGACTCATGGACTCTCTCCACGATCTGTTTATGGATACTAGGGTCATTAGGTAAATGTGTGTGGATGTTGTCCACTTGATATTGTCTCATCATGTCTAGATACACAGTTAGAAAGATGGTGTCTTCTAAAATCCAATAAATGACTTCATCCGCCTCTTTTGTTCTTTTATGAAGCACTTTAATCCCTCGTTCATATTGAATAAGAAAATAGCCGGCTGGATCAATTTCAATATAGGGGCTCAAATCATCAAAAAAACCAGTCGTTTGAAAAGGACGTGCAATATACGGTTCATATATGTCTTGGGGAAGAGATGTCTTTTTGAGACAACTGTCAATGCGCTTTATGAGTTCGTCTTTTTGCAAGATTTGATTCATTCTGATTCGCCGCCTTTGATGAGTGAAAAGCTGTCAAGGTTTTCCCTGACAGCTTTCTAGAATGTATTCTTCATTTTACAGGAACATGTAAACGGCACCAATAACCGCAAAAGTGCAGGCAACTACAATTAATACTTTGGCTAGTTTTTCCATGTCGTCTCCTTAAATGCCGGCTGCTACTACATAAGACAGCCCAACAGAAATAATGAGTGAAATAAACCCGACCGCTCTATTATCATTCTCAATCTCTTTGTCTACTTTAAATCGTGGTGTTAAAAATTCAAAAATGAAATAGCTGACAAGCAGCATCACAAAGCCGTATACGCCCCATCCGACCATTTGAAGAAGCGAGTTGTGCTGGGCGATGGAATGCTGAAAGACATTGGCAATCCCAAAAATCTTCCCGCCGGTTGCCATAGCAACAGCTAAGTTCCCCCGCTGAATCTCTTCCCAGTTTTTATAGGAGGTCACGAGTTCAAATATGGTCAGAAATAAGACAAGACATAGGACGGCCACGCTGTAATAGGCGGCAATTTCCACAAGTTCATTTTCCCAAAAGGCTTTCATGCGTTTTCTCCTTTTTACTTTAATTCGACGATGGTGACGCCTGATCCTCCCTCGCCTTGTTCTCCAAAACGAGCATTTTTTACACTACGGTGCTGTTTTAATAATTCCTGGACCCCTTTTCTCAAGGCGCCAGTGCCTTTACCGTGAATGATCGACACACGCGGATAGCCAGCTAAGACGGCATCATCTAAGTATTTCTCGACTCTGCTTAAGGCATTCTCATAGCGCTCTCCTCTTAAATCAAGCTCAAGTGATACATGATAGTCTTTTCCTTTGACCGCCGTGATGGCTTTCTCTTGCTTAAATTCCGGTGCTGATTTGATAAATTCCATATCTTTTTCTTTTACTTTCATTTTTAGAATGCCCATTTGGACACTCCATTCTTTGTTACCCGTTTGTTCGATGAGCGTTCCTTTTTGGCCAAACGTCAGCACTTTGACTTCATCGCCTGGCTTTAGCTGTCTTGCTGCTTTTTTCACTGGCTCTGGTTTTTTCTTACGGTCAAACTCAGGGACAGCTTCTTCAAGACGCTTTCTCGCATCAATGAGTTCATGTTCTTTGAATGAACGATGCTCACTTTTAATGGACCGAAGCTCTTGAATAATCTCTTCTGCTTCTTTTGTTGCTTGTTCAATTTTTTCTGCCGCTTTTTGTTCAGCTTCTTCCAGCAGTTTGTCCTTTTGTTCATTCCATTCAAGGATTTGTTTTTGCAATTCTTTATGGAGCTTCTCTGCTTCTTTTCTATAGAATTCCGTCTCATGCAGTTCTTCTTCTGCTTGTTTTTTGCTGTCTTCTAATGAAGCAATCATCTGATCGACTTCATTATGTTCTGCGTGCATATCTGCTTTTGCACGATCAATTAAATGATGAGGCAGTCCTAGACGCTTGGAAATTTCAAATGCATTACTTCGTCCCGGCACCCCGATGAGCAAGCGATATGTGGGGGATAAGGTTTCAATATCAAACTCTACACTCGCATTTGTGACGCCTTCTCGGTTATATCCGTATGCCTTCAGCTCAGGATAGTGAGTCGTTGCGATGACGCGCGCATTTGTTTGATGAACTTCATCTAAGATGCTCATCGCAAGTGCTGCACCTTCAGCAGGATCTGTCCCCGCACCTAATTCATCAAATAACACGAGTGAATTAGACGTCAAATGCTTTAAGATATCCACAATATTGACCATATGAGATGAGAATGTACTCAAGCTCTGTTCAATAGACTGCTCGTCTCCAATATCAGCAAAGACTTGATCGAATACAGCCACTTCTGATCCTTCTTCGACTGGAATATGAAGACCTGCCTGCGTCATCAGCGTAAGAAGTCCAAGTGTTTTTAAAGTGACGGTCTTACCGCCTGTATTTGGACCTGTGATGACGATCGTAGAAAAATCTTTGCCTAGCTCAATATCATTTGCCACAACCTGATCTCGTGGCAATAGGGGATGTCTTGCCCGTTTTAAATAAATCTCCCCTTGGTTATTCACAGTAGGTTTTGTGGCTTTTTCTGCTTTTGCATATTTGGCTTTGGCGAAAATAAAATCTAATGTCTGAAGTTCATTCACATTATGAAGCAATTCATCAATGTGCTCTGACACACTCGCTGTTAGCATTTGCAAAATCTTTTCAATCTCTTGCTTTTCTTTTAGGCGAGTTTGCTGCAAGGTGTTATTTAAATCCACGACCACCTGCGGCTCAATAAAAAGAGTTGCGCCTGAAGAAGATTGATCGTGAACAATCCCTCCATAATTCGAGCGGTACTCTTGTTTTACGGGAATGACAAACCGATCATTACGAATGGTCACAATGGTGTCTGACAGCATTTTCGTGGCAGATTGTGAACGAATCATTGATTCTAATTTATCTCGCACTTTTGATTCTAGTGATCGTAACTGCGTTCGTATGGTGCGGAGGGCTGGCGTTGCGTGATCAAGCACTTCTCCATTGTCACCAATACAGCTTTCGATTTCTTTTCTCACGTCTGGCAGTAAAATCAGCGATTCTGCATATGTATGAAGACGGGGTATCTCTACTCCGTCCTCATACATAGAGGCGAGAAAGTGCTTCATGTTTTTTGTGGTATATAACAGCGCCGCAATTTCCATCAGCTCAGAAGGGCTTAATATACTGCCTATTTCTGCTCGTTTGACGCCTCGTCTAATATCCGTTAACCCGCCAAATGGCGCAGATCCTTTTAAACGAATCACATCTTGCGCTTCTGCTACCTCTTCTAGCAGATGCTGAATGCTCTCGATATCTGTGAGTGGTATTAAGTCCTGCGCTTTTTCTTTCCCTAAAGTCGAAGCAGTATAGGACATGACTTTTTCTTTTACTTTATGAAATTCTAATGATGCTAACACTTTTTGTTGCAGCATGGTCCAGCCTCCTAACGACTACCTGTCACGCGTTAAAAACTTTTTCATCTCATCGAGAGAAAATGTATTCACGACATTTGCTTTTGGTGTCCAGCCCTTTCTTGCAGCTGTGACACCGACTTCCATATGATCGAGCATGGCGATGTTGTGCGCATCTGTGTTGATCATGATGTTCACACCCGCTTCGTTTGCTTTCATTAAATGCTCTGTTTTTAAATCAAGTCTTGACGGGTTGCTGTTTAGTTCCAGTGCAGTGCCCGTTTTTTTCGCAAGCTCTATGAGCTGATCAATATTTAAGGCATAGCCATCTCGTCTACCAATCAAACGGCCTGTTGGATGGGCAATTAAATCCACATGCTGATTATTCAAGGCATTTTCTAGGCGCTCCATAATGACTTCCTCCGGCTGAGAGAAGCTAGAATGAATAGACGCAATGACAAAATCCATGTCTGCTAGAAAGTCATCATCATAATCTAACGATCCGTCCGGCAGAATATCCATTTCGACCCCTTTGAAAATGTAAAAATGCTCGAATTCTTGATTCAGCTTGTCAATTTCTTTTGCTTGCAAACGCAAACGTTCTTTTGTTAAACCGTTTGCTACTTTTAAATATTGTGAGTGGTCTGTAATGGCCATGTATTCATAGCCTTTTGCGATACATGCCTCTGCCATTTCGCGAATAGAAAAAGCGCCATCACTCCATGTCGAGTGCATATGAAGATCGCCTTTGATATCTTTTCGTTCTACAAATTGCATACTTTCTTTATACGTATCAATCTCTGCTCCGGTTTCACGAATTTCTGGCGGAATGAGCGGAAGTTGGAAATGTGCATAAAAAGCGCTTTCGTCTTCAAATGTTTTCACATCCCCAGTTTCGATCGTTTCAACCCCATATTCACTAATACGCTCACCGCGCTCCTTCGCAAGCTGTCGCATACGAATGTTATGATCTTTTGAGCCAGTGAAATGGTGCAGCGTTGTTGCAAATTGGTCTGTTGTCACAAGCCGGAAATCTACACTGATTTCAAAATCAAGTGCAAGAATGACCGATACCTTCGTATCACCGCTCGCAATGACATCTTTGACATCATCAAGAGCAACAAGCTGCTTCCTCACTTGTTCAGGGTTGTCAGTCGCAATGATGTAATCTAAATCTTTAACCGTTTCACGCGCACGTCTTAAACTACCCGCTCTTGAAAAACGGATGATTCCCTCCATCTGTTCCAGCGCATCATCAATTCGCTCTGCCACATCTAATGCAAAGCCAATTGGTAGTCGTTCTGGCTGCTTCCCTGCCTCCTCAAGAGCGGCAAGAATCTTTTCTTCTGTTTTTTTGCCAAACCCAGCAAGCGTTTGTACTTTTTCCGCTTCACATGCTTCTTTTAAAGACTGTGCATCGTGAACACCAAGCTCTTGGTAGAGCTTAGCAATCTTCTTCCCGCCGAGTCCTTGCAATTTTAAGAGCGGGACAAGTCCTTCAGGCACTTCTTTTTTTAATTGTTCGAGTGTTTCAGACTGTCCTTTTTCGATATACTCTGTGATCACAGCAAAGGTTCCTTTTCCAATGCCGGGTAATGCTAATAGGTCATCTATTTGAGAAAGACTGCGGTCATCTTGTTCCAGTGCCGCAGCTGCTTTACGAAAGGCAGAAATTTTAAAAGGATTATCTCCTTTTAGCTCCATATAAACTGCAATTGTTTCAAGAAGTTTGATAATATCTTTTTTATTCATCTCTCATCCTCCAGCCGCTTTGGCATCTTCCTATATAAATATACAAACTTTCCCTTCATCCGACAACTTTCTGTCATGGAATGAGAAAAAACTTCTCCAAGAAAGGAGAAGTTCTTAAACTCCATACGTCGACCAGAGGTCTTTGACAAGACCGGACAGGTAAGGGGTGCTATTTACGATCACATCTGCTAACATTGATTTGCTCATCATGGTTTGAAGCGCATCGACTGGAAGTAATGCAGCCACAAACAATAGAATAAACACAAATAGATAGGTTTCAAGAAATCCTAAAACAGCGCCAAGCAGTTTGTTGACCTGTTTAATCACAGGGATACTTGCAATGGTTGTGAGCAATCCGCCGATGATAGCGAGCAGGATTTTGGTCAAGATAAACAGAATGATAAACGCAATGGTATTATAATAAGCTGTTTCTAGATTCCCACTAAAGAAAGCGAGCTGCGCTTGACCGCCGCTAAAATTAGGTGCTGGAATCCACGTAAGCTGTGGTGCAAGTGACTGATAAAACATAGAAGCCACTAAAATAGAAACAACAAAGCTAATCAATTTAATAAATTGAAGAATAAACCCGCGTTTTAGACCGACAAGCGTTCCCATAAGAAGCAAAAACAAAATGATGATATCGATCACGGTAATTTCATTCCTTTTCTTTTAGATGAAGCTCTAGTTTTTCGTATTGCTCTTTTAATTTCAAGTAGTCGTGGACGACATTGACTGCTGTCAGTACAGCTAATTTGTTTATATCAAGATATGGATTTTTTTCATTGATTTCTCTCATTTTATCATCAACAATTGAAGCAACATGTCGCATATGCATCTTCGTTTCTTGACCGATGATCGTATAGGACTGTCCGTAAATCTCAACTGTTGTTTTCGTTTTACCGCCGTCAGACAACGTTTCTCCTCCATTCCACGAGAATCCTAGTCTCTATCATAACATGTTTAGACATTGAATGGAAAGACGAGCCCTTCCCTGTTATGGTACACTTTAGAAATCAATGATATCAAGGTAAAAAGGAGTTATCCACTGTGCCCCAATCCGTCTTAAAAGCAACATCAGAAGACATGAAAAAAATGAAGAGCGTGTACGCTCAGCATTTAACTGACACTTTGCCGCCAGGCGCTCTTTTTCAAGCAAAGGTTCCCGGCTGTACGATTACAGCCTACAAATCTGGAAAAGTGCTGTTCCAAGGGCAAAAGGCAGAAGCTGAAGCAAGTCAGTTCAACCATTTACAAGCAGCTGAAACAAAAAGCAAAAAAACACCATCTATCACACAGTACAGCCCACCACCTGGCATTGCTTCCATGTCGGTTATTGGCTCAGATGAGGTCGGTACTGGCGATTATTTTGGACCCATTACGGTCTGTGCGGCTTATGTTGATTCCAGTCAGCTTGCTCTCATGAAAGAGCTCGGGGTGAAAGACTCTAAAGGACTAAAAGATCCGCAGATTATCAACATTGCCAAAGACTTGATCAAAACCATCCCGTTCAGCCTTCTCGTGCTTCGGAATGAAAAATACAATGCGATGCAGGAAAAGGGCATGAGCCAAGGGAAAATGAAGGCACTGCTTCATAACCAAGTCATCACCTCCGTGCTAGAAAAACTGGATGGCAAGAAACCAGCAGCCATTCTCATCGACCAATTTGCCGAACCAGGCATTTATTTCAGGCACCTTGCGGGGAAAAAGATCATTCGGGAGCGTACATATTTTAGTACGAAAGCAGAAGGCATCCACTTATCGGTTGCTGCAGCTTCTATTATTGCAAGGTATGCTTTTTTAATTGAAATGGATAAATTATCAAAAGCAGCGGGCTTTGACATTCCAAAAGGGGCCGGTCCGCATGTTGACAAAGCGGCAGCAAAGCTGATGAAACAGCACGGCGAAGAGGCTTTACGCCAATTTACAAAACTTCATTTTGCCAACACCCAAAAAGCGAAAAAATGGTTATAATTAAAAAAGAGCTATCGCCCATAAAGCGATAGCTCTCAGATTGTTGACAAAGGGCTAAAATGAACTTGATTTTAGCCCTTTGTCTTCTTTTCAGCGTGATAGAAAACCTTTGCAGTCTAGGAAGGACGAGCACTAGCACAGAGCGAATTTGACATTCGTGAGTACCAGCGCGCAGGACTGACAAAGAATGCGAGGGTTTGTCTACACGCTAAGAGCTATCGCCCATAAGGCGATAGCTCTTTTGATTATCCGCGCAAGACAGCTTGATACGTATCTTCTAATGCTTTCAATACGTTTGTATGAACAGCCGTGACTTCTTCCTCAGTCAACGTTTGTTCTGGGTTTAAATATTGCAGAGAGAATGCAACAGACTTTTTACCTTCTTCCATATGCTCACCCTCATACACATCAAAGACGGAAAGGTCTGTGAGCAATTGTCCGCCAGCTTCATAAATGACTTGCTCCAGCTGTCCGCTTGAAATATGCTGATCGACGACAAGTGCGATGTCTCTTGTCACTGCTGGGAATCTCGGAATTGCCGTATATTTCATATCCTCTGTTTCAGACGTCATTACATCTGTTAAATCAAATTCAAATACATACGTTTCTTTTAAATCTAATTCCTTTTCCACTACTGGATGAAGTGCAGCTACAAAGCCAATCACTTTTCCATTTAAATGAACATCGGCTGTACGTCCTGGGTGAAGGCCCTCACGCTCTGCTTGAACATACGTGATCTCTTCTGATACACCAAGCTTTTCAAAGAGCCCTTCTGCAATACCCTTCGCAACATAAAAATCGACAGCTTTTTTCTCGCCCTGCCAAAGATTTTTATGCCAAAGACCTGTTAACGCACCTGCCACATGCTCTTTCTCTACTGGTTTTGCCCCTTCCGTTTCCGCTAAGAACACAGAACCCGTTTCGTAAAAGGCAAAAGAATCAGCTTGTCTTGCTAAGTTATATGCAACAGAATCAAGTAAGTTTGGCAGAAGGCTTTGTCTCAGCACACTGCGTTCCTCACTCATCGGCAAGGAAAGTCTTGTTTGATAAGCTGGATTTAAAGCAAAGGCTGTGGACTTATGCTGATTCGTTAATGAATACGTAATCGCTTGAGAAAGCCCTGCGCCCTCTAAGAAACGTCTCACCTTTCTGCGCTTCACTTGGTATGGCGTGAGACCGCCAACGGTACCAGCTGTCGCAGGAAGTGTAGATGGAATATTGTCGTAGCCGTATAATCTCGCGACTTCTTCAATGAGGTCCTCTTCAATCGTAATATCCATTCTACGGGAAGGAACCGTTACAACAAGCACATCATTTGATTCGCCCACAGTAAAGCCTAGTTTGTTGAAAATCTGAATCATATCTTCTTTTGAAATGCTCATACCAAGCACCTTGTTCACACGCTCAGTTGATACGTGGATGACATTCATACTTGTTTCAAGGTGGTTTTCCTCAACTGTACCACTTAGCACTTCACCGCCTGCATAGGTGCTGATCAATTGCGCTGCTCTTTCGGCTGCTGATTTCGTCCGCTGCGGATCGAGCCCTTTTTCAAATCGTGTGCTTGATTCACTGCGAAGCCCTAAGTCTCTAGATGCTTGACGGACGGTTTGACCGTTGAAATATGCCGCTTCTAAAAGAATCGTTGTCGTCTCATCACGCACCTCTGATTCAAAACCGCCCATGACGCCTGCAACAGCATGCGCTTTTGTGCCATTTGTAATGACAAGATGCTTCGAAGACAATGTACGTTCTTGTTCATCCAGAGTTTGAATCATTTCATTTTCAGCCGCTTTACGTACGACCACCTGCTTTGAACCAAACCGGTCATAATCAAAGGCATGAAGAGGTTGACCGTATTCAAGTAAGACAAAATTCGTAATATCCACGACGTTGTTAATTGGGCGGATACCTGCATTCATCAATCTTGTTTGTATCCAAAGTGGTGCTGGCCCAATCTTTACATTTTTAATGATCTTCGCTGCATAAAGTGGATTCGCTTCTTGATCCTCAATTTTAACAGAAATATAGTCTGCTGCTTTTTCAGAAGAAGTGTCATGCGCTGTATCAGGAAGCTTGATGTCTCTCCCTAAAATGGCGGCAACCTCATAAGCGACACCTAGCAAATTAAGGGCATCGGCACGGTTTGGTGTTAAGCCAAGTTCAAGTACCGCGTCATCTAATTGAAGCGCTTGAAGGGCATCATCTCCTGGTTTCACGTCATTCGGGAAAACAAAGATACCTTCTGCATATTCTTTTGGTACGAGCTTGCTCTCTACGCCTAATTCTTGCAGAGAACAAATCATGCCATGAGACTCTTCACCGCGCAGTTTGGCTTTTTTAATTTTAAAGTTTCCAGGAAGGACTGCACCAACCGTTGCGACAGCCACATGCTGTCCTTTATCCACATTTGGAGCCCCGCATATAATTTGCACCGGTGCGTCTTCGCCGATATCAACAAGACATTTGTTTAATTTATCCGCATTCGGATGCTGTTCACGTTCAATGACGTGTCCAACGACAACGCCTTTGATGCCTTCGCCTTTATACTCAACGGCTTCCACTTCAATTCCGCTTCTTGTGATTTTCTCTGCTAATTCATCCGGCTGAATGCCTTCTAAATCGACATAGTCCTCTAACCATTTATATGAAACAAACATGTTGATTTCCTCCTCTTAGTCCTGCTTAAATTGCTTCGTGAATCTAATATCATTTGTGTAGAAATGACGAATGTCATCTATGCCGTATTTCAGCATGGCAATACGTTCAACACCCATTCCAAAAGCAAAGCCTTGATAAGTATCTGGATCAAATCCGCTCATTTTTAATACATTCGGGTGAACCATTCCTGCACCTAAGATTTCAATCCAGCCTGTTCCTTTACATACAGAACAGCCTTTCCCGCCGCATTTAAAGCATGACACATCAACTTCAACGGAAGGTTCTGTGAATGGGAAAAAGCTTGGGCGCAGTCTAATTTCACGATCCTCACCAAACATTTTTCTTGCGACTGTCTCAAGCGTTCCTTTGAGGTCACTCATGCTAATATTGTGATCGACCACAAGTCCTTCAATTTGCATGAATTGATGGGAGTGAGTGGCATCATCACTGTCACGTCTATATACCTTACCAGGGCAGATGATTTTCACAGGGCCTTGGCCTTTATATTTCTCAAGTGTACGTGCTTGAACGGGTGATGTTTGCGTTCTCATGAGTGTGTCTTCAGTAATATAGAAGCTGTCCTGCATATCACGTGCCGGATGTTCTTTTGGAAGATTGAGCGCTTCAAAGTTATAGTAATCTGTTTCCACCTCTGGGCCCTCTTCAACGGTATAGCCCATGCCGATAAATAAATCTTCAATATCTTCTACGACAATCGTTAATGGATGTCTTGCCCCGATTTTGATCGGACTTGCTGGTAATGTGACATCAATGGTTTGAGAAGCCAGTTTCTTTTTCACTTCTTCTGCTTCTAGCTGCTCATTTTTTTCAGCAATGGCACCAGCAATCTGCTCTCTCACTTCATTTGCAAGTGCGCCCATTTTTGGTCTTTCTTCAGCGGAAAGCTTGCCCATTCCGCGCAGCACTTCTGTAATCGGACCTTTTTTCCCTAAATATTGAACACGAATATCATTGACTTCTTTGAGCGAGCTGGCTGCTTCTACCTTCGCTATCGCTTCTGTTTCAAGCTGTTTTAACGTTTCTTGCATGAGTGTGATCCTCCTTTTGATATACAAAACCGCTCGGATAAACGGCTGTTTGATCGTTTGAAGACAATAAAAAAACTCGTTCCTCCATAAAAGAAGGGACGAGTTGTGGTCGCGGTACCACCCTTGTTAAGCACAAATATATGTGCGAATAAGCTTCATTGACATAACGGAATCAAACGAATCCGGTTCACCTTTACGCAAAACCTGCGGTCCCGGTGACAACTCCAGAGGTGAATTCCTGTTTCAGCATTCCTTAAATGCACTTTCAGTCTACGATGCATTCTCCCTATTAGGACGCTCCGTGAAACAATCTTCCTCTATCATGGTTTTTAAAATATTAGTTTCATTATAGTGAAAAATAGGACGTGTTGCAACACTATCCGCGCAAATGATAGACAAGAACCGCTGCTGCCACAGCCACATTTAATGATTCCGCTTGTCCGTACATTGGAACATATAAATTTTGATCTGTCATTTGAAGAATCTCTGGATCAATACCTGCTCCCTCGTTGCCTACAATTAACGCAAATGGACCTTCTGATGCTATGTGTCTATACTCTTTCGCATTTTTTAAAGCAGTGCCATATACAGGTATACCTTGCGCCTTTAATGCTGGAATTATCTGTTGAAGTGTTTGTTTTAAGATAGGCATGTGAAAATGAGACCCTTGTGCTGAACGGAGCGTTTTTCCGTTAAACGCATCAACGGTTCCGTCTCCTAGGATCACAGCATCAAGACCCGCTGCATCTGCTGTCCGAATAAGTGTGCCTAAATTCCCCGGATCCTGCACTGCATCTAACAGAAGCATTCGTTCATATTTTTTCTCCTCAAATACAGGAATTGTACAAACCGCTGCGATTTGCTGAGGTGTTTCCGTTTCCGTCATCGCAGTAAAAGCCTCTTCACTTAATTCATACAACTCAATGTCAGGCTCGATGTCAGCAGGGAGCATGTCAGGTGTTGTGATCATTAACTCTTTCACAACCCCGCTTTTTAATGCTTCTTCTACTAAGTGTTTTCCTTCAACAAGGAATAGCCCTGTTTTCGTTCGTTCTTTTTTTGTATGGAGCTTTTTCCATTGTTTAATGTGTGCGTTTTTAGCTGATTCTATATATTTCAAGCGACTTTAACTCCTTTAAATATCATGAATTTATTATATCTCAAGCACACTACATAATAAACCTGTCTTTGAGACAGAATAGGGCTATCACCATCAAAAAAGGAGTGTGGGCAATGGATTTTAATTTAAGAGGCGCAGTGATTCAAAACATTACTGGCCATAATCAAGAGCAGCTTGAGCATACGATTTTAGATGCGATTCAAAGTGGCGAGGAAAAAATGCTGCCAGGTCTTGGCGTTTTGTTTGAGGTGTTATGGCAAGAGGCATCAGAAGATGAAAAAAATGAAATTCTTGAAACATTAGAGCAGGGCTTAAAGCCTGAACATCAGCAATAACAGGAAGCCGGTTTGCTTATTTATGAGCAAGCCGGCTTTGTTCATTTAGCCAGTGATTGGCGTCTCCATTCGAAGAGCTGGATCGCGCCAAATCTCGATCCATTTTTTAATAGCGAACACGATAATGACAAAACCTAAAATCAGCATAATCATCGAAAGCACGGCGTTCAGTACACTGTAGCCAGATGCTTCAGGATTGAGATAGACATTCGCAACCATCCAATAACCCGCATAATTCACCGTCACATATAAGTAAGCAAGTGGAATTAAACAAGTCAACATATACCGTCTTTTATCCGCAATTTTTAACACAACCGTCGCCCCAATGATTAATCCGACCGAGGCCATTAGCTGGTTTGACACGCCAAAGAGTGCCCAAATGGACCCAATGTCTCCAGAGTAAAGCAAGTATCCCCACATAAAACAAGCAAGTGCACTTGCAAAGACTGACCCTGGTACCCAGTCATTTCGTTTCAGCGGTTTATATGCTTCTCCAAAGAAGTCTTGGATCAAATATCGCGCGACACGGGTTCCTGCGTCAATCGCCGTTAAAATAAAGACGGCTTCAAACATAATCACGAATTGGAAGAAATAAGAGGCCAAATGACTAAAGAACGGAATACCCGTAAAGATGTACGCCATCCCTACAGCTAATGTAACAGCTCCACCTGTTCTTCCTTCTAAGTCAAGACCGATTTCTTTGCTTAGTTGAGGAAGATTCTCGACACTCATACCAAGCGTACGGAACACTTCAGGTGTACTATTAATTGCAAAATAATCTCCCGGATGAAGCGCAGTAGCGGCAATTAACGCCATGATTCCCACTAAACATTCTACGAGCATCGCGCCAAACGCCACCGGCTTCATATCACTCCAACGATCTAGCATTTTTGGCGTTGTGCCAGAGCCAACAAATGCATGAAAACCAGAAATCGCACCACAAGCAATGGTAATCGAAATAAAAGGCCATACAGGTCCAGCTAAGACAGGCCCTCCTCCATTTACAAACTCCGTAAACGCCGGAAATTGGATGGTTGGATTAACCACAAAGATTCCCGCAATCAGCGCGATGAAAACACCAATTTTCATAAAACTGCTTAAATAGTCTCTTGGTGCCAAAAGCAACCAAACCGGCAGGGCCGCAGCAAAGAACGCATAGATTGGCAGGGCAAGAGCAAGCGTTTTTGTATCAAGTGTTAACAAATCTCCAAGTGCTGTTCCTTGAATATTCGGTCCAAGGAATACCCCCAACATCAGTAATATGAATCCCGCAGATGTCGCCAGCTTTAAATTGCCTGTCTTTTTATAATAAAGGCCGACTCCCATCGCTATTGGAATGGTAATACCAACTGCAAAGGTTCCCCAAGGATTTCGTTCTAAAGCATGAAGCACAACCATGGACAGTCCTGCCATTGTAATTGTAATAATAAATAACATGGCGAGCCCTGTGCAAAATCCTGCAACAGGACCAAGCTCCTCTTTCGCTACCTCGGATAGTGATTTCCCCTTTTTTCGCATCGAAGCAAACAAGACCACAAGATCATGAACAGCTCCGCCAATCACCGCTCCAATTAAGAGCCAAAGGAGACCAGGTAAATACCCAAATTGTGCGGCTAAAATCGGACCAACTAATGGACCAGCAGCGGCAATTGCAGCAAAGTGATGCCCAAATGTGACCCATTTGTTTGTTGGCACATAATCTTTCCCATCCTCGAGTGCATGAGCCGGTGTAGGATGATCATCTGTGACCTTTAGTACCTTCACCATCATAAACGTGCCATAGAGGCGATAGGCAATCGCTAAAATACACATCGATCCTATCACAATTGAAACCGCATTCATTTAACCATCCCCTTTGTATAAACAATTTGTTACAAATATAACATAAATTGAGTGATTTTTCTTTCTTTTAAAACCTAGTTGACAAATAGGAATAATTGATTTAATCTAAAATAAGCTTCACCTACTTCCATAAACTCTCTTTTGACAGAGCCTCAATTGGCTCTGTCCTTTTTATTGATTTCATCTTACATAAATACAAGATAGATCACATGTGCCTTCCTCACTAGAAAAATATCACTTCATTTACTGAAAACAGTTCTTTTGACACAACTTACATTCCAAAGTTCATTTCCTGGGAAATTCAACGCAATTAAAAAACCTTTCCCCATACTGAGGAAAGGTTTTATCATTAAGAACCGTACGTAATTTGTTCGACCGTTTTTTGATCAAGTCTTTTGATGACTTCTGTTAAAAGCTTCACCGCATTTTCATAATCATCTCGATGAATCATGGCTGCATGGGTATGAATATATCTGCTTGGAATCCCGATGGATAGTGATGGAACGCCATGACCTGTTAAGTGAATACCTCCAGCATCTGTTCCTCCACCTGGCATGGAATCATATTGATAAGGAATGTTTAATTCATCTGCAGTTTGGACAACAAAATCGCGAAGCCCTTTATGAGAAACCATGGAAGCGTCGAACACAACAATCGTTGGTCCTTTGCCAAGTTTGCTTGTTGCTTCTTTTTCAGTAATACCTGGTGTATCACCTGCTACTCCAACATCAATAGCAAATCCAATATCAGGCTGGATGGTAGCTGCAGCTGTTTTAGCTCCACGTAAGCCAACTTCCTCTTGGACAGTTGCTACACTGTATGCAATATTTTCATGCTGAGTATCCTTTAAATTCTTCATGACATCAATCGCTACTGCACAGCCGATACGGTTGTCCCAGGCTTTTGCAAGAAGCATTTTTTCGTCATTCATTACCGTAAACTCAAAGTAAGGTACGATTTGATCTCCAGGGAGGACGCCCCATTCCATTGCCTGTTCTTTGCTCGAAGCCCCAATATCAATGAACATATCTGTGATTTCGATTGATTTCTTTCGTGCTTCTGGTGATAAAACATGTGGCGGTTTAGAACCAATCACACCTGTAATGTCTCCTTTTTTCGTCACAATGGTGACACGCTGCGCCAGCATCACTTGAGACCACCAGCCACCGACCGTTTGAAAACGAATATAGCCTTTGTCATCGATTTTTGTCACCATGAATCCTACTTCATCTAAGTGACCAGCAAGCATCACTTTAGGCCCATTTGCATTTCCTTCCTTCTTAGCAATTAAGCTGCCAAGGCGGTCTGTAGAGACTTCATCCGCATATGTTTCTATGTATGACTGCATGACTTTTTTTACATCACGTTCATTTCCTGGAATCCCTTTTGCATCCGTTAGGTCTTTCAGCATAGTTAATGTTTGATCTAGTTTTGTCATTCTGTGTATCCTCCTTTTTCTTCATGGTGCATTCTTATTATACAAAACCTCTTTCGTTCAATACGATCTTTTTATGAATATTTTTTCGTTAATCGAAATATTTTTTTTAAAAAAGTTGAAACCTTTTGTCTTTCTCATTCGTAGTACATCAGATAACGGTATTGGAGGTGCATCCTGTCATGTTTGTCATCCTCATTAGACTTGCTCTTGTTGCATTGCTTGTCTATATATTCTACATGGCGGTAAAATTCTTCTCAAACCCGAGAAGAAAGCTGAAACAAGCACAATTAAAAGAAGGCTTTTATTTTATGGACGAACAGCAAAATGCCCGTAAAAATTTTAATTTCGTCTATAAAGGTGTCTTGTTTGAAGGGGAGAAGCATGTTCCTTCTAAGGATCATCCTCTGTTTGTCCACTCCATTTACGTTTGGACGGAGTCACCTGAGAAGCTAAATGAATTCACATTAGAAGACTTTGAAAAACTTGAGGACAACATCATTGAACGGTATCCTCAAACAAAAATTGATTGGGATCAGCCCATCAAAAAAATCAAACAAAAAAAGGGAGCAGATACGCCGACTTAACGGCGTCTGCTCCCTTTTCAGATGAGATTGAGATAGACCAATATCACCAATTGGACAACAATTAAAGCAGGCATACCCATTTGAAAGGCAGGATGCTTCGTTTTATGACGGAAATACTGCATGCCAAGAAATGACCCAGCAGCACCAAAAAGTACTGCGGCACTCCATAAGTGCGCTTCTGATATTCTCCATTTGTGTGCTTTCGCTCGGCGTTTATCCTCTCCCATGAGACAAAACCCATAGACATTGACCAAGATGAGCAGCACGATCAGAGCGATATTCATTGATTTCACCTCACATGATGAGAAAAAAAGATCACTCCTTGGCGGAATGATCTTTTATATGACTTACTTGTCTAGTTGTGCTTTTGCAGCATCAGCAAGCTGGTTGAATGCGTTTAGGTCATTCACAGCAAGATCAGCAAGCATTTTGCGGTTTACTTCGATACCAGAAAGCTTTAAGCCATGCATTAAACGGCTGTAAGAAAGACCGTTCATACGAGCTGCAGCATTGATACGAGTGATCCATAGTTTACGGAAGTCACGTTTTTTCTGACGACGGTCACGGAAAGCGTAGTTTCCAGATTTCATCACCTGTTGGTTTGCTACTTTATATAATCTATGTTTTGAACCGAAATAACCTTTTGCTAATTTAAGAACCTTTTTACGACGCTGACGCGACACAGTTCCGCCTTTTACTCTTGGCATTGTAATTCCCTCCTATGTTTCCTATTCCAGATTACTTGATGTTTGCAAGTTGTTGTTTGATACGTTTGAAATCTCCAGCACTTACGATTGCGCTCTTACGCAATTTACGTTTTTGCTTTGTAGATTTGTTAGCGAACAAGTGACTTGTGTACGCATGAGAACGTTTAAGTTTACCAGAACCTGTTTTTTTGAAACGTTTAGCAGATCCGCGGTGAGTTTTCATTTTTGGCATTGGATGTTTCCTCCCTCTGTTACTTTTACTTTTCGACTTTTGGTGCAAGCATGAGGAACATGCTGCGTCCGTCCATCTTAGGTTTTGTTTCTACTGTTGCTACTTCAGCGCAAGCTTCAGAGAAACGGTCTAACACGCGCTGTCCGATTTCTTTATGCGTAATCGCACGGCCTTTAAAGCGGATAGAAGCTTTCACTTTATCTCCCTTTTCAAGGAATTTGATTGCATTACGGAGCTTCGTGTTAAAATCATGTTCATCGATTGTCGGGCTCAACCGAACTTCTTTTAAGCTAATGATTTTTTGATTCTTACGTGCCTCTTTTTCCTTCTTCTGTTGTTCGAATCGGAACTTACCATAGTCCATGATTCGGCAAACAGGTGGTTTTGCATTTGCAGCAACTAACACAAGGTCAAGATTGGCTTTCGTAGCAATTTCCAGAGCTTCCTGGCGGGTTTTAATCCCAAGCTGATCGCCATTTTGTCCGATCAAACGAACTTCACGCGCACGAATACCTTCATTAACTAATTGATCTTTGCTAATAGTGAGCCACCTCCATGAGATTTTGAATTGAGTTCACAATTCATTTTGACCATTTCGTTGTATGTTTTACAGGCAAACAAAAAGTGTGGGCATATAAAACACCCACACTGCGAACATTTGCATGAAAAAATAAATGTACGGTCAACCTGTCAACTACAAACATGTGTCAATCAGGTGAGAAGCGGGTGCTTCTGCTTGTGATATCTATTCAATTCGTTAACTATTCTACACAATTTTCATTTGTCCGTCAAGTAACCGAACTCTTGAAACAACTTTTTCATTTTAGCATGACGAAACGATTTGGGCAAGCCTTATTTAAAAAGAAATAAAGTCTCTTCAAATCCTTCAATTTTTCATTATCACACCGATATAAATCAAGTTGTATACATAAATAAACCAAAATATAAATCATATTCCATATAAAAAAGGGTATTATATCTATTTTTTCAAAAAAATGATTGATTTTATAATTCTTTAGTCTTATCATTGGTGAGGTATTCAAATTCATTTAATAAAATAAGGAAAAGTAGGGGATTTATTTGAAAAAGTTTTTTAAGATTGGGTGTCTTAGTATCATTATTCTCATTTTGATTATTATCTTTGTATCTTGTATGGCTGGGGGCGGCAGCAAAAAAGATAATACATCAAATACTGGTTCTAAAAATGCAGTAACGAGTAGCGAAAAGAAAAATGATAAAGAAAAAACGCATAAAATTGGAGATAAAGTAGCAGTCGAAGACTTTACTTATCAAGTAAACAGCGTAACAGAAGCGAAATCTTTACAAAAACAGTATATGAGCGATGTAACGACAGACGGCAAATTCGTGATTGTTGAAGTAACGGTCATAAATACAGGTAAAAAAGATAGAACGGTAGATACTGAGATGTTTAGGTTAATTGGCAAAGACGGTACAGAATACAAATCACTCGCAACAAATAACATGTATGTCAACGATATCGATTCAAGTTTCTTCTTAAAACAAATAAATCCTAAATTATCTAAAAAAGGTAAAATTGCTTTTGAAGTTCCAAACGAAAAGAAATTCTCGCTTCAAGTCTCATCAGGACTAGGATGGACTGGCGGTAAGTATAAGACCATTGATTTATCAAAATAATGTAAGAGTGCACATTTTTGTGCACTTTTTTTATTACTAAATAATCTATTTAAACTCTAAAACTTCTATTGTAAAATGAACATGAGCCTGTCACATGCAATTGAGGGTAACTACATACATAACAAGGGAGAAGATCATGAAAGCCGTATTTTTCGATTTAGATGATACTTTGCTTTGGGATGAAAAAAGCATTCATACCACTTTTCAGGAAACATGCAGGGAAGCGGAAAAGAAATATGGACTTGATCCAGAATCGTTTGAACAGATTGTGCGTGAAGAAGCAAGAAAGCTGTACTCTTCTTATGAAACATATGATTATACTGTCATGATTGGCATTAATCCTTTTGAAGGACTGTGGTCCAATTTTAGTGAGCCGATTAGCGAAGGCTTTCAAAAGCTGAACGCCCTTGCACCAGAGTATCGCAAAAACGCTTGGACGAACGGCTTAAAAGAGGCAGGAATTGACGATGAAGTATTTGGTCAATACTTAGCAGATTTCTTTGCAGCAGAGCGCAGAAAACGCCCGTATGTCTATGAAGAAACTTATCCTGTTTTAGAGCGCCTGAAGGGCAGCTATGAATTACTCCTTTTAACAAATGGAGATCCTAGTCTGCAAAAAGAAAAACTTGCAGGTGTCCCGGAACTTGCCCCTTACTTTAATGAAATTGTGATTTCAGGAGATTATGGGAAAGGAAAGCCTGATCCTGGCATCTTTGAGCACTGCCTTCAGCTGTTAAATCTCACAAAAGATGACGTCATCATGGTAGGAGATAATCCAAAAACAGATATTCTCGGCGCTTCTCGCGTAGGCATTCAAACCGTTTGGATCAATCGTCATGGCAAGAAAAATGAAACAGATGTGACACCAGATTATGAAATTAAAGACTTACACGAATTGTTTGATATTTTAAAATAAACCATAGGAAAAACACCCTTCTCCTGATCGAGATTGGGTGTTTTTTCGTTTTCGGCTATACAATTGCTGCTAAACTTTGTGCTTGTCGATCTAAGCCGCGTGCTGCTTTTCCTACATTCATGAATTCCTCGCTTGCCTGCTTGACAAGATCCCGGTTTGTAAACACGCTTGTCTTTGCACGGCTTGTTCCGTTGCTGACCTTTTCAACTTCTAAATGGATCGCCTTCACATAACGATCCACCTTTACGATCGCTTCCTTTGAATCTGTCGCAAGCTTACGGATTTCTGCCGCTACGACACTAAAGCCATTTCCATAGGAACCCGCATGCGCAGCTTCTATGGCCGCGTTCAATGCGAGCAGCTGCGTTTGGGAAGCGATACTGTTAATCGTTGTAGCAATTGAGCTGATCGACTCCACCTGCTCTGTTAGCCCTTCTAGCAAACTCATGTTTTGATCCGTTTCACTCGCAATATGTTCAAAAGAAGCATTTACACTTTGACTATGCTGGATGCCGATTTCCGCTCGCTCCATTAATTTTGCAGACATATCCTTTAGGTCTTCTACTACCTGCTTCATTGTGTTTTCTCTCTCCGTAATATCTGTTGCCACTTTCACGACGGCCACTACGTTCCCCTCTTCATTGAGCACTGGTGTATACGTCGCTTCAAGCCATAAGGTGTCACCGTACTTCGTGATCCGCTGCACCTTTTCCTGAAACACTTGACCATTCTTCAAACGCTTCCAAAACATTTGATAACTTGCGTCTTCTGCAATATGCGGAGGACAAAACTGTCTATGCTTTAAACCAATCATTTCTTCCTTTGTATATCTCATGGCTTTTGCAAAAATATCATTGACCCATAGTACCTTACCTGTGACATCAAATTCAATCATCGCCAGTGAGTGCTCTAGCGCACGAAGCACAGCTGATTGCTCCAATACTTGTGTTGATGAAGTGTTTGTTGTTTGAATCATCGCTTTCATTCCCCCAATTTGCCTCTATCTAATAGTACATACTTACCCATACTTTCGTACTATCTAAACGTATCATTTGCGCACTTGGATCACCAGTGGAGAATTTTTTTCCATAAGAAAAAAGCCAGCAACCTCAAGAGATGAGATCACTGACTGTTTCGTTTGCCTTCATTATTTTTTTGCTTCTGCGACTGCATGTTTCACAAAAGCTTCGAGGTCCATTGTTTCTGAATCTTGTTCCCCATATTTTCTTACATTGACCGCGCCATTTTCTGCTTCTTGATCACCGACAACCAGCATGTACGGAATCTTTTGCATTTGCGCTTCTCTAATTTTGTACCCTATTTTTTCATCACGACTGTCTAGTTCTACACGCAGTCCTTCAAGCTGCAAACGTTCTTGCACTTTTTTCGCGTAATCTAGATGGACAGATGGTGAAACCGGGATGACTTGGAATTGTACAGGTGCCAGCCATGTTGGAAGAGCTCCTTTGTATTCTTCAATTAAGAAGGCAACGAAGCGTTCCATTGTGGACACAACTCCTCTATGAATGACAACCGGACGATGATGTTTTCCATCTTCTCCGATATATGTGAGATCGAAACGCTCTGGAAGTAAGAAGTCTAGCTGTACAGTAGACAAAGTCTCTTCTTTTCCAAGGGCTGTCTTTACTTGGACGTCAAGCTTCGGACCATAAAATGCCGCTTCGCCTTCTGCTTCATAGTAGTCATGTCCAAGCTCGTCCATTGCATCTTTCAGCATAGACTGTGCTTTATTCCACATCGCATCATCGTCAAAATACTTCTCTGTATCCTCTGGATCACGGTAAGATAAGCGGAACGTATAATCATTTAAGCCGAAGTCTTGATACACTTCTTCAATTAAACGAACTGTACGGATGAACTCATCTTTGATTTGATCTGGACGAACAAAGATATGGGCATCGTTTAATGTCATCCCGCGAACACGTTGAAGGCCGGATAAAGCGCCTGACATTTCATAGCGGTGCATTGTTCCAAGCTCTGCAATCCGAATTGGCAGTTCACGATAGCTATGAGGTTCATTTTTATAAATCATCATATGGTGCGGGCAGTTCATTGGACGAAGGACAAGATCTTCGTTGTCCATTTCCATGACCGGGAACATATCTTCTTGATAATGCGCCCAGTGGCCTGATGTTTTATACAATTCCACACTCGCAAGAACGGGTGTATACACATGCTCATAACCAAGGCGTACTTCTTTATCAACAATATAACGCTCAATGACGCGGCGGATTGTTGCCCCTTTTGGCAGCCAGAGCGGAAGACCTTGGCCCACCTTTTGAGAGTTCGCAAACAGTTTCAATTCTTTTCCTAGTTTACGGTGATCGCGCTCTTTTGCTTCTTCAAGCAGACGTAAATGCTCGTTTAATTCTTCTTTGCTGAAGAAAGCTGTTCCGTAAATACGCTGAAGCATTTGGTTGTTACTGTCGCCTCTCCAGTAAGCACCTGCAAGGCTTAACAGCTTGAATTCTTTGATTTTCCCTGTAGACGGCAAGTGAATGCCGCGGCATAGATCGAAGAATTCACCCTGCTCATAAATTGTGACAGCTTCGCCTTCCGGGATTGCCTCTAACAACTCGAGCTTCAATTCATCGCCAATTGCTTCAAAGCGTGCTTTCGCTTCTTCTCTTGAAACTTCAACGCGCTCAATCGGCAAATTGCTGTTAATGATTTTTTTCATTTCTTTTTCAATCTTTGGTAAATCTTCAGGTGTAATCGCTACATCGATGTCGACATCATAGTAAAAGCCATTTTCGATGACAGGGCCTACGCCAAACTGGACGTGATGCTCTTTTCCATAAATGCGTTTGATTGCCTGTGCTAGTAAATGCGCTGTGCTGTGGCGCATAATATCGAGCGCTTCTTCACTCTTATCTGTGATGATCTCAATTGTTCCACTTTCTAACAGCGGCGTACGCAGATCTATTTCTTTGCCGTTCAATTTACCGGCAAGCGCTTTTTTCTTTAGGCCTGGGCTGATTGATGCCGCGATGTCTTCTGTTGTAGCTGTTTTGTCAAACTCCTTGACTGCTCCATCGGGAAATGTAAGTTGAATTTGTTCTGACATCTCTAGTCACTCCTTTTTTTGGCAATATAAAAACCCCGCCCCCTGGAAAGGGACGAGGTTGAATAAACGGAATCGTGGTTCCACCCTTTTTCCCGTATTTGCAGCTTGCTTTGTCAAAAGCAAATACGGCTTGTGGTTCAATAACGGGAATTCCCGTCAGCTATTACTAAACAGTTCACAGCTGATGTTCAAAGGTGGTAAAGCAAATGGTCCTCTGCTAGGAAGCTTTCAGCCGCGGCTTCCCTCTCTTTAAGCGGGTGTTCATTTGTTCATGTCCTTATCAATACGGTCTCTGTATGAAGTTACACCGTATTATAAAACGTTTTTTCGTGAAAATCAAGAAAGCTTTTCACTTTTCTTTTCCAAATGGCTAGGAACAAATTGTACATGCTGTTCTTGAAACGAATGAGGCGGGAATACCTCGACTCTTTCTTGAAAAATATTTTGAATGGTTTGCACCATCGAGTGACCTGTATCATCTGTAAATAGGTCAATTTTTTGTGGCGCAATGGATACAAGCGGTGCAATCAACTGCGAATCAATATACATTGGATGCTCTCTTACAAACTGTCTGTCTATGTATTGTTTTTGATCACGCTCAGAAGCGTACCGAAATTCCCAAATCATCAGGCGGTCCTGATGCACAACATGTACTTTTTCAAGCTTAGGTTCTCTTGACATCACATAGTCTCGAAGGGATTGAATAAAGTTTTGATATTCTTGTTCCATTTTATATTCTTCGATGGATACTTCAACATAGTTCTTCAGCCTTCTGTCATACGCTGAGAGCCTAAATGTCATAAATGAACCAATGGAAAAAACACCTTTCTGTAAAGAAATCGTCTCAAGCTCTTTTTTTAACAGATCCTCCCTCGGTGGGTCTTGATGAATTCCAGGGATATCATCTAGATCCCCTTTCATGATGCTATGTGCGATTGAAAGAATTTGGTGCTGCTCTTCTGGATCTTTAAATAAGTATGTGTTTTCAAGGATGCTGCGCATGCGTTCATTTTCTTTGCATTCCAAAAAAAAGTGAATCAGCAATGTCCGCACAATGTGCTCTATGGCTTCTCCTGATTTCTTCGCTTCTATGAGAAGCCGGTCTTTCCCTTGTTGAATCGAAATGTGATGCCGACTGTCCAAGTGTTCAGCAAGATGTAAAAAAGCGGCGGTATCATATTCATCTTCAAAGATTATTTCAAGCATGTTTGTCCCCCCTAACGACATCTGTTACATATATATGGGGGGAACATAAAAAATAGACGCCTAAAATAAATCAGGCATCTTTCTTTTTAAAATCAGTGGCACTGAGATAAAGATCAAATAAATCAAACAAACAATCGCTAAGGCGGCATAATTTCCGCTCACAAAGCTTGATCCAAGGACATTTAACGCCACAGTACCAGGTATTAATCCTAAAAAAGTAGCTGCCGCAAATGCACGATAATTCGCACGTGAAGCTGCTGCGGCATAACTGACAAAATCAAAGTGAATGGGCGCAATGCGTAATAAGAGGATATAAAGAAATCCATGCTCTTGAATACGGGACGTCACCGCTTTTAGCTTCCGATTGCTTGATTCAGTTTCTTGCTTGTTTGAACGGAAGGTTGAGGCAAGCAGGAAAGATCCTGTTGCACCTGCTGTCGCACCAGCTAAGGCATAAATGGTCCCAAGGACACTGCCGAATGCCAAACCTGCTGCTAATGAAAAGACGGTGAGAGGGACAAGCACAAATGGACGAAAAAGTGATAAGAAAAGAAAGACAAAGGGAGCTAGCATCCCAAATTGAAGAATCCAATTCTTCACATCTTTCGGCGACAGTTGAAGATGCTGTTTGTTGAGCCACCATAACACAGCAGCTAGAACGCCAATCACGAGGAAAAGCAGCCATTTTCTTTTATTCATTTCATCCGCTCCCCTTCACGTGACCTATCTTTTTATAAATGACGGCGATTTTCCCCTTCAAGCAGAACTGGTTCAGCTAGGTAGAGAATACGTTCCATTAATCGAGCTGCCTTCACCTCTTCTTTTTCCCCGCGCTGCGAGTACGTAAAGTGATGCTTTAACTCATTCGGTGAGAAATTAGAAGAGAAAAAAGTCGGCAGCTGCTCTGCCATGCGGTATTGCAAGATTGTTCCTAAAAGTTCATCTCGTACCCAGCTTGTCATCGACTCTGCTCCAATATCATCAAGCATTAAAATCGGTGTAGACTTGACCATATTCAGCTTCTCTTCGAGTGTATGATCGGCTAACGAATTTTTTAACTCTCTCACAAATTCAGGCACGTATACAAGGAGAGATGGATACTCTTTTACCGCTAGCTGCTGCGCAATCGCTGCCAGAATAAATGTTTTTCCGACCCCAAACTTTCCATGTAAATAGAGGCCTTTCCCCTTACCTGTTTCATCATAACTTTGCAGGAATTGACCTACTTTTTGAATGACTTCTTGTCTTCCAACCACATTTAAATCAGCAAACGTCGCTTGAAGAACATTCTGCGGAATGTACATGCTTTTCATGAGTTCTTGCTGTTTTTTCTGTCTATCAAGCCGCAGTTTGACAGGACAAGGGGAATATTCAATATCAATGCTTTGACCTTTGATCACAAGCTTCGGGTGATACCCGTCTAAAATGACATTTACATTCTCTTCCTCTAAGCAGTAAGAACAACCCTTTGATTGTTGTACATATTCAAAGAGCCTGTTCAAGCTGCGATTGATCATGTCTTCTTGGATGTCCTCTTGATGCTCCTTTAAAAAAGCTTTTACATCTTCATCAGCTAGGACACTTTCTTTAATCTGATTGTATCTCACGCGAAAATCTACCCGCCCTTTTAGCTGATCAAATGAACGACCGATCGGTTTCATCTCCATCTCACCTCACATTAATGTGCATTGTACTTTTTCATATTATTAAACTGATCTAACAATTTTTCTTTTTCTCGTTCGAGGTCCTCTGTAGACAAGTTATCTGTCTGTTCTTTTGGCTGTTCTTTCGTTTCAGCTTCTTTCATCCAGTCAGGCAGCTTCTCCTCGCGGATCACTTTTCCTGACCCATATGATTGACGCTTATTTTTTTGCTGCGCCCATTCTGTCATTTGCCTATTCTCTTCTTTGGCAATTTTCATAGCAGCTGCCACGGTTTTGATTTTCTTTCGCACCCAGTGGGCGGCGATTTTCTGCATATATGTTTTAGACAGTTTCATATCGGTTTTTAGCAGTGTATAGTAGATCAGGACATTCATGACCCCAGGCTCTAGCTGCTGCTCAAGCATAATATCTTCAACAATTCTTAAGTCTGCATACGTCGGCTCAATGCCATCTGCCATATCTTTTAGAAGCTCTCTAGGCGAAATATGATCAAGCTTTTCAATCAATTTCGCATCAGGTGCATCTGCACCTGAATTCTGCGTGACATTGTGACGTAAATGTCTTGGCTGTTTTTGATCAATCAGCTTCGGCTGTTCGCCTCTGTATTCAATTTGATACCAGTCTCTCGCTGCTTTTCGCAGATCCTCAGTTGATATCATCTGATCTGAGCCACAGGCACCTGCGACAATATTTTGCATTTGCAGCGGGGTGATGCCATAGACGACCGCTAACTTCTTAATTGTCTCTTTCACTTGCTTTGTCAAAGCCTTTCTCGGAATCATCATATCCGACATGCCTGCTAACAATAGATCAAAATCAAAAGATTCATCTGAAAGCGGTGCAGGCTGACTTGAGCCAACTGTCACATATTCGTAGCCCTCGTCAAGCGATGACGCCTGATTGATTTCCTCTGTCATCTTGCGCTCTCCTGGCTGCAAGACGTGAAACACTTCTTCAAACGATCGGGAGATGTTCTTTGCATCAGCAGGAACTCCTGGATAAGAAAAATAATCACGAAGCTGCATATATTTTGCTTTCTCTACCCGATGATACAAAAGGACATTCAGCATACCGTCTTGGAAAAATTCATCCGGTCTCAGCGGCGGCACGAGCTCATATGTAAACAGTCTGCCTTCTTCCGTTTCCTGTTCATATGTGCGGAGTAATCCGATCGCTTCAAGCTTTAAGCGCTCCTCAAAAATATCATTTAAGTTCGTTTGCAGCATCACCATCAGCTGACGGTGAGGTGCGGGTTTCCCCCACATTCGATTTTGTTCCAGCTCTCCCCACAGCGTCATGTATAAACTGAAAGCGGACATGCCAATAAGCGGCTGATATAAAAGAGTAATAAGCTGTCTATCGATGTCACCGAGCAATGAAGCGCTTTTGACGACATACGGATCGACGGCTAGCACTTCCTTCCAATGCTCTGTCATATGCTGATCCTCCCTTAATACGGTTGTCTTCATTGTACACTCTTTTTGCGTTTTACGCTTTACGCAGGAAAAAGAGCATGAAGAATCTTCAGCTCTTTTTTAGCGTTCTTTCTTTAATAAATCTTTTAATTCATCAATAAATACATTGATATCTTTAAATTGACGGTAAACCGAGGCAAACCTGACGTAAGACACTTCATCAATTTTCGCCAGCTCGTCCATCACCATTTCCCCTACAAGCTCGCTTTTCACCTCTGACATGCCTTGGTTACGCAATTCCTTCTCGATGTTAAAGCAGACATCCTCGAGCTGTTTTAAAGCGACAGGACGTTTTTCACACGCTTTGATGAGGCCTCTCAGCATCTTTTCCCGGCTGAATTCTTCTCGAATTCCTTCTTTTTTCACCACAATCAATGGCAATTCTTCTAATTTTTCAAACGTCGTGAAGCGATATTGACAGCTTTCACACTCTCTTCTGCGACGGATGGACTTCCCTTCATCTACTGGTCTTGAATCAAGCACCCTTGTGCCAAGGTGCTGACATGTGGGACATTTCATTTCATCAGCTCCGATCTCTTCTTGGAAGTTGTTTGTCTAGTTCTTTATAGAGGGACAAAACAGCCTTTTGACTGTAGCCAAAGTCTGTGGGCAGCGCTGTTTCTGTTGTCACATTAAAATCGACAGCTGTTTCAAAAGGACGAATTGAAATGACAGTCGCCACGAGAAAAGCTTTTTTCGGCGTTCGTATGTTTGCGCTGATTTCACCTCGTTCTGCTGAAACAGATGTCACTTGATAGGAATCGTTTCTTGAAAGAACGGCTTCTACCGCTTGGAAAACTTGAGTTTGTGTCGATTTGTAGTAATGGCTTTTCAGCTCTGACACTGGATGATGGTCAGATGTTTCTGTATGATTTGAAATGAATCGTTTGAGCTTTTGTCCTAAAGTCATACACGTATCCCCTTTGTCATAAACCCTCTTCTTTATTTTATAAAAAAAACCTTTGTTTTCCTAGAACAAAAGTATAGACAGGTTGGATCATGCTGGATGCCCGTGTATGGAACAAATATAAAAAGGAGCATAACACAAAGGCATTTAATGCTTTTGGCCAGCTCCCATTGCAATCTTTTTTATGTTTACAGTGCTTTGGCTTGCGCCTGTTTCACTTGTACAGGTCCCATGCCTCGAGGAATTTCGATGTTTTCTCTTGTTTCAGCACCTAGTTCATCTCCGATATGATCTGCTGCAATATTCGGATCTAGATCGCCGCAAGTATAAACATCTATGCTCGCATAACCATGTTCAGGAAAGCTGTGAATTGTCAGATGAGATTCAGAAATAATGACAACTCCACTTACTCCTTGAGGTGCAAATTTGTGAAAAGCAACCTCTCTTACTTCAGCTCCTGATTTCAAAGCTGCATTTACAAACGTTTTTTCAATAAAATCCATGTCGTTCAGTTTATCACAGTCGCATCCCCATAACTCGGAGATAACGTGACGTCCGATTGTTTCCATCATGGACCCCCCTTAAACAAGAATGAAAGAGTGAAGTTCTAAGCAGCCGGACCGGACATATACCACGGGGGAAAGTTAGTCCAAAGAGGTCCTAACCCTTTAAGTATACCCGAATGAGTCTGCGAACAAGAAGTTCACGAAAAATAGTATACTTTGTTTAGACCCATTTTGCAAGCTGTGTTTTTAGTGGGATTTTCTCTCATTTCTTGAAAAGGGACGTTCAGTCTTCTTCATTTCAAACAGCTGAAAGCTCTTTCATCTGGGAACCAACAAACTTTACAAGATCAACCACTCTGCAAGAATAGCCCCATTCATTGTCATACCATGCAAGAACTTTTACTTTTCTGCCTTCCATCACCATCGTTGTAAGTCCATCAACGACAGCAGAATAAGGGTTTGTGTTAAAGTCTGTGGAGACAAGTGGTTCATCTGTGTAATCTAATATGCCAGCAAGAGATGTTTTTGAAGCCGTTGCAAAGGCAGCATTTACCTCTTCTGCTGTGACATCTTTTTTCAAGTCGACCACAAGATCAACCATCGACACATTTGAAACCGGTACGCGAAGTGCAAGTCCATGTAATTTCCCTTTCATGTGCGGCAGCACTAAAGAAAGCGCTTTAGCGGCACCCGTCGTCGTTGGAATGATGGACTGGGCACATGCTCTTGCCCGGCGCAAATCCTTGTGGGGGTTGTCGATATTTTTTTGATCATTTGTATAAGCATGAACCGTTGTCATTAAGCCGTTGTCGATGCCAAATTCATCATCTAACAGCTTGACAACTGGTGCTAAGCAGTTTGTTGTACAAGATGCGTTTGAAATAACTACGTGCTTTTCAGGATCAAGATCATCCTCATTGACACCCATCACAATTGTAACGTCTTCATTTTTACCTGGAGCTGTAAGTACGACCTTTTTCGCTCCAGCATCTATATGGCCCATCGCTTGATCTTTTGAATTAAATTTCCCTGTTGCTTCGATCACGATATCAATCCCAAGCTCTCCCCATGGAAGCTGCTTTGGGTCTCTATTATTGAGCAAAAGCACTCTTTTGCCATTGACAATCAACGCGTCATCTTCTGCTGTCACATCGCATTCGTAACGTCCATGATTTGTGTCATATTTAATTAAATGTGCTAGCGTTTCGGCAGGATAGCTTGCGTTCACCGCTACAATTTGAATTTGATCATCAAGCATTGCTTTTCTGAAGACCATGCGTCCAATTCTGCCAAACCCATTGATCGCTGCTTTTACCTTCATGAACAGGTCACTCCTCTATTATGTGTTATACTCAATAAATTTATTTATGAAATTAGTATATCACATTAGAATGTAATTGCCAGTATATAAACGTATATTTTCAAAAAAGGGCTGTTCTTTGCAATGAAATTGACGAAAAAAGCATAAAAAAAGAAGAGTACTGTATGTACTCTTACTTATCTGTATGTTCCCATTCGTTTAATATGTTCTCTAATTGCTTTCTAATAAAAGCAAGATCTTTTGTGTTTTCTATCACACGGTCTGCTTTTTGGCATTTTTCCTCAAGAGGCTGCTGGGAGTGAATGCGATTCAGTGCTTCTTCCTCGCTCAGGTCGTTTCGATTCATGAGCCGCGACAGCTGCAATTCAGGCGTCGTGTACACAACGATGATGCGGTCGACTAGCCCTTCTAGCTTGCTCTCGAATAGGAGCGGGATATCAAGCACAACAAATGTTTCATTGTTGCTCACCCCTTCATCACGCTGCTCGAGCATTTCCTTTCTGACTTCAGGATGAACGATGGCATTGAGCTTTTTTCTTTTCTCTTCATCAGAAAAAATGATCGCTCCAAGCTGCTGCCGGTTCAGTTCACCATTTGGCAAAAGAACCTCTTCACCAAAAGTTTGAACGATTTGATGAAGGGCAGCCGATCCTTTAGAAACCGCTTCTTTTGCAATGATATCAGCATCCACCACCCGAATGCCTTTCTCTTTTATCATCTGCGAGACTGTGCTTTTTCCGCTAGCAATCCCGCCTGTTAATCCAATGACGAGCGTCAATTCGTTTCCTCCTTTACAGCTTCCACACCCCAATTAAAATGAGCAACAGCCCTGGTAAGCATGCGAGTTTATCGATCCAGCGCCAATTGGCCAAATAATGACCTGCACGCAGTCCGATGCATACAAAAAGAGAACTCATCACAGCGACCGTGATGCTCATGACAATTGGAGAAAAACCAAGAATCGCTGCACCAATCCCTGCACCAAATGCATCGATGGATAAAGCAATTCCAAGAAGCACCGCTTCCATTCCATTAATGGTGCCAGAGCGGTCAATATCTGCACTTGTAGGCTTTCGCAAAATGTGAATGACAAGCCCAAGAGACTGCACTTCTACATTGAGAAGTGTTTTTTCATGAAGGAGCAAATCACGCTCTTTCGCTGGTTTATAAAATTGATACAGAACCCAAAGTCCGATGGCAATTAAGATGCCTCCACCCAGTTTATCTGTCACTGAGACAGGGAGGAATGTCGTGAGCAGGCTGCCAATCAGCATGGAAATGAGCAACACAATTCCTGAACAGCAAGCAATAATAACGATGGCTTTAAATGGAATCCTCATCTTGCGAAGACCATACGTAAAACCTACAGAAAAGCTGTCAATGCTGACGGCAATAGCTAAAAACAGAAGCGAAAACGAAATCATACCTGTACTCTTCCTTTCTGTTCATGCAACGATGATCAAGAGTCTCTAGGCGTCCTTAGACTCTTCTTCACTATATGAAGAGCAGGTGGGCTGTGTGTCAGTCTACACCTTGCTGAAAAAAGAATGTTTTTTATCGTATGCATGGCAAAAAGGAAGCATGCTGACGGCTTACTTTTATGAAGGGCGTTTTTGGCAGGTCACACAAAAATGAGTGCCGCGCCCTCCAACCACTGTTTTTTCTATGATACTTCCGCACGTCTGGCAAGGTTCTCCCCGCCGGTCATATACAAGAAGCTGTAACTGAAAAGTCCCAATATCACCTTGTGAATTGATGTAGGAACGAATGGTGCTACCTCCTGCATCAACAGCCACTTGAAGTGTGTCAATAATATGTTTGTGGAGCACCTTGCAAGATGCAAGACTTAGCTGATTCGCTTTTGTTTCTGGATGAATGCCTGATTTAAACAGCACTTCATCTACATAAATATTACCGAGGCCTACCACGATTTTTTGATCAAGTAAAGCCGTTTTGACCACGCGGGAGGTTTTCTTTAATTGCTCCCATAAATAGTCTGGTGTAAATGAGTCTGAAAAAGGTTCATACCCCAGCTGTGATAGCGGAAGTTCTTTTTCTTCTTCGCCTGGCTGAAATAGATGCATCGTCCCAAATTTACGGACATCATGATACCGAAGTTCGGTACCATCTGTGAACGTAAAGACGACGTGTACATGTTTATCATAAGGCTCACCCGTTTCATGTACACGGTATTTCCCTTCCATTCTTAAATGGGAGACCATCACATAGTGGTCTAAATGAAAGAGTAGAAACTTCCCTCTTCTTTCAATGGTTTGAATGGTTTCTCCTACCATCCTTCTAGCGAACTCTTCCGGTTCCCCAGGACGTTTGATGATATTTGGCCATTTGATATCGACCGTTTCAATCGTTTTTCCTTTTACTAACCGCTGAAGAGTGCGCCGGACGGTCTCAACCTCTGGTAATTCCGGCATGCTCCTCGCTCCTTTTTCTCTCTCTTTATTTTGCGTCGTACCAAGATGGGCCTGAAGCGAAATCGACTTTTAGCGGCACATCGAGCTGAAGTGCGCTTTCCATGACTTCTGGGACGATTTTTTCTAATATGGCGATTTCTTCTTTTGGCGCTTCAAAGATCAGTTCATCGTGCACTTGCAATAACAGATTTGCCTGCAGATTCTCTTCTTTTAACTTTCGTGCCATATCAATCATCGCTTTTTTGATGATATCGGCGGCACTGCCTTGGATCGGTGTGTTCATTGCCGTTCTTTCCGCAAAGCTTTTCACATTAAAATTACGGCTTGTGATATCTGGGATATATCGTCTACGTTTAAGAAGCGTGGTCACATACCCTTTTTGTTTTGCTTCCTGCACGATGTCTTCCATATAAGTTTTCACGCCTTTAAAGCTTGTTAAATAACGTTCAATGAAGGCCGCTGCTTCTTTTCTTGTAATCCCAAGGTTTTGAGACAGTCCATAATCACTAATTCCATACACGATTCCGAAGTTGACAGCTTTGGCCTGTCTTCTCATAGAGGAAGTCACTTCTTCTTCTGAGACATGGAACACATCCATTGCTGTTTTCGTGTGAATATCCATATCTTGCGTAAAGGCTTCAATCAAGTTCTCATCTTGAGAAATGTGCGCGAGTACACGCAGCTCAATTTGAGAATAGTCAGCTGCAAACATGAGCCAGCCTTCTTTTGACGGAACGAACGCTTGACGAATTTTTCGGCCTTCTTCTAAACGAATCGGGATGTTTTGAAGGTTTGGGTCTGTTGAGCTTAGTCTTCCTGTTTGTGTAAGTGCCTGATTAAATCTTGTGTGCACTTTATGCGTATCTTTGCGCGTCACTTTCATTAAGCCTTCCACATAAGTGGATTGCAGCTTTCCTATTTGACGGTAATGCAGAATGGACCGGATAATTTCGTGCTTGTCTTCAAGCTTTTCAAGGACATCCGCAGACGTAGAGTAGCCTGTTTTGGTCTTTTTGATAATTGGTAGTCCTAATTTTTCAAATAAAATCACACCAAGTTGCTTCGGTGAATTGATGTTAAATGTTTCTCCTGCTAACCGATGAATGGTTTCTTCATATTCCTTCAGCTTCTTCGTGAGTTCTTCACCCATTTTCTGAAGGCGTTCAACATCTACTTTTACCCCAAGAGATTCCATTTCACCTAAGATGAGGGCAAGTGGCAACTCTAAATCTTCATACAGCTCATGCTGATCATTCTTTTCTAACGCTTCAAGGGTCAAATCATGCAGCGCAGAGATCGCTGCTGCTTTTCTTCCAAGATGGTCTTTTAGCTCTTCTTCAGGTGGAATCGCCTGTTTCGCTCCTTTTCCGTAAACTTTTTCATCGGAAAGGGCAATATTTAGGCCATATTCCTTCGCCACACTTGCAACGTCCTCATAGGATTTCTGCGGATTGACCACATAAGAAGCGAGCAGGACATCGTTATCGACACCTTTAAGATCAACATCATGCCATCTGAGTGCAACAACCGCTCTTTTGGAATCAAAGACCCATTTCTTCTTCGTTTCATCCTGTACCCATTGTTTAAACGCTTCAGATTGCAGAGCATCTTCTTTTGTCATAAAAAATGCACCGTTCTCATTATGGATCGCAAACCCTATCAAATCGGCTTCGTGATAATTGTCCCCTAGCTGTTCTACCACAAGTGCAGCGTGATCTGTCAGCATGTCCTCCGTGACATCTGTCATTTTCTTCACATCTATTTCGTCTATTTCAACTGGTTCATCTGATTCTGGCGCTTCTCCTAAACGCTCTAGCAGTGTTTGAAAGCCCAGTTCTTTATAAAGCGAGATGACCTGCTCCATGTGAGGACCTTCATAGGCGAGCTCTTTGCTTGATACATCTATTGGTGCTTCTACGAGAATCGTCGCCAGCTTTTTACTCATCACCGCTTGTTCTTTATATTCTTCAAGCTTTTCTTTTAGCTTTTTCCCGCTGACTTCGTCAATATGATCAAGCAGATTTTCAACCGTTTCAAACTGCTTTAGTAATTTGATCGCTGTTTTTTCACCGACACCAGGCACGCCAGGGATATTGTCTGATGAGTCTCCCATCAGCCCTTTCATGTCGATGATTTGATCTGGCCTGAGTCCGTATTTCTCTTCAATATGTGCCGGTGTGTAATATTCTACTTCTGTGATCCCTTTTTTCGTAATGGCTACTGTTGTATGGTCTGTTGAAAGCTGCGTTAAGTCTTTATCTCCTGAGAAGATCTTGACCTCAAAGCCGTCCTTTTCTGCCTCTACAGCCAGTGTGCCGATAATGTCATCTGCCTCGTATTGCGGAAGCTCGTACCTTTTCACTTGATAAGCATCTAATAGCTCACGGATGAACGGCATTTGTTCTGATAGTTCTGGCGGAGTTTTTTGTCTTCCGCCTTTATATTCCTTAAAGGTCTCGTGACGGAAGGTGGTTTTACCCGCATCAAATGCTACGAGCATATGAGTCGGCTTCTCGTCTTCCAGCATCTTCATTAAGATCATCGCAAAGCCATAAATGGCATTTGTATGTACGCCTTTATCATTTGATAATAGCGGTAAAGCAAAAAAAGCTCGATAAGCGAGACTGTTTCCATCCACAAGTACTAATTTCTTTTGATCTGTCATCTTTTAATCCTCCATCGACTGAGCCGGCTCAGCCGTCTCTTTCGCACATTGTATGTTCATTTTATCAAAGTTTATTTTGAAAAGAAAATAGACGAGCCTGCATAAAAAAGGGACGAAAACAACAAGTGTTTTCGTCCTTCCAAAATTGGCTCCTTGGATGAAGGGGTTCCTATTCATCCTACCAATGATTGATTAACAAAACATGAATTCATTGTAAAGATCATGTAAATTTTAACGCCACTTTCCATTCTTCTCTATTTTGACTTTAAACTCACGGTAAACGTCGTCCCTTTGCCTTGTTTGCTATGAACAGAAATCGTTCCTTCATGTGCTTCGACAAGGTGTTTGACAATGGCAAGACCAAGCCCTGTACCGCCTGAGTTTCTACTTCGATCTTTATCAATTCGATAAAATCTCTCGAATATTCTTGGAATCTCACTCTTTTTCATACCGATCCCTGTATCTGCTACATCAAATTCATAGCTATCTTTCCTCTGTCTTGCTGTGATCGTGACACTTCCTCCCTCTGGTGTATAGGTGAGAGCATTATTGATCAGATTGAGGAAAATTTGTTTTAATCTCAGCGGATCTGCCATGACATAGACCGGCTCTTTCGGGACACGCACTTGTAGGTCAATGCCTTTTTCAGCAGCCTTTTGTTTTAGCAGCACTTCAATCTCTTGAATGATTTCTGTCGCATTGGCTTCTTGAATATTCAGCTTAAAATGCTGTTGTTCAATTTTCGAGAGATCAAGTAAGTCTTGGATGAGTGTTTCTAAACGAATACTCTCTTTTAGGATGATGGACAAAAATTGTGTGAGCGCTTCTTTATCGTCAATAGCACCATCCAGAAGTGTTTCAGAAAAGCCTTTGATGGACGTGATCGGTGTCTTTAATTCATGTGACACGTTAGCGACAAAGTCTTTTCGCATCTGTTCTAGCTGCTTTGTTTCTGTCACATCATGAAAGACAAGAACAATTCCTTTCCATTCATCGTCCGTACTTAAGATCGGAACACCATCGACTTGGAAATAACGCCGCTCGATGTCAACAGCGAGACGTAAGAACTTTCGGACCTTGGTTTCTGTCATGAAAATTTCGTCTATTAATTCAATAATCTCTTCATGGGTAAAGGCTTCATGATACAGCTTGTGCATGTAAATGTGTTTTTGCACTTTGAATTGCTTGCGGAATGTTCGATTGACTAAGTGGATATAGCCCATTTTATCAATCAAAATAATCCCCGCTCCAATGTTTTCAATGACTGTTTGCAGACGATCTCGCTGCATTTCGCCAGCGCTTGTCATGTCTTGAAGACTTTCTGCCAGACGCTTCATTGATGTATTGAGTTCACTTGTTTCAATGATCAGCTCTTCATAGTTATTTGTATCATAGTTCCCTCGTTCAAGCTGTTTGGCCACCTTTGTGGCATAATCAATCGGCTTTACATACTTCATCGACATGCGATAGCCAAAAAAGACGATGATAATGATGGCTGAACCAAGACAAAAGGCTAATGCAAGCCAGAGCTGACCATCAATCTCATTCAAAGGCTGGAATGAAGCATGAAGAAATAAATATCCCGCCGGTTCGTTTTGTTTCATCATTGGAACTGCATAATGAAACAGCGCATCCTTCTCATCCTCAATGAACGTTCCTTTTGTTTGGAGCTGCTCACTTTTCAGTGTGTTTAAAATGACAGCCCTTTGTTCTGCTTGACCCGTTGTATGTATGATATTCCCCTTCACGTCCACAATCGACGCATTCATATCGAGATGCTGCTTTGCTTGATTGAGAATCTTCTTGTTTTGCTCCGCATTCAAATCTTCCACATTCATTGAAGAAAGGAGAAAACTCGATTCCTTTTCCATTCGTTCGGTTAATTTTGTTTCATAGAAAATATGAAACATATGATCCAAGAAAAGACCAAGCGCAACAAACACAATAAACAAGAGAAAAATGAGCCCAGAAAAAAGGCGGGTTCTCACTTTACTCATTTGGCTTTGGCTCCTCCAATTTGTAGCCTAAGCCTCGAATGGTTTTAATATATGTTGGTTTTTTCGTGTTCTTTTCAATTTTGTCCCGCAAGTGGCTGATATGCACATCCACAATACGAGTATCACCTGCAAAGTCATAATTCCAAACCGCACTTAACAATAGATCACGCGTAAGGACACGGCCTTTATGCTTAGCCAAATAAAGAAGCAGTTCAAATTCCTTTGGCGTAAGCTCTAGACGTTCTTCTTGGAAATAGACTTCGTAATGTTCAGGTAAAATGCGCAGGTCTCCAATTTTGATTTGGTCTGCAATGATCTCTTCCTTCTCTTCTTGCACTGGAGTCGGCTGAGATTGCTGTGCTCTTCTCAAAATGGCTTTTACCCGAGCACCCACTTCTCTAGGACTGAAAGGTTTTGTCATGTAATCATCGGCCCCAAGTTCAAGACCGAGCACCTTATCAAATTCATCGTCCTTTGCTGTCAGCATTAAAATAGGGAACATCATTTTTTGAATTCTCAGTTGTTTGCACACTTCAATGCCGTCCATTTTCGGAAGCATTAAATCAAGCACAATCAGATCAGGCTGTTCACTTGCTGCTTTTTCAAGCGCTTCTTCTCCGTCTCTTGCTGTGACGACATCGTAGCCCGCCCTTTCAAGGTTATAGCTTAGAAGTGTTACAATTGATTCTTCATCATCCACAACTAATATTTTTTTATTCATGTTGTGCCTCCAATTAGTGATTTCCCCTGCATCCGGTTTTTTGTATCTTATGTGAAAAGCGAGAAGTCATGCTTTCTCTTTCATTTTAACGAAAGCTTAACAAGAGAACAATTTAAAATTTCGACAAGATTGGCTTTGTAAACAAAAAGAAGACTCCTCATACGAGAAGCCTTCTTTTTTATTCATATTAAGACAATACTTTCATGACGTTCTTTACAGATTCAACAGAACGGTCAAGCTGACTTCTTTCTTCTTCTGTCAGCTCAAGCTCGATGATCTGCTCAAGGCCGTTTCCACCTACGATTGTTGGAACGCCAAGGTAAATGCCTTCGTAGCCATATTCACCTTCAAGGTATGCAATCGTCGGCATGACGCGGCGTTGATCTTTTAAGATCGCCTCAACCATTTCAACGAGTGAAGCAGCAGGTGCATAATACGCACTACCGTTACCTAATAGGTTGACGATTTCACCGCCGCCTTTTCTTGTTCTTTCAACAATTGCATCAATTCGCTCTTTAGGAATTAATGTTTCCAGCGGGATACCGCCTGCATAAGAGTAACGTACAAGAGGAACCATGTCGTCCCCATGTCCGCCAAGAACAAAGCCCGTCACATCTTTCACAGATAGGTTTAATTCTTGAGCAACGAACGTACGGAAACGTGCTGTATCAAGAATTCCTGATTGTCCGATGACTTTTTCTTTTGGTAATCCTGATTCTTTATAAACTGCATATGTCATTGCATCAACAGGGTTTGTTAACACAACAATGATCGCTTCTGGAGAATATTTAACGATTTCACGTGTCACACTGCGCATGATTTTTTCATTTGTTGACACGAGGTCGTCACGGCTCATTCCCGGCTTTCTTGCAATTCCTGCCGTAATGACCACGACATCAGAACCGGCTGTATCTTCGTAGTTAGAAGTTCCTGTAATATTCGCATCGAAGCCTTGAACAGGGCTTGCTTCCAGCATGTCAAGTGCTTTCCCTTTTGTCGGGTTCTCAAGCTGAGGGATATCCACTAATACGACATCCGCTAATTCTTTTTGAGCTGTTAGAAATGCTGTAGTTGCTCCAGTAAAGCCTGCTCCGATGACAGATACTTTTTTACGCTTGTTTGCCATTTCCTTTTTCCCCTTTAACTTTAAAGTTTAAGAATCAAGACAAGTTTTTGATGAGCTCGTCAGCAAACTCAGAACATTTCACTTCTGTTGCACCATCCATTAATCTAGCAAAATCGTACGTGACGACTTTAGATGCAATTGTTTTTTCAACAGATTGAATCACTAGATCAGCAGCTTCTTGCCATCCAAGGTGCTCAAGTAAAAGCACGCCTGATAGAAGAACAGAAGATGGATTCACTTTATCAAGACCAGCATATTTCGGTGCTGTTCCGTGAGTCGCTTCAAAAATAGCGTGTCCTGTTTCGTAGTTGATGTTTGCACCAGGTGCGATACCAATTCCACCAACTTGTGCTGCAAGTGCATCAGAGATGTAGTCTCCGTTTAAGTTCATTGTTGCGACAACATCGAACTCAGCTGGACGAGTTAAAATTTGTTGAAGGAAAATATCTGCAATGCTGTCTTTGACAATGATTTTGCCAGCAGCTTCTGCTTCACTTTGCGCTTTGTTTGCCGCATCTTTTCCATCTTGTTCTACAATACGATCATATTGTGCCCATGTAAAGACTTTGTCGCCAAACTCTTTTTCAGCCACTTCGTAGCCCCAGTTTTTGAAGGCTCCTTCTGTAAATTTCATGATGTTTCCTTTGTGAACAAGTGTCACAGATTTACGGCCTTGGTCAATCGCATATTGGATCGCTGCTCTGACAAGACGAGATGTTCCTTCTTCAGAAACTGGTTTGATTCCGATACCTGATGTTTCTGGGAAACGGATTTTATTCACACCTAATTCGTTTTTCAAGAAGTCGATTAACTTCTTCACTTCGTCTGATCCTTTTGCATACTCGATTCCTGCATAGATATCTTCAGTGTTTTCACGGAAGATGACCATGTCTGTGTCTTCTGGACGTTTCACAGGAGATGGTACGCCTTGGAACCAGCGAACTGGACGTAAGCATGTGAATAAATCAAGCTCTTGTCTTAGTGCCACGTTCAATGAACGAATTCCTCCGCCAATTGGTGTTGTCAGTGGTCCTTTGATCGCGATTAAATATTCACGAATGTCTTCAAGTGTTTGCTCTGGAAGCCACTCGCCCGTTTTATTATAAGCTTTTTCACCTGCATATACTTCTTTCCAAGTGATTTGCTTTTCACCTTTATATGCTTTTTCTACAGCTGCTTCAAGAACTCTTGATGCTGCTTTCCAAATGTCAGGACCGATTCCGTCCCCTTCGATAAACGGGATAATTGGATTATTTGGTACATTCAATACGCCGCCAGTAACTGTAATTTTTTCGCCTTGTGACAATGATATTACCTCCCAGGTTATGTAGTGAATATTTGAAACTTCCAAGCTTGATGTCTGCAAGCCAAGAAGTTTTTCACGTGATTCGTTTTTTGTTGATATGGAGGCTGATTGGTTTAGATGGATCAGCCTCCGCTATTCTATAAACATTAGTCTCTTTCACTGATCGGAACAAACGTTTGAAGATCAGGTCCAATATAGTCAGCTCTTGGACGGATCAGACGGTTGTTGTCATATTGCTCTAAAATGTGAGCAATCCATCCAGAGAATCGGCTGATCACGAAAATTGGTGTAAACAAGTCATGATCAATCCCAAGACTGTGATAGACAGAAGCAGAATAAAAATCAACATTTGGTGGAAGATTTTTCTCTGATGTCACGATTTCCTCTGCGCGTACAGACATTTCATACCATTTTGGCTCGCCTGTGAGATTTGTTAAGCGCTGGCTCATTTCTTTTAAATGTTTTGCACGCGGGTCACCCTGGCGGTAAACGCGGTGGCCAAAGCCCATAATTTTCTCTTTCTTCTCTAGCTTACCATGAATATAGGAATCTACGTTTTCAACTTCGCCAATTTCTGAGAGCATCTTCATTACGCCTTCATTCGCGCCGCCATGAAGTGGTCCTTTCAATGCGCCGATAGCTGCTGTTACACCAGAGTAGATATCTGATAGTGTAGCAACACATACACGTGCTGTAAATGTCGATGCGTTTAATTCGTGATCCGCATGTAGAATGAGCGCTTTATCAATCGCTTCAATTTCTACTGGTGAAGGCTCTTCGCCGTTTAGCATATATAAGAAGTTTGCAGCATAGCTGTATTCTTCTTTTGGCTGTACAGGCTCAAGTCCCTTTCGAATACGTGAGAATGCAGCTACAAGTCCAGAAATTTTCGCTTGTAAGCGAATGGCTTTTCTGTAATTTGCTTCTTTGTCCATAATCTCTGATTCGTCATCAAGTAAACCTAATAAGGATACCGCTGTACGAATCGCAGACATTGGATGAACCCCATCCAGCGAATAAGATTTAAAGTGCTCAATGATCTCTTGCGGAATATGAGCATTTTCATTGAGCTGCTGCTTTAACTCGCTTAGCTCCTGCTCATTCGGCAGCTTTAAGTGCCATAACAGGTAGACAATTTCTTCGAAAGTCGCTTTTTCAGTTAAATCATCGATATTGTACCCTACATAAGTAAGAGTATCATCAATAATTGAGCTTACGGATGAAGTTGTTGCCACGATACCTTCAAGACCTCTTGTTGCTGTCATGTTCAATCTCCCCTTTTTAAAAAGATTCCCCTTCGTTGCAAAATTCTCGCTTTTTGAAAGCGCTATCCAACCAAAATAGGCTGGCAGGTTTAGAAAAGAAAATGCTTACATTTACCTATACGGTTAGAGCGCTTTTAGCCTCATATCTCGTGTTTGATCAATGAGTTCAAAATTAAGCCTATTCCCATTATAAACAATAATCAGACATTTGTTAAATGTTTAACTATAATTTTTTTTGATATTTTTTTTTCCAGCCTTCCGGTTCGGGCATGGAATAAAGGGATTTTGCTTCTTTTAATATATTTAATTATGTTTTTTTGCAAAAGCTCACGTCAGAAAAAATATCAAAAGAAAGTGGCATGAGCCACTCTCTTTTTAACCGCTGAAAAATTTCACTGCTTGCATCGCTAAATAGGCAATTCCAGCACCAATCAGCGGGCCAACAGCCACACCTTTGAATAAGCTGACTGCCAAAATCGTACCGAATACAAGTGCTGCGGTGATATGCGGATCGTTTTCGAGTAGCACAATGCCGTTTTTTGCAATTAATGCTACTAATATACCCGCTCCGAGTGCAATCCAAGCATAAGAGGATTTCATTGCTTCTCCAAGCTGTTTAAATCCAATGTCCCCTGTTGCGATCGGTACAAGCACTGCGATCGTGATGACCGTCACACCCCAATTGATACCTTTTGATTGCAGAACCGGGAAAATTTTTTGATCTAATCCAATGAGTTTAATCGCAATCAGCACAGAAACCGCTAAAATTAACGAATTGTTCTTCGCTATGAGTGCAATGACGAGTAAAAGAATTAAAAATAAATTGGCTTGAGTGAACATATGCCGCCCCTTCCTTTCTTTTTATTGCGACCTTTTCATATTACTAATCTTTTTGAATAAAATGAAGTATCGGACATGCTTGTTTTTTGGAGGGGATTGTGTGAATCACACGTATGTGGCCATTTTTTTGCGAAGTTTGATGATTTTCAGCATCGCCGTTTGTGCGGTTGTTTTTTTATATCAGTCTTTTCCGTTTTTATATCCATTTTGGATTGCATTTGCCGTGTCGTGTTTGATTCATCCAGCCGTATGTAAAATCGAAAACATGACCGGGATGCCAAGAGGTTTTGTTGTCATCATTGTGCTATTACTCTTTTTAGTGGTAGCAGCCGGATTCATGACACTTTTAGTAGCGGAAATCATTTCAGGAAGTGCTTATTTAGCAAAGGTACTTCCAGGTCATCTTGACCAAATGATTGGGATCGTGGAACGTTTTTTCACAGATCAGATTTTGCCTTTATATCATGATTTGACTGCTCAATTTAATACTCTTCAAGCAGGTCAAAAGGAATCGATTTTAGGACAAATCCAAGCACTTGGTGACGAAGCAGCGGCAAAAATCGGGACTTTCCTTTCAAAAACTCTTGAATTCATTCCAGCTTTTTTAGGTCTTTTGCCTGATGCAGCAGCGACGCTTTTATTTTCCGCACTAGCGACTTTTTTTATCACAAAAGATTGGTTTACGTTAAAAAAATATGGTTCTCGTATCTTTCCCGCCAAATGGATGCTTCATACACGTGCCATTTTATCTGAAATCAAAAAAGCCATTTCTGGCTTTATGAAAGCCCAGCTTCTCCTTGTTGCCATGACCATTGGTATCGTGCTGATTGGACTTTTCATCTTAAAGGTCGAGCATGCGATTGTGATCGCTCTATGTATTGGTCTAGTTGATTTACTTCCTTACATCGGCAGTGGCACGGTTTTTCTTCCGTGGATCATTTACTCCGCCATGACAGGAAATCTTTCACTCGCCATTGGACTGGGCATTTTGTATATTGTGGTGCTCATTCAAAGACAAATATCAGAGCCAAAAGTCTTAAGTAAATCAATCGGTCTTAATCCTTTAGCAACACTCGTGGCACTGTTTGTCGGATTAAAATGCTTTGGTTTTCTTGGACTTGCACTCGGTCCCGCTTCTCTTGTCGTTTGGCAGGCGTTTCGTAATGCAGGGGTTTTCAGAGACCTTTATCAGTACATTCGGTATGGTGCGCAAAAGTAAAAGAGACCTGATGCGAAGGTCTCTTTAGCGTATAATCGTATAGCGTTTGCGATTGGACATGTTTCTAAGCCAGCGCTCAAAGAGCGGTTTGATCCGTTTTCTTGTCATGGGAATGAGCAGAACAGCCCCAATCAGATCAGAAAGGAATCCAGGTATGAGCAGCAGCAAACCACCGATCAGAATGCAGAAGCCATCGACAATGGTGGCCCCTGGCATTTTGCCATATTGTAAATCTCGCTGCACTTTCTGAAATGCTTCTATTCCTTGTTTTCTTGCAAAGTAAGCACCTAGTGCACTTGTCAGCACAATGACTAGCATCGTTGGTAAAATACCAATGATGTTACTTGAGATTAAAAATAAACTAATTTCAACTGCTGGGAACAGAATCAATAATAGTAGAAAATATTTTTTCAAGCCATATCACCTCATGGGGTCTCTTTCATCGAAAGCTGTTTACTTTTTTTAGTGTAACATAAAAAAAGAGAGGAGTCAGACAACTCCCCTCGTGTGTGATTTAAAGGACGCTTGCACGGCCTTTGTAGATCGCTCCGCGTGCTGGATCTACTGTAATCTCTTCGCCTTCTTTTAGAAGTGTTGTGGCACTGTCGAGACCAACAATGACTGGAATGCCAAGACTAAGCCCAACGACTGCTGCATGGCTTGTTAAACCGCCTTCTTCCGTGATAAGGGCAGACGCTTTTTCTAAAGCACCCATCATGTCACGATCTGTGCAGTTTGCGACAAGAATCGCACCATCGTACATTTTTTCCTCTGCTTCTTTTCCGCTTTGTGCAATAACAACCGGTCCAAATGCAGATTTGCGGCCAATTCCTTGACCCTTCGCAATGATGTCACCGACAACATACACTTTCATTAAGTTGGTTGTACCTGTTTCACCAACTGGCACACCAGCTGTAATCACGATTAAATCACCATGTCTTACATAGCCTGTTTCAATTGACTTTTCTACTGCATTCTCAAGCATTTCATCAGTAGATGTCGTTTTTGAACCGCTCTTTGCAAATACACCGAATACGAGTGAAAGTTTTCTTGCCACTGATTCGTTTGCTGTGACTGCTACGATTGGTGCTTTTGGTCTATATTTTGAAATCATTCTCGCTGTATGACCGCTCTCAGTAGGTGTCACAATTGCCGCCACATCAAGCTTCATAGCTGTGTGCGCAACAGATTGACCGATCGCATCTGTAATGCTGACTTCTACTTCTTCGCTTCTGCGAGAAAGGATCGCTTTATAGTTAAGTGCTTCCTCTGAACGTGAGGCAATGTTGTGCATCGTTTGCACAGCTTCAACTGGATATGTTCCTGCTGCTGTTTCACCAGATAGCATGATCGCATCTGTACCATCAAAAATAGCATTTGCCACATCACTTGCTTCTGCACGAGTTGGACGCGGGTTACGCTGCATGCTATCCAGCATTTGAGTTGCTGTGATGACAGGCTTGCCTAAACGGTTGCATTTTTTGATTAGCATTTTTTGAACAAGCGGTACTTCTTCTGCCGGAATCTCTACACCAAGATCTCCACGCGCGACCATCAGTCCATCTGATACCTCAAGGATTTCATCGATGTTATCAACGCCCTCTTGGTTTTCAATCTTCGGAATGATTTGAATGTCAGCTGCGTTGTTCTTTTCAAGTAGCTCCCGAATTTCAAGAACATCAGAAGCTCGTCTTACAAAAGAAGCTGCGATGAAATCGACACCTTGTTCAATTCCAAACAGAATATCATTGGCATCCTTTTCTGTAATACCCGGCAAGTTCACACTCACACCCGGTACGTTGACACCTTTTTTATTTTTCAGTGTGCCTGTATTCATTACTTTTGTGACGATTTCTTTTCGGTCCTTATTTAATTCTTTTACTTCTAGACCAATCAGACCATCATCTAATAAGATGGTTGAGCCCACTTCTACATCATGAATTAAATCTTCGTACGTCACACTGATTTTTTCAGTGTTTCCCACAATGTCTTCCATACTCACGATAAGATCAGCACCAGCAACTAACTCAATTGAGCCGTTTTCAACTGTGCGTGTACGGATCTCTGGACCTTTTGTATCAAGAAGGATCGCAATGTCCTTGCCTAAAGTTTTACCTGCTTTGCGAATGTTTTCAATACGTGCACCATGCTCTTCAAAATCTCCATGAGAGAAGTTTAGTCTGGCTACATTCATTCCTGCTTCAATCAATTCAGTCAGCTTTTCAATGCTTTCACTTGCTGGACCGATTGTACAAACGATTTTTGTCTTTCTCATTACTGTTCCTCCTAAGGTCTTCTCGTTTTATATAGAGAGCTCTTGTGAAAGTCGGTACATATTTTGATCGACTGTATGCTTTTTATCTAAGATGTCTAAAATATCGTGATGAACGAGTTCGTTGCTTTGAATGCCTACACAGCGTCCGCCTCTTCCTTCAAGAAGAAGTTCTACTGCATACGCTCCTAAGCGACTTGCGAGCACTCGGTCAAACGCACTTGGAGAACCTCCACGCTGAATATGTCCTAAGACAGATACACGCGTTTCAAGGCTTGTCTCCTCTTCAATTCTCTTACCAAATTCGACACCGCTGCCTACGCCTTCTGCGACGATGATGATACTGTGCTTCTTGCCGCGCTCATGTCCTCTTCTCAATCTGGCAATAATTTCGTCCATGTCATAGTCTGCTTCAGGAATCAAAATCGATTCAGCTCCGCCTGCAAGACCTGACCAAAGGGCAATATCCCCTGCATGTCTTCCCATTACTTCCACTACGTATGTACGTTCATGAGATGTGGCTGTATCACGAATTTTATCAATGGCATCAATGACTGTATTTAGTGCTGTATCAAAGCCAATAGTGAAATCAGTACCAGGAATGTCATTGTCAATCGTGCCAGGGACACCTACACATGGAAAACCGAGCTCTGTTAATTTCTTCGCTCCCATGAATGAGCCATCTCCACCGATGACAACAAGTCCTTCAATACCGAATTTTTTTAAGTTCTCAATCCCTTTTTCACGACCTTCAACTGTCTTGAATTCAGGACATCTTGCCGTGTAAAGTTTTGTTCCTCCACGATGAATGATATCGCCTACTGAACCTATTTCGAGTTTCTCAATTTTACCGTTAATTAGACCTGAATATCCATTATAAATACCGTAAACTTCTACATTATGGTAAATTGCTTTCCTTACAACTGCGCGCACAGCTGCATTCATTCCTGGGGAATCCCCACCGCTCGTTAAAACTCCTATACGCTTCATCTTTTTCACCTCAGAGACCATATATGAATTAAACATACCATTTCCACTGCTTGAAAACAATCATGAGCAAAACCGGATGTTTTCAATACGAATTTCTAAAACCGTACTTATTATACAATTAAATAAAATGTTTTTAAACAAAAGTTAAGAAAGTCTTGAAAGCACTTTGTTCAAAAAACAGTTGTTTCAAGTCCTCTAAACCTTGTCAAATCAACGTTTTCAGACGTTTCAAATTTTATGAAAACAAAAGAAAATTATTTTCAAATAGCGCTTACATCAGATCGTTTTGATGAAAAAAGACGAAAAAAATAAACGCCAGCCAAAAGGCTGTACGTTTATTTAGTTTACCCCAATATATTGATTTTCAATCGATACTTTGCCGATTGCTTTGTATTTTTGATATCTTTGTTCGACTAATTCTTCAGGCGATTGTTTGAGCAAAGATGTAAGTGACTGTTTTAATGTTTTTTCAATGTAGGCTGCTTGTTGTTTCACGTCTCGGTGTGCTCCACCTTGCACTTCTTTAATAACATCATCTATAATATCTAATTCTTTTAGGTCTGGAGCGGTAATTTTCATTGATTCTGCAGCTTTTTTTGCAAGTGATGAGTCCTTCCAGAGCAGTGCTGCTGCACCTTCAGGTGAAATCACTGAATATGTTGAGTTCTCTAGCATAAATAGGTGGTTTCCTACGCCTAAGCCTAGTGCTCCGCCACTTCCGCCTTCTCCAATGACAATACAGACAACCGGTACACGAAGTCCTGCCATTTCGAAAAGGTTTTTCGCAATTGCTTCACTTTGCCCGCGTTCTTCAGCTGCTTTACCAGGATAAGCTCCTTTTGTATCAATAAAGCAAATGATTGGACGATTAAATTTATCTGCTTGTTTCATCAAGCGCAATGCTTTACGGTAACCTTCTGGATGCGGCATCCCGAAATTACGGCGCAAGTTTTCTTTTGTGTCTTTTCCGCGCTGATGACCAATGACTGTGACAGGAAGTCCTTTAAACGTGGCAATTCCTCCAACGATGGCTTCATCGTCGCCATAAAAACGATCACCGTGACATTCGAAAAAGTGATCAAACAGCTCTTGAATGTAATCGAGAGTTGTTGGGCGCATCGCATGACGAGCAATTTGCACTCTGTCCCACGGCTTTAAATTTGTATAAATGTCTGTTTCAAGCTTACTCAGACGCGTTTCAAGGCGCTCAATTTCCGCACTTAAATCCATCTCTGAGTTTTGTGTGAACTTTTTCAATTCATCAATTTTCGCTCGAAGTTCAATGACAGGTTTTTCAAATTCTAGTTCTCCAGCCACTCTCGTTCACCTCCTGTGCTGTGTAATGCTAAGATTTGGCCTAATGTTTCTTTCATTTCTGCACGGTGAATCACAGCATCTAGCTGACCATGCTTCATTAAAAATTCAGCCGTTTGGAAGTCCTCTGGTAGGTCTTCACGAATGGTTTGTTCAATGATTCTGCGACCAGCAAAACCAATTAATGCACCAGGCTCTGCAAAGTTGTAATCACCGAGAGACGCAAAACTAGCTGATACACCGCCAGTTGTCGGATTGGTCATCACAGAGATAATCAGACCTTGATCCTCGCTGAACAGCTTTAATGCTGAACTTGTTTTTGCCATCTGCATTAGACTAAGAATCCCCTCTTGCATTCTTGCTCCTCCAGATGCAGTGAAGATGATAAATGGCACCTTGTCCGCTTTTGCTTTCTCAATAGCTAATGTAATCTTTTCACCAACAACTGAGCCCATGCTGCCCATACGGAACGTGGCATCCATGACAGCAATGACAGCACTTTGACCTTTAATTTCACCTTTTCCTGTTACGATGGCTTCATTCAAAGATGTTTTTTCTCTGTCTTTCTGAAGCTTTTCTTCGTAGCCTGGGAAACCGAGCGGGTTCTCAGAAATGAGGTGACCATTAAATTCTTCAAATGTGCCTTCGTCTACAAGGCTTTCAATACGTTGTTTTGCATTCATTTGCAAATGTCTGCCGCAATTCATGCAAACACGTAAATTTTTATCTAGTTCTTTGGTGAGCATTATTTTTTTACATTGCGGACATTTGGTCATGATGCCTTCAGGCACATCTTGACTTGCCTGTTCAGAGGGTACAGATGCATATTTTTTCTTTTTACTGAAAATATTCTTGATTGACAAATGACTACCTCCCTTTTTGAAGGGTTTTTTCTTTACACGCACATCCACTATTATAGGACATGTCATAACTGTACCGAAACTATTGTACTTTTTTTGTCAAACGCTGTCATCCTTCATTCAATTTTTTCAGTGGGGAATTGATGAGAAATGAGTATAGGTTTGGGGCGCTGAGTAGTTGGTATATGTGAATTGTGAACGTCTACAAAAAAATCTCATTTAGGATGAAAAAAATTTCGTATAAGAGAGGAAATGGTGCACGTTTTTCCTCCAATTTCAGAAAAAACGTGCACACTTTCCCATTTCGATTACTCGCCGATAATCGTTAATTTTCTTGTTTTTTCTGCAACAGCTTCTGGGTCTACTTTGATTCTTGAAACGCCCGTTTCCATTGCTGCTTTTGCCACTGCTTTGGCTACCGCTGGCGCTACTCGTGCATCAAATGGTGCAGGGATAACGTATTCCGCTGACAATTCTTCATCTGATACAAGGGAAGCAATCGCTTCAACAGCTGCAATTTTCATTTCTTCGTTAATGTGTGTCGCACGTACATCAAGCGCCCCGCGGAAAATACCAGGGAATGCAAGGACGTTGTTCACTTGGTTCGGGAAGTCAGAACGGCCAGTTCCTACAACACTTGCACCTGCTGCATGTGCATCTTCTGGCATGATCTCTGGGTTTGGATTAGCCATTGCGAAGATGACAGGATCTTTTGCCATTTTCCCAACCATTTCTTTAGTTAAAGCACCTGCTACTGAAACGCCGATAAAGACATCTGCGCCTTCAATCACTTCTTCTAAAGAACCTTCTTTACGATCTTGGTTCGTGAATTTAGCTACTTCATTTTTCACTGCATTCATACCATTCGGACGGCCTTCATAAATAGCGCCTTTTGTATCACACATGATGATATCACGTACACCGAAATGATAAAGAAGTTTGATAATCGCAATTCCTGCTGCTCCAGCGCCGTTAGCAACCACTTTAATTGAAGACATTGATTTTCCAGACAGCTTCAGTGCATTCACAAGTCCTGCCACTGTTACAATCGCTGTCCCGTGCTGATCATCGTGGAAAACAGGAATGTTTGTCTCTTTTTTCAAACGCTCTTCAATGATAAAGCAGTTTGGTGCTGCAATATCTTCAAGGTTCACGCCGCCAAACGTTGGCTCAAGAAGCTTCACTGTTTCAACGATTTTGTCTACATCGTTTGTTGCAAGTGCGATTGGGAATGCATCAACACCTGCAAAGCTTTTGAATAAGACAGCTTTTCCTTCCATTACTGGAAGAGATGCTTCAGCCCCAATGTTTCCAAGCCCTAACACAGCACTTCCATCTGTGACAACAGCGACCATATTGCCTTTCATTGTATAATCATACACTTTGCTTGTGTCGTCATAAATATCTTTACATGGCTCTGCCACACCTGGTGAGTAAGCCAAGCTCAAGTCTTTCGCATTTTTCACTTGTACCTTTGATTTTGATTCGAGTTTGCCTTGATTCTCTTTGTGCATATGTAATGCTTCTTCTCTTAATGACATGTGATGAACACTCCTTCAAGTGGAAAATGATTTAATGAATTGCTAAGTTGATAAGCACATACTTGGCAGTTTAAATACACAGAATCTTTAAAATGATAACACAATAGGTGAAATTGTAAAACATATTCAGACGATTTGTCATCATTTAATCACAACGTTTTGTTCACCTAGCAGCTCTTTTAACTGGAAAATGACCGCATGATCTGCATGAACTTTGTATGCATCTGGAAGTCTCATCGTCTTTTTTTGCTTTTCATAATACAAATAGACATCTGCTTCTCCGCTGTGCATGGAGATCACTCGCTTCACTTGTTCTAGCAGCTCCTGCGTATGGTTCTCTTCTTTGACTCGAATGTAGACAGATTCTTTTCTTTTAGAGCCCATCTCTTCCAGTAGAACAGCTTCTTGCACGATGATTTGACTGCTCTCATTTCTGACGTCTATTCTACCTTCAACATAAAGCATTGCGCCCTCCTCAAGTAAGGGGGACAGCTTTCTAAATTGCTCTGGAAAGACGACACCTTCCATTTCTCCCGTTTCATCCCCGAATGTGACAAATGCCATCGATTGTCCATTTTTTGTCCGAATCGATTTCACCTTTGTCAAAAGACCACCCATTGAGATCTTTCGCTTTATATAGGAAGAAAGTCTGATGATTTCCACTGCACCATTCTCTCTCAAACGATCTCGATACGCTTGTACTGGGTGATTTGATAAATATAACCCAAGTGCTTCTTTTTCAAATTGCAGGAGATCAACAAGCGGCAGTTCGTCTATCTCCGCATATTTTGGCTTAATGGAGAACGTTGTATCCCCAAGAAAGTCTAGTTGATCCTCAGGTGTTAAAAATGACACATGGTCTAACGCAATATCTATCGATGCTAATAACGAAGCACGATTTGGATGAAGCTCATCCATTGCCCCTGAGAAAATGAGGGCTTCAATCGTTTTTCGGTTGACACTCTTTGTTGATACCCTTGCGCAAAAATCAAATAAATCTTCAAATGGCTTTTCCTGTCTTGCTCTGTATATATCCTTTACAGCTGACACTCCGACATTTTTGATCGCTCTTAAGCTGTAGCGGATCTCCCCTTTTTCAACCGTGAATGGAAATTCGCTCTTATTAATAGAAGGCTTCAACACAGATATCCCTTTTTCCTTTGCCTCATAGAAATATTGAGCCACTTTGTCTTCATTTCCAATCACACTCGTTAAAAGACCGCACATAAAATATAACGGATAATGCGCTTTTAAATAAGCAAGCTGAAAGCCGATCATGCTATATGCAACAGCATGGCTTCTATTAAAACCATAGTTTGCAAATTTGACGATTAGGTCATAAACGTCATTTGCAATGTTAACAGGATACTCCTTTTTTAGGCATCCTTCAACAAAATGGCTTCGCTCTTCATCAAGCACCTTTTTATCTTTCTTTGAAACGGCTCTTCTTAGTAGATCGGCCTCGCCCAGCTGAAAGCCTGCCATCTTTGCTGCAATCAACATGATTTGCTCCTGATAGACGATGACCCCATATGTATCCTTTAAGATGTCATACAAATCTGGATGCGGGTAGGAGACTTTCACTCTGCCATGCTTTCGGTCGATAAAGAGCGGGATATTCTCCATCGGCCCCGGGCGGTATAAGGCATTGACAGCCACGATATCTTCTAGACTAGAAGGTTTCAGTCGTCTCAGCACCTGACGCATACCTTGTGATTCGAGCTGGAAAATCCCCGTTGTATCTCCCGCTGATAACAAATCAAACGTTTTCTGATCTTCATATGAAATGTCACTAAAGTTAATGTGGACGTTTTCCTGTCTTTCAATCTGGTTTTTAATGGATTCAATTAATGTTAAGTTTCTCAAACCTAAAAAATCCATTTTCAAAAGACCGAGATCTTCTAAATAATTCATCGCATATTGCGTCAAATACACTCCATCATGGCCTTCTTGAATAGGCACGACTTGTGTGAGCGGCTCCTCACTTAGGACAACGCCGGCTGCATGTGTTGACGTATGTCTTGGTAATCCTTCTACTTTTAAAGCGGTTTGAAACACTCTTTGCAGCTCTTCAGATTGCTGGAGCAGTGTTTTTAATTCTGAGGAGACTGTCACCGCTTCTTTCAGTGTCGTCCCTGGCTTTGATGGGATGAGCTTTGCAAGGCGGTCTGCTGCTTTTGAATCAATTCCCATCACACGTCCGACATCTCTTAAAGCTGCCTTTGCGGCAAGTGTTCCAAACGTGACAATTTGCGCCACATGCATATCCCCATATTTGTCTTTTACATATGAAATGATTTCATCTCTTCTCGTGTCAGGAAAATCGATATCTATATCTGGCATGCTGATGCGTTCAGGATTTAAAAAACGCTCAAATAAAAGCCCGTGACGGATCGGATCGACATCTGTAATAAACAGAACATACGCAACTAAAGAGCCTGCTGCTGATCCCCGGCCAGGACCTGTTACAATGCCATGATCATGAGCATACTTCATAAAATCCCACACAATGAGGAAATAATCACTGAAATTCATTTTTTGAATGATGCTCAGCTCATACTCAAGCCTTTTGATATATGTGTCATTTGAAGCAATCTGTCTTCGTTTCATGCCTTCTTGGCACACTCTTCGTAAAAATTGATCAGCTGTTGATTGATCAGGCGTCGGATAGGTTGGCAGTTTCGTCTGGCCAAGATTTAAATCGACCTCGCAGCGGTTTGCAATCTCAACCGTTCTTGCCAGCAATTCTGGTTCATCACCATACCACTTCATCATTTCTTCGATCGATCTGAAATGCTTGTCTCCTTGGTCTTCCTCAATTTCTGATAGCTGCTGGCCTGCTTTAATGGCTTTTAAACATGTATATGCGGTTTTGTCCTCTTGATGGATATAGTGGACATCACCTGTTGCCACAAGCGGGATGTTCGCTCTTTTTGAGAGTTCCCTTAGCTTACGAGACAGCTCTTCGCCCTGCTGAAACGGCTGAACGGCTAAATACACATGTTCCTCACCAAAAAGATCTTTTAAATGGCTGGCTGCATCCCTTGCTTCATCTAGCTGATCATGTTGCAGCAGCGTTTCAATATAGCCGGATACGCCTGGTGTGATGGCAATAAGGCCATGATGATAGGCTTTCAGCCATTTCTCTTTCAGGCCGGTTTTTGACTTTGATTTCAAGACACTGCTAATTTTGATCAAGTTTTGATAGCCTTCATTGTTTTTGGCAAGGAGGATCAAAGGATAAGCCTCTGTCTCTTGTTCATCTATGAAGACAGAAGCTGTTAAACCGATAATCGGTTTGATGCCATGTGTTTTACATTCCTTATAAAATTCAACCGTTCCATACATCACATGGTCATCGGTAAGAGCGAGCGCTTGATAGCCAAGTTCTTTCGCCTTTAATACGAGCTCCTTGACCTTCGCTGCACTGCTCAACAAGCTGTATCCACTGTGGACCTGAAGATGAACATAGGACATGCTTAATCCACTCCTTTCGTCTAAATTCATTCTTTCATTATAAAACGCGATGCGGTGAGAAACAAATGTTCTTTCTTTTCCGCTCGTTCATACTTGTCCAGCATTCGCCATATATTGAATAGAGTGAGGTGGGAAAAATGGATGTGAAGGAAGCCTTTATTCCAAACTTTATTAGCTGTTATTTTATCGCACTAGGGGTTATTTTGGGCGGTGCCATTATAGGCGGGGTAGGTGCATATTTATCTGGTCAGCCGCCGCTATCAATTATTTCAAGTCTTGCCAACCGCTTAAAAATTTGGGCACTTGTTGCGGCAATCGGTGGAACTTTTGATGCGGTCTATAGTTTTGAAAGAGGGATTTTCGAAGGGAACACACGTGATATTTTCAAGCAGATCTTGCTCATTATCTCTGCTATGGGCGGTGCGCAAACGGGGTATCTCCTGATTACGTGGCTCACTCAGGAGCATGTATCATCATGAGGGTGCCTGAGCTGTATAAACGTCCAGGCTGGCAGCGTTTTTTTGCTGGGATGATGTTCGGCGCAATTATCAGCTGGCTGATTTTTCTCTTTACGTATGGCACCTTTCAGGAGAAGCAAGTGACACTGCTCAGAAGCCAGCAACACCATATGGACAGTCTGAAAGAACAAATCACACTCTATCGGGAAGATTTGCATAAATTAAATGAAGACAATAAGCAGCGTCTGCTTATTCAGAGCGTAGACGTTCACCTCGTCAACCGTGAGCAGTACAAAATCCCGGAGCCAGATACCTTGAAATTTGAAGATCAGGTGAAAGAAGATATCTCTGAGGTGATCACAAAGGATATTGAAAGTGTCTATAAAACAAAAGAGCTCTTAAAACGGACCGTGGAAAATAAAGAATATACGATTAGAGAAAAGGCATACCGCGCCAAAGTCACCGAACTGACCATCTATACTAAGCTTTCGCTTGAAGTGCGTATTTCCTTTGCTGAATAATAGATGATGTGGAATTTTTATGAATTTCTGCACTCAATGATCGCTTTTCACTTGTTATTTTTATACACTAAAAGAAGAACGAGATGATCATAAGAAAGAGGTGAGAACAATGGAGGTTTACAGCTATCGTCAAATGGCACGAGACAAAGCAAGCCGGATTAAAGACGGCATGTGTGCTTATGCCGAGACAGAAATGATGGCCCATTTAATTAAAAAAGAATTAAAGCATCAAAATCTCCAAGCCTATGAAGATTCAACTGACATCGGCTGCTGGTTTATCCCTGTATCCAAGTAACCCTTTTCTCAAGCACAAAAAAAGAGAGGGGGGACTTGAAGCCCCTCTCTCACGATGATGATTTACATACTTCTTCTAAATCACGCAAAATCTCATCTGCAACTGCCCAATCATATATGGACGCACCGGCTGCAAGCGGGTGACCTCCGCCATGATATTTTTTAGCAATGGTGTTAATGACGACGCCTTTTGAGCGGAATCTCACACGAATCTGATCGTTCTCTTCCACAAAAAAGACCCATGCCTTAATCCCTGCAATATTTCCAAGTGTTCCAACAAGCTGTGAGGCTTGCTGCGCTGTTGTTTGGAACGACTCCAAAATGTCACGTTTAATAAAAACAGAAGCTACGCCATTCTCTGATAAGGAGATATGTTGAAAAATATAGCCATTTAATTTCACGACATTCAAATCTGTCTCATACAATTGATTGAAAAGGTCTGATGATGAAAACGGATATTCGATGAGTTCACCTGCATATTTGAGTGTCTTTTTCGTTGTGTTTGGGAAAAGGAAACGGCCTGTGTCTCCTACAATGCCGGCATAAATGAGTTCTGCCGCCTTTGTATTCAGCTGATATCCTTCTTCTTTCCCCTCTAAATACAGCTCATAAATCATTTCACTAACAGAGCTTGCTTCTGTATCAACCCAAAGCAAATCACCATACGGATCTTCATTCGGATGATGATCAATTTTCATCAGCTTATCGCCCATTGAATAACGCTGATCATCAATTCTTGCTTGATTCGCAGTGTCACAGACAATGACAAGGGCACCTTTGTACACTTCATCTGGCACCTCATCTAATTCATATAAAAATGAAAGGGATGGCTCAGGGGTTCCTGTCGCATAAATATTTTTTTCTGGATAGGTGGCACGCAAGATTTCCGTAAGGCCGCACTGCGATCCATATGCGTCTGGATCAGGTCTTACATGTCTATGAATGATGATGGTGTCATATAATGATATGGTTCTAATCAGTTCTTTTTTCATAAATACTCCTTCTTATGCGATACTCTTTTTATTATTAAATCATAATCTACCCAGACAGAAAAGTGAGGAATAGACAATTTATTCTAGTAAGCAAGCCTATTTACGTTTAAAATAGGGTTGTAACCACTTACAATGGAGGCTTGGCACATGCTTGTTTTGATTGTGTTTATTATTTGTTCTGCCATGTTTTATTTATATTACAAAGCAAAGAATGTCCGTACGAACCGGCCGGTCGAAAAGAAATTCTGGTCTGCCAAATCAAGTATGGCACTTGGCTGCTTTGTCCTGCTCTTCGGTGTGAATCAATTATTTTTAAACCGCTCGTCACTCGCATTTGTCATTGGGTTTGTTTTTGTTGCAGTTGGTATCGGCAGTACATGGGCCGGATATAAAGCCTATAAGCACTATCTTCCGCTCTTTTTAAAGGAAGGCGAAAAAGACCACGCATAATAGAGAAAGGGCTAAAATGAACTTTATTTTAGCCCTTTCTCTTCTTTTCAGCGTGATAGAAAACCTTTGCAGCCCTAGGAAGGAGGAGTACTGGCGCGGAGCGAATGTCACATTCGTGAGCACCAGCACGCAGGACTGATAAAGAATACGAGGGTTTGTTTACACGCTGAAAGGGCGCATTCATGCCGCCCTTTTTTGCCTATTATCCTCTCTCCATCAGCTGCACCATCAACATCGCTTTGCCTACAATATTTGACTGATGGTAAACTTCCACTTCCAGCTTTCCAAACTTGCGCCCAACTTCTAAAATATTCGGTTTGATCTGTATCGTGGATTCCATTTGAACCGGTTTTAAGAAATAGACAGAAAGACTCTCTACAATTAGCTCGCCTTTTTTATGAGACTTTAAGAAGCGGTTGGCTGATTCGATTAAAATTTGTGTAAACACACCATACGAAATATTGCCGAGCTGATTTGTCATTTGTGGTGAGACTTCATATTGGTACACCGCATCTGTTTTTGGTTTTTCTGTCTCAGTCTCCTTAAATCCTCGTGACACGACATCATCCAGCTTTTCACCGACCTGCGGCTGCTTTTGAATCATTTGCAGCGCCTTCAGCACGTCCTGACGGCTAATCATCCCAATCAGCTTCGCATGATCATTTACAACTGGCAGCACCTCAATACCTTCCCACACCATCATTTGTGCAGCTGAAGCGACAGATGTTTTGCCAATAACGGTCAGCGGATTTTTTGTCATCACCTTTTCAATCGGTGTAGAACGGTCATGGCCTGCAATATCTTTTGAGGTCAAAATGCCGTGTATTTTCATTTGATCGTCTGCTACCGGGAACCGGCCGTGCCCGGTTTCATAATTCTTTTCATACCATTTCTCAAGTTTGTCTTCTGGCGATAAATAGACGGTCCGTTCTATCGGCGTTAAAATATCCTCCACAAGCACAATTTCTTTTTTAATCAACTGGTCATAAATGGCCCGGTTAATGAGAGCCGCTACGGTAAATGTATCGTAGCTTGTTGATAAAATGGGTAGCTCAAGCTCATCTGCGAGCTGAATAATTTCATCATCTGTTGAGAATCCCCCCGTGACCAGCACAGCCGCTCCCGCCTCTAATGCTTGCCGGTGAGCATTGATTCGGTTTCCTACGATCAACAGGTTGCCTGCTGCTGTGTAACGCATCATTGCATCCAGTTCCATTGCACCGATGACAAATTTATTTAACGTTTTATGTAAGCCAGCTCGTCCACCAAGCACCTGGCCATCAATGACATTGACCACTTCCGCATATGTCAGCTTTTCAATATTTTCTTTTTTCTTCTGTTCAATTCGAATGGTACCGACTCGTTCAATGGTGCTCACGAACCCTTTATTTTCAGCATCCTTAATAGCCCGGTAAGCCGTGCCTTCACTGACTTTCATTTCTTTCGCTATACGCCGGACAGAAATTTTCTCTCCGACATCTAATGAATCAATATACGATAAAATTTGCTCATGCTTTGTCGCCAATCCCGTTCACCCTTTTTGTTTTCAGCGTTTTCATCTATATTTCATTATAAAGGCAGGAGGCTTTTAATAGCAATTTGTCTTTTACACGAGCACGATACAGGCAAATAAAAAAAGCCGGTTGGATGCCGGCTTTTCTTCCTATTATTAAATATCGATGGATTCTCCGCTGTTTAATACGTGACCCACGCCGCCATGCAAGCTGTCTGCAAAGGCATGAGGATCTTGCTCAATCGGCGGGAATGTACTGTAATGAATCGGTACGACTTGTTTCGCACGAAGCCACTCTGCTGCGATTCTCGCATCGTCTGGTCCCATCGTGAAGTTATCACCTATTGGCAGGAAGGCGAGCTCAATATGATTCAGCTCCCCAATGAGTTTCATATCCGAGAAGAGAGCCGTGTCTCCAGCATGATAAATTGTTTTGCCTTCAGCAGTAAATAAAATACCGGATGGCATACCTGTATACGTAATCGTTTTGGATTCTTCATCAATGACCGCTGAGCCATGGAACGCTTGCGTCAGTTTGACTTTACCAAATTCAAATTCACGTCCGCCGCCTATAGAAAGCGGGTGCGTTTTCACCCCTTGCCAGCCTAAATAAGTGGCAAGTTCGAATGGCGCAATCACGAGTGCGTCATTGTTTTTAGCGATTTCAATCGTGTCTCCGACGTGATCTCCATGCCCGTGCGTGAGCAAAATCACATCTGCTTTCACATCTTGCGGTTTGATATCCGTGTGCTTATTTCCATTTAAAAATGGATCAATCCAAATATGGTATCCGTTTGTTTCAATGTGTACGACTGAATGTCCATGATATGTAGCTTTCATGTAAATATATCCACCTTTCGAATTTGATCTCATTTTGTCTATTCCCTCTATAAAAAGCTGAAAAACTTAGTGCCTGTGAATCACATTAAGACCACCTGTTGCTTCAATGACGGTTCCTGTAATGAGGTCTGAACGGTCATCACATAGAAATGAAATGATACGACCGATATCCTCACCTGTCCCAGACCGACCAATCGGTGTTTCATCGTCTTTTATCTGACGTGCTTCCTCTATCGTTGATTCTTTCATGTCTCCAACGATTTTGCCTGGACACACCATATTAGCGGTGATGCCGTTTTCGGCTTCTTCAATCGCAATGGTTTTCGTTAATGACGCAAGGCCCACTTTTGCCGCTCCAAAGGCTGATCTGTGCATCCAGCCTGGCGCATGGTCTGCTCCTTGGAAGCCATATGTGATAATCCGGCCAAAGCCTTGTTTTCTCATCATAGGGATCACCATTCGGAACAAATGGAACACTGCGGATAGGTTGCCTTCCATCATTTGATACCATTCGTCTTCAGAGTAATCCGCAAGTTTTTTTCGTTCAAAAATATAAGGTCCAGCATTATTGATCAAGGCATCAATCCGCCCAAATCGCTCTGCTGCCAGCTCGACCATGTTTTTTAAATCTTCTTTGTTTGTCACATCGCCTTGGACAAATTGAATCTTTTCTTCGTATTCTTGCAGTTCTTCTTTCATCTGCCGGACAGCTTCATCATCACTTCGATAATTGACTGTCACAGAATACCCCATATTCAGTAAAGACTCGGTGACTTTCCTGCCAAGTCCTTTAGAACCCGCTGTTATTAATGCGTGTCGCACACAATCTCCTCCTAAAGCAAAGGTTGCAAGTTCATGTGTTTCTTTTGTTATCTTTACTTTACTATAAACCGGCTCCCTTCGCACTTTTGAACCCTTTAACAGTGAGGGGAAAAACGTATAGGGTGATTCATCCACTTTTTCATATCCCATGAACCATGGATATCGAGAAGCAGTGAAACAAACCGATAGCATTCTCTTACCTCATGAAGCTGACGAGGAAGCGGGCAAATCTCTTCATACCCTAATTGAACCGCTTGTGCAGCTTCTTTCGTCAAAAGGTATTCGAGTGCAATCAAATCAAACGCAGCTGGTCCAAATACGACATATTCCGTATCAACTAGACTCGTCACTTGATCATCTTCTTCAATATATTGTGATGGGTCTAAATCAATTAAAATGAGACTGGCTGCATCAGGAGGACTTAGCTTTTCAAGCTTTTGCTGCACCTTTTCTGCATAATCCTGATATTCAGGCTGATCAGCGTAATAGCGGCTGATAAGTTTGGAAACTGCCTTTTTTAACAGCGCATGGAATTCTCTCAAATGTCTCTTTTCTCCCCCGTATACTGCACCGAAAAAGTTAGTTTGATATGAATGAAGATGCGCTAGTTTCCTCCCGTAATCCCTATAGAATTGTGCTGAACGGCCCTCAAAAGATGTTAAAGGGATTCCTTCTACTTTTTCCATGACATAAAAGTGTTTCCCCGCCTTCTTCACTTTACGAACAACTTTCGGAATATGAAAGGAATTCGTATGAGCCAGCTTTTCATTGATTTCATCAAGATGCTCCTGTACATTACGGGCATCTACTCCATAAATCAAGTTGATCCCATACACAAATTCACTTTCTTCTCTTGCAGTTTTTGGAGATTTCACTACATATTCCGTTTGGTCTTGTAAGGAAATCAGCCACACATCATTAGCCCGGCCATCGTATGGTTCTCCTAACGTTTTCACTGATACGATAGGCTGATCAAACAAAGCCTGAAGCGTTTTCTTCATGAACTGTTGTCACTCCTTATTCAGCTTGACACTGGTATGCTTTCCTTTTCTCCAGTGAAGATCAATCTCCTTTTTCCCATGACAAAAAACCATCCGTATAAACGAATGGTTTTGGCGAATTATGCTAGGCAGGCTTTTGCTTTTTCTAAAGCGAGCTGAATTTGTTTGAATCCAGTTCCACCTGCACTTGTTCTTTTTTCAACAGCAACATACGGATCAAGAACAGTGTAAATGTCTTGTTCAAAGAGGCCGCTTGCTTCTGTAAATGTTTCAAATGGAAGGTCACTTAAATAGATGCCTTTTTGAATGCATGTATACACAAGCTTTCCAACGATTTCGTGTGCTTCACGGAATGGCATGCCTTTTTTCGCAAGGTAGTCTGCCACTTCGGTCGCATTTGAGAAATCTTCTTTTGTTGCTTTTTTCATGACATCTTCGTTCACTGTCATTGTTTGAATCATGCCTGTGAAGATTTGCAGGCTGCCAGCGATCGTTTTCACCGTATCAAACATGCCTTCTTTATCTTCTTGCAAATCTTTGTTATACGTAAGCGGCAAGCCTTTCATAATGGTGAGCAGCCCCATCAGGTTGCCATATACCCGCCCTGTTTTTCCGCGGATCAATTCAGCCATATCCGGGTTTTTCTTTTGCGGCATCATGCTGCTGCCTGTTGCGTACGTGTCATCGAGCTCAATGAATTTGAATTCTTGAGAACACCATAAAATGATTTCCTCACAAAGACGTGAGAGATGCATCATCACAAGGCTGCTATTGGACAAGAACTCTAAAATGAAATCACGATCACTCACGCCATCAAGGCTGTTCTCGTAAATATGGTCAAAGCCAAGAAGCTCTGCTGTATATTCACGATCAATTGGGAATGTCGTTCCTGCTAACGCCCCGCATCCAAGTGGTGACACATTAATCCGCTTCAATGAATCTTGAAAACGCGCTTTGTCCCGCTCAAGCATCCAAAAGTAGGCAAGCATATGATGGGCAAAGGAAATAGGCTGTGCACGCTGTAAGTGCGTATATCCTGGAAAAATTGTTTCAACGTGCTGTTCAGCTTTTTCTACAAGCACTGTTTGAAAAGAAGAGATCAGCTCAATGATATGCTCTACTTGGTTATTCAAATATAAATGCATATCGGTTGCGACCTGATCATTCCGGCTTCTCGCTGTGTGCAATTTGCCGCCAAGCGGACCAATCTCATCAATGAGCATTTTTTCAAGGTTTAAATGAATGTCCTCATAATCCACTGAGAATTCAAGTTCATCCGCCTCTGCCTTTTTCATGAGCGTATTCAGTCCGTCTTTGATTGCAGCGGCCTCCTCATCGCCGATGATACCGCATTTATTCAGCATACTTGCATGGGCAAGGGAGCCGGTCAGATCTTCTTTGACTAATTGTTTGTCGAAATGAATGGATGCACCAAACTCATCGACCCATTTTTCTGGTGTTTTTTGAAATCGGCCTCCCCAAAGCTTTTTCATGCTTTAACCTGCTCCTTTTTATTCACGATGCTGTTTACTTTTGTTGGTAAACCCCAAAGGTTAATAAATCCTACAGCTGCATCATGATCGAATTCATCTGCTTTTGTGTAAGTTGCTAGATTTTCATCATAAAGTGAATATGGTGATTTACGTCCTTCTACAATGGCATGGCCTTTAAATAGTTTCACACGTACAACACCTGTTACGTTCTTTTGCGTTTCTTGTAAGAATGCATCTAGCGCTGATTTAAGTGGTGAGAACCATAAGCCGTTGTATATTAATTCAGCCATTTTTTGTTCAACGATTGGCTTAAAGTGTGCTACTTCTTTAACAAGCGTTAAGTCTTCAAGTTCTTTGTGTGCTTTTAATAGGGTAACTGCACCTGGGCACTCATACACTTCACGAGATTTGATTCCAACAAGACGGTTTTCAACATGATCGATTCTGCCTACACCATGCTGGCCAGCAACTTCATTTAAATGAAGGATCAGATCAGATAATGAATACTGGATTCCGTCAATCGCTGTTGGTTTTCCTTTTTCAAACGTGATTTCAATGATTTCAGGTGTGTCAGGTGTTTTTTCAAGTGGATTTGTCAGATCATAAGCACCTTCTGGCGGCGCTGCCCAAGGATCTTCTAAAATACCACATTCGTTACTTCTGCCCCAAAGGTTTTGGTCGATTGAATATGGGCTATCTAAGTTAATCGGAATTGGAATACCGTGCTTTTGTGCATAGTCGATTTCTTCATCACGAGACCATTTCCATTCACGCACTGGTGCAAGAACTTCTAGGTCTGGATTCAATGCTTTGATTGATACTTCAAAACGAACTTGGTCGTTTCCTTTCCCTGTACATCCGTGTGCAACGGCTACGGCATTTTCTTTCTCTGCGACTTCCACTAATTTTTTGGCAATGAGCGGACGAGATAGTGCAGATACTAACGGGTATTTCCCTTCATACATCGTGTGTGCTTGCAGTGCAGCAAGTGCAAATTCTTCAGCAAACTCTTCTTTTGCGTCGATCATGTAAGATTGAACAGCTCCGACTTGAAGTGCTTTTTGTTGAACGAATGCTAAATCTTTTCCTTCACCTACGTCCAGGCAGCAAGCAACAACTTCGTAACCTTGCTCCTGTAACCATTTAACTGCAACAGAGGTATCAAGACCTCCGGAATATGCTAATACGACTTTTTTATTTTGTGACATGTTTGAAAAGCTCCTCTCGCTTGTTTTGATTCTGTGAATGTTTTTTGCATAAAAATAAGTTTTAATTTATAAACATGCATTTAGTATGTATACACTGTAACAAGGAAAAATTGTTTTTTCAACCCCTTTATGAAAAAAACTCTGCCAAATTTTCTTGGCAGAGTCATTTTGGGCTATTTTTGATCTTTTTCAAGCTCTCGCAAGACATGAGGAAGCTCTGGAATAATGAGTTTGGTCATGGCTAACCGAACTGCTCCGGTAGAGCCTGGTGTGGCAAAAACGGCTTTTTGGTTAATCACCCCTGCCGTCGCTCTAGATAAGATAGCGGCTGATCCAATATCTTCTGAATAGCTCAGCATGCGAAAAATTTCTCCAAAGCCCGGCAGCTCTTTTGAGAAAAGAGGTGTAATGGATTCAATCGTGACGTCCCTTGCTGCAATACCAGTTCCCCCGTTTAACAAGACGGCATCAATCTTCGCTTCGCTTGTTCCTTCTAAAACGGCGTCTTGAATCGCCCCAATATGATCTTTCACAATATCGTATGCAAGAATAAGATGCCCTTGTTCCTTGAGCAAATCAATCATCAGACGGCCGCTTTTATCTGTTTCTTTTGTCCTTGTATCACTGACGGTAATGACTTTTACATGAAGCCTCGTTTTCGCTTCACGTTTATGTTCTTGGGCGCTCATCTCTTCACACCGCTCCTTTCATATTGCCTCACATTATAGCATGCTGATTTCAATAGAAAAAAGCCCTTTTCCGCTGAGGAAAAGAGCTTCAAAAGGATGTTACGCTAAACGCATAACGTCTCTTGCAATCATAACTTCTTCGTTCGTTGGAATCACGATGACTTTTACAGGAGAGTGAGGGTAGCTGATGAATGCTTCTTCGCCTCTCATGTTGTTAAGAGATGGATCCCAATATACGCCCATGAATTCTAGACCACGAAGTACACGTGCTCTCACTTCTGAGCTGTTTTCACCGATTCCAGCTGTGAAGATGATGGCATCTACACCATTCATTCTCGCTGCATAAGAACCGATGTATTTGTGAATACGGCTTGCAAAAATATCTAGTGCTACTTCAGCACGGTCGTTTCCTTCTTCTGTCGCTTCTTCGATATCACGAAGATCACTTGAAAGACCAGACACACCTAAAAGACCACTCTTCTTATTCAAAGTAGAAAGTACTTCTTCAGCTGTATGTCCTGTTTTCTCCATAATAAATGGAATAAGGGCAGGGTCAATGTTACCTGAACGTGTTCCCATTGCAACACCCGCAAGTGGTGTGAAGCCCATTGACGTATCGATTGATTTTCCGCCTTCAACTGCTGCGATACTTGCACCATTTCCAAGGTGGCAAGAAATCAAACGAAGCTCTTCAAGAGGACGGCCTAATAGCTCTGCTGCACGCTCTGTTACGAACTTATGGCTTGTCCCGTGGAATCCGTATTTACGAATACCAAAGTTTTTATAGTAGTCGTACGGAAGGCTGTATAGGTAAGACTGCTCTGGCATTGTTTGGTGGAACGCTGTATCGAACACAGCAATCGCTGGTACGTCAGGCAGAATTTGTTTGAATGCTTTGATTCCTACAACGTTTGCAGGGTTGTGAAGTGGTGCAAGCTCTGAAAGCTGATCAATGTCATTGATGACTTCATCTGTTAAAACAACAGAATCGCTGAATTTTTCTCCGCCGTGAACGACGCGGTGTCCTACGCCATCAATTTCATTAAAGTCTTTGATGATGTTAAATTCAATTAGTTTTTCAAGCAGCATTTTAACCGCTACTGCATGATCTGGAATATCTTTGACTTCTGTTTTCTTTTCTCCATCTACAGAAATCGTGAAGATACTGTTGTCCATTCCGATTCTTTCAACAAGACCTTTTGTTAAAACGGTTTCTTCTGGCATGTCAAACAATTGGAATTTAAGAGATGAGCTTCCTGCGTTGATTGCAATAATTTTGGACATTACTGTCGCTCCTTTTACTCAGTTGTTATATAAGGTTTCACGTTTTTTCGGTGCTATATTCAACCTGTTTGAACGGGTCTTTTATAGTTTAACGATAAGTCCGAAAAATATCTGACTTTTTCATTTAAACATTGAAAACTTTGCATTTCAAGTACACCTTCGAACTGTTACCGCTTACATCAATAAGTCGTTATTTTCTGAATAATAAAATAGCCAGACATCACTCTGGCTATTCTTTCGTTTCTTTTTCTTCTATAAACCATTGGTCTAATTTTCTCATGACGCCAACCATTGCTTCCTTCTGTGAGAAAGATGGCAGATTGGCAAATAGCATACGTTTCGGTGCTTCGAGCCCCTCTTTTTTCTTTTGCATCACAAATAAGCTTTTTGCATGCTTTTTGTCTTTGAACATAGAGACTGGCAGCTGAATTAACGCATTCATATATGCATGTTCTTTGATGAAATCCTTTAATTGTACGCTTTCTTTTCCTTCAAACAAATCGTTTGGAATAATGAAGAATAAGAAGCCGCCTTCTTTCGTGTAACGAAGACTTTGCTCAATGAATAAATAATGCGCAAAGGAATGACCTTCTTTTGCCTTTAATTCATAGTCTTTAGCGCGCTCATCATTTGGATAATACCCGACAGGAAGACTGCATACAGCAACATCTGCTGGTGAGATAAGAAGCGGCTCAAGGCTGTCCTGGTGGAAAAGCTCTACTTCTTTTTCTTCTAAGTTCGCTTGTGCCCACGCAATTTTAATGAGCACGTCATCAATTTCAGAGGCAAAACCACGTTTTGTTTCTGCTGTTACATTGTTGAGGACCGCAAGCAGTAAATTCCCTGTTCCTGCTGCTGGATCAAAGACAACCAGCTCTTTTTGTCCTTCTAAAAATTTATTGACCAAATAGCTGACAAACAGACCAATTGTATCAGGTGTCATCTGCCGGTTTGGATGTGAAATATCTTTTTGTCCTTTCAGTACGGCGAGCTGAAACGCTTTACGAATCTGCTCATGATCATAAGAGGCGAAATCTGCTTTCTCTATTAAATCTTTTAGTAAACCGTTTCGATCATTTGACTGGAAAAAGGCTTCTCCTGCTTCTGCCAATGCTTCAATATAGGAAATGTTCTGTTCCTTTTTTAAACGAATTGAAGCTGTATCGAGCAGCTCAAAAATCGTACTCACTTGATCTTTCTGCAATGCTTTTCTCTCCTCGCTTTGTTAAAAGCTATATGTTCTCATTGAAAAGAGCCCCAGTATGAAGCCGGAGCTCTTGTCGATGCTGCTTTTATAACAGTGATTTCGCAGCCTCAATGGCTTTTTCATAATTTGGATGATTGGTTGCTTCGCTTACATACTCAGTGTAAACGACTTTTCCGCTTGGGTCTAATACGAAGACCGCACGCGCCAATAAACGCAATTCTTTCATATATAAACCAAACGCTTCACCAAATGACATATCTCTATGATCAGATAATGTTTCGACATTTTCAATTCCGTTTGCTCCGCACCAGCGTGCTTGTGCAAATGGTAGGTCTGCACTAATGGTATAAATATTGACCGGACCTAAGCCGGCTGCCTCTTCATTGAAACGTCTTGTTTGTGCGTCACACACACCTGTATCAATAGAAGGAATCACTGAGATAATCGTCACTTTTCCTGTTAAATCAGAAAGTGAAACTTCCCCTAGTGAGTTCGTTAATACCGTGAAATCTGGAGCCTGCTCGCCTACTTTCACTTCATTTCCTACAAGCGTTACTGGGCTCCCTTTAAATGTGATCGATGCCAAAACAATTCCTCCCTTATCAAATGTATGGTTCTATCATAGTAGAGAAAGCAAAAAACTGCAAAGCCTAATCGTCCATTTTGAAAAAAAAGTTAACTGCAGGGCAGCTAACTTTTTAAAGGTCTATGTCATCTAGTTTTCGTTCTTTGTGACGATGCTCCCGTTCATCCTTCTTAAACATGTGCTGAAGACGTTCAATTGCTTGAGGAGCAGAATCCAATATTTTATCGAGCAGATGTGTGTGTTCATCCAAATGAAGCATTCGTACGCCATTTGTTCCCACAATTAAAAAGGCGATTGGTGTAATCGATACTCCCCCACCGCTTCCGCCTCCAAATGGGAGTCTCGGTTCTTTTCGTTCTTGTTCATCAGACCGTTTTTCTTTCTTTTGGTTACCGTTGAATTCACTGCCGCCGGCTGCAAATCCAAAACCAACCTTTGACACAGTGAGAATGACACTGCCGTCAGGGGTTTCGACTGGATCGCCGATGATCGTGTTCACATCAATCATTTCTTTTAAGTTTTCCATCGCTGTCTTCATCAGACCTTGGATTGGATGATCTGCCATTTTCGGGTTCCTCCTTAAACAGATGATTCATTCTTCGTTGCTTGAAGAGAGGCATTCTTTCTCGCCTTTCTCCCTTTTAACCAATGGACAAGTAATCGAATGGCTGCAAGCATAGCATGTCCAATCCGAAAATAAGCTATACATGCAAAGTGTGTCTGTGATACTTTGTGCTGAAAAGCGGGAATCACTTCATAGACGGGTTTGTGCTTAAAGGTGAGGTGCTCCTGCATAAAGGCAAGAAGTGCTCCTTTGACTGACCACACACCACCGGCTGCTACACCTGTTAAAGCTGCGTCATGAAAACCAATCCATGTGGACCAGTGAAATGAGACGATTTTTATATGAATGAAGAACTTTCGCATGATCCGATTTAGATCGACAATCTCTTTTGTAATACGCTCCATTTGATGAAGGATTTCCTTCACATCACGTTTTCCCACTTTTTTATGCATGGTTTCTTTTTCGTGACTCGGCGTTTTGGTGCTGGCCATTTTCTTTTCACGAATATCAATCGTTTGATCTTCCGTATTCACTTTCACCATCGGAATGTCTTTCTTCAGTCTGACGATTCCATATAACGTGATGATCTTCACCGCAATATGGTCATTGTCATTTGCATGTGAATAGTCCAGTGAAATGGTCACTTTCATAAAGATCAATAAGATCACAAGGAACAAAAAAGCTGCGATCCAAACGTACAGCACTGTGCTCACTTCCTCCATAACAAATGATGCTTCCTCTACGATTATGGCTCTCCTTCTGGATTTTATACCCAATCACCAAAAAAAGAGTTTGACCGGTACCCGGCCAAACTCTCTTTGATTATGCGTTTGATTCTGTTTTTTCATATAAATGTTCATGAACAACCACCGTATCTGCAAAGTAGTCATGAACCCCTTGCTTTTTCGGCGTGAACCCAACCACAGCATAGAGAACAAAAAGCGTATTAATATATCGCCCCACAATTTCTCTAAAGAAAATGACATCCCATGGCAGCTTCTTCTCCGGCTGAAGTGAGACGACTTTGATTCCAAACACCATCTTTCCAAGTGTTTGTTGGAAAATCTTCGTCATGATCGCAAAATAAAGCAGAAAGACAATTGTCGTTGTGACGGAAAATGGGGAAAACCAACCTCCACCTTTTGACCAGCCAAAGAGACTAAAGATTGGAGAAACCGTCAAATGGTTAACACCCCATACGACGAGCCAATCTAGGATAAATGCCCAAAATCTAATCCAGAAACCTGCAAAAGCCTGCGCTTCAATTGAAGTGCGCTTCGCAAGAGTCGGCCTTGATTCTCCCTCTTGGCTGCGACTTTCCGTTACTTCATCGAATGTAGAATCCATCTATGATCCCTCCTTTATTTTGAATAGAGATACATCGGTTTAGACCCATTTGAGCCAGCCAGTGTTTCTTTTAAGTTCAGAAAATCAATTTCGCTTTTAAAGAGCTTGCTTGCACTCATATTGAAGAGAGAGTTCCAGCCGAAGCTTTGTGAATAGCTGATAACCTTTGCTCCTTTTAGGCCTTTTTCATTTTTCTTCATTGCTTTTAGTGCATCTTCATAGTAACCAAGCTCATCCACTAATCCGTTCGATTTCGCCTGTGTTCCGTCATATACCCGGCCGTCAGCAATTTTCTTGACGTCCTGCTTAGACATGCCGCGTCCTTCTGAGATGACTTTCACAAAACCTTCATAAGAGTTGTCAACCATGCTTTGCATGATGTCGCGCTCATCTTTTGTCATATCACGATTTGGTGACATGATGTCTTTGAATTTTCCACTTTTAATGGTTTCATATTTAATGCCTAAATTATCTGCCAGCTTTGCATAATTCAAACTTTGCATGATGACCCCGAGAGAGCCTGTTAACGTTTCAGGTGAAGCAAAGATTTTTTTCGCTGGAGTGGATACATAATAGCCACCAGAAGCCGCCATTGAACCCATAGAAACATAAATTAGCTTCTTCGCTTTCTTTACTTCTTCTAATTTTTTATGTATTTCAGCACTTTCATAGACACCGCCGCCAGGAGAGTTAACGCGCAGCAAGACACCTTTCACAGACGCATCGTCTTTTGCTTTATCTAATTCTTTTAAGAACGCACGATGATCATATGCTTCCCCGCCTAAAAGGCTGGATGCACCACCGTTATCTTGAATCGTACCATTAATCTCAAGTACAGCAATTTTACTCGCTCCGCTGCCATCCTCTAGTACCTTTTCTTCGATTTCGTCCCCGAATTGATAGCTCATCTTATTATCATTGAAGCTTTCATACAAGGCCGTCGTGATACTAATCACAATCGAAAAGCCGAAAACACCAAGTGCAATGATTAAGGCTACCCATCTTTTCGCATTCATTTCTTTCTCCTCCTTTTTGTCTCACTTCGTTCATACGAACACACACATGAAATGTTTCACAGGAACTGTGGTTTTTTTACATTTCATTTCAACATATGATAGCACCGATGTGAAATGACGATCAACTTTACATCTTCTATCATTTGCTCATCATGACGAAAAATTGGTTATTTTATCCTCTTCCTACATCTAATAGCTCAGATCATCTCCACAACGAAACGCCCAGACCTCTCTAGCCTCCAAAATGAGCTATTAAATTATGCTCAAAGTCAGCGTTGTCTAATCACTTACAATGACTCATTTCTCAAATGGAAGCCTCTATCATGATGAAGCGTCTTTCTAATATTTTTACTTTCATATGAAAAAAGTGTAAAATGTGAGCAAGGGTTTTTATGTAAGCCCTTTACTACTCGAAATCTATTTTTGACAACAAAGGGGAGAACGTCAATGACAGACAATCGTCGCAATGTATTTTTCTTTTACAAAAAAGATCATGAATTGGATGGACACATTTCTTCTCTGGAGAAGCTCGCTACCGATCAAGGCTTTCACGTCGTAAAGCGTGCAGAAGATGCCCATATCATTGCTTCAATTGGTGGAGATGGTACATTTCTTCAAGCGGTCCGCAAAACGAACTTCCGGGATGACTGCTTGTATGTAGGGGTATCAAAAACAGAGAATTCGCACCTATACTGCGATTTTTCGTTAGAACATTTTGATAAAATGATTGATGCCATGAACACTGAACAAATTGAAGTGAGAAAATATCCGATCATCGATGTAAGCGTTGACAGTACAAACCAGTTCCATTGTTTAAACGAACTGTCGATCCGCTCTAGCATCATTAAAACATTTGTCATCGATGTGTATATAGATGATTTCCATTTTGAAACCTTTAGAGGCGACGGGATGATTATTTCCACTCCGACCGGTTCAACGGCCTACAATAAATCTGTCAACGGCGCCGTGGTGGATCCGATGCTTCCGTGTATGCAAGTAACCGAGCTGGCATCACTGAATAACAACTCATACCGTACACTTGGAGCTCCTTTCATTTTAAGCAGTGATCGCAAGCTGACACTAAAGGTTGTTCAGGACGGTAACGACCATCCGATTATCGGTCTTGATAACGAAGCGCTAGGTACAAAACATGTCAAACAAATTGATATTGGCCTTTCTGGTAAAGTGATCAAAACGGTCAAATTAAAAGATAACTCCTATTGGGAAAAAGTAAAACGCAGATTCCTTTAATCATTGACAAGCTCCTTTACGGGGCTTTTTTTCATGCCTTTTCATTCAAGGTCATGGTGTCTTTGAAAAGATATGGTATGATGTCACAAGTATACATGTACGAAAAGGAGAACACGATGCCATTACAACATTTTGATCAATATCCATTAAGCGATGAATTGAAACAAGCGCTAGAAGCGCTTCATTTCCATACACCTACACCTGTTCAGCACGAGACATTATCCGTTGCTTTTTCAAAGCAGGACCTCATTGTCAAATCTCAGACAGGCAGTGGCAAAACAGCAGCCTACGGTCTGCCAATTTGTGAAATGGTGGATTGGGCTGAGAATAAACCTCAAGCCCTCATCCTCGTCCCAACAAGAGAACTTGCCATGCAGGTCAAACAGGATCTGACCAGTCTCGGACGATTTAAACGAATCAAAGCGGCCGCCATTTACGGTAAAGCTCCATTTCAAGCACAAAAAATAGAGCTTGCACAAAAGAACCACATTGTGTGCGGAACGCCAGGACGAATATTGGATCACCTTGAAAAAGGGACACTTTCTTTAGACAATCTGTCATTTTTCGTGTTAGATGAAGCAGACGAAATGCTGAACATGGGATTTATTGATCAAGTCTCTTCTATTATTCAGCATCTGCCGCCAAAGCGGATGTCGATGTTATTTTCAGCGACGATGTCTGATGAAATGAAGGATTTGAGTGAGCAGTTTTTACAATCGCCAAAAGTGATAGAGATTGCTCGGGAGGAAACGACGAAGCAGCAAATCACCCACACGTTGATTGAAACCGAGGAAGAAGGCAAGTTTTCATTACTTCAACGAACGATTGTCATTGAAAATCCAGATAGCTGTATCATTTTTTGCAATACGCAGGAGCGAGTGAATGAGCTGACGATGAAGCTAGATGAGTGGGATGTTCCTTGCGATAAGATTCATGGCGGGATGAGGCAGGAAGACCGCTTTGCCGTCATGGATGAATTTAAAAACGGGGAATTCCGTTATTTGATCGCAACAGATATTGCAGCCCGAGGAATTGATGTCAGTGATATGACACATGTCATTCATTACGACTTGCCATATGAAAAAGAACGCTACATTCACCGGACTGGAAGAACTGGCAGAGCGGGTAAAAGCGGAAAAACGATTGCGTTTATGACAAGGCACGGGCAGCCGCTCATTGAAGAATTAAAAGAGGAAGCTGGCATTCATTTTCAAATTCAGCCTTATCCTACAAAAGAAGAAGCAGAACAGCATGTGGCAAGCTTTGAAGAAAAAATTGAAACACCGATTCAAAAGGAAAATAAGCAGGCCGGCATAGAAAAAGATATTATGAAGCTGTATTTTAATGGCGGGAAGAAAAAGAAACTCCGGGCAGTTGATTTCGTTGGAACGATCGCCAAAATAGACGGAGTTGCGTTTGATGACATTGGGATTATTACCATTCAGGAAACGAAAACATATGTAGATATTTTAAATGGCAAAGGCCCTCTTGTGCTAAAAGCCATGCGGCACACAACGATTAAAGGCAAGCAGTTAAAAGTACATGAAGCACGTGCATAAAAAGTGAAGGCTAAGCGCCTTTACTTTTTTTATTTAAAATAAAATAAGCTTACAACCCTTGAACCATCAGCCTTTCCCGCGTCCAACATGACAAATGTCATATTGAATACATGATGGGTGCTACTATGAGCATGACACCTTTCCTTCTATACTTTGAAGTAGAAAGAAACGGAAAGGACTTGAACGTTCATGACGACTTCAACAAACACACAGCAGCAAGCCACTTTAAGAAAACAAGTTGGCCAATTCTCTGGTGCTAATTCGAAAAAAAGTATCATTCAACTCTTTAATACATTCATTCCATTTTTGGGGCTTTGGTTTCTTGCCTATTATAGCCTGAACATCTCCTACCTTTTAACCCTCTTCTTTGCGGTTATTGCAGCTGGTTTTTTAGTACGTGTCTTTATTATTTTTCACGACTGCTGCCATCAATCCTTTTTTAAACAGAAGCCGCTGAATCACCTGTTCGGTTTTGTAACGGGCGTACTCACCCTTTTCCCTTATCTTCAATGGCAAAGAGATCATTCAATTCACCATGCCACAAGCAGTAATCTAGACAAACGAGGTACTGGCGACATTTGGCTCCTGACAGTCAAAGAATATCAAGAAGCATCAGCTTGGACGAAATTTCGCTACAGATTTTACCGTAATCCTTTTGTGATGTTTATTTTAGGACCGATCTTTGTTTTTCTCTTAAAAAACCGTTTCAACGTCAAAAATGCTCGTAAAAAAGAGCGCTGGAACACGTATTTCACAAACGTGAGCATCATTGCGCTAGCAACTGCAACGTGTCTTCTTTTTGGCTGGCAGGAGTTCCTGCTTGTCCAAGGTCCAATCTTCCTGATCTCAGGATCAATCGGTGTATGGTTGTTTTATGTGCAGCATACATTTGAAGATTCTTACTTTGAAGCAGATGAACATTGGAATTATGTGCAGGCAGCTGTAGAAGGCAGTTCTTTTTACAAATTGCCAAAACTTCTTCAATGGTTAACAGGCAATATTGGTTACCACCATGTCCATCATTTAAGCCCGAGGGTACCGAATTATCATTTAGAACATGCCCATGAACACAGTGAACCACTTAAAAATGTGCCAACCATCACGTTAAAGACTAGTATTGAGTCGATGAAATTCAGACTATGGGATGAAGAGACGAAAGCATTTGTGACCTTTAAAGAAGCACGTCAGACTAGAATCACCCCTGTCATAAAAGGAGACATTCTGAAGAAGAATGCATAATTGGCGCAAGCTCTTTCTTACAATAGAAGGAGCTTGTTGTATTTGCAGGATGCGCTCATCTGTTCAATTTGATAAAGTAGTGAAAAAGACTGAAAAAATGAAAAAGGTGAATCACGGATGAAAAAACAACTTAAAATTCAAAAACTGCATGGGATTTCCCCATATATTTGGGCGATTTTTTTCATCCTGCCCTTTTATTTTATCTTTAAGACCCCTTCGACTTTAGGCATTGTGATCGGCATTATTTTAAACGTCGTCTTTTTTGCGGTCTACCGTTTTGCCTTTGTCTCAAAGGGCTGGTCGTTATATGTATTCGGCCTTCTATTAATCGCCATTTCGACTGGTTATGTGATGCTCTACAGCTACATTTATTTTGCTTTTTGTATCGCCTATTTCAACGGGCATATCAAAAGAAAAGTCCCTTTCTATATCTTATACTATATCCATCTAGCGAGCGCTGCCGTAGCGGTGAACTTTAGCCTGATCTTAAAAAAGGGCTGGTTTCTCACGCAAATTCCGTTTGTCGTGATTACACTGATCAGCGCCATCCTCCTCCCTCTTAGCATTAGAAGCAGGAAGGAACGTGAACGGCTAGAAGAGAAATTAGAATATGCCAATGAACGGATCGCCGATCTTGTCAAACTTGAAGAAAGACAGCGAATTGCTCGCGATCTGCATGACACACTTGGACAAAAACTCTCTCTCATTGGATTAAAAAGTGACCTTGCCCGTAAGCTCGTGTATAAAGACCCTGAACAGGCTCGTGCCGAACTAAAAAGCGTCCAGCAGACAGCTAGAACGTCTCTAAATGAAGTGCGAAAAATTGTTTCTTCCATGAAAGGCATTCGGATCAAAGATGAAATATTGAACATCAAGCAAATACTTGAAGCCGCGGATATTGACATGATTTATGATGAAAAGGAAGCGCCGAAACACATCTCTCTTCTTAACGAAAACATTGTGAGCATGTGCATCAAAGAGGCCGTGACGAATGTCGTCAAGCATAGCGACGCCACTGTCTGTCAAATCACGATTCATCAAAAGTCAAAGGAAGCTGTCATTACAGTTGAGGATAACGGCACATTTAAAGGCAGTCATCCATCCTCTCAAACGAAGGGACATGGCCTTGCAGGGATTAGAGAAAGATTGGAATTTGCAAATGGACGCCTGCACATTGAGACAAAAAACGGGACGAAGCTGATCATGAGCATTCCAAATGATTCAGCAGCGAAAGATAAGGAGGAAATAAAATGATTAACATCTTTATCGCAGAGGATCAGCAAATGCTACTCGGTGCTCTTGGATCGCTTCTCGATTTAGAAGACGATATGACGGTTGTTGGAAAAGGCACAAACGGTCAGGACGCCATAGATTTTGCTAAAAAACACCCGGTCGACATTTGTTTAATGGATATTGAGATGCCAGGAAAATCTGGGCTCGATGCCGCTGAAGAACTCAAAAAGTCTGATGTGAAGATCATCATTTTAACAACCTTTGCCCGTTCTGGCTATTTTCAAAGAGCGCTGAAAGCTGGCGTTAGCGGCTACATGCTGAAAGACAGCCCAAGCGAGGATTTGGCAAGTGCCATCCGCAGCGTGATGAAAGGGAAAAAGGTGTACGCCCCTGAATTAATGGAAGACTTGTATAGCGACGAAAATCCTTTAACTGAACGAGAAAAGTCGGTTCTAGAACTCGTCGCAGACGGAAAAAACACAAAAGAAATCGCCAAGGAACTCAGCATAAAAAGCGGCACTGTCCGAAACTATATATCCGTTATTTTAGATAAACTAGAAGTCAAAAACCGAATTGAAGCCATCACTCGTTCCAAAGAAAAAGGCTGGTTTAAATAAGAAAAAAGATCAGGTCATACACTGCCTTGATCTTTTTTTCTTTCTATCAGAATTCCTCTATCCACAGCTAAAATATCATTGACAACAAACCTCACATCTATGGTATGATATCTGAGTGATAATAATTATCATTATCACTCATACAACCAAATACACGGCTTATGTGCCGATTTCAAAGGAGTCTACATTCATGAAGAAAATATTGTTCCCTCTGATGCTCATCTTCGTACTTGCGTTGAGCGCATGTGGCAATAGCAACAACTCTCCCTCAAATAAAGGAAAAAATCAATCAACGTCAGACACGATTACATATCAATCTGAAAATGGACCTGTGAAGCTGCCAGCAAATCCAAAACGTGTTGTTGTTCTCGCCTCTTATACAGGAAATGTCTTGTCACTTGGTGTGAACCTTGTGGGTGTTGACTCTTGGTCAAAAAAGAATCCACGTTTCAAAAAGAAATTAAAAAATGTGGAAGAAGTATCAGATGAAAATGTAGAAAAAATCATGAAGCTAAAGCCTGATGTCATCATTGGTTTAAGCGGTGCAAAAAATGTAGAAAAACTAAAAAAAATCGCCCCAACTGTTTTATTCACGTATAACAAAGTCGATTACCTTCAGCAGCATATTGAAATTGGAAAAGTCTTAAACAAAGAAAAAGAAGCAGAAGCATGGGTGAAGGATTTCAAAAAACGCGCAGCTGAAGCTGGCAAAGAAATCAAAGCAAAAATTGGTGAAGATGCAACCGTATCTGTCTTTGAAAGCGGCACAAAAGATCTTTACGTCTTTGGAGATGCATGGGGACGCGGAACAGAAATCCTCTACCAAGCAATGAAACTAAAAATGCCGGAAAAAGTAAAAGAAAAAGCATTAAAAGCTGGCTATTATGCGGTGTCACAAGAGGTCATCCCTGAATTTGCCGGAGACTATATGATCATTAGCAAAAACAGCGAGATGGACAATTCCTATCAAAACAGTGAAATCTATAAGTCCATTCCTGCTGTGAAAAAACATCGTGTGTATGAAGCAAATGCGGAAGAGTTTTACTTTAATGACCCGCTCACACTTGAATATCAATTATCATTCTTTAAAAAGCACTTTTTAGGTAAATAAACCGAAGCAAGGGATCTCTCCCCTTGCTTTTTTACTGTCTGCTTCTAGCGGGAGTGCCTGTTTTCCGCTACAATGATGTACAAGTAATTCAAAAAGTGTGGTGCTCGTTTTGTTTAAAATTTTGCTGATTGAGGATGATACAACCCTCTTCCAAGAAATCAAAGAACGTTTAGTAAACTGGTCTTATGATGTGTATGGGATCAACAATTTTCAACAGGTCATGCAGGAGTTCACTTCCATCCAGCCTGATCTAGTCATTATTGATATTCAGCTGCCAAAGTACGATGGCTTTCATTGGTGCCGGATGATTCGGCATCATTCTAATGTGCCCATCATCTTTCTTTCCTCTCGTGATCACCCTGCTGATATGGTCATGTCGATGCAGCTTGGAGCTGATGATTTTGTACAAAAGCCCTTTCACTTTGACGTTCTCATCGCCAAAGTAAGTGCTGTTCTTCGCCGAGTCCATGATTATAATGCGGAACCAGCCAACTTAAAAGTCTGGTGCGGCGCTACCCTTGACCTTGAAAATAATACAGTGACAAATGAAAACGGTGAGATTGAATTAACAAAAAATGAGTTTTTTATTCTCAAAGAATTGATTCAGCATAAAAACCATATCGTCAAAAGGGAATCTCTCATCCAAGCTTTATGGGACGATGAACGATTCGTGAGTGACAATACACTCACTGTAAACGTCAACCGCCTTAGAAAAAAACTAGACGAAATCTCCCTTGGCGCCTTCATTGAAACAAAGGTGGGTCAAGGTTATCTTGCAAAAGAAAAGGATGATCAATGATGCTGCAAGCATTTCTAAAAGAACGAAGAAGCTGGATCTTGTTCTTTCTTAGTTTGCAGCTTCTCATTCTCTTTGTTGCATATTTGGATACAACGATTCCACTCGCTTCTCTTTTTTATATCGTGCTTTTGTCTACATTACTCTTCATTGTTTTTCTTTTTTTTCGTTACCGGAAAGAAACTGCTTATTATGAACAACTGAAAGAATGGGACGAAAACATAGACCATCAAATGCGTCTCAAACCCTCTTCCCCTTTTGAACAAATTGTACAGGAGGCAGCGTCAGAGCAAATCGACCGATACCGCCAGATGATGGCTAAACAAAAGACTGCACTGGAAGAAGAAAAAGATGAACTGCTCTCATGGATACATGAGGTGAAAACGCCGCTCACGGCGATGCACTTAATGATTGACCGTATAACAGAACAGCCGCTCAAATCAAATATGACATATGAATGGCTTAGAATACATTTACTCCTTGATGCACAGCTGCATCAAAGCAGGATCCAACATATTGAAAATGATTTATTTATTGAAAAACTGGATCTCCAAAACATGCTAACGAAAGAAATCAAAGCGCTCCAATCGTGGTGTATACAAAAAGGAATTGGCTTTGACCTTTTATTAGAAGAGCGAGACGTATTAAGTGATACAAAATGGTTATCCTTTATGATCAGACAAGTGCTGACAAACGCAGTCAAGTACAGCCATTCATCTGACATTATCATCGAAAGCAAACAAATGAACGAACAAGTGGTGCTCACCATCACAGATCAAGGTAGAGGAATTGACCCAAGAGACGTGTCCCGTATTTTTGAAAAAGGCTTTACCTCCACAAGACATCACAATGACACGGCCTCCACAGGCATGGGGCTCTATTTAACAAAAAAGGGAGCTGACGCTCTTCATATCACGATCGAGGTCAACTCCACATTAGATCAAGGGACCACTTTTACCTTTATCTTTCCGAAAAAGAATGATTTTGTGCATATTGCGAGCATGTGACAACAATGTCACATGCTCGTCTATTTTGTTCGCCAAATCGCAGGAAGTCTGATCGGCTTCTTTTTATACTAGAGATATCAATTAAATAAAAAAGGGGTTCGACAGATGAACATTTTAGAAGCTCGCAAGTTATATAAAAACTATGGAAACAAATTCAATAAACAAGAGGTGCTGAAAGGCATTGATTTGACGATAGAAGCTGGAGAATTTGTCAGCATCATGGGGCCATCAGGCTCGGGGAAAACGACCCTTTTGAACGTATTGTCATCGATTGATCATGTGTCCAGCGGATCGATTCGGATTGCAGATGCAGAAATGACGCAAATGAAAGATCAGCAGCTCGCTGAATTTAGAAAGAAACAGCTTGGCTTTGTTTTTCAGGATTACAACTTACTTGATACACTCACGGTTAAAGAGAACATCCTCTTGCCATTATCCATCTCCAAAACGCCTAAAAAAGAAGCTTTTGAACGCTTTCAACAGCTTGCAGAGGATATGGGGATTTATGAACTAAGAGACAAATATCCAAATGAACTATCTGGTGGACAAAAGCAACGGACATCTGCGGTGCGTGCCTTTATTCATGAACCAAGCCTTATTTTTGCTGATGAACCAACTGGAGCACTTGATTCCAAATCTGCTTCTGACTTACTGAACAAGCTGCAAGAATTCAATCACAAGCGCAAAGCAACCATTGTCATGGTGACGCATGACCCTGTTGCAGCCAGTTATTCAAGACGAGTGATTTTTATCAAAGATGGACAGATCTATACACAATTGAATAAAGGCGCTCTAGAGAGAAAGATGTTTTTCGAGGATATTATGAAAACGCAAGGTGTTTTAGGCGGTGTGAAGCATGAACATTAATCAGCTCGTCTTCCGCAATCTGAAGAAAAACTTAAAAAATTACTATTTATACGTGTTTGCACTCGTATTTAGTGTGGCGCTCTACTTTTCTTTTGTCACCTTGCAGTACTCACCAGCACTTGATGATGTAAAGGGGTCCATTAAGGGCGGTGCGTCGATTAAAGCCGCTTCAGTACTACTCATTGCCATTGTTGGAATCTTCCTGTTATATGCGAACAGCATTTTTATTAAACGAAGAGGGAGAGAAATAGGTCTCCTGCAGCTCATTGGCATGACGAAACAAAAAATTGCCAAACTACTCAATGCAGAAAACTTTATCCTATACGTGGTCTCCATGGCTGTTGGTATCATAGCTGGATTTATCGGTTCAAAACTCATGCTGATGGTGCTATTTAAAGTAACCGGCGTGAACGCCATCGCCAACCTGCATTTTTCAGGCATGGCCCTTTTGCAGACACTGATCGTCTTTTTCGTCATCTATGGATTAATTATGTTAAGAAATCGATGGTTTATTAATAGACAGACGATTTTATCTTTATTTAGAACCACGTCTTCTACAGAACAGCGTGTGAAAAAAATCTCTGTGTTTGAAATCATCATTGGGGTTCTAGGCATTGCATTCATCAGCTCAGGCTATTATATTTCTTCTCAGCTTTTTACCGGCACATATACGTCCATGCTTGCGTTACTTTTAGCGATGATTTATATTCTAGCCTCTGTCATTATCGGTACCTTTCTTTTCTATAAAGGCTCTGTTTCGTTCATTGCCAATATCGTACGCAAACGAAAAAATGGCTATCTCGCCATTCATGAAGTCCTGTCTCTGTCATCTATTATGTTCCGGTTAAAATCAAACGCACTGCTTTTAACGATTATTACAACGGTATCTGCGCTTGCCATCGGGTTGTTATCTTTAAGCTACATTTCCTATTACTCAGCAGAAAAAACCGCTGAACAACAGATCCCTTCACATTTCGTCATGGGATCTGAGAAAGAAGCCAACACCTTTACTCGTGCACTTTCTGACAAACATATTGCGTATGAAACAAAGCAGTTCAAGGTCATTCAAGCGAAGTTTGACGCAAAAAAGATCATGGATTCAGAGATTAAAAATATGAATAATGATCCAGGTGTCTTAACTCTACCTGTGATCAGTGAGAAAAACGCACCAAATATTCATGTGAAAAGCAACGAAGTCATCTTAAGCGGCTACAGTGATTTATTGAAGAAATTCATGCCGATTCAAAGTTCAGGTGATGTGAAACTACTTATTAAGAAACCCCTTGATTTAAAGGTCATTGATATGAAGAAAGATTACCTCATTTCTTACAACTTTACGTTTGGTGGTCTACCTGTTGCTGTCGTCAGTCAAAGTGTCTTTGAGCAGCTTGACCAGCAGAAAGACCCTAAACTTCAGATTGAGAATAATCAATATCACGCAGTCAATATAAAAGATGATCAAAACCTTGAACAAGCGAGTGATGTGTTTACCTCTTTAAAACTAGGTGACAACAGCATGTCTCAATTGGCTACCACTCAGCAACAAAAACAAACCATCGGACTGATGATGTTTATAGTCGGATTTTTAGGTCTCAGCTTCCTTGTCACATCAGGCTGTATTTTATACTTTAAGCAGATGAATGAAAGTGAAGAAGAACAAAGCTCTTACACGATCTTGCGTAAGCTTGGTTTTACTGAGAAGGATCTATTAAAAGGTATTCGGCTCAAGCAGCTATTTAACTTTGGGATTCCGCTCGTTGTCGGGTTGCTTCACAGCTACTTTGCAGTACAGTCAGGCTGGTTTTTCTTCGGCGGTGAACTGTGGACACCAATGCTCATCGTCATGTCGATTTATACGGTGCTATATTCTATCTTCGGATTCCTATCTGTCCAGTATTACAAAAAAGTCATTAAAGAATCCTTGTAATCTCATCCCCATAGGCAGCTGCCTATGGGGATTGTTTGTTTATGATGGCGTTGATTCAAACTTGTGCGATAGAATATGATCTCTTGCCGCATAAGCTTTTTGTTTGACCTCTTCTAAGTTCACTCCAACTAGCTTCCCATTTTGTTTCACTGCTTTTCCAGCCACATAGACAGAATCAACATTTGAAGGGTGTGCCGTTTGCACAACTGCCCCAGCTGGATCTGTCATCGGAAGAAGATTCATGCTTGTCCGATCGATCAAGATAAAATCAGCTTCTTTTCCAGGTGTGAGCGAGCCGATTTTGTCATCAAGCTTCAAGGCATGAGCCCCGTTTATAGTGGCTGCTTCAAGCATTTGCTGTGCAGACAATCCAAGTTCAGGCCCTGGCATCGTCCCTTCCATCAATAAAGATTGATTTTGAATCGCTCGTTCCGCCTGTAGTCCGAATTTCATTTGAGCAAACAAATCTCCGCCTGTCGCTGTCACCACATCTACACCAAGCGTTGGCAGAACGCCATTTTCAATGGCGAGCCCTGTGACAGGATATCCGTGTCCCATCATCATTTCAATCTCAGGTGTAATCGAGATGGAGCTTCCGCTGTCAGCTAACATCTTCATTTGATCTGCATCAATTGCATTGATATGCACCATATTCAAATCAGGCCCGAGCAGCCCTGCTTGATGGAGTCGCTCAATCGATCGATCCGCCGCTCCCCAATTTCCAAAGCCAATGTGCATACTGCATAATGCATCTAGTGATCTCGCTGTTTCAATTTCAAAGACGGTCGTCTCCCATGAAGAAAATTCAGGTCCACGAATGGCAAGTCCCATCGTCAACAGCTGATCCGATGATTGAAAATGTTTTTGTTTCACGCGGGCTGCGTCTTCCATATTCGTGAGCGTACTCTCTCTGTCCCAATACGCTGCATCTCCAGAGGTACCAAAACCAAAGACCGCTCGAATACCCACATCTTTTAAACCTCCAATGAGTTCTTCTGTATGATCCATAGAATTGATCATCGTCCAGTCGAAAAACGTGGTCACTCCTGCATCTAATGCCTCTAATGCGCCTAAATAATTAGCAATTCGATCATCTGATGGACGTCTCATCGCCCCATAGTTGCCATAATAAATTTTGCTCAAATACGTTTGCAAAGACCAATCTGTTCCGATCCCCCGTATGACAGACTGCCACACATGACGATGGGTATCCACAAGCCCTGGCATGATGACCATGTCAGACGCATCCACAACATCAGCACCGCTTGCTTCAATCGAAGGTCCGACTTCTACAATATGTGCCCCTTCAATTAATAGATCTCCCTTCTCCAGAAAACCTAAAGATGGATCAAGTGTGATAAGAGCCGCATCTTTAAACAATGTTTTCTTCATCCATATCCCCCTTTTCAAATAAAGAGAATGAGTCACTCACTCTCTCTGTCATTTTAAGACATAACAGGTTCAAATTAGAAGAAAAATGACTCAAGGAATGTGGTTTTATGAGCTGATATTCCGAAAATAGTTGTATATCCGTTTTAATTTCACGTCATGCTTCCCTTTCGGACTTTCCATCATGCCAAATTCAAAGAACTTCACCGGTTTAATCCCGACATATTGCAAAAGAGCACGTTTCATTAAGATTTTGTGGGCATTTTGCAAAAAGAAGAAAGGATAGTGGGTCGGTCCTTGCATTGTCGAAACACATACAGCCCTCTTTCCTTTTAACAAGCCTTCTGGAAGCAGCCCGCCTGTTTGACGATAAGCAAAATTCGCTGCAAACATGCGATCAATAAAACCAAGCAACATGGCTGGCGGCCGCCCCCACCAAATCGGATAAACAAACACGATGTTGTCTGCCCATTTGATTTTCTCTTGATATTCTTGAATCTCAGGGTCCTTATGCATATCACGTCTTTTTTTCTCTTCATTAAAAATAAGTACAGGATCAAATTTGTCTTGGTATAAATCGATGATTCTCACTTCTTGAACGTTTGGATTTTCTTCACTGCCCTTTAGGATTTCTTTAAAAAAAGCACCATTTAAACTATTGTGATGGGGGTGGGTATAAATAATGAGTACATTCATGGCTTGGCTCCTTTAGTTATCATTTGATAACCAAAAGCATACACCCCTCTTTTTTAGTTGTAAAATGATAATTGTTTTTTGATAATAAATTTGGTATGGTACGTAGGAGGTGAAACAGGATGAAAAACCCACATTTTTTCAAAGAGTTTGTCACATTTGCTTCTACTTTTTCTGAGCTGAAACATGCTATGATGAGCAAGATCAAACCCTCTGATCTAACCACTCTACAATATTTGATTCTGGAGCAGTTAGCCGTCAGTGAGCCGCTAACACCTAGCGAAATCGCCGATTGTCAGCACATGTCTCTTCCGAATGTCAGCAGAGAATTGAAAAAGCTTCACGAAAAACAATTCATTGATAGACAAGAAGATAAAGATGACAAGCGAAAACATGTCATTATGCTGTCTAAAAAAGGCCGTGCGTGTATGGACAAAGCATTTCAACAAATTGAATCCATGCTCATGGACAGCCTTTCTTCCTCTGACCGAAATCAAATGGATGATATCGTACAAGCTCTCCGTCTATTAAATCAAACCATTTTCAAAAAATGATCTGCATGAGCGTATCGCTCATGCAAATGATTTTTGAACACATTAGTAAAGAGATGCTAAAAGATACGTGATGAAACCTACTATTGGAATAATCGGGATCATCAGCTTCAATGTTTTATTCGTATTCTTATATAAATTCCACAGCAAAACTGGTACACCAAACATCAATGTATCAAAGACAGCAAGCACTGCCCCTTTACGCTGTTCTCTATGAGCCATTTTGAAAACCTCCACATCCAATAAAATACATTTATTATAGTGTAGCATAGATCCTATTTTGATCATTTCCTCCAGGTAATTGAATCGTCAGCATGTGTGATAAAAATGAACAGGATGTAACTGAAGCTTCGCCCGAGATAGTAGAAATAAAAAAGCGCCAGATGTTTTCCATCCAACGCTTTTTTCCCATGACATGTTCAGCACTCATTTTCATGCATCACGTCTCTTTTGCTCTATGTATCCTTTATGCAATAAGCTGATAGGCGATATATAATGCAACCAGCCAGATCATGACGGCTGAGGCTTTATTGATACGGTTCATCCACTTGCCGTTTGTATCTAGCTTCCCTAACATTTTCCCAATAAGGGCAAGACCAATAAACCATAACCACGAGACAATCATACAGGCTGCGGTAAATGCCATTTTTTCCGCCCCATGATATTGAAGAGAGTTCGTTCCAATCACGCCAATCGTATCGAGAATCGCGTGAGGGTTTAATAGTGAAACGGAACAGGCAAATACGATTTGTTTTCTCACAGGCATCAAGTCCACCTTTTCTTGATTACCTGATGCAGAGCTCGTGTTCCAAACTGACCACCCCATATAAAGTAAAAAGAAAAATCCAATGATAAAAAGACCTATTTGCAAGATAGGAATGGTGAGTACAACAACTGAGACCCCAATGACAGCTAAAGTAATTAAAAGTGTGTCGCAGAGAGCAGCTGTAATGACCACAGGCAGTACGCGATATAATCGAGGCTGAAGGGCTCCTTGCTGAAATACAAATACATTTTGCGCGCCCAAAGGTAAAATAAGACCAAAGGCAAGCACAATCCCATGAATTATCGCAATCGACATTTTCAGAACATTCTCCTTTTCAAATCATCCTTACACATTTTAACATAAAACATCATGAACGAATTTTACATATTTGATTTGTCCAATAAAAAAAGCGCTGGATGGTTTTCCATCCAGACGCTTATTGTTTCTACTGTTATGATGATTTTCGTGCAAGCTCTCTTTCTCTCAGCTCGACACGTCGAATTTTCGCTGACGGAGTTTTTGGTAGCTCGTCAATGAATTCGATTTCTCTTGGATATTTGTACGGTGCTGTTGTATTTTTCACGTGTGTTTGCAGTTCTTTAATCAGCTCATCGCTTTGTGCAGATGCATCACGCAAGACGACGTATGCTTTCACGATTGATCCTCTGATTTCATCTGGACTTGCCACAACCGCACATTCTTTCACTGCTGGGTGTTTAATCAGTGCATCTTCGACTTCAAATGGACCAATTGTATAACCTGAGCTGACGATGATGTCATCCCTGCGGCTTTCAAACCAAAAATACCCGTCTTCATCTTTTTTCGCACGGTCACCGGTAATAAAGTAATCCCCTCGGCGCTGCGCCTTTGTACGCTCTGCATCTTTGTAGTATTCCTTGAATAAAGCCGGCGTTTCAAGATGAACGGCAATGTCACCTATTTCTCCTGGAGCACAGATCTGGCCATTCTCATCAATGATCTCTACTTCATTGCCAGGTGTTGGTTTGCCCATGCTGCCTGGCTTGATGTCCATTCCTTTCAGCACCCCGACTAGCAGCGTGCTTTCTGTTTGCCCGTAACCATCTCGCACTTCGATATTGAACTGTTTTTTGAACGTATCGATGACTTCACGGTTGAGCGGCTCTCCCGCAGAAACAGCACTATGCAATTTGGGTAGCTCGTACTGACTGAGGTCATCCACTTTTGCCATAAATCGATATTCTGTTGGTGTACAGCATAGAACATTGATTTCATTTTTTTGAAGCAGCTCTAAGTACGTATTCGGATTAAATTTCCCTCCATAAACAAAACCTTCTGCTCCACTTCCTAAAACAGATAAGAGAGGACTCCACACCCATTTTTGCCAGCCTGGTCCTGCTGTTGCCCATACTTTATCCCCTTCATTAATGGAGAGCCATGCTTTGGCCGCAGTACGTAAATGTGCATACGCCCAGCCGTGTGTATGAACAACCCCTTTTGGGTTACCTGTTGTGCCTGATGTATAAGAGAGAAACGCCATGTCCGTACGTGTTGTGTCTGCCAATTTCAACTCGCTTGACTGCTCTTCCTTTTGCGCAACAATGTTTGTCCAGCCATGATCATTCTCACCAATCGAGAATGTTTTGAAATCTTTTGGCTGGTTGGTTCCTTCAAACGATTGAATGAATGATGCGTAAACAATCGCTCCTTTTGCTTCTGCATGTTCAATTCGGTAATCTATGTCTTTAGCGCGAAGCATTTCTGAACAAGGAATTACAACCATTCCTGTTTTTAAAATGGCTAAATAAATGCTGTATGCCTCTAGCATACGCGGCACCATCACAATGATTTTATCGCCTTTTTTAAAGCCTGCATTTAATAGAACATGACCAATTTTATTTGCCTCTTCCACTAATGCTGCATATGTCACATGCGCTTCATGGCCATTTCCGTCCTGCCAGTGCAGGGCGATTTTCTCCTGGTCATGACTGAACGCTTCAATCTCACTGACTAAGTTATATTGTTCTGGTGCAATTAAGTCTTCTCTTTTCATGGTACAGCTCCTTTTAGCCTCTTTCTATGAAACGAATCATGTTTCAATTTACCTATTCTAACACTCATAACTGAAAAATGCTTGAATTAGGACCTACTCCTAGTATTATGCCATAATTTTTTCATTTCGTCTTCTTTTTTAAAAATATTCTAACAATTTATGTACAAAAAAAGAGCGGGAATAAACCCGCTCATAAGCCATAGCTTTTTAATTGTGTGTCTTAGAAAGATCCGCCACCCATATGTTGTTGAGCGTAAGATACAAGACGCTTAGTGATTTCTCCACCAACTGATCCGTTAGCGCGAGCTGTTGTTTCTGGTCCAAGGTTTACGCCAAATTCTGAAGCGATTTCGTACTTCATTTGGTCGATCGCTTGTGCAGCGCCTGGAACGACTAATTGATTAGAACTGCTTTGTCTGTTTTGTTGAGCCATGTGTTCTCACCTCCTTGTGAATATAGAATGTGTAGAAACACATGACTTCATGCGATTGATTTTATGGTAATTATTATGAAATTTTTTATTTAGAATAAATCAGCGAATTTGTCAGCTGCTTTCTTTTCATTTGTGACAACGATTGTTTCGATCTGCTCCACTGCCTCATCAAGCATTGGCTCGAATTCAGCAAAGCTTTCGTAGCGTTCTACTTTTTCAAGCTTTGGTTTTGTTTTTGGAGATGGCGGCGTAAAGATCGTGCAGCAATCCTCAAATGGCTGAATGCTTGTCTCATATGTGCCAATTCGTCTCGCTTCTTCGATAATGTCATTCTTATCCACGGCAATCAACGGGCGAATGATCGGTGTGTTTGTGACATGATTAATGGCATACATGCTTTCAAGTGTCTGACTTGCCACTTGACCAAGGCTTTCACCTGTAATAATGGCAAGCGCATCACGCTTGGCTCTTATTTTATCTGCAATTTTGAGCATCATTCTTCTCGTTGATGTCATCGTATAGTTTTCTGGTACTTGTTTGTGAATGAGCTCTTGAATTTTTGTAAAAGGAACGATGTGAAGCTTGACTTCGCCTCCATAGGCAGCTAAGCATTCCGCTAGATCAATGACCTTTTGCTTAGCACGTTCACTTGTATAAGGTGGGCTAAAGAAATGAACAGCTTCAATTTGAATGCCTCGTTTCATTGCCTGATAGCCGGCCACTGGGCTGTCAAATCCGCCAGAGAGCATCAACATCGCTCTTCCGCTTGAACCAACTGGCAGTCCGCCTGCACCTTTTACATCTTTAAATGTAATGTACGTCGCATGTTCTCTTATTTCAGTTCGCAAGTGAACATCTGGCTGTTTCACATTAACTGTTAAGTTGTCTGTATTCCTTAAAACATGTCCACCAATTTCTCGGTTCATTTCATTTGAATCAAGCTCAAATTGTTTATAAGAGCGTTTCGTTGAGACCTTAAATGTATTTCCTTGTTCATACACTTCCTGAACCGCTGAGAGTGCCGCTTCTTTGATGGCATCAAGATTTGTCTCACATTTTACAGCCAGGCTAAAGCTTTGAATGCCAAATACACCTTTAAGCTGTTCTGAAATCGGTTCAGGGTCTTCTCCGTTTAGCATGATCGTAATGCGGTCTCTATCAGATGCATACTTTAATGCTTCAAAGTCTTTTAATACAAACCGGATATGCTGTCTTAGTTTTTCGATAAATTTCTTTCTATTTTTCCCTTTTGTTGAAATCTCACCAAAACGGACTAAAATATGGTCATACTTCATGTTGTTATCTCATTCCTTTTAATTTTTTCACACTTTGTGCGATCGATGTGATGATTTGCGGCGCTAGCTCTGGTCCTTGTCCATATGTCAAACTGATTCTCATGCTGCTTTTGGCTGCTTCTTCTGATTTCCCCATCGCCAGCAGGACACGGCTTGGTTCCTTTTTCTTAGCAGAACAAGCAGACGTTGTCGAAACGTAAATACCTTCCTTTTCGAGCATATGCAGAAGGACTTCGATTTGAATACCTGGCACTGAAAAATTCACAATGTGCGGTGCGCTATGCGTCAGCGGTGTGTTTATGACGACGCCTTCTATCTTTCCAAGCTGCTGCTCTAGCTCCGTTTTTAAGGCGATCATCTCATCATGATGCTTGTTTAAATATTCAAATGATTGCTTTATGGCTTTTGCTAAGCTGACAGCTCCAGCAGGGTTCTCAGTCCCTGAGCGAAGGCCAAGTTCTTGCTCTCCTCCTGTGATAAAAGGGGCAAGTATGATCTCTTTCTTTAAAAAGAGGGCACCTGTTCCCTTCAGGCCGTGAATCTTGTGGCCTGACATCGTTAAAAGATCAATATCCATCTCTTTAGGCAGCGGAACCTTGCCAATTCCTTGTACGCCGTCGACATGAAAAATCGCCTCTTTGGCATACTTCCGAATGATGCTGGACGCTTCCTCTATCGGCTGAATCACGCCTGTTTCATTGTTTACATGCATGAGACTGACAAGCACTGTATCAGGGCGAAGCACTTCTTTTAAATGCGTCATATCTGCACGACCATGCTCATTTACTTGAATATAGGAAATATCAAAGCCAAATAATGTTTTCAGCTGTTCAAACGATTCGATGACAGATGGATGCTCAATCGCTGTTGTGACAATATGTCTGCCTCGGTTCATCTTGGCAAGAGCAGCCCCTTTGATGGCAATGTTATTTGCTTCTGTTGCACCTGAAGTAAAAATAATCTCATATTGTGTAAAGCCTGTATAGTGAAGGATTTGTTTTCGCGTTTCACTTAATAGACGGCTTGCATCAATTCCAAGTTGATGCAGCGAAGACGGATTCCCAAAAAAACGCTCACTCACTTGCTGATGCACTTGTAAAACCTCTGGATAAGGCTTTGTTGTGGCACTATTATCAAGATAAATCATATCTTAAACTCCTTACAAAAAAACTTAAAAAATAAATGCATTTATATGTTACCATAATGAAGTCAGACAGAGAATTTTCTGAAAATGGCAGTTGACAACTTTTCATTTTCACTATATCATCCATAGTGCAATTGTCATATAAACACCTAAATTGTCAGAATATTTAAATTTGACACAATACACTGATTGAGGAGGGACTATTTTGAAAAATAGTTTAAGTATAAAAGAAACATTGGCTATTGGACTAATGCTTTTTGCATTATTCTTTGGCGCAGGAAATATGATTTTCCCGCCTGTTCTTGGACAATATGCTGGTGAAAACGTATGGCTTGCCATCGGCGGATTCCTACTTACAGGCGTAGGTCTTCCACTATTAGGGGTTATTGCTGTCGCCCTTACAGGTACCGGAGCCAAAGGCCTTGCCGATAAAGCACACCCTAAATTCGGGACTATCTTCACCGTGATTCTGTATTTATCCATTGGACCATTTTTCGCCATTCCGCGAACAGGTACGGTTTCTTATGAAATTGGATTAGCTCCATTTCTTTCTGAAGGACAGGCTGAATCATGGATTCCATTATTCATCTTTACTCTGGTGTTTTTCACCATTACGTATCTTCTTGCTTTAAACCCTTCAAAGCTGGTTGATCGAATTGGTAAAGTGCTGACACCAATCTTATTAGCGGTTATTGCCATTATTGTGTTTAAAGCCATTGCTACACCGATGGGAATGATCGGTGCGCCTGATGCGACATATAAAGCAAACCCTCTCTTTACTGGGTTTTTAGAAGGTTATAAAACAATGGATGCTCTTGCTTCTATCGTTTTTGGAATCGTGGTCGTAACAGCTGTGAAAGATAGAGGGATCACAGAACGAAAATCACTTGCATCGGCTTGTATAAAAGCTGGTCTTGTTGCAGCAGTGGGACTAGCACTCGTGTATATTTCACTTGCTTATGTTGGTGCTTCAAGCCCTGATGCAACTGGAATGGTCGGAGCAAATGAAGGAGGAAAACTACTTTCACTTTCTGCAAACTTTTTATTCGGTTCTGCTGGTAACATTGTTCTTGGCGCAGCCATTTTATTCGCTTGTCTCACAACAAGTGTTGGACTTGTCTCGTCATGCGGGGAATATTTTTCAAAGCTTTTCCCAGCACTTTCTTATCGTACCGTCGTTCTAATTGTTTCTTTATTTAGCACATTCGTTGCAAACCTCGGACTGGCACAAATCATTTCTCTGTCGGTGCCTGTACTCGTAGCGATCTATCCACTGGCCATTGTCATTATTTTATTATCGTTCCTTGACCGCTGGATTAACGGCAGAAGAATCATTTATATTACTTCTCTCATCTTTACTGGTTTCTTTGCCATTATTGATGGATTATTAGCTGCCGAAGTGAATCTAGGCGGATTGCCTGGCATCTTGAAATCAATTGTTCCGTTTTACGATTTAGGCATTGGCTGGATCATACCAGCTATTATCGGTGCTGTGATTGGTGTACTTATTTCCATGTTTACCAGCCCACCAAAGCAACTTGCCTCATAATCATCGCAAATCAAAACATCCCCTTCCAAAGAAGAAGGGGATGTTTTTTTATTGTTCTTCATATACTAAAATAGAAAAATTCATGACTTTTGTACGAAAACACATGTTGACATCAGGCGTACATCCTTTATAATTAATGATTGTTAATGATGAACGGTTACCTAGCAACTAATTAACAGAATATTTCAACATAATAATGGAGGCTTTAAATGCAATGAAGGCAACTTTGTCGACGAAAGATACGGTTATCATAGGTTTTATGCTGTTTGCTCTATTCTTCGGCGCCGGTAATATGATTTATCCACCAGAGCTTGGGCAATATGCTGGGCAAAATGTGTGGAAAGCAATGGGCGGATTTTTATTAACAGGTGTCGGTTTACCTCTTCTAGGGATTATTGCAATCGCTTTGACAGGTCGAGATGCGAAAGGATTAGCTGATAAAGCTCACCCAGCTTTTGGAACAGCGTTTACCGTCATTTTATATTTATCTATCGGGCCACTTTTCGCTATTCCTCGTACAGGAACGGTTTCATATGAAATTGGTGCACTACCCTTTTTAGCTGGTGTACCAGCTTGGCTCTCACTTTTTTTATTTACACTGGCCTTTTTTGGTATTACGTATTATCTTGCGCTAAATCCAACGAAAATTGTGGATCGTGTAGGGAAAGTGTTAACACCGATTAAATTTACGATCATTTTGATTATTATCGTCAAAGCCATTTTGACACCGATGGGCGTCATTGGCACACCTGATGTGTCCTATAGCAATGGATCATTTTTCAAAGGGTTTTTAGAAGGCTATAAAACCATGGACGCTCTTGCATCTATTGTGTTTGGGGTTGTTGTCATCAACGCCATTAAAGGACGTGGTGTAACAAGTAAAAAGGCACTCACTTCTGCTTGTATCAAAGCAGGTCTAATTGCAGCTTGCGGATTAACATTTGTTTATCTATCACTTGCTTATTTAGGTGCTTCAAGTACACACGCCATTGGTTTTGTTGGAGATGGTAGTAAAATCTTGGCTCAGTCCTCGCAATTTCTTTTTGGCAGTTTAGGTAATATTGTGTTAGGCGCGGCGATTACGGTTGCCTGTTTAACCACAAGTATCGGTCTCGTGACATCGTGCGGAGAGTATTTCTCAAATTTATTACCTAAACTTTCTTATAAAATGGTCGTTACACTCGTCACATTATTCAGTTTTATCATTTCAAATTTTGGACTTGCTCATATTATCGCTTTTTCAGTACCTGTGTTAACTGCGATTTACCCGTTAGCAATTGTGATTATCGTTTTATCACTTGCTGACAAATGGCTTGGTCATAGAAGACCTGTGTATGTCCTTACTTTGATTTTAACTGGCTGCGTCAGTCTGTTTGACGGTTTAGCAGCGGCGAAACTGCCGATTGGTCCTGTGAAAGATCTCTTTCAAACGATCTTGCCGCTATATGACCTTGGTATAGGCTGGATTATGCCTGCCATACTCGGAATCGTGATTGGATTTGTTATCTCTCTATTCACTTCTTCTGCTTCAGAAGAACGCCAAAAGCAAGCTTCATAACATGGAAAAAGCTGAAGTCCTAAAATGGACTTCAGCTTTTTTATTGATGCTGATATTCTTTTTCTTGCTGAGTTAAAAGCTTCTGAACGGCTCCAGGTGATGCTTTTTCGACAGCTGCTGCTGCCACATCAAATGAATCGTTATAATCATAGGCATAAAATCTTCGTTCTGCCTCTTTTAATTGCTCTGAAAGAATGTGGTTTTGACTTCTAAACCGGTTGCCGTATTGTATAATCCGTTCAATTTGATCCACTTTACGAAGCATGTCATGTGTTACATCAACCACATGTCTGACTGTTTCAGAGGCTTCTTTTAATTGCTGATTCACTGCTGGCATATTCAGCGGCAAATTCTCTAGCTGCTCCTGCACTTGCTGAATCATCTCCTGCGCTTTTTCAGCACGGTCTTTGATGTCAGCAGGTACACCTGGAATGTTGCTTTTGTGCAGCTGGCGCACTGTATCTGTCAGCATGGTTTTAAGTTCAGCCAATGTTTCTCTTGCTTGTAATTCTTCTTTTCGTAACGATTGAAGGTGATCTTTAAACGCTTCATGAAGCGTTTTGGCATCCTCAATAAAGGTCTCAAGCTGATTGATTTCATCCATTAATAATGTGTATGCGACATGGTCACGATCAAGCTTCTCTCGTATTTGCTTCATGAGCTTTTCAATTTCTTCTAATCGTTTTTCGAAGGCTTTCTGCTGATCCAGCTCTCCTGCTGTCAGCTTGTAGCTTTCTTTCACAAGAGCCGTTTCTGCCTTTGTCTGCGTGTGGTCTTGTTCAAGTTTTTCAAATGCTTCGGTCAGCTCAGGCATTTTGCTCTTGATTTCCTGACCTGCTTCTACTTCTGCTTCTAACTGATCATACAGCGTCTGAATCGCATCATCAATCATTTGCAGAATGCTTGATGCTTCATCTAAGTTGAGTTCATCAATCAGCAGCTTCTCCGCACGGGTCAGCTGTTTATTCAAGTTCTCCAGCTCTTTTGTGATCTGGATGTGCTCTAGCTTGTAGCCTTTGTCTGTCATTTCTTTATAACCGTCTTTCAGCTTCGTCAGCTGACCTGGCACAGTTTGTTTACAGTCTGCGATGAGCTTCGGTACATCATTGATATATAATTGCAGCTGATCGAGTCTGCGGTCTTGCTCAAGCAAAATTTTCCTTGCTGTCATGTAGTTTCCGTTTTCTGTCTCTTCTTCATACTGCTTGATCCCTTCCCAGGCCTCGTCCAAGTCCTGCTCCATTTTGTCATAAAGGGTGCCATATAAATGGCTGTAAGCAAGTAGATTTTTTCGTACCGTTTGATATTGCTCTTTGACCTTCTCGATGTCTTTTCGGTTTTGCTCTTCACTTGTGACAAGGTCTGCAATCTCTTTTAAAATGTCTTCGATGTTTGAATCAGCAGCGGTGAGCAGATCTCCTATATGTGCAAGAACTTGCTTTGCTTTGGAGAATCGATATTTATCAGAATACTCCTCTGCATCATATAATAGCTCCTCTACCTTTGGAAGATGGGCTGTGACGATATCGTCCCACTCTGCACGCCATCTTTCAAAAAACTGCTCTGTTTCTCCGGTCATTTTTAAATGTTTGATTTTTGAAATTTCTTCTACAATTGATCTGTTTAAAATTTCAATTTTCCATGCTTCCAATCGGTCAATCTCTTTATATATATTTTTTCTGAGGAAATAACCGACTGAAAACAAAGCAAGCAAAATGACAATTAAACCGATGATAAACTCCATAATGAGCCCCCTTGTTGTGATCTAAGTGATGTCAGGGTAGTGTCCCGAGTAGACCTGAGAACCCTTTCGTGTCCGCTTTGCATTTGTTTTTTATAAGCAGGATTGTATTTTTGCCAATACGATCCATTCACGGTTTTATGTATGTTTTTTCAAGAAAGTCATTCAGGCTTTCTATCATTTGATCACATGTATTGATGTGACCTGTTTTTATGTATGCGGAAGCTGTCGTTTTCATTGTTATTATGATACCATGTAACCAGCATTTTTGGTCATGATTTTTCATTATTTTCGCTGATAAACATGACGTTTTTCAAAATATCGACAAGAGGTGACGACATGTTGAAACAAGATGCACATTTACATACGCTATTTTGCCCGCACGGTACGCTTGATCCTTTTCATTCTTATATTGAAAAAGCAATGAAAAAGGGATTTGATTCCATCACCTTTACCGAGCATGCCCCGCTGCCTCCTTCGTTTCGAGATCCAACGCCTGAGCAGGATAGTGCCATGAAGCTTCAAGACCTTGAAGCCTATTTGACGAAGCTGGATCAGCTGAAACAGGAATACAAAGGACAGTTAATAGTAAAAACTGGGCTTGAGGTCGACTATATCAAAGAGTATGAAGAGGAAACAAGTGCCTTTTTAGACTGCTACGGCCCTGAACTAGACGATAGCATTTTATCTGTTCACTTTCTTCCTGCTGGCAATGATTATATTTGTCTTGATTTTGATGAGCATGCCTTCAAGCAGCTGATCAGTATCTATGGCAGCACCGAACACGTCTATCAAAGCTACTATGACCAAATTCATTCTTCTATTCTATCATCTTTAGGTCCATATAAGCCAAAGAGAATCGGTCATATCACCCTTGTCCAGAAATTCAAACAACTTTTTCCATACGAAATGTCGCCAGAACTATGTCAAAGGGTCACCCTTTGTCTTGAAGAAACGGCAAAAAAAGGCATGTCCTTAGATTTTAATACATCAGGTCTTCGTAAAACATATGCCAGAAGTATCTATTTAGATCAATGGATGATTGATCTTGCAAAACAGAAAAAAATTCCGCTCATATTCGGGTCTGATGCCCACCAAGCGGAAGATCTCGGGTATGCGTATGATCAATTTGAAGACATCATGAGTTTCAGGTGAGGATCAAGTGCGGGTTCATTTGGTTCTAACAGATGATGAAGCGACCGGCTCAGTTCCTTATAGTACGTTTGATAAAAGTAAGGCTCATTTGGGTTGATATAAAGCACCTCTGTTAAATATTGCGGCTGCAGATAAGGCATCATCAGAAGTGATTTTAGCTGGATCATAAATGATGAGAGTGACAGCTGCTTACAAATCACATGGGTGCTTTTTCCTTTTTCAATGATAAGCTGAAACAAGTATTTTTCCTTTGTTAAATAGGTGGACATGATTTCCCTGATCAGCGTTGAATCAATGGTCACTTCTCGATAAACGAAACGGGTTAATTGACGATTTTCATGCTGATAAGATAAAATATCAAAAACCACATGAAGTAAACATTCTTTTGCATGACGGGTTTCCATGTGCTGGATGTGCGATTCAATCATCTGAATATAGCCTTCATAAAAATCGGATACGAGCTGCTCAAGCAGCCCTCCTTTTCCTTGAAAGTAATAAGATATATGGGCAACGTTGACGTTTGCTTCCTTCGCAATCTCACGGACAGAGGTTCCAGAAAATCCTTTTTGGTTAAAAAGTCTGATGGCAGCTTCAATAATACGGTCTTTTGTTTGCACGGTTGTTGATGTTTTCATCCGCTCACCCCTCTTCATGTGTACATACTTCAAGGTGAAGGCGGAAGTTCCTTTAATCATTGCTCGACAAATCCCACATGCGAAGCGCAAGTTATGTATTTTTGAGATAGAAAGTAGGAGATTTTCATGTTTCATGTCGAAAAACAGTCTGGCGATCCATCGAAAGACTATCAATTACTCATCAAGCAAGTAGAAGCGATTACGGATGGTGAACCTGATCTCATTGCCAACCTAGCCAATGCTGCGGCGCTGCTTTATCACTCGCTTCCTGAAGTCAATTGGGCTGGATTTTATTTAGCAAAAGACGGAGAGCTTGTGCTTGGTCCATTCAACGGACTGCCCGCATGTGTACGCATTCCTTCTGGAAAAGGGGTTTGCGGTACAGCATTTGCGACAGGTGATGTACAGCGTATCGCTGATGTGCATGCATTCCCTGGTCATATTGCATGTGATGCAGCATCGCAATCTGAAATTGTGATCCCACTTAAAGTAAATGGACAAATCATTGGGGTACTCGATATTGACAGTCCAGTGAAAGATCGTTTCAATGCAATAGATGAAACGTACTTAGTTCAATTTACAGAGGTTGTCCAAAATGCGTTATCAGCATCTACTGATGTGTCATGATACTTGAAAAGCAGACAATGCGTCTGCTTTTTTGTTTTGCTTTCTTCCCGAATGAATGCCGACCACGTTTGACCTTCTCCTCTTTAAATAGGTTGACTTCTCCTATCTGGCGTCATATAATAGAGTTTGTGTGAAATATGGCAGCCTTTTTGTTCGGCTTTTTTGTATCATTTTGTTCCTTCTATATGGAGGTGCATCTTGTAACTCCCTGCTGCTGGAGCGAGGATGCATGAAAACATAATGACGGAAAAGACAAAGAACAGACGGTTTTTATTTTTCACAAATAAAAACAATAAGGAGGAGTCACATTATGGCTCGCTATACAGGTCCAAGTTGGAAGATTTCCCGCCGTTTAGGCATTTCATTAAGCGGAACAGGTAAGGAACTTGAAAAACGCCCTTACGCTCCAGGCCCACATGGTCCAGGACAACGCAAAAAACTATCTGAATACGGTTTACAATTACAAGAGAAGCAAAAGCTTCGTCACATGTACGGTGTCAACGAACGTCAATTCCGTACTCTTTTTGACAGAGCTGCTAAACTTCCTGGTAAACAAGGTGAAAACTTCATGATCCTTCTTGAAACTCGCCTTGACAACCTAGTATACCGTCTTGGCCTTGCTCGTACGCGCCGCCAAGCTCGTCAGCTAGTAAACCATGGTCACATCCTTGTTGATGGAAGCCGTGTAGACATCCCATCTTTCTCTGTGAAACCAGGTCAAACGATTGCTCTTCGTGAGAAATCTCAAAACCTTGCAGTTGTGAAAGAATCAGTTGAAGTGAACAACTTCGTACCTGAATACCTTACTTTCGATGCTGAAAAGCTTGAAGGAACTTTCACTCGTCTTCCAGAGCGTTCTGAATTAGCGCCTGAAATCAGCGAACAACTAATCGTTGAGTTCTACTCTCGTTAATTTCATGACTCTCTCAGAGAGTGATCAAACAAACCCTAGAGACCTTGATTGTTCAAGGATTTCTAGGGTTTTTTGTTTGGTCTTTTGTACGATACTCTCTAGCTACAAATTTACACACAAGAAAATTAGAACACCGATTACTCTTTACTCTTTTTCGTTTTCCTCTTACAATTACATTTACTGGATAACTCACAACTTAAAACAATAATGTAAAGAACGTTAAGGAGGAAAGCAATTTGTCGATTATTTCATTTATGTTAGCACTTATGCTCTTTTCAATTATTATCTATGCGATTTTGAGAAAGACAAAAGTTGTCGATGAAGCGCCTGGAGCTATCGCTGAAATTCTCCTCATTTTACTCATCTTTTTTGCGATTAGTTTTGTCATCATCATTCCAAGTTCTGTACTTTATGTTGTTTCATTAGGAGTGAATTTTCTTTTTGGAGAATATATTACATATGCATCATTTCTTTCATTATTGACCTTCTGTCTATTCGTCAGTGGGATTGTTCTTTTTTGGTCGATCTTTTTAGTATTCATTGGTAAAGGAATTTCCTCTTTGCTAAGATTTCCTCAATGGTTCACGTTTATCTTTGAATTTCTACTCTCATGGATCGTTGTGCATTTCTCAATTAAGTTTGTCCTTAATATGAACATAGTCAATGTCTCCATTTTGGAGCACGGCACACTCATTTTATCTTTCTTTGTCAGCTTCTTATTTATTGGAATAGATCTCATCTACTCAAGTATTGAACAACGAAAACAGCCGCTGGATGAACAAGCAAAAAGCTCCTAGAGATGATTCTAGGAGCTTTTGCTTGCCCAATTTGTGATGAGCTGCTCTGTTGTCAGGACAGTCGCAAATTCGTCATGCAGTGTTGCAAGAGAAAGGCGATGGATCGTTTCTGCGTCATAATATGTACCGGTTTGATCTGCGAGTCCAAAGGCGGCTGTTGCATCCGACATGAGGTATGTCTCAAAGCCTAGGTTTCCACTCATTCTTGTTGTGGTAGATACGCAGTGCGGTGTTGTAAGTCCAGCAATCACAACAGTGTCGATCTCGTTTGATCTTAGTTGTTCCTCTAAGTTTGTACCTATAAAGCTACTGTTGACTTTCTTTTGTATGACCGTTCTTCATCTAGCGGTTTGGCGATCTCTTTGAAGGAGTGCCCTTCATTTGCTGGATGAAATAAGGAGTGCGGCTGATCCGATGTATGCTGAATATGAATGACTGTCCAGCCTTTTTCTCTCCAAAACGTCAATAGACGACTGATGTTCTTCTCTGCATCTAGATTATTCCGTTCTCCCCATTGTTCGTGCTCGAATGCTTTCTGTACATCGACCATAATCAAAGCCTTTTGATGATGTTGCACAAATCCCCACCTCCAAAGAATCTCGTTCATTATATGTAGTGTAAGGAATGGTGGTTGATTTGTACATGTTTTTATTTGGCTATGTACGATGTTTTGTCTGTTTTTGCAGTAAAAAGACAAACCACACACTGGCTATTAAGTAATAGATACCAATGATGGATGTACAATTAGATATGACTTCTGCCCATTGCACTGATTTGACGATTGCCATCCAGATCATATAGATAATCAGAAATGAACATGGGAAATAGAGAAAGTAGCCTAAGAAATATTGTTTGAGTTTTTGCGTCATCTTTTATCCTCCTAAAAACCTTCTGCAACACCTAGTAGACCCTATATAACCATGACATCAAAAAAGACAGCACAAATCGCTGTCTTTTTCATTTTTTAATTCGTATTCTGTCCTCCGCCATTCAATCCTTCTTTCACATAGCCTTTGACTTGGCTTGAGGTTAATAGACCGATATGTCCAACGCCGTGGATGAGGACGTTTCTCGCGCCAATTAAACGTGAGAGGCTGTTGACGACAATGAGATCGGCTGAACTATAGACAGATGTGTAAAGAATTTTTTGATTTGGATCGGTGCCTGGTAATGCTCTGAGTGATACGAGTCCATTCGCTCCACCAAGTGTGACGACGTTTTCAATTTTATCTCCGCCGTCTAGGTTTTTAATATAGTATAACGTGTTCGCACCACCCATACTATGAGCCACAATATCTACTTTTTTGGCGCCCGTTTTGGCTAGTACATCTTTGACGAATCTAGAGAGCCTCGGGCCATTGTTCAGGTTATTACCTGTTTTGTCTATGAAATCGATTGCAAAAAGTTGGTTTTGATCCCAGCCCTGTGTCACTAAGTATCGTTTGATCGAAGCAAAGTTATAAGACGCACCGCCCATGCCGTGTACCATTACAACCGGATTATGCGCAGCCGCTTTGACTTCTTTCGGCTGGATGAAGACCATTGAACCTAGCACTAAGGCTAGCGCAACAAGAATTTGCAAACTCTTTTTCTTAAATCGAATCACTTTCATTCCCCCTTATTCATCTTATTCGACTCTATTTTATACAAGAAAAATATGTCAGAAAAGTGAACAAGGTAATGTTTTATGAGATGATTTTACAGAAATATAAATAATCATAAAGCACCTTGGACTTTTTTAAATTAAAACAAAAAGACTACGGGCCTCTCTATCTTTCATATATAATGTGAATAGACAAAAGGAGGTTCTACTAGATGCTATTTACTCAAACACCTGCATCACCTTACTATGCAGTCATTTTCACATCAAAACGAACAAATGTTGAGCAGAAAGAATACGCTGCTGCTGCTCAAAAAATGGAACAATTAGCGAAAGAACTAGACGGGTTTCTTGGAATAGAAAGTGCACGAGATGAACATGGTGTTGGAATCACTGTCTCTTACTGGGATTCATTAGCAGCCATCAAAGAATGGAAAGCACATACAGCACATCAGCGTGTTCAAAAAAAAGGAAAAAAAGATTGGTATGAATCCTATACAACCCGAATTTGTAAGGTAGAACATGCTTATACAAACGAAGATTCACTTCTTGAATAAGAAACAGACAAATGAGAGAAAGCCGCTCTGTAAAAGCTTAATTCCTACTTCTGAATAAAAAAGAAAAACACCTCAATGTATATGAACATTTGAGGTGCTTTTCATGATACTTACTGTTTCATAAGGATTTATTTATACGTTACAAGGAAGTATTTCTTTTTCCCTCTTCTTAAGACGGTAAATTGGTTTTCAATTCGGTCTTCAGCTGAAAGGACATGGTCTTTGTCGGTTTGTCTCTCTCCGTTGATGTAGACGGCACCGTTTGTGATATCTTCACGTGCTTGACGTTTTGATGGAGACAGTTTTGATTCGACAAGAACATCAACAAGTGTTAATTCTTCTCCACTGTCTTTCTCCATTGATGGCACATCTTTAAAGCCTACTTTCACTTCTTCTGCTGTAAGAGATTTGATCTCGCCTTTAAATAGCGCATTTGAGATGTTGACAGCCTGTTCTAGTGATTCACGGCCATGCACAAGTGTTGTGACTTCTTCTGCCAAACGGCGCTGTGCTTCACGTTTTTCAGGGGCTGTTTGCACTTTTTCTTCGTACGATGCGATCTCTTCTTTTGATAAGAACGTAAAGTATTTTAAGTATTTCACGACATCACGGTCATCTGTGTTAATCCAGAATTGGTAGAATTCATATGGTGATGTTTTTTCTTTATCTAACCAGATGGCACCACCTTCTGTTTTCCCAAACTTCGTGCCGTCTGCTTTTGTCACAAGCGGCATGGTGAGACCGAATGCTTTTGCGCCTTCTGCTTCAGACTTACGGATCAACTCAAGTCCAGATGTGATATTTCCCCACTGGTCACTTCCGCCGATTTGCAGCTTACAGTTTTCATTTCTGTAAAGGTTCAAGAAGTCTAACGATTGCAGAATCACGTAGCTGAATTCTGTGTACGAAATCCCTGTTTCAATACGGGAGCTGACGATATCTTTTGCGAGCATGAAGTTGACACCGAAGTTCTTTCCAATATCACGAAGGAACGTGATGACATTCATTTGACTGATCCAGTCATAGTTATTGACGATAACAGCTGGGTTGTCACCTGCTTCAAAATCAAGGAATTGAGAGAGCTGGCCTTTGATTTTCTCTGACCACTGTTCGACGATTTCTGCTGGGTTTAGTGAACGTTCTGCTTTTTTGAAACTTGGGTCACCAATCAGTCCAGTTGCGCCGCCAACAAGTGCAATCGGATGATGACCTGCTTCTTGGAATCTGCGCAATGTTAAAATTGGGAGTAAGTGACCAATGTGCAAGCTGTCAGCTGTTGGATCAAAGCCGGAGTATAGCTTGATTTTTTCTTCTGCTAATAATTTTGTTAAACCTTCTTCATCTGTTTGCTGCTGAATTAATCCTCTGAACGATAAATCTTCCATCAATTGACTCATATCCAAATCTCCTTTTTTTACAATTCAACATAAAAAACGCCCCTTCGAATGAACGAAGGGACGATATATATCGCGGTACCACCCTGCTTAAAAGACAAAACAACACGTCTTTTCACTTACACTGATAACGGACAGATCCGTTCTTTCACTAATCAGATAGCATATGCTCCTTTTCGTAAAAGCGGTTCGTGAGGGTAATTCGAATATCTCTTTGTACTGACTCGCACCAGCCGTCAGCTCTCTTGGACAGGGAAAGATGATTCTACTGAATCTCAGTCAAAACCTTTTCATATTCAACTAAAGTCATTTTTAACATACTTTTGATATCAAGTCAACTGACGGAAGTGATTAATCTTCCATTGTCGAGAGATCGCCAGCAGGTAAATTCAGTTCCCACGCTTTTAGCACACGTCTCATAATTTTACCGCTGCGTGTTTTTGGCAGTTTGTCTTTAAACTCAATTTCTCTCGGTGCTGCATGTGCAGCGAGTCCTTTTTTCACAAACGTACGAATCTCTTCTTTCAGCTCATCTGTCGGTTCATATCCGCTTCTAAGCGCTATAAATGCTTTAATAATTTCACCGCGCACAGGATCTGGTTTTCCGATGACACCAGCCTCTGCAATGGCCGGATGTTCCACCAGTTTACTTTCTACCTCAAATGGACCGACCCGCTCTCCTGACGTCATGATGACATCGTCGACACGTCCCTGGAACCAGAAGTATCCGTCTTCATCCATATAAGCTGAATCTCCTGAAACATACCAATCTCCCGGCATAAAGTAAGATTCATATTTTTCAGGATTGTTCCAGATCGTATGCATCATAGACGGCCAGCCTTTTTTGATGGCAAGGTTCCCCATCCGGTATGGCGGAAGTTCATTTCCGGCATTATCTACAATCGCAGCTTCAACGCCTGGAATTGGTTTCCCCATTGACCCTGGTTTGATATCCATGCATGGATAGTTACAAATCAGCTGTGCACCTGTTTCTGTCATCCACCAAGTATCATGAATTCGTTTACCGAATACAGCGTCTCCCCAGCGGATCACTTCTGGATTAAGTGGCTCTCCTACACTTAACACATGACGGAGTGAGCGGAGATCATATTTTTGAATGAGATCGTCTCCTGCTCCCATCAGCATTCTGAAGGCTGTCGGTGCACTGTACCAAACGGTCACACCAAGCGATTCAATGGTTTCGTACCACGTATCAGGGTTGAACCGACCGCCTAAAATCACATTCGTCGCTCCATTCAGCCACGGAGAAAAAATACCGTACACCGTCCCTGTTACCCAGCCTGGATCAGCTGTACACCAGTAGACATCTTCTTCTTTCAAATCAAGTACCCATTTACCCGTCTGGCCTTGCTGCACCATTGCCCCATGAACATGGAGCACACCTTTTGGCGTACCAGTGGACCCTGACGTGTAATGAAGCAGGTATCCATCTTTTTCATCCATCCACTCGATTTCAAGTTCCTTCGCTGCCTGCTCAAATGCTTCTTCAAAGTGAATCGTCCGCACACCACCTGCATCCTCTTTTTCACCACCGACAATGATGACGGATTCAAGCTTTGGAAGTTCTGCAAACGGAATCCGCTCAAGCAGATCAGGCGTTGTCACAATCACTTTTGCCTCACTATTTTCTAAACGATCTTTGACGGCACCTTCCATAAATGCCTCAAATAACGGACCGACGATCGCACCAATTTTGACAGCACCAAGCAGTAGAAAATAGAGCTCAGGTGATCTTGGCATAAAGATAAACACGCGATCCCCTTTTTGCACATGTGCCTGTTCTCTTAATAGATTTCCTGCTTTGTTTGTCTTGATTTTCATATCCCTGAACGTATACTTTTCATCCCGCTGTGAATCTTTGTAGTGAAGCGCCACCTTGTTTTTACGAAACGAGTCCGCATGTCTGTCAATCGCTTCATAAGCTGCATTTACTTTTCCTGTTTCATACCAAGAGAAATTTTTTCTCGCTTCCTCCCATGAAAATTCTTTGTATGCTTGCTCATAATCATTTAAATGATAGTCCCCTTTTACTGATGGTAGCGTTTCCACTTTCATCAAACAGTCCCCCTTTGCATACGTTTACAATGACCATTATAGTATAGATGACTTTTTTTCTCAATTTTTAAAAAACTTCTGATGAAACCGTTTTAATTATTGCAAGATTTAAGATAGAATAGAGACGACTCACTAGAATTTGAGGCGGTGGATACGTGGAGCATCCTAAAACTTATTATTCAAAAACAATTGAGAGAGAAACAGGCACCATCCTGATTGAAGGCCCGGTACCTGCATCAGAGCTGGCGAACTATACGTTTCATGAAGGACTAACAGCATTTCGCACGCCTGAGGAACAGAAACAAGCACTTGTTGAAATAGCAGATCTTCCTGAAGGACGTATTATCATTGCTAGGGTGGATGAGCTTGTCGTAGGCTATGTCACGTATTTGTACCCTGATCCGCTTGAACGCTGGTCAGAAGGCAACATGGACAATTTAATTGAGCTCGGTGCCATTGAAGTCGCTCCTCCATTCAGAGGCTGCTCACTTGGCAAGCATTTACTGGATGTGAGCATGATGGATGAGCAAATGGAGAATTACATTATCATTACAACCGAATATTACTGGCATTGGGATTTAAAAGGGACGAAGAAAAACGTGTGGGAGTACCGCAAAATGATGGAGAAAATGATGAACGCCGGCGGTCTGGTTTGGTTTGCAACAGATGAGCCAGAGATCAGCTCACATCCAGCCAATTGTTTAATGGCACGGATCGGAAAACATGTGAGTCCAGATTCAATCGAGCGTTTTGATCGTCTTCGCTTCCATCAGCGCTTTATGTATTAACGTTCAATTCGTTTTTTTGGCAAAGGGGATTGGTAAACATGATGATTGAACAAATTATGGAGCGTGATGTGATCACGCTGCGAAAAACCGATACGATTGAAGAAGCCATTCAAAAAATGAGTGCACATCACATTCGGCATATTCCCATCGTATCTGAGCAGGGATCTGTCATTGGGATGGTGACAGATCGGGATATTAAAAATGCCAGTCCAAGTATTTTTGAAACAGAGAAAAGACAGCTTTTTATTCAGCGGCCGGTTGAAGACATCATGGTGCTAGAGACGATTACCGCTCATCCGCTTGATTTCGTTGAGGAGATTTCAAGTGTCTTTTTTGAACACGGAATTGGCTGTCTTCCCGTTGTGAGACGTGGCAAGCTTGTAGGGATCATCACAAAAACAGATTTACTTCGTACGTTTGTAAGACTAACAGGTGCAGATCAGCCTGGATCACATTTAGAGGTTGAAGTAGCGCAAGTGACAGAGGGTCTTGCAGACATTACAGCCATTTTAAAAGAGCAGCATATTCAAATGCTGAGTGTACTCGTGTACCCACATGCCAATGAAGCCTCTAAAGTGCTCGTCTTCCGCCTTCAAACGATGCATGCAGATCATGTGATGAAGCTGATTCGTGCAAAAGGCTATAAAGTGCTCTGGCCTATGGAGCAGACGATCAAATGAAGGAAGCGACCTTTGTTTTTTCACCATCTTTTCAAACGTATCAGTTTCACCAAGATCATCCCTTCAATCAGCTTCGCGTCTACTTAACTTATGATCTTCTTCAAAAAATGAAGGCGTTAACGGATGATGAGATTGTCGCACCTCGTATGGCGACGCTGGAGGAATTAAAGCTTGTCCATACAGCAGATTACATTCAAGCAGTACAGCGGGCAAGTGAAGGAAAACTGTCCACCGCAGAGGGGGAACGTTATGGTCTTGGCACTGAGGACACCCCGATGTTTGCAGGGATGCACGAGGCAGCTTCTCTCCTAGTTGGCGGGACATTAACAGCGGTTGATCAAGTGATGCTTGGACATTCGCAGCATGCGCTCAATGTTGGCGGCGGGCTTCATCATGGATTTAAAGGACGTGCCTCTGGCTTTTGTATTTATAATGACAGCTCGGTGGCCATTCAGTATATTCAAAAGACATATGGCGCTAGAATTTTATATATTGATACAGATGCTCATCATGGCGATGGTGTCCAGTTTAGCTTCTATGATGATCCAGAGGTATGTACTGTTTCTATTCATGAAACAGGGCGCTATTTGTTCCCTGGAACTGGACAAGTACAGGAAAGGGGTCATGATAAAGGCTATGGCTATGCATATAATATCCCGCTTGACGCATTTACAGAAGACGAATCATTTTTAGAAGCCTATCGAACAGCAGTGACAGAGATTGCTGCTTTTTTTAAACCAGATGTCATTTTGACGCAAAATGGAGCAGATGCCCACTATTATGACCCTTTGACGCATTTATCTGCTACCATGAAAATATATGAGGAAATTCCTAGAATTGCCCATGAGCTGGCGCATCAATATTGTGATGGAAAATGGATCGCTGTGGGCGGAGGCGGCTATGATATTTGGCGTGTCGTCCCAAGAGCATGGAGCCGCATTTGGCTTGAGATGAAAGGCATCACACCACCAGATGCACTTCCTCAGGAATGGATTCGGGCATGGGAAAAACAATCGCCTGTTCCGCTTCCATCCACATGGCTAGATCCTGACGATCTATATCCACCGATTCCAAGAAGAGCAGAAATTACAGAAAAAAATGCACAAACGGTAGAAAAAGCACTCATGCCTGTTCGACGAGAAAAGAAAAAGGCATAAAAAAAAGCAGGCGTCCACTGATCAAGTGAGCCTGCTTTCTTTTTTATTTCGTCGATTGTCTTTCTTCGATTCTATGTGGCAATTCAACAATTTGATCTTCTACTTGTTCTTTGTTCATGAGCTTTGTCAAAAGTCTCATCGCAACAGCGCCAATATCGTAAGTCGGCTGAACAACTGTTGTCAATTGAGGGCGCACCATGAGGGATAGTCTTGTGTTATCAAAGCCAATCACTTCTAAATCTTCAGGAATTGATACGCCTCTGTCCTGCGCTCCATGAATGACACCTAGCGCCATTTCGTCAGTCGCTGCAATCACAGCCGTCGGCTTGTCAGATTGATCAAGCAGATTAGCCAGCGCTTCAATACCAGAGTCATATGAGTAGTCTCCTTCAGCAACAAGCGCTTCGTCAAATACGATACCAGCTTCTTCAAGCGCACGCTTATAACCAGCAAGCTTTCTCATAGAGTTAATTGGTTCTGACATTGGTCCAGATACAAACGCAATTCGTTTATGTCCTTTTTCAACTAATAGCTGAACTGAATCATAAATGGCTTGTTCATAGTTAATGTTGACTGATGGTGTTTGTGCCTGCTCTTCAACAGATGCTGCAAGTACAATTGGTACAGGAGAGCGCTTAAATTCTTCCACATGCACATCTGTAATGTTTCCACCCATAAAAACGATTCCATCTACTTGTTTGCCAAGCATTGTGTTTAACAAATGAAGTTCTTTATCAGTATTTTGGTCTGAGTTGCTCAAAATAATGTTGTACTTGTACATCGTGGCAATATCTTCAATTCCTCGTGCAAGCTCTGAATAGAAGATACTTGAAATATCAGGGATGATGACCCCAACTGTTGTGGTCTTTTTACTTGCAAGGCCTCGTGCGACTGCGTTCGGACGGTAGCCGAGACGATCAATTGCTTCAAGCACCTTTTTTCTTGTTGTTGGTTTTACGTTTGGATTACCATTAACAACACGTGATACCGTTGCCATACTTACGTTTGCTTCTCTTGCTACATCATATATTGTAACATTATTCACATAAATCACTCCTTCAAATACACTTCATATCTATAGCATTCACCAATTGGATAGAGACATGTCAGATACGAGGAAAATAATATCCTATTTGTCATTAAAACGATGAAAAGAGACACATAATTTTTCAATCTACATCAAAATGACCTTCTTTTATGAAATTATACACGTTTTTTCTTCATATGAAAACGTTCCCTTTCTTTTTATAACTAAATTAAACAAACTTTAATGAGCTTGTTACCTGTAAATTGAATCATATTTCACCAAAAATCGTCGTGAACATCAGCTATGACAATGATCTTAGCAGATTCTATCGAATTTTAAAAATGAAAACATTGTGAACAAGCGTGTTTTAAGCTTGCAATGTGTTTTCTTCCTTTCATTGCCAGTCTTATCGTATTTTTTCATGCAAAAACCGCCGGGCTGTCATCCGGCGGCTTTTCTATTTATGATTATGCGTGAATGTTGACAAGTGGTCTTAACGCATCTAACCATTTTTCGAATTGTGGAATGTCCATTTGCTGCGCTGAATCAGATAGGGCAACAGATGGATCTGGATGCACTTCTGCCATCACACCGTCTGCTCCAATCGCAAGAGCTGCTTTAGCTGTTGGAAGAAGTAGATCTCTGCGTCCTGTTGAGTGTGTCACGTCAACAAAGACTGGTAAATGTGTCTCTTGTTTCAAGATTGGCACAGCCGAGATATCTAGTGTATTTCTTGTGGCTGTTTCGTATGTGCGGATGCCTCGCTCGCAAAGGATGATTTGGTCATTTCCTTGTGCGATGATGTATTCAGCTGCATTGATGAATTCTGAAATCGTTGCTGCAAGACCGCGTTTTAAAAGAACTGGTTTGTTCACAGAACCGGCTTCTTTTAATAGCTCGAAGTTTTGCATGTTACGTGCTCCAATTTGGATGACATCGATATGCTCAATCGCTTCTTCAATATGAGCAGGATTCACGATTTCACTAATAACTGCAAGACCGTATTCATCTGCTACACGTTTTAGAATTTTTAGACCGTCTACGCCAAGTCCTTGGAAGTCGTATGGACTTGTGCGAGGCTTAAATGCGCCGCCACGAAGAAGTTTTAGTCCCTGCTGTTTCGCTGCTGCCGCTACTTCTGCAACTTGCTCGTAGCTTTCAACGGCACATGGTCCAACGATGAAACGTTGTTTTCCGTCACCGATCGCTTCTCCATTGATATTTACAATTGTATTTTCAGGTTTTTTCTTACGAGAAACAAGAAGTGCTTTGCTGTGGTCATCTTCTTGAAGCTCTAAACCTGCTTTGAAAATTTCTTTGAAAATATGTTGAATCGTTGAATTTTCAAATGGGCCATCATTTTCTTCAAGAATTTGATTAAGCATTGTGCGCTCTCTGACAGGGTCATAACGGTTGACACCTTGCGCTTCTTTTGCCTTTCCAATTTCTTTTACAATGTTTCCTCTTTCATTGATCAGTTTTAAGATTTGAAGATTTAGTTCATCTGCTTGCTGTCTCAATTGTTCCAATTCATTGTTGCTCATTTTTGTCATCCTTTCCTCTGCCCGCTCTCGCTTTTTATTTTTGATCTCTTATAATAGGGTTTATTATAAACAAAGATTTCGGAATTGTCACGAAAAAATTCTTTATTACCCAAACGCTTTTAAGCGATAAAGTATTATGTGTAAGATTATAGCATACTTTTGATGCAAGTAAACCTTTTTTATAAAAAAAACGTCAGCAATCGCTGACGTTTCAGCGGGTAGACAAACCCTCGCATTCTTTGTCAGTCCTGCGCGCTGGTACTCACGAATGACAAATTCGCTCCGTGCCAGTGCTCGTCCTTCCTAGACTGCAAAGGTTTTCTATCACGCTGAAAAGAAGACAAAGGGCTAAAATAAAGTTCATTTTAGCCCTTTGTCAACAATCTTGAACGTCAGCAATCGCTGACGTTTTTCTACATGTTATGTTCAAGCGCTTCTTTTGTAATGCTTGAGTGAGAAGCATGCCACTTTACTTTGCCACCGCTAAAGATGAGTGCCTGCGGGCTTTCATGCTTGATCCCTGACTTTTCAGTCACATAGGATGAAAGCTCTCTTGTGTTTTGAATTTGCAAGAAATAAGCAGGAACATCCTCATGTTCTGACGCAAACGCTTCAAACTCTTGAAAAGCAGCTTGGCTGATTGGACATGTCAAACTGTGCTTAAAAAAGACAAAGGTTCCGTCTTGATTCGTTAGTTGATCAAACTGTTCTTCTGTTTCTATGAGTTGTTTAGACATGATGTGCTCCTTTCTAACTTAAGCAGCGAGTTAGCCTTTCGTAGATTGTTCTACTTTTTCTTTGACATCTTTGATGCCGTCTTCAATGTCTGCTTTTGCTTCTTGTGCTCTTACTTTTGCTTCATCTGCTACATCTGAAGCTTCATTTGCAATATTTGCTGCAGCATCTTCTGCTTCGCTTTTTACTTGTTTAGCTTTTCCAGCTGTACGATCTTTTATGTCTTTTACTTTGTCTAAAATCTGGTTTGACTGCTCTGCTACGAGCTGAGACAATTCAGATGTTTTGTCTTTCGCAATCGTCACATATTCAGTGCCTTTTTCCTTTGCATCTGTTGTGAGACGATCTGTTTTTTCTTTTAGGGCATTCGCTTGGGTGTTCAAATCATCGCGAAGCTCTTTCCCTGACTTTGGTGCTAAAAATAATGCCGTTGTTGCACCGATAATGCCACCGATAAGTGTTCCGATCAAAAAGTCTTTGCTATTGATTCCGTCTTTGCTCATGATTATTCCTCCTATGCGAAAATGGTTGATTATTGTTGTTTACGTTGTTTCCATTTTTTATAGATTTCAAGTGCTGCGTTACTCCAGCTTACCACATCCGTGACTTTCTCCTGATTTCGTTCAACGGATGAAGAAACCGCACCAGCTGCCTGCTTTATGCTTGTATTAAATTGGTTGATCGAGCCGCCAATTCCCTGCACCGCATCCACAACTGTGTTAAGTTTTGCCGATTTGTCTTGAATATCTTCAGCAAGCTGATTGGTCTTATGTAGCAACTGTGCTGTCTCTGTGGTGATGCCTTGCATCTGTCCTTCAAGACCTTCTAAAGTTGATGCGACATTCTTTAATGTCAGCTGTAAGGATTTCAATGTTTTGGACAAGTAGATGACAAGAATGAGGAAAGCGATTGCGATGAGTGCAACGCTTAAATAGAGAATAATAATCATCTGATACCTCCTTTGCTGCGGGCATATTCAATTCAATACCCTCTCGTTGTATCATTCAAACATCGCCTAGAATGACCGATTGAATAATAATTCTACACTTATTCGCCAATTCCTGTCCACAGCGAACGAAAAAAAGCGGCACATCTTGTCACATTTAGCCCCTTTGTCACATTTTATTCAAAATAAAAAAGTGCCGATTGAATCGGCACTTTTTGACAGGCAATTATACTGCGACTTTCTCATAAGCACGAAGATACTTTTGAATATCTCCTGCTCCCATAAAGACCAAGATCGCATTTTCATGTGCTTTCAGCACAGATGTCTCTTCTTCTTCAATCAATTGGGCTTGCGGAATTTTTTCCCGCAAATCTTCAATGCTTAGTTTCCCAATGTTTTCACGAGCTGAACCGAAAATATCACAAAGGTACACATAGTCCGCTTTTTTCAGACTGTCTGCAAATTCACTTAAAAATTGCTGTGTACGAGTGAAAGTGTGCGGCTGGAAGACTGCTACAATATCACGGTCTGGATACTTCTGGCGAGCTGCTTCGATCGTGACTTCAATTTCAGTCGGATGGTGCGCATAATCGTCAATTAAGACTTGTTCACCGACTACTTTTTCATTAAAGCGTCGTTTCACACCGCCAAATGTCGTTAAAGCACCTTTGATGAGCTCTACATCAATGGCCTCATAGTGGCATAATGCAATGACCGCTAATGAGTTAAGGACATTGTGGTTTCCGTAAGCAGGAATGTAGAAGGTATCATAAAACGTATTACGTACAAATACATCAAATGTGGTGCCTTCTGTGTTTTTCACAACATTTCGTGCTTGGAAATCATTTTCTTCATTGAATCCGTAGTACACAACAGGTACTTTTGCTTGGATCTTGAGAAGATGCTCGTCATCACCGCAAGCGATGATGGCTTTTTTCACTTGAAGTGCCATGTTTTGAAACGCATCAAACACGTCATCAATATCCGTGAAATAATCAGGGTGATCAAAATCAATATTGGTCATGATCGCATAATCTGGATGGTAGCTGAGGAAATGTCTGCGGTATTCGCACGCTTCAAATACAAAATACTCGCTGTTTTCTTTCCCCATTCCAGATCCATCACCGATTAAGTAGGAAGTTGGTTTTGCCGCTTGCATCACATGTGCAAGTAGACCTGTTGTCGATGTTTTACCATGGGCACCAGTAATTGCAACGTTTGTGAATGAATCCATGTATTCTCCAAGAAATTTATGATAACGAATGACAGGAATCCCTTCAGAAAGAGCACGCTCAATCTCAGGGTGTGTATCTGGGAATGCATTTCCTGCAATCACCGTCATCCCTGGCTGAATATTATCTGGGTCAAATGGAAGAATTTTAATATTTCGTTCTTCTAATGCTTTTTGTGTAAAGATATGTTTTTCGATATCCGATCCTTGGACAGTATACCCAGTATCATGAAGAATTTGGGCCAGTGGACTCATACCTGTCCCTTTTATTCCAACAAAATGATAAACAGTCATAATTGTACCTCCAACAAACGTCTATCTGACTTACAGTATATGACGCTCATTTCAATTTGCAACTTGTGATTTTTGTCTCTAGCTGATCACAAATCGCAGCTCCAAATAAAGATTTTTTTCCGATCTTCCTATTCTAATCAATATTAACTATGATTAGTATCCGACAACTTTCCCATTTCTAACACCTGCTTTCGCTCATTTTCATTAAAAAGCGTTCAGACAGGCATGCGAAAAGCGTCCAATTCAAAAATTGCACCTATGTGCTATCATACCATGTTTATCAAAAAAATGAAGTGGTTTGTTTAGATCAATTGTTCTAAGTCACTCAGTGTCATGAGGACCTCTCTTGGCTTACTGCCTTTTGCACCAGAGATCATCCCTTCACGTTCCATCATATCAATCAATCTTGCTGCTCGATTGTAGCCAATTCTAAATCTTCTTTGCAAACTGGATGTACTTGCACTATTTTGCTCGATGGCGAACCTGCATGCGTCCATAAACAATTCATCTTCGTCTGTAATGGCAGAGCCTTGGAGCATCAATTCTTCCTGTTCAAAAAGGAACACAGGTTTGCGCTGTTTTCTCACATGCGCTACCACTTCATCAATCTCTCGATCTGATACAAAGTTCCCTTGTAGTCTTGTCGGTTTGCCAGAGCCATTTTCTAAGAACAGCATGTCTCCTTTTCCGAGAAGCTTTTCAGCACCTGCCATATCAATGATCGTTCTTGAATCCACTTGGCTTGAAACAGAGAAAGCAATTCTTGTTGGGATGTTTGCTTTAATGAGGCCTGTAATGACATCAACAGAAGGTCTTTGCGTCGCAATGAGTAAGTGAATCCCGCATGCTCTTGCTTTTTGGGCAATTCGGCAAATGCTTTCTTCGACTTCATTTGGTGCGACCATCATTAAATCAGCCAGCTCATCAATGACAACGACGAGATATGGCAGTTTTTCACCCATTTGTTTTTCTTTCACCAGTTCGTTAAATCGTTTGATTTCTCTCACACCAGAGTGTGCAAACAGTTCATAGCGTCTTTCCATTTCATCTACTACCCATTTCAGGGCAGCTGTGGCTGTCTTGGCATCAGTAATAACCGGGCTCACAAGATGCGGAATGTGATTATACGGCGCGAGTTCGACCATTTTAGGGTCGATTAACAGCATTTTCACTTCATCAGGTGAGGCTTTAAACATCAGGCTCACGAGAATGGTATTAATACAGACACTTTTCCCTGAACCTGTTGCTCCGGCAATTAAGCCGTGCGGCATTTTTTGTAAATCAACCACAACGGGCTGACCGGAAATATCCAATCCGAGCGCCGCCGTTAATGGAGATGGATTGTCTCTGAAGGCACTGCTTCTGATCATTTCTCTTAAGAAAACCATTTTACTGTGAAGGTTCGGCACTTCGATTCCAATCGTGTTCTTCCCAGGAATCGGTGCTTCGATCCGAATATCTTTTGCAGACAAACTGAGTTTGATATCATCTGACAGGTTTGTAATTTTGTTCACTTTCACGCCTGGTTCAGGATGCACTTCAAATCTTGTAACAGAAGGACCTTGCGTCACATGAACAACACTTGCTCTGACATTGAAATTTTTCAGTGTGGCATTGAGCAGTTCTGCCCGTTCTTTCACCCATGTTCCGTCCTCTTCTTTTTGTGCTGGCGGAACGTCTAGAAGAGCTAAACTCGGAAATACATATCCTTGTGCATCTGCCGTTTTCTTCTGTCCTTGCACGCGCTGATCACTTTTTAACATCATGACGTTAAAAGGAACGGTGGAGGTTTGACCGCTTGAGCGCTTTGGCTGTGGAGAAGACGGTTTTGGTTCTTCACGTTTTATTTCAGGCGTTTCTTCAGGTGTTTCCTCAAGCTCTTCTGCCATATCCCCGGCGATCTCTGCTTGTCCAGAGTCAGCAAATTCATCTGATGCTTCTTCAACTGGCATGACTTCATCATCTGTTAATTTTTCTTCCGGCAGGGAATCATCATCTTGCGAATCTTGTATGATCACCGGTTCTTCTTGTTCAAATGCTACCGCTGACACGTCTACTTGACTTTCTTCTATCCGTGCAGCCTCTGCTCTTTCCTCCATAGCCTCTATGTTCTTCTCTTCCAGCATCGCAGTTTCTTCTACTGGGCTTTCTATCTCCATGTCGAGTGCTGGTGATGGGCTTTCAGCTGTTTCAAATGTAAAGCTCTCTTTTTTCTGAGCATCATCTTCAAGCGGAATCATCGGCTCTTCTTGTTCAATGGTGACTGTCTGTTCTTGCTCCATCTCTAGAGGCTCGTTAGATGCTTCAGCTTGCTCCATATGTAAGAATGCTTCCCGATCGTCTTTGGTCTGTGACAAAGCTTGATCTTGATCCTCTGTCTCACTGAAAGGCTCGTCATATAAACGTTCCATCGTTGATTGAACGTGATCTTGATAAGCGAGTTCCTCTTGCAAAGTAAGCGGCGTCGTGACAGGTTGCTTCTCTACTTGTTCTTCTGTTTGGGCTGACATCATGTCTTCCATACGTTGTTCTTTTCGTATAGACGGGATGTTCATTTGCTGTCTTACATTCCGTTCACGCTCTGCTTCTTCTGATAACAGTGTGACACGCTGTGACGTTTCTTCTGCCGATTTCATTTTGACAGAAGATGTGTCTTCTTTGGCTGCTGCATGTTTTGGACGCATATCCTGATGGTAGCCATAGATGGGTGAAGGGATTTGCTCTGGTTTAAAAGGCTTTTTATTGAGATCAGGCTGCACCGTTTGTTTTGGCTGATAGGTCGTCTGCTTGGCCTTTGGCTGACTTGGCCGCGTGCGCCTTCTTTCTTGTTGCTTTGCTGCCTCACGTGCAGGTTCATCTGGAACGAGAGGAAAGCGGAAATTGCCTTTTGGATATTCATAATACACTTTCGTATCTTCAACTTTTTTATATTCTTTATGCTGTTCAACAGCTGGCTGCTTTGGTGCAATCGGACCTGTTTCAGGCCTCTCAGCTTTTTCTTCTTTTTTTTCTTCTCCTAAAAATACACTAAAAAATTTATCTAACCAACTCATCATTTATCACTCACTTTAACTCCCCTTACGTTTTCTTGGGCGATTTTTAGTATACCATTGCTTTTTCATGCAGAAAAGCGAGAAAAGTGCTACGCTTTGCTGTTCAAGCTGTCTGTAGATGAAAAAAAGTCACTAAGTACGTACTTAGTGACTTTTGGTATAACACATTCTTCGCTCATTTGTACCCGTTTATGGGAGGTTACGCTTCAAATGGTTCGCCAGCTTGGCGACTTCCTTCTAGAACAAGGATTCCTTTTTCAGCAGGCGCATTCGGAAGATCTAATTCTTTTGCAGAACAAATCATTCCGCTTGAAGGAACACCTCTTAGTTCAGCATCTTTGATCACCAAACCGCTCGGCATCACAGCACCGACCTTTGCAACCACAACATATTGACCTTGATCAACGTTTGGTGCACCGCACACGATTTGTAAGGTTTCACCGCCAACATCTACTTGGCAAATGTTAAGTTTATCTGCATTCGGATGTTTTTCTTTTTCCTTCACATAGCCGACCACAAACTTAGGTGATAGATCAACTGTTAATGTTTCACTGACACCGTTGCGGTTCAAAATTTCATTGATATCTTGAACAAGCGTTTCAGAAAGCGGTACAGATCCGTTTTCTTCAATTTTCATGTAAGTAGATGCATTGAAAATATTAAAACCTGTTGTTTCTTTTGTGTCTTGATTGAAGATTCTTACGACATCTCCAAACGTTTCATGACCTACTTCTTCTCTTGTTACATCTTTCAATGAAATAAGGAGTGTGTCGCCGACACCTTCTGCATTATAAAAAACGTTCATTCTTCAAAATTCCCTTCTACTACTGTTTTGGTCTGCTTTTTGCAAGAATAAAGATCGGTTCAAGCTTGCCTTCGTCATATAAAAATGACAAGGCCGTAATCGGAACCGTGCCGCTGGCGAAGAAGCTCATCGACATTTGCCCTAAAATATCATAGCCTGATTCATTGCGTACATCTGCAATGATGAACACATCTTGATGGGGAACGGAAATAGCCATTTGCCCCTCTACTTTTTGCGCGTATTCTTGTAAAATCGATTCATTTAAAATTCTGCTTGCATCGTACCCGTCATTTGCACGGAAGAAATAAAAACGGTTGCCCGCCACTTCATCCATTTTCACGACAGTCTTTAGTGAACGGACGTTAAAACTTGCGGTTTCTCTGATTCGTTCTTTTGTCCAGTTCTCCTTTTGCAGCATCTTCTCGTCAATTAATCTGTAGGTGCTTCCAAGGTCAAGTGCATAGTAGATTCTTGTCTCTGCTGTATGCTCATCAAAAACGAGCGGAATCTCATCACTCGATGTTTCTGGAAAGGACGTTGAACGAATGACCGGATAAATGTGCTTCTCTTTACCTGAGATGTGCTGCGCTTCACCTTTCATAGCACTGAGCGCTTCTTTCACATAATAAACGATCTCATCCAGTGTTTCATCAGGCTTTACTTCCCACTTTGCAATAATCGGCGGGAGCTCAAGCGTGATGCCCTTTCCTGTATGTTTATCTTCCACACGAAGCGTATCTTTTTCCCTGTCAAACTGGTGGGTCCAGCTGTCGTTCGTCAGACGGCTTTTCAATTGATTGGCAAGCTGTCTTGATGTCATTTTCGCCATGATAAGACTCTCCTTTCGTTATTTAGAAAGAGAATCTGTTAAAAATGCTTCAATCTCTTCCTTTGTCTTACGATCTTTGCTGACAAAACGGTTGATCTCTTGTCCGTTTTTAAAGACTAAAAAGCTTGGAATTCCGTAAATTTCCCACTCTGCACAAGTGTCGATGAACTGATCTCTATCCACATAGAAGTATTCAAATTCTGGATAGTTTGCTTCAAGCTCTGGCAAAAACGGCTCAATAAATGTGCAGTCCGGGCACCAGTCAGCTGAAAATAGTAATACTGTTAAGTCTTCTTGAATCACTTTTTGTAATTCTTCGTTTGATTCAATTTTTTTCATGTTTGATTCCTCCAGTTTGTATACTTAAATCTCCGAATTGTATATAGCCTTTCTTTCTCATCCATTCTGATACTACCAAACTAATCACTGCCGGGCCAACGATATGCAAGAGAGCAATAGCGAGGAAAACGGAAGGATGAAATCCCATGACTGTGAGAGTCATGAGCTGGCCGACAAGTCCGCTCGTTCCCATACCCGCTCCTGCCGCATTATTGACCATCCCAAAGCCAATGATACCAATTGGCGCAAGAATCAGTCCTGCAATCGTCGGCGGAATGAGAATGAGTGGATTTTTCACAATGTTCGGCAGCTGTAGTTTTGATGTTCCAATGCCTACCGCAGCAAGACCGCCAAAACGATTTTCTCTAAATCCTGCAGCAGCAAAGCCGACCATCTGCGCACAGCAGCCAATCGTTGCCGCACCAGCAGCAAGACCGCTTAAATCAAGCATCAGCGCAAGCGCAGCGCTTGAAATCGGTGAGCTAAGAGAAAGTCCAACAATGGTTGCAACCAGCATGCCCATGATGAGTGGACTTTGATCAGTCCCCCATACGATCAGCCTGCCGAGCCCTGTCATCACCGCCTGAATCCCAGGGCCGATGAAAGCAGCGGTGAGAAAACCTGTGATAATGGTCACAAGCGGCGTTAAAATAATATCAATTCTTGTCTCACCACTGATCAGTTTGCCTAATTCCACACCAATGAGAGCAGCCACGAAGCTTCCAGCAGGTCCCCCAAGCTCTGCTCCAGCGGCACCTGACACAACACTTGCGAAAATAATTAAAGGAGAAGCGTTTAAGCGATAAGCAACCGCTACGCCAATTGCTGGTCCCATCAGCCCCATAGCGAGCGTTCCCATTTCCACGATGAGAGGAAATGATAACAGGCCGCCTGCTGTTTTTAAAATCAGCCCTACCACTAATGTAGCAAATAGACCTAAAGCCATATAAGAGAGTGCATCAATAAAATACACCTTTGGCGAAAGGGAAATACCCTTTCTTTTTAAATAAGTCATCAACGTCGTCTTCCTGCTTTCTCATAGGAAAGACGAAGAGGCCTGTCCTTCCCATTATATGTAGTCTTCTTACGATGAAAAATAGTCTCTACCATGAATATCATAATCATATTTTTTTTGCTTTATCAAGCACTTCTTGTGTAACATGAAAAGAAACAGGGCAAACCTTTACTAAGTTTGTGCACAAGGAGGAGATTGTTATGCAATTAACGGTTTATTTAGCTGGAGAAATTCATAGCCAGTGGCGCGATGAAATTAAGGAAAAAAGCCAGTCGTTGAAACTACCAGTAACGTTTGTTGGTCCAATGGAGAATCATGACCGATCAGATAACATCGGAGAAGATATTTTAGGCGGGCAGCCAAATGCCATCTTGAAAGACGATGCGGCTTCTGATTTGAACAATTTCCGCACCGAACTATTATTAAATAAGGCAGACGTTGTCATCGCCCGCTTTGGTGAGAAATATAAACAGTGGAACACGGCAATGGATGCTTCTTCTGCCATCGCCAAAGGGAAACCCCTTATTTTGATTCGTCCTAAAGAATTACATCATCCCCTAAAGGAATTATCAAACAAAGCAAATATCACTGTCGAAACAATGAATCAAGCGATTAAGGCGTTGTCATACGTGTTTGAACAGGAATAAGAAAAAGGCTGTGCTCTTAATGAGGCAGCCTTTTTCTTATCGTTTACACTTGTTGATAAATCGAATCCACTGTGCTTTGATCACAATTTTTCACAAGACGAACAATTAATTCTTTTGCCGCTGCATAATCATCCACATGCAAGACAGAGTGACTTGTATGAATATAACGCGCGCATACACCAATAACAGCAGATGGTACACCTTGATTTGAGATATGAACACGTCCAGCATCCGTACCGCCTGGCGATACGAAATATTGATATGGAATATTGTTTGTTTCGGCTGTATCGAGGACAAATTCTCTCATGCCTCGGTGCGTAATCATCGTGCGATCATAAATACGAAGAAGTGCACCTTTTCCAAGCTGGCCAAATTGTGATTTGTCTCCCGTCACATCATTTGCAGGACTCGCATCTAGAGCAAAGAACAGATCCGGTTTAATCATATTCGCAGCTACCTCAGCCCCTCTGAGCCCTACTTCCTCTTGGACGGTTGCGCCTGAATATAGCTGACATGAAAGAGCTTCGTCTTTTAATTCTTTCAATAATTCAATGGCAAGTCCGCACCCATAGCGGTTATCCCAAGCTTTGGCTAAAATCTTTTTCGGATTGGCCATTGGGGTAAAGACCGTTGCAGGAACGATTTGCTGCCCTGGGCGAACGCCAAGCTCTTTCGCTTCTTCTTCACTGTCTGCACCAATATCAATCAGCATATCTGACGGTTTTACTGGTTTGCTTTTTTGTTCTGGTGTCAGAAGATGAGGAGGTGTGCTCGATACAACGCCCGGAATTGGCCCGTGATCCGTATGAACATCCACACGCTGCGCAAGCATCACTTGACTCCACCAGCCGCCAAGTGTTTGAAAACGAATCATTCCATTTTTCGTAATGGATGACACCATAAAGCCGACTTCATCCATATGACCAGCCACCATAATCTTCGGCGCGTTCTCTGGGCCTTTGCGGACACCAAACACTCCGCCAAGACGATCCTGTATGAGTTCATCGGAATATTTCTCAAGTTCCTTTTTCATAAAAGCACGCACATGGTGCTCATTACCTGGAGTCCCTTGTAATTCTGTTAAATTTCGGAAAAGCGACATTGTTTCTTCGTTCATTTGACAGTTACCCTCATTTCTATGTAATGACCATATAAATTCCTATAAAAATAACACTCACTTTATACTATAAGAATTCTTTCGGTTTTCCAAGTATCTCTCCAGAAATTTTGAATATGCTTTCAAGTATTCGGATTTCTTAACATCGCTGGACAAGTTTTGTATAATGGAAAAAACAGCAATACGGAGGTGCAGCACGTTGAAGTTAAAACATGTTCTGATTGGTGCGAGTATTGGCGTAGCCGCTGCAATTGTTGCAAAGAAAGTCTTTTTCCCGACGTATATCTCGTCTGAAAAAGCGTTAAAAATTGTGAAATCCGCTTTTAAACAGCGCGGCCCGATTGATGGCTCTTGGATTTATACTGTACCAGAACCGTATACCGTAAATGGTGAAACGATTGATGTGTACAAATCTGGCATTACACGCTCCGCCTTTGGCGAGCTGGAACAGTATGAAGTCATGATTGATGCAAAAACAGGCATGATCGTTGATGTCATTGATTCTGTTGCTTAATAAGAAAGCTTCGCAAAGACAAGTCCTTGCGAAGCTTTTTTTAGATGGCTTTGATTTTTTTGTATACAGGGTGCCACATAGCGTCTTGCACAGCCTGAATGAGATCATCAGGGGTTTCTTCCGCAATTCCTTCGTCAATCGCTGCTTGTGCCACACGGACAGCCACTGTCGCTGAAACTGTTCTGAGCTGATCAACACTTGGAAGCATCGCAGCACCCGGTTTTCCGACATTGACCATGCTCGCAATCGCTTCAGCACTCGCAACAAACATGCTGTCTGTCATGAGGCGGGCTTTACACACAATCGTTCCAAGACCAAGCCCTGGAAACACAAGAGCATTATTTGCCTGCCCAATTTCATATGTCACACCACCATATTCAACCGGATCAAACGGGCTTCCCGTTGTGACAAGCGCACGTCCTTCTGTCCATTCAATGAGATCTTCCGGCTTTGCCTCTGAAAGAGGTGTCGGGTTTGACATCGGTAAAATCGCTGGCCGCTCTACATGTGACGCCATTTCTTTCACAATTTCCTCTGTAAATGCCCCACCTACAGTTGAGGTACCAATTAAGATCGTAGGTTTCGCCTGCTTCACGACCTCTAACAAATCAATTGAATGCTTTGGACCATTACGTGCATAATCCTTCACTTCATCAGAACGTCTTGCATACGGCTTTTGAAATGGCTGAATGTCGGGTGAATCATCTGTGAGCAATCCCGTTTTATCAATACACCAGAAATGATCATATGATTCCTCTTCTTTGACACCGTCTCGCACGATCGCATCACGAATTTGCTCGGCTATACCAATCCCTGCTGTACCTGCTCCAAAGATCACGATTCGGTGATCTTTCAGCGGAACCTTCGATGCTTTTGCACAAGCCAGAACGGCAGCAAGTGAGACGGCTCCAGTTCCTTGAATATCATCATTAAATGTACAAATACGGTCCTTATATTTTTCCAAAATGGCGCGCGCATTTTTTGTACCGAAGTCTTCCCAGTGAAGAAGTGCATTTGGAAAAGTCGCACGGGCAAGCTCAACATATTGATCAATAAACTGATCATAGCGCTCTCCTCGAACGCGGGAGTGCTGATTTCCCACATAAAGCGGATCATTTAAAAGGCTTTCCTGGTTGGTCCCAGCATCAAGCACCACTGCCAGCACACGGCTAGGATCAATACCTGCTGCGGCTGTATATACAGCCAGCTTCCCGACTGAAATGGCGATTCCGCCAACACCCCAGTCACCGATGCCTAAAATTCCTTCTGCATCTGTTGCGACAATGAGATCAATTGATTCATCCACTCCGTAAGATGCAAAAATTTCTTCCATTCCTTCTAGGTCATCAATGGATAAATAAATTCCTCTTGGCTTTCTATACTCGTGGCTGTAGCGCTGAATCGCTGTTCCTACGGTCGGTGTGTAAACAATCGGCAGCATTTCTGCCAAATGCTCATTTAATAATTTATAAAAGAGCACTTCATTTCTGTCATGAAGCGCAGTTAAATAGACATTTTTCCCAAGTGCGTCTGGCTGTGCTTTGAACTGTTCATATGCACGCTTTGCTTGATCTTCTAGGGTTAACACCTTCGGCGGCAGAAATCCCTTTAACCCAAGCTCTTCCCGCTCTTCCTTTGTAAATGCGACCCCTTTGTTTAAATAAGGGACAGACATGACTTCGATCCCTCTTAACGGTGTCTCGATGACATCACCATGTACACGATAAAATTGATTCACCTGCACTCTTCCTTTCACAAGTTCATTTTGTCGTTATTTTGTGTGAAAGGCGAAAAAACATACAGATGATCTTTTATCTTCCGGTTTCTCTTTTGACCTCATGGGTCATTGCCCCGTCTTCATCCCACTTTACAGCACGGTAGATGGCATCATGATAAAACAAGTACCATGCATTGTTTTCTTCGGCAAATGCCTGCCATTTTTGCTTCGCTGGGATCGAGGTCATTGGATAATCATCGTATGCCAAGACCCAAAGCGGGTTTTTATGAGCGTGTGTCGGCATGATATCCGCTAAATGAATAGCTGTTTCTCCCTGACTTGTGAGCGTTAAGATGCTATGCCCATTGCTATGTCCACCTGTATGATGCAGGCGAATGCCTTCTGTTACTTCGATGCTATCTTCAAATGTCATGACTTGATCGGCAACAGGCTCCCAGTTTTCTTTCCAATATGTATTTCTTGAGCGGATGTTCGGTGCTCTCATTTCGTCCCATTCAATTTTGGACGTGATGATTTTTGCCTGCTGAAAAACAGACACAAGCTCATCGCCTTCACGTTTTGTCAGCCCGCTTGCATGATCAAAATGCAAATGAGTCATTAAGACGTAATCTATATCAGATGGGCGCAAACCGAGAGCCGCAAGTGATTCTTCTATTTTCGTTTCCTCTGTGACGCCATAATTGCGTTTTTGTTTCTCTGTCAGCTTCCCTGACCCGATGCCGGAATCTACTAACAGATGAAGACCGTTCCACCGTATGAGCATTGGATCACACCGTAATTCAATTTGGTTTCGATCATTCACAGGGTATTTTTTTGACCATAATGGCTTTGGCACCACGCCAAACATGGCACCGCCATCCATGTGTGTATCTCCCCCATTTAACCAGAACAGTTCCATTTCGCCTATTTTCATTGTCTCCATTGCTGTCATCCCTCCTTTTTCTATCGTAGCAAATACAAAGGAAAATCGCATGTGCTAATCTTTTCATCAAAAAAGCTGACCGCAATCGTTCGTTGCAGCCAGCTTTGTTCGCTTTTTATTCAGGGAATTTTACTTCTGATCGATAGATCGGTTGTCCCATGGAAGAGAATTTCTCTTCATATTCTGTCATGACATTTCCTTCGAGACCATCCTCATGTAAATCAAGGCTCACATACGTTAAAAGGAGTCCGTAAGACGAAAAGCTTTTCAAGGAATATTCAAATAGTCCGCGGTTATCGGTTTTGAAATGTAATTCACCGCCTGGACGGAGGATCTGTTCATATCGCTTTAAAAAAGCTTTAAATGTCAATCTCCGTTTTTCATGCCTTGATTTTGGCCACGGATCAGAGAAGTTCAAATACACCCGATCAATCTCATTTTCCGCAAAGACATCTGTCAGTGTCTCTGCGTTGATGTTTAGAAGCTTTACGTTTTCTACATCTGTTTCTTTGATTTTATCGACTGCCGTCACAATGACACTTTTAAATAATTCAATGCCGATATAGTTTATCTCAGGATGAAGCTTGCCCATTCCGGCAATAAAACTCCCTTTTCCTGTACCGACTTCGATATGGATTGGATGATCATTTCCAAACAGCTCATGCCATTTCCCTTTGTATTGTTCAGGGTTGGCTAAAGCAATATGAGCATTTTCAGCTAAGTAATCATCCGCCCACGGTTTATGTCGCATTCTCAATTTGATACACCTCTATTTTCTTTACATTTTATCAAGATACCATGAAACATAAAGAGCCGCAAGACAGCAACTTATCCGCACATATGAAAAAGACCAGCTGCTATTTGGGCTGGTCTGCTTCATGTATAAAATCAAAGCTGAATGCACAGTTTAACCACATAAATGACACGCTTGAAAGGAGCATACGTATGGGATTAAACCGCCAACATCAGCTTCAATTAATCAAAGATATTTTAACTGATCACCAGCTGGATTGCTGCGGGACTGTTGCAGAATATGAACAGGTGGGACGCGTGATTCAATTAATGCTGGCAAAAGAAGATTTGGATGCTGACGTTCGTCAGCTACTAACCGATATTTATGATTACAGCCAAAAAGGCACTTCTGTCAGTTCAATTGATGCACATATCGAAGCGCATCAATCGCATCTATCTGACTGGGTCGAGAACATTCCACTGTCTTAATGGATGTTTAACCGTTTTAAGAGTGCATGTAGCTCGGCTTGCACTTCTTTTTGCGCCTTTTCATTTCCTTTTCTTTTATGCCAAACGACAAACGATACGGTTTCAGCCAGCACATACCATGCCATGCGTTTTCGCAAGTTGTCAGTCAGCGGAGCACCATACATAGAGAGCCAGCTTTCCCAGTTCTCTTCTTCAACATAATGGTATAAGAGCGGTCCAAGATCAATCGCTGGATCTGCAATCATTGCCCCATCCCAATCAATTAAAAAGAGCTGATTTTCATCTGTCAGCAGCCAATTATTATGGTTGAGGTCACAATGGCATACGACCTTATCCTCGAAATGAACTGCCTCCACATGTTTCTCTAAATACTGGATAGCACGCGTGATATCATGTGAGTCAATCTGCTCTTTTAAGATCGATGCCTTGAGATGCATCAAGATCGATGCCGGGTCAAGCGAGTGCTTTTCTAATCGTTTCAGCATATCGAGCAGCTCTTTTGATGTATGAATTTTTCTTAGCTGCTCCGCTACAGGACGGTCATTCATGTCCTTTGGCTTCAGCTCTCTGCCGCTCAGCCAGTGCTGCGCAGTAATGACATCCCCATTTTCCATCCGTTTTGTCCAGACAAGCTTCGGCACAATGCCTTCAGCTGACAAAACCGCAAGAAACGGTGACGTATTGCGTTTTAAAAATAGCTTTTGGTCATTGTGTGTTGCGAAGTACGCATCTCCCGTAGCGCCTCCAGCAGGAGAGATGTGCCATTCGCTACCTAATATTTGTCCCAACCAGTTCATATCAATTTTCAACCCATCATTTCTTAAAATATTTTAAATCATGCTTTTTTAGTCGACAAAATTCAGCCGATTGAGATCAATTGGCTGTTTATTTTTTATTTATATGATCATAAAAACAAAAAGGACAGCTATTGAGAATGAGATGCTAAACAATAGCCGTCCTATAGATTTTATCGCTACCTTCTTATACTCGTCAAGCAAAACTAGAAAATCAGGACAAGAACCTTATGAAAAAGGAAGTCTTTTTTCATGTTTCTTTTGCTCGTGCGCACACTGGCTGCTTCTTAGCCACGTAATTTTAACGATCGCTCACTAGCCTTAACAAACACTGGAGTGGCGCCAATCACTTCTCCATCGGCATGAAATAGGATTTTTTCATCTGCCTCCAAGTAGGCTTCTTCATGCTGAAAAAGGGTGACTCCCTCCATTACAAGGTGCTTTTTAAAAACCATTGCACTTAAAAATAAGAGGACTTTCAATGGATTCAAATCAGTGACAACGATTGTTTGAAATCCTGATTGCCTCGCACTTGCTTCCGGCGCTGCTTCCAGCCCGCCTCCATAATATGGGTGATTACATACGATCACAAACCACACTTGGCGAAAAACTTTTCTCTCATTTTCAATAAAAAGAGCAAGGTCAAACGGTTTGAATGACCATAACGAATGTAGAAAAGACAGCGGGTAGATGATAAACCCGAGTTTGAGTCGATTGAGCCACTTTTTCCCTCTAAAATGGACCGTTCTCTTCAAGACATGTGCATCAAACCCTACACCAATATGATTGAGAAAAAGAACAGATTGCGGACTTTCTGCATGATCTTGAAAGGAGCCGAGAGAAAATGTTTTCGTCAACATCCTCTTTTGTTTTTTCACTTCTTTGATCACATCATGACGCTGGATGCCCAGCCCCTTCGCTGCATCATTCCAATGACCTGCTGGGACAAAGCTTAGCTGCACATGATCGATTTCTTTTAAACCATTTAGCACTTCATGAAATGTGCCGTCACCGCCAATGACGATCAGCCGTTTCAATCTGTCGTCTTGCATAGCGCTAATCTGTCTCGCCAAAACTTCGGCATGTCCTTCATGCTGGGTAAGAAACGATCTGTAGGAGATCTCTACCTTTTGTAATTCTTTCTCTATGCTTCTCCAAGTGCGGAGTCCTTTTCCTTGTCCTGCTGCTGGATTGACGATAAAGTACCATTCATTCATATATTAGCTCCACTCAGGTCTCATTTTTTGGTGACCTTGATATGCCTTTAATCGAGCCATTCCTGCCTTCTTTTGCTGTCTGATTCACCATAAGCAAGCAATGCCTTTGTCGCTTTGAATTGCTGGTGCTTTGTCGGCGCGGTGTTTTTCCGTTGCTTGTCAAACCAATCCTCCGCTTTCTTCTTATCGACAACCTCCATCCCGAATGGAACTTCGGGCAAATCAATATACGAGGTGCGGCTGATGAGGATTTTTTTCACAGGAAGTTCTACACCACTTTGCTGTAAAATTTTTGACACAACAGTTCCAGAGCGCAGAAGGCTTGCACAAGGGTTTAAAACGGATTGAACAGCTTTTCCCGTCGCCCGCTTTTCCCAAAAACGTTCCTTCGATCCAATATATACGCTGTCTGGCTCTGCTTCTAAGAAAGATAAACAGATGACTTCAAGCGGCGTAATGAGCACTGGACACAATTCCATCTCAGCTTTTTGAATGAGCAGCACCGGCTTGTACATCACAAAATAAGAATCTGGCAGCTGCCTTGCAAGCATCCGCAGCTTTTCATCATATCGAATGTGATGGGAGACAGTTGAAATATGAGAGATCGTCGAGCTGGCCCATTTTAATTGAACATCGTAAAGATGATCCTTAAAAAAGTGAATCAGCTTCGTTTCATCGGTAGGAACGTTTGTAAAGACACCTTGTTCTATATCTGTTGGCTCGTTAAAAAGACTCAGGTCCCGTTCCTTTTTCATATCGGCTTCTTTTTGCTTTCTTTTTAAGGAGAATTTCTTTCTCTTTTCTTCCTCTTGTTCAGGTGCTTGCTCGGTGGCTTGGTCAGCCTGCTTTTGCACCTGCTCTTTGGAAGCCTTTTTTAACTCGTCCCATCTTTGTTTTTTCAACCGAATAAACTGATTGATGTAATGATGCGGGTCTTGTTCATATCGTGATATATAATCTTGGATTTTAATAATTTGCGCCATCTGCTGCTCACTCCAACCTCTAGAATCATTTATGTAATGTAAATTGTTTGATCGCGTGATAACGTGGGGTTTCTTTTAGACGAATTTCAAATAAAGCGATACTAGAAACCTCCATCGAATATGGTTCTTTCCGTAAGGGCGCTTGTTCTATATAGGACTGTTCTCTATTCCATTTGCGCGCAATCGTCATGTGTGGATGAAAGGGTCTCTTTTCGACAGGATGACCTGCTGTCAAAACGGTTGCTTTCACCTTTTCTCTTAGATCCATCAAAGGCTTACTTTCACTAGGCTTTGCAAAAAAGACTCTCGGGCGCTCCTTTTGACCAAATATTCCTACTTCATTCAGCTTGAGCGGGAAAGCAGACACCTCATGAGACAGCTGTGCAAGTAGCTCAGAAATCTTATTTAAACGGTCCTCTGGAATCGCACCTAAAAACACAAGGGTGACATGATAATCAATGGGTGCTGTCCATTTTTGAAAGGACAGTTCGCTCCTCTTGTCTATATCCGCTTTCATTTGATACGCGAGTTGTTCAGGGATTGGAATCCCGATAAAATAATGACGGCTTTCGGCCATATTTTCACCTGTCCTTTTTAACAAACTTTACGAATCCCCATTGATGATAGTATAACTAAAGTAATGCGGAATGAGAAGAAAGGGTGTCACATGATGAAGGTTGCACAAAATATAGCTGAATTAATAGGTCATACACCACTTGTAAAATTACAGCGCCTTCAGCCAGAACATGGCGCTGCTGTTTATTTAAAACTGGAATCATTTAATCCTAGCGGAAGTGTAAAAGATCGGGCTGCTTACAATATGATCCTTGAGGCAGAAAAACAAGGAAAGCTCACAAAAGGGGCAACGATTATTGAACCAACGAGCGGGAATACAGGAATTGGCTTAGCGATGAACGCTGCAGCAAGAGGATACAAAGCCATTCTGATCATGCCTGATACAATGACCCAAGAAAGAATCAATATTTTAAAGGCATACGGCGCACAGGTCGTTTTAACCCCGGGGGAGGAAAAAATGCCAGGCTGTATTCGCAAGGCAGAAGAATTAGCTGCTCAAATTCCTAATAGCTTTATTCCCATGCAATTTGACAACGGTGCGAACCCTGATGCTCATAGAGGGACAACGGCTGTAGAAATTATGGATGCAGTGCAACAGATTGGACAGCCGCTTGCCGCTTTTGTCGCCACTGCTGGAACGGGCGGAACCATTACAGGCACTGGAGAGGAACTCAAGAAAGCATTCCCGGAATTGACGATACGTGTGGCAGAGCCAAAGGGGTCTCCTGTTTTATCAGGCGGGAAACCTGGCAAACATAAGCTTGTTGGCACAAGTCCAGGATTTATCCCACAAATTTTAAACGAACAGGTGTATGATGAGATTGTGCAAGTGAGTGATGAAGATGCTTACGACATCACACGAAAGCTCGCCCGTCTTGAAGGTATTTTAGTCGGTCCATCATCTGGCGCGGCATGCTATGCAGCGATTGAAGCAGCCAAGCAAATGCCAAAGGATCACATTGTCATTTGTATGACAGCAGACACGGGTGAACGTTATTTATCAAGTGATGTGTTTCAAGATTAAAAAAGGAACAGGGCGTATGCTCCTGTTCCTTTTTCTTCGTTTCATATGAACAACTCCTACAAGACCATCTTGACCTCAGTCTGTTCGCCTGTCACAAGTAAAACTTGTTCATCAGTGAGCGGGCATAAAGAGAGCGTATTTTGATCTTTCTCTATGATGTGCTGCGCGGCTTCACCTAAATAAGGATTGTTTATATGCGGTACCGGATAGCTGTTGATCTCATCGAATCCTTCAAAGGAGGATAACTCTAGTGCTTTCTCCTGATCATCCATCAGTGAGATGTATTCAATGCTTGGCGCCATGATAATACTCCCCGCGGATTCTCCGATATACAGCTTGCCTTTGCCGATCTCTTCTTTCAATACACGATCGAGTCCGTGCTTTCTTAATTCTTGCAGCAAATAAAAAGTATTGCCGCCAGATACATAAATGACATCATTCTTTCCAATGATCTGTGTGATCTCCTGAACCGTTTGCCCGGTCAGCTGAACAGTCTCTACACGCATTTCTAATTGATGAAAGGCTTCTTTTGCTGCATCGACATAGTGCGTGACTTCTTCCACTTCACTGGCTACCGGAATGAATGTCACACTTTTTCCTTTTAAGGTGTCGCCTGCAAAGTCAGACAAGAGAGAATAGCTGTCTTTGAATGAAGAGCATAAGAACATTTTTTTCACGGTGAATCCCCTCTTCTCTTTCCTTTTTTATTTCGCCAATTCATACATGGCTTGTGCATATAGCGCAGTTGCTCGTAGTAAATCATCGATTTCGATATATTCATCCTTTTGGTGTGCGCAATCAGGTCTTCCAGGGAATAGAGGGCCAAAGGCAACGCCTGCTTCTAATGACCTTGCATACGTTCCTCCCCCAATCGCAATAAGATGAGCAGGATCTCCTGTTTGTTCTTCGTAGACACGCTGTAATGTTTTCACAAGTGGATGGTCTTTTGAGACGTGATGAGGAGGACTGTTATCAAATTTCTCAATCGTTGCCCCTTTTATTCGTTCAATCCCTTTTTTGACTTCCTCACCGTCCGCGGTTACGGGATAGCGGACATTCAGTCCAAGCTTCGCTTCTTCGTTTTGCGAATAGCGGATTGTGCCAACATTCAAGGTCAAGTCACCACTAATATCATCTTTACAAGCGATGCCGAGTTTTTGTCCTCTTGTGTCTTGATCAAATAAGGCATTAATTTGTGATGTAAAAGCGAGCCCTCTTTCATCTAATTCATGCGCACATAAGAAATTCGCCATATGAATGCCCGCATTTGTGCCATTCGCCGGCTCCATTGCATGAACTGATACACCTTTTAATGTGAATGTCAGTCCATCTGCTGTATGGTTTGTCTCACCGGTTAACTGATTTTCCGCAAGATAGGCTGCAAAAGCCGTTTTTAAGGCTTCAGCATCGTGATCGTTTGCTGCTGCCACAATCGCGCGAGCCTCATCTGGGACCATATTGAGACGCATGCCTGATGTGAATTGCTTGAGGATGTAACGCTTGTTTTCTTCTGATTGTTCGTATGTAAAGGATACGATGGCATCTATGATCCCTTTTTCAGCATGAATAATTGGAAAATCAGCATCTGGTGCAAAGCCAATTTGCGGCATCGCCTCATGCTTGAAATAGTGATCGACGCAGCGCCAATCGCTTTCTTCATCTGTGCCAATGATGATTCGAATCTTTTTCGACAGCGGCAGACCGGCATCTTTTAACATTTTCAATGCGTAAAACGCCGCCATGGTCGGCCCTTTATCATCAATGGCTCCTCTTGCAAAGATTTTATTTTCTCTTATGTCCGCTGAAAATGGCGGGGTTGTCCAGTCGTCTCCCGCAGGCACGACATCCACATGGCATAGCACACCGACGATATCTTCGCCTTCTCCATATTCAATATGACCAGCATAACCATCAACATTTTTCACTTTGAAGCCCTCGTCCTGCCCTTTTTTGAGCATATACTGAAGAGCCTCATCCACTTTTTCACCGAACGGTTTTCCTGCTGTGCCGCCTTCTTCATCCAAGACACTTTCAATTTGTAAAAAAGATTGTGTATCCTGAATCAAATTGTCTTTTTTTCGTATGACTTCTGCTTCCCAATTCATTTTTCCATTCCTCCTTGAAAAAAGGTTGCAATCCACCCTTAAAACGAATATTATATTAAGTGTTTTGTAATAATGTTCGTAAATGGAGGATTTTATGTTTCAGTTAAAAGAGAACCAAACCAACATAAAGAAAGAATTACTCGCTGGTATGACGACATTCTTTACGATGGTATATATTGTAGCCGTCAATCCAGGAATCCTTTCAGATGCAGGCATTCCTTTTGACCAAGTTTTTACTGCAACCATTATCGCTGCTGTTGTCGGTACCCTTTGGATGGCACTCTTTGCAAACTATCCGATTGCCATTGCACCAGGTATGGGGCTGAATGTCTATTTCACCGTCACTGTTGTCGGTGGTGGGGGTCTCAGCTATCAAACAGCATTTAGTGCGGTATTTGTTGCTGGAATACTCTTTATCATTTTATCGTTAACATCCCTTAGAAAACAACTCATTGAGGCGATTCCAGATAATTTAAAGTACGGGATTACAGCAGGTATCGGATTATTTATTGCATTCATTGGGCTAAGACAGTCTGGAATCATCACTGCTGATCCACAAAATCTTGTGAAGCTTGGCAATTTAAGCTCACCTGTTGTCATTTTGACACTCGTTGGTTTAATGATTTCTGTCATATTAATGGTTCTTCAAGTGAATGGAGCGCTGTTTATCGGCATGTTAGCAACCACGTTAATTGCACTTGCAACAGGCCAGCTTCATTTTCCTAAAGTGCTAGTGGATACCCCAGCACTGCCTGAAGGAATGCTGATTACAAATCCATTCGCTGCGTTTGGCGATGTATTTTCCCATCACTTGTATGCTGTTGTCTTCTCCTTTTTACTTGTGACGATTTTTGATACAACAGGAACAATGATCGGGGTTGCGGAACAAGCAGGTTTAATGAAAAATGGTCAGCTCCCAAAAGTACGCAGAGCCTTACTTGCTGACTCTGCTGCGACGACAATTGGCTCAATGTTTGGAACAAGCCCAACCACAGCTTACATTGAATCTTCATCAGGAGTGGCTGCTGGCGGAAGAACTGGACTGACCTCTTTAACCGTTGCTGCATTGTTTATTGTGGCTTTGTTTTTTGGTCCGCTCGTTCAAGCCATTTCGTCTTTGCCGTCCATCACTTCACCTGTCTTAATCATTGTCGGCTGTTTGATGATGAATTCAGTGTCACGTATTCGCTGGAATGAGCTTGACGAAGCATTTCCTGCTTTTCTTGTGATTCTTTCCATGCCGCTGACATCTAGCATCTCTACAGGAATTTCACTAGGATTTATTTCATATCCACTTGTGAAGCTGGCAAAAGGAAAATGGAAAGAAGTGCATATTCTTGTGCTCATTTTTGCCGTCTTATTTTTCTTGCAGCTCTTTTTCTTAGAAGGATAGCCAAAATAAAAAGACACATTTCTCATTTGAATGTGTCTTTTTTGTATGAATGATTTTTTATTTTGTAAATTTTCTGTGTTTATTTTTTGATCTTTCTTAAGTGGTAATTTTCTTTATACGCCTTGTGTTTATTGGGTTGTAACCGGATTCAAATCATGATATATAACATATTTCAATTCATGAAGACAAGTTTAAAAACACGTAAAGTTGACTTTTTGGTGGAACTAGATGCATAATAACGTGTATAATAGAATAAAACATTAAGAAACACGAACATTTACCATTGTTGCATGTCCTTATTTCGCAGTTTTAGTGTAGTAAGTTGTGGTTAGTCAAGTCCATCCGATCTTATTGATAGGGAGTGGTTTTTTGAAACCTTCAACAAACCGTATGATGACTCGAATAAAATCAGTTTATATGTTCATTCAAGAGAAAGGTCTTGTGACGACACAAGAGCTGGTTGATGAATTCGGGATCACACCTAGAACCATCCAAAGAGACTTAAACGTGCTTGCCTATAACGATCTTGTTCATAGTCCAAGCAGAGGCAAATGGGAAACAACGAGAAAAAAAGTAAAAATATCATCATAAGCGAATAATGAACTTCCATATAACAAAAAGAACCGGCGGATGCCGGTTCTTTTCTTTTTCTCTATATTAATCACGATTGATTAAGCTGTCTAACTCTTCTTCCGTCAATTCACGGTATTCTCCAGGCGCCAAATCTTCGTCTAATGAAACAGCCCCCATTGAGAGCCGTTTTAAAAAGATCACTTCATTGCCCACTGCTTGTGCCATCAGCTTCACTTGATGGTACTTCCCTTCAGTAATCGTTAAACGGATTCGTGTATCTGCCTCTTGGTTGGCATCTACTTCAACCTTCGCCGGCTTCGTTCGGTAGTCGTCTAAAATCACAACTCCCTCTTCAAGACGAGTGATGTCTTGATCTCCAAGCGGGTATTTTAGATGAACTTCATACGTTTTCGGAACATGCTTTTTCGGAGATAACAATTGATGAGCAAGCTGGCCGTCATTTGTAAGGAGGAGGAGACCAACTGTATCCTTATCCAGTCTCCCCACAGGGAATGGCTCCCTTGCCATATCCTCTGGCTCTAGTAAATCAACAACCGTCTCATCTCGCAGATCCTCCGTTGCTGAAATGACGCCATCTGGCTTGTTCATCATGAGATAAATGAATTCTTTATACTCTACACGCTCTCCATGCACGAGCACTTCATCATTTGTTGGATCGACATGATCTTTCACCTGCTTCGCCACTTCTCCATTCACTGTGACAGCCCGGGCCTTGACCAGCTTCTTTACATCTTTCCTTGAACCAAAGCCGGTATTTGCCAGCAATTTATCAAGCCTCATGCTTCTCCACCTCTTCTTAACTCTTTTTTCTTAAAAATGACGGCATCCGGCTGCCAAGTACACGCTCTAACAATCCAACTTTATAAGATAAGAACATATACACACCGCCGCCAGTGATCATTGAAATCAAAATAACAATACCAGCTTGTATGATTCCGCCTTCATATGAAATGACTTGACTCACAAGCTGACATGTCACATAAGCCACTACAGCCATGATTGCCGTTAAAATACCAATTAAAATAAACCGTTTGAAAATCCTGCGGAACGAATAGCCTGCATGGCGCTTGATCATGATGAACATATATAAAATCGAGGCACTGTAGCCTAATGCCGTTGCAAGCACAGAACCGTTTCCTTGCAGCCAGCTAATCAGCGGGATATTGAGAACCGTTTTAATGATAATCCCTAACAAAAGACTGACGATCGCAAATTTTTGTTTGTTAATCCCTTGTAAAATCGCTGCGTTAATGGTGAATAAAGAAAACAGTAACGCAACAGGTGCATACCAAAACAAAATAGAAGTCCCAATCTCAGGGTGCACAGACGGATAGAAAAACCAATAAACTGGTCCAGCCAATGCCGAAATGCCAAATGAAGCAGGCAGAACGAAGAATAAAATGACCTGCATCGTTTGATCAATTTGCCGATTCAGCAGCTTGTAATTTCGCGCTGTAAAGGATTCCGTTATGGTTGGAATCAATGTTAAACCAAATGCAGTTGCAAGTGACACAGGAATCATGACAAGCTTCGGTAAATATAACGTCACAATAGACAGAACCGCTGTACTAATATCCTGATGTCCTGATGCAATCATCGCTCTGTTAATTGTATTTGTATCAATATAAGAATAAATCGGAATGGCAAGTCCAACAAACACATAGGGTGCTGCATAACTGAAAAGCTCTGTAAACATTTGCTTATAAGATAATCCAGAATAGTCCCCTGTATTCGGCTGCATTGCCAAAAGCCGATCTTTCCGCTTCAGCCAATATAAATAAAGCGTAAATAGACCGCCAAACGCACCAATGAGTGCGGCAAATGTGGCATAACCAACCGCAATAACAAGACCGCCGTCAAGCACTTTTAAAATGATAAACGTCGCTGTTAATAGGAAGATGATTCTGACAAGTTGTTCGATGACTTGGGAAACAGCTGTCGGGCCCATCATCGAGTGGCCTTGGAAAAACCCTCGCACAAGACTCATAATGGGTACAACCAATAGACCCAAACTGACCATCCGAATCACATAAACCACTTGATCAACCGTCAAACCGCCAGTTTCATTCGATCCTCCAAGCTGAATCTTGGCAAAGATCGGTGCGGTCAAATATAAAATAGAAAAGGCGATAATACCGGTGACAAGCATGACCGACATACCCGCCCTGAACATTTTTCTTGTTGTCTCATAATCGCCGATTGCATTATATTTAGAGACGAATTTCGATACCGCTGTTGGAAAACCGAGCGTAGCAATACTTAAAAAGATCGTATACTGATTGTATCCATATTGGAATAGCGCACCACCAGTCGCTCCGACCATTGCGCTAAATGGAATTAAGTAAATCATACCAAGAATACGAGAGAGATAAGTCCCTATCGTTAAAACCAACGTACCACGAAGCAGTTTATTAGACATGCGCTTAACCACCATTTTTCTAATGAATATTCAACTTAACTATTTTAACACATCATTTCATCGCACAGGTAACAAATCCAATACAGAAGTCACAAAACCAATCAATTCATATTTCAGCCTTCCCCAATCTTCGTTATAATAGAGAAATGACTGAAAGTAGAAAGAGGAATGTAACATGAAACATTATGATGTCATTGTCATTGGCGGTGGACCTTCTGGACTGATGGCCGCGATTGCATCGGCAGAACACGGTGCATCGGTTCTGTTAATTGACAAAGGAAACAAACTTGGCAGAAAGCTCGCCATTTCTGGCGGTGGACGCTGCAATGTGACCAATCGCCTTCCAGTAGAAGAAATCATCAAGCATATTCCCGGAAACGGCCGTTTTCTATATAGTGCATTTTCTGAGTTCAATAACGAGGATATTATTTCGTTCTTTGAAAATCTAGGTATTGAACTAAAAGAAGAAGACCATGGACGTATGTTCCCTGTCTCAAACAAAGCACAATCTGTTGTGGATGCCCTATTAGATAGGCTCCGCGTGCTCAATGTGACCATTCGAACGAATGAAAAGATTAAAACCGTTCTGTATCAAGACGGACAAGCAGCTGGAATTGTTACAAATAATGATGAAAAAATTTCAAGTCATGCCGTTGTCATTGCTGTTGGCGGGAAAAGTGTGCCGCATACAGGCTCTACTGGCGATGGCTATGCATGGGCAGAAGCCGCTGGTCATACCATTACAGAGCTCTTCCCAACAGAAGTACCCGTCACGTCAGACGAGCGTTTTATTAAGGACAAAGTGCTTCAAGGTCTTTCATTAAGAAGTGTGGCCGTGAGTGTTTTAAATAAAAAAGGAAAACCCGTCGTCACTCATGTCATGGATATGATCTTTACACACTTTGGCTTATCAGGTCCTGCCGTTCTGAGATGCAGCGGATTTGTTGTGAAGGAACTGAAAAAGCAACCGGCCGTCCGTCTTCAAATTGACTTATACCCAAAGCTCAATGACGAGGAGCTATTCCAAAAGCTTCATCGCGATCTAAAAGATGAACCAAAAAAAGCCATTAAAAATGTCCTGAAATCTTGGATGCAAGAGCGCTATTTATTGTTCCTTTTAGAACGAAATGGCATTGATCCGCAGGAGACATTTTCTGGTCTCGCTAAAGATAAACTGCGCGCTTTTGCTCATGATTGTAAACATTTCATCGTCCATGCAAATGGGACGCTTTCTTTAGATAAAGCCTTTGTCACAGGAGGCGGCGTTTCTGTCAAAGAAATTGAACCGAAGAAAATGGCATCCAAAAAAATGAACGGTCTTTATTTCTGCGGAGAAATTTTAGATATTCACGGTTACACAGGCGGTTACAATATTACGTCAGCACTTGTGACAGGCAGGTTAGCTGGCATGAATGCCGCACTAGAAGTAAAGGAGAGATTCCAATGATTAGACGCGCACTTCCGATTGTCCTTGCAGTTGTCATTAGTTTGACAGCCGCTTTCTTTATGAAGCTGTCCATTACCCCGTTAAAAGTCGCCATTGTTTTAGCGTTTACGATTTTCGCTGTTTGTTTAAAAGAATATGTCTACCGTCTGCGCAAACGAATTGAAGAAAAGTCATCTTCACATATCGATGGTTGATAAATGGAAGGAAAACATGTTACGGTAAAATAGAGGTCGAGTGAGAAACTCGCCTCTTTTTGTTTGAAAATAGTTGAGACAGGGGATATTAAATTAAATCCTCTGCTTAAACGTGTAGAACAACAGGAGAGTGAGATGGTGTGAAAAACGTATCAAGTGTATTTTGGATTGTGATTGCTATCACATTTATTGCCGTTCTATGGGGAGCCCTTTCTCCAGATACGCTGCAAAATGTGACAGATCAAATTCAAACATACATTACAAATGACTTTGGCTGGTATTATTTATTAGTCGTATCGCTGCTAGTCGGCTTTTGTCTATTCTTTATCTTTAGCCCTATCGGAAAAATTACGTTAGGAAAGCCAGGTGAAGAGCCTGAATTTGGTCTTTTTTCTTGGTTCGCCATGCTGTTTAGTGCTGGAATGGGCATTGGGCTTGTTTTTTACGGAGCCGCTGAACCGATCAGCCACTTTGCCATTCAATCCCCAACAGGCGAGACGGAAAATGCACAAGCCTTCCGTGATTCCCTTCGTTATACCTTTTTCCACTGGGGACTTCATGCATGGGCCATTTATGCAATTGTCGCCCTTTGCATTGCATACTTTAAATTTAGAAAAGATGCACCTGGATTAATCAGTTCCACCTTATACCCAGTATTCGGAAACAGAATTCATGGATGGATTGGAAAAACCATTGATTGCATCGCAGTATTTGCAACGGTGGTCGGTGTAGCTACTAGTTTAGGACTAGGTGCCGCACAAATTAATGGCGGATTAAACTATTTATTTGGAATTCCAAATAACTTCCTAACTCAGCTCATTATTATTGCAATCGTCACGGTCCTGTTCCTCCTCTCTGCTTGGAGCGGTATTGGTAAAGGGATTAAATATTTAAGTAACACAAACATGATTCTTGCTGCATTACTCATGATCTTTTTACTCATTGTTGGACCAACTGTGTATATTTTAAATTCATTTACTGATTCAATCGGACAATACTTATCAAATATTGTACAAATGAGCTTTAGATTATCACCAAATGATCCTGAAAAGAGAGAATGGATTAATGGATGGACCATCTTCTATTGGGCATGGTGGATCTCTTGGTCGCCATTTGTCGGTATTTTTATTGCAAGGGTTTCACGCGGGAGAACCATTCGAGAATTTTTAATTGGTGTCTTAGTGGCTCCTTCCATCCTCGTGTTCCTTTGGTTCTCGATCTTTGGTGTATCTGCAATGGACTTACAACAGAACAATATCGTCGATGTTGCAAACATGTCTACTGAAACGATGCTGTTTGGTGTTTTAAATGAATACCCACTCGCCATGATTACATCCATTCTGGCACTGATTTTAATTGCGGTATTCTTTATCACATCAGCAGACTCAGCTACATTCGTTCTCGGAATGCAGACAACCTATGGATCATTAAATCCATCCAATAGTGTAAAGATCAGCTGGGGTATTATCCAGTCAGCAGTAGCGGCAGTGCTCTTATTTTCAGGCGGTCTTGAAGCCTTGCAAAACACAGCCAAACTTGCTGCTTTACCGTTCTCTGTTGTCATCATTTTAATGATTGTATCCCTGTACAAATCATTAAATGAAGAACGAAGAGCGATTAAACAAGCAAATAAGTACAATAAACCAAGAAGTCCAAGAGTAAAAAAAGCATAATCATCACAAGAGAAAAGTCGTTCCTCATCCGAACGGCTTTTTTTTCTCGTTGAAATAATTGAAGATTGTCATGACATCGCGTATTCCGATAAAATAGTGTTGAATCATCACTTTTCTACATAATGGAGGTTTATATGACGTTACCTACGTTCAAGTACAACCCAGACCCAGTTTCATTACATGTAATTAAAAAAGAGCAGACGATATGCCCCGTTTGTGAGAGAGAACGAGATTATGTATATCATGGTCCCTTTTATTCTGTTGAAGACGTTTCTGGCATTTGTCCTTGGTGCATTAAAGATGGATCAGCTGCTCAAACATATAATGGAATGTTTCAAGACGATGTGAGTTGTGATGACGTCGATCATGAAGAATATATAGATGAACTGATCTACAGAACGCCGGGTTACCGCGGATGGCAGCAGGAATATTGGTTAAGCCATTGCGGGGATTTTTGCGCGATTGTGCAGTATGTTGGATGGAAAGAGATTGAGCATTTAGAGGAAGAACTCTCAGAGGATATTGAAGAGATTTGCAGTGGTGGACATTTCACAAAAGAGAACCTGAAACAATGGCTCGTGAACGGAGGAGACTTGCAAGGCTACCTCTTTCAATGCGTTCACTGCAAAAAGCATCGTTTACATATTGACGCTAGTTGATCATGTCAAAAGGACCCTTCAGCAGGTCCTTTTATTTTTTATATAAAATGAGCGCTGAAAAACAGTAGAGCTGCTCTCCTCCTTGCTCACAGATCACCGCCACATTGTATTTGATGTCAATAATTTGGTCGTCGTCCATTCCTTTTAAAAAAAGATTGATTTCGCTTTGCAAATCTTTCTCGTGTTCTTCATCAAATACAGCTACCTTCAGCACATATGCCACTCTCCCTTCTCTTGCTACTCTATTTTTATGCAAATAGAGACGGACATATGAACAAAAAAAGCCTTCCATCTTGTCGATGAAAGGACTTCTTTTTACAGCTTCGGTTTTGTTTCTCCTGTCCATGCAAGCATGCCGCCAACGACATTGGTTGCTTGATAGCCTTGGTCTTCTAAGAAATAGCAGACATTCTCACTGCGTTTACCAGAACGGCAAATAATATAATACTCTTGCGTCTTATCAAACGCATCTAGCTTCTCAGGAATATCGCCCATTCGAATATGGACTGCCTCTGGAATCATGCCTTCTGCTACCTCTTCATCCTCACGCACATCGACGAGCTGAATGGCTTCTTCTTGCTCTAGCTTTTGCTTTAATTCTTCTATTGAAATTTCTTTTACAGACACGACTCTCATCTCTCCTTTTAATCACGGTGACACCATTATAGCAAATCATACACGTCACTGCGTATTCACCCGCTTGGATTGAAGGAAAGACGGGAATCGTTTCTTCACATCAACTGCCGGCTGTTCGCTTTCAAACTCTATCTTTTTAAACACTTGATAGGCTAGCCACATGTGGCCATATGCGAGAATGCTGATGCTAAAAAACGGCACGATCCCTGGCAAATAAGCAAATAGGATAAAGAGAATAGCCGAGAAAACGAGCATAGAGAGCGTATATTGCAAATACGAGATGCCAAGCAGAAGGGAAAATTTCAAATAAAGACGCTTTTTCCAATCATAATGAGCCAGCAGCGGAAAGATATAAAACAAGCTGACAATAAACAGGAAACCAAAGATATAGATCGCAAAGCGAAGCACGTGTAAAAACCAGCTCGTTGGATAAATATAAGCAAGGTCTACATAAATAATTGTCCCGATGATGACCAGCACCACTCCAATGACATTAGAGCGTACAAATTCTTCGCGGTATACTTTCCAAAAGGTTTGAAAGACGCTGACTTGCTCATGCCCTTGTATCCACTTTCTCATCACAGAAAATAACGCTGTTGTTGCAGGCATGAAGCCAAAGATTCCAAGCCCAAGTAAAGTGAACAAAAGCCATAACAAATTCGTATAACCAAGTCTCATCACCCACTCACACATGCGCAGCATTCTGCTCATTGATCCATCATGATCCATCTCTCGTCCCTCCTCTCTTTCTCGTTACACCGTCTCTTTTTGAAACAATTCTTCTATTTCAATCGGGCGTTTTTCTGCAACTGAGCGCCACATGCCTTCGCCAAGCGCAATGGAATAAGCACCCGCCTCTGCTCCTGCCGAAATGTCATAAGGAATGAGCGGATCTTTTCCTAAAAATAAATCTGCTAATAATAGCGGATCTCCGCCTCCATGACCACCTGATTGCTTCACAACTTCAATCGTTTCTTTTCCACCAAACATCGGGTAGTATGCAATTGTCTGTTCAGGGAATTGAAATGGGATTCTCGATGGCACATGAAACTCATTTGTTTCAATCCGTCCCTTCGTCCCGTTAATTGCAAGCCGGTAGCCTTCATATGGCGCTGAAAATTGAATCGAGTAACTTAACAAAGCCCCCTGATCATAAGCCACTGACGCCACGTATGTATCCTCAATATCAATTTCTTGATCAAAAATACAGGCATCCGGGCGATAATTCGAGTATTGCTTTGACTGCTGCTCACCTGATTCAATATGGTCATCCTCCACCTTTGTGCGCTCTACCCGCGGATTCCACCTTGCTTCATAATGACAGGTATCTCTTACATGACACGTTCCACAATATCGATTCTCTTCACCCTGCAAAGGATTCCAAGGACTTTCATCCCCATAATAATTCAGTGCGCCATAGGCAAATACTTGCTTCGGCTTTTGATCAATCCACCAGTTGACCAAGTCAAAGTGATGGGTCGATTTATGAATAGACAGACCACCTGAATATTGACGCGAGCGGTTCCACCTTTTAAAATAACTGGCTCCGTGATACGTATCAATGAGCCAGCTTAACTCAACAGACGTGACCCTGCCAATCTTTCCATCTAAAATAAGCTCTTTTATCTTTCGGTGGAATGGACTGTAGCGATAATTAAAGGTGACGGTGACCTTCCCTTTGCTTTCTGCCTCTTTTTCCATCACCTCTTTGGCGTCTTTTGCTGTTGTGACCATCGGCTTTTCCGTTATGACATCCAGATCATGATCCAGTGCCTGCAGGATATATGTGACATGTGTATCATCTCGCCCCGCCACAATGACGATATCTGGTCTTGCTTCCTTCACCATCTGACCAAATGCATCCTCATGAAAAAATGAGACGCCCCTTAGTGATGGAAAACGCTCCTGACAAAGTGTATACCGCTTCTCATCTACATCTAGGAGCCCTGTAATCCTGTAATGCTCATTGAAATCCTCGGTGAGCGGTTTGATAAACATATTGAAAGCACGGTGACTGAGCCCGCAAACGGCGACCCTTTTCACATTCCCCACCCCTTTTTCTATTGGTTTTCACGAAGCTGCTTCATGAGAGACAGTGCCTCTTTAGATTTCTCCGCATACACAGGTATGAAGGCGACCATATCTCGGTGTAATCGAAAGGTATAGCCATTTAGCTGCTTTGTTCCTTTCTTGATTTGGACCGCATAATCGACTGTATTTCCCGTCTTTGCATCTTCTACCGTATATGGTCCTGCCCCTTCGCCATCTACCCGCATCTCTTCAAGCAGCTGAAAGCTTTCAGGGTCATCATATGTTCTAAACATTTCTTCCGGGACAAACATCACGTCCCCCTCTTTTGCAGTAATTTCAACAAGAAGTTTTTCAGGAATTGCAGGGAAGATGTGAACGTCGTATGTCTCCTGATTTGGTTGAAAAGCTTTCTCCACTAATTGATCTTTCATTGCTTTTGACATGTCAGAAAAAATAAGGACATCAATCCCCTCTGTTTTCCCCTGACAGGCGGACAAATAAAAGGCAGCGATGAAGCTTAAGAGCCATGCCACAGCCCTTTGATGCCGCCTCATACCTTTTGAAACACAGACAGCTTTTCTAGTTCAGTTAACGCCATAATAAAAGCGCCTGCTCCATGCAAATCATTCGTGCTCCGCTCTCTGCCAACGTAATAGTCATAAAATCCCGCAGATGTTCCAATACAAATATCGTTCACCGTAAAATCGCCGTTGTCTTTTTCCTCCGTTTTATATTCAATCAACCCTTGATACGCTTTGACCACGTGATCAACATATCGAAGACTGACATATCCTTCATTCATGGCTTTTGCCATCGCATATATGAATAGACATGACCCTGAGCTTTCAAGCCAGTTGTCGCTATGACTTCCTTTATCAAGGATCTGATGCCATAGACCCGTTTCGTCGTCCTGATATTTTGCCACACTTTCCAGCATATCTGTCAGTGTGTCCTTCCACACTTTTCGTCCTTCATGTCCTTCTGGTAAATCTTCGATCATATCGGCTAACGCAAGGACATACCAGCCAAAGGACCTTGCCCAAAATTCTGGGGAACAGCCCGTCTGTTGATCAGCCCATGGCATCACTTTCCGTTCATCCCATGCGTGATAGTAAAGGCCCGTTTTTTCATCTTTGGTATGCTTTCTCATGAGATGCTCTTGATGGATGACCATGTCCACCAGCTCCGATTCTCCTGTCAACTGGGCATACTTTAAAGCAAAAGGTCCACCCATATAAAGACCATCTAGCCACATTTGATAGGCATAATTGTCTTTATGCCAGAAACCACCCTCAGACGTCCGATTCAGCGTCCGGTAAAGCCCCCGAAGCTTTTCTGCTGCCTTCACATACCGCTTCTCTCCCGTTCTTTCAATCAGCGGGAATAAAATGAGCCCTGCTTGAATGGCATCAAGCTCGTCTCTTCGGAATAACAGATTCCCATGGTCATCAATGAGTGAGTCTGCATAATTTTTCACATAATCAAAGTACGCCTCGTTTTCTGTTGCTTCGTAAAGCTTCATCACTCCGCAAAGGAAAACCCCTTGATGATAGTGCCACCTTCCAGCTGGCGGAAGTTCAATCGGTGTATACGCTTTCATTATTGTTTGTGCTAATTTCTCTGCATGCTCAAGCGGTGATCCCTTTTCAATCGATAATGTCATTGGTCTTCATCTCCCCTTTTAATAAATCCCTTCTTCTCCAAACTTCTTCGCTAAACGGTTCGCCATCATGACCAAAATAAGTCCAACGGCTGCTTTAAATAAACCAACAGCGGTACTATAGCTGAATTGTCCTTGCTTCAGACCAGCTGTATACACATACGTATCAAAAATCTCTGCGACTTCCCTGTTGGTCGCATTGAGTAATAAATAGACATGTTCAAATCCAAGCTCTAACGTATCACCGATTTTTAAAATGAGCAGTACAACAATGACACTTTTAATCGCAGGAAGGGTGATGTGCCACATTTGTCTAAGTCTGCCGGCTCCATCCATTTTTGCTGCTTCATATAGCTGCGGATCTACTGCTGTAATCGCTGCAAGATAAATAATGGTTGACCAACCCGCTTCTCTCCAGATTACCTGCAAAATGTACATGGGTCTAAACCATTCTTGGCTAAGAAGGAAGTTAATCTTTTCTCCTCCAAAGAAAGCAATCAATTCATTGATTAACCCGCCATCTACCGTTAACAAAACAAAAGATAAGGACACGACAATCACCCATGACATGAAGTGAGGAATATAAATCATCGTCTGAACAAATTTCTTAAACAGTGCCAATCTGACCTCGTTTAAAAGAAGAGCTAATAAGATCGGAATCGGAAAGAAAATCACGACATTCATGGCAAATAAAATGAGCGTATTTTTTAATAAGATGAAAAATGTTGGTTCTGTAAATAAGCGAATAAAGTGTTTGAAGCCAACCCACTCACTGCCAAGAATTCCGAGAAATGGCTGGTAATCTTGAAAGGCAATGATCAGCCCCCACATAGGTACATATTTAAAGACAAGAAAATAAAGGAGCCCTGGCAAAATCATTAAATACAGAAATTTTTGACTAAGTAATTGGTTAAGTAAGCGCTTTCTCTTTTCTTTTTTCAAAGCTGCCGCAGGCACACCCTTGGCAGTGACATCCTGTGTTTTCACAGATAAAGCCTCCCCTCATGCTGATGCATGTGTTAACTGTATCTTAAGGATGAAAAATCCGTCTACAATCATATCATCAGATCATATTTACTCAGGGGAAGCTACTCAAAACGTTACATAAAACATAAGAAAATGATCCTAATCTCAGAAAATGATTATTGACAAACCTACCAGATTTTTGGATTAATAAACTAAGGGGAAAAGATTGTTTCGTTTGAAATGGGGGGTTTTATGAAAAGAAAGCAGTATAAATTTTATTACAAGCTGGTGACGTTTTTTTTCGTGCTTAGTACGATTCCTGTTATTATTGTCGGTATTTTTTCTTATCAGCATTCGCAAAAAACTGCACTCGAAAATATTTCAAATGAAAAGCTGGACAGCGTCAAACAAACGCAATCCAATATTGAGCATATTCTAAAGACAGTAGATCATTCTCTCACTCACTATGTCAGTTCGCCGCCTCTCCTTCAAACACTGGCAGAACCTTTAAATCCAGATCAATTCCAACTTTATAATCAAGTCCAACAAGAACTGAATTACCTGCAAACCTTCGACACCGATCTCTCCAATATTACACTTGTTAGTAAAATGGAAGATTGGTATATGAACAATTCTGGTCTTTATCATGTCTCAAACGGAGATCAAGAGAAAGCGTTAACCTCTTACCTCAATATTCCGAGTCATTCCAGCTGGGCACTTGAAGAAAATAATCCACTTGTCTCAACAAAAGAAGGAAAGACATCCTTTTGCAAATACAATGTGAATTTAATCAAGCAGCTTCCGATGAATAGTGTCCAAAAAAAGGGGATCGCCGTAGCCAGCATTCCAAGCTGCGTGATTGCTGACAACATGCCTGATTTCTCTCAATCTGATAGTATGTTTGTCATTGATACAAACGGAAAAGTGCTGCTACATAATCGAAAAGAACAAATTGGTGACTCGTTAAAAAATCAAGATTTCGTCAAACATGTCCTGTCACTTGAAGAACGATCCGGACAATTTGATATGAAAATCGATGAACTAAACTATCAAATTACGTTTCAAAAATCAGATTATAACGAATGGACATACTTATCCTTTGTCTCCATTCCAGAACTAAAGCAGCAAACGAAATCAATTGGGTGGATCACCTTTATTATTTGCTTTATTTTGTTAGCGCTTTCATTATTATTTTCATGGTTTGGCTCTAGACACTTTTATAAACCGATTCGCTTATTATACGAATCCTTTGCACGTAATGAGTCGTTTTTGCATAAACAGCCTTTCCAAAATGAATTTGAGCTCATCGAATCGAGCATTAAACAAATGAAAGATCAAAACAATGATCTAGAGGAACGAATTGAACAGCAAGTGACACACTTACAGCAATACTTTATGGTGCGGCTGCTGCTTGGCAAGCTGACGGAAGAAGAGATTCACAACCGATTTCAAAGTCTAGGCTTTCCTCGTGACTGGTCCCATTTGTCCATGCTTGTGACCCAAATCGATACACTAAAAGGAACGCCGTATGAAAAAAAGGATGCAGACTTGCTTTTATTTGCGATAAATGGACTGATTGAGCAGATTATTCCGCTAGAGGAGCACCTTCAGCCGACCGTTGTCAATCAGCATCAAACGACGATTGTTCTCAATCAATCGAAGTCAGAAGAGGAATTTACTGAATATTTAAATCAATTAGCCGAAACAATTCAGCAGCGGATTGAGGAAGAGCTGGGCTTGTCGATCAGCATTGGGATCAGTCGCTCATTTAAAGAGCTCTCTATGGCCAAACATGCTTATATTGAGGGAAAAGAAGCCTTGAAATACAGGCTCAAGGCAGAGAAAAAATCCATTCTTTTATACGAGCATATTCAGCAAGGAAAGACGTTTAAGACTCACTTCCCAAAACAGCTGCAGCATGATTTATTTGATGCCATTAAAGCAGGCGATCAAGGCAAGGCAGATCACTATTTACATGTGCTTCTGCAATCCATTTTTTCTAAAAATGCTGGACCACATGAGTACCAGATTGCTCTCGCTCGTTTTTTAAACAATCTCATCGAGCTGATGCATTTGCTAGGCATTGAATTGTTTGAAGTCGAAGATAATAAAATGCTCTATGATACGATCTTTGAGTTTAAAACGTTTGAAGATACAGAAGCGTGGCTGAAACATGAGATCATTCGACCCATCATTGATCAGCTCGGCGCGCGTGAAGACTCTCAATATAAAAATATCTCAGAGAAAATCATTCATATCATTCATCAAGAATTTGACTCAGATCTGACATTGGACGAAATCGCTACACGCCTGCACTACAATCCAAATTATTTAAGTAGTATTTTTAGAAAAGAAATGGATATCTCCTTTAGTGAATATCTCTCGTCTTACAGACATCATGTCGCCAAAAACTGGTTGGTGGAGACGGATATGTCGGTGAAAGAAATTTCGGAAAAGCTAAAATACAAAAATCCGCAAAATTTCATCCGCTCCTTTAAAAAGCTGGAAGGCACGACGCCTGGAAAATACCGTGATCAGAAAAAAGGCACATAAAGCAAAGTCCCGCTCTCACAAGAAGCGGGACTTTTTTATTTAAACTGTTCATTTAGAATACTGTCTTCCAGCACTGAAAGCGGCTCGCCATACACTCGTTCAATATGGGCTGCCCCCCAATCACATAGCGCATTCAAAATTCGCTCAAGTGACTGTCCGTATTCACTTAATTCATACTCCACTTTAGGCGGCACTTGTTCATATACAATGCGGTTAATCACGCCGTCATTTTCAAGCTCTCGCAGCTGCTGTGTGAGCATTTTTTGCGTGATATTTGGCATGAGGCGCTTCAGTTCACTCGTCCGCTTTTTCCCATGTGTTAAATGACATAAAATGACACACTTCCATTTCCCGCCGATCACTTCAAGCGTTGCCTCCACAGAGATATTATATTTCTTCTTTTCCAACGTCGCTTCACTCCTTTTGATGCTGTACAGGCACTTTTTAGTACCTATATTACAAAAAAGTACGTACTTTTTTTTCTGTCATCTATGTTAGATAATAACTCTTGCCGATCGGCTTCGTCTATTAAAATGTCATGAAAGAAGGATGTGAATCAAGATGCAAAACAAACAAAATCACTTTGCCCTTCTCGCACTAGCGATTAGTGCATTTGCTATAGGTACAACTGAATTTATCTCTGTAGGTCTTCTGCCGATGATCTCAGAAGACTTTGGCGTGAGTGTCAGCCAGGCCGGCTGGACCGTTTCTTTATATGCGCTCGGTGTTACCTTTGGCGCGCCAATTCTAACCTCACTTACGTCAACGATGAAAAAAAAGACATTGCTTTTGCTCATTATGCTCGTCTTTTTGATCGGAAATACACTCGCCACGATTGCCCCAACTTTTTCTGTGCTCTTAATCGGACGAGTGATTTCAGCCCTATCACATGGCGTATTTATGTCGATTGGCTCGACCATTGCCGCAAGCCTTGTGGTGAAAGAAAAGCGGGCAAGCGCTATTGCCTTTATGTTCACTGGTTTAACAGTCGCTACTGTGACCGGTGTGCCATTCGGTACGTTTCTTGGTCATGAGCTCGGCTGGCGTACGTCATTTGGTGTGATTGTCATGATTGGCCTAATCGCACTGATTTCTAACTATTTCCTTGTTCCGTCTCAATTGAAACAGGGCGTGAAAACAACGTTTAAGGATCAAGCGGCCTTATTAAAGACGAAAAGAATTTTGCTTTTATTTGTCATTACTGCTACAGGGTATGGAGGAACTTTTGTCGTCTTCACCTATTTATCCCCTCTCTTGCAGCATGTGACAGGTCTTGCGCCTGAAACAGTTGCCTTGATCCTGCTGTTATACGGGATGACCATCGCCGCTGGGAATGTCATTGGCGGAAAAGCAGCGAATAAACAGCCAATGAAGGCACTGATTTATATGTTTATCATTCAAAGTCTCATCTTGTTTATCCTTAGCTTTACTGCTGGATTTATGACACTCGGGATTGGAACTGTGATGCTGATGGGACTGTTTGCTTTCATGAATGTACCCGGCCTTCAAGTTGCCGTCGTTGATTTTGCAGAAAGGTATACACCTGGAGCTGTCGATGTTGCTTCCGCTCTGAATATCGCTGCCTTTAATGCAGGTATCGCCATTGGTTCATTTTTAGGCGGCATCGTGACAGATACCCTTGGGCTTGTGCATACCGGCTGGGTTGGCGGCATCATGGTGCTCATGGCGGCCATACTCACGATGGTGAGTCATCAAATCGAACAAAAAGAATACAAACAAACCATGTAAAGGAGTCTTTCAAATGAACGATTTACAAAGTACAAAAACATTAAACAACGGCGTCCGCATGCCAGGATTTGGTCTTGGGGTCTTTCAGGTTGAAGAGGGAACGGAATTAATTGAAGCTGTTAAAACAGCCATTCAATTAGGATATCGCAGTATTGATACAGCTTCTATTTACGGCAATGAAGAAGGTGTTGGACGAGGCATACAACTTGGTCTAGCAGAAACAGGCCTTCGCCGCGAAGACATCTTTGTGACATCCAAAGTGTGGAATGCCGATTTAGGATATGAAGCGACACTAAAAGCATATGAAGACAGCCTGAAAAAACTTCAACTTGATTACCTTGATCTGTATTTAATTCACTGGCCAGTTGAAGGAAAATACAAAGAAGCATGGCGCGCGCTTGAAACGCTATACCGTGAAGGAAAAGTCAGAGCCATCGGTGTGAGTAACTTTCAGCCGCATCATCTAGACGAATTATTGAAAGATGCGGACATCATTCCAGCAATTAATCAAGTCGAGTTTCATCCAAAACTCACGCAGGAAACGCTGTTTACGTATTTGAAAACACATGGTATCCAAATGGAAGCCTGGTCACCACTTATGCAGGGAGAGCTGCTGCACCACCCGCTGATCACGGAGCTTGCGGGCACATACAGCAAAACACCTGCTCAAATTATTTTGCGCTGGGATGTGCAAAAAGGCGTCATTACGATTCCTAAATCAACGAAAGCCCATCGTTTAAAAGAAAATGCCGATATTTTTGATTTTGTCCTATCTGATGAGGATATGAAGCGCCTGTCTGACTTAAATGAAAATAAACGAATTGGTCCTGATCCAGACAACTTCGATTTTTAATGAAAACACCCCCGCTTTTTACTAAGCGGGGGTCTTCATGTTCATCATTTTGATTTTTTAAAGGAAGCTTCATATTCTTCTATGATTTTATTTCCACCATTTGATTTCCACTTCTCTACATCTTTCTTAAATTGTTCTTCGTTGATATCACCAAGAATGAACTTATAGGTCGCATCATCGATGATTTTCTTCAATTCATTTCCTCGCTCTGATGCTGTTTCTGAATACAGGCTTTCAGCAGGGTTAGCGACAATGATGTTTTTATTGTCTTCTTCTAGCTCTTCATATTTTGTACGAACTGCATCGCCTTTATTTTTCAAGTAACGTTTGTCAATTCCTACGAGGCTGACAAGCGGCTGTACATCTGTCTGCCAGCTTTTCACTTGGCTTTCTTCCCTCACAAATGTATTTCCATCTTGTTTGTTATAATGCTTTCCATCAATCCCATACGTCATGAGACCATACACGTCTTCTTCTGCAATGCGGTCAAAGAAAGCCAAAATTCTCTTTAACTCTGCTTCTGATTTGACGCTTGTTTTAGGGAAGGCGAAGATGCCATTATGGCCGCCTGATGCCCATACACGTTCTTTGCCATCTGGGCCTTTGATTCGGTTGATAATATCCACTTCCATGTTCTTATCTGTTGCATCATCTCTTAAGTTCACTGCATCTACCATATTTCCAACATAGATACCCGCTTTTCCTTGTGAGAACAATTCTTGCTGCTGCGTTTTGCTTGTGACTGGGAAGTCTTTGTTTATATAGCCATTGTCACGCAACTTTTTCATATATTTCATTGTATTCATATACTCATCTGTCATAAAGTCTGGCGTAAATTTGCCGTTTTCTTCTTTCCAATCTGTTGGCATTCCTTCATAAGAACCAAGCGTTTTAAATGCACCGTAAATCAAATCGTTACGGTCTGTAAAACCAATCGTATCGTCCTTGCCATTTTTGTTCGGATCTTTTTCAGTAAATGCCTTGGCTACTTCATAAAGGTCTTCTAGCGTTTTTGGTGTATCCAAATTTAAATTTTCAAGCCAATCCTTTCGAATGACAATCCCTTGTCTTGAAAGTGGTCTCTCTCTATAAATGCCATAAAGCTTCCCATCGATAGAGGCATTTTTATTAATCAGTTCGTTCATCTTACTTAAATTTGGATAATCCTTTAAGTATGGACCGATTTCCCAGAACATGCCTGATCTGAACGCATTGATAGCAGATGAATTCTTAATGTCTTGAATCGTCACAATTTGCGGGAGGTTCCCTGCGGCAAGTGCTGAATTTAAACGGTCTTCTTTCACCGCATCAGGCACCCACGTAATATCAAGCTCTGTATTTGTAAGCTTCTCAATCTCTTCTAACACTGAATCTTTTGGCGGCTGCTGATGATACAAAATCGCCATCCATGACAGCTTCACCTTTTTGTCTAAATCAACCTTTTCATCTGATGAGCTTGCCCCTTTACTTGAACAAGCTGACAGAATACCGCTTGCGGCAAATAACAAAACAAAGGCAATCAGCCATAATTTCTTTCTCCCCATAAGATCCCTCCGTTATTCCATCTTTTTAACCCTTTACAGAACCTAGTAATGCCCCTTTGTTGAAATGCTTTTGAATAAATGGATAGACAAGCAGAACGGGAATGGTCGCCACGACGATGACCGCCATTTTAATGGTTTGGTCTGGCGGCGGTGTTGATGAGCCCATATCTGACATATCTCCCTGCATACCGCTTGATACAATGACGATTTGTCTTAACAGGACCTGAATTGGCCATTTCACCGAATCGTTTAAATATAAAATGGCTGTCATGTACGTATTCCAATACGTCACGGCATAAAAAAGTGAAATCGTCGCAATAGCTGGCAAAGAAAGTGGCAGGACGATTTTAAAGAAGATCCCTAAATCGTTACAGCCGTCCATCTTCGCTGATTCTTCAAGGCTTGCTGGTATGTTTTGAAAGAAGTTTTTCAAAATGATCAAATTGAATGCATTGATGGCCACTGGTAGAATGAGTGACCAGTAAGTATCAAGTAGCCCAAGTGTTTTCACGACGATAAACGTCGGAATCATCCCTCCGCTAAATAGCATCGTGAAGACAACGAGAAACATGAGGGTTCTTCGGCCCTTTAGCTCCTGACGAGACAGCCCATACGCCATGAGTGAGGATAAAAACATGCTGACCGCTGTTCCAACGAATGTCACAAGAATGGATACAATCAGGCTGCGATACACAATATCTGTAGAAAAGATATAGCGATAGGCCTCTAGAGAAAACGTCGTTGGAAACAAAATAAACTTCTTTGAGATGACCTCTTCTACTGTCGCAAAAGAGGCGGCAATGACATGGATGAACGGGAGCACACATATTAATGCGAACATGAGTAGAAAAGAGTAATTAAATACATTGAACAATCGGCCTTTAATAGAACGATCTATGTTCATCACGCCCTTTCTTTGTAAGCGTTATCATTTCGTCTGAACATAAGCTGCAGCCTTTGACGATATCGTGATTAAAATGTAACAAACGGGGGAAGAAAGCGTCTATAATCATCATGACAGACCACAGAGATGATCATGCCATTCGTGCTTTTAGCCTCATCAATGAAAAGAAAAAGATCATGAGCTAATGTCATGATTATGCCCTATGCCTGATCGTTTTCTTTCAGAATTTCTGCCGTATTGACATCTGGCCTGTAGCCTAACTCCAGCTTCGTTTTCTCAGTAGACCAAGGTTTTCCTTCGTTTTCTGATACGGCATAATAAGTCCCGAATGGAACGTCCGTTTCGATGGCAGCCTTGATCATGCCGAAAAGGTCTTCATGTGAAAGAAGCGTTCGTTTCGTTCTTTTTTTGGTGTGCAATCCTTCCATCTCATCTGTCACGACGGTTCCAATTCTCAAATTGATGACAGACATACCTGTTTGATCGTGAAACAAACGCCCAAGCTGTTCGGAAGCAAATTTTAAAATGCCATACACATTTTTCGTTGCTGGTACATCATCAGTCGTAATTTCTCGCCCTAGTAAGGAGTGACCATCTTTTTCATAGCGATCTGTCACATGATTACTGCTTGCAAAAATGACTTTTGGAATGCTTAACCTGGCCGCTGAACGAAACATATTATACGTGCTTATCCAAAAAACCTCATTCATTTTTGCAAACTCCTTTTCATTCATCACATCATGCGTCATGTCTATGTTTAAAAGATGAATGATCACATTTGTATCTCTTGGAATGGCTTGAAACAACTCCTCTTCAATTGTCGCATTTGCAAAAATGACTTCTTCTACACATCTTGTTTGATCAATGATGGTCACGTCATACTCCGAAGAGATCTCTTTAGTTAATAAACGTCCGATGACACCACATCCGCCAATCATGGTGATTTTTTTCATCTGTTTCCTCCTTCATCTTCTATCGGAGTAGTATGTCCATGCCGTCTATTGATTACAGCCACTTTTTCAAAAAACGTGTAGCCTCGTGGCGCATAGCAGCCGTTTCAAAATGACCTGCATGTAAACCTACAAGCTGATAACGTTCCTTTAAGGAAGCAGCTTGATAGGCTTGACTTAATGTCTGTTGAATTCGTCCAACACCTTCAGCAGGTGTAAGCTGATCATGTTTTCCAACTAAGCTTAAATGCGGTCTTGGGAAAATCATTTCTTGGATGTCAGCTGCTGTAAAGTGCTTAGCTAAGCTCGGTACATAATAGTAAAAACCGTGTCTATCTAAATGATTTGTTTCAATCAATGTGTGATGATCAACCTGTGCGCAAAGATCCACACACACACTGACCCTCTCATCAAGTGCTGCCGTCCACCAGGAAAGAAGGCCGCCCATTGACATCCCAAAAACAGCTAAACGCTCTGGAAGCACATCAGAGCGGGACAGCAAATAATCAATTGCACACATGCTCTCATACAGCATCATGCCCCACATCACTTTTCCTGTTAACAGCATTTCTTTGAAAATTTCACTTTCTGTTCTCCCCCTTCTTTCACCAAATCCCGCATGATCAATCGCCAACACACTATAGCCTTTTGAAGTGAATTCTTTTGCGTATGAAGGCGCTTGCAAATAATGAGCCCCCTTCAATAACTCTTCTTTCCCATCCACATAATTCCCACCATGAGAATGCTGGAACAAGACAACAGGCCTTTTTTTCACTGTATCTTTCGGCTTCACAAAATAAGCCGGAACTTCCTCCACCCCATGAATAGAGAGAATGAGTGTTTCTACTAAGTACGATTCACGTTCCTCAATCTTTAACGTATACGCCTCTACACGATGGCGCTCCGGCATTTCCCCTAATAAACTGAGCAGTTGTTCACGTTTGCTTTTCTTTTCCATCGACGTCACTCCTCATTTTCTTGATCAACTTGTTAAATACGAGATTGATGGGGGAATCACCTTGTTTTCGACAAAATTATGTCCCGGGAAATAAACAACACCCACCGGTATCAACCGATGGGTGCGTTCATTAGTTCGCGACAATATTGACAAGTTTTCCAGGAACCGCAATCACTTTACGGATTGTTTTCCCTTCAAGCTGTTCTTTTATCCGTGCATCATTTTTCGCAAGCTCTTCTAGCTGCTCTTTTGTTGCATCAGCAGGAACCGTTAATTTTGCTTTCACTTTTCCATTTAGCTGTACGACAATTTCCACTTCATCATCGACAAGTTTTGACTCATCATATTGCGGCCATGCTTCATAAGAAATAGACCCTTCATGACCAAGTTTGTTCCAAAGCTCTTCCGCTACATGCGGTGCAATTGGAGAAAGAAGTTTCACAAAGCCTTCTGCATATTCTTTCGGCAGTGTGTCAGCCTTGTATGCATCGTTGATGAACACCATTAATTGTGAAATCCCAGTATTGAAACGTAAGCCTTCATAATGATCCGTTACCTTCATGACGGTTTCATGGTAGCTTCGCTCTAATGGCCCGCCAGATTGCTCTGTCACTTTATCACTGATGGAGCCATCTTCATTTGTAAACAGACGCCATACACGATCTAGGAAACGACGAGCACCATCAAGACCTGTTTCAGACCAAGCAATTGACGCATCTAAAGGCCCCATGAACATTTCATACAGTCTTAATGTATCTGCACCATGAGATTCTACAATATCATCTGGATTGACAACGTTCCCTTTGGATTTACTCATCTTTTCATTGTTTTCTCCAAGGATCATTCCTTGGTTGAACAATTTCATGAAAGGTTCTTTTGTTGGGACAACACCGATATCATACAAGAACTTATGCCAGAAGCGCGCATATAGAAGATGCAGTACAGCATGTTCTGCTCCGCCGATATACACATCAACCGGAAGCCATTTCTTCAGCTTTTCAGGCGATGCAAGTTCTTCTGTGTTATGTGGATCAATATAACGTAAGAAGTACCAGCAGCTACCTGCCCATTGTGGCATCGTATTGGTTTCACGGCGTCCTTTTTTACCTGTCACTGGATCGACGACCTCTACCCAATCTTTAATATTCGCTAAAGGTGATTCACCTGTTCCGCTTGGCTTAATCTCCGTCGTCTTAGGCAAAATCAGTGGAAGCTCTTCCTCTGAAACAGCTGAAGATGTTCCATCCTCCCAATGAATAATTGGAATTGGCTCTCCCCAGTAACGCTGACGGCTGAATAGCCAGTCTCTTAAACGATAAGTGACTTTCTTTTCACCTTTTTGATGTTCTTCCAGCCATGCAATCGCTTTTTCAATTGCTTCTTCTTTCCCTAAGCCGTTTAAGAAATCAGAATTGATGTGCTTTCCATCACCTGTGTAGGCTTCTTTGTCAATGTCTCCACCTTCGACAACCTCTTTGATTGGAAGATCGAATGTTTTGGCGAATTCATAATCACGCTCATCATGAGCAGGAACTGCCATAATCGCTCCAGTGCCATATGTGGCTAACACATAATCTGCAATCCAGATCGGCATCTTTTCCCCATTCAATGGATTGATGGCATAAGCACCTGTGAAAATGCCCGTTTTCGTTTTAGCAAGATCTGTTCGCTCTAAGTCACTCTTAGATTGAATTTCTTTGATATATGCTTCAACTGCTTCTTTTTGAGCAGCTGTTGTAATTTTTTCAACTAGTGTATGCTCTGGTGCAAGAACGGCATATGTTGCACCAAATAGTGTATCAGGACGTGTTGTAAACACAGTAAACTGTTCGTCATGTCCTTCTACTTCGAAGTGAACATGTGCACCTTCAGAACGTCCAATCCAGTTGCGCTGCATGTCTTTGATGCTTTCAGGCCAATCAATGTCTTCTAAATCTTCTAATAGCCTGTCCGCATATGCTGTAATTTTTAGCATCCATTGCTTCATTGGACGTCTTTCAACAGGATGCCCTCCGCGCTCACTTTTCCCATCAATGACTTCTTCATTTGCAAGGACTGTACCAAGTGCTGGGCACCAGTTTACAGGTACTTCATCAATATACGCCAATCCTTTTTCGTACAATTTCAAGAAAATCCACTGCGTCCATTTATAATAATTCGGATCTGTCGTGTTAATTTCTCGATCCCAATCATACGAGAAGCCCAATGATTGAATTTGGCGGCGGAAATTATTAATGTTCTCTTCTGTAAATGCAGCTGGATCATTTCCTGTATCCAGCGCATATTGTTCCGCTGGAAGACCAAATGCGTCCCATCCCATTGGATGAAGAACATCGTATCCCTGCATACGTTTCATACGTGATAAAATATCCGTTGCTGTGTATCCTTCAGGATGCCCTACATGAAGCCCTGCTCCTGATGGATAAGGAAACATATCTAGCGCATAAAACTTTGGCTTATCTTCCGAGTCAGATGTGGCGAATGTTTTATGTGTCAGCCAATAATCCTGCCACTTCTTTTCAATTTCCCGATGCTGAAAACTCAATGTGAAAACCTCCTTTAATGTGTACGGCTTTATCTGCACAGATGACCACTGCAAGAATTCAGATTTTTCTAAAATCAACAAAAAACCCTCATCCCTAGAAAGGGACGAGAGATTTTTTGGTTCCCGCGGTACCACCCTTGTTAGCGTCATGAACTGTTCATACGCTCACTTAATATCTTTAACGCAGACATGCGACAGAAGCTTTAACGCAACTGCAACTCTGAGGCGAGTTCAGAAGCAGATTTGATTGACTTTCACCAGCCGTCAATTCTCTAAAGACAAATACTGCTTTCCTACTACTCCTCTTCACTGTTCTTATCGTAACCGTCATCTAAGTAGTATTTTATAGAATTATGATCATAAGTGCAAGCAGGTTTGTATACAATGGGAATGTACCCTAGACTAGGGTAAAGTGAGGATATTATTCGTGTGGAGATCGGTTATGACGGTTGGAGCCTGCATCCTGTGAACGTTCTTCTCTCACAAAATCGAAGCTTCGCAGAACTGCTTCTCCTCCGTAACCTGAAATAATGGATAAGATGATCAAGTGCAGACTAGATTCGGGATTTGAGGATAAGACAAGCAGTGTAGCAGCAATCATCCCAACGAGCCAATCTTCAATAAACCCTAGATAAATAAACTTCTTTGTCATTCTGGGCTTCTCTAGCCTGCCTTTTTTCTTTACGTGACCGAGAATGCCCATGACCCCTCCAATGGCGCAAGCAATAATGACTTGTTGCAGCATTTTCATCACCTTCCTAAAGCCCTTAGAATAGTAAAGCGACTTCAGGCTGTCCAGCCCCCTGTAATGCCATTCTGCTGTTCCGTCATAATCCATGTAAAAGGTCTATTCTCTCTAACGAAGAAAAAAAGCTTGTTTCTTCCATTATATGTGAATGACCCAAAAACAATCTTGATGCATTGGAATCATTTTTACCTAATCCATATTAACTATTTTTGTCATTTTATGAATTTTCCTCAAATGATCCCTTCTTTTTCTAATGAAAAGTCTCCTTACTTACTCTATTCTAATGGAGGACAAACTATGATGACAAATTTAACAAAACGATTGCAATCATTGAAACAGAACATATGTTATGTTACGTTTAAAAAGAATTCATTTGGTTTTAAAAAAACCATCTTAAATGTCTGATAGTAGCAGCAAAGGAGGGTAATATGGTCAGCTCGAACATCTTCGGCTTGCAAAAACAGCTTGAACTCATAAAAAAAGCGCTGGATCATGCGCGGATTGGTGTTGTCATTACAGACCCTTCTTTAGAGGATAACCCTATTGTTTATGTGAATCATGGCTTTACACAAATGACTGGATACAAACCAGATGAGATTCTTGGACGTAATTGTCGATTCCTCCAAGGAAAAGACACAAATCAAGAGCAACTTGACTTAATACGTCACGGAATTCAACACAAAACACCTATTACCACACAGCTCAAAAATTATAAAAAAGACGGTACTTTTTTTTGGAATGAACTCAATATAGATCCTCTATACATTGAACAAGATGACAAAACATTTTTTATTGGCTTTCAAAAGGACATTACAAAGCAGAAAGAATATGAACAACTCCTAGAAGATTCCTTACAGGAAGTCACCTCTCTGTCGACGCCAATTGTCCCAATCAAAAATGGTGTTTCCGCTCTTCCACTCATCGGAAAATTATCAGAAGAACGCTTTGATGCCATCGTCGCGAAGTTAACTTGTATATTAGAAGATTCAAAGGATGATTATTTAATTGTAGATCTTTCTGGTTTAATCGATGTCGATGATTCCGTTGCAGCGCGAATTTTCAAACTGCATCACCTGCTGAACTTAACTGGAACTGAACTCATCATCACTGGGATCAAACCACAGCTTGCGATGAAAATGAAAGACTTAGATACAGACTTCCAGAATACGATCACTTATTTAACGGTAAAAGAAGCAATCAAAGGATTGCCATTAGCTGAAAACCCTGTATAAATAGGGTTTCAGATTGTTGACAAAGGGCTAAAATGATCTTTATTTTAGCCCTTTGTCTTCTTTTCAGCGTGATAGAAAACCTTTGCAGTCTAGGAAGGACGAGTACCGGAGCGGAGCGAATTTCACATTCGTGAGCACCGGCACACAGGACTGACACCGAATGCGAGGGTTTGTCTACACGCTGAAAACCCTGTTTAAACAGGGTTTTTTTAATTGAACCGCTCCCCAAAATGGAAAAATGAGGTATGATAGGTGTAAATAGCGATATAGGGGGGCTGCAAGATGATGATGTTACTCATCATAGGTCTTTTATGTATTTGTTTCGCCATAGGATATGCCGTCAATTTCTTATTACTTAAACACCAAAATCAACCAATCTTTTCAAAAAAACTCTTCTATCCTTTTTTGACCATTGGTCTTGTTTTTTCTATTATGTCATTACCGTTTGCCGGCACAGGTGCTCCGAAAGCACAAGCAGATCCATCTTCTGAACAGCTGCTGAAAGAGCAAAAACAATTAGCATCTGATATTTCTCGTCTAAAGGAAGACAAAGAAACGCTGACGGCCTCTTTAGAAGACGTGACCAAAGAAAAAGAAAAGCTATCCAAGAAATTAGAAAACATCACCTCCGAAAAGAAGACAGTCAAACAGCAAGAAAAAACCATCCATGAGCTTGAAGAGAAAATAGACAAGCTCACCTCTACAAACGAAACACTCAAAAAAGAACACCAGAAAGTAAACAAAGACACCACGTCATCGGCCCAGCGATCTGCTCCTAAAGATGATGGGGCCAATACTGGCGGTCATGAGTCACAAAAAGAAACAAAAAAAGAATCTGCCGCCTGTAATATTAAAGGAAGTGTCAACGGCATCTATCACACACCAAGTAGCAGATACTACTCACGGACAAAAAACGTGACCAAAATGTTCTGCTCCGTAGAAGAAGCTGAGCGTGCAGGGTACCGGGCACCAAAGCAATAGACATCTTTTGACGATAAAAAAACCTCCTGTCAGCCCACTATAGGTACAGGAGGTTCTTCTTTAAATTTCTCTTCTTAATGCTGTTAATACATTCGTTTTTGTCGCCTTACGTGCTGGATTGAGTCCAGAAATAATGGCGACTCCTGCACTAATCACTGTTGCTGTGACCACAAGGCTTAGCGGAATATAGGAGAAGGTGATCGAGAATTGATCACTGGATCCCCCTTCAGACATGGAAGACAAAATCGCTGGAATGATTAAATTCACTGCGAAACTAATGATGTACGAGATGATGATCCCGATGATCGATCCAATCACTCCAATATAAGCACTTTCCATGAGGAACATTCGCTTAATAATGGAAGGATTCGCACCAATGGCTTTCATGATCCCAATCTCTTGTGTCCGCTCTGTTACGGCCATTGTCATCGTATTGAAAATGCCGATCGCCGAAATAATGACCGCAATACATCCAACAAAGATGAGTCCAATTTTAAAGACTGTAAAGAACATATCCATTCCTTCAAGCTGATTCGTCACAGAGATGACTTGATAGCCGTCATCTGTCAGCTTATCTGTGAGCGCACCGACATTGTCGAACTTATCAGCATAGACAGACGTCATTTTTTCGACATTTCCTGCATCAGGAGACAGATCGAGCACTTGACTAAATTCTTTTTCATAAGCATTCGGAATAAGAATTTTATGATCCTGCTGCCACTCCAAATTCGGTTTCTTCAATACACCGACGACACGGAAATCGAACGTCTTTTCTTTCACCACTTCATTTTCTTCATTCAGTTTTGGTACCTTGATTTGAATGACTTTGTTTAAAATTTCCTTCGTATAGCCTTTTGGCTCTTCCGGTGTCTCTTCACCATTTGATGTCTGATTCATTTCTTTTTCATAGTCTTTTCGTTCTTTTTCCGTCCAAAGTTGTTCTGCCATTTGATACCCAACTACAATTTCATTCGCCGATGTTGGGACTTTTCCACGGTCTAGTTCAAGACCTGCCTCTTTTTCTTCTTTCATATCTGTCATTACAGCCTGCGTATCACTTGAGCGATTATCGAGCTCGACGTGAACCGATGGAATGATTGACGTTCTTGCAACGACAGATTTCGCATGATCATATTTCTTTAAATCGTCAACCTTGACGTCACCTTTTTCTTTGCCTAACACTTTAATTTCTGTGATAATTTGTTGTTTCATGATTTCATCTTGAGCCGATTTTTGCAGACCAAAACCAACTGACGCTAGAACGATTAAGAAAGAGCATGCCATTGTCGTTGCAAGTATGGTCATAAACACACGCAATCTATTTTTCTTCATATTTCTTCTGATGAATTTGACCTGATCTCTAAATTTCAATGGACTGATCCCCTTTCTTTAATACACCATCATGAAGCTGGAACGTTGTGTCTGCGATTGAAGCGACTTCATCGTCATGTGTAATGATGACAAATGTAATTCCTTTTTCACGATTAAGCTGCTGGATAAAGGCTAGAATTTCGCCTTCAGTTTCTGAATCCAGACTGCCTGTTGGTTCATCTGCTAAAATAATAGACGGATTAAGGATCAAGGCTCTTGCAATACTCACACGCTGCTGCTGTCCACCTGACAGTTCATTAGGATAATGTCCTGCGTGATGTTCAAGACCAACTCGTTTCAGCATTTCCTTTACTTTCACTTTTCGCTCAGACGGCTTCACACCTTTTAAAGTGAGCGGAAGTTCAACGTTCTCATATGTTGTTAAACTCCCGATCAATTGAAAGCTTTGAAAGATAAAGCCAAAATGATCTAACCGAAAGTCTGCCCATTCTTTCTCATTAAAGCCGGTCACATTGGTGCCATCAACCATAATTTGTCCGCTTGTTGGCGTAATATATCCCGATATTAAATTCAGTAAAGTTGATTTCCCCGAACCGCTTCGTCCGACGATACATGCAATTTCGCCTCTTTTAATAGACAAGTCAATGTCTTTGAGTACAGGAATCTCGTTCTCCCTGCCCTTTTTCCCAATTTTAAACACATGATCTAACGATTGAATTTGAATCATCTCTACTCCCCTGCTCTCTGTTTATCTTTTTCGATAGATTAAGAAATAACTCGTCAGTGCGCCTACAGCTCCACCGATGCACATGCCAACAAAATATCCAATTAATGAATCTGAGGAGAAACCAACCCAGCCAAACCCTAAGACGCCAAACACGATCACCATAATTTGAATTGGGCGATCCATTATTGAATAAAGGAAGAATCGGCCATTTCGTTCAATTGGATGTTTAATAAAGCTAAACAAGCCAATAAGGTAAAATAGCAACATCATGACAATTGGAACGATGTATTCTTCACCATTGAACCAAAGCGGATATTCCTGATAAAAACTGTTAGCTGTAATATAAGTAATGGGGGAAATGGGCGTGATCAAGAAATTAAAGATTTTATCCAGCCACATCCCGCTTGTTTTAAAGATAAAATCTAAATGAAGGATTGGTAAACCAATCACTAAGTAAGGTAAAATAGCTGTACTAAATCCAACGATTGCTTGAGAAATAGCACTCCCTGTTAAAGCACCTGCTGCAAAAAACAAACTATAGATCATCAAGGCTGACAACAGTGCAGAAACATAAAGACTGTTAAATCCAGGTGTCTCTATTGGCCCAAGACCTAATTTTAATAAATAAATGAGAAGGTATGAAACAGCATGAACACTTGTAATGATTCCTGCACCTAAGAAAAACTTTGTATGAAAGATGGAACTTCTACTAAACGGCAAGGATACGGTAAAGTCCATCTGCCCTTTATTTCTTTCAAATCCTAGCTGAATCACAGCAAAAAATATGCCCATGACCCATGAAAGTGAGAGAAATGCGTCCGTCTTAAAAATATAAGTGAATGTTGTTGTATCCATTAGACAGTCTCGGTTTTCCAAACAATCTTGAAAGGTTGAGTAATCCATTAAGAGGGATAATGGCGTCGCAAAGACCGCAACAAGCATCACTAAAATGAATGTCAGCTCAGACTGCTTCCATTCCTTATATAACAATTGCCGCTTTACCATCTGCGTTTCCCTCCAAACTTTGCAATGAATACTTCTTCTAAATTTACAGGCAGTTCATGCCAGACTTTTGGTTCAAGCGATTTCAAATACTCTTTTGCTTCTTCATCTGTTTTGAGTACAAGTGCTGTATAGAACACACCCGCTTGATCTAAGATGGCAACGCCTTTTTTTCTAATACTTAAGTTCATATCCTCTTCAAATGCCATCTGGATTTTGACGTAGTCATTCTTTAATTCATCTAAATCCATAACACTTGTGAGCTGATTTCCTTCCAAAAACCCGATTCGGTTACACATACGCTCAATATCCTCTAAACGGTGAGATGTAATTAAAATCGTTGTTTGTCGTTCTGCCACCTCGTCAATCATCAGCTGAAGAACGTCATTTCTTGTGACTGCATCAATCCCGTCTGTCGGCTCATCTAACAAAATGACTGCTGGTTTGATGGCAAAACTTAAAATGAGGGACAGCTGTTTCTTTAAACCTGTCGACAATTCACGGTATTTCACTTTTTCCGGAATCTCATACCGGTTCACAAGCTCATTGGCATATGTCACGTCAAACTTTGGATACAGTTGTTTTAACAGCTTCACTAGCTGTCCATAATTGTACCGGTCAAAGTAGGGATTTACGACTGGCATATACACAATATTTTGCTTCACTAACGGGTGGTCTTTTACGAGTACATCTTTAAAATAAATCTCTCCTTCATCTGGCAGAAGGATTTGCTGAATCAAGCGAAGAAGTGTTGTTTTACCAGAGCCATTCCGGCCAAGCAGGCCAAAGATCTCTCCTTCGCCTATCTTGAAGGAAACGTTGCTGAGTACTTCACGTCCATTTAATTTCTTTGATACATTTCTGACCTCAATCAACTTGGTTTCCTCCTTTTAGACTTGAGCCGATCTCCTCCAGCCACTCTTTGAGTTGATGAATATCAATACCGGCATAATGAGCTTCAATAATGAGTTGCCTTAATTGCTCCTTCATCTCTAACACCTTCCCTTCATTCAGCTTTAACTGTGCACCTTCTGTCACATACGTTCCACGGCCTCTTAATGTTTCAATAATTCCTTCCCGTTCAAGCTCTTTATACGCTTTGCTGACGGTGTTTGGATTCGCAATAATAATGGTGGCAAGCTCTCTCACAGAGGGCAGTTTGTCACCTGGTTTCATCACGCCTTTTAAGCACAAAATTTTTAACTGCTCAATGATTTGTTCATATATTGGTGCAGCGCTTCTTGGATCTATTTGAATCATGATGGCTCCCTCTTTTCTCATTCATGCTTTTGCAGTCCTATCGCTTGATCATGTCCTTGCATTAAAGGGACCGAATTTGGAATGAAATCTTTTTGAACTTCAAAACCAATGAAAACGAGAACGAAAAAAAATGTACATGCTAACGCAACAGCCAGCACCATCCACTTTAAATTGATTGGTTTTTTTTCTTTTTTCATGGTTAAACACCTTTCTTCACGTTTAAGTGTCTATAGTGTATTAGTTGATATAGTACACTTAATACAATATAGACACTTGATTGAAAAGTCAAGGGACTCTAGAAAAAAATAGGCAGACGAACCAGATAAAATTTACGAAACTACTCAAAAGCATTCTTGAAGTCAGGTTTGCTTCTGGTTTAGGGTGTTCAACACGTTCATCACTTTCATAATCGCCTGAAAAAGTGCATAATAAAAGACCCCGAATATTGAGGTCTCTACAATGTTTTAATTAGATACTATTCCTTTGTTTTTGGACTTGCTTTTGAACAGGATTAGCACCCACCATACTAATAAAAATATATAGCCTATAACTGTAAAGATAGACCAAACTGCCCCCTGTCGCAATTGACTAAATAAGTGTTCAAATTCATTCATTCCTTCTACTCTACCAATGCTATTTATCAGGCTAATCATCGGAATTGTAACAGTAAATACAATGGTTAGAATGGACAATCCCCTTTGTTTATTTTTCACAACACTGAATATTGCGTTTCCTAATGTTGCTAAGAAAAACAAGTAATATAATGCCCAAAACCAATCAGGAAGAGTCTCCCACATTTCTTCTACCCCCTTGAAGATATTTGCAATTTCTATATATAACATACTTTAACAGAATAAAAACCTATGACAAATATATATCCAAAAACAACAATCTTTGCGAAAACAGCCAAAAAATAAAACAGACCCTTAAAAGAAGGATCTGTTCATCATTCGTTATCGTATGAAATACCCAAAATCATTTGGTTTTGCAGACTTTGAATTTGTACACGCGTTCTGTCTAAACGTTCTCTTTGCTGATCATTGGCGACATCTTTTAACTTTTCTAATTCATTCACTGCATCCTCTAGCATGAGCTGCGCTTTTGAAAATTCTTCCTCGTTATAATGTTCTTGGCGAGAGCTCAAATCAAACTGTTCGCTTGCAAACTCAAGAGTCTCAGTGCTTTTTTGGACAAATTCATCGATTGATTTTCTAGTTGCCATCTAGCCATCCCTCCATTTCATCATTACTCTCGCCTATTTTGCCCACGTAAAGCTTTTTCACTAAAGAAAATGTTGGACAGATTCAATTGTCCTCTTTCGTGATTTTTGTTAAACTTTAAGGATGCCTATTATTATGCAAGGAGGTTACTGACTTGGATCAGCATAACCCTTTTTTATATTCAAACAGCGAAAAACGTTATCACACATGGAATTATCATTTGCGTGAGCACTTTGGTCATAAAGTATTTAAAGTCGCACTAGACGGCGGCTTTGATTGTCCAAACCGTGATGGTACTGTCGCACATGGAGGCTGCACATTTTGCAGCGCAGCAGGATCTGGTGATTTTGCAGGGAACCGGGCGGATGATCTCATTACTCAATTTAATGAAATCAAGGACCGGATGCATACAAAATGGAAAGACGGAAAATACATGGCGTATTTCCAAGCTTACACAAATACACATGCGCCGCTGCCTGTTTTAAAAGAAAAATACGAAACCGTTATGAATCTGGATGGAGTGGTTGGTTTATCGATTGCCACAAGACCTGATTGTCTGCCAGATGACGTCGTGGAATATTTAGCTGAGTTAAATGAGCGGACGTATCTATGGGTTGAACTTGGTCTACAAACTGTACATGAGCGGACAGCGATGCTCATCAACCGTGCTCATGATTATGAATGCTACGTAGAAGGTGTAGAAAAACTGCGAAAACATGGCATTCGAGTCTGTTCACATATCATCAACGGTCTTCCTCTTGAAAACCGAGATATGATGATGGAAACAGCAAAAGCTGTCGCTGATTTAGATGTACAAGGAATTAAAATTCATCTACTTCACCTGTTAAAAGGAACACCGATGGTGAAGCAATATGAGAAAGGTAAACTAGAATTTCTCAGCCAAGAGGAATATGTTCAGCTTGTCTGTGACCAGCTGGAGATCCTGCCGCCAGAAATGATTATTCATCGTATTACAGGCGATGGTCCCATTGAATTAATGGTAGGTCCAATGTGGAGTGTGAATAAATGGGAAGTGCTCAATGCCATAAATGCTGAGCTTGAAAGACGTAACAGCTACCAAGGCAAACGCTTCGTCAGATTGGAAGAAGCGGCAAAATGATTTTAAAACGGATGCTCCCTTTTAGTAAAGAGCTGTTAGAACGTGCTTGCCAAAAAGGCGATATTGTCATTGATGCAACGATGGGAAATGGCCATGATACACGCTATTTAGCTGACCTTGTCGGGAAGGATGGACAAGTTTTCGCATTCGATGTACAGAAGGAAGCCATCGAGCAAACAAGCAAAAGACTTGGTGAGCACTACCCTTACGTTCACCTTATCCATGACGGACATGAACAACTTGCTGAGCATCTGCCAGCCGAAGCTTATGGTCACATATCTGGTGCAGTGTTCAATCTTGGGTACTTACCAGGAGGCGATAAAACCGTCACGACTCAGGCTCATACGACCATTGAAGCGATCAAACAGCTCATGGATTGGCTTAAGCCTGGTGGTCTGATCGTTCTTGTGATTTACCACGGTCATCCCGAAGGAAAAAAAGAGAAGGACATCCTTCTTGATTATTGCAAAACACTCCATCACGAAGAAGTACAGGTGATCTCTTATCAATACATGAATATTCAAAACGATCCGCCCTTTGTGGTAGCCATCGAAAAAAAACTCAAATCCTCTTAATGGATTTGAGTTTTTTTTATTTAATAAGCGTATTGATCAATGATTTCTTCAAGCACTACTTCCAGCTCTTCTGCATCTGCAAGCTCTGATTGAGTAAAGCGGACACGTACAAGCTGTTCTCCGTCATTATACATTTCTTCCAGCCAACCACGCAGCCCTCTTGCTCTGCGATCGACTTCAAAAATGAGATCTAGCCCCTCTTCATCAATGAAGAAAATCACCTCTAACTCATCAAGCATTTGACGATAATAGTCGGAAGTCGGTATGAACTCAAACTCTTGAACAAAGGGAAGGCGGCGCCTGAAATAAGGTGCTTCTTCACAGTCTGCTTCATGAAGGTGAAAGCCTAAGTTTCCAACAGCATCAAGCACACGTTTCACCCAAGGGTGCGCGCTTACGAAAATGCGGTCATGATCAAATTTATCAATACCACCTTGAATATCAAGGTCTGTCACAACAGCCACCTCTACTTTACCTACAGTCATTGGTGTATCAAGAGGAAGGTGAAATGAGAATGTAAACCGCTGAGCTTCCCCAGGCTGAATCGTGAATGATTCAGTCACTCGGACAGAATGGATGGTTGTGTGTTTTCGTTGCTCTTCATCATCTTTTACAATGGTGTACCATGTTTTCAACTTTAAATCAATATAGCGGATATCTTGAGGCACTTTTCCGCCCTTCACATGGACTGTTCCCTTTACTTCTTCTCCCGGTTCATACGCATCTTTCTCCAAAATTGTATCCACTTTTGCTGCACCGATTCCTACACTTGCTGCAAACTTTTTAAAAAATGACATATTCGGCCTTCCCCTTTTTAAGTTTTTCAACAAATATACGTCATAAGGAGTAGATACGATTCATTCGATCCATACTTTTCTCCTATTTTTCGTACACTAAGAATATTATCGGCAGCAAATAAGGGGATTGTAATGAAAAAAGAGGATACGTCTGATCATGGTTCGCCTTAAAAAGTGTACATCGCCCAAGCAAAACCGTTCAAAACAAAAAAGCTTGTAGAAAACCATTTTGTTTTCTACAAGCTGATGAGCTTACTTTATCCTTTATGAAGATTTCATCCAAGGCATTTTCTGATAGGTGCGATAGGCTCTGCCATTGATATAGAAAAAGAACGATGTTTTCCCGCTTGATTTGATCAACCGCTTTGCCAGCTTGTTCATCTCTTTTTGGGCTGTCACTTTTTCATCAGACAAATAGACCGCAAGTAACCCTCTATTGATTAGTTTGTGAAAATTCTCGTGTGGAATGCCTTTCAGCTGTTCATCCGCTTTTTCAATAAAATGCTGTAGTCTATCCATCATCTCATGATGAGAGTTGTAGTACGAGCAAAAATTCAAATCGCCTTCCAGCCTGTCCTCTTCTTGGTCGATTAAATAGTCCAGTAAGATGTGCAGACCTTGAATATAAGGGAAATAGCTTTCGTAAATTTGCTTCGCCTGCTTCTCTGTAAAATCAGGCTGCAGTGCATAAGCAACAAGACAGAAAATGCCCAGCGTTGATCCTGCACATGCGGAAAACTCATACCACTCCATCTTCGGTAAATCCTTTTCATACTGGCGGAACCATGACTCTAATCGAGGTTCACGCTCATGAGGAACCACATGCTTATGTACTTGTAAATCACTATAATAATCACACAGCGTATGTAGATAGGGCTGAATGATCGGATAATGCGCTAGGCGTGATAACACATTTTGGCATGTCCTAACAAGCGCATGCAGATATCCATGATCCTCTTGATCATCACGGAATTGATAGTACGGCTTAAGCTCCGCATGAATATCGAGTGCATCTCTCATCGCTTGATGTAGCATATGAAAATCCTTTGGATCAAGTGATGTACTGCGGTCACACAAGTTATCTAAGTAATCGCTAATCGTTTGGTACGCCACAATGAATTCAATACACGTTTCCTTCCCTTCACCTGCAAGAAGAGATAAAATTCCCCCGCCTTCACAGTGAAAGGTTTTACTGGATATGCTCGCTAGTGCCTGCGTTCTCAGTTCTTCATTTTCAATCATTTCTGCATGAGCCCGCCACTTTTTTAGCTCCTGATGAACTAGCGGAAAAATATCTTTATACACCTTCGTCATCAGTGCAAAAGGACGTTCTGGTACTGACAAATCAATCCACCCCCAACTTAAGCTCACAATCAAATATATTGATCAGTAAAGGCTCTTGCCGCCTTAAACACATCTTCTCGCTCGGGCTCATTAAAAATTTCATGATAAAGCCCTTCCCATTCACGGTATGATTTATTGGTTGATTCAATGCCATTGAACCATTTCATCACTCTTGTTTTATCTACAATCTTGTCATCACCTGCCTGCATGAGCAGGAGTGGAATCGACCGAAAAACATTCGTAGGCTGCATCGCCGCATCGATATTTTTGACCAGTTCTCGATACCAGCGAACCGACACCTTCGTCACATAAAGCGAATCATTCGAATCTGCCTCAATCACATCTTGATTCCGTGTGGCAAGTTCGATCGACAGCCCAGATTCGACTTTAAAAGACGGCGCCAGCACATTTAGCCCTTTTGACGCAAAATCCATCAGCTTCTTCGGTTTAAATTGCAGACCTAAACAAGGTGATGATAAAATAAGGCCATCAATCTTCGTATGGGTATACTGCTTGAACCATTCAATCGAAATCAGTCCCCCCATACTATGTCCAAGTAAAAATGTCGGAAGTCTGAACGACTTCGCATGTTCAATCCATTCATCGACTGTATCAATGTATTCTTGAAAAGAACGAATGTGGCCTCTCGCACGTGTCGATGTCCCTTGCCCAGGCAGGTCACCCATGACGACGTGATAGCCTGCATTTCGCCACATTTCGATCAGCCATTTATATCGGCCATGATATTCACTAGCACCATGTACAATGACAATTGTACCAACCGGTCTTTCAGCATGCCAAGTCCACAAAGTAAACACCTCACAAATGTTGTATTAAGAAAGGAAGTCGAAAAAGTGATTTATCCATATCATCAGTTTACACCTGAGATTCATGAATCGGTCTTTGTTGCAGAAAACGCCACCATTACAGGTGATGTGACAATTGGAGAATATTCAAGCGTTTGGTTCCAAACGGTCATTAGAGGCGATGTAGCTCCTGTGAGAATTGGAAAAAACGTCAACATTCAAGACTTATCCTGTCTGCATCAAAGTCCTGGAAAAACACTTCTGATTGAAGATGGTGCTACCATTGGACACCAAGTCACATTACATAGCTCTATCATTCGAAAAAATGCCCTCATTGGCATGGGATCCATCATTCTCGATGGTGCGGAAATTGGCGAAGGAGCCTTTATTGGTGCAGGTAGCCTTGTCCCGCAAGGAAAAGTCATCCCAAAAGGTTCACTCGCTTTTGGCCGTCCAGCCAAAGTCGTTCGCCAGTTAACAGATGAAGATATCCAAGACATGGATCGTATCCGCAGAGAATATGTAGAAAAAGGACAATACTATCGTTCCCTTTTATCGCGTTAACATCATACGTGTATCTTCACTTTATCATGTTTTTTTCAGGATATTAAGCAATAACTGTGTACCGCTTGTTATTTTACCCTTTTCCACCACTTTCTATCATGACAAAAAAGGTTTTCAGCACAAAGCTGAAAACCTTTTTCATTAGCTAAAAATAACTTCTTTCGGCTGGTGATTCAACTGCTCTGGATCAATGCTGCGCTCTACATAGATGCTATGCCAGATCATAAAGATCAGGACAGTCCAAATCTTACGGCTATGATCTGCTTTTCCAGCACAATGATCATTTAATAAATCAAGAACATATGCCTTGTTAATGTATTCATCTGTTTGACTGCTTTTAATGATATCTTTCGCCCAAGCGTTCATCTCATTTTTCAGCCAATGACGAATTGGAACAGGGAAACCTAGTTTTTTACGGTTTAACACATGGTCCGGCACAATGCCTTCTGCTGCTTTACGCAATAAATATTTCGTTGTGCCGTCTTTCGTTTTCAGCTCTTCTGGAATTTTAGAGGCTGCTTCAAATACGACCTTATCAAGGAATGGAACACGAAGCTCAAGAGAATTCGCCATTGTCATCTTATCTGCTTTCAGCAGGATATCCCCGCGCATCCACGTATGGATATCAACATATTGCATTTTGTTAATATCACTGTAGCCTGCACTTTCCTCGAAGTATGTTTTCGTCACGTCACGATACGTGATGTTCGGATCATACTGCTTTAAGAGGTTTTTCTTCACTGGCTCTTCAAAGATTTTCGCATTGCCGATATAACGTTCCTCTAATGGCGTACATCCGCGAACGATAAAGCTCTTCCCTTTCATTCCTTCTGGCATTAAACGAGCCAGACGAAGAAGAAGCTTTTTCAGCATAGATGGTACAGATTCAAAAGGCTTTAGAGACAGCGGCTCACGGTAAATATTATATCCACCGAACAGCTCGTCTGCTCCCTCACCTGAAAGAACAACTGTGACTTGTTTTTTCGCTTCTTTTGCCACGAAATACAATGGAATCGCCGCTGGATCAGCCAAAGGATCATCTAAATGCCAGACGATCTTCGGAAGCTCATTCATATATTCCTCAGGAGAAATTACAGCACTAAAGTTTTGCAATCCCAGCTTATCAGCTGTTTCTTTTGCTACATCCACCTCACTGAATCCATCCTGCTGGAAACCAACAGAGAATGTCTTCAGTTCAGGGTGAAATTCCTTTGCGACCGACACGATGAAAGAAGAATCGATCCCGCCTGATAGGAATGAACCAACAGGCACATCACTTCTCATGTGGACTTTTACAGAATCATAGATAGCATCACGTACTTCTTCTACTAATTTCTGCTCTTGTGTTTGCTCAGGTTTGAATTGAACTTTCCAGTAAGTCTTAAATGCAATGTCTTGGCCTGGACGCAGTGTAAACTGATGACCTGGCTCAACTTTGTGCACTTTTTGATCAAGTGTATTTGGCTCAGGAACGAACTGAAAAGACATGTACTGCTGCAAAGCAGTCTCATCAAATAAAATATTCTCATTCACAGCCATTAAGCTTTTGCGTTCAGAAGCAAAGTACACTTGGTCATCCATTTGTGTAAAATAGAGCGGTTTAATGCCGAAAGGATCTCTTGCGCCATATAATAACTGCGCTTCTTTATCCCAAATTAAAAAGGCAAACATGCCGCGAAGCTTCGATGCCGCTTCTTCTTTATAGTGGCGATATGTGGCAAGAAGGACTTCCGTATCAGAATCTGTGCTGAACGTATAGCCTTTTTTCACAAGCTCTTCTTTCAGCTCCACATAGTTATAAATTTCTCCGTTGAAAATAATCCAATATTTTTCATCTTCATAAGAAAGCGGCTGCTTTCCGTGTTCAACATCTATAATACTTAAACGTCTAAATCCAAATCCTACATGCTCATCATGAAAGTACCCCTCATCATCCGGACCTCGATGAACGATGAGACGATTCATTTGCTTAATTAACTCTTCCTGCTCAGTAGTTTCGGACAATGGACGGTGATTAAATACACCAACAAACCCACACATATTATTGCCTCCACGTTATGTTATTTCTTAAAAGTAGACCTATAATTAGACAGTATTTTGTCCAATTTTGTTTCACATTTTTACGCTTTTTGTAGAATTTTTTTTAATCAAAAGGAAAACCGCTTAAAATAAGCGGTTTTGTATGTTGTTATTGTCCTAATGCTTCCTTGCGAAGCGTGTCGGCTTTATCCGTTTTTTCCCATGGAAGATCCAAGTCATGACGGCCAAAGTGTCCGTATGCAGCGGTTTGTTTATAGATCGGACGACGTAAGTCAAGCATTTTAATAATGCCGGCTGGACGAAGATCAAAGTTTGCACGTACCACTTCAATTAATTTCTCTTCAGAGGCTTTTCCTGTTCCAAATGTATCAATTGAAATGGAGACAGGCTGTGCAACACCAATTGCATAAGCAAGCTGTACTTCACATGAATCTGCAAGACCAGCTGCTACGATGTTTTTCGCTACATAGCGAGCCGCATATGCTGCAGAACGGTCAACCTTCGTTGCATCCTTACCAGAGAAAGCACCGCCACCGTGACGAGCATACCCGCCATAAGTGTCAACGATGATTTTACGTCCAGTTAAACCAGCATCCCCTTGAGGTCCACCGATAACAAAGCGGCCTGTTGGGTTGATGAAGTATTTTGTTTCTTCATCGATCAGTTCACTTGGAACGACAGGGCGGATGACATGCTCTTTTAAGTCGCTTTGAATTTGTTCAAGCGTCACTTCTGGTGCATGCTGTGTAGAAATAACCACCGTATCAATACGAACTGGTTTGTTTTGTTCATCATATTCAACTGTTACTTGAGTTTTTCCGTCTGGACGAAGGTATGCAAGTGTTTCATTCTTGCGTACTTCTGTTAAACGGCGAGATAATTTATGTGCAAGAGAAATCGGCAGTGGCATAAGCTCTTCAGTTTCGTTGTTTGCAAAACCAAACATAAGACCTTGGTCACCTGCACCGATCGCATCAATTTCTTCTTCAGTCATTGTTCCTTCACGTGCTTCAAGCGCTTTGTCTACACCTTGCGCAATATCAGCAGACTGTTCATCAATTGATGTAAGAACCGCACATGTTTCCGCATCAAAACCATATTTCGCACGTGTGTAGCCAATTTCCTTAATCGTGTCACGCACCGTCTTTGGAATGTCGACATAAGTAGACGTTGTAATCTCACCGCTTACTAATACGAGACCGGTTGTTACAGAAGTTTCACAGGCAACACGTGCATTTGGATCTTTCTTTAAAATTTCATCCAAGATGCTGTCTGAAATTTGATCACAGATTTTATCTGGATGTCCTTCGGTCACTGATTCTGAAGTAAATAAACGACGATTTTGACTCATAATGGCTATTTCCTCCTGTACAAGACCACATCATCCCAAGATGAGGCCTCCAATATGATACGGAACTCGTTCCCTCTTATATTTCAACATGTTTATATTAGAGATGTTATTGGCAATTTGTTCATATGATATCCCAAAAATAAAAAAACCATTTCCTTCATTGCGAGGAAAGGGTCTGAGATCGCATGCCTTTCACTCTTATCGCTCAAGGTGTTCTTGTACCTTGCATCAGGTTAGCACCTTGGTTTCTCAGCATGTTCATGCCTTTTTCATAAGAAACCGGTTGCTGGGCTTCATCGGGCCTGTCCCTCCACCAACTCGGGATAAGAGTATCCGTTCAATAAGATATCTTATCTTAAACCCTTGCGTCATGTCAATGGTGCATAGGAATTATCTCCCCTTTTTTTCACCTCATCATTAGCATCACCAAAAAGCATATTTTCATAGCAGAAATGAAAAAACACACACAAAAATGTTTAAATAGTATAGACTATTATTATCAATGTGTTATACTAATCAAAACAAACAAATTCAACGGTAAAGGAAGGGTTTTTTTATGAACTCAGTGGATTTAAAAGAAGATTTGCAGTCATTGCTCTCATTAGAAAATACGCACCAAAATTTATCTGTTCCGAAACTTGTTGAAAAGATTTTGGCACGTAATGAAGGCGTTTTAACTTCAACTGGTGCTGTCCGCGCCACAACGGGTGCCTACACTGGACGTTCGCCTAAAGATAAATTCATCGTAAAAGAAGAAAACTCTGAACATAAAATTGATTGGGGTCAAGTCAATCAGCCGATCTCGAAAGAGGCATTTGATCGTTTATATACAAAGGTTGTGTCATACTTAAAAGAACGTGATGAACTATTTGTCTTTGATGGTTTTGCAGGTGCTGACGAAAAATACCGTATGCCCATTACAGTTGTAAATGAATTCGCTTGGCACAATCTCTTTGCAAAGCAGCTATTCATCAGACCTGATGGATCAACACCATCATCAAACGAAAAACCTTTCACCATCTTATCTGCACCACACTTTAAAGCAGATCCTGAAACAGATGGCACAAACTCTGAAACGTTTATTATCGTTTCTTTTGAAAAACGTACGATTCTGATCGGTGGAACAGAATATGCAGGAGAGATGAAAAAATCCATCTTCTCTGTCATGAACTACCTGCTTCCTGAACAAGATATTTTATCAATGCACTGCTCTGCTAACGTCGGTCAAGAAGGCGATGTTGCTTTATTTTTCGGCCTTTCAGGTACTGGAAAAACGACGCTTTCTGCAAGTGCAAGCCGCAAGCTGATTGGAGACGATGAGCACGGCTGGTCTAACACAGGTGTGTTCAATATTGAAGGCGGATGCTATGCAAAATGCGTAAACTTAAGTGAAGAAAAAGAACCACAAATTTACAAAGCCATCAGCTTCGGATCAGTGCTTGAAAATGTAGTACTTGATGAAGAAACACGTGAAGCAGATTATGATGACACATTCTTTACTGAAAATACACGTGCGGCTTACCCAATCGAAATGATTGATAACATCGTGAAACCAAGTATTGCAGGTCACCCATCTGCTATCGTCTTTTTAACAGCTGATGCATTCGGTGTTTTACCTCCAATCAGCCGTTTAACGAAAGAACAGGCGATGTACCACTTCTTGAGCGGTTACACAAGTAAATTAGCGGGAACTGAGCGTGGCGTGACGTCACCAGAAACAACGTTCTCTACTTGCTTTGGTTCACCATTCTTGCCACTTCCTGCTCATGTCTATGCTGAAATGCTTGGTAAAAAAATCGATGAGCACGGCGCAAAAGTATTCCTTGTGAATACAGGCTGGACTGGCGGCGGCTACGGTACGGGCAAACGAATGAATCTTGCTCATACAAGAGCAATGGTGCAGGCAGCGATCGAAGGCGATCTTGACAACGCTGAAATGATCACTGACGACATCTTCGGATTACACATCCCGCTTCATATTCCGGGAGTGCCAGATGAAGTGCTTCAGCCTGCTAAAACATGGGACGATCAAGAGGCTTACAAAGAAAAAGCAAACTTCCTTGCAAATGAATTTAAAAAGAACTTTAAAAAATTCAGCCATGCAGCAAGTGATATTGAAGCAAAAGGCGGACCACTCGTCTAATCAAAAGGAAAAAGCTGAGGGAATGAATCCCTCAGCTTTTTTAGTTCGTTGAATGCAATGACACAAGACGGTACGTTACCTTCGTGATATTGTCTGTGAGCTCCAGCTTTTCAACATGTGCTGTTCCTGTTTTTTCTCCGTCTTTCGTTTTACGCACCTCAAGCGGAATATTTAATGGATAAATGCGGTACCCTTCCTTCATGAGCTCAAACACATTTTCTTCAATTCTTGTCTCTTTTCCTTTTGTGACAATCATTGTATTAAATTCAACAGGCATTCCCATAATGAAAATCCCCCTACTTTCTATATTTCTTTCTACCGTTTATTTTACCACATTTCCGCCTTTTCGGCTGTGCATCCATGTCGTCAGCCGTCTGACAATCTCCCGGTTATGCTGTGGCGGGAAATAATGATGATATCCGTGAAAATACCATGTTTCCACAGACTTGCCATGCTGACGCAGGGCATCTTCTAATAAATACGCATGCTCAATGGATACATTCTCATCCAGCTCCCCATGAATGATTAAGACAGGTGCTTCAATTTGGTGCACATGATTCAAAGGCGTTCTAGCCTCATATGCTTCTGGTACCTTATGCGGAGGACCTCCTATTACACGCTTCATCATTCTTCTCATATCCACACGTTCTTCATAGGTGAGCTTCATATCACTTACGCCTCCCCATGTTACAAAAGAAGCGGCCTCATGCTTCATTTCAACAGCGGTCCATATGCCCATAATTCCGCCGCGGGAAAAACCAAAGATATGAATGCGCTCCTGATTCACCTTTTGATGATGTTTCAACAGCTGAAATGCAGCAAATGCATCTTTCCGGTCTTCTCCGGCAAAATCCTCGTTCCCTTCGCCACCTTGATTCCCTCGGTAGAAGGGCGCAAAGACGACAAACCCTTGCGCAGCAAATTGCACAATTCGGCCAGGTCTAACCATTCCCACATTTTTAATGCCGCCCCGTAAATATAAAAAACCGTCATAGAGACCTTCTCCGGCCGGTTCAGCGAGCAGCCCCTTCATTCGAAGTCCATCGGCCTCATATGTCACTGTATATAAGTGAATATGCGGATGTGGCGACGGGAACCTTCTCTTTTCCACAATCACTTGAATTCTCTCCTTTTCATTCGGTGTTACGTCAAATGCTTGATGATGGCTTCTGCGACGAGCTGTCCTGATTTTGTCACCATCGGAGTGCCACCGCCTGGATGACTTGTGCCCCCAACAAACCAAAGTCCTTCAATATCCTTTGATTGATTATTGATGCGAAAAAATGCCTGCTTGAATGAGTTTGACGACATGCCATAAATGGCCCCATGATACGCTCCCGTTTTTTGCTGCAAATCAAGCGGGGTTTGTACCGCTTCAAATTCTACAAGCTGGTCAAGATCAAAGAGACCCTTTTCCTTTAGTTTTGTTTTCATATGCTGGCCATATGTCTCCTTTAGCATGTCCCAATTTTGCTCTTTTGTCACATATGGCGCATTGGCCAATACAAACAAGTTACTTCTTCCTGGCCCTCCGCTTAAAGCTGGCTCTGAATGACCTGAATAACAGATGTAAAGCGTCGGATCATGAGGAAGCTGTTTTTTCTGAAAAATATCCTTGAATTCTTGTTCATAATTCTCTGGAAAAAACACGTTGTGATGAGACAATTGTTCATAGACTTTAGGGACGCCCAACAAAAGAACAAAACCTGATAACGATGGCTCAATGTTTGCCAGTTTTTGATTTCCAAAGCTCGGGCGGTCTTCTTCATCAATTAATTGGCGATAAACAGTCAGTGCATCTGCCCCCGCAATGACTTGATCTGCCTCATATAACTGCTGATCCGTTTCAACTCCTTGGATTCGCTTATTCTTTACATGAATCTTTTTGGCTGATTCATTGAGATGAATTTGGACACCCAATTCCTTTGCCAGTGTCTCAAATGCCTCAACTAAACGATACGTACCGCCCTTAATACCATAAATGCCTTTTTCTCCTTCTAAATAAGCCATCATATTAAAAATAGCAGGTGCCTCGTATGGAGAAGAGCCAATGTAAGTCGCATACCGGCCAAACATCGCCAATGTATGAGGATGACGAAAATATTGACGCAGCAAGCGCTGAACGGATGTAAAAGGTTTGACTGCAAGAAGGGCTTTCATTAACTTGATATCCGCTTTATCCTTCCAGCTCAATAATAAACGATTTAAAAACTGATCCTCTGCCATTTGAAAAAGCTTCTTCGATTCCTGTAAAAATGCCCGGTATCGCTTTGCATCCTCTGGACTAAAAACTGCAATTTGTGATTCCATTTGCTCAATATCTGGCGTAAACTCGACCGTATGTCCATCTGAAAAAACGTTTTTAGTAAGGGGGAAAATCGGATAAAACGTCACATAATCCTCCATTCGTCTATGACAGGAGGTAAATACTTCTTCAAAATACGCCTTCATTGTAATGGTACTCGGTCCTAAATCAAAAGAGTAGCCAGACGCTTGATGGCGTTGTAATTTCCCGCCTAATGCAGCTTCTTTTTCTAAAATGGTGACCTGGAAACCACGTGACTGTAAGCGAATCGCAGCCGATAACCCGCCAAGTCCGCCGCCAATAATGATCACTTTTTTCATTCGTACCTTCTTCCTTTCCATTCATAGCCTTCTTTTTTCAGCCCAATTTTCATAGAAGCAAAACCAATGGCCATCAGGCTCATGATACTGACAGGCAATAAAAAGGCCATCGTAGACGTTCTTCCATTTTCGATATCAATGACCGCTTTAATGGATACACCCAGCCCGTAGCAAAGAAGGGCTAAACAGAGATTGACCACATCAAAATGAATCAGTGCGATCATAAAGCAAAGAACAGGAACTACATAAAGGACGGAGTATAAACAAAAGACACTGCTTAACAAAGCAATGTTTCGATTCACTCCCGGGAACAAATTTTTCCGATATCCTTCCCATACTTCCTGTCCACTCTCATACATTCTCATGTAGACAAAAGAATGAATACTTGCCAGTGTGAACGGAAAGCCCTTCGCTTTCACTCGTTTAGCCAAAGCCATATCATCCACAAGAGAATCCTTGATCGCTTCATGACCACCTATTTCGTGATAACAGTTCTTTTCAATGGCAATAAAGCCGCCATGTGCTGCGGCAAAAGCAGGATGTTGAGATGTTCTGACCCACTTCACTGGCAGATGACAGCCAATCGTAAACATCATCATAGGAACGACAAGATGCTCAAAAGGCGTTCCCGTTTTTTGCTCTGGGAAACCTGAAAGCATGCCCGTTTTTTGTATGCATAACTGCTTGTACACCGCTTCAATAGCACCTTGTTTTAAGCGGACATCTGCATCTAAAAATAACAGCCAATCAGAAGATGCTGCCTCAGCAAGCTGGGAACAAGCATATGATTTTCCAAGCCAGCCGCGCTTCAATACTTGACCTGACTGCACGTGAATCCATGGATATGTCTCTGCGAAGCCCTCTGCAATCATTCTCGTCTGATCTGTCGAGTGATCATCCAGCACGATCAGCTCTTTCGGATGGAGACGCTGATCAACAATCGACTGAAGGCAGGCTTCCAGCCGTTTTTCTTCATTTCTCGCTGGAATGAGGATCGATAATGAAATGGGTTCATCAGGTGAAAGAGATGCCGGCTTGAGTACAGGAAATTGCTTCATATTCCAAATCGTAAACATCAATTGGCAGAGCAGCAAAACACTGATGACAATTAAGAAGACCGCCATGTTTTCACCCACTTTTTAAAGGAATCAAACGCATCACTAGTTGACCGGCTTGTCCTTGTCACCTGCCTAAATTGTTCGTTTGTTGAAAAATCTGGATCAGCAATAACCTGTGCTTGATGTGCGTTTAACTGTGTTTCAAGCAGGTCTCCGAGTAAACTTGTTACTTCCTTACTGCGAAGTGATCCGCCAGCTACTAGGACATCTTCTCCAAACTCAACCGATACCGTCGGTTTTTGAAATTGATTAAATGTATAATGCAGCGTCACAGGTTTGATGACGACCTGCTCAAATTGCCTGACTAAAAAAGAAGCTCCGCCTTCCAGTTCAAGCGGCCGTATGTCTTGGTGCATAATTTTCCCCTGTGGGAAGAGCCACACAGCCCCGCCAGCCTCCATCTTCTCCTTTGCGGTCATTAATGCCTGCTTGACACTTTTCAGCTTCTCTTTATGAACTGGAAATGCACCAAGTTTTTGAAAAAAAGCATATTGCTTCAACTGCTTCTCTTCCATCATCATGGCATGATCCAGCTCAGACATTTGTTCTATTAAAAGAAAAATGATCAGTCCATCCCACCATGAACTGTGATTGGCAAGATAAAGAACAGGATGCTTCTCCTTTGGGTCAACCGTACCTTTCATCATGACACAGCGAAAATGTTTGTTCAGTAAATATCGTTTAAGATAAAAATAAAAGAGTCGTCTAAACGATCGGTTTTTGTCGCTTTCTTTCAAATCGAACCCTTCCTTCACACAAGATGACAATGATCAGTGCTAAATAAAAAATGACATCCAGCCCGCCCTTTAATGCTAAAAGACCAAAGAAGAACACCATGGCCTGATAAAAACGTCCATTCCAGCGCAATGCCTGCTGATCAATGGAAACGAGCGGGAACAGAAATGAAAGTCCTGCTCCAATGATACCCCAGCTGACAAAATTCTCAAAAGGGATACCAAAGAAACCTCCACCGTCATACCACACCCAAAACTTTCGTTCAGCCGCTACCGGATCTAATATGAGATCAAGCAGCACAATCCATATACCCGTTTCGACGGCTCGCTTCCACTTCGATTGTTGTCTTGATAAAAAAAGACTATTTAAAAACACACCAACCCATGCAAAAGCGATCGTCAAAGGCACTCCCGCCACAAGAAATCCTAGCGTCGGATAATAATCATAGGCCCCAAAAGGAAAATCAGTTGTGATTCCCACCCATTCAACCGTAAACGTCAACACACCCACAATGGCTGCTCTTACGATCACAAAGCTCCATGCCCCGTAGATATTTCGTCCAATCTCAATGACGCAGCAGGCGTAAAGCACAAGAAAGATACCATTCGCAAACTGAAGCCATGCCGGCACTTCAAAAAAGACCATTAAAATAAGACCTACTACATACCAACCAACAAATACCCAACTCAATCTATACACGAAACCGCTCCTTTATTTCTTCCAAATACAAGAAAGCATTCATGCTTCTAGTATAGAAAAAAAGACACGTTCTATAAATAAACAATGCGCTTCTTATTTCATCTAGGCACTCACCAAAAATCCCTTTTGACATACTTTAATTAGTGACCTAGAACAAAGGAGGCGAATTACTCTTGAATCGTTCCATTAAAGTCAGACTGGCATTCATATTCGTTGTCCTGCTCTTTATTCCATTTGTCGCCTGTAAAAAAGACCAAGAGCAGACCGTACAAGTAGCCGAGGTGACCCATTCGGTCTTTTATGCACCGCTTTATGTCGCCCTATCCGAAGGATTTTTCAAAGATGAAGGCTTAGAGGTTGAATTAAAAACCACTTGGGGCGGCGATAAAACAATGACAGCTCTCTTATCCGGCGGCGCTGATATCGCTCTGACCGGATCTGAATCTTCTATTTATGTGGAAGCACAAGACACGAAAGACTCTGTCATGAACTTTGCACAGCTGACACAAACAGACGGTACATTTCTTGTTTCAAGGGAGAAAATCAATCAATTCTCTTGGGATCAATTGAAAGGAAAGGACTTTCTCGGACAACGGAAAGGCGGCATGCCGCAAATGGTCGGTGAATATGTCCTGAAAAAAGAAGGCATTGATTTGAAACAGGATCTTCGCATGATTCAAAATATTGATTTTGCCAACATTTCAGGTGCTTTTTCCTCTGGAACTGGCGATTTTGTGCAGTTATTCGAACCGACAGCTTCCTTAATCGAAAAAGAAGGCAAAGGGTACATTACCGCCTCCTTTGGTGAGGCTTCCGGCAAGGTGCCTTATACCACCTTTATGGCAAAGAAGAGTTACTTAGAAGAAAACAAAGAGACAGCTGAAGCCTTTACTCGTGCCATTTACAAAGCGCAAAAATGGGTCAAAGCAAAGAGCCCAGAGGAGATTGCCGAGACAATCCAATCTCAATTTCCTGATACAGACCTTGATGTCTTATCAACAGCTATCAAACGCTACAAACAGCAGAACTCCTATGCAACAGATCCCCTTCTAAATGAAGAGGAATGGAACAAATTACAGGAAATCATGAAGGCAAGTGGTGAACTACCGGAATTTATCCCGTACAAACAACTTGTCGATTCATCCATTGCCAAGAAGGTCACAGATCACAAATAGAACAGGAGGTAGCACATGTCTTTCCTTCAAATTGACCATGTGACCCACACATACTTCTCTTTAAAAGAAAAAACAACGGCCATACAGCACATCAATATGGAGATCACTCAAGGTGAATTTATCTCATTTATTGGTCCCAGCGGCTGCGGGAAAACAACCTTGCTTTCCATCATCGCAGGCATTACGCCACCGTCTGAAGGTCGAATTTTAATCGAAGGAAAAGAACCAAATCAACAGGAGCATCAAATCGGTTATATGCTCCAGCAAGATTATTTGTTCCCATGGAAAACGATCAAGGAAAATGTCATTCTCGGGTTAAAAATTGCAAAACAAGATTCACATGAAGCCACCTCAGCTGCCCTTAGCTTACTGCCAAAGCTTGGACTCAATGATGTCGAAGAAAAATACCCGAAGGAGCTATCAGGTGGGATGAGGCAGCGTGCGGCTCTCGCCCGAACGCTTGCAGTTGATCCCGGCCTGCTTCTGCTAGATGAGCCATTTTCAGCACTAGATTACCAGACGAAACTGACATTAGAAGACCTCGTCTTTCACACATTAAAAAACTACCAAAAAACGGCTGTTCTTGTCACACATGACATCGGCGAAGCCATTGCGATGAGTGATCGCATTTTCTTATTCTCAAAGCATCCAGGCTCTATCCAGCGAATGTTTACCGTTCCAGATGATCTGAGGACGCTCTCTCCTTTTGAAGCGAGACAGACAGCAAGTTTCCAAGAGCTCTTTCAAACGATTTGGAAGGAGCTGAAGACAGTTGAAACACAGTGACCTTTTACATGAAGCTTATCGAAAAAAAGTTCGAATGGAAAAACGCATGACGCGAGTCTACCAGTTGATCATTTTCGCCAGTTTCTTTTCGCTTTGGGAGCTTGCGAGCCATTTCAGACTGATTGACCCGCTCATTTTCAGTTCACCATCTGCCGTCTGCCAATTGTTTGTACAAAAATTATCAGATGGTTCATTAATTAATCATATGAGCATTACGCTATTTGAAACAGTGCTCGGCTTTCTACTTGGTACTTTTTGCGGCATTTTATTAGCCGCCGCCTTATGGTGGTCCACCCGTCTTGCAAATGTCCTTGATCCTTATTTGGTTATTTTAAATGCGATGCCGAAAGTCGCTCTCGCCCCCATTTTAATTGTTGCCCTTGGACCAGGCATGATCAGCATTGTCGCGATGGGTGCCATTATCAGTGTGATCATTACCACCATCGTCATTTATACAGCCTTTCAAGAAGTCGATGAGAATTATTTAAAAGTCATGAAAACCTTTGGCGCAAAAAAAAGAACGGTCTTCCGTGAGGTCATTTTGCCAGCAAGTATTCCAACGATGATCTCTGCCATTAAGGTCAATGTTGGTCTTTCTTGGGTTGGGGTCATTGTGGGAGAATTCCTTGTTTCCTCAAAAGGACTCGGCTATATGATCATCTATGGCTTTCAAGTCTTCAACTTTACACTCGTGTTCTTAAGTCTTTTCATTATCGCCGTCTTCGCCACCATCATGTATCAGCTTGTTGAATGGCTGGAACGCCGTTTTCTGCAAAAATAAAAAGCACAGGGTCATGTCCCTGCGCTTTTTTTAACGAATCAAACCGTTCTTTTCTAAATAAGCCAGACTTTGTCTTAAAACATCATCTTTCATAATAAAACTGAAATTTTTATTTTTTGCGATGGATCTTGGTAAGTCTGCGAAAAGAACGGGTCCTTTCGTTTCAAAATACGTGTCCTGCTTGACGAGCCTTTCAATATCAGCGAAATAAATATTTTTGACAATGACTTTCTCTCTGCCAAGCACCTGATATTGACCAATATACGTTAATTCACGAACAACAGCACCCGTCTCTTCGTGAATCTCTCGTATAGCGGCTTGATCTGCTTCTTCATTTGGCTCTACTTTCCCTCCTGGAAATTCGTAGCCACGATCCTCATGTTCAGTAAGCAGCCATTTTCCTTGATAGCGGCAAATGGCCCAAACATGCTTAGGATGTCTTGAAAAAGGCTGCTCTTCAAAAGAGAGCTTGACCGTATTATGATAATAGTCTTTAAATACATGCATGTGAAATCCCTCATATCCTGTCCTTGCTTCTTGTAAAACATCATACCACAGATCACATTTCTCTGAAGAATTTTTATAAAAAGTGAAACAAAAGAGTGCTTCTATCTCGTCTGTATGTAAAATAAGTATTCTTGCTAAAACCTTTTTATCATCTCCATCCTCATCCCATTTTAATCATGAAACCTTTTGCCCATGATGACGTAAATCATTAAGTGTTTGTCCTACACAGACGAGGAGGAAACCAGCATGAGCATCACAAATGGATCAAAACAAGAAAATAACAAAGCATGGCCAATGAGGCAACATGAGAAAGAAGACGCTTCTCTTGAGGCAGTGAAGAAACACCTCATGAAAGGACAAAAGTTAGATTTAACAAAAGACAATCCAAATGTAGATCAAATTCATATCGGACTTGGCTGGGACTTATCTGGTCAGCCAATTGATTTAGATACGCAAGTGTTTCTCTTAAATGAAGAGGACAAGCTTCTGTCTCCAAAACACCTGATCTATTATCATCAGCAGCAAAGCTTAGATGGAGCTGTTCGCCATCTAGGTGATCATCAGGTCGGCGGAGGCCATCGGGACAATGAGATCATCATTATGCAGCTAAGCAGAGTCTCACCCGATATTCATAAAATCGTCGTAACTGCCACCATACATGATGCACACGAGCGGGCACATCATTTCGGACAGGTGACCAATGCCTACTTGCGCCTTTCAGATCAAATCACACAACAGGAGATTTGTACCTTTCAGTTAACAGAGGATTATTCATTTTGTACCTCCATCATTTGTGCTGAACTAACGAGAGTTGAGAACGAATGGAAAATCACCGCTACCGGACAAGGTACGACCCTTGATTTAAACGACCTATGCCGCATCTACGGATTCACATCTTGACAAAGGAAAGGAGCTGGCACAAATGGGATTTCATTTCAACACGATCGAAGAACTGACCTTACAAGCAGAAGGCAACGGGATCTTTTTTGCCAAAAAAGGCGCTATGATTGCCGATCAAGGTACATTTCAATACCGTAAACGATTACTTGGGACGAATAAAGGAAATATGGTCAGCCAAGTATTTAATCATATTAGCAGAAAGTTAACAGGTGAAAACCTTGAGATGATGGAAGTGAGTGGACAAGGCACTTGCTACTTGGCTGATTCTAGCGAGCATGTGACTGTCATCAATCTTGAGCCGAACGGTCCTTGGCAACATGTTAGCGTGGAAAGTGAAGATTTACTTGCCTTTACTGAAGAATGTCACTATGGCGTGACACCAGTAGGCGTTGGGATCTTATCACAAAAAGGGCTGTTTACTTCAAAGCTCTCCTATCAAGGGCACGGGGCGCAGGTTGCGATTAAAACAAATGGAAACCCGCTGATTTTAAAAGCACCTTGCCGTGTAGATCCTGACGCCATTGTCGCTTGGACGGGCAAAGCACCGAAAGTCAAATTAGATGTGAACTGGAAAACGTTCATTGGACAAACATCAGGCGAATCCTACTTGTTTGAATTTCATGAACAGGACCAAATTGTGATTATCCAGCCATCTGAACGAACATCTGGAATGCGGGTCGGGATAGATGATAACCGGTACAAACCCCAGAGTCAGAGTACCTCACACGAAATCACCAACTCACAGCAGGAAAATAGAGGCGGAATCAGTGATCTGATCGGAGGCATCTTACAGCCTCGAAAATAAAAGCATGTAGAATGTCTCTACATGCTTTCAGATCGTTGACAAAAGGCTAAAATGAACTTTCTTTTAGCCTTTTGTCTTCTTTTCAGCGTGATAGAAAACCTTTGCAGTCTAGGAAAAACGAGTACTAGCGTAGAGCGAATTTCACATTCGTGAGCACTAGCACGCAGGACTGACAAAGAATGCGAGGATTTGTCTACATGCTTTTTCAATTCATCAGTCCATTGGTCTCAATAAAGTTCTTTGTCTCTTCGTTACCGAGATCATGAATCATCGAGTAAATCTCTTTTCTTTTCCTATCCATTTCGTCATTTGGACTATCATAATGATATTCAAGAAATGGAACATGCGCCCGAAAGAAACCTTTCCAATCTGTCATATACTGTTCATCAAAATACTCTCTTAACTGCAAGATTTGGTCATCATCTGCTTCTATCTGAAATTGCCAAGCAGCCGCATCTCTGTGCTGTGAGATCGATCCGTCTTGAACGGATACATAGTATGTGTGTCTCGCCATCTGATTCATCCTTTTTCCTTTAGTATGACCAGATATGAAGAAATTACGGCTTTTTGCGCAATTTATTTTTAATCATGTCTAACACATCAATAAACAACTGTGGAATAGGAATTCCGAGAGCTCTGGCTGTTGAGACAATCTGGTACGATTCATAAATAATATAAAAGATGAGCGCTAAATCCTTAATTGTCCCCCCAGTCTTCAGCATGACATCGAAGAAGTGTGCCATGGATATTAAAGAAATCGTCACAACCTTTCGAACAAGCCTGGTCAAAAAACGCTTCATCGTAAGTTGTCCAGTCACAGATTCTCTTAGGCTTGAACAAATTAATTCTATAGCCATGAGTGTCACTAATATCATGAGTAAATATCCTGCTCCACCAAACAGAAAGCCCATTGCCGACAAACTGACTGTAAACAACGAAAAGATGCCTAAATCCTTGCTCACTTGGCATCAACATCCTTTCATAGTGGAACTTCTTACCTCAATAGTATATGCCGCATTTGATGAATAGCTTGGACGACAAAAAATAAAGGCATGGTTAGCTGTTCAAAAAATTCGTGAAGCGCATAAAAAGAGCCGCCTGTGACGGCGGCTTTCTTGGTTAAACTCTGACATCAATAAACGTAGCGTCTGAATCTTTGGGCTGAACAGCTTGAGGCTGCTGCTGCACTTGATCGAGCATCACCATAGCTTGGGCTGTGTTCGTGGCAAGCTGTGAATTCAATAAACTGATATTAAGTGTTTTTTGAATACTCGCCACTTGCTGGCTCATCATTCCTGCAATTGAGGACATCTTCTCCCCTCCCTTCCCTTTTCTCTTCGGCTGAAAGCCCCATCAATTCAATGGGCTGTCTGTCACAAATCCACAAAAAAAGAATGCCGATCTGTTTAATGATCGACATTCCTTTCACATTCGCTTATCCTAAGTATGCTTTTAGCATCCAGTTGTGTTTTTCAATGGATTGATGAATCGCAAGCAGCATATCACCTGTTGTTTCATCGCCAACTTCTGCAGCCAGCTCCATGCCTTGCTTAAGTTCTTCTGCAATATTAGAGAAATCATCATACAGATTTTTCACCATTTGCTCGGCTGATTCATTGCCTTCCGCTTCTTGAATGCTAGAAATTTCTAAGCACTCTTTCATTGTCGCAACAGGTTGTCCATTTAATGCGAGCATACGTTCAGCCAAATCATCGATATAAGTGGCTGTTTCTGTATATAATTCCTCGAATTTTTCATGGAGTGTAAAGAAGTCTTTTCCCTTTACATACCAGTGATAGTTATGTAATTTTACGTAAAGCACAGTCCAATCTGCTACTTGTTTATTGACGACGTTTAATAATTTTTCAGACATGTTGATTCCTCCTTATGTAGTTGCGTTTAGTATGGGATTACCCTTTTTTTATTATACTGAAACCTGCCATCATTTTCTTCTATTTTGACCGCATGAAATATATGTTAATATGGAAATAAGGAGGGAGTTAGATGCTGTTACTTGGGATTATCAGCTTTATCATTATCTCAATCGTTGTCTTTTTATCACTGTGGACGACATCAAAGGCTTATGATTACAAGCATAAAGTCGATTCACCACAGGATGCTGAACCAAACCAACGTCCTAACCCAAAATAAAACCGTTTTCAATGATGTGAGGTATCTTCTTCTTCAGTAGATGAACTCTCTTTTTTCACATCACCTACATGGATGTTTGTCTTCGGCATATTATGCTGCTGTTTAGCTGTCACATGGACTTGTATGATATAAAGGCCATCTTGTTTGAAAGCTGTATGCAATTCATATACACCTTTCTCCTTTTTCTTTGGCTGAATCATCTTGCTGTTATCCTTGTCGCCATCTTTCCACACTTCAAATTCAACATCATCTGCATCATCAACAGGCGTATCACCATATGTGACAGCTGCTTTTACGATAACGTTTTCATTTTTCTCCACTTGCTCCGGCCCTGTTAATTTGACTTCTAATAACTCAGGCACTTCTCCCTTGTCATTGCTCGCTGCCGAGTTTCCACATGCACTAAGTAATGCGAGCATCAAAATGATTCCTACCATTTTCCGCATTCGTGTATCCCCCTTTTTTACTGACATGTTCATTTTAACAAATATCCCCTATTTTAACAGCTCCCGTTTCATTTCATGTAAAAAACCGGACATTCAATATGTCCGGTTCATCATCATCTTGCTGATTATCCAAATACTTTTAATAGCTCTTCTTGGTCCTGAGACAGCCAGAAACGCATTAAACGTTTTGCTCCTTCAAGATCATGAAGCTTCGCTTGACCGCACTGCTCTTCATTTGCAGCAGGAATTTCTGTTACCTCCACTGCATCTTTGAATGTTGCATCAAGCAGTTCAACGATCTCTCTTGGTGTCGGTGCACCGCTGACAACTAAATAGTAGCCAGTCTGGCAACCCATTGGAGAAATATCAATGATATCAAAATGATCGTATTTCTCTGAGTGTGTTCTAATATTAAACGCAAGTAAATGCTCTAATGTATGAATCGTATCAGGTTTCATTGCCTGCTTGTTTGGCTGACAAAAACGGATATCAAATTTGTTCACTTCCCCATCTGATCCCACTTTATGAACGCCGCAATGACGAACGTAAGGTGCTTTTACAGCATTATGGTCAAGTTCAAAGCTTTCAACTGAAGGCATTAATCACCACTCCTATAATTGCAATTTCCTATATTATAACATATTGTTCCGACCAGTTTAGTTTATAAAACTTCCCTTCCTTGTCCTTTTTTCTTATACTGTGAAAAGACAGACAAGGAGGAACCTCTATGAAACAAATTTTTATCGGCATCATTCGCTTTTATCAAAAATGCATTTCCCCTCTAACACCGCCGAGCTGCAGGTTTTACCCCACTTGCTCAAACTACGGGCTAGAGGCGATCAAAACGCACGGCGCTTTAAAAGGCGGATGGCTCACGATTAAGCGAATTTTAAAATGTCACCCGCTGCATCCTGGAGGCATGGATCCAGTCCCACCTAAAAAGGAAAAATAACTTACTTTTCTTCATAACCGTTGACAACTAAGTCAAGCTTACCTGTCCCAGGATCAATCACTAGACCATGTACAGGCACATCAGATGGAAGAAGCGGATGATTTTTAACGACAGACACACTGTCCTTCACGCTATCTTCAACTGAGCTAAAGCTTTTGAGCCACTGTTGAAAATCGATCCCTGAGTATTCCAGTACTTCAATTCGTTTTTCGGGAATACCGCGCTCAACGGCTTTATTTAAGAGGGTTTGGCTGTCTATTTTACTCATACCACAATCGTGATGCCCAATGACGTACACCTCGTCAGCATTCAATTCATAAACAGCCACTAAAATGCTTCGCATAATACTTCCAAATGGGTGAGAAACAAGAGCACCAGCACTTTTGACAATTTTAATATCGCCATTTTTCATGTTCATGGCGCGCGGAAGCAGTTCAACAAGTCTTGTATCCATACATGATAGAATGACAGCTTTTTTCTGTGGAAACTTCGTTGTTGTAAACTCTTCATATCGCTTCTCTTCGCAAAATTGTTGATTGTACTCGATGATTTCGTCTAAAAGTTTCATAAGTTTGTCCATTCCTTTTTCTTTTTTTAAAAATAAATATAGCACAATGTTTTAAATTTCGTCACGTTTTGACGTCTATTTTTTTAGAGGAAACATCTTCTGATGAAAATTTTTTAATTTCCTCTTTTCAAATCGTAATTATTACGATACAATAACTCAGGACATTAAATCGTAATCATTTCTATCTAATAGGTTGAGAGGAGACATTCTTAGATGAAAAAAATCTTTTTTATTTTAACAGCTGCTTTATTAGCGGTCGGTCTTGCCGCTTGCTCAAGCAGTGCGGGGACAAATGCTTCAAAAGGAAAAGCAGACGGGAAATTAACCATTTACACGACGATCTTCCCTATTCAAGATTTCACTGAAAAAATTGGCGGCTCTCACGTGAACGCTCAAAGTGTGTACCCTGCCAATGCAGATGCACACAGCTTTGAACCAAGTTCAAAAACGATGGTTGAAATGGCTGAAGGAGATGCCTTTATTTACAGCGGAACAGGTGCTGAAGCATTTGCTGATAAAACGGCTTCTACGTTAAAAGACCAAGGCGTGAAAACAGTGAAAGCAGCCGAAGGCATCAAGCTATTATCAACACAAGAAGAACATGCTCATGAAGAAGGTGAGGACCATGATCACGATCATGAAGGTGAAGATCATGACCATGATGGACACGACCACGGAGATAAAGATCCCCATGCATGGCTAGACCCTGTTTATGCACAACAAATGGCAAAAAACATTAAAGACACACTCGTTTCACTAGATCCAGATCATAAAGACGAATACACAAAAAACTATGAATCACTAAAAAAAGAATTACAATCGTTAGATCAGGAATTCAAAACAACGTTATCTAAAGCAAAACATAAAGAAATTCTTGTTTCTCACGCAGCATACGGCTACTGGGAAAAGCGCTATGGCATTGAGCAAATCAGTGTACTAGGACTCTCTGCTTCTGAAGAGCCTTCCCAAAAACAGCTTGAAAATATCGTACAACAGGCAGAAAAGCATCACATCAAGTATGTCATTTTTGAAAATAACGTCAGCAGTAAAGTATCAGATACGATTCGCAGTGAAATTGGAGCAAAAAGCCTTACACTGAAAAATCTAGAATCCATTACAGAAGATGATGCTAAAAATGGCGAAAGCTATGTCAGCTTAATGAAACAAAATTTAAACACATTAAAAACAGCTTTAAATGTTGAATGAATTCATGAACCCTGTGCGATCAGCCGGGGTTTTTTACTGCACAAAAAAACACACCATGATCAGGTGTGTTTCTTTGTTTACATTTGATATTTTTTCTTAAACTGCTCCGCTCTGCCGCCTTTTTCTCCGAATTTCTGGCGTCCTGTATAAAATGGATGCGTATCTGAGCTTGTCTCTACTTTAATGACAGGATAAGCCTTCCCATCTTCCCACTCTACGGTCTCATGTGATGTCTTTGTTGATCTACTTAAGAAGCGGTAACCGCTGTTTACGTCCATAAATACAACTTCATGTGAGGTTGGATGAATATCTCTTTTCAATGTCAAAACTCCCTTCATCATTAAAACGTAACGATTACGTTTTATAATTATATTCTACTCCCTCTTTTACAACTTGTCAAAAAACAAGCTTTCTTAATCAGGAAGAATAATCTAAAAATGGTGGAGAATAATAAACACCATCAAAAGAGATGCGATAAGAAAGGCGGAGAAAAAATTGACTGATCTCGTTTTAGCTAGAAGTCTGTTCGGCACAACAATGGGCTTCCATATTATTTATGCCTCGCTTGGCGTAGGCATCCCGCTAATGATTTTGTTAGCTGAACTCATCTTTCAAAAAACGAAGGACCCGCATTATGCCATCATGGCCAAACGATGGACAAAAGCGCAGGCTGTTCTGTTAGGGGTCGCCATTCCAACCGGTACCATTGCTGGTACGCAGCTTGCCCTTCTATGGCCTGGTTTTATGGAGGTCATCGGAAAAGTCATGTCACTGCCATTTCAAATAGAAATTTATGCTTTCTTTATTGAAGCATTATTTATGTCTATTTATGTGTACGCAGCAGATCGTCTATCACCAGTCATGCGCATCATTACCGTTATTTTCGTTGTCATTGGTGCAGCAGCTTCAGCGATTCTCATTACAAACGTACATGCTTTTGAAGGAACACCCGCTGGCTTTCAAATGGTCAATGGAGAAATAACGAATATCGAACCTTGGAAGGCATTTTTCAATCCTAGTTTTGTTGTCACTGCTACACATGTAGTACTGTCTGCTTTTACAACAGGCGCTTTTGTCATTGCTTCTGTCGCTGCATTTAAAATGTTGAAAACAAGAAAAAACGAAAAGCTCTATACCTTTCATCGAAAAGCCCTTTTTCTTGGACTGATTGTTGGTGGACTTTTCTCTTTTCTCACAGCCTTAAACGGTCACGAATCAGCTCAGCTTCTGTATGAATATCAGCCTGAAAAATTAGCGGGTGCTGAAGGTTTATTTGAAACGCAATCACATGCGCCTCTGGCTATTGGCGGTTTTACTGATGCCAATACGCAAGAAATCAAAGGAGCAATCGAAATCCCTTGGGCGCTTAGTTTTCTTGCAGGAAATAGCTTTGATACTGTGGTTAAAGGGTTAAATGATTTTCCTAGAGACGAGTGGCCGCCTTTATTTATTCACACATTATTTAACGGAATGGTCATTATCGGCTCATTGCTCATTTTCTTTGCTGTGTTAGCACTGTTTTACCGCAAAATTTTAAAACGCGACCATTATCCAAAATGGCTGCTTGTCCTTTATTTATTTGGCGGGCCCCTTAGTCTCTTGGCGATTGAATTTGGCTGGATCTTTGCCTGTACAGGCCGTCAGCCATGGGTGATTTATCGAATGCTCAAAACCTCTGAAGTCGTTACATCATCAGGATCTATCGGTACACTTTTCATCCTTTTTGCCATTGTCTATCTCATTTTAGGCATCGCAACTGTGATTGTACTGACGTACTACTTTAAAAAACATTCAATTGAAGAAGACTTACGTTTAACAGAATCTTAAAAAGGGAGCGATCTTGATGCAAATGGATGTAACAACTGATGCACTCATTGCAATCACCATATTATGGGGATTCGTGTTTATCTATGCAGTGATGGCATCAATGGATTTCGGTGCAGGATTTTGGTCAATGATTTACATGAATAAAGAGCAGACAAAGGCCGCAAATATCGCAAATAAGTATCTTTCTCCCACTTGGGAAGTAACAAACGTCTTCATTGTGGCCATCGTCGTTGCCTTGTTTAGCCTGTTTCCAGGTGCAACATTTGTGCTAGGCACTGTTCTATTAATACCCGGCAGCATTATTTTGTTGCTTCTTGCACTGCGAAGCGGATTTCTCGTCTTCTCTCATTCACTGCCTAAAAAATATAGAAAAGCCGTGACATATATTTCAGGAATTAGCGGCTTTATTATTCCGTCCATCCTCATCATGGTTCTCCCCATTACACATGGTGGATTCATCTTTCAGGAGAATAATGTCTACTCATTAGATTTAGGATTGGTCTTTACAAGCGCAAATGTCTATTCTTTCGTAGGTTTTGCGATTTTCAGTACCCTTTTCCTCTCATCTTTGCTTTTAGCTGATTTTTCTAATGTTGCAAACGAAGATGAGGCTTATAACATTTATAGAAGAGGAGCACTGATTACAGGTCCGCTTTCTCTCATGATGGCTTTCTTTATCATGCTCACACTGAGAAGTGAGGCCAATTGGCTGTTCACTAAAATGATGCAGAACATCCCGATCCTGCTTGTTTCTCTACTCATGTTTTTGCTTGCAGGTTTGGCTCTATTTTTACCAAACAGCCGCTTTAAACATCGGAAAGGGAGACCACGTTTAGCGGTTATCGCCATTACAATTCAATATTTCTTAGCAAGCTATGTGTATGGACATGCGCATTTGCCCTATATGGCTTATCCTGATATTACCATTATGTCTGGATTTACAGATCCCGTCACATTTAGGGCATTATTTATTACGTATATTGTAGGGTTTATCATCCTATTCCCTGGGTTCTACTTCTTCTGGAAATTGTTTATGAAAGATAAGCGTTATATTCGTCAGGAAGATTAACATGAATGAACGACCCGTGCTTCGGTTACATTATAGATGAAAGACATACTCAAAAGGAGGTCATCTGTATGAGTCAAAAAATCCTTTGTGAAGTAAACAACTGTTCCTACTGGAATACTGGAAATCGTTGTGGTGCAGATGCAATTTATGTCGTCAGCCATACAGGAAATACGGCTGAGAAAAGTGAAGAAACTGACTGTAAAACGTTTAAACCTCAAGACCTTTAAGTCTCATTAAAGGAGGCGCTTCGCTTTGAAAAACGATCGGCTTGCTCAAACGTTTCTTGAAGAAATTCAGGACGCGGACGAGGCTGCATTTTATCAAGCAGCTCACTCCTTTTTAAATCTTTGGGATTATGAATACGGACATGTTTCCGACATGCCCAATGACATGTATCAGTATATTGGACAGCTTGCTTACGACAGCGGGCTTGTAGAAGAGTAAGAAAGAGCGGATGACCGCTCTTTCTTTTTGTTCAGACAGGAAGGAAAAACTTTCCTCAACTATACAGTGGTTCTATGGATGGTGCAAATGGCGATTCATTTGTTTTCATTTCACAAAATCATGTTTTGTAAACACATCAATTTTATCTGAGAAAGAACGAAGCGCTTGATAATCAACTTCTACGCCCATACCTGGAGAACGAGGCACCTCAATAAACCCATTTTCAACTTTGATTTCAGGAAAAATGATATCCTGCTCCCAATATTTCGACGATGCTGAAATATCCCCAGGAATCGTAAATTGCGGAAGTGATGCAAGTGCCACGTTTTGCGCGCGAGAAATGCCTGTTTCAATCATTCCCCCGCACCATAACGGAATCTGCTGCTCCTTGCAGAACGCATGAATCTTAAGAGCTTCAGTCAGCCCTCCAACTCGTGAAGGCTTCACATTAATAATCTGACAGCTTCCAAGTTCTACAGCTTTTCTCGCATCATCTAAAGAACAAATACTTTCATCCAAACAGATTGGTGTTTTTAAATGCTTTTGCAAATGCCGATGATCGACAATGTCATCTGCAGTTAAAGGCTGTTCAATCATTAATAAACGAATATCGTCGAGCTGCTTCAGTTTGCTAATATCCTTTAATTCATACGCAGAGTTTGCATCCGCCATTAACGGAAGGTGAGGGAAAGACTCTCTTATCTTTTGTAGAAGTCCAATATCTTGTCCAGGCTTAATCTTCACTTTCACACGCTGATAGCCTTGATCAACAAACTGCTCTATTTGCTGAATCATATCATCTATTGGTCCTAACCCCGCAACGACACCAGATGGAATTCTATCTCTAGTACCGCCTAAGACGTCACGTAAGGACTTATTTTCTCGCTTCGCATAAATATCCCACACAGCTGCCTCAATTCCCGCTTTGGCCATTCTATTGCCTTTAAAATGGTACAAGCTGTCTGGTATGTCCGAAGGATGTGTAAAAGATCGGGTCAGCACGTTCGGGATAAAGAAAGCCCTCAGCATGTGATAGCAGGTCTCGATGGTTTCTTCTGTATACCACGGAGAAGAGAAGGCAGATACCTCTCCCCATCCAGTTAATCCTGTTTGATCTTTGACCTCGACAATAATAAACTCACGCTCTGAAATGGTCCCAAGGCTCGTTGTAAACGGCTGTTTGAGTTTCATCGTGACATGATATAAGATAACACGTTCAATTTGAATCATCTAAAAACCCCTTTGATTTGAGTCTGTGCCTCTGCAATTTATTCGACGCATTCCTTGGCAGCTCATCCACAAAGTGAAAAGCGGCGGGCCATTTATACTTGGCTAATTGCGACTGACATAAAGCATAGAGCTCATTCTCCGGAATCTGCTCATGTGTCACAAGGAAGGCAGCAGGTACCTCTCCCCATTTTTTATCATACATACCCGTCACTCCGGCTTCCTTTACATTTGGATGTGTTAAAAGAACTGCTTCAATTTCTGCTGGATAAATATTTTCTCCGCCAGAAATAATTAAGTCTGACCGCCGATCAAGCACAAATAAGAATCCGTCCTCATCTACATAGCCAATATCACCCGTTTTCAGCCAGCCCTGCTCAAATGCAGCAGCTGTTGCCTCTTGACGATGAAGGTAGCCTTTCATGACATTTGCACCTTTTACCATGATTTCACCATGCTCAAAAGGACGACACGGACGGTCCTCATCTTGAATCTTTAATTCACACCCAAAAAGGGGTTTTCCCGCTGATCCAAGCTTTTCCACACTAAATTCTGGCGCAAGTGTCACAATTTGCGAGCAGGTCTCCGTCATACCGTACGATTGAAACACAGGAAATCCTTTCTCCTTACTCTCTTGAAGCATCGCATAAGGCGCAGGGCCTCCGCCTAACAGCAGGCAGCGCAAAGAAGACGGACATTCTTCAAGTCCACTTAATAAACGGGACAGCATGGTTTGAACAACTGACAACATCGTCACTCGATGCTGTTCAATAGCATTCTTGACTTCATCGACATCAAACTTTTGATGAAGCACGACAGTCATACCGTATATGACAGATTTAAATATAGCGGATAAACCGCTTATATGAAAAAGAGGCAAGGCAATGAGCCAGCGGTCGTCCTCCCTGATTCCTAAATTCAATGCCGAGGAAACAGCACTATGAAAATGATTACCAAACGTTTGCTCCACCCCTTTAGGGCGTCCTGTCGTTCCAGATGTATACATAATCGTCGCCGTCTCATTTAAATCAATATCATGTACGACCTTCTTTTCCATATCATGATCTGCATCAGGTAAAGTCTCTATTGTATAAACAGGTAAATCACCATGATGCTCATTTGCATATGCAGACTCTGTTAATAAAGCCATGACTTTCGCATCTTCCAGCTGAAAACGTCTCTCTGCTTTTGTTAACTTATTGTTCAATAACACAATCTTGAAGCCTAATAAAAAACAAGCGTGAACAAGCATGACCATATGAGGATGGTTGTTCATTAAAATCGCAACCGTATCCCCTTTTTTAAAAGAGACACGTGTCAGTCGATTCGCAAGTTGGTCTACATCATTCGCTAAATCACGAAATGTCCACTCTTTGTCTTGATAAATGAGTGCGACCCGGTCTGGCGTTAAATACGCACGGTGCAGCAGCCAATTCGGTTGCTTCATCATGACACCTCCTTTTCATAAAAGAAAACAGCTCAGTCTGATGCACTAAGCTGTTTTCATCCATATCATTGAATCAAGGGAAACGAGGGAACTGACCGAAGTCTGGCTTCCGTTTTTCCTTAAAGGAATCGCGTCCTTCTTTTGCTTCATCTGTTGTGTAATAAAGAAGGGTCGCATCTCCTGCAAATTGCTGAATACCAGCTAATCCATCTGTGTCCGCATTAAATGCAGCTTTCAAGAATCGTAAAGCAGTCGGGCTCTTTTCTAGCATGTCCTCACACCACTTCACTGTTTCTTCTTCCAGCTGCTCTAATGGTACAACTGTGTTGACAAGTCCCATATCAAGCGCTTCTTGTGCATTGTATTGACGGCATAAGTACCAGATTTCTCTTGCTTTCTTATGACCCACAATACGTGCAAGATAGCCAGATCCATAACCAGCATCAAAGCTGCCCACTTTTGGTCCTGTTTGTCCAAAAATCGCATTGTCTGCTGCAATGGTAAGGTCACACACGACATGAAGCACATGCCCGCCGCCAATCGCATAGCCCGCAACCATCGCAATAACTGGTTTTGGAATGACACGAATTAAACGCTGTAAGTCTAGGACGTTTAGACGTGGAATTTGATCGTCTCCTACATAGCCGCCATGCCCGCGTACTTTTTGGTCTCCACCAGAACAGAATGCTTTACCTCCAGCACCTGCAAGGACAATGACACCAACTTCTGAATTATCACGAGCACGTGAGAATGCATCAATTAATTCACTTACGGTCTTTGGTGTAAAAGCATTATGTACGTGCGGACGGTTAATGGTGATTTTTGCAATCCCATTATATGTTTCATATAAAATTTCGTCATACTGACGCTCAGTTTGCCATTCAATAGCCATCAATATTTCCTCCTCTAATCTTGCGATAAAATAAACTCACTTACTATTTTACCAAAAAAATGTGGTTGTTCCACATGAACTGTATGCCCGGCATGCTCTGCTACTGTGAATTGACTGTATTCAAGCGCCTGCTGCATACGTTTGGCGATGTGACAAAACTTTTTATCAAGTGTTCCGCAAATGAGTAAAACAGGCTGTTTTATCTGCTTTAATGCTTGCCACATAGACGGCTGTGAACCGGTTCCTATACCTTCTAAGCTCCGAGCCAGCCCGTTAGGATCGGCTTTTAGCCTTCCCTCTCTCAGTTGCGTTAGCCTGTCCGCTGGCAAGGATTTCTGCGAAGCAAACAGCGGAATGTTCTCCCAAAAATCCACAAACTGCGCTAATCCTTCATGTCTGATCTTTTGAGCTAGCTGATGATCATGATTCAGCCTCTCCATCCGCTCTTTAAAAGAGTTCAGCCCTGGAGATGTACTCTCAAGAATCAGTTTGTTTACACGTTCTGGATAACGGGAGGCAAATGATAAAGCAATACGCCCTCCCATAGAATATCCGAGAATGTTCACTTTGTGAAGCTTTAATTGATCTAAAATCTCAGCAAGATCTGCCAGCTGTTGGGACATTGCATATCTTCTTATACTCTTTGGTGAGTCTGTGCGGCCATGTCCAAGCAAGCTGACCTGAATCAATCTCGTATGTTTTTCTGTATAAGTATTCAAAAAAGCCCAAGAAGCTGCACTCCCTGTAAAGCCATGTAAACATAACGTGGCATTTTCAGCAGATGGATTATAGTCTATCACCTCATACGCCACTCCATCGTGCATTCGTATTATGAGTGAAGGCATTCTTTTTTCACTTCCCTCAATATCTCGTCCATCATTTGGCGATGTTTGCCCACGCGAGAATGCCGGTCAGTTTCAATCTCAATTAAATGAAGCCCTGGTTCTTGGATATGCGCCAAGTACACATCTTTTAACTCTTCTTTCGTTGTTGGCTTCGAATAGGTTCCCCCATATAGCTTTGATGCATACTCAAAATTCAACCCAGTCGGCGTACCAAAGAGCTTTTCATAATACGGTTCATCGGATGCCTGCGGAAGGAAAGAAAAGATTCCTCCACCATCATTGTTTAACAACACAACCGTGAGCGGAATGTCCATTAGCTTAGCTGCAAGAAGACCGTTCATATCATGGTAAAAAGATAAATCGCCGATGACTAAAGTGATGGGTTGTTTCAAGGCTGCATATGTTCCAAGAGCTGTGGACACAACACCATCAATACCATTTGTTCCGCGATTCGCCATCATCCGAAACGGTTTTGACTGCGTTTCAAAAAAGGTATCGACATCTCGAATAGGCATACTATTTCCGATAAAGAGCACACTCTCTTTTGGCAAAAGGTGCTGCAGCTGACGATAGACATTTCCCTCAAATGTCAGGTCCTCATCATTGTATTGATTTACATGCATTCTAAATGAAGAATTGACACTCTGCCAGCGTCGTAAATAAGATGTATCCTGACGCTTTTCCGCTCTCATCAAGACTTCTTCTACAAAAGAGGCTACATGACTTTCAATCATGTATGATGCGCTTAAACCAGGATCTCGATAACCACCCGCAGCATCGACGACAATCTGCTTCACTTCCGCATGCTTTTCTAGCCACTTAAATAATGGCTTAGACACAGGCATCGGTCCAAAACGAATGACCATTTCAGGCAAGAGATGCTGCTGCAATGCCTCATCTTTTAACAAAGAATCGTATGCATCTATGATGTATTCTTCACTTTCATGTCCATTTCGCAAAAGAGAAAGCGGGTCAGCTAAAATAGGCAGATGCAAAGCTTTTGCAAGACGTAACACTGACGCCTGCTCTTCCGGCGAGTGAAGTTCACCAGCAACAATGATTCCTTTTGCCGCTTTGTTCATGATAGACACTAATTCTGACATAACCCGATCATCCGGACGAGCTTGACCTGCTGCTAAAACTTTGTTCGCAACTCCTTCTTCTCTATCAAAAGGATCAATAGACAAGTCAGGTAGCAATGGTTCTCTCAGCGGCACATTCACCTGAACTGGTCCCTTTGGCTCCTGCATAGACACATGACTTGCCCTAGCAGCAGTAGTTTGGACATACCGCAGCATCGTTTGGCTTTCTTCTGGCAAGGCTAAGTCTGTGAACCATTTAACAAACTTACCGAATAAGAATTGCTGATCAATCGCTTGAGGTGCCCCAACCTCCCTCAATTCGTGCGGCCGATCAGCAGTTAAAACAATCAATGGTACCCGAGAATAATGTGCCTCGACAACAGCTGGGTAAAAGTTAGCTGCTGCCGTACCTGATGTACAAATGAGTAGCACTGGTGTTTGGCTCGCTTTCGCAAGACCCAGTGCATAAAAAGCAGCAGACCGTTCATCCACTAACACATGGACATTGATTTCTTGATGAGCAAGAGCGAGCATCGCAAGCGGTGTTGAACGGGAGCCAGGACAAACAACTGCCTCCTTCACACCACTTTGCACAAATTCATCCATTAATCTGCCAATATATCTTGTCATGATTTGATTATTCAATAGGACGACCTCCAAGAGCAGACAGCATTGGTCTTAATTTCACTTGCGTTTCTTCATACTCTTGTTTTGCAAGGGAATCCTCTACAATTCCACATCCAGCAAACAAACGAACTTGGTCTTCCTCAATAAGACCTGATCGAATGGCGACAGCAAATTCTCCATTGTCCTTAGAATCAATCCATCCCACTGGCGCCGCATACCAACCGCGTTTCAACGGTTCGATTTCACGAATCACCTCTACCGCTTTTTCCTTAGGATATCCTCCAAGCGCTGGTGTTGGATGAAGCTGTTCAATTAATGAAAAGAGTGAACAGCTGCTTTTAATTTCTCCCACAATGGGTGTAAATAAATGCTGAATGTTTTTCGTTTTATAAAGACTTGGTTGATTTGGCTTATGCACATGATGGCAGTTTGCTTCAAATGCCTGCTCAATCATATTCACGACAATTTGATGTTCAATCAAATTTTTCTCATCATGAAGCAGTTCCTCACCTAGTGCCTGATCTTCTACTTCATTTTGACCACGTACAATGGAACCTGCCAAACACGATGAAAAGACTTCACCACCGCTTTTTTTCACTAAACGTTCAGGCGTCGCCCCGACAAATGCTTGTCTTCCCTGCTCTATAGCAAATACATAACTCGTTGTTTGATGTTTTAGTAATTCTGCTAATAGTGGAGCGAGTTCTATTTGATTTTTATAGTGAAGCAAGACTTCTCTTGCTAAAACAACCTTTTCATATTCGTTCACACGAATGTGTTCTGTCGCTTCATGGATTGCTTTCATCCATTCCTGGACATCTAACTCTTCCATATGAACAAGCTCAGCTTGTCCATGATTTCTGACAGGCAATGCATCAAAATTAGAAGCTTTCTGTTCTAACTCTTGAATGAGCTGATGAACATTCCCGTCCACCTCGTTCCATTCATTGATCGTTAGAAACGTGCCTTCTTTTGAAACAGTCAGCATCATCGATGGCACAAAAAAATGAGCCTCGCCAAATGCTTCCCAGTGACGCGCCTTCTCTTCATATGGATCAAATGAAAATCCTCCAAATAAAAGCGGACCAACTGCCGCTTGCTTTAACTCCTTCTCATCATGAAAATGGAACATATGCTGTTTCAGCTGCTCCCATTCTTGATGGACGATATTGAATCGTTCTTTGCCTTGCTCTGATGATTTAATCACGGCCGCTCTGCCAAGTCCAGAAAATATCATTTGGCTTTCTGGATCAGACCAAAAAAACCGCTCGCCTAAAAAATCCGCTTCGCCGCTTTGGAAAAAGGCAAGAGGATCCAGATCGTCAACTCTTCTGGAGTAGCTTATCAAAACAGCATGGTTGACGTTATTCGCTTCTTCTAATGTCGCAAGCGCTTCCTGCCGGAAAGTACTTTGCACTGTTGTCACCATGATACATTCCTCCAAAATCCATGAAATAACATATAAAAATAAAACCATCATGTAAAAAAATACATGAACATTCGAGTATGTCGAATGACCTGCTTTTCTATTATAAACCTTAACAGATGAACTTAGTAAAGAAAACAGCTTTTAAAACCTCGAATCCTTATTATATCACGCTTTCAAGATTTTTTCGCTCCCGGTTATTGAAATGAGAACATCCCTTAAAAAATGGTAAGACCTGTTCGAAGATCAAGCTTTCTCTCTAGATGGGAACGATTAGCAAACATCTTTTTCTTGTTTCATCGCATCAATATATTGACACCTTTTTGAACTTTGCTAAACTGGAATTTGGACGTGTACGTATTTTTTTATTTAAAGGAGTATATTCTATGCAGCATCAATCGATATCAGATCAGCTTTCACCAATTAAGCCTGATAAAAACTGGCGGATTTGGTGGAATTTACTACGACCGCATACATTAACAGCGGCATTTATTCCCGTTACTTTAGGAACTGTCCTAGCACTTCCGAGTGGTCAAATACATGTTGGGCTATTTTTAGCTATGCTATTTGCATCGATGTTTATCCAAATTGCAACGAACATGTTTAATGAGTACTTTGATTATGTCCGCGGATTGGACAATGAGAAATCTGTCGGTATCGGCGGAGCGATCGTGAGAAACGGTGTAAAACCAAAAACAGTTTTAGGCCTCGCTTATGCCTTATTCGCGCTTTCTTTATTACTTGGGATCTATATTTGCATGATGTCTAGCTGGTGGATTGCACTCATAGGACTAATTTGTATGGCGGCAGGCTATTTTTATACCGGTGGCCCTGTACCAATTGCTTATACACCATTTGGAGAACTTGTATCAGGTGCTTTTATGGGACTAGGCATCATTTTAATTAGTTTCTATATCCAAACAGGAACATTGACATCAAAAGCTGTGCTCATTTCAATACCCATCTCTATTTTAGTTGGTGCCATCTTACTGTCGAACAATATCCGTGATTTAGACGGTGATAAAGAGAATGGACGAAAGACACTTGCTATCCTAGCTGGACGTAAAGCGGCAGTCAACATCCTACTTTCCATGTTTGTGATCTCATATGTACTCATTTTTGTTTATATCTTTATGGATATCGTGGGTCTTTGGAGTCTTCTTGTCTTACTCAGTGTGCCAAAAGCTTTTACAGCCATTAAAGAATTTAAGCAAAAAGAAAAACCAATTGAATTAATGAATGCCATGAAGTCGACAGCACAAACCAATACGTTTTTTGGTTTCCTGTTAACGATCGCATTGATCTTACAATATTATCTCCCATAACACGAAACGCCTGCAGCCGCAGGCGTTTTTTATTGAAGAATTGCTTCAAATTGGCACAAGTCTTACATAAAAATTTGCTCATACTAACAATATGTTTGATATGAAAGGGTGATCGCTTTGTTGTCTAAAAACGAATTACATCAGTTGAAGCAGCGACTTCTCGATGAAAAACAAGAAATTGAAGCCAAAAGCCATGATGATGAACAGAAAGTATCATTTCCTTATGATTCAGTGGGCGAACTGTCAGCCTATGATAACCACCCTGGCGACCAAGGGACAGAACTATTCGAACGCGGAAAAGACATTGCCTTAAACAGTTTGGAACATGAGCATCTTTCCGATATCAATGAAGCACTCCAAGCAATGGCAGACGGCTCTTATGGTTTGTGTAAAGTGTGTAAAGCCCCTATTCCTAAAGAACGCTTAGAAGCCCTTCCCACCGCCGTCACATGCACAGAGCATTCAAAAGAACAGACCGTTTCACAAAACCGTCCCATTGAAGAGGACTTATTAAGTCCGCCCTCAGGGCAATTTGAAAATGAAGAAAGTGCTGCATATGATGGAGAAGATGCCTACCAAGATGTAGAACGCTATGGAAACTCTGATACCCCATCCGATATGGAATTTCCTCCATTGACATACGATGATGTGTATACACAATCAGAAGATGAAGATTATGTGGAAGACTATGAAGGGTTTGCAGCTGCTGATATTGAAGGAAAAGCAAGCAAGGTCTATCCAAATAAAGCACACGAAGCTTATGAAGAAGCATTAGATGAAGAAGGCGTCATGACAGTGTTTGGTGACTTGAAGCCTTACGAAGAAGATCCTTATACTAAAAAAAATCATTAGTCCCCACATATTGGGGGCTTGATGTTTATATCATGTAATAATTGGGAAATAAGTTGAAGAGTGAATTGATTGGGAGGAGATTTCTGGATGGCTAAAAAAAGTATCATTTGGGCGGTTATCGTCTTCTTTATTACATACGCATTATTTTCTATTGCAGGGTTCCTGTTCCCTATCGACAGAGAATGGTATGACGCACTAAATAAACCTGAATGGACACCTAGTGGTGGTGTCATCGGTGCGGTCTGGGCTGTCTTATTCGCCCTCATTTCGTTATCTGCCGCCATCATTTATGCAAAGTATGGTTTTCAAAAAATCACATTACCATTTTGGATTCTGTTTCTTTTAAATTATGTATTCAATCAAGCCTTTAGCTTTTTTCAATTTACACAAAAAGATCTATTTGCAGCTACGATCGACTGCCTGCTTGTAGCACTGACAGCACTCGCACTTGTCATCGTCTCGCGTAAACTAAGCAAAGTTGTCCCAATTTTATTAATTCCTTATGTTTTATGGGGATTCTTTGCGACATACTTGTCTTATACGATCTATTCCATGAATATGTAAAAAAGACCGCTGTGATGGCGGTCTTTCGTTTTGTGGAAAATAAAAAAGAGGTCTTTATTAGACCTCTAAAAATGACCCGTACGGGATTCGAACCCGTGTTACCGCCGTGAAAGGGCGGTGTCTTAACCGCTTGACCAACGGGCCAGAAAAATGGCGGAGAAGGAGGGATTTGAACCCTCGCGCCGCTTGCGCGACCTACACCCTTAGCAGGGGCGCCTCTTCAGCCACTTGAGTACTTCTCCATTTGGCTCCGCAGGTAGGATTCGAACCTACGACCGATCGGTTAACAGCCGATAGCTCTACCACTGAGCTACTGCGGAAAGTCATGGTGGGCCTGAGTGGACTCGAACCACCGACCTCACGCTTATCAGGCGTGCGCTCTAACCAGCTGAGCTACAGGCCCATGAACGATATGCAAATGGAGCGGGTGATGGGAATCGAACCCACGACATCAGCTTGGAAGGCTGAGGTTTTACCACTAAACTACACCCGCAAAAATATGTATGGGGCGATTGATGGGAATCGAACCCACGAGTGCCAGAGCCACAATCTGGTGCGTTAACCACTTCGCCACAACCGCCATACTGATATTTATTTGTAAAAGTGGCTCGGGACGGAATCGAACCGCCGACACACGGATTTTCAGTCCGTTGCTCTACCAACTGAGCTACCGAGCCATGTATTCATTTGAAAATGGCGGTCCGGACGGGACTCGAACCCGCGACCTCCTGCGTGACAGGCAGGCATTCTAACCAACTGAACTACCGGACCAATAGAGAAAAAATTTGGTTGCGGGGGCAGGATTTGAACCTGCGACCTTCGGGTTATGAGCCCGACGAGCTACCGAACTGCTCCACCCCGCGATGATATCATTTTTTAAAAATATGGCGGAGGAAGAGGGATTCGAACCCCCGCGGGCTTTGACACCCCTGTCGGTTTTCAAGACCGATCCCTTCAGCCGGACTTGGGTATTCCTCCGTATAGATGGTGGACCTTGTAGGACTCGAACCTACGACCGGACGGTTATGAGCCGTCTGCTCTAACCAACTGAGCTAAAGGTCCTTTATAGCGGCGGAGGGGATCGAACCCCCGACCTCACGGGTATGAACCGTACGCTCTAGCCAGCTGAGCTACACCGCCATGATATAAAATAATCTTTTAAAAAGTGGAGCCTAGCGGGATCGAACCGCTGACCTCCTGCGTGCAAGGCAGGCGCTCTCCCAGCTGAGCTAAGGCCCCATAAAAGATGGTCGGGAAGACAGGATTCGAACCTGCGACCCCTTGGTCCCAAACCAAGTGCTCTACCAAGCTGAGCTACTTCCCGATCTTAATGGCGCGCCCGAGAGGAGTCGAACCCCTAACCTTTTGATCCGTAGTCAAACGCTCTATCCAATTGAGCTACGGGCGCTTATTTTATAATGCCGAGGGCCGGACTTGAACCGGCACGGTAGTCACCTACCGCAGGATTTTAAGTCCTGTGTGTCTGCCAATTCCACCACCCCGGCGTGGATGGTATAAGCGGAAGACGGGATTCGAACCCGCGACCCCCACCTTGGCAAGGTGGTGTTCTACCACTGAACTACTTCCGCATTACAGGATTTCTTTATGTTGTTTGGCAATGCGGGTGAAGGGACTTGAACCCCCACGTCATAAAGACACTAGATCCTAAGTCTAGCGCGTCTGCCAATTCCGCCACACCCGCATGAAAATGGTGAGCCATGAAGGACTCGAACCTTCGACCCTCTGATTAAAAGTCAGATGCTCTACCAACTGAGCTAATGGCTCGCTTTTAAAGCGACTTGTCTATCTTACCATATGAAAGTGGTGCCGGCAAGAGGACTTGAACCCCCAACCTACTGATTACAAGTCAGTTGCTCTACCAGTTGAGCTACACCGGCTTTATCTATCCTAACATTATGTAAGAATAAATATGGTGGAGGATGACGGGCTCGAACCGCCGACCCTCTGCTTGTAAGGCAGATGCTCTCCCAGCTGAGCTAATCCTCCACTATGTAGGAATCTCTCGATCCGACAAAGATTATTATATACAGGTTTCACTCATTTGTAAAGGCTATATTAAAAAAATTTTATTTCATTTTTCATGACGTATTTCTTTTAACAGATGATGTTGATGTTACCAGTCAAAACAGCTTCAATTCAACGATTAACAGCTGTATTTCTCTTCTCTATATTCTCTTTAAAAACGAGTAAATCCTTTAAAAATATCAGCAGCCTTTCAATTTTTATACTTTAATGATATAGATATTTCTTTATTTCAACTGTTAAACGCAATGAATGTTTTGAATTCAATAAAATAGCCTGATACAACTCCATTTATATGAATGAATTTGTATCAGGCATCTATACACCTGCTATTCTTTCTCTCTATTACTTTTCTCCATACTTAAAAGTGAACATGCTTCACAGACTTTCACGTTGATTTAGAGCATCTCCACGCTTATAGTGAATTAAAACAACCTGATTTATACCACATATGTATCAAGGTGATCTTCTTTCAAACAGCACAAAAAAGACCAGTTCCGATTGGAACTGATCCTTTGATAAGCTTGGCGGCGTCCTACTCTCACAGGGGGAAACCCCCAACTACCATCGGCGCTGAAGAGCTTAACTTCCGTGTTCGGTATGGGAACGGGTGTGACCTCTTCGCTATCGCCACCAAACCTGATGGAGAGAATGTTCTCTCAAAACTAGATAACAATGTTCATTTTTCACATTAGAATATAGGTTAAGTCCTCGATCTATTAGTATCTGTCAGCTCCACGTGTCACCACGCTTCCACCTCAGACCTATCAACCTGATCATCTTTCAGGGATCTTACTTCCTTGCGGAATGGGAAATCTCATCTTGAGGGGGGCTTCATGCTTAGATGCTTTCAGCACTTATCCCGTCCGCACATAGCTACCCAGCGATGCCCTTGGCAGAACAACTGGTACACCAGCGGTGCGTCCATCCCGGTCCTCTCGTACTAAGGACAGCTCCTCTCAAATTTCCTGCGCCCGCGACGGATAGGGACCGAACTGTCTCACGACGTTCTGAACCCAGCTCGCGTACCGCTTTAATGGGCGAACAGCCCAACCCTTGGGACCGACTACAGCCCCAGGATGCGATGAGCCGACATCGAGGTGCCAAACCTCCCCGTCGATGTGGACTCTTGGGGGAGATAAGCCTGTTATCCCCGGGGTAGCTTTTATCCGTTGAGCGATGGCCCTTCCATGCGGAACCACCGGATCACTAAGCCCGACTTTCGTCCCTGCTCGACTTGTAGGTCTCGCAGTCAAGCTCCCTTGTGCCTTTACACTCTGCGAATGATTTCCAACCATTCTGAGGGAACCTTTGGGCGCCTCCGTTACATTTTAGGAGGCGACCGCCCCAGTCAAACTGCCCACCTGACACTGTCTCCCTGCCCGATAAGGGCAGCGGGTTAGAAGGTCAATACAGCCAGGGTAGTATCCCACCGATGCCTCCACCGAAGCTAGCGCTCCGGTTTCCAAGGCTCCTACCTATCCTGTACAAGCTGTACCAACATTCAATATCAGGCTGCAGTAAAGCTCCACGGGGTCTTTCCGTCCTGTCGCGGGTAACCTGCATCTTCACAGGTACTATAATTTCACCGAGTCTCTCGTTGAGACAGTGCCCAGATCGTTGCGCCTTTCGTGCGGGTCGGAACTTACCCGACAAGGAATTTCGCTACCTTAGGACCGTTATAGTTACGGCCGCCGTTTACTGGGGCTTCAATTCGCACCTTCGCTTACGCTAAGCGCTCCTCTTAACCTTCCAGCACCGGGCAGGCGTCAGCCCCTATACTTCGCCTTACGGCTTCGCAGAGACCTGTGTTTTTGCTAAACAGTCGCCTGGGCCTATTCACTGCGGCTTCTCGGGGCTTTAACACCCTAAGAAGCACCCCTTCTCCCGAAGTTACGGGGTCATTTTGCCGAGTTCCTTAACGAGAGTTCTCTCGATCACCTTAGGATTCTCTCCTCGCCTACCTGTGTCGGTTTGCGGTACGGGCACCTCTCACCTCGCTAGAGGCTTTTCTTGGCAGTGTGGAATCAGGAACTTCGCTACTAAATTTCGCTCGCCATCACAGCTCAGCCTTCACGGGAAACGGATTTGCCTATTTCCCAGCCTAACTGCTTGGACGCGGATATCCAATACCGCGCTTACCCTATCCTCCTGCGTCCCCCCATTGCTCAAATGGTGAGGAGGTGGTACAGGAATATCAACCTGTTGTCCATCGCCTACGCCTTTCGGCCTCGGCTTAGGTCCCGACTAACCCTGAGCGGACGAGCCTTCCTCAGGAAACCTTAGGCATTCGGTGGACGGGATTCTCACCCGTCTTTCGCTACTCATACCGGCATTCTCACTTCTAAGCGCTCCACCAGTCCTTCCGGTCTGACTTCACTGCACTTAGAACGCTCTCCTACCACTGTTCGTAAGAACAGTCCGCAGCTTCGGTGATACGTTTAGCCCCGGTACATTTTCGGCGCAGAGTCACTCGACCAGTGAGCTATTACGCACTCTTTAAATGGTGGCTGCTTCTAAGCCAACATCCTGGTTGTCTAAGCAACTCCACATCCTTTTCCACTTAACGTATACTTTGGGACCTTAGCTGGCGGTCTGGGCTGTTTCCCTTTCGACTACGGATCTTATCACTCGCAGTCTGACTCCCAAGGATAAGTCATCGGCATTCGGAGTTTGACTGAATTCGGTAACCCGGTAGGGGCCCCTAGTCCAATCAGTGCTCTACCTCCGAGACTCTTACCTTGAGGCTAGCCCTAAAGCTATTTCGGAGAGAACCAGCTATCTCCAGGTTCGATTGGCATTTCACCCCTACCCACACCTCATCCCCGCACTTTTCAACGTGCGTGGGTTCGGGCCTCCATTCAGTGTTACCTGAACTTCACCCTGGACATGGGTAGATCACCTGGTTTCGGGTCTACGACCACGTACTCATGCGCCCTATTCAGACTCGCTTTCGCTGCGGCTCCGCATCTTCTGCTTAACCTTGCACGGGATCGTAACTCGCCGGTTCATTCTACAAAAGGCACGCCATCACCCGTTAACGGGCTCTGACTACTTGTAGGCACACGGTTTCAGGATCTATTTCACTCCCCTTCCGGGGTGCTTTTCACCTTTCCCTCACGGTACTGGTTCACTATCGGTCACTAGGGAGTATTTAGCCTTGGGAGATGGTCCTCCCGGATTCCGACGGAATTTCACGTGTTCCGCCGTACTCAGGATCCACTCTGGAGAGAACAACATTTCAGTTACAGGGCTGTTACCTTCTTTGGCGGGCCTTTCCAGACCTCTTCGCTTATATCGTTCCTTTGTAACTCCGTATAGAGTGTCCTACAACCCCAAGAGGCAAGCCTCTTGGTTTGGGCTGTTCCCGTTTCGCTCGCCGCTACTCAGGGAATCGCATTTGCTTTCTCTTCCTCCGGGTACTTAGATGTTTCAGTTCCCCGGGTATGCCTTCTCATACTCTATGTATTCAAGTATGGATACTACTCCATTACGAGCAGTGGGTTTCCCCATTCGGAAATCTCCGGATCAAAGCTTGCTTACAGCTCCCCGAAGCATATCGGTGTTCGTCCCGTCCTTCATCGGCTCCTAGTGCCAAGGCATCCACCGTGCGCCCTTTCTAACTTAACCATTTCTTACTTTAGAAAGAATCACTATGTGTGATGAACTTTGCATTGCATTCAATGTGAATGTATTACTTATTGTTATCTAGTTTTCAAAGAACAATCCTGTCTCGCTAGAGACATGTTTGAAGGAATGATCCTTCAAAACTAAACAAGACGAAAAACGTACGCTGCTCCATATATCCTTAGAAAGGAGGTGATCCAGCCGCACCTTCCGATACGGCTACCTTGTTACGACTTCACCCCAATCATCTGCCCCACCTTCGGCGGCTGGCTCCATAAAGGTTACCTCACCGACTTCGGGTGTTGCAAACTCTCGTGGTGTGACGGGCGGTGTGTACAAGGCCCGGGAACGTATTCACCGCGGCATGCTGATCCGCGATTACTAGCGATTCCAGCTTCACGCAGTCGAGTTGCAGACTGCGATCCGAACTGAGAACAGATTTGTGGGATTGGCTAAACCTTGCGGTCTCGCAGCCCTTTGTTCTGTCCATTGTAGCACGTGTGTAGCCCAGGTCATAAGGGGCATGATGATTTGACGTCATCCCCACCTTCCTCCGGTTTGTCACCGGCAGTCACCTTAGAGTGCCCAACTGAATGCTGGCAACTAAGATCAAGGGTTGCGCTCGTTGCGGGACTTAACCCAACATCTCACGACACGAGCTGACGACAACCATGCACCACCTGTCACTCTGTCCCCGAAGGGAAAGCCCTATCTCTAGGGTTGTCAGAGGATGTCAAGACCTGGTAAGGTTCTTCGCGTTGCTTCGAATTAAACCACATGCTCCACCGCTTGTGCGGGCCCCCGTCAATTCCTTTGAGTTTCAGTCTTGCGACCGTACTCCCCAGGCGGAGTGCTTAATGCGTTAGCTGCAGCACTAAGGGGCGGAAACCCCCTAACACTTAGCACTCATCGTTTACGGCGTGGACTACCAGGGTATCTAATCCTGTTCGCTCCCCACGCTTTCGCTCCTCAGCGTCAGTTACAGACCAGAGAGTCGCCTTCGCCACTGGTGTTCCTCCACATCTCTACGCATTTCACCGCTACACGTGGAATTCCACTCTCCTCTTCTGCACTCAAGTTTCCCAGTTTCCAATGACCCTCCCCGGTTGAGCCGGGGGCTTTCACATCAGACTTAAGAAACCGCCTGCGAGCCCTTTACGCCCAATAATTCCGGACAACGCTTGCCACCTACGTATTACCGCGGCTGCTGGCACGTAGTTAGCCGTGGCTTTCTGGTTAGGTACCGTCAAGGTGCAAGCAGTTACTCTTGCACTTGTTCTTCCCTAACAACAGAGCTTTACGATCCGAAAACCTTCATCACTCACGCGGCGTTGCTCCGTCAGACTTTCGTCCATTGCGGAAGATTCCCTACTGCTGCCTCCCGTAGGAGTCTGGGCCGTGTCTCAGTCCCAGTGTGGCCGATCACCCTCTCAGGTCGGCTACGCATCGTCGCCTTGGTGAGCCGTTACCTCACCAACTAGCTAATGCGCCGCGGGTCCATCTGTAAGTGACAGCCGAAACCGTCTTTCATCCTTGAACCATGCGGTTCAAGGAACTATCCGGTATTAGCTCCGGTTTCCCGGAGTTATCCCAGTCTTACAGGCAGGTTACCCACGTGTTACTCACCCGTCCGCCGCTAACATCCGGGAGCAAGCTCCCTTCTGTCCGCTCGACTTGCATGTATTAGGCACGCCGCCAGCGTTCGTCCTGAGCCAGGATCAAACTCTCCGAGGTATGCAGGATGCATATCACACATGCGTTGCTACACGATGTAGCGAACTTAGCATGTGATCATTTCCTGCCTCGTCAGCGTTTGACTGACTACCTATGATGTATCATAGGATTTTTTTATAAAAACTCGAATTAACAGGTACGTTTTGTCTTGTTTAGTTTTCAAAGATCATCTTCGTTATCGCTCAGAAGCGACTTTATTAATATAACATTCTATCAAAATGAAGTCAACAACTTTTTTCTCGAATGTTATTTCTCAACCGCGCTGTTTCAGCGGCGAATACAAATATAACACCTTTTAAAAGAAGAAACAAGTATTTTTTCTAAATAATTTATTTTTCCTTATCTCTTTCTATATATTCGTACAAAAAGGGCTTCTCTCAGTAATTCACTATTGTTGATCCTGTAGGTCTTTAGTATATTTATAATAGATTGAAATTAAATAACCGCAGGGGGAGCTTCGTGCTGAGAGTGAACAATTCGTTGTTCTGACCCTTTGAACCTGTCAGTTAATACTGAAGTAGGAATGTGGAATCACTTGCATACATGCATTGTATTCAAGCCGATATGTTTTTCTATGAATCACATACTCATCCTGACATGGTCTCTCCTTGCACAATTCGTGAAAAGGGGATTTTTTTATGCAGCAATCAAATCAATTAGTACGACTGATGGAGATCGCCATCATGACTTCTCTTGCACTTGTTTTAGATTATTTATCAGGTCTCTTTTTAAGAATGCCAAACGGCGGGTCAATTGCACTGATCATGATTCCTGTCATCCTCATGTCCATTAGATGGGGCGTGTCTGCTGGATTTATCATCGGTGTGTTAATCGCAGGACTGCAGCTGATGAACAATCCTATTATTGCTACACCTGTACAAGGATTTCTCGATTACTTTGTCGCATCTGTTGTGATTTGTTTAAGCGGGCTATTCTCAGGATCAATTAAAAAAGCCATTCAGGATAAAAAGCGAAAGAAACAATTCTTCTATATTATCCTAGCTGTATTTGTCGCCAGTTTTTTCAGGCTGCTGACGTTCTTTATTTCAGGCGTAGTTTTCTTTTCTCAATATGCACCAAAAGGAACACCAGGATGGGTGTATTCATTAGTTTATAACAGCACATATATGGTTCCTTCATTTATCATTTGTAGTATTGTTCTTTGTTTACTCATCCCTAGTGCGTCTCGTTTGGTTTTCCCTCAACAAAAATAACCCAGCTGCTTCAGCGGGTTATTTTTTTATGCATAATTTGCTGCTCTATTGAATCTATTAATAGTAGAAGATTTCATGCTGGAGGTACGACAATGAATCCTTACTCCATTATGCTGTGCTGTTACATCCTCAGTCTCGCCTACTTTTTGGCAAGTTTCTATGAGGCATTAAAAATAGCAGGTGTGAAAGGGAAAGTAGAGGCTTCTCCTTTTATATCTTATATTTTACTCGCCACCCTTTTTACTTTTTTCTCTCATTATTATTGGAAGCTGACGATATAATTTGTTGAACATGATCACTTAGTACAGACAGTTCCCATCCATACCCTATTTCCTCATGTTTCTCACCAGCCATCTCGAACTGGCTGGTGACGGCAAAACTGGGTTGAAGCTTTTGATAAAATTGCTTTGCTGAATTTTGCTCAAATACCCAGAGCAGCATATTCTGATAGCCTTTCTCTATTAAATAATCCACACCTTTTGCAATCAAAGCCATACCCGCTCCTGATTTCTGTTTTCTCTGCAACAAATAGATGGCATAAAGCTCACCATCATATATTGAATATCTCTCATCACGCTGTTTTCCGAAGGAAGCAAAACCAAATACTCCGTCAGCATCCTCTGCGACAAACGTGCCTTCAAGCGACCTGCTTCTCCAGCTCTCTTCCCGCTCCTCTACATTCAAAGCATCTAAATACTCTTGTGAAATAATGCCGTGATAAGTCGTTTGCCAGCTCTTCACATGAATTTCGGCAATTTTAGGAATATCATTATGTACTGCATGTCTAACCTTCATCTGTACACCCCTTTTAGCCATTTCTTACTCTATGTTTCATATGATAAGTTGCTATTTTATAAAATGCAATCCTTAATGGATATTCGTTGACATTTTGTCAACACCCCTATATATTGGGTACGACTTCTTCTATTAAAGAGTTGAACTTTATGAAAAGGGTGAAGAAAGAGATGGAATTTAAAACAACTGAGCTTCGGCAGTTTTTAAAAGAACAACTGCAAATACGTTCTCTTTCATTAAGAGAACTGAGTACACAAACAGAAATTGATAAAGCCACACTGTCTAGAATCATGAACGGAAAAAGAAAACCGACTTTGAACCATTTACAGCGGCTATCAGATGCTCTACACATTTCTTTAGATCATCTATTGGCCACGGCTGGATTTTCAATTAAAAACGAAAGAATTCACGGTGATACGTTCATTCAAGCGGTAGGAGAGATTGAGCGAACGCTGAAAGATCATGATGTCTATGACGGAACGTTCAGCGAGAATGAATTGAAACAGAAGTTAAATGAATATGAGACCTATAGTCAATCAGACGAGGGAAAAGAAACGATCTCAGCAAAGTTTGAAAAAAAGATAGACACGATAAGCGGTGTTGGGCCATTTCTTGATCAATTGAAAAGCATGTACAGCTCGTTCATGAGCGCACGGGGTACTTCTCGAGAATTGATGTTGATGGGAGGCGCATTACTTTACTTCATTATGCCCGTTGATTTAATACCAGATTATATTTTTCCGATCGGCTATATTGATGACGCTGCAGCGGTGCAGGTCGTATTAAACCAGCTGACAAATAGGTCATAGCAGGTGACGGAGACATGAAAAAACAGAACAGCATTGACTTCGCATTATTATTCACTGTCATTTGCTTCTTTGTGATCAGCCTGCTGGCTGTGTATAGCGGATCGGGACAGTATGAAACGCAAGATATGTTTTATTTCGTCAAAAGACAAGTTCTCTGGTATATCGTCGGTTTTGGCCTTATGGCGGCAGTTGCTTACTTTGATTATGAACTGCTTGAGCGTTTATCTTTTCGATTATTTGCAGGTGGTCTTTTCCTCATCATTCTCGTTCATTTTTTTGGCACGAATCAAAATGGCTCCCAAAGATGGATCAGCTTTGGGCCCATGAAAGTGCAACCATCAGAATTTATGAAAATTTTTGTCATTCTTCTGTTAGCGACTATTTTAAATCGATACAAACATCAGCGCTTTGCGTTTAAAGAAAGCATGATTCCCACAATGAAAATCATATGCTGGACCGCTGTTCCTTTTTTCCTGATTTTAATTCAGCCAGATTTGGGAACTGCACTTGTGATCTTGTCTATAGCTTTTACACTGATGCTTGTGTCAGGAATTTCAAGTAAGATGATCGCTGCATTAATCGCTTCTTTTCTCGGGCTTCTTGCATTTTTGACCTACTTGCACAATGAACATTTTGAGCACTTTACAAAAGTGATTAAACCTCATCAGCTTGATCGCATTTATGGGTGGCTTTCCCCAGATGAATTTGATTCGACATATGGGTATCAACTGAAACAAGCAATGCTTGGCATTGGGTCAGGACAATTATCAGGAAGCGGTTATACAAATGGAAATCAAGTACAAGGGGGAAATATCCCTGAAGCCCATACAGATTTTATATTTGCAGTTATTGGTGAGGAGTTTGGTTTTATCGGCGCCTCCCTATTGATCTGTTTATATCTTATGATGGTCTATCGAATGATTCATGTGGCTATGCATGCGAATACCCTTTATGGGCTGTATATATGTGCTGGGGTGGTTGGGCTGATCGTCTTTCAAGTCTTCCAAAACGTAGGGATGACAGTAGGGCTAATGCCTGTGACTGGCCTTGCCCTTCCTTTTATCAGCTATGGGGGCAGTGCGCTTTTAACCAATATGATCGCCATTGGCCTTGTGTTTAGTGTCAATCTGAGGTCCTCATCCTACATGTTTGGACGTAACTGGGATTGAAGGTGATGTCATTAATTCTTTCTCACCTAAAAAAAATCGACCACATTCTTGCTGGGACAATTGTTTGTCTTTGTTTCTTTGGATTACTGATGGTGTACAGTGCGAGTTATCCTTTAGGCGAAATAAAATATGGACAGGGCAGCTACTTCTTCATGAAACAGTGGCAATGGCTTTTGATTGGGTTCTTCTTTTTCATCGCTGCGGCCCTGGTTCCATATCAAGCTTACCGTAAATGGATTCGGTGGCTTGTGATGCTGTCACTGCTATGTCTTCTCCTTGTCCTGCTTCCTGGAATCGGTGTTGTCAAAAACAATTCACAACGATGGATTCAATTGGGCTCTCTGATCATCCAGCCCTCTGAGGCTGTGAAATTAGTGATGATCATCTATTTTGCCTATGTATATGCAAGGAAACAAGCGTACATTACATCCTTTAAAAAAGGAGTACTGCCTCCACTTCTTCTTTTGAGTCTAGCTTTTTTATTGATTTTAAAACAGCCAGACTTAGGTACAGCAGTTTCTATTTTATTGAGCTGCGGTATCGTCTTATTATGTGCTGGACTTAAAACACGCCACCTCATTCTACTAGGTTCGACGGCTGCGGCAGGGATCACTTTTTTTGCTGTGACCGCTCCTTATCGTTTGAAACGGATCACTTCTTTTCGTGATCCTTTCATGTATGAAGATGGAGATGGTTATCAGCTGATCCATTCTTATCTCGCCATGGATTCAGGAGGACTGACCGGGAATGGTTTAGGCGGAAGCATACAAAAACTAGGATTTCTTCCTGAAGCCCATACAGATTTTATTATGGCCATCATTAGTGAAGAGCTGGGAATCATGGGGCTGTTGTTTGTGATGGGTGCCTACCTACTCATCATGTATCGCGCCTATCGAATCGTTCAAGGTTTACAAGATCCATTTGGAAAGCTATTAACGATCGGGCTTACTTTTCAAATTATGATTCAAGCAGCCTTTAATCTAGGAGCTGTCTTTGGGCTTCTCCCCATTACAGGCATTCCTCTTCCCTTTATTAGCTACGGCGGATCTTCATTGGTGTTCATGATGATATCTGCAGGCATTCTTGTGAATCTCTCTTCATCTATCAAAAGACACCGGCATGTGCCCCAAGTAAAATAGACACCCTCTATCAGAAGGTGTCTTTTGATTTTTATTCTTCTATTTGACGATCAGCGATTTCTTTTTTTCTTGGCTGTTTGATTTCATTCGTCAGTTCTTGGATGCTTTGTTTCACATTGCCTTTGCCAGAGAAATTCTCAATAATTTCTTTGACATCAATTCCAGAGGAAGCTTTCAGACTTTCTTGAAGACTGGACATAAGGTTTGTCGCATAGCCGGTCACTTTGTTGGCGCCGCTGCCTTCCCCGTTTCCACCTGTATCAACAACTGTAATTTTATCAATGTTAGAAAGTGGAGCAGATACTTGTTTCGCATATTCAGGTAGCATTTTCACAATCATATCAAGAATCGCCGCTTGGCCATACTGTTCGAATGCTTCTGCAATTTTCTCTTTCGCTTCTGCTTCCGCAAGTCCTTTCAACCTAATGACTTCTGCTTCTGTTTCCCCTTTTGCACGATCGGCTTCCGCTTTGGCAAGCCCGTCAATCCGAACTTTCTCTGCTTCTGCTTTTGCCATTGCTTCAATGCTGTATTTCTTCGCATCTGCTTCTGCAAGACGCTTCGCTTTTTCCGCCGCAGCCGACTGCTCAACAGCATAACGGTCCGCATCTGCTTTCTTTTTCACTTCAGAATCGTATTGACGCTCACGACGCTGGATCTCTTTTTCTTCTAATTCAATTTGCTTCTGACGTTCAATGATTTTGACTTGCATTTCTTGTTCAGTTACGTGCTGACGATTACGAGCTGTTTCAAGATCGTACGCTTGGTCAGCGCTTGCTTTTGCTGTATCTTGTTCACGTCTGAATTCTGCTCTTTTCAGCTCATTGATTTTTTCTGCTTCAGCGATTTCAGTGGCACGCTCAAGCTCAGATTTCTTCGCATCTTTATCTGCTTCTGCACGTTTGATACGTGTTTCTTTATCTGCTTCTGCTGTCGCAATATCTGCATCGCGTTTCACTTGAGCAATTCTAGGTTTACCTAGTGATTCTAAATAGCCATTTTTATCACGGACATCTTTGATTGTAAACGATACAATGACAAGACCCATTTTCGCTAGATCTTGAGAAGCGACACGCTGTACTTCTTGAGAAAATTTCTCTCTGTTTTTATAAATCTCTTCGACTGTCATTGACCCTAAAATGGAGCGAAGGTGTCCTTCTAGTACTTCTCTTGCTTCATTTTCACGATCTTCTTTTGTTTTCCCTAAAAACTGCTCTGCCGCAGTGGCGATTTCTTCAATTGATCCGCCAATTTTAATGATGGCCGTTCCATCCGCCATGACCGGTACACCCTGTTCAGTATAGACTTCAGGCGTTGAAACATCTAGCTTGCTAGATAGTAAGCTGAGCGGCTCTGCTTGTTGAAAAACAGGGAGTACAAAGGTACCTCCACCTCTTACAATCTTAATCTTGTTTCCACCTTCATCCACGTGGACATTTTTACTTCCGAGGTAACTTCCTGTGACGATTAATGCTTCATCTGGACCAGCAGTCCGGTATTTCGAAACAAATACACCAATAAGTGCAATGAGAATCACAAGCACAATTCCAATAATAATTAATATGGTTGTTCCTGGCATAGCATTCCCTCCTAGATTTCTTCATTTGGTATAACAGATAACACGCCTTTGTTCACTTCGACGACCAGCACCCGGGTTCCATATGGAATCTCCTCTTCGTCGAAACTGACGGCAGGCTTTGAGATTTTCCCGCTGTTACTAATTAACAGCACTTCTCCAAACCCATCTTTTGGTACAGATACAATGATCTCCCCAGTTCTTCCTTTTAGGTCGGCCTCCGTATATGAAAGAGATTCTTCAGCAGAGGAAAGCGGGACTAAGACAAATACATTTAAACAAGTAACGAGAACCACTGCGAGAATGGTAGATAATACTGCGCCAAGTCCACTTCCTACAATTGCTGTTTTTTCAGAGATAAATCCTCCAGCCGAGAAAAAGGTAAGAAATGCGAGGATCAATGTTGGTTGAAGGAACGGGACAGGAATCGCTTCAAACAATCCATCAAATACATCGCCAAAAAAGACGAAAACAAGCGTCAGGATTCCTGATACCATCAATATGTATAAGTACAGCGTCTGAAGAGGCAGCCCAAACACATCCATCTTCCTCACCCTTTCTTTATGAAATGAGCAGCCTTTCATTCATTTAGACCATGCTCACATCCAAGTGTATTCCTTCTAACAGGTAATACGAACCACTTTTGTAAAGGTTTCAAATTTCCTCACAATTCTTCAAAGGAATTCAACGATAGCTCAAGAATGATTGTCATGTACCAGTATGTTAAAATTTGATCTTGAGGTGATGAAAATGAGTTTATTACATGATGCAAGACAAGAATTGTGGCAAGAGCTGCAAGGTTTGAACGAAGAACAATTGAATCAAAAATTATCTGATGATACTTGGAGTATTCAAGAGGTGGCAGATCATTTAAAGAAAATGGACCTAATTTCAGCAAAACATCTAGCTGCCGAGGGGAAAAAAGCACCGATTAAAGAATATGAGCCAAAGCCGGTGGAAATGGCAGAGGATCGTTCAAAAAAAGCCACTGCGCCTAGTATTGTTGAGCCAGAGCGCAAGCATGTGACACCTACACATTTAAAAGATGAGCTTGATACAGCTCGTGAGAAATTAAATCAAATTTTATCAACGTTTACAGAGGAAGATTTCAAACGCGTGATTGCACATCCTGTGTTTGAAGAACTTTCATTAAAGCAATACCTTGATTTTATCGGCGCACATGAAAAGCGCCATATTCATCAAATTAAAGAAATTAAAGAACAGCTATAAGATGTAAAAAAGACTCCCTTTTGGGAGCCTTTTTTCATTGTTACACTGTTTTAGGTGTTAAATCAAAGCAGCGAGCGTAAATCCAGTTGTATGCTTTTTCGTTGAGGTCTCTTGGGTTTCCAACTGTTTGCGGATCTTTCATTGCTTCTTTAGATAAACGGTCGATCATATCTTTTGGTACACCTTGTTCTTCTAATGAAGGAACTTCTAGGTCTTCCACTAAATCATACATCCAATTCACTGCTGCTTTTGCAGCTTCCTCTGTTGTCATTCTGCTTGTATCAATTCCGAATGCTTGCGCAATTCGAGCGAACTTCTCTGGGTACCCTTTCCAGTTATATTCCATGACAGGTCCCATCATTGCCGCTACACATTGGCCATGTGCGACAGGAATAATACCCCCAAGCGTTTGACTCATCGCATGGGCTGCACCAGCTGATTCACTTCCATAGGAAAGTCCTGCAAGCATCGCAGCTTGTGCCATTCCATATCTTGCTTCTAAATCCTCTCCATCAGCAAAGGCACGGCGAATATAATGAGCAGCATATTCAATGGCCATGAGCGCTACCGCATCTGTAATTGGCTGAGCAAACTTCATCGTATAGCATTCGATCGCGTGCGCAAGCGCATCGATACCCGTCATAGCCGTCACATGCGGCGGCATAGATACATGAAGCTCAGGGTCAATCACTGTTAGGTGAGCTGCAATGAGTGGGCCACCTGTGTTGAATTTGAATTCCCTTTCTTCGTCAGTAATCACTGCCCACTGCGTGACCTCTGAACCTGTACCAGCCGTTGTCGGAATTGTGGTTAACGGAGGGATTCTATTTTCAAGCGGTTTTTTCCCCTCAGCCGCTTCGTAATCAAGAACTGATCCTTCATGAGTCGCTTCCACACCAATAGCCTTCGCTGTATCCATTGAGCTTCCGCCGCCTACTGCGACTAAACCATTACAGCCTTCTTTTTCATATAACGCAGATCCTTCATTCACTAAACGGACTGGCGGGTTTGGTTCTACTTTATTAAATAGAACCACATCAACTTGCGCTTCTTTTAATGAAGCAATCACTGGATCCACAACACCCGCTTGATAAATACCAGGATCTGTGACAAGCAATACCTTTGAAACGCCGTATGCTTTCACTTCTTCCCCAACATGTTTCACTGCCCCAATGCCATGCTTGATGACAGTCGGAATTTCAAACGTATGGAATTTTTGCATGCTTTCAATTTTCATATTTAAAGTCATATAGAATCTCCTCCAGATAAGTGATATTTATTTAAACCAATGAACCGCTTCTGGTTTTGTATTTCGATATAAATGTTTTAGTTCCGTATATTCTTCAAGGCCCGTACGTCCTAATTCACGTCCAAGACCTGATTGTTTATACCCGCCCCACGGTGCTTGGGCAAAATAAGGATGGAAGTCGTTGATCCATACCGTGCCTAATCTTAATTGACGAGCCACTCGTTCGGCTTTGCCGATATCAGAAGACCACACCGCTCCTGCTAAACCATAAATCGTGTCATTTGCCAGCTCGATGACTTCTTCCTCTGATCGGAAGGATTCGACAGTGAGGACTGGTCCAAACACTTCTTCCTGTACAATTCGCATGTCTGATGTACAGCCTGAGAAAATCGTCGGCAAGTAGAAGAACCCTTTTTGAAGCTCCTCTGCTTCAGGTCGTTTCCCACCTGTTTCTAATGTTGCGCCTTCGTCTAAACCGATGCTGACGTATTTTTCTACTTTTTCTCGATGCTCAGCTGAGATGAGCGGTCCGCTCTGGGTTCCTTCATCAAAGCCGTTGCCTAGCTTGATTTTTTTCGTACGCTTCACCAGTTCTTCTAAAAATTCATCATGAATAGATTCTTCCACTAACAAGCGTGAACCTGCTGAACACACTTGCCCTGCATGGAAAAACACAGCATTCATTGCCTGGTCAACCGCTACGTCTAAATCAGCATCTTGAAAGACGATATTCGGGTTTTTCCCGCCGAGCTCAAGGGCGATTTTCTTCACATTCCCGCTGGCTCCCTGCATGATTTTCTTACCTGTTTCAATACCGCCTGTGAATGAAATTAAATCGACTTGGTCATTGACAGCCAGCTCATCTCCAACAGTTGCTCCAGGTCCAAGTACTAAGTTGGCAACGCCTGCTGGAACACCCGCTTCTTCCATAAGTTTGAAAACTTTGATCGTGGTTAATGGTGTAATTTCACTTGGCTTTAGTACGATTGTATTTCCAGCTGCAAGTGCAGGAGCGATTTTCCAGCTCGCTTGAAGCAATGGATAGTTCCAAGGAGTGATTTGACCGCATACACCGACAGGTTCTCGGACTAATTCACTTTTTGAGTTTGGAATAGGCGATGCAATGATTTCCCCGCCATCCTTATCAGCAAGCCCCGCATAATATTGGAACACGTTCGCAATATCGTCCATATCCGCTTTGCTTTCTTCTAATGTTTTGCCGGTATCAAGTGATTCTAATTTGGCTAATTCATCTAGGTCTCGCCTAATCAATTCAGCAATTTTAAACACAATATTTCCTCTTTCAAGTCCAGGCATGTTTGCCCAATCACCTTGATCGAAGGTTTTTCTCGCTGCCTTAATGGCTAACTGCGCGTCATTTCTTGATCCTTCACTGACTGTCGCGATCACTTCTTGATTAAATGGATTGATGATATCTCTTGTGTCGCCACTCTTAGCGCCAACCCATTGTCCATCGATAAATAGTGTTTGACTCATAGAAGGAACCTCCTCTGATTCTCTTTGGTAAGTTTGTTAAATAAAAATTTAACGTTCTGAACATAATTAACTTAACATGTTCAAATTTTTCTGTCAAAGGGGGATATGCTTCTTTTATTTTGACATTTTGCATTCTTTCGTTAACATATAGTCCATAAAGATTTTTTTGAACGTATTGAATTCACTTAATAGAAAGCAGGGACAAGATGAAAAAGCAGGAACAGCCACAAGCAGAAGAACGCATTTTAGCTGCTAAAGATCTCGTCATTGATTCCATCGCTGAAACAATGGATCTCTATGGCATTACTAGAAGTGCGGGTATTCTATATGGGACGATGTATTTAAATGAGGAAATGACGCTGGATGAAATGCGTGAAGAGCTGCAAATGAGTAAGCCTAGTATGAGTACGGGTGTGAAAAAACTGCAAGACATGAATATTGTCAAAAAGACCTTTCACCGTGGCCGAAGAAAACACAGCTTTGTTGCTGAGAAAGACTTTTTTAAGTTTTTCATGAACTTCTTCCCGCAAAAATGGGAACGAGAGGTCGAGGTTAATCTAGCAGCGATTGAAGAAGCGCAAGAACGCCTTCAAGGTGTAGCTCGTGATGATCAGGCGGAGGAACATGAAAGAGAGGAAGCGAAACAGCTCATTGAACAGCTTGAAAGCTCAAAAGCCTACTACGACTGGCTTAGACGATTAGCCCACTCGGTTCATTCGGGAGACATCTTTGACTATATTCCGATTGATCAGAAAGAAAAATAGCCGGGGTGTTTGTGTTTTACAGCTTGAATTTTACAGGAGGATTGATTATAATAAGTTATGTCGTAACACATCGGGGCATTAGCTCAGCTGGGAGAGCGCTACGCTGGCAGCGTAGAGGTCAGCGGTTCGATCCCGCTATGCTCCATTATCAAAAGCCTATCCAATGATGGATAGGCTTTTTCATTTGATTTTACTCATAAAAGCTTATTTGTCTGGTTCTTGAATTTGATAACCAAAGACTCCTTTTATCTCAACATCCCCACAGCCTTCTTTTTTGGTCAGTTTAATACCATGGGGTCTATAAATGTAGCGCCCACTTGATAAAATTCGGTCTGTTGCACTTAGATCATATTGGTTACCTGTATACTCTTTGACTGATGACGGAAAATCCGTTCCTGATAAGGATGTTCTGTAGAGTGTCACCTCTAAAGTACAACCCTCTGCATTTAGTATAGAAAATTGGTAGCCATAAGTAGATGGATATTGTTCAGGATTATTTTGACCTCCTGGTACCCACAGATCTTTTTCCTGTTCCGTCATGATGAAATCAACTTCTACTTCTCGATAAATGGTCTTAGCTGCAACCTTTTCCATATTAAAATGGAACATGACAATGAAACAAAGAGACATCATTACACATATCCGCTTCATACAACCCCTCCATTCATTTTTACCATTATACAACAAATAACGCCAAAAATGGTTTTATTTTACTTTATTATAATAGATAAGGGTTGATTCATTCCATATGTGTTAACTTTCTATGACCTTACTTAATGTTTTTTTGGTCTTTGGACCATAAATGCCATCTGGGGTTAACCCATGCATCATTTGAAATCGAGACACTGCATTCGCAGTCTTGGGTCCGTAGTACCCATCGATTCCATTATTGATCGCTCCCTTATCAGGATAAAAATAAATCGATGCTAAGGCTTGTTGTACAGCTTTTACAGCTGACCCTTTTGTAAGAGGCTTCGTCACTTTTAAAATACCTGCAGGCAAACTGTATGTTTTTTTGACCTTGTTGGTTTTAGATGTTGATCTCGTTGATATGGTTTTGATAGATGTTTCTTTCACAGGTTTAGCTGTTGTCATTTGACTTGATGCTGATGCAATACCCGCCTTGAAGCCATCCCAACGATTTAACAGCTTACGCGGACACTCTTTCCCGCTCCAATGCTTATGCGGCACCACGTTTGATAAAGGAATTCCTAAATCCCCCATCAGTTTTCGAATGAGCCATTGGGCGTTTTTAACGGCTTGTTCAAAGTTACCGCCTGCATTTTCACAAATTTCAATTCCAATTGATTTCATATTGCCGGTTCCCCTGCCATCTCCTGCGTGCCAGCCATTTTCGTTTAAAGGTAAATGCTGATAAATGACCTGATCATCGACCGTGTAGTGCCAGCTAACCCCGGTACTTGCCCGAGCAACAAATGCTGCATGATTTGCCGCATCAGCCCCCCGTCCAGTGTTCGATGTATTATGCACCGTAATATAGAGCGGCTTCATCCTGTTTTCTGGTCTGTTGCGATTCTGTTTTGGGATGAGTGCTTGAATGATCTTCACCATATTGTTTCTCCTTTAAGAATTATTTTGTTAACCCTCTTTGTTTCAGGGCATCTTTTTGCAATTGACCTTTATAGGTCACATAATTATTTTTAAACCAAGCGATCACGGCAGTGACCATAGTGAAAATTGTGGAACCTGCCACATATAGTGCCTCTCCTGCGGTTTGCACTTGCTCCTCGCTAATCGGCAGCACCGTTTGTCCAAACATGACAAGCGTTTGGTTGATAAGCGCAATAAAAAGAAGCACTGTGCGAATCACAGTGCCTTTGTCGAATGTTTTCATGATGTTTTCCTCCTATTTTAAATTCCGTTCAATTTTATCGAGCTTGTCGATCACGACGTCATACTTCTCACTAAACTTTGCTAACACATCATTTTGCGCCTCGATTTGCTCATTGAGTTTGTTTTCCCGTTCTTTTGTAGTGTTGAGAACATAAAACAGAATCCAGCAAAAAAGAACGGCGAATGGGCCTTGTGTCATTAAGTTTTGAACGACATCTACTTCCATTTGAATCACCTTCTTTCCGGCAAAAAAATAAAGCCATTAGGCTTTGTACATTTCTCCAGTTATATTTTGATAGTCTTCTGCCGAGATCCAGCCAATGCTTACATAAAATGCAATGTCCTCTGGGCCGTAACACTGCCAGTCCCAGAATTGTTTGATATCCGCTACAGTTGGAAACATCAATCTGAAGCACCTACTTTTTGCATAGCTAATAGCTGCGTTAATTGTTTTGATAACAAAGCATTTTGTTTCTTTAAAAGTTCTATATCACTTGGCGGGAGAGGGGCTGGTTTTAAGCTGTCTATATACTCTTGGGTCGCTGATTCATACCATTGTTGTTTTTTTACATCAAATGCAGCCTTATAAAAAGAAGGATTATTGGGTGGTGCAATTGTTGTGCATTGCTCTGGAATAATATAATTTCCTTCATCATCCCTTTCGAACACTTCGATAGGTCTGATCAATTCATTTTGCTGATTGTATTCATAAGCTTGTATCATTTGTATCACTTCCTTAATTTAATGGAACAACCATGTCTAAATAGTAGCCAGTTACTGCACTGTTATTCACTGCATGTAAACCAGTTAGTTTTAGCTCTCCTGTATTATAGATATATAATTTACTATGACCCGTTGTACCTGATACCGGAACTGATACTACTATTCCTTTATCTGGTAAACGATCAGCTGGAATCCATCCAAAAATAACTTCTCTATTTGCTTTTAGGTGGCCTCTCAGCAATAATAAATTTCCCCATTTCACATATTCAACTGGTCTATCCCCTATAGAAGAGCTTTTGTCTAAGGTTACATTTAGCCACTTAACATTTTCAAAATCAGCATCAGTCACTAGTTTTTTCCACCCTTTAAAAACACCATCAGTATGGACTGTTCCGAACCAATGAGTGTTGTCGTAACTTCTGCAGACATGAATGGTCTTTCTACCATTTACAGTTTCTAAGATATCGATATTAAACCAAGAAGAATCATTATCGACAGGCATATTTACAATATTAGATCCTACAGCAAAGTAAAAGCCCGATGGCAGCGTTAAAATATCAGTTCCTATTGACATTGAAAGTCTTAATCCCTTTGAATTTAATAGGTTATGGTCATTGAGACGTTTCCAACCGCTCCACTCTTGTTGTGTACCCGTTACATCAGTTGTTGAACGGTTAATATAGACATCTCCTGTATTGTTTGCACCGATGACCCATCCATAGGTATTTTCACTAAAAACAGACAAAGCCCTCATTGAACTTCTTGTCGGAAGATCTGGATGTGCTTCATGAATGTACCATGAATGAACTCCCGGCAATTTTATCAGCTTATCTAAAATACTAGGATCATCTGCATTAATTCTTTCAAAAGCTTTTCCATCGTCAGCAGTAATTTTAGACAATTGTCCTGCATTCCATTTGTTTTTTTCATTTTGAGTCGGCATTTGCATCCAGTTGATTCCGATGTCATTCACATGATAGGAAAAACAAAATGAGTTGCCTGATGTATCAATTGCAATTCCTACGCCAATATTATTTTGACCTACAAACTGAAAGCCTCTTAGTGCAGCATTGCCTATAGCTGGGGAATCGACTACTCCAGAACCACCTGGCGCATAAAATGAGCAAGCCCCTAGCGCTTTAATTCCCTCATAGATACTGCCACCAGCAGGAATATTGATCAATTGGGACCCGTTATCATTTGTCAGTTTATATAGCTGAGATTCGTTCCATTTTTTCTTTTCTGAACCAGATACGTGAGGAATTGGATCTCTCGTATGAAGGTTGAATTGTTCTAGTAGTTCCTGATCATTTTCAATTAAAATTTTCACTAAATCGTTAAAGAGATCTGCATGAGCTTTATCGCTCGTCTTAAAAGGTTGAGGTGTTTTTATGATCTTATTCTCCTTCCAAAAAACATTACGAATTAGGTGATGTTATGATAAAAATCAGTTATTTCACTTCGTTCTTAGATTTGGAACCAAACGTGATGAATTCATTAGGATTCAAGTCATTAGAACAATATTAAGTACATATTTTTTAAATATCCTGATTTTTATAATATTAATTTGTCACGTCTGCCCTTACCTATGATTAACGCCACTCCAATAAAGTGGATCGATTGCATGGGTCTATTCCCTTCCTTTATTCCTGCAATTTGACCCAATAATTTTAACAACATGTATTGTGCATTGAGTTTCTGTTCTCGTTCCTTTGTTGTATTGAACACATAAAATAGAATCTAGTAAAAGTGAACGTCATTAAGTTTTGAACGACAGCTTCCACCGATTTGCACACACACTTTATTTTTCAAATAATCCTACCTTAGCTGTGACAAAGTAACATAAGCCCTATTTACTGTAATAGTTCTTCCAGTGTTTTTGGGTGTAATATAAAATGTTAACTTATCCCCCGCTTTAAACTTTTGTTGAAGGTACAATACACATATACTTGATGAGATAACAGGATTCCAATTACCTAATCGTTGAAATTCTGTACCATTCACATAACATGACAAAATGCTATCTGATCCAACAGGAATGTTATTGCTATTAAGATAAAGCCTAATTAAATACAGACCATTATTTTTCAGTGTAATTTCAGCTCGCGAACGATTATACTCTCCTAAATCGTCTGATCTTGTATCACCAAAATTCAGTTTTGTTGGAACATTTTCAACGGCTGATACAGAAGAATTATCGAGATCATACGTATCAACAAAAGAAGTATTATCCATATCCTCCTTTGTTAAAACACGTTTCCAGCCTTGCCACCCCAAATTTAAATCAAGATAATTTGTATACATGTAATTGTTATAATCTATTGCTATGACCCATCCAAATGTACCTTTTCCATTACTATCTTGAGAAGTAAAATGATACATACCACGACATGATCTTGTAGTTGGGCTGTTTAATGCTTTACCTGTGGCATAAAATGTACCATGCTTCGGGCCTAAAGAAACAACCTTTTCAAGTAAATCTTCACCATCTGAAACAGATAGAATCACCCCTCCATTATCTGAAGTAATCTTAGACAATTGCCCATCATTCCATTTATTTCTTTCAGCATTTGACGGGAGCTTTGTCCAGTTAATAGTAGTATCTGCAGCATTATAGTAAAAACTATAAGCATTACCAGCAATATCTACAGCAAAGCCAGTACCAATGTTATCTTGGCCTACTGTCTGTAATCCTCTCAATGAAAGATTTGATGGGGAATCTTCGACTCCAGAAGCTGCATAAAAAGTACACGTTCCTTTTCCTTTTATCATATCAAAAATCCTAGCATCAGCTCGCACATTAATTAAATGACTTCCATTATCCGCTGTAATTTTATAGCCCTGAGAATCGTTCCATTTTTTCTTTTCTGCTTCAGATGCATGTGGATTTATATCTATCATATGTTGATTGATTGACTCTAATAGACCCACATCATTGTCAAGAAAAGCCTCAACCATGTCATTAAATAGATCAGCATGGGCTTTATCAGTTGTTTTAAAAGTGCGTGGTGTCTTAATCTCCATGATCATTCTCCTTTCAAATCTATTATCACTATACGCTTCCTTCCACTATATAATGTTATCTAATCACTCTGTGAATCATCACATTTCTGCTTTTTTGTATTAGCTGCTGTATTCTCGCATCATTTGTATGTTTTAAGAACTGCTCTAATATCGTTCTCAAGTAGTGCTTTGAACATGTCATTGAAAAATCAGGTATGGTCCTTTTATTTCTATTCAGTTTTCACTCTTAATGCTTGTTTTATTTCTTGCAACTGCTCTAAAGTGAGCATCCTTTGCTCATATCCTGCATTTAGATCTTCCATCGAACAATCACCTAATTCAACTGCTTCTTTAACTAATTCAGGTGTCACCCATTGGAAATATAATGCCATAACCCAATAATTCATGTTTCACTCTCTCCTTTAATGAAAAGGATCTCATTTTTTAGCACCTTTAGTTCATTTGTTAGAAGATCACATTGGTGTTCAAGCTGTTTTCTCACTAGCTTTTCTTTGGCTACTTCTTGTGCTAGATAATCTAGTGGAAGAGGTGGTTCATACCTCGGGTTGGCTTGGGATTCCTCCCACCATTTTTTCAACTCTTCTACCGTTGGCTTTGGCACATCTAGATGCCACTCGTTTAAATACGAACCATCGCCATCATTTCTTAGTTCAAAATCTTTTTGCGGGTCCGCATCGGGGTATTTATACTTAATGGCTTCATATAAAATCATCTGAATCCTCCTACACTCTCGGGAAATTGCGGCCGCCTAATTCCGTAATATCGAAATAGTTGTACCAACCTGAATTATCAGATATATAACGATCAGAATTTCCCGCATAGCCTATATACATGTAAATTTCAACGTAATCTCCTTTATTAGCTGGAACATTCGCAGCCCCATATAAACCTATATCAAGTTTTGCCGTTTCAGAGGGTGTGGCAGGGAGATGTCTATAATGAGATATATTTTTATAATTTTTACCATTTAAAAAAATAGACAGCTCAAAATTTGCATACATTTGAACCGTCTCAATATAGACTCCAGCGTTTACTAGATACATTCCGTTTTCCGGACAAATAAAACGACTATTTTTTATATCAAAATTATTGTGACTATCTTTGATTTTTCGATTAAAAAGGATTTTTTGTCGCTCAGCATTATTAAGCAACTGCTTACCAGTTGTACCAATGTTCGTATGAAGAAAACCAGAGATTTTGTGCCACTCTGTCCACCCTGAGGCTATATACCATTGTCTAAACCAAATACCAGTACTAGTAAAATAACTAGTTGTTTCATTACCGTTGCCATAATAATATTGTATAAAACGATACTCATTCATTTTTTCGTTCTTCACAAAACCTAATTTTGTAGGATATCCGGTATCATTCGCTATAGCCATCAACGTAATCCCATTTGGATATTGCTCACCGCTGACTGATGCATCTTGAATGGCTTGATCGCCTTTTAAAATGAACAAGCTTTCATTTGTGATTCCTTCTATTTGTCTACTGAGCGCATTGTCATTCTCCACAAGTGTATCGACCATCCGGTTAAATAAGTTGGCATGGGCTTTGTCAGAGGTTTCAAACGGTAAAGGTGATTTTATGTCCACTTCTTTTCCCCTCCATTAATAAATATCATCAATCTCAAAAACAAATTCGATGTCGCCGTCTTTTTGTTTGTCTGTCATGGTGCGGATGGCGGTGAATTTGCCGGCTTCGTCGACAAGGGCTAGTTCATTGATGACTTCGCCTGCTAGTTCTCCTTCAGCGATGGTGCAGGTGTAGCGGATTTTTGCCGGTTCCATGAAGGTAAACGAGTCAATATTTTTTTGAATCAGTTCTTTTTTGAGTGCTTGTTCGGTTCCGTCAAGAGAGATCGGTTTTCCATCCTTTGTTCCTCCATTTCCGAACGCCATTTTGACGACTTTTGTGAGTTTTGTTCCTTCTGCTCGTGCCTTTGCCATTTGTTGACGTGCATATAGTGTGGTTACGGTTAATTGATCAGCCATTGTGATCCTCCTTATAGATCTATTTTTTTAGAAGTTGCTGCCAGCATTTTTGATCCATCAAGTGGAACGGATCCATCGAGAATCCAGTAATGCTCCTTGATCAGTAAACTGCCGCCTTGTTCATTTTGAACATGTACTGGTAAGCGGAACGTCATCCTCTTTTTCGCGTGATGTGAAAGCTGGTTCTTTGCGCGCAAAGTCAGCGTAGCTGCTTGCTTCGTTTCATACGATGCTCCAGTCATGACATAATTCAGACGATATGCTGTTTCTTTCTCTTGTTGAAGCGGCATTCTCATCTTTAATGAATGCCGAAAACGAGCTGGGACCTCCGTAGTACCTCGTATCCCGCTAAGATAGAACGTTCCATTTAATACGAATTCACCATTGAGTAAAATTGGAATATGATCGAAAAAGCCCACTCTGCTTCGCAGTGTGAGCCGCTGGTGATGATCATTTGTTTCATGAACATCTGTATGATGAATGGCGGTGAACGTATACGCCAAATGTGCTGGCTTTAACGTTTCGAGTATTTCGACGATATATCTTGTGTTTTGCAGGTCATCTAGGTTGACACGCAATGCAAAATGATAACGGTTGACTGTAAGACGGATGATCGCACTTGGATTTTTAAGAAATCGATTCACAGATTTCTCTAATGAAAGATACGTAATTGGTGGAATGTTCGACATCATATTGAGTAATCGTGCCCTGCGCAGCTCAATCGAATCATCTGACTCTCGCTGCACCTTGAGCATTCTCTCCCACCAATTCAATCCCCACGTCGCTGTTAAAGGGAAGAACTGATCCGTTACATCAAAAATGGATTCATCCAATTGTTCAAACTCTGGCGCCTCCGTTTTTAGTAAATGATCCACATCATAAATCTCTGTGAAATAAGGCGGCAAGTAGTTTTTCATTTCATCAAGTTTGCTCAATAACCTTCACCTGCCTCAGACGTGGTATCTCAATGTCCTGTAATACTAAGTTTTTTGACTCCCCATTCAATAAGACGTTTGCATAATCGGACACACTCTCTGAATGGTACAAAATATCATTTAAAGCGGACATTCGAATCGTACTTTTTTCAAATGCGATTGATTTTAACAGTGCTTTGACCTTTTCTTCTATTTCTTTTTGCGCACCCTCAAGTGTCCAGTCCATCTGAAGTTCGACGGACACTTCTACGTCAATATCCAGCCACTTGGCGCTTTCCACAGTTGCTTTTGAGCCAATAGGAGCTTGCCCTTCTCCTTCTCCCGGTACAGGATCGATATACTCCTGGACCCTTTTGACAAGAAGCTCAGATGCTACATCTAGATTGCCATCTGTGATGACAATTTTGACCGTTCCCTCTCCATTCCATAGCGGGAACACTTTCGCTCTGCCGACACCAACCACTTCCTCGGCCCACTTTTTGTAATGTGCTCTGTTGGCACTGACAGCCTCTCGCCTTGCGCGTATTAAATACCGATCGTATAATGACGCATCATCTTCTTCCTCTTGCCCTGGTATCACCAATTCCTTCATGATCATCGACTCTAGACCTGGAATGGTATCAAGCGATAGCAGCGGCTGACCTGTTAATTGCCCATTGCCGGCTGTACCTGTTGTCTCGCATTCTAGTGTACCGTCCTTTGAAAATTGAAAATAAACATCTTCAATAAAGAATCTTGATCCTGCTGGAATGTTTACGTTCTCTGGTTGAATGGTTACGGACCACACCGCTGTGGTGGCTGGCTTTCGCTCAATCCCCACTTCTGCTGCTCGTCGATCTAAAAATTCCCCCTGTGCTGTATCAGCAAAGACAAGCTCAAATACTTGATCAAGCCAAATATACGACTGAGCGAGTTCAGCAGCAGCAGGTGCCAAGGCATTCCAAATGACGCTATTTTCTCTTTTGTCTATATCATCTGGTAGCCTGTCCAGCATTCTTTCCATCAACGCCTCATACGTTTGCTCCTCAAACATCTCCCTCCATCACCTCCTCTATTTCTAATGTGCCTTCATCTGTGACAATGGTTAGTTTGACTTGAAAGGCATCATTTTGCTTCGTGACCTCTATCTCTTCAATATGATCAATCCGCTCATCAACGACCAATGCTTCTTCAAGCAATCTTGGAATCTCCATTTCTTTGTATTCATCAGTTGCTTCAGTATCAGTCAATAGCTCCTGAATTTCAGTGCCAATATCGTGACTGTAAATGGGATGTGCATAGCGCTCTGTTCGCAATGTCATATAAATAAATTGACGGATCGATTCAATGCCTGTAATGGCTTCATTTGTCAGCCTGCCATTTTCAAAATCTATGCGATACGTCGTCGAGGTTTCTACCTCTTCATCTTCCTCTGTTTCCTCGATTTCTTCCTCTGGTGAAAGTGCCACGTTCATCACCTCCCTTACAATTTGTCGATGATGTAAAAGGACTGCCCTCCTGCCATTGCAAGTACCATAATGCTGTCTCCCCTTTTCAACTCATCATCCTCACCCTTATTTAAGCGTTTAGGCCAAATAAGCAGTTCTTCCGGAATGATCAGCTTACTGTTTTCATTTAATCGGATGTGAAGAGGCGAAGCCATTGTGACCTCTCCAATCACCAGATCAATTGGAGAAGCTGCATCTACTGCATTGACAGCGAGTCGTTTAATTGCTTCACTTAATCTCATGCTTGATCACCCTTTGGCATGGAATTTTTCTCAACGACGTCAATTGTCATGGTGTGCTTCACTCCATTGAATTCATGCTTGTCTTGATCGATCCAGTAGGTTTTTTTGATGTTGATTTCAGGGATTTTCAAATAGATTGGCAGACCGCTTTGCAGTTCAGGGATTCCGAGTGCTTGTATGCTTTTCACTTCTTGTTTGACGCCTTTTTTCTCAGCTAGGCGTACTTTCGCTCTTTTTTGAAGCTGCGGCTGGTTGATTTGACCTGTGACCGTCTCCACATGCTGTAAAATGCCGTACTGACTCTGACCCGCTTTATCCTGTTCGATCACCACAATATCTGATTTGCTACCTTTTTTCTTATTCTTCCCCTGTTCGTCTACAGACGTGCGCATCTTCACACGTGTTGCTGTCTCTTCAATGGAGGTGCTGTACTGATAACCGATGAGGTTGACGCCTGATTCAATGACCCACACGTCCTCTGGATCGGGCCAAGCTCTCAGCCCCATCTTGCCTTTAGCAGAATAAATTTGATAATTTCTACCGGTTTGCCGCTTCGTTTCCTTCAATGCTTTTAAAATGATGTCATATAAACTCGTGTCATTTTTAAAAACGAGAGACTTCATGATATGTCCTGTATTTGCGATGGATGTCATAGGAATTTGAAAGTCTGCCCCGATCCGCCTCAAAATTTGATCTGCCCGTTGATTTGAAAAAACATATACATCTTGGTTTTTCACTAAATATTGGAGCATATCGTATGCGGTAAAGGTCAGCTTTCCTTCAACAGGCGTCCTAGAAAACACGATGCCTCTGAACAGCTCTTTTCCTTTCCATTTAAAAAGAACCGTGTCTCCTTCTGAGACACGGTAATATGTTTGACTGCCTTGCTTTGTGATAATATTCGCCTGAATAGAGCGAGGGGCCTGATACCTTTGCCCCTGAAGTGTCACACTCTCTGTGACAAGCTCATACATCGTGCCGCTTCTGATGGCAAAAAGCTCAATCAATGTCAGCCCCCCTATTGTGGTATTTTCAATTTTTGCCCTGGAAAAATCCAATATCCCGGCTGTTTAATATTGAGTTTACTTCGTTTGATCATCGCTGCTTTATTGGCATTCCAAATACGCCGCCATTTTGTACTATCGCCATAAAAACGGCCTGAAATGGCCCACAGAGTATCTCCCTTTTTGACAGTGTACAATTTTGGTGGTGTTTTTGAGGGTCTTTTCTTTTTGGTTTGTTTTGCTTTTTTCTTTCGTTTGATTTTCCTAGGCGATGCGGTTTTATATTCCTTTAACTCGATCGTAAATTCACGATCCCCTATGTCATAAGACCCTTCCTTGTGTGTGAAGCTCTCAATGCTGCACGTCATATTGATTTTAGTCCCTGTCACAATCAGTCGCACAGACTTCTTTGAACGCATCATTCGTTCAATTTTCGCTATTGCATTCTCTGGTGATGGAATGCTTTTATATTCAGCAATTGGCGAATATTTCTTAGGAAATAATGAGGTGAATGATACTTGTTTAGCCGATGGTACATCAATAAAAGTCAGTTCCCCAAAGGAGGAGACCTTCACTGTTTCATTTTGTACATTATTTGTGATCTCAAGTTCGGATGGAAGCACAGGGAATCGCAACTTCTCCTTGCCTTGGGAAATCCACAATTGATACACTGATTTACCCATCGATCACGACCCCTTTCGTTCCTGTCTGAAGCTCTACTTCCAATTCGTCTACAAGCATTTGTCTAATTTTTTCGACAAGCGATTGCTGATCCTGTCCATTATGGAAATGCTGATCACCATTGAACTGGATGGTGATTTGTTTATTGCCTGACGTTGTTGCATTCCCAGCTGGCTGTGCTGAGGTGACTTGCTGCATCTGTGATTCTGGTAAAGGAGCAGATGCATTTGATGGATCATAGACTTGCATCCCAAGTGCCTTTGCTGCCTGCGTCAATAAATATCTCCCGCGAATGCCTCTTTCTTCTGGAATAATCCACTCGCGTTTGTTTCCTTCACCGACTCTAGCTACCTGCTCCTGAGTAATCAATCCGCCATTGGCGTAGCCTTTATAAGGACCGCCTCTTCTCATACTCCGTAATCCAGGTGTATTGAAGACTGTTCCATATCTGCCCTTAATGTAGTTAATAGCTGCTACGGCATTATGAATTGGGTTCCAAATATCATTCATGCCCTTGCCTTTATTAGAATGAAAGGTCGGCCCAATGGTTTGCATTAACCCTTTAGAAGGCGTTCCCTTCTTGGCGTTGGAATCCCACAAGTTGATGGCTTTCGGGTTACCATTTGATTCGTGCTGAGCGATTGTCATAAGACCTGGAAGCCAGCTCATCGATGTGCCAGTCGCCATCAGAGCTGCCATGAGCCATTGCTGAACACTAAGACCTGAAGCACCCATACCGCTGAACGCTCCGATTAATGAACCCGCTTGATTTTCAGCAAACTTTTTCACATCAACTGAATCGAGCCCTTTGACGACACCAATCGATGCGAATTTCCCTAGACTCATCATGACACGCGAAGGAGAATGAATGTCTAGTTCTTCTCTAAACGCCTGTTCCACTTTCTTCGCCATTTCTTTGGCAGCTTGTGTGACTTCACTTGCTTTTGAACGCATGCCGCTATTGAAGGCATCGATCATTCCTGAACCCCATCCTGGTGATTCTTGTTTGGCTTGCAGGAATGGTTGTTTGACGTGTTGGTCTACGTATTGGCTTGTGCCAATTGATGTGGCATTTTGACCTGTTGCAAAGCCACTAACAGTTCCAGAACCCCAAGTTGGTGATGCTGTCATCACTTGTTGGTATTGTGCTTTTACACGACTTTGCAAAAAGCTATCAGTTCCTGTTGGTGTCATTTGCTGGCCAGTAGCAAATGCCGATACCGTTTGTTGTCCGTACTTTCCTGAATCTGATGTCATTTGATTAAATGGCTGCTGAATGTTTTTTTGCTTCCATTGATCAATTGAAACCACCTTTTGATTCAGCCCTTGTTCAAAATCATGATTAAATTGCTCACCTATGCTGGCAGATTGGATGTTTCCATTCATTGAAACCGTTCCACCAATTGAACCGGCAGAAGCAGTTGGAGCTGCTGGAGCATTTGGCGTAATTGGAGCTGGAGAGCTAGAAACTGGACTTGCTGCTCCGCTGCTGCTTGGCACAACAGACATTCCAAGATGAGAAGCAGCTTGTGCAAGCAACATCTTCCCACGGCCCCGGTTATTTTGAGTTGGAATGACAAATTCGTTACCCGCTTCACCAATCCATGATAAGGTAGGCTGGGTGATATAGCCGCCTGTGGCTTTTTTATCAGGATCTCCAAATAAATGTTTTACTACAAAATTAATGCCATCGCCCGCTTTGTCAAAAATCTTTTTAACCCAGTTAAATGCTTTAGAAAAACCATCACTTATGGCACCTGCCACTTTTACGATCGGTGTCTGAATATTATCTTTAAACCATTTAGATAATCCATCCCATATATCTGTCACCACTTTATACGCTTCTTCAAACTTCTTCCCAATGCTATCTTTGATGGTTCCAACCGTTTCTACAAGCGGATTCCATACATTGTTCATAAACCAAGAGGATACTGCTCCAAAAATTGATTGAATGGTTTTCCACGCATTTGATAATGCTGTCCAAATCCCCGTAGCGACTGTGACAACTGTGCTACTTAGCGGTGTCCACACATTCTCAATAAACCAGCCTGCTACTGCACTGAATGTTTCTTGTATCCACGTCCAGGCATTGACTAGACTTGACCAGATCGTGGTTGCTACCGTAACGACTGTGTCGCTTAGCGGTGTCCAAACGTTTTCAATAAACCAGCCCGCAACTGCACTGAATGTTTCTTGTATCCATGTCCAGGCATTGACTAGATTTGACCAGATCGTGGTTGCTACCGTAATAACTGTATCGCTTAACGGTGTCCACACATTTTCGATAAACCAGCCCGCAACTGCACTGAATGTTTCTTGTATCCATGTCCATGCATTGACTAGACTTGACCAGATTGTGGTTGCTACTGTGCCAACCGTGCTGCTTAATGGTGTCCACACATTTTCGATAAACCAGTCCGCAACTGTAGACCACACTTCAACAATTTGATCTTTGATTTCAATGGCTTTTTGGCCAATCTTCTCAAATCCACCGCCATCAAACCATTTTCCAATTGTTTCACCGATAGATTCTCCACCCATACTTCCAGCGATGCCGCCTACTAGGCCGCCGATGGCTGTACCTACCCCTGGAACTACACTGCCAATAGCAGCACCTGCTGCAGCACCTGCCATTCCACCGGCGATTCCTCCTCCAGTCGCACCGATCTTTTCACCAGCATTCTCTTTTTTCATACCAATTAGATTTGTTGCACTAAGTACACTGCCTAGAATAGGTACTTTCTTTAATAATTTACCGCTCCCTTTACCGATATTTTTCAACGCATCCCCTAATTTACTTGGAGGTCTTCTATTCATTTCGGTTCTTGTTGTGGCATTTGGATTTCTAGGTTGTCTTGGTGATTGACCATTTCTATTTTTAGTTTTAGTAGATCCTCCCCTGCTTAAACCTCTTGCACAACAGGGACAACAACTATTGCGAAACAAACCTTTACCACCTCGCGGCTTAGATTTCTTATTGGGAGCTGAATTTGATGGTGTGGATGTTGGCGCTGTTGTTGGTGCCGTTGTTGGCGCTGTTGTTGGCGCTGTTGTTGGCGCTGTTGTTGGCGCTGTTGTTGGCGCTGTTGTTGGCGCTGGAGTGCTACTTCCATTCGATTGATCACCTGCACCAAAGAGACGATCTAATACATTGGTCACCAATTCATCTAGTTTTTTTTCAGGATTAAATTTAATCTTCTCTTTTATTCTTCCGATCACATCTTGCTTGTACTCTTCCATTTTATTTTCAACCCAAGGAAGTGCCTTTTCGTCCCAAAACTTTCTAGGACTTAATTTTTCTTTCACCTTGTCTGCAACATCACCTGCATATTTTTGAATTTCATTTAACCCTTTATTAGCAAGGCTCTGGAGCCAATCCTGTTTAGGTTCATCCGTTTTAACTGGCGGACTAACAGCCTCAGGTTCTTTTTTTATGTTTTGTTCTTTCACAACTGACTCTGCCTGATCTCGTTTTTTCAACTTACTCTTTGCATTGTCTTGAACAGATACTCTGATTTCGTGTTTAGCCATTGTCAAGCTTTTGAGTGTCTTTTTGATTCGTTGAATGGCAGTGGTGGCTTGGTCAACCATGTTTAATCTCATATAGTACGTTCTGTTCATGAGCTGAAGGATTGATTTTTTGATTGATGACATTTTTCCTGACAACTGATCATTCAGTTTGAACGTCAACAGGATTGGACTTGTTCCGGATTGTTTCAATCGATCTATACTGGATTTAATGACATCTAGTCCTTTTGCTTGAATCGATATGACCATCTGTTTCGGTATCATGTTCAGCTGGTTTGCTAATGATCTGAGATCACGATAGATCCCCTGATCTAGCTTCATGGACAATACAGAAAACCTTCTCATCGATAAATTGAATTTCCTTAGCTTCTTTTCATCCATTTCCAGGCTTATTTTCATCGGTTTTCTAAATGGTTTGAGCTGCTTCTCAAACGTTTGAAATCGTTTTTGAATGCGCAACAGCTTCTTTGATACTTTGTCTTCTAATTCAAATCGTGCAGTGAGCTTCGCCAGTTTATTTCCCTCCTTTCTTTGCTTCTTTTTCTAGCATATCGAGCTTGTAGCTGATGAGTCCGAATAAGAATGCCTTAAATTGTCTTGGTGCTTCGTATAAATCGAGAAGTTCTGATGGGGAATAGTGAAGCTCATGCATGGCGTAATATAAAAACACTGCTTCCTTATCCCCATCTTTTATTAGTTTTTTGCTGCGTCTTCTAAATCTTCAATTTCGTCTTCAAATCCGTTGATTTCAATGGCTTTGTTTAACCAGTTTGCGTATTCACCACCGACAGATAAAACACGTTTTGCAACTTCAACTGGATCTTGTGTGCTGTAGGCTTCTCTTAATTCCTTTGAGCGGAAATCTGGATAAATCGTCGATTCAATGGCAATCCGTGCGTAGAAGCGCTGGCTGTCTAAGTCTTTCACACGGCCTCTGCCTTTGACATTTTTGAACGTGGTGTTTTCTTTTTCCAGTTCATCAATACGTTCCGTGGTAATCGCTTTGAAGACAAAAGGAATGACATTCCCTTTTTTATCAACAAAACGCTTAGAAATTGGCACTTTGACCTCTTCCGCTTCTACTGTTTGTCCTGGCATAAAAAATGAAAGATCAAATGTTTGTTTTTCGCTCATGTTTAAAAACTCCCTTTTGTTTGTTTTTTGAATACAAAAAAGCACATCCATTTTTGAATGTGCTTTCCAATCTTTTCATGTATAATATAACTCGTACAATTGAACGGCTTGCTCAAGGGTGTCTGGCTCATCCCCGATAGGAAGGGGGTGATGCTCATGTCAACGTTCCAAGCGATTTCCCTAATGCTTTTATTCGGGATGTTTATCCTTGCTTTGTTGACGTATATAAACAAAAAATAGACTCCCCTTGAGCTTTGGTAGGTGAAAGGGAAAGTCTATCCTTAAAACTATCTAATTGATAAGCCAGCCCCTTGAAGGGCCTCATTGTACATTGCCGGGATGTTAGCGCATCCTGGCTTCTTTTTATTGTATGCAAATCGCTTTGCATGTAAACATCATTTTGTGTGTCATTGAATGCAATGTGCATTACAAATGCATTCATTTTTCATTACATTTGCATTATAGCATATTTGGTTTTTATTTAGCTAATTAATTAGCTAATTTCCTCCGCATTTCTTAGAAAGAATTCTTCAGCTTTTCAGGCAGATCAAAGTCTTCAAATGTAAATGGAACTTCTTCTTCAAGTGCCTCTGAATCAACATCTAGTCCAGCAATTTTAGCTGAATCAAAGTTGACATCGAATAATGTCACACGCTCTGTGCCTCGGCCTGATGATTTATCATCAATTACCGCTTGAAGAGTGAAATAAGGATCTTCCCCTTTTTTCACATAGTTGAGCATAAGTTGAACGAAACGTGACGTAACTTTATAGAATGTTGCCGTTCCTGTTCCGTTTGCCCCTGTTGTTTTATGACCAGTCATTCGGCGGCCCATCACATTCACTTCTGATTTATTTTTCTCCACGTTTGCTTCAAACGTTTTGATAAAGGCAAGCTCCTCACCTTCTAAGAAAAGACGACCTTCTTTACCTGAGATTGTATTTTGCGCTTTAAAAGCCATCTTACTTCACCTCCACATTGAAATAGAATTTTTCTGCTGCGTCTACTGGCTGTACTGCTAAATCGATGATAAATCCATCACGATCTTCATTGAGGCCAATGACGATATCTGTTTCTGAGTTAAAGCCTGTAATGCCGCTTCCATCTTGAAGTTGTGTGAGATACTGTGTAATCAGTGTTTTCACAAGCTGCACACCGTCGTCTGATGCTGGAATGTCATTGCCATTGGCTTTGCGTAATTTAATCAAATTTTTCAGTTCAAATGTTAAATCATTGTTGATTGCATCTAGCACACGGATGATTTTGTTTTTCGCCATTTGCTGGTTCTTTTCAACCGTGAAGCTTGTCAAAGAGTTAATATCTTTTTCAACGCTCACCGTGCGGTCTCTTGCATCGAAAGTGAAAAGAAACTCTCCTTGTGATAAACGGTATTCTACTTGATCATTATCAAGACGCTCTAATGTATCGACTGCGCCTTCGTATTCAACAAAGGTCAGTGACTGATTAAAATTCGCTCCTGCACTTGCTCCTGCGACCCAAGCTGTTGTTTGAGCAGGCGTCAGTTCTGTTCCGTCTTCTAAAACAACACCGCTTGTGACATTGATGATTCCTTCTTGATCAGCTGCATAGTTAGCCACAACGCCTTGCACCTTACGTCCTTGCTTATCACGTAAACGCTCAATAAATGACGCGAATGTTGCTTTTAATTGCTCACTATTATCGACTGGGAGTGCAATGACATCAAAGTATTCCGTTTCAGCTGCTTCTAGGAAAGCTGTATAATCTGCGACACTTGCCACACCGTTTTTCCCGCCGCTTAAAGCCGCTCCTGCAGTAATGACCGCTTCGCCTTCACCAGAAAATTGAACGTATTTGTTTTTCACAAGATCTTTGACATCTTTGACCACCTGTTTATCGACAATATCTGTTCCAAGATAGGTGATGACGTCACGCTTTGTGCTGTCGAGTACATTTTCTGCCACTTGAATGGTAATCTCATTTCCTTTTTGACCACCATAATTGGCTGTGACCACAAAGTTTTCTGCGATTTCCGCTTTGGCTGGCTCTCCTTCGTTTAGACGGTAAAGCAAGACCGTTTGCGCTTTTTTCTTCGCTTCACGGAAAAGAAGAAGTGACTTATCATCAATGTTGAGCCCGACCTTTTTATTTAAGTCTTCCATATCGGAAACGGAAATAAAGGTTTTTGGTTCTCCCCAGCTCATGACAAGAGGAAGTGCAACTGTTCCTCGCTCGCCTAAAGTAATTCGCTGCTCTGCTGTTGTTTTAAAATTAAAGTAAATGCCAGGACGCTTTTTCTCTGTACCTGGTGTAAAAGTGCCTCCGTTCATCCTTTAAACCTCCTTGGACAAAAAAGCATCGATGTGCTTCTTTGCTTCTGTTTTTGTAATTGGTTGATGTTTGATATAAAAAAGAGCACCTTCAAGGATTTCTGGTTTTACCCCAAAAAGATCCTTGCTGTGCTCTTTTAAGGCTTCAAATGAAAAGCCAAATTCTTTTTCTTCGCCCGCTGTTTGATCGAGCTGTGTTTTTTTAGTCTTGCTCACGTTTGATCACCCCATCTGAAAAATTGATACCTTCTAGGCTTGGCTGTTTATCTCGGTTGTACCAATAGCTGCTATCCCACGTCAGGACAATCGCTGCTACACCTTGATCTATGATTCTTGTTTCCACTCTTTTTATGCGGACATAATCATCAAGCACCTCTCCATCTTCACTGATCATCTGAATGATTTGACGATCAGCAAGCAATGCATCGACGACTGTTTCCGCCGCATCATGCGCTTTTTCTGTATCCATATGAAACACTTTCACTTGCAGCGAATAAGATTTCATAAAAGTAGACACTGTATCTGGACCACTAATGACAGTCACTGGCGGCACATAAACAGATGGCACTTGGAAACGCTCTGGCAGAAGACGATCATACATTTTCACAGGAAAGCGTGTGTATATATAATGCATGATTGCCCCGACTTCTTGATTCATTCCATCACCTCCCAAAATGTCGATCGATCCAGCTTTGAAGCTTTCGATCTAGCGAGTGTTCAAACATTTGTTCATAGAGCATGACGGCATGATCCCAGTACCCATTTCCTTCAATCCATTGAGATGAAAGCATCATGCCAGTACTGGCGTTCGGATCATATTCAAAGCGGCTGCCGTTCCATCTGCCAGGCACCCATCTTCGTTCTCCATTTGAAGAAATGGCATGTCCATCGTTCACGTAAGAGGCATAATCAAGCTGTGTCCCCACTTCTAGCGTGAGCCCGCCTCGGGAAGTGAGAAAGTAATTCTCCTTGTCACCTTTTTGAAAGGAATTGAGGAGACGGCCTGTATCAACAGCCTTTTCTTTGATGATTTCATCTTGAATGATGTCTAAAAACTGTAAGCCCATTTCCTGTAACCACTCTTGATATTGCGCCGTTAAGCCGCCACTATTTGCCTGTTGGAGCTGAGATAGCAGCCGGTCAAGTCCATCAATTTTCATAGGTTTTCCTTTCTGACGGCCATCACTTCCATGTGATGATTTTTCACTCTTTTTGGCTGCTGCAACTTGAGTGAGATGCCGTTCCACACCATTTTGTCATGCAAACGAATGTCGCTTGCTAAAGGGAAATGGACGAGATAGGACTGATAGATGACTGTATTCGGTTCTTCTTGCACGAGTGACTGGCTTTTTTCTACAACATAGCAAGCCACATCTCTCATACTTGGTGTATCAGGATACGTGAGATCCGTTTGCAGATCCCCTGCTGGTATACCAAATTTGCCGCGGACTGCCTCCTCATTCTCCAAGTGAAAAAGATCACAGCGATCCGTTAATAGAGAATCATAGCTCATAATGATCTCACCTTTAAATTGGCGCTGCCGCCAGTTAATGAAGGTTCAATATAATCAACAAGAAGGGCATACACATAAGGTCTGCCTTTCACTTTGTCCGCTGCCTTTGCATATGAATAATCACCCATTTTTTCTGAAGTCAAGCCTTTCATCATGGATTCGTCATCATTCAGCATGGCAAAATACTGGGCCATTTTTAATAAGGCGATCCTTGCTTTTTCAGGAATGGGCTGATATTTTTCATGTGTAAAATCGTGCCCGACCATTTGAAATACCGCTGCTTCTGCTTCAATAATATCTGCCGCTAGTCTCTCTACAGAACGATTTTTCACGCGATCAAATACAGAATAGGCTTGTAGTTCCTCAGCAGAAATGATCATAGCCTGCTGTCACCTACTCTTTCACTTTCATTACTTTGGCTACAGCATCCTCTTCCTCAAATTTGCTGTCGAGCTTCGCTGTTAGAACAATGATAAACTTACGGCTGCGAATATCTTTTTCTACTTCAATACGAATATTGCGAGAAAACCCTACGATAATGTTTTTCGGGTGTGTCAGTAAAATATCTGATACGTCTGTTCCTTCTTCATCATATGGCTGCATATTGGCAAGACCTTTGACCGGAACACCGAATGCAGAAGAAAGTCCGCCTTGAATCGCCGCATCTCCGAGACCTGTCTGACGGTTTGCTACTTGGTCTTTCCACTCGACCTCTAAACTTGGGGATGTATAAAAACGGAAATCCTGAGGTACACGTAAATATTTTGACGGCATCGCTTTGTAGGCTTGTTTGAACATTTGACGGCTAATTTCCGCTCCATTTGCATCGACAATATGAGAAACTGCCTGTTTTCGTACGCCATCCATTTGAGCTAAAAATGGATCTTGTGATGTTGTATCACCGTTGACGATCAATTCTTCAATATCGACTGCCGCTCGTTCCGCCAGCATTTGCATAATGGTCTGCTGAATCCCGTCTTTTTCAATGTTGTTTTCAATGCTGTCGTACGTCATATGAATCTCAGCAATGACTTCTTTTGCATTGAGCTGGACAGTGCTTGTCGCTGGGACAACACGGTCTTTTGCATCCAGCGCTTTGCCTTCTTCTGCTGGGCGTAAAATGCGCTGACCGAAGCCGATTTTTTCGATTTTTTGTGAATCACTTTCCATTGGAATGATACGTGCATCATTTAAAACGGTTGGTGTATTTTGCATCATTCTAATGAATGTGTTGGATTGGGCTGCGTTCATGAGACCGCCTGTTTTTAAGCTGGCAAGTGTCATTTCAGCCTTGCGAATCAACTCTTGATTTCTCACACTTTTTCCTCCTTATTTAGGCTTATAGTAAGCCATCCCATATGGGCTTTGTCATATCATTTTGTGTATCGTGATTTGTTTGTTTAGAAATGCCCCGCGCTTTTTCAAGCATGTGTATCCGCTCTGAAATAGGCAGTAGCTGTTGCTGAAGCACTTCCTGAATCGCTGCTTTTTCTCTGCCTGCTGATTTCTCTAAGGAAGAGAGCTGATGACGAATTGGCGCAACCACTTGCTCCAGCACTTTTTGTACAGGTTCTTCTTCACCTGCTTGATCTGTCCCTTGTTTATCCGCTTGTTGTAAAACGTTGTCGATGGCCATTTTTGCTTTTTCTAGTTCGCGTACTTGATCAGTCGTTAATCCGGCATCTTGCTTTTGAACGGATGCTGGTCTTTCGCCAATCGTTTGGAGGACATCATTTGTTTTCAACACATCCTGCACAATTGGAATCAATTGTTCAAGTGCCGCTCTTACGCTAGACTCATCACCATCACTTGACTGCAACGTTTCCAGCAGATGATCTAAAACGCTCCAAAATTGTTGTGGCATATTTGCACCTTCCTCTTTCAAAAAGAAATTTTTCAGCAAAGAAAAAAGCCCTCTCTCGTTCGTTTCTTGAGATAGGAGCTGATCGTGTTCCTCTATTGCGATGATGTCTGCTGTTCCAGCCATTGAGTAGCCTGTAATGTGGCCTTGCTGAATTTGGTCCCAAATATCTTGTGATGCTTTTGTCACAAGTACCCAAGATCCTTTTTGAATCAGCTCTCCGCCTACTTCAAAATCCGCTGGGGCAATGTATGATTCGACGACTTCGCCAACACCATCTTGAAAATCATGCTGTTTATCAATGTGACGGGCATCTTTCATAAAACCGTGTGCTGCTCTTTCAATTTCTTTGGCCGACATAAAGTCTTGATGTGCATCAGGTGTATTCGGTTCATACACGACGCCATATACGAGGCGATGCGCATCATCTGCCTTCGTCAGGACACTGACTTCTTTTTGAAAGTCATGCTGCTTTTTCTTTGCTTTCATCAAGAAAAATTTCTTTTGGTTGGCGGCCTTGTCCACATAGGAAACATGTGTAATTTTTGCGTTTTTTAATTCCCTTGGCATATGTTCACCCCCTTTCAAAAAAGCTCACGTCCTTTTATTTCTCCAGCTGGTTTGACTTGGATGGAGACAGCCCATCAGCTGTTTTTATGCGGCTTTCTAAAGGTCGGTGGTAGAATTCTTCCGGCCATTCCTCTAACGTCTTGCCAAGAATACGCCCCGCAAGATCTCGTAAATCATTTGGCGATACTGCCCCAGCCTGAATAAATGGTGTCAGAACCTTCGCTATCTCTAATGGATCTCTAAAGTCAGGACCATTTAATAGAAAGCGGACATGCCATATATCTAAATCCGGGAGAAAAAGAGTATTGAGCTTCCCTGTAATAAGATGCCGCTCTGGCTGAAACACTTGCTCCTCCGTTGTTTTTCGCGCGGTATCTGCCGTGGCCTTGTTATAATCTTGTGACTCTCCTGTGTAAATAGGCGGCAGACGAAAAGCGGAGCGGATTTTGTTTCTCGTCTTTTCATCGTATTCTAAAAAGAGCGCATCCTCTTGCAGGATTTCCGCCAAGGATTTAAAGTTCACTTTGACATTTGATACATCTTCTTCACCTGTTAATCCTTTTTCTGTCGGAAGCCCTTCTACTTCAAGCAATAAAAACTTATGCGCATGGTCAGAGCCTTCAATATCATCCATATAATCTTGTAGCTGCTGATAAGAAGTCTCTGACAGCATGCCGTTTTCGACAATGATGGCACCAGGTACATGCCGTCCTTGCTTAAAATAAAGATAATTCAGCTCTTCTGCTTTTCGTGCGCCATACATATTGACGATGTTGCCAATCCAGCGGGGAATCCCATACGTCCCACTGCCAATTTTAAAATGAATGACTTCTGTTGCTTGAAGCGGTTCTGGTGTAGCATCATCGTACTTGCCTGTTTCACAATTTAATATGCGCGGATCACCATACTCCTTGAAAAAGACTTTCTTCTCATTGATGACCTGCACATATTTTCGGAATCGTTTCTTGCGATTCATCGTCTTTAATTCGCCGTTTTCTGTGTAGCGGAATTCGACGTCGACTGGCTCACTTAGCTTGCAAATGCGGATATGGAGTGCATCCAAATACTCGATTCCTGCCGGCTTTCCTTGTCCATCCCGCAGCACCTCTAAAAAGCCATTTCCTGTTTTCTCCCGGTCTTCTAGGACATAACCAAGAATTACGTCAGCAGACTCATCATAGTTCATGTATTTCGTAAACTCTTCGAGTCTTGTCCATTCCTTCTCGGCTGTCTTCTTTTTGACCGGTTTCACATCTTCCGCATTAAAATCAAAGGCGTATTCCACCCCAAATCCAAAACCTAAAATGTTTGTTCGATACGCATCTATACATTGCTGAAGAATCGTTGAGTATTCTGCCATGCTTTTTAATTCATTGATATGGTAGGGCGGGGGGACAATGTCATCTTTTTCGTATGAAAATTCATCCTCATACATTTGTTTTGTATGATCAGACATGTTGGCCTTCATAATCGTTGCTTTTAATTGTTTCATTGTATGGACCTCCTCTCTCGGTTTGGACGGACACGCTCTGAAGCAGTCTGTTTCAAATCGGTCACCTCATAATCATCTAGCGCATACCAAATGGCGGATAATGTGTGTGGATCGATTTGAAATTCATCTTCCTCTAAGCGGCCGTTCTTATCTGCCTTATAGGTTAGTGATTGAAGTTCATAGATGGTATAAGGGCAAGCATCAGAACAAATGATTTTCTTAAATCGTTTGATTTTCTTTGTATATTGCAAACGTGAGCCTTGGAACTTATGCGCAGCGACCATTTGAAATCCGCGCTGCCGAAAATAGTGAATCGTTTTAGGTTCTGCTGCGTCTGCCTTAATGAGTTCCTTTGATTCAACAAATTCTTTCAGATCAACAGCTGTTTCATCATCCGTTTTCCCGCGGTCGTAATATTCCCAATAAATATATAAGTACTTTTTTTCATGATCGACAGCTAACCGAATGAGCGCATTGTAGGATTCGACAAATCCAAAATCCATCCCCGCCCGTTTCAGCGGTCTTTCAATCTGCCCGATCGCTTCTAATACGTCAGCATGCTGTCTGACCTCAAATTGCGGAAACACTTTTGTGCCATTGATACCGAAGTATCCCTTCCTTGCAATTCGATAAAGATCTGGATCGTATTCTTTCAGCTCATCCAGCTGCTTGACATAGCTTTTAGGAAGAAATAGATTGTCTTCTGCTGTTGAGTGGTGATAGTACGTATCTTTTATCACGATGGTTCGCTGTTTGTATAAGGTTTCGTCATCAAGGACAAAACGTTTCAGCTGCTCATCTCGAAAGAAATGTCTGTACGTCCAATTATCCTGACCAACGGGATTCGTCGATAACATCATATAAAGAGGTAAAACCGGATGTCTCAGCCTTCCAAGCAGTTCTTTAAACCCTTCATAAGAAACCTCGGAACACTCCTCAATCCAAATAATTGAGATGTTGTTGATCGACTTCAATTTCTCAGGCTTGTCCAGTCCTTTAAATAAAATGCTGCTCCCATTGCGAAAAGTGAGAGCAAGCGGTGAACTGCGGCACTTTACTAGATGATCGATGCCAAGATCGCTGACGATTTCTTGTAAAAGAGAATAGGTCGACTCCCGGTGCGTATCATACACTTCTCGAATGACAAGTGCTGTCCGTTTTTCCTCAAGCAGCTTTAAGATCAGCTTTAAAGCAATGTGATAGCTTTTGGATGAGCCATAGCCGCCTACTAAAAACTGAAACTTTTGATTCCAATCGAACAAAAAGTGTTCAAAGTGAGGATTGACTTCTTTTTCAATCAACGGCGTCATGAATCGTCCTCTTTTCTTTTGATCATGATATGAAGATCTTCTTCTTTTTCCTCACGAACTGCTTTTTTTGTTTTTTCGATTGTCAGCTCAATTTGCTTCAGCTTTAATCTTCGTTCATCTTTTGCGTGAGCGAGCTCTTCAAACTGTTTAATCAGCCGTCTTAGCTCTCCCATTGCACGAGATTGGGCATTTAAAAAAGTAGCATGCCGATCCCATGAAAATTGAAACGAAAATTCCTCTGCCGTGATCTCTGGCTCTGGATGAATGCCTTCGCCTGTTTCTTCCTCTAATGAAGAAGGCAAGTACGTCGCCTTTTTCAGTTCTTTGATCATGTCATCTTGATCTGCTACATGCATGATGCGCTGCGCTCGAATAATGGCTGCGTATTGAATTTGAATTTGATCCCAGATGATATCAAGAGATGTGCGCCCATCCATTTTTTCCATGATTTCAATCGTTTCATCTGAAAGAAATTGATGAAAGATCGAGTGCGCCTGCTTTGACGGTGTTTTTTGTCTTTGCCAGCCGTATCGTCTTTTCCATGATTTGACGGTATGGATGGAGACGTTGTAATGATCCGCTAGCTGCTGGTACGTCATCCCTTTCATATAATCCTGCTTAGCCTCTATCCGTTTATCTTTCATTTACATTCACCTGCCGCCTCCTTTTAGTTCGAATGATTCCCTAAAGAGAAATCATTTGTGCCGGGCTAGCAAACATTCGTTTGGTCTTTCTAACTATAGGTGGCAACTGTAAGACAAGCTTTTGAAGATTGATGTGATGAAAGAAAAAACGCCTATTCAGCAGCTTTGAATAGGCGTTCTTGTACTTTTTTGGACATTTTGGTCCGAGCTCTTTCCATATGTTTTTGGACTGTTCCTTTTTTTACATCTAGGATAATCGCAATCTCGCTAAATGATAGCCCCTGCGTTGTGTGCATAAAAAACACGTCTTTCTCTCGATCTGTTAAAACAGACAAAGCTTCATCGATTCGCCTTTTGTCTCGCTCACTTACCTCTCTTTCTTTCTCTTGAATGAGGGTGTATTCATGTGATAAAGCCTCTAATACTTCTGGATTGGCAAGAATGGTGCGCTGATACACAGATCTTCTGTCTAATCCTCTGCGTGCGCCTGGCTCTCTACCGATTTGAAGCCATTCCACCACATATTCTAAATCACTGACCATACTGGCGACCATTTTTTGATCATGTTTGTCCTGATCTGACATCTGTTTCTCTTCTTTGTCTTTTAATTGTTCATATCGTTTTCTGGCATCTTTTAAACTTCTTTTATATTCGATCAATAAATCTTGCACCTGTGCTCTCTCCCTTTTTTAAGAAAATAAAAAACGGACACCAATCAGCCCCTTTCTATAGGGTCTTGATCAGTGTCCGCAGGCTTTCCGTCTTGGACTTATTCAGTTGTTCTTGTTCATCAGGCTAGCTGATTTTAAAACCAATCTCGTGATCGACTCTTGCAAAATGTCCTTTTGCTGTTTGAATAATCGTTTTTCCATGCTCAGGTACATCCATCATATAAGCCGTTCCCACGTTTCCATCTAACACAATGACTTGAATCTTTCCTTTTTCCATTTCACCGACAAATGTCTGGTTTTCTTGAATCATGAGTTGTTTTGGCTCGTTCATATGCTTGTCTCCTTATTTGGTGGTGAGGATCTCATATCATCACCCATCATATTTAAAATGATTTCCATTCGAGGACGCATGCTATAAAACTGTGAAACTCTTAATTCTACAATCTGTAAAGAGGCGTCATCGGCAATGGCATGAAGTGCTTCTTGTATATACTGCAAACTTGGTTGAAGAATGCTGATGTGTACTGGGCGTATCAAGCCTTTTTCAGCAGATGTACGCGTGTCTTGGCTGTTCGCTAGATCAATGGGCATATTGTAAAATGAGCGAATGTCGAGTGATAATGCGCCTTTTATTCTGCTTGAGCATTGCGCTTTTGCGGCTGCTTGAATTCTGTTTATCAATGTCTCTTTTGTGCATAAATGTTCTTTTTCAATGATAAAATGAAGGACCATGCTACGATCTCCCGTCATCCTTCCCCCACTGCCGAATGTCTTGTTCGTTTTGACCCGCATTGAGTAAACATTTCAGGAATGTCATGATTTGCTTCAATCGATTCATGTCGCATTCATCCTTTCCTTCTTCTTGTCATCAACGGCTTTTTCTGCCATGAGGGTCATGTATGTGCGTTTTTCTTCTGCCGTGGGGAAAGCAAACATCGGCTCTTTTTGATGAAAAGTGATCCAGCCGCCAGCTTGTACTAGGCAATGCTGTGCTTCTTTTCGGGCATCAAATGTCATCTGATGTCTCATCATCATCAAATCCTTTCTCACGGTTCTCGTCCTCTAATCGATAACCATTTCGGGACATTTCATATGGCCAGTAACGTTTTGGATAGCCGAAATCATTCATTTGTGTCACCATCGGATGTTCGATATTCATTCTGTTTGTCTCCCCTTTTTAAGAACGGTCTTCCTTACGACTATTACTCTTTTTGTGTAACTTTTGACCAAAAAAAAGCTCTTGAACACCGATATTTAACAAATCTGCAATATGCTTGGCTATTTCTAAGCTGGGCTTTGTTCGGCCCATTTCTATATTTGCATAGCCACTCGTGTACTTATATCCAAGTTTTTTCGCCATATACGTTTGTGTTTTTCCTTGTAATATTCGTTCTTCTCGTAAATTTTCAAGTTTCATGTTTCCACCTCTTACTCATTATGTGTAAGTTATATTCATTATGATAATATACACAAAACGAGTAAGTCAATCATATTTTTATTCTTTTTGTGTATTTATTTATCTTTTCCGTGTAATTCATGATAAAATTTACACATAATATGAAAAAAGGTGTTTCCGATGGATAATTTGACTGGAAAGATTCTAACTGAATTAAGAGAGAAACATGGATGGAGTAAGTCTACCGTTGCCAAAAAACTCGGATTAAAGGCGATGTCAACCTATGCTAACTGGGAATATGGATTGAGAAAGCCAGATGGTGAAATGATTGTGAAAATCGCCGAGTTATACGGGGTCTCAACAGATTATCTTCTCACAGGTAAAGACAAAAACGCCTCTGATGACGATCTTGCAGATGATCCTGATTTGCAAATTGCGTTTAAAGCTGCCTCCGATTTTTCTGAAGAAGCACGAAGACAAACCATCGACTTTATTAACTACATTAGAGAGAAAGAGAAACAAAAAGGCCGTCAGCCAAAACAGACAGACGACAAATAAAAGATCTCTTTTTATAAAGCATCACATAGCTGGGTAGATACCCAGCTTTTTTTATGTCTCTTTTTCCTCCTAAAAAAGAATGACATATGAATAAAAAATCATGTGTTTTTTGGGTAAAATCGTCTTTCCCTACATAATATGTGACAATTTTCACCAAAAATACTCATTTTTCCACTTATTTTGATTGACATATAATTCTATTATTATTAATATATGTATATACCAAAAAAAGGAGTGTTACCGATGAAAAAATTAATGAAAGCTTGTACATTGTCTTTAGCTGCTTTAGGTGCTCTTACGTTCTTCCAAACTGAAGGTGCTCATGCAGCTGCACAGCCTAAAGAACCAGTTATAGCAAAAGCTCCTATTATGAATAAAGTGATTACAGTGAACCGCACACTTACTGTAGGTTCTTCAATTGCTGTCTCACTTCCAGCTAGCCAAATTTCTGTCTCAGGCGCAACGTATGCCATTCAATTAGACCAAACTGCTCCAAATTTCACTTGGATCCGTGCTGTACAACGCGGTTCTGTTACAGTGTCTTACTATAATTCACTAGGTGAGCTCGTCATTAACTATATTACTGTTCGTTAAGCGATTTTTTTCATATGAAAAGGCGATGACTACATGTTCATCGCCTTTTTGTGTTTTTTAATTAAGCCGCTTACCAGTGCTTGCCAATCTCTATCTATTATGTTAACTTTTAATAAAAATAAGTTTACATATTGAGAGGGGCTTATGATGGGAAAAATAACGTCTTTGTCTTGGGAAACGATCGTGAAGAAAGCCATCAATGATGAACCAATTACGATGGAAGAAGGTCTAAAAATTCTTGAAGCAGACGACGCAGAGTTGCTGCCTATTATGCATGCTGCTTATCAGGTGAGATTTCATTTTTTTCAAAAAAAGGTGAAATTAAATATGATCTTTAACGCCAAAAGCGGATATTGTCCTGAAAACTGCGGGTATTGTTCACAATCGGTGATTTCAACAGCTCTGCTTGAGAGATATACAATGCTTGACCAAAAAACCATTGTGGCCGGTGCGCGTGAGGCGTTAAAAAGAAAAGCGGGGACTTATTGTATTGTAGCAAGCGGGAGAGCACCTTCGCACCGTGAATTAGATGAAGTCACCGCAGCAGTAAAGGAAATTACTGAGACGATGCCTTTGAAGGTGTGTGCATGCCTTGGGTTATTAAATGAAGAAAAAGCGAAACGGCTGAAGGAAGCGGGTGTTCATCGGTATAATCATAATCTCAATACACATCAAGATCATCATGCTCAAATTACAACGACCCATACGTATGATGACCGCGTATCGACCATTGAGAAGGTCAAACAGTCAGGGATGTCACCATGTTCAGGGGTTATTATTGGAATGGGCGAAACCAATCAACAAATTGTCGAAATGGCTTTTGCGCTTAGAGCCCTTGATGCGGATTCGATTCCCGTCAACTTTCTCCATGCAATTGAAGGAACGCCTCTTGAACATCAAGAACGTACACATCCAATCAAAGCGTTGAAGGTTTTGGCACTGATGCGATTTATCAACCCGGCTAAGGAAATTCGAGTATCTGGGGGAAGAGAGTTTAATTTACGAACGCTTCAGCCTCTCGCATTATATGCAGCGAACTCTATTTTTGTAGGCGATTATTTAACGACAAAAGGACAGCAAGTTCAAACCGATCATCACATCATTGAAGATTTAGGTTTTGAAATAGAAGAATGTGCGCTTTAAAAAAAGTCTGCCGATGAATCGGCAGACTTTTGACGTTGAGATTAGAATCTTTTATGGAAATCGACAGTACCGCTTCCTTCTTCGCGGTCAAAGCTGCCAACAAAAGTCCAGTTAATATAGCCCCCGTCACCATTGTTGACAAACGTACCATCTTCAAATACCCAAATACCAAACGTAATGCCGTCATATTCAACACTATCATAATAAACAACATTGTTCAGTCCGCTAAAATCATGATCTTGGCTTAAGTTTTGAACAACTACGTTGTAATTTTGACCTGCTTCATAGAATGCACTGTATGCCGCATTTTTTACAAATCCATCACGATTTTGAGATGATTTTACTGCTTGTTCAATTTTATCGGCAATGGCTACTGGATCAATCGAGACACTTCCATCGACACCTGTTGTCGTAGCAGCTTCAGCCTTTTGACCAAAAGTCGTAAGAGATAAAGGGACAGCAACCATTGACGTAGCAATCATAGAGCTAACAAAAAATTTACTTGTTTTCCTCATTATTTCTAACTCCTCCTTTAATTGGTATGTTTATGTACTACCCTTTTCTTTGTCACTTAAACACTAATTTAAGAAAAAACTTCTTTTTCTACCAATTAAGAGGCTGTTTTTACTGTTTAAAAGAGCAAAACAACAAAAAAACTACTCTTTTAAAAGAGTAGTTTTCCATCATTACATAAACATGATGAATAAAATCAGACCTAGGATGATTCGGTAGATCGCAAAAGGCACAAGTTTGATTTTATTAATCAGTTTTAGGAAGAATCGAACAACAAAGAGAGCCACAATAAACGCACTCACAAAGCCCACAATAAAGAATGGAAGCATGTCTGTTGTTAAATATTCGGCATTTTTAACAAGTGTTAAGAGGCTTGCTCCCGCCATAATCGGCATGGCCATAATAAACGTAAAGTCAGCCGCCGCTCGGTGATTCAGTCCAAGAATAACACCACCTGCTATTGTAGAACCTGAACGCGAGAAGCCTGGCCATAGTGCTAAACATTGAAATAGCCCGATATACAGCGCTTGTCTGTACGTCATATTATCCACAGAGCTTGTTTCTGTTTTACGTTTATTGATCCAATCAGCGACAAGCATCAGCACAGCCCCTAAAATCAAACCGACAGCGACCGTTCTCACATCAAACAAATATTTATCAATATAATCTTCAAATAAGAATCCTAAAATGACGGCTGGGACGAGTCCAACAGCAATTTGAGCAATGGTCAGCTTATGTCCGCTGCGTTTTTGTTCTTCTGTGATATTTTTCTTTAAGCCTAATAAGTTCAAAATACGATCTTTGAACACGATCATGACAGCTAAAATAGAACCTAACTGAATCACGACTTTAAATGTGTTTGCAGCCTCTGGCGTAATGATGTCTTTTGATTTTAGCCAAAGATCATCAACAATGATCATATGCCCTGTAGACGAGACAGGTGCATACTCTGTTAATCCCTCGACAATTCCTAAAACCAGTGCCACGAATAAATCCCATAGATTCATGATTTTCTTTCCTTTCAATTCTGATCTTTTGAAGGCAAACATCTATGTCCACATAAAGACAAGCTTTCTTTTTCGAAAGCTCGTCTTTATGATACTATATTTTTTTCTAAAAAAGATTATGACATCAAACCTTTTCTTCTTTATACAAATTGGATCGCATTTTGAACCAATCAAACAGGTGGGTCGTGATCACTTTCAGAACGGCATACGTCGGAATCGCAACAATGATGCCGACGACGCTGAACAATTTACCTGCTGTTAATAGAACAAAAATAATCGTAATCGGATGGATATGAAGGTTTTTCCCCATGACCTGAGGAGAAATGAATTTCCCTTCAATAAGTTGAACCACTGTCCAGACAATGATGAGTTTTAAAAGCATCACTGGTGATGTCACAAGCGCAATCACAATCGCTGGTGTAATCGCAATGGTTGGACCAAGGTATGGCACTACACTTGTACATGCCGCAATAATCGCCAGCAGCAGCGCATAGTCAAGTCCAATAATCATATAGCCAATTAAAAGAAGAATACCGATACAGAAGCTGACAATGATCTGCCCGCGTATATAAGAACTTAGACGATGGTTCATTTCGTGAAGCACGATATGAGTATGGTCTCTAAACTTATTCGGGATAAATTTCAAGAAATAGTCAGGCAGTTTTTTGCCGTCTTTTAATAGATAAAACAGAATGAACGGAACCGTCACGATCGAGATGATAATTTCAGTAAGCGCCCCTAAGAAAGTGCCGACTCCAGTAAAAGTACTTTCCAAAATCTTCGTCGCTTGACTTGACGCTTTACTCACCAATTCAGAGACGTTAAAGTTCATCGTTTTCTGCACTTGACTAATAAAGTTGCTTCCAGTTAATTGTCTAATCTGTTCTTCTACCGTATCAACGTATTTTGGCAGATTATGAAACAGACTCATCGTTTGTGCTTGTAAAAAAGGAATAATAGATACAATGGTCACTGTAATGATCCCAATAATGACGATATATAAAAGCAAAATCGAAAAGATCCGTTTGACCTTAAATCTCTCTAATAAATTCACAATTGGATTTAATAAATAATACACAACCCCCGTTAAAATAATCGGTAAGGCAATGGTTTTGATGAGTACAATGAGCGGTGTGAAAATAAAAGATGCTTTCATGAAAACAAGGATATTCAACCCTATTAATAGCAGGATGAGTAAAAAGAGAACAAACTTGTTATCAAGAAAAAATTTTCTAAATCGACTGCTCCACATTTGCATAGAATTCATATCTTTCCTCCAAACACGGGCTATTTTATTAGTAAATTGTACACTACTTGATCATCATTTTGTGATCATTGTTTTAGCTTTTTTTCACGTTTCGCAATGGACATGGCCCATCCAATCAAAATCGGTTGTCCGATTAACCTCATCCATAACAAGGCTTGTTCTGTGCTCTCTTGCCCTGGAAATGGAATCCCTTCTCTCGCAGCAAATAGGTTCGCAGGGAAAATGAGCACCAGATAGACAGCGATCATTTTTGCTGCCACAATCCTTACGTTTGGAAGAAGCAGTAATACGGCCAGCAGCCATTCCAAGCATGCGGTGGCATAAATGATGCCATAGGGAAATGGCCATCCAGACAACATGCGGGCAAAGCCGCTTGGCTCTATCACATGAAAAACACCGGCTGCTATAAATAAAAGCGCGAATGCGTATGTACTTCCTATATGTAGGATGCGCTTCATGTTCGTTTCCTCCTCCCTCCTTCTCAAGTATTACCCGAATGAAGGAGGAAACTATCCACTTTTCGTACATTTATATTCTTTATGTAAGACGCATCAGCTAAGGTAAAGGTTTCATCCGCTTTTCAATAAAAAAGAAGATTCTTTCATACAAACGCTTTCAAAGCATGTATAATCAGAGAAAAGCAGAAGGAGGGAATGTGATGATTCGATTTGCTGTCATCGGAACGAATTGGATTACAGATCGATTCTTACAGGCTGGTGAAGGAGTGGCGGATTTTACATGTACGGCCGTCTATTCTCGGTCTGCTGAAAAAGGACAGGCATTTGCAGACAAGTATGGCATTGATACCGTCTTTACTAATTTACAACAAATGGCGGCAAGTGATGCATTTGATGCTGTGTATATCGCAAGTCCAAACGCCCTTCACAAAGAGCAAGCGATGCTGATGATGGCGCATCAAAAACATGTATTATGTGAAAAACCATTGGCCTCTCACCGGAAAGAGGCTGAAGAAATGATTGCTGCTGCGAAAAAATATCAGGTGTGCTTAATGGAAGCGATGAAGACCACCTTTCTGCCGAATTTTCTTCAAATCAAACAGCATCTTGATCAACTAGGCCCCATTCGGCAAGTGATCGCTCATTACTGTAAATATTCCTCAAGATACGATGCCTACAGAAACGGTGAGATTCCAAATGCTTTTAAGCCGGAATTATCCAATGGCTCCTTAATGGACATCGGCGTGTATCTTGTCTTTCCCATCATTTATTTATTCGGGCTGCCACATCAAATCACCGCGAGAGGCTATACACTTTCTTCTGGAGTAGATGGGAGCGGTTCATTACTTTTACAATATGAAGGACATCAAGCACTTCTTTTCCATTCAAAAATCTCAACATCTCATGTATCTGCTGAAATTCAAGGGGAGGATGCCACAATGGTGATTGATCAATTCCATCGCCCTTCTCGTATCATCATCCATGATCGGAATGGACAGCAAACCGATATTTCTATCAAAGATGATCAACCTGCTATGTATTATGAAATCGATCACTTCATTCAATGTATCAAGCAAAAAAAGGGACAGTCTCCAATCAATACATTTGCCTTATCCGTTCAAACCATGTCAGTCATGGACGAGGCGAGAAGACAAATGGGCATTATCTATCCAGCCGACAGACAAATGTAATGAGGCATTGAATGAACAAAGGGCGTTTTACAGCCCTTTGTTTGTTCGTGTGAAACTAGTTTGCCGCTAATACATCGGCAAATGCTTTCACATATGGCGGAAGGTCCGGCGGGCGTCTGCTTGATACAATATGACCTTCTGTCACAACGGCTTCATCAAACCATTCCGCTCCAGCATTTGTCATATCATCTTTAATACCAGGTGTACTCGTTACTTTTTTACCTTTCAGGATACCAGCTGAAATGAGCACCCATCCGGCATGACAGATTTGTCCGATCGGTTTGCCCTTTGCATCAAACGTACGAACGATGTCTAATACTTCTGGATATCGGCGCAGTTTATCCGGCGCCCATCCCCCAGGAACGAGAACCGCATCATAATCATCTGCTTGAATGGAATAGAAGTCTGCATCTGATACAGCTGGCACTCCGTACTTCCCGATATATTCATGATCTGCTTTTTCGCCTACGAGATGGACAGTTGCCCCCTCTTCTCTTAATCGCAAAACGGGATACCATAGCTCTAAATCTTCAAAATCATCACTGACTAACGCAATGACCTTCTTATTTGATAAACGCATAACATCTCTCCTTTTCTTCGGATTTCCTCTATTGTACGAGATCATCTCTTAAAAAGAAAAGCGGTTCCCCTTGAGGAGAACCACTTTCCATTATTCACTGATCTTGAATTTTTTAATTAAGTCACGCAATTCTTCCGCCATTTGGGAAAGCGTCGTCGAAGAAGAACTAATCTCTTCCATTGATGCCAGCTGTTCTTCTGCTGATGCTGCGATATCTTGAATACTTGCTGAACTCTCTCTCGATACATCTGCAATTTCATTCACTGCTTTAGAAATTTGCTCAGATCCTTTTGAAAGCTCACGAACTGTCGTATTCATTTCATTGATTCTTGTCGCAATTTCTGCCGTTTGCTGATTGATTTGTGAGAAGCTTTCTTTTGTTTGGTCTGTAATTGATAGGCCATTTTTTACTTCTTCATTCACAGATTTGAACATATTTTGAGACGTTTCTATTTCAGAGACAATTTCTTTGACGAGTTTTTCAATCTCTTTTGCAGAATCTGATGATTGAACCGCCAGCTTACGGACTTCTTCTGCTACAACCGAGAAGCCTCTGCCTGACTCACCCGCACGTGCTGCTTCAATGGCTGCATTTAGAGCCAGTAAATTCGTTTGATCTGCTATACCGTTAATGACACCTAAAATGTTGGTGATATCTTTTGATTTATGCTCTAATCCGTTGATCACACTTTCAGCTTCTTTCACTGAATGATCAATCGTTTTCATTTGACCAACTGTCTGTTCAACAAGCTGTCCGCCTGTTTCTGCGACTGTTTTTGATTGAACCGATGATTCTGTAATGACATCAGATGTTTGTGCAACTTCATTTAGCCCTTCGTTCATTTGTTTCAAGTGGGCTGCACTTTGTTCCACCATTTCACTTTGATTTTCGTTTCCATTCGAGAATGTTTCAATGGATGATGTAATATGTTCGGTTGCTTTTGTCGTTTGACCTGCACTTGCCGTCAGTTCTTCAGACGATGACGCCACGTTTTCAACAGATGTCTGTACAGCTTGGATGACGTCTCTGAGTGACTCACTCATTTCATTAAAACTTGTACCGAGCTGACCAATTTCATCCTTTGATTTAACATCAATTTTTTCTGTTAAATCTCCTTCGCTAATCTTCTTAGAAGAGGAGACAAGCCTGGAAAGTGGTTTTGTAATAGAACGGATGATAAAGAAGATGAGAATACCGCCAATGATGAGCGCACCAGCTAATATAATGGCCGCCATGTTGAAGACTGGCTGCGCCGCTTCTTCTACTTCATTGACAAACATTGTACCGGCAATTTTCCAACCAGTCGCTTTGTTTGTTGTGAACTCCATTTGCTTTTCTTTCCCTTCAAACATATAACTCATTGAACCTTTGTCTTGTGTATAAAGCTTGTCTACCCAATCACCTGTTAATTTTGTTCCTGCTTTTTTCGTTGGATGTGCCACGTATGTTCGATCTGGGCTTCCGATAAAAGCATGACCTTCTTTACCAATATTGATACTATTAGACTCTTTTACTAGATTCGCAATGTCCAGGTTCATGGCAATAACACCAGAACCGTCCTCTAGTTTTTTAGAAATCGTCACAACAAGTGTACCAGTTGATGCGGTTGGGTATGGAGCGGAAACAGACAGCTCACCGTTTTTCGCCCAGCCATCTTTGTACCAATCCCGCTCAGTTGCGACATAATCAGCAGGCATTTTTTGATTTGGATATCTTGAGAACACTTTTCCATCACTTGAAGCAACAAAGATGCCTTCTGTGTCATCATTCATGCTCATGAATTGCTCAAAGCGCCCTTGAATATCAGTCGTTCCTTTTTGCCCCAGCTTTTTCTTCGTAATCCATTTGCTAAAGAAATCGGCTGCGTCTGTTTTTACTTTCACAACCTTCGTAATGTTTTTGTCCAGCTGTTCTACATTTTCCTTTGCACTTTGCATGATTTGATCATTTAAAGAGGTGCTCGCCGTATGATATGAAGAGAATGCCAATACGATAATTGGGCATAAAAGAATAAATAAGAAAGAGAAAACGAGCTTTTTTGATATCGATGGTTTTTTGAAATACTGTATGAAATTCATAAAAAAGAAAACTCCTTTTAGTAAGATAGTATATATATCGGAAGTACTACTAGGTTCTTTACTTTTTTAATTTATTAAAGTCTAGATAAGTCCAAAATACCCAAATTATGTGCAAAGAACGGAAAAACACCTGACGTCAAAACGTCAGGTGTTCCATATGACTCTTATATTTTAAATTGTTTGATGAGCTCTCTCAGTTCTTCTGCCATTTGAGATAAAGTGGCGGAAGATGAGCTGATCTCTTCCATTGATGCCAGTTGTTCTTCTGCTGAAGCCGCAATATCTTGGAACCCTGCGGAACTTTCACGTGAAAGCTCTTTGATTTGATTGACTGCTTGTGAAATATCGTTTGAGCCATGAGAAAGTTCTTGGGCTGACCCGTTCATTTGTTTCATTTGTTCTGTCATTTCTGATGTCTTATGGGTGATTTTCTCAAAACTCACTTTCGTTTCATCTGTAATGTTTAATCCAGATTGAACTTCACCTGCTACTTGTCTAAACATCTTCTGCGACTTTTCAATTTCATCTACGATTTCGTTCGTTAGGCTTTCAATTTCTTTTGAAGAGCTGCCTGATTGCTCTGCCAACTTGCGGACTTCTTCAGCGACCACAGAGAAGCCTCTTCCTGCCTCACCTGCACGTGCTGCTTCTATCGCTGCATTTAAAGCAAGGAGGTTCGTCTGATCTGCAATGCCATTGATAACTCCAAGAATGCTTGTAATGTTCTTAGATTTCTGTTCTAGCCCTGCAATCACAAGCTCTGCTTCTTTCACTGCTTGTTCAATCGTTTGCATTTGACCTGCTGTTTTTTGAACGAGCTCTCCACCAGCCTGAGCGGTTTTGCTAGACTCAATAGATGATTCCATCATATGAGAAGTCGTGTTGACCATATGTGATAAGCTTCGATCCATGTCGTTTAACTGGACAGAGCTTTTTTCGATCATCTCATTTTGATGTTCATTGCTGTTTGAGAACTGTTCAATAGATGAGGTAATATGCTCAGTCGCTTGGGCTGTCTGTCCTGCACTAGCCGTTAATTCTTCAGATGAGGCAGCAACATTTTCAATTGAATTCTGGACGGCTTGAATGACTTGTTTCAGCTTTGCCGACATATCGTTAAAGCTCTGTGCAAGCTTGCCGATTTCATCGTGAGTGCGCACCTCGATATGCTGGGTGAGATCCCCCTGACTGATTTTCTCAGCCGATTCAGAGAGCTCTATGAGTGGTTTTCGGATCGATTTAATAATAAAATAAATCGCGATTCCACCGATGACAATCGCAGCAGCTAGGATGATCATGGTTAAGTCAAGCACTGGCTGTGCGGCTTCCTTCACTTCGTTGACATACATTGTTCCCGCAAGCTTCCAGCCTGTCGCTTCATTTGTGTCATAAAACATTTGCTTCGGCTGTCCGTTGAATTCATATTCGAAACTGCCTTTTTTATTGTGATACATCTTTTCGATGAAATCGCCTGTCAGTTTCGTCCCGGCCTTTTCCGTTTTATGAGCAATGTAACGTTGGTCTGAGGTAGCGACAAACGCATAACCTTCTTGACCAATTTTGATGCTGTTTGTATCTTTCACAATCGTGTTCAATCGTACATTTATACCAATGACACCAGAACCATCTGCTAACTGTTCTGATATTGTGATGAGCAGGTCATCTGATGACTTGTCTGTAAAAGGATCTGAAATGATGAGTTTGTCATCTCCCATTGATTGTTGAAACCATGGTTCATTTTTTGCGCTTTTGGCACTGCCTTTATGAATCTCTGAATATTCAGTTAGTTTACCATTCTGATCTGCAACAAATACTTCTACGACATCGTCGTCTGTTTCCGATAGTTGCTCTAATTTCACCTTAAGTAAATCCTTATTTTTAGAGGCCAGTTCCTTTTTTTTCACCGATTTAGATAAATATGAAACAATATCAATTTTAGGCTGTACATCTTTATTGATCAATTCATTTAATTGATTCACACCATTTGCAGCGCTAGACATAATCTCATCATTGAGAGACTTAGACGCCACTTCATAGGAAAATGCGGCCAACACAAGAATGGGCACTAGGAGAATCGCTAAGAATGCAGTAATTAATTTCTTTGACATCGTAAAGTGCTTAAAAAAGTTGATTTTTTTCATGACTCTACTCCTTTTGGTTTATGATTTGGGATCATCCCCCTCTATTTTTAGGTAATACGGATTATTTTTCAAGGTGTAATGCTCGAAAACTCATCAAAATAAGCATATTTACCTATTTCTTTCGTTATATTCAGTTCAAAAAAGAACCCCCTAGCTGGAGGTTCTTTTCATTTTGTTTATTCGACTTTAAATTTGCTAATCAAATCACGTAATTCTTCTGCCATTGAAGATAGGGTGGCAGAGGATGAGCTGATCTCTTCCATTGATGCCAGCTGTTCTTCAGCTGAAGCGGCAATGTCTTGAATATTGGCGGAGCTTTCACGTGATACGTCTGCAATCTCACGGACAGCCTCAGAAACATGTGCAGATCCTTTTGACAGCTGGACAACTGTTCGATTCATTGTTTGGAGCTGATCTGAGATTTCTTTGGTCATGTCGAAAATATTGTGGAAGCTGACTTTCGTTTGTTCAGTAAAGCTTAAGCCTGATTGAACTTCTTGATTTACTGCTGTGAATACTTCTTGTGATACATCAATATCTTGAACGATTTCTTTGATTAAGTTTTCAATTTCTTTCGCTGAGTTGGCAGATTGAACAGCAAGTTTTCTTACTTCTTCTGCTACAACGGAGAAGCCTCGACCAGATTCGCCAGCTCTTGCTGCCTCAATCGCTGCATTCAGCGCAAGTAAATTCGTTTGATCTGCGATGCCATTAATGACACCAAGAATCTGGGTGATATCTTTTGATTTGCTTTCTAGCGCACTGATGACATTCTCTGCTTTTTTCACTGATTGATCAATCACGTTCATTTGAGAAGCGGTTTTTTCTACTAGCTGTCCGCCTTCTCCTGCAATCTCTGTTGATTTGATGGATGAAGCGGTAATCGATTCAGCCGACTCATTCATGTGCTGAAGGCCTCTGTTCATTTCTTCTAACTCTTCTGAGCTTGATTCCACTTTATCATTCTGGCTTTCGTTACCAGTAGAGAATTGTTCAATGGCTAATGTAATATGCTCTGTTGCTTTACTTGTTTGTCCTGCGCTTGCGGTCAGTTCTTCTGATGAAGAAGCGACATTTTCAACGGAGGTTTGGACGGCACCAATGAGGGATCTTAATGAGTCAATCATCGTATTAAAGCCTTTACCAACTTGTCCTATTTCATCATCTGATTGAATCTGAAGTTTATCACGTAAATCACCATCGCTGACCTTTTTCGAGAAACGGGCCAGATTGGATAATCTATTTGAAATAGAGCGGACAATAAAGAAGATGAGGGTTCCTGCTACGATCAGTGTCACACTGAACACAATAATGGCTGTATTGAAAACGGGTTTAGCTGCATCCTCTACTTCTGATACGAGCATCGTGCCGCCGATTTTCCAGCCGGTTAGTTCATTGGTGACATAAGCTACCTTTTTATCTGTTCCATTGAGTGTATAGCTGCCGTTTCCTTGTTTGTTTTTAAAAATAATGTTCGCCAAATTCTCATTGACTTTGCTTCCTGGCTTTTGGGTTGGATCTGCTAACACGGTTTTATCCTTCTCCATGATGAAAGCATATCCTTTTTGACCTATTTTGATTTCTTTTAGCTTTTGAATGAGGCTGTCAATTTCCATATCAAGACCAATCACTCCTGAGCCATCTTTCGTTTTTTGGGCAATGGTGATGACCATTTTACCTGTAGATGCTGCGACGTATGGCTTCGTGATGACTTGTTTACCATCAGCACTCATGGCCTCTTGATACCATGGACGCTCTCTCGGATCATAGCCATCAGGCATTTTTTGAACTGGGTATTGCATGAACAAGCCCTTTTCTGAACCTGCATAAATGGCTGAGACATCTTTTTCATTAATTTTTCCGTATTGCTGCAATTCTTTAATGGTAGCTTTTCTATTTTTTTCTTGAAGATTAGCCGCTTTGAGATCATCTGTAAACAGGGTCACAGCCTCTGCCTTGTTCCCAATATTCTCATCGATTAAGGTATCAAATGCATTGACCTGACTCATCGCACTGCCCATAATCTGTTTGTCTAACTCTGTTTTTGATGTAAAAAATGCACTGATTGTGAGTGCGACGGTTGGCAGTATGAGGACTACCAAAAAGGCAATAACTAATTTTTTAGAAATGGATGGTTTTTTGAACCATTGGATCATTTTTCCCATTTTCTCTTTCCCCCTTTACTTCTCTAAAGTTATTATCGGATGAAAGGTTTATTTTTAGAGGGCTGGAAATGACGTTTAAAAATAAAAAAAATACCCAGACAATTCTGGATATTTTTTCATCGTTTTTTAATCAATTTTAAATTGACTTGTCAGCTCTTTTAGTTCCTCAGCCATATTGGCAAGTGTGACAGAAGAGGAAGAAATTTCTTCCATAGATGCCAATTGTTCTTCAGCAGATGCCGCAATATCTTGAATGTTCGCCGCACTTTCTCTTGAAACTTGACGCATCTCCTGCATGGCTTGTGACACAAGTTTTGATCCACTTGATAGGTCAACCGCTGTATCATTTAATTGAGTGAGCTTTTTCGACATACCTTCTGCCGCCTCATAGATGTTTTGGAAGCTTTCTTTTGCTTCTTCTGTCATCCCAAGTCCTGCATTTACTTCTCGGTTAACAGCTTTGAACATCTCTTGAGATTTGGAAATTTCCAACACAATTTCTTGGATCAGCTTTTCAATTTCTTTCGCTGAATCTGCGGATTGGACCGCTAGTTTTCTGACTTCTTCTGCTACGACAGAGAAGCCGCGCCCTGATTCACCTGCTCTTGCTGCTTCAATGGCTGCATTGAGTGCAAGTAAATTCGTTTGATCTGCGATGCCATTAATGACATTTAAAATGCTCGTAATATCTTTAGACTTGTATTCTAATTCTTTCATAACTTGTTCTGCTTCTTGTACAGATGTGTCGATATGTTTCATTTGATTCGCTGTGCTTTCAACGATACGTCCGCCTTGTCCAGCCGCTTCTGTCGATTGAATGGAGACAGCAGTCACTTCTGATGAAGTTTGTGACATACCTTGTAATCCTTCATTCATTGCGACAAGCTGATTCGTGCTAGATTCGACTTTCTCATTTTGTGCTTCATTCCCATTTGAGAATTGTTCAATCGACATGGTGATATGCTCTGTCGCCTGACTTGTTTGGCTGGCACTAGCAGTCAGCTCTTCTGAAGCTGAAGCCACATTGTCGACAGATTGTTGGACCGCTCGGATAACTTCACGCAAAGATTCACTCATCTTACTAAAGCTTCTTGTGAGGTCTCCTATTTCATCCTTCGATTTGGTTTCAAGGGTTTCCGTTAGATCCCCTTCACTCACCTTTTCGGAGAAATCAACAAGCCTTCTAAGTCCAATTGTGATGGAGCGAACGATAAAGAAGATCGCAATACCGCCAAGGATAAAAGAAGAAATTAAAAGAATAATGGCAGAATTCCAAACTGGCTGTGCTGCTTCTTCTGTTTCTGATACAAACATCGTTCCAGCAATTTTCCAACCTGTTAAATCATTTGTCACAAAAACGAGACGTTTTTGCTCTCCTTTATTCTCATAAGTTGATGTTCCTTCTTTGCTGCTGTAAAGGATTGATGAAATATTTTCAGTCACTGCAGATCCTGATTTTTCTTCTGGATGAGCGACAATCTGTTTGTTTTTATTTGCAATAATTGGATATCCTTCTCGTCCAATTTTAATGTCTTTGATTTTATCGACAATGTCTTGAACTTCAATGTCGATTCCTATTGCTCCAGACCCGTCCTTCAAGCGTTGGGCAATTGTGACAACCATGCTGTCTGTTGTGGCTGAGACGTATGGATTGGTGACAACAGGTTCACCTGTCTCATCCTGCATCGCCGCTTTGTACCAGTCACGAGTTGTTGGGTCATAGTCCTTTGGCATATCCACTTTAGGATACTGAATAAAGTCACGATTTTTACTTGCTGCATAAAACCCAACCACATCATCTTCATTGATTTTACTGTATATCTCAAAATGCTCATACAGTTCGTCCTGGTTTTTCTTTTTAAAGTCTGCAGCACTGGATGTTTCGGTAAACAGTTTGACTGCGTTCTCCTTATTCAAAAGCTTTTGCTCGATCATGTCATTCAGCTCATTGACCCTTGCGTTGGCTCCGTACATGATTTCATGATCTAATTCTTCTTTGGCAATCTGATATGAAATCGTACTGAGTGTAATGATAGGCAAGACGAGAACAAGTGTGAATGAAATAATCAGCCTTTTAGAAATCGATGGTTTTTTCAACCATTTTATGATACTTTTCATGTTTTTCCTCCTTTTAAACGTTATGTTTTATATCGGACATCTTCATATTATTTTCATGTTTTTCAAATAAAAAGGATGCCTTTTTGTTTATTTTCACAAATTGATTCCTTGCCCAAGCATCCCGCATACGCTAATACAAAAGGGGGCGCTTTTCATATGATTATCCTTTCAGGACAGCCAGTGACAAATGAGCAGCTGGCATCGTTTCAGCTAGAAGGACAAAAGCGTATCATTTTGATGCAATTACAAGCCTCAAATGATACGTTCCGTTATAGGCAGGCATCTGATTTGTTATTTGAGGTGACTTTACGATCGAATATCATGAATGCGGCAAGAGATTTGAATAAAAGCGGTGCCTCATTTGCTATCTTTCAAAGGTCCCGTGCGAATGACGCCTATTGGCGTGTATCAGAGGCAGGAGCGTTAGAACTGCGCTATCAAGTCGAGCCATCTACAGGGATTAAAGACATCTTTGAAAATGGCTCAAAATATGCCTTTGAATGTGCCACAGCGATTGTCATTGTGTTTTATATGGGAGTCTTGCAAACGGTAGGAGACGAGAAGTTCAATCGAAGACTTAGAACTTTAACACTGTATGACTGGCACTATGATACATTGTCCATTTATACAGAGCGCGGAAATGATTTTATTTATGGGGATTGCCTATATTTCGAGAATCCAGAGTTTAGCTATCAACAGTCTCAATGGCGCGGAGAAAATGTGATTTACTTAGGGGAAGATCAATATTATGGGCATGGGCTTGGGATCTTAACAGCTGCAGAGATTATTGATAAATTAAATGCCAGAAGACGGCCAGGGGCGGTTCAGTCCGCTTATTTACTGCCGCAGACTACTAGGATGGATGTTATTTATCTCAGGCAAATGTTTGGCAGCTAAAAAAGGCCTCTTGTCTATAGGTTATGACAAGGGGCCTTTGTATGCCTTGCGTTTGCGGTAATCGTGGAGCGTGCCAAGCATTGTGTTTGCTAGGATTTCCATTTCTTCTAGGTCGTTTCTTGTGACTGGAGGGTCGTGCTGATTCCATTTCACATAACGGACGAAATAGTAATGACGAATGGGGGTAAGGACGGCAGGGGAGTGCGGAAAATCATCAAATAGAAATTCAATTTGTCCTTTTTTCCGATATGAATGTTTTAAGATTTCCATCCTGTCACACCACCCATCATCAAATTATATGTGCGTGAGTTCATGCATGATCTCTTCAACGGTTAAAATGGAATGAATACGGCCAACCCCCTGACCTGCCCAAAGAGCCATTTGTTCTGGGTTTCCTGCAGCAGCTGCCGCTTTTCGCATCGGTGTTGTCCATACATGCTGTATAGGATAGGGAAGAACCCGGTCTTCATTTCGTCTTTCTTCCTCCATCCACTGATTGACAATACCTCTGGCTTTTTTTCCAGAGAAAAGCCGTGTCATCGCTGTTTCACTGCCTTCTGCCTGTAACAGCGCCTTTTTGTACACATCTGCCGCAGCACTTTCTTGACTCGCTAAAAATCGTGTCCCTATTTGAACCGCATCTGCTCCAAGTGCTAGTGCAGCTTTCATAGTGGTCCTGTCTGTGATACCTCCAGCGGCAATCAATGGGATATGACAGACAGACCTGACATCACTGATCAGGCAGAAAAGTCCCTGCAGAGCATCTCCCTTTGAATGTAAAAAGGTACCTCGGTGCCCTCCTGCTTCGCTTCCTTGCAGAACAATGGCATCCATTCCTTTTTCTTCTAAAAGCAGTGCTTCTTTTTTTGTTGTAGCTGTTCCGATGAGAAAGATCCCCTTTTGTTTCAGGTGATGAATTGTTTGTTCGTTTGGACAGGCAAATGTAAACGACACAACTGGGACTTCTTCTTCTTGAAGAATGTTGATTTTTTGTTCATAGTCCTTCCATAATTCTTCTTCGTTAGGGATTATCTGTGCTTCTGGAATGACAGGCAGCCGATCTGTCCAAAATGATACATCTTCTGTTTTCGTTTCTGAAATGGGTTCAGGGACAAACACATTCACTTGAAATGGATGAGATGTCAGCAGTTTGACCTCTCTGATTTGCTGCCTCATCTTTTCAGGCTTTACATAACCACTTGCTAAGCTGCCGAGACCGCCATATTGTGAAACAGCGGCGACAAGCTGCGGCGTCACCGCTCCTCCTGCCATTGGTGCTTGAATGATGCCATGTTCAATTTGAAGTAACGCTGTGAATTCTCCCATCTTCTCCCCCGCCCTTACTCGTTAGATGACACCTGTACATAAAAGTGACGATGTCTCGGTCCGTCAAACTCGCAAAAATAGATTCCCTGCCACGTTCCAAGCACAAGATCACCATGATGGACAAGAACGTGCTGAGATGCTCCCATATAACTAGCTTTCATATGCGCTGCTGTATTGCCTTCCATATGACGATCTTTTGAATGTTCCCATGGAAAGACTTCATCAAGCCGGCGCAGCATATCTCGTTTGACGTCTGGGTCGGCATTTTCATTAATGGTGATTCCAGCCGTCGTATGTGGACAATAGACCATAACCGTTCCGTTTTGAATCCCAGTTTCCCGGACATATTGCTGAACTTCATGGGTAATGTCTATCATGTCATCGTGTTTGTCTGTTTGTACGTTGATTTTTTTCATTTCACTAGCTCCTTTTGATCATGTCTATAAAACCATACCCTTTTTATGTGAAATCAATCACTGCCGGTTGGCAGAAACAAATCTTCTTACCTAAAGTTTACCAAGCAAAAAAACCTCGTCAATAGCTCCGAGGTTTTTAGGAAAAGTGAACCTTTTTTACTTCTATGGTTCGAATATGATGATCTTCTGCATCGACAATTTTAAATTCACAGCCTTCTGCTTCAATGATATCTCCAATGTCAAAATCAATTTTATGCGTCATCATCCAGCCGGCAATTGTATCAACATCATCATTTTCAATCGCTAAATCCAATAAATCATTTACTTCATCGATCAAGGCTTTCCCATCCATCACATAATGAAAGTCACCTTTTTTCACAATATGAGGGGTCTCATCTTGATCATATTCATCTCGAATCTCGCCCACAATTTCTTCTAATATGTCTTCAACTGTGACGAGACCTGCTGTTCCGCCGTATTCATCTACAAGCACCGACATATGAATCCGTTCCTTTTGCATCAAAATCAGCAATTCTTGAACCGGTGTACTTTCAATGACACGAATGACAGGGCGCATTAAGTCTTCAATGGACACCTCTTGATTGAGAAAACTTGCTTTAAATACGTCTTTGCTATTGATCACACCAATGACATGATCTTTGTCTTCTTTAATGACAGGATAACGTGTATACCTTTCGTTCAGCATATAATGCGTCACGTCTTCCAGGCTCTGTTCAATTTCAATGGCAGAGATTTCTGTGCGCGGGATCATGATCTCTCTCGCCACTCGGTTATCAAATTCAAATATTTTATTGACATATTTGTATTCAGATTGGTTGATCTCGCCCTTTTCGTAGCTTTCAGACAGGATGAGACGCAATTCTTCCTCACTGATCGCCACTTCATGTTCTTTGACAGAATGAAAACCAAATAATTTCACAATGCCTCGTGCAGCCCCATTTAATGCTTTAATAAACGGGTACATGACTTTATAGAAAAAAATAAGAGGTTTTGCCGTCACAAGACTGACGGCTTCTGCCTTTTGAATGGCAATCGTTTTGGGAGCAAGTTCCCCAACGACAACATGCAAAAACGTAATGATCACAAAGGCAATGATAAACGATATGATGTCTGTCAAAGCGGAATGAAGCCCTGCCTTTTCAAAAAGCGGATGCAGGAAATGTTCCACTGTTGGCTCCCCTAACCACCCTAAGCCTAATGCCGTGATGGTAATGCCAAGCTGACAGGCAGATAAATATTCATCAAGGTTAGTTGTCAGTTTCTGAACATGAATGGCTCTCTTATCACCGCTTTCAATCAGCTGATTGATTTTTGAGCCTCTAATTTTCACAATCGCAAATTCAGTGACAACAAAAAATGCTGTCGCAGCAATGAGTAATAGGACTAAAAATACGTTTAAAATATACAAAAAAACCCTTACCTAACACGGGTAAGGGCTCACCTCCTCTGGCGTCAATTAATCATTACGGCCATTTAGGAAGATCATTACAAAACGGAGCAGTTCAAACAGGGAGACAAGGGCCGCTGCTACGTACGTAAGAGCTGCGGCATTTAACACCTTGTTCACGCCTCTTTCTTCACTGCTTCTAATGATTCCTTCTGAAACAATGATATTCTTTGCACGAGAACTTGCGTTAAACTCAACAGGCAATGTCACTAGCTGAAAGAACACAGCAGCTGAGAACAGAACGATCCCAAGCCCGATTAAGTTAAGGCTGCCGAGCAATAATCCACCTAGGAAAAGAAGCGGGGCAACACCAGATGCAAAGTTCACGACAGGGAAGATCTTATGTCTCAAGACAAGCGCACCATAGGATTCCTGATGCTGCAAGGCATGTCCAACCTCGTGTGATGCGACTGAAATGGCCGAAATGGAATGGCCATAATACACTGGTTCAGATAAACGAACCACACGCTGCGTCGGGTCGTAATGATCAGTCAAAGTTCCTCTTACCGGTTCAACGGGTACATCATATAACCCGTTGCGATCTAAAATATATCGAGCGGTTTCAGCACCTGTTTTCATACTGGCAGCTTCAACCTTTGAATACTTTTCAAAATTATTCTTTACTTTAAATTGTGCCCAAAAAGACAATCCCAATGCGGCAAATGTTAAAAAATAAAAAAACAGCATGCTCATCAGCTTCCTTTTTATTTTATATATTTATTTACAATTTTAATGACTTTTATGTAACGTGTACAGCAAAAAGCACTAGGTCTTTTTAAGGGGAATCACTACACCAATGAAAAAGAAGAACATTCCGATGCATGCTGTATAAAATGTCACCGTTCCATATAGGTCTTGAAAAAAACGAAGCCACGAGAAATCATTCATAAAATGGTTTACCGCATTTAAATCAAACACGAGTAAAATCACCGCAGATGATAAAAAGTGTGCGCCGATAAAAAGAAGTACGGTCTTTTGAACAAACGACATTCGCATTCCCTCCTTCTTCTCTCTTATTTTAAGATATGGGTTCTGTTTCAATACATGACGATGATGAAAAATTGTTTCCTAATCGGGCATACTGACATTAGCAGTCTCCCTGAAAGGACGAGTTCGATGAAATCAAACCGTATCTTCATTGCCTGGCTAAGATGGCCTCTTTATGTTCGCATTGCGATCATCATCTGTTTCTTGCTTCTCTTTTTTGGACAATTAATCGTCATACTTGAACCAAAGCAGTATCATACGATCTTTGATGGGATCTGGTGGGCTCTCATTACAGTCGCGACGGTAGGCTATGGTGATTTTGTGCCGCAAACTATGCCTGGGCAAGTAGCAGGGATGGCGCTTATTTTGATCGGCGCCAGCTTTGTCACTGCATATTTCGCCACACTTGCTGCCGCCGTATTTAGCAAACAGCACCAGTATGTAGAGGGGAAGGTGGCTTTCAAGGGGAAGGGACATCTCATCATTGTCGGCTGGAATGAGAAAACGAACAAACTGCTTCAATCGTTTCAAACCATTGATCCCGCCATGCCGATTGTACTCATTGATGATTCCTTAAAGGAAGGACCTCTTTTAGAGAATGTCCATTTTATTAAAGGCCATGGTACAGAGGATGCCACACTTCGCAGAGCAAATATTATGAGTGCTGATACATTAATGATTACCGCCGACCAGCATGAAAATGAAGTGACAGCTGATATGCAGAGTGTCTTAACCTTGCTTGCGGCAAAAGGATTAAATCCTTCGTTATATTGTTTAATTGAAATTTTAACCGATCGCTATGTGAAAAATGCTGAGCGGGCTGGAGCCAATCAAGTCATCCATACTTCTGATGCCGTGAATCATTTAATGGTGGAGCATTTTCTTTTAAAGGAACAGCTCATGGCGTTAAAAATAAAAAGAAACATGACCCTCCATAAACAGATCACTATCATTCCAGTACCAGCTTCATTAGCTGGAGAGACATTCTTAACGGCACTTCATCACTTTTTAGAGCATCATGTGATCATTGTAGGCGTACAAAAAAAAGAAGGACCCATGATGAATCCTCCTTTTGGATATGAGCTTCATCCAGAGGATGAGCTGATCAGCTTTTAAAGCAGTACATCTTCTAATTCTTTGACGAGTGAAAAGCCAATTTCGGCATAAGCCTTTGACACATCTCCGTCTTTCTCTTTCGGTTCTTGGAATTGGTTAAAAGATGCCCCTACATTTCCAACCATCGCATGGTCATCTAATTTATCTTGATAGACATGCTTTAAGAGAAATGGATGTCCCATTTTCACCACAACGCCTGGCTGATCCAGCTGTCCTTTCTCGGCTGTAAACGGAACTCTGAGAAAGGTATAGCCGTCACGGTTGTCAATTTTATAATCAAAATATCCATGATCATAATCCCAATTCCCATTAATGACATATCCGAGCGGCTTCATGTTTTCTTCTAAATGGTACAGTGAAAAGCTTTCACCAGTTAGCCTAGATGGTACATGAATCATACAGAACCCTCCTTTTTGTATAGGGTTCGTTAAAGAGAGGAATTCATACATTTGCCTTTCGTGATTTGCACATTGTTTGTAAAAGCAGCATCAAATAAGCTTTGGCTGGATGATGCATTTGTCTCGTTCGCACTGCCCGCTCCTGATGTTTCTTTCGTAGCACTCATTGGACAAATCCGCCCAACATTCCCAAAATTAACGATGGCCTGCCCGGAAATGTCATGGATATAAATATGATTTGTTCTCATCGCTTCATCAACCTCCTCCATTGATTATTCTATGTACAGAGCTTAGGGAGGCTTGCACTGACACCATGAGAACATAAAAAAAGGCACACCTTATGAAAAGATGTGCCTTTTATTCTTATGATTGTTTGAGACGGCTCTCAAGTTCTGCCTTTTTCTCTTCGAAGCCCGGTTTTCCTAGTAAAGCAAACATGTTCACTTTATACGCTTCTACTCCAGGCTGGTCGAATGGATTGACGCCTAGTAAATACCCAGACATCGCACATGCTTTTTCGAAGAAGTACACGAGATATCCGAATGTATAAGCATCCATTTCAGGAATCGTCACAATCAGGTTCGGTACTTTTCCATCCGTATGAGCAAGCATTGTGCCTTCAAATGCTTTTTTATTGACGAAATCAACCGTTTTTCCTGCAAGATAGTTTAACCCATCAAGGTCTTGTTCTTCTGCTTCGATGACAAGTTCATGTCGTGGCTTGTCTACATTCACGATAGTTTCAAACAAGTCTCTTCTTCCTTCTTGTACATATTGACCAAGTGAATGAAGATCCGTTGAGAAGTTGGCAGATGAAGGATAGATTCCTTTTTCATCTTTTCCTTCACTTTCTCCGAATAACTGCTTCCACCATTCTGCAAAGTATTGTAAGCCTGGCTCATAGTTAATCAGCATTTCAATTGTCCGTCCTTTATTGTAAAGAACATTACGGACAACCGCATATTGATAAGCCGCATTTTCTGAGAGCTCAGATGAAGCGAAGTCTTCACTTGCTTTCGCAGCACCTTCCATCATTTGATCAATGTCTGCACCGCTTACAGCGATTGGCAATAGACCAACTGCTGTTAAGACGGAATAGCGTCCGCCGACGTCATCAGGGATGATAAATGATTCATAGCCTTCTTCAGTTGCTAATGTTTTGAGTGCCCCGCGTGCCTTGTCAGTTGTCGCATAGATGCGTTTTTTCGCTTCTTCAGCACCATATTTTTCGATAAGGAGCTTTTTAAAGATACGGAACGCAATGGCTGGCTCTGTTGTTGTACCAGATTTTGAAATCACATTAATGGAGAAATCGGCATCTTCTAGCAGATCCATTACATCTGTTAAATAAGAAGAACTGATGTTGTTTCCAATAAAGATGATTTGCGGTGTTTTGCGTTTGCCTTTTGGCAAACTATTATAGAAAGAATGGTTTAAAAACTCAATGGCCGCACGTGCGCCAAGATAAGAACCACCAATTCCAACAACGAGTAATACATCAGAATCAGATTTAATCTTTTCTGCACTTTTTTTAATGCGGGCAAATTCTTCGCGATCATATTGCTTCGGTAAGTCAACCCAGCCTAAATAATCACTGCCAGTACCCGTTTGTTCATGAATATTATGATGGGCCACCTTCACAAAATCTTTTAAATATGTAAGCTCATGTTCTTGAAAGAAAGGTAACGCTTTCGAGTAGTCAAATTGAATATGTGTCATCGCTTGTAAGCCCTCCATTACGTTAGTTCTGTCCCTTTCACTTTAGCGGAACTAGCTATTGAAATCAAGTGATCGTCATTGATGCAGCAAAAAGCCGCTCCTCATGAAGAGAAGCAGCCATCCAAATTATAGAGAAGCTTTCAAAATCGCTAAAATGTCATCACGGCCAAGTTTCATAAAGTTACCAAAACCACCATATTCCATTTCTTTTGCTGCGATGTCAGCAATTTTGTCCAGTTGATCTTCACCAATATCATAATCCGCTAAACGGTTCGGTGCACCGAGGCTTGTCCAGAAGGCTGACAGCTTGTCGATTCCTTCTAATGCGATGTCACGATCCGATTTTCCTTCTGTCTCAATGTCAAACATGTTCAACATAAGGTTTTTAAAACGTTCGACATTATGATCAAGTGTATGACGCATCCAGTTTGGGAAGAGGATCGCAAGTCCACCTGCATGCGGAATGTCATAGACTGCTGATACTGCATGCTCAATCGTATGTGATGCCCAGTCGCCAAAATAGCCCATTTGCAGCGTGCCATTTAAAGCAATTGTTCCTGCATAAAGGATGGTTTCACGGTGCTCATAGTTTTGTAAGTCTTCAAGTAGTTTTGGCGCTGTCTCGATGACTGTTTGAAGAACAGCAAAACACATCCGATCTTGTAGAGGCGTGTTTTTGACATTATGGAAGTATTGTTCAAATACATGGCTCATCATATCAACCATGCCATACACCGTTTGATTCTCTGGCACAGAATATGTGTGCTCAGGATCTAAAATTGAAAAAGCAGGGTGCGTGACTGAACTGCCCCACACGTACTTTTCATTTGTTTCCCAGTTCGTGATCACAGAATCCGGGTTCATTTCTGAGCCTGTCGCTGCAAGTGTCAATACTGTGCCAAATGGCAGTGCTTTTTGAGCGGTCGTTTTCTTTGAAATAATATCCCAAACATTCCCGTCATATTCAGCTCCAGCTGCAATGGCTTTTGTACAGTCGATGACACTTCCCCCACCAACTGCTAATAAGAAATCAATGTTCTCATTTTGGCAAATGTCGATTCCTTTTTGCACTGTAGTGAGGCGAGGGTTCGGTTCAACTCCTGACAGTTCAAATACGTCAGCCTCTGCTTCATTTAAAGCGCTGATGACTTTATCATAAAGACCATTTTTCTTAATACTGCCTCCACCATATACAAGAAGCACTCGTTTTCCATAACGAGCGAGTTCACTTTTCAGTCCGTCTAGTTGTCCTTTTCCAAACATTAATTTCGTTGGATTATAGTAAATAAAGTTCTCCATCTGTTCTACATCTCCTTAAAACATTTATATCCAAAAAACATGAAAGACTACTGTAACATATGTACATGCAGAACTCAAAAAAGATAACTGCTTAAAAGCAGCTATCTTTTCCATGTTCGATTATAAAGAAGCGTTTAAAATAGCTAGAACATCTTCTTTGTTCAGCTTTTTAAATTGGCCAAATTCACCACGTGCCATTGCACGGTCTGCAATCAGATCAATTTTCTCATCGTTGATGTCATAGTCAGCTAAACGGTTTGGTGCGCCTAGACTTGTCCAGAAAGCAGAAAGTTTTTCGATTCCTTCTAAGCCAACTTCTTCGTCTGTTTTGCCCGCAGAGTCTACATCGAATACACGCACTGCTAATTGCTTGAAGCGACCTGGGTTTTCTTGAATGACATGTTTCATCCAGTTCGGGAACAAGATCGCAAGTCCGCCTGCATGAGGGATGTCATACACCGCAGATACCGCATGCTCAATATTGTGAGATGCCCAGTCTCCGCGTGCACCCATTGAAAGCATTCCATTCAGTGCAATGGTGCCTGTGAATAAAATCGTTTCACGAAGCTCATAGTTTTCCAAATCATTGATCAGCTTCGGTGCTGTTTCAATGACCGTACGAAGAAGTCCTTCACACATACGATCTTGGTAAGGTGTATTCTCCGTGTGATGGAAATATTGTTCAAACACGTGAGACATCATGTCGACCATGCCATAAATCGTATGGTTTTTTGGCACAGTAAATGTATTGACTGGGTCAAGAATAGAGAATTTAGGGAAGACAGCTGGACTGCCCCATCCGTATTTCTCATTTGTTTCCCAGTTTGTGATGACGGAGCCAGAGTTCATTTCAGAACCTGTCGCCGCAAGTGTTAATACTGTACCAAATGGGATGGCTTCCATTGGGACATGCTTACGAGTGACGATATCCCATGCATCTCCATCATATTTCGCACCAGCTGCGATCGCTTTGGTAGCGTCAATGACACTACCGCCGCCGACTGCCAAAATAAAATCAATTTGGTTCTCTTTGCAAAGCTCAACCCCTTTTCTAACCGTTGTTAAGCGCGGGTTTGGCTCAACACCAGCAAGCTCAGTAATTGTAGCTCCTGATTCTTTTAAGATACTGACAACTTGGTCATAAAGGCCATTTCGTTTAATGCTGCCTCCACCATATACAAGCAATACGTTTTTTCCGTAGTGTTTTAGTTCATCTGAAAGGGCTGATACTTCTCCCTTTCCAAAAATTAATTTCGTTGGGTTCCAATAAGTAAATCGATCCATGTGATCTCCTCCTCGCGCTACATTATGCGCTTCTTTCATTCCAAAAGTAAAGTAATTTGCTTTCATCCATTTTCTTACGCATAGTTTGGCTAAAAATCTGCAAAATATAAATGTATTGATACTGTAGCGAAAGGAGGAATCACGATGAGTGCTATTCAACGTATTGCCCTCGTGCTCACGATTATCGGTGCTATTAACTGGGGACTAATCGGCTTTTTTCAATTTGACTTAGTAGCAGCGATCTTTGGCGGTCAAGGTGCTGCATTATCACGTATTATTTATGGTCTTGTTGGAATTGCAGGTCTTGTCAATCTTGGTCTGTTGTTCAAACCTAGTGAAGAAGCTGTCCGCCGTGACGAGCCAAATCCAGAGGTCCGCTAATGAAAAAGACATAAAAAAAGACTGCCTATGAGGCAGCCTAAGGCACCGTTTGAAGCGGTGCTTTTTTTATTTCTTGATAAGGTCTTTACGGTTTGATTGCTCAATCCACTCTTCAAGTTTATCTTTCAGTGTATTGAAACCTTGTGGTGCAGCAGCTTCTTCTTTCACTTGCTGTGGTCTTTGTTTCTTTGGTTTGCTTTCTTTTCTTTCAGGTGCTTCTTGCGTTGCACGGATAGAAAGGCTGATTTTACCAGCATTTTCATCAACAGAAAGAACTTTCACTTGTACTTCGTCACCAATTGAAAGGTGCTCGTTGATGTCTTTTACAAAACCGTGTGTCACTTCAGAAATGTGCACAAGCCCTTGAGTTTCTTCATCTAATGCAACAAACGCACCATACGCTTGTAATCCTGTTACTTTACCAGTGTAAACACTGCCTACTTCAAACTTTGTCGCCATGATAACAACTCCTAAATAAATGTTTTAATATTCGTTTATACGCAATTAAAAACTATATCACAGAACGGTCTTTTACGCAAAATATTTTTTAATTGGGTTTAGATCCGTTCAAAAGGGGGAATACCTGAAAACAAGAATGCTTTCTAGTATTCCCCCCTAATTTGAGAGGCATGAATCCAGATGGATTGATGCCTTTTTTTATTTTAAGATAGCAGGTGCCTCTTCTTTCACTTGTCTATTCTGCAAAAAACGCTGGATTCTTGAAAGTGATTCCTGCAAGTGATCGAGTGATGATGCATATGAACAGCGAATATGTCCTTCACCACTTGGACCGAATACATTTCCAGGGACAACCGCTACTTTCTCGCTAAGCAGCAGCTCCTCGGCAAATTGTTCTGAAGTCATGCCTGTGCTTTTAATGGACGGGAAAGCGTAAAACGCTCCGTTTGGCTGGTGGCAAGTGAGTCCAAGTTCATTGAGAGAGCCGACAAACAAATTACGGCGCCTTCTGTAGCTTTTCTTCATTTTCTCCACATCTTCAAGTCCATTTTTTAATGCTTCTTCTGCGGCATATTGTGCCATAGCTGGTGCACACATCATAGAATATTGATGTATTTTCAGCATGGCATCACGGAGGATTGGCGGTGCTGCCACATAGCCTAAGCGCCACCCCGTCATAGCGAACCCTTTGGAAAAGCCTGAAATCAAAATCGTTCTTTCCTTCATATCTTGAATCGCCGCCACACTCGTAAAAGCTTCATCGTACGTCAGCTCTGCATAAATCTCATCTGTGATGATTAAAAGATCATGCTCCTTTGCAAACTGAGCAATATCTTCAAGCTCTTCTTTCGAGTAAACAGACCCTGTTGGGTTTGATGGAGAGCATAGCAAGATGGCTTTTGTTTTCGGCGTCAGCTTCGTACGAAGATCAGCAGAATCGGCTTTAAAATCTTTTTCTGCCGATGTACTTAAATAAACCGGTACACCGCCCGCAAGTGTCGTCAGAGCCCCATATGCGACGAAACAAGGCTCAGGGATGATTACTTCGTCCCCGTTGTTTAAAATGGCGCGAAAGGCCAAATCAAGCGCCTGGCTGCCGCCAACGGTAATAATGAGTTCTTCTTCAGGACTGTATTCAATTTGAAACCGCTTATATAAATAATGGCTCAATTCTTTTCGCAAAGAGAGCAGCCCAGCATTTGCTGTATAAGAGGTCAGTCCTTGCTCTAAAGACATAATACTGGCTTCTCTCACATTCCAAGCTGTCACGAAATCCGGTTCGCCGACGCCGAGGGAGATAACCCCTTCCATTGTGGCTGCCAAATCAAAGAATTTCCGAATACCTGACGGCTGAATGCTTTGTACCGTTTCAGATAAATAAGACTTTTTCATTTAAGGAGACACCACGATTCTTTTGTCATCGTCCCCTGTTTCAAAGACTTTCCCATCATGCTTATATCTTTTCAAAATAAAGTGGGTAGTGGTTGAAACAACAGAATCAAGTGTCGATAATTTTTCAGATACGAAGCGGGCGATATCAGACATGGATCTTCCTCTGATCACAACAGATAAATCATACACGCCTGACATTAAATACACGGACTCCACTTCTTGGAACCTGTAAATGCGTTCAGCAATTTCATCAAAACCGACGCCTCTTTTTGGGGTCACTTTCACATCAATCATCGCTGTAACGCCTTCGTGTCCGTCTACTTTTCGCCAGTCAATCATGGTCGAATAATCAATAATGACTTTTTGATCTTCGAGCTTTTGAATAATGGCTTCTGCTTCTTCTGATGTCACACCTGCCATTTTTGCAATTGTATTTAAATCGGCGCGGCTGTTTTCATCTAAAATCTCTAATATTTCAGTTTCTTTTTCGGTTAGTTTCATTGATTTCACACCTCTGATTGTAAAAAGCTAGTTTTAAAAAATCTTCTGAACATTATAGCACGTTTTTCCCATTATGCTAAGCAGGGAAAAGATTCTAATCGTAGCTTAAAATCCACTTTTTAGGGTACAATACAGTCACCTAACAGAGAGTGAGTATCAAATATCGGAGTTGATGAGTGTGGACATTGTACAGCCATCCTATATGAAAAGTAAATTCGGTTTAGATATCTATTACGAACACTATCCAAATGAAGGTAAGAAGACATTGATTTTGATTCACGGCCTTTTCTCATCTACCTTCAGCTATCGAAAGCTCATCCCGCTTCTGAAACAAGACTTCAATTTAATTGCGATTGATCTGCCTCCATTCGGGCAGTCCGAAAAATCGAATACGTTCATTTACAGCTATCGCAACATGGCAAAAATCATCATTGAACTAGCTGGTTATTTGCAGATTCAGCATGCGATCCTCGTGGGGCATTCCATGGGGGGACAAATTGCTTTATATGCTGCCTCTGAGCGTCCCGACCTATTTGAAAAAGCTGTTCTTTTATGCAGTTCAGGGTATATGAATAAGTCCAAAAAGTCGCTTGTTTACAGCACATATATTCCTTATTTTTATCTCTATTTAAAAAGAAAGTTGTTCAAGCAAGGTATTATGAAAAATTTAACCGCTGTTGTGCATGATCATTCGATTATTGATCAAGAGATGGTAGACGGATATTTAAAGCCTTTTTCAGATGACCAAATTTTCAGAGGTATTTTTCGTTTGATTCGGCATAGGGAAGGCGATTTAGCGTCAGATGTCTTAAAGAAAATGGAGACACCTGTCCTGCTGATTTGGGGGGAGGAAGACCGGATCGTTCCTATTCAAATTGGCGAAAGACTGCACAAAGATCTGCCGCATTCAACCTTTCACGCATTAAAAAAAACCGGGCACCTCATCCCTGAGGAAAATCCGGTCTTTGTGTCTGATCAAATTGGTCATTTCAGCCTGTCTTAAAACGAGCAGGAGCTACTTTCTCTTATGATAAAAAGCTGATTTGCGATATGCTGGCAGCTTTCCATCGGAAGAAGCTGATCAAATGAGTGATGGTAAATGGCTTGAATGTCTTTCGCGAAAGATAACGGGTCTTCTGCGTCGTATAAGGCACTGATGACGTCAGCAGGCTCCGTTTCGTAAAAGTCCTCTCCATACTGAAAAGGGTCCCATGCCTTAATGATTTGAATCATCTCTTCTACAGCTTGACTATCTTTCATGGGGATCACCGCTTATAATAAATTTTGTGATGTTTATTTTAGCACAACCAAGAATGGTTGAAAAACGGCTAGAGGTGGGTTTCATGAATTTCGACGAACAGATCATACGTAAAGGTTCAAAATCAGTCAAATGGGATCAAGCAGAGTCTTTATTCCTGACAACAGATGCGCTGCCAATGTGGGTAGCAGATATGGATTTTAAAGCGCCCCAAGTCGTGCTTGATGCTTTAAAAGAACGATTAGATCACGGCGTATTCGGCTATGCATTTCAGGATCAGGATACGCAGCAAGCAGTAGCTGACTGGGTCAAAAGAAGACACGGTTGGACGATACAAACAGATGCCGTCACCTTCACACCAGGTATCGTGACAGCACTTAGTTTTGCGGTACAAGCCTTTACAGCTCCGAATGATGAAGTGGTCATTCAGTCACCGGTGTATACGCCCTTCTATCAAATGATTGAAAGAAACGGACGTATCGTCTCAACCAACCCTTTAAAAATAGAAAACAACCGTTACATGATGGATTTTGATGATTTAGAGAAGAAATTAAGCAAACCAGAAGCAAAGCTGATGTTTCTTTGTCATCCGCATAATCCTTCAGGGAGAGCTTGGTCAAAAGAGGAATTAAAGCGTGTAGGAGATTTATGTGTACAGTACGGTGTGACCGTCGTGTCAGATGAAATTCATTCCGATCTGATGCTTTACGGGCAGCCGCATGTGCCTTTTGCCAGCCTTTCTGATGAGATAGCTAACATCACGGTAACGTGTATTGCACCGAGTAAAACATTTAATTTAGCTGGTCTTCAGGCATCTGCCATTATCATTTCTGATGAAGAAAAAAGAACCCTTTTCACCAATGAAGTGCAAAGAAATGGATTGTCTAAACTGAATGCCTTTGCGATTCCTGCCATGGAGGCGGCCTATCGCCACGGAGATGAGTGGCTTGATTCACTTGTTCTTTATCTCGAAAATAATATGAAGATCGCAATGGATTATATTGATGAATATCTGCCGAGCATGCGTTATATGAAACCAGATGCTTCTTATCTATTGTGGCTGGATATTCGTGATTATGAGCTCACTCAAGCAGAATTGAAACGTAATCTGCTGAAAAAGGGCAAGGTCATACTAGAGCTCGGAAACGTATATGGGCATGAAGGAGACGGCTTTATTCGAATGAATCTAGGCTGTCCTGCCGGAACAGTGAAAGAAGGTCTGAAGCGCCTTCATCAAGCATTCACTCAATCATCCGAATAAAACCATTTCTATCAAAAGAACATCCTAACGGGTGTTCTTTTTAAAGAAAAAAACCCTCCTATTATCATATCTACTTTGTACATGAAATGATATAATGAGAGGAATTACAATTATTTACGAGGAGAGCATTTAAATGGAAATGTTCAAGGATTTTCTGCTCCATGTATCTTTTATTCTATTTCCAATCTTTTTATATCATGCACTATGGCTAAGCCGGACCCCTGCTCATTTCCCTAAAACGAATAAACTGCTCATCACCATATTTGCATCCATTTCATCAGCACTATGTATTATGTATCCAGTTGGTTCGATTTTAGATTTGCAGACTGGGCTTCAATCAATTCCCCTTGTACTGGCTATTTTATACGGGGGATATACCGCCGGAATCGTCGCTATCTTGGTTAGTTCAACCGTAAAGTTCGTGATGTATGGCTCTTTTTTATGGGTTGGATTGATTGTTGTACCGATTTACTTTTTCATTCCTTTCCTGCTTTACCGGAAATGGCGCCTATATTCTAAGCAGAGAAAGCTGTTATACGGAGTCCTGATTGCGTTATCAAAAGGGATGTTTATTTACATTGGACTGCTTGTGGTCAGCTTAATAGAGTACAGCCCTGCATTCATTATGCAGCAAAAGCTGCTCGAATTATTTTTCTCAACTCTTTACTACATATTCTTTCTTGTGCTGAGTATTTATTCCATTGAGTTTGTGAAAGAGAATGCGCAAATGAGAACACAGCTTGTCCAATCAGAGAAACTGACGATTGTGAGTGAACTGGCAGCAAGTGTCGCCCATGAAGTCCGCAATCCACTGACGGTGGTGAGAGGATTTATCCAACTGCTCTTTTCAAGTGACAATACGAAAGAGCCGTCAACCAATAAAGATTATAAAAATCTCGTTTTATCTGAACTTGACCGTGCGCAGGATATTATTACGAGCTATCTTGATATTGCGAAACAAAATTATTATCAAATTGAGTCTCTCAATTTATCTAAATTACTTGAAGAATGTGCATCGCTGATGACATCCTATGCGAATTTTAAGTCGGTCACGATTCATCAATCGATTGAACCAGACTTATACATCCAAGGTGATGAAACGAAAATCAAACAAGTCATGATTAATTTAATCAAAAATGCAATCGAAGCAGCGCCCGAACACGAAGGTAAAATCGAACTGTTTGCTTCAAAAGAAAATCATCGAATCTGCCTTTATTTCGTTGATAACGGTGTAGGCATGTCAGAAAGCCAAATGAAAAAGCTTGGTGAACCCTATTACACATTGAAAAATAAAGGAACAGGGCTTGGGTTGACAGTGACATTTTCCATCATTGAAAATCATCATGGAACGATTCGTTTCAAAAGCTCATTGCAGTCTGGTACAACAGTCACCGTGAAGTTTCCTGAAGATACAAGAAGAAAATGATCAATCCATTTTTTTTGTCCTTTTTTCATCGATCTGCTCCTGCTTCTTAGAAGCACGAACGATCAGACGAAAGCAAATAAATGCAGCAGCAAAGAAAAGCACCGTCGTGATTGCCGCAGGGATATACTCCCTTTTATCTTCAGGAAAATACAGTAGAAAGAATATGATGAACGACATGTTCCGCTCTTCCCCCTTTTGCTCGTTTACTTCACTATATTGGCTAAAAGAAAGGAAATACCTTCTTATGCGAAGGAAATGGAGGAATTTCATATGACAGACATTCAGATTGGACAAATCGTGAAAGGTTTTTACAAAACAGGTGTTTACATTGGGGAAGTGACAGCCGTTAAACCATCTACTTATCTCGTTCAAGTAAAAGCGGTTTTAACACACCCCACTCAAGGTGACCTGCATCATCCAAAAGAAGCGGACGTACCTTTTTTTCAGGAAAGACGGGCTTTGGCCTTTAGGGAACAGACGAACATCCCTCATCATATGGTCAAGCCTTATGATGGCGACATACCTGATTATCAAGTATCACTGAAAGACGCCGTAGACAAATTGAAAAAAGGGCTCAGTGCGGATGATTCCAAGTGGGCTGAAAAATCAAGAGCGTGCCTCTCTTCTCTTGAAAAAGATTATTTTCCAGAAGACGCCCGCTAATCTGCCGAATCAAAAAAGTGAGAGAAGTCAATGAGTTCACCAATTTTGGTTGTTTGCGGATTTTCCACATAGGATCGATCTTTTTCAAAAAGGGTGAACAGCTGATAAGTGGTCATGGCATCATCGAGTGCTTTATGATGCTTACCAGCTCCTTCACTGCCGTACTCCTTAGCTGCTTTCCGAAGTCCTGTGAGTGTTCTATCCCCAAAAAAGGTTTTATATTCAAAAGCCAGATCCCTTTGATTCCCCTTAAAAGGAAAACCAATATGATTGAGCATACAGTTTTGCTTCAGTACCTTCATGTCCATATTTCCCCATGTGATAATCTCACAGTCTTCTCCCCCATCGAGTGACACGAGCTTCTCGATAAACGCCTCAAAAGAAATCCCGCTTTCTACATCCTGCTGCGTAATGCCAAGGAACGATTTACAGCGCTTTGTCAGCTTCGGGAACTTTTTCGGTTTGACATAGCTTGAGAATGTGTCTATGATCGTTTCATTTGATGCTTTAACGACACCGGCTTCAATGATTTCCGGGAAAAAATTTTGCGGATGATATTTCCCATCAGGCATCGTAAATTCAAAATCGACCACAAGCAGCGTCTTCTGTTCCATCAGTCTCACCCCACTTTCTCGTCTGTTTTCCATCCTGCTACTATTATATTAAGACGGACTTTGAAATCACTTCATTTTCGTGAAAATAATGCAGATTCACTATGCCCAACCTATTCATCAGATGAAAGATCGTTTATTTTCCTTTATAATTATTAAGGAACACGAAATAAATAAAGAAGGTGGTCTTTATCACAAACAGGAAGAAAAACTTGTACATCATGTGGTTTGTGAACTTTTTTGTATCTGCCAGCATTACAATGATCGTCCCTTTTTTATCACTTTACATAGAGTCTCTTGATAGCAGTTATTCGAATGAATTTGTTCAAAGATGGAGCGGCTATGTCTTTGGGGTTACGTTTTTAACAGCCTTTCTCATTTCTCCAATTTGGGGACGGATTGGTGACCGGCATGGCTATAAAAAGATTTTGCTCATTAACGGCATTGGGATTGCAACAAGCATTTTATTAATGGGGCTTGTTCAAACCGTTTATCAACTATTTGCGTTACGGCTTTTCATGGGGCTTGTGACAGGCTTTATTTCGACTTCGATGGCACTGATTTCTGCACAGACCGAAAAGGCAACAGCCGGTAAGACCCTTGGTACAATGCAGATGAGTAATGTCGCCGGAGGGTTATTTGGTCCATTAATGGGTGGATTTATGGCAGACAGTGTCGGATTCATTTATACATTTTTCTTAACAGCTGCTGTCATATATGTGTCAGCGATTGTCATTATCTTCGGTGTGAAAGAACAGCCGATCCGTTCAAAAGAAGCAAAACGGGTTTCTTACTCACGGAAGGACGTCCTTGTCCATATTTTCAAACAGCCTTTGCTTGTGGTCACCATGCTTCTCACATTTATTACGCAAGTCGGGAACTTTAGTATTCAGCCGCTTTTAGCCTTGTACATTCATGATTTACACGGCCCAGTCAACCTTGCCTTTTATGCAGGACTGGCGTTTTCTGCAACGGGGCTTGGCAATTTGCTGTTTACACGGAAATGGGGAGACCTTGGAGATCGTATTGGTCACGATAAGGTGCTGCTTGCCCTTCTCATCCTCTCCTCCATTTTATTTATCCCGCAAGCGATGGCAGATTCCTACGGGATGTTAGTCATCTTCCGTTTCTTATACGGGATGGCACTAGGTGGCATCATTCCTTGTACGACGGCCTACATTCGCATCAAAGCGCCTGCCTCTATGCAAGGGGAAGTGCTTGGTTACAATGTCAGCTTCCGCTTTCTTGGAAATGTCGTCGGACCCGTTATAGGCGGCATTGTGGCGAGTCATTACGGAATTCCAGCTGTCTTTTATGTTACCGCCGGCATTTTCCTTTTCGGGGCATTATTTTTATGGGCGGTCCGCTCACAATCAAAGACAAAAGAGAGGAGTGTCTGATCCATCATCAGATACTCTTTTCTTCTGTCTAAATGCCTTGTTTACTAGACTTCACGTCTATTCTTTTCTAAAAATAACCTTCTCGTAATCGCAAAAGAATGGTACGATATGGCTAGAAATCCGAAGAAAGTGAGTGACCTCATGTTTCGTGCAATCATTGGATGGTTATTACTTGTTGCCCTCATTCCATTATTTGTTCTGACTTTTTATCTATCAAAGGAAGAAGCCGCAAGTGTAAAACCTGTTAACGAAGTGCTTGATCAAAAAATCAAGCTGGAAAAGGTAGACTTTTCCCAAAACAGTTATATGTATGATCGAGATGGTTCTCTTATCTCTGAGATCGTATCAAACGATGAGAACCGTGTTTTCGTGAAGTACGATAAAATTCCTGATTCCGTCAAGGAGCTGTTCCTCCGATCAGAGGACCGCAACTTTTATGACCATAAAGGCATTGACTTTATGGGCGTGATTCGTGCCCTTGCCGCAAATGTGAAAAACCATGGCATTAGCCAAGGCGCTAGCACCATCACACAACAGTTATCCCGTAATTTATATTTAAGTCATGAACGTTCATTCAGCCGAAAGTTTACAGAACTTCTCTATTCTTATGAGCTCGAGCGAAAATTTACAAAAGAGGAAATTCTCGAAAGCTATTTAAATACGATTTATTTCAGTAACGGGGTTTACGGTGTCGGTTCTGCGGCTAATTACTATTTTGATAAGCCGCTTAGTTCTTTGACGCTTGCACAGATGGCATTTATTTCTGCGATTCCTAACAACCCTACGCTGTATGACCCATTGAAACAATTCAAACATACAAAAAAACGCCAGGAACGGCTGCTTGGTATTTTAGAAAAAGATGGTGTCATTACTAAGAAGCAATACAAAAAAGCAGTGAAAGAAAAAATCAGCTTGTCCTTAAGTGAAAAGAAAAACCTTTACCCTGACTATGTGACATACGCCAATGAAGAATTTACCGATCTGGTGTCTGATCACGAAGGCTTTACAAAACGATTGAAAAAAGCCAAAACAGCTGGCGCAAAAAAGGCAATTCAAAAAGAATTATCAGAAAAGGTCAGTGCATTGCTTCAAGATGGTGTGAAGATTTATACAGCACTAGACCCTTCCTTACAACAAAGAGCGGTCTATCAGCTCAATGCACAATTGCCTTATCAAGGTGTGGAAGGCGGTTCAGCAGTCATTAACCACCAAACCCATCAAATTGTCGCACTTGCTGGCGGGAAGAATTATAAAAAGTTTGATTTCAACTACGCCTATCAAGCGCAAAGACAACCAGGTTCCGCCATTAAGCCGCTGTTAGATTATGGCCCTTATATCGATCAAACCGGTGCCACGGCATCAAGCAAAATCAGTGCCGGCAAGTTTTGCAGTAGCGGATATTGCCCGCAAAACTATAATCATAAAACGTATGGAACTGTAACACTTGAAACAGCCTTTAAGAACTCTTACAATACACCAGCGATTCGTATGCTTGATACAGTCGGTGTCAAAAAAGGCTTCAGCTATTTAGAAAAGTTTTCATTCGAACATATTGTCGCAGATGATTACCGCCTCCCTTCTGCACTTGGAGGATTTACAAAAGGCTTCTCACCGCTAGAAATAACCGATGCATATACCGTGTTTGGCAATCAAGGTGCCTATACACGAAATCACTCCATTACAAAGGTCACAGACTTAAACGGCAAAACCCTTTACAAGTGGAAAGAGTCGCCGAAGCAAATCTATTCTCAGCGTACAAATGAAACAATGCGCAAGCTGCTTGCCTCTGTTGTGAAAAGTGGAACAGGGAAAAAGGCGAATTTCAATTCTCCTTACATTGGGGGAAAAACAGGCACATCCAATGACTACAAAGACATTTGGTTTGTTGGCCTGACAGATCAATACACAATGGGTGTATGGGTAGGAAGAGATAGAGGAACCGTTGAATCTATTTATAGTTCAAGTCCGCACTTACGTATTTGGAAACAAACTATGCAATACGCTAGATAAACAGGAGGTTTGATTGCGATGCATTCAACACAACCCTCTCACTTCATTTTATTTGACGGTGTCTGCAACGTGTGCAGTGGTGCTGTTCAGTTTATCATCAAGCGCGACCCGAATGAGCGGATGATGTTTGCTTCTTTACAATCAGATACAGGGCAGCGTATTTTAAAAGAAAACGGCTTGCCTTTAGATGAGTTCAATTCATTCATTTATATTGAAAATGGGACCCTTTATATGAAGTCAACAGGCATCTTAAAAGCGGCGCGGCATTTAAAAGGGATATACAGATGGAGCTATTTACTCCTCGCGATCCCTCGACCAATCCGTGACTGGTTTTATCAACTCATTGCAAAGAATCGCTACAAATGGTTTGGTCAAAAAACATCCTGTATGATGCCTACACCTGATATTCAGAAGCGGTTTCTTCCATAAAAAAGCATCCTCCATCATCGGAGGATGCTTTCTTTCGTCTGATTAAGCTGGCAGACTCGCCATCACACTGTTATAAAGCTTAATAAATAAGTACAAAATGCCGATCAAAAACGTGGCCCAAAACAGCAGATTAAACATCATAAACCCAATTAAATTCAGCATGGAAAGTGATTGATAAATGCGTACCACAACCCAGATAAAATAGACGAGACTTGCTAAAACAAAAAGCCCAACAAGCAGAATAAGCTGCTGCGTCAATAGAAATGCAAGTAAGCTGGCAAACAAATAGACAACCGATGCAATCCGAATTTTCTTTAAGTTCTCCCCTTCAGGGTCCTTTGCAAAAAAGAGCAGCGCCAACTCTAACACCGTATCTGCAATGAGTTTTAAAGCAGATAAAATCATAAAATAAACAAGTGCAAATGCGGCAAATAAAGCAAGACGAATGCCCTGTTCAGAGAAAAATTCCAGCATTCCTTTTAAAATTCCTGCTTGGGTCAAGAAGTCAGTCGTGATACCTACTGTAAAAATAGAAAAGGCAGAGCTGAATAGCAAAATCGAAATCAGCGGAAAATATCCAGTCAAATATGTATTTTTCATAAATAGATCCTTTCTCATAAGCTCATTTTTATTATGGCTCACTTAAAACGGATTGACAAGATGCTTTCCAAGTAAACTGGAATCTAAATCAAATTTGTGATTTTGCACGTACATTCCTTCACAAACTTACATTTTCCCGTTAAAGTATTACTATTACGAAAAAATTGCGCGTTAGGGGTATACTCGTGAAAAAAACTTTAAGACTGCAAACACGGCTGACGATCTTTGTCTGTATTGTTGTCCTGATCTCCCTCTGTATCACATTCTTTACGATCTGGTCAGAAACAGCCAAAAATATTCATCAGCAGGAACGTGATATCGCCCTCTCCACTGCCAAAATGGTGGCAGAGGCTCCGATCACAGCAAAATCATTGGAAAAAGATCAATCATATACAGCACTGCGAAAATATACAACAAGTGTTCAGCGTATTACCAAAACCGAATTCGTTGTCGTCATGGATATGAACGGTATCCGCAAAACACATCCGAATCCGCAAAAGATTGGGAAGCGGTTTGCTGGCGGTGATGAAAAACCGGCATTACAGGGTAAAGAACATATTAGTACCGCATCTGGAACACTTGGCAAGTCCATGCGTGCCTTTGTTCCTGTTTACAACCAAGATGGCAAGCAGCTCGGGGCTGTGGCAGTTGGGATTACATTAAAGGAAATTGATTTAATTATTCATCAAAGCCTGCTCCCGCTCTACTTTGTCACATCGCTTAGCCTTTTATCTGGCATTATCGGCGCACTCATTGTGGCACGTAAAGTAAAGAAGATTATGTTTGGACTAGAGCCAGATGAAATTGCCACCTTATTAAAAGAACGAAGCGCTATGCTAGAATCAACAAAAGAAGGCATTCTTGCCGTTGATCAGCACGGTAAAATCAAGCTGGCAAATGCAGAAGCTAAACGTCTTTTTCATAATATGGGCATTATGGTTGACCCTAGAGAACAAGATGTACAGGCTCTTCTTCCTTCAAGCGGCTTAAAGCAAGTAATCGAAACACGGAAACCGCTGCTTGATCGCGATGTCAGAATGAACGGATTGGAGCTGGTCTTTAATGAGGTGCCGATTACGGTAAAAGGGGAAATTGTCGGAGCGATCGCAACCTTCCGTGACAAAACAGAAGTCAAACACCTGGCTGAGCAGCTGAGCGGGGTGAAGATGTATGCCAATGCTCTTCGTGCCCAGTCACACGAATTTATGAACAAGCTCCATGTCATTTTAGGATTGGTCCAGCTAAAGAACTATGATGACCTTGGCACCTATATTAAAGATATTGCGATTTATCAGCAGACAGAAACAAATGAAATCATCAACCATGTGAAAAACTCAGTCTTAGCCGGGTTTTTACTAGGAAAACAAAGCTACATCAGAGAACAAGGCGCAGCTTTAGAAGTCAATTGCAGTACACAGGTACCAAACTCGGAGGACCCAGCAGTCACACATGACCTTATTACGGTCATCGGTAATCTGTTAAATAACGCACTCGATGCCGTTTCCCATACAGAGAACAAAAATATCTCCATCTCATTCAGATATGTCCAAGAGCAGCTTCATATTGAAATTACAGATACAGGTGTCGGTCTGACAAAAGAAGAACAGGACATTATGTTTGATCAAGGCTTTTCAACAAAAGGAGAAGACAGAGGATTTGGCCTTTATTTTGTTGACCAAAGCATCAAAAAACTGAACGGACATATGATCGTCACAAGCGAAAAAGGAGAAGGAACGACCTTTAGTCTCCGTATTCCATATAAACAAAAGGAGGATTCACATGATTAATGTGTTGATCGTAGAAGATGATCCAATGGTCGGGGAGCTGAATAAACGCTACTTGACCCAAATAGAAGGATTTGAATTAAAAGGGATTGCCACCTCATTTCAAAAGGCACTAGACATCTTAAAATCAGAAATCATTCACCTTGTATTGCTTGATATTTATATGCCTGGACAAAATGGGCTCGCCCTATTATCAGAAATTCGTCAGCAAAATCATTCCGTTGACGTCATCGTCATTTCAGCTGCAAATGAAGTGGATGTCGTACAGCAAACGATGCGAAACGGAGCTGTCGACTATTTAATCAAACCTTTTGAGTTTGAACGCTTCCAATCAGCACTGGCAGAATACAAAAGAAAACATGCCCTATACCAAACGATGAACAGCATCTCGCAAAATGATTTAGACGCAAAGCTTTTTCATAAAAAAGCAGAGGCGGAAAAAGTCCTGCTGCCAAAAGGCCTGACTAAGAGCACACTCAAACTCATCTGGACAAGCATTCAATCATTCGGTCAGCAGGCTTTCACGACCGAAGACCTAGCCAATCATACTGAAATCTCCCAAGTTTCGATTAGAAAATATTTGAAATTTCTTGAGGATATCGAAGTGGTTGATGTGGAGATGGCATACGGGACAATCGGCCGCCCTGTTTTCCAATATAAACTGAATACAAGCAACATGAATTTGATACAGCAATATCTTTAATTTGACACATCTGACCTTTCACAAAGGCCAGATGTTTTTTTATGGCATACGATGTCACAAACCCCTTGATATCAGCGGTTTCACTGTAGTAGAGCACATCATAAAAGCGGCATTATATCATATTTCAGCACATAAAAAGACATCGAATTTAGCCTTTTAACATTTTTTTAAAAATAAAACAAATTTCTATTTATTTATTCGATGGGAAATGATAAATTATGATTGATTAGTTCAACGAGATATAAGTCTGATGTCTTACATCTTCTCTCCTGTTTCCATCAATTTTAAAAGAATGCAGGATAAAATACCCTTTTCACAAGGATAAGAGAAGGCAAGAGTCGGTCTTTTTTCGCGAGACTTTTCTGAAACTTTTAAATTTTATAGGGGGTTATGTTTTGAAGAAGCGCAAAATTGGACTTGCATTGTCCTTAGTCGTAGCAGCAGGAACCATCCTTGGAGCATGCGGCAACTCTGGCTCAAACAGCGGTGAAAACAAAAAAGATAAAGATCAATTCACTGTTGCAATGGTAACTGATGTCGGTGGTGTCGATGACAAATCGTTTAACCAATCTGCTTGGGAAGGTTTACAAGCATTTGGAAAAGACAACAATTTAACAAAAGGTAAAAACGGCTTTGATTACTTACAATCCAAAACGGATGCAGATTATCCAACAAATTTAAATACACTTGTTAGACAAAAATTTAACCTGATTTATGGTATCGGCTATAAAATGGAGAGTGCCATTTCTAAAATAGCTGATCAGCGAAAAGATTCCAAATTTGCAATTGTGGATGCAGTTGTTGATAAGAAGAACGTAGCTAGTATTACATTTAACGAAAACGAAGGGTCCTTCCTTGTAGGTGTTGCAGCGGCTCTTTCTACAAAATCAAACAAAATTGGTTTTGTTGGCGGCGTTGATTCTGAATTAATCAGAAAATTCGAAGTTGGTTTCCGTGCAGGCGTTGAAGCAGCTAATCCAAAAGCAAAAGTTGAAGTGAAATATGCTGGTGCATTCGATAAAGCAGACATCGGTAAAGCAACAGCTGAAAGTATGTACAAATCTGGCGTTGACATTATTTATCATGCAGCTGGAGGTACTGGAACTGGTGTCTTTACAGAAGCAACCAATTTAAAAAAGGCAGATCCAAATCGAAATGTTTGGGTTATCGGTGTTGATAAAGACCAGTATGACGAAGGTAAAGTACCTGGAACAAAACAAAGTGTCACTCTTACTTCTATGATTAAGAAAGTAGACACAGCGGTACAAGACTTAACAACAAAAGCAAAAGAAGGTAAATTCCCTGGTGGCGAAGTCATCACGTACGGTCTGAAAGAAGGCGGCGTTGACATCTCTCCATCTCAAGAGAATCTTGATAAAGATGTATTGAAGAAAGTCGAAGAATGGAAACAAAAAATCATCAAGGGTGAAGTGAAAATCCCTGCAACACGTGATGAACTAAAAGATTTTAAAGCTTAATTTGTGCATCGGGATAAGCCGCGCCTTATCCCCTTGCCTCTCCTTTACCTCCTCTTTATTCGTAAAAGGTGGTAAAAGAAAAGCTGCAGCCTTGTTTTGCAGCTTTTCTTTTGCTAGTTTTTATCTTCATCAGCACCCTAAAAAAGGAGCGGTTAAACCTGTGGATTATGTCATTGAAATGTTGAATATACGCAAAGAATTCCCTGGCATTGTAGCAAACGACAACATTACGCTGCAGCTAAAAAAGGGCGAAATTCATGCGCTGCTTGGTGAAAACGGCGCTGGAAAATCAACGCTCATGAACGTGCTTTTCGGACTGTACCAGCCTGAAAAAGGTGAAATCAAGGTACACGGAAAACCGGTTACAATCTCAAGTCCAAATGATGCAAGTGATTTAGGCATTGGAATGGTCCATCAGCATTTTATGCTAGTTGATACATTTACTGTGGCTGAAAACATCATTTTAGGAAAAGAGCCAAAGAAATTTGGAAAGATTGACAAAGAACAAGCCATTCAGCAAGTGCAGGAACTTTCTGACCGTTATGGACTGAAAATAGACCCTGCCGCTAAAGTATCTGACATCTCAGTCGGTATGCAGCAGCGAGCAGAAATCTTAAAAACACTATACCGCGGCGCTGACATCTTGATCTTCGACGAACCAACAGCCGTCTTAACACCTCAAGAAATAAAAGAACTCATACAAATTATGAAAAACTTAATTAATGAAGGCAAATCCATTATATTAATTACCCACAAGCTAAAAGAAATTATGGATGCCTGTCATCGCGTGACCATTATCCGAAAAGGGCAAGGTATTCGTACACTTGATGTGGAACACACAAACAAAGACGAGCTTGCCAGTTTAATGGTCGGCCGCGAAGTCTCATTTAAAACAGACAAAAAAGCAGCCTCCCCTGCTGAAGAAGTCTTGCAAATTCAAGATCTCACTGTCAAAGATGCGCGAGGAATTGAAGCCGTGAAACAACTCAATTTATCAGTGAAAGCTGGTGAGATTGTCGGAATTGCGGGTGTAGACGGAAATGGTCAATCTGAATTAATTGAAGCCATTACAGGTCTGAAAAAATCCGAATCTGGCACGATCATGCTAAACGGGAAAGCCATTCAAAATCTCCCGCCTCGTAAGGTCACAGAATCTGGTATCGGACATATTCCTCAAGACCGTCATAAGCACGGACTTGTCCTTGACTTTTCAATTGGAGAAAATATTTCCTTACAAACGTATTATCAGCGTCCATATTCGAAGTTTGGCTTGATGAATATGAAAAATATTTATCAAAAAGCAAAACGAATCATTGCTGAATACGACGTACGGACACCTAGTGAATATACAGAAGCACGTGCGCTATCAGGCGGTAACCAGCAAAAAGCCATTATTGGCCGTGAAGTGGACCGAAATCCTGATTTATTAATTGCCGCACAACCGACACGTGGACTTGATGTCGGAGCCATTGAGTTTGTTCATAAACGTCTGATTGAACAAAGGGATTCAGGCAAAGCTGTTCTGCTCATATCCTTTGAGCTTGATGAAATTATCAATGTCAGTGATAAGATTGCTGTTATTTTCGAAGGCAGCATTATTGCCATTGTGGATCCAAAAGAAACAACAGAGCAAGAACTTGGTCTGTTAATGGCTGGAAGTACGCAACAGGAAGTGGGGAAAGAAGCAAATGTCTAATCGCTTAACAAATCTGCTGATTCCGCTTATCGCCATTGTACTTGGTCTTTTCGTTGGGGCCATCATTATGCTGGCAAGCGGTTATAGTGTCATCGAAGGTTATAGCGCCCTTTGGAATGGTGTATTCGGTGAAACGTATTATATGGGAGAAACCATCCGACAAGTCACGCCTTATATTTTATCAGGACTTGCTGTTGCTTTTGCATTTCGGACAGGCCTCTTTAATATCGGAGTAGAAGGTCAACTTCTCATTGGCTGGATTGCATCTGTATGGATAGGAACAACCGTCCATGCACCTGCGTATATCCACCTGCCTCTTGCACTGATCACTGCAGCTGCTGCTGGTGCATTATGGGGCTTTATTCCTGGGTTTTTAAAAGCGCGTTTTTATGTTCATGAAGTGATTGTCACTATTATGATGAATTACATTGCACTTCATGTGACTAATTTTATTATTACAAATGTTCTTACAGATCATAAAGATAAAACAGATAATATCAATTCCACTGCCTCATTACACTCTGATTTTTTTGAAAAAATCACTGATTTTTCAAGCATGCATAACGGAATCATTGTAGCTGTCCTATCTGCGGTTATTATGTGGATCATTATCCAAAAAACCTCTAAAGGGTTTGAATTGCGTGCTGTTGGTATGAATCAGCACGCATCCCAATATGCTGGAATGAATGTGAGAAAAAACATTATATATTCCATGCTCATTTCTGGTGCCTTTGCAGGTCTTGCAGGTGCGATGGAAGGGCTCGGAACCTTTGAATATGCATCAATAAAAGATGCCTTCACTGGCGTTGGTTTTGACGGAATCGCTGTTGCCTTATTAGGCGGAAACACAGCTATTGGTGTCGTCTTAGCGGCATTATTGCTTGGTGGATTGAAAGTCGGTGCTTTAAACATGCCGCTTGAATCTGGCGTACCGACTGAGGTCGTTGATATTGTGATTGCGATCATTATTCTTTTCGTTGCCTCAAGCTATATCATCCGTCTTGTCATTCAACAATTGAAGAAAAAGGGGGGAAAATAAGTGGGATTTCTGCAAATTCTTGAAATCATCGTCCCGGCTACACTTGTATATGCTGCACCACTTATTTTAACCGCTCTTGGAGGCGTCTTTTCAGAAAGATCAGGTGTCGTCAATATCGGTCTTGAAGGTTTGATGGTCGTCGGAGCATTTTCTAGTATTATCTTTAACTTAATGTTTGCTGATACGTTTGGTGCCTTGACCCCGTGGCTCGGTCTACTTGTTGGTATGGCCATTGGCGGCGTGTTCTCACTCATTCACGCTGTTGCCACTATTACGTTCAGAGCAGATCAAACGGTCAGTGGTGTTGCGATTAACATGCTTGCCCTTGGTGCTACGCTTTTTGTTGTCAAACTGATTTATGGAAAAGCACAAACGGATAAAATTACAGAACCTTTCTATAAAGGAGATATTCCCCTTTTAAGTGATATTCCGATCATTGGTGATATTTTCTTTAAAGATGTGTATTATACGTCCATTCTCGCATTGGTTCTTGCGGTTGTCGCTTGGTTTGTTTTATTTAAAATGCCGTTTGGCTTACGACTTCGTGCAGTCGGAGAGCATCCAATGGCAGCTGATACAATGGGAATCAAGGTATACCGGATGCGCTATATTGGCGTCTTCATTAGTGGTCTATTTGGCGGTCTTGGCGGAGCTGTGTATGCATCGACCATCGCTCTTGACTTCTCACACGCCACCATTACAGGACAAGGCTTCATTGCGTTAGCCGCCCTTGTTTTCGGGAAATGGCACCCATTTGGCGCTATGGGCGCTGCTTTATTCTTTGGATTTGCACAAAGCTTAAGCATCATTGGCTCTCTGCTTCCGCTGTTTCAAGATATCCCGAACGTGTACATGCTCATTGCACCATATGTGCTGACGATCCTAGCTCTTACTGGCTTCATTGGACGAGCAGACGCACCAAAAGCACTTGGTACCCCTTATTTAAAAGGAAAACGATAAATAAATACCATGTATGATCAATCCCCTGAAGGACAAACTATCTTCAGGGGATTTTTGTATGATAAAAACGACAAAACCCCCGTTTATTTTACTTTTATTACACTTAATTTAGTTTAATAAATAGATGAGTGTCACAGAATCTTCTACAATTGAGACAAATAGCATTTGGGGGTGTTTATGTGGCTAATACACAACAATTGAAATCGATTACAAACGATTCTGACAATAATAAAAGCGTTTTCCGAAAAATTCTTTCTTGGAAAATTGGTGTTATTGATCTACCTGTGTATATAGTACTTGCAGCGATTATTTTAACTGCCGCTTATTTTAATAAAATTCCAGCAAATATGCTTGGTGGTTTCGCTGTTATTATGATTTTGGGGATTTTCCTAGGAGATGTAGGACAACGTATTCCAATCTTAAAAGATATTGGTGGACCGGCGATTCTTTCTTTATTCGTACCATCGTTCCTGGTCTTTTTTCATGTTCTGAATCCAAACTCGTTGGAAGCGGTTACGTCTCTGATGAAAACGTCGAACTTCCTATACTTCTATATATCTGCTCTTGTAGTAGGTAGTATTCTTGGGATGCAACGAACTGTTTTAGTACAAGGCCTTATTCGTATGTTTGTTCCTCTTGTTGCAGGTACAATTACAGCTGTAGCGGCTGGAATTCTAGTGGGTCTTCTAGTTGGTTACACACCGCATCATTCGTTCTTCTTTATCATTGTACCGATTATTGCCGGTGGTGTCGGTGAAGGAATATTGCCATTATCAATTGCTTATTCACAAATTCTTGGTGTATCAGCAGAGTCATTAATTTCTCAATTGATTCCGGCTGCTGTTATTGGGAACGTCATTGCCATCATTTGTGCTGGCGCAATGAAAAAGCTTGGTGAAAAACGTCCTGAACTAAACGGGAATGGACGACTTGTTAAATCAAAAGAAGCAAATGAAATCTTTGAACAGCCTGAAATGGATACTAAAGTTGACTTCAGCTTAATGGGTGCAGGTGTACTTGTTGCTTGTACAACCTTTATCTTTGGCGGCTTATTAGAAAGTTTTGTTCATATTCCAGGTCCAATCTTAATGATTGTTCTTGCTGCATTAATCAAATACTTAAACGTGATGCCTCAGCATTTGCAAAACGGCTCACAGCAGTTCTACAAGTTTGTATCGAAAAGCTTTACATGGCCTCTAATGGTTGGTTTAGGAATTCTATACATTCCACTTGATGATGTGGCCACTGTTATTTCGATTCCTTTCGTATGTGTATGTATTGCTGTTGTTCTAGGCATGGTTGGTTCTGGTTACTTTGTTGGTAAATTCATGAACATGTATCCAGTTGAATCTGCAATTGTGACTGGCTGTCACAGTGGATTAGGCGGTACTGGTGACGTTGCAATTCTTTCAGCTTCTGGAAGAATGGGCCTTATGCCTTTCGCTCAAGTCTCTACACGTCTTGGCGGAGCAGCAACCGTTATTTGCGCAACAATCTTACTCAGAATGTTTACTTAAAAAAGAAACAAAAAGCATGTCCCTTTCATAAGGGACATGCTTTTTTTATATTTCTTTTCTCCCATACATCCTCATTCATCAGCTAATACAATTCGTATATACTCCCGAGGCTGAAAAGGATACTGTTTCGCCTGCGGATAGGTCATATGGAGGAGATGTTCAGAAAATAGCGGCCATTCACTCCCGGCCTGCCACCTTTTTTGATCATTTCGTTCAATCAAGAATGCTCCTCCTAAAATCGTGCAGAATATGCTTAAGCTGATGGCGATCTTTCGTTTCATTTGATCAGCTCCTTTAAGAAAAGCATGTACGAAATACAAAACAATATACAACGAGTTTCATTTTTGATAAAATATTTTTTGTGGTCAAAAGAACTCAAAACAATTTCGATTTGCCGTAAATCAGTTCAAACCAATGCACCATGTCTGTATTTACGCTATAATTTTAGTTACCAGTTCTTTAGAACGTGAATTTATATTGATCAAAGGAGGTTCATTTTCTTGCAGCTTATTCACTTCGCCATCCTATCACCTTTTTTACTTGCCTTTGTCGTCCCTTTTCTCTTTAAATACGTAAGGCGTATACATACAGGATGGTTTGTTCTCATCTTGCCTATTCTTTTATTTACCTATTTCATCCAAATGCTCCAGATCACCTCGAATGGACGAACGTTGTTCTCACAAGCTGAATGGATTCCCTCTCTAGGGATGAATTTCACTGTGTATGTAGATGGTCTCAGCCTGTTATTTGCTTTACTCATCACAGGTATTGGTGCACTTGTGGTACTGTACAGTATTTTCTACTTATCAAAGGAAAAAGAACAGCTTGGCTCTTTCTATACGTATTTATTAATGTTTATGACCGCTATGCTTGGTGTTGTCCTCTCTGACAACATGGTCGTACTTTATTTGTTCTGGGAGCTAACGAGTATCTCTTCCTTCCTCTTAATTGGATATTGGTATAAGCGTGAGCGTTCTCGTTACGGAGCAACCAAATCACTGCTTATTACTGTGTTTGGCGGATTAGCTATGCTTGGCGGCTTCATCCTCATTTACCTGATCACTGATTCATTCAGTATTCGCGAAGCAGTCAATCAGCTTCAGCTCATTATGGCATCACCTTATTTCATCCCTGCGATGGTTCTCATTTTACTAGGGGCCTTCACGAAATCAGCGCAGTTCCCATTTTATATTTGGCTGCCTGATGCTATGGAAGCACCAACCCCTGTAAGCAGTTATCTGCATTCTGCTACTATGGTCAAAGCCGGTATTTATCTGGTTGCCCGCTTTAGTCCGATTTTTGCTATATCAGAGGTGTGGTTTTGGACCATTTCGATTGTCGGACTTATCACACTATTCTGGGGATCTTTCCACGCCGTTCGGAAAAATGATTTGAAAGCCATTCTGGCCTTCTCGACAGTGAGTCAACTCGGTATGATTATGCTCATGCTAGGAGTAGGCGCAGCTGCCATTCATGAAAACAACCCTGCCTTTTTTGGCGCAGCCGTTCTTGCTGCTATTTTTCATCTCATTAACCACGCGACCTTTAAAGGTAGTCTCTTTATGGCAGCAGGGATTATCGATCACGAAACAGGTACACGTGATATTCGCAAATTAGGTGGATTAATGACCATCATGCCAATTACCTTTACAATTACGTTAATTGGTACATTCTCGATGGCTGGACTCCCGCCTTTTAATGGATTTTTAAGTAAAGAGCTATTTTTCACAAGTATGATTCGGATTTCTGACATCAGCTTTACGGATGTTTCAACATGGGGGGCTGTCTTCCCTGCTATCGCTTGGCTCGCTAGTGTGTTTACGTTCATCTACAGTATGATGATCGTCTTCAAAACATTTAGAGGCCGTCTGAATGTCGATCAATTGGAGAAAAAACCGCATGAAGCACCGATTGGTATGCTGATCCCGCCAATTATTTTAGCTGCACTTGTGGTCACGTTCTTCTTTTTCCCTAATATTCTGGCCTATTCTGTCATTGAACCTGCCATTCAAGCGATCATTCCAGAAGCCATTCAAACAGGAAGCCGCTTTGCCGTAAAAATTGAAGCGTGGCATGGATTCCAGCCAGAGCTTTACATGACAATTGGTGTAGTTGCGCTCGGTACCATTGGCTATTTAACGCTGTCAAAATGGCGCCCAATGTACAACATATTTAAGGAAAAATGGTCATTTAACGCTTTGTATGATCGTTCGCTTATAGGTGTAGAAAAAGGGGCTTACCGCCTAACAAACAGCTATATGACAGGATTCCTTCGTGACTATCTTGTCTATGTATTTGGGTTTATGATTATCGTGCTTGGCAGCGTGATGTTCTACAAGCAAGCCTTCTCATTTCAAACTGAGCATGCTGCTTCAATCGGCACGTACGAAGTCATCCTTTCACTTGTGATGGTCGCAGCGACAGTCACTACTGTATTTGCTCGTTCACGCTTAACAGCTATTATTGCGCTAGGTGTTATGGGCTACACGCTGTCATTGTTCTTCGTGATTTTCAGAGCACCTGACCTTGCGCTGACACAGCTCATTATTGAAACCATTTCTGTCGCGCTGTTTTTACTTTGCTTCTATCATTTGCCAAAGCTGAGCCTGAAGCAAAAAACACGAAGATTTAAATTAACAAATTTGATCATCTCATTAGGTGTTGGAGTCGTTGTCACCTGTCTTGCTTTCGCTTCAACAAGCCAGCAATCTCTTGACACAATTTCAACGTACTTCATTGAAAACAGCTACAAACTGGCTGGCGGAGACAATATTGTCAATGTCATTCTTGTCGATTTCAGGGGCTTTGATACACTCTTTGAGATTACAGTGCTGGCCATTGCGGCACTCGGTATTTATGGATTATTGAAGGTAAAAGCACAAGGAAAACGGAAGAGAGGCGTACGGCGATGAGAAAGATTGATACGAATGATATGCTCTTACAAGTCACTACTAAAATTACAGCATTCATCATCTTGCTTTTCTCACTTCACCTATTTCTTGCAGGACATAACAATCCTGGCGGAGGATTCATTGGCGGTTTGATGAGTGCTGGTGCTGTCGTCCTTCTGCTTTTAGCCTATGACCTTAAAACAGTCAGACGCATTTTACCATTTGACTTTATTTATGTGGCTGGTGTCGGTTTGCTCGTTGCCATCCTAACAGGTATGGGATCTTTTCTGTTCGGAGCACCTTTCCTATCCCATGCATTCGATTATTTCCAACTGCCGTTTCTAGGGAAAACAGAACTGGCGACAGCGGTCCTGTTTGATATCGGTGTGTATTTAGTTGTTGTTGGTGTCACCATGACCATTATTCAAACGATTGGAGAGAAGGAATAATGGAATTTCTAATGTCTATTATCGTCGGAATCATTTTTATGGCAGCGACCTATTTAGTGCTTTCAAAAAGCCTTCTGCGGGTCATCGTCGGTACTGCCGTTTTAAGTCACGGCGTCCATTTGCTTCTATTAACAATGGGCGGCTTAAAAAAGGGAGCACCTCCTATTTTGAAAGAGGGGCTCACATCCTATGTAGATCCATTGCCACAAGCATTAATTTTAACAGCCATTGTCATTGCTTTTGGTGTAACATCCTTTTTGCTCGTGATGGCCTTCCGTGCCTTCCAAGAGCTGAGAACAGATGACATGGATCAAATGAGAGGAAATGATCAGCATGAATAATCTCGTGATCCTGCCTATATTAATACCATTACTAGCTGCTACATTATTGATCTTTATGAATAAAAACACCATGCTGTCGAGAGGCTTTAGTGTGTTTGCATCTCTTTTAGCCATTATCTGTAATGTCTATTTGGTCCAAACGATTTTCACAAACGGCATACAAACCCTTTATTTGGGCGGCTGGAAAGCACCGTTTGGCATTGCCCTTGTGGCCGATCAGTTTGCTGCGCTTCTTGTGCTGACCGCTTCCATTGTTGGACTTGTCACAGTTCTTTTTTCCTTTCAAACGATTGGGAAAGAAAGAGAGCGGCTTTTCTATTATTCTGGTGTCCAATTCTTGTTAGCTGGCGTCAGTGGTGCCTTTTTAACGGGAGATATTTTCAACCTGTTTGTCTTCTTTGAATTGTTGCTGATGGCATCTTATATGCTCATTGTTCTGGGTGGTTCAAAGCCTCAGCTTCGTGAATCACTGAAATACATTGTGTTTAATATTATCTCATCGGCATTATTTATTGTTGGCGTAGCGTGTTTATATGCAGTCACAGGCACACTGAACATGGCTGATTTAAGTGTGAAAATAGCTGAATCTGGGCAAACAGGGTTAATCACCGTGATTGCCATTCTGTTCCTGATTGTATTTGGCTTAAAAGCTGGGGTCTTCCCGCTTTATTTCTGGTTGCCAGGGTCTTATCATGCACCGCCAGCAGCGATTTCAGCTTTGTTTGGCGCACTGCTGACAAAGGTCGGGCTATATGCGATTGCCAGGATCTTTACGCTCATCTTTATACATGATACAGGTTTTACACATACACTTATGGCTTGGCTAGCCGCTCTAACGGTTATATTCGGTGTCATTGGCTCTATCGCCTATTCTGATGTGCAAAAAATTGTGATTTATAACATTGTCACAGCTGTTGGTGTCATTTTGTTTGGTATTGCGGCCAATACACCGGCATCACTTCAAGGCGCCATTTATTACCTCATTCACGATATGGTGATCAAAGGAGCTCTATTTATGCTCGCAGGGGCACTGTTTGTGTATGCTGGAACCAATCATCTGAAAAAAATGGGTGGGCTGATTCAATCCCAGCCTCTACTCGGCTGGATGTTCTTCATATCGGCTTTATCACTTGCAGGTATTCCTCCGCTAAGTGGATTTGTTGGCAAGCTGAAAATTGTTGAAGGTGGGTTTTCTGCTGGGTACATGACGTTCTCTATCCTTGTTTTACTGTCCAGTCTTCTTGTCCTTTATTCTGTTATGAGGATTTTCATGCTCGCGTTTTGGGGAGAGGATCAGGATATGCGAAGAAGAAAGCCATCCATTAGAGGAATGGTGTATCCTGGGGTACTGCTTGTTATCTTATCGCTTGCGATTGGATTAGGCACAGAATTCATTGCACCTTATATCAATCAAGCTGCGGAAATGCTTTCAACACCAGAAAAATATATTCAAGCTGTGCTGAAGGAGTAGATGAACATGGCCTTTCAAATATTATTAAACGCTCTCCTCGCCTTTACATGGATGTTTATGAATGATACATACAGAGCTGCAGACTTTGTATCAGGCTTTGCACTAGGGATGATCGCCATTTTTATGCTACGGCGATTCTTCCCGCAACGTTTTTACGGCTATGCCCTTTATGCGATTTTCAAGCTCGTCATCATTTTTATCAGAGAGCTGCTTCTTGCCAATTTGAGTGTACTCAAGACGGTGTTATCTCCAAAGCTTAAGATCAAGCCTGGTATTTTCGCCTTTCGTACAGATTTAAAAACAGATTGGGAAATCACCATACTGGCCAATATGATTACATTAACACCTGGTACACTGGTCATCGATATTTCCGATGATCGTTCGATTTTATACATTCATGCGATGGATATTGAAGATGCTGAAAAAGCCATCCACGATATTCGAGTATCATTTGAAAAAGCGATTCAGGAGGTGAGCGGTAAGTAATGGAACTGATCTTGCAAATGTCACTTGGAATTCTTGCGCTGTCTACTTTGCTTTTTGTGATACGGGTCATCAAAGGACCTTCTATCCCAGATCGCGTTAGTGCGCTTGATGCGATAGGAATCAATTTAATTGGGATGACAGCCATCGTGTCTATCTTACTGAAAACCACTACGTTCTTTGAAATTATTTTACTGCTCGGTATTCTTGCCTTTATCGGCACTGTCGCTTTTTCCAAATTCCTTGAGAAAGGGGAAGTGATTGAAAATGATCGTCATCGCTAAAGCGATCGTGATTTTCTTTATTCTGCTTGGCGCCATCCTCTGCTTGATTTCAGCCATTGGTGTCCTTCGCCTGCCGGATGTTTACACACGTATGCATGCTGCATCAAAAGCATCGACACTTGGTGTTGTTCTCATTTTAGTTGGTGTGTTCTTTCATGAATGGTTTCTTGCAGGGATCATCTCTGCGAAAATCCTGCTTGGGATTGTCTTTATCTTTCTGACCGCACCAGTCGGCGCTCATTTGATCGGAAGAGCCGCTTACAACACTGGTGTGAAAATGGACAAACGAAGTGTCCAAGATGATTATGGTGGTTTCCGTAACTTTGTCATTAAACGAAAAGAAGACTCTTATTTATAAATGAAGAATATGACATTCAGGTCTTGTTCACTTTACCTGCATGTTCATAAAAGGGTATTAAAAAAAGCTTCCGCTGCACCGGGAGCTTTTTTATATGCGATCAATGACAGCGAGTGTACATCTTGACGTACAGATATGACGGTCTCGATCATCTTTTATATCGATTTGGAATACCATTGTACGCCGCCCAACATGTACAGGAACAGCTGTAGCTGTCACCACTCCATCACGTACAGATTTTAAATGATTGGCATTGATTTCAATACCTGAACAAACCTGCTTCGTTAAATCCAAATGAGCAGCAGCACCCATGCTTGCCACTGTTTCTGCTAGAGCAGCTGATGCTCCTCCATGCAGTAATCCAAATGGCTGTTTTGTTCGGTGATCGACTGGCATTGTCGCCACGCATCGTGACGTATTGCATTCCACAATCTCAATCCCCAGTGCCTCAAGCAGTGTATTTGAACCACTCACATCCATCAAGGCCCTCTCCCTTCACACGTTTACAGGACACTTTCCGATTTTGCAATTAACACCGCTTCCGTTCGAGATCCAACATTCAGCTTATTAAAGATGGATGTCAAACTGTATTCAATCGAGCGTTTGCTCAAATGAAGCACATCGGCGATCTCTTGGTTTGTGTACCCTTTTTCCACTTCTCTTAAGATTAAACATTCACGCTCTGTTAACAGCTCATGATCCGTCTGCTGCGCCTGTTCTGGCTTCTCTTGCTGCTGTGAAATTAATTTCTTTAAATAGGATAGCTGAATGACAACTTCTCCTTGCAATGTGCGGTGTATGTATTCAATGATTTTGTCTTTTGTCTCTGTTTTACTTATTGCACCATGCAATCCAGCTCGAATGGCCTCTTCGAAATAATCGTCTACTTCATATCCTGTATAAATGATAATTTTCACTTGTTGATTCGTTTCTAGAATTTGTTTGGCAATGTCCATTCCATTGATATCCCCGAGATTTAAATCCATCAAGATCACATCATAGATGGAAAAGTCATGCGTCTTTAAAAAGGCGCCTTCTGCATCAGGACTTAAACAATCGACTGATAGCTGCTGATCTGATTCTAATATGCTTTTTGTCCCTTCCATGACAGCCGGATGATCATCAATGACCAATATCTTCTTCATGTCTTCCTCCCTTTAAATCACTCACTTCCATTTTATATAAAAGACTTGGCAGATGCCAAGTCTTATTCCTTAAGAAAACGTTACAATTCCATTTCAATTTTCACCTTGAGCCCTTTTTCAGGTGCTGTGTGAATTTGAAGCTTTCCATTTAGAGCTTTGACTCGTTCCCTTATGCCAGAAAGACCCATGCTCATCGTGTGCTGATCAAGCTGGCTTGCATCAAATCCGACTCCATCGTCCTCATAATGGAGAACAACTTGATCTTTAATACAAATGAGCATCACTAAGACTTGGCTGGCCTTAGAATGCTTCAACGCATTGGATAACAGCTCCTGCACTATCCGGTAAATATTCAGCTGTGAGTCAATATCAATGTCCAGTTCTTTATCAAAGCGGGTTGTATTCAGCCTAATATGAAATGGCGCTTCCTCTTGAATTTGCGAAGTCAGCTTCGAAATTGCCTTCACTAACCCCAAATCATAGAGGAGCTGAGGCCGAAGTTCATGACATGTTTCTCTCGTGGTTTGAATCACCTTAGACATTTGTTCATTCCATGAGATCAATGAATTTTCAATAGATGTTGGGCATTGGTTGTTTTGGAAATTGGTTAAGAACATCTCGGACTGTCTCTTCAGTGAAATCAAATCCTGCAGCACAGAATCATGAAGATCCCTCGCTAAATCTGAGCGCTGCTTCTCTTCCATGGCGAACATGACTTTCTTCAGCCAGGCGGGATTGGCTTCCCGCTGTTTCAAATCCTCCAGATGCTCCATCAATTCTTCAATCTTGACGACATTTTCTAAACTGACACTTGTGTAAAATGCCAATGTTTTCAGCCATGAGATTTCATCGCGTGTCAATTTCGGCGTCTGTATATTGGATAAGCAGCAAATCATAAACGAGTGACCGCCCCGCTCTCCAATTTTCATCATAAACCCTTTATCAAGCTCGATGATTTTCCCAACTTCACCTAAAATATCTTGAAATTGATCCACGTATTCTTTCCATAACTTACTATCATTTGTTGATTCATCAATTTCAATCATTTCTCCATTAGCCTTCACCTCTAGCACAAAGGCTTTATTCACAACGAGCACTTCTAAAATGGTGTATTTCAAATGATACAGTACTTGATGAAGTGATGACGCCTCACGAATAAGCTGCGTAAATTTAAACACGCTGTCTTGGTAATTATACTTCTCTGAAAAACGTTTCAAACGAAAACGGAAATCTAAAATTTCTTTGAAATAGAAAACAGCCAACATGAGTGTATATGTGATGAATGCGAGCTTCAGTGTGTACTTTAAATCTTCTGGTTTTTGCAGAATATAAAACGTGACAACAACTAAAATGGTCGGTGTAATGGCAATAAATCCATAGTATTTAAGTCTACTAATCAAGAAATCCATATTGTAAAGTTTGTTCGTCATGAATTGATACACGAGTGAAAAAGGAATGAGCAATACAAAAGAAGTTAAGAAAAAGGGATCTACAACATAAATACGAAACAAAACATATGGAATTGCAAATAAAAATATAAACGGACAAAATGCTATGATATTAATCATGACAAAAAACTTTAAAACAGACCCCTGCTCTGTCTCTTTATATTTCTGCATTCCATTAATAATGACTTTGAATGACATGATAATAGAAGCAAAAAAGAATAAAAGATTTAAACTCGGCATGTATCTGGCTATCGCCGAATCAATTGGAACAAACAGCTCTATTACTAGATTAGTTATAGGAAGACTATATAAAATATAAATTGTTTTTCGAGTCGTTATATGCAGGTCAAACTCTTTGAAATATTGATAAATGAAATGAATATAAAAGATAAATACACTTGATAAACAAAATGTGATGACATAATGGCTAAATCTATCACCAATACCCGAAGTACCTGCACTAAGATATCCGATACAAATCGTTAATAAAAATAAAACTAAAAGAAATGCTGATTTTCGTTGGATCTCTTTGTTAATACGAATGATAAAGAAGATACAAAATAAACATATTGAATACAGGATGAGAGGAATTATATAGACAAATAAACTTTCTTGACCAATCAATGTCTTATTTTTTAGGGTGATCATTTGGTTGCCTCTTTGAATATCAATTCTTTGCACATTCCTAAGCTCACCATTGATCAAATGATCTTTGTTGTTAGCAGATTCTCCATTGATTTTAAGTATAATATCTCCTTCTTCTAATCCTGATGTGTAGGCTAAAGAAAGATATTCGACTTTGACAACTTCTGCTTGACCATTCTTGTTCTCCTCAACACGTGCTCCATTAAAAATATCAAATACATAAATATATGAAACATAGATCACAAATAAAAAAGACAGAAAAACAAAAAAAGCAGATAGTTTCGTATAAGTTATCTTCATGTATAAAACATCCTTAACTGGAGAACTTTTAAATCAAGTATCATTTATAGTACCATATATAATCTGCAGACATTTGCCCTTTTTTTATGCCTTGAATGATTGCTTTCATCGTTTCCTCATCTGTGTGAATTAAACTAGCATTCCCTAAGTCCAATTCATTCACAACACTAGGATTTTTCACTAAATATGCAATAACATTTTGAATGTTCAATCATTGCCCTCCTTTGTCATATATGCATATAATTGTTCCTTTTTCGTTTTAGGCAAATCAAGTTGTGCAATTCCTTGCTTCATTTTTAACAGCATAATCTCTCTCATCGATACCATGTACTGAGTCAAACCAGCTTCAAGTAACTTTTGCTTCAGTTGAAACGGCTTTTGCTCTGACTCATCCAGCTGGTTAGAAAAGAAGGAAAGAAGCTCTAGACTGACATTGTTAAAATGTCTTTGTAAATAACTAAATGCCAGCGTTTGTTTTTTTTGAAAATCTCCGTTTGTTTTTGAAAATAACGCAAAAAAATCGTTACTGATTTGTTCAGCAACACCATAATATATCGAATAAGATTCTACAGTGGCATTCATTTTTCTTGTCGCTAAATAAACACCCAGTACGCTAGAAAGAGCTGTTAAAGATCCCGATTTTTTCCTTAAAACCTCTACACAATCTTCTTCTGTTCCATACAAATGACTCAAATCCTCATGCTGCCCTTCCATAGACATTTTGATGAAGTGGAACAGTTTCTCTATTAGTTGAGAATTATTTTCACAAATTGATGTGATGAATTGGATACTCACCGTATACAAATACGTAGCAGCATTGATGGCCACCCCTTGGTTGACGTTCATCCAAGGATACGAATCATTATCCTGATCTTCAATATCATCTAATATATCGGCAGATAAGATGAGAAGTTCAATCCCTGCTGCCAGTTTTGTAATCGCTTGCTTGTCTTGTCCGCCAAATGCCTCATAATGTTGGTAAGCCAATTGCCCAAAAGGAAATTCATTCTTTATATCTGTAAATTCGAGAAGCAGCTTTTGTAAATCATTTTGCCTGACTGCATGTTGAATAAAATCAGACATTTTCTGCTTGATTTTTGTATTCTCTAGATAGTTTAGCATACTCGATCTTGATCCTCACCCTCTCGCCTCTTATTTTACTAAAAAGAAATAAGCAAATGTCCACTGACATCACTATTTAACAATTATATAATAATATATCCTTTTTTTGTATGTATTTGGATAAAAAAAAGACTTGATGGTTATCAAGTCTTTAAGAAATTTTCACATATTCATATTTGTCGTATTGATCAATGCTTTTGTTAATGTTATGAAGAGAAGCCGTTGTTTCTCTAATTTCGTTTTCAAGTTTCCATAATAGTTGTTTAAGTTCTTCGATTTCATACTTTTCCATCGATTCCACTCTCCTTTTTTGGAAGATCAATGTATTTGTGTATGTTGATTGGGTCATAAGTATTTGATCTGTTACTAACAGTGTAAATGCTATTGAGTATTTTTTCACCGAAAAGTATGCACAAAATGTGTGCGTGATACCGCAAAATTCAATAGGTCTTTTTTCATCATTTTCAGACTTTTCAAATGATACTTTTATCTCAATTTCAAAGGAAATACGTCATTTTTGCGACATGAACAGGCATCATTCGTCACAATTCTCACGATACAGAACATACGATCCCCTCTATTTCCTCGGTTTTTCATGTTATAGGTCAGACGACAGGCTCTACTGTAGACACCGCAATTTTTTGGCGACATTCACCGAAATTGACCGCAAAAGTACCTATTTTTATGATGAATATGCAAAGGTAGAAAGATCATTTTGATTCTTTATTCGGATTTTCTTCATACATTTAGAACAGATATCCGTCCAAATTCACTTCAATGAGAGAAGAGGTGACCATGTGTTTTACTATGTTCCTTATCCGCCTTTGCAGGTTCCCGCAATGGGGAACGCATACCCGCGAACACCTATGACTTTTCCTCCAGTAGATGCTCATGCGTTTCAAAAGGCTGCAAAGGAATCAACCCGTCTCGTGGCTGATGCATCCCTCATTACACAGCAGATTTCCGGTTCGCTTTCGTTTGGACAGCGAATCATGGAAGCTGCTGAACGTGCTGACACCGCAAGTGTGATTCGAATGCTGAAGCAGATTGGGGTGAAAAGCAATATCGATATCCGCTTTAGTCCAGAAGGCATCCGCATCTACTTATCCCTCTCTTCCAGTAGGCTTTTTCTACTTTTACAGTGGGGATAACAAAGAAAAAGGCCGCTCTAGTGGGAGCGGCTTTTCTTAAGATTCAAACATTTTATGACACCATTCAATGGCTTCTATATAACAGCCGTAGGCTTCCTGCTTAGGGAGACTTCCACCTAACATCTCATCATCCCATTCATTTCGTTCAATACGTTTGGCAATCTCTAACACAAGGAAATAGTCATTTTCATAGCCAAGCAGTGCCTCACCTACTTCATCCGAAAGAGGCAGTTCTTTCACAAGTTCAGTAATGTCCGCCCTGACAAGCGTATCAATGAGTGAAAACATACCTGTTAGCATATAAGAAGCGGGATGTTCTCGTTCAGTTCGACTAGCAATGAGTTCACACGTTTTGGCACGAATGAACGACATTTTGATGATTTCCTTTTGGCTTGAGTTGGCTTGGACATTTAGTTCTTTAAATGAAAGGATAAAGATCCATCGCCGTATTTCATTAAACCCAAGCAGGATAATCGCCTGACGAATACTCTTGATTTGATAAAGACGTCTCATGCCGCCAGAATTGAGCATTTTTAATAATTGATATGAAAGGGAAAGATCACTTTCTATAAAGTGCGTCACGGTCTGAATATTCGGCTGCTCCTTGCTCAGCTCATTCAATAGCTGATGGTATGCGTGGAAGCTAGTCGATAAGGCTCGTCCCGAAATGACGTGCGGCTCACTAAAGAAATAACCTTGAAACAAATGGAAGCCAGCTTCTAACGCTTCTTCATATTCTTTTCGCGTTTCTACCTTTTCAGCAAGGAATCGAAGTCGATACTTTTTATATGTATGTAAAATGTCTCTTCGTTCTTCACATGTTGTTTTCAGAAAATCAATTTTTAAAATATCAATGCAATAGAGGAGTTCATCGAGTAACTTGTCATGAAAATGTGTTCCGCTCAGAAAGAAATCATCGAGCGCAATCGTGTATCCCCACTTTTTTAATTGCTTACATCTCATAATAAGTGCCGGGGTAATCGGTACATTTTCTAATATTTCGATCACAAGCTGATGTGGATCAAAATAAGTGAGCAGATCAGACGAAAGCAAGCTTTCGGTGAAATTGATGTAGCATCGTTTTCCTTCTGTCAGTGTTTCGATGCCAATGTTTAAAAAACTATTGATAATGAGGTCCGTTGTCGCTTGATCACCATCTTCAGCGCTATATATATTGGTTTCACTATCTCTATAAAGCAGCTCGTATGATACGACTTGTTCTTTTCTGTTAAAAATAGGCTGCCTTGCAACAAACACCCTCAACTGCTCCATTCCTCCTTTATGCAATGACAAACAAGATGTGCCTTCAGTATACCAAATGATTGCCCATAAGGTTCATTTTGAATCGTCCAACATGAAAAAAAGAGACCATCTGGCTTGATGATCTCCTTTCCCGGGGTAATCAGCTTTCATAAAGCTCTTTTTTGATTTTATTTTTCACATCATGGATAAATTGCATCTTATTATCCCAGCATTTTTGACTCAAATCGACTGGGTATTCTTCTGGTTTGCTGATTCGTTTGTATTCCTCCCAGAAGAGTCCGAGACTGTCCTGCACATATGCTTGAATCGTTTGGATATCTGGATTATCATACACCAGCTTCCCTTGTTCAAAAATTGGGACATGAAGGTCCTTCGCCACAAAATTTGTCACAAATTTGCTGATAAATGTATGAACTGGATGGAACATTTTCAGCTTATCTTCACTTTGAACATCTTCTTCTTCAAGGGCAATGTAGTCTCCCTCAGAGTGATGATTCAATTGATTGATAATGCGATACACTCGTTTACGGCCTGGTGTTGTCACTTTCTCTGGATTAGAAGAAATTTTGATCGTGTCATTCATCTGACCGTTTTCTTCAATCGATACAAGCTTATATACAGCACCAAGAGCTGGCTGATCGAATGCGGTAATCAGTTTCGTTCCAACACCCCATACATCAATTTTTGCACCTTGTGCTTTTAAGTTCATAATGGTGTGTTCATCAAGATCGCTTGATGCAATGACCTTGGCGTCATGGAATCCAGCTTCATCCAGCATCGTTCTCGCCTTTTTAGACAAGTAGGCAAGGTCTCCGCTATCAAGTCTGACCCCAATAAAGTTAATTTTATCACCGAATTCTTTCGCTACCTTAATCGCATTTGGAATGCCTGATCTGACCGTATCATATGTATCCACTAAAAAGACACAGTCTGTATGTGTTTCGGCATATTTTCTAAATGCAGTATATTCGTCGCGATATGCTTGTACAAGGGCATGGGCATGGGTGCCTGATACGGGAATATTGAAGCGTTTCCCTGCACGGACATTACTTGTTGCCTGAAATCCGCCGATCAGTGCTGCTCTTGCTCCCCACATGGCTGCATCCATTTCATGCGCACGTCTTGTTCCGAATTCTAATGCTGTCTCATCTTCAATGATTCCTTTAATACGAGCCGCCTTTGTTGCAATTAGCGTCTGGAAGTTCACGATGTTGAGCAGTGCCGTTTCAATTAGCTGCGCTTCAACAAGTGTTGCCTCGATGCGCATAATAGGTTCATTCGCAAAGACAATTTCTCCTTCTCGCATTGAATGAAGTGTCCCTGTAAAAGACAATCCGCTTAAGTATTCAATGAAATCGCTTTTATAACCGAGTTCATCTTTTAAATATGCAAGGTCGCTCTCGGTGAAGGAGAAGTCCGATAAATATTCAATCGCTTTCTCTAAACCAGCAAATACAGCGAAGCCGTTGTCAAATGGAAGCTTTCTAAAGAAGAGTTCGAAGACTGCCTTCTTCTCATGAATGCCGTCTCTCCAATACGTTTCTGCCATGTTAATTTGATAAAGATCTGTATGTAGTGATAAACTGTCGTCAATAAACCGATGCTCCAACTTCCATTCTCCTTCCCTTACTTAACCACTTTCGCACCAAGCGTATGCTCAAAGTGAGAAAGTGCCCACTCGTGCCCCGCTTCATTAAAACTCGCCACGGCATTCTCATGAATCACAAGTTCAAAGCCTTTATTGTACGCATCAACAGCTGTATGAAGTACACAAATATCGGTACACACTCCGGCTAGGTGAAGTTCAGTGATGCCACGCTCGCGTAGTTTCATTTCTAATTGAGTGCCTGCAAAAGCAGAGTATCTTGTTTTTTCCATATAATAGACATGATTTAAATGTGTTGACGTGTGAAATAGTGAACTTAGTTTTCCGTAAAGTTCAATTCCTTCTGTCCCGCGAATATTATGGGGCGGAAATAACTTTGTCTCTGGATGATATGGATCTTGCTCTTCATGATGATCGACGGCAAAAACAACAAAGTGTCCTTCATCAATAAATGAAGAAGTGATCTCTGTGATCTTCGACTCAATCGCCTGTCCAGGCTTTCCGCACGTCAGTTTTCCATCGTCTGCAACAAAATCAACTGTATAATCAATACAAATCAATGCTTTGCCCATCCGCATCTCTCCCATATGCTCTTTTGAATCATTATAGCTTATTCATTTCACTAGGGAAACCTATTCAACAGATTCACGAGAAAAAGCTTTTTGAAAAAGCTCATCTTCTATATAGATGTGCTCTTGATTGATCGCATGCGGCACCTCTATCACAAGACCAAAAGGTGAATGTGACTCGTGATGGTTGACCACTTTAAAAGAACAACCAGCGGCATTTGCCATTTTGACATATGGAGAATAAGAAGCATATGACAATTCACCATTTAAAAGAACAGTGGCCTCTCGGTTTGCCTTCAATACTTGCTCTACCTCTTGATACGATTTATGTCTCGATACTTGCCCTTTTGTCAGAGCGAGAAGAGCACGTTCTCTTAATGAGCCGAGAAACATTCTTCGTTCATCGGGTTTTGTTTCAGCATGTCCAAATATCCCTTGCTGCAAATAAAAGTCTACGGATTCTTCTTTCATTGCTGTGTTCACTCCTGGTTTCTGAATTTACATTTCTGTGACCCAGTGCACAATTTTTTGTGCAAGTTCACGGGCTTCGTCTATTTCTACTCTTTTGTTTAAAGATTGTTCTAGTGCTTGCTCAAGCTGCGTTTTTTCGTCTTCATACGCGATAGAAATACTCCATTCCATATCAGGTACAGCGACAAGCGTTTTATATTCTTTTTTATTTTCATGTAAATATACATTGTAGGTTGTTGGTTGCCCGCTTGTCAGATGCGCTTTTCTTATTTTCATTTGATGTGTTTTCCCCCCTTTTTCTTCTTCCTTCTTCTATCCATTGTACCATAAAAAAAGACAGCTTCTGAAAAGGAGACCCTTTCAAAGCTGGCTATGCGTTAAAGCTCTTTTGCTGGCTGATCAGGTTTGAATCCCAAACAAATGTGACGTTCGGATTGTTGAAGAATTGAACAAAGTCTCCTGCATTATAGGTGCCTGAACCACCAGCGGAATGATCCACACTTTTTGGCGAAATAGCAAACACATCGCCGAAATGTGCAGAACCGTTTCCTATGACACGGTCAATATGAATGGGTCCAACAATTGCTGGCATCTTTCCACCACCTTTACTACCCTCATCATATGCCTAGCGGAACAATACGTGTCTATCCAACATAAAAAAGACAGCTGATATGTCATATGATCAGCTGTCTTTTATGCATTAAATGATTGAGGCTGGCCAAACAGTGTAAAGTCCCAAAGCATAGTGGCATTCGGATCGCTTGTCAGGGACATATAATCACCTGAATTAAAAGCTCCCGCTCCACCGGTCGAGTGATCTACAGCCAAAGGGGCAATGGCGAGAACGTCACCAAAAGTAGCCGAGCCGTTTCCGCCTAAAGACTCAATATGGATGGGTCCAACAATCGCAGGCATCTTCCTTCTCCTCCCTATTCGCTTATGTGAGTTATGTTATGCAAAAAGGGAAAAGTTGTGCATCTGCCCTAAACGTTTAAATGCTGTTCTTTTCGAGAGCGCTGACGCAGCTGAACCAATCTGACAATATTGAGTGTGATGGCTTTCAGCAACGCATAGACAGGAACGGCAAAAATCATGCCAAGGATTCCGCCAAAACTTCCTGCCCCAATTAATAGCAAGATAATTGTTAACGGATGTGTGTTGAGACGTTTTCCAATGATCAATGGAGAAATGACGTTTCCATCGATCTGCTGAACAACAAGAATGACAATAACAGTCACAACCGCTTTTCCAGGCGAATCAAGAAAAGCAATGAGCACAGCTGGTGCCGCACCAAGATATGGCCCAAGATATGGAATGACGTTTGTCACCGCAATAATGATGCCGAGAATGAGCGCATATTTCACACCAATTAATAAGTATCCGATAAAACAAGCAACTCCGACAAATAAACAAACAACGATTTGCCCTTGTATGTAAGCAGCAAGCGTATCGTTTAATTCTTTAAAAATCTTCAATCCTTCCTTACGGTAAGGCATTGGCAAAAATTGAACGAGCTTGTCCGGAAACTTATGCCCGTCTTTTAGCATGTAAAATAAAATGAATGGAACGGTAATGACAGCGAGGGCAATATTCGCAATCACGCCAAACACCGCCGACATACTGGAAGCAATATTTTCCGGTAAATCTTTTAATGTCGAAACGATCGACTGTTCAAACTTCGAAACAGACACATAATCTTGGTTCATCATCCATGTAAATGTTTTAGAATGCGAGAAGTCGTTGATAAATTTCTGCATGTCCGTGACATACCCCGGGAAGCTTTTGACAAGTCCACCCACCTGCGTGACAATGACAGGTCCAGCAGCATTGACAACAAACGTGATAAGCCCGATGAATAGGAGATAAATAATCAGAATGGCGAGCGTCCTAGGTATCTTCTTCGACAAAAATCGAACAATCGGATTAAAGATGAAAAAGAGAATACCTGCCAGTAAAATAGGAACAAACAACGTTGAAGCAAATAAAATGATCGGCTGAAATAAAAACGAAACTTTTGTTGATACATACACAATCAGTAAAACCAGTAATATTTGGAATGTCCAAAAATGAACTTTAGATTTTAACAAAGATGCTCCTCCTGTTACGTATTGACCTTATTAAAAAACTACTATTCAACCCACCTTCTGTCAACTGCTTCTTGTTTTAGAACCATATTTTTTGAAAAAAAAAGAACAATTGGTATATCATGCACTTTTTCCAGATATACATTCTGTAAGCATTGAAAAAAGCAGACACCTGTGCGTCTGCTTGTTACACTCTTTCACTGTGATCAGGCATCACCGACACGATTTGCTGGATCCGCACATAAAACACTGATTTTGCCCCCGCCTCAATCACAATATGATCCGGCATCACTTCCTTCAACTTTCCACGTACTGTATCTTTCACTGTTTGAACAATCAATCTCATACCGACTACTTTCTGCAATGTTTGATAAACATATGGATCAACTAATGAAACAAGCTGTGGACTTCCTTGTTGTGCCATGCTACCTGCCCCTTTACTTGTGTATTTACCCACAGCGTATGCAATGACCCATGTGAGTGTCACTCAGCAAACCCACAACATTATTACCGTATTTTTACATTTCATATTTTTTTACAATTTTTAGAAGTATAATAGATTGGTGCTGTCAACATCTTAAATTATTTGAAGAGGTGAATGATCTTGAAAAAATTAATCTGTATCGTTGCTGTCATGCTCTTACTATCCTCTGCAAGTTATGCGCACGCAGGCACAATTGGAGATGCACCTGGTACACCAGGAAAGTGGTTTAAAGGCGAAGAACCGGTACAAAAAGACCTGTCAAAACCCCCACTTGTTTTTGTACATGGCATAAACAGTTCTTCCTCCACATGGTCTGATCGAAACGATATGGCAAAACAAGCTGTTCTGAACGGATACGAAAGCGCGTTCATAGATTTATATCCAGATCAGGACATGAAAAAGAATGGAAAACTATTAGCAGAAAAGTTAAAAGAAATCTATGAATTTTTCGGCAGAAAACTGATCATAATCGGTCATAGTAAAGGTGGAGTGGATACGCAGGCTGCACTCGTGTATTACAACGCTCATCCATATGTAGAGAAAGTCATCACACTTGGCTCTCCACATTATGGGACGCCGCTTGCGGATTTAGCCTATAGCAAAGGCGGAAGCTGGCTTGCGCAAATCCTTGGACAAAAGAGCGACGCGCTCTATTCTCTGCAAACCGGGATGATGGCAGCTTTTCGAAGTGAAACCGACCAGCTGGAGACGTTCCCTCATAAATATGTAACCTATTCTGGTTCAGATTGGGGAACCTTTGGCGGAGTGCTTTATTTAGGCGGCATGTATTTAAAAAGCTTTGGTGCAAACGATGGCGCTGTGACGGTCAGCAGCACAAAGCTAGCATATGCAAACAATATTTTAACAGGAAAGTGGGATCACTTTTCGATCAAAAACGGCACAAGCATGTTCCCCGTATTTCAGGCACAGCTGCGTGCAAGTACCGCAAGCGCTGAAAGCGAAGACGAACAAGAGCAAGAACCAGTCGCTTCGGAGCTAAATACAAACGTTTATGTGAAAGGTGGAGAAAGTGAAAAGGATAAAACAGAAGCGTTCTATGTAGAGGAAGGAACGAATGGCCTATCGATTCAGTGGTTAAATGAAAGACAGGAAGCCAATCCGGAAATCGTTGCGCCAAATGGAGATGTTTTAACCAATTTGACGACATCCGAAGCATCATTCCCATATGAAGGCGCCTATTCACACCATGTGCAAATCAATAAACCCGTTCCAGGAAAATGGACGATTCGATCAAATTCAGGAAAAAAGGATCCTTATTTGCTACTTGTATCCTTTGATTCACCATTGAATGAAGAAATCAAAATCGCTGCAGCGAAATCAGGAGATGCATCGACACATTCGAGCAAGCTGATTAAACGATTAAGCAAAACTGTAGAGACCACTTATTTTAAAGATGCCGAGAAGGATCATCCACTGAAAACGAGCTCTTCATCAGCCGTTCAATTGAAAAAAGAAGGTGCTTATTCCGTCACGGTTCATTACACAGGTCTCACTGCGTCAGGGACGTCGGCATTTAACCGTACTGTGATCCGCACATTGTATGTGGATCAGCACGGAACGATTCATGGAGATATTCCATATTAAACAGAGCGTTTCATGGGCTGAAGCGCCTGCTGCACCTTCTCATCCAAATCAGCAATTTTTTTGAGCGCAAGTGATTCATCTATTTGTCTGTAATGATGGTGTCCACCAGGCTCTTCGTCCATTTCATCTGCTTTCTTCACAATTTGCTGGAGTGTGTCCTTATGCAGGTCGCCCTCTGGCAAATATGAATCTGTGTGAAGCAGAATCGCAAGGGCAATCTCTTTGGCTGCTTTTGGTTCCTCGCCGAGCCGTATGAGCAGTTTATGTGCCCGCTCTGCCCCTTTAATGGCATGAATATCATTTCGTCTATATGTCTCGTAATCCCATTCTCCGCCTGCTGTATACCATTCATAGTGGCCGATGTCATGCAAGAGTGCTGCTTTCACAGCAAGATCCGGGTTAATCCCCGCCTGCATCGCCAGTTTGAATGCGTGATAAGCACAAGCAATAGCGTGGGCTTTTCCTGAACGATTTAAATATTTTTGAGCGACTGGATGGGTGTAAACATCCATTAATGTAACCTTTCTCATGGAAACCCCTCCTTATCTATATTTTTAGCATCCTAACATATTCTGAAAAGAAACTCAAATGTTCTGTCATATTTCCGATGAGTCTCAAGATTAGCTTATGCTTAATAAGCTGTCTTTGCTTGTACAATACGAAAAAAGCAGCCGTTATGACTGCTTTTTTTCATACTCACGGGCATCGTATACACAACCGCCAGCTGGGTCATCTGCTAGAAGGTCGAGTAAAATACCGGCCACTTCATCTGGGCTCTTTAGCGTACCTGTTTCATGTAATTGCTGAAACCGTTCAATTTGTTCAAAGTCCTGTTTGGAGGATTTCCGAATCTCTCCCTGCATATCCGTATCAATCGTACCGGGTGAAAAGGAAAACGTGGTGACAGGATATGCTTCGTCCTGCTGTTCCTCATGTAAAGTCCTCATAAACATATCAAGCCCTGCTTTTGAACTGCAATAGGCACTCCATCCTTTGTACGGGTTTTTAGCTGCTCCAGAAGAAAGATGCACGATGGTTTTCTTCCCCTCAAAGGATTGTGTCTCTCTCACAAACACATGACTGAGCAAAACAGGGATGACAAGGTTCAGCGTATAATGCTGATGAAGCGTATCCTCTCCGCCTTGCCCTGCACGTTTGATAGGAGTCACCATTCCTGCATTATTGACAAGCAAGACGTCATCAGCGTCTGCGAGAGTTTGCGAGGACAAGATGCCCTGAAGCCACTTTGCAGCCGATTCCTCATCAGTGAGATCAACCTGTGAATGCGTGAGGTGTGGGTGGGATAGTGGCGACTCACTTCTTGCAGCGGTATACACGTTATCCCCACGTGAAAGTAGCTGTTTGACAAGTGCTAAACCAAATCCTTTTGATCCGCCTGTGACGATTGAAATTCGAATGACAATCTCCTCCCTTGATAACACTATTTTAAATAGTGAATCGGTATCACATCAAGCAATCTGCATAAAGAAAAGCCTGCCCTTTTCAAAAGGCAGGCTATTTCTTTTCCATCTTCACATTCACCTTTGGAATCAGAATGATCATGACAACGATGCCAAAGGCGATCAAGATGCCAAAAATGATTGGCAGAAGCGCCGATCTCTGCTTTTCATAATCATCGCCAGAAGGAGTTGATACAGCCGAATCGCTGAAAGAGATATTCATCTCTTTCATCATACGAGCTGGCGTTTTAGGCGGATTGTCTTTCAGATCACTAAAAATTTGCGGCGAAAGTTGACCACCAGAGGTCTTAGGCGGGTCAGCAAAGTGAATGTCCGTTTTGACTTTAGATGTTGTTTTGCTTTGTTCGTATTTCGTTTGATCCCTCAATATACTCGAATTAATATTGAGGTTCTTTTCTTGATATTCATTCGGCTTGACATTCGTATCCGTATCTTCACCTGTAGCAGCAAAAGCAGCCGGACTGAGGAGAAAAAGGGATATGACACCAAGTGCCATCCCTTTGACGAATAGATTAAGCCTCATGAGTGACATCACGTTCCTCTGTTTTGTCTTTCCATAGCTTCTTCACTAGTGGAATGACCATGAACAATATCGTTAAAATCAGTAGCCCTGTGATGCCCATACCGAAGTTGTCTCCATTTCCATATTGGATGGACAGATACACGTCTGTCACTGGATTTGTAAAATGGAAGTTTGGCATGACCAAATCAATTAACGGTGCAACAAAGAAGAATATAAGCGCCGTTGCTGCCATCCATCCGGCAATTGAACCGAAAAGGAAAGCTGTGCGAATAAAGGCAGAGCATGCCACTAGCAGCAAAATCGTAAAGATGGACCATTGAATGGCTTGGTCATCAGCTAGTTTGTAAATGTTGAGTCCAAACAGGCTGATCATGAGCCCGACTAACAGATTTAAGATACCAAACAGTGCACCTTTGACCAACATTGGCGCTGACGCATAGTACGAGCTAAAAAAGCCAATCAACAAACTGCTGATCATGACAATAACCAAAATGACTACTGGCGGTACAGTCTGCGTTTTTTCTTCTGGCACATCGCCGCTAATTTTCAGCGGATTGGCTAAATGGTTATACACATAGTTGCTGTTGCCTTGATCGTCTAAAGTGTTGCCTAAAATACCCTTTAAATCTTGTTGAACAAGCTTCGTAGAATTGACATTCTTACTCCAGTTTTCGTTCAACGTATCTGCTTTTTCTTGAACGGTTGTGACACTTTCTTCAATATTATTCGTATAATCCGCCACCCCTTTTTGGCGGTCGGTTAACGAACTCATATTCTCAGAAAGACGAAGCACTTCCTGACCAATTGAATCCTGTGCACTCACAACAATCGAACTGCCCGCAAGGTCTGCCGTATACACCGCATCTCCTTGATCAGCCATTTGTTCAGCTACTGTGTCCGCACTTTCAGAAATGGCATTTAACTCCTGTTCCATGCTTGCCTGCTGAGTCGAAATGTATTCTGCGTAGCCATCTGAGAATTTTTGCATCTCATCAATAAAGGTAGACACATCATCATTTGACGTCAGCATTTGATTTTTGAGTGTATCCCAGTTTTCCGTTTCTTCTTTTTTGATGGAAAGGATGGACTGGATTTCATCTCCTTTTGTGTCTAGTAGAGATGAATTGTTTGTTGGTTGATATAGGTTCCCAAGCATCATCTCTAGCTGAGACAGTTGATTGGAGTATTCCATTAACTTTTTGGTGCTTGTTGAATTTGTTTTAAACTCTTGATCAAATATTTTCGTATTCACAGTGTTGCCAATCGGCGAGTTTACTCGTTTCAGCTCTTGCACTTTGTTTAAAATAGAGGATTCCTGATTTTTGATTTCATTCGGAATGACGTTATATCGATCTTGTAACCTTAGAATCATCTTTTCAAGCTTCTCTACTTTTTTCGTGAGGCTTTCAAGCTCCTTACTCATTTGACTTACTTTGTCTTTCAATTGGTCGTTATGAGCGGCCGCTTTTTCTTGAATCTTCTTTTTCACTTCTTCTAAACGATTAGACAGTGCTTTTAGGTCGTCTTTTGATTGATTCGTGCCGCTGTTATCTGGCTGAACAGCATCCTGACCATTTTCACTCTCTTTATCATCTTCATTAGTAGGAGGTGCAGTCTGATCTTCTAATTGATCGGCTAGATCGTTCATTTCCGATGAAATTTGCGAGAGTTCATTTGTTTCATCATCTAAGTTAATGCCAATCTCTTCTGGGTTCTCGTTATCTTGATCTGATTGCCCGTCATCATCAGGATCAGCTGGCTGCTCGGGTGCGTTGATTAGCTCTTGCCTTTTTGCTTCTAGCTTATTCTGCAAGGCGATGATCTTACTTTTATAGGCCTCTAAGTATTGACCTTCATAATTCTTCAACAGTTCTTCTTGAGACGCCTTCACAAGGTCCGTTAATCCCGACGATTGCTTAGGGATTGCGTCTTCTCTTGCCTTTTGAACAGATTGAATTGCGCTGTCCGTTGTTTTGAGCTGACTTTGGACCCCATTGATGTCGGTTTTGAGTCCGCCCATTTGATCGCTAAAGCTGCGGGCATTTTGGTTTTGGATCTCCGCAAGCTGTTTGAGTCCTTGCTGGATTTGTTTTTTACTTGTCGATTGCGCTTTGATCAAGAGATCCTTTTGTTTGTCTTGATACTGCTGATATTGATCGACTACTTTTACGAAATCCTTCAGCTGGCTTTTCGCTTCTTCTGTTGTACTTAAACCGTCTTTATACTGTTTTTGTGAATCGGCCATCGCATTTTTTAGTTCTTCTATTTGTTTCTTCTGCTGCTGGACGGCATCAGATAGTTTGTTTGAATTTGGCTTATAGAAGTTGTACATCGTGTTTTGGAATTCGACCTCTTTGCCAACAATATGCTCAAACTCTTCTCTGACATTGCCGATTTCCTGTGATACAAAACTCCAATATAAAGTCGACATTTGTTCATTCATTTTCTTTTGAGCATTTTCTAGCTCTCTTTGTACTTTTTCTTTATTCACTGCATTGAGCTGATCTTGGATTGAGAATTGGATAGATGCCTTCTCTGGATGATCCTTATCATAGCTCAGCACATTTTTAGAGAAGTCAGATGGAATATAGAGAACTGCATCGTACTTTCTATTTTTCAGGCCATTTTCTGCCGCACTTCGATTGACGACTGTCCATGTGTAATCTGGACGCTCTGATAATGCCGCCACCACATCCTGTCCGAAACGAGCGGTATTTTCACTTTCGCTCGCCCCCATATCCTCATTGACCACGGCTATGTTACGTGTGGCATTCTTTTTCTGTTTTGCCGGATCATCCCCAATGAGATGGAAAAATAGAACCGGCAAGACGAGAATCAGTATCATGGTAGACACGATTTTGATGGAGCTTTTTTGCTGCTCTGTCATTGAACACTCTTCCTTTCTACCGCACATAAAGGAACCTGGATTTTCTTCTCTTTCCCGTTTTCAACCAAATATCCGAAGCCTGGCTGAATCTCTGGTTCTTGTCTTGCATACGGAAGCGGTATGATGTTTTGCTCTGATTTTTTCATCAGTAACATGGCATGACGAACCTGTTTGATTTCGTTTGTGAGTGCATCATAGCCTTTACTGAATTCGGTATGATTTCCTGATGCGATCAGGCTGAAGCCTAAGTGTGCATATGACTTCATGAAATCAGCCAATTGATCTTGAAGACGCGGGTCGATTGTCTGCTGAAAACGCGTAATGCCATCAATCACAAGCACAATTTGAGAGAACGACAACTGATCAGTCTCTCCCCGGCGCACAGCTTCGACGTACATCTCTTCACGCACCTTGAATAAACGATCTATTTCCTCTGCCCATTCTGTGATATCATCCTTTGTTTCAAGGTAATCAATGTTCTCTTCTTTTGCATAATGAGAGAGCCCCCGATCAATCGAATCAAAGACGGCCAGCTTCTCAGGTTTTGCTACTAATAGCTGATCAAGCATCAGTTTGGTCACATTTGTTTTCCCTCGCTGCGTTTGACCGATGATGAGGCAGTGTTTATTCTTCTTCAAGTCAAAGTAAACAGGTGCAACAGATTCCTCATCTAGTCCGACTGGAATGTCATACGGCTGTTTTTGTTCTTCTAAGCGACTCTCTAGCTCCCAAATGGTCAGCTTATCAGGAAGCATTGGTACAGGTTTTGGTTTTTCAGCTGATTCAAAGCGAGCATCTAGAAGCTGGATCTCTTGTTTTAAATGCTCAAACAATTCGAGATCGTTCTCTCCTTCAACTGGCAGGAACATTTGGGCAAAGTAAAGCTCTTCTTTGTTGATAATGACTCGTCCTGGAATTGGCTCTAAGCTGAATTTCGGTCTGCCAATAATGGAGTATGCCTCTCCTTGATCCATTAAGTAATGGACAATCTTTGTTTTCAAGTTGTTCATAAGAGATTGACGGACTGCGTTGACACGAGTCGCTGTGATTAAGAAATAAATGCCTAACGATTGTCCATCACGGCTTAACTGAATAAATTCAGATTCGAGTTCATGCATTTCGTCTTTCACAATGTCAAAGTTGTCAATCACGATAAATATGAATGGAAGCTTTTTCTCATTCAGCGCATTGTACATTTTGATATGACTCATTTCCTGCTGTCTAAATAAACGCTTGCGATATTCAACCTCTTCACGAAGACGCTTCATCGACTTTTGAATCTTTCTCATTTGATCCATTAAGAAATAATCAGCCGTATGCGGAAGTTTGGCAAGCGGTAGCAAGGTGCCGTTACCGAAGTCATAAATATATGCATGCCATTCTTCAGGTGAATATCTTTCTGCGAAGCTCATGAGCAGTGTTGTTGCAGCAAGTGATTTGCCGTAGCCGGATGAACCGAAGATGCCAATATTTCCATCCTCCATCATTTGATAAGAAAGTGGATGCTGGCTTTGCTGATCTGGCTCATCGACAAGAGCGAAATGGAAGACGTGCTCTTCACTTGATGCATAACGTGTTTTTGGAATCCGCTCTTCAAGCGGTGGAAGCCATGGACTCGGAAGCTTTTCAATTCCAAGCTCCTGCTGCATACGTTCAATTTCATCCACAACAGCGGAAATTTCCGTCACTGTCTCTTTTTTCACAGCCGGCTCTGTACTTACCCCTGATAATGGGATCAGTCCAGTGTCCGTTACAATGGCGATGTCATCTTCTGATCCGTAGCCATCTTCCATATACGGTGCACCACTCCAAGCCGATTGGAATAATTCATAGATTTCATTGTTCCCCACTTGCAAATATCCACGACCTGTCACGGTTATCGACGCGGCATCACTATTTTTCAAAATTTCCTTACTGTCTGATGCATCTTGTACCTTTAATGCGACTTTAAAGCGGGAGTTACTCCAAATTTGATCATCAATGACCCCGCCAGGCTTTTGTGTCGCCAAAATGAGATGGACACCGAGACTTCGTCCAATCCGCGCGGCACTGACAAGCTCTCTAATAAAATCTGGCTCTTCACTTTTTAATTCAGCAAACTCATCAGAGATTAAGAACAAATGAGGCATCGCCTGTTCCGCCTTTTTCTCTTTATAGAGTTTCGTATAGTCATTGATATGATTCACATGATACTGATCAAACAAGCGCTGTCTTTTCTTCAGTTCACTTTTAATAGAGGCAAGCGCTCTTTCACTAAAGTTTTTGCTGCCTTCAATGTTTGTGATCGTACCAAGTAAGTGCGGAATATTTCGGAACGGCTGCGCCATTCCGCCCCCTTTGTAATCAATGAGCAGGAACGCCACTTCATGCGGGTGAAAGTGTACAGCCAAGGATAAAATATACGTCTGTAAAAACTCACTTTTTCCTGATCCCGTTGTTCCTGCTAATAGACCATGTGGGCCATGTGCTTTTTCATGCAGATTCAGATCGACAATATCGTTTTTTCCTTTATAACCGATAGGCACAGATAATGACTTTGCTGTTTCAGATGTCAGCCATTTTTCACGAATGCCAATGTCATCTACCTGTTTGGCATGAAACAAGTCAAGGAAGGAGACTGTTTCTGGAATCGAGTTGGTCATCCCGACTTGATGATCTAATGTTCTTAAGGTTCTGGCAAACAGCTCATTGTCCGCTCGCTCATGTGCATCCAGCTGAAATGGAATTCGTACGGCCTTCTTATGCTGAATGAGAATATCTCCTTCTTCTTCGTTAATGTAACGAACAAGCGTTGAAATATTTTCTGCCAAGCTTTCCTTTGTTTCTGCCGCAAAGATAATTGAGATGCCTAAATCCGTCCGGCTGCCTTCTAGGTATTCTAAAATCACATGTTCCGCAATGAGTTCATGGTTTGTCACGATAAACACAAAGTGAGGCGTAAAGATTTTTTTCTCTTTTTCCTCTTCCAGATCACGCTCTCGCAAAATTTCATAAATAGAAGACAATAGCTGATCACGTGTTTGTTCGTTGTATATAAACCCTTTCCCGTATGTATGAGGAAGTTGGAAGTGCGGCAGCCATTTCATCCATTCCCAGTTCTCATACTCCTGTTCATTAAAGATAAAAACAAATCTCAAATCATGATAGCTGTGCGAGAAAGCAAGCTGACCGACAAGCTGGTGAAGTTCATTTTTGACAATTGCCGGTTTTCCTATTAATCCGGTTGGACCGTCCGCAAGACCGAACGTAATCGGTACATCTTTTACCTCGCGATAGACGTTTTGCATATGCTGTGTTTGTTCCATTAAGTCATCGATGTCACGATTGGCCATATCGCCGCCGCTCGTCGATAATTCATAACTTGAAGGAACTGCACCTGTCCCTAGACGCAACTGTAAAAAATCATCACTGACAAGCGTCTTTTCCCAAATACGCCCGCTGATTTCTGACGTCAAATATTTCATTTGTTCAAAAGACGGATAATGATACGTTAAAATAAATTGTTGACGGTCATACAGCTCTTGCAGCTCTTTCCGCTTATTTTCTAAGTAAAGAGAGTAAACGCGTTGCCGCTTCTCTTCTCGTCTTTTGCGCTGTGATTTCTCTTTAAAATATTGAACGGACGAAGTAATTAACGTCATAATAAACATCGCCATCGACACGACAATAAAGATACCTCGCGGCTGTACAAGGGCCACGATCCCCATGACAATCAGCATGACAAGCGGCGGAAGAACCACGAGCCAAAGTCCTCTGCCGTTATTTTCACTCTCCTGTGAAGGAAAGCTGAAAGACACCCGGTCATCTGGCAGATCGTAAATCAAACGTGGTGTTCGTCTATATAAAGGATATTTTTGTTTCGTTTCGGTACTCGGCGGCCTTGTTTTTTCTAAACGTGTTTGAAATGATTCAAATGCTATTACTTGCAATAAATCATCATCTTTCAATGACAGCGTCAAAAAGTTCCAAAACAGCTCATCTCCAGCAAGAAGCTGCTGTGGACCGTGCAGCTGTTTCCCGTTCACATAGATCGTTTCATCTTGGGGAATCACATACCAAGTGCCTTCTATTTTTTCCAACGTGAAGGATTTGGCATCTTGAAACATTGAATGGGCTTCTTCTTTCCACACATCCGCTTCATCTATTTCTTCACTTGAAATAGTCACTTCGACTCTATTTCCTAGGTAATAAATGGTTTGATCATGATGTGAATCCATCAACATGAGTGTGAGTGAACCAACCTGATATGGTTCATGTGGAAGTAAGTGACCTTTCTTTTTTTCGCCCTGATAAAGAGAAAAGCCATCATTCGTTTCATCTGGAGATAAACGAATCAATCCTTCATCAAACGAAAGGGAAGGAATTGTTACTGTATGCTCTATTTCAGGTCCAATCACAGCTTCCCGGTTGAACTGCTCATCTAAACGGACGGTTTGATAATCTTCCTCATAAAAAACCCATAGAAGACTCAAACGCTCCACCTCCTCATCGGACAGCACCAACTGTCAGTTGTATCGAAAGAATTATTTTTTCTCATCTTTTTTCGTCTGAGAGGTTTTCTTTTTTGCATCAGATTCTTTCTCTTTTTTCTCCTGATCTGCTTTTGACTGCTCTTTTTGTTCAGCTGTTTCATCTGTTTGGCTTGCATTTGAGGAGTCATTGGTGCTCGTCTCCGTTGTTTCTTTTTCTTCATACTTCGCCATTTCCTTAATGATTGGATCTAGCTGTTTTTGTTTTTCTTCAGCAGATAGGCTGTCGTCATTTTGAATTTCATTGCGGTAGGCGACGAGCGCTGTGAATATGTATCGGTCGTCCCCGAGCACCCTTGCAATATCCAGAGCTTCCTTGCTATTGCCTTGTCCAATATGAATCCAGAACAGGAAGTATTGCGGGTCTGTCTGCAATGTGTACGTATCCGTGATTTCTTTTTTGTGCTGGTCAAGCAATAGATTTCCTTGATTCGTTTGCACATACGAAATGGCCAGTTCATATTGAAGAGAGACTGGCATTTGATCGGCTTTGTATTTTTCGAGCGTATCCACCACTTGGCTGTACTGTTTGTTGAGATAATATTTGTTCGCTTCCACATACGCTTCTTGTTTCGGCATGGCGAAAAAGAACGTGTAAATGGTATACACCAATGCAGGAATCAAAAGAACAAGGAGACCAAGTCCAATGTATCGTTCAATCTTCCATTTCTTTTTTGGAATGGTTAAGAGCGTCTTTTCTTTTGCTTCGATGGCTTCTATTTTTTGTTGAATCAAAGCAGACAATTCTTCCAGTGACTGTGTATCACTTATTTCCTTTGCCTGCTCAGATAATTTCAATGTATCATGATAAGCCAAATATTCTTGAAACTGATATTCATGGTCCACCACTCGAAGAATGACTGCTTTGACCTCTTTTAACAAACGATGTTGGTCGGTTTCATATGGCGGGATGCTTTCTTTAACCCCGTAATGCAAAAATGCAGGCGCTAAGCCTTGATGAAAAACAATGTTTTCAGGAGAAACAATAGGATGCAGCCGCTTCACGTCGTGTTTGCACACTGCATCGACAAGCTGGTATGAAAAAATCCATTTGCTTTTTTCATCCTTTGCATGGATGAAACGAAATTCCTGATAGGCAGGAGGCGGTTGAATCGAAATGATGACCTCACCTTCGGTTAATTGGATCTCTTTTTTAAATGAAGGATTGATGTCTTTAATCGGTGCCGCTTCTAAACCGTCTAAGAGTTTAATTGTCTCTCTTTGAAAAATGAAGGTGTAAGTGCCTTCCTCTTTTTTCATGACTGCTTCTAATTGTTCTTCTAAATAGGAACTCTTTTTATCTGCCATTTACAAAAGTCCTTTCATAGTATTTCCAGCCTGTCTCCTGTGGTGATTCCACAGTCTGACAGCTTATATTCGCCTGAAAACACAGCTTTCTTATTGACTACACGCACCCATCCGCCATCTCGTTTAGGTAGTGAGATTTGTTTTGCCTGCCAGGCGATATGGATGACTTGTTTAATATGTAAATAATTTGATAGTCTCAAATCAAACACACTGCCATCATAGTTTTTTAAGTCGATGGTAATATCGATATACACAAATTTCCACCTCACAAAATAGAAAGAGCGCCGGCATCAACTGACAGACTCGGCGCTTTTTCTGCTTTTCACACTTAGAAAGGAAATCCCTTTGATTAGCCGCGGATTTGGCTAGCGATGTCTTGGTCAGTGCTTTCAAGTGTATTTGCAGTTTGATCAAGCTGATTGCTGACATCTGTTAATAGATCAGACATTTTGATGAATGAAGGTTTAAGCTGTTCGTATTGATCAGCAAATGCTTCACTAGAAGCACCTTCCCACATTCCTTTTAGGTCAGAGATCATTCTATTTAGACGATCAACTTGGTTTAACACTTCTTGACTTTCAACACCATATTGCTTAGCGGTCGCTCTTAGTTCTTCTGGGGTTACGCGAATAATTCCTGACATATTCCTCATTACCTCCCGTGCATAGCCGCCATATAATGGGCTAATCCACTTATTTTTTGACGTTATTATTATAAAAACAGAAATGATACACAGTCAAACAAATCTGTTTTTATTTTACAAAATGAGTCTATAGAATTACTGTTTTTTCGCTCTTTATCTAGTATTTAACAATTTTTTGGTCATATATTCTTAATAAAAGGGCGTGCACTTCGATGAACCTTTCCGCCTATTGATTTTTTACTACATTATTATTGTACTATTTCTTTTTGTGATAAACGCATGACCAATGTGCTCATTTCTCAAGCTTTTTGTTTTTTTAATGATTATGGCATTTTCTTGTTGATTTACGTACCTGATTCTCTTCATAATGTAAGTACGTGAAATATTCGAAAAAGCAGGGGTTTTTTATGACAAAAAAGACAGATCCATTTAAGTATAGCCTTGATCGTTTAGAGGATGTGGCAGACCAAATTAGTGATGTGCTCAATTGCCCTATTACTATAGAAGATACTCATCATCGATTATTAGCCTATAGCACACATAATGATTTCACTGATCCCGCCAGAACTTCAACCATTATCTCCCGCCGTGTACCGGAAAAAGTCATTAATCGGCTTTGGAAAGACGGTATCATTCCTACACTCCTTAAAACAGATGAACCGCTTCGCGTACCTCAAATTGCAGAAGTCGGTCTATCCAGCAGGGTTGCCATTTCCATATGGAAAGACAAAGAGGTGCTCGGTTTTATCTGGGCAATTGAATCCACGCAGCCTTTTTCAGATGAAGAAATGGACCTTCTCAAGATGGCAGCACATGCCGTGAAAAACAAATTACTCAATTTACAAATTCGAAAAACGAAAACAGAAGAACGCAATCAGGAGCTATTTTGGAAGATGCTCACAGGACATATTCATGAAAAGGATGAGATGCTTGATCTCTTCTTGAGGCTTGGGATGAGGTGTCCAGACACGTATGCGATTATTATTTTTCGCCTTCGTGATGAACTGACAGAAGATACGGAAAAGAAGCTCTCCTATCTGCTTGAAACAACGCAGCAAGTGCAGGTGCTGTTAACGACTGTTGATTTTAACGAATTCATTATTCTTGTCTCGCCAAAAACAGAACATCCGCTTCAAGATATTAAACAATTCACAAGCGGCATGCTAAAGCAGTTGTCTGATCGGTATCAGCTCCATGACGTTCAAGCGGCCATTGGTGGAATTTACGATCACATTACTCATATTCAGCCATCCTATAAAGAAGCACTGGCCGTCTTAAAAACAAAAGAACGCTTTCCTGTGGAAACAGAACGATTAAACAGCTTTTCTGAACTGGGAATTTATCAATACTTAGATGTGCTGGCTGAAAAACGAAAGGGATCGTCTTATTCCAGTTACTCTTTATCAAAGCTTGAGGATTACGATCTCAGGCATCATTCCAACCTTGTCGAGACCCTTGAACGATTTATTGATTGTGACAGCAACGCCAATATCGCCGCAAAGCAGTTAAATATTCATATCAACACATTGAATTATAGACTGAAGCGGATTACGGACATTGCAGAAATTGATTTAAAAAACATGAATGAGAAAATGACTATTTATCTTGATATGAAGCTAAAAAACGTCCCTTTGTGAAATTTCACAAAGAGGCGTTTTTTAATTTTTTCATTCAACCGAAGAATTTTCTAAACTTTCAGGATACACTAGACATACAATATCAATAGATAAGCATAGGAGGAATTGATATGATCATCGGCATTCCGAAAGAGATTAAGAACAATGAAAACCGGGTCGCATTAACACCAGGAGCAGCATCTCAATTGCTTTCAGCTGGACACCAGATTTTAATTGAAACGAACGCTGGTTTTGGAAGCGGATTCACTGATGACGATTATGTATCTGTTGGTGCAGAGATTCTTGATCAAGCGAAAGATGTGTGGGCATCTTCTGATATGATTATGAAGGTAAAAGAACCATTACCAGAAGAATATTCATATTTCAGAGAAGGTCTGATCTTATTTACGTACTTGCACCTTGCAGCAGAGCCCTCCTTGGCTGAAGCATTAAAACAAAAAGGTGTAACAGCCATTGCTTATGAAACGGTAACGGACGGAAAATCACTCCCTCTATTAACGCCAATGTCTGAAGTTGCAGGTAGAATGGCTGCTCAAATTGGTGCTCAATTTTTAGAAAAGCCAAAAGGCGGAAAAGGCATTCTGCTCGCAGGCGTGCCAGGAGTATCGAGAGGGAAAGTCACCATTATTGGCGGCGGTGTCGTTGGAACAAATGCAGCGAAAATGGCGATCGGACTTGGCGCAGATGTCACTCTTATTGATGTAAATGCGGAACGATTACGTCAGCTGGACGATCAGTTTGGTCATCAAATGAAAACGTTAATGTCTAATCCTGTTAACATTGCAGATTCAGTGAGCGAGGCAGACCTGCTCATTTGTGCGGTTCTCATCCCAGGTGCCAAAGCTCCAACCCTTGTCACAGAAGAAATGGTGAAACAAATGAAGCCTGGTTCTGTCATTGTCGATGTAGCCATTGACCAAGGCGGGATTGTGGAAACAATCGATCATATTACAACACATGATCAGCCTACTTATGAAAAGCACGGCATTTTACATTATGCTGTTGCCAATATGCCAGGAGCGGTTCCGAGAACATCGACAGTTGCTTTAACAAACGTCACGGTCCCATACGCACTGCAGATTGCAAATAAAGGCGCTGCAAAAGCGATCAAAGAAAACAAGGCGATTGCTGAAGGCGTCAATGTGATGAACGGACATATCACCTATGAAGCTGTCGCTCGTGATCTCGGCTATGATTATGTGCCTGTTAGTAAAGCCCTTGAAACCTCTTCCATGACCGAAGCTTAATATCTAGCCCGCCCTTTTCAGGGGCGGGTTTTATTGTTAACCTAAAATAAAAATGAGTTGACAAAAAAACCTCTTCCCCTTAATCTATTTGTACAGATAAGACAGGGGGAAATATCATGCAAAAGAAGACAAGAACAGCTGACTTTGTGCTCGTCGGGATGTTTGCTGCACTCATGGCTATCGGAGCCAATATCACATCCATTGTGCCATTTTTACAGGTCGGCGGAATCCCACTTACTATGCAGCCGTTTTTTTGTGTGCTTGCTGGTCTTTTGTTGGGCAGACGACTTGGCGCATTGGCCATGATTGTCTATGCTCTTGTTGGGATCGCTGGTGCACCTGTATTCGCACAGTTCTCGGCGGGTCTCGGCGTTATTTTAGGAAAAAGCGGTGGCTTTGTGTTATCATACATTCCTGCTGCTTGGCTTGCCGGATTCATTCTTGAAAAAAGACAAAACCCTGGTTTTGGCCGCTTTTTATTTGCAGCCATTGCAGGAACGACCGTGATGTATGTGATCGGGACAACTTATACATACATCGCATTAAATGTATGGCTGAACGCACCAATCTCTTATCAAACTACATGGTTCTTCATGATTTGGTTTATGGTAAAAGACTATGCGCTGACCATCCTCCTTGCGATGCTGGCACCTAAAATTTATCGATCTGTTTCAAAAGCTACATCCTTTCGAAAAGAACAAACAGCTTCCTAATATCAGAAAAGGTTCCTCTACTCTACGAGTAAGGAACCCTTTTTTCATTTATAGCATAATTGCCGCAAGCCAGCCGAACAAGACGAGCGGGATATTATAAAAGGCGAATGTTGGGACACATGTACCCCAAATGTGGTGATGCTGTCCATCCATATTCAGTCCAGATGTTGGTCCGAGTGTACTGTCGCTTGCAGGTGAACCTGCATCTCCTACAGCCGCAGCTGAACCAATAATCGCAATAGTCGCCATTGGGCTGAACCCTAAGTGTAAACAAAGCGGTACAAAGATCGTCGTAATAATCGGAATCGTTGCAAATGATGAGCCAATGCCCATTGTCACTAGCAGACCCACCAGTAGCATTAAAATGGCCGCTAAGCTTTGGCTGTTTCCGATAAATTGAGAAGATGCCTTGACGAGAGATTCAATATCTCCTGTTTTCGTTAAAACATTGGCAAATCCAGCTGCAACAAGCATGACAAATCCGATAAATGCCATCATGTTCATGCCAGATGTAATCAGCGCATCTGCTTCATCGCGTTTCATCATTCCCGTTACAAACAAGACAAGCAAGCCTGCAAGCGCACCGAAGATCATCCCTTCGACTCCAAGACTTTGAGAGAGATATAACTGAACAATAAGTGATACAAGGATCGCAAGTCCAGCAAAGAATAAGCTCTTTTTTGTATATGCTGATTTTTCTACATCCGTAATGTCACGATTTTCATATGTTTTTGGCTTACGATAGACAAAGAGTGAAACGATCAAGCCAAGAACCATGCCGCCTACAGGAATCAGCATCGCATACGGAATGTCTGCTAAATTCACTGTTAAACCTGCATCTTTCATGTTGTCACGAAGCATTCCATGAAAAATCTGTCCAAAACCGACCGGAAGTAAAATATATGGTGCAGTAAGTCCGAAAGTCATCACACATGCTAGCAGTCTGCGGTCAATTTGAAGCTCGTTAAACACCTTTAATAATGGCGGGATTAAGACCGGAATAAAGGCAATATGAACAGGAACAACGTTTTGAGAAAAACAAGATACGATCAAAATGACCAGAATAATGAGCACTTTTGATAATGTTTTTCTTCTTGAATCGCCTTCTTTTCCAAGAAGCTTCACAGCTCCTTCGACCATGGCATCAGGAAGACCCGTTTTTGTCAGTGCGGCTGCGAATGCACCTAATAGTGCGTAACTAATCGCCACTGTCGCATTTCCGCCAAGACCGTCAGTGAACGCTTGAACTGTTCCCCCTAGACCTAATCCACCTGCAAGTCCGCCCGCTAAAGCGCCAAGTGCCAGCGCAATCACGACATTGACCCGCAGCAAGCTTAATATCAACATTAAAACAACCGCTAAAACAACTGCATTCATGGTGAAACCTCCGAAATCCTTTAGTTTACTAATGTAGTAGATAATTAAAGTACCAACGTATGGTACCATAGAATATTTACTTCGTCAAATGGCGTATGTCCTACATAAAAAGCTCTGCCAGTTGGCAGAGCTCAGATTGTTGACAAAGGGCTAAAATGAATTTTATTTTAGCCCTTTGTCTTCTTTTCAGCGTGATAGAAAACCTTTGCAGTCTAGGAAGGACGAGCATCGGCGCGGAGCGAATTTGACATTCGTGAGCACCGAAGCGCAGGACTGACACCGAATGCGAGGGTTTGTCTACACGCTGAGCTCTGCCAGTTGGCAGAGCTTCCGTCGTTATTTCTTCGGTTCAAATCGTTCCACAAATGTTGCTAATGATCTGACCATCACACCTGTTGCTCCTGTTGGACCAAAGCATGAAGGCTTTTCTGTCGTGGCTGTTCCTGCAATATCTAAGTGAACCCAAGGGGTGTCTTCAGCGAATTCCCCAATGAATGCACCTGCCATAATCGCATGACCATCACGGCCTGGTGAGTTATTCAGATCAGCCATTTTGCTGTTTCGTACTCGTTTTTTATCTTTTTCGGTGATTGGCAGCTGCCAAATCATTTCCCCACATTCTTCTGATGCCTCTTTAAACTGGGCATACAGTTCATCGTTATTTGTCATGACGCCTGTTGTCTCATTCCCAAGTGCCACAATGACACCGCCTGTTAATGTCGCAACATCCACAAGCACAGAGGCACCATGCTGCTTCGCATATGTCACACCATCTGCTAAAACAAGACGACCTTCTGCATCCGTATTAAGCACTTCGATTGTTTTGCCACTCAGTGAGACAATGACGTCATCTGGCTTCATCGCATCTGCTGAGACCATATTATCTGTTGAGGCGATGACCGCAATGACATTCTGCTCTGGACGAAGTTCACCGATGATTTCCATTGCGCCTAAAACAGAGGCTGAGCCGCCCATATCTGTTTTCATCCCCACCATACTTGCTCTTGGCTTTAAGGAATACCCGCCTGTATCATACGTAATGCCTTTACCGACAAGGCCGATGACGTCTGTCCATTCTTCCTTGCCTTGATATTTCAATACAATCAGCTTCGGTGGTTCTGTTGAGCCTCTATTAACGGCTAGAATACCGCCCATTCCGAGCTCTTCCATTTGTTCTTTATCTAAAATTTCAATCTCGAATTCATATTTATAAGCAAGCTCTGCCGCATAGGATGCAAGATCAGAGGACGTGAGCATGTTCGGCGGCATATTCACAAGTGTACGAGCCGAATTGACCGATTGTCCGTAGACTTCGCCCACTTTCAGACTTGCCTGAATTTCGGCAGCATCATGATCCGTTGTTGCATAAACAAATTCGATAAAGCGATCCGGTTCATTCGTTTTATGTTTAAAATCTTGTAATTCATATGTAGCTAAAAGGCAGCTTTCAGAAAGGGCATGGGCTGCATCTTGAACAGGCAGATCCTTTCCTGTGAATGTATCAAACAAAACCGAAACTGCTTGCTTTTTATCTTGATGAAGCTTTTTAAATAAATGCGCAAACACTTCCTTTGCCTCTTCAAACGTGTAATCTGACTCCTTCCCAAGCCCGACAAAATAAATGCGTTTAATGCCGGTTTCAGGGGATGGGAAAAATTTCGAAAGCTGATTTCGCTTAGACGAAATATCGCCTTCTTTTAATAATTCAGTGATTCTTCCTCCATGTAACTCATCCATTTCTTTTGCTTTTCCTGATAATTGGCTCTTTTGAAAAAGTCCGATGGCCAGTGTATCTTTATGTTGCAACTCATTTGTCGAGAAAAACATATTTATCACACGCTCCTTCAATGAACTCCATATTTCACATTGGAACTTCTATTATATCAAAATTTATGTGCTGATACGATCATTGCCAGCCTGTCTTCCCTTGAAGAACATTTATATTTTGGCACGCGGAAGGGTATCATGAAAAAGCGGCAGCGATCTATAGCAGCCTGTCCATGGTCTCCTCGTTCCACATCTACTTTCTTTAATGTTATAATGAACATGGACTTGGCAACAGTTCTTACTGCCATCATTTTTTTATCTTACTAGGGTAAATACTTTATCATTTCGCACGTTATTTTTTCTTAAAGAGAGGATGTTTCTTGTTCATGAGCGTACTGACGAATTTTCCGCTGCTTGCCAGCCTTGCAGCCATCTTTTTTGCACAATTTGTAAAAGTACCGATTCAATTTATCATTTCTAGACGACTAGATTGGTCGCTCATTACAAGCACAGGCGGAATGCCAAGTTCACACTCCGCAGCAGTAACAGCACTCTCAACAGCAGTTGCTTTAGAGCACGGGCTAGGAACATCTATTTTTGCCATTTCCGCCATCTTTGCCATTATTACGATGTTTGATGCGACAGGTGTTCGCAGACAGGCAGGAGAACAGGCAACTGTCCTGAACAAACTGGTCACAGATTTTAACCGGTTTGTTGCCGAGGCAAAGAACTTCCCAAATGCGGAAGAAAAAGAGAAGCAAAAGAAATTGAAAGAGCTTCTTGGGCATAAGCCGATTGAAGTCTTCTTCGGCGGCTTAACAGGAATCTTGCTCACACTCATCTTAGATTATTACTTCATGTAGAAACGAAAAAGCTTTGGACCTTTTGAGATCCAAAGCTTTTTTATTCTTTATTGGCTTGAAACTGCTGCCGGAACACTTGCATCGATTCTGCTTCATTCAACTGATTTAAGTCTTTTTCTGTCAGCGTTCCTTCACCCTTTTTAATCACATAAACGTCCAGCACTTTTTTACCCCATTCTCTATACACATCATCAACCGTTTCATAATATAAATCAAGCTTATGACCTTTAATCGCTTTCCCAGTATCTGCGACTACACCATAGCCATAATTGGGGATAAACAGGACAGTTCCTATCGGAAAGACAGATGGGTCCGCTGCCACGGTTGAATATAAATCACGTTTTACTTTGACGCCTGAATATGTAATGCCATATGCATGATGTTCTTTCGTCTTACCTGTTGATTCTACACCTGCTGTATAACCTGTGGCGACAACCTTTTGCTTCGGATAATCGTTCCAATTAAATGCTTCTTCGAGAGAAACAGCTCGCAAATCGTCACTTTTCACCGCCATCGTCTGCCTTTTTGGATGCTTTAAAAAAGAAGATACGTGCTTACCGGCATCGGTCTCTTTCACCCATGCAGCTAAATCACTTGGTTCTACGCCAGATATGCCCGTAAAGCTTGTCATCAAGGCAAGCATAAACAGGGCTGTCATGAACAATCGTTTCATCCATGTTTTCATCTCTATTTGTCACTCCTCTACCCATCTATTTGTTTCCAAACAAAATGGAAACTATGCAAAGGAGAAACAAAAAAACCCACTTGCGTGTAGACAAGTGAGTTAAAACATTTGATAGCCTCTTTTACGAAGGGCATTGATGACAAAACCTGAGGCAATGGCACCAACTAGACCACTTAATAAAATGATGATATCTGCCGCAGCAAGAGAAACGATGCGGTCTCCTATCCCGGAAAAAGCAATACCTGGTTCTCTTACATAAGCGATCATCTTTTGATTATTGATAATGAAAAGGCATACAATTGGATATAAAATTGCCATAATCCATGACATTCTCAGCAGCATATTCAGCAAAAAGCCAATGCCGAAGAATAACACGAAAAATAAAATAACTGAAATGATAACGACTGGTAAACTGATCACTTCATCTCCACCCCCAAATATCCCATCATTAGTTTAACTTGGAAATAGAGATGAAGTCAATCAATGGAAAAAGCCGTAAGATTAATGCTTCTTTCCTGTCCCTTTACATTCCTCACATGTTTCTGATCCGCCGAGCAATAACTGAAAATACCCTTTTCCTGAACAATACTGACAAGTTGACTTTTTTTCTTTCGTTTGTGCATTCATATTGCTCACTCCTTAATCTAAATTTTCTGATAATTCATCATAACATATTTTTCTGTCCAGTACCAAGTGAGAAAACATTCCGTAAAACATGAAAAAACGTGTACCACAGGGATACACGTTTTTGTCTATATCGGTTTAGAAGAACTTGAATTTTCCTTTTTTCAGAACAAGTCCTGGTCCGCCAACCATGAATAATGAACGGTTGTCGATGATTTTTTTCATTGCAGAAGCTTTTGTTCCTTGAAGTTTTTTACCAAACGCAACACCTACAGCGTCGTGTTCACCAAGAGAAGCAACTGTTCCTTTGATGTCTGGCTTAAAGCTTTCAAGCGTGCCACCTTTTACTAGTGCTGCAAGGTTTTTCGCTACTGTTTCACCTTGCTGCATCGCAATTTGTGCAGTAGGTGGGTATGGACGATTAATTTCTTCATTGATGATTAATGAGCAGTCACCGATGATGAATACATCTTCATTTTCTGGTACACGAAGATCTGGAGACACTTTTACGCGGCCGCGCATGTTTTCAAATCCAGCTTCTTCAACGATTGGGTTACCACGTACACCAGCAGCCCATACAACAGTTTCAGCTTTGATTTCTTCTGTATCATCGTCTTTTCCAACAATGATGCCTTCAGGCGTACATTCTTTGATCGCTGTACCGATTTTGAACTCAACACCTTTACCTTGAAGGTAGTTCATCGCATAGTCGATCAATTCAGGATCGAATCCTGGAAGAGCTGTTGGTGCAGCTTCTACACAGATAATACGCACGTCTTTTTGATCAATATCATACTCTTTGCAAAGCTCAGGTACACGGTTTCCAAGCTCACCAAGGAACTCAATACCTGTGAAGCCTGCACCGCCGACAACGATTGTCAGACGCTCTGGACGCTTTTCAGCATCTGTATTATAAGTCGCAAATTGAAGCTCAATATGCTCACGAAGCTGACGAGCAGAGTTAATGTTAGAGATTGAGAATGCATATTCTTTCAGTCCTGCAATACCAAATGTTTCAGGAACAGCACCAAGCGCAACAACAAGGTAGTCATAAGAAAGTTCGCCATCTGATGTCACAACTTTCTTCTCTTCCTTATTAATGCTTTCAACTGTTGCTTGTACAAAGTTGACACGGGAACTGTTAATCACATCTTTGATTTGATAACGACAACGGTCATGATGAAGAGTACCTGCACTTGCTTCATGTAACCATGTTGTTTCGTAATGATAATTGTGCTTGTTCACAAGAGTAATGTCCGCATCATTTGTGCCAAGCTGTTTTGTTAATCTTGTTACAGTCATTAATCCGCCATAACCTGCACCTAATACAACGATTTTCGGTTTATTCACTGGAATCACATCCACCTTTTTTAAATTTGCTGTAAAACGGATAAAGAATTACATATCGTTATTCTCAACCGCTTTGCGGCATTTTATGAAATTTAAACAAAAAATAAGTATGTGAAAATCTGAACTTTCACCTACAAAAAACGAAAGCATTTGACCGTATCCGACAAAAATTCATAAAAAATTAATATTTAGTTCCCTTAACAATAATAGCGAGTTCTGCTCCTTTTTTCAAGGCTTTAAACTGAAAATCCTTAGGATAAACGGTCTTTCTCTCTTTTTTCCCCTTTTCACAGCATCGGCATCAAAAAACGACAAGTTTTTCAAAACAAGTCAAACGACGATATGTGGTATGATATGATATAGTGATAACAATTTTCATTTGGGAGGATTAAGGAATGCAAGAAGATTCTAAGGTATATGACATTACCGTTATCGGGGGCGGCCCAGTCGGATTGTTTACTGCGTTTTACGGAGGCATGAGACAGGCAAGTGTGAAAATCATTGAGAGCCTTCCTCAGCTCGGCGGTCAACTATCCGCTCTTTACCCTGAAAAATACATTTATGATGTGGCTGGTTTCCCAAAAATCCGCGCACAAGAATTAGTTGATAATTTAAAGGAACAAATGGATAAATTTGATCAAACCATTTGCTTAGAGCAAGCTGTGGAAACGGTTGAAAAACAAGCAGACGGTATTTTCAAACTCGTTACAAACCAAGAGGTTCATTATTCAAAAACAATCATCATTACAGCTGGTAACGGTGCATTCCAACCGAGAAAGCTTGAGCTAGATGCAGCAGAATCATTTGAAGGAAGCAACCTGCATTACTTCATCAATGACCTGAACCAATTCGCTGGCAGACGTGTTGCTGTTCTTGGCGGTGGAGACTCTGCGGTTGACTGGGCACTGATGCTTGAGCCAATCGCAAAAGAAGTGTCGATTATTCACCGTCGTGATAAATTCCGTGCACATGAGCACAGTGTAGAAAACTTGCACAACTCGAAAGTCAATGTGCTGACACCATTTGTGCCAACTGAACTCATTGGAGAAGACCGCATTGAACAAATTGTGCTTGAAGAAGTGAAAGGCGATAAAAAACAAGTACTAGATGTGGACGATGTGATCGTCAACTTCGGTTTTGTTTCCTCCCTTGGACCAATCAAACAATGGGGCCTTGAAATCGAAAAGAACTCTATCGTGGTCAAATCCACGATGGAAACAAACATCGAAGGCTTCTATGCGGCAGGAGACATCTGTACGTATGAAGGAAAAGTCAAATTAATCGCAAGCGGATTTGGTGAAGCACCAACTGCTGTGAACAACGCGAAAGCCTACATGGACCCGAAAGCCCGTGTACAGCCGCTTCATTCCACAAGCTTATTTGAAAATAAATAAGAACGGATCAAAAAAAGGAGTTCCATCTGCGGAACTCCTTTTTTGTTTATTTAAAAATCCCAATATAGGCATTCGCCATTCCAAGTACCATTGCAGCAAGTAGCACCACAACAATTCCTGCCACAACCAAAATCACCCGATCCTTCACACGTTCCTTTTTCGGAAGCGGCTTGTCTATCCCGCAAGATGGACATGTTTTGGACCGATACGGAATCAGTTCATGACAGTTCCTGCAATTGATTTGTTCACTCAAACCTCAGCAACCTCTTTTCTGATGACAGTATATGTTTGGTTCTCATGATACTCTTTTCGAGTGGAAATAGCCAGTTGTGAGGACAAGCTGTAACAAAATTGAGCGATTTACAAATTGTTTAAGAAGGAATGGAATGAATGAAGGTTTGATTGGTTCAACCGATATAAGAAGGAGAAGATCGTCATGAAGGATAGGTGGAAAGATGATAAAGCGTTTCATGATTAGTTTGAGCTTGTTACTGATAATTGGCGGCTCAGTAGAAGTGTTTGCAAAAGACTATAACAAACACTATGCTCAATTCGCTGCAGGATTGAATATGGATGTTGATCAGCTAGAACCTTTTTTAACACATGTGTCTACTTCGATTTTAGATGCTGGTTTGAGTGATCAAGAAATCAAACAGATACTCACCAACGTTCAAAAAATGAATAAAAACAACGAAACGAAAAGAATGGGCATCTTTGAAGTGGTGTACCATGAAAAACCAGCAAAGATTAAAATTGAAATTGAAGTCCATGTGGAAGATGGCAATAAAGAAGTGGTGATCTATATGTTTAGCACCCAAGAGTTGGTGGATGTCTTGGATAAAGAACTATTGAAAATAGAAGAAGCAATTTGAGAAAGAGACGCTGAATGAGTGTCTTTTTTTCATTTTTTACACCTTCATTGATCCCTTTCTATTGACCCTCACGTAACGTCATACTTTATAGTGAATATCATAAGGAGATGTGTTGAATATGAAAGTAAAAGAAGTCGCTAAATTGTTTGATATTAGTATTCGTACACTTCATCATTATGATCAAATTGGTTTGTTGACCCCAAAAGAAGTCACGGATGCTGGTTACCGGCTTTATTCAGAAGAAAACCTTGAAACACTACAGCAAATATTATTTTTCAGAGAACTGGGATTTAACTTAAAGGAAATAAAAGAAATCATAAACAATCCGTCATTTGATAAACATGAAGCATTTATATTACAACGAAAAATGTTGATGGAAAAACGAAATACACTCGATAGAATGATTGAAAATATTGACAAGACGCTAAAACATATAACGGGAGAAATTCACCTAACAAATAAAGAGAGGTTCAAGGGAATGAACATGAAATTCAACCAATATGAAGAAGAAGCTCGCTGTCGCTGGGGGAATCAGTCCATTGATAACGTGAACTTCAAATTAAGTCGATTGTCGAAAGATGAACAACATGATTTATCTTTGAGATGGGATAGAGTTTTTCAAAACTTAGCATCCCTCCGCAACCTCACTCCTCAATCCAAAGAAGTACAAGCCGCCATCAGAGAATGGTATGAATTTTTAAATCATCACTTTACTCAATACTCCCTCGAGGCATTTTATGGATTAGGTCAACTCTATATTCAAGATGAACGATTTACAAAAAATATAGATCAATATGGTGAGGGCTTGGCTTCATTCATGAGTGAAGCCATGAAAGTATTTGCTGATCAACAGAAAAGAGGTCCCAGCGATGAACATCATCATTGAAGATACAATCGCTCAATACGAAAAATTGTTTTCGCTGAAAGAAAATAAAGAACACTTTTTTCGATACAACATGATGAGACCTTTTGAAAAGATGTGGAATATGATAAACGTTCCGTTAAAAGCTACACAAAAAAATGGCTATGATGTCATCATGGCAACCAATATGCTTGGCTATCTTGATGTATCACAAACACAAACTGGTAAACAAGCGTTAAAAAAACTACAAGAAATTCAAGCTCTTCAAATGGCAAATACCACCTTGAACTATTGTATGAATTTTATCAAAAAACACAACCTTCATATAAATTCTGATGAATTGAGATTTGGTCTATATATAGCTGATCCGAAAAAGCTAGAACAACAAAAAGGGTATTGTGGCTTTGGAGGAATTCCGGGATTTATCCAATGCTCAATATATCCGAACTCTTATAACATCCCACGGATCCCCGCTCTAATTGCGCATGAATTCCATCATAATATTCGTTTTTCCTATTTTGAATGGGATTACGGAAATGTAACGGTTGGAGATTACTTAATTATAGAAGGTTTAGCTGAATCATTTGCAAAAGAACTTTATGGTGAAAAGATGCTAGGACCTTGGGTCACTTCTTTTGATCAACAGGACTTAGAATATTCAAAAGAAGTGATTAAAGACGCTTTATATACGAAAGGGTTTGCTGAGGTCAGTAGTTATATGTTTGGTGATAACATTGCAAAAGAACAAGGATATCAACCTGTCGGATTATCACCCTTTGCAGCCTATGCAGTAGGTTATCAAGCTGTACAATCTTTTATGAAAATGAATAATGTAGGAATTGAAGAAGCAACCGTACTTGATACAAATGAAATTTTAAAAAATTGCGGATTATTTTTCACCTAAACATTTTAATGAATTTCAAAGCAAATCGGTGTAATAATGAATTCTAATTATCGTACGAAACATACTGTATGCTCATGCTATATCTAATCATTTCAAATAGACTTGTTGAAAACCTTGTTAGAATTTTAAGCACCTTTAAAAAAGAACATAAAAAAACCTCCTCAAATTTATAATCTAATTGAGGAGGTTTTTATTCAAAATGGATTTACAGAATTCATTGATACTGAAATTCTAACACTCTTCCGGCGTACCGGTATTCGTGGCTGTTCTGAACGAAGAACCGCATCCGCATGACGCGATGGCGTTCGGATTGTCAATCGTGAAACCGCCGCCCATTAGTGATTGTTTGAAATCAATGATGGTTCCGTTCATGATGTCAAGGCTTTCGGAGTCGACAAGAACCTTGATGCCGTGCTGTTCGAACTGCGTGTCTTTCTCTGAGACTTCATGGTCAAAGCCCATCCCGTATGAAAGACCGCTGCAGCCGCCGCCTTTTACGCCCACTCGCAGGAACGCATTTTCTTCTTCATGTTCTTTCATCATATCTTTAATCTGCAATGCAGCAGCTTCTGTAATCGTTACTGGTGTACTCACGATCATCCCTCCTTTTGACTGGATGTTTCTTTTCAATTATAAACGTGATGTTGCCTTTTCTCAAATAAATGGTTTAGAGATAGAATGTGCCGTCACAAATCGTTTCAGCAGGTCCTGTCATCAGCACATGGTCATTGTCTTTCCAGCGAATGATGAGGTCTCCGCCAGCTAGATGAACGGTCATATCCGTTTCTTTTTTCGCATGTCCATTCACAATCGTTGATACAGCCGCAGCACATGCTCCTGTTCCGCACGCTTGCGTAATCCCTGATCCTCTTTCCCACACGCGAAAATGCAGTTCCGTTTCACTGACACGTTCCACAAATTCTACATTGACGCCTTCTGGAAACATGTCATGCTTTTCAATGATTGGCCCAAGCGAATCGAGCGGCGCCTGTTCAATGTCTTCTAAATAGAATACGATATGGGGATTCCCCATTGAAACAGCTGTTCCATTTAAGGTCGTCGTGCCAAAATCAAGCGGTTCATTGATCGTTGTACTGGCCGGTTCACCAAGCATTGGCATCGCTTCTTTTTCAAAACGAGGTTTACCCATATCTACTGTCACTAACTGAACGTGACCATCCTGCACATGAACGGTCGCCTCAACGAGTCCTGACAATGTCTCAATCTGGAACGTTGTGTCTGTTACGATTTGATGCTCATACACATATTTTGCAACGCAACGCAGACCGTTACCGCAGTTTTTGCCCTCTGATCCATCATTGTTGAAAATGCGCATCTTCACAGGTGCAACATCTGATGGACAAATGAGGATCATTCCGTCTGAACCGATTCCTGTGTAAACAGAAGAAACCTGAATTGCTATCTCTGATAACTGCTCTTCTGGAAGCTGTTCCTGCATCTGATTGACGTATATATAATTGTTTCCTAGTCCGTGCATTTTCGTGAATTGAAATGATGTCATGAGCGTCCTCCAAAAATGTTGTTTCTTTATAGTATAAAAGGAGTCGATTCAGGAGACAATCTTATCATCCCCCGTTTTTCATACATAGAAGCTCTTTGCTGCCATGGCAAAGGGCTTTTATTATGCATATGTCTCTTTTTCTCTCGTGTGATGCTTCATTTTGGTGATATTTTATTAGCATAACATATTGGATACGCTTTCTACATTTTTTCCTGAAAAACGGAAACTGAATATATGAAAAAAATGCACCTCATGACCCATGTGGTGCATTTAAAACATGTCGTTTTCCTCTATAAAAGCATAAATACGCTCAACTAGCTGCTCTGCATTTTCTCCAGAAACAAATTCTCCATTCACAAGGGCAAATGGGGAGTCCATACATTTGCCGCAGTAGCTTAAACAACCGTATTCCATTACATCTAAGTTTGGGTCTTTTTCAAGTTTCTCTTTTGCTTCTTGAGACCCTTGTGCAAGATTACTTACACAAAATTCGATCAGTGGAAACACTGTGCTTCACCTCACATTTGCCTTACTATCCTACCGAAATTCCTTCTATTAGTCAAAACATGAGCTTCAATAAATCGTTACGCCTATTCCCCGTAAAATGTTTTACTATTTAGGACTAAGTAATGAATATGTAGGTTATTTTGAAACAATTATTGTGGTTTCACAGTAAATTCGATATAATTTTATTTGGTATTTTAACTTAAAGTTTTTTAGTATAAGTGTTTTTCAATGTCTAGGGGGAAAAGGAGAATCGTCATGAAAAATTTAGTCTTGATCGGCGGAGGTTACGGGAATATGCGGGTTCTCCACCGCTTATTGCCAAATCAATTACCTGATGATGTTACTATCACATTAATTGATCGAAATCCTTACCACTGTTTAAAAACAGAATATTATGCACTTGCTGCTGGAACGATCTCTGATCATCACATTCGAGTATCTTTTCCAGAGCATCCGAAGCTGGATATTCAATACGGGGAAGTAGAAAAAATTGATATTGAAAACAAACAGATCTTATTTAGCGACCGTGAACCGATTCCATATGATGATACGGTAATCGGACTCGGCTGTGAGGACAAGTATCACAATGTCCCTGGTGCGAAAGAACATACATACAGCATTCAAACCATTGATCAGTCAAGACATACGTATAACAAATTAAACAATTTGAGTGCAGGTGCAACGGTTGGTATCGTCGGTGCTGGACTTAGCGGGGTAGAGCTGGCCAGTGAACTGCGTGAAAGCCGTTCTGATTTAAACATCATTCTTTTTGACCGCGGAGAACTGATTCTTTCCAGTTTCCCAAAAAGATTAAGTTTATATGTACAAAAATGGTTTGAAGAAAATGATGTGAAGATCATTAACTGCGCCAATATTACGAAGGTTGAAGAAGGAGTTGTGTACAACCATGACGATGCCATTGAAGCAGATGTCATCGTGTGGACAGCAGGAATTCAGCCAAGTAAAGTCGTGCGAGATATGGATGTTGAAAAAGACGCCCAAGGCCGTGTCGTCTTAACTCCTCATCACAATCTCCCTGGAGATGAGCATGTCTATGTCGTAGGTGACTGCGCAAGCTTGCCGCACGCACCAAGTGCACAGCTTGCCGAGGCACAGGCAGAGCAAATTGTGCAATCTCTACAGAAACGCTGGAAGAACGAGCCGCTTCCTGAGGCTTACCCACAGTTTAAGTTAAAAGGCGTACTTGGCTCTTTAGGGAAAAAAGCCGGCTTTGGTTTAGTGGCGGATCGTCCGCTTGTTGGTCGTGTTCCAAGACTCTTAAAATCTGGACTTCTTTGGATGTACAAGCACCACAATGGATAAAATGATGTGAATTTCTTCTCAAAGCTCCTTCTAATGAAGGAGCTTTTATTATGAAACGGCATGTGCCGATGGATGGTTCACTTTGATAGGAGCAAGCGCAAGGATGCAGTCTTTACGAAACGTTCTGATCGTCTTCTTCGATAAACAATACGCTTGTATGAACTGTTCAGTTTGACGATGTACAATGATTTTTCGTTTCGAGCACTCTCCATTTTTCTTCATATAAATCATATCAATCGGTATTTGTTGATGAAGAGATTGTTTTAGTAAATAATTCATGATGCTCACGCTCCTTTCATCTCATTATAACCGAACAAACGTTCTAAATCAACCTAAAAAGAACGTTTGTTCGGTTTATTTTTCTAAAAAAAGAACAGCTCATTCACTGCTCTCTTCGTACCCGTATTTCTCCATTTCTTGATAAATATCTTTTAATTTCGGATTGCCCTCTCCTACAATTTGATCCTCAACAAGGACAAGCGGATAAAAGAATTCATCATCAAGAATTCGTTCAGATAATTCTTTTTGGCGTTCGTTTTCAGGCGGGTGCTCAATATCGATATATGTGATGCGAAACGGCTGATTTGGATATTTTCGTTTTAATGCTGCATCTAGCCACTCAAATGTATCTTTTGAAGAAGGCAGATTCACGCAACTAGCGCACAGGACATCTCTTCCATATACATAAAGATCAACGGTTTTGTTCATTTGACAAGCCCCCATTCTTTCTTTATTTTAGCTGAATTTTCTGTATGAAAAAAGTCAAAATCACTTTTTGTTTCAAGATGAGATTGTGCTATAATGAGAAGGAAACTTTGAAACCAATCAATAGATTTTTATCGTCCAAATGAATATAATGGTGATATGTTGTGAAAGGAGCGATTATATCTAATGACTGAAGTCGAAATGAAAGACCAAGTACAGGAAGTACTGGACAAACTTCGTCCATTTCTATTACGTGATGGTGGAGACTGTGAGCTTGTAGACATTGAAGATGGCATTGTGAAATTACGCCTTCTTGGTGCATGCGGCAGCTGCCCAAGTTCAACCATTACATTGAAAGCCGGTATTGAGCGCGCATTATTAGAAGAAGTACCTGGCGTTGTAGAAGTTGAACAGGTTTTCTAATTCATATATGACATGAAAACGACCCTTACTGGGTCGTTTTTTAATTGTTGACAAAGGGCTAATTTTAGCCCTTTGTCTTCTTTTCAGTGTGATAGAAAACCTTTGCAGTCTAGGAAGGACGAGTACTGGCGCAGAGCGAATTTGACATTCGTGAGCACCGGAACGCAGGACTGACACCGAATGCGAGGGTTTGTCTACACGCTGAAACGACCCAATCAGGGCCGTTTTTTGATTAGGATAACTTCTCTCTAAACCATTCTTGAATAAAGGTCAGTCTTTGAATACGCTGCCCAGGGTGGCCGCTTCTCGATAAATCATGAGAAGCCTTCGGGAATTTGACTAATCTCGTGTCTTTTCCAAGCTCCTTTAATGCCACAAAAAGCTGTTCTCCTTGATCAACTGGGCAGCGGTAGTCTTCATCACTGTGCAGGATCAGAAGCGGTGTATTCACCTGTTTTACATACTTTAGCGGCGAACGATCCCATAGCTTATCAACAGAGTCATAAATATCCCCATCTATCTGCCATTTTGTAAAGAAATAACCGATATCACTGATGCCATAAAAGCTAATCCAGTTCGAGATGGAACGCTGTGTAACAGCTGCACGGAAACGGTCTGTCTGTCCGACAATCCAGTTGGTCATAAAACCGCCATAGCTGCCGCCTGTTACGCCAAGCCTTGTTTCATCAAGAAAGTCATAGGCTTCGAGCACATGATCAACAGCCAGCATGACATCCTCATAATCAACGTCACCATAGCTGCCTCTTACCCGGTCTGTAAACATCTGTCCGTATCCATGACTGCCATGAGGATTGATGTACACAATCGCATACCCTTCAGCTGCGAGCATTTGAAATTCATGAAAATATGTATGACCGTACATCGCATGCGGCCCGCCATGAATTTCTAAGATAAGTGGATATGTCTTCCCCTCTTCCATCTGAGCAGGCTTCATCAACCAGCCATGTACAACGTCTCCTTCTTTTGACTGGAAAGAAATTGGTTCAGGTTCGGATATGACATGTTCCTTTAGAAAGTCATCATGCTCAAACGTGATTTGCTTGAGTGAGGATTCCCCTAAAGTCAGCTCATACAGCTCACTAGGCGAGACAGGTGAAAGACGGCTGATCAGCATTTTTGATTCATCTGGATGAAGACTGAAATTCGTCACATGTTCTGCCTCTAAACAAACGGGATAGGCTAAGCCTTCAATAGAGAAATAATAAATCCCGGTACTCCCTTGATCAGAAACAAGCGCATAAAACCCCTGACTATCCTTCGTCCATTGCGGAAGCTGATTGGCTTCACCTATGACACTATCCCCTGCCATACAGTTACCAACATACATATCGAGCATTTCTGACAGTTGAACGGTCTTTTTCTCCTTCAGATCATACAGCCACAATGATGGGAAGGTTGCATTCTGAAATTCACGCTCGTGTCCAATGTACAACAGGCTTTCTCCATTTGGAGAAAATGATACGGTCGAGTAAGCGCCTGTTGATTGGGTGATTTTCTTGGATGTACCGTCCTTTAATGACAGGAGACAGATATCACTTATGTAAAACGTCTGCGGGTTGGATTGAATATAGGCGAGCCACTTTCCGCAAGGAGAGACGACATGATTCACATGATGCTGCTGCTCACTCGTAACCGTCTCTACCTCCCCTGAGCAGACATCGATTTGTACAATTTGCGTCAGACGCCCGTCTAAAAAGCCTCTGCCATCTGCTTTATAAGTCAAATCATCATATACTGCCGGAGCAAAGTCATCGCACTCTTCCTTTTTTTCATCATGAACAGATTCTTCTTGTTTTAATGAGACCGATGCATAAATGAACGCTCCATCCGGTGAAAATACAGGATGAGATACGCCGTAAGGAATATTCGTTAAAGTACGAATGCCGCCGCCATCGCTCTGAATGAGTGCGAGCTGAGGGACTTCCTTTGGCTTCTGCAAAATAAACGCAAGCTGCTTCCCGTCATTTGACCACACTGGCTGATGATGCTTTCCATCATCGAATGTCCATTGTGACAGCTCCCCTGTCCCTTCATCTCGAACCCATAAATGAATATTGTAATCATCCTTTTTTTCATTCACCGATACTTTTGTAAAAACAGCCTTTTTTCCATCTGGTGAATAGACTGGATGAGAAACAGACACGATTTGTGTTAAATCCTCTGCTGTTATCAATTTCTTCATCAATAGATCTCCCCCTTTTATGTATCAAAAATAGTTCGCTTCTCTAAATAATAATCCCTGCTTTTGTTATGAAAAACAAGGATAAAAAAAGAACGTGCGTCTTCACAGCACGTTCTTCATTTGATTCACAGAATGATGCTCGACGACGACACCTTCTACCGGCACCGTCAGTACATCCACTTCACAATGCGGGAAATTTTGGGCAAGCTGCTTTTTCAGCGCTTCTCCCTTCCCTTTTTCCACTAAGGTCAAAATAGTCGGCCCAGCACCGCTTAATGCCGTTCCATACGCGCCTTTTAATGAAGCAACGTGCTCCACCTTGGACAGCTCTGGGACAAGCATTGTGCGGTATGGCTGATGAAATAAATCTTTATTCATCATTTCCCCTACAAGCGGCCAGTTCTGCGTCATTAAGGCGGCAACAAGGACGTTACTCACTGCACTCGCACTCACGGCCTGTTTATAGGAAAAATCCTCTGGCAGGACATCACGGGCATCCTTTGTGAGCACTTCATAAAAAGGAATCACGACGACGACATCTACATCCACATGCTGCACTTTAACGGCATGTGTCTTGTCTTCTTCATGAAGACCGATGAGTAAACCACCGAATAAAGAGGCACCCGCATTATCTGGATGACCTTCTACCTCACTTGCAAAAAAGAGCTTCTGATCATCGGTCATCTTTAATTCAAGCAACTGATTGGCGAGCTCAATAGCGGCGACAATGGCAGCAGCGCTGCTACCCAGCCCCCTTGCTAATGGAATATCACTCCACACTTTGACATGAACAGGCGGGAGTGTTTTTCCAAAGTCATCTGCGACCTTTTTAGCTGTTTGGTAGATCAGATTATCGGTGCCTGATGGAATACCAGACACAACATCTGTTTCTGCTTCAAACAGCCAGCTATCATGGTCATAGACCGATAGCTTTAAGTAGCGGCTGAGCGCCATTCCGACTGAGTCAAAGCCTGGTCCTAAGTTGGCAGTGCTTCCCGGTACTGTGATTGAAAAAAGCATGGAGGCGTTACTCATACGCGTGCGGCCTTTTCTAAATGTTCCAGAATTTGATCTTCATCTGCATCTAGTGTGACCGGTTTGATGTGCGAAATATCAATCGCCGTATTTGGATCTTTTAATCCGTTTCCTGTCAGTACAGCGACGACTTTACTCCCTGGCTTAATTTCTCCAGATTTCACTTGTTTGAGTACACCTGCAATTGATGCACAAGACCCTGGCTCTGCAAACACCCCTTCTTCACGTGCGATCAATTGGTAGGCATGAAGAATTTCTTCATCTGTCACTTCATCAATTTTCCCGTTCGATTCATCTGCCGCTGCTACAGCTTGTTTCCAGCTTGCAGGGTTTCCGATGCGAATGGCTGTTGCGACTGTTTCTGGCTGCTCAATGACTTCATTTCGAACGATGGCTGCAGCACCTTCTGCTTCAAAACCACGCATGACTGGCAGTCCAGTGCCTTTTTTCTCATGATATTCTTTGAAGCCTTTCCAGTACGCTGTAATATTCCCCGCATTCCCAACAGGAATCGCCAGTACGTCCGGTGCGGAGCCTAGCTGCTCACAGATTTCAAATGCCGCTGTTTTTTGTCCTTCAATTCGGTATGGATTGACGGAGTTAACAAGTGCGATCGGTGCTTTTTCACAGATGCTGCGGACAATTTTAAGTGCATCATCAAAGTTGCCGTCAATGGCAATGATCTCTGCTCCGTACATGACAGCCTGCGCCAGCTTACCGAAGGCAATTTTTCCATCTGGAATGATGACAATACATTTCATATCAGCGCGCGCCGCATAAGCTGCCGCTGCTGCAGACGTATTCCCTGTCGATGCACACATGATCGTATCATTGCCTTCTTCTTTTGCTTTTGCGACGGCCATGACCATCCCGCGATCCTTAAAAGAACCTGTAGGGTTGACGCCTTCTGTTTTCACATGAAGTTCAATCCCCAGTTTTTCGGAAAGCTTTGCGAGATGAATCAGCGGTGTGTTTCCTTCATTTAATGTTAGTTTAGGTGTTTGTTCGTTTACTGGTAAGAATTCTTGAAATTCTTCAATGAGTCCATTCCACTTCATCAGCTTAAACCGTTCCCTTCTACTCGGTACGTGCTCTTCACTTGAACCACCACGTCGAGATCGTTTAATGTTTGCAGGATATTTGAGAAATCTTCTTCTGATGTCTGATGTGTAATAATCACAATTTCAGCAAGCTCATCATGCCCTTTGACAGGAAGCTGAAGGATCTTTTCAAAGCTGATGCCTCTTTCAGAAAAAATCGATGTAATGCGGGAGAAAGCTCCGACTTGATCTCTCACATGTATTCTTAAAAATTGCTGTGCAAATACTTCGGATGATGATTTGATTTTCTTCTCAAATTGCGGTGCAATAAATCCACTGCCATTCACACCAAGACGCATGTTTTTCATAACAGCGACTAAATCAGAGACAACAGCTGTTGCCGTTGGCAGGCTGCCTGCTCCAGGTCCGTAAAACATCGTTTCTCCGACAGCACTTCCGTAAACATAGACAGCATTAAATTCATTGTTGACAGAAGATAACGGGTGATGATCAGGAAGTAAAGTTGGCTGTACGCTGACCTCCACTTTCTCTCCGTCCCTTTGGGCAATTCCAATCAGCTTCATTGTATAGCCAAAACGTTTACTGAAATTAATGTCCTCATCCGAGATGTCAGAGATGCCTTTCACTTTCACATCCTCTAAGTCTACATTCATGGAAAAGCCGAGTCTTGCCAGGATGGCCATCTTTCTTGCCGCATCTAGTCCTTCTACATCCGCCGTCGGATCTGCTTCTGCAAAGCCAAGATCCTGCGCTTCTTTTAATACATCTTCATACGCACTTTTATCGACATTCATTTTTGTTAAAATAAAGTTCGTTGTCCCGTTCACGATTCCCATCATTTTTGTGATGCGGTCAGAGGCTAAACCTTCCTCTAGTGTACGCAAAATCGGAATCCCACCTGCGACACTTGCTTCATAGTAAAGGTCACAGCCGTTTTCTTTTGCTACATGTAAAAGCTCTGTGCCATATAGCGCCATTAAATCCTTATTGGCTGTAATCACATGCTTCTTCTCATTTAATGCATCTATTAAATATTGTTTTGTCTCTTCAATGCCGCCCATTACTTCAATTATGACGTCGACCTCTGGATCTCGAATCACATCGTATACTTCAGTTGTGAAGACCTCTCTTGCCACATCCACATCTCTTTTTTTATCGGGATTGCTCACAAGCACTTTTTGTATTAATACCGGACAGCCGATCTGGTGCATTAATTTATCCTGATGATCTTGAATAATCTTAACGACACCGCTCCCCACTGTTCCTAATCCTAGTAGTCCAACTCGAATTGCCTTCACCTGAAATTCCACCTTTCTCCGTAAATGTCCTCTCTAAAAAGACATTTGTTAACCTAACACAGACATTCAATGTACACACATTATAAAGGGGTATCCTCATTTTGACAAGGTAATAAAATAAGAGAATATGAGAATGAAACCGCTTAACAACTATTTATATCAAGATTCTATATTTTCAAAATATTTTTGTGAGAAAAGCTCCCGAAGCCGTGAAGCTTGAGATTACGCCTGAACTGGCGTTTTGGCTTGCTGATCTTGCAGGACAAGCGCAATATTTTCAGCACATAAATGCATCATGTTTTTTCTCGTTTCAACACTTGCACTTCCGATATGAGGAAGCACTGTTACATTTGGTAATGTCGTTAACGGGTGATCTGGGCTGACTGGTTCCTTGCTAAATACATCAAGACCTGCTCCTGCAATTTTCCCTGTCGTGACAGCATCATATAAAGCATCTTCGTCTACCGTCTGCCCTCTGGAAACGTTGATGAAGTAAGCCGTGTTCTTCATCTGCTCAAATGCTTTCTTATTAAACATTTCTTTCGTTTCAGGCGTTAAAGGCGTCAAACAAACGATGAAATCAGACTGCGTAAGCAGCTCATCAAATGCGGCATAGGTCACACCTAGCTGCGCTTCTGCTTCTGGCTTTCTTGAACGATTATGATACAGAACATTCATATCAAAACCTTTTGCCCGCTTGGCCAGTGCGGTTCCAATACTGCCCATTCCGACAATCCCTAACGTTTTATGATGAACATCCGCACCGGCTAGAAGAAGCGGCCCCCAGCCTGTCCAGTTCCCATCCTTAATCCAATCACTCGCTTCGACAATTCGTCTTGCTGACGCCATCAAAAGCGCAAAGGCTAAATCAGCCGTCGATTCTGTTAAGACGTCCGGTGTATGACATACCGTGATCCCGTGCTTTTTAGCTGCCTTTAGATCAATATTGTCATAGCCGACCGCGAGATTCGCGACCACTTTTAGATTTGGAGCATTTGATAAAAGTTCCTCATCTACTTGATCTGACAGCATTGTGAGCAGCCCATCTGCTTGAGCCGCTTGTTTTTCTAACTCTTCTCTTGGACACGGCTCATCCTCGCTCGTCCACATGTCAATATGAGCGACTTCTTTTAATGGTGTAAGTGTTGTTTCATCAAGCTTTCTTGTGATATAGACATACGGTTTCGTCAAGAAGAACACTCCTTTGGTTGCTTTCTTTAAGCATAACGAAAAACGCCTCAAGAGAAAAGAGACGTTTCGTCTGTTCACTGAAACTTCAAATCAGCGGATTGATGAATCCATCCAACAGGAGGAATGAGATGCCCACCGCTGCGCATGGCACTCAATTCTTGAAACACCTTGAGAAAATATTCGTAGCGGTTCGCATCATTTAAAACGTAATCTAATCGTTCTTCATAATAAGATTTTTCATTTTCTCCTGACATATAATAACCTTCGACAATTTCAAAATAATGAAGCGGAAACAGAAGACGGCTGTACAGCAGACGCTTTGAAAATGATGAAAGAGGCGTAACCTGCTCATATTGCTGCAAAAAGGAGAATCCCTCTTCAATTAAATCCTCCTTATGCTGGACAAAGGTTTCTCTTAAATATTCCGCGATATCTCTTGTTGGATGGTCAAATACCCAGTCAACAGGTAAACGAAGCGGCTGCTCATGTGGCCAGGTCATACGTGAAAAGCGCTGATGACAAACAGTACCTGAATCACATTCTTTTGGTTCATCATCAAGCTCTGTATCCACTAAATATTGAATGGCATTTTCCGTTAATCCGAGATAATACGGAAAGGATTCAATGAATTTCTTTTCAAATCGTTCAAGTGGTTTTTGATGCATTTGCTGCATCCAAAAGCCTTCCAGCTGGTCTAACCGTTTTGCCCATAATTCCTTCCAAGCTCCGACACGTTTTGTTTCAGACACCTCATAAGGAAACCCTCTCCCTCTGACATGAAAAGCCGCCAGCTCTGGTGCGTGCTGAAATGAGCGGCTTGTAACCCGCGGTGCTGCCTTTAATAGAGCGTACAGTTCTTTTCCATGGGTAAAAGTCGGTTTCTCTTCGTTTGTTAATTCAAACACGGCAACGTATGGGTCACCGTCATTCAGTAAATACTGACTGATATGATAAAGCTCTGTGAGTTCTTCTTCTCGCAAATGAGACACGGGAACAATGATGAAGAGAGCTTTCGCCGTTTGAAAGCTCTGATAACTGCCATATGGCATAAATTGACGCACATCAATACCAAATGTGTGATAAATGGTTTCTTTCATGATTTCACCTGCGTTCATAAAATCAGTCTCTTATCATATCGTAGTCGCAGGTTGAGGGATTTATGAATACTATTTACTATCCGAAGCTTTTTCACACGTTGTGGACAAATTACGAGGATTGGGTGAGGAACATGCCGCATCATCATGAGATGAACGAAGTAGAAAAAACAGCAAGACGCCGTTTACAAGAACGAGGCGTAACCATTCAAGATATAGCAGACCTTGTCTTCTTTTTGCAGGAAAAATATCATCCTGGCTTAGACATGACAGAGTGCATCCACAATGTGGAACGTGTCATCGCAAAACGTGAAGTCCAAAATGCCATCTTAACAGGCGTTGAACTAGATGTTCTCGCTGAGCAAAAAAAGCTGACAGAACCGCTGCAATCCATTCTTGAAACAGATGAAAGTCTATATGGTGTGGATGAAATTTTATCCTTTGCCATCGTTAATATTTATGGCTCCATCGGCTTTACGAATTACGGATATATCGATAAAGAAAAACCAGGGATTCTTGGGAAACTCAACGATAAATCCTCAGGCGAATGCCACACCTTTTTAGATGACATTGTCGGTGCTATTGCTGCGGCAGCATCAAGCAGACTGGCACATAGTGCGAGAAATGCAGAATAAAACACAAAAGAGGACGTGCGTCTGACGCTTGTCCTCTTTTCATTAAGATAATCGTTCAATCCACTCAGATAATGAATCAATGACATAGGTTGGCTGTTTGTCATATTTCTGAAGCAGCTCTTTTGTCGTGACGCCTGTATGGACAAGCAGTGTATCCATCCCTGCATTCATCCCTGCCATAATATCGGTATCATAATTATCGCCCACCATGAGCGTCTCTGACACATCTGTCCCGAGCACCCGCATGGCCTGTTCCATAATGATAGACTCTGGCTTTCCGATAAATGTTGGCTGCACTGTTGTTGTAACCGTCAGCACAGATGTTAACGATCCATTTCCAGGTAACAGCCCTCTTTCTGTCGGAATGGCAATATCTCCATTTGTTGAAACAAATTGTGCACCTTGACGGATCGCAATGGCTCCTACCGCTAGTTTTTCATATGTAATACCGCGGTCTATTCCAACGACAACGAAATCAGCGTCTTCTTGACCAAACGACAAGCCTTTTTCTTCGATGGCCTGCTGAATGCCTTCTTCTCCGATCACATACACCGAGGCATCTTTCTTTTGTTCTGCGATATAGTTTGCCGTCGCCATACTTGTTGTAAAGACTTGTTCTTCCGTTGCTGGAATATCGAATGAAACCAGTTTCTCTGCTACTTGCTTCGGTGTGCGTGAAGAGTTATTCGTGACAAACAAATAAGGGATGTTCAACTCATTTAACTTGTGAACAAATTGCCCCGCCTCTTCAATCTTTTCTGTTCCTTTATACATCGTCCCGTCTAAATCAATTAAATAGCCTTTGTATTTCATGCTGCTTACAACTCCAATGGTTTATTTAAACGCTGATACTGGTCCAAGCTCCTGCTCCAAGTAAGTGCGAATTCGATTCGGGAAGACTTGCAACGCCTGTTCTACCTCACTGATGACCTGCAACAAATCGTGATGAACCACTTCTTGGTATTGCTGAACAAGTGTTTTACGGCACGAGACCAGTTTTTTCAGGTGAGTGCCTTCTTCTGTTGGTACAACCTTTTCGTCCACAAGAATATCCATGATGTCGTCATAGCTTCCCGGGTCCCGCATGATAAAGCCGTCAATCATATCATTTCCTGTATCAAGAATACATTCGACGAGCAAATGAACAATTCGTTCCAGCGCTTTTTTTTCTAAAGGGCTTGACCATGTTTGATGACTGCGCATCAAATCATATTGCTCCTCAAAAAAACGTAATGTCTCTTCAATCTTCTTTCTGTCTACGAAATACATCATGACGCCCCCTTTGCGTTATTTTCTAATCCGCTTTAAGACAAAATAGGCACAGCCAAAATTACAGTATTCATAAATGTATTCATCGAGTGTACTGATTTTTGTATCGAATGTGGCCTTTTGGTTTTGGTCATCAAAGAACCCCTTCAGCCTTAGCTGGTTGTAGCCCCAATCCCCCACAATATAATCATACTTATTTAAAATATCTGAGTACCTTGCTTTAAACGCTTCCTCATCAAAGCCGTCTTTGATTTCTCTGACAAGATCAAAGGTAGCATTCTGAATGACGATCATCTTCTCACCTCTTTTTAAACGATCCACCTTTAATGATAATTCATTGGAACAACTCCATCAATTGCTAAAGCATGTTTTTTCCGATTTAGCCGAAGCTAAAGAAAAAAGGAGGTCACATTTATGATGAAACAACTGACAGCCACTATTCTCCTATGCATGCTTTTAGGCGGATGCGGCTTTCAATCAGGCATGAACCGGCAAGTGGATGAAGATTCTTCCAGCAAGACAATTCGCCTGTCTGATCGTCATGAAGGAAATAATTCCAACATGCCAGAAGCAGATACGAATCGAGCAGGCTATGTTCGTTATCAGCGCCAGCAAGTAACCGATCAGAAGGAAAGAACCCCTGCTTTAAATCGTGAGCATCTTGCCCACGTGATTACAAGTTTAGCCATCCAGCTGCCAAATATAAAGGATGCAGCAACACTTGTCACAGACGAGGATGCCCTCATTGTGTATCGAACAGGCAACAAAAACCGAGATGAATCAGCCGATCAAGTGAAAAAAACAGCGGTTTCTGTTCTCCCTCGTTATTATCATGTGTACGTCTCTGATAACCCAGAGCACTTTCAATCCATTGCCAATTTTTCACGTCTTCAAACCAATTCACGTGATTTTGATCAAATTTTAACGAAAACGATTCAACAAATGAAATACTCTCCTCAAGGCGGAGATATTTCAACGAAAGAAGATGCCAATGGCATGACGAATTCCGATCGGACCATGAGACGAAACACACCTTACGGCCAAAATTAATACGAGAAAAAACGCCAGAGAGCTCTGGCGTTTTCTTTGTTATGCTTGCGCCTGACGCTTCTTAGACGCTTCGTTTACTTGTTCGTCTGCATGATAAGAAGAACGGACAAGCGGTCCAGCTTCACAGTGGCTAAAGCCTTTTGACATGGCAATTTCCTTCAGCTCTGCAAACTCATCTGGATGGTAGTATTTTTGCACTTTCAAATGCTTTTTCGACGGTTGTAAATACTGACCAATTGCCATGATGTCAACGTTATTGGCAAGAAGATCATCCATAACTTCAATGATTTCTTCCTTCGTTTCACCAAGTCCAATCATAATGCTTGATTTCGTTGGAATGTCAGGCTGCATTTCTTTTGCACGACGCAAGAATTCCAATGAACGATCGTATGTAGCCCGTGCACGAACTCTTGGTGTTAACCTGCGTACTGTTTCAATATTGTGATTTAAAATATCAGGGCGTGTATCCATTAACGTTTTCAAATTATCATAATTGCCACCCATGTCTGAAGGGAGAACTTCAATTGTTGTGAATGGACTTTTTCTTCTAATGGCACGAACAGTTTCAGCAAATACGCCTGCTCCGCCATCTTTTTGGTCATCCCTTGCAACCGCTGTTATAACAGCGTGCTTTAAATTCATTAAAGCCACTGAATCTGCCACGCGTTCTGGCTCTTGCAAGTCTAATTCAGTAGGAAGTCCGGTTTTCACCGCACAGAAACGGCATGCGCGCGTACAAACAGATCCGAGGATCATAAATGTAGCAGTTCTTCTCACTGCCCAGCATTCGTGAATATTCGGACATTTCGCTTCCTCACAAACGGTATGCAGGTTGTTTTCCCGCATCATTTTTTTCAAACCGGTATAGTTTTCATTCGTATTCAGCTTAATTTTAAGCCAGTCCGGTTTTCTTACGTGCTCTTCCTTCTTTGCCAATTCCATCATCTCCATATGAATTCGTTAAAGGTGCATATACAATCATCTTCCTGCTATATACGATGGATGCAGCTGTTGCCGCAAAAAATTGAATCTTCGGCCTAAGGCCTTTTCTTTAGACACTTTAACATAGTACAGATTGAACAACAAGGGAATGAGCTGCAAAAATACCCAAAAGACTCCTAAAATAACAGAAGAAAATTACTAACATTTTCTTCTTATGAAATAACGTGATCAAACCACACTAAACGGTAGAAGAGATGTTCGAAGAAAGGAGATGGACGTTTGTGAAAGTGGTTTTAGCGATCATCATCGCTCTTTCAATGATTCCCGCATCAGTCCATGCACAAGGGACAAACAAACAGCCCGATGAATTAAAACAGCGAATGGCACTGTATGAAAAGATCGCCATCACCACACAGGTCCCGTGGTATGTACTTGCTGCGGTTGATCAGTATGAACACAATATACGCAAAAGCAGAAGAGATTTACCCAAACAAACAGGTGTGATTGGTATCTACATTCCCCGGGAAATGTGGATAGGACCAGAAAATCCAAATAAGCAGGATACCTCTCCATTAAGCATTAAAGTTTTTGACGGTATTGGGCTTGATGGAAATGGGGATGGAAAAGCAGAAATCGATAACGATGAAGATGTCCTGTTCACGTTTGCTCAATACTTGCTCCATTACGGCAGCAGCATCGACCAATTAAAAATTGCGCTGTGGGATTATTACGGACGTGATCAAACCGTTGGAATCATTTCATCTTTTATGAAGCTCTATCAGCATTACGGCCATCTTGACCTTGGAAAGCATGCGTTTCCTCTTCCGGTTGGCGCTGACTACAGCTACAGGAGTACATGGGGTGATGCGAGAGGCTTTGGAGGCAGAAGAATTCATGAGGGCACTGATCTATTTGCTCATTACGGTCTTCCTGTTCGTGCGACATCGTACGGCGTGATTGAAATGAAAGGCTGGAACCGCTTTGGCGGCTGGCGGATCGGCATTCGAGATATTCATAATCATTATCATTATTTTGCCCACTTAAATGGCTTTGCAAAAGGACTCAAAGCTGGGCAGATTGTAGAACCTGGTCAAGTCATCGGATCAGTCGGAAGCTCCGGTTACGGTCCACCTGGCACAGCAGGAAAATTCCCGCCACACCTTCATTATGGCATGTATAAAGACAATGGACGAACTGAATGGTCGTTTGATCCTTACCCTCATTTAAGGGCATGGGAAAGAGCCGAGCGGAAACGTCGATAAATAAAAGGAGAAGTTTAGCGATACCGCTGGCTTCTCCTTTTAATATGTATCAACATTATCACTTGTCTACTGTTACTGCTTATGCTTTTCTTTCAATCCTAAAACTAAAAAAAGAATACCCATGATGAAAAAAAGGAGATACACAACTGTTACTTCAAGTGGAATCATGTCAAACATCCCTCTAAATAAGTCGACACTCAAACTGTCGCTCCCAGCTAATAATATCGATGCTGACATATATTTAGCACTAAATACAATGGCAAATACTAAAAAACAAAACCCGCTTACATGAATTTTCTTCATATCAATCAAATCCTCCTCTCACTTTCATAACAGACGATCGTGAAAAATCAGCCTTCAGGATAGCTACACTATTCAAATAAGGAAAACAATGAACATTTATCATGGCACGTGATTCGTATGGAATCAAGTGGTCAATTAGGATAAGAACAGATCACATAAAAAAAGTCTAAGCATCGCAGCCAATGAAAGATTACTTCACAAAGAGTTAGGGGGTTGTTTTTTTGAAAAGAGGAATGACCTTTACCATTCCAAATGAATATGGAGCCTTCCTTGGAGAAGTACTAAAACCGATCGACATCACCAAATTCAGCTGGCGAATCGATACCGAAGACTCGAATATACTAGTTGATGGCCAAAAAGATGAAGAACTTTTTCCTGAAGGTAAAACAGAAATGGACGGTATAGAACTCAAACACCTCATTGAAAACAAGACGTATTATATGATTTTCGCCGATTTACAAGCATATCCAAAAGGGACATTGTCTCATATTAAGACCTATGAAGAATTTATTGAAAGCCAATGCGAGCTTGTTCTTTTAGTGGCCGATTGCTCCTATGTCACGATCTATTGCAAAAATAAGGGAACACTCGAATGGCTATACAAGAATGCAGTTGAATGTGGATTTGAAGACGTGACCTATATCACCGATGAAAATGATGCAAGGACAAGACTGTCTGTTTCGTAACAACAAAACGTTCATCACAAAAACACTATATGCAATCACAGTGTATGAAAAAAACAGCCCCATCCGTCCATTGGGCTGTTATTCTTTCTTCTCCTTTTTTTCTGGCAGAACAATCGATGGAGCGCCTGAATTTGTTCCGCTGCCATTATAATAATCTGGGACATCTCCTTGAACGGCTTGAATGGAGACAGGCACGGAGTTTTTGACGACGATGGTTTCTGAGGCAAATGGGATGATGACTCTCACCTTCACCTCAATGAGCACACTAATATCAATCAAGGCATTGTTGATGCCATAAGGCTTAATGTTTTTTTCAACGTCCGTATGCGGGTCACCAATGACACTGAATCGTACAGGCACTTTTGGTCCTAGGTTGGCGATAAGTGCATTTCCGGACGCTTGCCCAAGCGGAATGTTATATATAATGCCGTCATGTCCATCTGTTTGATCCTTTAATGCTTCTTTTGCCTCTTTTTGAAAATTCCCCTTTTCAATGTCCTCTAGATTTTTTTGAAGGTGACGTGACAGGTCAGCCATTGCTTTCGATGTTGCTTGCGCATTGAAGTCGATAGTTGTCACTTTTCCGTTCTCACTGGTATTCATCACAACCATATCCTTCATATTCTCCTGATCATCTGCAAAATCCTGAACAGAATATTGGATAAGATGATTGGCGATTCGTTCTGTTTCTAGTTCAGCAATGTGAATCAACGTTGGTTTAATGGAACGATTGATGAAGAATAGGCTAATGACAGTTGAGAGCACAAAAAATAATATGGCAAGCAGCATGACATAACGAAATGGCAGAGGGCCCTTTTTATAGGGGCGATAACGGCGGTTCAATCTCAATAAAAAATCCCCCCTTCTCCATTACAAGTGTATGCAGACAGGCGGGGGGATAGGAATCATCTGTTCATTTTATTTCACCATTTTTAATAATGCATCTCTTCCAATTGTGCCAGCATGAATGCCGAGCGACTCAGCGGCATATGTCACAGATTCTAAAGGTGCATCCAGCAATTGCTCGATGGTTCTTACACCGACTGCTCTTCCTGCGATGATTCCTCTATCTGCAAGCTTTTCATTTAGGAGCCCGACATCAAGTGCACCGCACATAATATAACCATGCTCATTTGTCACTGCCATGAAATTGGTCTTTGGCAGTTTGACGGTGACGGCTGTAAAGGAATGGCCATCAATTGTAATAGGTGTTAAATTCACCATATCCCTTCACTCCCTTCAACACAATCTATGTGAAGGGAGGGCAAGTGTTGTTAGGCTGGAGCGGATTTCACTTTGCATCCTTCAATCGCCAGCTCAGGACATCACGTAAAAATTCCGGCATGAAATATTCAATGTGTTCATGGTCACGTATATGAGGAAAAAGAGAGCCAAGTGTATACATATCCACTGTGCCAACTGTATAGGACACGTCCTCTTGGATCAGCTCGCCGTTTACATAAACCTCTTTTACCCGTTTGGCTTCGCCCTCTTCTAATGTATAAGTCAGACCGCTGTATAGCATTTTTCCCATTAATTCTCCTCTAAACCCAAAGCCTTTGATGCGTAGCTGTTCCATTTTTTCTTCACAGCCACGAGACACTGTTTCGATCAATTGCTTCCCAGTAAGTGTCACCCTGATTGGATTAATGGGATGCGGGCATATCCGGTGAATGTCTTCTCTAGTGACGATGCCAGCCTCTAATGAATCAAGCACCATCCCTGCATTCATCATGCCGATATCTGCCTCGCACCATTCTTTAATGGCATCTGTTAAAAGTTGCGGAAGCTGGGAGTCATCAAACCACTTTGTTTCGAGCTTTGATTTAATGGATGTCACTTTTTCCTGCATGAGTGACTTCGCTCGTCTTTCAGCTTTCTGTAAAGTCGTGATCGCTTCATCGGATTCACTGATCAGCTGGTCCACTGATTGCACCGTCGCTTTTTTCTCGATGAGCTCGCTACTCGCTGTATCAATGGTCAGCTCGACACAGCCAATATAATGCCCATACTTTTCAGCACATGCAAGAAGAACGCCATTATCCATCTCGCCCTGTTCTAAAAGATGATGCGTATGTGAGCCTAAGATGATGTCGATTTCTGGGAAGTCATGGGCTACCTCTCGATCATGGATGATGCCAAGATGGGAAAGAAGAACAATGACATCGGCTTGTCCTTTCACTTCTTGTAGCATCTCCCGTATGCTCTCAAATGGGTCTGTAATGTCCCAGCCCAGCTTTTCATAGACAGGTGTATACGCAATGGTCACACCTAAGACGGCGATCTTCAGTCCATTTTTCAACGTGATCACTTCATAAGGCTTTGCCCACGATGGTCTTTTGCCTTTTTCAAATAAATTAGATAAAATCACCGGGAATTGCGCGTCTTTGTACAATTGGTCGAGCTGCTCATGAGGCAACGTAATGCCTTCATTATTACCAATTGTGACGCCATCATAGCCAAGCTGATTGAGGAGTTTAACATTCACTTTTCCATAATCAGCTTCTGATACAAGGTTTACTCGATCCATATGATCGCCAATATCAAATAAGAGCATCTGATCGTGAACTTGACGCTTTTCTTCAATATAAGCTGCGATTTTTGGCCAGTTTTCAAAGTGGCTATGCAAGTCGTTTGTATGATATAACCATAGCTTCTGCAGCATGTTGATCTCTCCCTCAAGTTGTCACTGAACCGTCTCGTTCAAATTGAAAGCCACAGCTCTCATTTAACTAAATAAATCTAACTGCTTCGGCGATAAGCTTGAATACGTCAAATCCAGTAAATCAATCATTTGCTGGCCATTCGCCGCCGCATCTCCGCCTGAGTTATTATTAAATACGACATATACATCTTTCGATTGTTGATGCAGGATGTCGAGGTTCTTTTTCCATTCCTTTAGTTCAGCTTCATTATATAAATATAAGTAACGAACTTCACGCCAGTTCTCATGATCTGCCGGGTGAAGCCAGCCTTGTTTATTTCTTCCGTGGAAACGGACCAATGTTTTGTCACGGTGTGTGGCTTTTATGACTGGCGGTATAGATCCTTCTCCGACTTGCGGTTCATCACAGACAGAATGAATCCACCCTTCTTTCTCCATAAAGGATAAGGTTTGTTCATAAAACTCGTCTGAAAACCAAGTTCGGTTTCGGAATTCGAGTGCACAAGGAATGTCCCCCATCTTCTCCTTACACCATCTTAAATAGTGGACGTGCTCCTTTTTGCAATCAAACCATGGTGGAAATTGAAACAGAACCATCGCCAGTTTCCCTGCTCGAATGAGAGGAGTCAGTGAAAGAATAAAGGCATCAAACATTTCTTCCTTTGAAGCAAACGGGATCTCGCCTCTTTGATGCCCGGTCATTCCTTGATATGCTTTCACGACAAATTGAAAGGCGTCTGGCGTATCTTTTATCCATTTTTCATGGTTGCGCTCAGGCTGAACAGCATAAAAGCTTGCATCCAGTTCCACAATGGGAAACGTTGATGCGTAGTGAAACAGCTTTTGAGAGCTGCCGATTCTCGGCGGGTACAGACTGTCATGATCGCCCCAGCCAGTTAATCCGATATAAATCATCTATCTCACCTCTTGCCACTTGCTTGTCTAAACGGATTTTCCCATTGAAAGTCTTTGTTTCTTGGGATACCCATCTTTCTGAAAGAAATTCTTCTGTCTACAACATATCATATTTACCCATTTTTCTGAATGAAGATGACTGATGTGATGTTGCCCTGCCATCTTTTTTGTGATATTACATCACAACTTTCTATCTAAATTGAATGAAGCTGATAACATAAAATTGATATCAGAGACTTTAACAGCGATTGTCCATTTTTTTATTCATCTTCACCAAAGGCTTCAGCTCTAAAAAAGGAGAATGAGTGGATATGAACATTGTCGATCATCATGTTGAAGTATTGCAAAAAGTGGCCCAAAGAATTCATCAGCCTGTCTATTTGATCAATCAGTATGGACGTATTCTTTTCACCTCACTCCAAGGTATGACAAATCCAGATTGGATACAAATGCTCCGCTTGTTTCACAGTACGCAGCAGCACTATTTTTCTATGGTTCATTCAAAAGAAAGCGTTTCTGTTTTTCCTATCTATATAAACGAACAAGCTTATGATTATTTAGTCGTTCCCGCCTTCATTCATCCCCAAGACGACATGGGGCTGCATTTGATAATTGTACAAGCTGTAAATGCCATGTCCATTTCACGCATCAAACAACATGCCATCAAGCAATCGACAGAGCGAGCCAAAAATGAATGGTTTCGCAAATGGATGGAGGGCACGATTTCCTCAGAGCAAGATGCCACCCGCCTAGCACGCATGTTTGAATTAAACACAACGATTCCCTATTTATGTATCGTCTGTCAACTTGATCAGAGCAATCATTTCTCTTGTTTCCTTAAGCAGCAAACCCTTGTAGATGATGTGTTTGCTTTACTTGAAAGCACCCTTTCGCACTGTCCATATCCCGCCTTTCTTTTTGTCAAAGGAGATATCGGCATCTTCCTTATAGAAGAGACTGGCGGGTGGCAGGCAATGAACAAATCGATCTGCTCTTTTTTAAAACAAATGCAGATCCTTATTAAACAGCATGTGAATGCCACCATTTCCTTTGGTGTAAGCTTAAGCGGTTATCTCATCACCGATCTGCCAAAAGGATTCAGTGAAGCTGCCCATGCTCTGCAATCAGGCCAGCTCTCATTACGGGCTGAATATATTCAGTTCTATCAAGCAAAAGATGTTTCAAATTTACTGAAGCTCATCCCACCAAAAGATTTAACAACATTCTATGAGCGGTATCTCCACCCATTATATGAACAATCACAAGTCGACCCAAATCTTCTCCACACCTTATCTGTTTATGTCGAAACACATTGCCATATTTCAGAAACAGCCAAACGTTTATCTGTTCATCGCAACACCGTGATATATCGACTGGAGAAATGTGAAGAACTGCTCCAGATCAGCCTAAAAGATCCTGACGCAACATTGCGCTTGCGATTAGCTTTGCGGATTCAAAACCACCTTTCATCCGATTCCAATTGAATCTTTTTTTCTTACGCCTCATATATTTTGGAGGAGAAGTGTGAATGACAAGGAGTGGTGTCAAATGGATGAGGAGATTCGTCACATCCCGCAACCGATTCGAGACGATGGGGCCGGCGCAACCGATTTAGGCCCGCGAGACGTTCTGCGCGATTTGGAGAACCCAGATATGTTCGTCCCCCCAAAAACGGATGCGGGGACGATTCCTAATTTAAAATTTTCATATTCTGATACACATATGCACTTGAATCATGGCGGCTGGTCGAGGGAAATTACCGAGCGAGAGCTGCCTGTTTCAACAACGATTGCTGGTGTAAACATGCGGCTTACGCGCGGGGGTGTTCGTGAGCTTCATTGGCATAAGCAGGCGGAATGGGCATATATGATTTTAGGCAAAGCCCGGATCACATCTGTAGATGCAGAAGGACGGAATATGATCGCTGATGTAGAAGAAGGAGACTTGTGGTATTTCCCGCCCGGTATTCCGCACTCCATTCAAGGTCTTGAGGATGGCTGTGAGTTTCTCCTGGTGTTTGATGATGGTGCTTTTTCTGAATTTGATACGTTCACCATCACAGACTGGTTTGCTCATACACCAAAAGACATTCTTTCTGCTAATTTCGGCGTGCCAATCAAGCTGTTTGACCGCATTCCACATAAACAGCGCTATATGTTTCAAGGCTCTTCACCGGCATCCATTGAAAGCCAAACCGTCTCTGATCCATACGGCGGCATCAAACCGCCATTTACCCATCAGCTCCTTCGTCAAAAACCAATCGTGACCTCTGGTGGAACAGTGCGAATCGTCGACTCACGCAATTTTCCAGTATCTAAAACGATTGCTGCTGCACTTGTGGAGGTAAAACCTGGCGGGATGAGAGAAATGCACTGGCACCCGAATAATGATGAGTGGCAATACTATTTAACCGGTACAGCCAAAATGACGGTTTTTGGAGCAGGCGGGACAGCTCGCACCTTTAATTACAGAGCAGGTGATGTTGGTTATGTTCCTTTCGGGATGGGGCATTACATACAAAATATCGGGCAAACGAGCCTTTGGTTTCTAGAAATGTTTAAAAGCGATCGATTTGCTGATATTTCATTGAACCAATGGATGGCCTTAACCCCTCCTCAATTAGTGAAGGAGCATTTGCATGTAGACGATGCATTGATTCATGCGTTGCATAAAGAAAAATCACCAGTCGTGAAGTATGAGCGATGACGAAAAAAACCGATCCATTTGTGCTGATCGGTTTTTTCTATGCAGCCTTTACGATACGGCATGGGAATGTTGCTGCGCTTTTTTCGCCCATAAAATAGAAGCAATGAAACTCATACAAAGCACCAGCGTTCCAAAAATAAATGGCAGCTCAATATTCACATCAAATAAAATACCCGCAAGACTTGGCCCGACGATATTCGCAAGGCTCATAAAGGAGGTATTGAGGCCGCCTGCTACCCCCTGCTGATTCCCTGCCATTTTAGAAAGTAATGTATTAAGAGCTGGACGAACAAACGAGGTGGCTGATAAAAATAAAATGGAGCCCGTAAAAATGAGCCAAAAGGAAGGAGCAAAGCGGCAGGCGATCAGCATAAACGCCGCAGCTAAAAGGGCATAACGGACGACACGCATTTCGCCAAATCGTTTCACAAAGGTATTTACTAAAGCACCTTGAACGATGACACCCGCAAGTCCAGCTACTGTAATGACAAATGCAATATCCTTCGGTGTAAAGCCATGTTTTTGGTCCACATATAAGCCAAAGATCGATTCAAAATGAATGATTCCGAAATTCAAAACAAAGGCCAAGATAAACAAAAAACCGTATGGTGTTTTTAAAGCCTGAATCATCTGCGTAAAAGGATTGAAATGAAGCTCTTTATTCAATCGTGCTTCTTCCTGCTTTTCCTTTGTTAAGGTTTCAGGTAAGAACAAGAAAGACAACAGCGTCGACAGGGCTGCAAAAGAACCAGCGATGAGGAAAGGAAAAGCAATCCCAAACTCAACCAAATAACCCCCAACACCCGGTCCAATGACAAAGCCTAACGTCATTGCTGCACTAAATAGCCCCATTCCTTTCCCTCGATCCTTTTCACTTGTGATATCAGCAATGTAGGCAAACATGGCGGGCATCAGCAGCGCACCAGCAGCTCCGCCTAAAAACCGAGACACAAACAGCATCCAAAGCTGATCGGCAAATGCAAAAATAAATTGAGCTACCGTAAAGCCGGCAATCCCGGCAATAATCAATTTTCTGCGTCCAAACCGATCAGTCAGCGCTCCAGCGACGGGTGATAAAGCAAATTGTGTGAGGCCAGTTGCAGCAACGAGGAAACCAAGTGTTTTTCCAGTTGCGCCAAAGGCTTCAATATAACTTGGCATGACAGGAACGATCAGACCAAATCCAAGCATGGCAATAAAAATATTGAGCATCAAAATGTACAATCTGCCCATTTTTTTCATATTAAAACCTCTTTCTTCAAAATAAATGAAAATGATGACAAAAATGATAAGAACTTCTTCAGTATAGCGATATCGCTCTCTATAAGTCTAGTTTTTCAAAAAACAGCGTTTTTTCCCAAATAAAAAATACCCGCTGGTGGCGAGTATTTTGAGTATCCCTTTTTTATTCAGCTTGTTCATAGATGGAAAGAGCCGCCTGTAACCCAGCGCCACAATTGATGGCTGCGCCGTATTTCATCAAGATGGCTTCAAGGCCTGCTAAAACAAATAGAATATTTTCCTTTCGGCAGCTATAGCCCATTGAGCCAATTCTCCATATCCGTCCTGCAAGCGGCCCAAATGAACTCGCAATTTCAATTCCAAAATGATGAAGAAGATCAGCCCGGACCGCTTCTCCGTCGATATCACTTGGAATGACGATACACGTCACGACTGGCATTTTGCAGTCTGGATCACCAAATAATTCGAGCCCCATCGCTTCAAGGCCTGCCATTAAAGCCTTTTCATGAAACAAGTGGCGCTGAAAACGTTCCTCCAGACCTTCCTCTAGCACAAGTCGAACCCCTTCTCTCAGTGCATAAAGCATCGTCGTCGCTTCTGTATGATGATTTAACCGCCTCGGGCTCCAATAATCTTGCAGCTGGCTTAGATCAAAGTAATTGCTTTTGATTGGAGAAATGTCTACCTGTTTTTGCAGTTCGTCCTGTGTTGCAATCCCTTTTTCTACTTTCTTTCTCGATTGTACGACATCTGCCACCCGGTCATTATATGTGATCGGTGACATCCCTGATGGAACAGACAAGCATTTCTGTGAGCCCCCAATTGCCGCATCGATTTTCCATTCGTCTACCTTGACCTCGACTCCACCAATTGTCGCCACAGCGTCTACAATAAAAAGCGCATCAAGCGCTCGGCATGCTTCACCAATTTTCTCAAGCGGCTGTAATCTTCCGGTAGATGTTTCACCATGAACCATCGCAACAATTTTCGGCTTGACTTGATGCATCTCTGCGATGATGTCGTCTTGCTTAAAAACCGTTCCCCATTCACATTCCATTGTATGTACCTCAGCACCATAGCGCTGTCCAATTTCAATCAGCAAATGACCGAAGCGTCCAAAGACCGGAACGAGCATGACATCTCCGGGCTCGATCACACTGGCAAGCACAGCTTCAAGTCCTGAGCGGGACGTCCCATCAATTGGATAAGCCCATTCATTTTCTGTTTGAAAAAGTGATCGTAATAAGGTCATCGTTTCATTCATGATCTCTGTAAATGCAGGATCAAATTGACCAAGAATTGGTGTACTCATCACCCGAAGGACTCTCGGATCTACTTCGACAGGTCCTGGTGTCATAATGGTTCTAATAGGTGTGTGTAGTTCTTTCACGTTATCCATCCTCTCCCTTGCTGTGTCCATCCTTATATGCCCACTTATACAGCAATGCTGATAAAATAGCAATCTCTTTTCTTACGAATTGATTACATAAAATTTACGATAAATCCATTTATTTCTTTATGGCAATATGATAGAACTAAAGAGTATACATTCCCTATGAAGGAGGAAATAGAATGAAAAGATCTTTATTTGGAACTGTGGCCGCCGGAATCATGATTTTCGGTACATTTGCCGCTCCGTTGCCTCCCGCTGCAAATGCTCAAGGCTTTACTCTGAATGAACCGAGTCAAACCATCACCTTTTCCCCGTTACAGCTTCAAACCGAAACATCTGCTCAACAAGCGAAAACAACCGCTTCAAGTCAAATTGATTCCTATTACCAATCTGCTGCTGGCAAATCTGGGCCTGCTCTTAAGAAAGCATTACACGATATTATTGATGATCATACGCAGCTATCCTACAGCCAGGTTTGGGATGCATTAAAGAAAACGGATGAAGATCCAAAAAATCCAAGCAATGTGCTCTTGCTCTATAGCGGTATCTCCAGGTCAAAGCAAGCAAATGGAGGAAACGTGGGACAGTGGAACCGGGAGCATGTGTGGGCTAAATCTCACGGCAATTTTGGGACGAGCCAGGGACCTGGTACAGATCTCCATCACCTTCGGGCAACAGACGTACAAACGAATAGCACACGAGGAAATTTAGATTTTGATATAGGCGGAAATGAATACAAGGGAGCGCCGGGTAACTTCTACGACAGCGACTCATTTGAACCTCATAGCCGGGTGAAAGGAGATGTAGCAAGAATGCTCTTTTATATGGCCGTCCGATATGAAGGTGATGACCGTTTCCCAGATTTAGAATTGAACAACAAAGTGAATAATGGAAGCGCCCCTCTTCACGGCAAAATGTCTGTCCTATTGAAATGGCACAAGCAAGATCCAGTCGATCAAATCGAACGGAATCGTAACGAAATCATCTATCAAACGTACCAGCACAATCGCAATCCTTTCATTGATCACCCTGAATGGGTAAGCGATATTTGGGAATAAAAAAGAGAGGCACTGCTATGAGCAAGCAGTGCCTCTTTCCATTACTATCTCTATAAAAGATGATCATACAACATCAAACACACTTCTCATCTTATAAAGATTCTGATCATTATGTTATGTTTATTCCCCCAATTTACTAATAATAATTCTTTCTACATTGCGATCTAAACAGAAAAACTCTATTTTGATATCATGCTTTGAATCCTTATAGCCTAAAATTTCATATCCCTGATCGTCATTTTTACGATAATAATTTTCACCTAGATAATCATAGATATCTTTTTTAGTTGAATGAATATTTATTGTGTTGTTTATATTACTTTGATTATTTTCTAAAGAGATTGCCACTATTTCTTTTCTATTATTCACTTTAAAATAATTTGAATTTGAAGTTTTAATCCACTCGTTTTCACTATAGTTTCTCTTTATTAATCCCAACTTCAATTCTCCCACCTTTAATTCAGTAAGATTTGTACTTTTTACTTTAAGAAAAGAGATGTGGTTTTTAAGTGGTTGAATGAAAAACAAGCCAATGATGATGATGAAAATAAAGATGATATATATGATAACTTTTTTCATATCAGTTCCTTCCATAAATGATGATATAATGAAACAATATAACATAAATATCATATTTAAATTTACGTATAAATATTTAAGAAAAATCTAATCTAATAAAAAAACACCTTGCATAAGGTGTTTTTTTACTTTAGCGGACAGACGAGACAATAATCAAGGCTCTCTGATTTTTTCTCAAGCTTATAATACATACAGCAAGTCTTTCGATTTGATGTGTCTAGCAAACTTTCATCTAAATTTAAGCTGTGCTGAAAAGGATTTTGCTTCACTCCGAAAAGATCACCCGATGCCTTCTTCAGAAACAAATAATCCTCCCGTATGCGCTCTTTCATTTTAGGCTCTTCCGTTTCTCGCATCATGCTACGGTAAAGAGAATTGATACGTACCGCTACATTTTCCCATAAAATCGAATACGGAAGTCTTGAAGTACGTTTCAATACATCTAAAAGAGGTGTGACACACTGCGTAAATAGCATGCGGACGACCTGCTCTCTCCACTCATGACGATCTCCTTCTAACTGAACAAATGAACAGAGCATTTCATCTAGCTCAATTTTGCGATCTTCTCTAAAGACACACGCCTCTGGTGAAAACCGGTAGACAGCATCATACATCGTCATCAAGTACAAAGTAGAACTAACAGCTAAATAGGCATAGCGTTTTGAAAACATGGACGCCGCCACTGCTATATTCGGTGCATGCATCGCTTCCTTTTCAGCTTCTAATAAACGTCTGATAGATGCTTCTGAAAAAAGCGCAGCAAGTGTGCGATCAGATGTCATTGGTCCATTTGTGATGTGTACCCCGAAATCAAGTAATTCTCTCTCAACCCACTCTGGCTTCATATCAAAACCCCCATCTTTCGTTTAACGATTTCGCTGTTGATATAACAAATAAATAAAGAACGGTGCACCAATTGCCGCCGTAAAAACGCCTGCCGGAACATCTAACGGAAGAAAAGCCGTTCTCGCAACTAAATCTGCCAGCATCACGAGAATACTTCCAACAAGCGCAGATGCTGGAACAAGCGCAATAAAGGAACGACCGATGATCATCCTTGCCACATGTGGCGCCATCAGTCCAACAAATTCAATACCACCTGCGAATGCAACGGCAATACCGGCTAATGTCACACTCATCAGTAGAAAGAATAACCGCTTCGCCTGAACCTTGACTCCGAGACCTGTTGCAAGATCATCTCCAAGCTCCTTCACATTCATCGTTCTTGCCAGCACCATGACAATCGGTAAAATCATCAATACCCAAGGAAGCATTGCGATGACGTCCTTCATTGTAGAACCATATAAACTGCCCGTCAGCCAGATGTATGACTTGGTCGTGGTCATCGTATCGCTGAGCACAAGAGTAAACGTCACACACGCCTTCATAATGGCGGAAATCCCAATCCCCATCAAGACGAGCGTGATCGGCTTGACGCCTTTTTTCCATGAAAGCAAATAAATCAGGCATGATACCGCAAAAGCGCCTGCAATGGCCCACAAGGATTGATACGCAATAGGCACAGTGCCCATCCAAAAGACGATGAACATAATGGCGCCAAACGACGCACCGCTCGTAATTCCTATGATGTCAGGCGATGCAAGCGGATTTCGAATGAGACCTTGTAAAATAAGCCCCGATACCGCAAGTGCCGCTCCCACTAAAACCGCAAGCAGGGTCCTTGGAATCCTCAACGTATTTAATACAAACGTATTTCCCTCGCCTTGTCCGAAGATATGCAGTAGCACATCAGTAGGCGGAATAAAGCGGCTGCCCATACAAAGGCTCAGAATAAATAAACCAAAGGCAACGCCTGTCAATAATAGTAAAATCAAAAACGTCCGCTTTGAAAATTGAAATGAAATGCGCCCGCCCTTTGAACGCACTGTATATGTTTTAGCCACCTGTCTTCAACCCCTTGCGCACGAGATAAACAAATAGAGGCGCTCCTGCTACCGCCGTCATGACACCTATCGGTACTTCCTGCGGCATGATCAGAAAACGAGCGGCAAGATCTGCGACAAGTAAAAGCGAAGCCCCTACAACGGCACAATACGGCAGTACCCAGCGGTGGTCAGGTCCAACAAGCTTTTTCACAATATGCGGCACAAGAAAACCAACAAATCCAATGGATCCTGCGACAGCGACGGAACCTCCTGCTAAAAAGACGACAAGTACCCCCATCGTCATCTTCAAAAGCAACGTACGCTGGCCAAGCCCTTTCGCAATATCATCACCCGATAAAAGGACATTGATCGAGCGGCCAAGAAGCAGCGCCACCACAGTCGCCCCAAGAATATAAGGCAGCACAGGCAGCAGCATATCTATACTTCTTCCTGACACTGAACCAGCCATCCAGAACAGGATGCTTTGAATGGACTGTTCATTCACGATTAAAAGTCCTTGAGTAAAGGACGCAAACAGAGCAGATATCGCAGCACCTGCGAGTACAATTTTGACCGGTGTCAGTCCGTCTCTTCCAATGGAGCCTAGAAGAAAGACAAGCATACCTGCAATGGCAGCGCCTAAAAAGGCCGTCCACATATAACCTGTTAACGACTCGGTAGAAAAGAAAACAATCGAAATCACAATAAAAAAGAGTCCACCTGCATTAATACCTAAAAGATCTGGTGCAGCCAGCGGATTTCTCGTCAATGCCTGCATGAGTGCACCTGAAATCGCTAGACTTGATCCAACAACCGTCGCAATTAAAGCTCTTGATAATCTGGATGTCATGACAATCACACTGTTTGGATCTGACTCATCAAACTGAAGAAACGCATGGATGGTGGCTTTGAGGGAAATTGAGGTTTGCCCAAGAGAAATACTGAGCATAAAAAAGACCAACATCAACACGATGAATCCAGCAAATAGCAGTGCCTTGCTCGAATCCTTTTTTAATAAACTTCTCATCTGATTCCCGCTTTCAATCTGTTATGGAAAAAGGAGAAAATGGTTTTTCACATTTTCTCCTCTGCTACACTTATTTATCAAGCCCTAGACGATCATAAATATCATCAAGCATCATGTTTGCAGCGGTGATACCGCCAGCCATGTTCCAAGTGATTTCATCAACTTTATGCACTTGTTTCGCTTTCACTGCATCAAGCTGCTTCCATAAAGGATGACTTGTCCACTCTTTATATGCTTTTTCAACTGCTTTATCCTGATCATCCATGAAGTAATAGATCACATCTGCATCCATTTGTGGAATGCTCTCTTTGTCTGTAAGTGTAATGATATCTTGCTTTTTATCTTTGACATTTTTAGGACCTTCAAAGCCTAGCTCTGTTAAAATTGAACCTGCAAACCCAGTTTGATAGATTCTTGCATGATCTGCACGGAAGTTCACCACAGACACACTCATTGGCCAGTTTTTAATGTCTTTCTTTGCTTTTTCTTTGAAGTCAGCGACGCGGTCATCCCACTTCGTCAGCAATTCTTTTGATTTATCTTGCTTGTTTAACGCTTCACCCATTAAATTCACTGTGTCTTTAAAAGTGAACACTGTTTCTGTTGCAACCGTTGGAGCGATTTCTTTCAGCTGATCAAAAATTTGCTCGTGACGGATTTTTGATGCAATGATCAAATCTGGCTTCAGCTTTTCAATTTCTTCTAAGTTTGGTTGTGTTTCCTGCCCAACAATTTTGACACCCTTTAAATCATCTCTTAAATATTTATACGTAGGTGCTTCAAGCCAAGATTCTACAACACCCACTGGTTTAATGCCCATAGCGACGGCTGCATCAGTTGCTCCTTGATACAACGTCACCACACGTTTAGGCGATCCTTTAATTTCAGTTGAACCGATAGCGCTTTCAACGGTTCTTGTTTTCTCATTACTATCTGACTTGCCTTCGCTGCTATTACTGCCACAAGCCGCAAGTAATACGATGGAGAGCACAACTAGTAGCGACCAAAAAGATTTTTTGAACATGTACCTCACCTATCCATTCTATATGTAGTCATATCGTTTGATAACGATTCTCATTATCACACTATGATTTTATCATAGAAAAGGATGGTGTCAATGTAAATTTTTAAGAAAAAGGTAGAGTGTTGACTAGTTGTTCAGGTTAAATGGAACTTTTCCACATTTGGATGGTACACCCAATCTTTTTTCCCGATTCTAGTAAAATGGACAAATGAGTATGGTTTTCTATCACTTGGTAAACAGATTGATTTTTCACCTGCTGATTTGGAAGCGCCAGATATGGATGAAATTTGTCTACGTCGTATAACTCATCCTCGCTTCCAACAAACATGCCATAAGGCTGGTCCAGCCTTGCAAATTGTTTTTGAGGTGCAGATGGCGTTAAGGCAAGAGACATATTGATGGTAATGCCTGTTAAAAGAAGTGGATCTTGTGCAATCACCCATGCTGGGTAGTGAAATCGTACAGCTTCTGAATGCCCCATCAGCCTTCCTTTTGTCATCGCAGATAGCACGAATTTCCAAACTTGAACTGTGGCAAAAGGGACTTGATTAGACTTCGCTGTGTCAGATTTGTAGCCAAATTCAGGAGCAATAAAAAAGTAACCGTCTACTTTTCTTTTTTCATCCCAAGATAGATATTGAAGCAGCAATCCAGCTCCAGAGGAATGACCACAAAGATAAAGTGCTCCTTCGTGCTGCTGTTTGATGACATCCACAACTTGCGAAATATCTTGCCACACGTCAGTGACTTTGGGTGTATCCCCCTTCTTTCCTTCAGAATATCCGTGGCCTCTCAAATCCAGCAGAAACACATTCACGTGAAAATCATGTTGCAATGTATAGGCAATATGCTCATAACCAGCCAAGCTGTGAGCGCCTCCGCCATGAATGATGATCACATTGGTCTGCGTGTTTGTTTCTGATAAAAACGGATAATAAGCAAGACGAATGCCGTCATGTGATTGAATGAACTGTCTTTCTGGAATAGCTACAGGAGCTACTTCCTGCATACTTGTAAATGAGAACGGTTCTGTTTCGTTCATAATTAACTTTTGATCCTCCAATTAGAAACGAGAATGGCTAGAGCATTGCTGGCCATCCTCATGTTCGCATCCTATTTTGTCATATCCCTCAAAGGGAACGTCTTACTCTCAATAATGGCGACAATTTGTTTTAACGCTTGGTTCGCTTCGGGAATAGGGAAGACAGGAAAGACGTGATTCATTTTTGGGTATTCGATATAGTTGATGGGAACACCCTGCTTGTCTGCCATCTCTTTGAATTTCCGGGCATCTGGGAGAAAGAATTCATGAGTGCCAATAAAAACAGAAATTCGTCCTAACGATTTGATTTCTCCATAGATTGGACTGATCAAATGATGTGTTTCATCTGTATCACCTGCATAGGCTTTGCCCGATTCGATTAGTAAATCTAGGTTGAGCATTGGCTCTTTTGGAACCATTTTAGCGATATCAGGATTACTTAATGTCACATCAAGCCATGGTGATAATAGAATCAAGTTTCCAGGCTGCGGAAGACCTTTTTTTGCTAAGTATTGAGCAAAGGCCAACGATAAACCGCCGCCAGCAGAATCACCCATGATGACGATTTTTTCTGGTGTTCCTTTTTCTAAAAGAGCTTGGTAAACTGGGAGAACACTCTCGATTGCATCCATATACTGATGATTCGGTGCTTTAGGATAAACTGGCACATATACCGTACTATTTAATTGCTTCGTCAATCGATCCAAGAAACGCCAATGCCATACGAGCGGCTGCTCAATATAGCCTCCTCCATGTAAAAATAGCACCTGATGATCATCTTGCTGCACATCTGATTTCAACATGTACGTATCGACTGAAAACATGCTGCTTTTGGTGATGTGATATTTCTTTTTCAACTTCTCAGGCAGCACATAAGGTAATTGATTCGCCATTCTTCGTTCCTCTAAATACCCCTCAACATTCAGTTTCTTCTTTGTAAGTACAAGTAACCATTCAACAAACAAACTTTGAATACTTCGCATACGATCGACCCCTATAGATAGAATGATGACAATCAATGTCTAGGAAAAGAATGGTTTCTCTTTTTCTAAAGCATAACATAAGAACTTGTGAATCCGTTAACTGCTTTGGACAGAATACCTTTTCTATACATCTATTCATTTATGAACACCTGTCTATTTATATTATATTTTCTAGATACATCATCATCAATTGTCAATCTTTCAATCATTGTTCATTAATCAACACATATTCAAAAACTGTTCATTTAAACACAAAAAAGACGAGTGTTGACCACTCCTCCTTCTTCTTCCTCACTTCACTTCCTCATGCTCATGAGCAGTATCTCTTTTGCTCGCGATAAAGAGTGCACAGGTCATTGCAAGTATGGCCAGTGCCCACCAGAATGTCGATACGGCCTGTTCATGATCAATGATAATCAAACGGATGACGGCTGTGATGCCAATATAAATAAAATAGCGAAGCGGAAAATGAAAGTTGGATTTAAAGTATTTAATAATTAAGGCGATAAATTCAAAATACATAAAGAAGATCAGCAGCTCGCCAAGCATTCCATAATAGCTTTCTCCTTTGTTAAACAATGTTTTATAGACGAATTGCACGATGTACCATGTTTCACTAATTAAGAGTACGCTTAGCGCAATCGCTAGAAAGAACAGGCAGATATTCAGAAGGCCTTGCAAGAGATCAGGTACCTTTTGGAAATTGTTGAATCGTTTCATCAGATTGTTTCCCCATTCCATGATGTTGTTTTTGCTCTCTACATTTTGGTATTCCAAAATCGCAGTACGATGTAGTAGGTATCGTGTTTTTCTAAACTTTCAAACTGTCCATGCATTCGGGACATCATCCGCTTGATGCTTCGTTCCCCGAGTCCATTGCTTTCCGGGATGATGTCTGTCTTTTTTATCGCATTGCTCACATGGATTTCAAAGACATCTTGGTCGGATAAAAAAGTGATCTGAATGTCCTTTTCAGGATCTGCGTATTTACGTAAGTTAGACATCACATTATCAAATACTCTGCCAAGCTCCTCGACATTCACATTAATATAGCTATCCGGCATTTCGCCTACAATATGGACCGTGAAATTCTCCTGATGCAGCAGGGCGACCTGATCTGATAGAAGATCATAAATCACTTCTTTCACTGCAACGGTTTCAAGCTCTGACTCGTGATCTTTATCTAGCAGGAAATAGGCAAATAGATTGTCAGACAGATTCTTTAATTGCAGGGCTTTTCCATACGCACTCGCTATATATTGCTCCTTGCGGGTATCCGCTAGAGCCTCCTCTTTTTTGGCAAATTCCAGATTCATGATGAGTGATGTCAGCGGGGTCCTCATATCATGCGACATTTCGGTCACCAAGCTGCGGCTCTCTTCCTGCAGATCATCAATAGCGTGAAGCTTGTCCAAAAAGGCTGTTCTTAAATCCTCAATGCTCTTTGCAATCATGGCCAATTCATCATGCCCCTTCACTGTCATCTCATAATCGAGCTCACCGCCTTCAAGAATATGAATCTCTTCACGGATCGTTTGCAAGTAACGTAGGCTTCGGCGAATGCCAACAAGCACAATCAGGAGAAAAATGAGTGTTGCACCAAGCAGTTCTAGTGTAAAGGCGAGATCGTGATATCGAGAGGAGTAAAACCCGTCTACCATAACCCTACCTTCTCCGTCGCTAAATTGAACCGGGTAAGAATGACGCTTTGCGTAGTCGGTCACCTTTTCTTTTCCATAGGCCGATTCATCAGCGGCAGAGTAAATCGAGTCATATTGAAGCACTTCATCCTTGTAAACAGTGAGATTAATATAATCTTCTTTTTTCACCCACTCACCGAATGCTTTTCGATCCGTTGAAGTCAGCTCATGTTCTGAAACGTAGCGGCTGAATGTTTGAATGTATCTAGCAGATTCTTCCTTATAGTACTCATCCGAACTTAAATATCCTTCAATCAGGTGATCGGTGATCTTTTGCAGTGTCAAAAAGACAACACCACTTACGATAGCAGCGACCAAAATGAGCAGTGACAGCTTTTTGGTCAGCGTATATTTACGATGTGCCAAACCGGTATCCTCTCCCCCATTCTGTTTTGATATACACGGGACGAGCCGGGTCATCTTCAATTTTGGCACGCAGCTTTCGGATATGCACCATGACCGTATTGTTTGAACAATAAAAATAAGGCTGGCCCCACACGCTTTCATAAATATTTTGAGCAGAAAATATTTTGTTTCGTTTGTTCATGAGCAGTTTTAATATCCGATATTCTAAATCAGATAACTTGATTTGCTGCCCATTTTTCCACACTTCATTAAATTCCTCACTCACCTTCAGGCTACCGCCAACTAAATAGGTTTCTTCCTGTTCCTTTTTTTCCTGATAGATGGTATATCTGCGCAATTGCGCCATGACCCTAGCGTGAAGCTCCTCTTCTGAAAAAGGTTTTGTCATATAATCATCTCCGCCAGCGAGTAATCCTTCGGTTTTATCCAATGTACTTGATCTGGCTGTCAGAAATAAAATGGGAACGTTTGAGGAGGCTCTTATTTGCTGGCACGTTTCTATACCGGAGATACCTGGCATCATGACATCCAAAATCACCAAATCAAGCGAATCATCTACAACATACAATGCCTGCTTGCCATTCATGGCTCTCAACACCTCATACCCTGTACGTGTCAGAGATTCCTGCAACAGGTCACTAATATCCTGATCATCCTCTACAACTAATATTCGATGGGTCATATCTCTCTCACCTCATCCTCCATGACTTCATTCTTATATGTTATTACTATATATCATCTAGCTATGTGAAAAGATACACCATAAATCTTAAGTGTTTATGAATATGATCAATTGCCATCAAGTTGTCACATTTATTTTCAAAAAATTGGATCTTCATAAATGATTAAGAATTGACCTGTATATTGATTCATTGAAGGATCTATCTTTAGATCCAATACATGAAAAGGAGCATTAATATGAATGTAAGCAAGGTAGAACACGGACAACCAATGAGTCTTAAAGAACGGGTGCATTTCTTGGACATCGTACGAGGATTCGCCTTAATGGGAATTATTTTGGTCAACTATTTTTTGATTGTGGATTCGGTCAAGGGATTTGAGATGGAGTCTAATGATGTATTTCACAACTTGGTGAATTGGTTCGCCTCAGGGAAATTCATTACGTTATTTTCCTTTCTATTCGGGGTTGGGTTTATGATTTTTATGGATCGAGCTGCTCAGAAGGTGGACAGCCCGAACAAGTTGTTTGCTCGCAGATTAACCATTCTCTTAGGGATTGGTCTTCTGCATGTCACGTTTGTATGGATTGGAGATATTTTAACCTATTATGCTGTCGCGGGCTTCTTATTGCTTTTCTTTTACAAACGCACAGCCAAAACCCTCCTGTACTGGCTGATCACACTCTTTGTGATTCAATTGCTCACGCCTCTTTTCTCAATGCTGCTCAACACCATCAGTACAGGATCATCAGGCAAGCCGGATTTTGCTGATTTCGAGCTGACTAGCCACAACAGTCTGACTTATTTAGCATCTATTGGTGACCGGTGGGCCGATATGGTCACGATGGCTTCCAGCTCATTTTCCACTGTCTATTCGATGTTCTTCATGTTTTTACTTGGTGTGTATTTTGTGAAAATGTCGTTTTTCAAAAACATGGAGACGAAAAAAGCGATTTGGAATCGTATTTGGATGATTTGTACAATCGCTTTTCTTATCACACAAGGCAGTACGATTATGACAGCGGTCACCCCTTTTGAACATACGCCATGGATGAACATTGTCTCTACACTTGAGCAAAACGGTGGATTAACTGGCAGTATGTTCTATATGAGTTCACTCGCGATGCTGTTTTTGCACGTTCCTCAGCTGCGAGGTGCTTTGATGGTTTTTACCAAGGTCGGACGGATGTCCCTGACCTGCTATTTGCTTCACTCGATCATTGGAACAGTGCTGTTTCTGAAATATGGAGCCGGACTTGCAGATCATCTTCAACCCGCTGGTACGTTCTTCATTGGCATTGGCGTGTATGCCTTCCTTGTCCTTTTCAGTACGTTATGGTTAAAGCGATTTAAGTCTGGACCGATGGAATTTATCTGGCGTCAGCTGACGTATGGAAAGATCAATGACAAATCGAAAACAAATACATTTCAGGCGGCGAAGTAATAGAAAAAAGGCGAATTACGACAGTTCGCCTTTTTTTAATGTGTTAAGTTTTTTGTGATTCAGATACAATCCGTTCATTTTTAATATTGATCCATCATTTCTTGCAATTGAGTCAAATAACTCTCTTTTAATTCATCGGGGTATTCAATTTTCACATGTTTCCCAAATGAGATCAAATAGTGAGTCATATACGATAATTCTTCTTGGTTGTATCCCCCTACAATATAAGGCGTATCTTCAATGATCTCCAATCTCATATTCGGATAATGATTCTTCAAAAACTTCTCTTTCCCTTGTTCCGTTAATCGACATTTAAAAGAGATATCATGATAGGTTTTTTCGTACTCGAGCTGCAGTGCTTTTAATTCTTCCTTCGTAAAAGTGTCTTTCGTTTCTTCTTCGATCATCATGTCCGTCATACAATCACATCTGTAGACGCCCCACTTTTTATTCTGAACATCAAATGCTTCGGTAAACCAAATTCCATTTCGATAAAACAACTCAAGAAATTGTAGCCTGATCCTTTTATGTTCATATTGAGTGTATGTCATCTTCACGATTTGATCTTCCATCATTGCCTGCAATATCAAATCCAAATGATTTTGTTCACTCACTGGCGCGACATGATAGTAATGAATCACATCCAAAATCTCCGTGATCCGATGTTTTCTCTCATCAGACATTGTAGCAAACAGTTTTTGACGAATCTGTGAGTAAGACTTTTTAAACGGTGTTGCTGACAACAGATCTAGGGCTTTAAGAGCGAAAAAAATGGCTTGAACTTCATCTATTTGAAAATAGATCGGAACCAATGGAGATTGATTCACGAGCCGATATCCTCCATGTCTGCCATTTTCAACATAAAAAGCTAAGCCCATGGACTCTAGCTCTTCCATATCTCTTAAAGCCGTACGTTTAGAAATACCGAATTCCGCTTCTAAATCTTTTAATTGAAATGAGTATTTATCGCTTAAAAAAATAAGCTCTTGGTTTAATCGTTCTGATTTTTTCATTTGATTTTCCTTCTGAAAAAGGTGCCATGTTGTGTCACCTTTTTATTTTATACTCAGTTTATCAAAAGAAAAGGAGCATGTATATGCAAACACTAATCATTAACGCGCACCCAGATTTCACTCATCGAGAAAGTTATTCAAACAAACTGCAAACACTATTTTTAAAGCAGTTTAAAGAAAGATTTCCTCATGAGGAACCAACCATTTTACATTTATATGGAACTGAAATTCCTCGTATCGAAATAGACCAGCTGCTAGGAATTTGGGATAAGCAAGCATCTGAACAATCATTAACAGCTGCCGAAGAAAAAATCGCCGCTGCTTCATCTGCTCTATTGGCTCAATTCAAAGCACATCATCGAATTGTGATTGTATCACCTGTTCATAATTTCAATGTGACTTCACGAATGAAAGATTATATAGATAATATCTTTATTGCGAGAGAAACGTTTAAGTATACAGAAGAGGGTTCAGTTGGTCTGATGACTGATGATTATCGTGTACTTTTGCTTCAAGCAAGTGGCTCAATTTTCACAAATAACGATCGGTACACACCACTGGAATTTTCATATTATTATCTAAAGGAAATATTCCAAAACTTGATGGGTTTTCAACAATTTCATATTGTCCGGGCACAAGGAACAGCGATTTTAGATCAAAGGACTATCTTACAATCTGCATCTGATGATATGACGAAAACCTTAGATGCGTTTTATGCACCTCGTTAACCTTTAAAGACCCAGAACGAAAAATTTTGCTCACTTGTCATCATTCTCATTTTTTCGTTTTGGGGTGACTCCTATCTGCTAGTACAAATATTATTGATGACTAATGCTGCCGTTTCACTCGGATGGCTAAGAGGGAAATGGTGGCCATACGGAACAAAATCAACCTTCCCAAGATGCGATGGCGCAGAATAGCCTCTATCATACTCCCCCCAAATCATGTGTATGTTATCCTTTGTAACTTCTTTAAAGTCACCTTGATCGGTTTTCAGTAATAAATGGTTAAGCTGAACCGTCGTATTTAAAATTCTAGGAGAAGTAAAGCTGTTTCTGATTTTTTCAATATAATGTTTAGGGATGCTCTCCGTGCTTTCAAACAAACCATTTCTTAACACATAACGCTCTATCAAATGAGTCGTTGCCAATCTTAATGTCCATTTGTTCAGAAATTGAGGAACATATAGTGAATTTGCCTTTTGTTTAGCAACAGGCGGCTGAAGTAAAGTGATGGAATACTTCTTATCTATGTACCCTTGCCCCAATGCTTCCAAAAGAATATACGCACCGAATGAATGGCCGATTAGATGTGCACCATTCGTCGCTTTCTCTATTACTTTTTTCACTACATTCAAATAGATATCTAGAAGATGTTTCTCTCGTTTAAATGGAGAACGCCCCAAACCAGGAAGGTCCAAAATCCATACAGGTTGACCTGTTTTCTCATGAAGCTCTTGTGCTAAAGGAAATAAATCTTCTCCATCACTCAATAAACCATGTAATAAAATAAACGGCTTCCCTGCTCCTTGTAATTGGTAAAGGGTGTTATTATCGCATAATGTTCGTTTAAATAAATGTTGGTGCTCACCATTTTGATCCATCATTCGATAATCTAGATCTGCTACTACAGCAGGGAAAAATGTCATGACACTCGTCTTCTTAAACCAATCTTCTCCCATTATTTTTTTCACTGAAGCATTTGAAAACGTTCGTTTTGTCATAAAATTCAATCCGTCAGAAGGAATGTTTGTGAGTTTACTTACACCACTCTTCATGATAGCTTTCATCAGTGGCATTGGGACAGAGATGCTAGGTGCCTTCATATTCATACTTTCTGACATCATACTTAATAGTCCAGCAACGTTCTGATCATGCTCTTTGTCTTCAACAAGTGTATATGTTTGAATAGCCGGCTGCTCCAACTTGAAAACCTGTACAATAAACTTCGCAAACTCATCGTTTGAAATAAGTGGTAACCGATAGTCCTTACCTCCAGGAATCACCGGCATGAGCCCTCTTCGCATACTCTTTACAAGCAAACCCAATCCTGCAATTTGCTCTGTACTCCCTGTTTGACTACTACCAACGACAGTTGGCGGATTAATGACAGAAAGCGGATAACCTACTGCTGATGCCTGTTGACGAATATAAAGATCTGCTAAAAACTTTGTTCTCTCATAAGGATTTTTTATTTTCAAGTAATCGTTCCCTTCTTCAAACACGTCGATGGCAATCTTGCTATTTTGATCATCAAAGGGACTCATATAACCGACAACATGGATAAATTGCTGCAAGCCCTTCGATTGATGAATACTTTTAGCTAACTCACTAATGTGTTTGGCGCCATTCAAAAAGATAGAAGCTGCCTCTTTACTGGTTGCTTGAATATCCATCGGGCCTCCTGCGTGAATGATCACATCCGTTTTCAATACCCTCTCCTGATCTTCAGCACTTAGACCCAAATCGACTTTCGTCAAATCACCTTCAACAAAGTGCATCACTGACTCTTTTAAAATACCTCTTTCTTGAAAAATGCGTGTTGCTTTAATTTTTGACCTCACTAAAAGAAGAATGTTCACATTCTCTTTCGCTAATTCTTCGACTAATTGCTTTCCGATAAACCCTGTTCCACCAATTAAAAATACTGTTTTCATATGAGGTCTCCTTTTTAGTACTAACCAGTACTAATTTGATGTAAAAAAAATGCTTCTGTTATCGAAGCAAGTTAAATAAATGATCTGCTGTTTTTGTAATGACAGTGGCATCTTTCAATGTTTCTGAAATAAATAACGCTCCTTCAAGATTCGTCATAAAAAGTGATGCCACCTCATCAATCTGAATCGTATGTCTGAATTCCCCATTCTCTACCCCTTGTTTCAGTAATAGAGAAACTTTCTCTTGTAATCCTGTGAAAAAAAGACCTATTTTTTCTTTTATTTGTGTGGCCTTTACAGGGCTTTGAATATAAAGAGTAATAAATGGACAGCTCCCCTTATAATCTCTAGACTGAACGCCTTGTGATAATTGCTTTAAAAACAATTGAATTTGATCTTCAACTGAAAATTGGGTCTGAGACAGTACGTCATCCATTGCAGCTTGATACATATCAATCCAATAATCAACGACCCCTTCTAATAATTCTTCCTTATTAGAAAAGTGATAGTACACATTAGACTTTGACACTTTGCTTACACGAACTAATTCATCCATACTTGTATAAGCAAACCCTTTTTCTAAAAATAAAGTTGCAGCTACTTCAAGTACCCGTTTTTGATTTATTAATTTTGCCTTTGTCATAATTAGAACTATACAGTACTAATTTATTCAGGGCAAGTATTTATGTATATTTAGAAAAAAGTTTGATGCTACAAAATATAATGGCTTTAATGGGCCTGACTTCACGAACTAGATTAATCTGTCATTCCAGGAAGAATACTGTATACTTCTCCACATTTACATAAAAAAAACACAACACCATGAAGGTCTTTAATTAACAAATGGTATCATAACGATATCACTCGAAATTAAATGCCTTCAAAAGCGTTGTGTTTCAATGTCTTTATTAACAGATTGAACCTTCCATCTCGAATTTGATTAATTTTACCCGAAATGGCACGAATTGATTTATAAAAAGGTAGCCCAAACCCTTGATATATAGCTATTTCTTTAAATCGTATAAAATGGATTATAATTTTAACTTGGCACAAACTTGGCATGTTATTGGCACGGTGTTGGCATTGGAAAAATCATATAAAATCAGGACTTTACAGTAAGCACTCACGGCAAAGCAAATTAACACATTATAAGAGAAAGATGGTAAAGTTGTTATAAAATACATAGCTATTCGATAGATCGTTAATATCTTTATTATAAATGGGGAGGCTGGAAATACTTGGACAGGCTATTGTCTATTGGAACGAAACATGGATGTTTTACTATAATCGCTGGTTTTGAAGCATATCAAGAAGAAGTTGCTAAAGATAGAATTGTAAAACTAGAACAAGATAAGCAAAAGTTTATAAATGGGAGGGAAAATCCTAATAATAATATTGAATCTGTAGATACTTTTGATGAATGGATACAACGTTACAAGTCTCATAAGCTATATAAATGTCAGTGTAAATGTGGAAAAGTAGTTTATATGGTTGAGACTGATTTTTCAGGAAAAAGATGGAGAGATTGTGAAGGGTTTGAAGGTATAGGAGAAGATAAAAGTTGTGGGTTAAAGCAAGAGCGTATTAAAAAGAGAGTAGCTTCATATCCCAGAGTAAAAGACGAAAGCTATCATATTGATTATTCCAATACCACACATGAATCATTAGAGATATTAGAATGTATTAATGAAAATTATGAGGGAATACCTATTACATATGACAAACGAAAAAAGGGAGCTGGAGCTGGCAAATGTATTGTATATAAGTTATATAAATGTCGTTGCTATCTGTGTGGTAAAGAATATGAATTTAAATCATCAGATTTTGAGATAAAAATTGATGCATACGGGTCTAGAGCGATGGATGGATATTATTGTAATGCTTTTTGTGACTGTCATAACATTTCATCATTTCAATGGCGAACTATTAAAATACTAAGAAAACAGAATGTAGCATATAGAGTTGAGGTTGAGTTTCAAGACTTATATGGTGTAGGGCAAAAGAAATTGTTGCGTTATGACTTTGCTATTCTCGGTTCAGATAATAGCATTAAATGTCTTATTGAGTGTCAAGGTGAACAACATTATAAGCCTGTAGATGAGTTCGGTGGTGTTTCACAATTTGAGTATCAAGTAAAGAATGACGAATTAAAACGTAAATATGCAAAGTCACATAATATACCTTTATTCGAAATTCCGTATACTTGTAATACATACGAAAAGGAAATGAAATTTCTTAAAACTGCTGGAATTTTTTAATCACATATTTTCAGATATCGATTAAATTAACTGCACTTGTCAAGATGCACTAAGCCAATGAGATAACGATTGTCGGACATCGGATTAAGGGAGCATAAAATTCTAATTTATCGGTGTGTTTGATTTGAAAGTACATAAGACACTTAGATGTCTTATTTTATATCATCGTCAATTATCCCAGTCAAATCAAATTGTTAGTTCTTCCCCTAACCCGTTCGTTCAATAACAATTATTATCTTGATATTACTAAAAAAGAAGAAGACGAACTTAAAAAGTTCGCCTCCTGCACTGAAAAGTAATTTCAACATGGCACGAATTTGGCATTGCGTTGCCATTGTCTGAAGTCACATAAAACAAGGATTTTACAGTAAGAACTCACGGTCGCCGCTGTGAGTTTTTTTCATTTTTTTAAGGTGTTCTTATTGAGATAAAGCACCCGTTAGTCAAGCATGCAAAATATCAGGTACTTATTTAATCTCCAATACTTCCTCCATATACTTTTTAAATGCATCATTTTTCCAGAATCCCAGCCGAATCCCGTCAATTCCTCTAGTCATCAGAATATAGTAAATATTCAACACAAATAAGGTAAATTCATGTGCATTTTCAGGGCTTTCATCGTCTTTGGAGAACTTGCCGTTTACATTATGAAAATTCTCTGGATTGCCGAATAACCGTCCCTTTGCATCGACTTGAAGATCATTGCCGACTAAAACACCGACTTTATTCAAATCGATACCCTGGACTGCAAAAACGGAGCCAATCTGATCCTCAGCATCGGCATCCACTGAATTAATCCAATTTTCTTGAGTGGAATTCCATCTTCGTTTGATATTTCCTTCATGCCAATGAGTGATTAACGGGTCTTTGCCATCAGCCTGCTTCCAAGGTTCAACTAATCCACCTAGCACACGGTTTATATGTTCAGGATTGAAATTTCTGTCTTCTTCTACCCAATCAATCAAATTCTTTAAAGGTTCCGTTTCAAAATAGCCAAAATAAGCATCAGCATTACTATCTTGGAACACAGCTTTGTCAAATTTCGGGTTAAAATTCGTTTGTTTTAATAGACCTGTATCCTTATACAATAGATATTTAATACCATTTACGAAGTCTTCTGATGAATAGTTCTTTCCTGCTGGAGCTTGGATTCTAAATTGTGTTGTTAAGTATCTCTGTTCAAAGTCTTTGGTTGCTTCTTTGAATTGCACACGTGTCATATTGGCAGGGCGAATAGCTTGCAATACGTCATACATTAACACGATTTGACGGCCTATTTTTTTTAAAGACTCCAAGTGGTTATCATCCTGGGCAAATCTTCCCTTATACACTTTGTTGAAGGATGCCATTTGCTTGGAAAATTTTCTAGAAAGCTTATGAGATTCGTCAACAATTACAACATCATAATTTTCATCGGCATTAATCAACTGTGTCGAGGTAGCAAGTGTCAGGTTACTGTTGTTCATTCCATATACTCTAAAGATATCCTTTGCCGTTTTAATCCAATTAGGCTGCAAAACGACTGCTATTCGCTGATTAGGTTTTTCTTTCAATAGTTTAGCGACCAAATGAGTCAGCAATACGGTTTTGCCAGTCCCTGCATCCCCATTAATCACAAAGCTTTTATCAGGATTCGATTCAATCTCTTCAAGAAAGCCCATTTGCTGGTTTGTTAATTCTTTGATTGGGCTATATTTGACCAGTGCACCATTGCGCAACTCCTCTAAAGTCTTTGTGCTTACCCATCCATTAGGGTATAGCTCTTTTTCCCAAAAAGGTAAAATAACTTCTGAAGCAACCTTTTCTCGTTCTCGGTAGTCATTGACACTGTTGCCATAGGTTCGATTAATAATCTCATCATTATCATATTGAACCAGCTGCTTTTTAGATTTTGGATTGTCGGCCATAAAGTAGGTTATCAGCTGGCTTTCGACATCATCTAAGGCTGAACCGTTGAAATAGGATGAAATAAGAATCATTACTTGGTCGAAATCTGCTATATTAAATTTTTCCTCTTGACCATTGTAGTGCTGCCTATTCCGCTCAGTAAAGTGTTTCGTTTGTCCAATGTAAACCTTTTTCGACTTCGTACCTTTGTAGATATAAACGACATTGCCATTTCTAAGAATATTTTGTTCAGACTGGCGAAGTTTATCGAAACCTTCCAATTCTCCATTTTTCACTTTCAATGTTATACAGTTGTACTTAGCCATTGCTTAATCCACCTCATCCAGTTCATTATATTTCTTTTTTTGACCAAAGCTTTTAGGAACTGGATATTTCTCAGCATTTTTAATCAATTTTTCTGCGATGATTTCATCAATATCAAATCCCAGATTATCAGCCATCATATAAGAGTAAATCAGCACATCTGCCAGTTCTTCTTTAAGTCGCTCAGGATTTTCTTTGGATTCTTCTGGTGTTTTCCATTGAAATAATTCCAATAATTCATTTGCTTCTAAAGAGATGGAAATTGCCAAATCTTTTTCATTATGAAATTGCCGCCAATTGCGCTCATCTCTAAATTGATTAATCCGCTGCATTGTTTCACTCATATTAATTTCCTTTCATTCCTTTCAGAAAATGTTTCCCCTATCTTGATTATTGAACCAGGTATAGTAGGTTTCTTTTCTAACAATCCTTCAATATTTATGTACATATTTAGTTTATGTTACGAACCTTCCTTCTTCAACTATCCTGTCCCTTTAATTCAATAAAAAGAGCAACTACATAAAATAGCTGCTAAACGATTGGAGGGGTTGTTTTCAATTAAAAATAACAAAAAGCTATTAAAACTAAATGACATATTAGGCTTAAGTCTTTCCGCCTAACTTCTCAAGCCTTTTGAACAAAACATTTTTTTATTAACATCCTTTAATTTGGATTTTCGATATTCCATATAATTGGCTGAACGATGAACTTGATAGGATACTAGCCTTTTTTCTTGTTTTCTGGTTTCTGCCGATATTGGCGATAATATGCTTTCCATCCTTCTTCAATCATAGTGTACATTGTTATTCCTCCTTTGCCCCCATACTGCCTGAACAGGAATTTATTGAATCAGCCGAATGAGATGGAGAAATCCGGCTACTGACTCTTTAGGCATACTCATGCCGTTCTACTGCTTGAATCAGGTGCAAGCCTTCAATATGCATCAAATCGTTTGGGGCATAAAACCATCAAAACAACTGTCGACACTTATCTTAATATTACTGAAAAAATTGAAGAAGACGAACTAAAAAAGTTCGCCTCCTACACTAAAAGATAATTTCAACCTGGCACAAATTTGGCACGATATGAAATCCTCTCAAACCCCTGATATATAAAGGTTTTTTATTTATTAACCAATAGAACCTTCCATTTCAAACTTAATCAAACGGTTCATTTCAACGGCGTATTCCATTGGCAGTTCTTTTGTGAATGGCTCGATGAAGCCCATGACGATCATTTCTGTTGCTTCTTCTTCAGAAATTCCGCGGCTCATCAAGTAGAATAGCTGCTCTTCTGATACTTTTGATACCTTCGCTTCGTGCTCTAATGAAATGTTGTCGTTTAAGATTTCATTGTAAGGGATCGTATCAGATGTTGATTTGTTATCCATGATGAGTGTGTCACACTCGATGTTTGAGCGTGCACCCTCTGCTTTGCGTCCGAAGTGAACGATTCCGCGGTATGTGACTTTACCGCCTTGTTTCGAAATCGATTTCGATACGATCGTTGAAGATGTGTTTGGTGCAAGGTGAATCATTTTTGCACCTGCATCTTGGTGCTGACCTTTACCTGCTAGGGCAATACTTAATGTCATACCACGAGCGCCTTCACCTTTTAAGATGACAGCTGGGTATTTCATTGTCAGCTTAGAACCGATGTTTCCATCAATCCATTCCATTGTTGCATTCTCTTCACATACTGTACGTTTTGTCACAAGGTTGAAGACGTTGTTTGCCCAGTTTTGAATCGTCGTATAACGGCAGTAGCCGCCTTTTTTGACGATGATTTCAACAACCGCACTATGAAGTGAGTTTGTTGTGTAAACTGGAGCTGTACAGCCTTCTACGTAATGCACATGTGCGCCTTCATCAACGATGATCAGTGTACGCTCGAACTGACCCATGTTCTCAGAGTTGATTCGGAAGTATGCTTGAAGTGGTGTATCTACTTTTACGCCTTTTGGTACGTAGATGAATGAACCACCAGACCATACAGCCGAGTTAAGCGCAGCAAATTTGTTGTCAGTCGGAGGAATGACTTTTGCCCAGTGCTCACGGAAGATGTCTTCGTTCTCTTTTAATGCACTGTCTGTATCTTTAAACACAATGCCTAGATCTTCAAGATCTTGCTTCATGTTGTGATACACAACTTCAGATTCATACTGAGCAGATACACCTGCTAAGTACTTTTGCTCTGCTTCAGGGATTCCAAGCTTATCAAAGGTTTGTTTGATTTCTTCTGGTACTTCATCCCAAGAACGCTCAGAGCGTTCTGATGGTTTTACGTAGTACGTAATTTCATCAAAGTTTAATGCATTTAAATCTCCGCCCCATTGTGGCATCGGCATGTTGTAAAAGTGCTCAAGAGATTTCAGACGGAAGTCGAGCATCCACTGAGGCTCTTCTTTCATACGAGAAATTTCTTCAACGATCTCTTTTGTCAGTCCGCGCTCTGAACGGAAAATGGAAACGTCTTTATCAGAAAAGCCGTATTTATATTCACCAACATCTGGCATTTTTTTAGCCATCCATTTTCACTCCAATCTTATGATTTGCCGTTATCTTCGGCAGATGCGCCTTTTTCAAGCGCCTTCCAGGATAATGTTGCACATTTGATGCGCGCTGGGAATTTTGCGACTCCCTGCAGCGCCTCAATGTCACCAAGATCAATGGAATCGTCGTATTCTTTTCCTAGCATCATATCGGAGAAAATCTGAGACATTTTCAAAGCTGTTTCAATATCTTTCCCTTTAATCGCCTGCGTCATCATAGAGGCAGATGCCATCGAAATCGAGCATCCTTCTCCTTCAAATTTCGCATCGATGACTTTTTCGTCTTCGATTTTCATCGTGAGACGAATGCGGTCACCACACGTAGGGTTGTTCATATCGACGACAATGCTGTCGTTTAACACACCTTTGTTTCTCGGATTTTTATAATGATCCATAATCACTTGTCTGTACAATGTGTCTAAGTTTACATTAAAAGACATTCGTAAAATACTCCTTTGTCTTACGGAGCGCTGCCATGAGCTCGTCAATCTCCTCTTCTGTATTGTACAGATAGAAGCTTGCTCTTGCAGTCGCTGATACACCAAGCCATTTCATGAGCGGCTGTGCACAGTGATGTCCAGCACGAATGGCGACACCTTCCGTATCTAGAACAGTTGAGGCATCATGAGGATGGACGTCGTCTAAGTTAAACGTCACAAGTCCAGCTCGGTGCTGCGGTCCGTAAACCGTGGCACCTTCAAGCTCCTTAAAGCGCTCAAGTGCATAAGTCGCAAGCTGATGCTCGTAACGGCTGACTTCTTCCATTCCGATGTCATTTAAGAAATCAATCGCTTTTCCGAGCCCAATTGCTCCTGCAATAATCGGTGTTCCCGCTTCAAATTTCCACGGCAGCTCTTTCCATGTAGAATCATATAGATCCACAAAGTCGATCATTTCACCGCCAAACTCAGCAGGCTCCATATTATTCAAAAGGTCCTTCTTCCCGTAAAGAACACCAATGCCAGTCGGTCCACACATTTTATGCCCAGAGAAGGCGAAAAAGTCGCAATCCAAGTCCTGAACATCAATTTGCATGTGAGGGGTGCTCTGGGCACCATCGACGACGATAATTGCACCGTGATCGTGAGCAATCTTTGCGATGTCTTTAATTGGGTTGATGGTTCCTAATACGTTTGAGACATGTGTGACAGCAACGATTTTCGTTTGATGTGTGATGGTTTGCTTCACATCTTCAAGCGACAGCGTGCCGTCTTCCTGTAACGGAATATATTTCAATGTGGCGCCAGTTGCTTTTGCTGCCTGCTGCCAAGGGATGATGTTCGCATGATGTTCCATATGCGTAATAACGATCTCATCGCCTTCTTTAAGGTTTGCTCTAGCATAGCTGATTGCCACTGTGTTCAGTGCTGTTGTTGTACCTCTAGTAAAAATAATCTCCTGGACAGAAGAAGCGCCAATGAATGCTCGAACTTTCTCTCTTGCACCCTCGTATGCGTCCGTTGCTCTTGTGCCAAGGGTATGAACACCCCGGTGGACGTTCGAGTTGTAAGACCGGTAATACTCATTCATTGCATCAATGACAACTCGTGGTTTTTGAGATGTCGCTGCACTGTCCAAATACACCAAATCATGTCCGTTCACTTGCTGATGAAGGATTGGAAACTGCTCACGAACGTCTTTGATATTCATTATTTTACTTTCCTTTCAATCACAGAAACGAGCTGCTTTTTAACTCCTTCAATCGGCAGTTCTTTGACGACTGGATTTAAGAAGCCATAAATGACAAGTCTTTCTGCATCTTCTTTGGAAATCCCACGGCTCATGAGGTAATAGAGTTGAATTGGATCAACACGCCCAACAGAAGCAGCATGCCCTGCTGTTACATCATCTTCATCGATTAAAAGAATTGGGTTAGCGTCACCGCGTGCTTTCTCACTCAGCATGAGAACACGAGATTCTTGCTCCGCATTTGACTTCGTTGCGCCATGCTCGATTTTACCAATCCCGTTAAAGATAGAAGATGCTTGATCCTTCATGACACCATGCTTCAAGATATACCCTTCAGAGTTTTTACCGAAGTGGATGATGCTTGTTGTGAAGTTTTCCGTTTGATTCCCGCGGCCAACAACAACTGATTTTGTATCACCGAATGTACCGTCGCCCATAAGCTTCGTGATGTTTTCAGACACGACGTCTCCATCATTCATCAGGCCAAGCGCCCATTCGATTTTACTGTCACGTCCATTTGCCATACCACGTCTATTCACATAGACTGTCACACCTTCTGCAAGGTTATCCACTGCACCGTAAGTGACGCGGGCATTTGCACCTGTGAAGACTTCAGACACGATATTGAAGATCGCTTCTTCTGGTGTTGCCGTACTGATGTAGTTTTCGACATATGTCACAGCACTATGATCGTCTGCTACAACGATGACATGGTTGAACAACGTTGTTTCGTCATTTTCATGAAGATAAACGGCTTGAATTGGTGCTTCAAGCTCTACGTTTTTCGGTACATAGAGGAAAGCTCCGCCATTCACTAAAGCAGCATGTAGAGCTGTTAGTTTGTGCTCATCCACTTTCACTGCATCAGTCATGAAATATTTCTTCACTAGGTCTCCATGTTCGCGAATCGCAGTATGGATATCAGTGAAGATCACGCCTTTGTCTTTTGCTTCATTAGAAAGAGACAAGTATGCTGGCGTTTGATCACGCTGAATGTAGACTGTCTTATCTGTGTCCTCTAAATCAATAAGAGACTTCACTTCTTCAGGAAGCTCTTCTAAAGATCCAAATGGCGCACTTTCGACTGTATGCTGTTTGAAATTGGTTAAATTCCATTTAGAAATATTCGTTTTGTCAGGCTTTGGCATTGGAAGGTCTTCTGCTTTTTCAAGAGCCTGTAAGCGAAGGGAACTCATCCATGCCGGTTCCTGATGCTTCTCGGAGAAGCTTTTGACATAATCTTGATCTACTGATAATTTCGTTTCTAATGTCATCAATAATCCTCCTAACGCTTACGCTTCTTGACCAACAGTTTCGTCTTCAATTCCTAACTCTTTTTTAATCCAGTCATAACCTTCTGCTTCTAGACGCTGCGCGAGTTCTGGTCCGCCAGATTTCACAATACGTCCTTGCATCATGACATGAACGTGATCTGGTGTGATGTAGTTCAATAAACGCTGATAGTGAGTGATCATTAAGCAGCCGAAGCTTTCGCCGCGCATTTTATTAATTCCTTTAGAAACAACTTTCAGCGCATCGATATCAAGACCAGAATCGATTTCGTCAAGGATGGCGATTTTTGGTTCAATCATCATTAATTGAAGAATTTCGTTACGTTTTTTCTCCCCGCCTGAGAAACCTTCGTTTAGGTAGCGTTGTGCCATATCTGGGTCCATTTCAAGGAATTCCATGTTTTCGTCCATTTTGCGGATGAATTTCATGAGAGAGATTTCATCGCCTTCTTCTCTGCGTGCGTTAATAGCCGAACGAAGGAAGTCTGCATTTGTCACACCACTAATTTCAGATGGATATTGCATTGCAAGGAAAAGACCCGCTTGAGCGCGCTCATCTACTTCCATTTCAAGAACATCTTCGCCATCAAGCAAGATGCTGCCTTTTGTCACTTCATACTTAGGGTGGCCCATGATAGCAGCAGATAAAGTAGATTTACCTGTACCGTTTGGTCCCATTACTGCGTGGAATTCTCCACCTTTTATTTCTAGGTTTACACCTTTTAAGATTTCTTTCCCTTCAATCTCAACGTGCAAGTCCTTAATTGTTAATGTCGAAGCAGTCATATATCGATACCTCCAAAATAATCATTATTCTCAATTTATTCTCATTCTAATTTTATAACAAATTAAAAGTGAATACAACACATTCACGACAAGCGTGAGAGGATGCTCTCAAAATTCTAACAAAAAATACAGGTAGATAAAAGGATTTATGTCGAAAAGACTGTTTTCATAAAGAAAGGACGGGAAACTATTCTCCCCGTCCCTTGCTATTTAATAGCCTTGTATATTCATTTTTGCGAGCTGCCTTTTCTCATCTCGATAGGACTGCTCTCGTTTATATTCCACTTTCATCCTTAAGTCATGGTCTCTTTCGTACTCTGCATAACTCATGCCATGAGATTGATGCATGGCCTTTTCCATCTCGGCGGTATAATCCAATCCCAGTGTACTCTGGTCCGAACAAATAATAAACCATTCCCTTCTTTGAGTGTAGCTCCATTGTATCAAAGGCATGCTGCTTCACTCAAAAAGGATATGACGCAGTATACTGGCATATTTTCTCACACACTTGGCTGAGAAGAACTCAACTCCCTGATATGGAAAAATACCACCTTATCCTTCCCTTAATGCGTCTGTCCTCCAAATTCATCAATACATTGCTGAACAACTGTGATGCCTTGACTTAGCGCAGCACCGCCGCCAAACGCTGCCGCCACACTGACGACCTCCAGCAAATTCTCTTCTGTTGCGCCTTGGTCGAGCGCTCCCTTTGTATGATAGATCATGCAATATTCATCCTGTGCATGAATGCTGATGCCGAGGGCAATCATTTGTTTTTCTTTTTGTGTTAAGGAATCACTCTGAAAGCACTGCTCCGTAAATTCATTGAATTTCTTGCCAAACACCGGCATTTTCTTCTGAAATTCACCCATTGCCGTTTTATAATCCGTCAGTGATTGTTGCATCGATCCGCTCATATGTTGTTCATTCATCTTCATTCCATCCCTTCAGGTCATTTGTTCGTTTTTATTATGAGCGAGATTTGAAAAAATACACAAAAAAACCTCGCTTTCATGAAGCGAGGTTTTACAAGTTGTTATTCAGATACAGGCAATACTGCACCATCATACTTTTTGTCGATGAATTCTTTGATTTTATCAGAGTGAAGAACTTCCATTAATACCTTGATCTTCTCTGATTTTTCGTCACCTTTGCGAACAGCGACGATGTTTGCATACGGGTTGTTTTTCGTTTGCTCAAGTTCAATTGAATCTTTTTTCGGATTCAATTTATTTTGGATCGCATAGTTAACGTTGATAAATACAGCATCGCCTTCACTGTTTTCATAAGCTTTCGCTGTTAGTTCAGGAGCGATTTTTTTGAATTTTAGGTTCTTCGGGTTTTCTTTGATGTTTTTGACTGTTGCGTTGATTGTATCTACTTTTGGATCAAGCTTGATCACACCAGCATTTTGTAATAGGGCAAGCATACGTCCTTGCTCAGCTACGTTGTTTGTCATGATGATCGTGCCGCCGTTTGGAATATCTTTTACTGATTTGTATTTCTTAGAGTAGATACCGAAAGGCTCAAGGTGAACGGCACCAGCACTCACTAAGTTGTAATCTTTGTTTGATTTATTTTCTTCGTTTAAGTAAGGGATATGTTGGAAAAAGTTCGCATCCACTTCTTTTTCAGCTAATGCTTTGTTGTACATTTTATAATCGCTCAGTACTTTCACTTTTAGATCGTAGCCTTTTTCTTTTAGAAGTGGTTTTGCTTCTTCAAGAATCTCGGCATGTGGTGTTTTTGAAGCTGCAACCGTGATGGTTTTGTTATCGCTTGCGTTATTTGATGAACCGCAAGCAGCTAAAATGCCTGCAAATGCTAGAAATAGTGCACTTAAAATCAATTTCTTCATGAATAATTCCTCCCTTAACGTTTATCAATTTTATTTGTAATCAAATCACCGAGTATTTGAATGATAAAGACGATGATCAGAATAAACACAGTGGCTACAAGTGTGACATCTGTATTACCAGATTGGTATCCTTCTACATAAGCAAGGTCACCCAGTCCGCCTGCTCCAATTGCTCCTGCAATCGCAGTAGAGCCAATCAGAGCAATCGCTGTTACAGTAATTCCTGAAATAAGGGCTGGCAGTGATTCTGGCAGCAATACTTTGAAAATAATGGTCGACGTTTTTGCTCCCATAGATCTTGCTGCTTCAATGACTCCTTTGTCTACTTCACGCAGTGCAATTTCAACAAGACGTGCGTAGAAAGGGGCTGAGCCAATGACAAGGGCTGGTAATGCTGCATTTGGACCTAATATCGTGCCCATAATTAGTTTAGTAAATCCTAATAATAGAATGATTAATATGATAAAGGGAATCGATCTGAAAATGTTGACTACTGCGCCGATGACAGCATTAATTGGTTTGTTTTCCCACAAACCGCCTTTACTTGTCAAAAAGAGCAACAGCCCAAGGATGATGCCGATAGCAAAAGCAAACGCTAATGCAATGAGTGTCATATACACCGTTTCACCCGTCGCGTTCCAAATAACCTCTAGATCAACGTTCGGAAACCATTTCTCAAACATGTGTCATCACCTCGATTTCAACCTGTTTGCTTTGGATATAGGCGATGGCTTTTTCAACTTCGTTCTCGTCTCCATTAATATGGATAAAGAGTGTTCCAAACGCGCCTTCCTGCGTTTGAGAAATCTTTCCTTGCAGGATGTTCACATCGACCTTGAAGGATCGAATGATTTCCGTGATCAACGGCTGTTCGGCAGAATCTCCGATAAAGGACAACCGGACGACCTGACCTTCTTTTACTCTCTCTAGGACGTGCTCGATCGTTTCTTTTGCTTCTTCTGGTTCAGCAAGCTGTTTCACGAATCGTTTCGTCATTTCTTCTTTCGGCTGTCTGAAGACACGTAATACTTCGCCTTCTTCGACAATACGGCCATTCTCCATCACCGCCACACGATGACAAATTTTGCGAATGACGTGCATTTCGTGTGTGATCAATACAATGGTGAGTCCTAGTCGTTTATTAATATCCGCTAAAAGCTCCAGGATGGAATCCGTTGTTTGTGGATCAAGCGCAGAAGTGGCTTCGTCACATAGCAGAACTTTTGGGTCATTCGCTAATGCTCTCGCAATCCCTACACGCTGCTTTTGCCCGCCGCTGAGCTGAGAAGGATATGCATTTTCTTTTCCTTCTAAACCGACCAATTTAATCAGTTCGTTTGCACGAGCTCTCCGTTTTGACGTTGGTACACCTGCGATCTCGAGCGGGAACATAATATTTTGTCTCACTGTTCTTGACCAGAGCAAGTTAAAGTGCTGGAAAATCATGCTGATTTCTTGTCTTGCTTTCCGAAGTTTCGCATTCGATACTTCATTGATCCTGTTGCCTGCCACTTCAACGATTCCTTCTGTTGGCAGCTCCAGACCGTTTAATAGGCGAATCAGGGAGCTTTTCCCTGCGCCGCTATACCCGATAATTCCGAATATTTCACCTTTATCGATATCCAAGTTGACGTCTTTCACGGCATCAACATTTCCGCTTTTTGAATGATACGTTTTTGATACATTCTGTAAATGGATCACAGTCTGTTCACCTGCTTTCTTGCTGAATCTATAGGTTGCCATCACATACGTTCATTTATTCTTCCGACTGTTATGACGCTAGCCTGACGCAAGGTCAGTAAAAAAGACCTAACTGCAACGCAAGCAGAAAGGCCTTTTATATCAAATACGCCTTTCTCTCATCTTTCAAAGCGTTGCGGCTTTGAGTGAATTGGCACCAATTTCAGCTATGCTGACGGTTGCCGGGTTTCATAGGGCACGTCCCTCCACCTCTCTTAATAAGAGAAAATATGTTGTTTTATGTGATGTTCATGTTTTTACTAACGTAGAATATCATGCTATCTGAGATATGTCAACGCTGTAAATCGCTAATTTCCAAGTAAACGACTACGTTATCATTTTTCGAAAAAAACCGTTCGTCAGCCAAAGTACCGCTTCTAGTCTTAGAAGAGCTCGAAATGAGCCTTTCACTTTCACTTGTCCTCTGCTGATCAGCTGCTGTAAGGACATGTCTCCATCTAATAATTGCAAAATCTCTTTTCGCTCACCATAAAAGATGAGATCCGATAACTCAATTGCAGGTAGTTTCTTCACTTCACCACGTTCATCCACAATCAATGTACAAGAGTCCGTTTCCGCCTCAAATGTAATCTTCAAGGATGATGATGAGAGCAACGGCTTTAACAATAATCGCTGCCCTGCACTTCCATGGGCTTTCACATTTTCCACATGTATAACCTCCCTGTCATTTGGTTATACATAACATTTCTCTACAAACATCGGCTTGTCCTTTATAAATAGCTCGACAAATTTTCAAATGAATTGCTTGAAATATGACAAAAAAACGCTTTATTTAGCGGTTTCAATCATTTCGTGAAGATATGGAACGGAGTGAAAGGCATAGCCTTTTTGCATTATTTCACCCTTTTTAAACAGGAGAAAGCAAGGGACACTTTCGATCTCAAATGCTTTTGCAAAACTTGGCGAGTAATTTAAATTATTCTCATAAAAAGGAACTTCCGGCTGCATGGCATCAACCACTGCCAGCATCTTCTTTGCCAGCTGGCATGTTCCGCAAAATGGTGTATATAAGTACAAAAGAAATAAATCGTCCTCTATCTCCTTGAATTCATGCTCTTCAATCTCTTTCATATACGTCACCCTTATAAATATTTCGAATGAACATCAATGTTTGCAGCTAATAGAATAGATGCAATATGGGCTGACGGTGAAGCGGCCACTTCGCGGTACGTTCTGTCGACAAAAAGATGCAGTGCTTCAGGGAATTCTTTTCGAAATTGCTTCCGCAGTTTGTCGCCAGCATCGTCACTGTCTGCTAATATGTAAACGTCTTTCCCGAATAAATCGTCCACAAGCTGATCCAGCTTCGAAGTACTGATCGTGCCATTGGTGCAAATGATGGTAACAGGTTCACTTATGACTTCTTTTAGCTTCTGTTTATCTGATTTACCTTCTACAATGATGACCTTTTCTATCTCGACATTCATCACGATCACCCGGCCCTTTTGACGTTGATTCACTTCTTCCTTAGATTACAATCTTTCATTCGGGTTGTAAAGATTGGGCACTTGATCAACAAAAAGGCTGTAGCATTCACTCACTACAGCCTTATCTGTGATTAGCACCAGCCATTTTCATCGTCACAGTCTACATATTTTTCAGTCCCATGGGTCAACGTATCTGACAGACGATAAAAACGGTTTTGATCATAAGAATAACCTGATTTTAATTCATATTGATTTTCACTAATCATCGTGCCAATCTCTTCGTTTTGATGGTAAAGCACCATGCCGCTCTCTTTGAATCGTCCAGTGACATGCTCTGTTATATCCACCTGTTCTTTTTGAAAAGACAAATTGGACACCCCCCATAAAGGTAGAGTGTCCAATTTCACATGAATTAGTCTTCTTTTGTCATTTCTTCATATTGCTCAGCAGTCATTAAGTTCTCGATTTCAGATGCATCCGCTGGCTCTACTACGATCATCCAAGCTTTTTCGTATGGAGAGTCGTTGACGAACTCTGGGCTGTCATCAAGCTCGTCGTTTACTTCAACGATTGTGCCGTTAATCGGTGCGTATAGTTCAGAAACTGTTTTGACTGATTCTACACTTCCGAAAGGCTCGTCCGCTGTGATTTTGTCTCCTACTTCAGGAAGCTCAACGAACACGATATCCCCTAGCTCAGATTGAGCAAAATGCGTAATACCGATACGCACCTTATCTCCTTCTACTTTGACCCATTCGTGTTCTTCTGAATAACGTAAATCTTTTGGTGTGCTCATTTCATACCCCTCCAGTCTTTTCTTACAATCTATATTGAAGATACCACAATCTGAATGAAAGTTACATCATTTCCAGACGCTTTTAAATGTATCTTCATTAAATCCAACTGTCACTCGTTTGCCGTCTGTTGTAATTGGACGCTTGATCAGCATTCCATTAGACGCAAGTAATTCAAGCTGCTCGTCCTCTGACATTGCAGGAAGTTTATCTTTCAGCTGCAGCTCTCTGTATTTCTGACCGCTCGTATTAAAGAATTTCTTCAGCTCTAAACCGCTTTTTTCGTAAAGGGCTTTTAATGTGTCTTTATCAGGCGTCTCTTCGACGATATGTATGCTGTTGATGTCTTTATTGTGTTCTTCCAGCCATTTCTTTGCTTTTCGGCATGTACCGCAAGATGGGTATTCGTAAAAATCTAAAGCCACCATTTTCACCTCCTGCAAATAGTGACAACATTTTATCACAAAACATGTTGAAAACCTAAATGTATGCTTACAAAAAGGTGCGACATGATATCCGCACCTTTTAAGCCGTCTTATACGATATATTTCTCTGCTTCAAAGATTCGTTTCGCCACCTCACGCTTTTTCGCAATGACATTCATTGGCGTGAATCTTGTCAGCTTGCGAAGGGCTGACAGACTCATACGGAGTGAATCTCCTTCTTCCATGGCAATCAATGATTCTTTCGCATGAGCTTCAATTTTTAAAAAGGCTTCCTGCGTGAAAATTTGTGTATACGCAAGCTTTTGTGCATTTTTTTCTGTGCCTGATGCTGCGATTGCTTTTTCCGTACGCAAGACCGCCGACTCAGCAGCAAAGAGTTCATTGACGATATCTGCTATATTCACAAGGATTTCTTGCTCTTTGTCTAATGCTTTCCCATATTTCATGGCGGCCATACCTGCCACCATCAAGGCGATCTTTTTCGCATGGGCAAGTAAGTATTTCTCTTGATCAAGCGGCTGATCACCCGGCTCTTCCGGCATCATCATCATTAGCTCTTCCTGTAGGGTTTGCGCTTTTTGAAGAAGCGGAAGCTCTCCTTTCATCGCTTTCTTCAAGAAGGTGCCTGGCACAAGCAATCGGTTAATTTCGTTCGTTCCTTCAAAAATACGGTTAATTCGTGAGTCGCGATAGGCTCTTTCGACTTCGTATTCTTGCATGAAACCATATCCGCCGTGAATCTGCACACCTTCATCCACAATATAATCGAGCGTTTCAGAGCCAAGCACTTTACAAAGAGAGCATTCAATCGCATATTCTGCAATGGATTGCGCAATTTGTTTCCCATCCTTTTGCTCCTCGTCACTTAACAGACCCATTCTTTGTTCAAATAACCCGACTGTGCGGTATACAGCACTTTCCATGGCATAAAGCTTTGCCGACATGTTGGCTGCTTTTTCGCCAATTAAGCTAAATTGAGAAATTGGTGTTTTAAACTGCTTGCGCTGATTGGCATACTCTGCCGATAATTGAATGACTCGTTTTGATGCTCCGATTGTCCCTACAGCCAGCTTATAGCGTCCAATGTTCAAAATGTTAAAGGCAATGACATGACCTCTGCCTGCTTCACCAAGCAAATTCTCCTTTGGCACTTCGGCATCTTCAAGGATTAACGTTCTCGTCGATGACCCTTTAATGCCCATCTTTTTCTCTTCAGGTCCTGTTTTGACTCCAGGAAAATCCTTTTCTACGATGAAAGCAGAGAAGTGTTCACCATCAATCTTCGCATACACGACAAACACATCGGCAAATGCGGAGTTTGTGATCCATTGTTTTTCCCCATTGAGGACATAATGTGTTCCAGCTTCATTCAGGACTGCCGTTGTTTTCGCACCTAGCGCATCAGAACCTGACCCTGGCTCTGTTAGGGCATAGGCCGCAATTGTTTCTCCAGAGGCGAGTCCTGGCAGGTACTTTTCCTTTTGCGCTTGATTGCCGAACAGCACGATCGGCAAAGAACCGATCCCAACATGGGCGCCGTAAGAAAGAGAGAAGCTGCCTGCTCTTGCAAATTTTTCAGTAATGATGGCTGAGCTGATTTTATCTAGCCCAAGCCCGCCAAATTCCTCAGGAACATCAGCACCAAGCAGGCCAAGCTCTCCAGCCTTTTTCAAGAGACGAACAGAATGCTCGAATTCATGATTTTCAATTTGATCGATGTGCGGAACGACATCTTGTAAAATGTAATCTTCTGTTGTTTTCCCGATCATTTGATGTTCATCAGAGAAATCCTCTGGTGTAAAGATATGCTCATAATTCGTCTCATCAATTAAGAAACTGCCACCCTTTTTTACTTCTTCCATTGCTTTCATCCTGTTTTCCCCCTTTAGATCAATTCAAAAATGCCTGCTGCTCCCATGCCCCCGCCGATACACATCGTCACAATACCAAATTGTTCATTTCGCCGTTTCATTTCATGAATGAGGGACAGCGTGAGTTTCGTTCCTGTACAGCCTAGCGGATGTCCTAATGCAATGGCGCCGCCGTTGACATTTACCTTCTCTTCATCGATCCCTAAATGACGAATGACTTGAATCGCCTGAGAAGCAAATGCTTCATTTAATTCAAACAGCCCGATGTCCTTCAGCTCTAGACCAGCGATTTTCAGCGCACGCGGAATGGCTTCAACCGGCCCAATTCCCATGACTTCAGGTGGTACACCGCCAACAGCAAACGCTCTGAACTTGGCGAGCGGCTGAAGAGAAAGAGAAGATGCTTTTTCGCGATCCATCATCATGACACATGCCGCTCCATCACTCGTCTGCGAAGAGTTTCCTGCAGTCACTGTGCCTTTTGTTGAGAAGGCAGGTCGTAACGTTGAGAGAACCTCCTCTGTTGTGCCCGCTCTGACACCTTCATCTTGTGAGAACGTAAATTGGCGTTCTTCTAGTTGATTCTGCTCTCCTACCCGTCTTTCTGTCACATCAACGGGAACAATTTCATCTGAAAATTTCCCTTCTTGAAGTGCCTTTGCTGCCTTTTGATGGCTCCTCACCGCAAAAGCATCTTGATCTTGCCTTGTGACCTGATACTTTTGCGCCACTTGCTCCGCTGTGTGGCCCATGCTCATATAGTATTCAGGCGCTTGCTCTGTCAAAAGAGCGTTTGGACGAATGGAGTGACCCATCATTGGGACTTGCGACATCGATTCGACGCCTCCGGCCAAAATGGTTTCTGCCTGCCCAAGCATAATTCGTTCACCTGCATAAGCAATTGACTGCAGACCAGAAGAGCAATAGCGGTTAATGGTAATAGCAGGTACTGTATATGGCAAACCTGCTAATGCCCCAATATTCCGGGCCACATTCAGCCCTTGCTCTGCTTCTGGTGTCGCACATCCGATGATTAAATCATCGATTGTTCCATCATAATCACCGGCACGCTTTAGCGTTTCTTTTACACACAATGCGCCCATATCATCAGGTCTGACATGTTTTAATGATCCCTTTTTGGCTTTCCCTACTGGTGTTCTTGCGCCAGCTACAATCACTGCTTCTCTCATTTTGACTCCCCCCTAGTTACGTAAAGGTTTTCCTTTAACGAGCATGTGCTGCATGCGTGCCTGAGATTTGACTTCCCCTACAAGACTTAAAAAGGCTTCTCTTTCAAGCTCTAATAAGTATTGTTCATCCACCTCTGTACCAAATGGCAATTTGCCGCCAGAAATGACATGTGCTAGTTTTTTCGCAATGGTCATGTCATGGTCTGAAATGTATCCAGACAATCTCATGTTTTCAGCAGCCAGCACCATTGCTGCGTAGCCTGTTTCCCCCATCACGGGCACCTTTCGCTTCAGAGGTGCACGATAACCCGCTTCATCAAGAGAAAGAACGAGTTGTTTCGCATCATGGATTAAATGATCACCATTCATGCTGATCCGGTCATTCACTCGGAGCATCTTCATATCACGCGCTTCCTCTGCTGATGTAGATACCTTTGCCATCGCAATGGCTTCAAAGGTTTGTAGCGTAGCATCTTGGATCGCAGTTGCTGATGGCTTTTCCGCTCCTTGCAGATGGCGAATATAGAGTTCTTTGTTTCCGCCTCCGCCCGGTATGAGTCCGACCCCCGCTTCGACAAGCCCCATATACGTTTCACTGGACGCTTGGATAGCGGCTGCTGGTAGACAAAGCTCCGTCCCTCCGCCAAGTGTCATACCAAATGGTGCAGCCACAACTGGACGGTCACTATACTTCACCTTCATCATCGCCTGCTGGAACCTGCGAATGACAAAATCAATTTCAAAGAAGTTGTCGTCCTGTGCTTCCATTAAAATTAAGGCGAGATTCGCACCAACACAGAAGTTCTTTCCTTGGTTACCGATGACCAGCCCTTTATAATTCTTTTCCGTTTCATCTACAGCACGATTGATCATATCAATGACATCAAGCCCAATGGCATTACTTTTCGAATGAAATTCAAGCAAGACAACATCATCCCCGATATCGATCAAGCTTGCACCTGTATTTTTAAAAATGACATCGTGTTTCTTTTTCAATCTAGCTAACGAAATATTCTTGTCGTTTCCCTTTTCCTGTTCATAAGCACCATTCTGATAAAATGCACGGTCTCCTTCGGCATTTTCTTGATAGAATGTGTCATGTCCTTGTGAAAGCATATCTCGCACCCAGGTCGGGATGCTGTGCCCTTCCGCTTCCATTCGACTGACGGCTTTTTTCACGCCAATCGCATCCCACAGCTCGAACGGGCCATGCTGCCAGCCAAATCCCCATTTCATGGCGTTATCGATGGACTGAATATCATCCGCAATGTCGCCTTTTAGTTGAGCTGAATAAAGAAGAACAGGTGCGGTCATATTCCAAAGCAATTGCCCAGCACGGCCGTCTTGATAAATAAGCGCTTTCAATTTCGCTTTTGTCCCCTTTTGCTGCTTGGCAATGTCAATGCCCGGATCCTTCAGCTTTGTCCGTTCTCCGTATGTGAGTGTGACAGGATCAAGCTCTAAAATGCTCTTTCCGTTTTTTTGATAAAATCCTTGCCCTGCTTTGCTGCCGATCCACCCTTTTTCGAGCATTCTTTCCATAAACTCAGGCAGCTGAAAAATATCTTTTTCCTTTCCTTCTACCTGTTCATACACATTGCGGGCTACATGAGAAAATGTGTCGAGTCCCACCACATCAAGTGTGCGGAAGGTCGCACTTTTCGGTCTGCCAATGAGTGGACCTGTAACAGAATCGACCTCTCCGATCGTGTATTTGTTCTCAAGCATTTCACGCACTGTGACAAGAAGCCCATAAGTGCCAATTCGGTTGGCAATAAAGTTCGGTGTATCTTTTGCTTCGACCACACCCTTGCCAAGTACATCTTCACCAAATGTTTTCATATATGAGAGTACTTCTGGATCTGTTTCTTGAATAGGAATTACTTCTAACAGCTTTAAATAACGAGCTGGGTTAAAAAAGTGAGTGCCTAAAAAGTGGCGTTTAAAATCAGCTGATCGGCCTTCTGCCATTTTTTCAACAGAAATACCGGATGTATTGCTGGATACGATGCTGCCTTCTTTGCGGTGTTCGTCGATGAGAGAGAATACGTGTTGTTTAATGCTGAGCTTTTCAGTGACGACTTCAATGATCCAGTCAGCATCGTGTAATAAGGAAAGGTGATCTGTGAGATTTCCGGGTGTGATGTATGATAGGTTTTTGGCTGAAGTAAGAGGTGCTGGCTTTTGCTTTAACAATTTTTTCATTGCGTCTTGGCTTAATCTATTCCGAACACTAGGGTGATCAAGCGTTAGCTTTTTTGCCGTTTCTTCCTTTGTCAGTTCATGTGGCACAATATCTAGCAATGTTACTGGTATCCCGATATTGGCTAGATGTGCAGCAATGCCTGAGCCCATGACACCTGAACCAATGACAGCCGCCTTGCGAATATGTTTGCCCATAAATATCCCCCTAAACATTTTGAATGAACAGTCATTCATTTTTTGTCCAAAAAAAAGCAATGCCTCTTTCTTTATCTTAAAAGATTTTCCGAAACAGTTCAATAGCAGATTTCAAAAATTTACACATTCTCATGCGACTTTCTTTACAGCGTATGAATTAAAGACGAGGGGGAATTGTAAGAATGGAGGTGATGTCCACATGTCTCGTTTGCAAAAGAACCCATCAAAAGCAGGCGTAAGTGCTGCAAGTGTGAAAGGAAACGCAGGTCCATCACAAGAAGCAGACCTAGGTGGTAAAAAGACCAGTCAAAATCAGCAATATAAAAAGAAATCGTAAGGAGGAACACATCTTGAACAACCAGCAAATGAATATGCCCCCACAGGTGATTTCAGTAAAAGATTCCTTGTACCTAGAGGATATGCTGAACTGGAATTTGATCGCCATGAAAAAGGCTCATTTTATGGCCGAGCATTGTCAGGATCAAACATTGAAACAAGAACTCAATCAAGTTGGCCAAATGCATCATCAGCATTACACACAAATTCTTCAGCATTTAGGCAGCTCAGGGCAAGGCCAGTCTTCTGGCTTTATGCAATAGGAGGTAACAGACATGGAACAGCAAAACCAACAAAAAATCGGGAATCCACAAACGCCGGTTCCAACAACGACAAACATGAACGATCGCGACTTTGTCACAGACCTTTTGTCGACTGAAAAATATATGACAAGCGGATATAACACAGCGCTCAATGAATTCAGCCATGAATCTCTTTACCAAGATATTCAGCGAATTGCGCTAGAAACACAAAAAACGCAAAGACATTTATATGATGTCATGTTCAAATATGGCTGGTACTCTGTCGAAGCCGCTGACCAGCAGAAGCTCCAGCAGGCACATCAAAAGTTCCAGCAAACACTGACAGATCAATCACCGTACGGATCATCACCCATGTCATAAAGAAAAACTGCCAGTTTGAGCTGGCAGTTTTTTAACGGTCTTTATTCGCACGATGAGCTTCATTTAATTGCTTGATCCGCTGAATCATTTCTTTGATGTCTTCTTTTGCCTCTGGATACATGTCATTAAAATGCTTGGCTAAAGGCGGCATGCTTTTGGCAATATGAGAATAGATGATCCACTGCGTGACCTCTCTTTTCAGTTCCTCATTCGTTTCACCAAGCAGCAGCTCTGTATATTTATCAAGTAGGCCTTCGAGCTTTTCATCTAATTCATTTCCCATTGGTATTCCGCTCCTTTTTTCAGAAAAAAGCCTGACTCTGCATGTAACAGATGTCAGGCTTTTCACATACGATTATCTTGCAGCAAGAAATGTCTCAGCTTGTGCCTGTTGGACAATACAGCGTCCTCTGCCGTGCGGAATACATAACGGCGTTCCGAATAAAGGATCTGTTGTGACTTGGCAGTTCATATCAAAAACATTTTTCACAAGATCACAGTTAATGACAGTTTCCGGTCTTCCTTCTGCATAAATCGCCTTGTCTTTAATGGCCACAAGGTGATGCGCATATCTGCAAGCGAGATTGAGGTCATGCAGAACCATGACAATCGTGCGCTGCTCTTTTTCATTTAAATCAAAAAGAAGATCCAGGATTTCAATTTGGTGCGTCATGTCTAAATACGTTGTTGGCTCATCTAATAGAATAATATCCGTCTCCTGAGCCAGTGTCATCGCAATCCATGCACGCTGCCTTTGTCCACCTGATAATGAATCAACCGTTCGATCAGCAAGGTCTTCCATCTTCGTTGATTTCAGTGCGCGATTTACCGCTTCTTCATCTTGCTTTGACCATTGCTTCAGCCAATTTTGATAAGGATATCGCCCTTGCTTGACGAGTTGATGTACCGTTAATCCTTCTGGCGCTTCCGGTCCTTGCGGAAGAATGGCGAGCTGTTTCGCCACTTCCTTTGTTGGTAATTTGGCAATGGAATGACCTTCAAGCAGGACAGAACCACCCATTGGCTTCATGAGACGGGCCAAAGAGCGAAGTAGCGTGGATTTACCGCATCCATTGCTGCCAATAAATACTGTGATTTCACCCTTAGGGATTGACACATTTAGTTCGTCTATGATCATTGTTTCTCCGTAACCTAAGCTTAAACCTTCAGTAGAAATGGCACTCATTCCGCTCAAACGCTCCTTTTCTCATCCAAATTTTTTATATTGAATATCGTCTATGTAGACGTCAAAGATCACTTATCTCAATTTAGTGTATCAGATTTAAGTGATCTTGAAAATCATTTTCAATTAAAAAATGAGAAAGTCTCGTTTACTTTTTCTTTTCGAATGCACGTTTTGTCCCATCTTCGAGCTTGATATCGACTCGTATCCGCTGATAATCATCATCTAAATTAAAAGCAGATAATAACTCATTGACATATGTTTCATTCAGCTTTGCACTAGGAATCGACATATCATTGAGCTTCATTTTCATTTCACGTAAAGCTTCTTCCCCTTCATAGCGGACACCATTCATATGATCTCGAATCAGTGCTTCTTCTCTTCCACCAGCTTGACGATAGGTAGCTTCATATAATTCGCTTTTTTGTCCATATTGTACGTGCAATTGCAAATGCTGAAATGGCAATTCCTTCATTTGAACAGCTGACAGACTTTCAGCTTCTGCTTCATGTGGATGTTGTATTGGTTCGATTGAACGACAGCCAGACAGCATAAAGAACAGCACTCCTAGCAGTCCCGCCTTCTTCCAGCACATCATGTGTTTCCTCCTATTTCATAGCATCGTTTTTTATTCTTCTCCAAGCCCCTTTTGGTTATTCAATAAAACAGCAGACTATGGTAGATTAAAACAAAAAGGAGAACCGGAAGATGAATAAAACAGCCATTGTGACTGGTGCCAACAGCGGTTTCGGAAAGCTCATCACACTGCGTCTCGCTCAGCAAGGGTACACTGTGATTGCTGGCGTAAGACAGGAAACCAATGCGAAAAAGCTTGCCGAAGAAGTAAAGAACGCCGCTTTATCCGAATCAATACATATTGAAGCATTAGATGTGACAGATACACAGTCCATTCAAGCATTTCAAAAAAGGCTTAATGCCTATGCTCCCATTCACCTGCTTGTGAACAATGCGGGAACGGCCTATGCTGGTTTTGCTGAAGAAGTGCCTGTTGACCAGTACCGTGAGCAATTTGAAGTCAATGTCTTTGGTGTGATGGAAATGACACAAGCAGTCCTTCCGTTGATGACGAGCGGTGCAAAAATATTGAATATGAGCAGTATCAGCGGACTCATGGGAATGCCCGCACTCTCTCCATATGTATCGTCAAAGTTTGCACTAGAGGGCTATACAGAGAGTTTGCGAATTGAGCTGGCTGCGTTTGGTATTCAGGCCGCTTTGATTGAGCCGGGTTCTTTCCAAACGAACATTTGGAACACCTCCATGAATGAGCAAATGACACCACCATCAGCAGGTTCTAAATACACAACTATTTATCAAAACATGATGTCCTATATAGAGACGCAAAAAAACAACTATGGAGATCCAGGCGAAGTTGCAGAGCTTGTGGTTTCGCTTGCAGAGAAGAAGCGACTAAAGAAGCTAAGGTATCTTGTGGGGAAAGGTGTTCGGCTTTCATTCATAGCAAAGCAGCTCTTGCCTTGGAATGTATGGGAAAACATTATTTTACGGACACTATCCTCAAAAAAATAGGCACAAAAAAACAGGTGGATCGCTTATCCACCTGTCAGCGTGTAGACAAACCTTCGCATTCTTTGTCAGTCCTGCGTGCTGGTGCTCACGAATGTCAAATTCGCTCCGCGCCAGTACTCGTCCTTCCTAGACTTCAAAGGTTTTCTATCACGCTGAAAAAAAGAAGACAAAGGGCTAAAATCAAGTTCATTTTAGCCCTTTGTCAACAATCTAACAGGTGGATCTTTTATCCACCTGTTTTCTTTTATTCGTTATCAGACTGCCCAAGGGTAATATCAAGATTTTTATTCTTTCCATCACGAATGACAGTCATTGTCGTTTTATCGCCAATTTTTGTTTCTTTATAAAGGATTTCTTTCAGCTGTGAGCTGTTCGCTACATCTTTTCCTTTGAACTTGATGATGACATCTCCAGACTTCAAGCCTGCTTTTTGTGCAGGAGATCCTTTTGAAACATCTTTTACATAGATGCCTTTACCGATTTGTTTATCAAATAGGCCAAGTGTATTTTCCTGATACGTTTCAGGCACTTGCTCAAGGTCAATCATTTGTACGCCAAGGTAAGGACGTTCGACTTTTCCATTTTTCAACAGCTGATCTACGATCGGTTTTACATCGTTACTTGGGATCGCAAATCCGAGTGATTCTACTCCGCTTTCGCTAATTTTCAAGCTGTTGATGCCGATGACTTGACCGTCTGTATTGATCAGCGGACCGCCACTGTTTCCAGGGTTAATGGCTGCATCTGTTTGAAGTACATTCATCTCAACAGTTCCAGATGATGTATTGGCTTCAACGGTACGATCGAGACCACTAATAATCCCTTCTGTTACTGTACCAGAGAACTGCGCACCGAGCGGGTTCCCGATTGCAATGACTTTGTCTCCAGCACGTAGCTTAGAAGAATCTCCAAAACTTGCAACTTTATCAATGCCGTCAGCATTTATTTCCACGACAGCTAAATCTGTCATTACGTCACTGCCGACAAGCTTCGCATCTTTTGTTTTCCCATCGTATAGTGTGACCTTTAATTTATTGGCACCCTCGACTACATGGTTATTGGTGATAATGTATGCTTTTTTTCCATCTTTTTTGAAGATGACACCAGAACCCGTTCCAGCTTCTGCTTCAGTTGAATCACCGCTAAGACCGAACGAGTTTTGTGTAGATTGATAGTTTGAAACCCCTACAATCGTCGGCTCTAAATCTTCTACCATATCAGCAACATTCGTCGCATTGGTGATTTGTTTTGTTGAGAAATTTTCAGATGAAGCCGGTTCGCTTGATGCTGTTTGGGTTTGAGTGTTTGCCGCTGTATCTTGTGACTGCGGTAAAAGCGGTGTAATGCCAAGCACAAGACCGCCACCAATAATCCCTCCAAGAATCGGACTTAGCCATGCAGCCTTTCGTTTTTTCTCCTTTTTAGACGAACGGTCATCAATCACTTGAGGAGACCCATTTGTCACCCTCTCCTGAGAGGCAGATGCTTCGTTTTCATGATGGTGAAAAACGAGTTCTTTCTCTTTTTCTGGTTCTTCTATTTGTTTCTCATTCTCTTGATGTGTGTGTTCTTGATCATTCATTTTTTTCTCTTCATCTTCTCTTCGGAAATCCATCGCTTGCACTCCTTTGCATCATTTTCATGAAATGCTTCATTCATATGTCTAGACAGGACTCATGTCCTCTTAATGGCAATATCATTGAAAAATTCTTTATGACAATATGTCAAATTATATAATACTTATTCATAGAAAAAAAGCAAGGTGTGCACATTGGTGAAAAGCACCTATTCATTAGCCTTTTGTCTATGCCCTTTTTTCCCTTGAGCTTATCATAAACAAACATTATGGGATAATAATGAGAAGAATATGTGAAATTGTGAAAAAAGCGTGTGATTGTTGACATGCCGCCTTTGTATCCCGTTATAATGACGTTGAGAGGATGTGGAAGACTTTGTCGTACACCATTTATTTAGTTGAAGATGAGCAGAATTTAAATGAACTGTTAACCAAATATTTAGAGAGTGAAAATTGGAATGTGTCCTCTTTTTTAACCGGAGAAGCGGCACGCGCGGCCATGAACAAGCCACCGCATCTATGGATTTTAGATATTATGCTGCCTGATACGGACGGCTACACACTCATTAAAGAAATCAAAGCAGCCTCGCCTGACGTACCGGTCATTTTTATTTCGGCACGTGATGCAGATATTGATCGTGTGCTTGGCTTAGAACTCGGGAGCAGTGATTATATTGCGAAACCCTTTCTTCCGCGCGAGCTGATCATCCGCGTGCAAAAGCTGCTGGAGCTTGTATATAAAAACAGTGACACACCTCAGCAAAGCGTCACACCCGTTTCTTCCTATATCATTCATGAGGACGTAAGAGAGGTGTATGAAGGAGATCAGCTGATTAACTTAACGTCTAAGGAATTTGATTTGCTGCTCTTATTTACCCATCATCAAGGACATGCCTTTTCCCGGGAAGATATCCTCGTCAAGATCTGGGGGCACGATTACTTCGGGACAGATCGTGTGGTCGATGATCTTGTCAGACGGCTGCGAAAAAAAATGCCTGACTTAAAAGTCGAGACCATTTATGGATTTGGCTATAGGATGCTAAAAGGATGAAGAACAAACCACTCGCTTTTCAAATTTGGGTTGTCATCTCTGGCATTTTACTCACCATCTCGATTGTCCTGATCATTTTATTTTCAAATACATTACGCAGCTTCTTTACGAATGAAATTTATAAAAACATCGAAAACGAGCAGCAAGTGTTAACAGAATACCCTCTGAATCGAGACGGCTCACCAAAGTCGACACCAGAAAACCGCTCGGTTCAGCACATTCTGATTCCGTCAGATGAATTAAATCAAATGGCTCAGTTTTTCCCGCATGCCTTTATTGAAAAAGTGCAGTCCTTTGTTAAAAAACAAAAAAGCGCAACAAAACGCTATTCTGAAGAAGTGAATGGCCAGCATATCTTTTTTGTGATCAAAAAAGTCTCAACTGGCAATACACAATATATTCTCTTGTCATATGCACCCGATTCTTATCGAGATGACTTGTCCTTTACACTGTTTAAACAGCTGATTTTCATCTTAGGAACTGTTATTTTACTAAGCTGGATTCCATCGATTTGGCTCGCCCGCTACTTATCACGTCCAATCGTCGCGTTTGAAAAGCACGTCAAGCGCATTGCACAAGAAGACTGGGACGATCCTGTGATGGTTGACCGGCAAGATGAAATTGGCAAGCTGGGGCATACGATTGAAGAAATGAGACAAAAGCTCATTCAAAAGGATGAAACAGAACGAACGCTTTTGCAAAATATATCACACGACTTAAAAACACCTGTGATGGTCATCCGCGGTTATACGCAGTCTATTAAAGATGGAATTTTCCCTAAAGGAGATCTTGAACAAACGGTGGAAGTGATTGAAGGCGAAGCGGAAAAGCTTGAGAAGAAAATCAAAGATTTGCTGTATTTAACAAAGCTTGATTATTTATCAAAACAACATCCGGCGCATTCTCCCTTCCTTGTGAGTAATACAATGCTGGAAGTGGTTGACCGTTTACGCTGGTCGAAAAATGAATTGCAGTGGAACGTGGACTTAGATGATGAGGCTGCACTTGAAGGCGATCCAGAACAATGGAGCAAATTATTTGAAAATGTATTAGAAAATCAACTTCGCTACGCAAAAAATAAAATTGATATTCATATGAAGCAGGAAGAGGATCAAATTCGCATCGTCATTCGTAATGATGGCCCTCCAATTGAAGAACACATGCTATCCAGCCTATACGAACCTTTTAGTAAGGGAAAAAAGGGCGAATTCGGCATTGGATTAAGCATTGTCAAACGAATTCTTTCGATGCATCAAGCGTCCATATCAATTGAAAATGATGAACTAGGTGTACGCTATACGATCACTGTTCCAAAGAAGAGGCTGTAGGTTTTACACCGCAGTCTTTTTTTAGATGAATGAATACCCATTGAAATCACGGTATGTGGCTTTGATCTTCTTGCCAGCTTGATACATCCATTTCTTTTCAATGGTTGTCTCTTTCGGCATTTTGACTTTTTCTACTTGAATTCCTTTTGCTTTCAAGCGTCTAATCATATCATCAATTTCTCTCATGGAACATCATCCTTTCACATTTTTGACCGGTTGGTCACCTTACTTTATAATATAAAGAATTACACTGTAAAAAACAAGTTACAATCTGATTAATTTTTGAAAAGTTTTGTCGTTTATGACCGATAAGTCACATCTCTTTGCGCACGTTTCCTAAGACATTTGTCGCTCGGTAAGAAAGGATGACATTCATATTGAAAAAGAAAGAAAAAATGATTATTGAGGCTGGTATGAAGTTATTTGCCAGCAAAGGCTATAATACAACGTCTGTTCAGGAAATTGCGGATGAATGCCACATGTCAAAGGGTGCGTTTTACCTTTATTTCAAATCGAAGGAAGCACTACTTATTTCGATCTTGCATTACTATTACGATAAGGTATTTACCCGGATTCATGAGGTTCAAACAGAGGGCGGCACACCAAAAGAGGCCTACCGGAAACAGCTCACTGTCTATTACGATAATATTTTGCAGCAAAAAGATTTTATTAAAATGCAGCTAAGCGACAGGGCGCTCCCATTGAACGAAGAAACGCAACAGCTCGCAAAGCAAATTCGACTTGCGACGATTCAGTTGCACATTGATAACATTAAGCAAGTGTATGGAGATGCGGCCATTCCTTATATGGCTGATCTATGTTTAACGATTGAGGGCATGAGTCACGTTTACTTTGAGCTTGCCATTTTATATGATTTTCAGCTCGAAGCAGAGGAGCTTGCCGCAACAATGATTCACCGTATCGATGATCTAATGGGCGGTATGATGAAGCGCAATGACCATCCACTCATTTCTGTGGACCAAGCAAGCGACTGGTTCGGCCCGATTTATGAACGATCATTTGACCCGCTCACAGAATCTCTATTAAAAGAATTAAGAGAGCTGGCAGAAGCACATTATGAAGTGAAAGACGAGCCAGATTTATTTGAAGCGCTTGGCATTTTAGAAAACGAGTTAAACAAACAAAAACCAAGACAAGTCATCGTCAAAGGCATGCTTTATCAATTGAAATTATACACACCGCTTCAGCCGGTCTCCGGCTCCTTATTACGCATTCTAAAAGAAGATCATTTATAAAACCCAGGGCTTGCTTGCCCTGGGTTTTATTGTGACAAATAATCAAAATTCTTTTCTGTTATGTCAGGAAGTTTGTTCGCTTGGACTCTTTCAAGCAATTCATCTACATATCTTTGAACAGCCAGCATGTCATACGGAAAATCAAAATCAAATTCTTCCTCCACCGGCAGTATGTCCATATAATACGAACAGGCTGGTTTATTACCAAGCATATCGTTATTGAAGCTTAACACATCTTCATACGATTCTTCTGACAGTTCAAAATTAGAAATCAAGTATATATCAATATGATTTCCACTCTTTTGGCACCTTTGATCAACATATAATAAAAAAGCAGACTCCTCCGTATCCTGTGATACCAATTGGAAAAATTCAACATCCCGTGTCCGTAACCACCTAATAAATCTTGTCTTTAGCTGCCTCAAACACCTTTCACCTCGCTATGTTTCCATATAAAAACCAGAGGCACAGAGGCCTCTGGTGTCTTATTTTGCTTTCGGTGTCACCATTTCTTCTGGTTTCACAAACTCTTCAAACTGCTCTTCTGTTAATAGCTCTAATTGAAGGGCAGCTTCTTTTAACGTTAAACCTTCTTTGTGCGCAAGCTTCGCAATTTTCGCTGCATTTTCATATCCGATGTGCGGGTTCAGTGCCGTCACAAGCATCAATGAATTATTCAGGTTTTTCTCGATTGTTTCTAGGTTTGGTTCAATTCCAACAGCACACTTGTCATGGAATGAGTTCATACCGTCAGCAAGCAATTCAACTGACTGCAAGAAGTTATAGATGATGACCGGCTTAAATACGTTCAGCTCGAAGTTTCCTTGGCTTGCGGCAAAACCGATTGTTGCATCATTCCCCATGATTTGTGCGGCAATCATTGTTAAAGCTTCACTTTGAGTTGGGTTGACTTTTCCTGGCATAATGGAGCTGCCTGGCTCATTTTCAGGAATGATCAATTCACCAATTCCGCAGCGAGGACCACTTGCAAGCCATCTCACATCATTGGCAATTTTCATTAAGTCAGCTGCAAGTGCTTTAAGCGCACCGTGTGCATATGTGATTTCATCATGACTTGTCAGCGCATGGAATTTGTTTGGTGAAGAATTGAACGTTTGACCTGTTAACTGGCTGATTTCTTCAGCCACGTATTTACCAAACTCAGGATGTGCGTTAATTCCCGTACCAACAGCTGTTCCGCCAATGGCAAGTTCTCTCATTTTTTCAGTAGATTCTAAAATCATTTCTTTTGAACGATCAAGCATGTACACCCAGCCGCTAATCTCTTGGCCCACTGTAAGAGGTGTTGCATCTTGCAAATGCGTACGGCCAATTTTCACGATCTCTTGGTATGCTTTCGCTTTCTCATCAAGCGTCGCTCTTAACTGGTCAATCGCAGGCAATAGCTTTTTGTACACAGCTAAAACAGCTGCCACGTGCATAGCCGTTGGGAATGTATCATTTGAGCTTTGGCTGCGGTTGACATCGTCATTCGGGTGAATGCTGAATTCACTATTTTTATCTTTCAAGTAAGCAGTTGCTCTATTTGCAACGACTTCGTTCATGTTCATGTTACTTTGTGTTCCACTTCCTGTTTGCCATACAACAAGCGGGAAATGCTCGTCATACTTTCCACTGATGATGTCATCACATACAGCAGCAATCGCTTCTGCTTTTTCACTTTCTAAGTTGCCTAGACGTTCGTTCGCAATCGCTGTGCTACGTTTCAAAATTGCAAACGCATTCACAACTTCCTTTGGCATTTTCTCAGAACCGATTTTGAAATTTTCTTTGCTTCGTTGTGTTTGTGCACCCCAGAACTTGTCCTGTGGCACCTTGATTTCGCCCATTGTATCTTTTTCGATTCTAAATTCTGTCATTATGTATCCCTCCATAGCTTCATCACTCAACTCTATTCTATACAAAAAACGAAAATCCTTTAAGCGTTTTCAATTAAAATTTTATCTTTATTTTAATTTTAGTTCAATATAAACACGAACATCTTTGGAATATTTGTATTTTGGATTTGTTTTTCCGTAATCTTTTGACGTATAAGTCACCTCATAATGCTTGTCAAACGACTGTAGAATAAGGTCGATCTCCTCTTTTGTTCCTGCTAAACGAATTTGCGCCATCTTCTTTCCTCCAACACCGTGATTCTTTCATATACCACAAAATAATGTAACACAGAATATTGTTTTTTCAAGCAGGTAATGCTAAGAAAAAGAAATTGAGGCGGGTGATCCATTTGAATCAAACTCCATTGAAAGAGCACTTATACGATAATCTCTCTGCCATTCTCCCTCAGTTAAAGGACATGGATGATTTGATCCATGAGAAAAAAACATTGCCTCATGGACAGGTTGTCTACTATTTATACATTAAAGAAATGAACGAAGCGATGCAGATTCAAACCTTCTTAAAACTGCTATTGCAAGATCATGCAACTCTAACAAAAGAGAAGCTAGAATCCAATTTATCAATGATGACAACTCGTACGGTGGAAACCTCTGAAGAGCTGGTAGATGCCATTTTTCAAGGACATTGTGTCGTACTGATTAATGGATTTCAGCACGCTTATATTTTAGAAACACACGGAACGAAGAAACGCAGTTTAGGAGATGCTACATCTGAAACCGTCGTAAGAGGACCAAAGATTGGTTTCATTGAAGATATCAACACGAACTTAGCTCTCGTCAGACAGCGTTTGAAAAATCCTGATCTCAAAACAGTAGACATGAAAATCGGCGAAAAGAAATACACCCAAGTATCGATCATGTACATTGACGGGATCGTTGAGCCCTCTGTTTTAAAAGAGGTAAAAAAGCGTCTCAAACAAGTCACCATTGATGATATTCAAGACTCAGGCGTTCTTGAGGAGCTCATTGAAGACAATGTATATTCTCCTTTTCCGCAAATTCAAAACACAGAACGGCCTGATAAAGTCGCATCTGCTTTAAACAATGGGCGCGTCGCCATCTTTGTTGATCATTCGCCTTTTATCTTAATTGTGCCTGCTTCCCTTGCGATAATTATGCAGTCACCTGATGATTATTATGAAAGATGGATCGCCGCCTCTCTTATTCGTTTGCTACGTTTTACGTCCATCTTTCTCACATTGTTTTTATCAGCCATTTATATTGCCCTTGTGTCCTTCCATCAAGGCCTTTTGCCCACAACTTTAGCTATTTCCATCTCAAGTACACGAGAGAATGTCCCCTTTCCTCCTATTGTGGAAGCACTCATCATGGAAATGACCATTGAGCTGCTGCGAGAGGCTGGGTTAAGGCTTCCTAATCCACTTGGACAAACAATCGGACTTGTGGGCGGTGTTGTCATTGGGCAGGCAGCCGTACAAGCCCATATCGTCAGCTCCATTATGGTCATTATTGTCAGCGTCATTGCACTTGCATCCTTTACCTTTCCTCAATATGGAATGGGGATATCATTTCGTGTCCTTCGCTTTGTATCCATGTTTACTGCAGCTGCATTCGGTTTATATGGACTTGTCCTGTTTATGCTCGTCTTACTCACTCATTTGACAAGACAAAAAAGCTTTGGCACCCCATATTTTTCACCAGATTTTGTGTTCAGTTATAAAAATGAGGACAATTCCATCATCAGATTGCCTTTGAAAAATCAAAAGAAAGGGGAACGACATGGTCAATCATAAAGAGTCGATCACAAGCTATCAGGCAAGTGCCATTATCGCCAATACCACACTAGGTGCAAGTATGATGATTCTGCCAAGATCAATGGCTCAAGTGGCGCCTACACCTGACGGCTGGATTGCACTCTTACTCATGAGTGTGATATACATTGTGTTCATTTTTGTCAATGTGCTCATGATGAAAAAGGTCTCCTTTTCTTCCTACTATGACTATACAAAAGAAGGACTTGGAAAATGGATTGGCTCACTTGCCAACCTGTTGATTATTATTTACTTTCTCGGCGTTGCCAGCTATGAAGTACGAGCTATGTCTGAGATGGTGAAATTCTTTCTACTTCAAAACACACCTGTAGCCGTGACGATGATTAGCTTTATTTTGGTTGGTTTTTATCTCGTAGTTGGTGGAATTGGTGATTTTGCCAGACTGTGCCCATTTTTCCTCATTGTCACCCTAATTATCTTATTTCTTGCATACGGACTCAGTGTGCAAGAATTTAAATTAGATAACTTAAGGCCTGTATTAGGAGAGGGATTCTCCCCTGTCTTCAAATCCTTGAACGCATCAGCCATTTCATTTGTAGGTATTGAAATGATGCTGTTTATGCCTGCCTACATGAAAACGCAAAAACACACTTTTGCTTATGGCGCAATCGGCTTTTTGGTTCCTGCGATCATCTATATTTTCACCTATATTCTTGTGGTTGGTGCGTTCACGGTGAAAGAAACAGCGACTTTGACTTGGCCGACGATTGCCTTATTTCAATCGTTTGATATACAAGGGATTTTTATTGAACGGATTGAATCCTTTTTGCTGATTGTTTGGCTTGTCCAGCTTTATACGAGCTTTGTAGGATATACGTTTTTTGCTACGATAGGAGTCATCAAATTGACTAAATTCCCTAAAAAAATCGCGCTCGCCTTGATGGGCATTGTGATCTTCTTTGCCGCTCTTTTCCCAAAAGATGTTGATACGGTCCGAGACTATTTAACCTACGTAAACAACTTGTTCTTTCTTCTATTTGGTATACTCCCGTTTCTTTTATTTATCATCGTATTTTTCAAAAGGAGGCGGAAAACAGCATGAAAAAGAAAGCGGTTCTTGCGCTCTTCTCACTGATTCTATTATGCGGGTGCTGGGATAGTACAAATATCGAGGAGCTCAACATGGCAATTGGATTTGCTGTAGATAAAGGAGATGACGGACATAAATTGAAGCTGTCTATGCAGGTGCTCGTTCCGCAAAAAATTGAGCAAGAATCAAGCGTGAAAGATCCGACGAAGATTATTGAGACAAGCGGTGATTCCATACACCAAATTTTTCGTACAACGGCCCTAAAAACACACCGCATTTTTGCTCAGCAGCTGAGGGTTTATTTGTTTTCTCAAGACCTTATCAATGAAAATAATTTCGATTTGGTCATCAATCAATTCATTCGGGACAATGAAACACGAAGAGGAAGCCTTGTCTTTATGGCCTCTGAGAAGCCTGGAGATATGCTGAAAATCAATGACGACGGCCAGCCTGCCGCTTCCACCTTATACGATATTTCTTCGAATACAAAAACGACCATTCGTATGTTCAAGCCCGTTTCCTTAGGAGATATTTCTTCTGCTATGCAAAACAACGTATCCTTTGCCATTCCGAAAGTCAGTGTCAGTCAGGGCAAATTAATGCTGGATGGTGCCTCGATTATTCAGAACAAACGATTTCTCACCAACATCTCTCCTTTAGCGGTGCAGTCCTACAACCTGCTGACTGGAGATGCAACAGGCGGAGTGATTGAATTCCAATATGAACATAGCATTTATTCTTTTGAGATCTTTAAAATCAAACACAACATTGACACCCATAAAACAGCCAGTGGCAAATATGAATTTGATGTGTCAGTGGAGCTTGATGGAAGATTGTCTGAGGATTGGAATGAACGGGAAAATTCATTTAATGAAAAATACCTCCAAGAAATTGAGAAAGTCGTGGCACATCGACTTGAGGAAAATGTAAAAGATTTTATCGGGGAATTACAGCATGAGATCAAAGCAGATATTTGTGGATTTTATCAAAAAGCGAGTATTGCCTATCCGAAGGAATTCCGAAAAGAAGCAAAACATTGGGATGACATTTTTAGTGAATCGGATATTCGTTACAAGGTAAATGTGAAAATCCGTGACTTCGGGACTAAGGGCGCAACACAATCCTAATAGAGTATGTTAAAATGGTAAGAAAAAAAGGGTGTCAATCATGAAACGAGCTTTACTTTCGGCCGGCATTCTATTTTTGATTCTAGGAATACTTCTGTTAGTCGTGGTATTCATGCAATCAAAAGAAGATTTCTTCATTGAAGCCGACAGCTTTTCAAGCACATTTTTGATCGTGATTTATTATGGACAAACCCCTGCGCTCCTTCTGATTGGAGGCGGTTTATTTGTTGGACTTTCACAGATCATTGATTTGCAAGAGAAAAAAGCTGCAGTGGCAAAGGAAAGCGTCAAGCTGCTTTCCGAGATGAAGAAAACCCTGGAAGACAAATCGGCCGAGGAGCAGGAGGCTTTTCCAGTTCCTGAGCTCCATCAACTATCCGAACGTCCAATCACAGGACAGAAGGACTAATTTTGTGCATGTTCCAGCAGCTTTCATTTGAAAGCTGTTTTTTTATTGAATCAGCTTATGGCGATGTGCATACACGGCCGCTTGTGTGCGGTCTTCTACATCAAGCTTGGAAAGAATGTTGGTAATATGCGTCTTGACTGTTTTGATGGTAATAAACAATTCCTCAGCAATGACCTTATTCGATTTCCCATCGGCAATCAGCTTTAATATTTCCATTTCTCTTGCGGTTAACGAATCGTGCAGAATGGACCCATTTGATGAATGGCGGAGTTTGTTCATGACCTTTCCAGCTACTTTTGATTCAAGCCTTGGTTCGCCGATACTTGCAGACCTGATGGCATCAGCAATTTCTCCTGCTTTCGATGTTTTTAAAAGATAGCTTAAAGCACCAGCCTCAATCACTGGATACACTTTATCATCATCAATAAAGCTCGTCAGTACAATAATCCGGGCATCCTCTATTTCCTGACAAATTCTTTTCGTTGCTTCGATGCCATCCATGCCTTCCATGACAAGGTCCATTAAAATCACGTCTGGCTTTAATTCAACCGCTAGTTCTACACCTTTTTGTCCATCTGACGCTTCACCGATGACTTCAATATCCGCCTGTGCCTCTAAAAAAGCAGCAAGACCCATTCTCACCATTTCGTGATCGTCAATTAAAAGCACTCGAATCATCGAACGTTCTCTCCTTTTCCTTCATCAAAAATGGGAACCTTCACATCAATTTGTGTGCCTTTTCCCTCAAATGACATAATCTCTGCGACACCGCCTACTTCACTTGTTCTTTCTCGTATCGATTCAAGTCCGTAGGAAGCAGTCTTCACATGATCTGTTTGAAAACCAATCCCGTTGTCGATAATTTTCAATTGAACTTGACGGTTCCGAATAAGCAGACGTACTGTCACCTTTGTCGCCTTTGCATGCCTAAACACATTGGAAAGGGCTTCTTGCACAATTCGGAACAGATGGTCCTCCACCCCTTTAGACAGCGGAGCATCATCTTCTATTTCCCAATCAATATCAATTGGCTGCTTTGCCTGAAATTCATTGAGTAGCTCAATCAAGCCTTTTTTCAAGTCTTTTCCTTCAAGGGTGATCGGTCTTAAATGCAAAAGGAGTGCACGCATCTCATTTTGTGCATCGCCAGCCATTCGTTCCACAAGACGCATTTGCTTTAAAATCTTTTCATCCTTTTCCTTCATCCCTTCAAGAATCGCAGACGTCATCATCGAAATGGCGAATAGCTGCTGGCTGACTGCATCATGCAGCTCACGCGCTAGACGCTGACGCTCTTCTGAGACAACCGATTTTTTCATTTGAACCTGCCATTCAGCTCGCTCATTTGAGAGCTTTTGTAAGGAGGCTACTTGCCCTTCCACTCGTTTCGCCATTTCATTTAATTGATCTGCCGCCAAACCAATTTCATCATCACCTAGAGAAGGCAGTCTATAGGCAAAATTCCCATTTTCAAACTTCAAAATCGACTCTACAAGCTGATCCAGCCGCTTCTTATGCTGATAGCCAAACACATGCCCCGCTGATACACCAATGGCGAGACTAATAATGAGCAAAATACAAAAAAACGGGATGCCGAACCACCGCGTAGACAGTAAAATCATGGGATCAAGCTGGTAATAAAAAAACATCGGGAGTGTCGTCATGATGACAACACCAAGCGAGATACCGACTGCAAGACGAACAGATTGCCACTGGATGCCTAAATGCAGTTTCCTCATAAGTACCTCACATCCACATCCCCTATCAGGAGAGAAATGGAGATTTTCACTTTTCGCTTGCTCTCATCATAATCATTTGTCATGACATACACTTTACTGCCGAACCCGCTTCTTTTTTCATCAATGATTTTCATATCACCAATCGCCGCCGAAGCACTCACACACACTTCAATATCCTGCGGTACATAAATATCGACATCTCCGATGAGTCCACTAATGACGATCGTACTCTCTTCCTCAGCAATGATTGCCTTTGATAAGTCGATTTTGACATCGCCAATAAAACCTGAAATGGTCAAATCGCTTAATTGAAATGGTTTTTTCATCAGCCTGACTTCACCGATGAAGAAATCATGTTCTTTGCGCGGCTTTGTCTGGCTTTTTGTTTTCTTCTGATCGCCCTCTTTTTCAAGATTGACTTTCAGTGAAGGCTTTCCATCGTCTGATGATTCCTTTTTATCGACATCAAAAACAGGTTTGTTTTTCAATAAACGATAGCCCGCATAGATCAAAAAGGCAGCAAATAAATACCCAGTCAAACTAAACGTGATATTTAGTAGAAACTTCAAGAAGAGAAAGCCTGCAAAAATATAGGAAACCGAACCGAGCCAACGTTTAGATCGAGAGTGCAGCCAATAACCAGCTAGAGCAAAAAACACTGGCCAAAATAGGTCTGCCCCAATCCCAATAATTTTGAGAAAAAGATTAATACCGAAAATCACCACAATGATGCCTAAAATTTGATTTCTAGAAAAACGCAGTTGACTCGCCTCCTTCCTTTTTACGTTTGTTTACCGCAATTTTAAGTTTCCGCTTGTCATCTCAATATCGACTAAGTGTGTCCCTTTCCCATGCGTGCCTGTAAAACCTCGGCCTTCACTATCCGCTTGGTCAAAACCATACGAATGATCAATACGTCCACTCGTTTTTTTCACTTGGACTTTGAAATCTCCCTCATCTGGCAAGTTCAATTTCGCACTGCCTGATGTCATGTGAAAGTCGACTGGTGAATCAATTGTATCAAAGCTTGCTGTCAGCCTGCCGCTTGTCATGCCTAATTGCAGCTTTCCTTTTACATCTTGAATATCAGCACGACCAGAAGTGGCACCAATATCACTTTCCTTCGCATCAATATGAGACACTGAGAGTCTGCCAGAAGTCGCCTTGATTTCCACTCGATTTGCTGAGAAGTTCTCAGCTGTGAGGTTTCCGCTCGTTGATTTGAGCGTCACATCTTGAAGAGACAGCTTTCCTTCGCCATTTACTTCGCTCACGCCGATTCCACCTGTTATTTTCACATCTTTATGATAACCTGTTGGAATTTTGACTAAGAGTTCTCCTTTTTCAAATGCAGAGAAAAACAAAAATCCTTTATTTTCAGCACGGACTTTGAATGTTCCGCCTGTTTGTTCCGCATACATTTTCCCTTTTCCATTCACAACCATCACAGAAATATCCGAACGATCTTCCGGCTTCACCTTGATGCGAAATCCAGAAAGAGAGATATCTAATTGTTCAACCTCATCCTTTTTCGCTGAAGCTGTTGTGACCGCTTTATCACGAGAAAAGCTCAAATGAAAGAGATCTCCATTTTTGAAAAGCATCCCAATCATCAAAAAAACACCAACAAGTATACAAATTAGACCAATGAACCGTTTCATTTATACCATCCCTTTATCCTTTGACCTTTTTATTATAAGGAAAAGCGAAACAGAAAGAAATCAAATAACGGAAGAAAAATCCTGTTTTTCTTCCGTTTTGACACATTTCCATTAGTTTGCCGGCTGTTTCTCAGGCTGCTTTGATCGTTGAAGCTTTTGCCATTCCTTTTCAACCTCATCAGCGTAATCAAGATGAGCATAAGCACCCTGATCGGCAAATTGTGCATAGCTGCCCGCTTTTGTCTCCATTTCCTCTATACGATTCTCCATGCGTAGAAATTCTTTATAAGCACTTTCACTATCAACCTTATTCATAGATTCATTCATATGCTGCTTTGCCTGTGCGGCATTGGCTCTTGCAATCAGCGCTTGCTTCTTGTCTTTAACATCACGCAGTTTTGTTTCTAGATGCTGCAACTGTTCTTTCAGCTCTTTCAGCTGTTTAACAGATTGCTGATAGGCTTCTTGATATTCGTTGTGCTTTTCTTCAAAATACTTCATTTCAGTCAGTGCTTTCCGTACAAGTTCTTCTTCTCCTGCCTGAAACGCCAGCTCCGCCTGTTTCTTTCGCTTATCAGCAAATGCTTCTGTTTCTTCTGCTTTTCTCAAGAAACCTTGCTGAATGGTTTGCTGTTTAATGATCGCATGTTTCGCTTTGGCAATATCGTCCTCCATATCACGAACATATTGATTCAGCATGACACGCGGATTCTCCAATTTATCTAAGCCTTCATTGACTGTTGCAACAAACATATCACGTACTCTTCTTAATACCATTTCATATTCCTCCCTTTATTTTTTCTTTAAAAAATCTTCCCATTCTTGATCAAATGACGTGTGCATAGATTCTTCCATGTTCGGTGCCGTGTTTGGCTCCATATATGTTGTTCTGCCGGATGATTCCTTTGCAGATTCACCATTGATCATCTTCCAGCCAAAGTAGAGAAGTACTCCAGCAAATGCGATTCCGAGTAAAAATGGCAGCGACTGTGCGACGAGCAATACACCGATAATAGTGAGTATGACCCCTGTTGTTTTACTGCCTTTATCATATTTTTTGACACCTACATAAATGAGCCAGGCCCCAATCAAAGTCGGGATCAGCCCGCCCAATGAACCACCAAAGAAGATGGATAAACCGATAAACATCAGGATTGAACCGATGATGGTTTTACTTGTGATTTTCATCTTCATGCCTCCTTTCTTGCTCCTTGCTTTAACTATAGTCAAAAAAGGAAGCCGGCAAAACGTGTCGTAGATTGATCTTTGGTTGCGACCAGAGTCGTAACATGGCTCAGACTGAGCGGTTGAATCTATAGAAAAAGCACTCTTCGACTAGAAGAGTGCTCAGATTATTGACAAAGGGCTAAAATGAACTTTATTTTAGCTCTTTGTCTTCTTTTCAGTGTGATAGAAAACCTTTGCAGTCTAGGAAGAACAGTTACTTTTGCGGAGCGAATTGGACATTCGTGAGCACCGGCACGCAGGACTGACAAAGAATGCGAGGGTTTGCCTACACGCTGAACACTCTTCGACTAGAAGAGTGCTTTTCCTCATTTAGAACGAAACACGTCTGCACTTCGTTCATATTCAACATCCGCTTCACCGAGCCGATGATTCACAATACGGGCGACAGCAAATAAATAGTCGGATAGACGGTTCACATATGTGAGCGTAACTGCTGGAATTTCCTCCTGCTTTGCGAGTGTCACAATATGCCGCTCGGCTCTCCTGACGACTGTTCGCGCTACATGTAAGAGGGCAGCACCTTCCTGGCCGCCAGGTAAAATAAATTTAGTCAGCGGTGCGGCTTCTTCTACATACACGTCCATTCGCTTTTCAAGGACTGTGACAGATTCTTCTTTTAACTTGCCTTCTTTCGGAGGTTTCACCGCTGCCAAATCACCGCCGCAGTCAAACAGCTCATGCTGAATGACCATCAGCTCAGATAGAATATCTTGAAACAATTCGCCATGCTGCCTTAAGTTTGCATGGGCTAGTCCAATCAAACTATTCGCCTCATCTAATGTACCGTACGCTTCTACTCTTGCGTCATCTTTATCAGCCCGCCCGCCAATCAAGCCTGTTTGACCTTCATCTCCGGTTTTTGTATAAAGTTTCATTGAGGTTCCCCCTTATCCATTGCTTGTTCCTTTTAGTATACCCTGAAGTGGAAAAGATGTATTTGTTTTATTATGAAACACTTCTATTCAAAATCTCTTCATTTCCACTTTATATGTTGAATGATGAAACATCACATTTTATAATAAATGAAAGCGCTTTTTAATCATGACAGATGGGTGGGATGATAGATGACTTTACAAAACAAAGTAGCAATCATTACAGGTGCAAGCAGAGGGATTGGCCGCGCCATTGCGGAGGCATTTGTCTCTAAAGGAGCTAAAGTGGTGCTGAACGGAACGAATGAAGTGCTATTGCAAGACGTTTGCTCCTCTCTGAATAAGGAAGAGACACGCGCTGTTTCTGTCGCTGGTGATGCTAGTTTACCAGCGACAGCTGCCTCCCTCGTTGAGAAGGCAAAAAACCATTTCGGACAGATTGATATATTGGTCAACAATGCTGGGATCAATTTGCGGAAATCAACAGTCGATACATCTGTTGATGAATGGAAAAGACTAATTGATATTAATTTGACGGGTACGTTTCTCATGTGTCAAGCAGTCATTCCTGACATGATCAAACAGCAAGGCGGGAAGATTGTCAACATGAGTTCAACTACTGGCAAAACCCCTCATCACAATGCATCACCCGCTTACGGCGTTTCAAAGGCAGGTATCAATTACTTAACGATGCATCTTGCCAAAGAATTAGCAGCACACCACATTCATGTAAATGCTGTCTGTCCTGGGCCAATTGAGACAGACATGAGCAAACAGTGGAGTGATGAATACCGTAGATCTGTTTTAGAAAGAATTCCTCTGAAAACAATTGGAACACCGCAGCAAGTCGCAAACGCCGTCACCTTTTTAGCCTCTGATCAGTCAGATTTCATCACAGGGGAAACCATCAATATGAATGGCGGAACGTATATGAACTAAAGAAAGAGCCTCCATTGGAAGGCTCTTTCACTTTTACTATCGGTTCTCTCTCGTACCAGAAAGCATGATTGCCTGCCGAATGGCTTCTTCCATACTCGCAGAATCAGCCTTTCCTGTTCCTGCAATATCAAATGCTGTCCCATGATCGACACTTGTACGGATTATAGGCAATCCAACTGTAATATTAACGCCTGATTCTAAGCCAAGCACCTTGATTGGTCCATGCCCTTGATCATGATACATCGCCACAACGATATCAAAGTCGCCTCTTGTCGCCCTAAAGAACAGTGTATCAGCTGGTAGCGGGCCAAATACTTGAACCCCTTCATCCTGTGCTCGTTCTACCGCTGGAATGATCTTCTCCTCTTCTTCTCCGTTTCCAAACAGACCATTCTCCCCGGCATGTGGATTAATCCCGCACACAGCAATTCTAGGTGCAGGGATACCAGACCGAACGAGGGTATCATGAGCCAGTTTAATCGTTGTGTATACACGCTCAGGATTGATTTTTAAGATGGCATCCATTAATCCGATATGTGTCGTCACATGCACCACTTTTAAATTAGGAGCTGCCAGCATCATGGCATAATCGTCCGTACCTGTCAGGTCAGCTAAAATTTCTGTATGCCCTGGATACATATGACCAGCCTTATGAAGTGCTTCCTTGTTTAACGGTGCTGTACAAATGCCGTCAATTCTACAGTCATTCGCAAGTGTAATGGCTTTTTCAAGATATCGAAAAGCGGCTTTCCCTGCTTCTTTTGAAATCTCTCCTACTGGAATATCGCTTGTTAATAGATGAAGATCAAGACAAGGAACGGCACCAGCTTTTACTTGTTCCGCTTCCTCCGGTTCTTTAATACTGACAATCTCCACATCTGTATTCACAAAATCTTTCGCCCTATTTAATATATGGGTGTCTCCAATGACAAATAGAACGGCTTCTTCATGTAAACGGCTTTGCTGGAAGGCTTTTAAAATAATTTCAGGACCAACCCCAGAAGCATCTCCCATCGTTACAGCAATGATTGGTTTTGCCATTCGTCTACCCCCTCTATGTTTTTCAACACTTCAACCGCATGGAGCACAGAATCTTTTTGACCATATGCCCCTGCTTTTGTGACCGCATATACACTCGTATCAACGAGCCGCCCAAGCGGGATGCCGGGTTCAATTTCTTTCAACAGCTGAATCCCGCCTGCTCCAAGCTCATGGCATATCGCACGCGCCGTATCTCCACCAGTTAAAAAAAGGCGTTTCACCCCTGTTAATTCAACAATGTCTTTTGTGATCTTACCAAGACAGACAGATAAGGTACTTCCTACTTCTTGTCTTGTCATGCCATTCGCTTCACCGTATGCCAACATCTGTTCAACCATTTCTGGCCTTGCGTCTGTATAAAGGAGAATATCTTCATCCTGACGCATGAGCAGCTGATCCATGACTGATTTCCTTTCCCATGCTTCACGGCCGTTTAATACATTCAACGGGTTCACTTTCACCTCGAGACAATCGTGCTTTTCTCTTAAAAAAGCAAACTGCTCATTTGTTTTTTGAGAAGCACTTCCTGAAACGATGAGAACAGATTCATGCTTTTTTGCACGAGAAAGATTGCGGTGTTTCGCAACATACGATGATAATGCGCCAGCGAGTCCAGCTGACCCGACCCAAAGCACTCTTTGATTGATCTTCATAAACAAATCAACGATCTGTGTTAAATCATTGTTCGTTTCTGCATCACACACAAACCATTGATGACCATGTTTTAATAAAGATGAAACGTCATGACTCGTTTCGTTTAGCTCTGAATAGACCGCTTGCTGCGAAAGATGTTTTGGCTTGATGTTTGTCTGCTCTTCAATTAAGTCTGAAATACTGGATGTCAGGACAGGCGTTTTTGGGTCCTTCGCTGCTTCTGATAGATGAACAGGCACACCCTCCACATAATGAATGCCATAGGCCGTAGATCTATTCGCATCGGGGTAAGCGGGGGCAATGACTGCCGCATCAAACCGGCCAAGATCCATTAGTGCCTGAAGCTCTATTCCTATATTTCCTCTTAACGTTGAATCTATTTTTTTAAAGAAAAGGTGTGAATCCCCTTGTAGAAACGGCTGAACCATTTGACTGACCTCATTATACGCTCTTTCAGAAGACATACTTCGCGAGTCTGTATCGACAATCAATACATCTTCCTCCTTGTACCGGCTCATATCCTCAAATGACGGCTGGAACAGCACAGAGGCTTTTAAACCGGCCTTCACAAATTGAACACCTGTATCACTTGCGCCTGTTAAATCATCAGCCACAATGATCACCTTTTGCTCTAAGTTCGCTCCTTTTTTTAATAGATCGTTTGTCATTTAGACACCTCGGTCTCATTGCATATTATTCCTTTAACTTTCTCCACAGCGTCGTGCGGTTAATATTCAGCCGCTTTGCTGCTTTTGATTGATTCATATTTTCTTCTTCCAGTACCGTCCGAATGATTCGTCTTTCAATCTCGTCAAGCGTGCCATGTAAATAGCTGGACAGCTGTTTTTCTTCATTCTCAGAAGCAAGTTGCTCAATTGCCGGCTTTGCTTTACTCAACGTGATATATCCACTTTTTGTTGTCAGCACCAGTTCCTCCATAATCCGCTTGAACTGCCGGACATTTTCTCTAAATCGCTCGTTTTGAAAGGCGGCAATCACATCTGCTGACAGCCCAACAACCTGCGTCCCATAAAGAGAATTTAATTCAGCTATAAATAACCTGCTCATATCCTCAATATCTTCTGCCCGTTCAGATAACGGCGGGACATGAATGACGAGCTCCTGCAAACACGTATATAGGTCTTCATGAAACGCCCCAGATTGCATCAATTTGAACAAATCAACTGTAGATGCAGCCATCCAGCGAATGTTCTGCTGATGATGACTAAGCTGCTCGGCCATAATGGGCTGCATAGCCATTGGGACACGATCAATATCCTTCAGAAAGATCGTCCCTTTTTGATGCACCGGAATTATGTTTACATCATCTAATTCAGTCAAACGGCTGCAATGCACCGTCATAAAGCTCTCATTTTTCCTCTCGCTCATTTGGTGAATAGCAAAAGCAAGGCTTGATTTACCAGTTCCTTGTTCACCATAGAGACAAATCGATCGATCTGTTTGGCTGAACGCCTTTGCCCTTTTAATCACATCTTTCATATTTGAACTCTGCTCAGTAAAAAGAGCAAATGGATGTGCTGAATGAACAGGTGCAGCCAGCGTCCATATACGCTGCCCCTCCCTATTAATCACAGCAGAAGGCTTCTCAATCGTCAAAAGCAGCTCACCTTTAGATAATAAGCTTCCTTTGACATGCCACACTTGCTGCTGAAAGGAGATTTGAGAATATCCATTTTGTTTTCCTTCTCGAACTGCTTTTACTGCTGGTTCAAGCGCCGGGCACCAATCCATCACATCAACATGAGACGTAAACGGTGCAAATAACCCTTTTTCTGTCCATTCTTTCATTTGCTGATTGATAAAATAAAGCTGATTGTGCTGATCAATGATCAGCATCCCTTTTGACTCTTGATCAATCATTTCACGAAAGAGGCGCTGCTCAGCTGTCGCCTCTTTATATAAACGGTACATTTGTTTTGCTTGATGAAACGCTTCTTTGACAGATTCACGTCCTGAGGTAATGAGCATGCTTTGCATCCCCAGCTCCTTGGCCGCTTTATCTGTAATCACATCACCCAGTACAACCTGTGTCCCTTGCTCCTGTAACTGCTGTAAAAGATCCCACACTTCTTCCTCTTGCTGTATTGTATAAATATCAATTTTGATCCCGTATAACTCTCCGATGGTGCGTACACCTTGTGTAATATTTTCAAATCCAACTACTGCTTTTTTCCCTTGGTAATCTTTAATCAGCGTGAGGGCACGAAGCAAGTCGTAGCCTGACACAGGGATATCCACCACTGGAATGTTGACGTGTTTTTGAATAAGCGCAGCTGTCCCCCCGCGGCTCATAATAATATCCATTCCTTGAGCCTCGGCCTGTTCTGCCAGTGCAACACCAGACCTAAGATCTCCGACTTCAAGCTGGAATGTGATGCTTTTTTCGTCTTTGGCAAGGTCGATTAATACATCGCCTAATCCTTTATACGGTGCAATACCTAATACTTTTATATTCATGAAAAGGACCCCCATTTTTTATCTCTTCATCGTGAGACATACGTTGAGGGAGTCCAAATGTTAGCAAATTGAGACAACCCTCCAAACATCAATTATAAATGAAGAAAATGAGGGTTACAATTCACGGAAACACTGATCCCTTGCGGTTAAGACGTGTGATGAGTCCATTCTTCTTTCACACACACATACTTGATGGCCTGCCGGTAAAAAGTAAACGCAATGTGCAGACTACCATCTTTTCCTTCTGTGATGGATGGATAAGAATACTCTCGATTCAATTTGTCCTTTGAGTTGTTTGTCATGGCATATCCATCGCCAATTTCAAGGTTACGTCTGACGGGCCATGTCGCACCGTCATCCGTCGAGATGGCAAGTGTCATTGGCGCACGCGGTGTTCCCCAAAAGGCTGGACGCGCCTCTGTATCAACAGCCGTTCGTGTATCGCCTTCATCCTCAATTTCATCATACAAGGACGCTCTTCTTTCTGTTTGATCATCCGCATTGATATGGTTATAAACGAGGGCAAGATGACCATTATGGAGCACCGTAAATTGAATGGATGAGTTATTGTTTGGCAGCTCTGTTGCTCTTGGCTCAGACCATGTCCGTCCATGATCCACTGAACGGCTCATATAAATCGAATCAGCAAACCGGCTTCTAAAGAGGGCAAGCAGGGAACCATCCGCACATTTTCCGATATTCATATGAACACAGCCAGTACTGTTGGGCACAGTGACCTCTTCCCAGGTCTTCCCTTGATCTGAGGAAATCTTCACAGCACTGACATCACGGTTTCCTGTCCATTTTACGCCAGGAATCGTTTTACAATAGAACACCGGAAGGAGCCAATCATCATTATCCAATATAACAATAGGCTGTCGTATAAACGTCCCCGGCTGATCAAATAAAGTACCAATCTCTCCCCAAGTCTCTCCTCTATCCTCCGATAAACGATATCTCACAAGAGCTGTATCTTGATTGCCAGAAAGTTGTGCTGTATAAAGCAGCCACAGCCTGCCATCTTTCTCTTGAAAAAGAACTGGATTTTGTTCAGATCTTGTAGAATCATCAGACAGCTTCACAGCCTTCGTCCATTGATTACTTCCTTGCTTGAGCCTTGACATATAGATAGAGATATCAGGAATTCCTTCTTGCGTACCGCCAAACCATACACACAGCAAATCTCCATTATCCAGTTCGATGAGATTAGCCGCATGGTTTTGCACGCAATCTGTTGGTAAAAAGGCTTCTTTTCTAGCTGCGTCTTGTTCATTTTGTCGCAATTTTCCATCTATTTTGATCATGATGTCTTCATTTGTCATCATAATTCTCCTTTCAGTGATTGATCCTTTTTAGCTGGCGGGCTGATCCATCGATCCATCACCAGAACTAGGAAAGGAATGATAATGGCCACATACATATTATCGATTCCAAATGGATTATCGAGTAAATACCACACCGTCGTGGCGATGCCTGAAGCGGCAAGACCAATGGTTGCTCCTCTATTTGAATTAAAGTATGGCAAGTAAAAGCCCATTGCTGCTACAACTGCAATCGATGTTCGAAGTGCTCGTGTAAAAAAGGAAAGTGACAGCAACTCTGGTGCAAGCGCGACCCCCACAAGCGGCACAATCCCAACCATGACAGCTACATACCGAGTCACCTTCATACGCTGCTCTGGTGATGGTTTCTTTTTCGGTACATAAAAGTCATCAATAATCAACGTGGTTGTAGCAAGTGCAACCGTCGAGACACCAACAAAAATGGATGCGACAAGCGATGTTGCCACAATAGCGCTCAAAATCGGATTCATATGCTGTAAAAAGACAGGGAAAGCATAAATAGGATCAATGTCTGGATACAAATAACGGGCTGCGACACCGATGATCCCGATCGCAATGGCAAGCGGCAAACAAAGGAGTGCTGCATACAGGGTCGATTTTTTCGCTTCTCGTTCACTTTTCGACGAGGTGATCGCTTGAATGATAAACTGCGTCGCAAAAATGGCCCCCATGTTTCCTATAAACCAGGCTCCAATCGTTCCCCAACCGATGGTCCCATCCCATGTAAAGAAATGGTCGGGTAATGTTTGTTTCATTGGCTCAAAGCCTTTTGTTAAATAAAGGGCTACCCCTAGTGTAATTAAAATCCCCGCATACTTCACAATTGAATGAAGGATCGTGACCCATGCAACCCCCTTCATTCCTCCGAAAGTAAAATAAAATGTACTCACAACCGCCGTGATGATGGCACAGGTCATTAAAGGAAGGCCAAGAATGGATGCAATGGCAGCTGAACCACTTAAATAGTTTCCTAGATTCACTAAGAGCAGGGCTGCAATCATAATGACAGAGACAACAAGCTTTGTTGATTTCCCAAATTTTTGATCAATAATACCTGAAATCGTGTATTGTCCTGTTCGATAAAACTTTCCCACTAAGAAAAAGGAAAAAATAAAAAAGGCAATAGCAACTGTGATAACAGACCATGAAGCGGAAAGCCCGTGTGTAAAAGCAGATTCAGCTGTTCCGACAGTTGACTTCGTCCCAATGAATTCACTCATTAACAAAATACCGACCACAATAGCTGGAAGTGACTTAGCGGCATTGTTAAATTCTGAGTTAGACTTACTACGGAAACGCATCGTCAGCCAGGTCGTAAACAGAATATAGAGAATAATGACGATTAAAATAAATGTGATGACAGAACTACTTAAGACATTCACTTAAAATCCCCCTTTGTGTGCAAGCCGTATGAAGCAACTTCTCATGTCCCATCCCAGTGACGTATGAAGTGTTAAACGTGGAGCAGTTTCATGTAGATCTGTTCAATATCAGAGACAGACATCGGCTTCGGGTTGTTATCCATTAATCTCTTCACCTCCGAAGCAGCTTCAGCAAGTGCCGGCACATCTTCTTTTGACACGCCGAAGGCTTTGAGTTGTTGAGGAATGTGTAAATCCGCTGTCCACTCTTCTACTTGACGAATCACTTGCTCTGCAAGCGTATGCTTTGAGCCTTTCTCTTCGATCCCTATCACTCTAGCAATATCTTCAAGACGATCTTTGATATGGTCTGCATTAAACGCCGTGACATGAGGAAGCAGCATGGAATTAGCGACACCGTGTGAAATTTTGAATTTCCCCCCTAACGGATAAGCCATTGCATGAACAGCAGCGGTTCCGGCACTTGTGAGCGCCATCCCGCCATACATGGCACCAACCAGCATATCTTCCCTTGCTGTCATATTATCCCCGTGATGATAGGCCTCCTGAATACTTCCTGAAATGAGCCTCATCGATTCGAGTGCAAACATATCACTAAATGGATTGGCTTTATTTGAAATATACGATTCAAGCGCATGCGTAAACGCATCCATCCCTGTAGCTGCGGTAATGGCTTTTGGCAATTTGAGTGTCAGTGCGGGATCTAAGATCACAAGATCAGGCAAAAGGTATGGGCTGACCATGCCAATTTTTAATTCTTTTTCCGGAAAGGTAACAATCGCGTTTGGTGTCACTTCTGATCCCGTACCTGAGGTTGTTGGAATGAGAATCGTTGGAACTCCTCTTTTTTTAACAAGGTTCGTGCCAACGAGATCAGAAATTGGCTGATCATTCGTCTTTAGAACAGCTAATATTTTGGCCGCATCCAGCACACTCCCGCCACCAATCCCAATAATGGCTTCATGCTCCCCTTTTAAAAATGTCTGGAATACGTCCTCGATATTTTCTTCCGTTGGTTCAGGCTTAATCTCTGTGCTGATCTCACTCGCAATCCCTTTTTTCGCAAGTTCTGTTTTGATTTGATCTGCGTAACCAAGAGATACGATGGATGGCTGCGTTAAAATAAAAATCGATCTCAATTTGCTAAGTCCTAATAGCTCTAGTTTCTCCCCAAGGAGCTCTAGAGAGTGGGCGCCAGAAACAATGTGTGATGCCGTTTGAAAGTGATAATGTGATATTGTCATCTCTTCACGACTCCTTTGCTGCTTTTGCTTGTATCCGATAATTCTCCATCATGTTCATCACAGCTTCTAAAGCCTCGCCGGATAATGCTTTGACCGGGCTTTTTGGCGGACCTACAGGAATCCCTGAAAGTTCAGCTGCTTTTTTCAAAGGTGCTGGTAACGTTCCTAATGTGAATGTCGCTCTTAACGGCTGCAGCTGCTGCTGACATTGCTCACTTTGGTCAAGATTTCCTTGCTGAAACGATTCATAAATGCCAACGACGGTTTTGGGAAGCACATTTGCCGTTGCCGCCACTGCACCTGTTCCGCCTAGCTTCAATGTCTCTAAAATGAGGGAATCCGTTCCTGCAAGCACGACAAACTCTTCATCCTTTGTGACATCGAGATACGCTTTGATATTGGCAATATCTCCACTACTGTCTTTAATACCTAACACATTCGGTAGGACGCTGAGCCTTGCAACCGTCTCTGGCGCAAGTGACACACCTGTTCTTGATGGAATGTTATAAAGTAAAATGGGGATGGTCACATTCTCTGAAATATGACGAAAATGCTCATACAGCTCCTCTTGTGATGGCGCAACAAAATAAGGGGTGATAACCGACAAGACATCTACGCCTAAATCTGCGAACTTGTTTGACAGCTTAATGGTTGCCTTAGTGCTATTCTCACCTGCTCCCATGTATACAGGCACCCTGCCGCCCGCAGCCTTTACAACAGTTTCAGCAATTTGAAGCTTTTCTTCCTCTGAAAACAAATGAAATTCGCCGTTTGTCCCTAAAGCAAAGATGCCGTGCACACCTGAGTCGATTAAATGATCAATAAGTTGCTTTGTCACTTCTGGATGAAAATGCTCTTCTTCTGTAAGCGGTGTCAAAATAGCTGGAATGATTCCTTGAATGTTCAAATGATCCTCCCCTTCCGATTGTTGCATTTTTAAACAATTAATTATTAAAACGCTTTCATTATTCTTATTATAAAAGCAATATGATTTATTTAGCAACATATTTTTCGTTTTTTTCAAATATTCAGTGGATGACATAAGTAGATGTTGATGTTTTCAACAAAAAAAGTGAACCAGCCGGTTCACTTTTTTATAGCATTCAATGTATGAAGAAGATGCTTCACTTTCAGTCTGACTCTTTCATGTAAATGAGCAGTATGCTCCTTTTCTTCTGCATTGGCAGCAGCGATACAAAGATGATGCACCTGGATACTTGTCTCTTGTTTAATGAAGTGCGTCAGCTCGCCCATCAGCTGGACAGACGCACCATCTGATATCGTTCCTTTCAGCACAAGCCAAACGGACAGCTCTCCTTCTTGATGCATCCCATAAAGAAGGACATCTTCATCATCATCTTCAGCGGCGTATTGCTTCGGCCCATCAGATTGACCAAGAAATAAGTACCCTTCCTCATCATCCAGCATGTCATGGAGTGCTTCAGTTCCCGTTCCAAGGGACCGTGTCCAAAAGAACCCCCCGCTTTTCTCATGTGATGAAAGGATGCGCAATGGCTGATGAGTAGAAAATGTCATTCCGTTTGCGCCATATGTTTTCCACCCATCCGCTAAGTTCAGCCTTGAATGTTCAGAGATGGACGCAGGTTCAATTACCAGCTGAGGGTTTGCCCGCAGTGGATGTTGGAGAGGTGTTACATCTGTTTCATACACCCGGTTCACCCGTTCGGTGGTCAACACATGATGCGGTTCTCCCAGCATGTCCGTCTTTCCTTCATTCAGCAAAAGCAGGCGGTCACAATACAAACTGGCAATGTTCACATCATGAAACACACCGATCACCGTTAAGTTAGAGGAAGTGGTCTCTTGTTTAATCAAATCGAGTAACTCTTTTTGATAAGCTAAATCAAGAAAACTGGTTGGTTCATCCAGCAATAAATAGTCAGGGCACTGAGCCAGCGCTTGAGCTAAGTAAACCCGCTGCTGTTCTCCACCGCTTAACTCATGGATGGATTGATCCTTAAATTGAGCAATATCTGTTTGGTCCATCACCTTGCTGACAATCTCGATATCTTCTTTTGTAACAGATTGTAGCCACCCTTTCTGATAAGGATGACGCCCAAACTGGACCGTTTCTTCCACTGTAAATGAAAAAGCTTGATCGGTCTTCTGGGGGAGAACCGCCAATTTTTGCGCAAGTGCCTTTGGCCGGTAGGATTGAACTGGATGACCACTTAGTGTTACTTGGCCGCTCTCAGGTGCTAAAATACCTGCGATCATTTTAAGTAGCGTCGTCTTACCGCTCCCATTTGGACCAAGGATGCCGAGGAATTCCCCTCGCTCCACTTCAAAACTCACGCCATGAATGACCTCTTTTACACCATATCCCCCTCTAACTTCCTTCACTTGAATCATAGATGCGTCCCTCCTCTATATCTGCGGATGAGGATGATGCCAAAGACAGGAGCACCAATTAACGCCGTAATGATGCCAATAGGCAATTCAGTCGGTTCAATGATCGTACGGGAGAGCACATCTGCTAAAACGAGAAAAGAAGCACCATTCAGCATCGACAAAGGCAGCAAATGACGATGATCCGTAATGGATAAAAGACGGATAAAATGTGGAATCACCAGTCCTACAAATCCGATCGTTCCTGACACAGCCACCGCACTTCCAGTCAGAATCGAACCAGCAAGCAACACCACATATTTGCTCCGTTTCACATGCACCCCTAACAGTTTTGCCTTTTCTTCACCATATGTCATCACATTTAAATCTCTTCCCATCAGGATCAGTGCAAATGTACCAATGAGGAAAAAAGGAAGGAAAAGAGCAATATAACGCCAGCCTCTCATAGACACACTGCCTAGAAGCCAATGAATAATCTCTTTTAAATCATCACCTGTTAACGCAATCATTAATGAAATGAGGGCACCTAAAAAAGAGCTAAAGATGACCCCCGTCAAAATTAAAGAAGAAATGCTCATTCCTCGGTGAACCAGACTGGCAAAAAAGAGGACGAGACATAGTGTGACAAGCGCTGTTGTCATACTCAAAAAAGGCAGTGTAAAACTGCCAAGCAAAGGAAACTGCAAACTGAAAAACAATGTGGCTACAGCCCCCACAGATGCCCCTTGAGATACCCCAAGTGTATAAGGGTCAGCGAGAGGATTTTTTAATAAACCTTGAAAGGCTGCACCAGATAACGCCAGAGCTGCTCCGACTAACGCCGCTAATATCACTCTCGGCAGCCGGATATTCATCATAATATTGCGGTCAATTGCATCAATGGTTCCGGCCTGAATTCCAAATACTTCATGAACAAAGATCCGAAGTATAGAAGGAATGGGAATCCCTAAACTGCCAAATGAGATTCCCATTCCAATGCTCACGACAAGAAGTAAAGCACTTGCTGTGTATGCGATGATGATTTTATTTGAACTTGTCAGGATAGATGCTTTTCGCAAGAGCCTCCACTCCTTCAACCAATCGCGGTCCCGGTCGTGATGCCAGATCCGTATTCAATTGAAAGACTTGTTTTTCTTTGACTGCTTTGATTGCCTTCCAGCCGTCTCTTTTTTTCAGATCATCTAATCCTGCACCATCAATCGTAACGATGGCATCAGGATTTCGTTTAATAATTGATTCTTCCGTCATTTGCACCCAGCCTGTTTGGTCGCCAGCAGCATTTTTTGCATGAATGACAGACAACATTTCGTCCATAAACGTTTGTTTACCTGTTGTATAAATTTCAGGCGCACCTGATACTTCGACAAAAACTGTTTTTTGTTTGTCTTTGGAGATGGATTCTGCTTGTTTTTTGATGTCATTCAGTTTTGATTTCATCTCATCTACAAGCTTCGTTGATGCCTCTTTTACGCCAGCTACTTCACCAATCATATGGATAGACTTATACACATCTTTGAAAGAGGCTGCATCATTAACAGTCAGCACTTGAATACCTGCATCTTCAAGCTGTTTAAATCCGTCTTTTGAACTCATTTGTGATGCATGTGCTAAGACAAGATCAGGTTTTAAGGAAATAACCTTCTCTACATTGAAATCAAGACCGCCAATCTTCTCCACCTTTTCTACTTCCTTTGGATAGTTGTCAAAGTCTGATCTACCAACGATTTTATCTCCAAGGCCAAGGGCATAGGCAACCTCTGTATTACTTGGAATTAACGAAACAATTCGTTTAGGCTGTTCTTTGATTTCAACGGTTTTACCAGCTGCATCTTTGATGGATACAGGAAATGCTGCAGCCTCTGTCTCTTTAGGCTTTGAACTGTTTGTTTTTTGGTCCGTTTCCGCACCTGCACACCCTGCTAAAACACCGATCACAAGTAACAATGATAGCCAAATACCAGTTAACTTCTTCATCAATAAACCCCCTGCTTTATGTACTACTTGACGTCATCTCTTTCGTCAATTCTTTTCTAATTTCGGGAATATTATACTACAGTGCAGATAGGTTGTATATGTGATTCCGATTGTCTGTCCTTATAAAAGAAAAACAGCCTTTGACGTGGCTGTTTTCACTTCCGCTATTGGTTGATATGTTCACCATTAATGACAACTTTCTGAAATGAAGGAGATACTGCATGTTCCAATGAAAGAGGGTACGTGACATCGTCAATGACACAGTCTTTCATTTTAAAGTGTGTGACCGGGGAATGTGAGTATGCGGCGATCTTCACGCCATATCGCCCTCCGCTGCTTTTTAACCCTTCTACTTCAATATGACGGACTACAGGCCTATGCGGACCGGCATCCCCTTCCTCATACATCATGTCGATACAGACCACCTCATGCTTTAAGCTTTTCACTAGATTGTTTTTAAAATAGATGTGTTCAATGGTACCGCCCCTGACAGAGTTGGTCTTAATGCGCAATGCCCTGTCGAGATTTGGACTGTCCATGACATTATCCTCTGCATATACATACTTGACGCCTCCAGAGATTTCACTCCCGATCGTTACTCCGCCATGACCATCACGCATCGTATTTCTACGAATGACGATGTTTTCAGATGGAACACCGATTCTCCGGCCGTCCTCATTTCTGCCCGATTTAATGGCAATACAATCATCGCCATTATCAAAATAACAATCTTCAATGAGCACATGTCGGCACGACTCTGGATTCACACCATCTGTATTTGGGCCATGACCGATGATATTCACCCCACGGACGATGACGTTTTCACTTAACACCGGATGGACTTGCCACATCGGTGAATCCTTTACTGTTACTCCTTCAATGAGAATGTTTTGGCAATTGTATGGCTGGATAAAGCTTGATCTTAAATAATGTCCTTCGCCAAACACTCTTTCTTCCACTGGTACTCTTTTTTCAGCCATTTCAAAAAGAAGCTGACGATCCCGATCTTGAGAGGGTTGACCATTTGTTCCATACTTCCAAGGCCACCAGTGGTGTTCATCCCCCCTCCCGTCCAGCGTGCCTGCTCCTGTAATCGCGATGTTTTCTGCATGATGGGCATAAATAAGTGGTGAATAATTATAAAGCTCAATTCCTTCATATCTTGTTAGAACAAGGGGGAGATAATCACGTGTATCTTGGCTGAAGCTCACATAGGCGTTTTCATGAAGATGAAGCTCTACATTGCTTTTCAATTCTAGAGCGCCTGTCAAAAATGTCCCTTCAGGAATCAGCACACGCCCTCCTTTCAAACGATGTGCATCATCGATGGCAGACTGAATAGCATTTGTCGAAAGCTCTATCCCTTTGTTATCCGCGCCGTAATGAATCACATTGAATTCACGATCTGGGAACTTTGGCGCTTTTATCTGCTTTAACACATGATCTATGCCATTTGTTTCTTTGTCTTTTTTCCCTTGCTTTGCTAAACGTGCGAGTCCAATTCCTGTTAGTACTGTTCCTGCTGTCACATACATCAAATTTCGTTTTTTAGACATTTCATCATCCCCCAGACGCCTTAAAGTGTCACACCTGTTTTAAAAATGGCCAACTCTCTAAAATTGTTTTTTTCATGATTTAACAGCTTTCCACTCGCCACATCAATCACCGTGGCAATGAACTTCTCTAGCACCACATCTTCTGATACATCCTCAAGCAATTCCCCCGCATTAAAGTCAATCCAATGTTTTTTTGTTTCGTATAACGCGGTATTGGTCGATACCTTCATCGTTGGAACAAATGTGCCAAACGGTGTGCCTCTGCCTGTTGTAAAGAGGACGAGCTGACAGCCAGACGCTGCGAGAGCAGATGAAGCAACCAAATCATTCCCAGGCGCACTTAATAAATTCAATCCTTTTCGTTTTAGCAGCTCCCCGTATGTTAAAACATCCTTTATAACGGAAGTACCCGCTTTTTGTGTACAGCCGAGAGATTTATCTTCTAATGTCGAAATTCCTCCTGCTTTATTTCCCGGGGAAGGATTTTCATATACTGGCTGTCGATGATCCATAAAGTATTGTTTAAAATCATTGATCATCTGCACAATATTGTCGAATGTCGCTTTTGATTCCGCTCTCTCCATTAAGATCGTTTCAGCTCCAAACATTTCCGGCACTTCTGTTAATACGGTGGTTCCGCCTTGAGCCACAATGAAATCGGACAGTCTGCCTAAAAGTGGATTTGCGGTAATGCCTGAAAACCCATCTGATCCTCCGCATTTCAAGCCAATTTTCAGCTCAGATAACGGAATGTCTTCACGCTGATCTTCTTTCGCTGCGTCATAAATTTCCTTGAGCAAAGCGACACCCGTCTCAATCTCATCCCCTACTTCTTGGCTTCTTAAAAATTTCACCCTCGCCTGGTCATACTCCCCTAATGTTGCCTGAAAATCCTCAATGTCATTGTTTTCACAGCCAAGACCTAGAACGAGAACCCCTCCAGCATTTGGGTGCTTTACGGCATTTTGAAGAATGGTTTTTGTGTTTTCATGATCATCCCCAAGCTGTGAGCACCCATAATTGTGCTTTAATACGAGAGCCGTTTCAAAAGGATGGATGTCTCCACCCATTTCAGCGGCAAATATTTGAATGATTTGATCAGCAATGCCATTGACACACCCAACTGTTGGGACAATCCAAAGCTCATTTCGTATACCACTTGCGCCATTTTTTCGTTTATACCCTTTGAATGTCAGATTCGTTTTTTCATAGGGGTTTTCTGTTAAAGAAGGGCGGTATTCGTAATCGAGCTTACCTGATAGATTCGTTTTGATATTGTGCGTATGCACCCATTCTCCAGCAGAGATCTTAGTGGCTGCATGACCAATGGGGTAGCCATATTTGATGATATTCTCTTTTTCTTTGATCTCAGCCAATGCAAATTTATGACCTTTAGGAACGGTTTCTTTTAAAATGATTGTATGACCTTGGTGCTGAAGCTCTTCGCCTTGCTCAAGCACTTTTAAAGCGATACCAACATTATCTGAAGGATGAATCACAACAAAGTCTCTCATGCCTTCTCCCCCTGACTTTCATATTGAAGAATTTGGTGAACAGCAGCTCTCATGCCATTTTCATGTATGAAGGTGAGCTGCTCGGCTACTGCATCCCTCAGCCCTGCGATCCTCGTCAAATCCATCCCCCATAAAACTTCGTTTGAAAGAAGTTGATCGACCATTAATTCATAGGAATGGTCCACTTCCTCCCATGCTTCCTTCATGAATGTCATCACAGACTCATCATCCTTTATCTGATCTGCATGGACTTGATAAAAATAAATCAAACTGCTCAATGAGAACATAAGCTTCGTAGGCAACTGTTTTTTTAGCTCTATATAATCTAGAAGAGACGGGAGAATACGCGCCCGAAATTTAGATACACCATTTAAGGCAATATCGAGTAATTGATGTTTGACAAAAGGGTTGCAGAATCGATCCCACACGGATTGTGTATAAAGAAGAAGCTCTTCTTCAGGAAGTGGCAAACCTGGCAGCACTTCCTCCTCAAGCATGCGGCGAATGAACACACCAACATGCTCATCATCCACCGCTTTTTTGACAGTATCCAAGCCAGATGAATATGCAATCGGCACCATCGCTGTATGCGCACCGTTTAAAATGCGAACCTTGCTCATACGATAGGGAGCGATATCTTCCACAAAAAGTACGTTTAACCCTGCTTCTTGAAAAGGAAGCTCTTTTTGAACAAACGCAGGTGCTTCAATGACAAACAGGTGATAATATTCTGCTGTGACAAGCAATTCATCGATATACCCCTCTTCTTTTTGAACAGTCTCCGCTGCTTCCTGAGAAAATCCTGGGACAATTCGATCAACTAACGTATTACAGAACGTGTTGGCTTCCTTGACCCAAGCCACAAAATCAGGCGGAAGATTCCACTCAGCTGCCATTGTGATCACATATTCTCTTAATCGATCACCGTTTTGTTCAATCAATTCACAAGGTAAAATGATCAAGCCCTTTTTCTCATCTCCAGAAAAAGCTTTAAAGCGGTGATACAAGAAGGCTGTCAGCTTTCCTGGAAAACTTGCTTGCGGCCGATCTTCTAATCGGTCCTCTTTTCTTAACACAAGTCCTGCCTCTGTTGTGTTAGAAAAGACAAAGCGCACATCAGGACTTTCCGCTACATGTAAAAAGGCTTCATAATCTGTATATGTGCTGATTCCCCTGCTGATGGATTGAATGACGATCCGTTCGTTCATTTCTTTTTGGTCATGAAACCCTTGAATACATAAAGTGTATAAACCGTCTTGTTCATTTAGAGCGGTCACTGATCCTTTTCGAGGAGGAACAACTACTGCTCTTCCTTTAAAATCTGTACAGTCGTTTAGCTTCTGGATCTGCCAATTCATAAATCCTCGCATAAAGTTCCCTTCGCCAATTTGTAGGATGGTTTCAGGATATTCAGCCACTGGGTACACATCTTTGGATAATCGTCTCAAACGCTTTTCCTCCCCGCATTTTTTGCACACGTGAACATTTTCATTTAAAAGATGCTGATTACTGCACCTTTTTGACTGAATCTCTAATCATCAGCTCTGTGTGGACATACACTTTTTCCAGATGATCGTCTTCTTGCGTTTCACTGTTGATGACTGAAAGGATAGCTTCTGCTCCAAGCGCACACATTTTTTCAATTGGCTTTTTGACTGTTGTGAGGGCAGGCGTTGTATAAGATGAAAATGAAATATCATCAAAACCGATAATAGAGAGATCATCAGGACACCTTTTACCTTTTGCAAACAATGCATTCATCGCACCAATCGCCATGTCATCGTTTGAGCAAAAAAGGGCAGTTGGCGGATCATCAAGAGTGAGTAAGGCTTCCATTGATTCATAGCCGCTCTTCATATGATAGTCGCCTGTGATCATGTATTCTTTCTTCATGGGTACATGATGGTCAATGAGTGCTTGCAGAAAACCAGCTTTTCTTTCTTGTGTGGATTTAAATCCCTGTTTCCCTTCAATAATGGCAATTTGTTTATGCCCCTGCTGAATGAAATAGTGTGCAGCTTGGTATGCCCCTTCACCATCATCCGCTAATATATTCATCACTTGATTACTTTCTACACGGCGATTCAGTACAATAATGGGAATGCCCTGTTTTTTCACATGATGGATAAACGCTTCGTCATGCTCGCTTTGGCTCATGAGCAAAATACCATCATATCGCTGTTTATGAATGGTTGTGTAATCGTGAAAATCGTCAATTCCTCTTACAACCAAATGATAGTTTTCTGTTATCACACTGTTGACGCCTTTTAAGGCATCAACAAAGAAACTTGAGGATGTGCCTTCTGTTAAACTCGTAAAAAACAGACCAATTGTAAATGATTTTTGCGAGACAAGGCCTCTGGCATGGACATTCGGTGAGTAATTCAGCTGTTTTGCAATCGACAATATGTTTTGTTTTGTTTTCTCTTTAATAAAAGGACTATTATTCAAAGCCCTTGATACTGTGGTATGAGAAACGTTTGCCAATTTTGCTATATCTTTGATTGTGACTGTCATGCTATTCCGCCTTTTATGATTTTTTATCATCTTATCATAAAAACGCTTTCATATTCTTGCTTTTTGTTCATATCATCTTGCTTTTATGCGGTAGCTCATTTGCCCGTTCAAATTGAAAATACTGCTTTGCATTTTCATAGCTAATTCCTTTTACCATTCCCCCTAGCAAATTGAGATCATTAGGCGCTTCTCCTTTTTCCACCCAATCTCCAATGATGTCACATAGCAGTCTACGGAAATATTCATGTCTTGTGTAAGACAGGAAGCTTCGTGAATCTGTCAGCATCCCAATAAATCGGCTGATCAGTCCGATACTGGAGAGTGCCATCATCTGCTCTGTCATTCCCTGCTTTGTATCATTAAACCACCAGGCTGTTCCATGCTGCATTTTCCCAGGAGTCTTTCCATCTTGAAAACTTCCAGCTATCGTTGAAATCACCACATTGTCCCTTGGATTCAAGGAATAGAGGATGGTTTTTGGCAATGCATGTGCTTGTTCTAACCGATCTAATACGCGGCAGAGAGGTTTTGCAATGTCTTCATCATTCATTGCATCATATCCGGTATCTGATCCAAGCCGCTCAAACATTTTCGAATTGTTGTTTCTGAGCGCATTGATATGAAGCTGCATCGCCCATCCCCGCTGAGCATATGCCTGACCTAGTTCAATGAATGTGTGCGTTTTAAATTGAACCTTCTCCTTTTCCGTCAATGGATGCCCTGACATCCTTTTATGAAAAATGATCGCAGCTTCTTCTTCCGTCGTGTCTTCGTACGTCATTTCATTGATGGCATGATCTGAAATCAAACAGCCCTGTTCATGAAAGAAATCGATTCGCATATGAAGTGCTTTTATGAAGTCTTGATAGGATTCGATCTGGATAGATGAAACCTCCGCCAGCTGATGAACATACTCGATAAACAAGTCATTTGTGATATCTAATGCCTTATCTGGCCGAAACCCTGGCAGCACTTGCACAGAAAAGCCTTCTTCCCGCAGTTGTTGGTGATAAATCAGCGAATCAACCGGATCGTCTGTCGTCACAACCGTTTCAACATTTGATTTCACAATGAAATCTCTCGCACCAAATCCGTCTCCTTGCAACTTTTCATTTACTTTTTTCCAGATGATGTCTGCGCTTTCTTCATTCAAAAGTTCTTCGACATCAAAATATCGTCTTAGCTCTAGATGGGTCCAGTGATAGAGAGGATTTCCAATCGTCATCGGAACAGTTTTCGCCCATGCTAAAAATTTCTCATCATCTGAGGCATCCCCTGTGATATGTGTTTCAGGTATCCCATTTGCTCTCATGGCGCGCCATTTGTAATGATCTCCGTAAAGCCATGCTTCGGTTATATTTTGGAACGTTTTATTTTCATAGATTTCTTTTGGACTTAAATGACAATGGTAATCAATAATCGGAAGGTTCTTTGCAAACTCATGGTATAGCTTTTCCGCCGTTTGACTGTTTAATAAAAACTGCTCATCTAAAAAAGCTTTCATCAAACTCCCCCATCTCTTATAATGATGAAAATCAATTTGTTCACGTTAACAATTTTATTGTAATCGTTTACAAAATCGATTTCAATCCTAAAACAAGAAAAAACGATCTCCTTTAGAAAAGAAAATCGTTTTTTGGCTATTTTACAGATGGTGTTTTCTTTAGGATAATCGCAATAGTTGTTCCTTGACCTAATTCACTTTCTACTTGAATATCGCCATCGTGCAGTAAGACAAGCTCTTTTGCAATCGCCAGTCCTAGTCCTGTTCCATTTGTTGGATCATTCGTATTTGTCCCTCTATAGTAACGATTAAATAAATGATCCACTGTTTCTTGCGCCATTCCGCGTCCGTTATCTTTCATTTCGATCCGAACTTCATCATTTGTTTCAGATAGAACAGCTTGAATAAGAGTACCTTTCTGGTTATGCTTCACTGCGTTCGCCAGCAGGTTCTCAATGACTCGTCTAAACCAGGCTTTATCGATCTCAAACATGACACCCTCTGTTTGATCTTCAAAGGATGATAAATAATCTTCTGAAAGCGTGCTTCTTGAAAACTCGTCCATAATGGAGGCTAAAAATTCACCAAGTTCAACAGGTTTTCGATTAATAGGCAATGCACCATTTTTCAATCGATACGTGAGGTTTAAATCCTCAATCAAGGTCGACATGTATTCTGATTTCTCACGAATGACTTGTCCCATTTCCATGACTTCTTCCTTGGACCATTGGTATTGATCTGATTCTAGCATTAATCCATAGCCGTAAATCGTGCTAAGAGGCGTTTTTAGATCATGAGACAGCCCTGCGATCCATTCTTCCCTTGTGGTTTGAATTTTTCTTCGGTTTGCTTCATTCTCTTTTAACGTATTGGTGAGCTGATCCATTGTTTTGAGGATATCCTCAAACAGCCGGTACTCCCGCTTAATACGGCCCTTTTTATTTTTACTTACTGGAATACCTTTTCTATTGGTTGGCTCCTGCAATTTATTTCTTGATAAGAAAATCAGCCAGCGGATAATGTGATAGATCGGTAGCCCATAGCGATACGAGTACCATAATGTCATAACGATAATAATCGTAAGCGCAAGACCTGCAATCAAAAGCGTTGTATATTGGTTTAAAGCCTCTGTCTCTTTATCATAAAGCTCGTCTGGGCTGTATACTTTGTTTGGCACCGAAACAATCATATACAAATCCTTATTCACTTTGATATACGACAGGTCACTTCTAAACTCCCAAGGCTTTGATTGATACTTGAGCAGTTCAACATCCGTTACGTTATTTTTCAAATTATTTTTGGCTCGGATACCTTTTAAGTATTTTCCTTCTTCATTAAACAGATGCACCGATCCATTCATTCTTTTCAAAAATTCTTTTGTTTCAACTGAATATTGAGACAATGCAGCCAGGTTTTTTTCATGCTGCTTGAGATAATTGGCTACCTTTGTGCTGTTCGTTTTAAATCCATATAAGACGATAAAGCTTTCTTGATCAATCTCAATTGGCCAGAAGTACATCTTGTAATCTTTAAATTGTCTTTTTTCAAAGATTTTGATCATTTCATCCTTTTGATAGGATGTTGGAATGTTTTTAGGGAGTTGATAGCTATAGACGTTGCGTTTTTTGGAATCAATCACTTGTAGCCAGCCATCACGTTTTTCCACTGCTTGTTTGAGCTGATCATCGGCTTCCATTTTTCCATCCTCGTTAAAATAAAGCCAGCTCATGAGTGTATCTCCATCTGCCTTCGTTAAACCAGTTTCAGTCATATTCTCATAGCGTTTTTGAAAATAAAGATTTTCAGAGAATGTTTGCCCGATCGTTAGAATAACGATGACAATAAACATTTGTCCGACAAAGTGAAAGAAAAGTTTTGTTCGTAAATTCATAAACTATTGAAGAACCTTCACAGGTTGCGGAATGAACTTATAGCCCATACCACGGATCGTCACAATATATTCAGGCTGACTTGGATCTAACTCTATCTTTTCTCTCAGCTTTCGGATATGAACCATGACGGTGTTGTTGTCACCATATGACGGAACACCCCATACTTTCTCATAGATTTGATCTTTAGAAAGTACCACATTCGGATGATCACAAAAATACTTCAGCAAGGACAAAAGCTGCGCTGAGCAAGCCGTCACTTCTCCCCTTACTTTCAACTCGGCTGCATGAGGATGGTACGAGAAATGAGCATATTCATATTGACTGTGCGCTTCTTCCTGCTCCTCCTGTAAGGAGACATAAGTTCGGTTTAAGTGCGCCTTAATTCTAGCTACTAGCTCTAACGGATTAAATGGCTTTGTGATGTAATCGTCTGCACCTTGTGCAAATCCAGTCAATTTGTCTACATCAGACGTTCTTGCTGTTAAATAGAAAATCGGTGCCTTCGTCATTTTCCTGATGTCAGGCAGAACATCAAAGCCAGACTTACCGGGCATCATCACATCTAGAAGTAAGAGGTGGATGTCCTCGTTTTTGACAATATCTAATGCTTCATCTGCATGATAGGCTTTATAAATATGTTGAAACCCTTCTTTTTTTAATACGCGTTCAACCATTTTTACAATTGCTTCTTCGTCATCTGCAATCAATATTTTTGCTGTTTCCACGCATCTCTTTCCTTTCTAGCTATGATCTCTAACCGTATATTACCATTGTCCAAAGTAAAAAAGTACCTCTTTTCTACATAAAAGCGAAAAAAGATCGACTGGAGAAAATGGCATAACAAGGTAATATCAAAAAATGCAAAAAAAACCCGGTCATACATACCGAGTTTTTGTCCATCTATTATCCGTTCACAGCTTCAAGCTTTCTTTCATGATTCATTAAGTCATATGTTAAACAGATCGGCTTATTCGTTCTCGGATCAAGAACAATTTCTGCATCGATGTGGAACACCTGACTGAGCACCTCTTTTTTCATGACCTCATGAGGCGTACCATCTTTAATGACTTTCCCTTGATTGAGAGCAATCATGTAATGTGAAAAGCGTGCAGCATGATTGAGGTCATGAATCACCATCAGCACCGTTCTGCCCTGCTCTCTGTTTAAGCGTTCTAATAGCTGAAGGATCTCCAGCTGATGAGCAAGATCTAAATACGTCGTTGGTTCGTCTAATAAAAGCAGCTCTGTTTCCTGAGCGAGTGCCATCGCAATCCATACCCGCTGACGCTGTCCACCGGAGAGTGCTTCAATTGGCCGGTCATGAAATGCAATCATTCCCGTCTCCTCAAGTGCCCATCTGATGATTCGTTTGTCCTCATTTGATAAGCGGCCAAATCCATTTTGATGTGGGAAACGTCCATATGACACAAGCTCATAAACGGTCAGACCACTTGGGGCTTCAGGCGTCTGCGGTAAGATAGCCATTTGTTTTGAAATTTCTTTTGTTGGTGTTTGATGGATAGCCTGGCCATTTAAATAAACAGCACCTTGATGGGACTTCATAATACGAGACATTGTTTTTAAAATCGTTGACTTCCCGCACCCATTCGGCCCAATTAATGTGGTCACCTTGCCTTTTGGGATGCTGATATTTAAATCGTCTACAATCAAACGGTCATGATAGCCAATACAAAGCTTTTCTGTTTCAAGTGATTTCATCTGTTGTACTCTCCTTCCTCATTAGTTCGTTTTCATCAATAAGTAAATGAAGTAAGGTGCGCCTAAAGCAGAAACAACAAGTCCAACGGGCACCTCTGATGGAGCAAGTATGACACGCCCAAGTGTATCTGCAAGTAATAACAGCAGTGCACCAATCATAGCGGACGCCGGTATCATTCCTTGATGTTTCGGTCCAACTAGCTTTCTTGCGAGGTGTGGTGCCGCTAACCCTAGGAACGATATACTCCCTGCAACAGCGACACTTGCACCGGCTAATGCAACTGCAATCAGCATGAGAAAACTTCTTTCTTTATGAACTGAAATCCCTAAGCCATAAGATATCTGATCACCCAAATTCATGATATTTAAGTAGCGTGCCCTCACCATCGCTAATACAAGAAAAATCAGCATCCATGGCACGACTGATAAGACATATGTCCAGCTTGAGCCCCAAATACTTCCTGACAGCCACACAATGGCTTGGTTAAAATCATTTGGGCTCATCTTTAATTGAATGACCACAATTGCTGCCGAAAATGCAGCATTGATCCCAATACCAGTTAAAATCAATCGAACAGGCGTAATGCCCTTTTTCCACGCTAGCACATAAATGAGAAATGCAGCAAAGGCTGCACCTGCGAAAGCGAAAAGCGGCAGTACAAATATCGTAAAATCACCTAAGTTCGACATCGAGCCCTGAAAGGCAAAGATAAACAAAACAACCGCAAAACCTGCACCCGCATTTACACCTAGAATGCCGGGATCAGCTAAACCATTTTGAGAAACACCTTGCCAAATGGCACCTGATACAGCGATAGAAGCGCCAACAAGTAAAGCGATGACCATCCTTGGAAGTCTGAACTCGAATAATACAAGCTCATCCATTTCACTTCCGAGTCCAAAAAATGTTTTGAATGTATCCATCGGAGAAATCCTTATCTCTCCGGTATTTAAACTAATCAGGAACACAGCCACGATGGCTAAAAAGATCATGACCATCGTTCGTTTGTATTTCTTTTTCTTTGCCTGCTGCACCATTTCCATTTAAATTCCGCTCCTTTCACGTCTCGCTAAATATAAGAAGAAAGGAACGCCTATAATGGCTGTAATGGCACCAACTGGCGTTTCAAACGGCGCATTGACAAGCCTTGCCGCAATGTCTGCATAAATGAGCAAAATAGCCCCTAAAATAGCTGAGCAAGGAATAATCCAGCGATAGTCAACGCCGACCAAGAAACGCGTAACATGAGGAATCACAAGCCCGATAAAGCCAATAGAACCTGCAACTGACACGGCTGCACCTGTTAAAAGGATCACGACCAATATGCCAAGTACCTTGACTGTTCGTGTATATTGTCCAAGCCCTTTTGCTAATTCATCGCCCAAGCTTAAAACCGTGATGGAGCGGGCAAGAACCATAGCGATGATCAGTCCTACAACCGCAACTGGAATGATGATCTTAATATTGCTCCAATTCACACCAGCCACACCGCCTGCGTACCAAAAACTCATATCTTGCGCGACGTCAAATCGAATGGCAATCGCTGAGGAAATTGAGCTTAAAAGTGCGCCAACAGCCGTACCGGCTAATGCGAGTTTCACAGGAGTAAGCCCCCCTTTTGAAAGGGTTCCAACCCCAAATACAATAGAAGCACCGAGTGCGGCACCCAAAAATGACCAAAGAATTAATGTAAAAGAAGATTGGCCTGGGAAAAAAGCAAACGCAATGGCAATCGCAAATGCAGAGCCATTTGTCACACCCATGATTTCAGGAGACGCAAGCGCATTTCTTGTCATGCCTTGCATGATGGCACCCGATACTGCTAAAAAGGCACCGACAAGTGCGGCACCAACTGTACGCGGCAGCCTTAGTTCCCTAATGATTTGATGTGAGGTTTGTTGTGAATCAAAATGAAAGACGGCTTCCCATACCGTGTGTAAATGAATATTTGCCGCTCCTAGCGATACTGATAAAAAAAGACCGAATGCTAAAGCAATGATTCCTATGATGACAACAGCTGCTGTACCAAAAGGCTTTGTCACAATATCTATCGCATCATCTTTAGCTGACAGCTGTTTATTCGATTGTGAGCCCAAAACCAGTCTCTTCCTTTCCGTTCATATCTATTCGTTATTAGTGATAATGATTATCAATCTCGGAGTCTAGTATATCACTTTCTTCACGTTTTGAAATCCTTGTTCTGATAAATTTCTTTATTTTCATCAAAAAACCGGGAGAATTTCACCATTTTCATTTTGGTCATAAAATAGCCGATGCATTTTTTCTTCTATCATGTTAAGATATAATCGCGAATGAGAATCATTATCATAAACAATTGAATAGGAGCGAACTTTTGTGAAAAAACGAACTGGACTTCTTTTGATTTCCTTCATGACCCTTATGATTTTTACTGCTGCTTGCGGCAGCACTTCCAATAAAGAATCGGGAGCCAAAAAAAATGACACGATCACCTATCGAGATGTAAAGGGTGAAGTGAAACTGCCTCAAAACCCACAACGAATTGTGCTTCTGGCGGAAAGCTATTACGGGGATCTCGTCACACTCGGCAAAACCCCAATTGCTGCCACTGCGCCCATCTTTAAAAACCCTTTCTATAAAGGAAAAACAGATGGAGTGAAAAATATTGGAAAATCTCCCTCTGTTGAGAAAGTAGCCTCTTTGAAGCCGGATATGATCATTGCTTGGGGAGAAGATGAGAAATTTGATCAATACAAAAAAATTGCACCTACAGTTGCCATTCAATACAATCAATATTCGTTTAAAGACCAGCTAAAAGAATTCGGTAAAATGACAGGCACATCAAAAAAAGCAACGGATTGGATCACACAATGGGATGCCAAAATTGCTGAAGTGAAACCAAAAGTAACAAAAGCTGTAGGAAACAAAACCGTTTCGATCGTATCACCATTCGATAAGGGCATTTACATTTTCGGTAACACTTTTGCACGCGGTGGTGAAATCATTTATGACGAGCTGAAATTAAAAGCTCCGAAGGCCGCCCAAAAAGAAGCCATCGACAGTGGTGTCGGTTATGCAAACATTTCTCTTGAAAAGCTTCCAGAATTTGCAGGCGATTATATTTTCACAAGCCCATGGAGCGGTTCAAAAAGTAATGGCGATCAAGTGTATAAAAGCAGCATCTGGGCATCACTTCCTGCTGTCCAAAACAAACGCGTATTTGAAACAGATACAGTCGGTTACTTCTTTAATGACCCTGTGTCACTAGAAGGTCAGCTCGAATTTATTGTGGATCGATTAACATCTGACTCATAAAAAAATACGTTTCTCCAGCATTGGAGAAACGTATTTTTTAAACTGTACCTTTGGCAAATTTTTTGGACATGAATGGGTAGAGTAAAATGCCCACTAAGAACAATCCAATACCAAGACCAAATGTTTTGAAATCAGCTGTGCCTGAAATAATGACCCAAGCGGAATACCCCATGGCCACAAGCGCAATGATCCCGTCTCTTGTCCGGTTTCCTTTTTGGAGCTCATATGTGTCACCTTGCATGATGACCTTAAAGCTGTAGATCGACGACACGATATACGGAATGAGATACGCAAGTGTCGCTGATGTTGTTAAGAAAGTAAAGGCTTCATTAATCGTACGTGACATGACTGAGAAAATAAACAGCTGTGACATGATATTTGTGACAGTCAAAGCAATAACAGGACTGCCTTTTTTGTTTGTTTTTGCAAACACTGCTGGAAAATCGCCAGCTTTTGCTGCTTGATAAGGGACTTCAGAACCAAGCAAAATCCAGCCAAGCATCGAACCAAATAAACAAACGATCGCAAGAAGTGCCATGACAATGCCGCCAGCCGGTCCGATAATGAGCTGAAGCACGTCTACGAATGGTTTATCAGAACCTTGCAATTGATCATGCGGCAGAACGCCCATTGTAATCAAGGTAATAATCATATAAATAGACAGTGCAATTAAAAGTCCTGTAATCGTCGCACGTTTGACATCACGCTGCGAGGAAGCTCTTCCTGATAAAATGACAGCAGATTCGATGCCGATAAATGCCCATAGTGTGGAAATGGCCGCATGATGAATTTGGCCTCCAAGTCCGAGCACTCCTTCACCACTTGCTGCTTCAACAGGGAAGTAATAATGTTCAAATAATGCGGTTTGGAATGCAAATAAGCCTGCGACAATAAAAAGGACGAATCCAAGCACCTTTGAAAAGGTCGTAATAAAGTTCAGCTTACTTGCTGCGCTTAAGCTTGTAATTAAAATCGTATGAGTCCCCCATAGAAGGATTGTACATACGATAAACGTTGTGAGCTGACCAAGTGTGATCGCTTCTTTTCCAAAAGTAAAGACCTCCGTTTTCACGGTTAAAATTGGGAAAAAGGTTGTTAAATAACCAGCTAGGCTTGTGATAATGGCGACATTACTAATCCAGCTTGCCACCCAATATCCCCAAACCATTGTAAAACCGGCTGCTTTTCCTTTTTTCGGATCTTTAAAAAGCGCTCTTGCATAGCTTTGTGGTCCAGCTGTTAGCTGCGGTTTATGAATGGACAAATGTCCAAACACAAAGGCAATCATCAGTACGCCGCCACCTGTGACAAGCCATGCCATCGTCACACCTAAAGGACTTGCATGCTGGGCAAGTGTACTAGGCAGCATAAAGATGCCTGAACCTACCATATTTCCGACGACAAAAGCCGTCAATAACCAAAAACCCCATTTTTTTGTCTGTTCCATTTTCGTACCTCCGTTATATTCACTTTGGACCAGACCCGGCAGTATCTTCATTGATATATTTGTGAAGCAATGACTTGCATTCTTTATGTTCATGTTGGGTCACTTTCTTACCAGCATACCCTTTTCTTAGGCAATCAGAACATAAAAAAAAGCCTGAACAAAAGTCCATGCTTTTCAAAACATACACCTTGATCTCCGGATAGCCCTCCACGCTTCAAAGACGTGGCAGTCCTGCATTTGTTCAATGCAGACCCAGCATAAAGAAAGTTGGAGCTCTCTCTACACTTCGGCGCTGATGCCTTTTTTCTCATGATCAACGATTCCATCTCTCCCATGAGTGACTCATCATCCGCGCAACCTCTACCTCACTGAGACATAGCGTGAGGATTTCTATTCATTTTTACTACACGAAGGTTATCAAACATTCTCATATCTGTCAAAGGGAAAAACATAGAAAAAAGGCAGAGAAATGATTCTCCGCCTTTTTGTCAGCTTATTGATGGTTGTTTTTCTTCTTTTGGACAGCTTCCTGAAGCGGATCGCCTGCTAGTTCTTTACTTGCTTCTTCTAACAGCTGATCTACCTGCTGATGGTCTTTCTCGCTTTTCGCCTTTTTATCCTTTTGGAAAAATGACATCGCTATTTCCCCCCTTTTCATAAAATGCCTTTGCCTGTTTAATTTGTGCTACAGCGCTCAGCATTATACAAAGAGGAGCGGTTCATTCATCGTGAAAGGTCTGTCTCATTTTTTGCAAATACGTTAGAAAGGTCTTTAAGTCTTCCTCTGTGAAGTCTGACATCATATGCTGAATCACCTTTCCAAAAAGACGTGTATGCTTTTCGTAAATAGCCAGCCCTTTTTCCGTGGCTTCTAGCCGGACAAGGGAATGATCGTCCTTGTCCCTTTCTCTCTGAATGTAGCCTTGCTCACATAATTTATTGAGGGCAATGGAAGCGGCACCTGGGTTGAGAGAGAGTCTTTGTTTGAGCTCTTCAGCATGTGATACTTTTCCTTGTATCAATATAGAAAGAGCATATATCTGTGGAGGCGTGATGTCTTTTTCTAACTCAAGTAACTTGCGGTTTAATTTACGGCTGACTTCATAATGTACAAGAACAATTTCTTTTAAAATGTCTGCATTACTCATCCGAATCGCATCCTTATCGTTAGTGTCAACATGACTTCCTTCTTATTATAGAATGTTTTTCCAAACAGCCAACTATTTTACCCCATTTTTCTTTAGAAATAAGCCTTGCTGAATGGATTCACCCTTGATATAGTGAGTACTTGAACAAAAAACAGAACAGGAGTACGCATCATGACAGGAAAAACACATATTATGGGCGGAATTGCCGCCTCCACAGCCGTCGCCTATTATTACGGATTCGAACCAGTGACGATGGCTGCTGCAGGATCAGTAGGTGCCCTCATCCCAGATCTATGTCATACGAAAAGCAAAATCGGCAGGAAATTCCCGCTCCTTTCCACACTGATCAGTAGTGTGTTCGGGCACCGCACCTTTACACATAGTTTATTATTTCTGCTGATCATTTATTTTATTGCGACAACATACATTCCAAATGACAGCCTCAGTACCGGGTTACTAGTTGGGATGGCAAGCCACCTCATCCTTGATGCAGGCACAGTGAACGGTATTAAATTTTTGTTCCCTGCAACCATGAAAGTACGTCTCCCCTTTTATGTCAAAACAGGCAGCACAGGAGAACAAGTCGTACTAGCTGCTCTGACCATTGTCACCTGCTATTACATGGCTGTCATTTGCGGAATATCCATCCCATTGCCGTTTTAGAAAAAGAAAAAAGAGTTTTGCAAAAAAGCAGGATATGAATTGATCATTCCTCATTTTTTTAGTAGTTTTAAGATAAGTGTTTTTGCCTTGCAGCTGAATACAGAATGGTGAGGAGTTACATAAATGAAAGCGTTTTTCAAAAATCACTGGTTTTTAGTGTACTCCATCCTCTTTATGTGGATGAAAACATACATCATTTATCAATTCGGATTTCATATACGAACGGCCAATCTGTTTCACGAATGGCTGCTTTTGATCAATCCACTTAGCTTTTTGCTCCCTTTGTTTGGGATTGCTCTTTTCTTAAATGAAACGAAACAAAAGGTCTTTTTATTGACCACAAATTTTATTTTGACAGCCATTTTGATATCGAATACGATCTTTTACGGTTTTTATATTGATTTCATTACCATTCCTGTCTTATTTCAAGCAAAGAACATGGGAGATATGGGTAGCAGTATGAGTGAATTGTTTCATCCGCTATTTATACTCATGCTGATTGATTTTGTGGTGCTGGCATGGCTCTTAAAACGGAAACCGCTATCACCAAAAGCGTCTTTTAAGACGATCAAAACATACTATGTGGTTTGCTGCAGCTTGCTATTGTTCCATGTCAGCTCAGCTTTGATGGACCACCCTCGATTTTTGACAAGCTCGTATGATCGAGAAGTCATTGTACGCAACCTTGGGCTGTTTCAATTCCATTTGTATGACGGTGCCGCTCAAACAGCACGTATTGGTCAAAAAGCCTTTGCTGACGAAGATACACTTTCAACAGTGGCAAACTACACAAAAGCTGATTACAGTGCACCAAATGAAGACTACTTTGGACTTGCTAAAGGCAAAAATGTCGTGTTCATTTCACTTGAATCAACGCAGCAATTTGTCATGAATCAAAAGGTGAATGGACAATACATCACACCATTTTTAAATCAACTTGCCAAAAAAAGCTTCTATTTCGATGAATTTTATCAGCAGACAGAGCAAGGCAAAACGTCGGACTCAGAGTTTATCGTCGCAAACTCCCTCTATCCATCTAGCAGTGGCGCTGTCTTTTTCACAGCGAGTGACAACGAATATGACACACTGTACAAGCAATTGAAAAAAGAGAATTATCAATCCGTCCAATTTCATGCGAATAATAAAACGTTCTGGAATCGTGATGTGATGTATGAATCTCTTGGGATTGACCGCTTTTATGATGTCGATTCATTTGATGTCAATGAACAGAATTCGACTGGCTGGGGCTTAAAAGATATCGACTTTTTTGATCAATCCATCGATTATTTAAAAAAGCTGAAGACGCCTTATTACAGCACATTTATTACCTTAACCAATCACTTCCCATTTGAAATTGATCCAAAGGATCAGTTCATTGATGAATACGATTCGACTAGCACCATTTTAAACCGCTATGTGACCACCGTTCGCTATCAAGATGAAGCCATCAAAAGGTTCTTTGAACGAATGAAAGAAGAAGGACTATATGAAAATACAATGTTTGTCCTGATGGGAGACCACTATGGCATTTCAGAAGCACATCATGAGGCAATGGCAGAGCTGCTGAAGCAGGATGAAATCACACCGTTTGATGCAGTTAAACTGCAGCGGGTCCCTTTTTTGATTTACATTCCTGGGGTGACAGACGAGGCGCCTCAAACCATTTCTGAAACAGCCGGTCAAATGGATGTCAAACCGACACTTCTTCATTTACTCGGCATTGAATCAAAAGATGCCATTCAATTTGGAAATGACCTTTTCTCCAATGAGCGTACACCGTTCGCTGTGCTGAGAAATGGAAACTTTATTACGGATGATTATCTTTATACAAAGAACACGTGCTATGATCAAAAAACAAAACAACCTGTTGAAGAAGATGAAGTATGCCAGCCTTATATAGAAAAAGCCAATAAAGAGCTGTCTCTATCAGATAAAGTGATCAACGGGAACTTACTACGTTTTTATCAGCACTAAAAGCTGCCCTCTGGCGGCTTTTTCTTTTCTCTTTTCCTGAAAGCCTATGAATGGTCAAATAAGTTTGATTATAATAAAGGATACACATGATGTTGAATGATAAAGAGGTGTGATCATGAAATATTTATTCTTAACCTGCGTCACCATCTGTTTGCTCCTGACTGGGTGTCAAACGGAGTCGACGTCACCAGATCAAAGCAAAAAGACAGAACTTGTGATTTCAGCGGCGGCAAGCCTGCAGGATGCTTTGAAAGAGATTGAATCTGCCTATGAAGATGATCATCCAAACGTGACACTCACGAATAATTTCGGATCATCCGGCGCATTGAAACAGCAAATCGCTCAAGGAGCAAAAGCGGATCTCTTCTTCTCAGCAGCTGAAGAGCCTTTTGATGACCTTGTTCAATCTGGCGACATCGATCAGGATCATACAAAGGATGTCATACAAAATGAGCTTGTCCTCATCGTGCCAAAAGAAAGTTCCTCTTCTATCAAAACCTTTCGCGATGTTGATCACATAAAAGGAAAGATAGCGCTTGGCACACCTGAATCTGTTCCTGCTGGTACATATGCAAAAGAGATTTTCACAAAACTGAATATATGGGACCAAGTGAAACAGAACGCTGTCTATGGCAAGGATGTTCGTCAAGTATTAAACTATGTCGAAACAGGAAATGTGGAAGCTGGTGTCGTGTATAAGACGGACGCGCTCGTTTCTCGCAAAGTAAAGATAGTAGATGAGGCAAATCAGGACATGCATTCCCCCATCATTTATCCAGTTGGCATTGTCAAACAGACCGAACATATGAAGGAAGCGAAAGCATTTTTTCAATATCTCCAATCAGATCCAGCCGCAGCGATTTTTAAAAAGTACGGCTTTCAAGTGAAATAATGCCGATGCTGACCGAAGATTTTCTTTCACCTATCTGGCTGTCCGTACAAGTGGCTGCTTTCAGCGGGTTATTGGCTGTCGTTTTAGGAACGTCCATTGGTTTTTGGATGGCGCGTACATCTTTCAAAGGAAAAATGATCGTGGAAACGCTCCTCATGATGCCGCTTGTCCTTCCGCCAACGGTCGTAGGATTTCTGCTGCTCGTCGTGTTCGGGAAGCACAGTGTGATTGGACAAGCCATTGAATGGATCTTCCATCAGCCTGTCATCTTCACTTATTGGGCAGCGGTCATTGCATCGACGGTTGTCGCATTCCCACTCATGTATCAATCAGCAAAAGCTGGTTTTTCTACGATTGAGTCAGACATTGAAGGTGCTGCAAAAGTTGATGGTGCGCATTCTTTCCAGGTCTTTGCCTATATTACCGTCCCACTCGCACTGCCATCTCTTCTCTCTGGTGCGGTTCTAAGTTTTGCAAGGGCCTTAGGAGAATTTGGAGCGACCTTAATGTTCGCCGGCAACATTCCTGGGAAAACACAAACCCTCCCAACAGCCATCTATGTGGCAATTGATTCTGGACGAATGGAACTTGCGTGGGCTTGGACGATTTGTATTGTGATCCTGTCTTTCCTCATGCTGTTGGCTGTGCGCCGAAGCAGGACTTAAAAAATCCCCTTCTCAAAAAGAGAAAGGGGATTCAGATTGTTGACAAAGGGCTAAAATGAACTTGATTTTAGCCCTTTGTCTTTTTTCAGCGTGATAGAAAACCTTTGCTAGTCTAGGAAGCACCAGTACTCACTGACAAAATATGCGAGGGTTTGTCTACACGCTAAGGGGATTTTTTATTTATTCAAACCCAACCGTCATCGTTTCTGGATTAGACCCGACACGTTCGTTATTATTAAGTGCATTGATTTTTTCCATGTCTTCTTGTGAAAGCTCGAAGTCAAAAATGTCGGCATTTTGTTTAATGCGTTCTTCATTGATTGATTTTGGAATAGTGACAACACCGCTTTGCAGATCCCAACGCAAGATCACTTGAGCCACAGATTTGTTGTATTGTGCTGCAATTTCCTTTAATACGTCATGATCCAAAAGCTTTCCTTGCATCAGCGGAGACCATGCTTCAATTTGAATGCCTTTTTCTTTCGCATATTGTCGTAATTCGACAAGTGTCAGTTTTGGATGAAACTCCACTTGGTTCACCGCTGGAACAACCTCCGCATCTTTTAACAGCTCTTCTAAATGCTGCACATAGAAGTTGCTGACACCAATCGCTCTTACTTTTCCATCTTTATAAAGCTTCTCAAGCGCACGCCATGTATCTTTAAATGTATCTGCATTTGGTCCAGGCCAATGAATCAAATAGAGGTCTAAGTAATCAAGACCGAGCCGGTTTAAGCTTGCATCGAATGCAGCAAGTGCTTTGTCATATCCTTGATCTGTGTTCCATACTTTTGACGTAATGAACAATTCTTCTCTTTTGACGCCAGATTCTTTAATGGCTTTCCCTACGCCTGTCTCGTTTTTATAAACGGCAGCCGTATCAATGCTGCGATAACCGTTTCGTATGGCTGCTTTGACGGCATCAACCACTTGGTTGCCGTCCTCCACTTTGAATACACCTAAACCAAACCATGGCATTTCTACTCCGTTATTTAGTGTTACGGTATCATTCAAGCTTTTGACCATGTTAACAACCACCTTTTCATAGATTCCATCTTTTTCATTATCTCATGTTGCGTTTGAAAACTCTATTATCAGGCGTTTCTCTTCGCTTCAATCGCTAACAGCAAAGCACCTGTCATACCTGCCTTGTCCTCAAGTCCAGGAGAGACAATGTATGTATCAAGCGGCGGCATGTCGACATAATCATTGACATACGCAGCCAGCTTCTCTCGAATGAGCGGAAATAGCTGTTTTTGCTTCATGACGCCTCCACCCATTATGATGCGCTCTGGGCTTAATATCAGCGTGTATTGCATTAATGCCTGTGCTAAATAATCTGCTTCAAGAGACCAAACTGCTTCTTCTTCGGTAAGCTCTTTAGCCGGCTTTCCCCACCTTGCCTCAATAGCTGGTCCTGCCGCCAGTCCTTCTAAGCAAGTACCATGCGCTGGGCAGACACCCTCAAACTGATCTGATTCATGCTGCCTGACCAGGATGTGTCCCATTTCTGGATGTGAGTGACCGTGAAGAAGCTCATGTTTCACAACAGCCCCGGCACCGATCCCCGTACCGACCGTGATATACAGACAGCTGCTTAGCCCTTTGGCGGCCCCTTTTGTCAGTTCACCTAATGCTGCGGCATTGACATCTGTCGTAAAGGACACCGGTACGCCTAATTGTTTCTCCAGCTCAGGTATCAACGGGTAATGCTTCCATTCAACCTTCGGCGTATTCATGATGTAACCATAAGAAGGATCGTCTTTCTGGACACAAATCGGTCCAAAGGAACCGACCCCTAATGCTGCAATTTCATGTTGCTGAAAAAATGGAATAAGTGATTGGATGGTTTTTTCCGGGTGCTCTGTTGGAATGGTTAATTCCTCTATGATATCCCCATGCTCATTGCCAATGGCACAGCAGAACTTTGTCCCCCCAGCTTCAATCGCTCCGTAATATGTCATCCTGCCTCTCCCCCTGCTCGTCTCTTTTTTTCATCATAAAACATAGGCGAGAAGATGACAACATCATGTATTGGTCAGTAAGACTGCTTCCATGTCATTGATATACTCCCTTAAATGATGGGCAATATCACGATTGATTTCGCCATTTTCATATAAGGTTTGGATTTCATTACGAATCGACTGTACGGCTTGGAAGTTAAGCTCTTTCTTCTTCCGGTCAAACGTGCGATCCTTTTGCTGGAAGAAAGAAGGACCATGTTCACAGCGGAATATCACTTGATTGTAAAACCCAATGACTTGATGACACGTTTGTTGATTGTCTTCGGTCATATGGTGCTTAATAGAATCCACCGCAGCTTCAGCCGTTTTCTTGCGGATTTGTTTATACGATTCCTCGTTTTCTAATATGCCGCTCGAAATACGCTGATGCGGACGCCACAATTGAAGCCATTGTAGTAAGCGCAGAAACTTCACTTTTGAGAAACGAATTTTAAAGGAGTTGGAATAGAGCATTTCCAGCTCATGAAATCTCTCTTGCAGCTCATATGCTTCTTCTTTGTCGATTTTCTCTTCCTCAATCAACTGCTGAAGTTTCATCTGTTCTGCTTTAATACCATGCAGTCTGATTTTTCTCTCTTGTTTTCTCATACCAAACTGGTACGGTTCCCGCTGAATATTTCGTAGCTTCATTCGGAAATCATTGATGAGTGCAAGGGATACTTCTCGATTGTCCTCATTCATTCCTTCTTTTAACGTTTTAATGGCACTTCTCAGCAGCTTCCGTTTTGCGTGCTGAATCTTTGTATCTAAGTCCACATCCACTTGCTTATCTTTTTTCTCCGATAAAATAGGCAGCAAGACACTCGCTAAAATGAGTGTACATAAAATGACGCCTGCTGCGAGGAAAATAATTAAATGACGCTCAGGAAATGGTGATCCGTCTGCAAGCGTAAACGGGATGGAGAAAGCACCCGCTAATGTAACAGCACCACGAACACCAGAGAATGTCATCAGCATGGAAGCACGCAGCTTCGGTTTTTTCGCGTTCTTCTTTTTCGATACACTCCAGTTCCCTGCCCAGAACAGCCATACCCATAGGAATCTGAGAATCATCAGACAGAATGTAATGATTAAAATGTAACTGATGACCTGCATATTATTAAAGGCTTCATCTTGGAAAATGACAGTCGATACATCAGGAATTTGTAACCCAAGTAAAACGAAAACAAGGCCATTTAAAATAAATAAAATAATATTCCACGTGTTTGAAGAAGCAATTTGCAGCTTTGCTAAATTCGCTTCCATTCGGTCTTGCTCGATGGCATGTGTCACACCACCGGCAACAACGGCTAAAATGCCAGATACGCCAATTTCTTCCGCTGCTAAATAAATCACAAACGGCGTGAGGATTTGCAGGATGATGTGCATTGTGACATCGTCCATGCCTAAACGGCGGAGAAAGTAGCGAAAACGAATGATAAAAAACGACAGAATAAATCCAGTCAATAATCCGCCAGCAGCAATAAGAACAAAGCTAAAGGATGCCTCTGCAATGGAAAATGCCCCTGTAACCGTTGCTGCAATAGCAAATTTAAAGGCAACAAGTCCTGACGCATCGTTCATCAGCCCTTCGCCTTCCAGCAGTCTCATGATCCCCTTTGGCATATTCACACGGCTGGAAAGTGCACTTACAGCAACCACATCTGTCGGTGATAAAATCGCTGCAAGCGCAAATGCAGCTGGAAGTGGTATGCTTGGAATCATCCAATGGATGGTATATCCCGCGACAATGACTGTCGCAAATACGAGCCCTAAAGCTAATAGAAGAATGGGCGCTCTTAATTTCCACAGCTCGTCCCTTGGGGTACGCTTCCCATCATTAAATAACAGTGGTGCAATGAATAAAACGAAGAATAGCTCAGGATTTAAAGAAATATGTAAACCTGAAGGAAAAGCTGCGACCAATATCCCTAAACCCACTTGGATTAATGGAACTGGAATAAAGGGCAGAAAACGATTGATAATATTAGATGATGCAATGAGTGCTAGTAGTACGAGCACTGCCAAAAAAATCTCCACTAGTACATGTCCCTCCCATTTCATTTTTTCCGTCATGTTTTGCTTACATGCAAAGATGTGTTCATTTCTTTCTGATCCATCCGTTCGATCACGAGCGTTTTTTTAGTATCCCGCAAAAAGTGAAACCAACACATAACAATCCATCTAGGCAAAAAAAGACTGAATCTACATATTCAGTCAAATGACAACATTTTCATCTCGTGTATTGTTCCAATGATGAATAAAGAACCTACTTTTATTTTACACGAAAACAGCTTGACCTGCTGACATCAAGCTCGAATAACAAATAAAAAAAAGAGCGACATCGCCCTTTTTTCGTTTTACCCTTTATTTAAAAAATAAGACCTTGCGGGAAGCCGCCATTTGAATAAGTAGGAACAAACCCTGCATATGACAAGGATGACAAACAGCAGATATAAAGCAAGCTCTCCTTGCGCTAAGCCGAGTCCGACGAGTAAGCCGCCTAGGGCTGCCCATACTGCGTAAATCTCTGCTTTTAGCACAAGTGGCTTTCGTCCTGCTAATAAATCACGCACAATGCCGCCGCCGCTTCCAGTCAAAATGGCTGCCACAATGACCGCACTGAGCGGGAGCTCTCTTTGTACAGCAAATAATGCACCTTGAATCGCAAACGCTGCTAAACCGATCGCATCTGAGAAATTCCCCCACGTGCTCCAGTGCTTGAGCAAAAGCTTTGGAAATAGAAACACGATCGTAATGGATACAAGGGCAATGGTAAACATTTTGCCCTGCGACCATAAAGCAGACACCGGAAGACCAATTAATAGATTCCGAATCGCTCCACCGCCAAATGCTGTGACAATCCCTAAAATGTACACACCAAGAATATCGTACTCTTCCTCCATTGCGACAATCGCACCACTAATGGCGAATGCCACAATGCCTATAATACTTAAGACTTCCCATGCCATTTTCCGCTTATCTCCTTACCATTGTCTGATCATCTAACACTCTCCCCTTAATGTATATCTGACACAAATGAAAAGCAATACAAATTTTCTTTAAATTTTATCTTTTTGCAAAAATAAAAAATAGCCTGCTTAAAAGCAGGCTCAGATTGTTGACAAAGGGCTAAAATGAACTTGATTTTAGCCCTTTGTTTTTTTCAGCGTGATAGAAAACCTTTGCAGTCTAGGAAGGACGAGTACTGGCGCGGAGCGAATTTGACATTCGTGAGCACCAGCACGCAGGACTGACAAAGAATGCGAGGGTTTGTCTACACGCTGCAGCCTGCTTAAAAGCAGGCTATCTCCTCAATCTTCTTTTGCATTTAAAAGTAGCATACTAATGATGATCAGAATAAATGCAATGAGAGCTAAGAGTGGAATGGTGATAAAACCAAACCAGTTCAGATAATCAACGGAACAAGGAATACCGCTTAGACAAGGGCGAATCGATGCAAAGCCTGGAATCTTTTGTTCCATATAATGATAGATGGAAAAGCAAGCACCAATCCCGGCCAAAGGGAGAACGTAGTACTTCACTTTGACATCGCCACGGAATGTAGCAATTCCAAGTAAAAGCACAAGCGGATACATGAAAATGCGCTGAAACCAGCACATATCACATGGAATAAACTTCTTTACTTCACTTAAATACAGGCTGCTCATCGTCGCCACAATCGAGACGATCCAAGCGCTGTATAAGTAAATCAGTTTATTCTTCATGATTTTTTCCCTTTCAGCTCTTGATCAATTAATTCTTTGATTTCATCATAGTCATAAAAGTTTTGGACTTGTTTATTGTTAATGAAAATAGTTGGTGTTGCATTTACTTTGTATTGATTCACCAGCTGATCATCTGTGTTCAACTGTGGCTGATATGTTTTCTTTGATAGGTTATCTTTCAGCTTGTCCGTATCAATTTTCGTTGTCTTCTTCGCCAATTCGGTGAGCTTTGCTGGCGTTACCCATTCTGCTTCACTATCTGGTTGTGCGTTGTAGACCGCTTCATGAAATGCCCAGAAGTTTTTCGGATCTTCTTTCCACACTTCTTCAGAAGCCAGTGCTGCTAATACCGCACCGTCCCCATGAACAGGCAGTGGTAAATTAATAAATGAGAAGGATACATCGCCATTATCTATGTAGTCTGCTTTCAATTTTGGGAAAATGTCTGTCTCAAATGATTTACATGATGGACATTTGTAGTCCCCAAACTCGACAACTTGCACTTTTGCCTTTTGATCTCCCATGACAGGCTGTCCTTTAATAGACGGCTTACTGTCGACTGTTTGTGCTTCTTGGCTGTTGTTGTTACCGATCACAACGAAAATACCGATGAGAAGAGCTGCAATGATGGTTAATATAACTGCAAACTTGATGGATGAAGATTGATTATTTTTTTTACTCACAAAAGCACCTACCTTATCTTTTTCATTCATTCCTTCACAAAGAAAAAGGATAACAGCTCAGGAAAATGCCATTATCCAACTTCTTCTATTTTAACAAGAGGGGGTCTATTATGAAAGACGCTATTCATGAATTTTTCCTTACAATTTTATTTCATGACCCTCATCGCATTTAAAACAGCCAGTACAGTGACACCAACATCCGAGAAGACGGCTTCCCACATCGTTGCAATACCGAATGCACCAAGTATGAGAAAGACGGCCTTCACCCCAAGAGCAAACGCAATATTCTGCCATACGATGGCTCTCGTTCTTTTAGCGACAGCAATGGCTTCCGCTACCTTTGATGGCTGATCTGTCATAATCACAATATCAGCCGCTTCAACTGCTGCATCCGAACCAAGCCCACCCATGGCAATACCTATATCCGCTCTTGCCAAAACCGGCGTATCGTTTATGCCATCACCAACAAACAATAATTTGTCTTGAGATGCTTTTTTCTGATACATGTCTTCGATTTTGGCGACTTTATCCTGTGGCAATAATTCAGTGTGAACTTCGTCAATGCCGATCTGCTGTGCGACTGCATTTCCTACTTGCGCAGCATCCCCTGTAAGCATCACGGTTTGAATGCCCGCAGCTTTTAGAGAAGATATCGCTTCAACTGCATCGTCTTTTACTTCATCTGCAATCAAGATAGATCCCGCAAACTCACCGTCTATTGCTAAATACACAACCGTTCCGCTTCGTTTTTCTTTTTCAAAAGAAATGCCTTCTCGTTCCATCAGGCGATGGTTACCTGCCAATACATGGGCTCCGCGAATTGTCGCTTTGATCCCATGACCCGCAATATCCTCGTAAGATTCGATCTGGCTCTCATCAAGAGACGCTCCGTAAGCCGCTTTAATCGATTCTGCAATCGGATGCGGAGAATGTGCTTCTGCCAGTGCCGCAAAAGAAAGCAATTCCTCTTCTGACCATTTCTCATTCGCTGCTTCGATATGAGTGACTGTAAAGTTTCCTTTTGTCAAAGTACCTGTTTTATCAAACACCGCATAGCGCACAGAGTTTAAGGCTTCCAAGTAGTTACTGCCTTTCACTAAAATGCCTCGTTTTGATGCGGCACCAATCCCGCCAAAGAAACCTAATGGAATGGATACAACGAGAGCACATGGACACGAAATGACAAGGAAGACAAGTGCCCGGTACACCCAATCAGACAATTGAGCTGATGGGATGAGAAGCGGTGGTACAAAGGCAAGCAATAAAGCTAGCACGACCACAGCAGGTGTATAATATTTAGCGAACTTTGTGATAAAGTTTTCTGTCTGCGCTTTACGGCTGCTTGCATTTTCGACTAAATCTAAAATCTTCGTAACCGCTGACTCACTGAGCTCTTTTTGCACTTCAATTTCAAGAATGCCGTTTTGGTTCACAAATCCAGCAAGCACTTCTTTTCCTGCTTCCACATCTCTTGGAACAGACTCCCCAGTTAGTGCAGAGGTATCCACAAGAGAATAACCGTCTATCACGCGTCCATCCAAAGGAATTTTTTCACCTGGTTTGACAACAATACGGTCACCCGCTTTGACTTCTTCCGGCTTTACCTTTTTTGTTTCTTGCCCCACTTTGAGGTTTGCGTATTCTGGACGGATATTCATTAATTCGCTAATTGATTTTCTAGAGCGGTTCACAGCTGCCCCTTGGAACAGTTCTCCAATTTGGTAAAACAGCATGACTGCCAATGCCTCAGGATACTGCTGAATCACAAAAGCACCAACTGTAGCTATGGTCATTAAGAAGTTCTCATCAAATACTTGACCGCGCACAATATTTTTCAGCGCTTTCAGGACAACATCTCCGCCAACGAGTAAATACGCGGCGAAAAACATGATGAACTTCAGTAAGCCATTGTCAGGTATAAAATAAGCCGCCGTTCCAATGACTGCACCACCAATTAATTTCAGTACAATCGTTTTTAAATTCTTTGTTCCATGATCGTGATCGTGGTGATGTCCTTCTTCTTTTGGTGATACACTCACATGAGGTTCAATGGACTGAACGGTTTTTTCAATACGCTTTGACATCGTTTCTTGTGCATCAGCATGTGTCACAGTTAATGTACCCGTCGCAAAATTAATTGAGCAGGCTTCAACCCCTTCGAGTTTGCTGACACCTGTTTCAATTTTACGTGCACAGTTTCCACAATCGAGACCGCTTAATACGTATTCATCCTTCATCTTTTTCATGTTCTCACCTTTTTCTATATAAGTAGCCTTCCCTGATTCAATCAAACCTATCAGCTGCTGTAGATATTATATATGAGCACATATTCATATATTGAATTACCCTTATTATATGAGGAGTTCTTACAAACTGTCAATCATTTATAAGCAAATGTTTGAGATTTTTCGTATTCAAGGATGTCACGTGAATTTTCAATAATCCATGCTCATGTCCCCTCTTCGTTGCATAACATAAAAACGATCGCTTGATGGGAATATTCAGCATTTCTCTTTACAAAAGAAGGACATACGATTAGAATAAGATAAAAGTTTCCTTAAGGAAACAAATTAGCGTTAGAGAATCATTTCATCCTTTAGTCAAAATTATTAAATGTATGCATATATTTTTAGGAAACGCAATTGATGATCGAAAGGGGCCGCAAGAGATGTCAAACGCTTTAACAATCGACCGCCTGTATGTCTCATACCACGGACAGGATGCACTAGAAAACGTCTCTCTTTCCATACAGGAAGGAACGATGACTGGAATCATTGGTCCAAATGGTGCTGGTAAATCGACTTTATTGAAAGCATGTTTAGATTTAATTGAAAAGGATCAAGGGGATATTCGTTTTTTTGAACAACCCTTTAAACAAGTGAGAAAACAGATCGCCTATGTACCGCAAAGAAATGATCTAGACTGGACGTTTCCTATCCATGTGCTGGATACCGTACTGCTTGGCACATACCCAAAGCTCGGATTGATCAAACGACCGAAAAAAGAAGACCGTGCCTATGCGTACCATTGCTTAGAAAAGGTCGGGATGCAGGACTTTGCCAAAAGACAGATTGGGGAATTATCTGGCGGTCAGCAGCAGCGTGTCTTCCTTGCGCGAGCACTCGCTCAAAACGCACAGCTCTTTTGTTTAGATGAACCATTTGTCGGAATTGATATGGCAAGTGAAGAAACGATGATCGGCATTTTGAAGGAATTACGAGATGAAGGAAAAACCATTCTGGTCGTCCACCATGACTTAAGTAAAGCCGATGATTACTTCAGCCATCTCGTTCTTCTAAATAAAAAGCTGGTCAAAGCAGGGCCTGTACATGATATTCTTCGTCCTGAGGTCATGCTCCAAGCATACGAAACACAACTGCCATTTTTAAAATCAGCAGGAGGAGACGCGTAATGGAATTCTTAACCGGACTTTTTGAATATGCGTTTTTACAAAAAGCGTTATTTACATCCGTTATGGTAGGGATCATCTGCGGCGTCATTGGCTGCTTTATCATTTTACGGGGAATGGCTTTGATGGGAGATGCGATTTCACACGCTGTACTTCCAGGTGTCGCCATCTCTTATATGCTCGGCATTAACTTTTTCTTTGGTGCGGTTCTAACTGGTGTACTGACAGCCATCGGCATCGGATATGTCAGTCAAAACAGCCGCATTAAAAATGATTCTGCCATCGGCATCGTATTCACTGCTTTTTTTTCCATTGGGATCATTTTGATTACATTTTTGAAAAGTTCCAGCGATTTATATCATATCTTGTTTGGAAACGTACTAGCCGTTCGTTCATCTGATATGTGGATCACGCTTGGCATTGGCATTTTCATTTTGCTGGCTGTCATTGTTTTCTACAAAGAACTGCTCATTAGTTCATTTGATCCAGTGATTTCTTCGGTTTACGGTTTACCGAATCGCATGATCCATTATTTCCTCATGACCTTATTGACCTTAGTGACCGTGGCGTCTCTGCAAACTGTAGGTATTATTCTTGTTGTTGCAATGCTTATTACACCAGCTGCCACCGCTTATTTACTGACAGACCGGCTATGGATCATGATTTATTTATCTGCTTTTTTTGGAGCAGTTTCAGCCGTCGTAGGACTTGGGCTCAGCTTTACGTATAACTTATCGTCTGGTGCTTCCATTGTGCTGGTCGCGACCATATTATTCGGCAGTGCCTTTATCTTTTCACCGAAACAAGGGATATTGTGGAGATCCTTAAAATCGAAGCGAAAACGAACACAGTTAAAAAAGGAAGCGTCTATGTAAAAGGAGGACATATATGAAGAAGGTATTAGCAATCCGTTTGACCGCAGTATGTATTGCCCTTTTGGTCATCGCAGGCTGTTCTACTCAGCAAAAGAGTTCCGGAAAAGATGACGGTACATTAAAAGTTGTCACGACCTACTCCATTCTTTATGACATTGTGAAGGAAGTAGGCGGACAGCATGTCTCTATTCACAGCATTGTTCCCATTGGTACAGACCCACATGAATTTGACCCACTACCAAAGGATGTTCAGTATACGACGGATGCAGACCTTGTTCTATCTAATGGCTTGAACCTTGAAACAGGGAATGGCTGGTTTCAAAAACTGCTTGAATCGAGCGGCAAGGACGGAGCTGATGCACCTGTAGCCGAGCTGAGTAAAGGCGTCAAAGTGAAGCATTTGTCTTCAAAAGGGCTTGAAAGCCAGCAGGACCCACACGCATGGCTGAATGTCGAGAATGGGATTCTTTATGCGCAAAATGCCAGAGATGCACTCATTCAAGCAGATCCTGAGCATAAAGAGGATTACGAGAAAAATGCTGAAACCTATATCAAAAAGCTTCAAACGCTTCACAATGAAGCAAAAGATAAGTTTGATCAGCTGCCAAAAGACAAAAAACTCCTTGTCACAAGCGAAGGGGCATTCAAATATTTTGCGGATGCGTATGGACTGAAAGCCGGCTACATTTGGGAGATCAACACAGAAAGTGAAGGAACACCTGGACAAATGAAGCGCATCATTCATTTTGTTAAAGACCATCAAGTTCCTGCCCTTTTTCTTGAAACAAGTGTAGATAAGCGCAGCCTTGAAAGCCTATCTGAGGAAACCGGAGTTCCGATTAAGGGGAAAGTATTTACGGACTCTATTGGCAAAGAAGGTGAAGATGGGGACAGCTACTATAAGATGATGAAATGGAATATTGACACCATTTACAAAGGATTGTCCTCATAGCAAAAAGACAGGTGGAATGAGTCCGCCTGTCTTTTTTGTCAACCTGCTATATTTTCTGGGTGTTTTTTCGGCCAAATGACGTAGCTGATGCTAATGACGAAATCAATGGCTAAGACCATCCCCCACACACTGACAAGCTGCATCAGAGATTCCGTTCGTTCTGGTGCTTGGATGAGATAGGTCAATCCATATAACAGCCCCGCTCCGATGACATAAGAGATGAAATGACGTGTCCAGCCCACCATTTCATACAAAGACCGCTCCTTCCCGTACTTTGGTTTCCCCTTTGGCTTAGGACCACCTGCAAAACGATAAGCAAACCGGGCATCTGCCCATTTCACCATTTGATGTCCAAAGGCCAGACTCACACCAATATAGACAGCCGCAAGCCCGTGAATGACGCTCGCCACAGCCCCTTGCTTTAAATCTATATAAGTAGCCGCAAGAAGGATGAGATCTAAAACCGGCGTACAGACAAGAAAGAAAGCACCCCATTTTTTCTGTTTAAATACATAACGCAGTGTTAAGCCCATAAGAATAAACAGCCAAAAACCAATTTCACATGCCACAATCAATAAACCGACCAATTTCCCCACATCCTTTTTAACACGATTGTATTAAATAAAAAATAACACAACTGTGTTAAAAAAACAATAGCTGTGCTAAAATCAAGGTATGCCAAAAATCGTCGATCACCATAAACAAAAACAAAAGGTCGCTCAAGCTGCTATGAGAGTGATTAAACAAGAGGGATTGGAAAGCGCTTCTGTACGAAAAATAGCCGTTGAAGCTGGCATTTCAGCCGGCTCTATGCGTCATTATTTTTCCACACAGCAAGAATTATTTCTATTCTCCATGAATTTAATTCAGGAAAGAGTGAAGGAGCGAATTGCTAAGCTTCCATTAAACGGTTCAACAGAGGAAAATGTATTCACATTATTGGAGCAGGTTCTTCCACTAGACGAAGAACGAATATTTGAAATGGAGGTGTGGCAGGCTTTTACAGTCAAGGCACTGACTGAACCAGATTTACAGCCGCTCAATGCAAAGATGTATGACGAGCTTTTTCAAACCGTTCAATTTTGCTTAATGAAATTGAAAGAGGATGAGCTACTGCTAGATCATCTCGATCTTTTATTAGAAACTGAGCGGCTTTATGCGGTCATCAATGGGCTTGCATTGAATGGAATCGTACAGCCCCATCGTTTACCGCCTCAGCTCATGCGCTCCGTGCTACAGATGCATCTTCAATCCATCACAAAAAAAGACATGCCCTCCTTATAGAGAGCATGTCTTTTTTAATCTTCCATGAAAATACGTTTCGCCTCGTAATAAAGCACCTGCACAAATTTCTTCACATTGATACGTGTGTGCTCTTCTCTTCCACTTGTCTCTTTTGTGAGTTCACTCATTTTCTTACGCACAATGGTAAAATCGAAAAATTTTGATGCATAGTTTTCAAAGGTTGGGTGAGAAAAATCGGTTAACCCGAGCGAGGCGATGTGTTTCAATGATTGGTTGATCGCACGTCTTACCCGCTGTTCCGCTGCTTTTGCTTCTCTTGCGATGTCTGCTGATGTAAAAGGTTCGTTTAATTTATCCTCTGTGATGCCAGTGAAAATCACTTTTAATGAAGGGAAAGAGTCATGCTGATCGGCATGTAACGCTAAATACTGATCTGTGAAAAGAATCATATCTAGTAAATCCTTAGACCCCTTTTCGCCGACAATCCCAAGCTCCGCGAGCAAAAACTGACCTGCCTCTGCAAGACTTTTCCCCCTCTGCTTCGTTTTCGTCTGTCCGCGCTGCTGGAACTGCATGACCGATTTGAGCGAATGCTGAATATTTTCAATTGAGTGCTCTAAATGCAGACGTTCAATCATGAGGTGGAGCACACTTAAGACCTCTACCCGATTGATCGGCTTTGTCACATAATACTCGACACCGAGCGTATATGCCTGGCCGATGAGTTCCTTTGTTTCTACCTGTGACAGCATTAAATATTTCCCATGAAATTCATCCTTGATCGCTCGAATCGTCTCAAGACCGTCCCTTTCCGGCATCAATAGATCAATACACAAAATATCAATGTGCAAATCATTTAAGTAGCTCGCTGTTACTTCAGCACCATCCTCTGCTTCCCCGGCCACAAAGCCAAGCTCTTCATCTTCAATGAGCTGTGCGAGTGAAGAACGAACGGCTTCATCATCATCGACAATAAAAAATCTCATCTCCCATTTCCCTCTTTTCTGCTGACTTGATCAATTGGTATCGTTAAAGTGAACTTCGTTTGTTGATTTGGGATACTCTTCATTTCAACACTTCCGCCAAGCTTCTCGGCTGTGTCTTTCACATAGGAAAGACCGATGCCGCTTGATGGGTTCCCGGCCTGGTCGTATTTTAAAGTGAAGCCCGGTTTAAAGATCACATGATGGTTACGCTCTTTAATGCCTGGCCCGTTGTCACTGACTTGAAAGATCACATCATTCTCTTTCCGTGAAATGGATAGTGATACCTCTCCATTCACCGGAATGGCTTCAATGGCATTGGATACAATGTTATTTAATAAAGATAGAATGGTATACACATGATAAGCAGGGTGCTGTCCTTCTTCATCATAATGAAAAACGATGTGTTTTTTAAGAGATTCCGCGTAATTTTCATGGATACGGATCACAAGTCCAGCAATATGAGCAGGACTTGCATACTCCTGAAAGTTTTCCTCATGAATCAGTTTTGATAAGGCAGAAAAAATCCGCTGATTATCCTTTTTGATTTCGTGTACCTCACCTGCAATTTGCAGGGCTGTTTTTCCGAGTTTTTTCAAATCTAATGATTCCGTATCCTTTGCATGATGCAGAGATTGATACAATTGATATGAAGTAGCTGTAATGTGCTCAGCATGTGCAAGGGTTTTATAAAAATATGTAGATTCCGTATAAAGATTTGACAGCAGCATCAGCAGGTGTTCCTTTTCCTTCTTCATTTGGCGCTCTCTCGCCTGTTCTTCGTATAATCGAATCATCGTATAACAAGCCAATACGAAAAAGCTTCTGAAAATCGCCAATACAAATAGTTGAAACAGCGTTCTCACTGTTAAAATTTCATCAATGGCTCCCCTGAGTGCAATCATTTCAACTACACTTGCGCATAGTTCCATGATGATCCCTGTCGCCCCAATGAGCCAAGGCTTATCACGGAAACGTCTGACCTGTAATACATAAAAAAGCGTACCATAGACGACGTAATACAGCAGGGAAGGAAATCTTAAAGAAACGGCCTCTTCCAGCGCTAGGTGGCCTGACACAGCGGTATCAAGAAGCACCCGGAATGCAAACACGGATCCCCCCGCAATGATGCCGCTTGCCCATGCCGGGAATTTTTTCATTTGAAGCAGGATAAAGAAAAAGACAACGGTTCCAAAGCTGACACGAAAGCTATCCTCAAATGGATAAAATTTCAGCTCTCCCCCAATCGGAGTCAGAACAATGAGCATGATAATTAAATAAGGCTCTGTATTCAACCATTTTTTCAGTAGATTCAAACGCAGTCACATCCCTAATAATTGACGATAGTATACTATGTGCGCTTCAGAAAAACAAACAGTCCATGAAAAAACGCACACCGGATATTTGTCGGTGTGCGCTTCTCATGATGCCGCTTAATCTTCTAAACGATCCTTTTCTAAAAGTGATGCGCCAGCAATACCTGGTTTCGTCATTTCAAAAGGATTTAAGATGATATCAAGCTCTTCCTCTGATAACACATCATTTTGCAGACAAAGCTCACGTACAGATACGCCTGTAAGTATCGCTTCTCTCGCAATTCGTGCAGCAGCTTCATAACCAATGTGCGGGTTGACCGCCGTCATGACACCAGCACTCTTTTCTACATATTCTTTTAATCTCGATTCATCTGCTTTTAGGTCACGCAAGCAGTTATCGACAAAGGATTCAAATACATTTTTCATCATACTGAGAGACTGTAGTAAGTTGAATATTAAAACTGGCTCCATGACGTTCAGTTCAAGCTGACCAGCCTCTGATGCAAGGCAGATCGTGTGGTCATTTCCGATGACTTGGAATGCCACTTGGTTCATGACCTCAGGCATCACTGGGTTGACTTTCCCTGGCATGATGGATGAACCTGGCTGTCTTGGCGGCAAGTGCAACTCACCAAATCCTGCTCTAGGACCTGAAGCCATCAAACGAATATCGTTTGCCATTTTGGACATATTCATCATACATACTTTCAGTGCAGCTGATACTTCTGTATAAGCATCTGTATTTTGCGTAGCATCGACCAAATCTTCTGCTCCAACTAACGGCAATCCGCTAATGTCAGCTAGATAACCAACTACCTGGCGAATATATTTAGGATCAGCATTCAGTCCTGTTCCAACTGCTGTTGCGCCCATATTGACTTCATATAAATGCTGTCTAGACTGCTTGATTCGTTTAATATCACGAGCAAGAACCTTTGCATATGCACTAAACTCTTGACCAAGTCTGATTGGAACAGCGTCCTGAAGATGCGTACGTCCCATTTTGATGACATGATCGAATTCTTGCGCTTTTTCTGTCATGACTTGATGCATGTTTTCCATCGTATAAAGTAGTTTTTCAATCATATTCAATGTTGAAATATGAATCGCTGTTGGGAAAACGTCGTTTGTTGACTGCGACATGTTCACATGCGTGTTTGGACTTAGCTCAGTATAAGCGCCTTTTTCCTTTCCTAGTAGTTCAAGCGCTCTGTTTGCAATGACTTCATTGGCATTCATATTCATTGAAGTGCCAGCCCCGCCTTGAATTGGATCGACAATAAATTGATTGTTCCATTTTCCTTCAATCACTTCATCTGCGGCTTGAACAATTTTTTCTCCAAGACCAGCATATAGTCGCTTTGTATCCATATTTGCAAGTGCGGCTGCCTTTTTGACAATCCCTAGTGCTTTGATGAGTTCCTCATGAACATGGTAGCCTGTAATTGGAAAGTTCTCTACTGCACGTAATGTCTGAATTCCATAATACGCTTGAGTGTCTACTTCCTTTTCACCTAGAAAGTCTCGTTCGATACGAACTTGCTTGTCCTGTAGCTTCGTCATTTGAAAAGATCTCCTTTTACGCTGCTTTTGTTTGTTGTTTTAATTCCTCAATATACTTCTTCGATTTCTCTTGATCAAACACTTTTTCCCACTTAGACATGACAATGGCTGCAAGTGAGTTACCAAATACGTTAACAGTTGTACGAACCATGTCAAGGATACGGTCGATCCCAACGATGAAGGCAAGTCCTTCAAGCGGAAGTCCCATTGCTCCAAGTGTTGTGATGACAACAACGATCGATGCACCTGGTACACCAGCCATTCCTTTTGATGTGAGCATTAAGATTAATAGTAACGTAATTTGCTCATAGATGGAAAGAGGCATGCCGTACATTTGTGCAACAAATATGGCGGCAATGGATTGATAAATGGCACTTCCATCTAAGTTAAAGGTATAGCCTGTTGGGATAACGAACGACGTGATCGCTTTCGGGCATCCGAACTTCTCCATTTTGTCCATTAATCTAGGCAATACAGCTTCTGAACTTGCTGTTGAGAAGGCAAGAATGATTTCTTCTTTTAACACTCTAAATAGTGTAAAGACGCTTGTTCCAGCTAATTTTGCGATAATGCCAAGTACGACAATCACGAAGAATGCCATTGTGCCGTAAACGACAAGTACCAGTTTACCTAGCGGGAGAAGCGCTCCGACCCCGAATTTGATCACCGTCACACTGATGAGCGCGAATACACCAAATGGTGCAAACTTCATCACTTTATTGGTCACCCAGAACATCGCTTCGAGGATGCCCTCAAAAAATCCTAACACTGGTTTTCCTTTGTCTCCAACTGCTGCAATTCCTAATCCGAATAACACTGTAAAGAAGATTGTTGGTAATAGATCACCTTCTGCAATGGATTGGAACACGTTTGTTGGCACAAGATGCACAATCGTTTCAGAGAAACTAGCTTTTTCGGCAGAAGACTTAGATGTCTCTTCATATTTAGAGATATCGCCTTTCTCCATGTTACTCATATCAATTCCTGTACCAGGATGGAAAACGTTTGCTGCAAGCAGTCCAACTGCTAATGCAATCGTTGTCACAATTTCGAAGTAAAGAATCGTTTTCCCACCGAGTCTTCCGATGGTTTTCATATCGCCTACACCTGCAACGGCTACAATCAATGCAGCAATAACAATTGGAAGAACGATCATTTTAATTAAGTGGATGAATATATCGCCAATCGGCGTTAACACATTAATAACGGTTTCATTTTGATAAAATAGTGCTCCTACGACAACACCCAAAACAAGTGCGATGAGTATTTGAGAAGCTAACCCTAACTTTTTCATACGTGGACCCCCTTTTTTTGATAACGCTTTCTTTGTTGCTTAATCGCATCTTAACGATGAACCTACAAAAAACGACAAAAAGGAACAAAAAGAAGTGAATTTTTTATGAAAAATCTTTTAAAAGGTGGGTTTTTCCACAAAATTGTTAAAAAAATACTTCGCTTATGGCGAAGTCTCAGATTATTGACAAAGGGCTAAAATGAACTTTATTTTAGCCCTTTGTCTTCTTTTCAGTGTGATAGAAAACCTTTGAAGTCTAGAAAGGACGAGCACCGAAGTGCAGGACTGACACCGAATGCGAGGACTTCGCTTCTGATGAAGTCTCATGTTACATATGATCAGCTGGCGGCTCTTGAAGAGGAGAAAGTTCGACATAAACCGCATAGCCTATCAGTACAATGGCTACATAAATCACAGCACTCAACGTCCACACCCATTTGACATTCAGCTTCATTTTGCCACACCCTCTCTGACAGGTTTCAATCGCTGTAATCTTAGTGCGTTCAGCACAACCGATACAGAACTAGAGGCCATTGCCGCTCCTGCAAGCCATGGTGCCAGGAACCCAAATGCGGCGACTGGTATACCAATACAATTGTAAGCAAGTGCCCAAAATAGATTCTGTTTAATGTTTCTCATCGTTTTTCTGCTAAATTCAAGTGCATCTGCAATGGCATGGAGATCTCCTGTCATGAGCGTAATATCTGCCGCTTCCATGGCAACATCTGTACCTGTTCCGACAGCCATCCCGATATTTGCTGTTGCAAGGGCAGGGGCATCATTAATGCCGTCTCCAACCATCGCCACTTTTTTTCCTTGTTTCTGAAGCGCTACAATATGAGCCGCTTTTTCCTCTGGAAGAACTTCAGCGATGACATGATCTATGCCTGCCTCACTCGCAATCGCTTCTGCTGTGCGCTTGTTATCTCCTGTCATCATCACGACGTGAATCCCTTGCTCTTTGAGACGAGCGACCGCTTGAGAAGAAGACGATTTGATTGTATCAGCAACGGCGACAATACCTGCTGGCTCGCCGTCAATGGCAATGAGCATCGCCGTTTTCCCTTGTTCTTCAAGCTCAGTCACAACTGTTTCTAGTGCTTCGCAGCTGATATGATGTTTCTTTAGGAGTTTCCGTGTGCCAATCAAAAGCTCATGTCCGGCAGCTCTTGCTTCAATTCCATGACCAGGATCTGCTTGAAAAGCTTCTACCTCGACCGCTTGGAGACCCCGAGTCTTCATGCCATCTGTAATCGCTCTGGCAAGTGGATGCTCTGACTGCTGTTCTGCCGATCCTGCTAACTGAAGCAGCTTATCTTCTGTCCAATTGGCAGACGCAATCACATCTGTAAGACTCGGCTCCCCTTTTGTCACAGTCCCTGTTTTATCTAGCACTACTGTATCTAGTGATTGGGTTACCTCTAAGTGTTCTCCGCCTTTAAACAAAATCCCTGATTCAGCTGCCCGGCCGCTGCCTGCCATAATAGAGGTCGGTGTAGCAAGACCAAGCGCACAAGGACATGCGATGACGATGACCGCTATAAAGGTTTCAAGTGCAGATGTCACATTCCCTGGGTCAACAAAGAAAAACCAAATCAGAAAAGTGAGTACAGCCAATCCTACAACAATGGGGACAAATATCCCTGAAATTTGATCTGCCATTCTTTGAATTGGTGCTTTTGAGCCTTGCGCTTGTTCGACGACTCGAATGATTTGTGAAAGAGCCGTTTCTTTTCCTACTTTTGTTGCTTTCACTTTCACAAATCCATTTTTATTGATGGTTGCCCCGATGACTGTATCTCCTGTGGTTTTATCAACTGGCAGACTTTCTCCTGTAATCATCGATTCGTCGATCGCTGTTGTTCCTTCGATGATTTCTCCGTCTACCGGGACTTTTTCACCCGGCTTGACGAACACAAAATCATTCACTTTCACTTCAGAAATAGGAACGGTCATTTCTTTCCCATCTCGCTCTATCACAGCTTCTTTCGCTTGTAAGCCCATCAGTTTTTGAATCGCTTCTGATGATCTCCCTTTCGCTCTTGCTTCCATTAACTTTCCGAGCACAATCAACGTAATCAGCACAGCACTCGTTTCATAATAGAGGCCCGCCTCATGTGTACCTTGAACCGCTGACTGAATACTTTCATATAAACTATAGAAAAAAGCAGCTGATGTCCCTAATGCCACAAGGACATCCATATTGGCACTTTTATTTTTCAACGCTTTATAAGCACCTACATAAAAAGGCCAGCCGACAATGAACTGGACGGGCGCTGCTAATGCGAGCTGAACCCATGGATTCATAAACGCTTCTGGCAACCAAATAAACGATGTGAAAGAAAAATGACTGACCATTGCCCAAAGAAGAGGCAATGACAAAATCATCGAGAACAAAAAGCGTGCCGTTTGTTTCTCAATCGCTACTTGGCGATGGTCTTTTTTCCCTTCCTCTGCATGCTCTTCGGCTGGTTCGATTAATGAATACCCAATGGATTTCACAGCCTCTTTTATGTCACTTGGAGATATTTGCCCTGGATGATACGTCACCTGAAGTGTCTCAAGCGCAAAGTTCACTGACCCTTGATCAATACCCTCCATCCGGTTGACTTTTTTCTCAATTCGGTTTGCACAAGCAGCACACGTCATTCCCTCTATATCAAATTCGGCTTGTTCCATCACCACATCATAGCCAAGAGATTGAATTTTTTGTTTTAGATCCTCTGCTGTGAGTTGTTCTGTTTCATACACAATGTGGGATGTTTCAAGCGCTAAGTTCACACTGGCGGCGTCCACACCTTCCAACCTGTTCAAGCCCTTTTCAATGCGGCCTGCACAGGCGGCGCAAGTCATTCCCGTAATTTGAAAATCAATTTCTTTTTTCATTTATCTCACCTCTCCACATACTCCATGGGGGTATTGTTATTTTTAAAAAAATACGTGCTGTCTTATGCAGCACGTATGCTCATTTTATACGACATCATATCCCTGTTCTTCAATGACATCAGAGATCTGGTGTAACGTGATTTGATCTGAGTGAAAGGAAACCTCCACCTGACCCTTATCTAAATGGACTTTCACAGATTCAACACCTGCTAATTCTCCTACATTTCCTTCGACTGCTTTCACACAATGTCCGCAAGACATGCCTTGCACTTGTAGTGTTGCTTGTTCCACTTCTCATCGCCTCCATCAATCATTTTCTATTTTTACTATACCCTAGTAGGGTATCATTGTAAACATAAATGATCCGCTGTTTGCTACGATTTTGTCAACTTCGTGAAGACATTCATCAACTCTTCAATGGCTTCATCCCCATTACCGCTCTTAATGGCATCTGCTACGCAATGATGTGTATGCTTTTCCATTAATTGAAGACTCACTTTTTTTAAAGCTGCATTGACAGCAGAAATTTGATTCACGACATCTATACAGTAACGATCGTTTTCAATCATTTGCTGAATCCCTCGCACTTGACCTTCCACTCGTTTTAAGCGGTTGATTAATTGCTCTTTTTCCTTCTCGGCTCTAGGCGAAGCGATATGTCTTTCTTCTTGTTCTGTCATCTGATCACCTTTTTTCTATCATACTTGTCTTACATTCCATTAAAGCATATCTTCACCTGAAAAGGCAAAGATATGCTGAGATCACCGTTTGTTTATTCTAGTTTGTCAACTGTTCAATATCTTGCAAAAGGTTGACGGATTGCTGAAGCTGCTTCATGAGGCCTTGCTGATCCTCTAAAATAGCTGCAGCATCGAAGTTGTCCATTTTCAATTGCTGTAAATAGGTTTGAATCTCCTCTGACAGTACTTTATTTTTCTCCATGATTTGTGCATGCAGGTCTTTTGCTATTGATGGGGCTGAGAGTTCATTAAATTCTTGAATGTCTGCTTTCAATGATTCAAGCTGCTGCGTCAAATCTGCTCTTTTGGCAGCATCTTGTACAGCTTCTTCCGCAAGCTGTGGAAAATCCTCTGTGAATTGCTGAATATCCATCACATACTCATTTGCTTCTGTGACATATGTCGTTGTATCGTTCACTTGGTCTAGCAGTCCAGAACATCCACTTAACAAAAACGTACCGGTAAATAGAAACGCCATCACATGTTGTTTCAAGATCCATCATCCTTTCATCTGCTATGTTGAAACCCCTCATTTGTCCAGCTCCCAACCACACAGATGCAAAAAGACCTTAAAAAAAGCCAGACCTTTGCCTCAAGTGTGATAGGCAAAGGTCTGGCTAACATGTTCATGCCGGAATGGCCGAGAAACAACGGATGTTTCTGTAATGACGACCAAACCGTAAAAGCTACTCCCCTTTAGGAAACCGTTCAAATGTTATGTTTATCATATCTAAATGAAGGACAACAGTCAATGAGAAGTAGGCGGAAGATCCTGCTTTTGGTACAGCATATAGTCCGAACCAGTTGATGCATAAATCCGATTACGTCCTTGGCGTTTTGACATATACAAGGCTTGATCTGCCTCAAATAGAAGCGTTTCTAATATAGAGGGATCATTCGCTGTATGGGCGACGCCAAAGCTTGCTGTCACTCTTACTTTTTTCTCATCTGTCTGAAAGAAACTCACTTCAAATGAATGTCTCATTTGTTCCGCAATACGACATGCCTCTTCAAATGAATGATGCGGCAGACAAATGGCGAACTCTTCTCCACCATATCGCCCAAATAAATCATCCATCTTCAAATGCTGCTGACAAATGGACACAACATGACGCAACGCCTCGTCTCCAATGTGATGGCCGTGCGTATCATTGATTTGTTTAAAGAAATCAATATCAAATAGCAGTATTGCGGTATCCTGCGCATCCTCTTCCAATAACATCTGCGTTCGTTCAATAAAGGAAGACCGATTGAAGATATTCGTCAAACCATCAATATATGCTCGGCGCTCCAGCTCTTCCTGCAATAGTCGCTGCTCAGTAACATCACTGATCACAATTTGCCTGCCTTCGACTTCGCCTCTTCTATTAAAAAGAGAAGAAGCAGTGAGATGATAATAGAAGGGCTGCTCTTTTTCCCACATTAAATCATACTGTGAATGATCCTGCGGAGAACGCAGCCACTGTATAAACGCCGGCTCTTTGATGATCCCTGAGAATATATCATCGATTTTATAGCCGATTCCCTTTTTAGCGAGCACAGGAATGATCAATGCAGCCGCAGGGTTATAATCAATCAGTGTTCGGTATCGATCCAATAGAAGAACACCTTCTGACATATGTTCAAACACACGCTCCATCGCAATGGGAGAGAGCTTAAAGAGATGAAAAGACATAATCGCCCATAAGTAGAGTGCGTTGGTTAAAAACATCACCACTGGTACTGGGTCAATGTGAAAGGGCGTGACACCTAATAAATAGATAAAAGAGGTGGTGATCGGTAATAATATCCCAACGAGCAAGATCAGAACCTGTTTCAAATAATCTTTCTTTACACGTAAAAACCAAAGCAGCATAAAAATAGCGAGCATGGAACAACCAAATGTATAGACCCCATGAATGATATACCAATAGCCAATGGTAAAATCAGCCAATAAAAACCCGTCTACTGTATTCATCGTGATGCTTCGGTAAAAGAGTGAATGAAAAGAGTTGGTGAACACCAAAATGGTGGTTAAAATTGGAATCAGCAAGAAGAGAAGCACGCGGCGCTTTGTTACATATTGATGGAAACCAGTAAACTGCAGCACAATCATCAGGCTGAACGGTGCAATGAACGGAAGACCTATGTATTGAAAACTAACCCAGAATGTAATTTCTTGAGGGGTGCGCGCCAATAATTCAAATGTATGTCCAAAAATATAAATCGCAGTTGCTCCAGACATATACATAAACAATTGACAGCCAATATACCGATGGCGATTTGCATGAGCAATGATTGATAATATTACGGACAGAATGCCAGAAACACTCATGATCACAATAAAATGTAAAACAATCGAATCCATGTAAACGCCCCAATTTCAGTTATTTAGAACTAGTCTAATCTTACTATATATGAGGACGTCTCAAATGGGAAGATGTGATTTTGATTTGGTTGGCGGTTTTTTGGAAAGCGTTCGTCATTTTACTAGTCGTGGCGCCTTATCTGTTCATTACTTTTTACTTATTTTATGGATAAAGCATATTGTAGCAAGTGAAATATCTGTACAATGTGGAGATGAATGAAAAGGAGGCTTGATAGGAGATGACTTTTTTGATCATCATGGCAGGTTTGTTCATGCTGATTCTTTTAGAGAAGCCATTTCAGAAGAAACGATCTGAGCTGTTATTTTTGATGAGTTATTTGCTGCTGATTGCGGTTTATGTGATTCAGACAACATTTGTGGAGATTATGCCTGATGGGCTTTTGTTGATGATGGCGGTGATTGTGGTTTGTCCTTTGTTTATTCGGTTGGTTCGGTTTTCTTCAAGGAACTTACATGAAAAGTAAGAAGGATGACAGTATGTAGCATCCTTCTTACGTTGTGAACTAAACTCGTTATTCTTAAGACCCTCTGAGCTTTGTAAAGCAGACGTCTTTTTCTTTACTTAATTATGAATTTGATTTATCTTTTTGTTTTTCATTTGATTTATTGTCTTTCATTTTACTCATCTCTTTTTTAGCATTATCCACTTCTTCTAAAGCTTTTTTCATTCTAGAATTCATGAAACTTAAATCATCATCACTGACTTTATCTCGCTTGATTACTTTTAAGATATCTTTGAAAAGTGATTCAAATTTGTCATCCGCTTTCACCAAGTACTCGTTTACTTTTTTATACGTATCAGGAACTTTAACTTCTTTGTCTTTGGCTTCGCTGAGTAATTCTCTCATGCTATCAATCTTTGTCTCAACATCACTAGCCCATTCTTTATCGTAAACCTCGTCTAAAGGAACCAACGATAAAACAAAAGACATAATTCTTTCTTCAAACCGTTTTAGATATCCCTTATACCATGATGCATATTCGCTATCAGTCATTTTTTCTATTTTTTCTTGTTTTGCTGCTGCTTTGTTTGATGAACCGTTTTCTGATTCATTTTTACCGCATGCTGTACCCATCATCAATGTAAATACTAAAAGAAATACTGAAATGATTGTCTTTTTGTTTGTTTTCATTTTTATGAATTACTCCTTATCCTTTGAGACTTTTTCTAATTCGTCAACTACTTTAGCTGTTTCATCATATGCTTTGTAGGGTCTATTCGAACTTTTTTCTTTTAACTAAAATGTCCCCCTGTCATTATCTGGTGATATTTCCCTACAAATTATCATCGGTTAAAAAATAGGTATATTTAGGTATTCTCCCTAACTTTCTAATAAAAAATTCTATAAGAAACAACCTAAGCATCTATCTTCCAGACACTAGATACGACGGCTTCTGAAAGTTTAGAAACAAGCTACATTGCCGAATCGCTTCTTAATTTTTGAATTTCAAGTGTGAAATGAATTACATGAAGTATATTAAAGTATAATAAAGAGGTTAAAAAATGAAGTTAGATAATCTTCTAATAAATAAAGAGTGGACATAAAGGAGAACTTACGAATGACTTTTGATGAATTAATGGAACTTTCAGAAGAAGAATTTATAAATTATGATTTCAAAAGAGAGGTTTTTGATTTAAGAAATTTAATATATGATGAAAAAAACCCTATTGCAAATATTATTCTATATAAAGGTAATATTTATGGTTCCCAATCTGATTGTGATAGATTACCTTTGACCCTCGAAATATACAAACGCTTATGGGGAAATCAATTTGAATTCTGGAATACTAAACAAACAGATTTTGTTGAGGCAAATGGAGAAACAATGAATTCATTTGTAACTCCTTACAAAGCCTTTTATAAGGAGACATATGATTTATCTAATCCTATATTTAAAGATTATGCAAAATTAACACACACAGTAGGTAATTTTATACCTGTATACGCCATCAAAAATAATAAAAATTGGTTTTCTCCTTTTAATAGCAAACGTTATAAATCTACCTATGATTATTGGGATCTAACTTTGAACCATATTAAAGTCATTTTAAATGATTTTATGAATAGTAATGATTCTATTGAGATTTTTTTAGAAAACACAATGAACAATAACACTTTTAAGTATAAAAAATATATTATTGAATCCGCTAAGTGGATTTTAAGTTTTAAAACTTGGCCTAATTTTGTGGAGAAGAATTTTTTGCAGAGCTTTTTAGAAAACCCAAAAGATTTAACCAGTGAACCAAAAGAATTTTGGCGCAATCACTTTAAAGAAACAGTTAGTACCAAAGATGAAAATAATCTGAGTGAATTTTTAACTTTTGTTAATCAAGCTATTCTTGAACGAAGTTCACTTATATATAAACAACTGAAACTAAATTATGAATTCCTATAATATTTGTAACAGCAACATATAGCAAAAGTTCATTGCAACTATAAAATTTCACGTATTTAAAAAGTGTCAAAACCCTTATCTAACATGGGTTTTGACACTTTTTTAAAATCATATGGAGACGGTGGGAGTCGAACCCACGTCCAGAGACATCGATTACTTAAGCGTCTACGAGCGTAGTCAACATATTTACGTGTTCACTCATCCTCATGCCTGCTGACGGGCGCTTGGAGAGCTAGTCTGATGGATCTCTTCTTACGTCCTCAGACGAAAACGTAAGCGTAGCCTACTTCATTGGGCTCCTCACAGACACATAGGCGATGTCAGGAAGAGCTCGCTGCGCTTATTAGGCAGCTAGTGCTAAGTTTTGGTTAAAACTTTTAGTTTTGCCAGTTACATTTAGGTGCGTGTTAACGAGATCGCCTCTCGGCTCGCAGCCTAAGCTCGAACCATCCCTGTCGAATCCGTAACGTCCCCTTGTAAAAGGGATATACGGGATGGAAACGTTCTTTAGCTTAACTGCTTCCGTATATGACTATTATAACAATCTCATCGCTCGAAACAACTGGTGGTTTCTGTAAAAAAAACGACGATGATTGTTTACTGCATAACATATTGTAGCATAATGCTTCCGCTCTCAGCAAGCCATCTGCATGCGTCTAGAATTGCTTTTGACGATCACGGAAAGCTCGCTCGATTTCACGTTTCGCATCTTTTTTCTTCAGATCTTCACGTTTATCATATTTCTTCTTCCCTTTACCGACTCCAATTAGCACTTTGGCAAAGCCATTTTTCAAATAGAGTTTAATGGGAACAAGTGAGTAGCCTTCTTCCTTTGTCGCACCAATCAATTTACTGATTTGTTTGCGGTGGAGCAGCAGCTTTCTCGTTCTGAGCGGATCATGGTTATAACGGTTCCCCTGTTCGTATGGGCTCACGTGCATATTGTGAAGAAACACTTCTCCTCGTTCGATTTTGGCAAAGGAATCTTTTAAATTCACTTTTCCTGCTCGAATGGATTTGATTTCAGTTCCTTGTAATACAAGGCCGGCTTCGTATGTTTCTTCTATAAAATAATCATGGTTGGCTTTTTTGTTTTGGGAAACAACCTTTCCCTCTCCCTTTGGCATTGGCGTACACCCTCCTTTTGACACAGACACGGTCCAAATCGTACGGATTATTTTATCAAACAATCCAGCTTTCGACAATGCTGCTGCCACGTGGTCAAAAAGCAAATAGAGCGTGATGCCCTATTTGCTTTTTGTCACGTTACTTTTTCTTTTTGCGCTTTTGTTTCGGTGCGTTATCAAATACGCGTTTTTTCTTTTTCTTCTTTTTACGACCTGTAAACCAGTCGCCGCCTTTATCCTCTTTGCCTTTTTCCCCAGAGGCCTTTTGACCTCCGCGTCCTTTTTTGGCTGGTGGATCTGTCCGTTTTTTGAACTTGAAGTCTTTTGGTGATTTACGGCGAGTGCCTTTCATCCCGACGATTTCAAAATCAATGGAATGCTCATCTTTATTCACACTCACCACTTTGACAGTGATTTCGTCACCGATACGGTAGACATTCCCTGTACGTTCACCGATCATGGCAAAGTGCTGTTCATCAAAACGATAGTAATCGTCTGTCATGTAGCTCACATGGACAAGACCTTCTATCGTATTCGGCAGTTCAACGAATAGTCCGAAATTCGTAACGGAACTAATCATACCATCAAACTCTTCACCGATTTTATCAAGCATAAACTCTGCCTTTTTCAGGTCATCTGTTTCGCGCTCAGCATCAACAGAGCGGCGCTCCATTGTAGATGCATGATCTGCGATTTCTGGCAGCAATTGACCCCATTTTTCAAGGGTCGCTTCGTCTGTCTTTTTCTCTATTAAATAGGTTCTGATCAGCCTATGCACGATTAAATCCGGGTAACGGCGGATCGGCGACGTGAAGTGTGTATAGAATTCGGTAGATAATCCAAAATGGCCAATGCTTTCTGGATCATACTTCGCCTGTTTCATAGAGCGAAGCATCACAGTTTGAATGACGACTTCTTCTGGTTGATCTCTGACAGCATCGAGGACACTTTGAAGTGCGCGCGGGTGAATGTTCGTTGACGTTCCTTTCACAATGTAACCAAACGTCGTCACGAACTCTAAAAAGCGCTGAAGCTTCTCAGGATTTGGTTCTTCGTGAATTCGGTAAATGAACGGAACATTCATCCAGTGGAAATGCTCGGCAACTGTTTCGTTTGACACCAGCATGAATTCTTCAATTAATTTCTCTGCAACTGAACGCTCACGAATGACTACGTCTTTCGCTGCGCCTTCATCATCTACAAGCACCTTTGCTTCCTTGAAATCAAAGTCGACTGCTCCGCGCTCCATTCGCTTGTCACGCAGAATTTCTGCAAGCTTCTCCATCTCTTGGAACATTGGTACTAACGGCTCGTATTTGTCTAAAAGCTCTTCATCTTGGTCAACTAAAATCTTATTCACATCGGAATAGGTCATTCTTTCCGTCGTTTTGATCACACTTTGGAAAATTTCGTGTTTGACGACTTTCCCACTTCGATCAATGATCATTTCACAAGAGAGTGTGAGACGATCAACCTTCGGATTCAATGAGCAAATGCCATTTGACAGGCGATGAGGAATCATTGGAATAACGCGGTCTACAAGATACACACTCGTTCCGCGCTCATAGGCTTCCTGATCAATTGGAGAGTTTTCCGTTACATAATGAGAGACATCCGCAATATGCACACCTAGTTTGTATTTACCATCATCCAGCTTTTGCACAGTAACCGCATCGTCCAAGTCCTTTGCATCTGCACCATCAATGGTCACAATCGTTTCGTTGCGCAGATCACGCCTGCCCTCTAAGTCTTTTTCATCGATCGTTTCAGGTGTGTCTGCTGCCTGCTGGAGCGCTTCTTCCGGAAACTCACCTGGTAGACCGTGTTTATGAATAATCGATAAAATATCGATGCCAGGGTCATTTTTGTGACCGAGAATTTCCGTCACTTCACCCTCTGCACTCATTCTTCCTTCTGGATAGCTTGTCAGCGTGACAACGACTTTATGACCTTCAACCGCTCCGTTTTTAGCGGATTTTGGAATGAAGATATCGTTTGTGATTTTTTTATCATCAGGAATGACAAAACCAAAACTTTTCGTTTCTGTATAGGTACCGACAACCGTCTGAGTATTACGCTCCAGAATACGGATGACCGTTCCTTCTTTTTTGGTGCCATTTGATTTGTGGCTGACACGAACCATGACGGTGTCGCCATTCATTGCTGTGCCTAGCTCATTTGGCGGAATGAAAATATCATCCTGCCCAAACTCTTCTGGTGTCACAAATGCAAATCCTTTTGCATGCGCAGACAGCTTCCCTTTTACCAAGTTCATTTTTTCCGGTACACCATAGCGGTCGCTGCGGGTACGGACGATAAGCCCCTGATCCTCTAATATCACAAGTGCTTTGACGAGCTCTTTATAATCATCTGGATTGGTAATTTCCATCATGACTTCTAATTCCTGTACCGTTAATGGTTTGTACGCCTCTTCTTGCATAAACGCAAGTAATTCATCCATAAATTCTTCTTTTTGCACACTCTAACCCCCTATATATTTAAATTGACCAATCGAGTGATTCTAAGAATGCATATACATCCTGATGAACCTTCTCCCGCTCTTTATCAAGCGTGATAACATGGCCCGATTCTTCATACCACTTTAAATGTTTTTCATCTGTCTCTACTTCGTTATAAATAATGTTTGCACTGTCTGTATTAATCATATGATCATGACGAGCCTGAACAACAAAAGTAGGTGAATAAATCATGTCAACATTGTTTCTGACATCTGCAATGAGTTCTTGAAGAGCCTTGAGTGTACCCATTGGTGTTTTCTTGAACTCTTCCATCTCTTGCTCAATTTGATCCTCTGACTTACCCTCGAATTTTTTATAGTTACGGGCATAATCTAGTACACCCTGGTACATGACTTCTTCACTTTTTATGTACATAGGTGCACACATAGGTACAATTCCCTTTACAGGTACAGTGTAACCTAATTTCAATGAAAAAACTCCTCCGAGGGATAGTCCGCAGACCGCAATTTCCTCATAACCTTCGTCTTTTAAAAATTGATAGCCTTCTTCTACATCTTTCCACCAATCTGTAGGACCTGTATGAACAAGCTCCTCTGGCGGTACACCGTGTCCTTTGTATTGAGGTGCATGGCATGTATAGCCTCTTTCATTCAAATAACGCCCAAGCATGCGAACATCGGCTGTATTCCCAGTAAAACCGTGAAGAAGAAGCACCGCCTTTTCTCCACCTTTAAACGTAAATGGTTTTGGTGTAACAACTTTCATGATGTGACTTCCTTTCCTTCTGATATGGTTTATATTTTCCACTTGTATGTATGATACAAACACAAAAGAGTGCTGATAATAAAAAAAGGTCTGAAAAAAGATCAGACCTTCTGTTACTCGCGCCTACACGCCTAAATATGCCAATGCAAGTGTTAAGATGAAGAAAAGCACTGACAAAATGACAGTTAATCGGTGAAGAATCAAGTCAAGACCTCTCGCTTTTTGCTTACCGAAAAGCTGCTCGGCTCCACCTGAAATAGCGCCTGACAGTCCTGCACTTTTACTTGATTGTAATAATACAACGATGATAAGTGCGATACTGACAATTACGAGTAATGTGATAACAAATGCGTGCATGAAAACACCTCCAGACAAACTGGTACACATAACTTTATTTTACATGAAAACAAGGTGCATGTCACGAAACATCAAAATAAAGATTTCCTATATATTGTCGACTTTATTTGTCATTTTGATTCAATTTCGCTCCAATGGATTGTATGCAGCATTTTTTATATGCAATTTTTGAGGTTAAAAAACGTTTTTAGCGAGTTGCTTCTTCTTTTAAGAGCTGTTTTAATTCTACTAACAGCCGTTCAGCTCCTTCAGGACTCAGTACGACATTGCCGTTTCCATAGCTTTTGTTGTATTTCGTTATTTGGCCAGTTAATAAGCAGCTCTTATCTGCATCATATTTTTTCAGCATAATGGTTTGATCTTCGATGAAAATTTCTAACAGCTGCTCTTCTTTTATATTGAGTACCTTCCGCATTTCTGAAGGCAGAACAATTCTGCCAAGCGAATCGATGTGTCTTACCATTCCAGTTCTTTTCAATGAAGCCGCCTCCTTAATGATCATACGATGATTTCGTTCATTGACTTTTGTCAACATCTTCATAGTAAAATAAATCTTCAAATTTTTTATCAAAGTAATGAATCATTTTGCCAATGACAAGCTGTCCTGGCTTCCGGTGACCATTCAATACCCTGCTGAGTGTGGCAGGAGAGATGCCAATTTCATCTGCGAGCTGATTTAAAGACATATCGTTTTCGATCATATACTGCATCACAAACGCCCGCCTGATCTGAATCTTTTCGACCATCATTACAACCTCCCTATAGGATCAATATGTACAACATGTAGGACTCTCATATCTCCCGGATCCATTAACTTATGTCAACACTTTTACGCCCTTTCTATTTCCTTTGGTCAATGATCATACTAAAATAAGTCATATACTGAAATGTGAGGTTCGATGACATGAATCACTTTGGTGAACAATTACGCATTTTAAGAGAGAATAGAAAGATGTCTGTCAATCAACTCGCCATGTATTCAGGCGTAAGCGCTGCCGGTATTTCTCGGATTGAGAATGGAAAGCGTGGTGTGCCAAAGCCTTTAACCATAAAAAAATTAGCACGCGCTTTGAAGGTGCCTTATGAGGATTTAATGCTGCTTGCCGGTTATATTGAACAGGAAAAAGTGCATGAAATGAAACCGAAATATGAGTCCATATTAAAAATCTATCAAACGGCGCTTCAAAAGGATGTAGAACATCTCCCTATTTTCGATGGAGACCAATGGAAAACACTCACCGCACAAGACATCAGCCAGCTGAATCAATACTTTCTCACGCTCATTAACCAAAAAAAGGCGAACAAATAGCGGGGCATAAACATAAGATACATCCACCATTAACTAATGTCAATATTTTCATGGTGCACTTATTGCCAATAGTCAACAAATCGAGTACACTAGAGATAACTAATCTTTAACCATGTGAGGTTTTGAGTTGATGAACTTCGGTGCATATTTAAGAGCATTACGTGAGAAAAGGAAACTATCGGTGAACCAATTAGCGATGTATTCAGAGGTCAGCGCTGCTGGTATTTCTCGGATTGAAAACGGGAAACGCGGCATTCCGAAACCTCCTACAATTAAAAAACTAGCAGGTGCATTAAAAGTACCTTATGAGGACATGATGCAGGCTGCAGGGTATATTGAAGAAGCGGCTTCTGCCTATGTCATAAAGGAAGAAGAAACGGCTTTTACCCAAATAAAAGAAGCAGCAGAGCAATATGAACTTGATGATCTTGAAATATTTAATGGGGACATATGGTCCACCCTTTCTAAACATGAAATAGAAGATTTAAACCGCTATTTGTTATTTCTACTAAACAGCCGTTCGTCATCGTAAAATGTTTTGATCATTGACAAGCTTTTTGCGCCGATTTTTGACAGAATTACGGTATAATGGGTTCAGATTGGAGTGAAGAAAGATGAATCAATCTGATATGTGCCCGCGGTTTGAAAAAGCAGTTGAGTTATTAAGTAAACGCTGGGTGGCACTGATTGTTTTTCAGCTTCTCTCAGGTTCACAGCGCTTTAGTGAAATCGAAGCAGCTCTGACCAATTTAAGCGGAAGGGTTTTATCTGAGAGATTAAAAGAGCTGGAAGCAGCAGGCATTGTAAAACGGGAGGTTTTTGCTGAAACACCCGTGCGTATTGAGTATTCATTAACTGATATGGGGCGCTCACTTGCACCCGTTTTTGAGGAAATTGCGAAGTGGTCCTCTGAATGGATCACACTTGAATCATAAATGTCTCCTGATGTGAGCCGCCTAATCATGATAAAAAAACCTCCCCTACAGATGTAGAGGAGGTTTTGTCTTTTCAAGCATTTATGCGGACGTCATGTTTTTTTCAGCTAATGCCTTGCTTTCTTTTTTCTTGTTGGTTGGGCTTAAATAGCGTTCAAGCCAGCCCATGACAAGGTCAGCAATAATGGCCATGAGCGCAGTTGGAATAGCACCTGCTAAAATAATGGCTGTTCCGTTTGTCGCGTTTGATCCTCTGATGATGATATCACCAAGTCCTCCAGCACCAACAAATGTCCCAATCGCTGTAATACCGATTGCGATCACAAGTGCGGTTCTTAAACCAGCCATAATGACAGATAAAGCAAGCGGTAATTCAACCATTCTCAGCACTTGCCATTTCGTCATACCCATCGCTTTCCCCGATTCTAAATAGGCATGCTCAATGCTGACAATACCTGTGTACGTGTTACGGATAATCGGCAGAAGCGAATACAAAAAGAGTGATAAGATGACTGTATTTGCGCCAAGTCCTAATACAAGCATCAACACAGAAAGCATCGCTAACGCTGGAATGGTTTGAATGACATTGGTTATTGCGAACACCCAATTGCTCAGTTTGCGGTAATGCGCCACAAAGATGCCGACTGGTATTCCGACAATTGCCGCAAATAATACCCCATACGCTGACATGAGGAAATGCCGGTAAAATTCTTCTAACACATATGAACCGTTCTGTTGATAATACGCCCATAATTGCTGCAGTGTGTCCATCAGCTCTGACACCTCCCAATCTTACTCAAAGTAATTGTGTTTCTTTAGAAAATCTCTCGCAACAGTCGCTGGTTCTTTTAGTTCTCCATCGACTTGATAATTGAGCTCTTGCATTTGTTCGGTATCGATTTTTCCAATCAACCTGTTGATCACCTTGTCCAGTCCTGGATTTTCTTTTAATACCTTCTCAGGGACAACTGGTGATGCATCGTATGGTGGGAAGAATCGTTTATCATCTTTTAAGATTTTGAGATTATACGCTTTGATCCGGCCATCTGTTGAATAGGCAAGCACAATATCCATTTTTTCATTTTTCAATGCGTCATAGACTAGACCGATCTGCATCGGAAAAGTGCTTCCAAATTCAATTCCGTATGTTTTCACAAACCCTTCGTAACCGTCACCTTTCTTTTTCAGCCAAATATTATCCACACCGAAGCGATAATTTTTGGCATTCTTTTTTAAATCAGAGACTGTTTCTAGGTTGTTTTCCTTCGCCATCTTCTGCGTCACAGCAAAGGCATACGTATTATCAAACCCATAGGAATCAAACCATTTGTAATCATAGCGTTTTTTGAATTCTTTCTGGACGATTTCCATTGCACGCTTTGGATCTTTTTCTGCATCCATTCCTAGCGTACTTGTTAAATCCGTGCCTGTATATCGTGTTGCCGAAATGTCGACATCCCCGTTTTCCATTGCTTTTTGCTGTACGGTATTTGAGCCTAAATTCTTCACAATGGTTGTCTTTTTATCTGTGTAATGCTCAATGATGTCTCCCACCATATAGGCCATAATTTCTGATTCTGTAAAGTTTTGTGCACCGATTCGCAGCGTGCTCCCTGAAGAGCCGGCTAGTCCAGGAAGTGAACAGCCACTTATAAATAGCAAGCATCCGGCAAGCAGTGCACTGATCCATTTTGTTTTTCTATTCTTCACATGAGCCAACTCCTTATGAAACTTCCTTCAATCCTTTTAAGCCTTCTGGTGTTACTTTTTTCTCAAGCTTCATCAATGTAAGGTCAATGATGACTGCTAAAATAGTGACAGGGATCGCACCCGCAATAATGTATTCCGGCTGGTAAAGCTGAAGCCCAATTAAAATGTAGTCACCAAGACCGCCTCCACCGATAAAAGCAGCAAGTGTTGTCCACCCAATTAAATAAATCGTTGAGGTTCTGACCCCTGCCATAATGACCGGAACAGCAAGCGGCAGTTCCACAAGACGAATTTGTTCCCATGTCGTCATGCCAATCCCTTTACCAGATTCAAGCAAGTTTTTGTTCACACCTTGAACACCGGCATACGTATTTCTTAAAATAGGCAAAACGGAATAGAAAAATAGCGCAACGATCGCAGGTATTTTTCCAACTCCCAAAATAGGAATAAAAAATGCAAGAATCGCTAAACTAGGGAGTGTTTGAAAGATATTCACGACGCCGATGACAAAACCGGCGCCTCTTTTCATTCGTGTAAGAATGACGCCTAAAGGAACGGCCACGATAATGCCTAACACAACGGCAATTAAAGAAATGTATAAATGCTCCCACATTTTTGTGAGGAGTTCCCCACCATTTTTCTCAAGAAAATCGATGATTTGATCCATGTGTACACCTCCCTTAGTTCATTTCAGTGACAGCCTCCGGGGTATCTTCTCCCCAAATAGAGTCATATACGACATCTACAAGACTTGCACGTGTGACGATGCCTTTTAAGTGCCCTTTTGCATCGACAACCGGTACATATTTAATGCCACGTATTAAGATCTTTCGGACAGTATCTCTAAGAAGCGCACCTTCTTGTACTGTATAAAATTCTGTATTTAAAATATCGCCAACGAAGGCTGCTTTTCTACGGTTTGCATCGATGGTTTCAATGTCGATATAGCCTTTCAGCACATGATTTTCATCAACGACAAGCAGGGAATCAACCCGCTTTTCTCTCATAATAAAGATGGCATCTGTCAATGTTTTTTCGACGGTAATTGTGACTGGAGATGTGTTCATCATTTGTTCCACACGTTCCATATTCGGATTTGACTGAAGCAGACGTTCTTTCCCGATGAATTCTTCTACGAATTCGTTCACAGGGTTACGTAAAATATCATCTGGTGTGCCCACTTGGACAATCTCTCCATCTTTTAAAATGACAATGCGGTCTGCAAGTTTAATCGCTTCATCCATGTCATGTGTGACGAATACGATTGTTTTATTTAACGTTTTTTGCAGTTTCTTAAATTCTTCCTGCAATGAATCTCTTGTGATCGGGTCAAGTGCTCCAAATGGTTCATCCATTAGGATTAAAGGGGGTTCTGCTGCGAGTGCGCGAAGAACGCCGATACGCTGCTGCTGTCCTCCACTGAGTTCATGAGGGTAACGCTCTAAGTATTCCGGCCCCATGTCGACGAGTTTGAGCAATTCACGCGCTCGTTCTTTTCGTTTTTCTTCCGGCCACTTCAGCAGCTTCGGCACAAGGGAAATGTTTTGTGCGATGGTCATATGAGGGAAAAGTCCAATTTGCTGAATCACATAACCAATTTCTCTTCTTAATTGGACTGGATCTTTTTTCATAATGTTTTCTCCCTCGATCAATATGTTTCCTGAGGAAGGTTCAATCAGTCGGTTAATCATCTTCATGGTTGTCGTTTTACCACAGCCACTCGGTCCAATAAAACAAATAAATTCTCCTTTTGCTATTTCTAAATCAATATTTTTGACAGCTTTTTTTCCGCCTTTATACGTCTTAGATACATTCTCTAGTTTCAGCAAATGAGACACCTCCAATTAGTCGGATATATATTTTCAGAAAATTTACACCTTATTTATTATAGTGCAAACTTTATAAAATAAAAAGTTTACAATGTGTTTGTATTGCATAAGATTTATTTAAAATTTTCAGTTAACGGCTTGATATGTACCGATCCCTCCTTTTTCCTCCAACTTACGAGCAAATACTCAATATTTATTGTTTTCATCAACAAACAGGTATATGATATATTGTGTTACAAATTGTCAGTCGTGAAGGGATGAAGCGGGGAATGGACAAGCAAGCGTTAGGCGCCATTCAAAAAGCACAGGATCATTATATTGAAAAAGCTGCCGAGAACATGAATGCCTTTGGTCTTTCTGCCACAGTGGGTAGAGTGCTTGGTATCATTCATATGAACCGTAAACCAATGACGCTCGGTGAGCTCTCAGAGGAAACCGGCATGAGCAAAACAAGAATGAGTCAAGTCGTTCGAGAAATGCTTGATCTGAATATTGCTGAAAAGGTTTATGAAAAAGGAATACGCAAAGATTTATATGACGTTGAGCAAGATCAATATCAAACCTTTATTTCATTGTTTGCAGCCAATTGGTCACGTGTTGTCAGCAAAAATCGCAAGGCACATAAGAAGACATGCAAGGAATTGCTGGAGCTGCTTGAACAAGATGACCTGCCAGAAGAAACAGTAGATAAAATCAATCTTCTTCTTTCAGAAATCAAGGAAAGTCTCGATTATTATGACTGGATTAGCCGTTTAATTGAGTTCTTTGAAAGTGAAGAAGTATTTCAACATGTGCCAAAACCTTAAAAAAGCTGTTTTATTTTACAATTTTGTAGAAAAAAACAGCTTTTTTATATACACTTATGACATCAGCATTGGGAACATCCCTTTGATCCCTGCGCCAATCATCTCTACTGCCACAACAGCTAGAATCAATCCCATTAATCGTGTCACGACATTCATCTCTGTTTTCCCCATTTTTCGCATAATGAAACTTGAATAATGAAATGCATAATAGGTCATGGCAAGTACGACTACAATGCCAATAAGAATCGCAAGCAGATGAAGCGTTACTTGGTGGCTTCCTGGCGTTAAGCTCATGACGGTCGCAATTGTACCAGGTCCGGCAATGATCGGAATGGCGAGCGGGGTCACTGAAACATCGGCCTTCTCTTTGCTTTCTGCCTTTTCATCCGAATGAGGGTTTTGAACATGTGACTCTTTTGCATTCAGTAAATTGTAAGCGATACCAAAAATAAAAATACCTCCGGCGATACGGAGTGCATGGATATCAATGCCAAACAATTTGAAAATGAGCCTGCCTGCCAAAAGAAAGGCAATTAAAATCATAAAAGACACAATAATCGCTTTTTTGGCCGTCTGGGCGCGTTCTTTTTCTGAGTAGCCTTCTGTTAAAGTGATGAAAAGAGGCACGTTTCCAATGGGGTTTGAGACAGCAAATAGTGACACAATGACATGAATCATAAAGGAAATCAACAGACACCCTCCTTTTTTCATAGTGTCTGCTAATCTGATGCGAATATTCCCTTGTTCTGTTAAAACCTGGTTTGTTTTAACCGATGATAATAGAGGTTTAACGAAAGGGGAATAGAACATGAAAAAAAACATCACGATCATTGTCTTGTCTGTGATCATCCTAGGTGCAACTGGCTGGATTGTGTGGCAGCAGCAGTCGCTCACCGCGGCAGAGAAAAAACACCAGCAAGAAATGAGAAAGAATGATGAGCAGCTGACACAATTAAAGTCAGAAGGAACGGATATGAAAGATGAAATGGATGGTCAAAAAAAGGAATTGTCCACCGTCACAAACAAGCTGAAGAAAGAAAAGAAGGCGCATCAAAAAGAAATCAAACAGCGTAAAGCGCTTGAGTTAAAAATAGACCAGCTTCAAAAAGAACTGGCATCAGCGAAAGCAACGGCTCAAGCGAATAAGCAGGCAGCACAAACGACTAGGAAAACAACTGTCAAAAAAGACCCAAATGTCACCCATCATCCTCCTTCTCAATGGGTGCAGGATCAATATGATTGGGGTGTTAAACAAGGGTATATCAAAGAATAGAGAGGATGAAATGATTTGATACAGATTCGGCCATTGTCTCATGATCAATCTGTTCCTATGGATCTTTTACTATTAGCTGACCCTTCAACTGAAAAAGTCCTTGCCTATGTACAATCTGGTTCTTGTTATGTTGCTTTTCATAAACAGGACATGATTGGTGTGTATGTTCTGACGCCTCTGTCTCAGCAGACAGTGGAAATCATGAATGTCGCCGTGAAGGAGTCATGGCAAGGGAGAGGAATTGGGAAGCAGCTGATCCGCCATGCTATTACAGAAGCCAAGGCAGCTGGCTTTCATACAATTGAAATTGGCACAGGCAACTCTAGTATTCAGCAGCTCGCCCTTTATCAAAAATGCGGTTTTCGCATGGCGTCTATCGATCACGATTTCTTTCTGAAGCACTATGATGAACCGATTTATGAGAACGGTATTCAGTGTATGGATATGGTGCGGTTGTCACTCGTTCTTCAAGCAGACTGACTTCATTCAGCCTGCTTTTTTATGTTCTGCTCTTTTTCACTGCATGAATCACATATTGAATCAAGAAGTAGAGAGCGGCACCCGCTAAAAAACAGACCACGCACCCAAAGAGCGTTGCCTCTGAGCTGAATTGATACTGTTCAATTTTCATGATATAAAATGGCATACCAAATAGAGTTGGACTTGATTCAACATGATGAACCTCTAGCAGCATTAAAAATACTGGCGTCATAAACACAGCAAACACATACAGCATCGCAAGCGTTAAACCGCTAGAAAACGAATGAAATACTTTAACCATTTAGTTCTCTCCTTTCATCTCTTTTAAACTGGCGATGATATTTTTCCCGTCTGGGCAAGCTGGATGCAGCATCACTGTATTTAATAAAGAAAAAAGCAGCAATGGATGCGTCAAAGGATGCCTCCACATGAAGAAAAGCACACCCGAGCAGATCACTGGAAACACAGGACCTGCAAGTGCCACCATCACATTAAAACCCGGCCGTGAAAATTTCTCATGGACAATCGACACGTGCTTCCAATCGATCATTACCACATAATCAAAGATGGGTCTTTTTTCGATTTTGTTGCACACCATCACCATCAGGATATGACCGAGTTCATGAATGAGCACAACGGCTATTAAGCAAAATAAAAGCATCATCATCGCACAACCGGCCTCTTTAGCATGGCAGCATATATGAAGATGAAGAATGCGGCTGAACAAGCCATATAGGCAGTTGAGAGCAGCTGGGTATTTGCTGAAAGCCACTGGACTAAAAGCATATCCAACATACTGAACACAGCAATCATCATCACGATCACAAACAGTTTATTAAACTCACTAATCTTCACGACAAACCCGACACATGCCGCCATGACAGTGATCAATAAAATGGACAAACTCGCCAAACCGTGCCCTTCACTTTCGACTCCAATCATGAAATAAGCAAGCCCGATATAGACAAAATAAATCAATACATTCATTGTGTAATAAAATAAAATTCTTGATAATAAATAGGCACCCTTTGATGTATTTAACATAAAAATGGCTCGCTGATTGAGATGATATTCCCTGCCAATCATGAGCGGTAGCATAATAAGTATTTCCTTTAACGCAAACTGCACAATAAAGGCATACATCCAGCCAGTTTCTGCCGGAGTAAAGATGAATGGGAGACCTATCGTGAAACAGACAAGAAACAGGAACAAAATACCTTGTTCTTTAAACACAGCTGATCGGCTAAAATAAACAAGCTCCTGCCGCAGATGTGTGAAAAATGAAGAATCCGATCTGATTTTTTGGTAAGAAAACGACTTCACCTCTACCTTTAGCTGCAAAAACATCCGATTGACATAACAAGCCGCCAAGCCCTTCAGCCAAAACCACCCTGCACATAGAAAGATCACCAGAAATACAAGATAGATAGACGGCCATACGTGAATCATCTCAACCGCTTTTTGAAAAAGGAGAAACACGAAAGCACCAAGCGTCACAAATCCGAGCGTTTGCAGCAGTAAATGCTCTTTTGTTTTTGATATAAAATGGCTCACACCAATGCGTATCAGCATCCAAGAAACAAGCGTATAGAGCGCCAATCCAAAGCAAGTGATCCCTACCACAATGATCCAATACAAAGATAGTGTAACGCCACTAATGATCAGTCCTAATAGGATGGGTAAAAAAAGCAGACCAAGCATGATGAAACAAAACAGCACTGGAAAGAAATACACACAAAGGACAAATGAGACACTTTGCATCGCACTATTCAAAAAGAAAAACTGATACTCTTGACGCTTCATTTTATGACGGGAAAAGACAATACCTGCTCCCAAAAGCAGCAGGGTCATTTTCACAAATTGAAGGTATAAAGCAACTGGTTCGCTCTCCCCTACTTGCATAAAAAAACGCAGGCTCATGACAACGTATATGGCGTAGATCAGCAATAAAAAAACGGCTGCGGCGAGAAGCTGCAAAGGATATTTTTTGCCGAGCTGCTTGATTTTCGTTGTGAGCATGCCCCATTCTATTTTATGAAGAACGTGTCGTGTCCAAGTCATTGAGCAACCTCTCCACCTGCATATAGTAATCTTGATTCACTTCTTTATAAATATCCTCAAGTGCTTGATGAGGGAATGTTTTGTTTGTTTCTTGACGTGACATATCCAGCTTGATATCACCGTTTCTTAAGATCATGAGGTGGTCATACAATGTCTCACCAAAGCCCAAATGATGGGTAGAAATGAGAATGCCTGCACCTTGATTTCTCAGCTTCATGAGCACCTTTTTTAAGATGATCATCATATCTGGATCAAGTCCATTTGTAGGCTCGTCGAATACATAATAATCACAAGACCTAAGGAGCTGTGAAATGATTTGGGTTTTCTTTTGATTGCCATGAGACAGCTGGGCAATTGGCTGATCCATATAAGGTCTCAGCTCAAACAGATCGACGAAGGCCTCTTCTCGAGGTCCATTTCGTTTGTCTGGAAGCTGGAGTAAATGAAAATATTCTCTCGGCGTTAAATAATCAAACAAAGCATGATCATCAGGAATATAGGAAACATGTTCTTTCAAAAAGGAGATATGTGCTGAGGATTGAAAATTCAGCTGTTTACCATCTAAAGAGACAACACCCGTAAATGGTGTCAGGCCAAACATAGACTGAATCATCGTGGTTTTTCCTGCCCCATTATGCCCCAAAAGCAGAAGCATACGTCCTTTCTCTACATTTAACTGAATATCGCGGAGAGAAAAGGTGCGGCTATACGTTTTTTCTGTTAAGTGTAATGTCAGCATCATGTCCCTCCATTTATTTCAGATAGAACAGATGACCTCGCATCTGTTCTCACCATTTGTTAGAAGCCGCATTTGATTTTAATATACAGGCCTAAAAACTTGAACTCTCCTAAAAATTTCGAGCCTTTTCCAAATGTTTTGCATGCCCAAATCAAAGCTGCAGCTGTCACAATGCCTAAGATAGCGGCAAGGACATAAATCCAAAATGCATTTTTCTGTACGTTCTTAGAAGTTAGAATTCGTTGCTTCCTTTCATCATATGCCGCCAGTAGGTGAAGGACATACATGTACACGCCTACTGGAAAACGAAGGCTAAAAGGATTCAGCATCTCATCACCCCCTAATATATGTAAAATGATACCACCCCCATGCAAATAGCATAAGTTCAATTCAGATCATATTTTTAGAAGAGTTTTCATGATTTATTGCTTATAAATCGTCAAGCTCATCGTTTCGCCTCTGACTGAAGGATGATTTTTTACAAAAATAGGATATGACAAAGGAAGCAGAGCCTATTCGCTTGAGCCAGCTTTGCGTCTTTATTTCAACATAAAAAAAGCGCTGCGATACGCTCTTTTCAAAAGAGCGCACGCAGCGCGTTGCTTTACATTACTTATTCAAGTTATAGAATGTAGCAATGCCGTGGTATTGAGCTGTTTCAGCCAATTGATCTTCGATGCGAAGTAATTGGTTGTATTTCGCTACACGGTCCGTACGAGACGGAGCACCTGTTTTGATTTGTCCAGCGTTAGTTGCAACTGCAATGTCTGCAATTGTGCTATCTTCTGTTTCACCAGAACGGTGAGAGATAACAGCTGTATAGCCTGCACGTTTCGCCATTTCGATTGCATCAAATGTTTCAGTTAATGTACCGATTTGGTTTACTTTGATGAGGATTGAGTTACCAACGCCGTTTTTGATTCCTTCAGAAAGCTTCTTCGTATTTGTTACGAACAAGTCGTCTCCTACTAACTGAACCTTGCTACCAAGACGCTCAGTTAATAGTTTATGACCTTCCCAGTCGTTTTCATCAAGACCGTCTTCGATTGAGATGATTGGGTATTTCGATACCATATCTTCATACCAGTCAACCATTTCAGCAGATGTTTTCACAACACCTTCGCCTGATAAATGATATTTACCGTCTTCTTTGTTATAGAACTCAGAAGATGCAGCATCCATCGCAAGTTTCACTTCTTCACCTGGTTTGAAACCAGCTTTTTCAATCGCTTCTACGATTGTTTGAAGTGCTTCTTCGTTAGAACCAAGGTTTGGAGCGAATCCACCTTCGTCACCTACAGCTGTGTTTAAGCCTTTTGCGCTTAATACAGATTTCAGGCTATGGAAGATTTGAGCGCCCATGCGAAGTGCTTCACGGAAGTTTGGAGCACCTACAGGCATAATCATGAATTCTTGAATGTCTACGTTGTTATCCGCATGCTCTCCACCGTTGACGATGTTCATCATCGGTACTGGAAGCGTTTTGGAGTTGAATCCACCAAGGTATTGATAAAGTGGAATTTGTAAGAAATCAGCAGCCGCACGTGCTACAGCGATAGATACGCCAAGGATTGCGTTTGCACCTAATTTCCCTTTGTTTTCAGTTCCGTCAAGCTCGATTAACATTTTGTCAATTGCTACTTGTTCAGTGACATCAAAGCCTAAAAGCTCTGGTGCAATGATTTCGTTTACGTTGTTTACAGCTGTCAAAACACCTTTTCCAAGGTAACGGTCTTTGTCTCCGTCACGTAGTTCTACTGCTTCATATTCACCAGTAGAAGCACCACTTGGTACTAGTGCACGGCCAAAGCCGCCAGATTCTGTGTAAACTTCTACTTCAACTGTTGGATTACCGCGAGAGTCTAATACTTCGCGTGCATATACGTCAACAATGTATGGCATCGTTATTTCTCTCCTTTTGAATCAATTTGTTATTTTTGAATCAATGATGTTCCTGTCATCTCTTTTGGTTTTTCAAGACCAAGTAAGTCTAAAAGCGTTGGAGATAGATCAGCTAAAATGCCGCCTTCTCTAAGCTTCGCATCTTTTTTCGTTACGATGACTGGCACAGGATTCGTTGTATGTGCAGTATGCGGCTTTCCTTCTTCGGTAATGAGCACGTCTGCGTTACCGTGGTCTGCCGTGATGATGGCATGTCCGCCTTTTGCTAGGATTGCGTCGACTACAGCTCCTAAGCACTCATCTACTGCTTCAATGGCTTTGATTGTTGGCTCAAGCATTCCTGAATGCCCCACCATATCTGGGTTAGCAAAGTTCAGAATGATCGCATCATGCTTGTCCGCATTGATGTCTGCAACAAGTGCATCCTTTACCTCATAAGCGCTCATTTCTGGCTTGAGGTCATAGGTTGCGACATCTGGTGAATTGATTAAGATGCGGTCTTCTCCAGGAAATTCTTCTTCACGTCCACCACTCATAAAGAACGTCACGTGAGGATATTTCTCTGTTTCAGCAATCCGCAGCTGCTTCAATCCATTTTGAGAAAGTACTTCTCCTACTGTGTTATCCAAATTCACTGGTTTGAAAGCCACATAGCCATCTACCGTTTCACTGAAGTGTGTGAAGCAGACGAAGTGTAAATCCTTCGGATGTGCTTCCCCGCGGTCAAACGAGCGGAAATCTTCATTTGTGAATGTGTTTGAAATTTGAATCGCACGGTCTGGACGGAAGTTATAGAAAATCACAGAGTCGCCGTCGTTTACTTTTGCAACCGGCTCACCATTTTCTCTCGTAATGACAGATGGAATAACGAACTCATCGTAGATTCCATTTTCATAGGAGTCATCAACGACATCATAGATGTTTTGATAACTTGGGCCTTCACCATACGCCATCGCGCGATATGCTTTCTCCACACGATCCCAGCGCTTGTCACGGTCCATTGAGTAATAGCGTCCAGAAAGTGTTGCGACTTCTCCGACACCGATTTCTTTGATTTGTTCTTCAAGCTGTTTTAAGTACACTTTCGCTGTCTTCTGACCAACATCACGTCCGTCTAAGAAACCGTGAATGTATACTTTTGTTAAGCCTTCTTTTTTCGCTAGTTTCAGCAAGGCAAAAAGATGCTGGATGTGGCTGTGCACACCGCCGTCTGACAAGAGGCCGAATAAATGAAGCGCCTTGTCATTTTCTTTTGCATAAGTCATTGCATCTAGGAACGTTTCGTTTTTCTCAAATTCCCCATCACGAATGGCCACATTCACTCTTGTTAAGCTTTGGTACACGATGCGTCCTGCACCGATGTTCAAATGCCCAACTTCAGAGTTCCCCATTTGACCTTCTGGGAGGCCCACTGCCTCACCTGAAGCCGTTAAGGTTTGATGCGGGAATTCGTTCCAGTAGCGGTCGAAGTTCGGTTTCTTTGCTTGGGCAACAGCGTTACCGACTGTTTCGCCTCTTAAACCGAATCCATCTAAGATGATTAATGCAGCTGGTTTCTTACTCATATTGACCTTCCTCCAATAATTGAACGAAAGACTGAGGTTCTAAGCTTGCGCCGCCTACCAAAGCACCGTCAATATCGGATTCTGCCATATATTCTTTAATATTCGCAGGTTTCACGCTTCCGCCATATTGAATGCGAAGGCTGTCTGCCGCTTCTTGACCATATTCACTTGCAACTGTTTGGCGAATGTGCGCACAAACATCGTTTGCATCTTTCGCTGTAGAAGATTTACCTGTACCGATCGCCCAGATTGGCTCATAGGCAATCACAGATTCAGCGACTTGCTGCTTCGTTAAACCAGCTAGTGCTTTCTTCACTTGATCAGCGACAAGTTCGTTTGTTTTGCCTGCTTCACGTTCTTCAAGCGTTTCACCTACACAGATGATTGGAACGATGCCATGCTTGAATGCAGCATGTGCTTTTTTGTTCACTGTTTCATCTGTTTCAGCGAAGAATTCGCGGCGCTCTGAATGACCGATCACTGAGTATCCGATGCCAAGATCTTTAAGCGCAGCAGGGCTGATTTCACCAGTGAATGCACCGTTTTCTTCAAAGTGCATGTTTTGCGCACCAATTTTAAGGTCTGTTCCGTTAGAAAGGCTGTTCAGCTTTTCAAGGAAAAGGGCTGGTGCACAGACAATAGATTCCACTTTGTCAGGAGATGGAATAGATGATTTGACTTCTTCAACGAAACTTACAGCTTCACCAAGTGTTTTGTTCATCTTCCAGTTCCCAGCTATAATTGGTTTTCTCATGATTGACACTTCCTTATAGCAGTTTTGGTCTTATTTATCGTTTAATGCAGTCACACCTGGAAGTTCTTTGCCTTCCATAAATTCAAGTGAAGCGCCGCCGCCTGTAGAAATATGGCTCATCTGATCGGCAAGACCAAATTTCTCAACAGCTGCTGCTGAATCTCCACCACCAATGACAGAATATGTATCTTTTGCTTCTGCCAGTGCTTCTGCGATTGCTTTTGTTCCTTTAGCGAATGCATCGATTTCAAATACACCCATTGGTCCGTTCCAGACAACAAGTTTGCTGTTTTTAATGACATCAGCATACTTCTCTCTTGTCTCTGTTCCAATATCAAGTGCTTCTAAATCACTTGGAATTTCAGAGATTGGCACAATGCTTGTATTCGCATCATTTGAAAAGTCGTCGGCTACCAGAACATCTGTTGGAATCAGGAAGTTCACGCCTTTTTCTTTTGCACGGTCCATAAAGGATTTCGCTAAATCTACTTTGTCTTCTTCTAATAGAGATTTCCCTACTTCGTGGCCAAGTGCTTTGACAAATGTATAAGCAAGTCCGCCGCCGATGATCAGGTTGTCCACTTTATCAAGAAGACTTTCAATTACACCGATTTTATCCTTTACTTTTGCGCCACCTATAATCGCTGTAAATGGGCGATCAGGGTTTGAAATGGCTTTCCCTAGAACCTCAAGCTCTTTTTGCATGAGGAAGCCTGAAACAGCCGGAAGATACGCTGCAATACCAGCTGTGGATGCATGTGCACGGTGTGCAGCACCGAACGCATCATTGACATACACATCGGCTAAATCAGCAAACGCTTTTGATAATTCAGGATCGTTCTTTTCTTCACCAGGATAGAAACGAACGTTTTCAAGCACTAGCACATCTCCTTCTTTTAAGTTAGAGATTTGCTTTTTCACGTTGTCGCCGTAAGCTTCATCTGCTTTTTTCACTTCTTGTCCAAGAAGCTCTTGCAGACGTTTTGCTACAGGTGTCAGACGCAGTTCTTCAGTAACTTGACCTTTCGGACGACCCAAATGACTAGCTAGTAGTACCTTTGCGCCTTGTCCTGTTAAATACTCAATCGTTGGTAATGCTGCGCGAATACGAGTATCATCCGTCACTTTTCCGTCCTTCATTGGAACGTTAAAATCTACGCGGCAGAACACAACTTTACCTTTTACGTCAATGTCTTTTACTGATTTCTTATTCATGCTCGTCAGGAGATCCTCCTTTATTCTGGTTTCCTTACGCATTGGACAAGTCTCTCTTTATCCTTTTCCCATTTTGCCCTCATCAAAACGAGAAATCGTGCAGAACGGATAAATACAGAGAAAAAGGGAAAGGGATGCTTCCCCTTCCCTTGTCCGTCTTCATTATATCGTGTCTCTAGGAAAGAACCAAGTGAGTTCCTTCAGTGTGAGAAATTAAAGACCTTGTTTTGCAATGTAAGCTGCAAGGTCAACAACGCGGTGAGAATATCCACTCTCGTTATCGTACCAAGAAATGACTTTCACCATGCTGCCTTCCATTACCATTGTAGAAAGAGCATCGATTGTTGAAGAGTTTGCATTACCATTGTAGTCACCAGATACTAATGGCTCTTCGCTGTAGCCAAGGATTCCTTTAAGTTCTCCTTCAGCTGCTTCTTTAAGTGCTGCATTTACGTCTTCAGCTGTCACATCTTGATTTAATTCAGCAACAAGATCAACTAAAGAAACGTTAGGTGTTGGAACACGCATAGCGCCACCGTTTAATTTACCTTTAAGTTCAGGCAATACAAGTGAAACAGCTTTCGCAGCACCTGTAGAAGTTGGGATGATGTTTTCCGCAGCTGCACGAGCACGACGGTAGTCTTTGTGCGGAAGATCAAGAATTTGTTGGTCATTTGTGTATGAGTGAACAGTTGTCATCATACCGCGTTTGATACCAAATTTATCGTTAAGTACTTTTGCAAATGGAGCTAAGCAGTTTGTTGTACAAGATGCATTAGAGATGACATCGTGGCTAGCTGCATCGTATTTGTCTTCGTTTACACCCATAACGATTGTGATATCTTCTTCGTTAGCAGGAGCAGAGATGATGACTTTTTTAGCGCCAGCTTCTAAGTGTTTAGCAGCGTCTGCACGTTTAGTGAAGAATCCAGTAGATTCAACAACGATTTCTACGCCTTGTTTACCCCAGCTTAATTTCGCAGGGTCACGCTCAGCTGATACTTCGATTGTTTTACCGTTCACTACTAAGTTCGTACCGTCTACAGAAACCTCTGCATCTAGTTTTCCGTGAACAGAGTCATATTGTAAAAGGTGTGCAAGCATGTTAGCGTCTGTTAGATCGTTAACCGCTACTACCTCAACTTCAGGATTGTTTAATGCTGCACGAAATACGTTACGTCCAATACGTCCAAATCCGTTAATACCGACTTTTACTGCCATGATGTTTCCTCCTTTTATAGGTCACAATGTTTTATATTGAGGGATCAATTGACTCCCTTAATAACTCTTTTGCGGCTCCTTCGTCTGTGACGAGAACCGTTCGGCGGGGTTTTTTGAAATAAGCTTCAATGGCCCCAGCCTTTGATGATCCACCTGCAACAGCAATGATGTGTGGAATGCTTTCTAAATCATCTAGCTGCATGCCGACGGAGTGCACTTTGTGGACGACCTCACCATCACGATTAAAGTAATAGCCAAAGGCCTCTGTCACTGCGTCATGCTCATCAATCTTTTTTAAATCTTCAGCGGGTGTGTTTCGTCTCATCGCCATTGTTTTTGCTTCACCGATTCCATGAATAAGCATCGTGGATGATTTAATTGTTTGAAGCACTTCTTTGACAGACGGCTCTTCAATAATGGAAGAGTAAGCACCTTCTGACAGCTGTCCTGGAACAAACAGCAGTTTGTAAGTACCGGAAGCTTTTTCAGCCATGTGGGCACAAATGGTGTTTGCCTGATTTTTTACATTCTCCCCAAGACCGCCTCTCGCAGGGACAAACATCATGTCGCGATTTTTGGCATCAGGGGTCATCATTTCGGCAACAGCTTCCATCGTCGTTCCGCCAGTGACGGCGACGATATTATTTCCAGTAAACCTTTTTTTCATACATTGGACAGCAGCTCTTCCCATTTCTTGCTTCACCCACGGGGATTCATCGCTGTCACCAGAAACAATGATGACTTCTTCCAGGCCTAATTTCCTCTTTAATGTATTTTCCAAAAAGGTTAAACCTAAAACGTCCTTCATCATTCCTTCAAGCATTTCAAGCAAAGCATGACCTTCAGTCGTCAGCATCATACCGCTCGTTTTGACATCCAGCAGATTTTGTTCCTTTAAGAACTGAACTTCAGCTCTTAAAATACGTTCACTCAGACCAAGACTTGTCGCAAGACTTCTGCGACCAATTGGTTCAGCTAATCTGATGTACTGCAAAATGTCGTAGCGTTTTTGCATAACTGTGAGAAGATCTGGTAATAATTTTTTTTGAGCTTCCAATAAACGATTCATGGCTAACGACCCTTTCTTTTCACGTTGGACTAAAAACGTCCCACTGTGACAAAAAACGTCCCGCCACAGCCAAAAAAAATTAATCCCTGCTTTCTTTAATTATTTTAACAGGATAATCTTGCATTTTCAACTCTTACAAACACATTTAGACAAAAAATAGACACATTTTGACCGATAACCTGCTTGTCATCTAGCTTTCCGCTATTTTATTTTTTTCAAACTATTTATTTTCTTCTATATTGAATGCATTTGTCTTTGAAAAGGTGCAGGCGGTCAAAAGCCGCCTGCTTATGTTTTCGGTATCGTTTCTTTCTCTTCATTAAATCGTTTCGCATCTTCCTTCGGTTTAATCTTGAGGTAGTAAATGATGTAGCAGGCGGCCATAAATGGAACTCCGCAATAAAGACCAATCCGCTGATCCTCAATAAAGAATAAACTGATAAGAACAATGCCAAATGCGATAAAGCCTGCTAATGGCACAAATGGATAAAAAGGCGTTCGGAAGACAAGATTCTTTACATCTCCGCCCTCTTTTATGAATTGTCTCCTAAAGAAGTATTGGGATAAACAAATAGACATCCAAACAACGACAAGCACCATACCCGAAATGGATATGAGCCAGACATATACCGTTTTTGGTGCTACAACACTCGTGAGCAGTGATAGAGCGGATACACCCATTGTCACCAATAAGGCATTGATCGGGATTTTACGTTTGGATAATTTTTTCGTGAAAACAGGTCCTTTCCCGTCTTTTGAAAGCGCCCATAGCATACGTGATGATGCATATAATCCAGAGTTCGCTACAGATAAGACGGCTGTAATGATGATAAAATTCATGATATCTGCGGCGTATGGTATGCCGACCTTGTCCAATACCACAACAAACGGACTATCCACTGCGCCGGCGGTCTGCCATGGAAGAAGGGCTGCAAGAACCGCAATCGATAAAACAAAAAAGACCATCGTCCGCCAAATAATATTCCGAATAGAACGCGGGAGTGTTTTTTCCGGACTTTCACTTTCACCTGCTGCAATCCCTACAAGCTCTGTTCCTTGAAAGGAGAAATTGACTGTGACCATGGTTAATAAAATCGCAAAAACACCATTAGGAAAAAGTCCACCATGATCCGTCAAATGACGAAATAGTGGGGCAGGTTCCCCGCCTTTTAAGTGAATCATTCCGAAAATTGCGCCAATTCCAATGATAATAAACAATAAGATCGCAGCAACCTTGATGGCTGAAAACCAGAACTCTGTTTCAGCGAAACTGCGTGCCGAGATGGCATTGATGGAAAATAAGATGACGCTAAAGGCAAGACACCAAAGCCAAACAGGGATATCTGGGAACCACCTTTGGAGTAGAATACCTGCTGATGTAAACTCAAGTCCAATTGTACATGCCCAGCTAAACCAATAAAGCCAGCCGATCATAAAGCCTGTGGACGGACCTATATATTTGGTTGCATACTCCTGAAAGGAACCAGCTGTCGGCATCGCCACTGCTAATTCACCAAGACAGAGCATCACCAAATACATGAGCAATCCGCCAATGATAAACGAAAGAATGGCTCCCCCTGGGCCTGCCTGATGAATAATGAGTCCTGACCCAAGGAAAAGGCCTGTTCCGATGACCCCACCTAAGGCAATCATAAAGAGATGTCTGCTTTTCATGGAACGCTCTAATTCATTATGCTGTTCTGGCTTCAAATCCGCTTCCCCACTTTCACTCTTCTATTCATCAACCTTTGACAAAATTCGCCGTTCATTGAAAGAGAAAGGGAGAATTTGAAGTCTTCTCCCTTGATCATTTATGCTTGAAATAACGCTTCGATATGAGCGATTGCCCAATCCAAGTCTTCTTTTGAAATGGTAAGCGGCGGTGCAAATCGAATCACTGTCTCATGGGTTTCTTTGCATAACAGCCCCTCTTGCTTGAGCTTCTCACAATAAGGTCTAGCTGCCTCAGTCAGTTCCATCCCAATAAATAGTCCACGCCCGCGGACTTCCTTAATGACAGGACTTTGAATGCGTGACAGTTTGTCTTTGAAATATTGCCCTAGCTCCAATGAGCGCTCGGCAAGCTTCTCATCGATTAACACATCTAGTGCAGCAAGTGATACTGCGCACGCAAGAGGATTCCCGCCGAAGGTAGACCCGTGAGACCCTGGATTAAATACACCTAAAATATCACGGTTTGCTACAACACATGAGATCGGGAATACCCCACCGCCAAGTGCTTTACCAAGAATCAGCATATCCGGCTCAATGTCTTCCCAGTCGCATGCAAACATCTTGCCAGTCCGCGCTAAGCCCACTTGAATTTCATCTGCGATCAATAACACATGTTCCTTCTCACAAATCGCTTTTGCCTCTTTTATAAAGCCCTCAGGCGGCATGACAATGCCCGCTTCTCCTTGAATCGGTTCAAAGAGAAAAGCTGCTGTTTGCGGAGTGATCGCTTCGCGTAACGCCTCAATATCTCCATAAGGGATGAGCTTTATGCCTGGAAGCATCGGACCGAAACCTCTTTGATATTCTGCTTCCGAAGAAAGTGACACAGCCGTCATTGTACGACCATGAAAATTCCCGGTACATGCAATGATTTCTGCTCGATTCTCTTCGATTCCCTTGACATCATAGCCCCATCGTCTCGCTGCCTTTATCGCCGTTTCCACAGCCTCGGCACCCGTATTCATCGGCAATGCCATCTCTTTATTCGTTAATTTGCAGATCTTCTCATACCATGGGCCAAGCTGATCATTATGGAAGGCCCTTGATGTGAGTGTCACGCGGTCAGCTTGTGTTTTAAGCGCTTCAATAATGCGGGGATGGCGATGTCCTTGGTTCACTGCAGAATATGCACTGAGCATATCCATGTAGCGGTTGCCTTCAGGATCAGTCACCCACACTCCCTCAGCCTCTGAAATCACAATTGGCAACGGATGATAATTCGCCGCACCGTATTGTTCTGTTTGATGAATCAATGCTTTTGTCTGTGTCATCGTGTATTCCTCCTTCTATAAGCTTGCCTCTTTTGATTGGGTTCATCTTCACTCTTATGTTATGCAAGGATCATGCCAACTTAGTGATCGCTCTGTGTCTAGGATTGTGCTCATCTTTACCGCAAAAATATTTTGCATATGCAAATTTTTTTAGAGGAAACCGCAAAATTTTTCATGTAAAATAGAGGTAATGTCTGGAGGTGGCGCAAGTGAAAAAAGATCAGCATACCGCAAAGCTCGAAAATGAGATTGATCTATATAAACAAATGCTCGATTTAATTGATGTTGGGGTTCACGCCATTGACGAAAATGGCAATACCATTGTTTATAACAAAAAAATGATGGAGATCGAATCTTTAAAACGTTCTGATGTCCTTTATAAAAATGTCTTAGACCTCTTTGTGTTTCAGGATGAGATGCACAGTACACTTGTCCAAGCGCTGCGAACCGGGAAACAGACGGTTCATGCAAAGCAGACGTATCACAACTACAATGGAAAAGAAATCACAACGATTAACCATACATACCCGCTCGTTCGAGACGGTTTGATTCAAGGGGCAGTTGAAATTTCGAATGATGTCACGAAACTGGAACGGCTCATTCATCACAATATGAAGAAAAAAGGAAACACACGCTTTACATTTGATTCAATCATTGGGGAGAGTCCTGCCTTTTTAGAAGTGATTGAACATGCGAAACGAGCCACACGTACCTCTTCTTATGTGCTGATTGTTGGTGAGACAGGGACGGGGAAAGAACTATTTGCACAAAGCATTCATAATGGCAGCAGCCGTTCATCTGGACCATTTATTACGCAGAATTGTGCAGCACTGCCTGATAACCTGATTGAAAGTCTGCTTTTTGGAACACAAAAAGGGGCTTTTACAGGGGCAACAGATCAGCCGGGTCTATTCGAACAAGCACAAGGAGGTACACTGCTTTTAGATGAGATCAACTCATTACACCCAGCTCTTCAAGCAAAACTATTGCGCGTCTTGCAAGAGAAACGTGTAAGAAGGTTAGGCAGTACAAAGGAAATCGCCATTGATGTGAGAGTGATTGCTAATATGAATGAGGACCCTGTAGATGCGATCGCAGGTGGACGGATGCGAAAGGATTTATTTTACCGGCTTGGCATTGTCACCTTGTTTATCCCGCCACTCTCTGAGCGAAAAGAAGACATCCCCACATTTGTCATGCATTTTATTCAAAAATATAATGAACTGTTTCAAATGAATGTGAAGGCGGCTGATGAAGAGGTACTTGCCCTGTTCCAAACGTATCATTGGCCGGGCAATGTAAGAGAACTGGAGCATGTGATTGAAGCTGGGATGAATATGATGATGGACGAAACATACTTAAGCATGCATCACCTTCCTTACCATTTCCGTTTCAAGCAAGGAGAAGGACGTCCTAGTGAACACATGCAGATGAGTCCGCTTAATCTATCAGCTGCAGCTGATACGTTTGTCTACACGAGCTCAGATCATACAACTGACTTCCAAACCCAAATGGATCGATTTGAAAAACAATACATCGTCCATTACTTAAATAAAATGGACGACAATATTTCACAGACTGCAAAGATATTGGGCATGAGCAGGCAAAGTCTGCAATATCGAATGAAAAAGCTGCATATTTCTCTTCAATAATAGAGCTGTGCCCTTATGCGGCACAGCTTATTGTATATCTGGCTTTCCTTCCTGTTCTTGCAGCACATCACCAAGAAGTTGTTCTACTTTTTCCAAATGTGTGAGCATCGCCCGCTCTGCTTCTTCTGGCTGTTTGTCCATGATAGCTTGATAAATACGTTCATGGTCCTTGTAAAGCTGATGTATGGACGCTTTTCTTGAGAATAACACGACTTTTCTTGTTTCTCGCATCGTTTCCATTAACAAGGTTGAGACCTGATTCATTAAAGCCTCTAGTAAATGATTCTTTGAGGCTTTGGCGATGGCAAGATGAAATGTGAGGTCTGCCTCCTCACCAATTTCTTTATACGCTTCTGCACGCTTCATTTGTTCAAGTGCATCACGCAGTCGATGGAGGTCATCGTCTGTCCGCAGCAATGCTGCCTTTTTGACAGCACCTGATTCAATGATTGATCTCACTTCAAGAAGCTGCGCGATATCCTGCTGCTTCATCAAAAAAGCAGGAGATAAACAAAATGTGAGCTGCTCAGGATCGAACTGCTTCACATATGTGCCTTCTCCTTGCTTCATCTCTATTAATCCGATCGCTTTCAGAGCGGACAGCGCCTCTCTCACAGCGGAACGGCTGACTTGAAAGTTTTCAGAAAGTGCTTGAACCGAGTCTAATTTTTCGCCCGGAAGAAGCTCCCCCGTCCGAATGGATTCGATTAATGCATCCGCAATTTCTTCATATATTTTTTTCGTTTTGATTTGTTTATATTTCAATTGGTCTCACCTCATCACTGTTGTCTACCCCATCGGCTCATGCCCTATCTTATACTTTACCCCAAAATTCAGATCACACGTCTTCCCTTTTTTCAATTCTCAAGAAATCTTCTATCACTCTTCCACTCATCAAAAAAGAAGCACATGCCATTGTTTCTGGCATGTGCTTCTTTTTAATCATATCGCTTCCGCAGCGTGGAAGACGGAAGGTTCATTTGTTCACGATATTTGGCAATGGTTCTGCGAGAGACGCGGATACCAAAGGTTTGCTGAAGCTGCGTCATGATTTGCTGATCCGAATACGGTTTTTTCTTATTTTCTGATTGAATCAGCTCTGCAATGTGGGTCTTCACTGTGTAGCTGGATGCTTCTTCAAGCGAATGCCCTTCTAGTTTCGCTTGAAAAAACTGTTTCATTTCCATTAACCCATAAGGGGTCTGCACCATTTTTCCTTTGACTGTTCGACTCACTGTCGACTCATGTACTTGTAATTTATCTGCAACCCGCTTCATCGTAAGCGGTTTCATTTTATGCTTCCCGGTCAGGAAAAAATCAGTCTGTTGTAAGATAATCTCACGAACGACATTTGTCATCGTTTGTTTTCTCTGCTTCAGCGCTTGAACAAGCCAATTGTACTGCTGCTGCTTTTCCTTTAAATACGTGTATGCTTCATGCCGCTTTTGATCTTGAATCATGGCGAAATACCCTTCATTCATTTCAATGTCCGGAAAAGCACGCTGGTTCAGCTCGAATGTGATGTGACCTCCCGCAGCTGTAATCAACACATCTGGCTCTATATACACATCCTCTTCTTCATAAGAGAAATGAAGGCCTGGTCTTGGTTCGAGAAGCGACACCTCATCTTGTATGGCTTGCAGGGTTTTCAACGGCATACCTGTTTTAGCTGCGATTTCCTTCCAAGCCTTCCTTGCGAACAGAAAGAAATGCCCTTCGATGATCAGCTCTGCTTCATACCAGCGATCCTTTTTTCGTCTAAGCTGGAGCAGGATGCATTCTTGCAATGATCTAGCGCCAATCCCGGCAGGCTCTAATGATTGAAGCTGATGAAGAACGGCCTCTACTTCTTCTGCCGAAGCCTGTAACACAGCGGCCATTTGGTCAACCGGTTCATTTAAATAGCCATTGGAATCAATGGACTCAATCATGAATTGAAAAATCCTTTGATTCTTTTCACTTAAATTCAAATCAATAGCCTGTCTCTTTAAATACATTTGCAGGCTTTCTTTTTGATGCGTACGATACGGCTCTGTCATTCGATCTTGCGTTCTTTTATGATAAACTGGTTGATAGCTGTCCGTGTCTTTCCGCTCAATCAGAGGGTTCTCAAGCGCTAACTGATCAAGATACTCACCCAGCTCTGCACAATTCAATTGCAGCAGCGTAATCGCCTGCCTGAGTTCTTGCGTGAGTACCTGCTTTAATACTAGTTCTTGTTGCAGTTTAAGGCTCATTGTCTCCCCTCCCTCTCATCATTTTACATGAAGATTGACGGACCGTATATACGAAATAGGAGTGATTTCCATGTCTGAACTTTTTTCCGTTCCATACTTTATCGACAACTTAAAACAGCACATTGCCATGAATCAACATGAAGACAAGATTCATGCCATGAACGCTTATTATCGTTCGGTGGTTTCTACACTTGTGCAGGACCAATTGACGAAAAATGCTGTTGTCTTGAAGCGAATTCAGCATCTCGATGAAGCGTACCAAAAGGTGAAAAAAGAAGGCGAATAAATGGACGACAAACAACACCCTTTCTCATGATTGCAAAGGGTGTTTTTCATGCAGGAAAAGCTTTTGATCCAGCTTTGATTTGTACATCATCAAAAAGCCTGACCGTCCTAAAGTATAAATGATAAAGGCAAACCATAGTCCGTGATTGTGCCATATCGGAATGACTGCCGCCTGAACAGCCACAAACAAAATCATCGCAAACAGCATTGAATTCCTAACAGGAGCAATTTCTGTCGCACCTGTGAATACACCATAAATCACCAAGCCAAAGCAAGCAGCGAACGGATAAAGAACGAGCCAATCGGCATATTGCAGTGTCACATCAAGAAGCTGAGGCAAATTTGTAAACAGGCTCAAAATCGGTACTTTAAAGAAAAAGTAACCTGCCGCAATGACACATGCCATCACAACTGCCCATTGTCTCGAAAGGGTTAATGTTTTATCATAAAGCGCTCGGTCGTTCGCACCTACTGATCTACCGACAAGGATGCTGGATGCATTGGCAAATCCATCGAACAAATAGGCCATGATGTAGTGAATTTGAAATAAAATGGCATTCGCCGCCAATTGCTCCGTTCCGAAAGACGCTCCCTTTGCTGTAAACATGTTGATCACGACAAGCAGACAGATCGTTCGGATAAACAAGTCTTTATTCACATGAAACATTTTCTTTACTGCACGTGTGTCCATCACCTGCTGGATAGACGGCATCCAAAAACCGTTTGACGTATGCTTCAAGATGATCCAGGCCCCTAACACAAAAGCAGTGAGTTCAGAGATCAATGTCGCCGCTGCCACACCTTTGACGGCAAAAGAAAACGCATGAACTAAGATCAATGCCAAGATCATATTCATGACATTGATCAAAATTTGTAAAGAAAGAGCTTCTTTCATTTTTGCCATCCCCATCAGCCAGCCGAGTATGACGTAATTCATCAAGGTAAATGGCGCTCCCCAGATCCGAATATGAAAATAATCCGCTGCATATTCACGCACATCAGCAGCAGGAGAGATGATCCATAATGCGGATTGAATAATGGGCCATTGAAGAGCAATAAAACAAAGCCCGACGATAATAGCCAGCAAAAAAGGCCTTAGAAAAGCAAGAACACCCTGCTCCTCGTTCTGCGCTCCGTTTGCTTGGGCGGCAAAAGCAGATGTACTTACCCGTAAAAAGCCAAACAGCCAGTACAATGTACTAAAAATGAGACTGCCGACTGCGACGCCCCCTATATAAGCGGGATTGGCAAGCTGTCCAACAACTGCTGTATCGACAGCACCGAGTAATGGCGTGGTCATCGTTGAAATGGTTAAAGGGATAGCCAAAGCTAAATATGCTCGATGGTTCATCGATGCCACCTGCCTTTCATGAAAAATAGCCTCTCCTAAAAGAGGCATTGAGGGAATGAAAAAGTTAACGAAGCGGCCTGCCAATCGTTCGGGACAAAGGGTGACTGGCGAGCGTTGCCTCCTTCATTTTCAGCACAGCTTCGTGCTCTGATATAAAGAAATCATCCTTCGATTGAAACTGAGCCACAAGTTCACCTTGATCAAGAATCGCTAATTGATCACTTAAATGATAGGCCGCTGTCAAATCATGTGTAATAAATAAGTATGCAAGCTTCAGCTCTTTCTTTAATTCGACTAACAAATCTAAAATGACAGCCTGCGTAACCATATCTAAGCTACTGACTGATTCATCCAGCACAATGAGCTTTGGCTGAAGCACCAGTGCTCTGGCGATGTTGATCCGCTGTAGCTGGCCGCCGCTAAATTGGTATGGGTACTTGGACAAATCCTGCTCACTGAGCCCTACTCTTTCTAACCAGTGAATCAGTATATGCTGACGTTTTTTACGGTTCATTGGTTCATAGTTTTCAAGCGGCTCAGATAGAATTTGTTCCACTGTCCACCTTGGATTCACCGCTGAATATGAATCTTGAAATACCGCTTGTACATGTCGGCGGAAATGCTGATGTGTCCGCTGATCTGCACGAATGATATCCTGACCTTCAAACAGAACTTGTCCGCTACTTGGCTTCTCTAGTCCAAGGATGATGCGGCCAAGTGTACTTTTCCCTGCACCACTTTGACCTAGTAATCCAAGACAAGTGCCTTCTTCAATGGTCAAATGGACGTTTTTCAGGACAGGGGCTCTCCCTTTTGTCCTCATCAGAAACGATCGGCTACCATATGAATGACTAACTGCTTTCACTTCTAATAAATGCAACGGTCTTCTCACCTCAAATCGGGCAAACAGCTGGCATGGACGGACGAGCTGCTAAAAGTTTCTTTGTATAATCATGCTTCGGGTGTTCAAAAAGCTCAAGAACTTCAGCCTTTTCAACGATTTTTCCTTGTTTCATCACCACGACCACGTCTGCCATTTCTGCAATCACACTAAGATCGTGGGTAATGAGCAAAATCGCCGTTCCGTATTCATGACGAATTTGATTCAAGTGCTCAAGCACCAGCTTCTGATTGTGTACATCTAATGCGGTTGTCGGTTCATCTGCGATGATCAGAGGCGGATGCATACAGGCAGCCATAGCAATCATGACACGCTGGAGCATCCCCCCGCTTAATTCAAAAGGGTACTTACTCAGTAATTGATCTGGATGCGGCAGGTTCATTTTCTCTAAGGCTTCAATTGCCTGGACCCGAGCCTTCCTTTTACTGACAGATGTATGCCGGCGGATTGTTTCAATCAATTGATGTCCAATTGTCCATACAGGCGTAAAGCTATTCATTGGATTTTGCATGATATATGAGAGATCTTTGCCACGAATAGACCGCATATGCTGTTCACTCAAACCGATCAATTCTCGACCTTGTAGAGTGATACTGCCAGTCACTTCCGTTGTTTTTCGATCAAGCATGTTTAAGATCGACATACTTGTCACCGTTTTTCCGCATCCGCTCTCACCAATTAATCCAACAATTTGACCGTGCTTTACCTCAAATGCTATTTCCTGAACGAGAGAAATGGTTCCTTGCGGCGTTTTCGTATGCACATGCAGGTTCTCTATGTTTAAAATAGACTCTTCCATCTGACTCATTCCTTTACACACGACGTTTGATGCCATATTTCTCTGAAAGGGCTTCTCCCAGTAAGTTGAATAGAATGACCACAGCCATAATCACAAGACCCGGATAAAGCATCAGCTGAGGATTTGTTTGAATATAAGATTTTCCTTCATGGATCATCGCTCCCCATTCAGGCGTAGGGGGCTGAACCCCTAAGCCTAGAAAAGACATGGCGGAAATGTCCATAATCGCCCAGCCCATTTCAAGTGTGCCCACAACTGCGAGTGGCGGCAGTACATTCGGAATCATATGCTTTCTCATGATATTCCAATGGGAAGTACCACTAATCTTCGCAGCTGCAATAAAGTTTTGTTCCTTTAAACTAAGCACCATCCCTCGAAAGACGCGGGCGTAATACACCCACTGCACAAGCATCAAAGCCAGCACCACTTGAGAAAGCCCTGGTCCAAAAATACCGACTAATCCGAGGATCAGCACCAAATTTGGAAATGCCATGACCCCGTCGCACAATCTCATCAATACGTGATCGATCCAGCCGCCTTTATATCCAGAAATCAGCCCTACGATTAAACCGATAGATAGAGAGGAAACAAAGATTAACAACGCACATCCTAGTGAAATACGAGCACCATATAGAATACGAGATAAATTGCATCTTCCCAATTGGTCGGTGCCTAGAGGATACTCCCATGAAGAACCCTTTAGCTTCATTGCAAGATTGACAGCCGCTGGGTCATGCGGAGCGATCCATGGTGCACATATCGTCACAATGAGCAGGAGACCGAGCAGCAGCACACAGATCGAGATCATCTTTTGATGATAGAAAAGATGTTTTACTTTTGTCATCATGGCTGGCGGCCTTCCTTTCTAGAAATACGGGGGTCAATGAGCAGCAGAAGAAGATCCACTATCAAGCTGCTTAAGATAAAGATACACGCCGCCATCAACACATAAAATTGAATGACCGGCAGATCCCGGTTAAAGATCGCTTCAATAAAAAATCGTCCAAATCCAGGCCATGAAAAAACAGCCTCTACAATAATAGTCCCTGTGAGCAGCTTGCCAAGATTCACGCCAAGTCCTGTCAGCATCGGTGATAGCGCCATTCTGAAGACATGTTTGAACATAATCGATTGTTCCTTTAACCCTCTCATTCTCGCATATTGAACAAAAGGCTCGTGAAGCGTCTCACTCACACTCGCTCGCAATAATCTCGTATACATCGCAATTAACGGCACAGCCAGTGTAATGGATGGCAGTACAAGATGTTCCCATGTACCAACACCTTCAACAGGTAAAAGATCGAGTTTCACTGAAAAAAAGAAGATGAGCAAATACCCCAAAACAAAGGTCGGGATAGATGCTCCTAGGAAAGAAATCATCCGGCTCACATGATCTACAACGCCGTTTTTTCTCAACCCGCTGAAAAAGCCTAGTGGAATACTGACGCAAATTGCGATCAGCAGACTAGTGAACGCCAATTGAATCGTCGCAGGTATTCGATAGATCACCTCATCAAGCACAGGCTGATTGGTCATATACGACCGCCCAAAATCAAGACGGACGACTTTTTCAATCGTATGAAGGTACTGCATGTAAAAAGGTTCATCTAAACCAAATTCACTTCGTTTTTGGGCTAATACCTCATCAGTAGGCTGAATATGAGCCGCTGCTAAATATGCCTCCGCTGGATCAACTGGTGACAGATGAATCATGCCAGTTGTGAACAGTGTGGCTAGTAGAAATACAGGAATGATAGATAACATTCGTTTGATGATATAGCGGCTCATTTGCTTACCTTCCTTCTGTTACTTCAGCTTGATGCCTGTGAAAGGGTGTTCATCTCGATTCGCAGGGAAATCAAAGTCCTTCACATCTTTTTGATAAACAGCTGTCTTTTTAAAATAAGAGATTGGCACAATCGCCCCTTGATCTTGCAAGGAAGATAAGACGGACGAATAAAGTGCTTTGCGTTTGTTTTCATTTGTTGTCGATGGAATCTCCGTCATTTCTTTGATCAGCTTATCTTTATTCGGATACGCTGAGATCGCCTCTTTGAATCCAAAACCATCTGATGAGACAACGTTCATAAATGTATGCGGATCATACGGCGCTCCGTAATTGCTAAAGAAGTTCATATCAAATTTGTTCGCTTTAAACCGCTGAACCTGCGTCGCCAGCTCGACACCTTCAAGTTTGACGCCAACGCCAATGGTTGCCCATTCTGCCTGCAGTGTTTCAGCCATTGTTTTTTGAATCGATTCTGCTGAGTCATACATCATACTAAACTCAAGCGTTTTTCCGTCTTTTTCCCGTATGGTTTTTCCTTTTGGAAGCGTCCAGCCCGCTTCTTCCAGTAAAGCCTTCGCTTTGTCCACATCATATTGGAAAGATTTCACCCGGATGCCTGACGTATATGGCATGTTTGTCGGCAAGATGTGATCTGCTACATCCTCTAAGCCAGAGGTCACACCTTCCACCAATGATGTTTTATTGATCGCATACTGAAGGGCGTGACGCACTTTCTGATCTGACAGCTGATCGACTTTTGTGTTCATGACAAGCTGTCTTGTGGCTACAGGCTCTGACATCTTCGTTTCATACTTGCCGCTCGCCTCTAGTTGTTTAAAAGCATCAAGGCTAATCGTTCCTTCTCCATAAAGTAAATCTACATCGCCTTTTTCAAATGCCATCACTCTTGTTTCGGCATCTGGAATGACCTTCACTTTGATTTCTTTGACCTTTGGTTTCTCTCCCCAGTAGTGGTCATTTCGTTCAAAAATCGCGTAATCATCTTTTTTGTACGTCTTTAATACCCAAGGACCTGTCCCCACTGGTTTTTCGATTCCTTTTGATGTATCTCCGTTTTTCGGAAAACCTGCTTCTCCTAGGAAACGAACAGGGCGCACAACAGCTAACTCCTGAACAGTTGGATAATAAGGCTCAGTTAATGTGAGTTTAAACGTTTGCTTGTCCACTGCTTCTGTCTTTTTGATTTTCTTTATGACACCTAACCAGCTATGTACTTCTTTGTTTTTTAAAATCGTATCAAAATTCTTTTTCACAATGTTCGCATTAAATTTAGATCCATCTGAAAACGTGACATTGTCTCTAAGATGGAACGTATACACCTTGCCATCCTTGGAAACATCCCATGATTTTGCTAATTCAGGTTTAAGCTTTCCATTTTTCTGATAGCTCACCAATGGTTCGTAAATCATGGATTGGGCAAACAATTGTGATGGATTGTATATGTGTGGATTCATTTCGCCAATATCTCTTGGCCATGCCATGGTGATCATATCAGGATGATCCTTGTCTCCACCTGCTCCATTATTTGCTTGAGAACAGCCTACTAGTAAGAAGATCAGTAGGATAGGTAATATTGTATTTATTTTAATTTTCGGAAAATTACTCCAAATCGACATAAGTTGGTTGCTCCTCCTAATTGATGCTGATAATCATTTTCATTTTAAGGAGGAAGGACTCTGTTGTCAATATCATATTTGAAACGAAATAACAATATATATTCCTTATTATTCCATAAATTAAGGGATTTGTTAAAAAGAGAGGCAGGCTGCTGATGAACGAGCAGCCTATGAGGAGGGTAATGCTTTCTTTTGCAGGGCGTTGTACAGTGTATCAATGACCAGCTCCTGTTCCGCGTCTGTCATGCTTGTACCAGATGGCAGGCAAAGACCTGTCTCAAATAACAACTCAGATGCAGGGACTTCATCGGCTGTTGTATAAAAAGGATAACCATGAAAGAGCGGCTGCTGGTGCAGTGGCTTCCATACACGCCTTGCTTCGATCTGCTTTTGTTCTAAAGCATCTATCATCTCTACTGGAGACATCTGTGCATGATGATCAATGGTGAATGTGGTCAGCCAGCGGTTTGATGTGGTTTCTTGATATTCTGGCATAAATTGAAGGCCTTCAATATCGGCTAAAGCATCTTGATAACGCTCGAAAATGCGGCGTTTTTGCTGAACACGCTCCTCTAACACTTCCATTTGTGCAATTCCTACACCTGCGAGCAGGTTACTCATCCGATAGTTATATCCCTCCTCTTGATGTTCATAGTGTAGGGCATGTTCTCTTGCCTGTGACGCGAGAAATCGGCAGCGGTCGATGGCTGCTTCATCATCACTGACAAGCATTCCGCCTCCTGATGTTGTAATGATTTTATTTCCGTTAAAAGAGTACACACCGAACCTGCCCATTGAACCACTTTTTCTTCCTTTATATATACTGCCTAACGATTCAGCCGCATCTTCAATGATTGGCACATCATATGCCTCACACACCGCTATGATTTCATCCATTTTCGCACTTTGTCCGTATAAATGAACGACAATAACCGCACGGGGTCTTTTCCCAAGTCGTTTTGTTTCAGCAAAGGCTTTCTCTAACGCCAGTGGACACATATTCCATGTCTCTTTTTCTGAATCAATAAAAACAGGCGTCGCTTGTTCATATAAAATAGGATTTGCACTGGCAACAAATGTGAGAGTGGAACAAAAGACCATATCTCCCTTTTGAACGCCAAGGAGTTTTAAGGCAAGGTGAATGGCTGCTGTTCCTGAAGATAATGCCGCTCCACACTTCACGCCTGCATAATCCGCGACCACTTGCTCAAATTCATTTACAAGCGGTCCTAATGGTGCAATCCAATTGCTTTTAAATGCCTCCTCTATTTTCATCTGTTCTTTTCCACTCATATGAGGAGGAGATAAGTAGATTCGTTTCCTGTCTCTCATGATTTCCCACCTTCTCTTCGATCTTTGATCTCAATTGCAGGAACGCCTACGGCGACTTTCTGATCATGTATATCTCGGGTCACTGCCGCTCCTGCGCCGATCACTGCCCAGCTTCCAATGGTTCTGCCAGGTATGACAGCAGCCCCAGCTCCAATATGAGCACCCTCTCGCACAGAGACACAACCGGTGAGCACGGCTCCCGGGGATAGGTGCGTAAAGGATTCGAGAAAGCAATCATGCTCCACGATAGAACCGGTGTTGATAATGGCATGCTCACCAATCACTGCATCTGCTTGCACAACAGCCCTTGCCATCACAACCGTTCCCCGGCCAACCTTCGTTGACGAGCTCACAACTGCCTCTGGATGAATCAGTGTGGCAAATGCCCTCTCTTCAAATGCGAGACGTTCTTTGATCCCCTGTCTGATTTCGTTTTGCCCAATGGCGATCAGCCATTGCATATCAGGTATTTCCTCACTTACCTTTTGACTCATAGAAATCGGACCATACAGAATGCCGGTTCGAGTGTAAGCTTCCTCAAATCGATCGTCTAATACCGCACACAATGAGTAATCAGGATGCAAAAAAATCAACTCCTGAATGACCTTGCTGTGTCCGCCAGCCCCTATTAAGCCAATGGGCTGCTCTTTACGTATCGGTTCCTTTGAATTTTTCAGCTGTTGCATGATTTGGTTGCTGCACCCCTTCTGTTTTGATGACTTTCAGTAAGGTCATCCATAAGATTTTTATATCGAGCCAAAACGATTGGTGCTCTACATACCAGAGGTCATAGGTGAATTTCTCCTCCCAAGAGAGAGTATTTCTCCCATTCACCTGGGCCCATCCAGTGATACCAGGCTTCACAAGATGACGCTTCGCTTGCTCCTCTGTGTACATTTGTAAATACTCCATTAAAAGCGGTCTTGGTCCAACGAGACTGATTTCCCCTTTGAGTACATTGACAAGCTGCGGCAATTCATCAAGACTGAGCTTGCGAATAAAGGCGCCGGTTTTTGTTAATCGAAGATGGTCTGGAAGCAGTACGCCATGTTCATCGCGTTCCTCGGTCATCGTCCGAAATTTATAAAGCATAAACGGCTGTCCGTACAGACCAGGCCGTTCTTGTCGAAACACCACAGGAGCTCCGATTTTCCACCGAATGAGTCCATAGATGAGAAGGAAAAGAGGACTCCCTGCGATGAGCAGTGTCAGTGCCACGACCACATCTATTATTCTTTTCATCATTGCTTCTCCTTTCCACACTAGCGGGAGACAGCTCGTTCAATAGCAGCTTGTTTCACCTTACGCATGAGCTGTATCCGCTCTTGTTTTGTTCCTGCAAATTGATACAAATAGCCTAAGTAGAGAACGAAACATATTCCGCCAATACAAAATAGCTCCCACCATCTCGTCACATCATACACAGCCTGAATGCCGGCACAGATCCCCCATATGAATAGAGCCCCAAACAGCGGAATGACTGTATGTTTGTAAAAGATGGTGCTTTTCTGTTTCGTGATCTTGGCTGTATACAATGGGAGAAAAACGATATTTTTCATCAATAAAACAACGGCCCCTGCTGATGCAATGCCATATAACCCAAGCTGAAGTAGGTGAGTCAGTCCATAGGCTAAGAGGACATTGGAACCGCCTAATATGAGTGTCACAACCGCCGGCACTTTAAATCGGTTAAAGGCAGTCGGTACATAGGTCAGCGGTAAAAACATCAATGTGAAACACAAATAAGCCGCATGAATCATCAGCAGCCATTTCAGTTCCTCAAAGGCTGGTCCAAGCCATAACAGCATGAGCGGACCGGCAAGACCTCCTAACAGAGCTGCGGGGAATGCCACAAATAAACCACTCCATTTCATGGCATTGGCGGCGTATTGAATGAGCCCCTGCTCGTCTTGGTTTGAATATAATTTTGTGATCGTTGGCGCAAACACAATCGCAAGTGTCCCTGCAAGGGTGCGCAATAATAATGGAAATTGTAAAATGGCGGCATACTGTCCAGTCGCTTCTGCCCCAATCAGTAAGTTGGTCATCAATAAATCGATTTGTAAAAACAACAAAATGCCCATTTGCTCAAATGAATGCCACACCCCTGATCGAACCAGCGTGAGACTTGAAGATAAAGAAACGTACCGCCACTTAAACGAAAACCAAGGAATGAGTTTCTTAAAATAATAGAGACCCATTCCCAAAGCGGCGAGACTCCCCATAATGGCTGCAAGTGGAATATGCCAAATAGCTGGTGTCGTCACGGTAAATAACAGCACAATCACAAGCGCCCTGCCAAACATCTGAATGGCCTGTCCAACACTCGATACATATAATTTGTTCGCATAAAACGGTGCCGCCCCAATACCAGACATGACGAAATTGAGCATAAATAAAAGACCCCCTAACACAAAGGCGATCTGTGTATCTTTTGCAAGATGAGCAGGCACATGGAGCCAATCAATCAGCTGCTGAGACATGAATAGACAAAGTAAAAAAAGACAGATGGATAAAAAAAGAGAACTGACAAAATAGGAAGCGAGATAGCGCTGCGCTTGTTCCATCTCTCCTTTATGAGCGGCAACAGAAAAAAAACGCACCACCACAGCACTTAATGAAGCCGTAATGACCGATAAATAATTGATCATATTTTGCGTCAGATGAATCAGACCAAACGCTTCCACTCCAAGTGTATGAACAATGTAAGGCGTTAAACAAACAGACATCAGCATCATCAAGATAAACGTCATCACATTTGCACTGACATTGTAAAGAAACGCACGGTTCATGGTGATTTCACGCAGTGTTTAAGGGCCTTCATCCAGCTTCCTCTCCCTTTTGTCCGCTTGTTTTCATATGCTGATGAATGGCCTTTTTCACCGCTTCCTCCGTTGGTTCCTTCAAAAGGGTCATAAATGGCAAGTGCGCTACCCATTCATATCCTTCCATGACTTTATGATCAAACGACCTGATGACAACACACGGTGTATGTGTGATCGCACAAAAGATCATGCCATGCAGTCGATCTGTCACGACGACTTGTGCCTGTCTCAACTGCGTCCATAACGTAGATAATTCCTCTAAACGAGTCGTTCGATTCACTCGCTTCCCAATGGTTGTTGTGATAAAACCAACTTGATCATACGTTTCTTTGATATGCTCCTGCAGTTGTTCTCGTTTCTCTTTCGTGAGATATGCCTCCTTATCCTCACGCAGACAAAGCAGCACTCCTTTACGGGTTTGACTCTTTGATGTTTCGTCTAATGTCAGGACCATATCAGGCTGTTTCCACACCTCTTTATTAGGAAAATGCTGCTTCATCCATTGATAGGTGGTTTGATCTCTTGCCATCAAGAGAAGCCTCGGGTGTTGCTGATATGCTTGAATAGCGCGGCGTTCTTCTCTTTTCCCTCTCTTTGTTTCTGTAAAATGAGCAGTAGCGGGCAGCTGAATGACGGGATAGGACTTAAAGGCGTTCATGATAAATTGTCTTGTCCATTCTTCATATCGATATAAATCGCCCATGTTGCCCCCGCCGATGATACAGACAATGTCCTCTGGGTGCCGCGCGTGCTTCAGCGGACGTGCTAGACGATACATCTCCTGCATGTCTATTTCTATGATTTGATAGTCTGGAAAGTGCTTTTGTAGAAAACAGCAGCTGGCATAGGCAATCGCATGATCACCTAAGTTGTCATGTGCCGGCAGCAGCGTGAGAATGATTTTCTTCTGATGACGCAGCTCTGGCAGTCTTTGGCGGCTCAACCTATATTGAAGTGGATATTTGACCTTTAAGAGCAGCCACTCTGCGGCATGTGCTTTTAATTGCTGCAATGTCACACTCATCACCCCGATTTTCTCGTTTGATATTCAATCCATTTTTGATAGCTTGAAGCTGCGGCAGAGAGCGGATACACCCACTGCAGCCTAGCAAGGAATAAGATCATTCGCTTTCGCACAGTCAGCTTCGATGGTTCCACTTGTTTCACAGCCTTCTGAAAAGCTTCATGTGTCACCATTTCACGCATATGATCAAGCTTTTTTTGAAAGGAAAGGGAATTTTGGCTCTTCCATTCATTGAGCATACAATGCAGCGTATGATTCACGATAAAAAAATAAAAAGCCTTCTCATATGGTGTCAGCTCATCATGCTCTTTTAAAAACAAACGCTGCGCATCATAAAACGCCAGTCCATGCTGAAAATACTGCTTTTGATATCGCTGGACAATGGATGACAAATGAACCCGGTAATAATAAAGCGGCTCATGAACAAAGGCAATGACACGTGATAAAGAAAAACAGCGCAGCGTGACATATTGATCTTCAATATTCTCAAGCTCACCTCTCAACGGAAAACGGATATGATGCTTTTCGATAAATGCCCGCCGATACAGCTTGTTCCATGAGAATCCCGTGATCTCACCATGTAATAACGATTCTATTAAACTTGTCTTATCGGCTTCCTGCTGAGCTAACAGCGTCGTCGGTATGATCCGTTTTGACTGTTCAAACTGAATCCAATATTCACTGACAACAAGATCGGCACCGGTATTTTCGGCTTCTTGATATAAAGCCTCACAGTATTGAGGAGCGAGAACATCGTCTGAATCAACAAAGGCAAGATACGCTCCTCTTGCTTCTTCTATGCCCCTGTTCCTCACCGCTCCCAGCCCTTGATTGGTTTGGTGAATCACCCGAAATCGCTCATCACGCGCAGCAAACGCTTCAAGGATGTCTCCACTGTGATCGGTAGATCCATCGTTAATGAGGATGACCTCTATATCTGAAAAGCTTTGGTCTGCAATCGATTGAAGACACTGCTCCACATATTGACTAGTGTTATAGATTGCGACCAATAGACTGATAGCTGGCATGACAGCAAGCCCCACCTTTCTTCAAATCTACTTTGTAAAAATTGTTCGGTACGGTAAAACAGAAGAATCAAACGGCATCAGCATGATGCTGTACAAAATATAGCAAACCGCAATTCCGATATACATAAAGAAATTGGTTCGCTGATCAAAAATCCGTGTGAAATAAGGCAGTAAAATGAGCTGATACAGACCAAAGTAAATATGAAATCTTGCATAAATGACATCCTTCGTTGCAAGGATGCCAAACAAAAATCCAAGCAAGCAAAAATTCACAATATAATCACTCTCTGGCGTCAGCTCACGAAGTCGTTTTCGACAAAAGAACGCAAGCAATAACGGTAAAATCAAGACACCAATTTTCGTCACGTTCATTCCATTCGTATTCGTTGTCAGCCACTCCTCGTAATGACCATAAGAACTCCCTTGCAGCATCACCACAAACACGGAAACAAAGCGGTCATACAGAGCGGTTAAGCCGAGAAAAATCATGCATAACACAAGCATCATCCAAGACCATGCCTTTGTTCTGACGATGAAATAGACTGGAATCATAATGAGTGCCGAGGAATGAAACAGCGCGCATACAAGCACGAGCGGAAAATACCATTTCCACTGACCTTTGATGACAAATCGGATGGCATAAAAAAGAATCGCCGCCACCATATACTGCCGCATGCCATTAAACGAAGCGTAATAATGAAATGTGCCGAGAAATAGCAGCATACTAAGCTCAAATGGCCGTCCATATCGCACAAGTGTTTTGATAATAAAAAAATAGGTGATGATCCCAACTGTGATATACATGATTTGCGGCTCATGTGACAGTTGATTGAGCATCCACAAGATCAATGTAAAGCCCGGATCAGTGGCCGCCTTATCCACACCAAATCCAAAGATATGCCAAGGCTTGTCATAGTTGACGGAGAACTCATACATTTGTCCATAGGTGACGAAATCAGTTCCTACTTTGTAGCGTATGCCCGCCACAATACAAAGAAATAAAAATGGAAAAAACACCAGAAGCTTGTTCGGCCGCCAGCCGCTTTGTATGGTATCATCACGTCTGCCATAAAATGCAGCAAAGCTCGACCATAAATAGACCATGATCATGTTCACCAAATAAACCGCCATCTGCCAATCCTTCCTTATAATCCATACACATTCATCACACGGGTGATGTTCTGTTTCACATCAAATCCTCTAAGGCCAAGCTGAGAAATAATCGTCTCCTGAAGAGGAGGGTCTGCATGGTAGGCTTCTAGTATGGCTTTCATCCACTCATGTGCTGAATCTTGCAAGGATTTCCGTTTCACAAGCCCACAGCCTAAATCGACTTCCTTTGTGATATGATCTGAAATCACACATGGGAGTCCAGATGCCTGCGCTTCCACTAATACGAGAGGAAGACCTTCAAACAAAGACGGCATCACAAACACATCAAATGCTTTCATATACTTCGGAACCTCTGAGACAACGCCCGTAAACACAATGTCTTCCATTAATCCGGCTTTCACTGCATATGATTCAACCACTGGCCGGAGCGGCCCATCTCCTATGAGAACTAGCTGAAAGGAGACCCCTTGTTTTTTCAGTGTCTGCGCTAATTCGATGAAAAAAACATGGTTTTTCTGCTCATGAAATCGGCCAATATGTCCAATGATCAGTTTTCTCTCGTGAAGATGGAGGTCTTTTTTCATCATCACCTTCGCTTCTGGCTCCAACTGAAAAAAAAAGTCCAAATCAATCCCATTTGGTAAAATGTCCACTCGTCCATCGTGCATTCTTTTTTGTCCAAATAAAAAGACACCGGCATCTTCACCGCATGCAACAAGCTGCGTAGAAAAGGCAAAGATCAGCTGACGAAATCCTTTGAGCATCAAATGATCAACCCGGCTAGGAGACTGTTTCCAAGCCGTATTATGTGAATGGCAAATGCGTATCTTCACACCTGCGAGTTTCGCAGCAAGGGCAGAAAAGCCCGTTTGAAAATCTGTATGTGCATGCACCGCCTGATAAGGTCCCGTTTGCTTGATCGTCTTCGTCAACGTTTTGACAAACGTCCATGGAGAGGACGTTCCAATACTTGGGACATAAAAAATCCGCCCGCCAAGCTGATGAATTTCCTCATCGTAATCACAGACATCCTCCCGGTGGGTAATGAAATCAAATTGAAGAACATTTCGGTCGATTGCACGATAGATATTCATGATCATCGTTTCTGCACCGCCTCTGTTCATTCCGCCCACAACATGAAGTACACGCTTTGGCTCACTCATCCCGAATCGTCCTCCTTTTCACCATAGATCCTCCAAGTTTCCGCTGATGATAAAACCTCATGATCTTTGGTGACATACAGGCACGGATGACCGGCTTAAGCGCAAAGAGATAATCAAACGGCGACAATTTTAATTGCTTGCATGCTTTTAACACAAGCCAGGCATTGTCCATGGAATATCGGAATTTCCGGCGCTGAAAGGCCGCTTCATCCTCCCTTACAAGGTATAAGGGCTCTTGCAGATTAAAGCCTTTTCTCCCCCCAGCAAAAAAACGAATCCAAAGATCGATATCTTCCATCCGTCTGGTTGTTTTTACAGAACGATAGCCATTTAAAGCCTTGTAGGCAGACGCTCTCATCATAATCGTCCCATGACAAAAAGGCGTTCCTCTTGCTAGCACCCTTCGATCAGGCTCTGAGACAAGTGCTCGAACACCCTTCGCCCCTGACTCATCAAACACCGTCATCGCCGTCCCAACCACATCATATTCCGGATGTGCTTCAAGGAAATGAACCTGTTTTTCTAATCGTGTAGACACCGATATATCGTCGCCATCCTGTCTTGCAATCAGTTCTCCATTCGCTTCAGTGAGACAACGATTTAAACTGGCGGCAAGTCTTTGATTGTGTTCGTTTCGGATGAGGCGAATTCTATCGGGATCACGCATGGTATAGTGCAGCACTTTTTCATAGGTGCCATCTGTTGATGCATCATCACATATGATGAGCTCCCAGTTTTCATAGGTTTGACGGAGAATCGATTCAATGCTTTCTTCTACTGTCTCTTGGCAATTGTAAACACCCATGATAATCGATACTTTCGGCTGACGCATGCTCACATCACCTTCTCTTTTTGGTCCATATACGTTGTGTAAATTTCCTCCATTGCACTTACCGTCTGCTCCTGTGCAAATGCGTGAGCCATAGAACGTCCCGCTTTCCCCATTAGGTGAAGCTGGTCCTTTTTATGATAGAGCTGCTGTAAATAAACGGCTAAACCATTCACATCATGCGGTTTGACTAAAAAGCCGTTCACTCCATGTTTGACGAGCTCACAATGCCCTCTATTTTCTGTTGCAATCACCGGCTTTTCAGCAGACATCGCTTCAAGAAGATTCATCCCAAGTCCTTCTCTCAAGCTGGTTGATACACATACATCGCTCATATGCATCCAATCTTCGATGTGTTTGCAAAATCCCGCAAACTGTACATGTTCCTCAAGATTCAGCTGACAGACCAGCTTTTCATAGGACGACCGACTTGTCCCTTCTCCAGCAAATACAATTTTCACTTGTGGTATATTCCGATACACCTGCGCGCAAGCTTTGATGAGCATACCTTGATTTTTATTGTCATTTAATTCACCAGCACACAGCACGATAAAATCTTGCGTGGTAAAACCATATGCTTTGCGAAGGCGGTCTTTTTCTGTGTCATCAACTGGTGCAAACCGCTTCATATCCACACCCATACCGGGAACATAATGCACAGCTGCCTTCTCTTTTGACAGACGATCGGCTCTTTCATAGTCTTCTCCATTAATGGTGATGAGTGCATCTGTATATTGAACGAACCATCTCTCAACTGGATAATAAAGCAGCCAATTTTGAAGCGGTGCCCCCTTCCAAAAGTGAAAGCCATGCGCTGTGTAAAGAACTTTCGTCCCTTTTTTGCGCGCTCCTTTGGCCGCTAGCCTGCCAATGACACTCCCCATCGGTGTGTGACAATGGATGAACTGATAATGCTCTTTTTCTAACAGCTTTTTCAGCTTCACATAAGCAAGCCGGTTGTGCAGATGAAAAGGGGAACGCTGAATCGGAATGGAATGCGCTTGATCCACATACGGCAGCTCCAGCTGGCCATTTGCCGCTGTATGCACTTCCCATCCTTGTTCCTGAAACCATCTGAAATACGGGAGATGGAACGCCTTAAAATGATAATCAACCGTTGCGCAAAACAAGACTTTTTTCTTCATTAGCAAGTGGCTCCTCCTCTCGTTGCATCGGTTCAGGCAATACATCATGCGACTCAATGGCGGCAAACAAGGCCTGTCTTAATTGATCGTCACTCATCATGTTAAATTCGTGAATAAAGCGGTTCAGCACATACGGATCTCCATCCAAGGCATGGCCGATATGGATTTTTGGGAAAATTTGCTCCTGTGCTTTTTCATGCTGGTTGAGTAACTCCTCGTACATTTTCTCTCCGGGACGAATACCCGTAAATGTGATTGGAATCTGGTCTGTGGTGTAGCCTGAGAGGTGAATGAGGTTTTCTGCGAGGTCGACAATTTTGACTGGCTCCCCCATATCTAAAACAAAAATCTGCCTTCCTTCTGCTAGTGCACCAGCTTGAATAACAAGCCTTGATGCTTCTGGTATCGTCATAAAATATCTTGTCATGGCTGGGTGCGTGACAGTCACTGGCCCACCTTTTTCAATTTGTTTTTTAAAGATCGGAATGACACTGCCCCGGCTTCCGAGTACATTCCCAAACCGGACGGCGACAAATTTCGTTTCACTGCTTGCCCCCATTTGCATAATCACCATTTCAGCAAACCGCTTTGTGGCTCCCATCACATTGGCAGGGTTGACCGCTTTGTCAGATGAGATGAGGACAAATGTTTCAACTCCGTGCTCATGTGCAGCTTCTGCCACATTTTTTGTCCCGATAATATTGTTTTTTACCGCTTCTTTCGGGCTAATTTCCATGAGCGGGACATGTTTATGCGCGGCGGCATGATAAATCATATCCGGCTGAAAATGACCAACGATTTCACTCATTTTTTGTTTATCTTGAATATCCGCAATTTGTGGATATAGGCTAATGCTATCTCCATACAATTCTTTCAGCTCTAGTAAAATAGAATGAATGCTAAATTCTCCATGTCCCACAAGCACAATCGCCCGAGGGGCAAATACACAAATTTGACGACAGATTTCTGACCCGATAGACCCGCCAGCTCCTGTCACCATAATCGTTTTTCCTTTTAGGTGAACGGATAGACGGCTTGTATCTAATTGAATCGGCTCTCTTCCAAGCAAATCCTCTGGCTGTACATCCCGCAATTGATTCAGCGCATGGGTTCCTTTTAAAATCTGTTCCATTTCCGGCATAATCTGTGTTTTGATTCCAGTCGCTACACATTCCTTATACAGTCCTTTTAATGTGTGACTGCTTTTGGATGGAATGGCGATAATGATTTTTTGAATATCCATCATCGCAACAGCCGTTTGAATATGTTCTTTTCCCCCAAGAACAGGCAGCCCCATAATTTCAAGCTTATGCTTTGTTTTGTCATCATCAATGAAAGCGACTGGCTCAATATGTACATCACTTGACTGCTGAAGCTGACGAACGATAATGGTCCCGGCTGATCCAGCACCAATGATTAGTGCCCGCTCCTTTTCAACTTGATACCGCTTCGCACCATCATGAAACAGCCTGGATGCCATACGAGATGCACCGATGAATAACACATGGAAAAGCCAGACAATAAATAAAAAGCGAAATGGCCATGTCTGCACAAAAATGTACAGCATCGTCATGGAAAATAAAAATGAACACGCGAAGGTCTTCATTAAAGAAAATAGCTCTCTAACCCCTGTATAGGCCCATACTTGCTTGTACACGTGAAAAATATACGAAAACAAATGGTGCCCGATCAGTAGACTGAGCGAAGAAATGACGAGCATTTCAAATGTATATACGGTTAACGCTGCCTCTTGGACAAATTGAAAGCCAAAAAAGACGGCAACTAAAATGAGATATGAATCTAGTGCCACGATGATTGATAATCTTTGGGCGTAAGTCAACGCTCCTCCCCCTTTTTAAAGCATCACTATTCTTACATAAAATGGGCATCAAACCCGTCCTCACATCCCACTACCGATGACGAGCATCTAAGGCATATGTCATGCCCACAGCAGGATCGAGTGCCTCCGTTGTTAAAGATTAGGAGACATCACCTATCAATCTCTTTAATACATATAGTGCCTTCCCTTTTTCACTTTCTTGCCATTTAGCATCGCCCCAAGCAGTTTCCCTGTCGTCCCCTCTAATACTTCTTTTGATTTCTTCACAGCGGCAATCTTCGTTTTACCGCTTAAAACCACAAGAATGCTTCCATCCGTTCGGTTCGCTAATATTTTTGCATCGGCTACAGGCAGAAGCGGTGTGGAATCAACAATCACCATGTCATACTGCTGCTCAATCTCGTAAAATAGCTGCTTCATCACAGAGGAGGAAAGCAGCTCAGCGGGATTTGGCGGAATGGTCCCACTCGGAAGCAGCTCTAAATGCTCAATTGGTGTAGGCAAAATGGCTTCTTCCAAACTGCAATTATTTAATAGCACATTGGTCAATCCGGTGTGCGGACTCAGATCAAAATATTCATGAATGGCTGGTTTACGTAAATCAGCATCCATGAGCAAAACCCGTTTTTTCTGCTGTGCAAAAACAGCTGCCAAGTTTGCAGCCGTAAATGATTTTCCTTCCTTCGGCAAGGAGGATGTAACCAATATCGACTTCAGCCTCGTTTGAATCGACGTGAATTCGATGTTCGTTCGGATCGTTCGGAATTGTTCCGCAATGACAGAGTGAGGATTTAATACAGAAATACAGGATAAATCTCTTTTTTCTCGTTTTTTCCTCTTAAAAATCAATGTTCTGTCCTCCCGTTATGACGGACTGCTTGTCTTTTTTTGCCCTCCTGTCTGCCTGCATCTGATAGACACTGCCGAGCGACGGCAATCCGATCTCTTCTCTTATTTGATGTGTTCGTTTTACCGTATCATCGAGTAAATTCATTAAGAAAATGAGTGTCATTCCCCCTAATACAGAGGCGCCTAGTGCCAGAACGATGTGAACGAATTTACGTGAGTTCATCAGTATCGTGTTGGACAGCTTGGCTTCAGACAAAACATTAATGCGATCCATATTCATGGTTTTTTTGATTTCTTCTTGCAGCACCTCTGTGGCTGTATTCGCAATGGCTACTGCCTTCGCTCGGTCCTCATCTTGTACAGAAATATTTATGACCTCTGACTCATTTTCTGTACTTGTGGCAATTTTGTGTTTTAATCCTTCCGCCGATTCTGTAAGATTGAGTGTTTCTTTTACTTTTTCAATAACGATTGGACTTTTTAATAGGACTTGAAAGGTACGTGTATATTGAAGGTTCATCTGAATATCGTTTAAATTCGCTTGTGCATCATTGCTTCGTTTATGAACAAGAATTTGAGTGGTTGCCTGATATACAGGAGTCGAGACATAGAACTGATAGTAGGCTGAAATGCCCGTTACGATCAGGACAATCAGGATCAGAAGGGCCATTTTCTCTTTTATGACAGAAAACAGCTGCTTAAAACCTATATTCTCATTCATAGATACCTCCCGATTTCATCATAAAAAGGTTATATATGGTTTCTTTTTGTTAATGATTGGATTATAAAAGATAATACCCGCAAAGAAAAATGTCATAATAGGTCTTATAGTTCTTTTTAAAGAACGAAATCGTTCGTTTTCTTTTGTTTACTTCCTGTTTCTTACGTTTTTGAATTTTATAAAGAACAATTTATTTCTTATAATGAACGAAAAGGTCGCAGTACGATTCGCCGGGGAGAAGGGAGATCATATATCGAATGATAGGCAAGGTGATACGAATTTACCGAAAGAGGAAAGGATACTCAATCCAGCAATTGGCTGAAGATGCCCATGTCTCTAAATCGTATTTGAGTAAAATTGAGCGTGGTGTCCACCGTAATCCATCTGTCCAGTTTTTAAAAAAGGTATCCTCATCACTAGACATTGATTTACAAGAGCTGTTTGATGCAGAAACGATGATGTTTCATTACGCTGAGGGCGGTGAACAGGAGTGGCGGGATCATATCGTTCATGCCGTCCAATCCGGCATGCCTAAAGAAGAACTGTATCAGCTGCTCCAAACCTACAGAAAGGAGCAGGAAGGAAAGACGTTACATGTCCATCAGAGAAAGCTGACCGACTCAAATATGTCAGAATGGAAGCGTCTCATGAGTGAAGCAAAGGCCATTGGCTTAACCATCGAGGAAGTGAAAGCGTTTCTTACCAATATGGGAGAACACCGGGCGTAAGCCACTGAGATCAAACCAATTTGCGGGGAGAGGCGCTTGTCGCTTCGATGAAATAGAGCCTTTTTGTATGAAAAGGCTCTATTCAGTTTATGGACAAAGGGCTAAAATGAACTTATTTTAGCCCTTTGTCTTCTTTTCAGCGTGATAGCAGTCTAGGAAGGACAGCTACTTTTGCGGAGCGAATTTGACATTCGTGAGTACCCGCGCAGGACTGACACCGAATGCGAGGGTTTCTCTACACGCTGAGAGCCTTTTTGCATGAAAAGGCTCTGTTTTCTATTATTCTTCTTTTTTTGTTCGTGCTTTTTTCGTAATATCATTGTTCTTCCAATAGGCCCATAGTGATGTGATGCCAAGAAAGGCTAACGTAATGAATTGTTGCACACCTTCTTCATCAATTGGAATTGGGCTTTTTCCTGCAGCGGTGAGAGCGCTGTTCACAAGTGCCAATAAAAGCAGCACAAGCCTCGCTATAGTGCCTGCACTAATTTTTTGAACCTTCAACTGTAACCCCTCCCCTTGGACGATACTGCTCGTTCCCTCTCATATGTATGCAAAAAGCGAATGAATAGAAGAATGAATCAAAAAAAGAGACATCATTCCTAGATGCGGAATGATGCCTTGATTTATGTGCTGATTATTTAGAGAACATCTTTTTTGCTTCATCCATTGCCATTTTGTTGCCTAAAGCTGAATAATCTAGCCATGGCTGATCGGCAATCGGATACACTTGGTTTTTCTTCACAGCTTTTAGGCCTTTCCAAATCGGCGTCTGCTCTAACTGTTTGAATGCCTGTTGCGCCTTATCATCACGGTTCACGACGACAAAAATAGCATCTGCATCAAAGTCAGGAAGCACTTCTTGAGAAATGACTTCAAATGGACGTTTGCTGTCCAGTTTTTTCACACCATCTACAGGTGTCAGTCCTAAATCATCGTATAAAATTGGCCCCATCGGACGTTTCATACTAAATACTCGAAGCTCTTTTGCTGTTACACGAATTGCCATCACTTTTCCATTTCCAATCTTTTTCTGGATGAGTGATTTGACTTCTTTTGCTTCTTGATTGTAGTCCTTAATATATTGATCGGCTTCTTTTTCTTTATTGACGAGCTTGCCGATTTTTTTCAAATGATCACGCCATGTGCCATCATTTAAATTAAACACTTCGGTTTTGGCGATTTTCTTGTATTTTGATAAGTCTTGTCCAGCTAGTTCTTCATCGACGTAAATGACATCTGGTTTTAAAGCAAGCAATGACTCCATATCAGGATCTGCTGCAATGCCCAGCTTTTTCGTTTGGCTAAGCTGCTTTTTCGCATGTGGAAGGAAATCTTTTAAGTCTCCCCCTACAACAGAGCCAGCAGGTTTTATACCGAGTGCTAATAAATCATTTGTTAAATGAATCGACAAGGACGCAATCTTAGGTGTTCCGTTTTCATCTTGATTTGTTGTCTTCTTTGTTTCCTGTTGACCACAAGCGGCCAGAATCAAGAAACAGAGCGTTAAACCAAACACAAGTACTTTTTTCATGATGAGTTCCTCTTTCTTATTTTGTTTTTGTTAGTAAATAGAGAAAATAAGGTGCTCCGATAAAAGCCACAACCACACCCGCTGGGATGGCATTTGGGGCAAATATGGAACGTCCGAGTGTATCAGCACTGACCAAAATCAACAATCCAAGCAAGGCGCTCACTGGTAAAAAATATTGGTGCAGTGAGCCGACAAGACGCCTTGCCAAATGAGGTGCAACAAGGCCAATAAAACCAATTCCGCCTGTCATCGATACACTTGCACTCGCTAGACCAACAGCTAAGGTGAGAAGAAAAAGTCGTTTGCGCTCTACACGTACTCCGACACTTGAGGCGACGGCATCACCTAATGTTAACGCATTGAGTGTGCTGGACTGCATGAGCGTAAGCGGGACAAGACATACGATCCAAGGCAGGAGCGCAAGCACATGAATCCAGTCTCTTCCCCATACATTTCCCACAAGCCACCTTGAAGCGAAGGTGTATGTATCTTCATCCAGTTTCAATGACAAATATAACGTCAATGCACTAAACCCCGCAGCTACGGCAATTCCAACAAGGATCAGCCGGATAGGTACAAGCCCTTCATGCCTGTCGTACGCAAGAAGAACGATGACTGCCGCCGCAAGTAGGCCTCCACCAAATGTAAAGAGCGGAATGAGTAAAGATGGATTTCCTTCTAGTACGTGAAAATACGTCACAAAGATGATTAAGCCGAATGCGGCTCCTGCATTCAGACCGATAATCCCAGGATCGGCCAGTGGATTGCGGGATAAACTCTGCAAAATACCACCTGCGATACCTAGACCTATTCCAGCTAGTATCGTCACGACGATTCGAGGCAGACGATAATCAAACAGCACCGTCTCACTTTGGAAATCTCCAAAGCCAAATAACGTTTTGACGACAACGAGAGGACTGAGTTTCAGCGTGCCGGTATTTAAACTATACAGCACGACAGCCGCACTCAGACAAAGCAAAACGGCTGTCACGACAAGAGCACGCCGTTTCTCTTTCATGACAGGTTCCTCCCTTCTTTTCTGGCAATATATAAGAAGAAAGGAACACCAACAAGTGCCACCATGACGCCAATGGCAAGCTCTCTTGGCGGATTTACTGTCCGGCTGGCAAGATCAGCGAAGACGAGAAGCATTGCGCCTAAAATCGCTGACATCGGAATGACGAAACGATAATTGACCCCAACCAGCTTTCGTGCAATATGCGGAATGACAAGCCCGACAAACCCAATAGACCCAACCGCCGATACAGAAACGCCTGCCAGCAGAACCGCAGCTGCCATACCTAGTATTCGCACTTGCCGGGTTTTCACCCCTAAATTCGCAGCTACATCTTCACCAAGTGATAATAACGAGAGGGATCGTCCTAATAACATCGCCCAAACGATGACAATGAGAATGACTGGAGCAAGGATCATCAGCTGCGGCCATTTGACACCTGCCACACCCCCTGCATACCAAAAAGCTAGATCCTGACTGAGATCAAAGTAAATGGCGATACCCGAGCTTAGCGCATGCAGCAATGCGGCAACAACAGCTCCAGCTACAGTGAGCCGAAGTGGGGTCAGCACGCCGCCAGCCGCCCCAATGGCAAAGATCAGCAGCGTACTGAGAACGGCCCCAAAAAAAGAAAATAACATCAATGCGGAATAAGGCATTCCTGGAAAAAAAGCAAAACAGAGAGCGACTACAAACATCGCACCGCCGTTAATGCCTAATATCCCGGCATCTGCCAGCGGATTTCTTGTAATGCCTTGCATCAGCGCACCTGCCACAGCAAAGGCCGCTCCAACAAGTGCAGCTCCTAGCACACGCGGAAGCCTTATTTCATGAATGATCTGCTGCTCTGTCACATGAGACTGATAGTCAAACACAGCTGTCCAGACCGTTTGCAAAGACAATGACTTTGCACCGTATGAAACAGCCAAAAACATAGCCGCCAATAAACCAATGACCGCGAGAAAAAACAATAAAAAGAACAAAATAGGTGATGATCGTTTTTGTTGAGATGTTCGCTTATCCGGCAAAATCGGTGTCATCCTTTTCTTCATTAAAAGTCAGTTTGAAAATGAGAATCATAATCATCAAAATTATAGCCGTCAGCCTCTGAAAAATCAATGTGCGGCTCATTTTTTAATTATTGAAGGTATGTGTAGACGGCAAATAAGAGAATTCTTTCCTTCTGCTTTTTCTCGTTCTGAAAGACCTATCATTTTTTACAGTAGTTTAATAGGAAAATAGTTGACATTCCGCATGAAAATCCCCTAAAATTACAAAAGTAAGTCAATTGTTATAAAAATATTACAAAAAGATGTCAAAGGAATAAAGAATGACCCGTCATGAGAGGAGAATTGAAAGTTGTGTCAGTAAAGGGAAAATGGAGTATCATCCTATTTGCGCTTGCCATCGTCATTGGAGCAGTTGCATTCTTTCAAAATCAGCAAGCAAGCGGTACAGAGAAGAAAAATGTGAAGCAGGATACGAATTATAAAAATGTTGAAATTGTCACTCTTGTAAATGACGGGAAGTTTATGAGATATGCGGTGAACTATCCACTTTTTCATCAAAAAAAGCTAGATGACAAGATTCAAAGCTATGCGAATTCAGCATTAGAGCATTTCAAAAAGACATTTAGTGAAGCAAAGGACATTGATGAAAACAAACGGTTTGAACTGAATATTGACTATGACATGGTGCACTATGCAAAACAATCTGCGGCCATTTATTTTACGACCTACACATATACAGGTCAGCAAAATGGGACCACTCATCACGTCACAATCAATTTCGATTTTCAGAAAAAAGACTTTCTTGACACAAAAGATTTATTTCAACCAAAAAAGGACTATTTGAAAAAATTATCCTATATTACATACACGGAGCTTAAAAAAGATAAAACCTTGTCTAAGGATCTATCACTCCTTCAAAAAGGAACAGCCCCTACTGATCAAAACTTCAGTCAATTCGCCTTAAAAGAGAAATATATAGAGTTCTATTTCCCAGCTTCTCAAGTAGCCGCAAAGGACTTAGGTCCGCAAACGCTGGCGATCAAAAAGACGCTGCTAAAAGATATCTTGAAGCCTGAATATATGAATAAGACCAAAAATCAGAATGAAATCAAAGAACCGAATCCAAAAAGAAAAGCCGTCAAGCTGCCGCAAAAGCCAAAGCTTGATCCGAATAAAAAAGCCATCGCACTCACATTTGATGATGGTCCAAACCCAGCCACAACGTCAACCATTTTAGCAGCGCTGAAGGAAAATAAAGGACACGCCACCTTTTTCGTATTAGGAAGCAGGGTTCAGTATTATCCTGGAATGCTTGCCGACATTTTAAAGAGCGGAAATGAGATCGGAAACCATTCATATAACCATCCTTTATTAACGAGACTCCCTCTAAAAGAAGCGGTCAAACAAGTAAAAGACACGCAGAAGCTGATTGAAAAGGCCAGCGGTTATACTCCTACGCACTTTAGACCGCCATATGGAGGAACAAATCCCGACATCAATCAAGCGGTGGGCATGAACGTTTCATTGTGGGATGTCGATCCTGAAGACTGGAAAATTCGCAACAGCCAGCAGATCACAAGCCATGTTCTCTCACATGCAGCAGATGGCAAAACCGTACTCATGCACGATATTTATGACAGCTCTGCTCGAGCAGCAGTGAAGATCATACATGAACTCACCAAACAAGGCTACCAGCTTGTCACAGTCAGCGAACTTGAACAATTGAAAAAAGAACGAAACGAACAGACCCCTGTGCAGTAAACACAGGGGCTTTTTTTTATGACTCTAACAACTTCTTTCTTTTTAACAATGCTTGAAACGTCTCTTCAAGCTCACGAGAAGGCTCGATGCTTAAACGACTGAGCACTTCAGACAGCTGCATATCAATCAGCAGGAGCTCTTCTTCTTTCTTTGTAGCAGCTGGCTTTTCTTCCTTTTGTTTATATTCTTCATAGGTGCCATCAAAGCGTTCAATGGTACCCTCGTGCACATGAAGAATACGAGTAGCCACCTGCTCAATGAGCCTCCTGTCGTGGGAGACAAACACAACTGTGCCCGGGTAATCTTTTAAAAGTCCTTCAAGCGCTTCTACTGCCGCAAGGTCTAAAAAGTTCGTGGGTTCATCAAGCATCAGAACATTGGCATCACTGACGAGCAACTTTGCAAGCATCGTCTTCACCCGTTCCCCGCCGCTTAATACGTTCGTCAGCTTATACACATCGTCTCCCCGAAACCCAAGTCTCGCTAAAACGGTGCGAACGATCGTCTCATCTTGAATCGCCTGTTCCAGTGCATTTTGTAAGATCGATTCATCTAGATTCAGTCCTGAAAGATCTTGGCTGAAATAACCAATCTTCACGGCTTCTGAACGAAAAATCCCGGGATGTCCGTTTACAAGCATTCGGAGAAATGTCGTTTTACCACTCCCATTCTTTCCAATGATCGCGACTTTGTCTCCGCCTCTTACTTCTACATTCGCCTTTTTCCAAAGGACTTTATCTCCTGCCATGCCATCTACATGTTCGACACGAAAAATGGAGCGGCTTGCCACTTCCTTCATGGTGTGCTGCGTCATTTGAAGAGGCTGGACTTCCTTCACCTTCTCCACCTTTTCTAATTTCTCCATTCTTGTTTCAATAGATTTGGCTGTTTTTTGAAGCTTTTTTTGCTTGTTTGCATAATAAGGCTTCGCAATTTTAGGCCCCGAGGATTTCAGCTTTGGAGATGGCTTTGTCGCTTTGTCGGCCTTTTTCATTTTCTTTTGCATGGCATATTCTAACTGTTTTTTCTTTTGGGTATACGCCTCGTACGCCTCCACTTGCTGACGATGTTCGAGTTCTTTTTGCCGGGCAAAATCGCTGTAGTTGCCTTTGTATGGTTTGAGTTTCCCATCCTCCAATTCCCAAATGTCTGTACATAACGCATCTAAAAAAGCACGGTCATGCGAGACGACAATCAGAGCACCTTGATGATAACGAAGCTTTTCTTCTAGCCACTCAATATGCTCCGTATCTAAGTGAGTCGTGGGTTCATCGGCTAATAAAAGGGCAGAAGGCCGACTTAAAGCTCTCTCAATATAAGCTTGAGTCATCTCTCCGCCACTTTGTCTGCCATCTCCTGTCTTTAGTTGAGGAAGCAGCGTACAAGTTGTAGTGTGTGCAAATGTGCCGCTGTCTGGTTTTTCCCTACCCGCCAGTACATGGAGCAATGTCGTTTTCCCACTGCCATTCGTTCCCACAAGGCCGATTCGGTCCCCTGGATGAATGGCCAGCTCCTCTATATCAAATAACAAGCGATCCTTTCTAAATACTTTTAATTGGTGGGCTCTCAGTAACATCCAACCCTCTCCTTTCGTATCAGGAGACATGAAAAAGCCTCCTATTCTCAGAATAGGAGGCAAAATGGTGTACAAAAATAAGCGTATCGATACAGAATGACATGCGGTTCATCAAATGAGCACACATATCCCCCGTATCCATCACTTCAATCTTTGATTCCCAAGCTGTACCATCCTATTCCGAAGCTAAAAAATGAAAACGCAGCAAACATAGCAACACATATCGTTTGCTCACTGCCTTCGTTCTTTCATTTTGCTTACAGGTCATAGGATTAGTACTTCATTGCATTGGGTCACCCTTCCGTCATTTATTACGTATACGATAAAAGATTGGTTATTTTTTGTCAAGCTGAAAAGGCATGAGTGAGTCTATTAGCTTGAGCGTAAATGGATGAGTCGCTTCAAACAGCTGGTCACTTTTACATTCTTCCACAAGTTTTCCCTCATGTAAAAAAAGAAGTCGATCACATAAATAAACGGCTGCCTCTAGATCATGGGTAATCATGAGAATGGTCATATCTAACTCTTGCTTTAATGTCTCAAGAAGCTCCAATATTTGAACTTGGACAGAAACGTCAAGTGAGCTAAGGACTTCATCTAAGATGAGAATGGCTGGATTCGTCGATATGGCTCTTGCTATGCATACACGCTGGAGCTGACCGCCGCTTAGCTGATGAGCATATTGATTTAGCAAAGACGATGGAAGTCTTACTTGCTTGAGCAGGGACAACACTTTTTGGTTCATATTCATGTTTCGCTTTATTATTTGCATGGGTTCTGCTATGATCTCTTTCACTGTAAAGGAAGGATGGACAGAAGATAGATAATCCTGAAAAACAACACTCATTTCCCCCCGGTTCATCTTACGCCATGTATGAGCTGGCCATCCATCTATCTTTATCTCTCCGCCGTCTAATGTTTCTAAACCAAGCAGCGTACGTGCTATTGTACTTTTACCACTACCGCTCTCACCGACTAACCCGACACATTCACCTTCTCCAACCTGAAATGAAACCTGAGCTATACGTGCTATGGATTCCTCTTTATGAAAAAAGCGCCCTTTATCTTCTCCATGTTTAAGTAGTTGATTTGCTGTGATCAGCATGGGAATGCCCTCACTCTCTTCTGCTGCCTCAGTGCTTCAAGGGGTGCCGATAAGCGAAGCCTCGTTTCTAGTAAATGCCTCGTTTGAGGATGCTCAGGTGATGTAAATATCTCTTTTGCATGACGATGCTCAAGCATCTTCCCTTGGTGCATCACCAACAATTCATCAGCGATTGCCTGAACGACGCCTAAATCATGAGAAATGATGATCAAGGCAGCTCCTGTTTCTTCTTTCAGCCTCTGTAATTGTGTGATGACTTCGCGCCGGTTATATGCATCTAATGATGCTGTAGGCTCATCGGCAATGATCACGTCAGGAGAAAGCATGATCGTAATGGCAATCATGACACGTTGAAGCATTCCTCCCGACAGCTCATGAGAATATTTTTTCATTAACATATGCGGATTGTTTAAATGGACACGTTCTAGCCCAGTGATCGCATGTGCTGTCCCTTCTTTTCCACGTAAACCCAAATGCCGCTGGAACGTTTCAAGTATTTGATGACCAATTGTTTCAATTGGATTGAACGCATTCATAGCATCTTGTGGAATGTAGCCAATTCGCTTTCCTCTCCACTGCTGTGCAGTCTGACTTGTCAATTTTTCACCGTCAAACAAAATGGTCCCAATCATCTCTAGCGAAGGAGGGATAAGGCCAATTAATGCTTTTGCAACAGTTGATTTTCCGCTTCCACTTTCTCCAATAACGCCTAAACAACGTTGTCTATGTAATGTAAACGTGATATTTGCCACTAAATCCTTTTGTTGAATCGGATCATGTACGGACAGATTTTTTATCTCGATGAAAGGCAAACCGTCTCCCCCCTTTTTTGTTGGTAAGGTGCATGGCAGGGTTCATGACCTGCTGAAGACTGTCTCCTAAAAAATTCAGTGCCATGACCACAAATAAGATCGCAAGTCCAGGCGGAAGCATGTGAGCCGGGTGCGTCACCATGACATTCTTCGCCTCGTTGAGCATCATGCCCCATTCCGGTGTAGGTGCACTCACACCTAATCCAAGAAAAGACAGAGCAGAAATATTTAAAATGACCCAGCCTGCGTCAAGTGTAGCAAAGACAGCAATCTCTCCTGAGATGCGAGGAAATAGATGTTTTCGAAGGATATAAAAAGGTGAACCCCCAGATACTTTCGCAAACTGAACAGATGGTTCATTCGTATATTGCAGGACTGACGAACGAATCATCCTTGTATACCAAGCCCATTTTGCAAGGACATTGGCCAAAATAATATTGAAAAGCCCAGGTCCCATAATGCCCACAACGGCCAAAATCATCACCTCTGCTGGAAATGACAGCATGACATCACATATTCTCATTAGAGCTCCATCAACTTTCCCTCTAAAAAAACCAGCCATGAGTCCAAGTATCGTGCCAATGAGCATCGTGATACACATTGTCAGCACGGCAGCAAGCATCGTTGTCCGAATACCATATAAGAGCCGCGACAATACGCATCTCCCCAGCTGATCCGTTCCGAGCGGATATGTTAGACTCACACCGGCATATTTTTGAAGAATATTCGTGTCAGTTGGATCATGTGGCGCTAGCACTGGTGCAAACAGCCCAGCTAATGTGACAAGTGCCAAAAACCAAATAGACAGAATGGCTATGCGATCTTTTCTTAATCGATTCCATCCGGGCAAAGTTCTCAGACCTCCTTTCGCAACTGCGGATTCATGATCATTTGTATGACGTCCGCGATAAGGTTGCACACAACGAATAGAATTCCCATCACAAACAAATAGGCTTGAATCATAGGAAAATCGGCGTGAAAAATAGCTGTTACACACAAACGGCCAACCCCTGGCCAAGCAAAGAGATTTTCAATAATGACGGTTCCTGCAATGAGCTTTGGTATTGACATACCGAGTGCTGTTACCGCTAGTTGAAGGGCATGTCTCATCACCTTCAATTGAATGGTTCGTTCCTTTAAACCACGAGCTCTTGCATAAAAAACAAAGGGCTCGTGCTGAAACTTTAGGATTTGATTTCGAATGAGTCTCACATAGGTCGATAAGTAGCCAAACGATAGAGTCATCGCTGGCAAAAGAAGCGATTTAAACCCTTCCATTCCACTCGTGTTGACCCAGTTAAATTTGACTGAAAAAAGCCAGATAAATAAAATGCCCAACCAAAAACTAGGCATGGAAGCTGCAATAAACACAAATGCTCTCACGATTCGATCCAACCATGTATGTGCCGCATATGCACACACCATTCCGAATAACAAACTCAGCACAATAATAAACAAAAGGGACATCCCTGCAAGCTGTAAAGTCGCAGGAAGTGCCTCCATCATCAGGTCAAGTACAGGCTCATGTGTGACATAACTACTGCCAAAATCACCTGTTAATCCGTCTTTAAGCCATGTGACATAGCGTATGAAAAAAGGTTGATCTAAGCCTAACTCTTGACGCATAGATTCAACCATCTCTTCCGTTGGGGTTACTTGGTTCACACGTAAAGCGACCTCAGCTGGATCACTCGCACGCATCGCAAGTAGCACAAACGCAAAAAACGTAATGAATACAATGAGCGGCAAAAGAAGCAATAATCGTTTTATGATATAGCGTGTCATGTCTCAGCCTCCCATTTATGACGAAAAATACATTCGATCAAAGGGAATTTCATACTGAGATACATGAAAATCTACACCTTTGAGGCGCTTATTATAAACGGCCTTTGTCACAGAATAGGAAATAGGGATATACACATTTTCATCATGAATATACGTCAAAATATCTCGGTACATTTGTGCCCTCTTTTGCTCATCCGGCTCCACCAATACTTTCGTAATGGTCTCATCCAGCCACTTTTTCTTTTTCAATCCTAACTGAGCTTGATAATCAGCATGGGATGCAACACGGAATGAAGAGACGTATGTTTGAGGGTCATAAGGAAGTCCCCAAGATAGAGAGTACATAAGATCGAACTTTCCTGTTTTTTGACGATCTAAAAATGCCTGTTTTTCTTCACCTCTAATATCCAGCTTGATTCCAACCTGCTTGAAGTCCTGCTGAATCGATTCACTAATCGTTCTTTCACCTGCATTATCCGAATTATAATAAATGGTCACGCTGAGCGGCTTGTCTTTTTGATAGCGATAGCCGTCTTCTTTTAGCTTCCAGCCTGCCTCATCTAATAATGCCACTGCTTTCTTTTTTTGATAGGTTTTCTTTTTAAGCGGAATATCTGCGTAAGGGACTGATGGGGCGAGCAGTGTATGTGCCACCTGTTCAGTTCCATTTAAAATCCCTTCTGTAATCATCTCTTTTTGAATGGCATATTGAAATGCTTCTCTTACTTTTGGATCTTGTGTTATTGGTTCATTGGAGTTGATCACAATAGATCTTGATCCAACAGGAGGACTCACGGTTACCCCATATTGACCAGCTTCTTTTAAAGCCTGAAATGAATCTCCGTCGATCATGTCACCATCAGCTCCAAATAAGAGGTCGATCTCCCCTTTTTGCAGAGCGAGTAAAATCGTTTGGTGATCCGGCATGACCTTCCATTTCACTGTTGAAATCTTTGGCTTCTTTCCCCAATAGTGATGATTCACGTCAAAAATGGCATATTGATTTTTCTTATGTTCCTTTAACACATAAGGACCTGTACCTGCATAACCTTTGACGCCTTTTGATGTGGTGCCATCAATAAAGCTTTTGGGAGAAATAAAACGGAATGGACGTGTTAAACCAAGTTCTTCTAATGTTGGATAATAGGGCTCCTTCAATGTGAGAACAAATGTATGTTCATCTACAGCCTTTGTGGATTTAATTTCTGACACGAGATTGAGCCAAGCATTTTTTTCAATATTTTTGACAACTGCATCAATATTCATTTTGACAGCCTTCGCATTAAATGGCTCACCATCTGAAAAAGTCACGTTTTCTCGAAGATGAAATGTGTAGGTTTTTCCATCTTTAGAAATATCCCAGCTTTGGGCCAGGGCAGGTTGAATGCCTTTTTCCGTATTCACAACAAGCGATTCAAACACCATATTTTGAGCGGCCATCTCCCCGCCATATAGATGGGGATTAATGTCTCTTATATCTTTTGTACTTGCATACACCAGTTCATCATCTTCTCTTCCACTTAAACTGGAAGAAGTCTTATTTTCAGAACAAGATGCCAATAGAAAACAAGCCATGACTGAAAACAGCATCAAGGTATATGTCACAAAGGACTGCTTTTTCTCGTCCTTTTTCTTTATGTAAACAGGTTGATGATTCATATGTACTTCCCCCAAATGTTCATTTTATCGTAATCATTACGATTATTAATCGAAATGATTACGAATTGAATATTAGCATACAGATCTGGGAAATACAATGTCTTTTTTCACCGAAAAAACAGACTCATGATTGAGTCTGTTTCGCTTGCATAAGCTGATCAATGACACGTAATGCTTTTTCTGTTCCACCTGCTGTTTGGAAACTTTCTTCAATCTTTTCAATTCCAGCACGGTACGTGTCACTTCCCAGTACACTTTCTACAGTATCTCTCAACTGCTTTGCTGTCAGCTGGTCTTTATCGAGTGCACGAGCAGCAGAGAGATCCGTCAGTCTTTTTGCCACCATCGGCTGATCTTTGTCAACCGGGATGACAACCATTGGAACATGATAATGAATACCTTCATTGACACTGTTCATCCCGCCGTGGGTGACAAACACATCTGTCAGTTCAAGGACTTCAAGCTGCGGCACATAAGGCTCGATGAGAAAATGAGATGGCGCTTCTTTTAGGAGAGACATGTCGATTTTTTCACCAGTTGCGAGAATCACTTTTCCATCAAAGTCGGCAAAGGCATCAATACACATATTAAAGAATGCTTCAGTATCTCCAAGAACCGTTCCCATTGAAATAAAGACGACCTTCTCTCGCTCAAGCGTTTCTAACGGGAAATCATGCTGGTCAGCACGTTTTAGAAAGCTCGGTCCAATGAAGACAAACGAATCATCCAATGCATCAACAGACGGCTGAAAATATTCACTTGTATACACCATATTCAGTTCTCCGCGGTTTTTCATGAATTGCATCAAATGGGTTGGCTGAACGCCAAAACGTTCATGTATTTCTTCTAACAGATGAGCCGCCTTCTCATCTTTTCTGTATAGAGGTGTATCAAAATGTGCCTCTTGCAGCACAAAAGAAGGATTCGAACCGATGCCTGGAATCTGTAAGTAATCCCGCACAAGCTCACCTGCTCCAAACATATCAAAATAGACCAAATCAAATGAATGCTGTTGAGAAAGAGTTTCCACCACTTCTAAAATGTCTAATGACGTTTGTAGCATGGCATGAAAAAATGGCTGCATGGATTCCAAATCGTCTTCTTCCACACTTAATGTCCGAATATAATCTGGATGTATATGTATGTGAGCGCCTAAGCGTTTGATCCGCTTTTGATAATGTTCAGTTGTGACCACATGCACTTCATCACCTCGATCAACAAATGCTCTTATCATTCCTAACATTGGGTTCACATGTCCTTCAGCTGGGAACGTAATCATTAAAACCTTCGCCACAAGAATCCTCTCCTTATTGTCAATTCCCTTCCATGTTAATCTTATACAGTGATCGGGCTCAACAAATACGCCTGAAAAGAGCAGAAATGAGTCTTATGGCTAGTATTTTAAGAGGATAGCAGAAAAAAAGACAAAGCCTCCTGTTTAAGTGCTTTGTCTTCTTTTTATTAATTTTTAAGTAGCATTTGTTTAAACGCAGCAGACTGTTTTTCAATTGAGATTGGATCAGCATAGATAAATTCATTGATTGAATAGGATAAAACATGTCCTTGTTTCACTGCTTTATTCTTCTTCCATACACCGCTGCCTGTGATATCAGGATTCGGTGCTTTTCCATCCTTTGTTGGTACAAGTAAATAGTCACCTGTATACTCATTCATCTCTTCTAATGAAATACCGAGATACCCTTCTTTCGGAAGAGCCTTATCCGCTTTTTCAGGCAGGCTAAATCCATACCCTTGATAGATGACCTCCCCACCGCGGCCAAAGTCTGTACCAAATAAATACACTTGCTTAGGCTGCACATCCATGATGGAGAACGTCTTGTCTTCACCAATTTTTGCTTTGACCTCTTTGCCGTCTTTTTTCAGCTGCTCGTCCATTTCTTGTATTTGTTTTTTCGCTAACGATTCTTTTCCAAGAATCTTTCCGATTTCAATATGCATCTCTTTAAAGCTATGTTCACTTGTTGTGAAAGTGATTGTTTTTGCGATCTTTTTATATTTTTCAACTTGATCATTTTGTGAATAAGCAATGATGAGATCAGGCTTCAGTTTGGCGATTGCCTCCACATTTTCTATCGGCACCCTCTTCACACCTGTTTCATCTAAAAAGGATGATTTAGGATAAACATCTGTCATGCCAACAGGTGTCACACCTAACTTTTTAAAATTTCCAAGCTTTGCTGTTAACACAACAATTCGTTTAGGCTTGTCAGGAATGGTGATCTTTTCACCCGTTTCAGTTGTATATGTACGAGTATTTGATTCTTGTTCTTTATTGTCTTTCTGCCCACAAGCCACCAACAATACTGCCAGCAGACTCATAAGCCAAATCATTTTTTTCACTTACGAAACCACCTTTAATTGAGAATGATTATTAATTATAACATAAACAGTGTTAAAGTTTTAGAAGTGAGCGCCACTCACAAAAACCCTCTTCTGATGGAGAGGGTTCGAGAAACCTTTTTCTATCGTGAACCAGGTCAAATGCACACGTGGAGAATGTATCCCCCGACACGATAGGTGTTATTACAGGGTCTTATTAAAGTAAAACACCCTTTAGTTGAAGAACATCATTCAAACATTAAAATTTTGGGGTCTTGATTGTAACAGTGAACAAGCATAGCATGTAATTGTCCCCTATGATGATAAACATGTGCTAATATCTCTAACAACCATTCATACCTTGTATATGTCACACCCCAATAGGAAGTGGTACGAGACAGTAGTTCTGTGTCCGATAATTTCATATAATTATTTTTTAATGAATGAAAATTAGTCATTAAGCCTTTTTCTATCGACTTTACAGTTTTATATGATACATTAGCATAAAATTTTTCCATCTCTTCTTGGGTCGCCTCATTCGCAATACGCCAGTCAGCTTCACAAATAATCGCAATGTGTTCCAGCAACTCTCCGATAGACTGCTTATGAGGTGTTGGTCTTTTTCGTAAATCAGCTTCTTCTAATTGACTGACTATTTTTATTAATGTTTTAACAGCTACTTCAATTTGATGTAAAACACTTTCACAATTCATTAGTGCCTCCTTATTAAGGAATTCTGCCCTTTTCGTTGAACAAGCTTTGAGAATATTGATGCACTGACTTTATACTCCAATAATAGATTAAGTTTACTTGATTGCTATCATAAAGAAAATTTGTCTTTTTAACAATTTTAATCTGTGCTTTTCGATACAAAATGAACTCTCTAATAAATAGTGAAGTTCCTCTCAATTTACTCACACAATACCACTCATAAAAAACAAAAAAACCCTTTATATTTCAAAGGGTTTTCAGCTTTTTCACACATTATAAATCCAATCCTATCGGATACTATAGACGCGCTCGGAGGGATTCGAACCCCCGGCAGACGTGGTACCGGAAACCACCGCTCTATCCAACTGAGCTACGAGCGCACGATATGTTTTTTAAACGTCAGCATATCAAATTATAAGGGAAATGCTGCAAGAAAGCAATGATTAATCGCCAGCCCTGTCGATGTATCTTCTTCATTCCCATACATATAATCATATGATGGTTTGAAGTGAAAGGATTTTGGGGAAAATGGATAGGGGTATTTGATTTTAGGTCAGCATTTTGTTTGACCTTTATTGACCAAAAATGTATCATTGAATTACATACTTACCTAAAAGGTGAAGGAGGAACATTATGAATTTAATACCTACAGTCATTGAGCAAACAAATCGTGGGGAAAGAGCTTACGACATTTATTCTCGTCTTTTAAAAGACCGTATTATCATGCTTGGTTCTGCGATCGATGACAATGTTGCCAACTCCATCGTATCACAGCTTCTCTTCTTAGAAGCCGAGGATCCAGAAAAAGATATCTCTATCTACATTAACAGCCCTGGCGGTTCGATCACAGCTGGTATGGCCATTTATGATACGATGCAATTTATTAAACCAAAGGTATCAACTATTTGTATTGGTATGGCTGCATCTATGGGTGCGTTCCTGCTTGCTGCTGGTGAAAAAGGTAAGCGTTATGCCCTTCCAAATAGTGAAGTGATGATTCACCAACCACTAGGTGGTGCGCAAGGTCAAGCAACAGAAATTGAAATTGCGGCAAAACGAATCCTTTCTTTACGCGATAAACTGAACCAAGTACTTGCTGAACGTACTGGTCAGCCAATTGAAGTCATTGAGCGTGATACAGATCGTGACAACTTCAAAACAGCGGAAGAAGCACTTCAATACGGACTCATTGACAAAGTCTTGACCCGTAATACAGAAGAACAAAAATAATCACAAAACAAACCGTCTGCTCTTTGAACAGACGGTTTTTTGTTATGCATCTATTTTAAGACAGCTCCGTCCATTTCTGCTGAAGAGACGGTGTTTGATAGGAAGCCATCTGTGAAATCAATTCTTCCGGTTCTCCAGAGGCATGTAGCAATTGAAGGTGTGATTCATTCGAAAAACCTTCCTGTACACTAAACTTCACCATGTCTATGAGCGGATTGAAATAGTCATTCACTTGATACAATCCGATTGGCTTTTGATGGATGCCAATTTGCGCCCAGCATAGCACCTCAAATAATTCTTCATATGTACCAAAACCACCTGGCATGGCAATAAACCCATCGGCCAGCTCGCTCATTTTCGCTTTTCGTTCATGCATCCCTTTGACTTCAATGAGTTCAGTGAGCTCTTGATGCACAACTTCTCCTCTAAAAAGCCCTTTTGGCATGACTCCGATCACTTGCCCGCCGTTTTTCAATACCTCATCCGCTATAGCTCCCATTAAGCCAATTCGTGAGCCACCGTATACAAGGCGGATTCCTTGCTCTGCCATATAAGCCCCTAGCTCGACAGCTTTTTGTTTGTAGATGTCATTCACACCTGGATTCGAACCAGCAAACACACAAATCGTTTTCATCAAAACAGCTCCATCTCTCTCTATGATTTCTTCACCCACTCATTCTACTATAATTCATTGTAAAGAAACAGCCGCTCCATCTATATATAGTGTAAAATCAGAAGATGAACACCATATAAGGAGCTGTATAAAGAGAATGCAAACAACTGAAATGGAAAAATGGATCAAAGATTTCTACAAAATGAGAAATTGGACAGAATACGGGCCGTTTATCAGGTTAGGTTTCCTGATGGAAGAAACAGGTGAACTCGCTCGCGCAGTCAGGGCGGTCGAAATTGGACGCGATCGACCTGATGAGAAAACACAGGAGGATGCCGCGTTAAGAAAGGACCTTATTGAAGAAATGGGAGATGTCTTAGGAAATCTACTTGTTCTAGCTGATCTCTATGATGTAACAGTAGAAGAGGTCTTCTCTTCCCATCAACAGAAACTCACACAACGGTTTTCTAGTGAAAAAGAGCAGGTAAAAAGCACGTGACCGACATGTCACGTGCTTTTTTTAGCCTTTTATAGCTGCTGTGGTGTAATATCATCCGTTCGTTCAAAGAAATGCTGCTTTCCAATGTGATGGAAAAGACCGGTACGATGCAAAAGCTCTTTTGGCTGTGATTGAAGCCCTACAATCATCAATTTTCCATTGTGATGCTTTAAACGATTGGAAATGTTCATCAGAACCGCTTCTGCCGAGGTGTCCATATAATTCACTTTGTTCATAAGCAAAATGAGTGTTTTCGGCTTTGTCTGAACATGATCCAAAATCGAATTTTCCAATGAATCGGTTGTACCGAAAAAGAGTGGCCCTTCAATCGAATACATACTAACCCCTTTCTGATCGGTCTCCCTTTCTAAGGCAGCCGCCGTTTCGATTTGAGGAACAGCGACATTTGTGTGGATATTCGTTGTCTGGCTCATTTTTTTGATAAAGGCGATAAACGCTAAAATGAGACCTGCAGTCACCCCAATTATCAAATCACCGATGACCGTTAGCAGGAAGGTCACGACAAGCACAAGGGAATCCGCATTTTTGACTTTGACAATATTGATAAACTCTTTTTTCTCACTCATATTCCACGCCACAAACATCAAAATCGGTGCCATGGCAGCAAGTGGAATCATCGATGCATATGGTGCAAATAACATTAAGATGAGCAAGACAACGACACCATGCACGACTCCTGAAATGGGGCTTGCTCCACCATTTTTAATGTTTGTTGCCGTACGAGCAATCGCTCCCGTCGCTGGGATCCCTCCGAAAAGCGGTGCCGCCATATTGGCAATTCCTTGCCCGACAAGCTCCTTGTTGCTGTCATGCTTTGAGCCTTTCATATTATCAGCAACCATAGCTGACAAGATGGACTCCACGCCGCCTAAAAGGGCAATGACAATAGCCGGAGGCAGCAGATAAATCATTTTTTCAATCGTCAATTCAGGAAAAGCGAAAGTTGGCAGCTGACGAGGGATTTCGCCATATGCAGAGCCGATGGTTTCAACTTGTCCTTGAAAAAAGAGAACAGCTATAAATGTTGAAACGAGTAGACCTAATAGAGCACCAGGTATTTTGGGAATGTATTTTTGTGCCGCCAAAATCACGATGAGCCCAACAATCGCTGTGAGAATGGCGAAACTGTTTGCGGTACCAAGATGGACCACGATTTCTCTCATATTGAGGAAAAAGCTTTCATGCTTTTCAACACCCTTTAATCCGAGGAAGTTGGCAATCTGTCCTGAAAAAATAATGACAGCAATGCCGGCAGTAAAGCCGATGATAACCGGACGAGGAATAAATTTCATGAGCTTCCCTAGTTTGAATATTCCGAATAATACAAGCATACAGCCTGCCATAAAACCAGCAATGAGTAAGTTTTCAATACCGTACTGACTGACGATCCCGAATAAAATTGGAACAAATGCCCCGGTCGGTCCGCCGATCTGATACTTTGAACCACCAAACAATGAAATCAAAATGCCGGCAACGATGACTGTGTATAATCCGTATTCTGGTCCGACACCAGATGCAATGGCAAAAGCCATGCCTAAAGGAATTGCCACAACGCCCACGACAAGCCCAGCGATTAAATCGCGTCTAAACTTTGATGAATCATAACCTTCAAATCTTCCATAAAAACGCATGGTATGTGTTGGCCTCCTTCAAGTATGTGTAGATGATTTAGGTATACTGTGGGTCGATCTGTTTATCTTTTATAACGACATCCAGCTTTCCTGTTGCCGGATGAATCACTAGTCCATGAACAGCTACATCACTTGGCATGAGCGGGTGCTCTTTGACTAATTTCACACTTTGGGATACGCTCTCTTCCACTGAATCAAAGCCTGTCAGCCAGCCCTTTAAATCGACACCTGCGCTTTTCACAATGCTCAAACACTTTTCCTCAATTCCCCGTGCTTTTGCCTTTTCAAGTAAAGGGTCTGCCGCAAGGCCTGCCATTCCGCATTCATGATGGCCGACAATGCATACTTCCTCTGCTTTCAGCTCATAAATGGCTAGTAAAATACTCCGCATGACACTGCCAAATGGATGTGTGACGATGGCTCCTGCATTTTTAATGATCTTCGCATCACCATTACGAAGCCCCATGGATTGCGGTAATAATTCCAACAGGCGTGTATCCATACAAGTTAATATAACCAATTTCTTCTCAGGAAATTTTCCCGCCTTGAAAGGCTCATACTGTCTCTCTTTCACAAAATCTGCATTGTGCTGAAGAATCTGTTCTAATGTTGATTCCATCCTGTCATCTCCTATCTTTTTTAAGTGATTGTAACGCCTTACCTGGCCTCCTTTTCCCTTGTGTGTTCTCAAGCATAGAGAAGAAAAATGATAGAAAAAAAAGAAAAAAATGAGAAAACGATGAGAGAATATGTAAGCATTTTCTCTATTTTGCTCTTTGTTCCGCTTCAGCACAGGGGATATGCGGCTTTTGCTTACAAACGATGGCTCACATTTCACCAAAAGACGATGAAAAGGTTTAGTAGAAAATGACCGTCCCGTTTAATACACTGCAAATATAATAAATTTTCTATCAAAAAGTCTCGATCTATTTTCCAGTTTGTCAGATTATCTCCCGAAACATCTAGCATTTTTCTATGACTCATCTACTAATCACTCGTTTTTCTACATCATAAAAAGACATCAGATGGCCATGTCATTTACTCTTTCACTATAAAAATCTCTCCTTTTCCGTTATTTCAGTATATTAAATATTGAGCAGCTCATATTCAAACGTGTACTGCCAAAATGGTTGCTTTATAATAAAAAGAGAAAGATGACCATGTGAAAGGAGCGAGTTGATGATGAAACCACATATTTTTGTCGCCAAACCCTTACCTGCCACTTTTGAAGACATGTTAAAAGAACATTGTACATACGAGGTATGGCAGTCAAAGGACCCGATCCCAAGAGATCTATTATTTGAGAAGCTGCAGAAGGCTGATGGCCTTTTAACATCAGGTACGAAAATTGATCAAGATTTATTAGATCATGCACCTCAACTCAAGGTGGTAAGCAATAATTCAGTCGGCTATGACAATTTTGATCTAGAAGCCATGAGACAAAGAGGCGTGATTGGTACGCACACGCCTTATACACTCGATCATACCGTTGCTGATCTTGCCTTTTCGCTCATTCTCTCTTCTGCGAGGAGAATTGCCGAGCTTGATCGTTTTATCCGCAAGGGAAAATGGACAAAATTTGTTCAAGAGGAAGATATATTCGGCATTGATGTCCATCATCAAACGCTTGGGATCATTGGGATGGGACGAATCGGTGAGCAAGTAGCCAAACGAGCCGCTCATGGTTTTGATATGAACGTCCTCTATCACAACCGGAGCCGAAACGAGAAAGCCGAATCGGCCTATGGCGCTGTATATTGTGCACTGGATGACTTGCTAAAGCAAGCTGATATCATTGTGTTAATCACACCGCTGACGGATGAGACGTACCATATGATAGGAGAGCGGGAATTGAAATTAATGAAGCCGACAGCTTTATTCGTGAACATCTCCCGAGGAAAAACCGTCGATGAGAAAAGCCTCATTCAAGCACTGCAGGAAGGGTGGATTAAAGGAGCTGGTCTGGATGTGTATGAGCAAGAACCGCTTCAGGAAGATCATCCTTTCAAAGAGATGGACAATGTCACGCTTGCCCCGCATATCGGTTCCGCTACTGAAACGACAAGAGATCTTATGCTGAAACGAGCCATTCATAATGTGATTCACGGAATTGACGGTAAAGCCCCTGTTGATATTGTGAAGGAGCTTGCCTCATCTTAATTGAAAAAAGGCGCAGGGAACTGCGTCTTTTTGTTTACGTCATCTAGAGACAGTAGGTCAAAAAGCCTCATTTTTTCCAATCTCCTGATTCTTTACATTCTCTTCATATGCCGGTGCTATAATATGAGGTAGACAAGCATCAAGAGGACGGCATCCCATTTCCTTTTGAGGAGGATCAAGATGAAAAAAATAAGTTCGATTTTTACTCTGTTCGCTCTGATTGCTGCCATTCTGTTTTCTGGATTTATCCCGCAGCAAGTCCATGCAGAAACACCACTTACACCCACAGCCACAAATGAGACTGCTTCCGTACAGCTTGCACCAGACCTTCGTACCCTTGCCGTCATTAATACCTTTGATGGTGTAGCAGATTACTTAATCCGCTATAAACGACTACCTGATAATTACATCACCAAATCACAAGCGAGCGCCCTCGGATGGGTTGCATCAAAAGGAAATTTAGCTGAAGTCGCGCCGGGCAAAAGCATCGGTGGAGACGTATTCTCTAATCGGGAAGGACGCCTTCCATCAGCTAGTGGCCGTACATGGCGTGAAGCCGACATCAACTACGTCTCCGGTTTCCGTAATGCTGACCGCCTAGTATACTCAAGTGACTGGCTCATTTATAAAACAACCGATCACTATGCGACATTTACGAGGATTCGTTAATCATTGTAAAAAGACAGCCCTAAGTCAAAAGGGCTGTCTTTTTTCATATTGTTTACGGAAGCAGTTTTTGTACGTACTCCTCAAACGGTTGTGAGAGTGGTTTCTTCGATACTTCGTCCTGTTCATGTATCGTGACATGATCCTCTGTCACGATCACACGACCTGTTGGTGTCAGTTTGGATGCAAGCGGTCTTTTGTTAAAAGGAGAGGCTTCATTTTCATAAATCTCATGCCGCAATTGCACAAGTGTATCTTCACCGACTTCTTTTAATGTGAAAGCATAACCTGTTTCAGCACCCGCTCCCCTATCCAATTGGAGTAGATGGGTTCCTTTTTCTGTTTCCTCTTCGTTCACTCGAAAACGAAGGGACGGTGCTTCCACCCATTCACCTGTAAAAGGGACGGGCTGAAGGGGTAAATTCACACCAAATCCTGCATCAATGAGGTAGCGCTCATGGTGATGTTGAAGGACGATGGCTACATGCGTCCCATCCAGTGCCCACTTCTCTGCTTCTTTGTTATATACGGTCCCTTGAACGAGCTGTACAGCGAGACCTGCCTCTTTTAAGACATAATATAAGAGCGGATTGAGGTCATAGCAAAGCCCACCTCTGCTGCCTTCCAGAAGATGATGCTTCAAACCTTCTGGATCCAAAGCATAGGCGTGTTTACCCACCACAGATCTATTTTCAAAAGGAAAGGTATAAGCCATCTTCCTTAGTAAATCCGGCAATTGATCAAACGTAATGGACACGGCTTCGTATCCAATTTTCTGTAAAAAGGCTGATTGAATCACAACTTTCCCTCCTAAAAAAACTGAGCCCTTGAAGAGACTCAGTTTTCTTGATTGATAAAATCCGTTAACGCATCGATGGCTTCTTGTTCATCTGCTCCATCAGCTATTAGTTTGACGGTGACCCCAGAGCTGATCGCAAGGCTCATCAGTCCCATAATACTCTTCGCATTGACCTTTTTCCCATCTTTCTCTAGAAAAATATCAGCACCAAAACGATTGGCTTCTTGAACGAACAAAGCAGCCGGACGTGCCTGCAAACCCGTTTTCAGCTGAATTGTGACCGTTTTTTCCACCATATGATCTGCCTCCCTTTTTTATTTCCCTATTTGAGTGTAACAGCTTGTCCGTTTCTTAATTGTTCTGCAATCTGATCTAGCTTTCTTAAACGGTGATTAATGCCTGATTTGCTGATCTTGCCGCTTTCCACCATTTCGCCAAGTTCCTTTAGTGTGACTTCTTGGTAGTCAATACGCAGTTGCGCAATTTCACGCAGCTTATCTGGCAGAGCGTCTAATCCAATCTTTTCGTCAATGAATTGAATATTTTCAACCTGGCGCAGTGAGGCACCGATCGTTTTATTCAAGTTTGCTGTTTCACAATTGACGAGCCGGTTCACAGAATTCCTCATATCTCGGACGATGCGCACGTCTTCAAAACGAAGCAATGAGTTATGAGCACCCACAACACTTAAGAATTCCGTAATTTTCTCCGCTTCCTTCATGTATGTGATAAAGCCTTTTTTGCGTTCAAGTGTTTTACTATTAAGATGGAATTGATTCATGAGCTCACAAAGGGCATCATTATGTTCTTTGTATAGTGAAAAAATCTCAAGGTGATACGAAGAGGTTTCTGGATTATTCACAGAACCTCCTGCTAAAAAAGCACCTCTCATATAGGAACGCTTGCAGCATCTTTTCTTCACAAGTTCTTCTGAAATGTTGCGTTCAAATACAAATTGTTCACCTAATATCTTTAGGTCCTCTAAAATGGTTTTCGCTCGTTCTACCAGTCTGACAATATACACATTATTCTTTTTTAATCTCATTTTTTTACGAACGAGCAGCTCCACAGTCACATCGTATTTCTTTTTCAAAAGGGTATAAATACGTCTTGCAATGGCTGCGTTCTCTGTCTGTATATCTAAAATCAATTTTCGATTAGAAAAAGATAATGAACCGTTCATACGGATGAGGGCAGAAAGCTCTGCTTTTGTGCAGCAGTCCTTCACTTCCAGATTAGTCAGCTCTTTTTTTGTTTCGGATGCAAATGACATCCTTGCCACCCCCATTCCTATTTTTTCTGATGCAGCAAATCGACAAGCAGCGCAGCTACTTTCAGCGTATCATGACGAATCACATGCTGGTCATATGTAATGATTTCCCCAGGGATGACTTCTAGTCCCATGGCTTTGAGTACATCTGTGTCGAATTGTACAGGCTGCGCCTGTTCTTCTGCATATTTTGCTTTGATTTCTTCTGGAATTTCTTTATTGTTCACAAATATCGTATCGATAAATGGTCGGTCCATATGATCGTTTAGTGCCTGCACATGATCAGCTGCACTGTAGGAAAGCGTTTCCCCCGGCTGTGTCATGACATTGCAAATATAGACTTTTTTCGCCTTAGAACGAATCACTTCTTCGCCAATATGCGGTACAAGCAAGTTTGGCAAGATACTTGTATACAAGCTGCCAGGTCCGAGGACGATCAAGTCGGCTTCACGAATGACTTGAATCGATTCTGGGAGCGGTTCAATCGTATCGGGTGTGAGGAACACTCGTTTAATTCGCTCACCATAGGTTGGGATTTTTGATTCTCCTGTTACCACTTGCCCATTTTCTAATTCAGCATGAAGAACAACACTTGAATTCGCTGCTGGCAATACTTTTCCTCTCACATTTAAGACCTTGCTCATTTCTGTGACGGCATGAAAAAAATCACCGGTTATATTCGTCATAGCCGCAAGAATGAGATTGCCGAGAGAGTGGCCTGTTAAGTCATTCCCTTTATTAAAACGGTGCTGAAATAAATCTTCTACAAGCGGTTCGACATCAGAAAGTGCCGCAAGGACATTCCGAATATCGCCTGGAGGCGGAATATTCAAATCATGTCGCAGTCTGCCTGAGCTGCCTCCATCATCAGCAACCGTTACAATAGCGGTAATATCCACTGGCTTTGTTTTTAGCCCTCTGAGCAAAACAGATAAGCCAGTGCCTCCGCCAAGAATGACCACCTTTGGAAGTGTCGTCATCTATTTTCTGCTTCTCTTTTCAATGTCCCGGTGAGTGACATGAGTATAGTAGTCATTTTTAAAATACTCCGATAAGTAGTTCGCTAGCGTCACTGATCGGTGCTGTCCACCTGTACAGCCAATAGCGATCACCAGCTGACTTTTCCCTTCTCGTTTATAGGACGGAAGCATAAAGCTGAGAAGGTCGATTAATTTCTCTGTGAACTTTTGCGTTTCACTCCACTTCATGACATAGGAGCGTACTTCTTCATCATTTCCAGTCTGTGGACGCATGCTCTCTATATAGTAAGGATTCGGCAGAAATCTCACATCAAATACAAGATCAGCATCAATTGGCAAGCCGTACTTAAAGCCAAATGACATCACATTCACTGTAAACACTTGCCCCTGATTCGTAGCAAAGTGTGTGACAATCTTTTCTCGAAGCTGTTTCGGTTTCAAATCCGATGTATCAAAAATCATTTGAGCTCGGCCTTTTAACTCTTCTAACAGATCGCGTTCCATCGCGATTCCTTCGAGCGGCAAACCTGTTGTCGCAAGAGGATGCGAACGTCTCGTTTCTTTGTATCTTGAGACAAGTACCTTATCGTTTGCATCTAAGAATAATATTCTTGGTGTGATCCAACCAAGATCACTCATTTCATCTAAGGCTGCAATTAAGCTATCAAAGAATTCGCGTCCGCGCAAATCCATCACAAGGGCCACCTTGCTCATCTTTGAATTGGATTCCTTCATAAGCTCTAGAAACTTCGGTAAAAGTGATGGCGGTAAGTTATCCACACAAAAGTAACCTAAGTCTTCAAAGCTTTGGATGGCAACGGTTTTCCCCGCACCTGACATCCCTGTAATAATCACAAGCTGAATATCATCTTGTTTGTGCGTATTCATGCCTGCTCCCTCTCCTTCTTTATGAAAACGGTTCATTTATTAGTCTCCTTGAGGATCTAATCGATAAGCAATCAGCTCAAAGTCTGGTGTATACGTAAAAGTGCCGTGGAGAAGTCCTTTCCCTTTCAACATGAAGTCAAGAATATGGGAATCTCCTGGAGCCATCGGCAAGCTGGGTACATCTTTTACATCATGCCATTTTAAAATGCCTTCCTCCGACTCTGATACGTTTTTTCCTGTAAAGGAATCTGCCATAAAGGTGAACATCATCCACTCTTGAACGATTTGATCGCCTTCTTTTATGATAAAGGTAAACACGCCTTTTAGCTGCGGATTTAAAATATAAATGCCTGTTTCTTCTCTAAATTCTCGAACGACTGAATCCTTGACCGATTCTCCGCTCTCCATTTTGCCGCCAGGTGCTACCCACCAGCCTCGTCTTGGCTTTTGCAGCAAGAGAACTTGATCTTCGTGATGCAGCACACAATTGGTTACTCGTTGCATCAGCTGTCACCTACTCTTTTATGTCTTTTTCTTATTATACAGGTTCATCATGACTCCCACAATGAACATGCCCGTTCTTCACTGAAAACAGACAGGTTTTCGTATGAATATGGTGACGGGCACTTTCTCTATTCTTTATTTTACAACATCTAACGGTTCTCCATGCGTCATTTGTGAACATCTCGTGAATTTCTGATTTTAAGCAAAAAAAAGGACACGGATTCACATCCGTGCCAAACATGTATTCCTTATAAAAGGGGGTCAATTACTAGTTTCATCATAACGGATAATTGTTTCACCCGTGTTACATTCCAGTTAAAAGCCCGTGACGCAATATTAAGGATTTACGACAGCTGTTTATTTCATTGCTTTTAGCTTTTCAGCAAGCTCTTCTACATAATGCTGTGCACTCTGTGCTGCAATACTTCCATCACCTGTTGCTGTGACGATTTGACGAAGGGTTTTTTCACGAATGTCGCCAGCTGCGAAGATTCCTTCAACTTTTGTTTCCATTCTTTCGTTTGTCTCGATGTAGCCCTCTGCATTTGTAATCCCTAGATTTTCAAATGGTTTAGACAGCGGCAGCATACCGATGTAGATAAAGACGCCGTCTGTTTTGAAGTCTTCTTCCTCACCTGTCACGGTATCAATTAATGTCACACTGCCGACTTTCCCGTTCTCTTCATTGATTTCTTTGACGGTTTTGTTCCACATAAAGTCGATTTTTTCATTATCAAATGCACGTGCTTGTAAGATGCTTTGGGCACGCAGTTTGTCGCGTCTATGGACAATTGTGACTTTAGACGCAAAGCGAGTGAGGTAAACACCCTCTTCTACTGCTGAGTCTCCTCCGCCAATCACCACAAGCTCTTTGTTTTTAAAGAAGGCTCCATCACATACAGCGCAGTATGATACGCCGCGGCCGCCAAGTTCTTTTTCGCCTGGTGCACCGATTTTTTTGTATTCAGCACCTGCCGCAATAATGACAGAGCGTCCTTTGTATTCTTTTGAACCAGCTTTGACGATTTTGTACTCTTCACCATCTACAATTTCTTTAATATCGCCATACGCATACTCGGCACCGAATTTCTTTGCATGCTCAAACATTTTATTTGAAAGTTCCGGCCCTAAGATGCTTTCAAAGCCCGGATAGTTCTCGACATCTTCCGTATTCGCCATTTGGCCGCCTGGAATTCCTCTTTCAATCATCAGTGTTGAAAGATTTCCCCGTGATGTATAAACAGCGGCTGTCATTCCGGCAGGACCCGCTCCAATGATGATCGTATCGTAGATTTTTTCTTCTGACACAACTGTCACTCCCTCTTCAATTGCTGCTAGCATTTCTTATTAGAATGCCCTTGGGTGATGCTTCCATTCATGACAGAGAGCATCATTTCCACTCTTAGCTTTTATTCCTTACCCATATCCTATTAAATCTGCGGATAATAAGCGAATCATTTGCTCATATCTTCAAAAAAAGAAAAAGCTTCCTTAAACTGCTGTTTAAGGAAGCCTGTTTACGGTTATATAAGAAGTAATGATTTATTCAACGACTCTTCTGACAACGCCATTGAAATATCTCTTCCAATAAGGATTACTCATTGAATCAACTGAAACGCCATGGGAGCTATTATCGTTCAAGAATGTACCGTTTCCTAAGTAAATACCAACGTGTCCATTTACTTTATACGTATCAAAGAACACAAGGTCTCCGCGTTTCATGTCAGATGCACTTACAGCTCTTCCTTTACCTACAAGCGTATCTGTTGTTGTACCGCCAACTGGTCCAAGGTTGATGCCTGCTGATGCAAATGCCCAGCGAACGAATGAAGAACAGTCAAAACGACGTGCGTCAATATCGGCTTGTGATCTGCCGCCGCCCCATTTATATGGAGATTGTCCTACAATGGTAGAACCTGTGCTGATCGCACCTTCGATTCCGCCTACGTTATTGCTGACAGGTGATCCACCGCCAGAAGATGGCTTCTTGCTCGGTGAACTGCTGCTATTGTTATTTGAAGATCCACTGTTATTTGAAGAAGAACCGCTGTCGTTATTAGAGCTGTTGTCTTCAGCTTGAACAGCTGCTTGACGCTGCTGTTGTCTTTGTGCTTTTTCTTCTTTTGCTTTTTGAGCAGCTTCTCTTGCTTCTTTTTCAGCTTGTTTTTGAGCAGCGATTGTTGCGTCTTTTTCAGATGCAATGCTGTTTGCCTCAGTATTTAACTCGCTGATTTGAGAAGAAGCACTTCCTTTTTGCTTTTTCACTTGCTTGAATAGCTTGTCTTTCTCATCAAGCTGTTTATTTAAGTCAGTTTGAAGTGTTTCAAGCTTTGCAAGCGTCTTTTGAACATCTTCAAGCTTTGTGTTTAATTCGTTTTCAGACTTTTGTAATTCCGCTTTGTCTCTTTCTTGTTCTTTAATGATTTCGCTGTCTGCGTTGATTAATGTAGATACAGCACCTGCACGACTGATGAAATCGCTAAAGCTTTTTGCTCCTAGTAATACATCTATGTATTTCGTAGAACCACCGCTTTCTTGAAGCGCACGTACACGCTTTTTCAAGAATTCGTTTCTTTCTTCGATACGTTTTTCTGTATCAGCAATTTCTTTTTTCAGTGCTTTGATTTCTTTTTTTGTTTTTTCGTTTTCTTTTTGTTTTTCTTCGATTTGATCACTTGTTTTTAAAGCTTTTTCGTCAATTTCTTTTAGCTTTAGCGCAAGTGCCTCTTGTTTTGCCTCAAGCTTTGAAAGCTCTTCTTTTTTCTTTTGAAGATTCTTGTTTACCTCTGACTGCTTGCTGTCTAGTTCTTGTTTCTTTTGTTCAAAGTTCTGTGCATTTGCTTCATGAGTAAATGGAATAAATAAACCGCTCGCTCCAATCACCGAAGCTAAACCGAAAGTAATAAACTTTTTCACGTATAGTTCCTCCTTTGACAATTTCCCAAGCGACATGAGAAAGCAGCAAATTCTCTGCGACCAATCTGTGCTTCCTGTGTCTTTCTTCCTGATGATTCAGTCAGATGTTGACCAGATTGTTTCTATCACTAGGTGTTGCATTATGTATAGTAAAATATTTAAATATATGTCTTTGTTTTAATCCACGAGTTTCATTATACATGACACATCGACAAAATGAGCTAATATTTTTATTACATTTATGTTTCAAATAGATGTCGAGATTGTCATACTTCGCCAAATCCTAGCAAATCCCACCTTTTTATCCAAGAAAAAAGCATGACCTTTTCGGCCATGCTGCTGTTATCTGAATCTATTTACCTATTCAAACCATGAACGTACAAATAACATTCTCATATTTTGACAGCGTTTGAACGCTGATCTGAAAAGAAGCTGCGATCTCTTTTTTGCTGACAGCTGATTCTTCTTGTTCATTCATCCATAGATAATAAGAAGCTGCTGCCCATGCAATGGCATTTTTCTTCTCTACGCCTGAAGCGCGTGCTTGCTGAATAATATGGAATAACCAAAAATATGGCATGTGGCTATCAGGCTGCACAGCTTCTTCCAAAGCAGATGCCGCCTGTTTTGCGAAGACCGCATCTTCTGAAAACGATCGTTCTTCCATTTGACCTTCATATAAAAGTAACTCAATAAACTGCTGTTCAAAGGCCGTTTTCGCAGCGCGGGAATCCAGAACAGATTGCAAGACGTCACGTTCACCTTTTTGTTTGCTGACATAGTAGGCAGTGAGTCGTTCCTCAATTGAAACCATTGGCTCAGACTCCTCTGGTTTGTCTTGCCACGGCTTGATTTCATCTGCATCAATATCTTCTTCCACCATCTTATCCCAGACGGTTTGCGCCAGCGTTTTGTGACCCGTATAATAGGCCGCACTTGCTAGCCAGTATAAAAACGTACTATCGCCTTGGAAACCCGTTTTATACAAAGAATAAAGCCATTTAAATGCCCATTCAAATTCTCCAACAAGGGCAAATGTCGCGCCAAGCTTATAACGCTGTTCACTTAATATTGGATACACGTGCGTTAATTGCTTCGCTAACAGATTGACCTTTTCTTCTTCTTTTTCATAATGATAGAAAACAAGCTGATTACAAAGGGCATGCAGATTACCGGGATTTTCATGAAGGACCCGGTTCAACATTTCTTTTGCCTGATCGATTTGGCCAGAATAAAAATAGGCCAAAGCGAGATTATTATACGCTGACCAAAACTCTGGATACTCAACAAGCATCTGTTCCAGCATCTCGATTGCTTCATCCAGCCTGCCGCTTTCTAGCAAATGGTTGGCTTGATCCTGCTTTACAATCAGATCATCCTGATCATAAGGAAAATCTTCATCAACATCGTCACTCATATCAAGCAGATCGAGGAGATCGTCATTTTCATCTGCAAATTCCCCGTCTTCTTCCAGCGCAGCATAAGCAGTGGCGCATCTATATGCCTCTTGAAACAAACCGAGATTCGCATAATTATTGGCTTTAAAGTAGTGACACTCTGACATATTCTCATCCAAGTGTTCAAGGATAAAATCAAGCAGTTCATTTGATTGTTGGTAATGACCCATTTCAGTATAAATAATGGCAAGTTGCGACAGCATTTCTACATTTTCAGGCTCAAGTACGATGGCCCGCTGTATCAGCTTACTTGCCCTAGACAGATTTCTTTCTCTATATGCTTTTAGACCTTTATGAAAAAAGTAATGCCCATCTTGGAATAGCTGTACGACTTGTGTGTGATTATTTTGAGAAGTGTATTTACTCACCGATACCCTCCATTTCGAACAGTGTACCGTGTGTAGTATAACATACTTCATGAGTCGTCACATAGAACAAAAGGAAAGGAAGGATTTGTTTTTCATTTAAAAGCAAAAAGCCGGGGGTACCCCCAGCTTTTCATTCCGCTTGATGACGCTTTTTCAATACCTTTAATACATCATCAAGAGGCAGCTGCTGTTCACGTAATAACACAAGAAGGTGATAAAGGAGATCTGCTGTTTCCCATTTCAATTCTTCTTGATCACGGTTCTTCGCTGCAATGATGACTTCAGAAGCTTCTTCCCCTACCTTTTTCAGGATTTTGTCGACTCCTTTTTCAAAGAGATAGGTTGTATAAGCTCCTTCTGGCATTTCCATCTGACGCTTCGCAATGACCTGTTCAAGTTCATTTAGAATGGCAAAGCGGTCTTGTTCTCCCCTTTGCTGTTTCACGCCCTCTTCCGAAAAACAGCTATAGCTGCCAGTATGGCAGGCTGGACCGCTTGGTGTCACTAGAACAAGCAGGGCATCTTGATCACAGTCATAGCGAATGGATGTGACACGCTGGGTGTGTCCAGATGTGGCTCCTTTGTGCCAAAGCTCATTTCTCGACCGGCTAAAAAACCATGTTTCCCCTGTCTCTAATGTTTTTTCATAGGATTCTTGATTCATATACGCCAAAGTAAGAACTTCCTTGCTTTGAGCATCCTGTACAATGGCAGGAATGAGACCTGCATCATTAAAGGTTAATTCGTTTGCCTGTTTCATCTTACCTTCACCCCGTGTTCTCTCAAATATGTCTTCACCTCTTGAATGGAGGTTTCTTTATAATGGAAAATAGAGGCTGCGAGTGCGGCATCAGCTTCACCTTTTGTAAAAGCCTCCAGCATATGCTGCGCATTGCCAGCACCTCCTGAAGCAATAACTGGCACTGTGACTGCTTCTGATACAAGCTTCGTCAAACGATGCTCAAAGCCCGTTTTCTCACCATCGGCATCCATGCTAGTCAGCAAGATCTCGCCTGCTCCTCTTCGCACGGCTTCTTTCGCCCAGTCACTCACTTCTAAATCCGTTTGACGGCGTCCTCCGTGCGTATAGACCATGTATGCTTGTTTCTCTTCATCGTATTTCGCATCAATCGCAACAACTATGCACTGTGAACCAAAAAAGTCGGCTCCTTCTGTTATTAGCTCCGGTCTTAAAACAGCCGCTGTGTTCACAGACACCTTGTCTGCCCCCGCTCTTAATATACACTTCATGTCATCAAGGTGGTTAATCCCGCCGCCCACCGTGAACGGGATAGCGAGAGTGGATGCCACTTGTTTGACCACATCCACCATCGTTTTTCGGCCTTCATGAGAGGCAGATATATCAAGAAAGACGAGTTCATCCGCACCTTCCTCGTCATAGATCTGCGCTAATTCGACCGGATCACCAGCATCCTTCAACCCTAGAAATTGGATACCTTTGACCACACGCCCTTCCTTTACATCAAGACATGGAATGATTCGTTTTGTCATCATATGCTGTCAAGCCCTTCAAACGCTTCAGCTAAAGTAAATTGCTTTGTGTACAGCGCCTTGCCAATGATTGCACCAGACACACCTGTCTGCTTTTGTGCTGACAGCTTTTGCAGATCACTCACTGCACTGACACCACCTGAGGCAATGACTTGTTTGCCAGTTGCTTCTGCTAATCGAACCGTACTTTCCACATTTGGACCAGACAGCATGCCATCCATTTGAATATCCGTGAAAATGAAGACCTCTGCGCCTTCCTTTGCCAGTTCCTGACCAAGTTCCTCCGCCTTCACTTCCGACGTTTCAAGCCAGCCTTCAGTCGATACAAAACCGTTTCGTGCATCAATGCCAATGGCGATTTTCTCTCCATATTGCGCCAGCATTTTTTTCACAAAAACCGGGTTTGACACCGCTGAACTGCCAAGAATGACTCTCGATACGCCATTGTTTAAATAAAATGCAACATCTTCTTCTGTCCGAATGCCGCCGCCAATTTGGACATTCACATCTAATGAGGAAGCAATCGCCAGCACATGCTCATGATTCACGCGTTTTCCTGCTTTTGCGCCATCTAAATCAACGAGGTGTATCCATTTTGCTCCTTCATTTGCAAACAGTCTCGCCATGTCTAACGGTGAATCTCCATAAATGGTTTCTTGGTCATAGTCTCCTTGCACAAGTCGTACACATTTGCCATTTCTCATATCAATTGCTGGATATAATGTAAAATCACTCATTTGCTCACCCTCTGTTCGTTTGCTAATTGAATAAACTGTTTCAACAGTGCCATTCCTGTTGTACTGCTTTTTTCAGGGTGAAACTGCGTTCCAAACACATTCCCCTTCCCAACAACGGCAGGTACTTGCACACCATAGGGTGCACTTGCCAATAGGTCTTCTGGATTCATGCCACTCACATAATACGAGTGAACAAAGTATGCAAATCCTTCTGGCACACCTTTAAACAATGGAGAGGGCTGATGAAATGTGAGCTCATTCCAGCCCATATGAGGCACCTTCAGCCTTTGTCCATCCTGATCACGATCCTTCAAAAGAACGACACGTCCTTTTAAAAGGCCTAGCCCTTTTGTTTTTCCTGCTTCTTCACTTTCTTCAAACAACAACTGCATGCCAAGGCAAATGCCAAATAACAGCTTTCCTTCCTGCACGACTTGGTGGATAAACGCCTCAAGTCCTGTCTGTCTTAACAGCTGCATCGCATCACGAAATGAACCGACTCCTGGCAAAATATACGCATCTGCCTTTTTCAGCTCCTCTGCTTCAGAAGACACGATATAAGACGCTCCTGCTCGTTCCAGTGCTTTTGATACGCTAAACAAATTTCCCATTCCATAGTCAATGACGCCAATCATTAGAGCATCCCCTTTGTCGACGGAATCCCTTTCACACGCGGATCAATGGTTGTTGCTTCATCTAAGGCGCGTGCCATCGCTTTAAAAATGGCTTCAATCATATGGTGGGTATTGGTTCCATAGTGAACGATCACATGCAGATTGATTCGTGCTTCAAGGGCAAATTTCCAAAGAAACTCATGAACCAGCTCCGTATCAAAGGTGCCGACCTTCTGACTAGGGAAATCGGCTCTCATTTCCAAATGAGGACGATTGCTTAAATCCACGACTACTTGGGCGAGTGTTTCATCCATTGGAACAAAACTAGAGCCGTAGCGCTTAATTCCTTTTTTATCACCGAGCGCTTCTTTAAACATCTGCCCAAGCACAATGCCAATATCTTCTGTTGTGTGGTGATCATCGACATCTGTGTCTCCTTTTGCATCTACAGTTAAGTTAAAATGTCCATGCTTCGTGAATAAGTCGAGCATGTGCGTCATAAAAGGGACATCTGTCTGAATATCTGCTTTTCCTTCGCCATCAATCTCTAGCGCTAACGAAATGTTCGTTTCATTTGTCTGTCTCGCTGTTTCCGCCTGTCTCATTTTGATTCCTCCCGCTTTCTCGCTTCAATCGATCTGGCATGTGCTTCAAGCCCTTCTAATCTTGCAAAAGCCGCAATGCTTTCCCTATGTGTTTCAAAGGCTTCTTTACTATATGAAATGATGCTCGTTTTCTTTTGGAAATCCGTGACGCCGAGCGGACTAGAAAACCTTGCCGTCCCGTTTGTTGGCAGCACATGGTTCGGTCCTGCGAAGTAATCCCCTACCGGCTCTGGGCTGTAACGCCCTAAGAAAATTGCTCCAGCATGCTTGATTTGACCAAGTAGTGATTCTGGATACGCCGTCAGCACTTCTAAATGCTCTGGGGCTAACTGGTTCACGATATCAACTGCACGATCCAAAGATTCTGTTACGTAAATATAACCATGGTCTTGAATAGATTGTGCTGCAATTGATTTCCTTGGCAAAGTATCAAGCTGCGCTTGCACCTCCGCTTGCACTCTTTCAGCCAATCCTTTAGATGGTGTCACCAAAATACTGGATGCCAATGCATCATGCTCTGCCTGTGAAAGCAAATCAGCTGCCACCTCATGTGCAGTTGCCGTTTCATCTGCTAAAACAGCAATTTCACTTGGACCCGCAATCATATCAATGTCTACTTGACCAAATACTTCCCGTTTGGCAAGTGCTACATAAATATTTCCTGGACCGGTGATTTTATCAACAGGCTGAATACTTTCCGTTCCATATGCAAGAGCGGCTATCGCCTGAGCACCGCCCATTTTGTACATTTCTGAAATGCCCAACTCCTTCGCAGCTACTAGCACAGCGTCAGACAGACGGCCGTCATTTCCTGGCGGTGTCACAAGGACAATTCGCTCAACGCCGGCAACAAGTGCTGGGATCACATTCATTAAAACAGATGATGGATAGGCGGCCGTTCCCCCTGGGACATATACACCGACCGCATCAAGCGGTGTTACTTTCTGACCTAGCATTGAGCCGTCCTTTTGGTGATAAAACCAAGAGGAGGTTAGCTGACGCTCGTGGTATGTTCGAATATTCCGGATCGCCGTTTGGATGATTTGGATCATCTCCGGGTCCAAACGTTCGTAGGCTTTTGTCTTTTCATCCTCCGTCACAAGTGGCTGTTCAATAGAGACACCGTCAAATTGCTTCGTGAAAGACCGTACGGCTTCGTCACCATTTTTTCTCACTTCTTCGATAATCCGCTGAACAGCCAGTCGCTGCTCTTCCGTTCCTGTATCTAGAGAACGCTTGAGTGAGAGAGTGTCTGTCTCACCTTCTTGTATGTAGGTGATGTTCATGATGTTTCCTCCCCTTCTCCTTCGATGATTCTTGCCAGACGCTGCGCCATTTCATCGATTACCGCATCCTTCATTCGATAGCTCACAGGATTGACAATAAAACGTGACGTAATGTCACAAATATGTTCCGTTTCGACAAGCCCATTTTCCTTAAGTGTTTGACCGGTGGAGACAATGTCAACAATTCGATCGGCAAGTCCGATGAGCGGTGCTAATTCAATGGAACCATTTAGCTTAATGATCTCCACCTGCTCACCTTGTTCTCTAAAATAAGAAGAAGCGACATTTGGGTACTTTGTGGCCACACGCGGCGCAACACCGCCCCAGCTGGCTCCCGGCAAGCCCGCTACAGCTAAATGACATTTGCTAATGTTTAAATCGAGCACTTCGTACACATCCCGTGCTTCTTCAAGCATGACGTCTTTCCCTGCAATGCCCACATCCGCTACACCATGCTCTACATATGTCGTCACATCCATTGGCTTCGCTAAAATAAAGCGGAGATTTTCTTCCGGTACATCAATGATTAGTTTTCTTGAATCTTCAAATTCCTCCGGCAGCTGATATCCAGCCTGTCTTAATAGCCCTGCTGCTTCTTCAAATATCCGCCCCTTTGGCATTGCCATTGTCAACACTTTACCCATTTTGCTCTTCCTTTCTAGCGCCGATAAAATAAGTCACTTGCTCAAATGCCTTGGTCATGGCATCGATATTTTCAATACCTGCTAAGTCTTGGAGAACAATCCTTTTGCCCTTTGTCCGCTCTTTTTCTGCAAAATCAAATGCTTCAAGCCGTTGTTCTTTACTAAAAATCACAGCCTCTTGGGGCTCATTTATTTCTTTTGCGTCGAGTGCCTCAAGAAGACGGTCTAATCGAAGTCCGAAGCCTGTAGCGGGTGCGGGTGCATCAAAGTGAGCAAGCAATTGATCATACCTTCCTCCACTTCCGATCATAGACCCAACATGATCTGCAAATACTTCAAACAAAATTCCCGTATAGTAGCTCATATGACTGACCATGCTTAAATCCAAACGGATATATTCTGTACAGCCGTAATCTTCAAGTGTCTCCCACAGCGCCTTTAACTCCGCCAGCACTTCTTTTCCCTCTTGTGACACCACAATTTCTTCAGCCTGCTGGGTCACTTCTTGACCGCCGCGCAGCTCTAAAAGCTGGAGCAGCCTTGTTTTATCGATGGATGAGAGCGGCAATTGTTTGACATGCTGTCTGTATCCCACATAATTCTTTTCATATAAAAATCGGCGCAATACGTTCGCCCGCTCTGTATTCCCTAGTACATCTAAAAACAAGGTCTCAGCCAAAGCCACATGCCCGATCGCAATTTTGAAGGATTGAAGTCCAGCATTTTTTAATGCAAACACAACAAGCGCTATGACTTCAGCATCTGCACTAATCGAACCATCACCGATCAATTCAATACCGACCTGCTCAAATTCAGAAGGTCTTCCGCCTTCTCTTTCCTGTGCCCGAAACACGTTGGCTGCATAACCGACTCGAAGCGGATATGCCTGTTCGTGAAGCTTTGAGGCCGCCACTCTCGCAATTGGTCCCGTCATATCAGGTCTAAGCACAAGGGTTTGACCATTTTGATCAAGAAGCTTAAACAGCTGCGTATCTGTAATCGCCGATTGAACACCGACTGTATCGTAAAATTCAAGCGTTGGCGTTTCCATTAAACGATAACCCCAACCATTCATGACCTCTGTTAAAGAATGCCTGACTCTTTTCTTCGTCTCATACAATCCTGGTAATGAATCTCGCATACCATATGGTTTTTCAAACATGAACATGTTCTTCCGCACCTCCAACACATTAAAACAAAAAATTCCGAATCCTTTAGTTCGCTAATATGATAATATGCTAACAAAATAAAGTGATTAAATCAATCATTTTTATTTTCCCCTTTTTTTCCTTAATCATTTGTTCATATATTACATTAAAATGACACCTAATCCTTTTTGATCTCTTTGCTTTAGGAACATGCTATAATACTTAAAAATATTGAATAACACAGGAGATTACAGTGAAATTCATCCAGACATTAATCTTAACTTTGTTGTGCGCATGTCTTGTTTATTTCGGCTTTATTTACGTTTCACAATTCGACCAAGTCAAGAAAACAACGTCACCGCAAGAAGCCAAAGAAAAAGAAAATGATACCGCACTAGCAGCAGAAGAAACACGTTCTACGAAGAAAACAGAAACGACACATTCTAGTTTAAAAGGAAATAAAAAAGCCATGGACGTCATCCTCTTTAATCAAATGGATGCACCAAAGCTTTATAACGGATGCGAAGTCACGAGCTTAGCCATGCTTCTTCATTACAGCGGCTATGAGCATATAACGAAAAACGCATTGGCAAACGAGATGAAGCGTATCCCACTCAATTATGAGAATGGCTTAAAAGGAGACCCTCATGACGGGTTTGTAGGCGATATGGAGAATGGGCCAGGTCTTGGTGTGTACCATGAACCCATTTATCAGCTTGCGAAAAAATATGCAGGTAATCAAGCGGTGGACTTGACCGGCAAGCCAGTTAAAAAAGCCATTTACCAATCACTTGAAAAAGGTTATCCTGTCTGGGTCATTACAACTTCGACCTTTGCCAAAACAGATAACATTGAAACATGGAATACACCAAATGGAAAAATAGATATCAGCTTTAATATGCATAGCGTGGTCATCACTGGCTACGACAAAGATCATGTCTACTTAAATAACCCTTACGGAGAGAAGAATCAAAAAGTCGATCGTGAACAGTTTGAGGATTCTTGGAAACAGATGGGTAGCCAGGCGATTATCATTATATAATTAAACAGAAAAAGACAGTGAATACTCATCGTGGAGCTTTCACTGTCTTTTATTTATAATGTATTTTTAAATGACTTTCTAGGCATAATCTCAAGTAAATTAATAAAATCATTGGGACTTGTTACAAAAAAAGTATATAGTTGTCTTTTTTGCCCACCCATTGAAGCTAGATAAATCTCATGATTAGGTGCTTTATCATGACTACCACTTATCACCAAAGTTGAATTTGTCATCGTAAGTTTCCAATTTGAATCAATAGAAGGATAAGAAACACCAGGAAAATTTGTATTAAATGGGATTTTCGCAGAATGATAAAACTTAAACCCTAATTTTTTACTACTTGTGTCAGTTACATCTATAAAGATTGCCTTATTAGACGCAACTGCACTTTCTATAACTTTTTTACATGCAGCATCTGAGCATCTATAGGATCTGCCAATTTTTTTTGTTGGCATCCATATAGAAAGGGGATTCTGAAATTGCAAGTTTACTACTGAATGTGTACGACTACTTGTAGCATTTATGTTAAATCCCCGATTATCACCCTTTAAATAGCCTCCTTTTATGAAGTTTGGATCTTTAACAGATTTATATGGGATGAATGTGTTATAAATAATACTATATGCATCATTTTTTGGAAAAGATGCTTTTGTTGATAAAGCTTTAGACTTTCCTTGTTCTCCTTTACTTGTTAATAACCCAAGTGGAGATTTTAATGAGTCCTCTGTCAACTTTGGGATTTCAACAATGCTTGAAAACTCTGCACTAATATTATAGAGTTTTGATTTTTCACTTTTAGATAACTTAGATTTATTAATTTTCCTTTTAGCTAACAACTCGTTCACTTTATTTTGAGACTTCTTGCTTAGTGGAACATTCGTCTCGACTTTATATGTATAATTTTTTCCAGGTGTCACATTAGAATCAAAATAGGTTTTTGACTTTGTCTTTTTCAAAAGTTTGTTATCTCTGTATATAGAGTAAACTCCATTATCTCCTTGTATTTTCCCCCACTTCAGGCGAACACCATCTGAGCTTGAATGAGTATCTAACCCATTTTGATTAATTGAGTTATCTACTATTTCTTGTTCAGGATATAACTCATTTTCATTGTTAGACGAAAAAGCTTTGCTTTTCATATAACTTTTTGACTGTTTTGGTTCCAAATAAGAACTATTGTCGATTTTGATAGCTATTACTTTTTTTAATTTGTTACTTTTATAGACACCCAAATTATATTTTTGTATTTCATCTTTAATTTTCACTTTTATTTCATCTTTTTTACCTTCATAAACTAATTTATCATTATCATAGAGCTTATAATAATCTCCCTTTTCTTTAGCAACAATAGTTGCATAAGTACTATTCTTGCGAATAGATATACCTTGTTCATTAGACGCATAAGCATGTTGGGAAACTAAACAAACAGCAATCAAAACACTAAAGTAAAATATTATTTTTTTCAACATTAGAACACCTCAATTAAGCTTAATATGTTACAATTATTACGTTACCATAATTTAATTTATATTACAATAATTCCTAAGGAGAATAGCGTATGAATAATGACAAGTTTTTCAAAATATTATCTATAATTTTTAAATTTATTTCATGTATGATAATTAGCTCTATTGCATTAAGCTTATTTATAACTATCTATCAATATTTATTTAATGGATTGAGCATCTCCTATTTTATAATTTATTTACCATTTATATCTCTATTTTATTTAATCTTTTGTGTTCCTCTACAATTAATACTTTATAATAAAGTAACAAAATACAATTTGAAGTACCTTCTAATTTATATAATAATATCAGCTATCGTAAATGTATTAATTATTGATGCAACATTTAGAAACAAATTTGAGGTGATATTAACCATAATAGTTAGTTCACTTATTTATTGGTTTTTTGATTCATTATTACTTAGAAAAAAAAAATAAAAAAGCACCTATAGAAATAGAAGATTCTTGGGAACAGATAGGCAGTCAGGCGATTATCATTAAAGCGTAAAAAAACAACCTCTATTCACGTAGAGGTTGTTTTTAATGCTTCATTTTTCTAGTAATTCTTTCTATAATTCCTTCAGGTGGTCTTCAAGCTTTTCAACCGTCATTGCACCTCCGCCTAGGCTGAAGTATTCATCCCCTCTTTTTAATAAAAGTGTAGGATAGCCGTTCACATGAAGTTGATGAACCTTCGCAAAGTCGGCATACGCATCGTTGATCCCTTCTTTTGTTTTCATGCGTTCAATGACTGCCTCAGGATCAAGACGATGCGCCAAAGCGATCTCCCGATACGTTTCTTCATCACTTAGGCTTTTTCCGTCTTGATAAAAGGCCTTTTGCATAGATGAAGCCAAGTACAATGCATGCTCTGGTGCGATGGATCTTAATGCTGAAAATCCAATTGCAGCAGCCTCAGAGTCTAAAATGAATGTTCCGTTTTCTAGCAACTCTTCGTAACGGTCTCCAAATTCGACACCTGTCAGCTGACTGATACGCTCATTTGCTTCTGAAATGTGTGGATAATTCTTTATCGGTAGACGACGCTCTCCTACAAATAAACCGCCCGATACAAGTGTCAGTGGTATCTCAGGGTGATTTTCGTGTAAAGTACGGATGCTGTTTGAAAATCCATAACACCAGCCACAATACGCATCCCATACATAGATAAAAGATTTTTCTTGATCATTCATAAGACAGACTCCTCACTCATCGTTTTTTAGCGACAATGAAACGCATGTTATTCTACTTATTCTGCTTCAGAAACCACAGTAAAACGTTCTCCAACATGAGCAGCTTGTTCTATCTCATCGACAAGCGCAACGGCGTAGTCAGCATAACTCACATAGCTTTCACCCTTCGAATTGACGATAAGATGGTCTTTGCCTTTCACATAAGCACCTGTCCGTTTGCCTGCTGGATCAAAGAAGGCTGCTGGACTTAAAAATGTCCATTTTAATCCTTCGGTCTTTTGAAGATCTATTAAATTTTCTCCTTGCTGTGAAGCAGTAGCAAAGTATTCCTTTGGAAACTCCGGTGTGTCCATCAGTCTAGTTGTTTTGGCCTCATCTACAAATAAACTTCCAGCACCTCCCACGACGATTAAACGCGTTTCTGGTGTCTCTTTCAAGAGATGAATGAGTTTTTTCCCTGCTTCTACATGAAGGTGCTCTTGTCCTGCTGGTGCACCAAATGCGTTTACGATCACATCAAAACCTTTGACGTCTCCTGCCTCTAAGTGAAAAACATCCTTTTCTAAAACAGCTGCTGATGAATTGGTCACTTTTTGTGCATCTCGAACGATTGCCGTTACTTCGTGCCCTCTCGATTGAGCTTCTTTTAAAATGTGTTGTCCTGCTTTACCTGTTGCGCCAATGATTCCAATGTTCATGTAAATTCCTCCTACAATATATTGTTATTTTGATCACTTAAGATGTAACCAAAATGGTTACAACAGAGGTAAAAAAAATTGAATAGATCATCCAATTTTTTTGATTAAAACCTGCGTTAATTCACTTAATTTGATCTCAGCAAGCACTTGCTCCATCGCACTTTGAGCACGGCACAAAATTAATTCTAGTACAGCTTGAATATTTGCACCGATCGGACAGTCAGGGTTTGGGCTTTCATGAATTTGAAACAACTCTCCCTCATCCACCACTTCAACCGCTTTATACACATCGAGCAGTGTAATGTCATCCTCACTTCGGTTTAATTGAGAACCGCCTTTGCCAAGACTCGTTGAGATTAGGCCTGCTTTTTTGAGCTTACTCATGATACGGCGAATGACCACTGGATTTGTATTGACACTTCCTGCGATATCCTCCGATGTCTGTAATGATCCTTTTTCAAGTGATAGCAAGGCCAGAATATGGACAGCGACAGTAAATCTGCTGCTGATTTTCATGTTTTCTCACCTCTGTTGTAATCATTATAGTTACACCATGTTAGAATGTCAACAAAAAAGTCTGCCGAGCTACTCAGCAGACGTAGATTGACGTGCTTCCATTTCCTCTTTTGTATATATCATCCGCATTGGATTACCTCCAACAAAGGAGCCTGCCGGAACATCTTTGTTCACAAGAGTTCCTGCCGATACAATCGCACCATCACCAATTGTCACTCCAGGTAGAATCGTTGAATTTGCCCCAATTAAGACTTCATCACCAATATAGACTTCCCCAAGCCTATACTCTTTAATCAAATACTCATGGGACAAAATGGTCGTGTTATAGCCAATCACACTATTTCGACCGACAGTGATTTTCTCAGGAAACATGAGATCGACCATCACCATTAAAGCAAACGCCGTATCCTCCCCGACTTTCATTCGAAGGAAGGTGCGATAAATCCAATTTTTCATTCCCATAAAAGGCGTATACCTTGCCATTTGAATAAAGATAAAGTTTTTCACAACCTTGAGAAAGGGGACCGTCCGATAGACTTGTCTAAGCGAATTGACCCCTTTGACAGGATAACGATCTGTTTTTCTCAACTTAATCAGCTCCAACAATCGCCAAGAGATCACTCATTTTCTGCAGCATATAATCAGGTCGATGCTTTAACAGGGCTTCTTCTCCCTTAATAGACCAAGCAACACCTGCTGTTTTCGTCCCTGCCGCTTGACCAGATAAAATGTCGTGATAGTTATCGCCAACCATGATCGCCTCATGCGGATCACTGCCGAGCTTGGATAATGCCAGCTGGACTGGTTCTGGATGCGGCTTTTCATTTTGTACATCATCAAGTGTGACAATGACCTCAAAAAAAGGCTCCAAACCAGTCAGCTTTAATCCCATTAAAACCGTATCACGTATTTTTGTAGTCACAATACCAAGCTTAAACCCTCGATCCTGAAGAATTTTCAACGTATCTAACACCGTCTCGTACTCCGTCACAAGCAGGTCATGCTGTTCATGATTAAACGTTCGATACATCTGAATCATGTCATCTGTCAGATTCGGATCCATTGCAGAGAATGTATCAAATAATGATGGACCAATGAAATGAAGGATATCCTCACGGCTGTATTGACCAGGGTAATAATGATCAAGCGTATGCTGAAATGAAGCAATAATTAATTCATTTGTATTGATTAATGTGCCATCTAAATCAAATAGCACTGTGTTAATAGTTGATTGGTTCATATAGCTTCCTTTCTAACAGCTGAATGTTCGCGCCTCCGCCAGATATAGCTGATGGCAGCTGTCAATAAAATAGCAGAAATAAGGCGAATAAGAAGAAGCGGCCAGACTGGAATACCTAAAGGAATGAAAATGAGTGTATCTTCGACCACCGCATGACACGCCACAAGGAAAATGAAAGCAAGCGTTAAATCCTTTTTGCTGACACCGTCCTCTTCCACTGCCTTCATCATGACGCCTGCCCCGTAGGCAAGACCAATGGTTAAACCAGCCACCATCGTCATAGACGTATTTTCTTTCATTCCAAGCATTCTCGTAAAAGGAGACAGCCACTTAGACAGCGTATGGAGCCACCCTAAGTCTCTCATAAATTGAATGATGATCATGAGAGGAATGACAATACAAGCCAGCTGCAGCACACCAAGAACAGCTTTCTGTAAAGCAAGAAGTACGATCATATACCAGCTAGAAGGCACATCAGCCGACTGAGCAGCTGTCAGCAAACCATATTGCGCCGGCTCCTCGCCTCCCTGCCAAACGAGGTGAATGACAATTGCTGACACGACGGCAAGACTGATTCTCACCAGCAAAATGACAGACACCCGCAGCCCAACCTTCGCCGCCACTGTTGATTCGATGATCAAGTTGTGACAAAAGGAGAGCATGACCGCTAAAATGAACACTTCCTTCACAGGCAGCTCTAATGTCAAGATGGCTGCAATACCCGCATACAAGTTCAGCATATTTCCTAAAACAAGCGGAATGGCCGCTTCCCCTGAAAGACCAAACAGGCCCATAAAAGGACGGATGAATTGTATCATCCAATCCATCACAGGTGTATGCTGCAAGATACTAACGAGAATGGTAACCGGAAAAATGACTTTTCCAAGTGTCCAAGTTGTCGATAACCCTGCTTTCAAGCCGTTTTTCCATGTCTCACCCATCTCTTATCCCCCTTGCTTAATTTGATGAGTTGTTCTCTTTATACCGTATAGATGCATATCCCTTGATTCTTCTAAACACAATCAGCAAAACAGCCACTGCAAATATGGCAATCGAAATCATCTGTGCAATTCGAAGATGCTCAGTCAGCATTAAGCTGTCTGTTCTCATTCCTTCAATGAAGAAACGACCGATTGAATACCAGATTAAATAAGACAAGAAAATTTCGCCTCGACGCAATGATGTTCTACGTAATAAGATTAATATCAAAACGCCTGCGATATTCCATAATGATTCATATAAAAACGTAGGGTGATAGTAGGTCCCGTCAATGTACATCTGATTAATAATAAACTCAGGCAGGTGCAAATTTTCTAAAAAGGCTCTTGAAACAGCCTCACCATGCGCTTCCTGATTAATAAAGTTCCCCCAGCGCCCGATGGCTTGCCCTAGTAAAATACTAGGCGCTGCGACATCGGCGATTTTCCAAAAGGACACCTTTCTCACTTTAGTAAAGACAATCGCTGTCAGCACCGCCCCTATCAGTCCGCCATGTATGGCAATTCCACCATTCCAAATCTTGATGATTTCATTTGGGTGCTGCTGATAATAATCCCATTCAAAGGATACATAATAAATTCGTGCACAAATAATGGCGATAGGAATGGCAAATAAGATGAGATCAATAAACATATCTTTATTGATGCCTCTTTTTTCACACTCCCTTAATGCGAGCCAGAGTCCAAGCAGGGCTCCGACCCCAATAATCACACCATACCAATGAACCGAAATAGGTCCGAGCTGAAAAGCAATCGGATCAATTGGTTGAATTGCTTCATTCATATAGACAGCTCCTATTCATCCTGGCCATTGTCTTCAATGACATCGGCAAGTTTACTTGTAAATTGTTCCGCTGCATTATGTCCCATTCGTTTCAATCTGAAGTTCATAGCAGCTACCTCGATGATGACCGCTAAATTTCGTCCCGGACGTACAGGGATGGTCAGCTTTGGTACATCTGTATCGATGATCCGCATTTTTTCTTCCTCAAGTCCTAAACGGTCATACTGTTTGCCTTGTTCCCAAAGCTCAAGGTTCATAACAATCGTAATTCTCTTATAGCTTCTGACAGCGCCCGCTCCAAATAAGGTCATCACATTAATAATGCCTAATCCACGGATTTCTAGAAGGTGCTCAATCAGCTCTGGTGCGCTTCCAACTAACGTATCCTGATCCTCTTGCCTGATTTCCACGCAATCGTCTGCAACCAGCCTGTGTCCTCTCTTCACCAATTCTAAAGCCGTTTCACTTTTTCCTACGCCACTTTTTCCAATTAACAGTACACCTACACCATATACATCTACGAGTACGCCATGAATCGCAGTCGTTGGTGCAAGCTTGCTTTCTAAGAAGTTCGTTAATCGACTCGAAAGTCTTGTCGTTTTTAAGCTTGAGCGTAAAACCGGCACTCCATTTTCATTTGAAGCTTCGATCAATTCCTTTGGTACTTCACGATCTCGTGACAAAATGATGGCAGGGGTAATATCTGTACAAAGAGACATCATTCTCTGCTTTCGTTCGCGTTCTGGGAGCTGTTCAAAAAAAGAAAGCTCTGTCTTCCCTAAAAGTTGAACTCTTTCTTTTGGGTAATATGTAAAATATCCAGCCATTTCAATACCTGGTCTGGAAAGGTCACTGATTGTAATGGGACGATTAATCCCTTCTTCCCCACTTACCAGTTCAAGATGAAATTGTTCCATTATGTCCTTCGTACGAACTTTCGGCACGCTTCTTCCTCCTTTTATCACAGGCGTTTCAGAAATACAGCTCTATTTTATCACTTTCAATGATGAACCCAAAACAGTATTTTATCCTGATCCTGTTTCAACACATTTACTGGTATAGACAACTATACTTAAAAAAGGTAAACTGAATCTAACGACGAGAATAAGGGGGCACAATCATGAGCAGTTCTTTATTGCTCTCCAATATTCATATTGTGACAAAGACAGAAATCATTAAAAACGGTTTTGTCGGTTTACGCGATGGCAAGATCGACTATATTTCAACATCACCGCCGACAGGAAATTATGAAAAAGTATATATTTCCCGGGAAAACTTTTATTTACTCCCCGGAATGATTGATATTCACATCCATGGGGGATATGGTGCAGATATGATGGATGCGACACCAGAAGCCATGAATACGCTTGCTGATCACTTACCCGCAGAAGGAACGACAAGCTTTTTAGCAACAACCATTACACAAAATCATCAAGAGATTGAGCAAGCACTTAAAAATGTCGCACAGTGGAGACCCTATAATGAAAAGCAAGCTGGAAGGCAGGCACAATGTTTAGGCATTCATCTAGAAGGTCCTTTTATTTCTAAAGATAAAGCTGGAGCGCAGCCTGCCCAATGGATTACACAGGCTAACCTTCCTCTTTTTGAGAAATGGCTGAGTGCATCTGATCAGCTGATTCGAATTGTCACTTTTGCACCTGAGGAAGATACTGATTTTGCATTTCTTTCCCTGCTAAAAGAAAAAAATATCATTCCTTCTATTGGACATACAAATGCTCCTCATGACATGATTGAACTAGCAGCAAAGCACGGTGCGCGTCATGTCACGCATCTTTATAATGCGATGAGTTCATTTCAGCATCGTGAGCCAAATGTTGCAGGGGCTGCGCTTACAAACGAAAAGCTTTTGACTGAGCTGATTACAGATGGCATTCATTCACATCCTCTTTCCGTAAAGCTTGCGTATTTGGCTAAGGGAAGTGAACGTTTGATCATGATTACAGACTCAATGCGTGCAAAAGGACTTGGAGAGGGAACCTACGAATTTGGCGGACAGACTGTGACAGTCAGCGGTGAAAAAGCATTGCTAGCAGATGGAACACTTGCAGGATCGATTTTACAAATGAAAGATGGGGTCAAACGTATGAGACAGATCACACAATGTGGATGGACAGAAATTGCTCAAATGACCTCAACAAATGCAGCCACTCAGCTCGGGATCGATCATCAGCTCGGTTCGATCGAAGTTGGAAAACTGGCAGACTTGGTCATTTGGGATGAATCTGGCGAACTCATGATGACGATCTGCCATGGACAAATCGTTTATGAAAAAAAGGAGGCCACACACTGATGAACATCATCGAATTTGCAGATAAAGATCAATTAGGAAAAGCAGCAGCTGCTTTCATTGCACGTACCATTGAATCAAAAACAGATGCGGTTCTCGGTCTGGCAACTGGCGGTACACCAATTGATACTTATAAAGAGTTAATTCAGTTGCATCAAACAGAACAATTGTCTTTCAAACAAGCAAGAACAGTGAATCTGGATGAGTACGTGGGAATTGATCCAAATCATGAAAATAGTTATATGACTTACATGAAGCGTCATTTATTCGACCATATTGATCTCCCATCAGATCAATATTTCCTCCCCAATGGTGCTGCTGCTCACTTGGAAGAAGAGTGCTTAAGGTATGATCAGCTCATTGAAGATTTAGGGGGCATTGATCTTCAGCTACTTGGTATCGGACAAAATGGACATATCGGGTTTAATGAACCTGGTACTCCTTTTGACTCAAAGACGCATGTCGTCCAATTAGATGAACACACTCGCCAAGCCAATGCAAGGTACTTTTCTTCTATTGATGAGGTGCCTACACATGCCATTACAATGGGAATTGCAAGCATTCTTTCAAGTAAAAAAATTCTCCTTCTCGCATTAGGAAAATCAAAAGCGGACGTGATACAATATTTAGAACGAACTGAGATTCACCCAGACTTCCCTGCATCTGCTCTGAAACTTCATGAAGATGTGACGATTTTTATTGATCGAGAAGCTGGTTCACTACGCTAAACACGAGAGGATTTTCACATGTTTATTGATAAGCAGTCACCTATCCCCATGTACCATCAGATTATGGAGAACTTGAAAAAGCAGATTGAGGATGGAACGTTAGCACCTGATACACTCATTCCTTCTGAAAGAGAATATGCCGAACGCTTTGGTATTAGCCGAATGACTGTCAGACAAGCCTTATCGAACCTTGTGAACGAAGGATATTTATACCGGCAAAAAGGAAAAGGAACATTTGTTAGCCGAAAGAAATTTGAACAACCGCTTCAGGGCTTAACAAGCTTTACAGAAGATATGCGTCAACGTGGGCTCAAACCTTCAAGTCAGTTGATTGATTTCAAAAAAGTCACATGTCCAGAGCACTTGCTGCAATCATTACAGCTGTCGAACAGTGAAGATGTCTATGAATTAAAACGAATCCGCCTTGCAAACGATGAACCAATGGCTATTGAAACGAGTTATATACCTGAAAAATTTGCTGGCGAGCTCACAAAGGAACATTTAACTGGATCTTTATATGAATATATAGAAGCGAACACAGGTCTAACCATCGCTCATGCCAAGCAGGAGCTTGAAGCCAATGTTGCTTCAAAGGAAGAGGCTAACGTGCTGTCTATTTCATTAGGGGACCCTGTTCTCTCCATTGCAAGAACAACTTATTTTCAAAATGACCTTCCATTCGAGTATGTCATGTCCGTTTATAGAGGGGATCGATACAAGCTCACTCACACAATGGAAAGATAAAACTGTGCTCCTGAAAGCACAGTTTTTTATTTCCTAAGAAATGTTGATTGATCATCATTTTTTGTATGAATTTTCCATATAGGAGAAATCGCTTTCCCTTCGAAACGGTCTTTTGCGACAGTGTACCAATAATATTCTTGATTTGGCTTTAACCCTTTCCATTCAAAGCTTGCTTTTTTACCACTTTTCACACCTTTGACCTCTCCAAGAAGAACGTTTGTGTAGACATTCAATTCAAAATAATTGGTTTTAACGGATTTCATTTTTGGTGTTAAATCGACATCAATTGAAAATTCATCTTGATCTCCATACGTTTTTGGATCATAGAAATGTTCTTGATTCAAGTAGGGTGAGTATGTGGTGAAATGAAGCTGATTTTTTTCTTGATCCGCAGTGATCAGCCGCATAAAACCTTGACCGCCTTCAGGACCTGACTGGTAATCTGCAAGGATTTGATATACTTTTCTGTCCACTTTTCCATCATGATCATCGTCAATCTCATCTACTTTTCGGCTGGCTCCGTGGTAGTGACCACTAAATACTGCGACAATATTCGGGTGACGTTTTACCACTTGATGGAAGATCAAATCTCCAATTGGGCTTCGATTGCCGCTCACTAACAAATACTCATGGAAATTTAAAATGACAATGCGATCTGGATGTTCAGAAATGACTCGATTTAACCAGTCAATCTCATTTTGCTTAATCCCCCAGCCCATATACACCATCATATAATCATTGCCACCAGCAGAGATAAGATCATAATGACCTCGATTATTTTGATAGGATTCACCGTAATATGGCTTGTCTTCAAAGCGTTTCGCTCCAAAGTATCTCCCATATTCCCTATAATGGCCGTCTTTGTGTCTGACATCATGATTACCAGCTAATACACCGTAAGGAATCTGATGCTGATCTAACACACGCATAAACGTATCGGCACGATTCCATTGCTTATCCTTTGAATCATCCACAATATCACCTGTATGGAACACATATTGAATATTTAATGGGTCCCTTTGATCTCTGATCCACTCGACCATTTTTTTAAAGATATGAGGATAACTTCTGGCATAATATTGAGTATCAGACATCCACACCATCTTATAAGGCTTTAACGCCTTACTGATTTCATCTTGTACAAGCAAATCAAACGTTTGATTTTTCATATACTGTCTGACTGACAGCAGCCCTTTCAAGTAAAATTCCTTTTCATCCTTGGCAAAGTGATGAGTGATTTTATCCCACTTTTCTTGCTGATGATTCCAAGCATACATCGTTACCTTTCTCCCTGATAATGAGCTTCCTTTCCATACAGCCTCGACAACATCCTTTTCACGTACATCGTGATGAACCTTGATTTGAAAGCGATGATAAGGAAAATGCTGTAGATCTTTCGTTTCCACTGATTTACCATCAGCAAATGCAATGCGATTTCTTTCTCGATCAGAAAAAATCATTTCCCCTGTTTCATTTAAATGTTTTGGCGGCTCTGTTTCCGCTGCAAATTTGAAAATCTTCATGGACGGATGCAGCGATGTATATTGATAGGCACGGTAAAAGGAGTAATCTAACTGATCATTAGTAGGATCATTGGTTAGCACTGTTTGCTTAGATGATTCCTTTTTTGTCCTATCTGACACTCTCTCTGGCGTCTCAGGGTGTTCATGTACCGTCTTAAAAACCTTTTTCAAAGTTGATTTGTTTCCAGCGGCATCTTTTGCTTTTATCTTCAATGTGTGCTCCCCAGGGTTTAATTCGCTAGAGGACGTTTGATAAGGCAAAGAGATCGGTTTTCCATCTAAATATGCCTTCATCTCCGCTATATCACTCCAACGATCCGTCACCTTTGCCTTTAACGTAAAGACGCCTTTATATTGGTCATTTTCCTGTATATTACTCTTGATTTTCGGACCCGTGTTATCGACTTTCACACGTACAGATTGAGATTCGTCTGCGGTTTTAGCCTGAACAACATGTACTCCTTCTTTCAGCCTTCTTGTATCCCACTGAATATAGCTTGAAGCATATGCTTGCTTCGGGATTTGAAACTGAAATGCTCTTACCTTCTTAGCGCTGCCACCGTCGCCCATTTTCCATTCCTCATGCTGGCTCGCATTTAGAGGCAGAATTTGAGTTCCATTCGATAAAATCATCTGGACATTTTTCAATTCAAAATCATCGTGATTTTCTCCAGGAAATCGGTCAAACGGCGATGACTTCGTCCCAGCATGGAATGATATTGTTTGTGGACCTGCCTTTTCTAAGTGTTTTTCTGGTATTGGTATCGTATAGGTGCGATACACTTTTGTCGAATCATCAAAAATGGAAAGTAAGTGCTTACCTATAGACACACCATTCTTAAAATATAAATTTGTCCCTTTGACATCAAATGCAAGATATGGATCTGCTTCAAGTGCAGGGAATACTTGTCGAATCGGTTTTCCATCTATCATTAATTTTATGCTTTTTTTCTGATCTGCTGTCGCTTTTAAGTGAAATACGCCAGAAACCGTATCTCCTTCTTCTACATTCAATCGAAGGCCGTGAGCTTTGCTTACTTGTTCCACATCAATTGTTTTTTTCATTGTCATTGCTTGATTTTCGCCGTCTGACGCTTCAATCTGATATTCCAATCGTTCTTTACCGATGAGCTCAGGTGAATAAATAATATGGTGAAACAGCCGATCATTATGATCCTTTTGAAGCAGCACCTCTTTAAAATCTTCATGACGATTGGTTCGATATCGCAATTTGACCGTTTTGACGGACTGATCATCCTGCACATCTGCCTTCAGTTCAATGCCTTCAGTTGGTTTTATCGGTTGATTGTCTGTCATATCTTCAATCACAGGTTTATGAACATCTTGTGATATTTCTTTTTTTTCAGTTGGAATTTGTGCTTTTAATACTTTTCCGGGTGTCGGCTCTTCCTCCACTTTCGAGATCAGCTTCATTTGTGTCGTACCATCCATTGGATACTTGAACAGTAACGATCTGTGCTCGCTAAACAATGAAGGCTTTAAACGATAGGATGCCGACGATACCTCTTCTCCTATATTTGTTGTGATAGAAACAAGGCGGGATTTAGAATTGGACAATCCTTTGCTCTCGATTACAGATAGATGCTCGCCCTCTTTTAAATGACTTTTGTACATCGCATTAAAGTCCGCTACCGTTAAATGCTCCTGCCCTTTTTTTCTAAGCCAAAATACATACGGTTTTCCAGGAGAAATGGTGATAGGACTTGTGTGGAATGAATATATATCATCCATCTCCACGCCTTGCGCTGGATTGCGATAGCGAAGCTGGTAATGTCGAAGTGAAATGGGTGCATCTGTTGTGTTATACACCTCGATGAATTCAAAAGCATCCTTGCCTTTGCGGTTTTTTGAATTCACGACGATTTCTGTCATCAATAGCTCAGGAATCTGTGAGAGATCCTCTTCAAATCCATTTAAGTGAACTGCTTGTTCGGTTGTTTTGATGACAGACTTCTGCGTCAAGAATTCTGTATAGTAATGAACTGTTGGATTCCACAATTGATCTGTCGGGATTTTCGCTGTGAATTCTGGTTTCATCCCCGGCAATCGTTCCATTGGGATCAATCGATATCCTAGTTCATCACTCTGTTTATAGTACAAGTTTGCAGACAAAATTTGCTCTGACTGACTAATAGATGCCCGAAATTGAAGATCACGTTTTTTTCCTTGAACCGGACGGACATCTACTTGAAATTGATCAAAGATAAAAGGTGAAAAGGGCTTATTTCGTATGTTCACTTGTGTTTGTGTCAAAGATCCTGCTGAAGCAGGCTGACTGAAACAAAAAAGAATGCTCAAAAAAAGCAAAAGAATGATTTGTCTGCTCACATTCACCATCGTGCACCGCCTCCCTTCGGATATTGTGTCTCCTGAAGACGGTTTTTATGACAGATGGAACGGGGAAACGATATAAATTCACACAAAAAAACCGTTAGCTTTTTTTCGCTAACGGTTCCATGATTCCTTTCTGTATGAGCAGATGGAAAATGGATAAAATGACAGCCATCCAAATGGCCGTTCCAAACCCATCAATGTTAAAACTATCTCCCATAAAGCTTGAGGTCATCATCAGTGTGATGGCATTAATGACAAAGAGGAACAATCCTAGTGAAAGTACTGTCACTGGCAGCGTTAAAATGATCAAAAACGGCTTCACTAAAATATTGAGCAAGGACAAAATAATACTTGCTACAATCGCTGCGCCAAAGCCTTCAATATACACACTACCAAGGCCTGGCAGAATGCCTGAATCAAAATATCCAGCAATGACGATTAAAAGTAATGCATTGACGAAAATACTAACGATCCATCTAAGCATTTAGTTAGTGCCTTCTTCCGGAACAACAAAATACCAGATGAAGTAGATCAAGAAGATCGGCATAAATGCTGTCATAAATCCGATGATCACCGTTAAAATACGAAGCAGGGATGCATCGACACTTAAGTATTCAGCAAGTCCACCGACAACACCCGCTATTTTTTTATCTGTCGCTGAACGATAAAGCTTCTTCATGTAGAATCACTCCTTGTCTGATTGGTGCTTTACTTGGATTGAGCCTGTTTTTGTTTCTGCAAAAATGGATATATTGTGCTCCGCCTGTTGATTGGCTTTGATCATTTTCTCTTTTTGCAGCGTTTCATTTTTCTCTTTAATCATATTTGCATCAAGCAGCTCATGAGAGATCGATCCGAGATTGCTTTTCAGCTCCGCAGTCACTGCACAAGCACGCGGAATCTGAACGTCTACACTGCCTGTTGTCGTTTTTGCATAGATCGAACGGCATTTCTCATCTGACAGCTGAACAGCAATGTTCCCATTGAAGCTCTGGGCATCAATTGATTCACTTTTCCCGCGCAGGTCAATGAGCCCATTAATGGTTTCTACTTCAATCATACCACACTCGTGATCAGCCAGTTTGATTTGTCCATTTGCTGTTTCAATTCCAACTTTTTCTGCTTGTAAAGAGGCAAAAGAGACGACGCCATTTGTTGTTTTTGCAGCCAGTTCTTTTGTCTTTAGCTTTTCCCCGCGAATCGGTCCATTAAACAGTTTGACTTTGATCTTATCGTATTGGATACGAGGTACATACAGGGTGACATTGACCTTCATGGTCTTCTTTTCAGTTCGGATAAAAAATTTGTCCCCTTCAAGCCCGCAATCCAGATGTTGAAGAAATTGCTGTCTTGCCTGCTCTCCATCCTCTGCACGGTAAATTTTCGCATGACACTCTGCCCGAACATCCCCATCATCCCAAGGCATCAAATTGAGACTGCCGTTTGCCAATTGAATATCTAAATGAGATAGTGCCGCGTCTTTGAATTGAAAAATGTGTTCAACGTCGACGGACTGTCCAAAGTTCAAATCAAGATCTACATCTTTGACCTTTTTCACCGCCGAATCTAACCATCCAAACAGCTTTGCACCGAGGTTTTCAGTACCAGTTCCTTTATTCTCTGTGCCAGCTTTTTCTTCATGAAAGGTATGATCAGCCGTTGATTTTTCTAGTGAAATGGACTGATTTTCTTCTAATTTTTCAAGTAGCGTAATTGCTTCTTTTGCAGATAATGTCCCGTCTTCTACTAATTTTAAAATGCGTTCTTTTTCATTCATACAAAGCCCTCCTACGATTTGATGGATTGAAGCACTTTAATACCTTGAATGATATTCCAAATGACAGAGATCAAAAAGCCAATGGCGACTAAAAAGGACAAGATAAGTACGGTGAACACTGGAACGAGTGAGTCGCTTGCCTGTGTCGTCAATAAAAAGGGGATAGCTCCAAAAACCAGCAGCACACACGCTGCGACTGGCAAAACATGTGACCACAATGCACGCAGCGAATGCCGTTTCGTTTCCTTTTGATCCACTACAAAATATGCCACGATCGGTACAATAAACGGCATGAAAAATACACTAAAATAACAAATAGATGCAATGATCGACTGATCTCTGTTCATATATATTCGCTCCTTCATGATGAAAATTCCTTTCTAACTCATACGTTTATGGCGTATAAAAAGTTTCAAACTCATTCGATTTACATATGACCTTAGACACAAATTATTTCTTTTTGCACCTAAGTGTAGATTCTTCATGGATTACCCTTTAAAATATGTTGAAAAGATGGTGATTATCATTATAGGGGGTAATTATTTTGACAGATCATCATAATGCTAACCACACGGCACAAACGCTTTTAGACCTTATACAGAAACAGAAAAGCATGAACAGCGATATGATCAAGGAGCTAGAGGCCATTCATCCGTCTCATCCGAAGTATGGTGATATCCGTTATTTAAAAGTACTGCTCGATAGTAGCAGCACTCATATTTTAAAGGATTTAACGCACCTCAGTAACTTAATGCCAAAGGAAGATGTGCAATAAAAGGAAAACCCCTCTTTTCCGAGGGGTTTTTCTTTATGAGGATGTCACACTTTCTGTTTCTTTGACTAACTGTTTCATTCGCTCACGGTCACGCTCTAAAATCGGTTTTAGGTATCGACCGGTGTAAGAAGCTTCTTCTTTAGCAATGTGTTCAGGTGTTCCTGAAGCAATAATCGTTCCTCCACCAGCACCGCCTTCTGGTCCTAGATCAACAAGGTAATCGGCTGCCTTAATAATATCAAGGTTGTGCTCAATGACCAATACCGTATCCCCGTTTTCGACCAAGCGTTGGAGCACTTTTAACAACCTAGCAATATCATCCACATGAAGACCGGTTGTCGGTTCGTCTAAAATATACAAGGATCTTCCGTTTGAACGGCGATGAAGCTCAGATGCCAATTTCACACGCTGCGCCTCTCCACCAGACAATGTCGTGGCAGGCTGCCCAAGTGTAATGTATCCTAATCCAACATCAAAGATCGTTTGCAGCTTCCGCTTAATTTTCGGGATATTCTCGAAAAATTGAAGTGCGTCCTCTACCGTCATTTCAAGCACATCGGAAATATTTTTCCCTTTATACGTGACCTCTAGCGTCTCGCGGTTATAACGTTTCCCGTGACACACTTCACAAGGCACATATACATCAGGTAAAAAGTGCATTTCAATTTTAATAATGCCATCTCCACGACACGCTTCGCAGCGTCCACCTTTCACGTTAAAGCTGAATCGCCCTTTTTTATAGCCTCGTACCTTCGCTTCATTGGTTTGCGCAAAAACATCCCGCACGTCATCAAATACACCTGTATACGTAGCAGGATTGGATCTTGGTGTACGGCCAATTGGAGATTGATCAATATCAATGACTTTGTCTAAGTGATCCATTCCTTTGATTTCTTTGTGCTGTCCTGGCTTCGCTTTTGCTCTGTGCAGTTTTTGGGCAAGGGATTTCAATAAAATTTCATTCACAAGTGTACTTTTCCCTGATCCTGATACACCCGTCACAGCGGTAAAGACACCTAAAGGAAACTTCGCATTCACGTTTTTAAGATTGTTTTCTTTTGCCCCTTTAATTTCAATGAAGCGCCCGTCAGGCTTTCGTCTCTCAATCGGAAGCGGGATGAATTTCTCACCAGATAAATATTGTCCAGTCAACGATTTTGGGTCCTTCATGACTTCTTCTGGCGTTCCAGCTGAAATCACTTCTCCTCCATGAACCCCTGCTCCTGGTCCAATATCAATGAGATAATCAGCGGCAAGCATCGTATCTTCATCATGTTCTACGACAATCAGTGTGTTTCCGATATCACGCATGTTTTTCAATGTCCCAATCAACCGGTCATTATCCCGTTGATGCAGACCAATCGATGGTTCATCTAAAATATAAAGAACGCCTGTCAGTCTTGATCCGATTTGTGTCGCCAAACGAATCCGCTGCGCCTCCCCGCCTGATAATGTGCCAGCAGACCGGCTTAATGTCAGATAATCTAATCCGACATTATTTAAGAAGGATAAGCGCTCTTTGATTTCACGTAAAATGAGCTGGGCAATCTGCAAATCTTTCTCAGACAACTCAATTTTCTTATAGAAATCAAGGGCATCAGATACAGACAAATCGGTCATTTCTCCGATATGTTTGCCATTGATGAGAACCGCAAGCGTTTCTTTTTTCAGGCGATATCCTTTACAGGTCGGGCATGGCTGATTGGCCATATATTTTTCCATTTGCTCCCGAATATAATCGGAGCTCGTTTCCTTGTAACGCCGTTCAATGTTACGAAGCACACCTTCAAACTCGATTTCATTTTCACGGACCTGGCCAAAATCATTTTCATATTTAAAATAAATCAGCTCAGAGCCGCTGCCATATAAAATTTTATCAAATAAATGCGTCGGGATATCTTTTACTGGAATATCCATGTCAATTCCATAGTGTGTACATACGGCCTCAAGAAGCTGCGGGTAATATTGTGAGCTTTGAGGCTCCCATGGGGCAATGGCATGCTGCCGTAAAGTCAAATCCTTATTCGGAATCACAAGCTCTGGATCTACTTCTAGTTTAGAACCAAGCCCATCACAGCTTGGGCAGGCACCGAAAGGGCTATTAAACGAGAACATTCTTGGCTCAAGTTCCCCAATAGAGAATCCGCAGTGCGGACAAGCATGATGCTCACTAAATAACAGCTCCTCTTGTCCAATCACATCAATCATCACACGACCTTCACCAAGTCGGAGTGCCGTTTCAAGAGAATCAGACAACCGTGCCGCCACGCCTTCTTTCACGACAATTCGATCAATCACCACTTCAATGGAATGCTTTTTATTCTTTTCAAGCTCGATCTCTTCTGACAGGTCCTCCATCTCGCCATCAACTCTGACTCGAACGTAGCCCTGCTTCCGAATTTGATCAAGTACTTTCACGTGTGTTCCCTTACGTCCAGATACGATCGGAGCAAGCACTTGTAGTTTCGTTCGTTCTGGATACTCTAAAATACGGTCTGTCATTTGCTCAATCGTCTGTGATGTAATTTCGATCCCATGAATAGGACAAATCGGTTTTCCGACTCGAGCATATAATAGACGCAAGTAATCATAAATTTCTGTAACAGTCCCAACGGTTGATCGAGGGTTCCTGCTTGTCGTTTTCTGGTCAATACTAATCGCTGGAGAAAGCCCTTCAATCGCATCTACATCTGGTTTGTCCATTTGACCGAGAAATTGACGTGCATAGGCTGACAGTGACTCAACATACCTACGCTGACCTTCTGCATAAATGGTATCAAAGGCAAGCGACGATTTTCCCGAACCAGATAAACCCGTAATGACCACTAGCTGATCGCGCGGGATATTGACATCAATATTTTTAAGGTTGTGGGCTCTTGCCCCTTTCACCTCTATTCGTTCCATAGCCATCAGGCATTCATCCTTCCGCTTTTAGCTCTAGCAATAGATCTCTTAATTCTGCTGCTTTTTCAAAATCAAGCGCTTTTGCTGCATCTTTCATTTCCATCTCGACGTTTTCGATCACTTTTTCTCGTTCTTTTTTGCTCATTTTTGACAACTTGGGTGCTGCTTTTGTTTCGTATTCTTCTGAATCCTCATGTACTTTTGTTGCCTTGATCACATCTCGAATCTTCTTATGGATCGTTTGCGGAGTGATACCAAATTTCTCATTATACGCTTCTTGCTGCTCACGTCTCCGCTTTGTTTCTTGTATGGCAATGTCCATTGATTTCGTCATATTGTCTGCATACATAATAACCCGGCCTTCTGCATTTCTTGCAGCACGGCCAATCGTCTGGATGAGGGATCTTTCTGAACGTAAAAAGCCTTCTTTATCCGCATCTAAAATCGCCACGAGCGACACCTCTGGAATATCCAAACCTTCTCGAAGAAGGTTGATCCCAACAAGCACATCATATTTTCCGAGACGTAAATCACGAATAATCTCAATCCGCTCTAGTGTCTTAATTTCTGAGTGCAGATAATTGACCTTGATTCCGATTTCTTTCAGATAATCTGTCAGATCCTCAGACATTTTCTTCGTTAAAGTCGTCACAAGCACACGCTCATTTTTCTCAACCCTTGCATGAATTTCCCCAATTAAGTCATCGATTTGTCCTTCAATCGGACGGACTTCAATGATTGGATCAAGCAAACCGGTTGGACGAATAATTTGTTCCACAACCTCTGGCGTTTTCTCAAGCTCGTATGGGCCAGGTGTTGCGGATACATGCACAATATGGTTAATGTGCTTTTCAAACTCATCAAATGTGAGTGGTCTATTATCAAGTGCTGAAGGCAGACGGAACCCATGATCAACAAGCACTTGTTTTCTTGCCTGGTCCCCATTGTACATGGCGCGAATTTGCGGGATAGTCACGTGTGACTCATCGACAACAATCATAAAATCATCCGGAAAATAATCAAGCAATGTGTAAGGTGTAGAACCAGGCGGACGTAAGGTGAGATGTCTTGAGTAGTTCTCAATCCCTGAACAAAAGCCCATCTCTCTCATCATCTCTAGGTCATACCTTGTCCGCTGCTCAAGACGCTGTGCTTCAAGCAATTTTCCGTTTTCACGAAGCTTTTCCAACTGTTCCTCAAGCTCTTTTTCAATATTAATAATCGCTTTTTCCATCTTTTCTTCTCTTGTGACGAAGTGAGATGCTGGGAAAATAGCAACGTGGTCACGATCACCGAGAATTTCTCCAGTGAGAGCATCTACTTCACGAATACGTTCAATTTCATCACCGAAAAACTCCACTCTGATACAATGCTCATCTCGTGAAGCAGGAAAAATTTCAACGACGTCTCCTCGAACTCTGAAGGTTCCGCGCTGAAAATCTATATCATTACGAGAATACTGAATATCCACAAGCTTACGCAGCAGCTGATTTCGTTCAATTTCCATTTCAGTTCGTAAAGACAGCACAAGCTCTCTGTATTCTTCAGGAGAACCTAAGCCATAAATACAGGACACACTGGCAATGATGATGACATCTCTCCGCTCAAATAATGAGGATGTGGCGGAGTGCCTTAGCTTATCGATCTCATCATTAATGCTGGCATCCTTTTCAATAAATGTATCAGTTTGAGGCACATACGCCTCAGGCTGGTAATAATCATAATAACTCACAAAATATTCGACAGCATTATTCGGAAAGAATTCCTTAAACTCGCTGTATAATTGTCCGGCAAGTGTCTTGTTATGCGCAATGACAAGGGTTGGTTTGTTCACTTCTTTGATCAGGTTGGATACAGTAAAGGTCTTTCCCGTACCTGTAGCACCTAACAGCGTTTGATGCTGTTTCCCCTGATGGATGCCCTCCACAAGCTTTTCAATGGCTTTTGGCTGATCCCCTTGGGGCTGATAGTTAGAAACTAATTCAAAGCGGTCACTCACATCAAAGCCTCCGTTTCGTTACGAAATCTATCTAATGAATATATTATCATAAAAGAACACAAAAATACGAACTAAAGTTCGTGTCTGACTTGATTTTTATTTCCAATACAACCATACCCTCTCTGCCGTGGCTCATAACCCTCTAAAGAAACCTTCCTTTCAGTATGGAACATTTTGGAGTGAGATATTCGATCAGCAGAAAAACCACAAAAAAGAAAGCTGCACTCACTAGAAATCGTAAGCACAGCTCCTGTAATCAAAAACATTTTCTTTTCATCAAGAGGGATCACATCAATGATGTTTTTCAGCCTTCTCTCTTTTTTCGACTTCTTTCTTGGCCATAAACAATGCCCCGGCCACTAAAGAAATAATATCTAATCCTACGATAAAGTAGGTTTCTGTATAGCCTTTCATATACGAAGCAAATAAAAGCGCTGCTGTTAATGCAATGCCAACGTAATGATTATAAGTAACCTTTGAAAATAAAATAACGAGCAAGAAAGGAAAAACAAGTGCAAATATGGCTTTTGTAATCACAAAAACCCTCCCTCTACATGGTCTACTTCCTTGATTATAGTAAAGATTGGCATAATGAACAATTCACAGTTTTCGATTTCAGCTTTTTTTCTTCTCGGGTGAAGACTTTTGATATAGATGAAGAGGAAAATTAGTGAAAACGTCCCCTTTCTAAAGATAGGTCTTTACGTCTTTGACAGTTACATCCAATAAATTCTATGATGAAAATGATAGTGCGCACTATCATTTAAAAAAACAAAAAGAGACAAATGAAACCATTGGCTATTTGGATAAGGGGGCATTCCCATGTATTCAGTATTATTTCATGCGGCTGAAGAATCCGCATCACTCGCAGGGGCAAAAGGCGTGAATTTAATTAAATTAAACAATCACGGACTGCCAGTTCCAGATGGATTTATTATTAAAACGAACAGCTTTGCAAGCTTTCTTTCATATCACAATTTCCATCCAACTGATCAAAACCTTGCCCGAAAAATCACAGAAGCTTCGTTTCCTTCACAAATGGAGACAGAATTACTTTCATCCTTTCAATCATTGTTGAAAACATATCCATCCGTTGCAGTGCGATCCTCTTCTGTTGCGGAAGATCTCGAAGGCGCCTCCTTTGCAGGTCAATACGAGACCTATTTAAATATCAAAACAAATGAAGAATTCTTGCAAGCCGTCAAAGAATGTTGGTCGTCTTACTTCGCAGCAAGAGTCACAGAATATAAGGAAGAGATGATTGAGAACGAGGAAGAGATGCCGCTCATGGCTGTTGTTGTACAAGGATTGATCCATTCTGACATCTCTGGTGTCATCTTTAGTGAGAATCCTGTATCAGGAAAAACAAACGAAGTCATGATGACTGCAAGCTATGGACTAGGAGAAGCCATCGTCTCCGGTCTTGTGACGCCAGATACATTTATTGTAAACAAAGAAACGTACTCTATTGAAAAATCACTAGGAACAAAAGAAGTGCAAATTGTTCCCTGTCAAGAGGGCGTCATTGAACAACCCGTAGGTGAGGAGATGGCTGGCCAATTTTGTCTTCGAGATGATCAATTGATCCAAATCACGAAAATGACAAAACAAGTAGAAGAACTTTATGGACATGGAGTAGATATCGAATTCGGCATGTCAAATGGTACTTTTTATTTACTTCAAGCAAGACCGATTACTGCTGCTTTTACCAATACAGCAAATGGCTCCTCAGGTGCATCCTTTCAAATGAAACCTGAAGAGCTGCAAGACTTCTGGATTTCAATGGACGATCATATGCCTGGACCCACAAGTCCTCTTTTTTCAAGTTTGATCATACCTGCTTTAAAAAACGGGATGAAGAAAATCGGAGAGAAGTATCAAGTACCAGACCTTAATATTAAAGATATCAAGCTTTATAGAGGCCATTTGTATTCTTCACCGTCTATGCCAGAAGCAGAAGTGGTAGCCGAACCAGTTTTTGACGAGAGCCTATTCGAACTGTTTCCTCGTTTAAGCGAAAGAATGTATCGCATTTTAGAGCAAAACTTGTTCCCATTATACGAAAAACTTGATCGGCAAATCACTCAATCGCTGACAATTGATGAAGCCATTAATGGCTTTCAAGAATTAAAAGAGATTTATCTAAGAGCGTATGACGACCATTTTGACATTGTCATACCTCAAGTCATTCTATCAGGAATCATTGAAGACATGCTTGTCTCATATGCTGGCGATCAAACACAAGTCGTCCTGTTGCATGAAATGATGATAGGTGTGATGAACAAGTCTCTTGAAACAGATCAAAAGCTATCTCACTTGGCAAAAGACGTCCTTCAAGATTCGGAACTTCTTCAGGCATTTACCGATCATTCAGCGAATGCTGAACTATTATATGCACTCAATCATACAGAAAAAGGGAAAAACTTCATTTCCAAAGTAGAAGATTTTCTCCAAGTCTATGGTTGGCGGTCTGTTAAAAGCCATGATTTCACAGAGGAAACATGGGTGGAAAATCCTGAATTTGTCTTGGACATCATTAGAAACAACATTCGGTACCAATCTGATTTTGATGAAGAATTTGCACAAGCCGTGATCAAAAGGCAAGAAACGTATGAACAGTTTATCAGTCAAGTGACAGATGAAGCGTTTAAAACAAAATTTGAGGAACTTTATCATTTTGCACTCCATGCAGCCAATATTCGAGATGATCATCACTTTTACATTGATGCCATGTTAGATGCAAAAGCGAGACTCTATCTCTTAAAAATTGGTGAACTTCTTGTTCAAAAAGGAGCGATCCCTCATCAAGAAGACCTTTGGTATCTTTACGATGATGAAGTACTCAATGCGCTCACAACTTCGACCACATACGATTCGATCATTCAGCAAAGAAAAATTGAAATGAAGGAAAATGAATCCATCCAACCACCAGCTTATACAGGAACGCCTTCTGAAGCTGAATTACAGCAAGTAGAAAGAATGCTCGGTTCGCTAAGGGAAAATGAAAACAACACAGACGATGCAATCTATGGAATTGGTGCATCTAGCGGCATTACTTCTGGAAGAGTCAGAGTCATTACATCTGCTGATGAATTTTCACAATTTGAAAAAGATGACATTTTAGTTTGTAAAACAACGACACCTTTATGGACCAGCTTATTTAGAGACGCAAAAGCAGTCATCACCGATTCTGGCGGCATTTTGTCCCATTCCGCTATTATCGCTAGAGAATATATGATACCGGCTGTCCTAGGTACACGGATCGCAACTGAAAAACTAAAATCCGGTGACCTCGTGACAGTAGATGGAGCCAATGGGCGTATCCAGTTATTAAATCAGCATTCACGGGCATAGTCGTCACTGTTTGAATCATATTGGCGGTCACAGATTTTATCGGTATACTTACTTTGTTGCAAACACATTCATAACCTGAGGTGAGTATGCTTGTTAAAATCAACAAATCAACGGATCATTCGCGCAACAATGGAATTATTGTCTGAAAAGGGCTATCAAAAAACAACGACAAAAGAAATTGCGACAAAAGCGAATGTAAGTGAAGCGACAATTTTTCGTAACTTTAAAAACAAACGCGGCGTGATTGCTGCCATTATGAAAAGGAAATCAACACCGACCAAAACCCTTGAAGCAGAATTTAAAGACGATTTATACACCGATTTAAAATTTCTCGGTAGCTATTTCCTTGAAGATTTGACTTCAAAAAAAGAATTTATCTATATCAGCATGAGAGAACCCGCTATGTTTAAAGATTTAACAGACCATGAAAAAATTTATCCTCAAGAATTGAGAGACATGCTGATTCATTATTTCAAAAAAATGAGTGCTCAGCATCGTGTATTAGAAGGAAAAGAAGACATCTATGCAGATATATTTATTAGTACGTATTTTGGCTTTTTCATTCAACAGCTAGAGCAAGACATTCAGCTTGTTTTAACACAAAAAGAAGACTTTATTGAGACATGCACACACATTTTCATGAGAGGAATTTCCCCCACTTAATTGGGTGAAATTCTTCTTTTTTACAAAGGTGGTAAACACATTGAATCTTAAAAAAGAGAACTTGATCATTTATTCTTTGCTGCTTGGAGCTATTTTAGTTCCAGTCAATTCAACCATGATCGCAGTCGCTCTATCATCCATATCAACTTATTACGATCAATCCATATCAAACATTACTTGGGTGGTCACGATTTATCTAATTGTCATGGCAGTCACCCAACCTATTGCGGGTAAGCTGGGAGATATATACGGCCACCGCAGCATGTATTTAGCTGGTGTGATACTCTTTTTGATTGGCTCCATTGGATGTGCTTTCGCACCTAATCTTGCTTTTCTTATTAGCTTCCGATCAATTCAAGCGGCAGGCGGAGCTATATTAACGCCGAACAGCATTGCTTTAATTCGTGCAACAGTATCACATGAAAAGCTTTCTAAAACTATGGGTTTTTTCGGTTTTGGAGCGGGAATTGGTGCCGCACTTGGACCTTTTATCGGCTCTATTCTCATTCAGAGCTTTGACTGGCATTCCATTTTCCTAGTGAATATACCATTTTTGATTCTCACACTTGTGACAGGCGTTTTTATGATTCCGAAGATGAAACATACACGTTTACAAGCCAATGTAGATATCATCGGTTCGTTATACTTAACAATCGGGATCGCCACACTCATTTTGTTTACTAAAAGCCAAGTATTAAACGAATACATGATCTATGGCGTTCTAGCGGTAATTTCCATTCCTTTATTTTTCAAACACGTACGGAAAGTTACAAATCCCATCATTGATTTGACACTATTTAAAAACAGTACTTTTACGAACGCTAACATTTCTATCATGCTTAGTAATTTTGTGATGTACGCGATTCTTCTCATCATGCCGCTGTTTATGGAGCAAAAACTCGCGCTTTCTCATACACAAAGCGGGATTTTCCTTTCGATCTTTTCACTCTGTATGTCTATTAGTGGATTACTCGGAGCAAAACTCCATCCAATAAAAGGTGCCAAAAAAATGATTCGATTTTCATTTCTATGCCTTACTTTATCCGGTGTTATGCTGATCACACTAAGCAGCTACCCAAATTTACCACTCCTTATCATCACATTAGTCGCTGGGGGGATCTCATCAGGTATTGGCATGACTAGCATGCAGATGGCTTCTTTAACATCTGTTGATCAGAGTTTATCCGGCTCTGCATCTGGGATTTTTTCTACCTTTCGATATTTCGGAAGTATCATTTCATCTACTTTAATTGGTATATTAAGTGGTTTTCAATCTTTATTTATCGTATTAATGGGCGCAGGTATTCTTGGTTTCCTCCTCTCTCATCGTCTAAAAACGAAACCCACTTCTCATTCATCTGAACACTCTGCTTAATGACTCCCTTCGCTCTATTTAGGGCGGGGGAGCTATGATTATTTGTTACTTTAACCGATTATGGATACAATGATCAAACTGTGAAAATGATCTTTTACTCATGAAAAAATGTCATATGAATAAACGAAAAAGAAATTTCAACTTTCATTCAACTCTACTTCCCCACCTAAAAACTTCTTTTCATATCTTCCAGCATTCATAACTTCGATTTTTTTTCACAATTTTTGTGTTATGCTTTTTGAAAATAGAGCACCAAAGGAGCAGAAGGATGAAACGAGTGAAATATTTTTTAATATGCTTGTCAGCTCTACTATTTTTCCTAGCAGGCTGCGGAAAAGACCAGCAATTTACGCCACCTGGCAGCTCTCAATCAATTGCTGTCATTTCTCAACTAAAAAAAGCCTCCTTTTCAATCGTTGATTTACAAAAAAATAAAATTGTCTCTTCCGTTGATTTAAAACATCCTCTCACTGATCTTGTTCACATCAACAAAGATGTGATCATTGCATCAAGTAAGGAGGGACAATCTCTTATAGAAATCAATCTAAAAAAAGGAACAGCAGCGGACTATATGGATGTGAATAAAGGTCTGACTTCACTTGCGTATGATGCGGAGACCAACACTTTACTTGTGACCGATTCAGAGAAAAATGTCGTTTATTTTATCGATACAGTGCACAAGAAAATAAAAGCAACTGTGAAGACCGGGACATTACCCTCTTCTATGGCGTTGTCTTCTTCAGGAACGTTGTTTGTTTTAAATGCAAAAAGTCATTCTGTTTCAGTCATTGATATTGAAAAGAAAAAAAAGATACGAACGATTTCCGTCCTAGAACGGCCATCTGGCATTCATTTTGATGGGCATTCCATTTGGGTTGGAGGACACGGTAAACCGGGCACATTAAATAAGAGCATTTTTGCTTACGACCCTAAAACAGGTAAAAAACAGCGAGAAATCAAACTAGGTGTTATGCCAGTCGCATTTTTTTCAGAAAAAAACTCTTCTACTTTATATGTATTATGTCATGGAGACCATACACTATATAAAGTAAATACCGAGAAAAACAAACTGCTTTCCTCTGTTGAGACCGGTCAAAATCCGAATTATATCACTGCTGATTCCTCATCTATATATGTCAGTAACTTAGATGACAATTCAGTATCCGTCATCGACAAACATACATTCATGTTGAAGAACCGACTGAACATCCCAGCAGGACCTTATGCTATCATGTTGGAGGAAAAGAAATGAAAGAACAGATGAATATTTTAATAGTAGATGATGAATTAGATATGCTTGAGTTAATCGGATCCTTTTTGCAGAGACAAGGCTTTCACGTGATAACTGCAAATAATGGCACGGGCGCCTTACATCAGCTTGAAAAAGAGGCCATTGACCTTGTTGTATTGGATATTATGATGCCAGATATGGATGGATTCGAAGTCTGCCAGCGCATCAGGCAAACCTCCCAAATCCCCATTTTATTTTTAACAGCTAGAAGTTATGAAGAGGATCGCATTAAGGGGCTGGAAATTGGAGCAGACGACTACATCATGAAGCCTTTTAGTCTACGTGAGCTTGCAGCTAGAATTGAAACGACATTAAGACGAATTAGAGGTCTTTCTTTAAAGCGCAGTCGAATCATGATTGGTGACTTGGAGATCGATCAAGACGGCAGACAAGTCTATCTCAAGCAAGAGCCCATCAATTTAACAAGAAGAGAATTTGATTTACTTATGTTTCTTCTGCTCAATCAAGGCCAAGTCTTTTCCCGTGAACAGCTCTATCAAAAATTGTGGGAATCACACTCATCTAGTGGCTCTTTAAGAACAGTCGATACACATATTAAAACACTAAGACTGAAATTAAAGGAAGCGGAACGGTATATTAAAACCGTTTGGGGTGTCGGCTATAAGTTTGAGGAGGACAAATGAAGCCATTATCTATTAAAAGGAAAGTGCTTTTCTTAATCCTTTCCGTTATAGGCATCGTTGCTGCCTCAGCTCTTGCCCTGACTTATTACTTATACCAGCACTTATATATAGATAAACAGATTGACTCTTTAAGTTTACAAGGAAAGAAGCTGGCAGAAATCTATCACAAACACGGGAAAGACACGTATTTTACTGACAGAATGAAGTGGGCAAATGACTCAAGTCAGGCAAGTGTTATTTTTACTGATGATCCTATGGAGCTTTCAAGCGGTATTCCTTTCGATACGAATACAAACGATAACCTCATTACGTTTAAAGAACGCCAAAAGCTTCTTCAGGGGAAAACAGTTGTGTTAATTAGAGAACACCCCCAGTTTCATCAAGATATTCTCGGGATTGCCATCCCTGTGTTCTCAAACAAAAATGATTTATCAGGAACCATTTTCCTCTCTATGCCTTTATCTGATGTGTATGAACCGTTTGTTCAAATTCGATTAACGCTTGGCATCTCTATTTTAATTATCCTGCTTTTGATTTTCTTTATTGGATATAAAAGTTCTAATAAAGTCGTAAGGACGATCAATCAAATGAAAGAAATTGCAATGGAAATGGAATCTGGTGATTTTTCAAAACGCATGGCTGTGACCAAAAAAGGGGATGAGCTAAATCAGCTGAGCCGTTCCTTTAATAAACTGTCCTCTACGTTAGAAAAAGTTGAACAGCATCGCAGAGAGTTCCTTGCTAATGTCTCTCACGAACTGAGAACGCCTTTAAGTTATATGAAAGGCTATGCCGAAGGAATTGAAGAAGGCATTATTGATCAAAAGAAAGGCATGCAGATTATTCAAGACGAATCCACACGATTAAGCAGGCTCGTACATGATCTTCTTGATCTCGCGCAGTTAGAGGGGGAATCTTATCCACTAACGATGGAACCAATCGTCTTTGCGCAGCTTATTCATGATGTTCTTGATCAAATGACATTCATTACTAGTCAAAAGGGAATCTCGTTCAACCGAGAACTCGAAGAAGATTGTATTATTTATGGTGATAGCGATCGACTTGAGCAAGTCGTTCGTAATTTATTGGACAATGCCATCCATTACACGCCATCAGGAAAATCGATTTCGATTGAATTATTCGTTCACCAACAAACTGCTGAATTGAGAATCACAGATGAAGGCAGCGGAATTCCAAAAGGAGATCTCCCTCATGTTTCTGAGCGTTTTTATCGAGTGAATAAAGCCCGCACAAGAAAAGATGGCGGCTCTGGTCTTGGACTAGCCATTGTTTATCAAATTATAAAAAAACATCGTGGCACGTTCGTTCTTCAATCTGAACAAGGCCTAGGTACGACCGCTATTATACAATTACCAAGTACAGAGAGCACTGAAACTCCTCCTGTCTCCTCATAAAATAAGATGACATCTTAAACAAAACAGCTCTTTTCTAGAGCTGTTTTTATTCAACAGAAAAATAAAGAATTGGCCTTTTTTTATTAACAATTTATTCATATTTGCTTGTTACACTTTTTTCAAGTTAAGAAAAAGGAGTGACAAGCTTTTGATTAGACGCTTTCAGAAATTTGATCTTTATTTATTTTTCATATTGATTTTATCTGCCATTTTAAACATTTATAACATTTGGAACGACGATACGGTGAACGCTTATTATACAGCGGCGGTCACAAGTATGATGCAAAGCTGGCATAATTTCTTCTTTGCTTCGTTCGATCCCTCAGGTTATGTCACGGTGGATAAACCACCGCTCGCCTTCTGGCTGCAAACGATCAGTGCCAAAATTTTCGGCCTGCATGGCTGGAGTGTGATCTTACCCCAAGCTTTAGCTGGCATTGGATCTGTTTATTTAATCTACCGCCTAGTCAAACCTACATTTGGCCAGGCTGCAGCAAGACTGTCAGCACTCATTATGGCGTGTACACCAATCGCAGTTGCTGTATCTCGTACAAATAACATTGACAGCTTACTCGTCTTTATTCTTTTACTCGCAACAGCCATGATGTTCAAGGCTGTGAAACAGCAGAAAGTGCTTTGGGCGATTGCTTCTTTTGCAATGATCGGTGTCGGTTTTAATACAAAAATGCTACAAGCGTATATGATTGTACCGGCTCTCGTTCTGTTTTACATCATTGCCTATCGAACGACATGGAAGAAAAAGTTGTTATCACTGATGATTTCAATGATTGTTCTTTTAGGTGTATCTGCTTCATGGTCTATAGCGGTTGATCTCACTTCCAAAGACAATCGTCCTTATATGGGATCAAGTCAATCGAACTCAGCACTAGAATTAGCCTTTGGTTACAATGGTCTGCAGCGGTTGACTGGTCAACAGTCTGGCGGAGGCGGCACAAATCAAGGTGAGGGACAGCCACCTTCACAGCAGGGTGATCAGCAAAATGACAATGATTCATCCACCATGCCTCAGCCGCCATCAAATGGAACTCAAAACAACTCAGACAATTCAAACCAATCATCCAGTCAGGAACAGCCTTCAATGCAAGGACCACCAAGCAATGCAAACGGCACAACACCACCTGATATGCCTTCAGGCGGTAATGGTGATGGACCGCCAAATGGCGGGGGCGGAAAAATGGGAAATGGTTCTGGCATGTTTGGAACAGGAACAAAAGGGCCATTACGTCTGTTCCAATCTGAACTGTCCGATCAAATCAGCTGGCTGCTTCCATTTGCGCTCTTCGGTGCGATTGGTATCTTCTTCTCGACAGCCTTTGAAAGAAGACGCCTCAATACAAAACAAAAAGAAACACTATTTTGGTTAGCTTGGCTTATACCTGTTGCTGCATTCTTCAGTGTAGCTGGATTTTTCCATCACTATTATTTAATCATGCTGGCACCGCCAATTGCTGTCTTAGCAGGAGCCGGATGGGTTTCTATGACTCAATTGTTTCAAACGGGAACTGGCTTTAAAAAATGGCTACTGCCAATTGCGATATTCGTCACAACCGCATTTGAAATCTTTATCCTATCCACTTTTACAAGCACGATCGGTCTTGGACTAAGCATTGCAGTCGGTATCATTGGTGTTGGAACCACCCTTTCTCTACTCTTGATAAAAGGGAAAGAAAAACTAAAACAATTCATGTCTCTCATTGCCATCCTTGGGATGCTGATCGCACCACTATACTGGGCAAGCACACCTCTTCTTTACGGAGGAAACAGTATGCTGCCAGAGGCTGGTCCTCAGCTTGCAACTTCAAGTGGCAGCATGAGTTCACAAGTCAATGAAAAGCTGATCAGCTATCTTGAGAAAAACAATACGGGAGAAGAATTCCTATTCGGGACAACAGATGCAACCACTGCTTCGCCTTACATTATTAAAACAGGAAAAGCTGTTATGGCATTAGGTGGATTTAGTGGATCTGATAACATTCTCACGCTTAATGAATTCAAACAGCTCGTTAAAGACGGCAAAATCAAATACTTCTATCTTTCTGGTATGAGAGGCGGCAGCTCTGACATTCTTACTTGGATTCAAAAAAATGGCAAAGAAGTAACTGCTTCTAAATGGCAGAATAGCTCTACATCCAAAACGAACCAGCAAACAGGCAGCCAACAATCCGAACAAAATGATCAGTCAAATGGACGAATGGGCGGAATGGAGAGCGGTACTCTTTATGAACTATCCGTTGATTAATTCATCTATTAAAAGGGAGGAACGATGACTGATGGAAAAGAACATACAATACTCTGTTGTAGTCCCAGTGTATAATGAAGAACTTGTGATCCATGAATCGTATCAGCGCCTCAAGACCGTCATGGATTCGACGGGAGAAGCATATGAGCTTCTCTTCGTCAATGACGGCAGTATGGATCGAACAGCTGAACTGATTAAAGGGTACTGCCAGACTGATCCGCATGTGAGACTTATTGATTTTTCTCGTAACTTTGGGCATCAAATTGCCATTACAGCGGGAATGGATTATGCAAAGGGAGAAGCTGTCGTAGTGATTGATGCGGATTTACAAGATCCACCTGAATTGATTTTAGACATGATTGAAAAATGGAAGGAAGGCTATGAGGTCGTATACGCGGTCCGCACGCAACGAAAAGGCGAAACAGCTTTCAAAAAGTACACGGCTTCCCTTTTCTACCGAGTGCTACGTCAAATCACCGAAGTAGATATTCCTATTGACACCGGCGACTTTAGATTGATGGATCGTAAAGTGTGTCATGAAATGAGAAAAATACGCGAGAAAAACCCATTTGTCCGCGGATTAGTGAGCTGGGTTGGCTTCAAACAGATTGCGGTAGAATATGTTCGGGATGAGCGGTTGGCAGGAGAAACAAAGTACCCTCTCAAAAAGATGCTCAAGCTCTCGATGGATGGGATCACATCTTTTTCTTACAAACCTTTAAAGCTGGCCAGCGTGGCAGGCATTGTCCTTTCAGCTATTGGCTTCATTTCGATGTTTCTTGTCTTATATTTAAAGCTTTTTACTAACAGCACCATCACCGGCTGGAGTTCATTAATTGTCATTCAGCTATTCTTTAGCGGGATCATCCTCTTTATGTTAGGCATGATCGGAGAGTATATCGGCCGAATCTACGATGAAGCCAAGGACCGGCCGCTTTATATCGTCAGGGAGAGCTATGGCCTTCAGGCAAAGCCACATCCCGTTCAATCCCCTGTCCATTTCAAGCAATATAAACAGCATTAAAAAAAGCGTGCGAGACCCTTCAGAAGGTCCTGCACGCTTTTTAATAAATTAGACGGCTGTTTCAAACCGTTTTCTGTTAATAAAGAAAGAAAGTGTAATGATTAAATAAATGCCCATTGTGACCAGCGTTTGAACAATTGGTGTATTGAATACAACGCCGACAAAAATGGCCATGATCGCAATAACGGAAAACCACGTTGTGAAAGGATACAGCTTCACGCGATATCCGCCTGGCTGTGCGATGCTTCGAGATTTCAAATGACCGACGGCAATGATAAACCAGATGAATAGAACTGTGTAACTTAAAGAGCCCATCAAGTAATTAAACGTTTGACTTCCTACAAAAAGAGAAATCAATACAGCTGCATACAAAGTAGATGTACATACAAGGATGGCTCGAACAGGCACCTGCTGTTTTGACAGCTTGGAGAATCCTTTCCATACACGGCCATCCATTGCCTGTGTATAAAGCACCCGTGATGAAGCATACAAGCCAGAGTTCATAGAAGACAAAATCGCTAGTAAGATAATACCATTCATGATGTCACTGGCATACGGTACTCCGATCGTTGCAAACACTGTCACAAATGGACTTACTTGCTCATTGTTTACTTGATTCCAAGGGATTAAGCTGACAATGATAAAGAACGGCAGTACATAAAAACCGATGATGCGTACAAACGTACTTTGAATGGCCTTTGGTATGACTTTTTCAGGGTTTTTTGTTTCTGCTAAAGTGACCCCAATCATCTCCGTCCCACCATATGAATACACGACAACCAGCATTGCTGCAATTAATCCGCCAGTACCATTTGGGAAAAATCCACCGTGATCCGTTAAGTTAGACAATCCAGGTGCTGCATGCTGTCCGAATGAGACAAATAGCATGGTGAATCCAATGATAATAAATAAGATGATGACAGCAATTTTAATAGAAGCTAACCAATACTCTGTCTCAGCAAACATTTTGACTGAGCAAACATTAATGATTGTGACTACAAGTGAAATGATTAACACAAGCATCCAGATTGGCACTTGTGGGAACCAGTACTGAATAAAAATGGCCGACACAATCGCTTCTGCTGCAATGTTCAGCACCCACATCTTCCAATAGATCCAGTCTAAGAAATAGGCCGGATATTTTCCTAACACAGGTTCAATCAAGTCACGGAATGTTCTTGCTCCAGGTCGTGCAACGGTCATTTCGGCAAGTCCTTGCATAATAAATAATAAAATAAGACCACCAATCATGTATGCCAAAATGACAGCAGGACCCGCAATATCAATGGCAGAACTGCTTCCTTTAAACAGACCAGCACCGATGGCACCGCCAAGCGCAAGCATCATAATATGCCTTGATGTCATTGTTCGTTTTAACTGCACATGTTCCTTTTCCATTTTCTATAGCTCCTTTAAATTTGAATCTTCAGACAAATATGAGATAAAAGCATATAAAAAGGCCAGCCATCTCCTGGAAGAGACGACTGACCTTGCAACCGCGTTACCACTCTTATTGATTCAGCCATGGCTGAATCCAACTTAAAACCCGATAACGGAGGTCACACGTAAAGACTTACTATTCATTCAGTCTTACCGCTCTTTGAGCGAGTTCAATGATTCGTTTTACTGCGTTGCACCGACCCGCAGCTCTCTTAAAAAACGGATGTTCATTTACTATTCTCAAGTCAAAGCGTTTATAGTCAAATTTGTATATTCGTCAAAGATTTTATTTTTTAAATATACTGACTAACCACGCAATTGTCAACAGCCTTTTTCAGACAAACAGCGATTAACGAATCCAAACAGCTACTTCATCCATCGGGCGACGTGTTTTGCCGCGTTTTGGCTCAGTGACACGATAACCAAAGGCTGCCATGACAGAGATGTCGTATTGACCATCCTCCAGTAACCCTTCTTCTTCTAAGATACGATGGATGTGATCGTAGCTAAATCCTTCAACTGGGCATGAATCAATGCCGATCTGTGCCGCAGCTGTCATCATGTTACCTAAGGCAATATACGTTTGTTTTGAAGCCCAATCAAATAATGTACGGTCATTTTCTAGCAGATGAAGATCGTTCTCTTGGAATTCTCTGTAGCGCCCCTTGACCATTTCAAACGTTTCGTCTGTCATTCCTTTGATTTGCTTGTTGATGTATTCTGCATATGCTGAATCATAGCGGGCATCTGTTCTTGCCAAGATGATCACAAAATGGCTGGCAGTTGGAAGCTGCTTTTGCGCCCCCCATGTATACTCTTTTAATTTTTCTCTGAATGCTTCATTTTGAACAACGAGGAACTTCCAAGGCTCAAACCCTACAGAGCTTGGAGAAAGTCTTCCTGTTTCTAAAATAAATGCAAAATCATCCTCTGGAATCTTTTTCGCTGGGTCAAACTCTTTTGTCGCATGACGGAATTCATACGCCTCAATGATTTCTTTTTTTAACTGCTCTTTGTCTCGCATTTTATTCATCCTTTCTAATGAACAGGTGTGTTCTCACAATCCAATTTCTTTCCATTCCCTCATAGAAATTGTTATGATAGGAAAACAAACAACCCGAATGTGTGATGTCCTATCTCTATGGTAAAAGAAAAGCTTCCATTGATTCAAGTACGCACATTTTTGTTCGTTAGGTACAAACATGTTCGTTTATGACCATTTTCGTTTAAGAAAGGAATGTTGAGATGAGTGCACCATCCAATCCAGTCAGTATTGTGAATCATGGCTGTCCCGTGTCTATCACTACAAATGTCATCGGAGGGAAATGGAAAGGCGTCATCCTTTATCATTTGACTTGCGGTCCAAAGCGTTACAACGAAATACGCCGGCTTCTGCCAAGAATTTCGCAGCGTGTCCTGACGTTGCAATTACGAGAACTTGAACAAGACGGGATTGTTCACCGTGAAGTCTATGAGGAAGTTCCTCCTCGTGTCGAGTATTCACTGACTTCTCTTGGAAATACGTTAAAGCCCATTATCTTTGCCATGCGTGAATGGGGCGAATCCTATGGGAGAGAAACGCGCCCAAAAGAAAAAAGCTGCCATCTCTAGCAGCTTTTTTTAAGATGAAATCGCCGTTGGCTCTTGCTGTGGATCGTCCTTCACAAACAAGATACCAAGCTGGTGATGCTCCCCTTCGTAAGAGGCGCGTTTCTCAAACCTTGTCTGACCATTGAGACCAATGATCTCAAGCTTTGTCAGAGCACGATTGGTTTGTAGTGCTTCATAAAATTCTGAAACGGTTTTGATCTCGATTCCATTGACCTTTGTAATCATTTCTCCGATCTCAAGCTTTAAATCAGCCGCAGGGGTATTCGGAATGATACCAAGCACCATAAGCCCTTGATTCCGCTTAGAGAAAAAGAATGGTGCAGCGTTGTCATTCGCCCTCTGCTTCCATGATAAAAAGGCTCTTCCTGCAATCGCTAGAACAACAGCTCCCCACGCAATCGGCTCAAACCAAATACTTGCCGCACCTACTGCAGCAACAGCTAGACCGAGCATCATAATTCGGCGTGACGTAATTTGAATACTCACAATTGGCAGCGATCCTTGAATACGCTGGCCAAAGCCGATGATGTACGGGATCACAATAAATGAAAAGCTTTGATCGTGCACTTGAAGCACAGGCCACCATGGCAGAGAAGAAGTCCATTCACCTGCCGGCATCAGCAAAACAAGTGGTAGAAGCCACAGACGGTTTGCTCGCTGCTGGCCGATCAAAAGTCCTCTCGCACTCATCACCATTGCAGGCGATGTACGTAAATGCGCCGTTCGATAGGCTAACATGCCTTCAGTCATTAACAGTAGCCCTAACAGGATCACAACGGCTGATGCATTCATCATTGAAAGCTGCGGCAGCCAGGAATGGCTCACTTGAACAGACATCAATCCAAATGCCGCAATAAAACTGAAACCGAGTGTGTATGCAGACGAAAGCGCACTCGCCTTAAAGAATAGAGAGAAAACGATGGTCATCGCTGCAATCAGCACGATGAATCCAGGCGGAAGGGAAATCCCTAAGCCTACAGATATGATCGATAGACAAATTCCTGGAACCCATCCCTTTGAATATGTAAATTTCAGTTCATCGTAAACATCTTCTATTCTTGTTTGAAACGCTTTTCTCTCCCGCTTTACGCGGATGTAGCCATATAATAGGCTGATTAATACCATAAAATAAAAAAGAGGATGGATTAAAAACAGACCGACCGCTTTTAATCCGGCTCCCATCCACTCCGAGCTCATTATCGTTCACCGCCCAAGTCAAGCATTTTCTCTTATTCTATCAAATAAATCGATGCTTGACATCAGGTTTATTTCTCCTGATTCATCCAAAGTGTGACATTCGACAGTGAAAAATCTTTTAAATAGTGATTCACATCTACATCTAGTATGCCGCCGAGAAGCTGCATGGACCTCTTGATGTCGGTTAAGTTTATACCAAGTCTCTTATGATTATCCATTAAATAATTGAAGTATATCTCAGCACAGTCTTCATCGATCTCGTCGACTGATTCTACCGTTGTGTAATTGACCAAGTACCTGCTTAACAGCATGAGTAGACTTAATGCCTTTGTAGCCGAAAACGTCACATCTTTCGTACGACTCTTAAGCTCCTCTACCAACTCGTAATATTTTTTCTCTCTCACAATACTTGCCCTTTTCAATTGTGTACCCCCATTTACTAGTTCTTTTAAGAAAAGCGCAAACCTCGGTACAGCTCAATGCTTAAGCTGAATATCCGCAAAAAATAAAATATTTAAAATGAGTGCTACTTTTTATTGTAAGAATTATTTATGTAACATACAACTTTCAAAAGTTTCATTTTCATGACATGTTTAAATCAACAGAAAGTCTCTTATATAAATATGTTATCGGGTAAATTCGAAGGAATGTTATGTTTTTTGTAAAATAAATGAATATATTTCTCGATATAATATATTTTTAAGAATAAATTATTACATGTTCGTAACACTTATGAACCAAAAAAAAGAGGCATTTATTCGCCTCTTTATTTTTTGAGATATAGTGCTTTTAGTGCAGTTTGCAGCTGAAGATCATTCTTTTCATAAGATTTCACTTCATCTACCATCTTGTTCATCATTTTCGCTGTCTTTAAATCAATCACACCTGATTTATCGAGATTGTATGTGCTTTGAAATGCGAGTACAGCTTTTTTCGTTTCTTCGTCAAAATATCCATCTACTCTGCCAGGGTCAAATGATAACCCTTTTAACAATGTCTGTGCTTGTCTGACTTCTTCATTGTTCATATCAAGCTGAAGCGGTTCTTTCAGCTGGAGCGGGCCAACGGTGAAGTAATCTGGTTGATGAATCGCAATGGTCGGCACAACGCCTTTTTTGTGAATCCAATTCCCTTTCGGTGTCAGCCACTTATACAGCGTTAATTTAATGTTACTTCCATCTCCCATTGGTACCGCCTGCTGCACAGTTCCTTTACCAAAGGAAACGTCACCTACCACTTCATACTTGCCTGCTTCTTTCAAAGCACCAGCCAGAATTTCAGAAGCGGATGCACTTCCTTTATCAATTAAGACATTGACCGGGTATGGTTTTTGTTCTTTTCGTTTTGAAAAATATCGTTTTCGATCGCCATTCCGTTCTGCAATTTGAATATATGGCTGATCCTTTGTGATAAAATGTTTCAAAATATCTTCCACACTTTGTAGATAGCCGCCAGGATTTCCTCTCACGTCCAGCACAAGGCCTTCCATGCCCTTTTTCTCGAGCTTATTCAAGCTTGCCGTGAAATCCTTCGCCGTATCTTCAGAGAAGCTAGAGATCGCGATATAGCCTGTTTTATGACCATTGACCTCTTTCATTGAAGCCGTTACGGTTTCAAGCGGGATTTCTTCTCGTTTGATATGGAATGTTAGCTCTTTTTCAATTCCATTTCGTCTGATTTTCAAGGCGACAGACGTTCCCTTTTTTCCTCTTATTTTCAGTACAGCATCGTTTAGGCTTTTTTCTTTCATCGTCTCACCGTCAATGCTGATGATTTCATCTTTCGGTTTCAGACCCGCCTTTGCTGCAGGGGATTTTTTAAAGGCAGAGACAATGATAATCTTTCCTTCATCCATTCCAACTTCTGCCCCAATTCCTTCAAATGAGGAATCAAGTGAATCCGAAAATTGCTTTGCGGTTTGCTTGTCCATGTATACTGAATACGGATCATTTAAGGTTGAAAGCATTCCTTGAATGGCACCTTCAAGCAGCTTTTGACGATCCACTTCCTCTACATATTCATTCGAAATGAGGTCATAGGCTTTCTCAATTTTCTCCATTCCGTTTTCCTTCGCTCGATCACTTGATTGAGCTTGTCCAGCCACTGCAGCAGCCGCTTTCGGTGACTCCGCCTGAGTCGCCTCTTTATGCGTCACAACCCCTGCACTGATGATGAGAATGACACTTGCCATGATGGATGCGATTTGTTTTTTCATATTTGGCCTCCTTCTTCAACTCTTCCTGATGACCTGAGTTATTATATGCCAGAAGAAGGGATTTCATGTAAAGACATTCTCCTAGGGAGGCTTGACTAATCATTTCATTAGGTGTAATTTTTATTTTGTTACGATCGAGAAGGAGTCATCGCTATGTATATTATATTGACTATGCTTTTATTAGGAATTTTACTAGGGTTTGTAGGAGCTGGCGGGGCTGGTTTTGTCATCGCATTGCTGACGTTAATCTTTGATGTACCAATCCATACTGCACTTGGGACATCTTTAGCTGCTATGGCATTTACGACTTTATCTGGTGCATACAGCCACTACCGAGAAGGAAATATTCAGCTCAAATCAGGTTTGATTGTCGGTGCACTAGCTTGTATTGCTTCATTTGCCGGAGCAAAAGTGGCTCCTTTTATTCCAGAGGATAGCCTGCACTATTTAACAGCTGGTATGCTCTTTTTATCTGCTGTTTTTATGATGATCAAATTGTTTGTCCTAAAAGAAGATGCTGAGCAGCAGCCGCTTTCTTCACGCCAATTGCTGATCAGGGGCATTATATTAGGCCTTGTATCAGGGATGCTTTCAGGGATGTTCGGTATCGGATCAGCACCATTTATTCAAGTGGGGCTTTTGATTTTGCTGAAGCTGTCTATTAGACAAGCTGTTGGCACAACGATGCTAGTGATTATTCCAATCTCTATTGGCGGTGGGATTGGTTATATTTCAGAAGGCTATGTTGACTTTATCCTGCTCGTTCAGATCTTAATCGGTACCGTATTAGGGGCTTTTATTGGGGCAAAATTTACACGCCTTGCGCCAAAACTTTTATTAAAATCCGCTGTGCTTTTAACACCTATTATTGCCGGATTACTGCTGTTATTTTAATTTCATCTACATGAAAAAAGCCGATAACATGATGTTATCGGCTTTTTGTCAGCGGATATATTGTGCTGGATTGACTGCATTTGATTTCGCGCCATTCCATAATCCTTTATGAATTTCAAAATGAAGATGCTGGCCATAAGACTGACCTGTGTTGCCCATATATCCAAGGAATTGACCTTGCTCGACTCTTTGACCTGTTGACACACTTCTTGTTGAAAGATGAGCGTATACCGTTTGATACGTTTGGCCATTGATGTTATGTGTAATGAACACCACATTCCCATAACTCGACGAGTAGCTTGAGTTCGTGACTGTGCCAGATGCGGCTGCAACGACAGATACAGTGCCTTTTGCAGCGATATCTAATCCGTAGTGCTGTCCGCCAGAACGCCCGCCAAAGCCTGATGAGAAACGGCCTGCAGCTGGTTTAATGAAACCTGAGCTACTTGCTGGTGTATCTGACACTTGATCAGATCCTCCACTTGGTGCAGGTGCACTTTTTTCAGCAGCTGCTTGTTCTGCTTTCTTCGCTTCTTCTTTTTGACGGCGTGCTTCTTCAGACTTTACCGCCGCTTTCTGATTCGCTAGAATTTCTTGTTCATTTTCAAGCTTTCCTAGTTCATCATGTGCATGTTCTTTTTCTTCCGTTACATGACCAAGGACTTTTCCTTTTTCTTTTTGCTGTTTAGATAGGTCCTTTTTCAACGTTTCAAGCTCTTTCAAAGATGTTTCAAGTCCACTTAGCTGTTTATTTAGCTCTGCTTCTTTTTGCTCCACTAGCTCCAAATCATTTTCGTGTTCTGTAATCATGTCTTTATCTGCTTCGACGATGGTTGTAACAGCTCCCACACGACTGACAAAATCACTAAAGCTACGAGCACCTAGCAGCACATCTAAATAGTTGATTGTACCGCCACTTTTTTGCATAGAACGAATTCGATCTTTGAAAATCGCTTTTCTCTTTTCAATTCGCTCGTTGATGACTTCAATCTCTTTTTTTAGTTTTTTGATCTCTTGTTTCGTCTGTTTGACCTCTTTTTCTTTTTCAGCGACTTTTTCAGTTGCGGCACTTACTTTTTGGTCAATTTTTTCAATTTCTTGCTTTAGCTTTGATTCTTTCTTTTCAAGCTTTGCCAGTTCTGATTTCTTTTTCTTCAAAGTTGATTCAGTCTTCGATGTTTTCTCTTCAATTTGTTGACGTTTTTGATCTAGGTCTTCGTATGCGAATGCACGATTTTCGTTCCCTGGAATGTATAGCCACGTTGTTCCAATAAACGCTGCCATTCCAGCCATCATCAGCTTTCTTTTCAAAACGATATTCCCCTCCCATGACAACTGCCTGCATAAAGAGTCGACCGGATGAATTGGATCAACCGGTCACATCTTCTATAGAATCCTCGAGTGCTGCCATCAATATAAATAGATTTATACTTTCAAGAATTTACGGATGGACGTTAAACTTCCCCACACACCGATAATGGCACCGATCAATAGAAGGACCAGTGATACTTGATAGACAAACGGATTGTATGGAAGCATTGTAATAAATGAACCTTGTACCCTTGGCGCCACCCAGCCGACAGCATATTGATACGTGCCAAGCAATACAGCGATTGGTATAATCGAGCCAAATACACCAAGTAGTAATCCTTCGATGAAGAACGGCCAGCGGATAAACCAGTTCGTTGCACCTACTAGTTTCATAATCTCAATTTCTTTACGTCTAGCAAAAATCGTAATTTTGATCGTATTGGAAATCAAGAACATCGCTGTAAATAAAAGCCCAATAATAAGTGCGATGCCGACATTACGCGCCACTCCGACAACATTAAAGAGTCGGCTGACCTCTTCTTTTCCATAAGTGACTTTATACGTCCCTTTTAGGTTTTCTAATTTCTTCGCTACTTTTGGTGTATCGTGGGGATCTGTTGTTTTCACAATAAACGCATCATTCAATGGATTTTCTTGATCAACCAGTCCCATAGATTGTCCATTTTCACCAAAGCTTTTAATCAGTGCTTTTAGTTCATCATCCTTGGATGAGTATTTCACATCACTGATTTCAGGAATCTTCTCAATTTCTGCTTTTAATTCATCCTGCTGCTTTTGATTCGCAGTTAAATCGATGAGAACTTTTACTTCTACTTCTTTCTCAGCGTTCGATGCCATGTTATTCAAGTTGAGCATAATGACAAGAAAAACCCCAACTAAAATCAATGTGACAGTGACCGCACTAATTGATGCAAATGTCATCCACGTGTTTCTTCCAAGTGAACGGAAGCTCTCACGTAAATGCCGCGAGAGAGTTTTAATCATAAATTCCGTACTCCCCTCTTGCTTCGTCACGCACAATCATTCCATCTTCGATTGCGATGACGCGTTTCTTCATGCTGTTTACAATCTCTTTGTTGTGTGTCGCCATGACGACTGTTGTTCCGCGGTTATTAATCTCTTCGAGCGTCTTCATGATTTCCCATGAAGTATCTGGATCAAGGTTTCCTGTCGGTTCGTCTGCAATGACAACCTCAGGATGATTGACGATCGAACGAGCGATCGATACACGCTGCTGTTCACCGCCGGAAAGCTGATCTGGAAATTGACGAGCTTTGTGCTTTAATTGCACCAAATCAAGTACCTCAAGCACTTTTTTCTTAATAATACTTGGCTGTTCACCAATGACTTCAAGAGCAAATGCCACGTTCTCAAAGACCGTGAGACTTGGAAGTAATTTAAAATCTTGGAATACTACGCCAATTTCTCTTCTCACGTAAGGAATTTCTTTTTCCTTCATCGAGCCTAAATCTTTGTTATTAATTAAGATTTTCCCTTTGGTTGGCTTCTCTTCACGATACATCATTTTAATGAACGTGGATTTACCAGCGCCACTGGGACCAACAACATACACAAACTCTCCTGGATGGATAGAGACATTGATTCCATTGATCGCCTTTACACCATTAGGATAGATCTTATAGACTTCCTTCATTTCAATCATGTAATCACCTAATCTTTTCTTATTCGCTGTCAAACAGCTTATCATGATGTTCTGACACTTCTCGTCAAAAAACGTTATGTATGGTCACGCACATACCCTTCGATACGCACAAGCAATTTATGTCCTTTTCATCCAAAAAGATGAAAAAATTGAATCGTCTAAATTTCAACAACTCCAATTATACGTCATGAATCGACGCAATGGTATTACATTTATATTTCAAAACTTATAAATAAAAGGTAAATAGAGCAACCAAAACCGAAAAGCATGTCTTTTTACCCTTATTTTTTAAATAAAATTTAATATAATACGTTTTCATACTATCCAAAAGTCTTTTTCTACAAATAGAAAATAAAAAAACCTTGTCGATTAGACAAAGGTTTTATTTTTTCTCTGCAAGCCATTTGGCGACTTCTTTTGCTTGTTTTTCATCTACCATTCCGCTTGGCATAGATCCTTTACCGTTCTGGGCAATATCTGCAATTTGGCTTTCATTATATTTCTTCCCGACTTCTTTCAGGCTTGGGCCGCCTCCGCCAGATAAGTCTTTTCCATGACAGCCAATACAGTTTTGCTGATAAATCTCTTCACCACTGCTCACATTTGAAGCACTTTTACTGCCTTCTTTGTCACTGCTGCTTGAATTTCCTCCACAGGCCGCAAGTACAAAAAGCATAGCGACAAAAAGAAGCGTTAATCCGCTCTTTTTCATGTATTTCCCTCCCTTACAATCATTTGGTCAACGTTATTATATCCTTGTTTACGCCCTTTTAAAACCCTCACCCAGCACCTCTTTTGCATCCATGACGATGACAAACGCTGATGCATCGATCGCTTTTACCACTTGTTTCAACTTTGTGAATTGTGACTGCCCTACAACACACATTAAAATAGGCCGGTCATGGTCGGTGTACCCACCTACTGCTGAAATCTTCGTTACACCACGATCAATTTGATCAAACACCGCCTGTCTAACCTCATCCTCATGACCCGTAATAATCATGGCCATCTTCGAGTGACTAAAGCCAGCCTGTACGACATCAATCGTCTTACTAGAAATGAACACTCCGATCACAGCGTACAGCCCTTCTTCAATCCCAAAAACAGTCATGGCCCCCAAAACAATCAAACCGTCCATCATCGCTAAACAAGTACCTAACGTCAGCCCTGTATATTTATTGATGATTTTGGCCGCAAGAGCCGTTCCTCCCGTTGAACCATTGCCGAGGAAAACGAGCCCAATTCCGATCCCAATCACTACACCGCCAAATATTGCGGCGAGCAGTGCTTCATGGGTGACAGGAGCAATGTGTCTTGTTAAGAACACCATTAAAGGTAAAAAGACAGAACCAACGAGCGTTTTTACCCCAAATGTTCCACCTAATAAATAAAAGCCTGCGATAAAGAGCGGAATATTGAGACCCCATTGTACATATGCAGCTTCAAAACCGAATGATTGCATAATGGTACTGATTCCACTCACACCGCCAGCAGCAATCTGATTTGGTAATAATAACGTATTAAAGCCAACCGCTACGATAGCTGATCCTATTAAAATGAGTACATAATTTTTCACTTCAATCCAAAATTGAGAATGTTCCTGCTTCATGTCTTTCTTCCTCCGTTACTTCTGAATGCACACCTATTTTAAGCCCTCTCATTCGGATTGTAAATAACAGCCAAATGCAGTGCTAATGGATTAATACTTTATCACACAGCCGGATCAGCGTACTTGCCGTTTGGCAGAAGAGTAAATGATGGTATATTTAATATGTACATGAGAAAGAAGGGACATACGATGAAGAAAATACTGAAGATCACCGGTATTACATTACTTGCACTCATCATCTTAGCTTTTGGTGCTTTCTATACATGGAGCCGCTTTACATATGGACCATCGGAAGCGTTAAAAAAGCAGATGAACATTGAGCAGGTCGATCATAAAAACGGGGTATATTCATTTGAAGCATCGAAAAGCGATACTGGCATCATTCTATATCCTGGGGCAAAAGTTGAACCTCTTGCGTATGCCTATCTTGGGAATGCGCTGATGAAGAAAGGCTATTCGGTCTTTATCCCAGACATGCCATTTTCCTTCGCAATATTTAATACGAAGAAAGCAGACGATATCCTCAAAAGTCATCCGGCCATCAAGCATTGGTACATTGGCGGACATTCGCTAGGCGGAACAGCTGCCGCTATGTATGCAGTGAAAAATCAAAGCAAGCTGGACGGCCTCTTTTTCCTTGCCTCCTATCCTGCATCAGATGATTTGAAACAGGCTTCCTTGCAAGTATTATCTATATCAGGCGAAAAAGATGGTCTCGCAACACGAGAAAAAATCAAAAAATCGAAAAAGCAGCTGCCTTCTCAAACGGTGTATCATGAGATAAAAGGCGGTAATCATGCTCAATTTGGCATGTATGGCAAACAAAAAGGGGATCAGCCTGCAGACATTCCAGTCCTCACGCAACAAAAAGACATCGTTCAGACGATGCTGGAATGGGTAAAACCAGCAAAAAAGCTCCCGTAATGGGAGCTGCCAGATTGTTGACAAAGGGCTAAAATGAACTTGATTTTAGCCCTTTGTCTTCTTTTCAGCGTGATAGAAAACCTTTGCAGTCTAGGAAGGACGAGCACTTGCACGGAGCGAATTTGACATTCGTGAGTACCAGCGCACAGGACTGACACAGAATGCGAGGGTTTGTCTACACGCTGAAGCTCCCGTAATGGGAGCTTTTCATCTTTTATGCCTTCGTCGCTTCTAAAAACTCTTCAGCATCTGCGACAGCCAGTGAAATGGCCTCTTCCCAAAATGCTTTTTGAGTCAGGTCGACACCTAGGTGCTTATATGCCAAATCTTCTACAGTCATTGACGCTGTATCTTTTAATAGCGCAATATATTTCTCTTCAAATGATGCCCCAGCCTGCAATGCTTTTGCATAAATACCTAACGAGAACATGTACCCGAAGGTGTAAGGGAAGTTATAAAACGGGACACCTGTAATATGGAAATGCAGTTTAGACGCCCAGAAATGCGGATGGTATTCATCTAAAGAGTCGCCAAAGGCTTCCTTCTGTGCTTCTACCATCAACTCATTCAAGCGGTCAGCTGGCACTTCTCCTTGTTTGCGCTCTTCATAAAAACGTTGTTCAAATAAGAAGCGTGATTGAATATTCATAAAGAATGCCACACTGCGCTGCAGCTTATCCTCTAGCAAACTGAGACGCTCTTCTTCATTGGCCGCCTCTTTTAATGAAGCATCTGCCACAATCATTTCAGCGAATGTCGACGCAGTTTCAGCTACATTCATCGCATATTTACGATTCAACATCCGAACATCCTGCATGACTTCCTGATGGAACGAATGACCAAGCTCATGTGCTAGTGTCGCTACATTGGATGGAGTCCCTGAGAAGGTCATAAAAATACGTGATTCTCCGCTATCAGGGAAATTCGTACAGAAACCGCCCACTCGTTTGTTTGGGCGATTCTCAGCTTCTACCCAGCGTTCATTAAAAGCTTTTTCAGTAAAAGCAGCAAGCTCTTTTCCAAACCCTGCGAAATGCTTGATAATAAAAGCGGCTGCGTCTTGATAAGAATAGGTCTTTGTCTCACTTCCAATAGGTGCTCCCACATCAAACCAGCTCAGTTTATCAACCCCAAGCATGTCAGCTTTACGTTGTAAATATTCAATGAATGGCTGTTTATGTTCATCAATGACAGACCACATTGTATCGAGCGTCTCTTGTTTCATCCGGCAAATATCAAGAGGCTCTTTTAATATATGATCCCATCCTCTGGCTTGATATACTTGTAGACGAAAACCAGCGAGATGATTGAGTGTGCTTGCAAACAAATGTTCATCCTGTGTCCATGCATGTTCTAAATTATGATACACGGCTTTTCTCACTTCACGGTCTGAATCATCCATCGCATTTTCTGCTTGGCCTACAGAGATCATTTGTGTTTCACCATTTTGCTCAAATGGAATGGTAATTTTGTTCACCAAGCTAGAATAAAGTTCATCCCACGCATGATACCCATCTACTGCTAGCTTTTGAATGAGTGTTTCCTGTTCAACAGGCAGTTGATCTTTCACATGTTCTCTTCGTTCATTTAATATGTAACGAACATCTGAAAAAGCGGCTGAATCCATTAATTCTTCCCACTGGCTAGTGGGAATCGCAGCAAGTGATTGATCAAACCCGGCTAGAATGGTTCCTAATTCAGCTTCCAGCTTGGCAATGGACCCCCGGAGGCTGCCCGCCTTCATATCCTTTGTATTTTGAGATTGTAAACAGGATACAAATGAACCTGCTTGTGCTAGTTTTTTATATGTGATTTCATACGTTTCAAGGACAACTGTTAACTTTTTTTCAATTTGTGTATTTTCTTTTGAAAAGGCATCTACCTTTTGTCGTAACTCATCTAATAGCTGCTGTATATGCTCTAAGTATGTGATAAATTCTGATGAAGAACTGCCTCCTTTAAAAAAGGCATCTAAATCCCACGTCTCTTGTAATGGTTTTAATCCCAAATTATTTCCCCCTTTAATTGCTAATTTCATCATACAAAGGATATAGAGTCAGTATGGCATATGTATTCCTTTATATTCATTATATTTTCTCACAATTAAAAAAACCCGGCAAGAAGCCGAGTTTTTATGATAATTTTGAACGTAAATACGCATCGATAAAGGAATCTAAATCTCCATCCATCACCGCTTGAACATTTCCCATCTCCGTGTTGGTACGATGGTCTTTTACAAGGGAATATGGGTGGAAGACATACGAGCGAATTTGGCTTCCCCAGCCAATTTCTTTCTGTTCTCCTCTGATTTCATCCAATTCCGCCTGTTGTTCTTCGATCCGTTTTTGATAAAGCTTAGATTTCAGCATTTTCATTGCACGTTCTCTGTTTTTGATTTGGGATCTTTCCGTTTGGCACGTCACGACGACATTTGTTGGGATGTGTGTGATACGAACCGCAGAGTCCGTCGTATTGACGTGCTGACCCCCTGCACCACTTGCACGATACGTATCCACCTTAATATCCTCTGTACGAATATCGATATCAATTTCTTCATTAAATTCTGGCATGACATCACAGGAAACGAAAGATGTGTGTCTACGGCCAGATGAATCAAATGGAGAAATACGGACTAAACGATGGACACCTTTTTCTGCTTTTAAGTAACCGTAAGCGTTATGTCCTTTAATCAGCAATGTCACAGACTTAATTCCCGCTTCATCCCCTGGAAGATAATCAAGGGTTTCAACTTTAAAGCCTCTGCGCTCTGCCCAGCGGGTATACATTCTGAGGAGCATCGATCCCCAGTCCTGTGATTCCGTTCCACCTGCACCCGGGTGAAGCTCAAGAATGGCATTGTTTTTGTCATACGGTTCACTTAAAAGAAGCTGCAATTCAAACTCGTTAAATTGTTTTGTTAAGTTCTTCAGCTCTTTTTCAAGCTCTGCATGAAGATCCTCATCGTAGTCTTCTTTTAATAAATCATGCGTCATTTGCAGCTCATCATGAGATTCACTGAGCTCATGATATGTATTCACATAATCCTTCAGTGCATTGGCTTCATTAATGACACCTTGCGCTTTTTGCTGGTCATTCCAAAAGTCAGCCTCTGACATCGTGGCCTCAAGCTCTGCAATTTTCGCTTCTTTTATATCGAGGTCAAAGAGACCCCCTAAAATCAGCTAGCCTGCTAGCCATATTTTCAAGCTCTTGTCTAATTTCTACTAATTCCATATCCTTCACCTCATAGATGTATGGGGGCTGACATGAATAGAAAGAGGTTTTCACCTCTTTCCATTACTTATTCTGTCTTCCCATGACAATTTTTATATTTCTTGCCGCTTCCGCAGTGACATGGTGAGTTTCTTCCGATATCCACCACTTTACGCACCGGCTTTTTCTTCACTGTTTTCTCCTCATCGCCTTCTTGAGGCTGATGAGCAGTTGTTTGTCCTTGAACGACTTCTTCACGTTCTAGGTTGTTTTGGATTTCTGATTTTAGCACATATTTAGCGACGTCATCTTCAATTGAAGCGACCATATGCTCAAACATCGCAAACCCTTCCATTTGATACTCACGAAGCGGATTGGTTTGTGCATATGCACGTAAATGGATTCCTTGACGCAGCTGATCCATTGCATCGATATGATCCATCCACTTCGAATCTACTGCACGAAGAACGATGACTTTTTCAAATTCACGCATTTGTTCATCGCCAAATGTCTCTTCTTTTGCATCATATTTCTCTTTAATCCGCTCCATGATGAATTCGGTGATCTCATCTGCTTCTTTACCGAAGATATCTTTGACCGAAATGGCACCTTCATCTAAATAGTTCGTGTTGATTAATTCAACAAGACCATCTAATTTCCATTCTTCTGGAAGTTCTTCTTTCGGCGTGTAAGATCCAACAGCCCGCTCAATAGATGATTGAATCATATTGATCACAATCGATTTCAAGTTATCAGAATCGATGACTTCAAAACGCTGTTTGTAAATGACTTCACGCTGTTGACGAAGAACATCATCATATTGCAGAAGCTGCTTACGGGAATCAAAGTTATTCCCCTCAACACGTTTTTGAGAAGATTCAACAGCTTTTGAGACCATTTTACTTTGAATTGGAGTAGAGTCATCCATACCGAAGCGATCAAGCATCGCCATTGTCCGCTCTGCACCAAATCGGCGCATCAATTCATCTTCCATTGAGAGATAGAATTGAGTAATCCCTGGGTCTCCTTGACGACCAGAACGACCACGGAGCTGGTTATCAATACGGCGTGATTCATGACGCTCTGTCCCAATAACAGCAAGACCGCCTAGTTCTTTCACACCTTCGCCAAGCTTGATGTCTGTTCCACGTCCCGCCATGTTTGTCGCAATTGTGACGGCACCTTTTTGTCCAGCTTCCTCAATAATTTGTGCTTCACGCTCATGGTTTTTCGCGTTTAACACTTGATGAGGGATGCCTTTATTTTTAAGCAGTTTTGAAATCAATTCAGATGTCTCAACCGCAACAGTTCCGACAAGGACCGGCTGTCCTGTCATATAACGCTGTGCGACGTCTTCAGCTACTGCTTTAAATTTGCCATCCATTGTGCGGTAAATTAAATCAGGTCTGTCATCACGCACAACCGGTTTATTGGTTGGGATTGTGACAACCTGCATATTGTAAATGTTACGGAATTCCTCTTCTTCCGTTTTCGCTGTACCTGTCATACCAGATAGCTTTTCATACATACGGAAGTAGTTCTGGAACGTAATGGTTGCAAGTGTCATGCTTTCATTCTGCACTTCAAGACCTTCTTTTGCTTCAATGGCTTGGTGCAGACCTTCACTATAGCGACGCCCTTTCATTAAACGTCCTGTGAAGGAGTCAACGATGACGACTTGACCATCTTCCACAACATAATCAACGTCTTTTTGCATCGCAACATGCGCCTTAAGAGCCTGCGCGATATGGTGGTTAAGAGCGACATGTTTGACATCAAACAAGTTCTCAATGCCGAATGCTTTTTCCGCCTTCGTCATTCCGCTTTCCGTCAGCTGTACACTTTTTGTTTTAATATCATAAGTGAAATCGTCTTCTATTTTTAACGTACGAACAAAGGCATTTGCTTGTACGTAAAGTTTCGTCGATTTTGCAGCTTGTCCAGAAATAATAAGAGGTGTTCTCGCTTCATCAATTAAGATGGAGTCAACTTCATCGATGACGGCATAATGAAGTGGTCTTTGAACCATTTGCTCTTTGTACAGCACCATGTTATCTCGTAAATAATCAAAGCCAAGCTCATTGTTTGTTGAATACGTGATATCAGCAGCGTACGCTTCTCTTTTTTCATCTTTGTCTAAACTGTTTAAGTTCAAGCCAACCGTTAATCCAAGAAATTCGAAAATCTTGCCCATTTCCTCTGCATCACGGCTTGCCAAATATTCGTTGACTGTCACAATGTGGACGCCTTTTCCAGAAAGAGCATTCAAATAAACAGGCATCGTTGATGTCAACGTTTTCCCTTCACCTGTTTTCATCTCAGAGATATTCCCTTCATGTAGGGCGATCCCCCCCATGAGCTGCACCTTAAATGGGAACATTCCTGTCACGCGGCGGGAAGCCTCACGAACCGTTGCAAATGCTTCAACCAAAAGGTCGTCTACAGATTGTCCTTTTTCAAGTTTTTCTTTAAATTCGATCGTTTTATTTCGTAAAGCCTCGTCAGATAATTTCTCGAAATCTTGAGCGAGAGCTTCGATTTCATTTGCCTTTTTTTCATATCGGCTGATCGTACGTTTCGTAGGATCAAACACTTTGTTTAAGATTCCAAGCATATAATAACGCTCCTCTATTTCATGCAATTTTTCGGCATGTCCAAAAGTTTGACAGGTCCATATTTACCTGCATTTATCATACCATACCTTCCTTGATTTCCAAAGAATTTGCAATGATTTAGCACAAAAAACCCGCCCCTAATGAAGGGAGCGGGTTTACTTTTTTTAGGTCATTTTCGGATCAAAAGGAACGAATGATTAAGCGTTCGGCTCAATGAGTCCATATTTACCGTCATTTCGGCGGTATACCACATTGGTCAAATTTGTCTCAGCATTTGTGAAGACAAAGAAACTGTGACCTAACATGTTCATTTGGAGAATGGCCTCTTCGCTATCCATTGGTTTTAGATTGAAGCGTTTTTGTCTGACGATTTCTGTTTCATCAATTTCTTCGTCATCTTGAACTGCTACTTCGGAAGCACCGTTTCCTCCAGCAAATAAATGCTTTTTCGCACCTTGCTCACGGAATTTACGGTTCACTTTCGTTTTATGTTTTCTAATTTGACGTTCTAATTTACTGGTTGCTAGGTCTACTGCATTGTACATATCCTCATTATGCACCTCTGCTCGAAGTGCTAGATCAGTCATTGGAATGGTAACCTCAACTTTAGATTCTTGATCGTTGTAAAATTTCAAGTTCACGTTGACTGAAGCATCAACATCTGACTCAAAATAACGCTCCAACTTTCCAATTTTTTTCTCGACATGATCTCTTAGTGCAGGTGTTACTTCGATGTTTTCTCCTCGGACATTGTAATTCATGTAAAGAACGCCTCCTTTAAAATTAAGGATATGTAAACTTATTTCTACTTTTCCCTCCTTTTCTCCTGCTCAAACGTAAAAAAAATGTGAATTTTTATTGAAATTTGTCGAATCCTGCGGTGCTTCAGCTTTTACTTGATAGGTGATGAATATATATTCGATTGATTCTTGAAAAAGACCATGGCGCTGTTAAATCTTGAAAGATGAAATAGATGTTTTCAGTGATTGAGACAAAGATTTTAAATCTTCCGCAGCTGCTTTCATTTCCTCATTCGCCGCTAGTGATTCTTCAACAGCCGCCGACATGTACTCTGTTTCCTCAGAATTTCGCTTGGCTCCTTCTTCTATCACACCAACTGTTTGAGAAATTTCTTCTGTACTAGCTGAGATTTGCTCTGTCGTGGCAGAAAGCTCCTCTGCTTTCATCGAGATATCACGGATGGATTCCAGAATTTCTTGAAAGCTCTGTTCAGACAATTGCGATACTTTCACACCTTCTGCTACATCTCGTTCCACTTTCGTCATAGATTGAGACGATCTTTCAGTATCTTTGTTCACGTTGGCGAGTAACTGACTAATTTGATCAGTCAGCTGACTTGATTCTTCCGCCAGCTTTCTGACTTCATCTGCAACAACCGCAAAACCTCGTCCATGTTCCCCAGCCCTTGCTGCTTCAATGGCTGCGTTTAAAGCAAGTAAATTTGTCTGATCTGCAATGGCATGAATATTCCCCAGCAGGCCTTGAATACCGGTAAACTGTACTTGTACATTGGCCATTGTAGAATGATGTTCATTCACAGATTCCTTAATAGAACTCATTTGTTTCACAAATTGTTGAATGAGGGATGCGCCCTCTTCAGCCTTTTCAGTCACTGAAATTGAGTGACCCGAAACATCAGACGTATGTTCAGCCGCATTATGCATACCAGTCGAAACTTCTTGAATCGCCGAAGCTACTTTTCCTACTGCATCAGATTGTTCACGTGAAGCTTCACTGACCTGTTCAATCGAGCTAGACGTCTGTTCACTAGCCGAAATGGTTTGACTGATGGTTTCTTCAAATTGAGCAGCAGAATCAGCTAATTGCCTTGACCCGTTTTGCACCTGTAAGATGAGCTGACGCAAATGAGCTGTCATTTGGTTAAAAGCCGTACCGAGCTGGCCAATTTCATTTTTAGAGGTTACTTCAATCTCTTCAAGTGTGAGGTCACCATCTGCCATTCTTCTTGCTGCATGTGTGACAGAGACAATCGGTTTTGTCATACGATGAACAAACCTTGTGCCAATGACTAAAAAGCCGACTATAATCGCTGCGCTAACGAGAATGAGCGTCAGCAATAATTGGTTACTTTCTTCATTGAGCTGACTGATTTTTTGATCACGCTGTTTCAATTGTGTTTGAGCAAATTCTTTTGTAAAGGTATGTATTTCTTGTTCGATAGGTTGTAATTCTTGACTGAGGCGGGTGTTGAATTCTTTTTGATTTTGCATATTCAATGAATTAAATAATCGATTTGTTGAGGTGTAGTAAAGATAATTTTTTTCGGAAATTTGATCTAACAGATTTTTTGCTTGTTTAACGGTGCTCATTTTTGATGCTTCAGTTGTTTTCTTATTGATTTCTTCATATGTTTGCTCAATCTTCTGTAAATTTTCAGCATCTTGAACAACCACGTACGTTTTAATTTGTGCTTCCTGTTTTTGTAGCAGTGTCTCTAATTCCAGTGAGGTCTGGTACAGCTTTACTTCTTTGGTGAGGAGTGCTTTATACGATTGATCTGTTTTGTAATAGATAAAGCTAGAAAATCCCAAAATACTGACAAACAATACACATATGACAATAAGCCCAAATAAAAATTGATTTTTTAGTCTCATAAATTCCTCCGAATGGTCTGAATTAAACAAAAATTAATGAATGACATACGGCCTCATACAGGCATGTATTTCATCCATCCACTTTCTATATTCAGGTATAAAATATGATGTAAGGAATGACTGGAAGTGATTTGAAGGGAATGTATAGAAAGCTAGTATATCGAAACTTAAAAAAATTTGGTCAAACGATCGAATCGTCTTGGCAAAGTGCTCATTTTCAATAATTGAAAGCAGAAGCGGGTGTGTTGTCTCTAAATGAAAGAAGGCATGGATCAGATCATTAAAGATCCGATCCCCTTCTGTTTTAGCGAAATCCTTCTCAATTTCATCTAAATATTTTAGACTCTCTTCTATCGTATATAGAAGGTCATAATATGTGGTTAATAAAATATAGTCATCTGAACGATACGCCACAGGTCTCACCTATTTATTTCCGTTTATCGTAGTATACGCCGTCACTTGTCATGGGCTGATACGGATTTTGATAATTCAGCTGTTTTGTTTTCTTACGTTGAATGGCTTGAATATCCGCCTTGATCCCATTTTGAATCTCCGTTAATTGCTTGGCCATCAGTTGATCTGTTTGAATGATTTCTTTGATTTTCTCTTTTTCTTGAACGGAAAGCTCATGTTGAATATCTCTCATTAGTTCGTCTCTCTCAACTAAAAAAGCATCAAAGTCTTCAACGAGTGTTTCGCTTTGCGGATTGGCCTCTATTTCCGCTGCCATTTTTAACGTTTGGTCGTGCAGTTGGTCCACAATACTCATAGAGATCCCCCAATAGAGTGGTGACGCCCTTTTCGATCGGTTTGAATGACTTCCTTCCAAGCATCTCGGAAATCAGTCACATATTGCTCTACTTCATTCAGGATCTCTTCGTCATTTTGCAGATTGGCTTCAATCAGTCTTCGATAGATGTAGTCATACATACTTGCCATGCTCTTTGATACATCATACGTACGATTTAAGGTGACATTTAATTCTTGGATGATGTTTTGAGCCTTTTTCAGGTTCAAGTTTCTCATTTCAGCATCTTCTTTTTGAATGCCATGCTTTGCTAGTCTAATAAACTTTAAGCATCCTTCATAAAGCATAAGCGTTAACTCGGCCGGTGTTGCGGTCTCAATAGAATTTTTCTGATAGGCGGCATAAGGGTTCTGAATTGCCATATGTTATAAACCTCCAATTATTGTCCAAGCAGTTGAGAAAGATAGCCAGATTGGTTGTTTAGCTTTTGAATCGCACTATCCATGGCGTTAAACTTTTTGTAGTAACGAGCTTCCACTAATTTTAAACGATCTTGGAATGTATCCATTCGTTTTGCCAAAGAATCTAAATCCTTACCAAGTCCATATTCTTTTAGCTCCATTGTTGTACTACCAGCTTTTGTTTGAATACTCTTTGTGAAGGCTGATAAGGAATTTTTGACGCGATAGATGATTCCTTGTTCTTTATATTGCTGCTGTGCTTTGTCTTTGTCTTTAGAATCAACATTTAAAGAACCAGAGATAAACATTTGTCTTATCTTTTCTGGGTCTTCTTCAATGGCTTTTTTTAATTTCTCTACTCCATTAATATTAATTAGTTCAAGCTTCCCGCCATCTTTATACGAGGATGAAGTAGAAATACCGATTTGTGTCATGTGAATCTTATTTCCATCACTTGTCGTAATATCAGCATAAAAATCACTTCTTATTTTAGAGGCACCAGCTCGTAAAATAGAATCACTTCTCAGTAAGCCAGACTTAGCGGTTGTTTCCCATAACTCAATTTCTTTTTCAGACATGGCTTTTTTCTCTTCAGCCGTTAATGGTTGATAGTCTCTATTTCGCTTTTCATTCACTTTACCATTGACCAATTCAACGAGTTCGTTGTATTTATCAACAAATTGTTTAATTTTATCAAAGATGGCATCAACATCTGTTGAAACGTTCAAGCTGACAGGCTTATCTGTTGTTCCTTTCAGCTCATATGTGATACCAGCCTGCGTGAAGGTATTATTGTTATTTTCCATTTTGAGACCATTAATTTCGTATTGCGCTTTCTGCCCTTGAGTAGTCGCAACTAATTTATTATCTCCATCCACTTGGAATCCTAATTGCGTTAAAAATGAAGCAGAATTGCCATCTGCTGCCTTAATACTGACACCTTCACCAGTCGTACGCGAAGTCAGAGCGATCGTATCTACGTAGTTGGTTCCATCAAAGATCTGGCCTTTATAAGCCGTGACACCTAGTTGAGCGTTGTTCAATTTTGACACGATTGAATCAAGGGTATCTGTATCAGTTGTATTAATGGTCACTGTTTTAGGTGTTGTAGAATCTGGTGTCGTCACCTCAAACGTAAACGTACCGTTTGAAGCAGTAAACCCAGATGGACTAGAAGATTTGAATACGGATGCTGTCGCTAGTTGGGTCACATTAATCGAGCCAGAGGTAGCATTTGTTGAGCCAGTTGCTGTGACAGCAGATTCATTGGAGCTTGTGACCTTTTTTGCGCCATAAGTACTCGGATATGTTAAATTTAGTTTGGCAATGAGATCATCTAATTCTTTGACCTTTGAATTGACCTCGCGGTAGCTGTCTCTTTGCCATTCAAGTGTTTGTTTCTGACGTGTCATTTTATCAAGTGGTGCTTGCTCAGTTTTCATTAGCTTTGAGACGATTTCATCAATATCAAATACATTTGAAAATCCAGTAATTCGATTAACCATGGTTTATGTTCTCCCTTCACATTCTTTTATCGACAAATAAACCGACAATCTCTGTCATTGCCGCATAGAAATCAAGCCATTCTTTGGAAGGAATCTCTCTAATGACTTCTTCGGTTTGGTTATCTACGACTTTGACATAATATTCATTGAGTTTTTCATGCAATTCAAATTGAAGATGAAATTGAGTAGGTTCAATCAGCTTATTTGCTCCTTGAAGCGTTTTCTCAATTTCTTCTTTTGAAACGACTTTTCCATTTGCTTGTAAATCAGTGTTTGCATTGTCATTTTGATGATTCGTAACACGGGTTTGAAATGCATCAATCAGTGGCTCTAGCGAAGTCAACTTACCAACAGACATAGTTATTCAGCTCCTGTGCTTTAATCTATCTTTTATATCGGCTTTGAATTATTAAATTAAATATAGATGGACCGATTTGTTAAAGTTTCATATAGATGGTGTACTTCTATGGTTTCACACGGAGGAGGATAGACAAATAGGATAAAAAAATCCTCACTTTTTTTGTGAGGATAATTGAGAAAGTAGATCAAAGGACAAGCTAGCAGCACGGCTGTTTTCTTCTTGAATAGACAGGTATACTTCCTTCCTGTGAATATCAATATGCTTAGGAGCCTCAATTCCAACTTTTACTTGGTCGCCTTCAATTGCAATAATTTTAACTTCAATATCGTCGCCTATTTGAATCGATTGATTTAATTTACGAGATAGAACTAACATGAGGAAGCCACCTCTAGCAAATGTTTTGTATGATAGGCTGAATCATGCAAAATGACCTGCTTGGCTTTCATGTTTTTCCGATTCACAATAATAGGCGCTCTTAAATTGGCTGTCGTTTTTTCAATAGAAGATCCCATTGTTAAAATAACCATGACTTCCACATCATTGGCATCTTCCACCTCAAGAATGTCTACAACCGATTCTTCTAAGTCAAATTCATATTGATTGAAGAATAAAAATGGGCTGCTGACAATAAAGCCTAGTTCTGCATTTTCCAAAGATTGGAGAACTAAAAATGGAGATTCCTCTGATAAAGGTAAAATGACAAATTGTTTTTGATCCAGAAATCCTGGTATCCCATTAGAGAAGTGAATGATTTGCTCCTCTTTAATCGTCACTTCACCATGGTATTTTGTTTGAATGATCATAATTCACGACCTTTTTCATTTTTCTTAATTATACCTTATCACCATTTTGACCTGTTTCGTCAACTTCTATTTTTAATTCTGGGTATTGTAACATATCAATATGAACTTTACCTGGCTGGTAGTTAACAATTGGTTTATGAGGTGTTGCCTCTATAATAGCTTTTTGTGGCTCCACATCAATTTTAAGTTCAGATGGCTGATAGTGAATTTTCACACTAAAAAATGAAGGAATCACACCGATGTTGAATTGTTTTGCTGGAGGACTGCCATTGATTTTCGCAAACTCAGCAATCGCATTCCCACCATTCTCGATCTTGATGAGTTCACTTCCTTCTTCCGCTCTACGCCCCATTCCTTCTCCAATCGCACGTTTCCCCTCCGCAGCCCATTCCTCTGAACGTCTAAAAATCGACTTAATATCCATATCGGCAAATGCCTCGGTTTGATCTATGGTTAATTTCGACGGTGTCCTTGTGATATTCATGACAGCTCTTGGCTGCTGAATCTCAAGCTCAGCTCTTGGCTGCTCTACTTCTTGCCTGGAAGGGGTTGTCGACATTTGCAGCTTTGCATAAGTTTGCTCCATTAACAATCTAGGGATTTGCATAGGTTCACCTCCATGATGCAAAAAAGCACCCAACGGATGCTTTTTCTTATCTTAAGAAATCGACAAGGGATGGCTGAATCACTTTAGCTGTCGTCGCTAAAGCAGCTCTATTTACAGTCTCTTGTTGAAGAAGATCAAGAATGGCTTTCTCACTTTCTACATCTTCGGCATCTGATTTAGCCTTTTTCAGCACTTCAAATTGCGAAGTCAAACGGCTCCCGACTAAGTCGATACGATTGGATCTAGCCCCAAGATCTGAACGCTCAGCACTCATCACTTCTTTAAACTGATCGATATTTCCTAATGCATCATCAGAATTTGTAAACGTTCCATTTTTTAATGAGTTTTCTAAATCAGTCAGCATTTCAATGACATTTTGACCACTGGCAGATTGCCCACCAAAAGCTGAAAGAGGATTTGAATTCACATTTAATGTGATTCCATCAGAAATGTTCGATTGAACCACGTTTGCATCTGTATAGTTTTCAAAGTTAAATGTAAACGTACCATCTGCATTCTCTACAACTGGTTTAACATTTGTATTCGTCCCATTAAAAACAAACTTACCTAACATCTGCGTGTTCATTGCATCAATGATTTGATTCTTCATCTGACCAATTTCCACTCCGATAGCAGCTAAATCTTCTGGCTGTTTTGTTCCATTGGCCGCATCGAGTACTTTATCTCGTATATTTGACATGATATCAATTATTTCAGTGACACTTGTTTCAGATGTATCAATCCAGTTTCGTGCCTCATTTAAATTAGTTTGGTATTGCTCATTTCGAAACATGGCTGTACTATACTGAAGACTTTTCACTGCTGCCACAGGATCATCAGACGTTTTTGTGAAACGTTTTCCAGACTGTGCCTGCTCATTAATTTTAGAGAGTTTTTCATAACTTTTACTAATATTCCGAAGTGAATTTTGAGAAATCATACCTTGCGTGACTCGCATCAGTTACCCTACCTTCCTACGACACCCATGCCGTTTATTATTTTATCTAATACTTCGTCTTGTAACGTCATAATTCTTGCAGCTGCATTATACGCATGCTGAAATTGGATCATGTTCGTCATTTCTTCATCAATAGATACAGAACTAGTTGACATCCTGCGTTCATTGGCTGAATTCACAAGAGCTGCTGAACTGCTTTCAAGGGTCATGTTCTTTTTAGCTTGTATCCCCATTTCGGCAATGACATTCTGATAGTAATCCTGAATCGTTGTGGTAGTTCCGCCGATTGGCAGCTTTAAGTTTTGAATATTAGCTAATTTCGTAGCATTCGAACCATCACCTTGCGTTTGATTAAGAGATGCAGCAATGTTATCTGTCGATGCTAAAATCACGTCACTCACTTTGATACGTGCTGCCAAGCCTTTATTCAAATCATTGTTATTCTCAATATCGAAAAAGTCTTGTCCACTTGTGCCATTTAACGTGTACCCTTGCTTATGGACATCGTTAAAAGTATCCATAAATACTTTTGCTACTTCATCCAGCTCAGCAAGCATATCTGGGTACATGCCTTTTTCAGCTCCATTAGACATGTAGCCATACGCCTCAACAAGTGCTTTTACTTTACCATTCACTTGTAATTGATCAGCTGCGATGGTTGTCGTTCCAAATTGGAGTGAGTTAACAAGTCCTGTCGTATTATCATAGGAAAGTTGTAATTCAGATCTTTCATTGGTAATGCCATTTAAAATTGTACCAGCAGATTGTCCATTAGCACCGATAATGTCGATGTTAACGGTTCCTTCAGCAATTTCCAGAGCATTTCCTCCAGAAGGGTTGTAGCTCACTTTAATATCAACAAGTGAGGAAAGCTGATCTATAAGAGCGTCTCGCGTATCATAAAGATCATTGGGAAGATAACCATTTGGCTCAACTGTTGCAATCTGTTTATTCACTTCATCAATTTGAGTTAATAGGGTGTTCACATTTTTTGCCGTTGAATCGAGTTCAGTTTTTAAATTCTTTTGTATCGTTGTTAAAGAAGAATTTAGCAGGCGGAATTGATCTACTAAAGCCTGAGCACTTGTCTTAACAACTGTACGGGCTGAAGCAGTATCAGCATTTTTCGATTCTGATAAGACTTGTAATGATTTCCAGAGATTATCAAAGGCTCTATTCAAGCCTTCATCTGTTAAATCATTCATCACTCCTTCCATTTGTGAAAGAGCATCAGACTTCGTCGCATAATAAGACAAGTTATTGTTATGATCTCTATACTGAAGATCTAAAAAGCTGTCTCGAATTCTTTCAACAGTTCCAACTTGGACACCTGTCCCCATTTGGCCATATGTCTTGCCATCATAAACAGAAATCACTGGGTAAGGATTCTCTGCTTTAAAGGTAACTCTCTGTCTTGAATAGCCATCAGTATTTGCATTGGATACGTTGTTTGATGTGACATAAAGCCCTGCACGCTGGGCTGTGATTCCTCTTTTTGCCGTTTCTAGTCCCATGAATGTAGAACCCATAGATATCCTCCTTGTTTACGCCTTTGAATCAAACAAAGCCCTATGCTGTTTAGGCTTTGAACTCTCAAGACCATTTTGTCCGTAATTCATATTTTCTTTGTTAGGATTCACAAGATCGAATGTCAGTGAAATAAATTGAAGTGACTGCTGAATAAGCTGTTTGTTCAGTTCGTTTACATCTTTCAGTTCCACCATGATGTCATTCAGCTTCTCATATAACGAAATAAGCTCTTCTTGATCCGTTCCTGTAGCTTTTTCGATACATGCGGTGATTGTCGGCGATTGATCACTTTGTAAAAATTGAACTGCTGCTTCAATCCGCTTTTCTTCTAATTGTGAAATGGCCTGAATATATTTTTGCTCAAGGTTCAGAACCTCTGAAAGAGCATCGATCTCGTTATTTTTCAGCATTTCTGTTTTATTCTTAGACAGCTTTAGAAGCTGTTCATGTAATCCGTAGAGACGGTGCAGTTCTTCAATCATTATTTTTACTGACATTCACGCTACTCCCTTTTGTTATTGTTGTTTATAAAAATTCAGCATTTTATCTGCAATGCCTTTTGTATCTACTTGATATGTTCCGGCTTCAATGCTTTTTTTAATTTGGTCTATTTTATCTTGACGTTCTTTCATGATATTCGGCACCTTTTGCATTTCGATTGCCTTTTTAGAAATTTCGACTTTGTCAGTTGATTTTGCTTGATTCGATTGCAACGTTTGTTTCTCATATGTTTTCTTGTAAGGATTTACTGGTTGTGTTCCATATCGATTAATTTTCACGGGATTCCTCTCGCTTTCCGTTACAGTCTGTCTTGATTCTATCCATTTTATCGACCAAACTGCAACTTAGTTTAGGGAATCAGTCGTTTTTAGGATTAATGGCATAATAGGTGTCTTTTTTCCTAGATTCAATCTCCCTTTTACGCTCTTCTTCTTGGTCCATTTGGCTGATTTGCGTCTTTATATCCTTTTCACAATGGCTACACAGCTTGTTTTTCCTGATCGGTTGGCCGCATCTTTCACAAGGATAATTGATATTCGGGAATTGACTAATTTGAAGTCTTTTCAAACGGATAAATTTCAGGATTAATTCTTCATCAACTTCTGTTGCGTCTACTATTTCAGCAATGGTTGATTGTCTATTACTTTGCTTACGCAAGAATTTATAAACGATATCAAAAGAACGTTCTTCTTCTTCAAAGCATTTGTTACAAACCGTTTGGATGGTGGTTTTTAAAAATAACTGATTACATTGTGGACAGTTTGCCAATTGATTCATAACCAAAACCCCTTACGTTATTTTCTTTTCTTAATATCGGTTGATTGTCATGATTTTTAACTACGAATCAACGTAAAAGAGGAAACACTTTTGGCGCCTGCTTCTTTTAAAATTTTTGCTGCATGATAGACTGTCGCCCCAGTTGTATAAATGTCATCGATTAATACGACATCCTTTAGAACGATCGGGTTTGACTGCCTTAATTGGAACAAATTCTGTTGATGTAAACGTTCATTTTTTCTTTTCTTAGACTGCTTACTTTGATGTACTTTTATAAGTGGCTCCAATATAGGTCCGCCAATCATGGAAGCAAGCATCATTGACTGATTGAATCCTCTTTCCTTTAATCTCTCTTTACTCAAAGGAATTGGGACAAGGACCGGTTCTTTGATTGAAAAAGAACGTTTAAACGCTGACTGTACATCTTTTTTAAATAGATCAGCTAAAGCCGTATCACCTCGAAATTTAAATCGAGCTAGAATATCTTTCATAAAGTCGTTGTAAGCATAAACAGATCGATTCATCACAAGAATCTCAGCAAAATCACGTCGTTTATTCCACCTTGAACAATCCTGACACAATTGATCATTTGATTGGGCTCTTCCGCATTTAGGACAAGTAGGACCTTGAATCTTCATCAGGTGGTTCTTACATGCTACACATAAACGATCTTCATTTAATAGTAGGAATGATTTCCATGTAAAAGCAGCCACAAAATGGCTCTCACAAATTGGACAAATCAACGATTTTCTTTGTTCAACGGCAAATGATTTTCGCACCTTGGATATGTAGTGACCGTTGAAGCAGCTTCTGTCAGAATGACGAGCATCGCCGTATTTTTCTGTTTATCCACCATCTCGGATTTACTGTAGGATATTTTATCGATATCTGTTATATATTGCGGTTTCACTTGATTTAGAGAAATGGCTAATACATCTTCTATACATTTTTCACAATGACAAATCATGTTTAATTGGTTGAGATATTGATAGAGAATTTCTTTAAGTAGTATTTCTTTTGCGTTGAGTAGCATATTTTGTCTCTCCTGCCATTTGTGTTTTGTGAATATAATGTACCATGATTTAGTTGAACCCACACTATTTTTCAGAAAACTCTTTTTCAGCTGAATTATTCATTTTTACGATATGTTTCTTTGCTTGTTTCATACTTCTCGTTAAACCAAAATGAAAAAAGTACACGTCTCCGTTAAAAAAATCTGGATGTCTCCCTGTTCTACCAGAAATTTGGACAAGTGCACTTTCTGTAAAAATAGGAGATTCCGCACCTAATACGCCCACTTGAACATCTTGAATGGTAACGCCTCTTTCTAGAATAGTTGTTGTAACCAATACATCGTACCTATGATCTCTGAAATGCTGGACTTTTTGCTTCCTTTCTTGATCATCCGCAGAAACACCCTGTACATTTACATCCTGAACTTGAAGAATATGAGTTACCTTCTTCATAGTAGAAATAGAAGGAACAAAGAGTAACACTCTTTTTTTCTTTGTGATATGTTCATGCAGCCAGTTCATTGTAGATGCTGGAAGCCGATTTCTTTTTAATCTCTTTTTCCAATCTCCAACCCATTGAAATGTTGGGACAGGCAACGGTTTTTGGTGGAAGCGCAGAGGAATTTTGATCGCTTCTAATTGTCTACGAGCAACATCCTTTTGCATTTTTTTAGATGGTGTGGCACTTAAGTAAATTCTAACTCCTGTTTTTTTCATTGATTTTAAAACAGCAAACTGAAGCCGTTCATCCATTGAATAAGGAAAAGCATCGACTTCGTCTACAACGAGGACATCAAAAGCGTTTTTATATCTCATTAGCTGATGGGTTGTAGCGATCATAAGCGGTGCCATTTGAAATCTTTGAGAACTCCCGCCATAAAGTGCAGCTATATTCAGTCCTTGAAATGCCTTTCTCATTCGAGGTTCAAGCTCAAGTACAACATCGGTTCTAGGCGTCGCAATACAAACACTCATTCCGTTATTTAACGCATATTTTATTCCGTGAAAAAGCACCTCCGTTTTCCCCGCACCACAAACAGCCCAAACGAGCAGATCAAATTTGTTTTGGATTGCTTCTACTAGCCTATCGGACGCTCTCTTTTGCCCTTTAGAAAGCTCTCCCTGCCATGTTAATTCAACTTGTCTTGTTTCTTTCTTTTGTGGACCCGTCCATTCGTAGAGAAAGCCACATTCACTTACTTTTCCCAGCATGATGCAGGATCTACAGTATACACATTCTTTTTTACATGTTTCACACGGAGAGAGGGCAAAGTAGCGCTTGTTTGATACACCGCACCGGCAGCAGATCAAACCACTCGCCACCCTATCGACAGCAGGTGTTCTATGGATAAATCCTTGATTCTCCAGCCACTCCAATTCGGACTGTGTACATTGACATTCAACAGGAAGAAGGTGCCTTGATTGTAGCTTGTGACTGAGTTCCATTGCTTTTTCCAGATTCAATTTCACGCACTACCTTTCCATTCATGTTGACCCATTATGTACAAAGAGAAGGCCTTTCGTCTAATTGTAAAAATAGAAAAACAAATCCCCTTTTCCATGAGAAAAGGGGATTTTGATATCTATCTGATGATCCAGCCAAGTGCTAAAGAGCCTTCGCCTAGATGAGTGCCAATCACGGCACCAAAGTAGCTTTTATAAAATTCAACATGAGGATACTTTTCTAATAAGTGCGCAATTAATTCATCTGCTTCTTCTTCTCTATTACCATGTATCAGAGTTGCTCTCATTGGAACACCACGTGATGCATCTTCATCAAATAATTCAAAAATACGTGAAATGGCTTTTTTGCGTGTACGAATCTTCTCAAAAGGGACAATTAGCTTGTTGTCAAAATGCAAGATAGGCTTTACCTTTAAGAGGCTTCCAATAAAAGCCTGAGCACCATTTAATCTGCCGCCACGTTGTAAATGAGTTAAATCGTCTACCATAAAATAAGCTCTTTGATTTTCTTTCAGATAATTGAGATGGGAAATCACTTCTTCTGGAGAAGCACCACCTTGGATTTTTTCAGCAGCTTCTAACACATAAAAACCTTGCGCCATACAGCTAGTCTCTGTATCAAACGGATAAATGTCGATTCCGTCAACTAGTTCATTCGCTGAGGCCGCACTATTGTATGTTCCACTAATTCCGCTTGACAGATGTATACTAATCACAGCATCATATGTTTCACTAAGTTTTTCATATAATTCTATAAGTTCACCGAAAGCAGGCTGAGAGGTTGTTGGAAGATCTTTATGTTTCTTGACTTCTTCATAATATGTCTTCCAATCCATTTCTACTTCTTCACGGTATGATTCAGTACCAAAGATGACATTCAGAGGGATCATATGAATATGATGTTTATCACGTAGTTCTTGTGGTATATAAGCAGTACTGTCTGTTACAACGGCTATTTTCATTCTTAAATACCTTCCTTATCCGTTAAGTTGCTTTTTAAAAAAGAATGATCATTGTTTTTCACTAGATTTATAATACTAATCAAAAAAGCTTGCCTAATCAATAGGCAAGCCCGCTATATCCGAAAAAGACTCCTTACCTGCCTATCATTGCTCTCTAACTTGAATGTGAGAGAACTAAAAACAGGCGAAAAAGGAGTACTTGTCCGGAACATTATCTCATTTCTACCCAGCCGTTTTTAATTGCTACAACAACAGCTTGAGTACGGTCATTTACATTCATTTTTTGCAAAATGTTACTCACGTGGTTTTTGACTGTTTTCTCACTAATAAAGAGCGACTCACCAATACCTCTATTGCTCTTTCCGTCAGCTAACATTTGAAGAACTTCACATTCACGTCTTGTTAAGATATGAAGTGGTCTGCGAATTTCAGGATATACCTCGTGCTGTGGATGTGCTGAAACGCCGCTTGTTGCTAAGCGTCGGAATTCATTTACTAAGTTATGAGTGACTTTCGGATGTAAATAAGAGCCTCCGTCAGCTACTACTTTTACTGCTTCAATGAGGGTATCTGCATCCATTTCTTTTAACAAGTAGCCTCTTGCTCCTGTTTTTAATGCATGTGTCACATAGTTTTCATCGTCATGAATAGATAGGATAATGACTTTTGATTCGGGATAAAGCTCTACTAGCTGTTTTGTAGCCTCCACACCATTTACATTCGGCATATTAATGTCCATAATGACAACATCCGGATGATAGTGTTCTACGATACGTGCAGCTTCGTCACCGTCGTCTCCTTCTGCAACTACTTCAAAAGTAGGTTCAAAATCTAAAATCCGTTTGACACCTTCACGGAATAATTGGTGGTCATCGATAATTACAATATTTACTTTAGTCACAAGCTACGCCTCCCCATGTTTATTGTTCTACACCTGAACTTTATGGTCAATATGTCTTTTGTCTCTATTTTACAATTTTATTTTGTAATGTTAACGGTACTCTAATCATGACGAATGTCCCTAGACCTATTTTTGAGTCTATGGTCATTTTACCTTCTAGTAAGTCTACGCGCTCTTTCATACCTAGTAACCCAAAGGATTTGTTTTTATTTGTTTTAACATCCTTCATATCAAAGCCTTTTCCATCGTCTTTGATAATTAAGGTTACAAAGTCTTTCGTCACTTCAACCTTCACAGAGATTTCTTCAGCTTCAGAATGCTTTAAAGAGTTTGTGACAGCTTCTTGAGCTAGTCTAAATAGTGCCACTTCAAATTGAGAAGCAATTCTTTCGCTTTCTGTATCACCTATGCACTGGAACGTAATTTTGGTTTTTCCATCATATTCTTCAATTGTGTTTAAGTATTTTCGAAGTGTCGGAATGAGACCCAAATCATCTAAAGCCATCGGTCTTAAATCATAAATGATTCTTCTCACTTCGTACAGTGCATTTCGCACATTCTGCCTTAGACTTCTAATTTCTTTAAAGCCTTCTTCTGTTCCACGGTCTCTAAAAATCCGTTCAATTAGCTCTGAACGCATCATCACGTTTGCCAGCATCTGAGCAGGTCCATCATGGATTTCTCGTGATACCCTTTTGCGCTCTTCTTCTTGGGCTTCAATAATTCTTAGTCCAAAATCTTGTTTTGCCTGAGCATCTTCAAGTAAAACACCGACCTGACGTAAATCTTGGTTCAAGTAGTTGAGGACGACCGTGATCTGGCTCACAAGCGTTTCTGAACGTTCAATGACGTCTTGTAAGCTTAACAATCGTCTTTCGAGATCATCTCTTCTTTCCCTCAGCTGTTTTTCGCGCTGCTGGATCATGGTCAATTCTACTTGCAGGTTATGTGCTTTTTCATAGGCTTCTCGTATTTCTTCTTCGCTGAATTTGTTGAAGTTTCTGCTGACCTCAGATAATCGATTTCTAGCATGTCTCGTATGTACTTCTAGTTTATCCCCAAAATCAATTACTTCGTTGACTTGCTGTTTAATTTGCTTAAGCTCTTCTACCAGGCTTTCATATTGTTGACGGGACTGTTCGCCGATTCTAAATACTTCGTCCTTACTGCCATCAACTGTACTTAGCATTTTCATGATGATTGAATCCAATAACTTCGGATCCATTTTAGGTGTTGTCATGGCTTTTCCCTCCCGTAACAGTGATGTCATCTTTTTTTATTATAAATGTCATTGATCTGCATTTTATGTCGAATTATAATGAAAGAATGCGTATAAATCATGAAATTTTTATGACGACCCTTTTTCCGCTCCTATCATCATAACAAAATACGCTGTAAAATTCTAAAACCAATGCAAATTTTCTCTAGCCTTACAATTTGCTTGTCAGGAGGGTATGTCTTTTGCTGAACCGCTATCTCACAGTCAAAAGCCGTGGCGAGCATGAGATCGTCATTGAAAAATCACGTTTTATTTGTCATATACAACGTGCTGTCTCAGAAGAAGAAGCACAAGCCTTTATACAATCCATAAAAAAACAACATTGGAACGCCACTCATAATTGTTCCGCCTATTTGATCGGTGAACATGATCTGATTCAAAAAGCAAATGATGATGGTGAACCAAGCGGTACGGCAGGGGTACCAATGCTTGAAGTGCTAAAAAAACGCAAGCTGAAAGATACAGTTGTTGTCGTCACTCGTTATTTCGGCGGTATTAAGCTAGGTGCCGGTGGATTAATTCGCGCGTACGGAAAATCTGTGTCTGAAGCAATTAATCATGTTGGTATGGTAGAACGCTGTTTAATGCGTACGATGCACACAACAATAGATTATACATGGCTTGGAAAGGTAGAGAATGAGCTTAGAGCCTCATCTTTTCAGCTAAAAGACATCCATTATGCAGAAGATGTGATTTTTGAAACGTATGTAGAAGAAACACAAACAGAGCAGTTCATTGAATGGATGACTGAGTTGACTAATGGAAAGAGTGTTACTAAAGAAGGCGAATTGATTTATTTAGAAAAGGACGTTGGTCCGATAAAGGAGACAGATGAATGGCACAACGAGTAAAAGTGCGTGTACGAAAGAAAAAGAGTAAGAAGAAAAAGATTTTCAAACGGATTCTGGTCTTATTTTTGCTTCTCTTCATCTGCATGGGCGGATTTGCAGTTTATAAGATTGTGAATACACTCCAAGCTGCTGACAAAACTTATGATGAATTAGAGCGCGGGGAGAAATCGAAACTCCGTGATGCTGTCATTGATATAAAGAAAAAACCTTTCTCTGTCCTATTTGTTGGCATAGAGGATTACGCCACAAATGGTGATCACGGCCGTTCAGATTCACTCATCGTCGCAACGATTAATCCTCAGGATAAAACGATGAAAATGGTCAGTATCCCCCGTGACACACGAGTACAGCTTGCTAGTGACACTACGGGAAATAAAGTAAAGATCAATGCGGCATTTGCTAAAGGCGGTAAAGACGAAACGATTGAAACTGTCGAACAATTCTTGCATATCCCAATTGACAAATATGCAACAGTGGACTTTGACGGTTTTAAGGATGTCATTGATGAAGTTGGGGGAATCGATATAGACGTTCCATTTGACTTCAATGAAAAAAGTGACGTCAAAAAATCGAAAAAGATTTACTTTAAAAAAGGGAATATGCATTTAAACGGGGAAGAGGCACTTGCTTACGCGCGAATGAGAAAACAAGATCCACGTGGTGATTTCGGGCGTAACGATCGTCAGAAACAAATCTTACGTGCCATGATTGATCAAATGGCGAAACCTCATAACATTGCAAACGTGGATAATATCGCAAAAGAAGTAAGTGATCATATAACAACCAACTTCCGCATCACAGAAGGACTTGCTCTACAGCAAATTTACAGTGGTTTCAAAGGAGACGATACTGAAACATTATCTATTAAAGGATCAGACCTTTATCTAGGACCAAATCGAACATACTTCTTTGAGCCAGATCAAACCAACTTGGCTGAGGTGCAAAATGAGTTAAGGACACATTTAAAGCTTCCTGCTGAGTCATCATCTGAAACAGATTCACAAACAAATCCAGCCTCTGGTGAAACAGGAACAACTGATACCACGACTCCTTCGAGCAATACAACAGGACAATAATAAAAACAGCCCGCCTTCCGAGGAACGGGCTGTTTTTTATTGTCTTTTGACCATACGTTTGTAGAATTTCGTAAATGGTTTAAACTCTTCGTTCACCAAACCAGTGACTTCAGCGATAACTTGCATAAACATGACCAGTAAAAAGATGATGATCAATGACAGCCAAATGGTGGCACTTGTCAGCAAAATCGCGCTTAAGCTGAAGACTAAACCAATCATGTAAATCACAATCACTGCCATTCGATGTGATAAGCCAAAGGCCATCAGTCGATGATGGATGTGTGATTTGTCAGGTGCTGAGATAGGCTGTTTATTCAATATTCGTCTTATGATCGCAAAGGTCGTATCAAAAATAGGCACACCTAAAATAATTACAGGGACAACAACACTAAACAAAGTAACACTTTTGTACAATCCTAAAAGTGACAGGACCGAGATCATATAGCCTAAAAATAACGACCCTGTATCACCCATAAATATTTTTGCTGGATGGAAGTTATAAAAAAGAAAACCGATGGTACTGCCAATGACGACAAGAGATAACGAAAGAATCAGGATCTTGTCCGCAGAAAATGCCATGACGGCAATCGTGGTTAAACCGATAACCGAAATTCCGGCAGCCAGTCCATCTAATCCGTCAATTAAATTGATCGCATTTGTAATCCCAACAATCCATAGTACAGTCAGGGGATATGCCATCCATCCTAACTCCAGTCGATCTGTTAAGAAAGGAACAGAGAAAAAGTCCATTTTTAAGCCCGTGCTCACGATTAAGCAAGCAACGAGAACTTGCACAAGAAATTTAAATTTTGCACTTAAATTATATTTATCATCAAATATACCTAAAATGACGATGAGTACAGCGCCAACTGATATAGCTGTAATTTTATTATGTAGAAACAGCCCGCCTGCTAGTGCTCCAGCCGCTACCCCAATAAAAATCGCCAAACCGCCCATTCGAGGCATTACTCTATCATGAACTTTTCGTTTATTCGGCTGGTCCACTGCACCAATCTTAATTGCAAACTTTTTGACGATTGGTGTCACAATTAAAACTGTAGCCAGAGAGACAAAAAACGCTAATAAGGCGCGTTCGTAATCCATAGGTCAGTCTCCTTCTAAATTGAAATCTGTATTTTGTATATTGGCCGCTCTTTCCATTATACAATTGAATATAGGATGATCACAAGCTCCCCCTAAGAAGAAGAAACAAATAAAAACGCACAATCCTGAATGAATTATGCGTTTTCTTTAATATTCGTTAATTCCACCATGTTTGTGAACAGTGCGTGCCAATCTTTTTTCTTTGCTCGGCTTTGTCTTAGATGTCTGCATGTCATGTCATCTTTTTTACTGATCACTTTCTGACAGGCTTCGACGAAGAGAGCTGGATCTTCGCCCTCTACATATTCATACACATCATTCTCTTTTAGCCTTTCCGTTGATGGAAGATTTAAACCAACAACAGGGATTCCGGCAGCTAAAAATTCATACAGCTTGAGCGGAAAAACCGCTTGATTGTAAGGAGACTGTTTGTATGGCATCATCCCTACATCAATTAATTTCATATAAGCAGGCACTTCTTCTGGTGCGACTGCTCCTGTCCATATGACATTGGGCAGTTTGAGTGCATGCTGAAAAGATGGATCTCCATTCGTTCCATCCGGACCGACAAATAAAAATGTCCAATCTGGCTGCATTCGAGCAGCTTGAGCGATCATGTCAAAATCGAGCTTCGGCTTGATCCCACCTATAAAGCCAAGAACCGTTCCCTCTCTTCCCTCTAGCACGTCTTCCCTGCTAGGGAGGTTGCTTTTTGCAAACACATCATACTCGACGCCATTTTCTACTGTAAAGACATCTTTCGGTTCACCCATGAGCCTTTTTTTGATTTGATCATGTAAGTATTGTGAAGAGCATGTAATGCTGTGTGCATATTTAATAATGCGGTTTTCAGCTTTTACAATGACTCGCTGTCTCATATAAGAGAGAATGTTGTTTTTTCCGCTGATGGGCTCTCCCCACAGGTCACTGCAATCATACACAATATGTTTCCATTCAAATAAAGAAGATAAGAGCGGAAATCCCGGAAACGTATACCATAAACAGACGGCTATGCCCTGCTTTTCTTCTTGACGCAAATGCTCAAGAAGAGGAGATAATTTATGAAAATAAAACATATCTTGATAACGGCCAAAGCGAAAAAACTTGCTCTTGAGCACATCAGGAATGGTCATTTGCTTCATTCGATCCGTTATAGGCTGAAAGGGAGTTGAATGACGAGTGGAAGATGGGCATACCCAGATGACCTCTTTCGTTTCTGGATCAGATGCAAGAAATTCCGCCAGTCGATGCCGTCTGTACCTTAAGCCATCGTGGCCCCATTCTCCCGTTGCGACAATCACATGTATGATCGAGTCTGCTTTCACCTTTATCACCTTTTTTCCCTTCTGTTTATAAACGCTTTTTGACAGCATTTGTGGCATAGTGCATAAAACACCAAGATGCTTTCACAAAATGAAGCTGCTCAATTTCTCTATAGACAAACCATGTTTTTTTCGCTGCTTTCCACTTGTTACTAGAAATCGAGTTTCCCACGATGCGATATTCACTGAGCGGCTCACTCATTCCATAGGCAGTAAATCCTTTTTTTAAAATAGAGAGCCATGTGGCTAAGTCCTGCCTTGTTCGAATGTTTGGCATTTCCACGTGTCCTACTTGTTGAAGATCGAGCATCACCGTCAAACAGCCGATAATCGTATTTTTTAAAGCTTCATTGTAGTTCAACTGAGCCGGCGCTGTGACGGTTTTTTGTAACGGCTCTCCATTTTCTGAAATGATGTCATATGCCGTGAAAGTAAAGGCATGATCATTTTCTAACATAAACTTGACCTGCTTTTCGAGCTTTGTCTGTTTCCAAATATCATCGCTATCTAAAAAAGCGATAAAGCGGCCTTTCGCCTGTTTGATGGCTGTGTTTCTAGCAATAGCGGCTCCCCCGTTTTCCTCTAAATAAATGACGTTGATTCTGTCGTCCGTCTGACTTAATTCCCCTAACAACTTCCTTGTGCCATCTGTTGAGCAATCATCTGCAATGATCAGCTCCCAGTTGGAATAGGTTTGGGCAAGGACGGAATGAACTGTATCCGTTAAATAACGTTCCGCATTATACGCCGGTGTAATAATTGATACTAACGGTTGATTGTTCACCTAAGACTCATCTCCAGTTCATCATTAAGATTCTTTGAACACTTCAGGTAACACCACAAACATAAGCGAGATGCTAAGGCCAATGACAAGTCCAAGCAGTGCTCGTTTTTTCGCTGACATCCCTTTGTTCCCTTCATCAAGTACTTGGGCAGGATCGACAATCTTTGCCTGCTTCATCCCGAGCTTTGTCGATTCCAATTCATATAAAAATCGTTCTTTATCGACTTTGGAGTCATTGCTGACAGATTCATCTTCAAGAGCGGATAGTCTTCTTTCAATGACTTGCTGTCTTTTCGTAAATAAGGCTTTGTCCTGCTTTAAAAATGTATCTGACACTTGTTTCACTACCGCCAAAGCTCGAGCTTGATCAGCATCTGTAAACGACAACTGCAATTGTGTATCGGACTGGTTAGTGAGAATCAAACGATTTTTCACATCCTGCCTTTCTTCTTCCTTTACATCCCGGAGCGCTTGATTCAGAAATGCATCGCTTTTTAATAGAGATGTCACTTCTGACAGATTGTTATACACACCGTCGTCATATTTCCCAAGCGTCAAGGTCACAGCAGCTGTGTAACTTGACTGTTCTACTGTCCCCTTGGCAAAAAAGAAACCAAAAGCAGCCAATACAACGGGCAGCAGCACAAGCCAGACGATATATTTTTTCATTCGCTTCCCTATTCTTAACATAAAACCAGACATGCTCATTCTCCCAACATTGACGTATTTGCTTTTTCACTAGTGTAGCCATACAAACTCAGCATCACACGTTTGCCCACGGCTTGAAACGCTGTTTATTTTTCATGATATTGACCGCTGCGATCACTAGACCTAGAAACACCCAGTGGAAATATAAATTTGAGACCGAACTCGGACTGATACTTGAGACGAGAAAGCTCAGCATGGCAGCAAATAGACCTTCAATGATCATCTTGGCTGATCTCGTGTCAGCCAATTGGTATTGTTTGTACAGTGAGAACATGAGATAGGCATACACTGAGATATAACCTAGCATGACGGCAAACCCAAAATTCGTCATCACCTCTAGCAGCCAATTGTGAACTTCAACGACCTGATCTGTATCAAAGATAGAAAAGTGAGCTAAGTAATAAGACACATTGCCCGCTCCAACCCCGAAGCCATATGAATTCGTAAAGAAATGCCAAGCGTTTTTGATTAAATTCGCCCGGGCAATGTTGGACGGAAGTGGTTCGCTAAAAGAATGAGCGACCTGAGAAGCGAGAAACAAGTCATAAAAGACAGAATAGATTTTGGCTGAAAAAATGGCGATACAGATGATAACAAGCCCGCCTGCTGCCATGATGGACCATTTTTTTAAAAAGCGAGGCATCAGCAGCCATACATAGATTGCCGCTCCGGCTAATATGCCAAGCAAGCTGGCGCGCGATTCTGTTAACAAAATAAGATACAGCGCTAAGATGGCTCCTAGTAATCCGAACGCTTTGATATAACCATTTTTCATTTGGCGCATGCACGCCACATATAAGAAAAAGCTAATAGATAAAAACGTCGCAAAGTCATTTTGGTTAAAGAAGACAGCCGTAGGATAGTGCTGTTTATACGCTGGTCCAAGATACAATGAGGTATTCGGTAAATGATTTAAGGTCAAGTGATTATAGAACCCGATTCCCATCACAAATACAGTCATGACTAACCAAATACTATAAAAAGTCACGATCTGATCCATTCGCTGAATGTACATGACCACAAGAAAGACAAAACCCATTCCCATCGCAAGAAGAGACATATATTTCAGGCCGTCTGTGACCGAATGAGCCCAAAGCAGTGAGATGAGCCCGTAAAGAAACCATGCAGCGAAAAAACCAAGAATGCCTTTAACACGAATTTGCTGCCACTGGGATATGTACGTTCCTTTGTCTCTCATCCGCCATATGAATAAAGCAAAGACAGCCAAGAGCATGATGCGGTAGAGAAAGAGACTAAAGAACCCGGCACTAATAGAGAAGAAAGCGTTATTGAGAAATGTTAGTGCAATTAAAAGGTAAATGGCTGACATGAATATGTGCTCACCATTCATGTAGAGCTTCATATATATAGCAGCCACCATGAGCACCACAATCAAAACCGGAATGACCACCATCTTCTTTAACCCGATAGGCTGTGCGGATGCCATTTGTACAAGCCCTATACCTGCTATTAATAAAATACATCCGATTATCATTTGCCATGCTGTTTGTTTCACACTCATACCTATTTTCCTCCTAAGCAACCCATCCGATTTGAGGGATTAAGCCTTTACTTCCTGTTCATAGTAGGAAATGGTACGAGCCAAACCTTCTTGTAAAGTCACAACAGGCTCCCATGCTAAGACTTGTTTCGTTTCCTCATTTTCCAATGTACTATGCACAATATCTCCTGCACGCTGAGGCTTATAAATCGGTTCAAGATCTGATCTTGTGACTCGCTTCATCGTTTGAAACAGCTCATTCACCGTGATGGAATGACCACATGAAATATTTAAACAAACGTTTGATTGAGCGGTTAAAGCTGCAACATTCGCTGCGGCTAGATCGCCTACATAGATGAAATCTCTTGTTTGTTCCCCGTTTCCGAAGATGAAAGGTGCCTCATGCTTTGCAAACTTATCAGAAAAAATTGAGACAACACCGCCTTCACCACGTGCGTCTTGGCGCGGACCATATACATTGCTGTACCGCATAATACAATAGTCCACATCATAGAGTGATTTTGCCATGTGTAAGTATCGTTCAACTGTCAGTTTCGACAAGCCATAAGGTGAACCAGGCTGCAGTGGATGAGCTGTGTCGACCGGCAGATAGACTGGGTCTCCATAAACTGCTGCCGATGAGGCAAACACCACTTTCTCTACCCCGGCTTCAGCCGCTGCTTTGATCACATGCAGCGAGCCTTTAATATTGACCTCTTCGTCGTAGACGAAATGTTGAACCGAAACGGCTACACTCACTTGCGCTGCAAGATGAATGATATAATCTGGTGAAATGTGTTTGATCAAATCGACCGTTTCTGATTTTGTGACATCTGCTTCAATGCATTGTACGGATAGATGAGCGATATTTTCCTTCGATCCAGTTGAAAAGTTATCAAGAACGATAGGCTCATATCCTTTCTCTAATAAAGCCTCTACCGTATGAGATCCTATAAATCCACTTCCCCCAGTGACCAATACTTTCTTCATCCAAGTTCCCCCTATTATTGTGCCTTCGATACCAATTCTGTTTCCCATACGCCTGGGCGGCCGATGGACTGGTAAATAAATCCTCTCTCTTTCATTTCTGCTGGATCAAACAAATTCCTTCCATCAATTAAAATGGGAGAACGAAGCAGCTGCTTGATCTGATCTTTATCCATCTTCTGTACGTCATCCCATTCCGTTAAGATGAGACAAGCATCTGTATCTTTCACTGTTTCATAGAGATCATTGCTGAAGACCGCCTGCGGGCCAAGCTCTCTTTCTGCTTCTATATAAGCAATTGGATCATAGGCTTTGACAAAAGCTCCGAGCTCTCTCAGCATTGGGATAATATCTAGTGCTGGTGCTGAACGCATATCGTTTGTATTTGGTTTAAATGCGAGCCCTAAAACGGAAATCGTTTTTCCTTTAATATCACCGAACACACTCATCAGTTTGCTGACAAGATGGGCTCTTTGGTGGTTGTTTGTTTCAATGACAGATTCGATCAGCTTGAACCGGTAGCCAGCTGTTTCGGCAATTTTGAGAAGAGCCATCGTATCTTTTGGGAAACAAGAACCACCAAATCCAATGCCTGCTTTTAAAAATTTATGCCCGATCCGGCTGTCTAACCCAACGCCTTCGCTGACTTTTTCCACATCAGCACCAACTCTCTCGCAAATGTTCGCAATGTCATTGATGAATGAGATTTTTGTGGCGAGCATGGCATTTGCCGCATACTTAATCATTTCTGCACTTTCTAGATTGGTCTCAACCACTTCTGTTTGAAACGGATCATGCAATTTTTTAATGATCGTGGATGCATGTGCACTTGTAGAGCCAATCACCGCTCTCTCCATATTCATCGTATCTTGAATAGCTGAACCTTCCCGCAGAAACTCTGGATTGGAGACGACGTCAAATGGATATTTACTGCGTGAAGCCTTTTGAACAATGGCTTGAACAAGACGTCCTGTTCCAACTGGCACTGTGCTCTTATTCACGATGATTTTGTAGCCATTCAGGTGTTCCCCAACCGTTTGAGCCACAGCTTTCACGAATGTTAAATCCGCTTCCCCCTGAGGTGTCATTGGTGTTCCTACCGCAATATAAATAATCTCTGATTCTCGAATTGCAGCCGGAATATTGGTTGTAAAACACAATCTTCCCTCTTCTGTATTCTTCTCAATCAATTCCTTTAAGCCCGGTTCATAAATTGGAACGAGACCGCTTTTTAAGCTGTTGATTTTTGATTCGTCGATGTCACAACATATGACGCGATTTCCGATATCAGCAAAACAAGTACCCGATACTAACCCGACATATCCTGTTCCAATCACAGCAATTTTCTTCAACATGTTTCATCCTCTCAGTAAAAGCATATTGGTCGTTCCAAACTGTTTATCTATCAGTCTTTGCACATTTCATCCTGTTTAAACGGTGGATGTTGATTGATTCAGCACCTTTTCATATTGCTGAATCAGGAGCGTAGCATTATGTGATGATGAATAATCTGTATGGACGATGTGGTGAAGATCGTTCTTCACTTGCTCGTTCCATCTGTTTTCATAAAGATAAGCGTGAATCGCTTCTTTTAGCTGACTCGTTGAACGCGGTTCAATGAGCAGATGTTGATAGGTAGAAAATAGTGATGGGAGACCACCAACCCGTGTTGCGATGACAGGCAGTTTTAAAGCGAGCGCCTCAAGGACGACAGTCGGCATTCCTTCACTGTAGGATGGAAGGGCAAACAGGTCAGCTGCCATTAAATAATGTTTGACTTGTTCATTCGGCACCTGCCCCGGGAGTATAATGGATTCTCCCGCCCGTTCGGCCAGCTCCTTTGCGAGGGGTCCTTTTCCGACAAAGACGGCTTTCACACCCTCCATCCCGCTGACAGCTTCCGCTAATTCAAGCAAACCTTTCTCTTTGACTAAACGGCCAACAAAAACGATGAGCTTGTCGTGAAGCGGTAAACCTACCTGCTTTCTGATGGCTGTTTGATCCCCTGGTGTTCTAGAAAATGACTTGAGCGGAATTCCAAGCGGGAGACATTGTGCATCCACCTCTGTCATGTCATGTGTTTTCTTTGCCAGCTCCTCACTCACTGTGAGAACAGCAGACGCCTGTTTTACTGCTGCTTCAAAGGCTGCAAACGCCCCTTTGCTATAGTTTGGATAGACGTTCACATCACTGCCGTGTAAGGTCAGAAGATAAGGGATGCTCGCTTCCTTTTGAATCACAGCTGCTGCGCCGCCAGACGGCATGGCAAAGTGCGCATGGATGAAATCCGGTGACAGATCATAACGCTCCATTGTGCGTAGGACAGAAGCTGCGATTCGTTTACTCGGCTGAGCCCATTTTAGCTGTCCAGGCAGTGCTGTATAAGGCGGTCTGTAAACCGGTACTCCGCACCTCACTTCCTGCTGGGGAAGATCTTTTCTCTGACGATAGGAAGCTTTAAGCATCCGTAAGATGGGCGGATTGACAGGGGTGGGACAAATCACGCTCACTTCTACGCCTTGTTTGACCAGCTCCTGCACTTGTGTTTCATGGAAGACGCCTTCACTTGGATGTTTTTCACTAGGATATACACTTGTCAGCCATAGCACCTTCATGACGAACGACCTCTTCTCCATAATTTCCCTGTCACCTGCGGATACATTTTGACAAGCAGCAAGCTATATAAAGCCGCACTTAAACAAATCGTCAGTAGTAATTGAAGCAGTATATCCGCTGATGTCAGCTTCATCCCTTGATGAACAGCTACTGCGCAGCCGGCCATTAACAGCGTCATGACAGCAGGCTTTACGAGTGATTTTATATACATCTTCATATCTAGCTGAATGACGTAAGCCATCAGCCACCTGCCGACAATGAAGTTCAGCAGGCTGACCCCTGAGTAGACCCAAGCTACAGTCAATAGACTGCCAGTATGGACTCCTGCATATAAGGCGCATCCATATACGATGAGCATGCCTGTATCCCAATAAAAAGCTAAGTCCGCTCTCCCTTTTGCAAGAAGGATGGAACCATTTGGATTCATCAGCACACGGAGTAGACCGACAATGCACAAAATATTCAAAACCGGGACCGCCACTAGCCATTTCTCTCCAAACACTACTTCTATAAAGCTATCTGATACGGCAGCAAGACCGATGAGTAGTGGAAAACTAATGAGTGCGAGCATATTCGTCATACTGAGGAAGCCCTCACGCAGCCTAGAGTGATCACGCTGACTTTTTGCGAAAACTGGGAAAGCCACTCTCGTCACAATCGGGTTAATTTTCAGCACCGGGATTGTGACGATTTGATAAGCCAGGCTGTAAATCCCTAATGCCTCTGCTCCAAGAAACCGTCCAATTAAAATCATGTCGATATTTGAGCCTGCCCGATTGACGAGCCTTGACGCAAGCTGGAAAGCCCCGAAGGAGAAAAACTCTTTCACTTCCCCTAATGCGAAAACGGGTGCTGGGCGCCACTTCTTCCAATAAGCAGCTGCATACATAAGACCTTTTCCTGATTGAAGCAGCACTTGAGAGACCACATAGGCCACAATTGGATTGATAAAAAAGGCTAGGATAAGTAGAACAATCAGCGAAATGATCGTCGCTATCGTCTCAATCGTACTTAAGGTTTTAAAGGCTAAATCTTTCTGCATCATATATTGGTATTGCTGACCAATTGGTGCAATGAGAAACATGATTGATAATAACTTGAGCAAGCCTTCCAGCTCAGGTCTGGCATAAAAGGTGGCAATCAAGGGACTTGCGAGGATCAATACACAAAACAAGAGAATTCCCGTCAGCAAGTTAATCCAATATAATGTAGATAATTGACGTTTCGTCGTTTGTTCCTTTTGAATGATCGCAGCACCGATGCCTAGATCAAGTAAAATCTGTGTAAATATTGCGACAGTTGTGATCATGCCAACGAGTCCAAATTCTTTCAGTGACATTACGTTCCCTAAAAAGGCGAACTGTGTAATTTGGATGATGGTAATGATCAATGCGGACAAGCTTGTCCATTTTGCTCCGCCCAGCAGGCGATTTTTCATACTTGCCATTTCTCTTCCCTACTTTACTTATCTGGCTCCGTCACCAGTCACGATGACTTTTAACGTTTTTACCATAATCTTCGTGTCGAGAGAAAATGTCAAGTTTTGAATATACTGTAAGTCATGTGATAATTTCTCACTTGGACTCATTTCATATCCCCCATTTACTTGAGCAAGACCAGTCAGCCCTGGCTTCACTGTCAGTCTTTTTGTAAAGCCTGGAATCGTCCGATTAAATTCGGCAGTAAACATTGGTCTTTCAGGACGTGGACCTACAATACTCATTTCTCCTTTTAACACGTTGATAAATTGCGGCAGTTCATCAATTCTTGTTTTTCTGATGAATGCCCCCACTTTGGTGATACGAGGGTCATTTTTTTGCGCCCATTTCGCTCCTCCGCTTTCTGCGTTGGTTCTCATCGATCTGAGCTTCCATAATTTAAAGTAGACACCGTCTTTTCCGACCCTTTCCTGCATATAAAAGGCTGGCCCTGGTGTTTCTAGCTTAATTAAAAGGGCAAACAGTAAAATGATTGGCGTACTCAACATCAATCCGATGAACGAGAACACGACATCTATGAAACGTTTTGCAAATAAATATCGAACCATATGTTCTGTTAAAGCAAAAGAGTGGTTTCGTCTCACTTCATATTCTCTGTAAAGGTTCATCGCTTTCTCTGCGCTCACTGACCTGCACCTCACCATTCAAAGTAGTTGTTGTGTAAAGAGATGTTCTATGAAAGTCAGTTTAGCAGAGCAACATTAAGCAAATGTAAATGGGCTGTTAAGTCTTGTAAAAGTGTGTTAAGAATGTGCCCTTATATCAAGTTATGCCCTTTTAAACGTAAAAAAGACCCGCAATTCTGCGGGTCTACGTGTCTTTTTTTATTTTGCCTTTACGGATTCGATCGTCTTCAGTCTAAGCGTTCCGTTTGCATCTTTTGTATAAGTTACTTTCACTTTTGATTCTTCTTTTAGGCTGTTCACTTGTTTAGAAAATGTATTTCCGAATTGAATGGCTACTTCTTTTCCATCAATGTTGACAGCAATTGTATGTCCATCAGCCAAACCGACATATGTGCCTTCTTTGGTGACTTCATTTTTCTTCGTTGTAGATTCTTTTTTTGTTTTAGATTCAGCTTTTGACTGATCATTTGTCGTTTCTTCTTTTGTGATTTCCTTACTTGAGCTTTCTTTTGCATCTTCATCAGATTGACCTGCTTGGTCTTCTGTTTGAGCAGCTGTTTCTTTGCTTTCATCATCTGCTTTTTCACTTGCAGACTTGTCTTCCGTCTTTTCGTCTGTTGCATTTTCTTTCTTTTGATCTGCTGCTTCAGTTGTTTCTTTTTTGCTGTTATCCGTATTGTTGTTATCGTTTGACTGATTTGATGTGCCGCATGCTGTGAGCATTACACCTAGAAGTAAGGCTAAAAACGGCATTGTGATTAATTTTTTCAAGATCGTCACCTCTTCATGATTTGTCGATTTGCTGTCATTGGAAGGCAAATACGTGAAAAATCCACCCTCTATGTTTCGATTATAACAAAAATAACCTGAAATGAAATGTATTTTTAACTTGACATATCATTCATCCGATCTATTTTATTCAAAATATTGAGATACACCTGCTGCGATTCCTGAAGCCAGCCTCTCCTTAGCAGTCGTTGATTTTAATATACTGGCATCAATCGGACTGGTTACGAACCCTGTTTCGAGCAAGATGCTGGGCATTTTTGAATACTTGATCACGTAGAACCCTGCTGTTTTCACACCACGATCCCTTGTGCCAAGGGCTTTCACCATCTGGGGCTGTACCTTTTGTGCCAGCTTTAAACTATTGGCCGAAGCATACGTCGCATCATAATACGTTTCTGTTCCATTTGCACCGCTATGATTATTTGCATTGGCATGGATGCTGATGAACACATCCGCACCAGCCTGTGATCCTTTGCTTACACGTGTTTGCAAGGAATCGAATGTATCAGATGTTCTAGACATGACCGTCAGCGCACCCGCTTGTTTGAGCCTCGCTTGTAGTTTTAACGCGACATCTAGATTGACATTTTTTTCAAGCAGTCCATTTCCTACCGCTCCAGCATCCTGCGCACCATGACCTGGATCAATAAAGATGGTTTCACCTAACACATGATTTTTCAGCTGTGTGATCACACTGGTTCGTATGGTTGATGTTCCGCCTAACACTGTAAATGTTGAAATCTTTTTAGTCCCAATGACACGACGAATCGCATCTGGCACTGATTGAGCGTCTGTAAGAAGAAGGGTTTGCCCTTGCTTGGCTGCCGTACTTGCCGCAGCTGCCGCATCGGCATATGCATAGCCGTTACTCATATACGTTTGGGTTGTCTTCATCGGGTATGTTTTCGCAATTCGGACTGCCACTTCATACCGATTGGCTCCGCTGATTCTCACGGGTGATGGTAGCTTTTGATAGGCTGCTTGATTGACACTTGTTTCCCCGCCAATCACAATCGTCCGTTTCACCGCTTTGCTTTTTAATAGATTGGCTGTTTCCTGCCGCAGCCCTTTTGCATCGGTTAATAAAATAGGAAAGCCCTGTTTTGCAGCATACGGAGCAATCGCCACAGCATCTGCATAAGCAGAACCATTCACAATCACAGCTGTATCAGCACTCTTCATTTGCTTAGCAACATTTGCCGCCAATTCATATGGATTCTTCCCTTGTATTCGCGATACGGATAGATTCATTGCTTTTAGCTGCGCTACGACTTTTTGAGAAATGCTTGCGGTTCCGCCAAGAATGATGACACGCTTCGTTTTCAACTGCTGAAGACCTGACTTAGTTGCACCTGAAAGACTGCTAGTATTCGTTAACAGCACTGGGGCTCCTTGCTGAAAGGCATACGGCACAGCACTTAGCGCATCAGCATAAGCTTCACCGCCTACTAAAACAACTGTAGGAGCTGCCGACCAGCCTCGTTTTGCAGCGTTAACTGCCACCTCATATCGATTACTTCCCTCAATCTTCGATACATTGTGCTGCGCAAATGCTGATGGTGCATATAAACATAGTGAAATCACAATCAAAACAAAACATTTGATATAAGAACGCATGAAGTCAACCTCCTTGGTTTTGAACCCTTCACCCCGGAAACACTTCATGTACTTTTGAAAAAAGGCTGCCGAGAGTCGTTTCTCGAGCAGCCTAAGAGGTGTATCTTAGGCACCCCTCATCTGTATGTTTTCTTATCTAAAATAGCCTGAAACACCGCTTGAAATACCTGACGCTAATCGATCTTTATAAGTAGCAGATTTCAAAATATTTGAATCAACTGGACTGGAAACAAAACCAGTTTCTAAGAGAACACTTGGCATCTTAGAATATTTAATCACATAGAAACCAGCTGTCTTCACGCCACGGTCTCTTGTTCCTAATGCACTGACCATTTTAGGCTGAATATTTTGCGCGAGCTTCAAGCTGTTTGTTGCCGCATATGTTTTGTCATAATACGTTTCAGTTCCATTTGCACTGCTGTTATCATTTGAGTTCGCATGGACACTGATGAAGATATCTGCATTTGCTGACGCACCTTTGCTCACCCGTGTTTGAAGACTGTCGAATGTGTCTGATGTTCTTGACATCGTCACAAGTGCACCTGCGTTGTTTAACTTTGTATTTAGACGTTTGGCTACATCTAAGTTTAAGTTCTTCTCATATAATCCGTAGCCTACCGCTCCTGAATCATGAGCGCCATGACCTGGGTCAATGAATACTTTTTTGCCAACGACAGGATTTTTCAATTGATTCACGACAGTTGGTGTCACTGTATTTGTACTGCCAACGACAGTAAATTTGGTGATTTTTTTGCTGCTAATCGTCGCTCTTGTTACCTTTGGCAGCGTCTTTTCATTCGTTAGGAGCAATGCTTTGTTTTGCTTTGCTGCAATTCCTGCCGCAGAAGATGAAGTGGCATAGCCAAACCCTCTTCCTACATAGGTATTATTTGTGCTCATATTGTATTTTTTCACAATATTCGCAGCCACGTCATAACGAGTAGAGCCTTTGATTCGCGTTGGAGATTTTAATTGATTATAAGCTGCTTTTGTGACGTAATTCTCTCCGCCTACGACAATGGTTTGTTTCACATTGCTTGCTTTTGCAACAGAAGCGATTTCAGAACGAAGGCCCTTTTTATCTGTATATAGAATTGGGAACCCTTTTTGTGCCGCTACAGGTGCAATGGCAATTCCATGTGCATAGAATGACCCTTCAACCACAACGACGCCAGCTGGCGTTTTCATTTTTTTCGCGATATTTGCCGATAGCTCATATCGGTTTTTTCCTGAAATACGTTGTGTAGAGATGCCCATTTTCTTTACTTGATTGACCACGTTGTTTGACACACTTGATGTGCTGCCTAAAACAATAACTGTCTTCGTTTTTAAAGCCGTTAAGGCTTTTTTTGTATCTCCAGAAAGGCTTGTACTATTTGTGTAAAGAACTGGTCCATTTTTTTGATGTGCCAGTGGAATTCCTGCTGTTGCATCTGCATATGCAGTTTTCCCCACTAAAACAACTGTACTTGCTGTTCCCCATCCTTTTTTCGCTACGTTTGCTGCTACAGCATACCGGCTCCCACCATCAATTCGGGAGACCGAGTTATCTGCTGAAGCTGTTGGAACAATAACGAAAATGGCGATGAGGCTGAGGATGGCTGTTTTGATCATTGAGCGCATCTTCTAAGTCCTCCTTTTATTCTTAATAGTTTGTTAGTTTTGTACCTGGATAGTAGAACGAAAGTATGGAAGAATACGAGTTTCCAGATTCAGCTCTAGCTTTGGCGCCGTATTGACTCATACCAATGCCGTGACCATAGCCTTTTCCTGAAATCGTGAAATCATTTGTATTATTCTTTACTGACGCAAACGTACTTTTCACCTTTGTTGCGCCCATGACTGTTCTAAACTCTGTCATTTTCATACTTGCCGTTGTACTTTTGTTCACTGTATACGTACCTGTTTTGTTTTTCAGATGGTAATTCAGCTTGATTGAAACGGTCTTCGCACGCTGACCTTTTGTTTTTCCTGAGAATGTCAGGCTTGAAATAGATGCAATTCTCATGTCAGATGCAGCTGTTTCTTTATTTTTCAACAGCCATGATTTTAGACCAGCAAGGTCGGCAGCATTGGCTTCTTTTGCCTTAGACCACTCAGAAGCTGCTGTACTTGCAGTCAACGTAGTGCCTAATTGCTTTTTAGACAACTTCAGTGTCCACGCATTGACAGGATCTTTTGTGTCTTTTTTGGCGACTAAGTATGGCAGTGCATTCCCCCATACTTCTTCACTCGCCTCAGTGTATCCGCCATTACTAGAATAATAGGTGGCTGAAATAAGTTGATTGTTGTATTTCAGAACCTTGCCTTTTGTGGCATCCACAGCTTTTGTCGAATTTGTGTACCAGTTATATCCTCCATATACTTGGAAGGCTGTTGTATCAGGTACGACTTTTCCAATACTTTTCACTGAATACGTTCTAGCGGCAACAGCTTGTGCTTTTAATGCCTCAACATGCCAGCTCGCAGGCATTTCGTTTGGCACAACACCTTTTAGATAGTCTTCAAATGGAATATTTTCATTAGTCGGCCTGATATATCCTGATTCAATGGCAAAGTTGACGTTACCTAAGTAAGGCTTCCCTGCGATTTGAAGGACATTTTTGGTTGAATATTTCTCAGGAACAACTCTTAATGTGTTATACGTCTTAATGCCTTTTAATGAAATTTTTCCGTTAGAAATATTCAATTGGTAGTTTTGATTTTTTTTCAGATAGACTTGTTTGGCTAAAGAATTTTTTAAACTATCTGTAATCGCACTTGTGCTACCAGCAAGATGGTAAGCATATGTACCTTTTTCTTTCAGCAATGCTTTTAATGACGCTGTGACAGAATCCGGCTTCACATACACAACGGTACTGTTAGATTTTGCAGCCAATTGCGACAAAGGCATTGCATAAATATAGCTAGAGGCTTTTGCCAAGTACACTTTATCTGCATTAATGTTTAATTTTTTAATGATATTCACAGATAATTCGTAGCGATTGGCACCGCTGATTCGTGTCACCTGTGAGGTTTTCTTGATTTGATTTTCTACTTTTTGTCCCGTACTTTTTGTACTGCCGATGATAATGACTTTACTTGGCATTTTATAAGACGGAATGGAATCTTTTTTTGTTAATAGGATTGGGTATCCTTTTCTCGATGCATAGGATGCAATTGCAATCCCATTCATGAATGAGTTCCCGCCGACAACAATTGCTTGCTTATAGTTACCCATTTCTTTGGCGATTTTTTGGGAAATTTCAAATTTGTCTTTCCCACTAATGCGTCTCACTTTTCCATACTTTTTGATTGATTTCTCAGCAGCTGTTGAAATACTTTTCGTATTCCCGACAATTAAGATGTTATCAGGATTCATCTTTTTCAACTGATTTTCGGTTGTCTTCGTTAGCTTTTCAATGTTCGTGTACAAAATTGGGGCGCCTAATTTGTATGCTAACGGCGATACAGAAATGGCATGATCAAAAGCATCTCGGCTCACAATCACAACGGTTGAAGGATTTTTCCATCCTGCAGAAGCAATACTATTGGCTACTTCGTAACGATTTTTGCCGTCGTATCTTTTCGTCACAGCGACATTTGATCCTGATAGTTTGTATTCCCCCGTTGTTGAGAAATCCATGCTGTTTTTGTTTCCGATATAGTTAGACAGTTTTACTGAAATTGTCGAGCTGGCCATGGCAGACTGAAAAGGTGCAATTAGTAGTGTCAGTGTCATGAGAACGATAAGTGTAATGCCTGTTTTCTTCAATTTTGTTCATCCCGCCCATCTTTTTTTACTTCTGTTTTTCAATCTTCTGAATTTCTTTTTGACCACTGTCATTGATAAAGTAAGAGATTTCTACTTTGTCACCTGGTTTAAATTCATTTAATACATCTTTAAAATTATCCGTAAATTCATAGCTTAAAGTCGTATTCACTTTTTTCACTTCGACTGTATGTGCATCAGCCATTCCAATAAATTCAGCTTTTTCTTCCAGCACCTGAGGAGTTGAACTGCTTGTCTTGTTTTCTCCTGAGGATTGCTCAGCCGTTCCACATGCTGTGAGCACGATACCTAGTAGTAGTATTAAGAACGGTAAAACGACGATTTTCTTCATTTTTTTCACCTCATGTCTTTGTATCGTCTTATAACTTAATATTTTAAGGTAAATTTAAGGTTTTTTGAAACCTTTTTTTTGTTACAACGTCTATATCTAGGTTCAGAGTAAAAAAATAACTTGTTTATCAAGATTCGTAAACCTATAATCATGGAAGAATGATAGAAAAGGTGAGGGACATTATGAGAGCTGAGAGAAAAAGAAAGAAAAAGAAGGTTCTTTGGATTGTTTTATCGATTATTGGCTTATTCGTATTAGCCACTGGCGGATACGCGTATCATCTTTGGAATACAGCCGCATCCACTGTCGCAGGCATTCAAGAGAACTTAAAGAAGTCAGATAAGCGTGACAAAGATGTCGATTTAAGTAAAAAAGACCCGATCTCCATTTTAGTCATGGGTGTCGATGAAAGAAAGAATGACCGAGGCCGTGCAGATACATTAATATACATGACAGTGAATCCGAAAACGAAAACAACTGAAATGGTGAGTATCCCCCGTGATACGTATACAAAAATTGTCGGAAAAGGCACAATGGATAAAATCAACCACTCTTATGCTTTCGGTGGTACACAAATGGCTGCAGATACAGTAGAGGAACTGCTTGATGTACCTGTGGATTACTTTGTGAAAGTGAATATGGAAAGTTTTAAAGACATTGTCGATACACTTGGCGGCATTACGGTGAACAGCACGTTTGCTTTCAGCTATGATGGCCATTCATTTGGTACAGGAGAAATTAACCTGAACGGCGATCAAGCCCTTGCCTATACAAGAATGAGAAAGCAAGATCCTAAAGGTGATTTCGGCCGTCAGCAAAGACAGCGTCAAGTCATTGAAGGCATCATTGCAAAAGGCGCTAACATTTCATCTATTACGAAATTCGGCGATATGTTTAAAGTCGTTGAAAACAACATGAAAACGAATATGTCCTTTGACGACATGTGGACGATGATGAATGATTATCGTGATGCAAGACAAAATGTGAAACAGCACGAGCTGAAAGGTACAGGCGCACGAATCAATAATATTTATTACTATCAGCTTGATGACAGCAGTTTAGCGAAAGTGAAGAAGGAATTGAAGGATAGTTTGGAGCAGTAAAAAAGAAGACTACAGGAATGTAGTCTTCTTTTTTTATGATTGGAATGGGGCTGGTTTTTCATCACTTAAACCATAACGATGGAGAAGCTCTTCGACAATTCGTTTTGACGCTTGTCCATCACCATATGGATTAGACGCCTTTGACATGTTGTCGTACTCTTTCTGATCGACTAGAAGCTGTTTTGCCATGTTGTAAATGGTCTCTTCATCTGTACCTGCGAGCTTCAGCGTACCAGCTTTCACACCTTCAGGGCGTTCTGTTGTATCGCGCAGCACTAGTACTGGCTTCCCTAGAGAAGGCGCCTCCTCTTGTACACCGCCAGAATCCGTTAGAATAAAGTGCGAGGCAGCAGCGAAGTTATGGAAATCAACTACTTCGAGCGGCTCAATTAAGTGCACACGATCAAGATCACTGAATTCTGTCTGAGCCGCATCACGAACAGCAGGATTTAAATGGACAGGGTATACGACTTGAACACCTTCAAATTCTTCGACAACACGGCGAATCGCTCTAAACATGTTCTTCATCGGCTGACCAAGATTTTCTCTGCGATGAGCCGTTAATAAGATCATTTTATCTGAACCGATCTTCTCTAAAATTGGATGTTGATATTGTTCTGTGACTGTTGTTTGCAGGGCATCAATGGCCGTATTCCCTGTCACACAGATGGTCTCTTCTTTTTTATTTTCTACTAAAAGATTCTGCTTCGCCTCAGCCGTAGGGGCAAAATGAATGTCAGCAATAGTGCCTGTCATTTGGCGGTTCAATTCCTCAGGGAACGGTGAGTATTTATTGTGAGTTCTTAAACCCGCTTCGACGTGGCCGACAGAAATTTGGTGGTAGAATGCGGCCAAGCTTCCTGCAAAGGTTGTAGTGGTGTCTCCATGAACAAGGACAATATCAGGTTTTTCCTCTTGGAATAATTGATCTAGTTTTAATAGTGCATTTGATGTGATTTCAGATAATGTCTGGCGTTCTTTCATAATATTTAAATCATGATCTGGTTGAATGTTAAAGGCTTTCAACACTTGATCAAGCATTTGCCGATGCTGTGCAGTCACAGTGACTGAGGATTTGATTTGCGGATGTTTTTTTAGCTCAAGGACAAGGGGTGCCATTTTAATCGCTTCAGGCCTCGTCCCGAATACAGTCATTACATGTAATGTTTTCAATAGTCGATGCCTCTTTCCTTCTCAATTATTGTATGTTGTTCATTATACAAAAGAATAAGAACGAATCCTAATCATTCTATTCTTAATCTTTACAGCACCTTTACTCTTTTCAACATGAATATTTACAGAAGTTCTTTACAATTGGTTTTAAATCTTTCTCGTAAATCATTTGTCATTTCTATCATTTGTAAGTTACACTTTATGAAAGATGAAAAATGAAGATCACATCATTTTTTCTATATGTAAGGAAGGTGCAAAGTTCATTGAAAAAAGTACGTAAAGCCATAATACCAGCTGCAGGTCTCGGAACACGTTTCCTCCCTGCCACAAAGGCTATGCCTAAAGAAATGCTGCCAATCGTTGATAAACCAACCATTCAATATATTATTGAAGAAGCTGTAGAATCAGGAATTGAAGACATTATTATTGTCACTGGAAAAGGGAAAAGAGCCATTGAGGATCATTTTGATTTTGCGCCAGAGCTTGAGCGTAACCTTGAAGAAAAAGGGAAAAGTGAACTTTTAGAAAAAGTGAGAAAGTCCTCTAATATTGCTGATATTCATTACATCCGCCAAAAGGAACCTAAAGGACTCGGACATGCCGTTTGGTGCGCACGCAACTTTATCGGTGATGAACCTTTTGCTGTTTTATTAGGTGATGATATTGTCCAAGCCGAAACACCTGGACTTCGCCAGCTGATGGATGAATATGAAAAAACCCTTTCGTCCGTGATCGGCGTTCAGCAGGTAGCGGACAGCGATACGCATCGCTACGGGATCATTGACCCTCTTACCCAAGAAGGGCGCCGCTACCAAGTGAAAAACTTTGTTGAAAAGCCGCCGCAAGGAACCGCACCATCCAATTTAGCCATTTTAGGGCGCTACATTTTCACGCCGGAGATCTTTATGTACCTTGATCAACAAGAAATTGGTGCAGGCGGAGAAATTCAGCTGACAGATGCCATCCAAAAGCTCAATGACATCCAGCGTGTATTTGCCTATGACTTTGAAGGAAAACGATATGATGTCGGAGAGAAGCAAGGTTTCATTGAAACGACGCTAGAGTTTGCCCTTCAAGATGAAGAGCTCAAGAAAAAACTCATTCCATTTATGAAACAACTTCTTGAAAAAGAAGAAGTGAATTAAAAAAAGCTGCCGGCATCGGCAGCTTTTTATTTGCTCGCTGAAACAGTCAGCGTATGCTGTTCATTATCGATAACTAATAGATGATTTTCGCCTTTTACTGCGAATTTCGTTTGTTTTTCATTCATCCAGACATTCTGTTCTGTCAGCCCAAGTGTTGAAGGAGAGATGGGCATGATCTCGTGGAACACCATTGTATTTGCCTGGCCATTTTCAATCACATAATCGGTTTTCTCAGTGGTCAGCCGCTCAATGGTATCGCCTTGTTCACTTTTGACCGAGCTAAGTGTCTGCATTCTTTGCTTCAGCACAGACTCTTCTTTTCCAAGGAAAGAAAGTAAGTACTCATACGAACCCGCAGATGCGGGCGATACGTAGGAATTGAACTGTGCTGGTCCTATGGATAACGGCTTCAATTCATCTGCGTTTTGTAGCGCATCAGGTTTCACATAATACGTCTCTGATGCTGTTTTGATTTGAACGACTTGTTTATTTTTAGCCACAGCCTTCACTTCTTGTCCAAACGATAATGTGACGTCTGCCTTTTTTTTCATGGCCCTGTCTGTATAAACCGTCATTGGATCTGCCTTAACTATAGCCTGTTGATCAATCTTTTTCATATCATCAGGGGCACCTTTCGTCTCATGGTTTGTTGACTGGGGCGTCTCTGTTTTACCTGAAGGAATTGCACCAAATGTCGCCAGTGTACGCAGCGGACGATCCGAAAACATAGAAAGGGCAAGTAAGATGGTTAAAACAGCTATTATGGTGACTTGAAACGCCGGTCCGAAAAAGGAACGTCGTTTTCCAGTGTCATTATACCTCGTGACTTTCTCTGTCGTTTGTACGCCTTTTCGACCTTCCTTGTGCTTCAATTGGTATTCCTTTTTCTCTTTCTTAGAAAGCTTGTTAAACCAATCAACAAACTCCTTATACTCTTTCACAACCTTTTTCGTATCATCAAACATACGAAGTTCACCATAATGCATCCAAGCAACCCGATCACAGATTTTTTGGATTTGACTAATGGAGTGACTGACGAAAAAGATCGTCTTTCCTTGTTCTTTGAATTCGGTGATGCGATCCACACATTTTTGATAGAAGGTTTGGTCTCCTACAGACAGTGCCTCATCAATAATGAGGATATCTGGATCTATATGTGCTGAAATAGCAAAACCAAGACGGGATTTCATTCCGCTTGAATAGCTCTTTACAGGCTGGTCTATAAAGTCTCCAATATCCGCAAACTCTACGATTTTTTCATAAAGATCGTCAATTTCCTTATTTGTCAGACCCATCATTAAGCATTTTAAACGAATGTTGTCTTTACCGCTTAACTGATTGTTCAGCCCTGCCGCAATGGCAATTAACGATGGCTGGCCGTCCATATCAATCTCACCACTTGTCGGTGGAATGATTTTCGCTAGAAGGTTCGACATCGTGGATTTCCCAGAACCGTTGATCCCTACAAAACCAATCGTCTCTCCTTCATAGACATCAAAAGACACATCACGAACGGCAAAGAAACCTTTTTCATTTTTATTAGGTAAAAACAGCCCTTTAATCTTGTCCGACTGTTTTTTATATAGGACGTATTGCTTGGATACGTTTCGAAACGAAACCTTTAGTTTCATCGTATAATCTCCTTACTTTTTAAAGAAAATCGACAAATTTATCCCTAAATTTCATATGCAGTAATGAACCGACTGTTAAAAGAAGAAGCGTAATCAGCCAGAAATAAAGCGTATATTTCACATCATGGAAGAACCATTCTCCCTTTAACAAGCTATTTCTGAAACCATCAATAATGTAGAAAAGAGGATTTAATCTTAAAATATCTCCTATCCATGCTTTGTCTCCAGTGAGCTTTTCTGAGATATTCCAAAAAATCGGCAGCAAAAAGAAAAGTAAACGTGTCACTGATTGTAAAAGAAATTGATAGTCCCTTACGAGTACACTAATTGTTGAATTAAACAAACTAAACGAAAACATAAACGCGATCATACATATAAGGTAGTAAATATATTGTAGCCAATGCGCGTCAGGATATATGCCATAAGAAATCAGCACAATAAGATAGACACCCATCATGACAAAATAGCTGAACAAGTTGGACATAATGACCACAGACGGCAGCGCACTAATCGGAAAATTCATTTTCGATACCATATTAATGCGTTTAAACACACTGTTTGATCCATCAAGAATGGTTGGACTAATGAAGAACCAAGGGATTAAACCGGCAAGCATCCAGATGATAAATGGAACCTCCATGTCTCCAATGGCAATTGGCTGTCCTCCGCGAATACCCATACCAAAAACAAACCAATAAGCTAGCATCTGCATTAATGGATTTAAAAACTGCCACAAAACACCTAAATAATTCATCTGATATTTTGATTTTGTTTCATAAACAGCAAGTCGTATAATCAGCGGAAGTGAGCTGATTTGCTCTCTTAATATTGTAAACAATGCGTTCATTCTAATCTTCCTTAGATATTAGTTTTGGGATTACCTCTTTAAAAAAATCACCGCTCATAATTGTAACAGATGTTGAGAAATATTTCACTTTTCAAATCGAATGAGTATATTAACTAGTAGGGAAATTCGATCAAAACAAACGCTGGTATATTCAGCTATTCTAGGTTACTAATTACCTTATTATATCATTGCTTTATAATTGCCATTAGAATATAATTATCAGGATAATTGCATTTCCGAAATAAATATCATTTTCCTATTATATATATTACATGAAGGGGCTTAACATTAATGAGAATCAAGCAATTCAAAAAAATTGTTACAAGAAAGATTAAATTTATTTTAAATCCACTAATTGAATTTTCCAGAGATTCACGACTTCGTATCAGAAGTAAATATACCTCCTATTTAGAGAAAAATCCGGTTAGAAGTAATTATATTCTATATGAAGCTTATCATGGAAAAAGTATTTCTGGAAATTGTTATGCAATTTTTCTAGGATTGATGAAAGATAGTACTTTTAAAGATTTACATCACGTTTGGGTCATTAATGATTTTAATGATCCAATGATTACAGAATTAAAGCAGAAAACTTCTAATATTTCCTTTGTTAAAGTTGATAGTGACGAATATCTAAAATATTTAGCAACTTCTAAATATTTAGTTAATGATACGTCATTTCCTTTTTATTTTATTAAAAGAGAAGAGCAAGTTTATATCAATACTTGGCATGGAACTCCTTTAAAAACTTTAGGGAAAGATATTAATAAAAGATCAATGTCTGGTCATAAAAATATACAAAGAAATTTGCTTCATTGTGATTACCTTATTAGCCCGAATACTTTTACGTATGAAAAGTTACTAAAATCAAATGATGTTTTTGGGATATTTGCCGGGAAAATTGCAAATATCGGTTATCCTAGAGTAGATTTAACATTAAACACTAGCAGTGAAAGTGTGAAAGAAAGATTAGACCTACCTTTTAATAAAAAAATTGTACTTTATGCTCCAACATGGAGAGGAACAATAGGTGCCGAAGAGGATACTTGCTATACATTGCATAGTGAAGTTGTGAAAATTCAGCAGGCGCTTGGTGATAATTATTTAGTACTTTTAAAATCTCATTACTTTTCTTATAAATTTTTTAAACAGAGTGGTCTTGAACATCTTTGTGTTCCAAACTGGATTGATACAAATGAACTTTTATCAGCTATAGACATTTTGATTACAGATTATTCAAGTATCTTTTTCGATTTCCTACCTTTAAAAAGACCTGTCTTTTTCTATATGCCTGACTTACATGAATATGAAGCAGAGAGAGGTTTTTATTTAGATATAACAAAACTTCCAGGACCTATCTGTGAAAGTATAGTTGATTTAATTGACAGCTTAGGTCAACTAAACAGTTTAAATAACTTCAATAAACAGTTTGAAAGTCAATACAAAGAGTTTTTAGATGAATATTGCTCTTATGATGACGGAAATGCTACTGATCGACTCATTGACATAATATTTAAAGGGAAAAATCAAGATGAATTAATCAAGGTTGAAAGCAATAAACAAAAATTACTTTTTTATTGTGGGGGCTTCTACAATAATGGTATAACCGTTTCAGCGACTAATTTATTTGATCAGATTGATTACAACAAATATGAAGTTGTCGTCATTGATAACTCAAATTATCATAAGGATAAATGGATGAACATACAGAAGCTTCATCCTAATGTTCATATTATTTATAGACCAGGTTTTGTTAATAGAACATTAGTAGAAACATATAAACAGAATCTAATTTTCCGCCGTGGTATATACAATAACAAAATGTTAAAATACACTCCAGTAAACTCATATAAAAGAGAATTAAAGAGAATTATTGGTAATACGAAATTTGATGTAGGAATAGATTTTGGAGGATATAACAAGTTCTGGACTCTTCTTTTCGCATTCGGAGATTTTAAAGTCAAAAGTATTTTCCTTCATGCTGACATGATGAAAGAATATAACAAGAAAGTGAACCACAAATATAAACATCGTGGTAACCTAAAAGTCATTTTCTCACTTTACAAGTTCTTCGATAGAATTGTTTCAGTTGCCGAATCGACTAACATAGAAAATCACTTGAATTTAAGCCCTTTTGTTCCTAATGCTTTAGAGAAAATGGTTTTTGTTAATAATGTAATCTCGCCTAACAAAGTACTTCAAATGAAAGAAAATAAAGAGATTATAGAATTTAATAATGAGAGATATTTAATTACTCACCAAAATGATAAAAACGAATCCATCGGTCTTAATTTATCTGGGATACCACTTCCTAATAAGGATTATATCAACTTTATAACTATTGGAAGATTATCCCCTGAAAAAGGACAAAAGAAATTAATTTCTGCTTTTTCACAATTACACAAACAATACCCAAAAGCTGTATTGTATATTGTGGGTGAAGGGCCTTTAAAAAGAGAGTTAAAGGATCACACAAAAAAATTACATCTAGAACATTGCGTGTTTTTTGTTGGACAACTCGAAAATCCATTTTCTTTACTAGATGAATGTGATTGTTTTGTCTTATCTTCAGAGTATGAAGGGCAAGGCTTGGTTCTAATGGAAGCAATGATTCTGAAAAAACCAATTATAGCTACCGATGTAACTGGAGTACATTCCGTCTTAGAGGGTGGATACGGATTATTAGTTGATAATAATGAAACTGCGCTATTTAATGGTATGTCTGATTTTATCCAGAATAGTATGGAACAAAAATCCTTTGATTATGAAAAGTATAATAGCGAGGCGCTAGACCTCTTCTACAAAAATGTCTGTACTAAAACTAATTAACCACTTATATACAGAATAAAATTATATGTATTTAAAAACACCTTTGGATAATGGTCAAGTATTGAACTTGATACCTTCCAAAGGTGTTTTTCCATCTATAAGAAAACAATTAAAAGCGGTGCGAATTAAAAACTACTTCAACCACCCGCTTCGATGACTCCCCGCTCTCTAAGTAACAGAATTTTTCATAAAACGGTGCAAATGATTCTGGTAGTGTAAATGTCGGTTGTTCTGTTTCTCTTACCCATTCAATCACGCGTGATGTTTCTTTTACAAGTGGTCCTGGTGCTTCTTGTTCAAAGTCAAAATAGAAGCCTCTCAGTTTGTCACGATATGTTTCGATGTCTGGTACATAGAACAGCATCGGACGTTTAAGGTTTGCATAATCAAAGAACACGGAAGAGTAATCTGTAATGAGTAGGTCGGAAATCATATAAAGGTCTCGAATGTCTTCGTAATGAGAGAAATCATAGGCAAAGCCTTCATATGGTCCGAGATCAAAGTTTTCCGCTACTAAATAGTGCATACGAAGGATGATGATATATTCTTCTCCGATAGATGCTCGTAGCTCATGCAGATCAAGATCTAAATCAAATTTGTACTGCCCTTTTTTATAAAATTGATCGTCTCTCCATGTCGGTGCATATAAAATCAATTTTTTATCAAGTGGCAGGTTCATTTTTTGTTTCAGTGCTCTCATCGTTTCTTCATTGTTTTGATTGTGAAGGAAGTCATTTCTCGGATATCCTGACTCAATCATGGTCTTTTGAAATTGGAACGCACGTGTAAAGATTTCAGTCGAGTAGGCATTAGGAGAGATGAGATAATCCCAATTCGATGCTTCTTTCGTGAAATTCTTTTTGTACTTCTTCGTGTTTGTTCCAGGCATATGCACTTCGTCCATGTCCATCGCCAGTCGTTTTAATGGCGTGCCGTGCCATGTTTGTAAGTATTGGGTGTGTTCTGGTTTTGGAACCCATAGCGGCAAACGACTGTTTACGACCCAATACTCAGCTCTTGCCATTGCAAAAATCCATTTCAATGACAGACGATTGATATAGTAGATGCCTTTTTCTTTAAATGGTGCTTCATGACCTTTTTTAACACTCCAGATCAGCGTATATTCAGGGTGATTTTCTTTCATATATTCATAAATAGCACGCGGGTTACAGCTGAATTGTTTCCCATTAAAGCTCTCAAAAATAACGGTTTTCTTTTTGACGGACAGTTTACTCGCCAGTGTAAAGGTCGTTTGGAAAGTACTTGTCACAAGGCGATTGCGAACTTTTTTAATCTTACCCACTTGCTTCTTGAATTTCTTCCACTTGCTTTTTACGTAGTACTTAGCACGTGTCTTCATGGTGTAATCATTTATTCGGATGCCTAAAGTTTGTCTTTTTTTCTTTCTGTACACTTCATATCGAATTGGTACATCGTTTCTTTTATGAATTTGAACAAGTCCTTTGAGTTTGTTTGAACGATCTCCAAGCACTAAAGAAGTTGTTGTTAACGTTTCTTCCACTCCGTTAACATCGCAAATAAACTCAAAATAGAAGCGATAGACAAACCGTTTGTTTAAGGAATAAGTTAACTCCTCTAAAGGAACTTCTGCTGAAAATTGATACAGTTGTGGTGTTTGATGGTCGTCACGATATTGAATGACTTCATCTTTTTTATGTGTCATCTTGACAGGAAAACGATGCTCAACTGGTTCCTCACCATTTTTCTTCAATAGAAGCTTTACTTCTTTGATCTGATAAGGATGCTCTGCACTTAGAACGCCTGCATACCCAGATAAAGATAGCGTGCATTCTTTGTTGAGCTCGATATGATGGAATTTCACAACTTTGAGCTCCCGTTTGATTTTCAATGAAGCATTGCCTTTGTCTGTACGATATGGAATAACATACAACAGCGCTTCTTTATTTTCTAAAAATGTCAGCTCTGGCGTTTCAATTTCCATTTTCAAACGACGTTTATAATATGGTGTTTTTTCTTCTATTTCGGAAGTCGCGCTGGTATCCGCTTCTTTTACGTCTTCATCCTCTTCTTCCGAATCAGAATCATAGGCTGAGTCTTCAAGCTCGTCTTCGTCCTCTTCTTTGTTTGCGCTCAGATAGTCCGTGACATACAAGTTGTATGTCTGGCCTTGCTCTAACGCAAGCGGAAGCGATGCTTCACTCAGTACCAATTTGAATAGATTCTCTTCTTGATGAACAAGCGGGAGGAATAGTTCTTGTTTTGAGACCCTTTCCCTCATAAACAGATAAAACTCTCTATCTGCTAATGGCATGTCATCGTAGATGCGAACGAGCATTTCCAATTTTTCATGATGATTTTTTAAACCTTCAACGACACTCTTCTTATGGATTCCCTCTTCAATCATTAATCGTTAATCTCCTCTGTTCAAAAATCTTACCGTTATTTGTATCATTATTTTACTTTCCAAGAATAGTTCCCCTGTTTCGTTTGATACGACCAACCATCAATTGAAGATGGTTTATTGGTAAGGAGCTCTCCCTCTACTTCTAGACGTTGTAAAACTTCTTGAAGTTCTTCTGTTTTAAAGCGGATGTAAAAATCCACAAATTTTGTTTGGTTGGTTTCGATGTTTTTCTTTGTTTGAAAATGACCAATTGGGAAACTGACTTGATCATTCTCATCAATTGTTTGAGAAATGATTTCAGCTCCATTCACTCGATCATATCCTGCAAAATCAATTTCCACATGATCCGCTTGGCTCATTTCGTCTGTCATCTTAAGCTGAAGATGAAGAACATGGTGTTCAGAGCTAAGATCATGCAGCACCCATTTCGTGCGATCCACGATCTTTCTCAGCTCATCTTTACGTATACGGTTTTCCAGCATCTGATGAAGTACTGTTTTCCAAGCTGACATTTCATCAGAAGGCACATGGTAGAAATAAGTTTGTTCTCCTAAAACCTTCTCAACATCTTCTTTATGCTTAGTATCGCCAAAGAAGACGGCATCCACTTGCTGTTTTCTTATTTGTTTAAATAATTCTCCATATTGAGAATTGATATGGTGCGGATTTTCCTCATAATGGGCTTCATGCACAAAAGCAGCATAATAAGTTGATTCCGGTTGATCTATTTTAAACAAATGGCGGTCCTGGTCCCGGTCCTCTGTGACCATCAGTTTTAACCGGTCATTTTGTAATTGAATGCTGGATAGCCATTGTTGTTTTATATCCGTCTTCTTTGTAAATGTTTGAATTCCTGTTTTTTTATACCAATTAATGTGACGGACTGGATTCTTTTTTGCATCACCAGCATAGATGATCTCCATAAAAATGCTGCCATCGTCATTGATCAATTCCTCCAAGTATAGTGCACCTGTATGGGGAACAAAACTTTGTACTCTGCATAAAACGCCATGAAAATTATATTCTTCCCTTTTCACCAATTGCTTCTCTTCATTATATTGTTCAATATAACAAATGGGAGAAGAAGACCGTTCATATCTCGTCACCTGAATCGTGGATTCATCTGCTGGAGTCACTGCTTCATTGATCGAATGCGATGATTCACCGACAATAAATTCCGAGTAACGTCTCTTACTACCGCTTTCCGGTAGGATATAGTGTTCATACACATTCAAGATGTCAACCTCAGAAGAAAAGATCTCTTCCATGCGGTGAATACGTTCTTTCACATTTGCATCGTAATTTAAAGTTAAAATTGCAGTACGCTTATGCTGATCAGCCAAGGGCTTAATTCTTGTCTTTAAAGATTTCGTTAAGCTCTCATCCTGTTTTGGCACATCACCCATAATAAAGTAGTAATCCATATCAGGCATGTCCACTGATGCCATTGTTTCATGTTGTTCAGATTGATCCAATGTATCTTCAACTTTTTTCTTCATCCAATTTTGAAACAAAGGAAGCTCTCCTTAAAAATAATGATGACTTGCTCATTGTATTTTACATGAAAAAGTACTTCTCACCAAAAGATAAGAAGTACTTTTTTTCGATCTATTAAAGTCCCGCAATTTCTTCCTTAATTTGTGTTGTCGAGATGCCTTCTGTTCTCTTCAAGTATACGACTTCGCAATGTTCTTTTAAGAAATCGAATTTACCTTCCCAGTCATCTCCCATGACAAACACATCGATATCGTGCTCTTGCACGTCACGGACTTTTTGATCCCAGCTGTTTTCTGGAATGACTTCGTCTACATAACGAATGGTTTCAAGAATCAGCTTTCTATGCTCGTAGCTATGATAAGCTTTTTTTGATTTTTGTAAATTAAACTCGTCTGTAGAGATGGCCACCACTAAGTAATCTCCGAGCTGCTTTGCACGCTCTAGCAGCTTAATGTGCCCCCAGTGTAATAAATCAAATGTACCGTAAGTAATAACTTTCTTCATTGCAAACATGAACTCCTTTCTTTCATCCTTATTCGTCTGCTTCAAGCAGTAATGTTATCCGTAATCCTATTATCATCGATCATTTTTTCGCTCTTCGGAACTTCATTATATCACAACGCCTATGAAAGGTTAAGAAAATGTAAAGACAAACTATTTCCAATTTATTGGGTGCAGGAGGAGAAGACCGAGAAATCAATATTTCACAAAGGATCGTCCATATGAATTAATGAAAATGTCACGAAATTTAAAGGATTGTAAAGTTATTGTTAATATTTCATGGAGCAACTGTGATAAAATGATGAGTAGGCGAAGAATGAATTTACAATGAACGTTTCATAGATAACAAAATGAAAAAGGAGGTCTGAACAATGCAAACAGAAGTGGTCTCTAACCTTTCTTATGTAAATGGTGACTTAGATGAATTTATTAGCTATATCAACCAGCATCATATTTCCCAGAGAAGAGGCGCCATGATTGCGACAGTGAATCCAGAGATCGGCTATGCTGTCATGAAGGATGATGCATATCATCAAGTGGTTTCTTCCGCGGATTATGTACTGCCGGATGGTGTAGGTGTTGTGTTGATGTCACGCATGACGCAAAGTCCATTGAAATCAAGAATTGCAGGTTTTGATGTGTTCATGTCTATGCTTGATCTCGCAAACAAGCAATCTAAAAGTATCTTTTTATATGGGGCGAAAGAAGAAGTGCTCGAGGCTGTCAAACAGCGAATTGATACAGAATATCCAAATGTGGTGATTGCAGGCAGCTGTGATGGTTATCAAGCGGATAAACGATTTGTGGCAAAACAAATTGCTCGTTCAAAAGCAGATATGGTGTTTGTTGCTTTAGGTTATCCAAACCAAGAGAACTTTATTTATGAATACCGTCATTTGTTCCCGCAAGCTGTTTGCATCGGTTTAGGTGGAAGCTTTGATGTATTTAGCGGTACGGTGAAGCGTGCACCACGCTGGATGATTAAAACAAATACGGAATGGCTGTACAGACTCATTGTCAATCCGTGGAGATGGAAACGAATGCTGAATATCCCAAAGTACGCTTTTGCCGTATTAAAAGAAAACAAAGGGAAAAAGCGCTACTATCCTGAGCAAGTAAAAGATCAGACGAAGCAGCTGTGAGAGACTGATACATGATGAATATACGCTCAATGATCATCTCATGCTATGCAGCTTTTGTTTCTTTTGCTGGATGGCTCATGAGCGGCGTGAAACCTCGTGACAATCAGGTGACGCTGCTTGTTTCATTCCAAGAGAATGCAGCTGCTCTCATTGATACTTATCAACAACAGGCGAATATGACAATGAAGCTCACTGTCCTCTATACGAAGCATGCTTCCGTGATAGAAAAGGACGTGCCTCATGTGTCATTTCGCTATTTTCATGAAAAAAATCCCTTCCATCTCATTCAATGTATCTATACGATGCTAAAAAGCAAAGTTGTCGTCACAGATAATTATTTTCTGATGACAAGTGTGCTAAGAAATAGACCTTCTACCACTTGTATTCAAGTGTGGCACGCCAATGGTGCTTTGAAAAAGTTCGGTCTTGAAGACGCTTCAAATCATCACCGTAGTTCTCGTGATCTGCAGCGTTTCAAGCGGGTCTATGCGTCTTTCGATTATATCGTTACAGGCTCAGATCACATGCGCGAGATTTTCAAAACTTCATTTGGCGTCAAGGACGATCGTTTTCTGCCAACAGGTGTACCATTCACAGATGCGTACTATGATGAGCGCCCTATTTCCTTTCAGACGGATATTTTTCCAAAAGGCAAAAAAGTGCTGCTGTATGCGCCGACCTACCGGGACTTTGCAATGGACGGTCTTGTCTTACCTTTTTCTAAAGAACAATTGCATAGAGAGCTGAATGGTGACTATATCCTGCTCGTCAAACTTCATCCTGCAGTGAAACATTTAGCCAAAGCAGAAACAGATGGTGAGTGGATATTTGATGTGTCCGATCAGCCGCTCTTTCCATTGCTCTCTGTATGCGATGTCCTGATTACAGATTATTCGTCCATTGTGTTTGAATATGCGCTGCTCCGAAAGCCTGTTTTGTTCTTCACTTACGATCTAGAGACTTATCGCATGAAACGCGGTTTAGTCGAACGTTATGAAGACATTATTCCAGGAAAGGCTTGCGTCACACAAGATATGCTCTTAAAGGAGCTTAAGGGGCTAAACGAATCAGCCAATCAAGACTTATTGAAAACCTTTGCTGAGGAATGGAACCAATATTCAAAAGGGAAATCAAGTCAGCAGCTTCTTTCCTTTATTGAACATCAGCTCTTACACAAAAAACGTCCGGCTTCTCATTAAGAAGCACGGACGTTTTTTTATTTGTTATACACGGGGATATCATAATACAGCGTATAGTTATCAAGTAAGTTATACAAACTATACATACGAGTGACCTGTTTAGAAGCCCAGCCAATATCTGTTGCATATTGGTGAGTCGCTGTCGCAGACCACCGCATTTTGTAAATGGTATCTTGTTTGTATGTGGCGTTATTGATATAGCTGTTGCCAATGAATTTTGCCCCGCCAATAATGGCTGCCTCTGGTGTGAACCATTGCTGTTCATACGCATACTTTGCACCGAGGTAATTCGGGTTACTGTCATATGCACCAATGCCATACATGTTATACACGATTCTATCATTAAACTTCGTACCGTTCGCTAAAATGGAACTGCCGTTGCCTGTTTCAAGCAATGCATGTGAAATGAGATAGATTTCGTTAATATGATACGTTTTCGCTGCTGTGATAAAGGCTTGTCCTTTTCCGGCAAGAATGCCTTTCCCTGCTAAAATCTTCGTATTCACTTCAGTCGGGTTGAGATTTGCAGCTTCAGAGAGTTTGAGAAATTGAAAATAAGATTGAGTGCCCTCCGCGATATTCGCTGGGTCTACATATTTTAATACTTCTGCTGAACTCGCATTTCTCCAGCCGAGGCTGATCTTGATCCAGTTGCCATCTTTTCCAAGCTGCTTCACTTTTGTTCCTTTGTTCAGCTGTGCGACGATGTTGCTAGCCGAACTTGAATCAGGTGTAGAACGTACATTTAGCCCGTCTGTATTCACTGTGGATGTCGCTGGGTCTACATATGTCGCATAGACATATGCTGCACCATCTGTCTGCGGCGATACCTTCATTTGTTTGTTTACCATCTCATTGACAGTGAGGTTATAATTCGTCTGCATCACCATTGGACCGTTTTTGATTTTTGTCGCTGTGGCTGTCCAGCCGTATTGGCTTTTCACAAAAGCAATGGCCGCATTCGCATTTGGTAACCCTGTAAACTGCTGTGTGATGTTGATTTTATATGCCGGTTTTGTCGTTGTTGTATAAGCAGCTGGTTCATTTCGTTTTTTGAAGAATGTCATGCCTTGATCTCTTAAGGCAGCAGTCGAAATAACCCCTGTTTTGATCTGATATTGACCATAATCAGTTGCTCCCGTTTTTTGAGCGGCTGCTTTCATTTTTTGTTTGGTTAAATAACTTAAGGCTTGATTCAGTTTTGTCTGATTCACAGTCGCCTCTGTCGTAATACGGTATTGCTTAACAGCTTCTGTTAATGTTTTTGTACTACTGGCAACTCCATTTTTTTTCATGATCTCTTGCGCCTGCTTTACTTTGCTTTGATCATATACAGGAGTTGTCATCAGGCTGTATGCTTTACTGACGGCTTGCCCCTTGCCTGTTGTGATGCTGCTTGTCACCTTTTGTGCTTTTAAGTATGCAGCACCTTTATTTACTTTTGTCTGATCCGTTGCTTGATTCACAACAAGTCGATACGTGCTGTCAGATGCTTTGCCTGTTTTTTTCGTTGTGGCGGATACTTTTTTCTTTTGGAAAAATGCCGTTGCTTTTTTCGCTTGATCATCGCCCAAAAGATTCCCAGTCACTACTTGATATGGCTGTGTAGAGGAGATCTTTTTAGACGTATAGCGCCATTTCTTTTTCTTGAAAAAGGCAACTGTTTTTGCGTAAGTTGTGTCATTTAATTGATTGAGCTTTACGATATAATTTTTCGTTTTTCCTACTCGCTGCACAGTACCTGACGCACCAGCTTGTTTCTTGATCTGAGCCGCCGCTGAGGCTGCTTGCTTACTGTCTTTGAAATAGCCTGATTCCATGCTATATACATTTTTAACAGCTCCAGCCTTCTGAATCTTTCCGCTGATTTTCGCTTCTTTTTGCAGCTGGGTCAGAAGGGTTTGCGCTTTAGACTGATTCGTTTGTGTAGCAGATGTGACGATGTAATACGGTTTGCCTGCTGCTACCGTTTGGAGTACTGCTTTTAAACCTGATTCCTTTTGAAAACCTTGCAGGATGGTATTTGCCTTACTCTGTCCGACAATACTGCCTGAGATCAGCTGATACACGGTGCCAGCTTTGTTTTCGGTTTGATATGTACTCGTGACTCCGGCCTGTTTTTGTAGTTCGGTTTGAATATTTTTGACTTTCGTTTCAGAATCAATGGCTCCTGAAATGACCTGATAAGATGGTCTGCTTTGATTGATAGCTTCATAAGTGCTATTGAGTCCTGATGTTTTCGTCAGCTCGAGCGTCAGTTTTTTCGCCTGACTTTCATCGTTGATTGGATCAGATACGATTTTCTGTAAAGGAAGGCGGTCACCTACTGGAGACACCGTACCGCTCATGCCTAACTCTTTTTTTAATGCAGCGGCACTTGCATTAGCTGCTACTTGTGAGTCATATCCTGAGGCAGTCAGTTGATAAGTCGATGTATTTCCTGAAGTTTGATAAGTGGCTGTCCATTTCTTATCCTTTTTCAACGTGTCAACCGCTTTTTTCACTTCTGCTTCTGTTGTAAATACTTTTGAGGTGCTAATCGTATAAATGGATTGATCGACATAGGAGGCTGCTTGCACTTCTTTGCCTGTGTGTAATGTCATACCAAAGGCAGCTGCGAGTAACATAATCTTGATGGTTTTTTTCACGTTCCCTGTCCCTCTCTTAACTTTGCATAATAGTCTACTAATCTCTTTATCGACAAAAACAAGTCTCTTTCAAGTCTTTTATGCAATAGAAAAATAGAGGACTCTCGAAGTCCTCTTTTATCCTCTTTTTCTTTATATATGTGACACAATCAGTTCACAAGATCCTTCAATTGTGAAGTTCCCTGTTTCAGCAGGCAGGATAAAATGGGCTCCTTTTGGCAGCGGATATGTATGCCCATTATGCTCTAAGGACCCTTCCCCATTAATAACGCTGCACAGCAAAAACGGATAATCTTGCGATAGCTCTACTTTTTGATCAATTTCCCATTTATACACAGAGAAATATTCTGCTTCTACGAATGTTCTAATGGTCACCCCTGGACGAGTTTCTACTGATTCATCTGCATAACCGTCTACATGAGGAACCGTTGTGACATCAATGGCCTGCGTGAAGTGAAGTTCACGTTCATGGCCATTTTGGTCTTTTCGTTCATAATCATACACCCGATAGGTCGTATCTGAACTTTGCTGCGTTTCGAGAACCAGTGTGCCTTCACATAGTGCATGAATGGTACCGCTTGGCACATAATAAAAATCGCCCGGCTTAATTTTCACTCGCCGCAAAAGGCCTTCCCAATCTCCGCTGTTCATCATGGTCACAAGCTCAGTTCTCGTCCGTGCATTATGACCATAGATCATTTCTGCGCCTTCTTTGCAGTCAATGATATACCAGCACTCTGTTTTCCCAAGCTCGCCATTTTCATGTCTTTCCGCATAATCATCATCTGGATGAACTTGAACGGATAAGTCTTGGTTTGCATCTAAAATTTTTGTTAAGAGCGGAAAGCGATCGCCTTCTATTCCCCCAAACAATTCTCTGTGATTGTCCCATAGTTCGATCAACGTTTTCCCTTTATATGGACCGTCTTGCACGACACTTGGTCCGTTTGGATGAGCAGAAATTGCCCAGCATTCTCCCGTTTGATCAGAAGGAATATCATAGCCAAATTGATCCCTTAAGGCTGTACCTCCCCATATTCTCTCCTTCAATTCAGGCAGTAAAAAAATTGGTGACTGCTTCATTCAGGATGACTCCTCCCTTTGCTACCCTTTGATAATCCTTGCCTAGCATGATGAAAACTAGCAAGTCTCAACTTTTATTATGACGCTATCTAAAGAGAAGTCAATCCTTTCAGTACACCAAATGAAAACGATAACAAGAAAATCAATTTACCCTTTGACAGAGCCTGCAAGAAGCCCTTTCACAAAGTATTTTCCAAGTAGAATATAGACCAAAAGTGTTGGCAGCGCAGCCAAGATGGCACCTGCCATTTGAACATTCCATTGCACAATTTGACTGCCTGATAAATTTTGCAGTGCAACCATGACCGGCTGATTCTCTGCTGTGGTCATAGTGACCGCAAATAGAAACTCATTCCACACATTTGTGAACTGCCAAATGGCAACCACGACAAACCCTGTGATGGAAAGCGGAAGAATCATATGTCTGAAGATCCCGATAAATCCGGCCCCATCCATCTTCGCTGATTCAATCATTTCATCAGGAATGCTTACATAAAAATTGCGGAACATGAGTGTTGTGATTGGCAGGCCATATACGACATGAACAAGCACAAGTCCCGGAATGGAGTTATACAAGCCGATTTCACGTAAAAATTGAATAAGTGGAATGAGGATACTTTGATATGGAATAAACATACCAAACAACATGAAGGTAAACACCACTTCTGATCCTTTAAAGCGCCATTTAGACAGCACATAGCCATTCATCGCACCTAATACAGCTGACAATAAGGTAGCAGGAATGACTAGATAAAGAGAATTCATTAAATTGGGTGATAACTTTTCAAAAGCGATTTTGTAGCTTGAGAAATCTAGTGTAGATGGGAGCGACCACATTCGCTCAAGGGTCACTTCACCTAATGGCTTTAAGCTTGTGACGAGCATGACATAAACAGGCATGAGAAAAAACAAACTGCACAGTATTAATAAAGCATAAAGAACTGGACGGACAAACCCTCTTGCGATCATGATGAAGCCCCCTTCCGACTAGACAGGAGATACGGCACGATAAAGACCGCAACAGAAATCAGCATAACGATCGCAATGGCGGCACCACCTGCATAATGGTTTCCTCTAAAGGTCATTTCAAACATATAAACACCTGGCACATCGGTGACAAAGTTTGCACCTGGTCCTGTCATCGAGTAAATCAAATCGAAGATCTTTAAAGAAATATGTGCCATGATAATGACGACACTCGCTGTGATTGGTTTTAACAGCGGGAAAATGATTTTCCAGTAGATTTGCCACTCGGTTGCGCCATCCATTCTAGCAGCCTCTCTCACTTCCTCTGGAATACCTCTAAGACCAGCCAAATACATCGCAAGTGAGAACCCTGTCATCTGCCACACAGCAGCGATGACAACTGCAATCATTGCTGCCGGTACACCAAACTCAATTTTCCCCCAGACAAATCCAGCTAAAATGTTCGTATCCGTGTACCACTTGGGCTGGATGCCGAGTGTTTTTAAAAACAGATTCACCCCAGTTGATGGATTTAGGATCCATTGCCACACAACACCTGTGACCACAAAGGAAAGGGCCATCGGAAAGAAGAAGAGATTCCGAAAAAGTGATTCCCCCTTGATCTTCTGGTCTAGTAAAATGGCCAGTACAAGCCCAGAAGCAATGACTGCTCCAATAAAGAATAATGTAAAAAAGACCGTGTTTCGAAGATCTGACTGAAAGCGAAAATCTTGAAACAGCATGACATAATTTTTCATACCTGCGAAAGAAAAATCAGGAACAAGCGAGGTCCAGTTCGATAATGAAACATATCCTGTCCAGCCAATAAATCCATAAACAAAAATGAATAATAAAACAGCTGACGGTGCTAAAAATAGCAGGGCAAGCAGCTGGTCTCCATTCCATTTTTTCCGAACACGTTTCACTTTTGCTGCTGGTGTATTTGTGATCGGCGATGTGTCCATGCGCATGAAGCTACACTCCTTTTTTTAAAAAAGAGGCGGTGCCTAACGGCCGCCTCTTTCATCTTTATTTCATTGAATCTTTTAAAGAAGAAACGAACTGACTGCTGTCTTTTTGTGTCACGAAAATATTGACGGCTTGGTTCGCCTTCGTGACAAAACCTTCTTCAGCAGCTGAGCCATGCGCAAGAGACGGTGCCAGCTTTGACTCTTTAAACGCCTTCATTGCTGATTTTCCGTATTCATCATATTTTGATACATCTGCATCCACACGTGCCGGTATGGACCCTTTCAGCGGATTAAACGCATCCTGTCCTTCCACAGATCCTAAGACAGATAAGAATTTTTTCACGTTTTCTGGTTGTTTGACACCCTTCGGCAGTCCGAATGTATCCGTGATGACCATAAAGCTGCCCTCCGTACCAGGAGTTGCCACGTATCCAAAGTCTTTATTCACCTTCAAATCTAAATCATTCACAAAATATCCTTTTGCCCAATCGCCCATGACATTCATTGCAGCTTCCCCTTTTGCCACGAGTTGTGAGGCATCCTGCCAGTTACGCGAGCTATGATCGTCGTTGACGTATTCGAGCATACGTCCAAAGATGTCTGCCGCTTCCTTCACTTTTGCATCATCCATTTTTAAGTCGCCCGCCCAAAGTTTTTGATAGTCATCTGCACCTAGTACACCTAGAAGAACGCTTTCAAACAAATGAGTCGCTGCCCAAGGTTCTTTATCCCCCAGCGCAAGTGGTGTAATCCCTTTTTTCTTTAAGGCATCGGCTGTTTTGAAAAATTCATCAAACGTCGTTGGCGGCTCTAAGCCCTGATCTTCAAATACTTTTTTGTTATACCAAAGCACATTGCCTCTATGAATATTCACTGGAACGGAATAGATTTTCCCGTCTTTGCTCACAAGGTCAATCAGTGATTCTGGAAATTTATCCTTCCAGCCTTCTTTCTCATAAAGGTCATCCAGCGGCTCCATTTTACCTGCGGCTACCCAGCTCTCATTCAGCTCTGCTCCCCCGTGTACTTGGAAAGTAGCTGGCGGATCATCTCCTTGCATCCGGCTTGTTAGAACAGCCTTTGCATTCGTACCAGCGCCACCAGCGACAGCTGCATTTTCAATTGGAATGTCTTTATTTTTCTCTTCAAACAATTGAATGAGTGCCTTCAGCCCGTCTTCCTCACCTGCACCAGTCCACCAAGAGAAAATTTCTAGTTTCTCCGCTCCGCCCTCTTTTTTTGCATCTGAGTTCGTCGATGAACTGCAAGCAGAGACGACCAGCATACAGAGTGCCAATAAAGTAAAGCCTAATTTAAACTTCATCATGGATCCCCCATCCCTATTTTGTAAGCGTTATCAAAATAAGTATACTGGCAGATCCTTTCCTTTTTTCAGGCAAACTTCTTCACTTTTTTATGAAATTCTTCATTTTTTTACGACCTGTTTTCGATATTCCTTCGGTGAACAGCCAACCATTTTTTTAAACACACGACTGACGTAATTCGGATCAGTATATCCTGCTTGATAGGTGATTTCTTTTAAACTAAGCGAACTCTCTTTCAGTAGCTTCTTCACTTTATCCATTCTACAGGTCGTCACATATTCTTTAAACGTCAGACCTGTCTCATCCTTAAAGCGTTTGGTGAAATACGTCGGGCTTAAATCAACATAGGCGGCCGTTTGCTCCAGCGTAATATGTTCGCAAAAATGTGTTTGAATGTATCGTTTCGCCCGTTCCATATCATTCACCGTCTGGGTTCTTGCTTCATACAGATCAAATAAATGTTCACAGCATTGGCGGCATTCTGTTTCTGTTGTGATAGCTAGAATCGGCACATCTGCACGAAGTCGTGATTTGAGTAAAATGAGCAGCTCTTTCACATGAGAAATGGTTGCCCCTTCTAATTGGAAGGCATCATAGTAAGCAAGAGCATCATCTCTTCTCCCTTCTTCTAGTGCCAGCATCATGTCATCGGCAAGCTCAGGCAAGTTGATCAATACGTAAGATTGTCTATCTGTATAGTAAAAGCCATAACGAACCGCACCGTCATCTTTTTTTCGCTGATAATAGGAAAGCTTCGCTTCTGCCGCACTTTTCTGAAGTTGAAGTGGATTTGAGACAGGATGACCCATGCCAACAATGACAGGGGAATGCTGCGCGCTTGTCATGGCAGCGCGAATGGCTTGCAGTACATTCGCCTTTAGATGACCAGGTGATTGACGGCAGTAAATCAAGCATGTGAACAGCTCACCGCTCACTTTGATAGGCACTGCTTGAAAAAGAGCAGACTCCTGCAAATGATTCAGGAGTTGATCCCCGCCTGTCCGCTGAACAGCGATCACTAGACCTGCTTGAAAATCCTGAAACAGCCGCTCAAACGCTGTGGAGGAATAAGATTGACCGTTCACCACATGAGCTTCCAGCCATTTTGACTGCTGATTGACTTTCTCCGCCTGCCGCAGGGAGACCTCCTGCTGAATTTCTGCCGCAACAGAACGAATCGCTGTAATGGTTTCGTCTTTATCAGCTGGTTTGACAAGGTATTGTTTGACCCCTTCCTGCATGGCTTGCTTGGCATAATCAAACGTATCGTAGGCTGTCAGCATAATAAATTTAGTATGAGGACAGCTTACTTTGATCTGTTTGATCGCTGTGAGTCCATCCATGCCTGGCATCTGAATATCCATGAGCACAAGGTCAATTGACTTAGACTGCGCCAATTCCACCGCCTTTTTTCCATTCGCAGCTTCCCCTGCAATATGACAGTCTGGCAGCCATTCGGTCATGAACTTACGCATCGCCATTCGTTCAATTTTTTCATCATCCACAATCAGCACGTTCAGCATGCTCGTTCCTCCTTGATTGGTATTGTCAATTGAATGGTGGTCCCTTCGTTTGGCTTTGAATCAATTTGAAGGGCATCCTGCACTCCGTAAAACAAACGCAGCCTCGACATCACATTTCGAAGACCAATTCCTGTCGAGTGACCTTTACTATGTGTGTCTTGATGATCTTCTTCCTCTTGCGATAGCAATCTCTTTTTCTCTTGATCACTGATGCCAAGTCCATTATCCCGAATCCGAATCATGACAAAGCCATCATCTCGATCAATAGAGAGCTCTACAAGCCCCTCCTCCTCTTTTGGTTCTACCCCATGAATAAAGGCATTTTCGACAAGCGGCTGCAATGTGAGGCTCGGAATGTGAACAGATAGACACGACTCATCTATGGTCGTTTTGCATGTAATACGATCGGAAAATCTTGTTTCTTGTATATGAAAATATTCTTTTACCACTTTCACTTCTTGTTCTAACGTAACAGATGCGCTGAGAGGAGATAGAGAATACCGCATCAGCGTAGAAACGGATTGTATCAATCTCGATGTCGCATCAGCTGATTCTAAGTACGCCATACGTGAAACGATGTTTAATGTATTAAATAAAAAATGTGGATTCATTTGATTTTGCAGTGTTTTCAGCTTCATGTCTTTAATTTTCTGATCTAAAGCGGCCTTTTGCTTCATCTCTTCAATCATTACCTTCATCTCTCGCCGCATTCGCTCAAAGGCATGATTTAACACAGAGATTTCGTCCTTTGATGACACATGCAAATTCGGACCATCAAAATTTCCTTCTGATACTTCTTTGGCACTTCGTGATAGATGAACGATCGGTCTTGAAATTCCGCCCGCAATGATATAGGCCATCCATAAAGCGATACCTATCGATAATGTAAACAGACATAGAGTAAAAAGCGCATACGTTTGATGTCTTTTTTGAAGGGATTGGTAGAGTACTTGATACTCGGATAATTCATCATCCAAAAGAGTCATTGTCTGCTCTTGGATATAAGAGGACACGGTTCTTACTTCTTTCACACTTGCAGCATATTCTTTGATTTTCCCTTCTTTGACATGATTCATTGTCGCATCACTTTCGTTTATGAGCGTCCGCATCATATATCGATATTTTTCAATGGAGGGGATGGCGGCATGAAGCCCTGCATCTTTGAGTAATGTTTGATCATATGATGTCATTTTCTGTTTTGATTCAGCATACCCCTTGGCAAACGCCTGATCCTTTTCGATGGCAAAGGCGTTGACCTTTTCATACATCGTTTTTGCTTCTGTCGAAATATCATTCAGCAGGAGAAAGGAACGAAAGCTCTTGCTATATTCTGATGTGATTTTTGAACTGCTCCAATACACAAAAAAAGCGGCCACATTACCAAGGAGCACAAGAATTAAAAATGCCAATAATAATTTACTTCGTATTTTTCTCATGGCTGAACCCCCTGTGGTCTTTCCATTTGATGAAGGGGCAGGTCTCCTCGCCGAATCACACTCGTCCCTGTGTACTGAAGCGGTTCTTGTTTATCCCCTTGTTGCAAACGAACAAGAGATTCAACCGCTTGATAGCCCATTTCATAAGGGTGCTGTACAACCACTGCATCAATTTTCCCATCATCCAGCGCTTGAATCGTATCAGGCAGAGTATCAAATGCGAGCACATAAACATCTTTAGACGAATGATATTGCTCTGTTGCTTGAATAATGCCGACACCATCTAATGCACTTGTTCCATAAAATGCGGTGAGCTGCGTATGATCATTTAACAATTTATACGCAGCACCGGAAGCACCTGATTTCGTAATCGCCGACTCTTCTATTCCAGCAATATGAATGCGTTTCTCACCAGAAACGGCATCTCGAAACCCCTTCACGCGAAGCTTCTGGTGAATCGCATCAAGCCGTCCCGTCACAATGCCCACATACTGCTCGCCTTTTGTATCAGCGATGAGTGCCTGTCCGGCGATAAAACCGGAATAATAGTTATCTGTTCCGACATACACTTGACGCTTGCTCCCCTCTGCATCGGTATCGACTGTGACGACATCTATACCTTTCTCTCTTGCTTTTTGAAAGAGCGGTTTGTATCTCTTTGCATCAAGCCCTTGCGTCATAATGCCATCCACATGACCAGCAATTGCCATATCAATGGTTTTCAGGTGATCATCCAAATCAGCCTGCTTTGGACCTAGGTATTCAAGATACACCCGATGAACTTCCGCCGCATCAGCAGCTCCCTTTTGCACCAATTGCCAATATTCATTATCAAGTTCCTCTGGTACAAGAACAAAGTGATATTGATAAGTTGATACCGCCTCATCGGAAGCGCTTTCAATTTTAACTAAATCTTGACCTAATATAGATAAAAAAAGAACAGATACGACACAAAATGTGAGAAATGCGCCCATTCCGAACAACTTCGACCATTTCATTCACATTCTCCTCCTTCCATTGTTGCCGCATAAAAAAAGAGCTGCTTATAAAAGCATACTCTCTCGACCTCTATAATTCCTTTGTCATAAATAAACTGTTCGGATCTTCTTGGTATGAACCAAAAGGCGGACAATATTGAAATCCAAAACTTTCATATAATTTTCTTGCCGGTTCAAAGAAAGCAATCGCACCTGTTTCAAGGCTGACTCTTTTATACCCCCGCCGCTTCGCCTCTTGGAGAAGGTGGGTCAACAGATGCTTCGCCACCCCTTTTCGCATATGGGCTGCTGCCGTCCTCATCGATTTGAGTTCACCATGTTCACTTGATAGCTCCTTGATGGCTCCGCAGCCAAGAAGCACCTCGCCATCCCTTGCACTCCATACTGTGACATCTTGTTTTTTCAGATCGTCTAACGGAAGGGCATGAATGCTTTCTGGCGGTGAATGTTTTTTCATCTCTTCTAAATGAGCTTGAATCAATTGTTCAATTTGACCATCTTTTAGTTCATCTTGTTGAATGTACATATCGACCTCTCCTTTATGCTCATTTTACGTGAAAAGAAGTGCCTTCCCATCTTTTATGTCAGATAAACGAACAAACAACCGGCAGTCATCCGCCGGTTGTTTATGTGAACTACATGATGGTGGAAGAAAGAACAGCTTGTAATTCTTCTGCTGTACTGCTTTCAAGCTGGCTGCCGACACCTACTGCCACGGCTCCTGCTTCAAGCCACTTTGGCACATCGACTGGATGAATGCCTCCTGTTGGGATGAACTCAATCTCTGGAAACGGACCTTGCAAATTTTTCATATAGGACAAACCGAAGGAGCCGCTCGGAAAAAGCTTTAACACGCTGTATCCATTTGCTTTTGCCTGCATAATTTCACTCGGGGTCAAAACACCTGGAACGTAAAGTGTATCGTGAAAAGATAGGTGCTCTCCGATGACAGGAAGATATCCCGGGCTGACGATAAATTGAGAGCCGGCTTCAATGGCTGATTGTGCCTGCTCAAGCGTTGTAATCGTTCCGGCTCCGACAATCAAGTCGTGGTCATGCTGGTAAGATGCAATGATCCGCTCTGCATTAGGCGTGGTATATGTCACTTCGATGGCCCGCACCCCTTTTTTCTTTAAACGACCAATCATCTCTATCCCGTCTGCTTCACTAGCTGCTCTGACCACCGCAATGAGTTTACAAGCTGCGAGCTTCTCTTTAACGCTCATACTTGCTGACTTTCCCATACCTCTCATCTCCCTTCATATCGTGTCGCCTTTGATATCGTTTGGCTTCTTTTATAAATGCCTGAAGCTCTTTTCGAGTCGGCAGTCCCTCGTGATCTCCTGGGGACATGACTGCAAGTGCTCCAATGGCATTGCCTCTTGTCACCGATTTTTCATATGATAATCCGTCCAGTAGACCGCTCATCACTCCCACTGCAAATCCATCACCAGCTCCGACTGTATCCACGACATGAGACACATGGAAACCATCCACTACACCTTGGCCGGATGCACTTTTGAAATAGGCTCCTTCCGCTCCCAGTTTAATGACCACAAGCTTGACACCTTTTTGTAAATAAACATCCGCAATCGCTTCCGGCTCATGACATCCTGTGAGTCTTTGACCTTCTGCAAGCCCAGGGAAAAACCAATCTACTTGAGCAGCCATCTGATTCACCGTATGAATCATGTCTTCTTCCTCTTCCCATAGTTGAAGTCTCAGGTTCGGGTCAAAGGAAATGGTTTTTCCTGCTTCTTTCATTTCTTTAAGGGCATGAAAAGAAAACGCTCTCATTTCACTAGACACAGCAGGCGGGATTCCGGTCATATGAAGATGTCCTGCCTGCTGAAAATAAGTGGACGGGAAATCGCTTGCGTTCAATGTGCTCGCAGCAGAGCCTTTTCGGTAGTACGTCACATCAGGGTCTCCATCGATGACTTTTGATTTAAGCAATATCCCTGTTTTGGCTCCATCATTTGAACGGAGTACTGCCTCAGTATCGACCCCTTCTTTTTGAAGCTCTTCTAAAATAAATGTACCAAGTGAGTCCGCCCCGACCTTGCTCATCCAGCCTACGCTAAAGCCTAATCTTGCCAAACCGACCGCAACATTACTCTCTGCACCAGCAAGTGCTTTTTGAAACGTATGCACTTGGTGAAGCTCGCCAATTTCTTTTGCATAAAACATCGCCATTGATTCCCCAAATGTGATCACATCCAATGCTTTCACTCATTTCTCCCCTTTCTTGGTACCGGTTTCAAAACAGTTGAAAAAGAGAGAGCATGCACGTATGTATACTCTTCTCTGCCTAACGTTTATAAAGATTTTCTCACAATGATTTCTCCATCAAGTTGAATGGTCTGGGGTGCACTCTTATCCCCTTCAAGACGCGTCTTGATTTTTTGCATCGCCGCTTTCCCCATCTCATGAGATGGCTGCGCCACCGTAGTGATGCCTGGCCCGATCAGCTTATACCATTCTGTATCATCAAATCCGGCAATGCCTATCTCCTCAGGAATCTTCACCCCAAGATCGACGAGTTCACTGATGAGCTTCAGCATGAGTAATCCATTGCCTGCTAAAATCGCTTTTTTCTGATGGTTTGATTGTAAAAAACGACAAATCTCATCTCGCATTTGTTCCTTTTGCTTCAAATTGATTTCTGCAATCATAGGTTTCTTATGTTGACTCATCGCCGTCTGTTCATAGGCTTCTTTTCGTTCTTCACGAGGACTAATCCCATCGACCGGCTCAGTAAAGAAAGCGATGTGTTCGTAGCCTTTTTCAACCATTTGATGAAGTAGACGAGCCGTGATGTCACGGTTATTCGTTGTGACGGTATCGACCTTGAGTTCAGGTAACTTACGGTCAACAAGAACAATCGGTACACCGTTTTGCTTAAAGTCTTGCAAAATGTCATTGTTTTGACCGGTCGTATTAATGATCAGTCCTTCAATATAATGCGCATGCAGCTTCAGTAGCATTTCTCGTTCTTTTTCTGGACGATTATCTGTGTTGCACACCATGATGCTGTATCCATATTCATCACAAATCTCTTCCACACCACGAAGTGTCGCAACAGAGAATGGGTTCGTAATATCAGCCACAATAAAACCAATGACCTTGCTCTTTCTTACTTTCAATCCTTGGGCAAGCTGACTCGGACGATAATGGAGCTCCTCAATGGCTTTTTTAATCTTTTTTACCTTTTCAGGAGAAATTTCATTTGTTCTGCCATTGATGTATCTGGATACCGTTGATTTTGAGACACCTGCATATGCTGCAACTTCGTTAATGGTGACTTTCGTTTGCTTTTTCTCTTTCATACAAAAAACTCCCAAGATCGATCTTCTCATTTGTTTCGAAACCGATTTCAAATAAACTTAAAAAAAGCATACCACAAGTTAAGCTGTATCAGAAGATTTTTTTCATAAAAATGAAGAAAAAAAGCTTTTATACAAATAAAGAAAGCGATTTCAAATTAACGGTTGACGCCGCTCTCTTTTTCCTCTAGAATTTTCCTTGAAACCGATACCAATTAAAACAATTATATGTTTCAGATGGAAAGGGAGGCTTATCTCAAATGGAAAATCGTTATGCTGTACATCCTGAGCAGGTCAAGCGTTTTACAACAGAGGAACTTCGTCGTCATTTTCATATTCCGATACTTTTTGTCAGTGGTGAATTGAAGCTGTATTATTCGCATGAGGACCGTGTGGTGATTGGCGGTGTTATGCCGACATCAGAACCGATCAAGCTAGATGCCGGCGACTTTTTACGTACAGAATATTTCCTTGAAAGACGGGAAATTGGCATTGTAAATGTCGGCGGCCAAGGTACGGTCACGGTCGATGGTGAGTCATTTGTGCTGGAGCATAAAGATTTCTTATATATTGGACTTGGACACGAACATGTACAGTTTGCTAGTTCATCAGGTGAGCAGGCCAAATTTTATCTTGTGTCAGCCACCGCTCATAGAGCGTATCCGACACAAAAGGCTGCGATCGCGGAATTAACACCGAATCATTTAGGGGAAGCATCCGCCTCGAACGTACGGAATCTGTATCAGGTCATTCATGCAGACGGCATCCAAAGCTGCCAGCTTATGATGGGCATCACTCAGCTTGAAACCAATAACACATGGAACACGATGCCTGCTCATATACATGACCGGCGGATGGAAGTGTACTTATATCTTGATATAGAGGAAGACGCACGTGTCTTTCATTTTATGGGGGAGCCATCTGAAACGAGACATCTCGTTGTGGCAAATGAAGAAGCCGTCATCTCACCTGCCTGGTCCATTCATTCAGGCTCAGGTACAGCAAATTATTCATTTATTTGGGCAATGGCGGGAGAAAACTATACGTTTAAAGATATGGACTTTGTCCCGATGGACCAGCTGAGGTAATGAGATGACGACGACATCATATGTAGCGTCCCTCTTTTCCCTCGAAGGCAAAACAGCTCTTGTCACAGGTCCTGGAACTGGTATTGGGCAAGGGATTGCCGTAGCGCTTGCCCGTTCAGGTGCAGATATCATCGGCACCTACCACCATACGCCGCTTGATGAAACAAAAGAACTTGTCGAACAGACCGGCAGATCATTTCATGCGATTCAAGTAGACTTTTCAGATCCTCAGTCCGCAAAGCGGGATGTTGATGCCCTTTTAAAGCAGCATTCAATTGATATTTTGATTAATAATGCTGGGACCATTAAAAGAGAAGAGGCCACTCAATATTCAGAGGAAAACTGGCATACTGTGATGGATGTGAATATCAACAGTCTCTTTTTCCTCACGCAAAAGGTCGGACAGCAGATGCTGAAAAAAGGGCGAGGGAAAATTGTCAATATCGCTTCCCTTCTATCATTTCAAGGTGGTGTCTTTGTTCCCGCTTATACAGCAAGTAAGCATGCTGTCGCAGGTTTGACGAAAGCTTTTGCAAATGAATGGGCAAGTCAGCATATTCAGGTGAACGCGATCGCGCCTGGTTATATTGCAACCAATAACACGCAAGCCATTCGTGACGACGCGAACCGGAATGAAGAGATTCTGAAACGAATCCCCGCTGGACGCTGGGGAAGGCCTGAAGATCTAGCAGGTGCCGCCGTCTTTCTCAGCTCCCCTGCATCTGATTATATGAACGGGCATATTTTAGCCGTAGATGGCGGCTGGCTGGCGAGATAAACATGTGAAGAGAATTCCTATTTTAGGGGATTCTCTTTTTTCTATTTGCATAATTCTTCTCCTTCCGAGTCACTCTATAAAAAAAGACATGAGGGTGAGGTATTATGAAAAGTCGTATTGAACAAGATATAGAGTCCGTCATTCAGCGTGTCAAAAGCTTTGCCGGCAAAAGTGATGATATCGTGTTCCACTCTTTTTCATTTGGTCCTTCCGCTGTCTCTGCATGTCTCGTGTACGTTGAAGGACTCACAGAATTTGAGATGCTTTCCAAACAAATCATTTCACCTATGCAAAAGGAACTGACCATCACCGAGGTCGACCACACCACACTTTCTTCCCTTTCTAAAACGTTCTTTGGCATTCAAAATGATGTGCTGGAAGATATGAACCTTGCCATCGAGCAGTTATACAGCGGCAGGGCTATTTTATTTGTGGATAGAGCCACTCAAGCGCTTGCGCTCCATACGAATCTTTTTCAATTTAGAGAAGTAGAGGAGCCGCAATCAGAAGTCCTTGTAAGAGGACCCCGGATTGGATTTATTGAAAATCTTGAAAAAAACACGGCATTGCTTCGTGAAAGAGCAAATGATCCGAACCTTGTCATTCAAAAGGTAAACATAGGAACTCGCAACAAGAAATCTGCTGCTCTTGTGTATGTTCGTGATATCGCAGACCCCAAACTAGTAGATGATGTATTCTCTCGTATGAAGCAAATCAAAATGGATGATATTCCTGAGTCCGGCTATATTGAACAGTTGATTGAAGACAGTCATGTCTCTATTTTTCCACAGATTCAAAATACAGAACGTCCTGATCGGGTGATTGCCTCTGTGCTCGAAGGAAAGGTGTCTATTTTGCTCGATGGGACGCCGTTTGCCCTCATTATGCCGATGACTCTCACTGCCTTGATGCAATCACCGGAGGATTATTATCAAAGATGGACAAGTGCGACTCTTTTACGTTTGCTCCGTTATATTGCCGTGCTTTTGACGATCTTTTTACCGGGACTCTATATCGCCCTTGTTTCCTATCATCCTGGTTTATTACCAACACGAATGGCACTTACCATCGCAGGCAGCCGGCAAAATGTGCCCTTTCCTCCAGTAGTGGAAGCCATTTTGATGTCGTTTACGATTGAACTGCTGCGGGAAGCTGGACTTCGTCTTCCTAGGGCGATTGGGCAGACGATTGGACTGATTGGCGGCGTCATTATTGGACAGGCGGCTGTCCAAGCCAATATCGTCAGTGCCTTAATGGTCATTATTGTGTCTCTGACGGCACTAGCCGATTTCACTGCTCCATCATATGATTTCAGCTTTCCCTTACGCATCCTGCGGTTTATGGCGATCTTCAGTTCAGCCATGTTTGGATTATACGGCCTCATCATGTGTTATTTATTTGTACTTTGTCACTTGATGCAGCTAAAGACCTTTGGTTTTGACTATTTCACACCTGTTTTGTCTTCACCGTTTTCAGATTTAAAAGATACGTACGTTCGTTTACCAATAGGGCTATTTAAATCGAGACCGAAAACAGCCAAGACAAAAAATCTCAAAAGACAAGGAGATTAAACGATGTACAGAGCTGAGAAGCTATCATTGTTACAAGTCACCATTCTGTGCAGTTCTACAATGATAGGCGCTGGAATTTTAACCATTCCACGCAGTTCTGCCAATTCAGGATTCCCTGATGGCTGGATCATTGTATTGATACAGGGAGTCATCTTTGCTTTCGTTGCTTTTTTGCTAGGTTGGATTGCGGAGAAGAATGCACCGGATACCATTTTTGAATCGAATACAAAAGGAGCCGGTGCCTTCTTTGGCACGATCTTTAATTTGATGCTGGTCGGTTATTTGCTAGCCATTGTTGGTTTTGAGGCGCGTGTACTGGGGGAAGTGGTTCAATTTTTCCTGCTGCAATCGACCCCGATGACCGTGATTGTGATGATTTTTTTACTGGTGGCCACCTATCATTTGAAAAGCGGAATTTTTCCGGTAGTGAAAATGGTGACATATATTTATCCGATGACCATGATCATTTACATTGGGCTCATGCTGTTTAGTTTGAAAATATTTGATTTTGATTACTTACGCCCGGTAATGGCTCACGGGTTTAAAGATTTTAGTAATTTGTTCTCTCAAACATTTATTCAATTTACAGGCTTTGAAGTCATTTTGTTTGTCGTACCGCTTATCTATAAAGACAAATGGTCAAAAGCGAAATGGGCCGCAGCGATCGGTGTAGGGATCACCACACTTATTTACTCCCTCACGCTCTTTATTGTGATTGGTTCCATGACGGTTGGAGAAACGAAATCACTCACCTGGCCCACTGTCTCACTCATTCAAGCGCTAGAACTAGAAGGGGTCTTCATTGAACGCTTTGATATTTTCTTACTGACGATCTGGACGTGCCAGCAGTTTATTTGTATGCTTGGCTTTTTCCAATTTGCGATTAAAGGATGTCAAACGGTGTTTAAGACAACCAATTTAACGAGACTGCTATGGTTGCTGTTTTTGCTGACCTCAGCTCTCTCTCTTTTTCCGAGAAATATCAATGAAGTCTTTTACTACTCGACTTTACTCGGCTATGCATTATTCGCTGTTTTGGCGATTCCTTTTATAACAGCTATTCTGCTCATGATACGTAAAAAATGGGGAGGTCGATCTGCATGAAAGGGAGGCGTTTATGGCTCATCTTTTTGTCTTGCTGTCTTTTGCTTTTATCGACAGGTTGCTGGGACTTAAAAGATATTGAGAAATTATCGTTTGTGCGCGGTGTTGGCATTGACGAGGAAGATGATAACGGAGTCAAACTCACCTATCAAAACCTTGTCCCTAAAATGGGCGGAACACAAGAAGCAGACTCCCCTGGCTATGTGAATGTCGTCTCAAAGGGGAAAAATGTACTGGAAGCAGTCAGCAATGTCGCTTTGAAGGACCCGCCGATTTACAGTGATCACCTCAAAATCTTTTTGTTTGGCAAAGATCAAGCCGAGCATCATGATATTCAAGGGACACTCAACCACTTTATACGAGATGATGAGGTTCGAAGAAGCAGTTACCTCCTAGTGTCACGGCACGAAGCATCAAAAGTCATCAACCAAAAATTAAAATCACAGCAAAAGGTTCCAGTTGAGCATATTTTTGAAACATCAAAAAACCGGAGCTTTAACGGGAAGATTTTACTGCCAACACGTATTGGCCGAGCGTCGGATTACTTTCAGATGGGTACAAGCTTTCTTGTCCAAAGTGTGGATGTCGTAAACGGAGAACTCACCTATGATGGTGCAGGCATTATCCATGGAAAAACACGAAAGCTGATAGGATTCATTCCAGCAAAAGATGTCCAATCTTTAAACTGGGTCATGAATCGCATCTCAGGCGGAGTCGTACCCGCCACCTACAAAGGCTTTCCGATTACGTATGAAATCAAGAAAGCAAAGTCCAAGATTGAACCCTATCTGAAGAACGGAAAGATCTCCTTTAAAATTAGTGTACAAACAAACGGGAAACTATCAGAAGATCAATATCCCCCTGAAAACTCATACGATGAGCAATACATCCAACGATTTGAGCGCATTTTTGAACGCAAAATCAAAGAGCGCATTCAAAAAGCTGTCCACCACATGCAAAAAGAAGTTGGTGTTGACCCGATCCTTTTAAATCGGCAGGTGCGCATCAAGTATCCAGACTTTTGGGATCAGCACCGCAATGAATGGGATACACTATTTCAAGAAGTAGACATTGCATATGACGTCAAAGTGAGCATTTTGAACTTTGGTGCAGAAGGCGCAACGAAAAACTTTAAATGGTAGCACAAAAGGCGGTCATCCGCCTTAGATGGTTGACAAAGGGCTAAAGTGAACTTTGTTTTAGCCCTTTGTCTTCTTTTCAGCGTGATAGAAAGAAGGACGAGTACCGGAGCAGAGCGAATGAAGGATTCGCGAGCACCGGCGCAGAGGACTGACAAAAAATGCGAGGGTTTGCCTACACGCTGAGGCGGATTACCCGGAGGGGGAACCGCCTTTTTTACGTGCAACGATCAAAAGCTGATAGAGCGTCACTTGATCAGATAATGCTTTTGTTTGAAAGCCAAGTGACTCTCCTACTCTCGCCACTTCGTCAAAAAACAATTGAACGTTTTGATCAATTGGCACATTGATCGGCTGTTCAATCACGCGATGAAACAAATGGTCTGGAAAGAGCGCCCGCATTGTGTTTGGTGTGAAAAATCTCATATGTGTTCGATCTAAAATCCCCACATCTTGATACGTAAAATCACCTGCCATTAAAGGCAGCAGTACTTCCGCATGCATCATGTTAGGTAAGCAGCAAATGATCACGCCTCCTGGTTTTAAAGACGCATGCGCTTGAGCAATCATCTGCCATGGGTCTGACACATGCTCTAACACATCAGAAAAGATCACAGCATCAAAAAAAACTTCTTTCTCTGACCAAGGATACGCCTCCGCTTTTGTCTCAATCACTTCTTTGTAATACGCCTTTGCCATCTCTGCTTTTAATGCATCCGCCTCTACTCCGTACATGTCAACGGACTGCCGGTTGATCAGTTCAAGTCCTGTCGCCCCAGCACCGCAGCCAACATCCAGCACACATCCGGCATCCTCAGGGAGCAGTGCTGCAAAATATGGATGGGGCGTTATCAGATTTAAATCAATGCCCCATTTATCTAAAAAACGAAGCCTGTTCTCCGCAAACAACGTAGAGATGTTCGTTTCTTCATTGGCATTGAAGGTAGCATGACCGTGATGATGTACAAATGAATCATGGACGATTTGCAGCTGGTATCCCTTTAGCAAAGAACGCAGACAAAGGTCATCATCCTCAAATGATCCATATACAAACCGCTCATCAAATAACCCTACATCCTCGATCAGCTCTCTTTTGACCAGCAAACAAAAACCAACAAGTCTATGCACATATGTTCTTTGACCTTTTCTCGAAGCCGTATATGCCTTTGCAAAGGCAGGAAGCTCCTTCACATCTGTGTAAGATGGCTGAACGAGCTGAGGACCACTTACATAATTGGAGACAGGCCCTACCATGCCAATACGCTCTGATGCAAAAAGGGCTTCTCTTAAAGGCAAAAGCCAGTTTTCGGTCACAATCGTGTCGTTATTTAAAAAAAGAATACTATCTCCTGTTGCCTTTTTCGCCCCTTGGTTACAGCCCTTGGCAAAGCCTTGATTCTTCTCGTTGTCAATCAACACGACATCTTCCAGTTGTCTCACATATTCCTTTGTTCCGTCTGATGAAGCATTATCCACGATAATGAGTTCATATTCATCACGCCGAGTATGCTTCTTGATACTGTCGATACATTTTTTCGTTAGGTGCAGTTCATTGTACGTCAGCATCACAATGCTCGTTTTTCCTTTCATCTCATTTCCACCTTTCGCCCGCCTGTTCCATATGTATGTCATAGGCAGCACGTTCAGAAGATGAGTGATTGTCCTTTCTTGATTAAACGTTTGTTTAACAAAGGAAGACCAGCTGCATGAGGCAGCTGGTCTTTTTTCATACCGTTTCCCCTTCGTCATTCACGACGGCACGGTTTCTCTTTTTTAAATCTTCTTCAATCTCTTCAAGACTTTTCCCTTTCGTTTCTGCGACTAAATATTTCACAAATAAGAAGGCACCTATGCCGATGGCTGCATAAATAAGGAAAAGGTTACTGATGCCAATTGCACTTAACAAGGTTGGGAATGTGAGCGAGATGATCAAATTCCCTGTATGCAGTAGGAAGGTCGATACCCCCGTACCAATTCCCCGGACATGTACAGGGAACAGCTCCGGCAGCATCACCCATACGACCGGGCCCCAGCTGACAGCAAAAATGACGATGAAAAGTCCTAAACATATAATCGTTGTCCACCCTGCAGCTGTTGATCCCTCGAAAAAACGATTGACCACTGCTAGAACAATCAAACTAAGAACCATCCCTACATTTCCAAATAGGAGTAACGCTTTCCGCCCGACACGATCAATGATTTTAATCGCAACAAACGTCATGACAACATTGACTGCACCGATTCCTACAGTTCCTAAAATGGCTGCTGAATCGCCAAAGCCGACACTTGTGAATGTTTTTGGTGCATAATAAATGATCGTATTTGTCCCAATAAACTGCTGTAAAAAGGCTAAGCCGACACCAGCAATTAAAGCGGGGCGCACCCATGGCTCGAGTAATTCCTTAAGACCGCCTTTTTCTTCACTTTCTGCCTTTTGAATATCCGCAATTTCGTCTTCAACTTCTTGCTTGCTTTGTCTAAGTTTTGACAATATTTCTTTCGCCCGGTCCGCCTGTCCTTGGACAAACAGCCAGCGAGGACTTTCTGGCATAAACAAAATACCACATAACAAGAGAACAGAAGGAACAACGGCAATTCCAAGCATCAGACGCCATGCCTCTGCATCTGCTAAAACGTAGTTCACAATATAGGCAAGAAGAATACCAAATGTGATCATGAGTTGGTTTAATGAGGAAAGTGCCCCTCTTGATTCCTTTGGCGCAAGTTCAGATAAATATAATGGAACAATCGTCGTCGAGCATCCGACAGCAAGTCCTAGCACGATTCGGAATAAGACCATGACCTCCGTATTCGGTGCAAGGGCTGTTCCAAATCCGCCGATAATAAATAAAATGGCTGCGGCAATAATCGCTTTTTTCCGTCCGAATTGATCTGTCAGTTTTCCAGAAAGAGAAGACCCGAGCATCGCCCCAATTAAAATCGAGCTGACCACAAGTCCCTCTGTAAATGCATTTAAACCTAAATCCTCTTTCATAAATAAGATAGCGCCAGAAATGACACCTGTATCGTAACCATATAAGGCGCCGCCAAGTGCGCCGAAGAAATAAAGCCACCCATTCCGATTTTTCATGATCATAACCCCTCTTTTATCTATGTAATGACTGGATGTTTCTCTATGAAAAATCATTTTCCTCACTTCCTGTCATTTCAAACATTTCGATGTTTTATGACAAATATATTTCATTTGCGTATCATTGAAACTTTTTTAGATAAGGAAACGTCAATTAAGCGTTAGTGAAAAAAATGTCGCACTATATCCCGTTTTAAGGTATATTTGTTTTAGTTTGTAAGCAGGAAGAAGGACATCTTTACTATAAAATCATAGCGAGGGTTTAAATATATGGATCAAACAAGAAGTAAACGCAAAGGCAAAAAGCGTTTAAAACCATGGGTGAAAGTCACTCTTTTTATTTTTGGTATTCTTTTACTGACAACCGCTTCTGTCACCGGCTATGCCTACTATAAAGTGACATCGGCTGCGAAAAAAGCACAAGTCTCTCTAGACCGCGGTGCACAATCTGTCAAACGGATTGAAGCATTTGATCCTGGGAAAGACAGCTTTTCTGTCTTGCTGCTTGGCATTGACAGCAGACCAGGCGAAACCGTCAAACAAGCACGAAGCGATGCAATGGTATTAGCGACAGTAAATCGTACGAATAAAACCGTGAAATTATTAAGTATTCCAAGGGACTCATATGTTAATATTCCAGGTCATGGTTATGACAAAATTACACATGCACACGCATTTGGTGATGCAGACCTCACGGTGAGTACAGTTGAGAATTTACTAGATATCCCTGTCGACTTTGTGATTGAAAGTAATTTCAAAGCATTTAAGGAAATTGTGAATGAATTGAATGGTGTTTCCGTTAACATTAAAGATGAATATGTTGTGAAACAGATTCTTAAAGATACAAAGGGCAAAGTTCAGCTGCAAACGGGTACTCACACACTAGATGGTAATCAAGCTCTCGCTTATGTGAGAACAAGAAAAGCAGACAGTGATCTCATGCGCGGACAGCGTCAAATGGAAGTTTTAAAAGCCATTTTCGATAAATCAAAATCAGTAACGTCTATTCCGTCTTATGACAATATCATAGATACTCTAGGTGATAACGTCTCAACTAACCTGTCAATGAAAGAACTAGTCGGTCTTTTCCCACTACTCACTTCATTGAAATCTGTTGATACGATTCAACTAAAAGGATCTGATTACCAGCCAAATGGCGTTTATTATTACCAATTGGATCAAAACCAACTGAACGAAGTCAAAACGGAATTGAAGAAACAGCTTGAATTATCATAAACACAGAAAGCGCCCTTTTGGGCGCTTTTTATGTGTTGAAAAAGGTGTTTGCCCTTTTTCTTCTTTTAAGCGTGATAGAAAACCTTTGCAGTCTAGGAAGGACGAGCACCGGAGCAGAGTGAATTTGACATTCGTGAGCACCGGAGCGCAGGACTGACAAAGAATGCGAGGGTTTGTCTACACGCTAAAAGCGTCCTTTTGGGCGCTTTTTCTTATATCCTTGATCAATTGACCATTTTTGTTTAGCCTTAAAGAGAGGAATCCACGATCCGACTCTTTCATGAGAATGAAGGAAATCGTACATACTTTGAAGAGGCTATTGCATGAATGAAGGAGGATATAACAGCAATGAAAAAGATGATTGCGATTGATTTAGACGGTACACTCTTAAATACGAAAAGTGAAATATCCGCTCAAAACCGGCAAGCATTGATTCGTGCGAAGGAAGCTGGATATATTGTGACCATTTGTACAGGGCGCGCGACTTTTGATGTAAAAGAGCTTCTTGGGGATTTGGACATTCCCATTATTGCGGCAAATGGAGGAACTGTCCATACAGAAGGGTACAAGCTCTTCAGCAGAATCACCCTTGATCAAGAAGCTGGAAGACGTGCTGCAAAGGAATTAGTGGAACGGAACATTTATTTCGAGGTCTATACAGACGATGCCCTCCTTTCCCCATTTGATGGAAAAGAAAAGCTCAAAGCTGAATTTGATATGATCAAAAGCGCCAATCCTCATGAGGATGTAGCTGATTTATGGGAAGGGGCGATGACTCAATTTAAACAGTTTGGTATCAAACCTGTCGATGACATCCGTCAAATTTTTGAGTCGAATGAACCAACCTATAAATTACTATGCTTCTCCTTTGATATGAATAAGCTGCAAGAAGCACGAGATCTTCTTTCTAAGATGCCTGAGCTCTCATTGACCTCATCTGGAGAACATATCATTGAGGTATTGCCAAAAGAGTCAGGCAAAGGACATGCCCTCAAGAAACTTGCAGCCCATTATGGCGTTGACCGATCCAATATTTATGCGATCGGTGACAGCCCTAATGATCTATCCATGTTCGATGAAGCAGGACACAGAATAGCGATGGGGAATGCGGTGGATGTCATTAAAGAAAAAAGCACCTATATCACAAAAGGCAACCATGAAGATGGCGTCGCCTATTTTATTGATCTGCTTTTGCAGAATCAATTTCAAGAAAAAAAGACGCTTGTCTGATCAGCGCCTAGTGAGAAGTCGAGAAGTCCGATCTGAGCATCGATCGGGCTTTTTCTTTATTTTTTAATTCTAACAGCCGTCTCATATTTATCCTTCCAATACGTACTTGTTTTCATATTGGTAATGACAACGCCATTTGAAACCGTCACATGAATGACTTGATTTGAACCAGCATAAATGGCTGGCATCAACGAAGTCCCTTTAAAAAAGACAAGATCTCCTGGCTTTAGTTCCGATCGTTTCACAGGTGTACCTGCTTTAACTTGTCCCGGCGCATAGCGAGGCATCTCCATTCCAAGCACTTCTTGATAGATATACTGCGTGAATCCTGCTGTATCAAAGCCTTGCTTTGGGCTCGCACCACCTTTTACATAGGGTACTTCTCCAATATACGTAGCGGCTTTTGATACGACTGGGTCTTCTTTCGCTAGTTTCAGCTCAGTTAATCGTTTCGCACCTGTCCATTTCTCACGCCAATACGATTCAGACAAATAAGAAATCGTCACACTTTCCGAACGGCTCGCATGAATAAAGCGGTCTCCTCCGATGTACATGCCTACATGTGAAATTCCTTTTTTATACGTGTTGCTAAAAAAAACAAAATCTCCAGGGCGAATATCGTCTCGTGCCACTTTCTCTCCAACCATCCATTGCTGCTCAGCACTTCTTGGCAAATAAATCCCAAGTGATTTTTCAAATAAATATTGTAAAAAACCTGAACAATCGAATCCTACTTTTGGATCTGATGCCCCGAATACATAAGGGATTCCTAAATATTTCATCGCATCTTTCACCAGTTGATCATCCGACATCTCTTGGGAGACAGGCAGCCGTTTAACCGCATAGAACCGATCGGTCCAATATTTACTTTTGCTGACATCTGTTTTCACCACCCCTTGACTGAGTGTGATGTGGATCACCTGATCATTTCCAGCGTACAAAGCAACATGTGTTGGGATGTCTTTTGTTTCTTCAAGACTGCGAAAATAGACAAGGTCTCCGGGCTTCGCTTTTTCCCATGATACGCTTTCACCGATTTGGTATTGATCAATCACCTTTCGCGGCAAATCAAATGCACCTGTTGTTTTGTATACATATTGTATAAAGCCAGACGCATCAAAGCCCGTTTTCGGATTGATTCCTCCTTTATGATAAGGCGTACCTATCAGCGTTTCCGCTTGTTTTAAAGGAGATGTTGTTTGAGCAGACACCTCTGTTTGAGACATAAACATGAGTCCTACAATGGCACATCCTCCAAGCAGTATTCCTTTCCATTTCATCCTCTCTTCCTCCTTTCTTTTATAGTTTCGACATGACCCCTTTCATTTTACACCTTTTTCCGTCAAAAAAGAGCACGCCTCGCGTGCTCTTTTCATCATCATTTCTTTATTTACTCGCTTCCGCTTTTGACTGCTTTTGCTGTTCAATTTTCTGCATTTCAACCGAGATCTTTTGTTTCTCATGATCTGTGAGGCTGTCACTAAATTTAAAAGCAGACATAAAGACAAAGACTAAAATTAACGCAACAAACGGCCAGCTTGCTTTAAGGAATTTCATTTTTTATCCTTCCCCTCGTTTTCTTTTAATGTTTGAACTTTATCAGAATGATCGACTTCAAAGAAAATATGTCCGTCTTTTTCTTTCCAATCCGCATTCGTGCCATTTGTCAGCATACGGATAATCGATTTTGATTCAAGAGATCCTGCTTTGACTGGAGCAGGTGTCGCTTCTTTGATGTACATTGGAACCACTTCAAATGTCGCTTTTCCATCTTCATTCAGATGATACTGAACAATGGCAGAATCACGTGTTCTTGACCAGCCTTGGTCAAAAATAAAGTTCCCCAAGCTATAGAAAATCGCTGTTCCGTTATAGACTTCCATCGGCTCAAGAACGTGCGGGTGTGCACCGATAATGATATCAGCACCAGCCTTTGACATCGCTCTTGCCAGCTCTCTTTGTCTGTCGTTTACTTCATTGTTATATTCCTGTCCCCAGTGCGCATGAACAACAACGATATCTGCCTTTTCAGCAGCTTGTGAAATCATCGGAATAAAGATAGATGGATCAGCTGGCAGAATACCTGCCTTGCGATTTGTTGCTTTAAAATCTTTTCCATATACATCTGTAAAACCAAGGGTAGCGATTTTAACGCCATTCACTTCTTTGTATGAAATGTTCTGCTTCGCATCTTTGACGTTGCGCCCTGCCCCTGTATAATCCATGTCAGCTTTTTCAAAGGCATCAATCGTGTTATTTAAGCCTTTTTCACCGTAGTCTGCTGCATGGTTATTCGCAAAGTTTAGTACAGAGAAATTCAAATCCTTTAACGCTTGTACAGAATCTTCATCTGTTTTCAAATGAATATTCTTTTGTGCTGCCTGTTCCTTATCTGAAGCCACTGGATGCTCAAAATTCCCAGTTACATAATCTGATACATCAAAATACGGCTTCGCATAGCGGAACAGGTGCTGCTTTCCATAGCGGTCTGTTACTTTCTCTACATTTCTTCCAAACATAATATCTCCGACAAACGAAGCGGTCAGGATGTTTTCTGGATTCTTTTCTACAGTTGGTACTTGTGCTTTCCCGATAAATGTAAATAGAAATGTACAAGCAATGACAATCGGTAAAGCAATCAGTACGTGTTTATTCGTCTTTTTCTTTTGGTTCTTTGTGATTTTCAGCAGCTTTTCCTGAAAGCTCAATTTTTTATTCATCATTGGACACACCTTATCTTAAAATAGATAGTAAACATACATGATGGCAAATGTTGCACCACTTAGAAGTAATGTGCTTCCAAGGGTAATCGTAAGACCTTGCTTTTGAATCGTATTCGCAATCAATCCAGGCACGATGATTCCGATTCCGCGGAATTCTGCTATTTCAAACGGAACCACTGGATAGAAGAAATCAAATATGAGCTTTAGGGCAATTCCTGTAATCAGCATCGCCGCAAACTTTCTGCGTCCGTACAAAATCATAAATTTCGATAGACCAAAACGAACGATCACATATGTCAACAAGCTGACAGATAAAACAACTAAAATGAAGACTGGCTGGTTAAAGACGAGCGCCAGATAACCTGGAACAACCAACCCAGCTGGTACGATTCCTGTTTTTTCTGCAAAAATTAAACTGAGTAGAACACCTAAAATTAACGAGATATAAAGATCTGATCCGAACATTTTCTATATTTCCTCCTAGCTGACAAGCTGCTTAATTTTGTATTCTTGAATTTTTTCGATTAAAGGTTCAGCGGCGCCGTGAATATTGCCGACTCCATAAACCACTCGATTATGAAGCTTTTTCTCAAGCATGTTCATAATTTGTTCTGTAGATTGATATTCAAGGTTGTGTAAGTGGTCAGCCGGAATTTTCCCATCCTCAAATGCCTTCACAATTGGATCTGTCGTTTCACCAATTAAGACAAGATCACTTGCTTCAATATAAGGAAGTACATCCTCCGCAAACTGGATCGTTCTATCTACGCGATCCGCACGACAGTTCATGATAATAATCGGTTCATCTGTTGGATACCCAATTTCCTTCACACGCTTCCAAATGTTCAATGTAGATGCTGCGTCATTAGCCGCAAATCCATTTACAAAATGTCCAGGTGTTTTTGCATCCATTAATGGAAGAATTCTCATCGCTCCTGGATCAGGCGGCGCATTTAACATTCCTCTGAATGCCGTATCTTCATCAATTCCCAATGCTTGTGCAACACCAAGTGCAAGTGAAGCATTATCCGGGAACACCATATACTCAAATTTCCGTAAATACTCATCGGTAATCTTGGAATTATCTGCAACAATCACTTCAGTATTGCGTTTTTTCGCAATCTCTTTAAAGAAATCTGTATATTCACTATCCGTAATAACCAAGTGCCCATTGTAAGGAATTGTCGCTGTAAAGGCTTCAGCTATTTCATCAAGAGTTGGCCCCATCACATCCATATGATCTTCAAGAACGTTTACGATCACGCCAATATTCGCTTGAAGCAGCTCTTCCTGAAAGATAATTTGGTAATCTGGATTCACCGCCATACATTCACTGACGATGGCATTTGCTCCTCTTTCAACGGTTTCTCTCATAACTTCTTTCTGCTCTCCGATATTTGGTCCTTGCGGTTTCCTTTTAATCGGTTTCTCTTCTGGCGTATCCCAATAAATCATTCTTGCATCCGTTCCTGTTGTTTTGCCGACAGTTTTATAACCTGCCTCCATTAAGATACCGGTTGTCAATCTTGTAACGGTAGACTTTCCGCGTATACCATTAATATTGACGCGTACCGGCAGGGCATCGATATTTTTCTGATGACGCTTCTTTTCAATAAAGCCAATCCCTAACATGATGACACAGGCTATAACGATTAACCACATCGCTTATCTACATCTCCTTTTTTTATGAGTGTGATATGTAAATTCAATCAACAGTATATAGGTTCAGCATAAAATCACAATCGGTATTATGTAACATAATCTTTCACTTCCTCGTATGCCAAATTCCTCTAATCAGAAGGCGTATTTGCCTACCTCACGCTCAAATGAAAAGGCCAAAAGACGGACAAAATGACGGCTGAATTTCTGCTTCAAACAAGAGAAAGCGTTACCATCAAACAGTGAAAAATCTTTTGTCCTTTTCTCCCTAAATTTTTCGACAATTATTAAGATGTATTTTGAATCAATGTTTTAAAGTCCTTTCATCTCTACGAAATCAGTCATATCAGTGCTTTAAATGAATAGTGCGTGTTTTAGAATATTTTATATTTTTAAATGAACAGGTTAGAAAGTCATCCTCATTGGTCAGAACGCTATGTGTTGACCTATGACAAAGGTCACCTGTCAAAAAATCAAGTCATCTGCTTATTTTCAGGTCACAAAAAATTGGGATAAGATGTCAAAGATTAATCATTTTGTTATAGCCTCTCTTTACGATATTCACTCCTTATGACCTAAACAATGAAACATTATTCATTTCTTTTTATCAAGATTCATCATTTCTTAACATTTTTAATGTGATTTTAGTTGAAAGTTGTCGGTGCATGTCATGCTTTCCCCAAAGATGACGCATAAAATCATCTTCTCGGCTTACACTATGGTTAAAAAATCTGTGAGAGGAGGCTAAAGATGCCAAATACGAATGAGCAAACACGCTTACACTTTTTATCAGGCGGTTTTGAGGAAAAGATTCGGATTCTGAAAAAAGCATTTCAACAAAGCGCTGATTTTGAATACCGGGAATTGATGGTGAATGAAACGAAATCAGTGCTGTTTTTTATTAAAACAAGAGTGGATGAAAGTAAATTAAACAACTTCATTATTGGCAACTTGCTTGGCCCTCCTGGAAAACAGGACTATGCAAAATCTCTTAGTTCACTCGAAACAGGTGACTTGACGCTGATTGTCGACAGCATTATTGCCGGAAGTATTGCCTTCCTTGATGAAAAATCCGCACAGATCAAAATATTTGCTGTTGGGCAGCCGCCGCTGCGTTCCATTTCTGAACCTTCTTCTGAAAGTATTATTGCAGGCGCACATGATGGGTTTGTTGAGAGTTTAGATACCAATTTATATTTGCTGCGTTCACACTTAAATGATCGAAAACTTGCAATCCAGTATCATAAGGTCGGTACAAAATCTGAAACAAAGGTTGCAACGGTTTATATTTCTGATATTGCCAATCAAGAAAAGATAGATGAGGTTAACAAACGAATTTCTTCTATTAAAGTAGACACGCTGCTTAGCCCCGGTTCTATTGTAGAGGCGATTGAGGATGATTCGTATTCCATCTTCCCGCAGCTTATTGACACAGAACGACCTGACAAAGTGAGATCCGCCATTCTTGAAGGAAGAATTGTCGTCTTAATGGACGGCAGCCCAATGGCTATCATTTTGCCTATTACGTTCTTTAGCTTCTTTCAATCACCAGATGACTACAATAGCCGCTGGATTCCGGCTACATTTATTCGTATTCTTCGTTATATTGCCTGTATCATCGCTGTGATTTTGCCTTCTTTTTATATTGCAGTCATCGGCTTTCATTATGAGGTAGTCCCGGATGAATTAGCGATTACGATGAAAAATTCCATTATCGGCATTCCTTTTCCGCCGTTAATTGAAGCAATGCTGATGGAGATTACGATTGAGCTCATACGAGAAGCAGGGGTGCGACTGCCAAAGCCAATTGGTCAGACGATTGGGATTGTAGGCGGTTTGGTGATTGGAGACGCTGTGGTAAAAGCTGGACTCATTTCGAATGTCCTTGTCATTGTTGTTGCCGTGACAGCTGTTGCATCCTTTGTCCTCCCATCCTTTGAAATGACGTCCACCATTCGTATGCTTCGTTTCCCTCTCATGTTTATGGCATCGATGTTTGGGTTTATTGGCATTTCATTCGGCCTGTCGATCGTATTGATGAATTTATGCCGCCTCGAATCACTAGGTGTCCCGTACTTATCACCAGTGGCTCCATTTAACTGGCAGGACTTAAAAGATACTGTGATTCGATTACCGATGTGGATGTACAAAAAGCGCCCTGTTTACTTAAATCCAAAAAAGAAAGAGCAAATTGAAAATTTGAGAGGATGGAAAAATAAAGATGAAAAATAAAATATCTCCACCTCAAGCTGTCTTTTTTATCATTCAATCTCAAATTGGTGTCGGTATTCTAGCCCTGCCTCATTTGCTGATGAAAGACATGGGACACGATGGGTGGATGGCGATTATCTTAGCCTGTTTTTTCATTCAAATCATTAACACCATTTTTATTTACATCATTCAGAAGTATCCTGATATATCATTTTTCCAAGCCTTAATTGAAGTGTTCGGAAAATGGATCGGCCGGACTTTGGTGGCACTATATACGTTATACTTCGCCTCCGTCTGCATTGTTGTTTTATCCATTTTCACAAGAATTCTTGGCATTTGGGTACTGCCGCTCACACCAAATTGGGTCATTAATCTATTACTGATGATCTCCATCATTTACATTGCAAAGGAGCAAATTACGGCCATTGTCAGGTTTAACTTCGTTTTGACGCCCTTTTTGCTCATGCTCTCTCTCTTAATGCTCTATTCATTAAAAGGAACCAATATCGACTACCTCATGCCTTTTTTCCAAGTGGATCTTTCTCAAGTTTCACTTGGATTAAAAGACGTCGTTCTATCTATGAATGGGTTCGAGATGATCCTCATTATCTCTCCATTGATGAAAGGAACCATTAAGGAACGATATAAAGTCATGACCATTGCCAATATATGCACGACGCTTTACTACCTATTTATTACATTGATTTGTTTTATGTTCTTCAGTCCGATTGAGCTCAATATCATTCCCAACCCAGTTCTTTATCTACTAAAAACCATTTCGTTCGGTGTGATTGAACGGACCGATTTAATTTTCCTTAGTTTCTGGGTATTTGTCATTTTAGCTACACTCAGTAATTACCTTTACTTTTGTGCGAATGGCGTGGCAAGTATTCTTAAGAAAAAAGAACACAAAAAATATGTCTTATTTTTTGCCATTTTGATTTATGCGGCTAGCTGTTATCTTGCAACCGATAATTTTAGGATTCAGCGTTTTAATGATTTTACCACCATCGCTCAATATTCATTTATTTACACACTCCCCATCTTTATGGCCATTATCATCTTTATCAAACATCGCAAAGGGAAGGTGAAATCACATGCGTCATAAGTACATACTGACGTTGCTCATGTGTGTTTCTCTTATATTCATGCCTGGCTGCTGGGATCAAAATTTATTAAAGAACATCTCTCTTGTGTTAACCTCCGCTGTTGATCAAGGAGAGAATGAAAATGCAAGATACTCGATTACTTATCGAAAGGTGCAGCAGTCTCAAAGTATGGAACAAGGAAATACAGGTAGCTTTTTAACCACTCTTCTTACAACTGAAGCCCCTACTTTAAGAAAAGCAAGAACCAACTTCAGCCGGATAGTGGATCAAAAAATAGACATGTCGAAAATGCGGGTGATGCTGATCGGTGATGAATTTGCCCAAAATCGTCTTCTGCCCTACTTAGATATGTTTTATCGTGATCCAAAAAGTCCCCTCCTCGCAAATCTTGCCGTTGTTCAAGGGGGAACCTGTGAAGAAGTGATTAACTCGCTGCTGAAGGAAAAACTCATCGTGAGTGACTATTTAAATAACTTGATCACAACCGCATCACGCTCCTCCCAAGTAGCACCTAAAAACATTCAAAGTATTCGATCTAAAATGCTTCAAACTGGAGAGGACTTCACACTACCGTTAATCTATTTTGATCAATCGAAGAAATTAATTAGTGTAAAAGGGGTTGCTCTATTTGATAATGAGAAGAAGAAAGGCGAGTTGTACGGTCAAGACGCGATCTTGCTCACCGTCATGGACGGAAAAATGGGCAAGTATGCCAACTTCACAAAAAAAGTGAGAAGCGACATGAATTCAAAAGAAAACAATTACATCACCATCCAAGTCACTGATGTGAAGAGAGACATCGAGATTCTGAATCCTGATCATCGAAACTTAACATACTCACTCAAATTTGAATTTAATACTTCTGTCCTTGAGTACCCAAAAGATAATCTAGATACAGACAAAAAAATTGAAATGCTCAATAAAAGACTTTCAACCATCTTGACAAAAGAAGCAGAAAAAATTGTTGCTACATTACAAGAAGCAAATTCTGACGTCTTAAGCCTCGGCAGAAAATACCGGGTCAGACATTATGATGAGTATATGAAAATGAATTGGGTCACCGATTATCCAAAAGTGAAAATCATTCCAAAAATCAAAGTAAACATTACCCAAACAGGCATTATTAGTTAAGAAAAGGAAGAAGTCATCTTTCTTTTCTTTTTTTATTTTTTTAAGATTGTCTTTTCAATGCTTTCGTGATAATCTATCTGTGTAAACGGTTACACATCAAAGAAGGGAGGCACTCCATTGGCTACAATTAAAGATGTTGCAAAAGCTGCTCAAGTGTCTGTTGCAACTGTTTCACGCGTGCTCAATGATACTGGATACGTCCATATTGATACGAAAACCCGTGTGACACAAGCGATGCAGGAGCTGAACTACTTCCCCAATGAAGTGGCACGATCCCTTTTTAAAAGAGAATCAAGATTAGTTGGTCTCATCTTACCTGATATCACAAACCCCTTCTTCCCTCAGCTGGCTAGAGGCGTTGAGGATGAGATTCATGCACACGGCTTTCGGTTATTATTCGGAAACAGTGATGAAGATCGGGAGAAGGAAATGGCCTATTTACAAACCTTTAAGCAAAACCAGGTGGTCGGTGTCATCGCTGTCACAAACGAACCTGAATCGGATTTGTACAATGATGATGAACTGCCTGTTGTCTTCTTAGATCGCACCGTTCCAAATGCGCCTTCTGTGTTTGCAGATGCTACGGCAGGCGGGAAAATGGCTGCAATGGAATTAATCAAACGCGGCAGTCAGCAGATCACATTGCTAAAAGGGCCCGCTCATCTTCAAACGGCGCGGCAAAGATTCAAAGGCGCACTTGATGTTCTGACTGAAGAAGGTGCTAACTTTCATGTGATGTCTAACGCTTCTTTTTCTTTTCAGGAAGCCCGAAAAAGCGCCAAGGCTCTTTTCAAGCTGTACCCTGAAACAGATGGCATCATTGCCAGCAATGACATCGTCGCAGCAGCCGTCGTACACGAAGCGCTTCGAATTGGAAAAGCCATTCCAAAAGACGTCCAAATCATTGGATTTGATGATATTCCGCAAAGCGAACTGCTCTTCCCTTCTTTATCAACGATTCGGCAGCCTGCCTATGATATGGGGAAAGAAGCCGCAAAGCTGATCATTAAAGCCATTCAAAAACAGCCAATAGATCAAGCAGTTATTCAAATGCCCGTCTCTTTTATTGAACGAGAGACCACAAGAAAGGTGGATTCACAATGAGTCAAATAGTTGTCGTAGGAAGTTGTTCCATGGATCTAGTTGTCACATCGAATAAGCGTCCAAATGCAGGAGAAACCGTCCTAGGCGAATCATTTAAAACGGTTCCTGGAGGAAAAGGAGCCAATCAAGCAGTGGCCAGCGCAAGGCTCGGTGCGGATGTATATATGATTGGCCGGGTTGGGGATGACGCGTATGGTCAGGACATTATGCGCAATTTGCAAACACAAGGTGTTCGCACCACTTATATGAAACCGGTTACCGAAATGGAAAGCGGAACAGCTCATATCATTTTAGCTGAAGGAGATAACAGCATTGTTGTCGTCAAAGGAGCAAACAATGAGGTAACACCTCACTATGTAAAAGATGCTCTTTCTTCTATTGAAGATATCGGAATCGTCCTTATCCAGCAGGAAATTCCTGAAGAAACAGTCGAAGCCGTCTGCGCCATTTGCAGCGAAAAAGGGATTCCAGTCATCTTAAATCCCGCACCAGCTCGCAAAGTCTCTCAGCAAATATTAGATCAAGCTGCCTATATTACGCCAAACGAACACGAAGCAGCTCTTATGTTTGATGGACTCACCATAGCAGAAGCTTTGCGACAATATCCAAACAAATTGCTCATTACAGAAGGAAAAAGTGGTGTTCGTTACTTTGACGGATCAAAAGAAGTGTTGGTACCGGGCTATCCTGTGAGAGCCGTCGACACTACAGGGGCTGGTGATACTTTTAACGGCGCTCTAGCTGTAGCACTAACAGAAGGAAAATCACTTTACGATGCACTTGCCTTTGCCAATTTGGCAGCGTCTATCTCAGTCACAAAATTTGGCGCCCAAGGCGGCATGCCAGCAAGAGAAGAATTGGAGAATAAGAAATGAAGAAAAATGGTATTTTAAATAGTCATATCGCCAAGGTGCTTGCTGACCTCGGTCATACAGATACAATTGTCATCGCAGACTGCGGCCTGCCCATTCCAGAAGGCCCGGTCAAGATCGACCTTGCATTATCCATCGGCACACCATCCTTTCAGGAGGTTACTTCCCTTCTTCTTGAGGAAATGGCCGTTGAACACATCACGATCGCCAGTGAAATCAAAGAAGCCAATAAGAGAGATCATTTATTTCTAAAGAAAGCGTTCTCACATCCGTTAGATGAAGTCGATCACGAGACATTTAAAGACATGACCAAACAGGCAAAAGCAGTGATTCGAACGGGTGAAGCCACCCCATACGCAAACTGCATTCTTCATGCCGGTGTCATCTTTTAAAAGGAGGAGCCACTTATGAACATTGAAATGCATAACATCCATAAGGCCTTTGGAAAAAACACCGTTCTCGCCGGGGTCTCCTTTGACCTCGTCACAGGTGAAGTCCATGCACTAATGGGTGAAAACGGGGCAGGAAAATCAACGTTAATGAATCTGCTGACAGGACTCTATTCCCTGGATCAAGGAACGATTCAAATCGACGAAAAAGAAACCGCTTTCAAAAATCCGAAAGAAGCCGAGCAGAACGGGATTGCCTTCATTCATCAGGAGCTGAATATATGGCCTGATATGACGGTACTCGAGAATTTATTTATCGGGAAAGAAATCTATACAAAACTTGGTCTTCTAGACACCAAGAAAATGAAAACCCTCGCCCAAGCGCAGCTCGACCGATTGTCTGTCAACCTATCTCTCGATCAAGAGGCAGGAAGCTGTTCTGTCGGCCAAAAGCAGATGATTGAGATTGCGAAAGCGTTAATGACCGATGCAAAGGTCATTATTATGGATGAACCAACAGCTGCTCTCACAGACCGTGAGATTGAAAAGCTATTTCAGGTCATTGAATCACTCAAAAAAGAAGGCGTTTCCATCGTCTACATTTCTCACCGTATGGAAGAAATCTTCGCCATCTGTGACCGAATAACCATCATGCGTGACGGGAAAACGGTCGATACGAAAGCGATACCGGACACGAATTTCCATGAAGTCGTCAAAAAAATGGTCGGCCGCGAATTAACTGATCGTTACCCTGAACGCACACCTTCTACTGGTGATACCGTCCTAGAAGTGAAGCAAGCAACGAGGAAAGGCCGCTTTCAAGATGTCAGTTTTTCCGTCAAAGCTGGAGAAATTGTCGGTGTTGCAGGCTTAATGGGTGCTGGCCGGACGGAAATGATGCGGTCGCTCTTTGGACTCGATCCCCTGGATCAAGGAGAAATTTGGGTTCATGGGAAAAAGGCTGTCATTAAAAAACCAAGTGATGCAGTCAAACTTGGCATCGGTTTTATCACGGAGGATCGTAAAGATGAAGGACTGATGCTGGATGCATCCATTCGGGAAAACATCGGCTTGCCTAACTTAGACAGCTTCTCTCCAAAGGGGCTGATCGATAAGAAAAACGAGCAGGACTTTGTTGACCTTCTCATCAAACGACTCACGATCAAAACCGCTTCATCTGAAATTTCTGCACGCAGCCTGTCCGGTGGAAATCAGCAAAAGGTCGTCATCGCCAAATGGATCGGCATTCAGCCGAAGGTACTCATTTTAGATGAACCGACAAGAGGCGTCGACGTCGGGGCGAAACGAGAAATTTATCAGCTCATGAACGAGCTGACGGATCGAGGCGTTGCGATTTTGATGGTCTCCTCTGAACTCCCAGAAGTTCTTGGGATGAGCGATCGAGTGCTTGTTATCCATGAAGGAACTATCAGCGGAGAATTAAGTAAAACAGAAGCTACACAAGAACGAATTATGACACTAGCTACAGGAGGGAAGTAACATGAAACCACTTACTTCAAATGGACGATTTGACAACATCATGCAAAAGCTTGGGCCATTCTTAGGACTCATCATCCTTGTTGCCATTGTTTCTATTTTAAATCCGGCCTTTTTAGAACCATTAAACATTTTAAACTTACTCAGACAAATCTCCATTAACGCCCTCATTGCCTTTGGCATGACGTTTGTTATTTTAACCGGAGGAATTGATTTGTCTGTCGGTGCCATTCTAGCGCTGTCTAGTGCTCTGACTGCCGGCTTTATTGTATCTGGTTTGGACCCGATTCTTGCCATCATCGTTGGATGTATCATCGGTGCCATCCTTGGAATGATCAACGGTCTTTTAATCACAAAAGGAAAAATGGCTCCTTTTATCGCAACACTTGCGACGATGACGATTTTCAGAGGATTGACGCTTGTTTATACAGACGGAAACCCAATTACAGGGCTTGGCTCTAACTATGCATTTCAGCTATTTGGCCGTGGATATTTCTTAGGCATTCCTGTTCCAGCGATCACCATGCTTCTCACCTTTATCGTTCTTTGGGTCTTGCTTCATAAAACACCTTTTGGCAGAAGAACGTATGCCATTGGCGGAAATGAAAAAGCAGCCCTCATCTCAGGTATTAAAGTACCACGCGTCAAAATCATGATTTACTCATTAGCCGGCTTTATGTCTGCTTTAGCCGGTGCGATCTTAACATCTCGTCTCAACTCAGCCCAACCAACAGCTGGTACGTCGTATGAACTTGATGCAATTGCTGCCGTTGTACTTGGCGGGACAAGCCTATCCGGCGGAAGAGGGCGAATTGTCGGTACACTCATTGGGGTACTCATTATCGGGGTCTTGAACAATGGTATGAACTTACTTGGTGTTTCATCATTCTATCAGTCTGTTGTGAAAGGGATTGTCATCTTGATTGCAGTCCTACTCGACAGAAAGAAATCTGCTTAAGGAGGCAGCTGCTATGAAAAAATATGTAATCCTGATCGTGACTCTCTCATTATTCATGCTTTCTGCCTGCTCGCTTGAACCGCCAGAGTGGGCCAAATCAACAAAGGATGGCAAGAAAAAAGACATTAAAATCGGACTGTCGATCTCGACTTTAAATAACCCATTCTTCGTTTCTCTTAAAAACGGTGTGACAAAAGAAGCGAAAAAGCTTGGCATTGAAGTTGTCATTGCCGATGCACAAAATGATTCAGCCAAACAAACGAGTGATGTAGAAGATTTAATTCAACAAGGGGTTGATGCATTACTCATTAACCCAGCCGATTCCTCTGCCATATCAACGGCTGTCGAATCTGCGAATGCTTCAGACATACCGGTCATCACATTAGACCGCTCGGCAGAAAGCGGAAAGGTTGAAGCGCTCGTTGCTTCCGATAACATCAAAGGCGGCGAAATGGCCGCTAACTTTATTATCGACAAAGTCGGTAAAGGAGCAAAAGTGGCTGAACTAGAAGGTGTACCAGGTGCTTCTGCGACACGTGAACGAGGAAAAGGTTTCCACCAAATCGCAGACAAACAGTTAGATGTCACAGCAAAACAAGCCGCTGACTTCGACCGGACAAAAGGGCTCAACGTGATGGAAAACCTTCTTCAAGGAAACCCTGACATCAAAGCCGTTTTTGCCCACAATGATGAAATGGCACTTGGCGCACTAGAGGCCATCCAAAGCTCTGGAAAAGACATTCTTGTCGTCGGTTTCGACGGTAACGAAGATGCACTCAACTCGATCAAAGCAGGAAAACTATCTGCAACAGTCGCGCAGCAGCCAGAGCTGATCGGTCAACTGGCAGTCGGCGCTGCGGACGATGTATTAAAAGGCAAAAAGGTAGAAAAAAATATCGCCGCTCCATTGAAACTAGAACAAAAGAAATAAACACTAAACCCCCGATAGCCTCGGGGGTTTTAGATTGTAGACAAAGGCTGAAATGAACTTTATTTTAGCACTTTGTCTTCTTTTCAGCGTGATAGAAAACCTTTGCAGTCTAGGAAGGACGAGCACCGGAGCAGAGCGAATTGACATTCGTGAGCACCGAAGCGCAGGACTGACAAAGAATGCGAGGGTTTGTCTACACGCTGGACCCCCGATAGCCTCGGGGGATTTAGGTGTTATTCCGGTCTCTTCAGTACAAATGGCGTACCTAAATGGGCATAATCATTACCTGCTAGGCGCGCAACTGGCTTTAATTCATTCGTAAAAATATATCCTTTTTCCGCATCATAGACGGATTCATCTAAATGCGCACACACCACCCGGCCAATGATATGATCGACTGTGATCTCCCCTTCATCATTTTGAAAGGTCAGATGTCTTTCCAGCTGACATTCAAAGCGAATGCGTGCTTCCTTGATTCCTGGCACTGACACCACGCTGCTCTTCACTTGATGAAGACCGGTACGAGTCAGCTCACTCTCTTCCTCTGGCAATGTAGCAGCTGTTTCATTAATATCTTCAATCATCGCTTCATCACTCACATGGACAACAAATTCTTCCCTGTCGATGATATGTTTTGCTGTATCTTTCATCTCTCCTTGACGACGTCCAATAGAAACAGCGATCAGCGGAGGATGGCCGCTGATGACATTAAAGAAACTAAATGGTGCAGCATTGACGACTTCTTCTTTAGAAAGGCTTGTAATAAATGCAATGGGTCTTGGAACGACGGAACCAGATAATACTTTATATGCTTCTTTTCGTGACAACTGATCCATTTGTAATGTAATCACTTCAGACATGCCTCCTCTTGTATGTAACGACATCATACCATACCCCGTTCTCTCTTCCCTTATTCCGGCTCAGCACGATGGAGAATATGATGGACAAGATGAAACAATGCCGGATTATGATTTTCTCGTCTATAAGAAATGGTCCATTCCGCGAGTAGCTGCTCACCTTCAATTGACCGATACACCACATCTAAATTAAATAAACGCCTGGCCGATGTTGGAATGATAGCAATTCCGATTCCCGCTGTGACAAGACCAATGACCATTTGATATTCTGCTGCTTCCTGCACGATATTAGGTGAAAATCCATACTTTTCACAAAGTAGGACAAAATGCTGATAAAGGGACGGCCATGATTCCTTTGATAAAGAAATAATCGGCTCATCGCGAATATCTTCAATCGTGACCGCTTCTTTTTCCGCCAGCGGATGGTTTTTCGGAATCGCAAAAATACATTCACTTTGCTTCATTAAACGACTGACCAATTCTTCTTGCGGTGATGTAGGATGCAAAAAACCAATATCAATCTCACCATTCAAAAGCGCCTCAAGCTGCTGCGGGACGGAGAGCTGTTGCAGCTCAATACTGACAGAAGGGTACCGCTCTCTGAATTCACGGACAACTGGCGGCAGTATATCATATGTCGCTGTACCAACGAAACCGATGATAATCTTCCCAAGCTCCCCTCTTGCCGTATGCCGGGCATGATCAACGGCTTTATCAAGCTGATGCAGCACCCCCCGGACCTCATGTAAAAAAACCTTTCCAGCAGCTGTTAACTCCACCACCCGTTTAGACCGGTGAAACAAAGGAAATCCCAATTCTTCCTCAAACTGCTTAATTTGCTGACTAAGTGGAGGCTGTGTCATGTTCAATCGTGCGGCCGCTCTGCCGAAATGCAGCTCCTCCGCGACTGTGACAAAATACTGCAAATGTCTCAGTTCCATCCTTTCACTCCTCAAACACTTATTCGTGAAACATATTAAAACTACGTTAAACATATATTGGAAAATTTATTTTGTGAAATGTATAGTAAATCATATCATGAAAATATATTTTCATAAAAAATTTTACTTGCCGAAAGGAGTGCGGGGTAAATGAATTCTCAAACACAACCCCTAACAAAACGAGGAGCAGAGTTAATTGTCGATACGCTCATTGCCCAAGGTGTGACCCATGTTTTTGCGATTCCAGGTGCAAAAATTGATGCAGTATTTGATGTATTAAAAGACAGAGGTCCAGAGCTTGTGCTATGCAGACACGAACAAAATGCGGCATTCATGGCAGCAGCTGTCGGTCGTTTAACTGGCAAACCAGGCGTTTGTCTCGTTACATCAGGTCCTGGCGCATCCAATTTAGCAACAGGTCTATTAACAGCCAATACAGAAGGTGACCCTGTTGTTGCAATCGCTGGAAACGTCATCCGTGCGGATCGGCTCAAACGAACACATCAATCACTCGACAATGCGGCATTATTCAAACCAGTGACAAAATATAGCGTTGAAGTACAAGACGTAAACAATATACCAGAAGCATTAACAAATGCTTTTCGCGCGGCACAAAGAGGTCAAGCTGGGGCAGCATTTATCAGCTTTCCACAAGATGTCGTGACCGAACACACCACACAAACACCAGTGTCTGCTCACCCTTCTCCAGAACTAGGTCCTGCACCGGATGCTCTCATCAGTTCGGCCATCGCCAAAATTCAAAATGCGCACTTACCTGTTGCAATTGTGGGAATGAAAGCTAGCCGTCCAGCTGCGGCAAATGCGACAAGAACATTATTAAAAACACTTGGTATCCCATTTGTCGAAACGTACCAAGGAGCCGGTGTTCTCTCAAGAGAGCTTGAGCCTCAATATGTGGGCAGAATCGGTTTATTCCGTAATCAGCCAGGCGACCTTCTCATTGAGAAAGCGGATGTGATTTTAACTATTGGCTTTGATCCAATCGAATACGATCCGAAGCATTGGAATTTGAAACCGCAGCAGCGTCACATCATCCATGTAGATGACATGCAGGCAGATATTGACCATTTCTATGAACCGACGCTTGAGCTTGTGGGCAATATATCTGAAACGGTGCAACATCTAGCCCTCGACAGCGTTCCACTTTCATTATGCAAAAAGAACGTAGATCTCGTCACAGAATTACAAGAGCTGTTAAGTGATATCGAAAAAACACCAGAAAGAGAAAGTCATTTATCACACCCGCTGGATGTCATTCATACGTTGAGACGTATCATCCCAGATGACACGAAAGTGACATGTGATATCGGATCGCACGCCATTTGGATGTCTCGCCACTTCCGTGTTTATGAACCGAACACGTTCCTAGTGAGTAACGGAATGCAAACACTTGGCGTGGCATTACCATGGGCGATTGCAGCCTCTATATTAAATCCAGCTGAAAAGATCATTTCAGTCTCAGGTGATGGCGGTTTTCTCTTCTCCGCCATGGAATTAGAAACAGCCGTGCGCATGAAAACAAATCTCGTTCATCTCGTTTGGAACGACAGCACATACGATATGGTGGCATTCCAGCAGGAAATGAAGTATGACCGTACGTCTTGTGTTGAGTTCGGTCAGATCGACTTAGTGAAATATGCAGAAAGCTTTGGAGCAACTGGATTACGTGTCAACTCACCTGAAGAGCTTTCAACTGTCCTTCAAAAGGGTATAAACATAGAAGGACCCGTTATTATTGATATTCCGATAGACTATCAAGACAACCCAGACCTCGCCAGTCAAAAATGGCCAGAAGTCTTTCGTGAAAAACACACAACGAACGTCAGATAAGACTTCGATACATTACGTTAAAGGAGTGAGCGGATATGGGTATGATGCACCCAATGAATCAACAAAACAACATAATACCGCAGGACAAAAAGCAAGAGGTTTATCAAGTATCAACCATGACCTCCTTGCTAGAAGCCGTATACGATGGAGATTTCTCCCTATCACATATTCCAGAGCACGGTGATTTTGGCATTGGCACATTCAATCAATTAGATGGGGAACTGATCGGCTTTGACGGCGCTTTTTATCGACTGCGCTCTGATGGAACAGCCACACCAGTAACCGATCAAGATTATTCACCATTCTGTTCTCTAGCATTCTTTGAAACGGACATCGTTCATCGAATTGATGCACCGATAACGTCCAAAGAGCTAGAGGAAGAAATCGACCGAATCTTACTGAGCAAGAATGTCTTTTATGCGATCCGCATCGATGGGTCATTCAAAAAGGTTCAAACCCGTACGGTTGAAAAACAGGAAAAACCTTACGTTCCGATGGTAGAGGCAGTCAAGTCACAGCCTATTTTCGATTTTGAAAATATTCGCGGGACGATCGCAGGCTTCCGTACACCACAGTACGCACATGGCATTGCGGTAAGCGGATATCATCTCCACTTTATTGATGATGATCGAAGCGTAGGCGGGCATGTATTTGATTACACTGTGGATCAAGTGACCATCCGAATTTCTCAAAAACGTCACATGAATTTACACCTGCCAAATACGCAGGAGTTCTTCCAAGCAGACATTGATCGTGCTGACCTTGCACAGCAAATTGCCAGTGCGGAAAGCAGCCCAGAAAAATAAAATGAACACACCCCGGTGATACCGGGGTGTTTTTTTATGCAAAAAGATATATTATCTTCTTTTATTATTTCATTTCGTTACTCAATTAAAAATCAAACATTCTATTCGTAATAAAATATGATAGAATATCAACAGAAGAAAGGTGGTTATACGGTGGCACATGAATATCGCATTCCAAACTTAACATTAGATGAAAGGGATAAACAAATTCTTTCCTTATTACACGAGGACGGGCGTATGTCCTATACAGATTTAGGGAAACAAGTCGGCCTTTCCCGTGTTGCTGTACAAGCCCGTATTCAGCAGCTCATTGAAGCAGGTGTCATTGAACGATTCACCGCTGTCATTAATCCAGCAAAGATCGGCATTCATGTCTCTGTCTTTTTTAACGTAGAGGTTGAGCCGAAATGTTTAGAAACAGTCGCCCTTCAGCTTGAACAGGAAACAGCCGTCACAAGCCTTTATCATATGACAGGACCAAGCAAGCTGCATATGCATGGCATTTTTCAAAATGAACAGGAAATGGAGACGTTCCTGACAAAGAAGCTGTACCCGCTTGAAGGCGTCGTCAGTGTTGACTGTCAAATGCTCATTAAACGATACAAAAGCCGAATGGGCATGAAATTGTAGATAGGAGTTGAACCACTTGCAATCATATCTTGAACTCATGATCGCCATGGTACGAACCGGTATTCTGGGATTTGGCGGAGGACCTTCTGTCATCCCGCTCATTCGCCATGAAGCGGTCGTCAAATACAAATGGATCAATGATGACGAATTTGGAGAAACACTCGCCATCGCCAACGCATTACCCGGACCGATTGCTACGAAAATGTCGGCATACCTCGGCTATCGATTAAAAGGTGTATCTGGCGCCATTGTTGCAACAGCTGCACATATTTTACCGACATGTCTCGCTATGGTGGCACTTGTTACACTTGTCAGCGTCTTAAGCTCTTCAGTCATCATTCAAAATATGATCGGTGCTGTGACACCAGTAATTGCCGTTCTGTTAGGAATGATGGCATATGAATTTGGACAAAAAGCGTTGAAGGGCTTCGGCATGATCTTCGGAATCGCCCTATTCCTTTTGGCATTTGTCGGTCTTCAAGTACTCTCGATTCATCCAGGAATCATTGTCATCATCTTTTTATGTTATGGTGCCTTTCATTTTAAACTGAAAGATCGCTGGACTCGAACAAATAAAGAGAAAGGAGTGTCTTCGTGATGCTGATTCTCTTTTTATTCTGGGCATTCTTCTTATCCAATCTGTTAGGATATGGCGGAGGACCTGCCTCCATTCCACTCAATTATGAAGAAATCGTCAATCATTTTCATTGGATGACAAACGAAGGGTTCTCCAATATGCTCGCATTAGCCAACGCACTTCCAGGTCCAATCGCTACGAAAATTGCGGCTTATGTAGGCTATGATGTCATGGGATGGCCAGGCTTTATCGTTGCACTGCTTGCGACGGTCCTGCCGTCTGCGATCGGATTGATTTTACTGCTAAAACTCATTGACCGTTTTCGCCAATCTTCTGTCGTCAAAGGCATGACCCTATCTGTACAGCCTGTCATTGCGATGATGATGCTTTTATTAACATGGGAAATTGGCGGAGATGCCGTGAAAGCCATTGGCTGGACGCAATCACTCGCCATTGCCGCCATTTCATTTTTCTTTATGACCAAATTCAAATTGCACCCTGCCTTTCTAATTGTGGCTGCATTTTTATATGGCGGATTCATTCTTCCGCATTAACGCAAAAACCGATAACACGTGAAGTTATCGGTTTTTCTCATTACATATAAATAGGAGAGACAGACCTGCGCCCAATAGAATGATACTCGACACCAGCTACTTCTGCCGCTTCAAGCGTATGACAATTCCGGCCATCAAAAATGATCGGCTGCCTCATGAAATCTTTATAAGCTGAAAGTGGAAAGGACTGAATATCCGCCCACTCAGTTAATATACAGACAGCATCAGCATCCTTGATCGCCTCTTCAATCGTTTGAGCAAAAAGGACTTGATCAGGCAGTTCTTGAGCTGCATTGCGAGCGGCAGCAGGATCATAGGCTACGATCTCCGCTCCTAATTGATGGAGCTGATGAGCGATTGGGATTGACGGCGCCTCTCTCATATCATCTGTATTCGGCTTAAAGGAAAGGCCAAGAAGAGCCATTCTCTTCCCTTCCAAGTTTTCTCCCATCCGCTCCTTCACACTTCGAATAAAACTTGCTCGCTGCTCATTGTTGACTTTGATGACAGCCTTCAATAGCTCAAAATCATGGGACACATGCCCTGCAATTTGGAGAAGAGCATTAGTATCCTTCGGAAAACAGGAACCTCCGTAACCAATGCCTGCCCTAAGAAACGAAGCACCAATCCGCTGATCGAGTCCCATCCCTTCTGCAACTCTCTCAACATCAGCTCCTGTTTTTCCACAAATCGAAGCAATTTCATTCATGAAGCTGATTTTTGTGGCAAGAAATGCATTTGATGCGTATTTGATCATCTCTGCGCTTTTCCGATCTGTTTTCACGAATGGAATGTGGAAATCCGCATACATAGACTCTAGCTGATCTAATCCGTTCTTTGTTTCGGCTCCAATCACCAGCCGATCCGCTCGCAGCGTATCTGAGATGGCAGACCCTTCTCGTAAAAATTCTGGATTCGATGCGATAGATAATGGCTCCTTACGACCTAACACGTGATGAATCAAATGATCAATTTGATCGCCCGTTCCGACAGGTACTGTACTTTTCACGACAAGCACTGCGCCTTGCTTTGCTTGTAAGCCCATCTCCTTTGCCGCTTGAAAGACATACTGCAAATCAGCTTGACCGTCTGCCTGCTGCGGGGTACCGACAGCAATCATTAACACGTCAGCCTGCGAATAGGCTGACACTCCATTGATGTGAAAACGAATGCGTCCTTGCTCCATATTCCGTTTGAGCAGTTCTTTTAATCCCGGCTCGTACATCGGAGGATTCCCTTGCTTCAGCTGCATGACCTTCCGCCGGTCAATATCCATACATGTCACATCATGTCCCGCCTCTGCTAAACACACCCCTGTGACAAGCCCTACATATCCACAGCCTGCAATCGCAACCTTCATGACACATCAGCTCCCCATACTCCTTATGCTTGTAATGTCATCGTATGCCGGGGATTTTCGTTCCATTCATAAAAGCATACAAAAACCCCCTGCTGAGAGAGCAGGGGGCTACTTTTATGAAACAAGGCCATTTCGAATATGAGCAATCAGATTTTCAAGCATTTCTTTTGTTGTGACATCATTGGAATTTTCACCAATATCATGAGCGTACATCAAAATCTTTAAAAACTCTTCTTGATTTAAACCCTTATTATCCATGTCTGTATCCTTTCGATTCCACTAATTTCATTATTATATGCTGTATGGTTGGTTTATGCAATACTCTAATACATCATTCGACAGCTTTTGAAATTTATGACCATTTTCATGAAAAACTTTTTTATAAATCACCATTGAGCTATAATAAAAGAATTGGAATCTTTTACTTGGTTAGGAGCGGATCAAATGCTTCAGCACAACATCAACGAAGAAGAAATCAAACAAACAGCCGAACAGATCAAAGAACTTCTTCCTGCAACAGATGAAAACAAGCAACTCATCAAAAAAGCATTGATTACTTATAGACAGGACAGCGTATATCGGCTCAAGCAAGAGTCTGATACCGAATGGTCAGCTTATGTACATGATGTCGTGGCAGCAAGAGTCCACCTTCATGTGCTGTTTCCAGTGAGAAGCAGCTGTTCATGTCCAGCTGATGGACTATGTAAACACATCCTCGCTGTTTTCTTTTCGCTATACGCTCAAGTAGAGAGTGTGACAGGCTTTACAGAAAATTGGTCAGAGAAGGATGAATTACAGCGCAGCAAAGAACTCATTCGCCAGCACTTCCAAGTGAAGCGTCCAGATGAACAATCACTTCAGAGCTGGCTGAATTTTTTCCAGGAGGAATTTCACCTCTGGCTGAAACGGACACCGAAACACCAGCAAACACCACAGCATTTGTATTACGGCTATTTATCGATCCTGAAAAAACACGCACCCACTTCACCTGAATTCAAGAGTTTGTATGCGATTCATACGTCCATCGATGTGTGGTTAAGGCTCCATGAGCTAATCGACCTCGGCCGCCTTGATGCCGAAAAAGACTTTTATTCAATGAATCCATATGTAGAACAGCTCATGAACACCATTTTTGATTCAGTGGATCATTTGAGGACATACGCCCTTTCCTTTTCCCTCGATCCGTTTCTTGAAAACACACCAACTGCCGTTCGGACACTTCTTCAAATCAGCGGACCTTTCCAGCATGAACGAGTTGCGGTCTTTATGGAAATGTGGGGAACTATATTAAATAGAGGGAAATGGGTCAAAAAAGAAACAGAATTACTCAAGAGCGCCCAACAGCAGGAGCAAACGGTTGAGCGCACCATTGGGCTGATGCATATGGATTATTTGCTAAAAGAAGACGAAAGACTCTTCCAGCAATTAAAATTGCTCAATGCAGATATGCTGCCGAATGTGCTCAATTGGCTAAAGGATCTCACAAACCGCAAGGACTGGAAGCGTCTCAAACTTTGGTATCAAGAGATCACATATGTATTAGAAGAATATTGCCAGCTTGACCTATCTTATAGAGAACTGCGTGGAGCCGTCAGCGATTTCTTCTTTTATTTAGACGCGTACTTTAAACAGACGAAAGATCATTTCTTGTATGAACGCTATCTCCAAATCTGTATGCCTTATGCATTTACTGAATATAGTCAGCTCTTATATGCACAAGAACGCTATGCAGAATGGATTGAAATACACAGCCTCGTTGGTTTCTCTATCAGTGAGTTGGAGAAAGAATTAATAAAACAGATTGCAAAGGAAGAGCCTGAAGCACTCATTCCTTCATACCACCGGGAAATCTCACTGCTTCTCGATCAAAAGAATCGAAGTGCTTACCGGGAATCTGTGAAAATGCTCAAGAAACTGCGTACGCTTTATCATAAAACGAAGAAAAACGCGGTGTGGGAAAGATATGTACAGCAGCTGCAAGATTCAACAAAGCGGCTGCGTGCGTTCCAAGAGGAAATGAAGAAAGGAAAATTAATTGATGACACGCCATAAACAAATTGTCATTCATGCAGAACAAACCGAAGATTTCTCTTTCACCATTTCAGCGCAAGCAGAGGACGGACAGCCTGTACCGCTAAATGAAATGAAGAGGCAGCTTTTCCAATGGCACGAATCATCTTTTTACGGAACATTCTTAGAAGATGTGAGCTTTATTGGCACACCTGCCTTCCTGTTAAGTCCTTGGATGACCGTTGAATTGCTAGGGAAAAATTCATTCAATACTTTCAGCCATGTGACGTTAACGGATGAAACAGAGCCGCTTATGAAAACAGCCTCAACCATTTACGAATTCATCGAGGATGAAGATTTTGTCCCAGATTTCGAGGCATGGACAAAAGGAATGCTTCGCTTTAAAGACAAAGAAGGTCTGTTAGATGGCTACACAGCTGATTGGTTCTCCTTTGCCGTACAGGATTACATTCAATATGATGATGCCTTGCAGCACAAATGGAACCGAATGACTGCACAATCGCCTGCTCTTTCCTCCTTCCAAGGTCATTTTTTAGATGAACAGGATTTTTTGGAAACGATCGGCTGGATTGATGATGAGACGCCTTTCACTGTCGGCTTGCGTTTAAATGAGCCTGATTTCGACGGAGATGATTGGAAAATTGAACTGTTTTTGCGTGATAAGAAAAACAGTGATCTGCATTTCTTTGAAGGCATCCGTTCTTTAAAAAAATCATGGCGTCCGTTTCAAGAAAAAATCACCAGAGAGCTGGAGCGGTTCGGTCAGATTGTCCCTTGGCTCTCATTTACATCTGGTACCACCCTCATGTCAGAAGAAGAAGCGTGGCTCTTCCTGTCTGAAGCGAGTGAAACACTTGTGAACATGGGGATTGAGATCCTGCTCCCATCATGGTGGCAAATCGTCAAAGAAAGCACCATGATGCTAAAAGCACGGATTTCCTCCACACCACGAGGCGAATCGCACGTTGGAATGGATGCCCTTATGGACTTTAATTGGCGCTTTGCCACAAACGGGATTGAGCTGACAGAAGATGAATTCAACGAGCTTGTTCAAAGTAAACGTCGTCTTGTCAATATTCGTGGACAATGGATTAAAATCGATCCGACCTTTATCCAGCAAATGAAGAAATGGATGGAGCGCGCTGAGAACGAAGGACTTCATATGTCGGATATTTTGTCACGTGAACTCGCAGACCAAGAGGCCTCTTCTGAGTCGATTCCTGAGCTGCTAGACAGTTCAGCCTTTGCCCATATTCAATTTGAACTTTCGTCTCAATTACGAGGGCTTGTGCATCAGTTAAATGATACACAAGAACTGCCATCCTACGAGATGAGTGAGTCCTTTAAGGGCAAACTGCGGCCGTATCAGCAGCACGGTGTCAACTGGCTTCTGTTCTTAAGGTCTCATGGATTCGGGGCTTGTTTAGCAGATGATATGGGGCTTGGAAAAACGATTCAAATGATCGCTTATTTCACCTATTTGAAGGAGCATCAACAAGACACCGCTCCATCTCTCATCATTGCACCGACTTCCGTATTAGGGAACTGGCAAAGAGAGCTTGAAACATTCGCACCACATTTGAATGTCGCTCTGCATTATGGACCATCACGTCCACAAGGTGAGAACTTTACAAAAGCGTACGAATCAACAGATATCGTCCTCACTTCGTATGGTCTCTCACATTCTGACCGTGATGAATTAACAGCAGCCAAATGGAATACCATTTGCTTAGACGAAGCCCAGAACATTAAAAATGCCCATACGAAACAATCGAGAGCCATTAGGCAATTAAAAGGACAGCACCACATTGCCCTCAGCGGGACACCGATGGAGAACCGGTTGACAGAGCTTTGGTCTATTTTCGACTTCGTGAACAAAGGATATCTCGGCAGCCTGACCAGTTTTCATAAAAAGTTCGTCCTTCCGATTGAAAAAGACCGTGAAGAAAAAAGAATCCAACAGCTACAGCAGCTGATCAAGCCATTCTTATTAAGACGAACAAAACAAGATGAAGAAGTCGCACTCAATCTGCCAGAGAAACTAGAAGAAAAAGAATTCATCCCGTTATCTGCAGAGCAGGCATCTTTATATGAACAGCTGGTCAAAGATACATTCGAACATATGGCCTCATTAACAGGGATGCAGCGGAAAGCCATCATTTTAAGTATGCTTGGCAGACTCAAACAAATTTGCGATCACCCTGCCCTTTATTTAAAAGAGAGCGGAACAGATGTGAAATTGTTGAAACGTTCATTAAAAATGGATAAATTAGCAGAGCTGTTAAAAGCCATACACGAACAAGGAGAAAGCTGTCTCATTTTTACGCAGTATATTGAAATGGGCAACATGATCAAACAGCTCGCCGAAAAGATGTTTGGAGAACCAGTTCAATTTTTAAATGGGAGCTTATCAAAACATGATCGGGACAAAATGGTGGAACGCTTCCAGAAAAAAGAGTTCAACATCTTAATTCTTTCTTTAAAAGCAGGAGGAACCGGACTAAACTTAACCGCCGCCAATCATGTCATTCACTACGATAGATGGTGGAATCCTGCTGTAGAAAACCAAGCAACAGACCGTGCTTACCGCATCGGGCAAAAGCGGTTTGTTCACGTCCATAAGATGATCACAACCGGCACGATAGAGGAAAAAATTGATCAAATGCTCGAAACAAAACAAACGTTAAATGATCAAATTATCCAAAGTGAAAGCTGGATTACAGAGCTGTCAACGAACGAACTAGAAGATTTATTCACGTTAAGTGCAGCCGCTCAATCATCGTAATGACAGCAAAAAGAGGACTTTTCTCAGGGCGTGATGAAAAGTCCTCTTTTTTTAATCTCATCTAAAGGAATGCTTAAATTTGCAGCTTTTTCAATGCAGATTTCACATTCATATACGTATTCAACTCGCGGAAGTCCTCTCTCATTTCTCCCATTTTCATCGCAAGATTTGGTTTAATACCTGTCACGATCAGTTCTGTGCCAGTCATTAAAATCAAATCGTTCAGCTTAAAGATCGCATCCGCCACAAATGAATCCACCTCTAATAAACCAGACAGATCCACAATAAAGTAATCGTCTTTGGATTGAGAGATATAAGTGGAGACTGTTGAGATGATTTTATCAAATCTTGGCGCTGTTAACGTACCTATGATCGGCAGGACAGAAATACCATCCTTCACCGGAACAATCGGGACAGAAATATTCAATACTTCATCAATGGATTGCTCAAGAAGCTCTTGCTGTTCCTTCTCTTTCGTAACATCCTTTTGCAGACCAACGAAATAAAGGCGTTTCCCTTCATTTTCATCAATCCATAGAGGCGCCACACTTAACTCGTTCCAAAACATTTGTCCGGATTTTTTATAGTTTTTCAACTGTACAGTGACAGCCTCTTTGTTTTCAATGGCTGCCCTAATTTGTTTGAGAGCAATCTGTTCAGTTTCATCTCCTTGAAGGAAACGACAGTTCTTTCCTAATACTTCGGTTTCTTGATAGCCTGTCATATCTAAAAAGCCCTTGTTCACATATATTAAAGGATTATCAGGTAAAGACGGGTCCGTCACCGTCAGGCCAACCTGAGTATAGTCTAAGGCTTCCTTGATTAAATGCAGATTGTCGGACTTATAAGATTCCAGCGCCATTCGTTTACTCTCCTTAACTTCCTTACAAGCGGGTTATATTCATAATTAAATTATATGATGTTCCATAGCAGGTGTAAATAGAAGTAGTTCTGAATTCCTCTTTTGTAGAATGCGCTTCATCCTATGTCATTTATACAAATACATACGATTCAATTATTTCAAAAGATGTTGAATCATATGTGCCACACCATGTTCATCATTTGTTAACGTGACGTGATCAGCTAATTCTTTTATATCCTTTCTCGCATTCCCCATTGCAATTCCAACCCCAGCTGCCCGAATCATCGATTCATCATTTAAACTGTCTCCTACAGCCGCTGTTTGGCTTAATGGAATACCGAGCTTTTCTGCCAGCCTGGTTAACGCCTGCCCTTTCGACGCTTCCTTTGCACCAATTTCAAAGTTATGATCAGCCGAACTAACCAATGTTAATTCAGAATCATGTCCAAACGCATCCCATCCGGCTTTCAATCTGTCTTGAAAAAATGAGAAACCTAAGATGTTATAAAATGAAAGCTTCTGATCCTCACGAAACAATTCTTGATATGTATCAATATAAGCAAAACCTGACTGGCTGTATTGAACTTCAGCCGCTTGCTCAAGAACACGCTGATCCGTTTCTGGATTTGCACTCTTTAAGCGGTCCATTTCTATCGCCAGAAGCTCTCTGCCGCGGTTTGGTGTGTAAATGGCTTCATTCGTAAACACTTCATAATAATAATCACGCTCCTCAAGCCATGATAAGATGTGTTTTGCTTTTTCTTCTTCTAGAACAGCCGAATGATATACCTGACCTTTGGGATCATGAATCACAGCTCCATTTGCACTGATGACCCACGTATTCATCCCAAGCTGATCAAAAATAGATTTCACATCAAAATACGCTCTTCCTGTTGAAACGACAACCTCAATCCCGCTCGCTGCTGCTTCCTTTAACGCCTGCTCGTTTTCCTGACTCACTTTGTGCTCACTGTTCAATAAAGTTCCGTCTAAATCCGTTGCGATTAATTGAATGTTTGTCATCGGTCTCTCCTTTTTTGCCTTCATTTTCAGTTGACCTTCCGTTTATCAAATCCATCATCATTATGAAATGAGTATCCACTATTTGCAAGGGATGATCGGCTTATCAATGAATATAAGAGTACCCGGTCACGCTACATGACCGGATACGCATAAGGGGATTCACAGGGGACACATGACTGATACAAATAAACCTTGGTTCTACTATTACGCAGTGAATATGTGTACAAGGCAAAGTCTATCAGCTATAGCTAGAGGGGGGCCGCGAGATGCTAGACCTTTGCCTTTTGCCTCCTTTCCTTTCAGCTAACCCTAGTCTACTGAGAAATAGCACAAGAGACAAAAAACGAAAATGACAAAATCGTTCTTCAAATTCTTTATTTTCTCAATCATTTTTACTTTTTACCGCTTGCGTATAAAACATCATCTTATTTTGTTTGACGAAATACTTATTTTTCATAAATTGATAAAAAACATCTGAATGAATCCAATTACTAGAAGGCATGTGAATATAGTCAGACCCGTCCCACGCAAACCAATAAAAACAAAGCCTTCCATCATGAATTGACAACTGAAATTCAAAACAGTCCATTTGATCGTCTGTCACGTATTGAAAAGTGAGGGACTCCCCTTCTTCCATATACACATCACAAAATGAGAGAATATCTCCCCATGTATAGACCCTCACATTGCTTTCCTTTTCCTCACCAATATGTATGTTTCGAAGTTGATAGGACTCCATAAAACATCTCCTTTCACTTATATGCAGCTAGTTCTGAGTAGGCAGCGGTTTCATTTATACAGATGTTGTATGCTATAATGATACTTACGAATAATGAACGCTTGTGAGGTGATAAATATGAAAACCTTTAGGCTGATTGATTTAAAAATCGAACTTGATCCAAAGCAAGATAAAATGTCCAGCATTCCCCTTCGTGACGGCTTAATCATTAATAAAGAAGATGGCGAAAATCACTGGATGATCGAGGCACTGATTCCAAAGAAGCATAGACAAGTGTTTGAGGTGCTCTTCCAGCAGCATACAGAAGTAAAGATTCTCGTGACGATTACAAAAGAAAACAACCGCCCTGTTCATCTATCGGTCCAAGTCAAAAACATCGTTGCCTTAGAAGAAAACATATCTGTATTACTCGACGGTAAAATGATCACAAATCGTTACAGAACAGAAACCGAAGAAGTATTAAAAGACCTCGTCAAAGAGGGGCTATCAGGAGAAAAACTGCTGGATGCTTTTAAACAGAACACATAAAAAAGAGCGGGATGAGCCGCTCTTTTTCTATTGCACATCTTTCGATTGGCTTTGATTTTTCAAAAGATCTCTAATTTCGGTTAACAACACTTCCGTTTGATCTGGCGTTTCAACCACTTCTTCTTCCTCTACCTTTTTCCGTTTTAATTTATTTAAATAACGAATAAAGATAAAAATGGAAAAGGAGATAATCAAGAAATCGACCACTGTTTGAATGAAACTTCCATACAAAATTTGAGCAGAACCGATTTTAATAGACAATCCACTAAAATCATGCCCCCCGACAATAATACCAACAAGCGGCATAATTAAATCATTCACAAGAGAAGTGACAATTTTGCCAAATGCTCCCCCGATGATGACACCGACAGCCAGGTCAATCACATTCCCCTTGACGGCAAACTCTCTAAATTCTTTCAGCATTGTTTATCACCTTCATCTTTTTTTGTCTAATATGACGTTTTTTTGTCAAAAAAGCAAGTCCTCATCCGATCTGGATGAATGTTTCCATATAAAAAACGGTTCATACAAGATGAACCGTCAGACACATTACGATACTTTCGGACCGATAGAAAATGTCAGTTCTGCTTCACATGCCACTTCGCCATCTACTGTTGCAACTGCTTTTCCTTTGGCAACTGGACCGCGAAGACGTGTGATTTCAACCTCTAAACGTAGCTGATCGCCTGGCTTGACCTGTCTTTTGAATCGGCAGCTGTCAATCCCTGCAAACAAACCAATTTTCCCTTTGTTCTCTTCTTTACCTAACATGATGACCCCAAAAACTTGAGCAAGCGCTTCTACAATAAGCACACCCGGCATGACGGGGTATCCTGGGAAATGGCCATTAAAAAATTCTTCATTTACTGTCACATTTTTGATTCCAACCGCTCTTTTCTCACCATCAACTTCTAAAATACGGTCAACCAATAAAAATGGATAACGGTGTGGAATAATGTCTTGAATTTGCTGAGCATCAAGCATATCTTGATCTCTCCTTCTTTTCTATATCGCTGATCTTCATTTGATTCCTATTGAAGTATATTATGAATGCAATCATTTTTCAACGTCCAGCCAACATTTATGGTAAAAAATAGAATCTATCATTACCTATTGTCATGAAATATAATCCACTCTACACTCATCGTTTTTTCACAAATATGGTAATATATATTACATCATTGATTGAATAAGAGGGTAAAAATGAATTTTATAAGCGATAAATCCATTAAAAAACTTCTCCATTCGTGGTATACAATGCTAAAACATCGACATTTTTCGAAGGCTGAAGAGATCAAAACGTCCTTAACCAAATATAAACGTAGATTATCAAAGAAACAGGAGCTTCATTTACATTATCAGCTTATACTTTTTCGGCACCAGCTCTGGATGAATCAAACAGAAGACTTAGAAAAACTGAAGCATGAACTCATGCTCCACAAAGATCAAATGAATGATCAACTGCAATATTATTTTTACTTTTTTCTCGGTTTATACGAATCTTTAAAGAGCGATCAAAATGATGCCATTCATTATCTTGAAAAAGCAGAAGAAAAACTGCCCCTGCTAGACGATGAGCTAGAGGAAGCGGAGTTTCATTTCCGTACAAGTGGTGTTTATTATAACAACCGCTATTCACTGTTATCCATTCGACATGTTGAAAAAGCCATGGATATCTTTGCAAAGCACGGGGATATCCACAGCATTTATCGGTGCAAAATTGTGCTCGCACTTAACTTTAGTGATCAAAAAAAATATGAAGAAGCAGAATCTATTTTTATTGAAATTATCGAATACGTGAAAATGATTGATGACCAAGAACTGCTTGGTATCGTGTATTATGACGCTGGTTTTATCAAGTCGAGACAGAATCGTCATAAGGAAGCACTAGAATACTTTAAAAAAGCGCTTCGGCTCCCAGCATACCGGAAATCTGCCCACTCCTATGTATCGTGTCTCTATGAAACTGTGCGTTCCTGCTTTAAAGAGAATTTAACTGATGAAGGAATGAAGTATATTCAAAAAGGACTAAAAGAAGCCGTTGATGCCCAATTTGATCTATTAAGAATCAAGTTCCAAATTTTATTCCTTCTCTACAGCCAAACGCCCAAGGCAGATGAACAGATTGCTACACTCGTCACATGTCTTGAACGAAAAGAAGCCTGGATTGATCTTGAAGATCTGCTTGCAGATGTCTCAGATTTTTATAAAAAAAAGGGCGACTTTGAGCGAGCCGCCTTTTTTATCATGAGAGGCTGACATCCGCCTGCTCATTATCGAATGGTATTAATGAGTCCTAGCATCTGATCGCCCATCGTAATGGTTCTTGAGTTCATCTGATACGAACGCTGTGTTGTCATGAGGTCTGTTAATTCTTTAGACATGTCCACATTCGACGTTTCAAGTGCACCTTGCTGAAGTTGAATGGCCTGACGGTTTGCCCCATTCAGTGCCGTTAAAGCGCCTTGATAGTTGCCGTCGACTGAGAACAAATTTTCTCCTTCAGAGATGAGTGCTGAAGAATTATTCACTTGAACAACCCCAAGGTTCACCTGCTGATTCGGTTGATTGCCTCGAGAGATAGCTGTAAGCCGGCCATTTTTATCGATAGAAATATCACGGAAATTCGCATTTAAGACAATCTCATTCCCGTTTTCGTCAAGAATCGGATGGCCTTCGCTTGTCACCAGCTGGACTTGATTCCGATTATTTCCTGGCTGTAAATAAAGAGAGCCATCTCTTGTATACCGGATGTTACCGCCAGCATTGACCTGCAAATACTGAGATGGCGCACCAAATGCAACATCAAGGTCACGGCCTGTTTCTTTAATAGACCCTTGCAATGAGTTAATGGATGCATTGACCATCGTTCCAGTTCCAAGCCTTAAACCAGCAGGTGTCAGACGACTGTTTGCCACCTGCTCATTTTTTTCATCTACCTGATTAAACTGTTGTCTGACCAGCTCTGAAAAACGGGTGTTTTTCGCGCGATACCCTGTTGTTTCACTGTTTGCGATGTTATTACTAATGATATCAAGCTGCTTTTGCACCTCGTTCATCGACACAGCTGCATTGATCATCGTTCTAAGCATGAGAATCCTCCTCTCTCTTTCATTTCTTCATTAATACACTCTTCCGATTTCATTCACTGCTTTTTCTAAACTTTTATCATATGCCTGAACCACTTTTTGGTTTGTTTCAAACGCGCGGTAGGCTGTTGTCATTTCTGTATATGATTTCGTCACATCAACGTTCGACAGCTCTGATACACCTTGGCTTAATGTATAGGACATTTGACCGTTATTGACCGCACTTGGAAGAGGCTGGTTATCAGCTGTACGGTATAAATCATTTCCTTCACGCGCAAGGTTTCTTGTATCCATTGCAACACGTACATCAATTTGTCCAAGGTTTTGTCCGTTTTCACTCACGGTTCCATCTGCGTTCACTTTGAAATTCTCACTTTGAACGGTAATCGGCTGGCCCGTCACGGAGAGAAGGGCACGTCCATTGATCGTCAGCTGATTTTGATCATTCAATGTAATGGAACTGCTTTTCGTATAACGAACGCCTTCTGGTGTATTCACAGCATAAAAAAGCGCTGACTTTTGATTTGTCTCTGGGTTGATGGGTACATTATTTTCTACTAATGCGATATCCGTTGTTTGATCCGTTGTTTTTAATGTTCCTTGTGTAAATTGGGGAATCAATTCCTGCATGTATGTTCCCGTATTAATTCCGCCGATCGCCGTTTGCTGCGGGATACTAAAGCCTTTGCCTGAAGATGTTTGGAAACGTCCTGATTCCATTCGGCTTAGCAACATTTCTGGAAATGCGCGCATGGCCCCTTCATCTGCTTTATAGCCTGGAGTATTCGCATTTGCGATATTATTTGAAAGCATTTCTGTCCGCCGCTCTTGAGCGATCATGGCAGATGTTGCGGTGTATAGTCCTTTTAACACGTGCTCACCTCATTCAAATTCTTTCACATGACCTAAAATCATCAGTACACAATCTTCTATGAAATATATCGGCATATTGGCAGGCTTCTTTAATAAAAATCCCCCATTCTTTCTAAAAAGAATGAGGGAAATCATTAGCTGAGTTTACGCTTTGGCAGCTTGTCCATATTATCAAGCATCACGCCAGTACCAACTGCTACACAATCCATTGGATTTTCTGCAACGAAAACTGGTACTTTCAGCTCTTCTGCAAGCAATTGATCAAGCCCGTTTAGAAGCGCTCCGCCACCAGTAATGATGACGCCGCGGTCAATGATATCAGCTGATAATTCAGGTGGTGTTCTTTCAAGAACTTGTTTCGCAGCCTGAACAATGGCAGATACAGATTCACGTAATGCTTCTTCTACTTCTTTGCTTGTGACGGTAATCGTTCTTGGTAATCCTGTCACCATGTCTCGTCCACGAATCGAAATCTCTTCGTGACGTGCGTCTGGGAATACCGTTGCAACTTGGATCTTAATGTCCTCTGCAGTTCGCTCACCGATCAACAGCTTGTACTCTTTTTTAATGTAGTTTAGAATTTCCAGGTCAAATTTGTCTCCAGCCATTTTAATAGAAGAGGCGGTTACAATGTCACCCATCGAGATGACAGCGATATCTGTCGTTCCGCCTCCAATATCTACGACCATGTTTCCACTTGGCTGAAAAATATCCATACCAGCACCAATTGCTGCTACTTTTGGCTCTTCTTCAAGAAATACATGCTTCCCGCCGCTTTTTTCAGCAGCTTCTTTGATTGCCTTCTGCTCAACAGATGTAATGTTTGTCGGGCAGCAGATGAGCATACGCGGCTTAGAGAACAGCCCTTTCACATTCAATTTGTTAATAAAATGCTTGAGCATCGCTTCAGTTACTTCAAAATCAGCAATTACGCCATCTTTTAATGGACGAATCGCAACAATATTCCCAGGCGTACGTCCAACCATACGTCTCGCTTCTTCTCCAACAGCTAATACTTTCCCGCTGTTTTTATCAAGAGCGACAACAGATGGTTCATTTAACACAATTCCTTTTCCTTTGACATGAATCAGTACATTTGCAGTACCAAGATCAATTCCAATATCCCTAGCAAACATCTATATATATCCTCCTTGAAAATCTGTTTCCATAGCAAATACCACATTCTGCCCTAATTATATATTCTATCATAATTTGCAGAAAAAAAGATATTTCTTTACAAAAGTCTTTACAAAATTTGTGGTTAGAAACTACCGATAAGAGGAAGATATATATATCATGTTTATGAACAAAGAACTAAAGCTTACTGTTTTACAGGCTCACCTTCTAAAATTTCTTCTTTTTTATACTTTAACTTTGTGGCTTCTCCCCCTCGCAGGTGACGGATTGATTTATGATAATCCAGTATCTCCTTCACTTCGTTAGCCAGATCTGGATTAATTTCTGGCAGTCTTTCTGTTAGATCCTTGTGTACAGTACTTTTAGAGACTCCAAATTCTTTCGCAATTACACGAACGGTTTTCTTTGTCTCCACGATATACTTTCCTATCTTGATTGTTCGCTCTTTGATGTAATCGTGCACACCACTCGACCTCCCTAAAATGGATGTGAGAAGTGTGAAATGAGATCCGTATCAATATTATCCATTTTCAGCGGCGCTTGTTCGTCTTAATTTCTCATCCATTAGGTAGCAAATGCCAAACACGATCCCTCACCTCAAACACTCTCTTTGTCAGGTTTGTAACAGTGTATTAGCATTGCATAGGGAATATGCTAAAAATGAAGATGGGACAAGGGATTTATCAGAAAAGACAAAACAAAAAATCATTTCGAGTGGCGAAAATTTTCACTTTACAAGCATCGGTGTAACACGTAAAATAGGAAAGGTGATTTTATTTACCTAGATAAATAATGAATAAAGGTGAGCCTATGGATACGTTAAACAGAGAGTGTTTACATCAAATACATCAAAGCGCGCGGCTGCTGTCTAAAAAAGCGAACGAAGCGCTTGCTGCTTATGACTTGTACATGTCCCAGTGGACTGTACTTTTTTGTTTGGATACATTCGGCCCTAAAACGCAAAAAGACATTTGGACCTATTTGAACGTCGAAGCACCGACGATTACAAGAACCGTGACACGTCTAGAAGCAAACGGCTGGGTGAAACGAGTCCAAGGAAAAGACAAACGTGAGAATCTCATCGTCATGACAGACGATGCAAAAGCAAAGTTTCAAAAAATCAAACAGACGATGGAACAATTTGAAGAAGAATGTCTTTCAGATTTCACCTACGAAGAAAAACAACTCCTCCATACACTTTTACACAAATTATCAACTGAATAGGAAGTGACATACACCATGAACGAACGCATTTGGACAAAAGACTTTATCATGATTGTCCTGGTGAATTTATTTACATTCACCTCTTTTTATGCCCTTTTGACACTACTCCCCATTTACACAATGGATGAATTAAATGGAACAGAATCACAGGGTGGCCTCCTTGTGACGGTCTTCTTATTATCAGCAATTGTGACAAGGCCATTTTCAGGGGCCATTATTGAGAAATTCGGCAAGAAACGCATGGCGATTTTTTCTTCAACGGCTTTTGCCCTGCTCACTTATTTATACATTCCAATTGATCAATTCCAAACACTTCTCATGCTGCGTTTCGTGCAAGGAATCTTCTTCAGCATTTTGACAACCGTAGCAAGTGCCATTGCTGCTGATATGATTCCGAAACATAAACGAGGAGAGGGTCTTGGATACTTTGTGATGTCGATGAACCTTGCCGTGGTCATCGGTCCGTTTATCGCACTGAATCAAGTCGGAAAAGTAGGATTCCATTCTTTATTTCTGCTCTTTTCCATCATCGTCTCCATCGGCGCAGCTTTCACGATGCTGATTAGACAGCCAGAGCCTGAAAACGGCGGAAGTGTCATCTTTCGATTCACTTTTTCTCACCTGTTTGAAAAAGGTGCTTTAAAAACGGCAGCAGTTGGAATCATTATCTCCTTCTGTTACTCGCCGATCATTTCATTTATTTCAGTCTATGCCAATTCACTTCACCTGATGGGTGCAAGCAGTTATTTCTTCATCGTTTTTGCAGCTGCAATGCTTGGATCACGTCCATTTACAGGAAGACTGTTTGACCGAGTCGGGCCTCATATTGTGATCTATCCATCGATTGCTCTCTTTGCGATTGGTTTATGGATGCTGACCGCTACCCAAACAGCCACCATGCTTCTTTTATCCGGCGCTGTCATCGGCCTTGGCTACGGCTCTTTGGTGCCATGTCTACAAACACTTGCGATACAGCACTCACCAGCACACCGTACAGGCTACGCCACAGCAACTTTCTTTACCTTGTATGATACGGGGATTGCCGCTGGATCCTTTGTCTTCGGACTGCTTGTCAGCTTCACAGATTTTTCAAATGTATATCTCATTGCTGGCGTTGTCGTGTTACTCAGCATGGGCGTTTTTTATTGGAGCGAACGAAAACCGCAAGAAGCAAAAGCACAAAAGGTTTCCCTATCAGAATAGGATACTGTTTTAAACTTCACTGAAAACATGCTAAAATATAGGATATTTCAAATGAACAGATAGGTCTTTTGAAAAATAGTTGGCGTTAAGCGAAAGTATAGGTGATGTTTTGAATTACGAATTGTTTAAAGTCATACACGGGATGGCTCATCATTCTGAGTTTTTAGATCAGGCCATGATTTTCATTACGAAAAAGGCCATTCTCGTATATGCCCTCGTCTTATTGATTTGTTGGTTTTTAGGTAATCACAAATTTAAGAAGCATGTCTTCTTTTCTGGTGTAACAGGCATCGTGGCACTCATCGTCAATTTTGCCATTACGCTGTTTTATTATGAAGAGCGGCCGTTTGTGGCGCACAAAGTCGACACACTCATCCCGCACTCAGCAGACGCTTCCTTCCCAAGTGACCATACAACAGGTGCACTGGCTCTTTCACTAGCCATTCGATCCCGTAATAAAAAACTCGGCAATATTTTGCTTGTTTTTGGATTACTGACAGGGTTCTCCCGCATCTGGGTCGGTCATCATTATCCATTTGATGTATTAGGCAGCTTGATCGTATCGATTGTGGTTGTCTTTATCATGAATAAATTATGGAAGTTCTTTGACTCTCCAATTGACCGTATCGTGACATTTTACGAGAACATTGTGGGCAAAATTTTCAGAAGGAAGCAAAAGGACCAAGGGTCAGACCTGTCCAACTCTTAAGCGGCTTGCGATAAAGTATGGAAGACCTCTCTTCTACTTTATCCCAGCCGCTTTTTTCATTGTTTGTTTTCCTCTGACCATACTCGAAAAATAAAGGCTGACGCTAATGCCGACAAGAGAAATCATGATCAATGTCCAGCCTAATTGGTCAAAATGAGAACCTGCAATTTCCTCACCAAACAGCATGCCAAGCACGGCAGATGACAGAATGGAACCAAGGTACCTGCATGTTTGAAAAAGCCCAGAGGTCGTGCCAATCATTTGTTGAGGGCTCGCTTTTAACATCGCAGCTTGAAGCGCAACATTTCCAATCCCGTAACTGAGTCCAAGCAAAGCAAGAACCAGTCCTTTCCCCCAGAATGGCGCAGGAATAAAAAAGAAAGTCATGGCGGAAGCGCCGGCCAGCATGAGCACAGCACTTGCCAAAACAGGATGCCGTTCATCGCCGCGATCTACCCACTTGCCAGTCAGCGGCGATACCATAATGCTCACTCCAGACATGCAAAGCATAAAGAGACCCGTCATCTCCACACGCCAGCCCAATTCATCCTGAAAATAACTTGGCAAGCCAAAAAAGAGACAATAGAAGAAAATATTTAAAATGATAAATTGCACATACACAAGTGAAAGCCGTTTCTCCTGCCTGAACATCCGAATTTGGATAAATGGCTCATCCACCTGATGCTCCCACCATATAAAAGCACCCGCACACACAAGACAGAGAATGCCCTGTACATACTGAATACCATCAGATAGTGATAATAAAAAAGAAAGCAAAAGGACAATACAAACTGTAAATAGCAACATCCCTGGCAAATCAAGCTTTCGGACAGTGTCTCCTATACGCAATTTTTTCTTCTTCTCCTTAGGAAATAAGGAAAAGCCTAGAAAAAAACTGATCAATATGAATGGCAGATTTACTAAAAAGATCGCCGGCCAGCTGCCGATCGTCATCAAAAACCCGCCAAGTGTCGGCCCGAGTGCTGTCATCGCTGAAGCAAAGATGGACAATACCGCTAAAGCAGAAGCTTGTCGTTCCTTCACATGATCCCGAATCAGTCCAACACCTGAAGGATAGATCGCACTGCTTCCAATCGCCTGAAGAAGCCGGATCACAATCAGCACCGCAAAAGTCGGGGCAAACGGCGCACAAATGGCTGAGACTGCCACTAGAACTAGTCCAAATAAAAATAAGGTTCTCCGGCTCATCACATGATCTCCAATTCGTCCACTCACCGGCTGCGTGACCGCGCTGGCCAAATAAAAGGTTGAAATGAGCCAAGATACCGTCGTAAACGACAAACCGAACTCATGCTGAATTTGATGCAAGGCTAAAGAAATCATTGAGGAATTCAATGGATTTAACATCGTGCCAAAAGCAATCGCCGTTAAAAAGACTTTTCGGTTGTTTTTCCATTTGATCATACACCCGCCCCCTTCTTTTGACATACACGTTCTTTTTTGTCTATCTCCTCGTTATTATGAGATTCATTTCCCTTTTTTACCCTAATCAATTCAAGTTCTCTCTCCGAAAAGCAAGACATACATTTTAAAAAGGGCAAGTGTTGGAAAAGCGCATATAAAATTGAGAATATGAGGAACAAATGGTAAGATGCTACACATATTTAAAAGCCTACTTTCTCCTTATACGGAGAACGGCTGAAAAGGAGGAGAAGCTTATTATTAAAAAAAGACGGTTTTGGGTCCCAGCCCTTTTCTCGGTTGCAGTATTACTTCTGTCTTCGTGTGGTTCAAATGAAACAAATGGGAACGGAGATAAACGTAATTCTACAGCGAAAGGGTCGCCGATTTTGGAAGATGGGAAATTTATTTTTGCAGCATCAGGTGAATTCCACCCATTCAGTTACATGGATGGAAAACAGATGTCCGGCTTTGATATTGATGTCGGCAATGCGATTAGCGACAAGATGGGCCTCGAGCCTGTACAGAAAAAATATAAATTCGCAGGCATCGTCGAAGGCGTCAAAGCAGGCAAATTTGATGCGGCCGTTGCAAGTCATACCATCAACGAGGAACGAAAAAAACACGTCCTTTTTTCTCAACCGTATTACTACTCCGGTCCGCAAATCTTCACAAGACCCGGCGCAGACATTCACAGTGCAGATGACTTAAAAAACAAAGAAATCGCTGTCTCTAAAGGTTCGTCCTATGCGGATATTGCCAAAGAACATAGCGGGCAGGAACCAAAATATTACGACAGTGATGTTGTCGCTTTAGAAGCACTAGCCAACGGCAAACACGATGCGGTCGTCACTGATTTTGCCACAGGTGCAGAAGCCATGAAGAAAAAACTTAAAATTGAAGCACAAGAAAGACTCGGGCAAAGTGAGCAAGCAATCGCTGTCTCTAAAGACAATAAAAAGCTCATGAAAGAGATCAATGATGCGATTGATGCACTCAAAAAAGACGGAACATTAAGACAAATTAGCGAAAAGTATTTTGACGAAGATATTACCGTCAAACAGGATTAAAACCACGATTGTGCGCCTTTCTCTAGGCGCACTTTCTTCAAATGGAGATGATTGTTTTGCCTACCTTATCACACTTTTTTCAAACGCTGATTGATTCTAGAGGCGTTTTCTTAGAAGGAATGCTGCTCACCTTACAACTCACTGTCATCAGCATTTTCATCGGCATGTTCATCGGGCTTTTCTTTGCCTTACTAAAAATATCCAGCGTGGCCGTTTTCGGTTATATCGCAAATGCCTATATCTTCCTTGTACGCGGAACACCACTCATTGTGCAGATTTTTATCCTGTATTTTGGGCTTACAGAATTAAATATACCCGACTTTTGGGCAGCCTCTATTGCGCTTGCCTTCCATAACGGTGCCTATATAGCAGAAATATTTAGAGGTGCGATTCAATCAATCGATCAAGGTCAAAAAGAAGCAGGACGTTCTCTTGGCATGGGGCGATTTCTAACCATGAGACGTATCATTCTCCCGCAAGCGATGCGGCGTGCCCTTCCCCCGCTCGGCAATCAGTTTATTATCGGCTTAAAAGATTCATCACTTGCCGCCTTCATCAGCGTCAATGAACTCTTTAACATAGCCACCACTCAAGGTTCCAACAGTTTTGACAACATGACGTACTTACTTGTCGTGGCTGTCTATTACTTAGTTCTTGTCCTGCTGTTAACATTCGCTGTGCAAACCGTTGAGAAGAAACTTTCAGTCAGTGATCATTAGGAGGAGAAGCATGACAGAATCAAAAGAAATCATTCGTGTTGAAAAACTGAATAAATACTTTGGAGAGCTGCATGTCTTAAAAGATATCGATCTCACTGTATATGAAAATGATGTCGTCGTCTTAATTGGTGCAAGCGGCTCTGGGAAAAGCACCTTGCTCCGTTGTATGAATTTTTTAGAAATAAAAAATGACGGTCAGATCATCATTGATGGCAGTCCCGTTCATCCAAAACGAGATCAATTAAACGAAATGAGGCAGAAAATAGGCATGGTGTTTCAGCATTTTAATCTCTTTCCGCACAAAACCGTGCTTGAAAACATCATCGAAGCACCGGTCATGGTGAAAAAAACAAAGAAAGCACAAGCGATAACTGAAGCCAATGTCTTATTAGAGAAAGTCGGACTAGCGGATAAAGCAAAAGTGTACCCTTCAAAGCTATCAGGCGGTCAAAAACAGCGCGTTGCCATCGCACGAGCTCTCGCCATGAAGCCCGATGTCATGTTATTTGACGAGCCTACTTCTGCGCTGGACCCAGAGCTTGTAGGCGAAGTGCTGCAAACCATGAAAAGTCTTGCCAAAGAAGGCATGACAATGGTCATCGTCACTCATGAAATGGGCTTCGCAAAAGAAGTAGCTGACCGAGTTGTTTATATGCATGAAGGACGAATCGTCGAACAAGGTACCCCATCAGAATTATTTGATTCTCCTCAAGAGGAGCGAACCAAATTGTTTCTCAGTTCGATTTTATAGGTCAAACGCCCTTTATTTTTCGTGATTCATGCACGTTTATTCTCATTTTTTACGAACTTTTCATCCATTTATATTGATAATGACCAAAAAACCATGTTAGATAAACTTACATGAATATGTTATATATGACTTTTCTCTCTATAATGAAGAATTAAGAAATCTATTAATTCTGAATGATTCGGGGGAATGCAGCATGCAAATGGGTGATACAGTATTTATGTTCTTCTGCGCACTACTCGTGTGGTTAATGACACCGGGTTTAGCCTTATTCTACGGAGGACTTGTGAGAAGTAAAAACGTGTTAAGTACGACAATGCACAGCTTAACCTCACTAGCCATTGTCTCTATCGTCTGGATCGTGTTTGGCTATTCACTGGCCTTTGCGCCAGGCAATGCATGGATCGGAGGCTTTGACTGGGTTGGACTAAAAGGCGTTGGCTTTGAACCTGGTTCATATAGTGATACAATTCCACATTCATTGTTCATGATGTTCCAAATGACCTTTGCCGTCCTCACAACAGCCATTATCTCTGGTGCCTTCGCTGAACGTATTCGTTACTCAGCGGTAGTCGTGTTTACACTCCTTTGGGTCACATTTGTATACGCTCCAGTCGCACACTGGGTATGGGGCGGCGGCTGGATTGGAGAAATGGGAGCACTTGACTTCGCCGGTGGAAACGTCGTCCACATATCATCCGGTGTGGCTGGTCTAGTCGTAGCCATTGTTCTCGGGAAGCGAAAAGAAGCGGCAAGTTCTTCTCCGCATAACTTGATCTACACACTTCTTGGTGGAGCTGTGATTTGGTTTGGCTGGTTTGGGTTTAACGTAGGAAGTGCCCTCACATTAGATAGTGTCGCCATGTATGCCTTTATTAACACCAATACAGCTGCTGCTGCAGGAATCATCGGCTGGCTGTTAGTCGAATGGATGATCAACAAAAAACCAACGATGCTAGGTGCAATCTCTGGAGCCATTGCAGGCCTAGTAGCGATTACACCTGCCGCAGGCTTTGTCACACCATTCGCTTCGATCATCATCGGAATCATCGGCGGGATCGTTTGTTTCTGGGGCGTCTATTCACTCAAAGCCAGGTTCGGCTATGACGATGCACTGGATGCATTCGGTCTCCACGGAATCGGCGGTACTTGGGGAGGCATTGCTACAGGCCTTTTCGCCACTACATCTGTCAATGATGGCGGAGCCAACGGCTTATTTTATGGCGATCCAAGCTTACTTTGGAAACAAGTTGTCGCCATCGTGGCCACATACGTCTTTGTTGCAGTTGTCACATATGTGATCATCAAAGTCGTCAACATCTTCTTCAAGATTCGCGCAACTGAAGAAGAAGAATCAGTCGGTCTTGATTTAACGATGCACGGCGAAAAAGCATATCAAGATTAAAGAAAAAGGGGTGTCTCTATGAGCAAAATGTATAAAGTGGAGATTGTCACACGTCCAGCTAATTTTGAAACATTAAAGGTGGAGCTTGGAAAGATTGGTGTCACCTCGATTACCTTTTCCAATGTGCACGGCTGCGGATTACAAAAGGGACATACGGAACTATACCGTGGCGTCAAAAAGGAAAGCAATGTGTACGAACGTTTAAAGATCGAAATCGTCTTAAGCAAAGTACCTGTTGAACAGGTCGTGGAAACGGCTCAAAAGGTACTTCGTACAGGAGAACCAGGGGATGGGAAGATTTTTATATATGAGATAGAAAATACAATCAACATTCGGACAGGTGAAGAAGGACCTGCCGCCTTATAGCATCCCCTCCGCCATATGGCGGAGGTTTTTTAAAGACAGAAAAAAACCTCTGTGCATTTATCTACACAGAGGATCTGACATGACATTAAGATTGTTTTGTTTCTTCTGACTGACTGCGGTCTTTAGAGGAATCTGAAGACTTTTCTTGATCAGAGGATTTCCCCTTTTCATCAGACTTATCTTCAGATTTTTCTTCAGTCGGCTCTTTTGCCTTATCGTCAGCAGCAGGTTCCTTCATTTTGTCATCAGCTTTTGGCTGAGCAGGTTCTTTTGCTTCTTCCGTCACTTCTTGCGCTGCTTTTTCAATGGAAGAAACAGGCTTATCAATGAAGCTAAGTGGATTAAGCGCTAAACCTTCCATACGAATTTCAAAGTGAACATGGTTGCCGCTTTCAGCACCATATAGATTCTTACCAGAAGCACCGATGACATCATTCTGTTTCACTTCATCGCCTTCTTTTACACTCACTTGAGACAACGATTGATAAACAGTAGACAATCCATCTTCATGTTCAATTTCAACAACGTGACCGAGAACTGGATCTTTTTTCGCCTGAACGACTGTTCCACTAAGAGCAGCTGTGACATCAAACACTTTGCCATCTTTATCTGCAAGATCAATACCTTTGCTTAAGGTATAGGTGTTATTATAGTTTACAAGTGCTGCTTCTTTTTCTTTTTGATCAGCATCTGCTTCATAGAACTTTTTCACGACAGAAACATTCTCAGAATTCTGGACCGGCATAGCAACATTTTCAATTGGCTTTCCAACTTCAACGGCATCATCACGCTGTTCTTGTCCTGTTTGATTTCCATCAGATAGTTGGTCTTTCACATCTTTCGATACAGCTTGATACCAAAGAACGGCTGTTAACACGACCGCTGCGCTGACCAAGTAAATAGCAGGGAATACCCAGCGCTTACGGAAAAATTGCTGAACTTTTGTGATTTTGGAAGTACGTTTCTTTTCTTCCTCTCTCATTTTTCATCACCTCAGCAACATTCTGAACACTTTTCAAAAAATATATACACACGAAATTATTTTTCTTTTTATTTTGCGCAATCGCATCAATAATATGTATGATGAATGAAAAAAGATGGGGGTACATATGGTGAAAACTTTCAACCGCATGGCAACAGAAGATGACCTCAAAGAGATCGTCGATATCTACAATTCAACGATTGCTTCAAGAGAAGTAACGGCCGATACAGAACCTGTTACAGTAGAAGACCGCCGTCAGTGGTTTTTGCATCATTCAGAGAAACGTCCTCTCTATGTGAAAACAGATGAGGAAGGAAATATCTACGGCTGGCTCAGTTTTGAAACGTTTTACGGCAGACCTGCATACAACGGTACTGTTGAAATGAGTATTTACTTGAACCAAAACTATCGAGGAAAAGGTTTAGGGTCACTGTTCTTACAAGAGGCGCTCGAATTGGCACCCTCATTAGGCATCCGAACGTTACTTGCCTTTATTTTCGGCCACAACGAAGCCAGCATCAAATTATTTAAGAAGCACGGATTTGAGACTTGGGGACATTTGCCACGCATCGCAGAAATGGACGGCAATCGGTACGACTTAGATATTTTAGGAAAAGAATTATAAACTGAGCGTCTCTTGAAGAAAGAGACGCTTTAGATTGTTGACAAAGGGCTAAAATGAACTTGATTTTAGCCCTTTGTTTTCTTTTCAGCGTGATAGAAAACCTTTGCAGCCCGAGGAAGGACGAGTACTGGCGCGGAGCGAATGTCACATTCGTAAGCACCAGCACGCAGGACTGACAAAGAATGCGAGGGTTTGTCTACACGCTGGAGCGTCTCTTGAAGAAAGAGACGCTTTTTTTATGAAGCATGCACCAACTGCTCAAATTGCTTCGCATTTTGAAGCGATTTTCTTTTCAGAATGATACCATGTTCATCAATCAGAAGCGCTTGCGGAACAACTGTTACTCCATACAACTCCATAATTTGTGATGAGCGCATATAAACAGCTTGCTCCGGCAGCAATTGAAGAAGCGAGGCATCATCGGCTTGTTCATCTCCATTAATAACAATCACATGAGCATCATCATGTGAAGTTTGAGGCTGTACATCAGACAAAATACTTTTACAAGTCATACAAGTAGAATTCACAAATAACAGCATCACAGCTCGCCCATTTTGCAAATACTCCTTCAAGATCACCTTTTCACCTACATGCGAATAACTGCGAAATAACGGAGCCGGGTCACCAATATCCGCTTCCTTCAATTCAATTCCATCAAGAGATTTTATTTTATTCATAAATCTCCCGATAAAACGGGCAAGCAAAAACACGACAGCCAGCTGGGCAATGACAATTAATAACACAATGATTAATAAAATATCTGTCATTTCATTTTATCTCCTTCTATAATTGATCCATCTGCAATCTGGAATGAGTCGATCCACTTTCGCTTCAATAGCACAATTTCTTGGCTGACCGCTATGATCAAACAGACAGCCGCTGCAATGAGAAAACAAATCATTTTCAACCGCAATGAAATCATTTCAACACTAGGATGTACATAAAATAACCCTGCCACAAGAGTAAGCATCAGCAGATTGCGAATCACAATCCCCCAATGCAGGCGATCGTTTTCCAGTAATCCTCCACAACCGCACGAAATATCACGATGCCCCCTCATTAAATTGAACGTAACCGCTCCAGTGTAAATACATAACAGGGCTGTAAGGCCCACTGCAGGCAGGACAGACATGTTCCATATAAACAAATGAATCGTACAAACCAACTCAATCAACAAAAATACATAAAACATGGGTGCCGCGAAAGAAGGCGGCAGCAGCCGATAAGCATTGATCTGCTGGACATGTGCCTTCTGTTTCCTTGCTTTATCCAGCCATGCACCTGCAAAAATGATTCCTAGTAAATAGACTCCTATGAAATAAAAGACACTCACCTTACACCATCTCCTTTTGTTGAAATAGTTGAGATTGTGCCTCGTATAGCCTTCTGTATTCTCCGTGTAATGCCATCAGTTCATCATGGTTGCCCTCTTCAATGAAAGCACCATCTTTCATGACGATGATACGGTCTGCTAAGCGGGCCGCTCCCATACGATGTGTAATAAACAAAACACCTTGATCCTGCGTATGATCGAACAACTTTCGAATGAGTGAGATCTCCGACAATGGATCGAGAGCAGAGGTCGGTTCATCTAAAATAATAAAATCACTTTCTCTAAAGAAGGTTCTCGCCATCGCAAGCTTTTGCCATTGTCCGCCAGACAATTCATGTCCCTCTTCAAAAAAGCGACCTAGCTGCGCATCATATGTGTCTTCCATTTCATTAATTCTTTTCTCTATACCTGCTTGACGGGCGGCTGAAATCAACCGCTCTTCCTCTTCTATATCATCAATACGGCCAAACCCTATGTTTTCTCTCACAGTGAATTCGTACTTCATAAAATCTTGAAAAAGAACAGCCATTCTCGCATGATAGGTCTTTTTATGGATGGTGGAAATATCCTCTCCATTGACTTTGTGCATATTCTGTTGATCTGGATCGTATAAGCCGGTTAAACATTTGATTAAAGTGGTTTTACCGGACCCATTATCTCCTACTAATGCAATTCGTTCACCTTTATTCATATGAAAATGAATATGCTCAATCGCTGGTTTTTTCATATTCGGATAAGTAAAAGAGAGATTGTCTAATGTAATGGACTGGATATGCTCAATTCCCTGAAGCGACGCTGCCTCTTCCGTCTGTTCATGCATTACCTCTTCTCTCTTTAGAAAAGCTCTCATTTCATCAACATATAGGCTCGTTTCATATAAACTAGAACATTCCCTCGTTAAATCTTGAAACCCACTTTGAATGTTTTGTACAGCTTGTAGCACTGCAACAAACGTACCCGCAGCTAATTTTTTTTGAAAAATAAGAAAGACAATCAATAAACCACAGCACACATAGGCCAATGTCATGAGCAACCCGCCTGCCATCTCCCAGCGCACTTGGCGTTTCAGCAAATTATATTTTTCATCTGCACTTTTAACGTAGTGACCTCTCCACTTTTGAAGAAGATAATTCCCTATTCCATATAAACGAACTTCCTTTAAAGAATCTCGCTGTGCGACGAGATCAGATACATAAATTTCTCTTCGATCATTAGCCGTTAACAAACGATTTAATCGATAACGTGCGCCTCCAAAGAAAAGTTCAATCCATAATACAGGCAAGGTAAACAAGAACAATATGACCGCTAAGCCCCAATGAATACCGATCATATAAATAAGAAGTGATACAACAGTAATCAACGCGCTCATCATTGTAAAAATACTTCTCACCATACTGAGAACATGCTGATGACTGTTCATCACACGTTGACTTTCATTGTAAAAGGACGGGTGCTCAAACGTAATAAACGGCAGTCTTATCGCTTTTTGAAGCAATTCACCTTTCAAATGGAGACCAATCAGATTTGTTGCTTTCTGTTGACTAAGCTGAAGAATAAATTGAAGCCCATATCCTAAAATCACAATGACCATTTGCAGTCCAAATAACCACAAAACCTTTTGGATGTCACCTGAAGACGTCATAAATAAAATAATTTCATTAATCAAAGTTTGAATAATCCAGACACTAGCCAAAGGCATAAAACCAACGATCACTTGAATGAACAAAGTTAAAAGAAGATAAGAACGACTTTTTTTCCAAGTATAGGAGATTGCATATAAACAATGGTTCACTGTACTCATGAGATGCTCCACCTTACACCATTTAGTATAATTGACATATTTTTGATATTTGTAATATGATAGCTTTGCGTAACTTCACTTTGAGAGGACGATATACGATGAATTCAATTTTTCTTATACAGCTCGCTCTTATGATTTGCAGTCTTCTATTAACGGCTGGAATTATCATCTATTTAAAACAACAGATGCAGCTTATCATCTTACCTATAGAACACGTGGGGCAGAAACTTGCGCATCCACTTCTCGAACAGCCATCACCCATTCACATGAATGATCTGCTGCAAACAAATCGTACACAACAATTACTGATCTTCACTGACACAGCATGTCCGCACTGCATTCCATCACTCGAACAATTCCTAGAAACAAAAAAGCAGCGTAAACTAAACGTTTCATTGAGTATTTTGTTGAAAAACGGGCAAAAAAAGGACCAAGAATTATATCGTGATAACGAAACAAACTTGCGAATTATTCCGGTAGACGAACAATTGATAAACGCATTCCAAATTCAGGAGTTCCCGTTCTACATCATGGTAGAAGACAATGATACCATCTCATATGCAGCACCTTTTCCAGACGGTCTTTATTCAAGACTATCTGCAAACTAAAGATAAATGAGGCATGTGAAGAGCATCAAACACATGCCTCATTTTTTATTATTGTGAATTTGGCTGAACATCCTTCCTTTTTTCCTCTGCAGCGATTTCATTAGCTTCGCTTGAAGCGGATGTTTGTTCCTCAGCTTGTTCAAACTCACTGCGAGCTTCATTTGAAATGTCAACTTGATCACCGTGCTGATTCACAGTAACGGAAGAAGACCCCTCTTTTTGAACCTCTTTCTCTAGTTCCTTTAATTTAGAAACATGAAGCTCTAAATCTTTTCCTTGCTGAACTAAAGTCAGTTGTTGAAATAACGCCTTTCTCTCTTCTGGAGAATGGTCGCCTTGAACAATTTGCGCTGCTTGGGTCAAAAAAGAATTTGATGTATGGCCAGCTTGACGCTTATTTGACGTCTGCATAGCATTTGTTACTAATGAAATTGGAGTTATGCTCATGCGTTCACACCCTAATAAATAAGATACTTAAATTTAGCAGCCACATTTAACGCGTTCTTGGCTAGTACAAATCTCACCTGTGTCACGATCCACATAGTAACGGAAAGTTCCAACGCCTTGAAGGAAACAAGTTGGTGCTGATTGGCAAGAAGTTACCAATCTTTGCAAAATACATCTAGCAGCTGCAGGTTGAACATTGGTCATTTTGTTTAAAATTCGATCTAACATATGAATTCCACCTTCCAATTTTTATGGTAATACAATACAATAATAACCAATTGATAGACAACTAACAACATATTTTGATAAATTTTCTAATTACTTCAAACTACTTTTCTTATTTACGACAAAATTTTTCGATTATAATTGTAGTAATTGTTACTTTTTTCTTATTCGAAAATAATTTATTTATCCATAAAAAGTAAATAAAAGATAGAAATAAGGTCAATTCACTCTTCCTAAAGTACTACTTGCTCAAGTATGATATAGAGTGAATACATAAAGGAGTGAACACAATTGCAACAAACTGAGAAAATCATTCAATCTCTTCATTCAATAACAAAGTGGGGAAAGGTTGGGAGCATCTTTCTTTATATTTCAGGTGGTCTATCCATCCTCAGTGGGTTTTGGCTTGTTCTTCCTGCTGCCATTGGCGTTTTTCTGATTATGATGGGAATTCATGTCCAAAAATCCGTGAAAGCAGCTGAACAATTGATTCAAGCGCCTGATACTTCTTACGAAGAATTATTGGAACAATATGCTAAGATGATGAAAATGCAGACACTGTTTGCCATTTCAAGTATTGCCGCAGTTATTCTCTCATTCATCGCTATCGTTTTGATGTTTATACTAGGCGGGCTAGCCTTTCTCCAAGAGCTTCCTACCGATGTCCAACAGTACGAAGATTATTACGAAGAAGAACTTGGTGACTTTTATTAATAGAAAGGGGTATCAATAAAATGCGATACCCCTTTTTTATTTGAGTTGGCATAGCCTTGATACTAAACTTGACAATCAGCCTTTATCATTTTAAAATACAAATCGTAATCATTACGGAATAAAGGAGGGTTATAGCACTTATGCGCGTGAAAATCACCTTAGCCTGTACAGAAACAGGTGACAGAAACTATATCACTACAAAAAATAAACGAACGAACCCAGACAGATTGGAGTTAAAAAAATATTCTCCACGATTAAAGAAATACACCCTTCATCGGGAAACAAAATAATTTTTGGGATTCAAATCGTAACAATTACTATTTAAGCGAGGCGGCATACAAAATGATTATGTTCAAAAGGACTAAACCAAATGGATAAGAGAATACCTGTCACAGTTCTAAGCGGCTTTTTAGGAGCTGGAAAAACCACGATATTAAATCATGTTCTACAGAATCGTAAAGGGCTAAAAGTAGCTGTTATTGTCAATGACATGAGCGAAATAAATATTGATGCAGAATTAGTTAAGCAAGGCGGAGAACTCTCTCGATCAGATGAGAAACTGGTTGAACTATCTAATGGTTGTATTTGTTGCACATTGAGAGAAGATTTATTAATTGAAGTAGAACGCCTTTGTAAGGCTGGGAATATCGATTATATTGTCATTGAATCTACAGGTATTAGTGAACCAATTCCTGTCGCTCAAACTTTCTCTTACATTGATGAAGAAATGGGCATAGATTTGACACGTTTTTGCAGATTAGACACGATGGTAACGGTGGTAGATGCAAACCGTTTCTGGACAGATTTCCAGTCAGGAGAAAGTTTATTGGATCGTAAAGAAGCAGTTTCAGATGATGATGAACGAGAGATTTCCGATTTACTTATTGATCAAATTGAATTTTGTGATGTGCTCATTATCAATAAATGTGATCTTGTATCAGCATCAGAACTAGATCGGCTTGAGCACGTGTTAACCAAACTTCAACCAGAAGCAGCCATTATTAGAACCTCTAAAGGTAACGTACAGCCTAGTGATATTTTGAATACTGGTTTATTCGATTTTGAAAAATCTAGTGCTTCTGCGGGCTGGATCAAAGAAATTAATGCTGGACACTCTCAGCATACGCCTGAAACAGAAGAATACCAAATCTCATCTTTTGTTTATGAAAGAAGGCTTCCTTTTCATACTGGCAGACTGAATGCATGGTTAGATCAAATGCCAGAGCAGATTGTTCGAGCGAAAGGATTTACATGGCTAGTGACACATCATGATTTAACCATTTTAATTTCACAAGCCGGAAAATCTGTTGCAATTGAACCAATCGCATACTGGATTGCTGCCTTGCCTGAGCAAGAACGATCACGGATCTTAAATCAGGAACCAGAAATTTTAGATGAGTGGGATGCAGAGTTTGGTGATCGACATACAAAACTTGTCTTTATCGGTGTAGATTTACCTAAAGCAGATATTATTCGTACACTAGATCAATGCTTACTCACACCTGAAGAATTTGATCAAGATTGGACAACGTTTGAAGACCCCTTTCAATGGAACATACACACTTAAACCAGGAGGGTTTTAAATGGCAAAGAAATCAAAAATAGCAAAAGAAAAAAAGCGGCAGCAGCTCGTTTTGAAATATGCACAATTAAGGAAAGAGCTAAAAGAAAAAGGTGACTATGAAGCTTTGCAGAAACTACCTAGAGACTCTTCACCCACTCGCTTAAAAAACCGCTGTGAATTAACTGGCCGTCCTAGAGGTTACTTGAGAAAATTTAAAATGTCTCGAATTGCTTTTCGTGAGCTTGCCTATAAAGGACAGATTCCAGGAGTGAAAAAATCGAGTTGGTAAAGATTGATTTGATCTTAGCATAGTTCCTGTAAATGTAAAGCAGGACAAAATGAATAAAAATCTTTTTTTCATCCTTACTCCGTCAATTTTGAGGTACAAAATAGCATTTTAAAAAAACAGCAGAATCTCTGCTGTTTTTTTATGGGGATGAGCTTATAGGAAAGATTGTCCTGATGTTAAAAGAAGATTTTCAACAGTGATTATAGCATTTTCTCTTCTTTTCAAAAATCGATGATCATGATACTTTGTTGTCATTACCCGCCGATATAGGACATCTCAACTTTTTTCTGATCTTTCTTTTGCTCTCTCTCAGCTGAATATTGATCCTGTCTGTTTGACCAAAGTTCCTTCAATATGTTCACTAGATATTCATCATTTTCTGAATTACGGATGAATCGTCTCAGATCAAAACCCGATGATGCAAAAAGACAGGTGAATAATTCGCCACGTGCAGATAGTCTAGCTCTATTACACGATCCACAAAAAGCATCTGAAACGGAAGAAATAATGCCAATCTCTCCTGACCCATCCTCATAAAAATAACGCTTGGCTACTTCACCTTGATATCGAGGGGGTTCTGGTTTGATAGGGTATTTTGAATGAATTAGCTCCATAATCTCTTTTTTCGTCAATACATGCTTGAGATTCCATTTGTTCGTATTGCCAACATCCATGAATTCAATAAATCGTAGAATGTGTCCTTCTTTTTTAAAATAGGCTGCCATTGGTAAGATATCTTGATCATTCACACCTTTTTGGACAACCATATTGATCTTAATAGCAAGTCCAGCTTTTTTTGCAGCCTCTATCCCATCAAATACTTTTTGGATAGAAATGTGTCTTCCATTCATCTGCTTAAAACGATCTGGATTTAAAGAATCTAAACTAATGGTGACTCTATTCAGACCTGCTTTCTTTAGCTTATCTGCGTACAAAGGTAACAGCGTTCCATTGGTTGTCATCGCGATGTCTTCAATACCTGGAATTTTTGCGAGTTTTTCTATCAAAACGGGCAAATCTTTACGCATTAAAGGTTCACCACCCGTAATACGTAATTTCACCACACCTAATTCCTTTGCAAAAAGCGCAGCAAGTCGTTCAATTTCCTCAAAGCTAAGCAGCTCTTCTTTATCTAAAAAAGGATAATCTGGTCCAAAGATTTCAGCAGGCATACAGTACGTACATCTAAAATTACAGCGATCTGTTACGGATATTCTTAAATCGCGCAATGGTCGATGTCTTTTATCCAAAATACTGACCATACTTAGCCTCCTATTCTGTAATACGCTGATGATGAGTATAGATATTAAAAGATTCTCCTCTTACGAATCCAACTGTTGTTATATTTAATTCTTCTGCCATTTTAAGTGCTAACTCAGTAGGAGCTGATTTTGATATGACGATTGATACCCCTAATTTTGCTGCCTTCAACAGAACTTCAGACGATATCCGGCCGCTAAATACAAGGATTTTATCTCTCAGTGGGATTTTATGAAGTAAACAATATCCATAGATTTTATCCAACGCATTATGCCGTCCTATATCCGTCCTAGTGATGAATAGCTTTTCTGTATCACACAGTCCAGCATTATGGACACCACCAGTATGTTGAAATAACTGACTTTCCTCCTGTAAACATTTCATTAAATGAATACAAGTTTCAGCAGAAATACTGATTCGGTCAATGGCTGTTTTTGCCGTCTTCACATCTTGGAGAAAATAAAAATGTCTTCCTTTCCCACAGCAAGATCCGATCACTCGTTTTGTAAAATCTGAGGATTGGAACTGAGTTGAGTGATGTAAGTCAACATATGCAAAACCCATACTTTCATCTATTGTAAACCTTTTAATCTCTTTTTCAAATCGAATGACTCCTTCTGAAGCTAAAAAACCGATCACCAATTCTTTCAAATGATCCGGTGAACAAACGAGTGTGACAAACTCTTCACCATTCACCAGCACGGTTAAAGGGAATTCTTCTACAACTTCATCTGTTTTACATGTCATTTGACCACTGCGATATTGGTGTATGCGTCGTTTCGTTTTAACAGAAGGATTCATGATCTGATCTTCCTTTCAACACAAATTTAGTTATATGAACCAGACGAATTGTGATATTATTTTAAAAAGTCATAAAAATGTAACATATTTCTATCTTATCAAACTTTTTGTTTGCTTTATATGGAGGGAACACAATGAACAAAACAAAAAACCGTTGGCTTATCGCTACAAGTGCTGTGGGGATTCATTTATCTATCGGATCTGTTTATGCATGGAGTGTTTTTACGAATCCTTTACATCAAACCTTTCAATGGTCATTAACAGAAATAAGCCTGACATTTAGCATCGCTATTTTATTTTTAGGTTTATCGGCTGCCTTTATGGGGCATTTCGTTGAAAAGTATGGGCCGAGGGCATCAGGGCTCTTCTCAGCTATTTTCTTCGGCATTGGGATGACTGGATCAGGGTTTGCTGTTCACATGTCTTCATTACCTCTCCTCTATTTATTTTATGGTGTACTCGCTGGAATCGGATTAGGTGTAGGCTATATTGCACCAGTTTCAACATTAGTCAAATGGTTTCCAGATCGAAGAGGACTCGCAACGGGTTTAGCCATTATGGGTTTTGGATTTGCTTCTCTTATTTGCAGTCCCATTATTCAATTTCTCATTGAAAAAGTTGATATTACAAATACCTTCTATATTCTCGGAATCTCTTATTTTATCATCATGGTCGTTTCATCTCTTTATTTATCACCACCAACACCTGATGATGTCAAACAATTTAACGTGCTAAAAACAAGCCAAAGGAAAATTCCTCAAGATTTATCACAGCTCACAGCAAATGAAGCCATTAAAACACGGCGTTTTTATTATTTGTGGGTCATGCTCTTTATTAATATCACATGCGGAATTGCCATTATTTCTGTAGCATCACCGCTTGCTCAAGAAAGTGTTGGTTTCACGGCCGGTGCAGCAGCTACTCTTGTTGGAATTTTAGGTGCCTTTAATGGGCTAGGACGGATCGGATGGGCATCTTTCTCTGATTATATTGGAAGGCCAAATACGTATACGATTTTCTTTACTATACAGCTCATTGCTTTTCCCTTACTTCCCTACTTAAAAGATCCGCTCATCTTTTCAATCGTGATGGCGATCATTTATACGTGCTACGGAGGAGGGTTTGCTTCAATTCCAGCCTATATAGGAGATTTATTTGGTACGAAGCAGCTAGGTGCTATACACGGTTATATTCTCACCGCTTGGGCCGCTGCTGGTTTAGCAGGACCTTTATTTTCCTCCTTTATTCGTGACATTACAGGCAATTACACACAAAGTCTCATGGTCTTCTCTGGCCTATTTTTCATTGCGTTTATCATATCTCTTCTCATTCGGAAGGATATTAAACAACTTCGTGAATCAAATCTTACTGCTCCTTCTTCTGTCACGGTCCACTCTTAATATGAATTTGACAGAATGACAATCTACAGGTAATTTTTAGATATGAAAACGCTTTACAAAGTAATAGGAGGGTGACGATATCATGGGAAAAACAAAACACAAGGGGCCTATTAAACTCAACAAAAAACCCTCACCAAAGCTATGGGCCTCTTTTGCTCCTATGGGGCTTGGAAAAGTAAAACCGAAACACATTCGAGACACAATGAAAGTGGCATGGGAGAACAAAGATAACCTCCCCTATGCGTACCGTATATTGACTCAGGGCGTTTGTGACGGCTGTGCTCTTGGTGTATCAGGTTTATACGATCAAACACTAGCAGGACCCCATATATGCACAACAAGACTGAATGTGCTACGGCTTAACACAATGCCAGCTATTGATCCAAAATGGTTCGAAGATATTGAGCGGCTCAAACAAATGGATAGCACGTCTCTTCGAAAACTTGGGCGTATTCCTTATCCCCTGATTCGAAAAAAAGGTGAGAATGCCTTTACACGCATTTCTTGGGATGGTGCATTAGATCAAATCGCCGCTAAAATCAAATCGATTGATAAACGTCAGCTTGCTTTCTATTTAACAGCTAGAGGGATTACGAATGAAGTGTACTATACTGCGGCGAAAGCTGCGCGATATATTGGAACAAATCATATCGATAATGCTTCTCGTATTTGCCATTCACCAAGCAAAACCGCTCTTAAACGCTCCCTTGGTATAGGTGCATCCAGCTGTAATTACAGTGATTGGATTGGAACAGATGTATTGATTTTTTGGGGCTCTGTTGCAGCAAACAACCAGCCGGTTTCCACTAAATATATGTACGCCGCTAAAAAGAAAGGAACCAAGATCATTGTCATCAATCCATATAAAGAGCCTGCAATGGAAAAATATTGGGTCCCTTCTATCCCAGAAAGTGCTTTATTCGGCACAAAAATAGCGGATGATTTTTATCAAGTCAATATAGGCGGCGATATTGCGTTTATGAATGGTGTCATCAAACATTGGTTTGAAATGGAAGAGCAAGCGCCTCATTCCGCTCTTGACCATGAATTTATCCAAGCGCATACAACCGGCATAAAAGATGTAAAGCAGCATGTCACTCAGTTAAAATGGTCGGATCTCGAAGCATCGTCAGGCTTATCTAAAGAAAGAATGAAGGAATTCGCTGTACTTCTTTCCAATGCCAATTCAGGCGTGTTTATTTGGAGTATGGGTCTCACTCAGCATCGTTTTGCAACTGATAATATATCACAAGTCGCAAACCTTGCCATGTTACGCGGGTTTATTGGCAGAAAACATTGTGGCGTTATGCCTATTCGTGGCCATAGCGGTGTCCAAGGTTCAGGCGAAATGGGTGCTGATCCATTCGTATTGCCCGGCAGTGATTTTGATGAAGAGAATATTAAAAGAATCGAGAAGATATGGGGATTTGATATTCCAAAATGGCATGGTGACACGATTGGGCAATCATTTGAAAAAATGGCTCTTCCAAAAGAACACCCGCAAAAGCTGAAGATGCTGTTTACTAGCGGTGGAAACTTTTTAGAAACGATGCCAAATCCTGAAGCGATTGAAAAAGCACTATCCGAGCTTGAACTTCGTGTCCATCAAGATATTATTTTGAACACCTCTACACTGGTAGAAGCAGAAGAGACTGTGATTGTTCTGCCTGCAATGACAAGATATGAACAGCCAGGCGGCGGTACATCAACCAGTACGGAACGCATGGTGTATTTCAGTCCGGAAATTGAAGGGCCACGCATTGAAGAAGCCAGAGCTGAATGGGACATTTATATTGACCTAGCAAAAAGGGTTCGTCCAGAAGATGCGAAGCTGATTCATTTTGACCATGCTGAAGACATTCGTCGTGAGATTGCCATCGCAAATCGGAACTATGATGGGATCCAGCATTTGCGTCATAAAGGGGATGTCTTTCAATGGGGTGGCGCATGGCTTTGCGAAGATGGGGTGTGTCCAACACCGGATGGAAAAGGACACCTGCTCCCAGCACAGCTGCCCCAATATCGAAAAACTGAGGGGCATTTCAATATCACGACAAGACGAGGCAAGCAATTCAACTCTATGATTTACAGTGAAAAGGATGCCTTTAATGGCGGAAAGCGGCATTCTATCTTGATGAATGAAGAAGATGCGAAAGAGCTTTACGTCCAAGAAGGCGATCCTGTTGTCCTTTTCAATCAATATGGATCCTACCAAGGAGTTGCTCAATTCGGAGAGCTGAAACGTGGAAATATTGCAGTTTATTGGCCTGAAGGAAACGTGTTAATACCAAAAGGAGTTTACGAAAGCTATTCCCAGATTCCAGAATACAATACCACCGCGATATTAGAAAAAGCCGAAACCTTTCATGCAAGAAAAGATCAGCACTACGTGGAGAAACGGATTGATGAATTAGAAACGACTTTAAATTGATCCTTTATGAAAAAACAGCTGGGGGTTTCTCCCCAGCTGTCTATTCACATCTTATTGACCAAAAGAGTTCGCTTCTTTTTGAAGAATATGATTTAATTCTTCTGCATTTGCTGCTGGTTGATATTGTCCACCACCAGCTTTGGCAACAGATTTTAGACTTTTTGCTTCTTTTTCATTTACATCGAAGCCAATGATATTGACGATTGTGTCAATACCTTCTTCATGTAATTGCTTCGCTGCTTGTGATGGGCTTCCGCCACATGTTTCCTCACCATCGCTGACAACATATACAATATTTTTTCCTTCAGCTTGGTGATCTTCAAAATCTTGTTTCGTATCAGTTAATGCTTTGGCAAGTGGTGTCCAGCCTGTTGGACCATACACATTCAGCGCTTGTTGAAAGGCTGCTTGCTCATATGTTCCAAATCCATAAACTGCTTCGGAACTTGCACAAGAAACGGCTTTTCCTGCATTTTTATTCGTTCCTTCATGACCAAAAACACGAAGCAAGACTTGTGTATCTTCTGATAAAATACTTGCGAAACTTTGGATCGAGCGTTTTGCGATATCGATTTTCTTTTCGCCTTCAACCGATTGTGCCATGCTTCCGCTTAAATCAAGTAAAATTACCACATGAGCAGGCTCCTTTTTCGTTACAGCATGAGCTGGTGAAGAAAGAAGCAGAACAAGACTCGCTAAAATGGTTAATATAATATTTCTTTTCATTAAAAAATCTCCCTTTTTTTCATTTGTACAGAAAAAGAGAAACGAAAGCATCAATCAATCGTTTCCCTTTTCTTCAGCAAGTTATTCGTGTAGTTTTAATGATTCTGCTGTAAGGATAGAACCCATTTCTTTCCCAGTGCTTGCTTGGTAGTAATGACCTTTACCAGCTTTAGCTACTTGCTTCAATTGACCTTCATAGCCATCGTTAAAGTCTAATCCAATCACATTGACAACAGTAGATCCCTTTGAGTTATGAAGCTCTTTCGCTACTTTCACTGGATCTCCACCACAAGTTTCTTCACCATCAGTAATTAAGTACACAATGTGTTTTGTTCCCTTATGAAGCTGTTTATCCGCTTGCTTTGCACTTTCAAGAGCACGTGCAATCGGTGTCCAGCCATTTGGTCCAAGACCGTTTAGAGAGTTTTCGAAACTATCCTTTTCATAAGGCTGAACGCCATATACGCCTCTAATGACTTCACATGATTGAGCTTTACCTGAGTTTTTGTTGTTTCCTTCAGACCCAAACAAACTCATACGGATTTTAGCATCTTTCGGAAGAGACTGAGCAAATTTAAATACCTCTTGTTTTGCTAAATCGAATTTGCGCTCTCCATCCACTTTTCTTGCCATACTTCCACTTGCATCAAGTAAGATGGTCACTCTTACATCTTTCTTATGTTTTTTGGCTGATGCTGCTTCTGCAAATACTGGTGAAGAGATTGACATTGATAATGTCAATACAGCTAAGGTTACGAGTGTAAATACTTTTTTCAACATGCTTTTCCTTCCTCCTTATGTATTTGATTGAAACATCTTAATCGTAAAATATTCTGTCTTGGAATGGTATAGGACTCGATCCCTTTTTCTCTTTCATCAAAATCACTAAAATTCTGTCAGATGTCTAGATATTTTCACCTAAAGACTCTTTTGTCACCCTCGTTTTCTCATTCTTTCGAGGGGCTTTGTATCGGCCATCGGTTCTTGTCGGGATGTAAATGTTTAAGATTTCCTGAGGTGCGTCTTAAGTCGCAATTTGTCACATTCTGTTCAAACCTCTTCACACATAAAAAAAGATGCCCCCATTTTGAGGCACCTTTGCTTTTATTTCTTAGCCATATATGTGTTCAGAAAGCGATCAGCTGATTCAATTTTTATCCCTTGATAATAATGTTTCACGATCGCCTCTACTTTTTTGCCTGACTGTGCCATATAATGTGCACCATACTGACTCATGCCCACACCATGGCCATACCCTTTTGTCGTAATCACGATTTGTTGACCCTTTCGTTCCCATGTAAAGTCTGCAGAGTGCAATCCTAGTGATTCGCGAATGTCTCTGCCCGACAATGTTGTTCCGTTAATGACGGCTTTGGCTACTTGATTGCCTGGTGTTCGTTCTACAATTTCTCCCACCTGCTGCTGGCCAAGGGTCACACCCAGTTTTTGCTGAAATTCACTCACTGTGATGGTTTTCTTGTTTTGGAATTTGGGTGATTTTTCGTCCCATTTACTTGAGACGCTTTTCAAATAAGGGATTTCATTTTTCCAATAAGCTTCTGCATTTTCGGTTTTCCCATTACTTGTTGAAAAGAAGGAAGCATCAATTGGTTTTTCGTCATACGTCAGTACTTTCCCTTGTGTACTGGCGACCGCTTCTGTGACCTTTTTTAATTTCCAATTGTACGCTTTTCCCCAAATTTTCTTCAGTTCCTGTTTATTTTTGTACACTTGGAACATTTGGGTGTCATCTACAAGGGAACCCTGTGGAGATTTGACGGTTTTATCAATGATCATTTGTCTGACGATATACGTTCTAGCGGCGAGTGCCTGTGCCTTGAGCGCCTCTATTTCAAAATCGGCTGGCATTTCTGAAGCGACGACACCGATCACATACTCTTCTAAGGGGATGTTTTCTACCTGCTGATGCGCTGAACGGTAGACGGGAATGGAGACGGGTGATTGTTTCAATTTGACTGAACCTTTCACTTCTTTTTTAACTGATAGTTCTGCTGCTACGTGTTGGCTGGCTGCTGGTTTTCCTTGGAACGTCGGCAACACGAGTAAGGTTGGAATCATTAAAATGATGATGCAAATTCCTGCGATTGTCCATATCATTGGTTTCATATTGGCTGCCCCCATTTGTCATTGAATCTCTTTTATCCTATGGGCAAGGACAAGCTAATATGACAGCTTCTTTCATTCATTGGACAAGTCTTTTGGTGATATGTTGGTGCTCTTGATTTACTGTTCGTCTTTATGAATAAAATTTAAAACGATTGGATACACTAATGATAAGCTTTTGAAAATGAAACCAGTCTATGATTCTAAAAAAAAATCAGCATGCCCAAATGGACACACTGATTTCTTTTATGATTATGCGTTTAGATCTGATACAACTTGTTCTTGTGTCACATCTGCTGATTCATCATTTACTCTTTCAATGTCTGCACCGATTGCTGCTAGTTTTTGGTGGAAGTTCACATATCCACGGTCAATATGCTTCAATTCAGTGACACGTGTATGACCTTCTGCCACTAATCCAGCAAGTACAAGTGCTGCTCCTGCTCTTAAATCAGTCGCTGCCACTTCAGCACCTTGAAGTTGAACAGGTCCATTGATAATCACAGAGCGACCCTCAATTTTAATATCGCCATTCATGCGGCGGAATTCTTCAGCATGCATAAAACGATTTTCAAACACAGTTTCTGTGATCATGCTTGTTCCGTTCGCACGAAGCAATAGCGCCATCATCTGAGATTGCATATCCGTTGGGAACCCAGGATGCGGCATTGTTTTTAGATCGATTGGCTTGAGCTCAGATGGTCCAATGACTCTTAAACCTTCTTCTTCTTCAATGATCTGAATACCCATTTCTTCCATTTTTGCCACAAGTGAAGTCATGTGCTCAGGCACAGCGCCTTTTACAAGAACATTTCCTTCAGTAATGGCTGCTGCCACCATAAACGTACCAGCTTCAATTCGGTCAGGGATGATGTTGTGTTTTGCACCGTGAAGTGTTTCTACACCTTCGATTTTGATTGTACCAGTTCCAGCCCCGCGAACCTTACCGCCCATGGCATTGATGTAGTTTGCCAAATCAACAATTTCAGGTTCTTTTGCTACGTTTTCTAAAATCGTCGTTCCTTCAGCCAATGCTGCTGCCATGATGATGTTTTCAGTTGCCCCTACACTTGGGAAATCCAAATAGATTTTTGCACCTTTTAAACGGCCATTTACTTCAGCCTCGATGAAACCATTACCTACTTGAATTTTAGCTCCCATTGCTTCAAAGCCTTTTAAATGCTGATCAATTGGTCTTGAACCAATCGCACAACCACCAGGTAATGCAACTCTTGCATGACCTGTTCTAGCTAAAAGTGGTCCCATGACGAGCACAGATGCTCTCATTTTACGGACGTACTCAAACGGAGCCTCAGTTTCTAGTGCATGAGATGCATCTACTGATACTTCGTTATTTTCAAAATGTACTTCTGCTCCTAAATGACGTAACACTTCATTGATTGTATATACATCGGAGAGCGTAGGTACATCACAAATTACGCTTTTTTCTGTACTTGCTAACAAAGATGCAGCGATAACTGGTAAAACGGCATTTTTTGCGCCTTCTACTTTAACTGTGCCGTTTAACTTTTGACCGCCGCGGACGATGATTTTTTCCAAGGTCTTCCCCTCCGCGTCCCAAATTCTCTATATTAATATTCAGTCGTTACGATTGGTGTGCCAACCGTAATCGTATGATTTTCGTTCATTTCCGAACTTCTGATGGCAATTTGAACATTCATTTTATCATTTGAAGTCATAATGAACTGTTCCCACTTCTCTGTGTAAGCGGAAAGCGACACAAAATTAGACTCAACGAGATACTCAACTGGTTTTGCTTGAAATTCATTTGCTATCATTTCAGCTTTTTTTTGCAAAACAACATCCATCATACCATTTACATGACCATCGAGACAAGTAAAAATCACAAATTTTTCTTGTAATATGCTTTTTGCATGACGTACGAACTGATCATATGTATGCTCCCAGGTATTCAGTGGGCGAGCACCTTTTTGCTCATATAATAAATACGACTTTTGGTTTGATTTTGTGTCGGTCTTCACGAGTAAAATTTTCGATAATGTATCATTTTTTTCATCTTTGTAAATTCCTGTGACTTTGGTGACATGTTTCTCTTTTTTTTCGGTCCACTCATACTGTCGTAGTTCGTCTTTCAAACGTTTCACTTTTTTTGAAAATTGTTCGGATGAAATGTCTATATTTGTTTTGGCATGAAGCGTCCATCCACTTACTTCGATTTGCTGGTTTTTCATACCTTCTGCTATTTGGGCGAGCGTGGATGTTTCTTCCGCCCGAACACCTTGAATCATCAGAACAAAAAAAAGAATAAATGCAAATAATGGCCAACCTTTTAAATACTTTCTCACTTGTCATTCCCCCTTGCTACAAGTGTTGCCGCAAGGAGATCAATGCATACGTGGAAAAGTCATCAAAGGCCATATTTTTGACACTTCTTTTTACGTTCCCGCAGAAGGCAGTGACCAAACCTTTTATGTTAAAACATATAAGGGATTTGTCTGGAGAAATTTAAATAATCAAGGAAGAAATTGCTGACTGCCGATGCAATAGCAATCGTGAGCAGCATCATGAGCAATCTAGCTTGAATAATTTTTCCTTTTTTAATCAGTGGATCAATATTCACCGCAAGCAATGCCCACCACGTAATGGCGATAAAAAATAGGTGGATCACAATACTGACAATTGCTTGTTGTCCTACGTCTTCCATACACTTGAATCCTCCTTTTATTGATTTCTGTAAAGGAAAACTCCCTTTCATTATATCCTCCAAAATCGGAAAGATGAATCATTTGGAAAAAAGAGCTACATTTAGAGTGAATCCCCTCTTATTCTGATGCGAAGGAGATGATATACTGCGGTGGAAGGAGCTGATCATATTTGAAAGATTCTTTTCCTGACTTTGTTGATTTGTACGGAGAACTGGTTCCCTCATTTGAACATGAATGGGAAGCCATTGCTTTCTACTTTGATTATAGACAGACACAGCTAGAAGAATTAGCACAATTGTGTCATTTTCATAACATTTCTTTGGATTACTCAGAGGAAAGTCTTTATCAGTTAGAGTCATTATACTTCGATGCCTTCCGTCAGCAGCTTTTTGCTGAGTGGAAAATGCCAATAGATGCATTAGAAGCGATGTTGAGTGTGTACATGGGAGAGGTTGTCATCAAGCATCATTCAGATGCTGATTGGGTCGTGCGGCCTTATATGGACTCTTCGCACCAATATACGCTTGGCTTACGCAGAAACAATAAAACATGGCATTGCAGTACGCAATTTTGCGAGCAGTTATATCTAGAAAAGCAAGCATCTCATCCGTATGTGTCGATGTATCAATCTCTCATGTCATCCTAAAAAAATCCTTCTTATCACAGTGATAAGAAGGATTTTCTGTTTTATTTCCCTGCTACATTTAAACGGTTTAATGCCCGTTTTAATGCGAGTTCCGCCCTGCGTACATCACTTTCATTCGGGTGGTTCAAATGCTCTTCAGCACGCTGTTTCGCTGACTTTGCACGATCGACATCAACTTTGTCTGATGTTTCAGCAGCCTGAGCAAGAATGGTTACTTTTTCGGGGCGAACTTCAACAAATCCACCGCTTACTGCAACCAATTCAGTTGATCCACTATGTTTTAAGCGAACTGCACCGATTTTTAGCGGAGCAACCATTGGAACGTGGCCAGCTAAAATCCCAAGCTCACCGCTTTCTGCTCTTACACTGACCATTTCCACATCCGCTTCATACACTGGGCCGTCGGGAGTAACGATATTGACTTGAACGGTCTTCATGCTTTTACCCTCCTAAGGACCAGATTAGGCCTCTACACCCATCTCTTTGGCTTTTTCAACCACTTCTTCAATGCGGCCGACTAAGCGGAATGCATCTTCTGGAAGGTGATCGTATTTACCAGATAAGATTTCCTTGAAGCCTTTAACAGTTTCTTGCAATGGCACATAAGAACCTTTTTGGCCAGTGAACTGTTCTGCTACGTGGAAGTTTTGAGATAGGAAGAATTGAACACGACGAGCTCTGTGTACCACAAGCTTATCGTCCTCAGATAATTCATCCATACCTAAAATGGCAATGATATCTTGCAATTCTTTATAACGTTGCAATGTTTGCTGAACTTCACGCGCGATCGCATAATGCTCTTCGCCAACAATCTCAGGTGCAAGGGCACGAGATGTTGAAGCAAGTGGATCTACCGCTGGGTAAATCCCCATCTCTGTCAACTTACGCTCAAGGTTTGTCGTTGCATCAAGGTGAGCGAACGTTGTAGCTGGAGCTGGATCTGTATAGTCATCCGCAGGTACATAGATCGCTTGAATCGATGTAACCGATCCTACGTTTGTAGACGTGATACGCTCTTGAAGCTGACCCATTTCTGTTGCAAGAGTTGGCTGATAACCTACCGCTGAAGGCATACGTCCAAGTAGGGCTGATACTTCAGAACCTGCTTGTGTAAAGCGATAGATGTTATCGATGAAGAACAATACGTCTTGACCTTGTTCATCACGGAAATGCTCTGCCATTGTCAAACCAGTTAGAGCTACACGCATACGCGCACCTGGTGGCTCGTTCATTTGGCCGAAGACCATCGCTGTTTTTTCGATAACGCCAGAATCTTTCATTTCGTAGTAAAGGTCATTTCCTTCACGTGTACGCTCTCCAACACCAGCGAATACAGAAATACCGCCGTGTTCTTGTGCGATGTTGTTGATCAATTCTTGAATCAGAACGGTTTTACCAACACCGGCTCCACCGAATAGACCGATCTTTCCACCTTTGATGTAAGGAGCAAGAAGGTCAACAACTTTGATACCTGTTTCAAGAATTTCAACTTCTGTAGAAAGTTGATCAAAAGAAGGCGCTTGTCTGTGGATTGGGTCTCTTTGCGCTTCCACACCAAGTGGCTCATCTAAGTCAATGTTATCTCCCAGTACGTTGAATACACGTCCAAGTGTTACGTTACCAACTGGTACTGAAATTGGTTTTCCAAGGTCTACAGCTTCCATACCGCGCTTCACACCGTCTGTTGATGCCATTGCGATGGTTCTCACTGTATCATCACCTAAATGTAGTGCTACTTCTAAAGTTAAGTCGATATCAACTTCACTTTCGCTTTCCGCTTTATGCGAAACTTTGATCGCATTATAAATCTCAGGCAAGTGACCGTCTTCAAAACGAACGTCTACGACTGGTCCCATGATCTGACTGATGCGTCCTGTTTTCATTGCATTCCCTCCTGACAATTATTTCTATTCTAAGGCAGCTGCTCCGCCGACAATTTCTGTAATCTCTTGTGTAATCGCTGCTTGACGAGCACGGTTGTAAGAGAGTGTCAGGCTGTCGATCAATTCTTTTGCGTTGTCTGTTGCACTCTTCATTGCTGTCATCCTTGCAGCATGTTCACTTGCTTTGCTGTCAAGAAGCGCACCGAAAATCAAACTCTCTGCATATTGAGGAAGGAGAACTTCAAGAATTTCTTCTTCAGAAGGCTCAAACTCATAAGATGCGGAACGTTTATTTGGTGTCGCTGCGGCCGAAAGGTCCGTTAGCGGCAATAATTTTTTCTCTGTTACTTCTTGTGAAATGGCACTGACGAAATGGTTATAGAACATGTAAAGCTCATCAAACGCTTCATCAGAGAACATTTGCACTGTACTGCTTGCTAATTCTTTAATATCAGCAAACGCTACTTCGTCTCCAAGCCCTGTTACTTCAGAAATAACTGGAATACCACGCTTTTTGAAGAAGTCGCGTCCGATTTTACCAATCACAATCACCGCATATTCATCAGCAGATTGATGACGAGATTGAATGGCTTGGTAAGCGGCACGTAAAATCGAGCTGTTAAAAGGTCCTGCAAGTCCTCGATCAGATGTAATGACGAGATACCCTGTTTTCTTAACAGGTCTTGAAAGAAGCATTGGGTGCTTAGCACTTGTTCCAGTTGCGATTGCCGCAACGACTTCTTGGATTTTCTCCATGTAAGGAACAAAGGACTTCGCATTATTTTCAGCACGATTCAGTTTCGCAGCTGATACCATTTGCATCGCTTTTGTGATCTGACTCGATTTTTTTGTTGACGTGATCCTTGACTTAATATCGCGTAATGAGGCCAAAGATTTCACCACCTTTTTTCAGGAATCCGTGTTCATTTACGTGAAAAGAGAGAAAAAGAGAATCTTTTTCTCTCGGAAAGATTACTAATTAGTTGCTTGGTGCAAACGTACGTTTAAAGCCTTCGATCGCTGTTTTCCACTCTTCATCAGCAGGCATGTTTCCTGTTTGAGAGATTGTGTCAAACAAGTCTTTATGGTTTTCTTCAATGTACATGAATAACTCAGCTTCAAAGCGTTTGACATCAGCAATCGCTACATCATCTAAGTATCCTCTTGTCAGTGCATAAAGAATCGCTACTTGTTTTTCAACTTTCAGCGGTTTGTTCAAGTCTTGTTTTAAGACTTCAACTGTTCTAGCACCACGGTTTAATTTGGCTTGAGTCGCTTGGTCTAGATCAGATCCAAACTGAGCGAATGCTTCAAGCTCACGATAAGAAGCAAGATCCAGACGAAGTGTACCTGCTACCTTTTTCATCGCTTTGATTTGTGCAGAACCACCTACACGAGATACAGACAATCCTGCGTTTACCGCTGGACGTACGCCTGAGAAGAAGAGATCAGATTGTAAGAAGATCTGTCCATCTGTGATTGAGATAACGTTTGTTGGGATATATGCAGAGATATCACCAGCTTGCGTTTCTACGAAAGGCAATGCTGTGATAGAACCGCCACCCTTTTCATCACTAAGCTTCGCTGCACGCTCTAATAAACGAGAGTGAAGATAGAAAACATCACCAGGGAATGCTTCACGGCCTGGAGGACGACGAAGCAATAATGAAAGCTCACGGTAAGCTGCCGCTTGTTTAGAAAGGTCATCATACACAACAAGCACATGCTTGCCGTTATACATGAATTCCTCACCCATCGTTACACCTGCATAAGGAGCAAGGTAAAGAAGTGGAGCTGGCTGTGATGCAGAAGCTGTGACAACGATTGTGTAGTCAAGCGCACCATGCTTACGAAGTGTTTCAACAACACCACGAACAGTTGATTCTTTTTGTCCGATCGCTACATAGATACAGATCATGTCTTGATCTTTTTGGTTCAGGATCGTATCGATTGCAACAGATGTTTTACCTGTTTGACGGTCCCCAATGATCAATTCACGCTGTCCGCGTCCGATTGGAATCAAGGCATCAATTGCTTTAATTCCCGTTTGAAGCGGCTCATGTACCGATTTACGATCCATAACGCCTGGTGCTTCACTTTCGATTGGACGTGTTTTGCTTGTTAAAATTGGTCCTAGTCCATCAACAGGCTGACCAAGTGGGTTCACAATACGTCCGATTAACTCTTCTCCTACTGGAACCTCCATGATACGACCTGTACGTTTTACGTCGTCACCTTCACGGATATCTTTGTAAGGTCCTAAGATTACGATACCTACGTTAGACTCCTCAAGGTTTTGAGCCATACCCATTACACCGTTAGAGAACTCAACAAGCTCTCCTGCCATAATGTTGTCAAGGCCATGTACACGCGCGATACCGTCCCCTACTTGAATGACTGTACCGACATCTTTTACTTCAATTTCAGATTGATAGTTTTGGATTTGCTGCTTTATCAGCGCGCTAATCTCTTCAGCTTTGATACTCACTAAGGTTTCACCCCTTCTAACGATTTTCGCCTGCAAGCTGACGTTCAATGCGGGAAAGCTTTCCGCTGACACTGCCGTCATAAATGCGGTTTCCGATACGGATTTTCACTCCGCCTATTAGATCCTTGTCAATCACGTTTTCAACACGCAGTGATGTGACTCCGGCTTTTTTGGCAAATACTTCAGATAAAGATTGAATTTCAGCTCCGCTGAGCGGTTTAACTGAATACACGATCGCATCGTCTATTTGTTTCGTACGGTTTGCAAGTTTCACAAACTCAGACGCCATTTCAGGAAAAATATTCGTGCGCCCGCGGTCAATCAGTAAATACATTGTGTGCAAAACATATGTCGAAACACCTTTGAAAGCTTCTGCAATCAGATGTTTCTTTTTGTCTGCCGTAATCTTCGGATGAACAAGAAAGTCATTTAATTCTTGGTCAGCCTTCAGAACTTTTTTGATCTCATTCAGCTCTTTTTCAGTTTCGTCTACTGCCGAAGAAGCAAGAACGATGTCAAAAAGAGCAGAAGCGTAACGCTTAGAGACAATAGTCACGCTCATCGGCTTTCGCCTGCCTCTTTAAGATACTCTTGGATCAATTTCTCTTGTGCTTGCTCATCAAGTTCTTTTTCAATCACTTTAGAAGCAATTAATACAGAAAGTGATGCAACTTGCTCGCGCAGTGCAGCCACAGCTTGTTCTTTTTCTTTCACGATTTCAGTTCTAGCAGACTCTTTCAAGCGCTCTGATTCTTGACGCGCTGCTTGAATGATGTCTTCTTTTTGTTTCTCACCAATCTTTTTCGCATTTTCGATGAGTGTATGTGATTCTTCGCGTGCTTCTTTCAATAAGACACGTTGTTCTTCAAGCAGCTTTTCAGCTTGAACGTGCTTTTCTTCAGCACTTGAAATTTCATTTCCTATATAATCTTCACGCTGTTTCATAATCCCTAATAAAGGCTTAAGCGCAAATTTCTTTAAAAGTGCAAGCAGGATGAGCATAGCGATCAGCTGGAATATGATATCTCCGGTGTTTAGACCTGCTCCTAAAACTACTGGTAACTGAGACATTTAGTACGGCAACTCCCTTCTTTAAATAATATGTTAAGAAACAAAACATAAAGGAATGGCGAAGTTTCGAACTAATCTGATCTTCGCCATTAAAATTCATATTAGAACGCTTCTCACATATTAACCAAAGAATGCCAAGAATGCGATAACGACAGCGATAATTGGAAGTGCCTCAACTAAAGCTACCCCGATGAACATAAGAGTTCTTAGTTCTCTACCAGCTTCTGGCTGACGAGCGATTCCTTCAACTGTTTTAGATACGATTAGACCGTTACCAATACCTGCTCCTAGTGCTCCTAAACCGATTGCAATTGCTGCTGCTATTAAATTCATTAAAAAGCTCCTCCTTTAAAATAACGTCCTTTTTGGACTCTCAATTTTTTAGTGTTCGTCGCTGACTTTATGGGAGATATACACCATTGTCAGCATAGTGAAGATAAATGCCTGGATGGTTCCGACAAACAAACTGAATGCCTGCCATACAATCATCGGCACGATGGCACCTAATGTACCAATGATACCTAGTGCAAGGTTTTGCGAATAGAAATTAGTCGCAAGTCCTGCAAGTAAACCAAGAAGAATCTCTCCAGCGAAAATATTTCCATAAAGACGCAAACCAAGTGTTAATGTGTTTGCAAATTCTTCAATAATTTTCAGCGGTACTAAGAGTGGGATTGGTCTAAAGTAGTCTTTTGTATATTCCTTGACTCCTTTTGCTTTAACACCATAGTAGTGTGTCAATCCCATGACCATAACCGCTAGTGTCATTGTGATTGCAGGATCAGCAGTTGGTGATTTCCACCATAAGTTGTGATCGACCGTAATCGAGAATGGCAGTCCAAGCATGTTTGAAACAAATATGTACATGAGTAATGTAACGCCAAGCGCTAGAAATGGGGCTCCTGTTTTCATGTCCATCGAACTACCTATGATATTTCGAACAAAATCAACAATCCATTCCATGAAGTTCTGCGCCTTTGTCGGACGAATAGCCAGAACACGAGTAGTCAGCACCGCTATGAGAAGAACGATGATACTAGCAATCGTAATCATGAGAACATTGGATAAGTTGAACGTTAACCCTAAAAATTCTGTAGTTTTTGAACTGTGACCCAAAGAGTATTCACCTCTCTTCCATAGTAGAACGTTTAAGTTGAATGAAGGAATCTATCATAATGACAGGATATATTGTCATTAATCCTATAACAACACCTGCCAGATGAACTTCGTTAGGGTAACGCCAAGCAATCGCTACTGCGAGAATTGCGTTGGCCCACCTGGCTGTACTTCCCATTGAACGAATAGATTTTCCTTTTTTAACTGCTCGATCAAAAGCATGCATTCTCCGAATAAGCAGGAATAAATTAAAGAAAGCAAAAATTGTGCCGATAATGAAACCAAGAAACAGTGGTTTAAAACCAGGCATGGCATAGCCAAACACAAAAATTGCCAATAAATAGAACATATATTTACTCTGTCTGCGGAAAATGACGTTTGGATCGTTCATTCATCTGACTCCCGATGAAAAATATTGTAAAAAAGGTGATAAATGGTGATGAAAACTGCGTAGAAGACGCTTATAATAAGCCGTCCTGTTTGAAAAAAATCAATCACCCATCGGTCTAATTGTGCAATCAGACTTGAAATCTTTAGATCTATGGGATTCTGCTTCATTCGCTGATACAAACCCTGATTATTAAAGGGTTCACAATGAGGATTAGTAGAGTGCTATAGGCTATGAAAACCTTACCATAATACCCTCGTTTAGCATACAATAGCGTCTATGATGTGTCAATCCGTTGAAAGTTAAAAAACTTTTCTATAATGAGAGAGCACACAAAATGTTCACAATTTCATCAAACTTTAGGAGAGATGTGACATTCATTCAAAAAAACTGCTAATGTTCAGTATACATTGATTTTTCTAAGAACGATATCAACCGTTTGTCATATTTTTCAAAAAAGCCCACATGCACGTTTGCATGTGGGCTTTTCATGAATCATTCTTATTTTGTTCCATACATACGGTCACCAGCATCACCAAGACCTGGGATGATGTAACCTTTTTCGTTTAACTTCTCATCTAATGCTGCAATGTAGATATCAACATCTGGATGATGCTTTTGCATTTCTTCTACACCTTCTGGCGCAGCAATCAGACACATGAAGCGGATGTTTTTCGCACCGCGTTTTTTCAAGCTGTTTAATGCTTCTACTGCTGATCCGCCCGTTGCAAGCATTGGGTCTACTACGATAAATTCACGCTCTTCCACATCAGATGGAAGCTTCACATAATATTCAACAGGCTTTAATGTCTTCGGATCACGGTATAAACCGACATGTCCCACTTTGGCAGCTGGAATGAGTTTCAAAATCCCGTCTACCATTCCAAGACCTGCTCTTAAAATCGGCACAACTCCGAGTTTTTTACCTGAGATCACGTTTGATTTAGCGACTTGTACAGGTGTTTCTACATCTACCTCTTCAAGCGGTAAGTCTCTTGTGATTTCAAATGCCATTAATGTTGCGACTTCATCCACTAGCTCTCTAAATTCTTTTGTTCCTGTATGAACGTCACGAATATATGTAAGTTTGTGCTGAATAAGCGGGTGATCAAATACATAAACCTTTGCCATTGCTTGCTACAACTCCTTTTCTGTCATCTTCCGGTGAACTTTGCACACTTCCTACAATTCTACATAAAAAGACATCATCTTTCAATATGATTCGCAAATCCTACAAAAAAAACCCACATGCCAAAAATAGGCAAATGGGTCTGCATTTTAATAATCTAATTCATGATATAGAGGGAAACGAGCTGTCAGATCAGATACACGCTTTTTCGCCTCTTCTAATTTCGCTTCATCTTCATGATGTTTCAGAGCAAGCGCAATAATGGAACCGACTTCTTTCATCGCTTCTTGATCGAAGCCACGGCTTGTCACTGCTGCTGTACCTACACGTACACCACTTGTAACAAATGGTTTCTCTGGATCATAAGGAATCGCATTTTTGTTCACTGTGATACCAATTTCATCAAGAACGTTTTCTGCAATTTTTCCTGTAATGCCAAGAGAGCGCAAGTCGATGAGAACAAGATGGTTGTCTGTTCCACCAGATACAAGCTGAATATCCTCAGATAAAAGTGTTTCAGCTAGTTGTTTTGCGTTATCAATCACGTTTTGTGCATATGTTTTGAAATCTCCGTTCAATACTTCACCGAAAGAAACAGCTTTTGCAGAGATCACATGCATGAGTGGTCCACCTTGAATACCAGGGAAGATCGATTTGTCGATCTTTTTACCAAACTCTTCACGGCATAGAATCATTCCGCCGCGAGGTCCGCGTAATGTTTTGTGAGTTGTCGTTGTCACAAAATCAGCGTAAGGAACTGGATTTGGATGAAGACCTGCTGCAACAAGACCCGCGATGTGAGCCATGTCCACCATAAAGTAAGCACCGACTTCATCGGCAATTTCACGGAACTTTTTGAAATCAATTTGACGTGGGTAAGCACTTGCCCCCGCTACGATTAGTTTCGGCTTATGCTCACGTGCTTTTTCAAGTACATCTTGGTAGTCGATATGCTGTGTTTCTTTATCTACACCGTATTCTACAAAGTTGTACTGTACGCCGCTAAAGTTTACAGGGCTTCCATGTGTTAAATGCCCGCCATGTGATAAGTTCATGCCTAGCACTGTATCGCCATGCTCAAGGATTGTAAAGTATACGGCCATATTCGCTTGAGCACCTGAGTGAGGCTGTACGTTCACATACTCAGCGCCAAAAATTTCTTTTGCGCGGTCACGTGCGATATCTTCTACAACGTCTACATGTTCACAGCCGCCATAGTAGCGTTTACCAGGGTAACCTTCTGCATATTTGTTTGTTAAGACAGAGCCCTGCGCTTCCATGACTGCTTCGCTTACGAAGTTTTCTGATGCAATTAATTCGATTTTGTCCTGCTGGCGTTTCCGCTCTAGTTGAATTGCTTTGAATACTTGTGCGTCTTGCTCAGGTAAATGTTTCATCAGCGAAATCCTCTCCAATCTATTTCCATTCGATGTTTTCACCATCTCATTGTACACGGTTTTTGAGTAAAATGTAAAAGTTTTTTTTGGAAAATCGACTTCTTTTTTATGAAAACCCGAATATTCAAGGGGTGAAGCGTCTTCATCATTCAACATTATATTAGAAATATATCCGAACTATGATCTTGTATAAACGGCTCGTTCTCCGCCAATCAGCTTTGGACGAGTTTTTGCAAACGTCACATGTGCTTGTCCTAATTGATGACGGCTGAGACGGACCGGTACGGCTACCCGCTTTAAGTGCATGCCGATGAATGTATCACCGATATCAATACCTGCATGCGCTGAAATGGATTCAACCAGCACAGGGTGTTCCATTTGCTGATACGCATGAGCCGCCATAGAACCACCCGCCTTACGGACAGGTACTGCCGCTACAATCTCTAAGTTAAGCCGGTAAGCCACCTCTTCTTCCACAACGAGGGCACGATTCAAATGCTCGCAGCATTGGAAGGCCAATTCAATTCCTATCTCGCGCCTCAGTTGATCGAGCTCTTGATAAATAGCTTCAGCAATTTGCTCACTTCCCGCTGTCCCAATGTGCTCGCCAGCCACTTCTGACGTACTGCAGCCAATCACTAAAATGTGGCCGGCTCGCAGTTCAACTGTTTGATGAAACTCTTTTAACATCTCAAGCCAATCTTGACCAATGTTCATGTTAAGCGCTCCTTACAGGTGCTTTTCTTCGTAATCAGCGATTTTACCAATCCGCACAGCATGACGTCCTGCAGTAAATTCTGTTGTCAGCCAAATGTGAGCAATCTCTCTTGCCAATCCTGGTCCAATGACTCGTTCTCCCATCGCAAGAACATTTGTATCGTTATGTTCTCTCGTCGCCTTTGCACTGAATGTATCATGCGCCAGTGCACAGCGGATGCCTTTCACTTTGTTTGCTGAAATGCTCATACCAATACCTGTCCCGCAAATCAAAATGCCACGATCGACTTCTCCGTTTGCCACCATATTGGCTACAGGAAAAGCATAGTCTGGGTAGTCTACAGAACCTGATCCACATTCACAACCCATATCAATGTATTCAATCTTTAATTCATCCATTAGTTGTTTGATTTCTTCACGAATATTTGTTCCGCCGTGATCGGATGCAATGGCTACTTTCATCGGGCAATTCCTCCTAAGGGTGAGTTGATCTGTCATGTCTTACATTCATTCTTTATTTACAGTTATATTTTAACCTCTGCCTAGTCATTTGCAAACAAAAGCAGAAAAACCGTTTGCGCAACGGTTTTACAGGTTGTCCATTTATGAGGATTTGTGATCCTGTTTAAGCTTTTTAGCAAGTTGATACAATAGCGTTTCTAGTTCATCTCGTGTCTCCTGATAAATGGAGAGACTCCCTCCAAATGGATCCGACACGTCACCTTCTGATCCTGTCGCAAATTCTTTTAGAGTGAAGACCTTGTCTTTCACATGAGCATATTGCTCCACAATCAACTGCTTATGCTGAATCGTCATGGTGAAGACATAATCTGCTTCATGAAGAAGTTCTTCTGTTAGTTTAGACGATGAGTGATTCAGTGGAATGCTTTTCTCAAATAATGCTTCGACTGCTTGAGGAGAAGCCTTCCCTGCATCAGAGGCGAAGATGCCCGCTGATTTTACAGTGACCTGTAAGCCTTTTTCATCTGCAATGGAGGAAAAAAGGGCTTGAGCCATCGGACTTCTGCAAGTATTTCCCGTACAAACAAATAAGATATTCATCTTTCGACCTCCTTTTCTTCTATTATATAGCATTTCATTCTACATGTTATGTAAGGAGACTGGCTAGAGCGGAAATAATAATTTGATTCCAAAGGCTAGTAAAATAAACCCGCCAAGCGCCCCGCTGTATGAACCTACCCATGACCGAACCTGTTTACCGAGTAATAATCCAAGCCATGTGAGCATCATACTAAAAAAGCCAAACAATAAAATGGTCATCAACACCCGAGAACCGTAAATCCCCAGGCTTAAGCCAACGGAAAAACTATCTAAACTCACACTTGTTGCAAAAAGAACGAGACCGGCCCCAACAGGTGCGATAAATGGCTTATCTTCTTTTCGGATAGAAGCGATGATCATTTGCAGACCCAGCACCAAAAGCAGCGCCCCGCCAATATAGGTTGCTAGGAGCCCAAGCCAGCCAGATAAAAACTGACCTGTCAGCATGCCAAAAAGAGGCATAAACATATGAAATATCCCAATGACAAGTCCAATATAAAGGATCTGGCGGAATCTCAGCTGAATCATCCCCATGCCGAGTCCAACCGAAAAGGCATCCATTCCAAGTGCAAAAGCCATGATACTGAGTGTCAGCAATTCGCCAGCTAGTTCATTCATGTAAATCCCCCTTGGACACGCATTCTCCTTTAACCTATGTTTGTCCAAGAGAGGTTAGAACTATTTGAACGAAGAGAGGGTACGCCCTCCTGCCGCTTTTTGCAGACGGTTCATGATCGCAGAACCAACTCCCTGCTCTGAGAAGGCTTCTGAAATGATTAAGTCTACATCCGTTTCATCAAATTGTCTCAGCACACGATATAAGTTTGCCGCAACCGTTTCAGGCTTTTCTCTCCATCCACAGCTAAAGATAACATCTGCCGCAAACCATTCCTTCTTTTCTTCTGTCGTCAGCACACCTACTTTTAGCCCTTCAGCTCGGTACTTCTGAATGTGCAGCTGCATGTCTTCATCACTTCCATGAAATATATACATTTGTGCTTCAGGTGCATAATGTGTGTATTTCATTCCCGGCGATACAGGCGCCTCATCCTTTTTCGTCAGCCCTGGATCTATGTTGACTGTTCCTACGACCTCTTCTAACGCTTCTTTTGTAATACCGCCCGGCCTTAAGATCACTGGAATCTCGTCTATACAGGATACAACCGTTGACTCCACACCAATACCTGTTGAACCACCATCGACAATGCCAGCAATTCTCCCATCAAGATCACTCGCGACATGGTCCGCAAGTGTCGGCGACGGTTTTCCCGAACGGTTGGCACTTGGTGCGGCAATTGGCAGACCAGCTGCTCGGATGAGTTCAAGCGCAACAGGATGATCAGGCATTCTTACGCCTACTGTAGATAAACCTGCCGTCACCTGCTTTGATAATGTGCCCGGCTTACAAGGTAGAACAATGGTGAGAGCGCCTGGCCAAAAGGCATCCATCAGCGCTGTTACTTTTTCATTTTCTATTTGCGCAAATTCATGAAGCTGTTGAACGTCCGCAATGTGAACAATCAACGGATTATCACTTGGGCGTCCTTTCGCTTCATAAATTTTTTTCACAGCCTCTGTCTCTTTTGCATTTGCCCCTAGTCCATAAACCGTTTCTGTCGGAAAAGCGACCACTTCATTCTGCCGCAACAACAGAGCTGCTTGTTCAATTTGTGGATAGTATGTGGATAAATCCTTTTTTAAATCCACAGACCACCTTTTTGTATTTAACATCATACAAACTCCTTTTAAAAAAGATAAAACTGTTGATATATCTCAATTATCCTTTTGAAAGTATAAAAGATGATGCTAAATAAAACAAGCGTTGTCCACAATTTGTGGATAACGCTTGTTTTACAGTGGATAAGTATGTGAATAAGTCCGGTGTTTTGTGATTAACTAGCTGTTTTTTGCAGCACAACCGCCTGCTCTTTTCCCAACGACTCTTTTGCATGCGCAGATACCCACACACTTTCTGGGATTTCCTCTATAGGCGTAAAGCCCATCAGCGCTAAAAAATCATGCGAGGAGGAGTGATTGGCTACAACATAAAAGGTGTCCACACCTTGTTTTTCCCCTAGCGTTTGAACACTTTGGAACAGAGAAACGATATGCCCCTGACCCAGTTTATCTGATATCACAAGTGATCTTAGCAATCCTTCTTGTTCATTTAGTCGTTCAAGACCTAAACAGCCTGCAAGCTCACCGTCTGCATCTTCCATGACCACAAATGACGTACGCTCTGCAATCGTCACCCCGCCTTTTGCTTGGCCTTTTTCAAGAAAGGCATTAATGGCCGGGGCATCTTCTTCTGTCGCTATTCTTAATTGATAATACATGCTTTCACCTCTTTTTGTTCTCTTACTTCAACTCTATGAGGCAAAAACAGATTTAGACCTTTTTTAAGAGAAAAGACTAGAGACCCATTCGAACAGAAAGAATTTCACTTCACCCGTCTCTTCTTCTTTTACCACTTCATTGACAGATTCATTTGATGGCTCTGCGGCTACCTGCTCTTTATCATCTCCTTCTGGTGAGGCGATCGCTTCTCCGTTTGAAAAATCGATAAAGCAGAGAGGTGGGAATAACACACACCACCAATTGGCTCCGTCTCCTTCCCCTAACGTAATCAAAATGGCTTCATATTTCCCAGCAGGATAAACAAAGTTGCCATATAGCTTTGTTGGAAATGAGGCTTTTTGAAAGCTGACCGATACGGATTGATCAATGTGTTGTTCCTTTAATTTTGCTTTGGCAATACGATTGATGTCTGGAAGCTTTGAACGAATCACACGTCTAGCTTCTTCAATGGATGTGAGGTCTTTCACCCACTCCGTTATATTGGCATTGACCTCATCTCGAATACTTCGTTTCACATCTTGATCTGCCGACTGGTCACTGTTGGCTAAAATGCGTAAACGAATGGCTTCATCTGGAATCACAACAGGCTGATTGGCAGAAGCAGCCGCCGTCTCCTCTTTTCCAAGGTTTGCAAAAGCACCACATAATAATAAAAACATATAAAGACAAATCATCATTTTACTTTTGAACATGATGTGTTCCCCCCACTTTTTCTCTTCGCTACAAACATTGTGTCCAGGAAACTCATCTCGTAAACAGCAAAAATGATTTTTTTAATAGATTATGAGTAAAAAACAACTACATGAGGTGAGCGAATCAATGTTTTTTTGCATGCAAAAAAGCCATTCAACAACTTATGAACGGCTTTTTAGTGAGGATTGGTAATCGGAAGGGTACAGTCTCCCATCCCAATCTCGGCTGATTTTTAATCCCGAATCTGTTTTGATCACTGTCATTGCACCTTTTTTCTCAATTTCCTTTTTGACCTTTCCTTTATGGTCAATAAATTGAATGATCATTTCATAGTCAAATTCAATCCTGTCATCGCTTTCATCTGAAGGTGTAAACGTAATTTTTTTCAGTTTAATTTGACAATCTTGATCTTTTGCTGCTTCTAATACACTTGGAAACATGCTGTCTTGTGTATATTCTTGATATTCATGCTCGGTTAAATAATCCTTTAACTTCTCCTTCATGTCAGATAGGTCATCCGTCCGATTCACTGTGTATTGTGCTTTTTTATAGTTTTCCCCAAATGCTGCTGCTTCTTTTTTAAAGCTCGGTTTACCGCAAGCACTCACAATCAATAGTACACTGACGATGACCAACACCATCGCATACCTTCTGTTCACACCATTCGCTCCTTCAAAACAAATTTATGTAAAAAATCATGATCAGAATGTTCATTCTTCTATATATACGTTTCCCTTTTACCATAAGTTTCATCTTTACATAATAAAATAGTCCGACTTTATTCAGCCGGACTTCCGTTTTGAATGTGTGCGCAAACCGCTCGATCCTTTCCGTTGATGTCCTTGATGATATGAACATCAGCTGAAGGGAACGCCTGCAAAAGAAGCGCTTTTACATCTTGTGCTTGTGTATGTCCTATTTCAAAGACAACCACTGCTTGCTGATGAAGTACCTTGTGGAGATCACAAGCGATACGCTCATAAAACCACAGGCCATCACGTCCATCTGTCAGCGCATTGACAGGTTCATGCTTTGTGACAACCTCTGATAAACCATCCATTTCTTCTGCCGCAATATAAGGAGGATTGGAAATAAACACATCGACTTTGATGCCTTGAGCCATAATCGGTTCAAGTAAATCCCCTTGGACAAAATGAACGTCTGCACCAAGCGCTTCTTGATTTCGCTTTGCTACTTCAAGTGCTTCATGTGAAATATCCGTCGCTGTCACAGTGAGAGATTCTTTTTCAAGAGCTAACGTAATCGCAATTGCACCGCTACCTGTTCCTACATCAACAGCTTTGAGCGGCTGATCATTAGGAAACACACGATTCATCATGTTTAATGCCGCCAGCACCACTTCCTCCGTTTCAGGACGAGGAATCAGAACATGTTTGTTTACCTCAAAAGGACGCCCATAAAAAAATTCAACACCCGTTAAATGCTGCACAGGCACTCCACGCTTGTGCTGCGCGACGAACTCACTGAATTGTGAATCTTGCTCCTCTGGCAGTGGATCATGAAAACGGGCAAGAAGTTCACTTCTGCTCCATCCAAGCACATGCATCAACATTAACTCTGCTGCGTTTTGGTCTCTGCCCGCTTCCGTTAACAAAGAAGAAGCCCATTTAAGGGCTTCAAAGATCGTTCGCTCTTTATTTTGCATTTTGAAGTTTTCTTGCTTGGTCTTCCATAATTAATGCATCAATGACCTCGTCAAGTTTTCCTTCTAAAATTTGATCAAGCTTTTGAATCGTTAATCCAATGCGGTGGTCCGTCACGCGGTTTTGTGGGAAATTGTACGTACGGATACGTTCTGAACGATCCCCTGTTCCAACAGCAGATTTACGGGTTTGATCATATTCAGCTTGTGCTTCACGCTGGAATTTATCATAAATTCTCGCACGCAAAACTTTCATCGCTTTTTCTTTGTTTTTGATTTGTGATTTCTCATCCTGACAGGAAACCACTACACCTGTTGGAAGGTGAGTCAAACGAACAGCAGACATTGTGGTATTAACACTTTGTCCCCCAGGTCCGCTTGATGCGAATGTATCCACACGAATATCTTTTTCGTGGATATCAATTTCAACTTCCTCAGCCTCTGGTAATACAGCAACTGTCGCTGTTGATGTATGAATACGGCCGCCTGACTCAGTTTCAGGAACACGCTGCACGCGGTGTGCACCGTTTTCAAACTTTAGTTTAGAATATGCACCTTTACCGCTAATCATAAAGATGATCTCCTTATAACCGCCAGTTCCAGTGACACTCGCTTCCATGACTTCCGTTTTCCAGCCTTGCATTTCAGCATAACGGCTGTACATACGGTACAGGTTTCCTGCAAACAGCGCAGCCTCTTCTCCGCCCGCTGCACCACGAACCTCCACAATAACGTTCTTATCGTCATTCGGATCTTTCGGGATGAGCAAGATTTTCAGCTCGTCTTCTAAACGTTCTGTTTCCTCTGTGAGCTCTGAAATTTCTTCTTTGACCATGTCGCGCATATCGGCATCGAGCTTATCTTCCAGCATGGCTTTCGCATCACTTAGCTGATCATATGCCGCACGATATTGTCTATATACCTCAACAGTTTCTTGAATATCAGATTGTTCCTTCGAATATTCACGAAGCTTCTTAGGGTCGTTCACCACTTCAGGGTCACTTAAATATTCATTTAGCTTTTCATAGCGTTCTTCAATTGATTTTAAACGGTCTAACATGGTCTTCACCTCTGTTTTGTGCGTAACAGTCTAATTATAGTATAGCGGGGTATGACAGTCAAAAAAATTTCCAAAACAATTGATTTTCTGCAATTTTTCACTAGAAAACACGATCTTTGGCGATTGGTTACTTGTTTTGTCTAACGTGAAGGAACGGATGCTCACGAAAGAGAATGGTACTTGTAATTGAAAAAAGGGAGGGCATTTGGTTTGAATACAAATGAGGTTGCAAAGGAAATTGGTGTATCTTCAAAAACCATTCAGCGCTGGGTCAAACAGCTCAACATCCCTGTCGCCCGGAATGAACTTGGACATTACGAATTTCATGATGACATTGTCCAGCTGCTCAAAGAGGTCCAACACCAAATGAACGAAGGTGTGATTCTCCATGACATTAGACTGCCGATCCATGAAGAAACCGCCCAGCAATTATCACCTACTGTAGAAACTTCTGACTCATCAAAACGGATAGAAGCCTTAGAAGAACAAGTGAAACAGCTCCTTCAAGAGCAATCACATGTCAGTCATATTGAAGCCCGTTTTCAAGAATTAGAACGGAAACTCGCTAAGAAAGCAGATGAAGGCGTTTCCTACCAGCTCCTCCAGCACAGAAGAGAAATTGAAGAATTAACTGCAAAATTAGAACGCCTCACAGCCACATTGACAAAACCAAAACCATCAAAAGAAGAAGAAAAGGAAAAGGCACACCCCGAAATGAAAAAAAAGCGTGCGCTCTTCCCTCTGTTTCATTCATTTCGCTAAGAAAGGCTGCCTAACGAGGCAGCCTTTCTACTATATTATACGGTAAGTGCAATAATGATCGGTAACGTAATGAGTGACATGATCGCACTGATCACAAATGCGGATGCTGTTTCTGCTTCCTGTTTCTCAAATCGAGTGGCGATCATGGCCGCAACAGCTGAACCTGGGAAGGCAACAAGCAATACAGCTTTTGTAATTTCATCCGCCGAAAGACCCATAAGAATGGCGATAAAATACATAAGTAACGGTTGTACAGCTACTTTGAGCAATGCGATACTGAAAGCTGGTAAGCTCAGTTTAATCTTGCGGATACCGACTGTGACACCGACTGCAAAGAGCGCAACCCCTGATGTCACACTTCCAATTTCCTCTAGCATTTCATGTCCGATTTCAGGAAGTTTAAATCCTAAAAGAACAAGAATGATACTTGCTAACGGTGCAAGCGCAAGCGGCTCTGATAAGCCGTGTAAAATCGCTTTCGTCGTCATTTTTAGGAAACTTTCGCCGTCTTTGGCTTTTCCTTTTGTTTTTTCACCGACAGTTGACACAATAATAGCAATTGGATCAAGCAATGCATTTACAACTATTCCGGTAATAGCAATCGGAATTGCAACTTCTTGAGCCCCAAATAAACTGCCCAAGACCGGAATCCCCATAAATGCAAAGGTCGGTTGTGCTGAGTTTAATGAGAAAACAGATGAATCTGTTAAATCATATTTAAAAGCAAATTTCGTAACTAAAAGGATAATGATATAAAAGCCTACGATTCCGAAAATCAATGCAACGAAAAATGGAATTTGACTATAGAATTTATCTTTTGGTGTTGACAGAATGCTGGCGATAAAGTGCGCTGGCAAAGCATACTTTGTAACAAGTGTACTTACACCTTTTGCAGATTTAGCGTCATAGCTGCCGAAGTTCCCTGCGAACCAACCCAGCGCGATAACGAAAAAAATCGGTGCTAGGAGGATCAAAATATTTAAAAAGTCCATCTTACTATTCCTCCTTGAATCCTTTACATGTTTCTTATTTTATAGCGGCATTGCTTACATTACCCGAAACAATGCCGCGTTACACATTTTATTATGCTCTTACAATTTTTTTATATTCAGGAATCCACATAGCATCTTTCACAGCTTGTTCAATGTTTTCAGGTGTTTTTCTTGCGACACCATCTTTAATTGCTGCTTTTGCCACTTCAATAGCTACTTTGATAGAAACTTCTTGTAACTTATCAATGCTTGGAAGTAGACCAGCACCTGGTTTATCATGATCAACCATTTCAGCAATCGCATCCGCTGAAGCAACGAACATGCCTTTTGTGATGATTTTTGATTCCGTTACGATTGAACCAAGACCAAGTCCAGGGAAAACGAACGCATTGTTTGATTGTCCGATTTCATGTTCAATTCCGTTATACTCGACATTTTCGAATGGGCTTCCAGTTGCAACAAGCGCACGACCGTCTGTCCATTTGAATAGATCTTCCGGTACTGCTTCAGCAAGTGGTGTTGGGTTAGACATCGGCATGATCACTGGACGCTCTGTATGAGCTGCGATTTCTTTAATAATTTCTTCAGTGAATGCGCCGCCTTGACCTGATGTACCAATAAGAATAGTTGGCTTCACCTTGCGAACAGCTTCAGCAAATGAGATTTGTCCTTTTTCATCACGAGCCCAGCCTTCTACTTCATCAGAAGAACGAAGGTATGGTTTTTGGAAATCAAGCACTTCATCTTCAAACTGATCTGTTAGCAATCCTCTGTAGTCTAACGTCCAGAATGCATTGTTTGCTTCTTCTTCACTTAGACCTTCAAGAACCATTGTGTCACGCATTTGATCGGCGATTCCGATTCCAGCTGATCCAGCTCCGAAAATCATCACACGGTGATCTTTCAATTGAGTACCAGTTTTCTTGACAGCTGCAAGAACACCCGCTAAAGTAATGGCACCAGTACCTTGGATATCATCATTAAATGTTAAGATGTTGTCGTTGTATTTTTTCATGATGTTACGCGCATTTTTGTTTCCAAGGTCTTCCCAGTGAAGCAATGCTTTCGGGAAGAATTTAAGTGCTGCTTTTACATACGCATCAATGAACTCTTCGTATTTTTCACCTTGTACACGTTTGTGGTGGTTCCCGATGTACAATGGATCATTTAATAATTTCTCATTGTTAGTTCCAACATCTAATACAACTGGAATCACGCGGCTTGGATCAATCCCTGCTGCAGCCGTGTAAACAGCTAATTTACCAATTGCGATGTTGATACCACCAACACCCCAGTCACCAATTCCAAGAATACTCTCAGAGTCAGTTGCTACGATGAGGTCGATGTCGCCTGCTGTTGCATGTAAGTTTTCAAATGCTTTCTCAATACCGTCAATGTTGTCGATTGAAAGGTAGACACCATGAGGTCTTCTGTATTCATGGCTGTATTCTTGAATCGCTTCACCAACAGTTGGTGTGTAAACAACAGGAAGCATTTCACGAAGCTTGTCCGTTAGAAGCTTATAGAATAATACTTCGTTACGGTTTTGCAAATCACTTAAGTATACGTTTTGACGAAGACGATCTGGCTGAGCTAGAAATTGTTTGTATGCTCTCTCTGCTTGCTGTTCTAAAGTCAGAACAGTTGGAGGAAGTAATCCTTCTAGTCCAAGCTCTTGTCTTTCTTCTTCAGAGAAAGCAACGCCTTTGTTCAACGTTGGAATCGATAATACATCTTTACCTGTCAAAGTGGTTTCGAGGTACCCTTCTTTTGTTTTCTTCACGTTGTTCATCAAAAACTACCCTCTTTCTAAAATATAAATAAAGTGAACTATTAATACAAAGAACGATCAAGGAGAAAAATCCTTAATCAAAAAAATTATGACAAGAAATCGAACTTTTCGTTTAAATGCTTTACACTACAGTTAGTCATTTTATGCCTGCTTATACCAAAACGCAAGCGTTGAAAATTAGATAATTTTTTCGTAGCGTTATTTAATTTATTTAAGTACAAATGATGGGTGTTCAGCCAAAAACTCGAAAAACGAAACACAGCGGCATTTGCTATTTTTTTAATTGTCAAGTGTTGTACCAACATCTAGTTTTGGTACTTCATGGTGATGTCTGCATCGTGCTTCGTATGATTCCTGCGCACCTACTAAAATAATGGGATCATCATAGGATGCGGGTTTACCGTCGATCAAGCGTTGTGTTCTACTCGCTGGGGAGCCGCATACCGAACAAACTGCTTGAAGTTTTGTTACAAGCTCTGCACATGCCATTAAATGTGGAACAACACCAAATGGCTCTCCTCTGAAGTCTTGATCAAGGCCTGCAACAATGACTCGGTAGCCTTTATCAGCCAACTGAGTGACAATATCAATGATTGTCTCATCAAAAAATTGCACCTCATCAATGCCAATGACATCGGTTCGTTCTGATATGTGCGTTATTATGTCTTTTGGTGAGGTTACTGCAATCCCATCGACGGATGAACCGTTATGTGACACAACTGAGCTTGTGCTATACCGGTTATCAATCGCTGGTTTGAATATTTTTACTTCTTGTTTGGCAAAGGTGGCTCTTTTGGCTCTCCGAATCAATTCTTCCGACTTTCCAGAAAACATACTTCCGCAGATGACTTCAAGCCAACCGCTTTGTTTCATCACATACATAAGGTCTTCTCCCCCGTTTTAAAGTTCCATCAATCCACGTAAAAAAACAGGCAAGAACGGATTCCTGCCTGTTTATTGTATCTATTATTACTTAAGACCGTATTTTTTGTTAAAGCGGTCAACACGTCCATCAGCAGAAGCGAATTTTTGACGGCCTGTATAGAAAGGATGGCACTCAGAGCAAATCTCGATGCGTACCTCTTCTTTTACTGATCCAGTTTCAAACTCATTTCCACAAGCGCATTTGACTGTAGCTTTTTTGTAGTTAGGATGAATTCCTGTTTTCATCTACTGTCATCTCCTTCCGCCCTGAATCCAATTCGGAAACAGAGTTAATATCTCAGAATAAATTCTGAAACGCACATGATAAAATTATAACAGTGTGAGTCTATGATTGCAAATGTATTTTTTCAGGAAGCTATCTTCTTGATGCAGACATATTTGCTTGTTTCCACTCTTGCGTTAAAATATCGAAAAATTCTTGGTTTGTCTTTGTTTTTCTCATTTTGCGCATGAATTTCTCAGCGAAATCAGGTGTATCTGACATTGATTTTCTCATCGCCCATAGACGATCAAGATGTTCTTTAGGCACAAGCAGTTCTTCTTTTCTTGTACCGGAACGACGAATGTCGATGGCTGGGAAAATTCTTCTTTCTGCAAGAGAACGATCTAAATGGAGCTCCATGTTTCCTGTTCCTTTAAACTCTTCATAAATCACATCATCCATACGTGATCCCGTATCAACAAGTGCAGTAGCTAAAATGGTCAAGCTTCCACCTTCTTCGATGTTACGCGCAGCACCAAAGAAACGTTTTGGGCGATGGAAAGCAGCTGGATCAATACCGCCAGAAAGCGTTCGGCCGCTTGGTGGAATGACCAGGTTGTATGCACGGGCAAGTCTTGTGATGCTGTCCATTAAGATGATGACATCTTTTTTATGTTCAACTAGACGCATCGCACGCTCTAATACAAGCTCTGCTACTTTAATGTGGTTTTCCGGTACTTCGTCAAAGGTTGAGCTAACGACATCACCTGCAACAGATCGTTCGATATCTGTTACTTCCTCTGGACGTTCGTCAATAAGAAGAACAATCAGTTCCGCCTCTGGATGATTTTCAGAAATGCTGTTGGCAATTTCTTTGAGTAAAATGGTCTTCCCTGCCTTAGGCGGCGCAACAATTAATCCACGCTGTCCAAAACCAACTGGTGCCATCATATCCATAATTCTAGTAGACAGATGATTAGGCTGTGTTTCAAGAATCATTTGACGATCAGGGAATAGCGGTGTGAGAGCAGGAAAGTGAACACGTTCCTTTGCTGATTCTGGGTCGTCCCCATTTACCGCTTCTACATGAAGGAGGCCATAGTAGCGTTCATTCTCTTTTGGAGGTCGTACCTTTCCAGACACCTTATCACCATTTCTTAAATCAAAGCGTCTGATTTGTGAAGCAGAAATATAAATGTCTTCAGAGCTTGGGGAATAGTTAATTGGTCTTAAGAAACCAAATCCCTCTGACTGAATAATTTCTAGAACCCCTTCCATAAATAAGAGATCCTCTTGCTCAGCGTTTGCCTTTAAGATGGCAAAAATTAATTCTTTTTTTGTTAGTTTGCTGTAATAAGAGATTTTGTACTTTTTTGCTAACTCATACAGCTCTTTTAATTTCATATTTTCCAAAGATGAAATCGAAACATCTTTCAATATGGACACCACACTTTTCTAGTCAATGTATTTCATTACAAATGCATGACCATTGTATTTGATTAGCTTTTAATTCCGTTTTTTGTTGGAATGACCTTGCTCTCATGGTAACGCTCCCACTCGTTTTATCGTAAAGATAGGAACAATGTGAAATAGAGCTTTGTCAACATAGAGAAGGATAATGAGTATATCGTCATGATGCGGCAGTATTTAAACTTGTTGAAGCTTAAAAGAAGTAAATTCGCAGAAAATTTCGCAGCACTCTTTAGTTTTACCTCATTTGCAGGGAATATTCAACTTTAAAAAGAAAATGATATATATTTGACACCTATATGAAAAGCGGGTAAAGAATACCCGCTTTCAGATTACGGACGAATGACAAGATTCGGTTTTTTCTTTAAACTGTGTCTGCCATCGACGAATCGAACAGTACCTGATTTCGCACGCATGACAACACTATGTGTTGTTCCAACAGAGCCTTTAAATTGAACACCTTTTAATAACTCGCCATCTGTTACACCTGTCGCTGCAAAAATGGCGTCATCGCCTTTCACGAGGTCTTCCATTCTGAGGACTTTTCCAACATCCAGTCCCATTTTCTCACAGCGTCTCAGCTCTTCTTCACTTTGTGGAAGAAGCTTACCGTGGATTTCTCCACCAAGTGCTTTAAGCGCAACAGCAGAAAGGACACCTTCAGGCGCTCCACCTGAACCAAATAGAATATCAACACCTGTGTGATCAAATGCTGTATTAATGGCTCCTGCAACGTCACCATCATCGATCAGCTTGATTCTTGCTCCAGCTTCTCTCAGCTCAGCAATGATCTTTTCATGTCGCTCTCTGTTTAAAATTGTCGCAACAACATCTTCAATATCTTTGTTTTTCGCTTTTGCAACAGCACGAAGATTGTCAATGACAGGCGCTTCAATGTCGATGCAGCCTACCGCTTCTGGACCTACTGCGATCTTATCCATGTACATATCAGGTGCATTCAGCAAGTTGCCATGATCTGCAACAGCAATAACAGCTAAAGCATTCCAGCCGCCGCTTGCCACAATATTTGTTCCTTCCAATGGATCAACAGCGACATCCACACGAGGTCCATATCCGTTTCCAAGCTTTTCCCCAATATAAAGCATTGGTGCTTCGTCCATTTCTCCCTCGCCGATGACCACAGTTCCCTTCATCGGAATCGTATCAAATACATCACGCATGGCACTTGTTGCAGCATCATCCGCTTCGTCTTTTAAACCTCTACCCATCCAACGAGCAGATTTTAATGCAGCTGCTTCTGTCACCCGTACTAGTTCCATCGATAAACTTCTTTCCATTTTTGTCCAAATCTCCTCTCACAGTCAAAGCCTTATGAATTTTGAAGTTCTTCTATTTCTTGGTCATTCAGCTTTTCACGCCAGATGGTTGCACCCAAGCCTTCAAGCTTCTCCTCAAGCATACTATATCCTCTGTCTATATGTTCAAGCCCTGTGATTTCGGTCACACCGTCTGCCATTAACCCTGCAACAACGAGACAAGCACCTGCTCGCAGATCACTTGCTTTGACCTTTGCACCTTGAAGCTGCGTTTGACCTGTAATAATGGCAGATCTTCCTTCCACCTTCATGTTAGCACCCATTCGACGCAATTCGTCAATGTGTTTAAAGCGGGCAGAGTAAATGGTATCTGTCACGACACTCGTGCCTTTCGCTTTTGTTAACAAAGCCGTCATCGGCTGTTGAAGATCGGTCGGAAAGCCCGGATACACAAGGGTTTTGATATCGACAGGCTTGAGTCCTTCATTTCTGCCAACGATCAGCATTTGATCGTTGCTTGTTTCAATTGTAAATCCCATCTCTCTAAGTTTCGCCGTAATTGATTCTAAATGAGTTGGGATCACATTATCAAGCACAACTTCATTCCCCATCGCTGCACCTGCAATTAAAAATGTACCTGCTTCTATGCGGTCAGGGATGATGGAATGCCTGCAGCCATGAAGAGATTCCACACCTTCGATCCGAATCACATCCGTCCCCGCACCTTTGATTTTAGCTCCCATGCTTGCAAGCAGTGTTGCTACATCAATAATTTCGGGTTCTTTTGCGGCATTTTCAATCACTGTTTTCCCTTCAGCTAGCACGGCTGCCAGCATGATATTGATGGTCGCACCTACACTGACAACATCAAGATAAATACGGGCTCCGACTAATTTTTCAGCGCGCAAATAAATCGCACCCTGTTCGTTTGTCACCTCGGCTCCAAGTGCTTCAAAGCCTTTGATATGCTGATCGATCGGTCTAGGTCCTAAGTGACAGCCCCCTGGTAATCCAATGACAGCCTGCTTGAATCTACCGAGCATGGCGCCCATTAAATAATAGGATGCTCGTAGTTTCTTCACTTTCCCATTAGGAAGCGGCATGCTGATCATGGAGGCAGGATTGACAACCATCTCACCTTTTTCAAACGTGACCTTTCCGCCAATCTCTTCTAACAGATCTCGTAATGTGTCAATATCTGAAATATGCGGAAGGCCTTCAATGGTTACTGGAGAATCAGCGAGAATCGTGGCAGGAATCAGTGCCACAGCACTATTTTTCGCACCACTAATATGTACGGTCCCGCGCAAGGGGTCACCGCCGGCAATGTTTAACTTTTCCATATTTGTCTCCCTTCTTAAAGAAGATCACTGTTGGAGTTATACTGTTTGTGGATGTCGCGCTTTAAAAGGTCTTGTCCAAAATTTAGCCAATATCAAGAGAAAGAATACAGGTTAAACGAAATTTGTCGGAAGAAAAATAATCGAAGCTTTGCGAGGCTGTGATGTTCTCTTCTTTGCACAAAACATTTCTTAGCGTATTTAAGGAAAACTGCGGCAAACGGATGCGTATCCGTCTGCCACAATCACTTATTTATTCCAGTCTGCTAAAAATTGCTCAATGCCTGCATCCGTTAATGGGTGTTTTGTCAGCTGCTTGATGACTTTCAGCGGCATTGTGCCGATATGAGCACCTCTAAGCGCAGCTTCTGTCACATGTTGCGGGTGACGAATGGATGCAGCAATGATTTGTGTATCTAATCCATGAACATCAAAAATGGTTTTCACTTCACTAATGAGATCAAGACCATTTTGGCCAATGTCATCTAAGCGGCCGAGGAATGGAGAGACATACGTCGCACCAGCTCTAGCTGCAAGAAGTGCCTGGTTTGCACTAAAAATCAACGTGACGTTTGTTTTAATCCCAAGGTCTGTTAACGCTTTGACCGCTTTAAGACCGTCTGTTGTCATTGGGATTTTAACTGTAATATTTGGTGCAATAGCAGCAAGCTCTTTTCCTTCTTCGATCATTTCTTCTGCTTTGAGGGAAATGACTTCCGCACTAACTGAACCTGATACCACGTCAGTGATTTCACGAAGGCGGTCGTGGAACGATACGTCCTTTTCTTTCGCTACTAAACTAGGGTTTGTTGTCACGCCTGCTAAAATGCCAAGCTCGTGTGCCTCTTTGATGTCTGCGATATTCGCTGTGTCTACGAAAAATAACATAACTGTGCCACTCTCCTATCAATAAATTGTCTGAAATGTAAATTTGATTGCGCTTTCTCAAGATATGGAGAAAACCGCCTGTGACTCAGGCGGCTTTCGGTTCTCATCAAATTATGCTTGGTTAGAAGAACCAAATTCACGCATTTTGCCGATAACAGTCGCTTTAATTGCGTCACGAGCTGGTCCAAGATATTTACGTGGATCATACTCTTCTGTTTTTGCAGCAAGTGTTTCGCGAACTGCTTTCGCAGAAGCAATTTGGTTTTCAGTGTTTACATTGATTTTTGCTGTACCAAGTGAAATCGCACGCTTGATGTCAGCAGTCGGGATACCTGTTCCGCCGTGAAGAACAAGTGGAAGTCCAGTTGTTTTACCAATCTCTTCCATTTCAGCGAAACCAAGGTTTGGTTCACCTTTGTATGGACCATGAACTGAACCTAGTGCAGGCGCAAGGCAGTCAATACCAGTACGTTCTACAAGCTCTTGGCACTCTTTTGGATCAGCATAAATAACGCCCTCAGCGATGACGTCGTCTTCTTGCCCACCAACAGTTCCAAGCTCAGCTTCTACAGATACACCGTGGAAATGTGCAAGCTCAACTACTTTTGCAGTTGTCGCTACGTTCTCATCAAATGGATGGTGAGAAGCATCAATCATCACAGAAGTAAATCCTGCATGAATAGCTTTTGCACAAGATTCAAAGCTTGAACCGTGATCTAAATGAATCGCAACAGGAACTGTTACATTATATTCTTCGATTAACGCTTTTACCATTGCGACAACTGTTTTGAAGCCGCCCATGTAGCGTCCTGCTCCTTCAGATACTCCTAAAATCACTGGAGATTTCTCTTCTTCAGCAGCTTGTAAAATCGCTTGCGTGAATTCTAAGTTATTTAAGTTAAACTGTCCAACAGCGTAACCTTTTTCCTTTGCGTCTTTCAACATTTCTGTCATTGAAACTAAAGGCATGATGAAAAATCCTCCCTATGTAGCTAATTTGCTTACTAAAAAAAGCTCTCCACCCTAGCATGACCAGAATTTCTCGCCATATGTAAACTTTCAAAGTCAGATCGCTTTCTTCTTCTTATCTAGAATACCAATTATTCGACAAATCGGCAACAGAATGACTTGATTCAATCATTTCCATCTAGCCATTTGTTTCGAGTGGCAAGTATTCTTTGACTGCATCACGGATTTCATCAATATCAAATGGTTTAGCAAAATGCGTTAATGCACCGAGCTCTTTAGACTCTTGAATCATATCTAGTTCGCCATAAGCTGTCATAATGATCACGCGGATGTCTTCATCAATTAATTTCATGCGTTTTAAAATCTCAATGCCATCCATTCCGGGAATCTTCATATCAAGCAGGACGAGGTTTGGTCTATGGTTTTTCACAATATCTAATGCCTGTAGTCCATTAGCGGCTTGAAAGGTTTGATAGCCTTCTTTATGAAACACTTCATTCAGCAATATTCTAATACCGTACTGATCATCGACAATTAAAATTTTCTCATTCATCTGTTACACCCCATTGCTTTCATTTTTCGCCATAAAAAGAGCTGTTGTTAAATAATTCTGTTTGATTTTCACATTTCCTTTAATTATAATAGTTTACTTTACGACATTTTCTGAGCATTTTTCCTAATATTCTCTTTATATTCTATTATAAAATGATCTGACAGAAGGAGGAAATGAGTCTTGTTAAAAATTTTCACTACCCAATTATCAGGTATTTTTTCACGTATTGGAGATAAGCAGGCCGAAGCGATCGAAGACGGTGCACGCCTTCTTGCTCAGGCCGTTGTCAGTGGACATGCCGTGTATTTTCATGGCAAGAATGAACTGGCGGCTGTAGCCTTAGAGGCATCCGAGAGCAAGGAGACGTTTCCGGGTGCGAAGGTTCTGCCGCTGGATCAAAAGGAGCGCAGCTTACTTCATCCAAGTGACAGGGTGCTTTTATTTTATTCAGATCCAGAAGATCAAGAGATTCAATCCCTTGTCAAAGAGCTGCACGAACAAGGCACACCTATTGTCGGTGTCGGTCCTGCACAAAAGGAGACATCATTTATTGAAGAGCATTGTGATGTCCACATTGATTTTCAGCTCAAAAAACCACTTGTGCCTGCTGAAGATGGAACAAGGTTCGGCTATCCTGCACTGATGACCTGCTTATATGTCTACCATGCTCTATCGTTTACTGTGAAAGAAATCGTTGAGGAATATGAATAAAAAAACTGCCGAGAAGATGATATTCTCGGCAGTTTTTTGTTTTATTTTGATTCAGATGCCTGTAGTGAAGCACCAACGAAATCTCTAAATAACGGCTGTGGTCTTGTTGGTCTTGAAATGAATTCTGGGTGGAACTGAGAAGCAAGGAACCATGGGTGATCCTTCAGTTCAATGATTTCAACAAGGCGTCCGTCTGGGCTTGTACCAGAGAAGACAAAACCTGCTGCTTCCATTTGCTGTCTGAATTCGTTATTAAACTCATAGCGATGACGGTGGCGTTCGTACACGACTTCGTCATTGTATGCAGCAAATGCTTTTGAGTCTTCGTTTAATTTACAAGGATATAGGCCGAGGCGAAGTGTTCCACCTAAGTCATCAACATCCTTCTGTTCTGGAAGAAGGTCGATGATTGGGAATGCTGTTTCTGGATCAATTTCAGCGGAATGTGCTCCCTCTAAACCTAGTACGTTTCTCGCATATTCGATAGATGCGACTTGCATACCTAAGCAGATTCCGAAGAATGGCACTTTGTTTTCGCGCGCATATTGTGTTGCAATGATTTTTCCTTCTACTCCGCGGTCTCCGAAGCCTCCAGGAACAATAATGCCGTCTACATCTTGAGCGAAATCAGCCATATTTTCTGCTGTGACTTCTTCTGCGTTGATCCATTTGATTTGAACATCCGCATCAAATGCATAGCCCGCATGACGAAGGGATTCAACGACAGAAATGTATGCATCTTGCAGCTCAACATATTTCCCTACTAGACCAATCGTAACTTGTTTTGAAAGGTTTTGTACTTTATCAACAAGCGCCGTCCACTCCGTCATGTCCGCATCTTGACAGTCAAGCTTCATGTGCTCACATACAAGCTTGTCTAATCCTTGTTTTTGTAAATCAAGCGGAATCGAATAAAGGGTATCTGCATCCTGACATTCGATGACTGCTTTCGTATCAATATCACAGAATAGCGCAATTTTGTCCTTCATGTCTTGTGCCAATGGCATTTCAGTTCTGACCACAATGACGTTTGGCTGAATACCAAGACTACGAAGTTCTTTTACACTATGCTGTGTTGGTTTTGTTTTCAGTTCGCCTGCTGCACGGATGTAAGGAACAAGGGTACAATGAATGTACATCACGTTTTCACGGCCGATGTCACTCTTCATTTGACGAATCGCTTCAAGGAATGGAAGGGATTCGATGTCTCCTACTGTTCCACCGATTTCTGTAATGACCACATCTGCACCCGTTTCTTTTCCGGCACGGTACACACGGTCTTTGATTTCATTTGTAATGTGGGGAATAACCTGTACTGTTCCACCTAAGTAGTCGCCGCGGCGCTCTTTCTTCAAAACAGTAGAGTAGATTTTACCTGTTGTAACGTTGCTGTACTTATTTAAGTTAATGTCAATGAAACGCTCGTAGTGACCTAAGTCAAGGTCTGTTTCAGCACCGTCGTCTGTAACAAATACCTCACCGTGCTGGTATGGACTCATTGTCCCTGGGTCTACGTTGATATATGGATCAAATTTTTGAATGGTGACATCCATCCCTCTATTTTTCAGAAGGCGGCCTAACGATGCAGCCGTGATCCCTTTTCCAAGTGAGGAAACAACTCCTCCTGTTACAAAAATATACTTTGTCATTTCGTATGCTCCTCTCTTTTTTACCCTTGCATGACTAGACATGCACAGCTTCATCCTTTTAGAGTGTATCCCTAAATCTCTTGAAAAATAAGAAAGCTCCCTTTCAAATAAATGAAAGGGAGCGTAAATGAACGTATCTTTACGTACTCTTTTTTAGAGAGCCCAAAATACATACTACATAGTTCGCTCTGGAAAGTCAAGACGGTTTTGTCCTGTTTTCAGGACCGGTTTGTGAGGGTTATTTGTCTTCCTCATCATCGTCTAAATCGTCTTCATCAATTTCCGTTAAGCCGTCATCATCTTCATCATCATCTTCGTCGAAGTCTTCTATCTCTTCATCGATTTCTTCATCATCTAGGTCAAGGTCCTCGTCGTCTTCAACAAGATCAAGATCTTCTTCAAGCTCGTCGATTTCTTCTTCCTCTTCAATATCATCGAAGTCTTCTTCAACGACAGCAGCTTTTGTTTTTTTCTTTTTCGCTTTTGTTTTCACAGCTGGCTGAACTTCTTCTTCGATTTGATCAACTGGATACCAGCTGCGAAGTCCCCATCTCTGATCACCTAACGAAATAAAGCGGCCATCTATATTTAAGTCTGTATAAAATTGAGCAAGTCGATCATCAAGATCAGATTTTTGTATCCCTTGCAAACGGACCATTTCATCTATTAACTCGGAAAACGTAATCGGCGTTTTGCTGTCTCTGAAAATTTCATAAGCAAGTTCAACTAAAGACATTTGTTTGAGCTGTTCCTGTGAGTATTCTTTCAAACTCAAGGTCAGACACTCCCTTTCTATTACATGTATGTATCCATTTATCAGTGAAATAATAAGTATTTATACCTTATTCTTACGACAAACCATACCTCTCATTATAAACAAATTAGGGGAGTTTATGCCACCTTTATTGATGTTAATTTTTGATTTTTTCACAAGAGGAGCCTCTAGCGGTCAATCATTTGTGCCGAATTGGCACAATTCATGTGTGAAGCACACGTTTTGCATGCTTTTTTGTCTTCTCTTTTGATGAAGACAAAGCCATTTACTCTTCTTAAAAAAGGGGATTTATTCCTTCACAAAATGTTCACTTACGACGAATTGATACAGAAATCTATAATAAATAGACTAATTTTGAGAGGTTGATCGAATTGCCAATGACAAAAAAAGAAGATATACAATTTGGTGTCTTGATGTGTTTTTGTATGTTTTCAGTGATGTTCTTTTATAACCTATTTCTAAATGGACGGCTTGGACATATGACATGGTTAGAAGGTGTACTCACCTATGTGATCGGTTTTGCCATCACGTTGTTGATTGAGATGTTTATTGTTGGGCCTTCAGCAAAAAAAGCAGCCAACCGTTTTGCCCCAAAAGGCAAGAAAATCTATTTTATTCTCACTCTTTCTATCTTTATCGTGTTTGGGATGGTGTGTCTCATGTCTTTATGCGGATATGTCGTTCAAAGCATCAGCACAGGATTTCAAACACAATCGATTCTATCTGATTACTTAACGATTTTCGGTCATAATGTCATGTTGGCGTTCCCTTTGCAGATGTTGATTATGGGACCACTTGTCTGTTTTGTTTTTTTCAAATGGGTGAAATTAAAACAGACAGCAGCGGTTTAGTCGAATGGATAGGTTACAGCTGAATATTCTGAATGAGTGAAAAAACCAAAGGTACGGTGAATAAAGTGCCCGCAGACACGAGTACAATGAGTTTTCTGCGGCTGTTTTCTTTTTCTTCCTTCTTTTTTGGAGACTTTGAAAGCTCTGTGGAGACCATAATCCATATGATCATCGTGACGATTCCTAAAATGCCAATCAATGTTGTGTTCATCATGATAACCTCCATTTTGATTCTTTTTCCAATTTTACCATAACGATCAGGTGATATGAGATCACATTGGAGAGGATTTCACATTTGAGACAAAAACAGACCACCTCACATCAGGTGGTCTTTACTTGGTTTCTACATATCTAGCAGTTTCCGTGAGATGACCAGCCGCTGGATTTCTTGTGTACCTTCATAGATTTGAGTGATTTTCGCATCACGCATGTAGCGTTCGACTGGGTAATCCTTTGTATAGCCGTATCCGCCGAAGATTTGTACAGCTTCTGTCGTCACCTTCATGGCTGTATCACCGGCAAAGAGCTTGGACATAGCTGATTCTTTTCCATACGGAAGCCCTTTCGTTTCAAGCCATGCTGCCTGATAGGTGAGCAGTCTTGAGGCCTCAATTGCCGTTGCCATATCCGCTAACTTAAAAGCAATGCCTTGCTGCTGAATGATTGGTTTACCGAATTGTTTGCGCTCCTTTGCATAATTGACTGCTGCATCCAGAGCACCTTGAGCAATACCAACAGCTTGTGCGGCAATACCGTTTCTGCCGCCGTCAAGTGTCATCATCGCTATTTTAAATCCCTCTCCTTCTTGACCAAGCCGGTTCCTTTCGGGTATACGACAGTCTTCAAAGATGATTTCTGTCGTTGGCGATGAGCGTATGCCCAGTTTGCTTTCTTTTTTGCCTATTGAAAAGCCTTGCGTCTCTTTTTCTACAATAAAAGCGGTTGTATTGCGCGATGAAGCATCCTGGTCAGTAACAGCAAACACAATATAATAATCCGCAATGCCTCCATTGGTAATAAAAATCTTTGCCCCGTTCAAGACGTATTCATTCCCTGCTTTTACTGCTGTTGTTTTCATTCCGCCGGCATCTGAGCCCGAGCCGCTCTCGGTCAGTGCGTATGCGCCGATCTTCTGTCCCTCTGCAAGCGGCTTTAAATACGTCTCCTTTTGCTCATCTGTTCCGAATGTATAGATCGGCCATGAGGCGAGTGATGTGTGAGCAGATAGGGTGACGCCTGTTGAGGCGCACACTCGTGAGAGCTCTTCAACCGCTATGACATAGGCCAAATAATCACTACCAATCCCCCCATTTTCTTCTGGCCAAGGGATTCCCGTTAAACCAAGCTCTGCCATTTGACGAAAAATAGCGGGATCATACGATTCTGTTTCATCTCGCTCTGCTGCTGTTGGCTCCACTTCATTTTTCACAAAATCTCTCACCATTTTTTGTATCATTTCGTGTTCGTCACTTAATTGGAACTGCATCATGAGCCACCTCACTTCATATTAGCTGTTTACAAATAACCAGCCTTTGTATTTCACTTGTTCCTTCATAAATCTCACAAATTTTCGCATCACGAAAGTACCGCTCTGCTCGGTATTGCTTCGTGTAACCGGCTAGACCAAGCAAATGGATGACTTCTGTACTAATATCAACCGCTGTTTTAGATGCAAATAACTTCGCCATCGACGCTTCCTTCGTGACAGGGCGATTGGCCTCTTTATAAGAGGCGGCTTGATAGACAAGAAGTTTTGCCGCTTCCAGCTTGGTGCCCAGATCGCCCAACCGAATGGTCGTTTCAAGGCCAGCTGGGTGCTGCTTTAAATACGTCACCGCCTCATCTAATGCGGCTTCTGCAATGCCAAGGCTTTGAGCCGCAATGCCAATTCTCCCCGCATTTAAGCTAGACATGGCAATCCGAAAGCCTTCTCCTTCTGCACCGAGCAGCTGTTTTTTTGGAATTCGAACACCGTCAAAATGAAGTGTGACTGTTTTTGATCCATGCAGGCCCATTTTCTTCTCATCTTTTCCGATCGTAAATCCTGGTGTCCCCTTCTCCACAATGAACGCTGATATATTTTTCTTAGCAGAAGCAGGGTCCGTCACGGCAAATACAAGATAGACTTCCGCTTCACCGCCGCTTGTGATAAAAATTTTCGTTCCATTTAACACATAGTGATCGTCTGCCTGCTCTGCTTTCAACTGAATACTAGAGGCATCTGATCCTGCCTTCGGTTCAGTTAGACAAAAGGCGCCCAGCTTCTGCCCGGACGCAAGCTTGGGAACGTAGGATTCTTTTTGTTCAGTCGTTCCAAACGCCAAAATCGGCATCGTCACAACGGATGTATGAACGGATACAATGACACCGATGGTTGCACTTACTTTGGAAAATTCATGAATCGCCATGATATAGGTTGTGAAATCTGCCCCTAATCCGTGATACTTATCTGGGATCGGAATGCCTAAAAAGCCTTGCCGACCCATTTCAGCTAAAAGCGTTTTCGGGAACACGCCCTGTTCCATCGCTTCTATTTCAGGGAATACATGCTGGCGTGCAAATTCTGCTACTCGTTTTCTCCAAAGACGTTGTTTTTCTGTCAGCAACACATCCATCTTGACTCCCCCTATGAGTGGTCGTGGTAAGTGTAAAAACCTCTCTTTGTCTTTTTGCCCAGCCAGCCTGCGTTCACATATTTTTTCAAAAGAGGACAAGGTCGATATTTGCTATCTCCAAGACCCTCGTGAAGGGTATTCATAATAAATAAACAAGTATCGAGCCCGATGAGGTCGGCGAGACGAAGCGGGCCCATTGGATGGTTCATTCCAAGCGTCATGATGCCGTCAATACTTTCTACATCTGCCACGCCTTCATAAAGGGTATAAATGGCTTCATTGATCATCGGCATCAAAATGCGATTTGACACAAACCCAGGGAAGTCTTCCACTTCAATTGGGGTTTTGTCTAATGTCTTTGCGGTGTCAAAAACAAATTGGTACGTGGCATCATCCGTTTGTAGCGCACGGATTACTTCCACAAGTTTCATCACGGGAACTGGATTCATAAAATGCATGCCAATCACTTTCTCAGGCCGTTTCGTCACGGCTGCTAATTCTGTGATCGACAAGGAAGACGTATTTGTCGCAAATATCGTGTCATCAGGTGCAAATTGATCGAGGGTTTCAAAGATTTGTTTTTTGATCTTCATTTGTTCAGATGCGGCTTCAATCACTAAATGCGTCTGCTGTACATCCTTTAGATCTGTTGAAACAGCCAGTCGCTGTGTAATATCACGGACTGCCTGATGTGCCAGCTTTCCTTTTTCTGCTCGTTTCGTCAGTTGTTTGGTCATAGAGGAAATGGCTCGATGAATCTGCTCCTCTTCCGTATCATGGAGCAGGACGGTATAACCTGACTGTGCAAATACTTGGGCAATACCCGAGCCCATTTGACCAGCCCCAACGACCATGACGGTTTCTTCTATACTCATGACAATGAACGCCTCCTTTTTAATCCACCTTGATCATGATCGCATCACCTTGACCCCCGCCGCTGCAAATCGCCGCAATGCCGATCCCCCCGCCTCTTTGTCTGAGTGCATGGATCAAGGTCAATATAATACGTGTTCCGCTTGCTCCAATCGGGTGACCAATCGCGACTGCTCCTCCGTTCACATTCATTTTCCGCCGATCCAGCCCAAGCATTTTTTCGCATGCCAATGCAACCGCTGAAAAAGCCTCATTGATTTCAAACAAATCGATATCCTCTACTCGCTTCCCTGTTTTCTTTAACACTTTTTCGATGGCATAGGCTGGTGTTTTCGGAAAGTCCTTTGCCTCTACTGCCACTTGCGCATGCCCAAGCACAACTGCTAGAGGTTTTTCACCTTGCTGCATGGCGTATGTGTCTTTCATTAATAGAAGCGCACTTGCACCATCATTGACACCCGGTGCATTGCCAGCGGTAATCGTACCTGCCTGATCGAAAACGGGCATCAGTTTTGACAAACGTTCATATGACGTATCACGCCTCGGGGCTTCATCTTCTGAAATCAGCTGATCTCCTTTTTTATTCTTGACGGTAACGGGGATGATCTCATTTTTAAAAAAGCCGCTTTTTTGCGCCTCAATGGCTCGTTCATGACTTCTTAACGCCCAAAGGTCTTGTTCTTCTCGTGTAATGCCAAGCTCTTTCGCCGCCATGCTTCCATACTCACCCATATGAACACCTGTAAACGAACAGGTTAATCCATCTAAAATCATGGCATCTTGTACAGCACCATCTCCCATTTTGTAACCCCATCGTGCTTTTTTCAGAAGATAAGGAGCATGAGACATGGATTCCATACCGCCTGCCACGATCACATTGGCATCTCCCGCTCGAATGATTTGATCGGCTGTCGTGACACTGCGCATTCCTGAAGCACAGACTTTGTTGATGGTTTGCGTCGGAACCGACCAAGGGAGATCTGCATGTCTAGCTGCCTGTCTTGAAGGAATTTGACCTTGTCCTCCTTGAAGGACACTACCCATGATGACTTCATCCACTTCATGAACATTTGAGGCTCTTTCCAGCGCAGCTTTTATCGTCATCCCGCCTAATTCTGCAGCAGTCAAACGACTTAAAGTTCCACCTATTTTCCCAAATGGTGTTCTCGCTCCAGATACAATGACCGTCGTGCTCATTTCTTTCCCCTCCTATTTGTTACCGCTTACATAAATGCTAGACAGCTCATAAAATATCGGTGTCCACTGGCCGATGAACAGTCGATCCATCGGCCTGACACCTTTATGAAGCCTGCGTTCTCGTTTCGCCAAACACTGATTTTTCAAGAAGTTCTGCAACATCAAATGTGCCGACCTGCTCTTCTACTTCCTTCGCTTTCGTCCCATCCCCAAGCATGGTTAAACAATATGGGCATCCTGAGCTGATGATGGACGGCTGTACCTGTAAGGCCTGCTCCGTCCTCGCTGTGTTAATTCGAGTACCTGTCTCTTCTTCCATCCACATTAAGCCGCCGCCGGCACCGCAGCACATCCCGGATTCACGATTCCGTTCCATTTCTTTCAGTGTCACACCCGGAATGGATTTTAAAATATCTCTTGGCGGATCATAGACCTCGTTATATCTGCCTAGGTAGCAAGAATCGTGGAAAGTAATGACTTCGTTCACTTCATGAATAGGCGTTAATTTTCCCTCTTTTACTAGCTCTGCCAGTAATTCTGTATGATGGTACACCTCTGCCTCGAGCCCGAAGTCTGGGTATTCATTTTTAAATAAATTGTAAGCATGCGGATCGATCGTGACAATTTTGGTTACGTCATTTTTTTGGAATTCTTCGATGTTCTTTGCAGCAAGCTCTTGGAACAAAAATTCATTCCCAAGTCTTCTCGGTGTATCGCCTGAGTTTTTCTCTTTATTGCCTAGGATGGCAAAAGAAACCCCTGCTTCATTGAGCAGTTTTGCGAAGGCAAAAGCAATCTTTTGGCTTCTATTGTCATATGCCCCCATCGATCCAACCCAGAATAAATAGTCAAAGGTCTGATCTGCTTTTTTCAGCTCTTTCACTGTCGGGACATGCACATCTTCTCTTAGTTCACGCCAGTTTTCTCTTTCTTTTCGGTTCAATCCCCATGGGTTCCCTTGGCGCTCGATGCTTGTCATCGCACGCTGTGCATCTGCATCCATTTTTCCTTCTGTCAGCACTAAGTATCTGCGCATATCAATGATTTTGTCGACGTGTTCGTTCATGACAGGACACTGATCTTCACAGTTTCGGCATGTCGTGCATGCCCAGATTTCTTCTTCTGTAATGACCTCACCAATGAGAGAAGGATGATACATTGCGCTCGCCGCAGATTCTTCCGCTCCAGCTCCTCTTGCCTGCATCGCCAGCTGATTTCCTGTCGTCTGTTTGAAAGCAAGTTGCGGAACCCACGGTGTCTTTGAAGTAATGGCAGCCCCTTTATTTGTTAAATGATCTCTTAATCGTAAAATCAAATCCATTGGAGACAGCATTTTCCCCGTCCCAGTCGCCGGGCACATATTCGTACAGCGCCCGCACTCCACACAAGCGTAAAGATCGATCAGCTGAGATTGACGGAAATCTTCAATTTTCCCAACGCCGAACGTTTCTTGTGTCTCATCTTCAAAATCAATTTTTTGCAGTTTGCCTGGCGGGTCCAATCTGCTGACAAATACGTTGACCGGGCCAGCGATGAGATGGGCGTGCTTAGACTGCGGGACGTACACTAAGAACGTCAGTAAAATAAGAAGATGCACCCACCATGCGACATAGAAAACAATTGTTGCCGCAAGTGGTGACAGCCAGCCCAGCAAGAAAGCAATGCCGGAAGCAATTGGCTCAGTTGCTGATAGTGAGTGCCCATGCCAAATGATGTTCATTCCGTTTCCCAGTAATACGGTCAGCATCAATCCGCCAATAAACAAAAGGACAAGCCCTGACTTAAAGCCCCTTTTTAAACGGACTAACTTCTCGACATATCTTCTATGGAACGCCCAAACCACCGCCACTAAAATGAGAAGTGTGACCACCTCTTGGAAGAATGTAAAGACACCGTAAAGCGGACCTAATGGTAGCCCGCTGTCTGGAACAAGTCCCTTCATAATAAAATCAAGGGCTCCGAACTGCACTAAAATAAATCCATAGAAAAACAGCACATGAATGATGCCGCTCTTCTTGTCCTTGAGCAGTTTCTTTTGCCCAAACACATTCACCCAAACACGTTCTAAACGTTTTTTCATGTCTTTTTGAAATTCTTCTTTTTTGCCAAGACGAATATACGCCGCTCGTGTTCGAATGAGATAAATAAACAAATACACAGCGTAAGCGGTCACTGCCGCAAATGCAATCAAGTTAACAATTAAAAGGCTATTCATCTTGCTCCCCCTTTCATTCCCCAAGACCCACTTTGTTCCGTTTCCATGTTGTACCTCTATCATAAATAATGAATGAGTATTCAGTCAATATTTTTTGCCCATTTGGGTACACTATCGTCATATGTAAAAAAGGAGGAACCTTCATGATCGCATGGATCATTCTACTCGTCGTCTTCGTCATTGTTCTACTCGTCAGGCTAGATCTTTATATAGGGAGAAAATATTTTTCTACCCATGCTTTTGAACGGTCTTTTGACCAAACAAGCGGCGATGCAGCCTTTTATCATGATGGCGAACCACTGTTTGATCAGCTTCTTACGGATATACAGCAAGCCTCTTCTTCTATTCATATGATGTTCTTTATTGTAAAGAACGACAAGATTGGGCAAAGGATTCTGCAAGCACTTAAAGCGAAAGCAGAGCAAGGTGTTTCGGTTTTTTTGCTCACTGATCGGTTAGGCTCCTATCCATTTGATCAAACATCCATTCAGATGCTAGAAAAAAGTGGCATTCGATTTTACTTTTTAAATAAACCACGCTTTCCTTTTTTCATTTATCGTTTAAACATGAGAAATCACCGAAAGATCACGGTGATCGATGGGAAGATCGGCTACATTGGCGGGTTTAATATTGGAGATGAATATATAGGGAAAAACGGCAGGTTTGGCATTTGGAAAGACTATCACCTGCGCATGACAGGACAGGTTGTCGCAGACCTACAGCATGTGTTTCTGAATGATTTGTACCGGTCATCTGGTATTCACCAGCTGCAATACGAGGTTTTTCCTGCACTGGAACCGGGAACATTACAGTGCACTACACGTGCGACGGCAGGTTTTTCTTTAGAGGCCTTATTTCTTCACGATATTCAACAGGCGAAAAAGCAAATCACCATCTGCACGCCCTATTTTATTCCATCTGCTCCTCTTCTAAGCGCCCTTCTTGACGCACGGAAGCGAGGCGTGACTGTCGACATCATCATCCCAATGAAGGCAGATCACCCGCTTGTGAAAGAAGCTGGATTTCATTATTTGAAAGATCTGATTGCTGCTGGATGTCTTGTGTATCGTTTTTATAAAGGGTTTTATCATGCGAAAGCCATTCTCATCGATCATAGCCGTTGTATGATCAGTACGGCGAACTTTGATAAACGAAGTTTGTTTTTCAACGAAGAAGTGGATGTGGCCATTGATGATCCCGCCTTCACCGCACATGTAGAGGAAAAGATTCGTGAACACATGGAAGTGTCAGAACTGATGACTGAAGAAAAATACAAACAACGCCCACTTCTCACGCGTCCAATTGAGTGGATAGGCGCCCTGTTCTCATATTTTTTATAAAGGAGTTGACCTATGCGTTATCGATTTGGTTATGTATCCAACGCCGTCACTTTATGGGAAGCTTCACCTGCCAAGTCGCTGACCTTTGCAAGATACAGTAAGCTCTCAAAGGAAGAGAGGACAGAGGCTCTATTGCGAACGACGAAAGCCAACCTCGTCAATACATTAAGAACGCTTTATTTTGCGATTGCCCATGATATTCCGCTTTACCGTTTTTCAAGCTCGATTGTCCCTCTCGCCACCCATCCTGAGGTGCGGTGGGACTTTGTGACACCCTTTCGCAAAGAATTTCTAGAGATTGGTCAACTCGTAAAGCGGCACGGATTACGAGTGAGCTTTCACCCCAATCAATTTACTTTGTTCACAAGTCCAAAGCCAGCCATTACAGAAAACGCCGTCATTGATATGACCTATCATTATGAAATGCTTGAGGCCATGCAGCTTGAAAAGGAAGGCTATATGAACATTCATGTCGGAGGTGCATATGGCGACAAAGCATCTGCTTTACAGCGTTTTGATGAAAATATAAAGCAGCTTCCTGCACATATCAAGGCGAGAATGACGCTTGAAAATGATGACAAAACCTATACGTCATTAGAAACGCTTGATGTTTGTGAAAAGCATAGCATCCCGTTTGTATTTGATTACCACCATCACATGGCAAACAAAGATGATGATGCGGCGCTTGATGACATTCTGCCAAGAGTGTTTGACACGTGGGCAAACACTGGCATACCGCCTAAAATCCACTTATCCTCACCAAAATCAGAAAAGGCGATACGGAGCCATGCGGATGGTGTGGAGATGTCCTTTGTATTGCCACTTTTTCAAGCTTTAAAGCCGTATGGTCGTGATGTGGATTTTATGATTGAGGCAAAGAAAAAGGATCAGGCTTTGCTCCGTCTTGTTGAGGAGCTGTCAGCGATCAGAGGCAATCGGCGGACGGGCGGAGGCACCATTGAGTGGAAATCGTAGAGAAAGGTTTACCTCTATCACAACGGGGGTAACAAAGCTATTGTGAGAAAGTATTTAACAGGAGGATATGAAGATGTCACAAATCTATTCAATCCGAATTGCTGCGAAAGCATTGAATTTACATAAGCTTATTTCTCTATACGAAAAGTGCCAGCACGCTCAGCATCGTTTATATGTATATTCTAAAAAAACAATGTGCAACATTAAGAACATCGTAGAGCTAGAAACCTTTAGGCTCACTCATTTAGAATCAGACTATTTAATCGTGGTAGAAGGAAAAGAGGCACAAGACCTTCTACAGCCATTTGAAAAAGAACATGCTTCGTAAAGAAGAGCAGTATTAGAACTGCTCTTTTTCTATATCCACGCTTCTGTCAGCCAAACCTCGCGTGACGTTGCATTCATTTTTACTTGTGTACCGATTGGCATCGTGAGCATCGGATGCGTATGGGCACTGTCAAATTCTGCGATGAGCGGCCTCTTTGTATCTCCCAGTACTTCAAGTAAGAGATCGTGCGGCCTTTTGCCCGTTCCTTCATCATCAAACAGCTCATGTTTCCCTAAGAGGATACCAGATACCCGTTCAAACACACCATTTATCTTTAACAGAGAGAAGTTCTTTTCGACGGTGGAGGCGGTTTTCATACAATCTTCAATGAGAAGGATATCGCCTTTTTGGATTTGAGGCATGAATTCACTTCCCCATATGCCATACATGGCATTTAGGTTCCCGCCGATCAGTCTACCTTCTGCCTGCCCTTCAATGACGCACATCCACTCGTTTGGACGTTTTTCTTTGTCTCTTATTTTCTCTTCCCAGTTGATCCGTTCGTCCGTCCAGAAGGGCGGTTTTTTCACCTGATATGGGATGGGCTGCGGATGAATGAGAATATCCTCGAAAGATTGATATGTATGATCGACAAATGGTTCAAACTCTCCAAAAGACGGCACAAGTGCAGGCCCGTAAAAAACAGGCAGACCCGTTTTTTCATAAGCCGCTAAAAGAATCGCCGTCGCATCTGAATAACCAATCATGATTTTCGGATGCTTCATCAGCAGCTCAAAGTCGAGATAAGGAAGCAAACTATTCGAGTTCGTCCCCCCAATCATTGACATGATACAAGACAAATCTTCTCTCGCCATCAGCTCATTCAGCTCAGCTGCTCGTTCTTGAATTGTTCCCGAACGATAGTGATCCTCTTTCCCTGTTAATGATCCTGGTACCACATTGAATCCTTTTTGTTCAAGCCATTCCTTCGCCCGCTCATACCTAAGAGGGAAGGTGGCAGATGCTGGACTTGAGGGAGAATAAATACCTATTTTATCGCCCTTCTGTAAACGCCGAAGCCCCTTCATTCCATCAGATCCTTCCTACACGAGTTTTTACTATCCTAGCAAAAAAAGCCCTTTTTCAAAAGGGCTAAGATTTAATATAAGAGCTTAAACAGCCCAAACAATATGACAGCAAAACTGATGGCGAGCGTCGCAAATATCTTTTTTTTGCTCAGAGAACTACCTATGATGTTCACTCCAGTATTGATGCCAAACAAAATCATTCCCACATAAAAAAAGACTGGATTGAGTCCAGCGGGAATGATTAAGATAAATAAGCCAACGAGCGTCAAATAGTGAATGCTTTTGATCATGACTGTTTTTGCCGTTTCACTCAAGCCATCCTCTCCTTTTGAATCCAATTGCCTTATAGTATATCAACATTCCATTTAAATGGAAAAGAAGATTTTATCCTATCAAAAAGAGCCCAGCTTAATAACTGGACTCATTCAATCACTTCTCTTCAATGACCAAACTGCGCTTCATGCAGTCTGCTATAGACGCCGCCCATTTGAATTAAATCTTGGTGACGGCCTTGTTCTTCAATGCCTTCCTCTGTCACGACGATGATTCGGTCTGCATGTTTAATTGTCGCAAGGCGGTGAGCAATGACGAGTGTCGTCCGGCCGACTGCCAGTTCGCTTAGTGCGTCTTGGATTGCTTTTTCTGTTTCTGTATCAAGTGCTGACGTCGCTTCATCCAAAATAAGAATAGACGGGTTTTTCAAAAACATCCGTGCAATTGACAGGCGTTGCTTTTGACCGCCGGATAGCTTAACGCCGCGTTCACCAATGACCGTATTCAATCCTTCTGGGAACCGCTGAACGAGCTCCTCTAAATGGGCACGTCGCACCGCCTCCCAAATGTCTGCATCACTCGCTTCTAGGTTGCCGTACGCAATATTCTCACGAATGGTGCCTGAGAATAAAAAGACATCCTGCTGCACAATGCCAATCTGCTGTCTTAAAGAGGACAAGGTCATCGATTTTGTGCTCACACCATCAATGGTGATGTCTCCTTCGTCCACATCATAAAAACGAGGCAGCAGACTGCAAATGGTCGATTTCCCCGCTCCTGATGGCCCGACAAACGCAACCGTTTCTCCTTGTTTGATCTTTAAGTTGATATCCTTCAATACATGACTGTGCTCATCGTAGCCAAATGTCACGTTTCGATACTCAATTTCACCTTTCAAGCCGTAAATATCACGTGCTCCTTCTGTATCCTTCACATCTGGCTCTGTTTCAAGCAAATCGACATAGCTTTTAAAACCGGCAATGCCTTTTGGATACATTTCAATCACCGTGTTGATCTTATCAATTGGTCTGAATAACACATTTGTGATCAAGACAAAGGCGATAAATCCGCCTGCCGTTAATTGACCTTGAAGAACAAACCATGTACCTGCCAGAAGGACAAACAGCGTCACAAGCCTTGTGAGAATATAGCTGATTGATCCGTTAACCGACATAATTTTATAGGAAAGAAGTTTCGCTTTTCGAAAGCGGTTGTTATTTTCAGCAAAGCGCTTTTTCTCAAAATGTTCATTTGCAAAGGCTTGAACAAGACGAATACCGCCAATATTGTTCTCAACCCTTGCATGAAAATCTCCAATGTCATTGTTGAGTTGTGTAATTGCCTGTGTCATTTTTTTATTAAAATGAAGGGCTAACCAGATGATGACTGGCATAATCAAGAACGTTAAAATGGCAAGCTGCCAGTTAATCATGAGCATAACGGCAAAAGCGCCAAGAATGGTCATAATCGCAATAAACAAATCCTCAGGTCCGTGATGCGCCACCTCACCAATGTACATGAGGTCATTGGTCATTCGAGACATAAGCTTACCCGTTTTGTTGTTATCAAAGAACTTAAATGAGAGACGCTGAAAATGATCAAATAGTTTTTTTCTCATATCTGTCTCAATATTAATGCCAAGCATGTGCCCCCAATACGACACGATAAATTGCATCACTGAGCTGAGTGCGTAAATGACAAACAGCGCAAGTGCGGTCCAGGCAATGACCGTCCAGTTCCCTGTCGGCAGTAATGTATCAATGAAGTAGTTCACGATCAGCGGGAAACCTAGTTCCATGAGTCCGACGGCCACAGCGCAAAAGAAATCTAAAAAGAACAGACCACGATAGGGCCTGTAATAGGCAAAAAAGCGTTTTAGCATATGTAAAAGAACCTCACTTCCTCTATAATTGATAATCATTTTCAATTATAGAGGAATCATTATAGAAATACTAGATCAGGAAATGATTTCTTCCCCTGGATTCCCTCACAATACACCTGAAAACAACCGAGCAAACGATTCCTTTAAACGTTCCTTTAAGCCCCTTTTATAAAAATGAACCGGCCCCATTTGCTCACATTCCTTCATATCTTCCTCATAATGAGCCATCAATTGCTCGATCGGTTTCTTTGCCGCTGTAAAGACATTGACCTCAAAATTGAGTTGGAAGCTTCTCATATCAACATTGGCCGTTCCGACAGAGGCAAGCTCTCCGTCTGCAATCATGACCTTTTGATGCATGAATCCTTTTTGATAGTGATACACCTTGATGCCTTCTTTCAAAAGCTCAGAAAAATAAGATCGTGTGGCGTATTGCGTGAGAAAGCCATCGTTTATCTCAGGCACCATCACACGCACATCCACCCCTCTTGTGGCCGCAATTTTTAACGCTGTGCGAATGGATTCATTTGGGACAAAATAAGGCGTCGCAATCCAGACAAATTGCTGTGCATTCGAAATGAGTGCGTCATATAAATCACTCATACTTTCCTTCATATCAGGTCCAGTCGGCACGACCTGTATGACATCTTCTCCTGTCACAGGATGCGGGGTGTGATACTTCGGATCATCAATTAACACTTCATCTGATACATACTCCCAGTCCAGCATAAATATGGAGTGAAGTGTCTGAACGGCTTCACCCTTTAACATCGTATGCGTATCACGCCAAAAGCCGATGTTTTCATCGCGTCCTACATATTCCTTCCCCACATTGAGCCCACCAACAAATCCTGTTTCTCCATCAATAATCACGATTTTTCGGTGATTTCGGAAATTGAATTTTTGATTAAAGAATCCGTATTTTAATGGCAGAAAAGGAGCGACCTTTATCCCCGCCTGCTTCAATCGTTTAATATCTTTTCGTGAGAAGCGAATGCTGCCAGCCGCATCATAGATGAATCGAACCTCTACTCCTTCTTTCACTTTTTCAATCAAGATCTCCATCATCCGGTGACCGAGAAAATCAGATTTGAACATGTAATATTCTATATGGATGAACGTTTTTGCCTTTTTTAATTCTTCAAAAATACGTGGAAAGGTTTCCTCTCCATTCTTTAAAATCTCCATATCACTATTTGTATTTACATGCATACCTGTTGCTTTTTCTGTGTAATGAAAAAAAGCACGCTGATTATCGGTTAAACGCGTCTCATCCGGTTTACTCTCAAGCTCTGATATTCTGCGTAATTTTTCTCGGTTATACATTCTCTTTGATTTAAACAAATGTCCTTTGACATAAAGCTGCCCCGAGAACAAATAAAACATATAGCCGATGATCGGGAAAAAGATCAGTACATACATCCATAACAGCGTGTGCTGTGATGTCCGGTTCTCTAGCATAAGCGAGATAATACTAAATAAAATGATGGCGATATAACTAGCTGCGTAAAGCTGAAAACCCCACGCTGGAACCGGCCACCAAAACACCACATATGCCCCAAATATCATGAAATATAAAAATAGAAATTCCAGTCTCCTCTTTTTCACATTCTCCGCCCTCATTCGTTTCTGTCTTTTTCTCTTCCATACCCTTTGCACAGCTCGTCTGAAACGCACGGTTTGCTGCTTTCTTTTAGCTTTTACAGACTGGAGCGTTTTGATCCGATATAATGGAAAATATGTGAAGGAAGGGACGAATGACTTATGCGTACACCACCTGCTTTAAAAAAGGGAAGCCACATTCGGGTAATTGCTCCAAGCCGAAGTGCCAGCATTTTATCAGAAGAAGGAATGGCTCAGGCGAAAAAACGTTTAGAGGCATTAGGGTTCACTGTTTCTTTTGGACAACACGTGTTTGAATGTGATCTGCATTCCTCTTCTTCTATTGAACAACGTTTATCTGATCTACATGAGGCATTCTCAAATGATGAAGTCGACGGCATTTTGACAGCAATCGGCGGCTTTAACTGCAATGAGCTTTTGCCTTATATAGATTATGATTTGATCCGTCAGCACCCAAAAGTTCTTTGCGGCTACAGTGATATTACCGCACTTGCAAACGCCATTACCGCCAAATGTGACATGGTGACGTACTCAGGTCCTCATTTCTCCAGTTTCCAAATGGAACAAGGACAAGAGGAGCAGACAGACATGTTTCAAGCGTGCGTGATGAGCAGCGAGCCATTTGATTTCACCCCTTCTACAAAGTGGAGTGATGATGCGTGGTATCTTGATCAAGCAAATAGGCAGTTTCATCCGACAACATGGGGGATTTATCAGGAAGGAACAGCTGAAGGCACCTTGTATGGCGGAAATCTTTGTACACTGAACTTATTGCAAGGGACACCCTTTATGCCTCACATCAAGGATGCCATCTTATTTGTGGAGGATGATGACTTGGTCTTTCCTGAAATGTTCGCCAGAGACCTTGCCTCGCTCTTGCAGCATGCCGAATCCATTAAAGGGTTAATCATCGGACGTTTTCAAAAGAAATCCAAGATGACAGAGGAACATTTGAGGTTCATTCTAGATAAACATCCAATGCTCAAACACATCCCGGTGATCTATGATGTAGACATAGGACATACACAGCCAGTCTTCACCTTGCCGATTGGCGGGAGTGCCGAGCTATCCTGCTACGACGGACAAATCCAATGGCGTGTTCATGCATAAATAAAACCTAAAAAGCACCCACATATGAGGGTGCTTTTTCTATGCCTTTATTTCTTTTTAAAATTTTTTTAGAAAAAGTGATCCAATCCTTCATCCCCTTCGTTAAGTAGATGTAAAAAGAAAAGAGAGGAGGCAAAAACATGTTCTCTGATGTACTTAGCCAATTATTCGATTCTATCTCTAACATTATCAATACACTTGGATAATCCCATTAACGCACACATACTACATGCTTGCCGAAGGGAGGATACAAACTATGTTCTCTGATGTACTTAGCCAATTATTCGATTCTATCTCTAACATTATCAATACACTTGGATAATCCCATTAACTTACACATACTACATGCTTGCCGAAGGGAGGATACAAACTATGTTCTCTGATGTACTTAGCCAATTATTTGATTCTATTTCTAACATCATTAACACACTTGGGTAATTCCTATGACACGCACATACTACATGCTTTCTGAAAGGAGGATACGCTCATGTTCTCTGATGTACTTAGTCAATTATTCGATTCTATTTCTAACATTATTAATACGCTTGGTTAATGTTCAAAACCCGCTATCTCTCGAGAATAGCGGGTTTTTTTATATAAAGAAGCCCCGCTCATAAAATAGAGCGGGGCTTTGTGCATTACATTTTTTCCGGTGCAGATACGCCAATGAGTTTTAATGCGTTGGCTAGTGTAATTTGTGTCGCCTTCATCAGCGATAGACGTGCTGTTGTTTTTGTTTCATTTTCAACATCAATGACCTTCTCGGCATTGTAGAAACTGTGAAGGGCTGATGCTAGATCATAGATATAGTTTGTGACGCGGTGCGGAATACGTTTTTCTGCTGCTTCTGCTACAACCTCTGGGAAGCTGCCGATGATTTTCAGAAGATCGTATTCTTTATCGGACTGAATGTGAGAGAAATCTGCTTTTTCAAGGTTTGGCTCGTAGCCTTTTTCTTCCCCTTGACGGAGCATGCTGCAAATTCTCGCATGTGCATATTGCGCGTAGTACACAGGGTTTTCGTTAGACGTAGAAATCGCTAAGTCTAAGTCAAAGTCCATATGTGTCGCCGCACTTCTCATCGCAAAGAAATAACGAGTAGCATCTAAGCCCACTTCTTCAATCAAGTCACGCATTGTGACGGCTTTACCTGTACGTTTACTCATTTTCATCTTTTCACCGTTTTTGTAAAGGTGAACAAGCTGAATGATTTCGACTTCCAGTTTGTCCTCTGGATATCCGAGTGCTTGGATCGCCGCTTTCATTCGAGGAATGTACCCGTGATGATCCGCTCCCCAAATGTTGATGAGCTGGTCAAAACCTCTGTCCAATTTGTCCTTGTGATATGCGATATCTGGAAGCAAGTACGTGAAGCTGCCGTCTTTTTTAATCAGGACACGGTCCTTGTCATCACCAAAATCAGTTGAACGTAACCATGTTGCGCCATCTTCTTCAAAGACATAGCCTTTAGCGCGAAGTGTTTCTAGCGCTGGTTCGATTTTTCCGTTTTCATATAAAGACGTTTCAGAATACCACACATCAAATGGGACACGGAAATTCTCTAGGTCGACACGTAGTTTTTCTAGTTCATATTTTAAACCGTACTCACGGAAGAATTTCATACGCTCTTCTTCTGATTCATGCACGAAACGGTCACCAAATTCATCAGCCAGTTTCTGCCCGATGCCTTTGATGTCTTCTCCTCTGTACCCGTCCTCTGGCATTTCTTTTTCAAGACCGAGCGCCTCAAAGTAACGTACTTCTACAGATAGAGCAAGGTTATTGATCTGATTGCCTGCATCGTTGATATAGTATTCACGGCTCACATCGAAGCCTGCTTTATCAAGGATGTTGCAAAGAGAATCTCCTACAGCGGCGCCGCGGGCATGTCCAAGGTGAAGGTCACCTGTTGGATTGGCTGAGACGAATTCGACTTGCACTTTTTGACCGCCGCCTGTATTCGTTTCGCCATAAGCCTCTTTTGCCTCAAGAACAGCTGGAATAAGCTTTGTTAAATATTGATTGTTCATATAAAAGTTGATGAATCCTGGACCTGCAATATCCAGTTTTTCGATTGACGCTTTGCCTTTATCAAAAGCTTTCACAATGTCCTCGGCGATTTGACGAGGTGCTTTTTTCGCAATGCGAGCAAGCTGCATCGCCATATTGGTGGAATAATCACCGTGAGTTTTGTCTTTTGGCACTTCCAAAAGAACATCCGGCACCTGGCTTTCATCAGCAAGTCCTGCTTTGACGACTGCCGCAATGATTTCTTCTTTTAACGCATCTTTGACCTGTTCTGCGATATTCATGAACGTAAATCCTCCTTATATGAAATCGATAATGTATGTAAATGCTTTTGATCTTCACCTGTCAGCATATCGTACGTAATGTGCAGAAGCCCATTGTCTACATCAAGATCAATGCCATGTGTGTGCACATCGAGCTGAAGTGTGCCAAATGGCATCGTGTAATGTGTCACGGTCGTTTCTCCAGTGAGAAAGCGCTGCTTCATTTGAATCGCACCTGATCTCATGACAAAAATTTCTTTTTCACTTATTTTGACAACAGTTTTTACTTGACCCATTTCATGTTCTTCATGGTAAGTGAGATACGTTTTGTCATTCTTCTCTTGATACGTTCCAGTTGTGCGGAATTCGATCGTTTCAGCCGGTTCCGTCTCTGGTTTCATCACTGACTTTACATGAATTGAAATTTGGTTTTGTGTCATTTTGCACTTCCTTTGCTAAGACCCGTTTAACTAAAATAGTATACCATAATCCCGATTGCCTATCATCCCATCATTTCTCATCTTCGTGTGGATGAAACCCCATTTTTGATCTTCACCTGTCTCTTTAGAAAAAAAGAAAAATGAAGCTCACCCCTATCACGAGTCCAGTCTTGAGCCCTGCGCTTTTTCGATTGATGAGATAAAACAGTGCTTGGATACCTGAACTTGCCAAAAATGCCTGAAACAAATCAAATGGGAGAAGATGCCCTTGCTTATAAACAAACTGCATCAACAGCACGATTCCAGTGAGATAGAAAAAGCCTCGATCCTGAAACAGATGAACCATCTCATCCTTTGCCTCTTTTTTCGAGGTGAACGTGGGCGGACTCGCTGCAAGCTCTCTTTTCAACGTAAGAAAGCCTGCCGCTAATACACATAAAGCGAGTAATACCATCAATACAGAAGAAAACATGACCTGCCTCCTTTATCATGTCACCAATGTAAAAAAAGAGCTTGTCCATATGAGATGACAAGCTCCTCTATCAATGTTATTTCACAAATCCAAGCAGCATTTCTCGTAAAAGTTTGCTTGCTGTATTCGCCGTTTGATCGGAATGATCATATACAGGCGCTACCTCTACAAGGTCTGCACCGACGACATGCACATCAGAACCTGCAATAGCATGAATGGATGCCAGTAATTCTTTTGACGTAATACCGCCAGCATCCACCGTTCCAGTACCAGGCGCATGTGCCGGGTCGAGTACATCGATGTCAATTGTCACATAAACTGGGCGGCCTTTCAGCTTTGGTAATACTTGTTTCAATGGCTCCAGCACTTCAAATTTAGAAATGTGCATACCTGCTTCTTTTGCCCATTCAAATTCTTCTTTCATCCCAGAACGGATGCCGAAAGAGTATACATTTTCAGGTCCAATAAGTCCTGCAACTTTACGAATCGGTGTCGAATGTGAAAGCGGCTCACCCTCATATTCCTCACGAAGATCGGTATGTGCGTCCATATGGATGATGGCCAAATCAGGGTATTTCTTATACATCGCACGGAAAACCGGCCAAGACACAAGATGCTCGCCGCCCATTCCTAATGGAAACTTCCCTTTTTCTAAAATGCTGTCAACATACTCTTCAATTAAATCTAAGCTTTTCTGTGCATTGCCAAATGGAAGCGGGATGTCGCCAGCATCAAAGAATGGCACCTCGTGCAGTTCACGATCTAAATAAGGACTGTATTCCTCTAATCCAATGGATACTTCACGAATACGGTTCGGGCCAAAACGTGAGCCTGGACGGTAACTGACGGTCCAATCCATCGGCATCCCGTATAAAATGACTTTCGCATCTTCCCATGTCGGATGACTTCCAATAAACACTTTTCCTGAGTAAGCCTCGTCGAATCTCATGCAAGATTCCTCCTTTTACGCTTCAAAAAATGCGCAAACTGACATTTGCGCATTTCCATTTCGCTTGATTTATTTGATTAAATCGCTCACAAATTTCGGCAGAACGAATGCCGCTTTGTGCAATTCTTTTGTGTAATATTTCGTATCAATATCAAAGAAGCGGCTGTCTTCTACAGCAAGTGGATCATACTTCTTAGAACCGATAGTAAATGTCCAAAGACCGCTTGGATATGTTGGGATATTCGCTGTATATAACTTGGTAATCGGGAAAATTTCTTTCACATCACGCTGTACATTTGTAATTAACTCAGGTGTGAACCAAGGGTTGTCCGTTTGTGCAACGAAAATACCGTCTTCTTTGAGTGCTTTTGAGATTCCTGCGTAAAATCCTTTAGAGAACAGGTTTACAGCTGGTCCAACTGGCTCAGTTGAGTCAACCATGATCACGTCATATTCGTTGTCGGCTTCCGCAATGTGCATAAAGCCGTCTCCGACTTTCACATCTACACGAGGATCGTCTAGTTTCCCAGCAATTGAAGGAAGGAACTTCTTCGAGTATTCAATGACCTTGCCATCAATATCAACAAGTGTCGCTTTTTTCACACTTGGATGCTTCAGGATTTCACGAATAACACCACCGTCTCCTCCGCCTACAACAAGGACATTTTCCGGGTTTGGATGAGTGAAAAGAGGAACATGTGCCACCATTTCGTGGTATACAAACTCATCTTTCTCTGATGTCATCACCATACCGTCTAAAAACAGCATATTGCCAAACTCTTCTGTTTCCACCATTTCTAAATGCTGAAAATCTGTTTGTTCTGTGTGAAGGGTTTTGTTCACCTTCAATGTAATGCCAAAATTCTTCGTTTGCTTCTCTGTATACCAAAGTTCGCTCATTGTTCATCTTCCTCTCATCCAATAATAAACAAACATCTATTGTTAGCGCCTTTTATCGGCTATGACTATATCGATTGTCCAAGAAAAAAGTATAGTGGATTCGTATCAAATTGTAAAGAACCGCATGAGATAACTTCATTTTTAAAGCGCACCCTTGCAGTCGCCTGTTTAAAACGGTTTTCTTTGTCCCATACTGATAAAAAATCGTCAAAATGGGGGCTTTGCATGGACACAATCATGAGTAATAAAAAAATCCGCATGACCGTGAAAACGATTCGGGCCTGTTTTTTTATCGGCTTGCTCGCTTTTCTATTTGCAGGCACAGTCTTTTTGACGATTCTTTTACTTGCTAAGTGGCAAGGCGCTCCCTCTGTTCAAGTTCCCCAATCCACGACCATTTATGCAGCCGATGGGTCTAAACTTGGCGAATCGAGCTTTGGAGAAAAGAGATACTGGGTTCCGTTAAAGGACATGTCTCCTCATATACAGCAGGCAGTGGTCGCGGTTGAGGATAAAACCTTTTATCAGCATCACGGCTTTGATGTGAAACGAATGGCAGGTGCTGCGGTGGCAGATATTCGTGCAATGGCAAAAGTACAAGGCGCCAGCACGATCACCCAGCAATACGCACGAAATTTATATTTAGATCATGATAAAACATGGAAGCGGAAGTGGAATGAAGCCTTTTACACGATCCGCTTAGAACAAAACTATACAAAAGATGAGATATTGGAAGGATACTTGAACACCATATATTATGGCCACGGCGCATACGGCGTGGAAGCGGCATCCCGCCTTTACTTTGGAAAAAAAGCAAAGAACTTAACTTTAGCTGAGTCTGCCTTGCTTGCCGGTATTCCTAAGGGGCCTTCTCTCTACTCCCCTTATGTGAACGAAGAAAGAGCCGAAGCAAGAAAAAAGATGATCCTAAAGCAAATGCAAGAGGATGGCATGATCACAAAAAAAGCGGCTGCTGATGCCAGCAAGGAAAAGCTGTCCTATCGCCCGCTCAAGCAAAAGCAGCTGCAAGCAAAGCAGGCCCCGTATTTTTATGATGATGTCATTCGCGAACTGAAACAAACGCTGGGTTTAACCGAGGAACAAATTGAAACGTATGGTCTTCATATCGAAACGACCTTACAACCTGAATTACAAAAAATCGCTGAAAAGACTTTAACCAACATCATGGATTCTGAATCAGGTATCCAAATTGGCTTAACCGCCATCCATCCCCAAACAGGGCATGTGCTTGCACTCATCGGGGGAAGAGATTACGAGAAAAGCCCATTCAACCGGGTCACACAAGCGAAAAGACAGCCCGGTTCAACAATGAAACCACTTCTCTATTACATGGCTTTGCAAAATGGGTTTACACCAGCAACGGTGATGCGCAGTGAGGAAACCGTTTTTGAACTGGATGAGCAAGGAAGCGGCGCTGCTTATTCACCAAGCAACTATCACGGCTATTACGCCAATGACGGTATTACGATGCTTCAGGCTTTGGCTCTATCTGATAACATTTATGCGGTCAAAACCCATCTGTTTTTAGGAATGGAACAGCTCGTACGTGCAGGCAAGGCGTTTGGGATTCACGAAAAACTAGATCAAGTGCCTTCACTTGCGCTAGGTACCTCACCTGTCAAACCAATCGAAATGACCAATGCTTACGCGATGCTGGTCAATGGAGGAAAACGCGTCAAACCAACCTTTATTACGAAAGTAACGGACGCAAAGGGCAACGTACTATTTGAGGAGAAACAAAAACGAGAGCAAGTACTAGATGAAAAAGCAGCATTTGTCACCACTGACATGATGTCAGGGATGTTCAATGATCAATTAAATGGCTATACAAGTGTCACAGGACGTACCATTTCAAAAGATCTTACCAGAAATTATGGAGGAAAATCAGGGACGACAGGCGCTGACAGCTGGATGATCGGCTTCTCTCCCCAGCTCGTCACAGGTGTGTGGACCGGCTATGATAAAGGACGCACCATTGACTCGGTCAAAGAAACCGCCTATGCGAAAAAGATATGGGCTTCCTTTATGGAATCAGCCCTCTCAAACCAGCCAGCCTCCTCCTTCATGCCGCCAGACGGTGTAAAAGGCGTATATATCAATCCAAAAACCGGTGATCTCGCAGGCCCAGGATGCGAATCAAAGGTATTTACCTATTTTATAGAAGGAACGGAGCCGACCGGTGTCTGCTATGGTGCCGAGAACAAAGCATCTGAGCAAGACACGGCTCAGGATCAACAGCCTAAGAAATGGTGGGAAAAGTGGCTGAAACGTTAAAAATGGACATGAAAAACCCCGAGATCTGCATCTCGGGATTCTCCATGTCCTAGCTTTAACACCAGTTTACTGAAAAAACGACTGGAATTGGTATCCATTCATCATTCTTCACAAAAATTTCACAATTACTCAGGAACAGCCAATCCTTCTTTTAATTCATCTGTGGATGCTTCCCATAACGCCTCATTGTGACTCTTCAAGAAATCAGCGAGCACCTTTTTCGAACCATCATCCATATGACTGACAACGATTTTACGCTTCATGGATTTATCCATTAAATTCACATGCTCAGGAAGCGACTTATATCCTCTGCGGATCGAGCGGTCAACCGTCATTTCACAAGCTGTGACTCCTGCATAATATGGCCCCTCTTCTCTACGGTCAATTGTCACCCATACGAGCCAGTAAGGTTTTCCGTTAGGTACCTCTTCTTTGGTTTTTAAAAATTTAATTCCTTTTTCGACGGCACTTCTTGCATGCATCGCACCAATATCAATGACGGCTTCCTTTTCCTCCACATCAATGATCACTGGCGAGATATTATCAAGGCTGAGGGCACCTGCCCCAAAACCTCCATGCCCATCCGTTGCATCTGTTTTTTTAATGATATTAAAACCAATTGGTTTCTTCTTTTTACCTTCCATTCATTAAACCTCCTAAAGCAGCGGCTTCAAAATAAGATTAAACCAGTATATGATTTGATCCCGCATTCCGATCAACGGAACAAAAACAAACTGACCTAGCGGCGTGATGACGAAGATGAGGAAAATGATGATTCCATACTGTTCAAATTGCGTCATCTTTGCACGGATGCCGGGACTGACAACATCCTCAATAATACGATATCCATCCAGCGGCGGGATCGGTAATAAGTTAAATAGGAACAAAATCACGTTCAAGTTAATAAAGATTTGGAAGAAATAATCGATCCCCGGCTCAAAGCGAATGAGCGACTCCCCGTCAAATTTCTGAAGAAGCGCATACACACAAAAGCCCAAAAATGCCAAAACCAAATTGCTTAAAGGTCCAGCGATCGACACACATATCCCTGCGAGACGTGGGTTTTTGAAATGGTACCGATTCACAGGTACAGGCCTCGCCCAGCCAAACCCAGCCACAAAGATCAAGATCGTCCCGAAAATATCAAGGTGCTTCAATGGATTGAGCGTCAGTCTCCCTTGATTTTTAGCTGTCGGATCTCCAAAACGATACGCAACATATGCATGCGCCAGCTCGTGCATCGTAAAAGCCACAACAAGCGTAATGGCGACATATGGAATCAGTTCTAATGGATAAACAAGAAATTGGTCCAAAGGCATGAATCCCTCTTTCTTTCTATACAATGATTTACTTCATTCAGTATACTATAAGAAGTCCCTTAAACTAAAGGGAAGCGTAGCATGAAAGGAAAAAGGAGGTTTTCGCCATGCCAATTATCACCGTTCAAATGCTTGAAGGAAGAACAGATGAGCAGAAAAGAGCTCTTGTGGAGAAAGTCACAGATGCCGTTGTTGAAACAACAGGCGCAGGTGCAGAAAAAGTCTCTGTCATTATTGAAGAAATGAAAAAAGAACATTATGCTGTAGCAGGAAAGCGAATGAGCGACCTGTAAGCATATAAAAAGGACAAACACTTTTTCGGTGTTTGTCCTTTTGTCTCTTACCTTATCTGTACCAAGCTTTATTACGGTTCACTTGATTTTTATGAGCCGCATCGAAGTAATCGACAGTGTAAGAATAATCATAATTCATTAAGCAGACAATTCCGCTGCCTTGAGGGTCATGCGGCAAACCAAAGTTATGGCCGTATTCATGTGTAGCCGCTTTTGCTGTATTCGCTGTTCCTTGATCAAGGTTGACACTGAATGCACTTCCGCTCGGTGCACTATTGTAAACATAAGCGATTCCGCCAGCATCAAAGTTTGGATTTGCTGTAAATCCTGTGACAAAATCGTATCCTCTGCCATCAAAGCTGCGCTGAAGGTTAGACAAAATTTGTGATGCATTTGATCCTGAAGACGTCCAAGACCCTACGGCTTGTACGACAAAGTCCACATCATGATCACGGTTAAATGTCACATCCGCTTGCTCAATGATGCTGACAATGCGCGTCTGCCAATCACTATATTTCGCACGATACTGCGCATCAGCTACTGCATAGACGGTCACTTTCTGACTGCCTGTACTAGCTTTTGTTGAAATCGAATCTCCTGTATTTGCTTTAAAGGTTCTAGACCCTACCTGTTTACCAGACTCATCTAAAATCTTTGTTGTCACATCTCTTTCAATAGGAGGTGCCTTCGTCAAATCTTTAAAATCGTTTGCCTTTGGCAACCCTTCACTAATATGTGTTTCAAACGGCGCATGACCATGATCATGCCCATGACCTGCACTTGTAACTGGTGCAGAAGCTGAACTTACCCCCGGTAACAAACTACCTACCAATAAAAATGACAAAAAGACTGAACGCTTTTTCATTCCTATCCCTCCTTTGTTTTTCACAAGGTTATATATTCACTGAAAATTCACCATTTCCCTTCTATTCAGTCAAAAACAGGGAATTGGATATACAGGAAGAAAGTCGAAACATGTCATTTTCACTAATTTTTCGGATATTTTGACACACATTTCATCAAAAAACAGCACTTTTGGTCTGGGTCATTTACATAGTAATCATCCGCCTTTTTCTAAAATGATGTCATAGACCCAGCCACATCATATAAGGGAGAAAAAATTGATATTAGAAAAGATAAAGTCAGACTTTACTGATACCAATTATACTTCTCTGCGAATCTCCCTTATGATGAAGAACATAAAAACAATGCTACTTCAAAACAGAAGGGACGATCCACATGTCTGAAAAAAAGCACATACAATTTGGATTAATGTTACATGGTCCAGGAGGTCATATGAATGCATGGAAGGATGAATCCGTTCCAGCAGATGCAAGTGTGAACATTGATTATTATCAAGCAATGACAAAAAAGGCAGAAGCAGCGGGTTTCCGTTTTGTCTTTGTCGCAGATGGCTTATATATTCATGAACATTCAATTCCTCATTTCTTGAACCGATTTGAACCATTAACCATCTTATCCGCTCTTGCAGCGGTCACCAAACAGATTGGACTTGTGGGCACCGTATCCACTTCTTACAGTGAGCCCTTTACCATTGCACGGCAATTCGCATCCCTAGATAAATTAAGTAAAGGCCGGGCCGGATGGAATGTTGTGACTTCCCCACTTGAAGGCTCTGCTGAAAATCACATCATTCGTCCGCATCCAAGCCATTCACTTCGATATGAAATTGCAGAAGAATACTTAAAAGTAGTGAACGGCCTATGGAGCTCATGGGAAGAGGATGCTTTTATAAGAGATCGATCAACAGGGGTTTTCTTCGATCGGGATAAACTGCACACATTAAACCATCATGGCAAACACTTTTCTGTCAAAGGTCCTTTGAATATCGAACGATCTGAACAAGGTCAGCCCGTGATTTTTCAGGCAGGTGCGTCAGAGGCAGGAAAGGATTTAGCCGCAAAAGAAGCGGACGCAGTATTTACGAATGCAGACTCACTTGAGAAGGCGAAAGCATATTACCGCGACGTGAAAAATAGAGCCGCAGCGCTGGGCAGAAATCCAGCTGATATCAAAATTTTCCCTGGCATCCACCCGATTACAGGGAGAACAGTCGAAGAAGCAGAAGAAAAATATGAAGCCATTCAACATCTGGTTTCTATTGAAGAAGCCCTTCATTACCTGGGCAGGTTCTTTGATCACTTGGACTTCAGTCAATTTCCACTTGATGAGCCATTTCCTGATATCGGTGATGCCGGTTCAAACAGCTTTCAATCCACAACAGAATCGATTAAAAAAATGGCGAAAGAACAAAACTTGACCTTGAGAGAAGTCGCTCTACGAGTGACCACTCCCAAAAGTGCTTTTTTCGGAACTTATGAACAAGTGGCAGACCAGCTGATCCAATGGATCGAAGAAGATGCCGCAGATGGATTTATTTTTGGCGCGCCTATTCTAGCAAGCGGTTTATCTGAATGGACGGAACACGTCATTCCGATATTAGTAGAAAGAGGATATTACGACCCGAATTATCCAGCTCATACCCTTCGTGAAAATTTGGGTCTGCCTATCAAGAAGAATCAGTTTCTTAAACAAACCGTGAAATAAACATGAAAAGAGGGGTGAGCTCAAAGGCTCCCCCTCTTTTCATGTTGGTTGATGCAGTCGATTTTCGATGAGATCAATGAATTGAAGTACGGCTCTTCCTGGCGAATCATTTGTTTTTCTCAATAGACCAACTGGCGGAGAAACATGAATGCCCTTTATCTCTAATACCTTGGTGCCTGGAAGGGTAAAGGAATGAGCAGTTCGTGTAAAAAGAGAGACACCTAATCCAGCCTGAACATAATGTTTATGGGACATGCTGCTCGTAATCTCTAACTTATTGTAATTGGTCCCAATGACATCGACGATTTGTTGTTCGATTTGAATACGGATGGGGCAATTGTGTGGCGTGAATAAAATGGTCTCATCCTTTAAATCGGTCACCTCCACTACCCCTTTTTCCGCTAATCGATGGGAAGACGGGACGAGCAGCACGATATCATCTTGAAAAAGAGGCTTATAGCTATTCTCCATCGAAGCTTCTGGTGCTCCGCAAATCGCAAAATCAATCTCATCATGAGAAAGTAAGGAACTCAACGTATTCGCATCCGCTACTTGCACAGAAAATTCTACATTCGGAAACCTTTCCTTGAATTCTGCAATAAGTGCAGGAAATTCTAAGCTGGCTGTAGGCTCAGAAACACCGATTCTAATGAACCCCGCAATGCCCACTTCTAAATCTTGGAGTGTTTTCGTCAATTTCTCATATTCATTGAGTAAAGAATTGGCTCTTTCATAAAAAAGCTGTCCTGATGCTGTTAACTTTAAGGTCTTCCCTCTTTCTAGAAGCTTCTCTCCAATTTCCTCTTCTAAATGTTTGATGTGCAAAGTGATGGTTGGCTGAGAATAATTCAGCGCTTCTGCTGCTTTTAAAAAATTTCCGTATTTCACGATCGTGGCAAAGGTGCGTATCGCTCGAATCTCCATGAAAACCCCTCTTCTCCCTGTATTTTAAATATCTGAATCGTGTATTTATGATTACTAATTATACTTTTCTATTGGTTTGCCTTATTATAATTTATATTATCAACTATTCCAAGTTGTTTAGAAGGAATTATCAGAAATGGAGGAGACGAATTGGCAAAAGTAACGATTATAGCAGGCGGGCATTCCGTCCAATCTCGGTTAACCGGTGTCCTGCAACACATCCATCATCGTTTGGCGTTACATGGGATTGATGTTCATGTCATTCAAGTCCACCAGCTTCCTAGCAGTGCCTTAATAGGAGCAGATTTTTCAAACGAAGACATTGTCAAAGCCATTGAGCTTGTGAATGAGAGCGACGGTGTCATTGTGTTAACACCTGTCTACAAAGCGTCTTTTTCCGGTATTTTAAAAACTTTTTTAGATCTACTCCCCCAGAAAGCGTTACAAGGGAAACCCGTTCTTCCCTTTGTTTTAGGAGGAACATACGGACATTTGCTCGTCATTGAATATGCACTTAAACCGATCATTCATCAACTCGGTGCAACCGTCGTTCAATCTGGCGTGTATGTTGTCGATCAACAGGTCTCAAAGCAGGATTCAGATAGCTATGTGCTTGATCCAGATGCCACAAACAGATTAAACCTCGCACTATCTCAATATCAAAGTCTAATAGGAGGAACAGCCAATGTCGCTCACCCTTAGTATTCTTGATCAAAGCCTCGTCAGTGAAAACGAGAAAGCAGAGACCGGTATTCAGCATACTGTCAGATTGGCTGAAGCAGCAGATCAGCTTGGTTATCACAGGTTTTGGGTGTCTGAACATCACAATAATTCTCAAGTGGCAGGATCATCCCCTGAAGCCCTCGCCGGTTATCTTTTAGCAAAAACGAACCATTTGCGAATTGGGTCTGGCGGTGTCATGCTTCAGCATTACAGCCCGTTTAAGGTGGCTGAAACATTTCATGTACTGGCATCACTAGCGCCTGGCAGAGTCGATTTAGGCGTTGGGAAAGCACCGGGAGGGTTGAACCTCTCGACACAAGCGCTTCAGGAAGATTATCAAGCGTCACGGAAAGACTTTTCTCAAAAATTAGTGGATCTCAAAACGTATCTTACTGAACAAGCAAATGAGTTAAATGCTCAGCCAATTCCTAGCGTATCACCCGACATGTTCCTTCTAGGCGGCAGTAAAGAGAGCGCGGAATTCGCAGCGAAACTTGGGATATCCTTTGTGTTTGCCTATTTTATTAACGGGGATGACGCATTATTAAAAGAAGCAAGAGAGACTTTTCAAAAATTCAAGACACAGAACACGCACCAGCAATTTCTTCTCGCCATCACCGTATCTGTAGCGGAAGACCACAAACAAGCCATCTCGTACATCAAGCAAAAGGAAACAGTAAAGGTCTCCTTTTCCGATGGAAGAAAGCTTAATGTGACGTCACTAGAAGATGCAGAAAAGCTGGTGAAAGGAACAAAAAAAGAACACTACAACATTCACGTTCAAAAAACCGGTTATACCGCTGGCACAAAAGAAACCGTTCATCACCGGCTGACTGAACTAGCCGAGACATATGAGATCAACGAGTTCATTGTGCTATCTCCGATTGTAGACATTGAAGCAAGAATAGCGTCTATCACATTATTAAAAGAAGCATTTGATCATGAACTAACAGCCAAAAACCAAATAAACCAAGAGGTGAGCGTCTAATGTCAAATAATCAAAAAATCATTTTATGGAGCAAAAAAGGATGCAGCTATTGTCAGGACATTCAGTCCTATTTCAACGAACAGCACATTACTTATTCAACCATTGATGTAACAGAACATGATCATTACAGAAATATTTTAGAAGAAAAATACGGCGTCCGTTACGTGCCAGTAGTAGAAATCAGCCGTGATCCCCACGTGTATCAAGCATTGCTGAATCCAGATATCGATGCGTTACGAAAAGCGTTGAGCTGACATTACACACTACCCTTTTGATTGGAGGTTTGTCATGAGTCGAGATATTTTTCGCATCGCTACCGAAGAAGATGCACCGGCTTTTCTAGAATTGCTGTCCAGTGCATTTAAACCGCTTGGAGAAATGGGCATTGATTGGCCATCCACGAACGCCACACTTGAAATGGTCACAGAAAACATCAAACAATCCGTTGCTGTTGTGTTAGAACGAGACGGGCGTCTCATATCAACCATCACCATACGTTTTCCATGGGAGAGCACTCAACCGGTTTCAGGCTATCCATTTGTTTGGTGGTTTGCCACAGCTCCTGATTTAGCCGGTCAAGGGATCGGAAATAAACTGCTCGATTATGTAGAAAACACCTTGCTCCGGCAGACATTTAAAGCACCAGCATACACACTGGGCACTTCTGGCCGAAAGCACCCCTGGCTTCTAGAGATGTACGAACGAAAAGGCTATACAGCATATATTGAACGTGAAGCCGATAATGGCGACTTAGGTGTATTAATGTATAAAGTACTCATCCCTGAACGGTTCGATGCCGCCATATTAGGCGCACCGCCATCAGAAGAAAAAGTCCAAACGACTTCAACATAGGAGGTGATTCAACATGGGGGAGTTTTTCAAATGGGAGTATGTCGTCACACTCTTCCCTAAAGTATTGTCAGCCCTTCCAACAACCTTACTGATCGTTTTATTTGCCACTTTGATTGGCAGTTTTCTTGGATTCATTCTTGCTTATTTTCGAATTGAGCGTATTCCCATCCTGCATCAGCTCAGTGCAATTTATGTCTCATTTATTCGCGGAACACCTATCCTTGTTCAAATGTTTATTGTGTTTTATGGCCTGCCTGGTGTGCTTGCAACAATTGGGCTTGATATCTCCATGTGGAACAAATTGATCTTTCTGTATATTACATATGGACTCAATACAGCTGGGTATTTTTCAGAAATATTCCGATCTGCCCTATCGAGTGTCCCAGCATCTCAATATGAAGCGGCCGCCTCGATTGGACTGACGAAATGGCAGATTTATAGAAGAACGCTTATTCCTCAAGCAGGGAGAATCGCCCTTCCTAATATCGGCGTGGCCATTGTCAACTTATTACAAAATACCTCCCTCGCCTTTACATTAGGTGTGATGGACATGATCGGAAAGGTTCAAACATTAGGGGCTTTATACTATCGCGTTTTAGAAGGATACTTTATTGCTGCCGTTATATTTATCATTTTAAGTATGGTGTTAGAAAAATCATTTGACCTATTGGAAAAACGGATCAATACACCGAAAACAAAAAAACAGCGTCAGACGGCATTGCTTCCCTTAAAAAGAGCCGAAGCGGCCTTCACTGTAGAAAAACGTGCAAAATAAACTGAGGAGGAATTTACATGAAAAATAACAGAATATTCAGTAATCATTACATCATCGGCCTGCTTCTACTTGGTTCATTGCTCCTTGCCGCCTGCGGAAATAATGAGCAATCGGATGAAATCAAAGCAGAAGCAAACAATAATGACCCAGATGCAAAAGAAATCGTCATTGGGACAGGGAACGCCTATCAGCCCTTCGTTTACTTAGATGAAAACGGCAAATTAACAGGCTACGAGAAGGCTGTATTAGATGAAGTGGATCAGCTGCTGCCACAATATAAGTTTAAATATGAATCCTTTGAGTTTAAAAATATTCTGCCTGCTTTAGATGCCGGTAAAGTTGATCTCGCTGCACACCAATATGAAATCAATGACGAGCGTCAGAAGAAATATCTATTTGGAAAAGTTGGCTACACAGATTATACAAGCTATGTGGTGGTGAATAAAGCATCCGGTCATGACTTTCAAAGCCTGGACGATTTAGCCGGACACAAAGTGCACACCTCTACAGGAAGTAATTTCGCTTATCTTCTAGAGCAATATAACGCAAAGCATGATCGGAAAATTGACATTGTCTACGGGGATGGCGGGAACGAAATTTTAGTCAAAAACCTGCAAAATGGCACGGTCGATGCTGCCTTACTCACAAAGTATGACGTCAATAAGCTAAACAAACAGTTCAATGCTCATCTTGTGACATCCGGAAAGCCTGTAAACGTATCTAAAACGTATTATTTATACCAAAAAAACAATACGAAACTTCAAAAGGACATTGATCAAGCCCTGCAAAAACTGATTGATAACGGCAAGCTCGCTGAATTGTCTAAAAAAATATTGGGCGGAGACTTTACTACATCATAAGAAAGGAGCGATCTGAGTGGATTTTGACGTTGCTTTTATGTTTCAGGCCTTTGTAGCCGCACTTCATTATTTGCCAACGACGCTGCTATTAGGCTTTCTTCCGCTAGTATTCGGCTCCATCTTTGGCTTTGGTATTGCCCTTATCCGTTTTTATCAAGTGCCTGTATTGTCTCCATTGTTCAAATGGTTTGTGGCGATTTTTAAAGCCATTCCTGTTGTATTAATCTTGCTCGTATCTTATCTTATTTTTTCCGATTCGCTCGATCAATTGGCTGCATTTCTTTCGCTGCCCATCCGTTTTAGCGATTTAGATAGACGATGGGTTGCCATTTTCGCCCTTTCTTTATATGCCGTCAGCGGGTTATCAGAGATATTTCGAAGCTCTCTTGCGTCCATCCCAAAGGGTCAATTTGATGCCGCTCTATCCGTTGGTTTCACAGGCAGGCAGGTGTTGCGAAGAGTGATCATTCCACAAGTCTTTCCCATCTCTCTTCCTTTACTGAACAACATGCTCATCAGTTTAATCAAAGCCTCTTCTCTCGTCTCTATGGTGTCTGTGGTCGATATTTTAAACGGCGCTTTAATCAAAGCCAATGTGAATTACCGTTATCTTGAAGCATACATTGCTGTTGCCCTTATTTACTGGGCTTTGTGTGCCTCTATTGAAGCCATCACTGCTGGATATGAGAAATATGTACACAAAAGTAAAAGGGGGCGGTTCGCATGATTCACATCAAACAAGTGCATAAAGCATTCGGTCAAAACCAGATTCTAAAGGGAATTGATTTAACGGTGGAAAAAGGCGAAGTCGTTGTCATTTTAGGTCCGAGCGGCTCTGGGAAATCAACATTTCTCAGATGCTTAAATTTTCTTGAGCGTGCGGATCAAGGTGAAATCAGCATTGATCAGACCACTGTCACATTCAATCAAGCAAAACCGAAAGACATTCTAGCAATTCGCAGAAAAACAGCCATGGTCTTTCAGCAATACGACCTGTTTATTCATAAGACAGCACTTGAGAATGTCATGGAAGGCTTAGTCATTGCCCGTAAACAACCGAAAGACCAAGCCTATGACACAGCACTCCAATTGCTCAAAAAAGTAGGGTTACTAGAGAAAAAAGATGCCTATCCGCATCAATTATCTGGCGGACAGCAGCAGCGAGTAGGTATTGCAAGAGCACTTGCATTGAATCCGGAAGTCATTTTGTTTGATGAGCCGACCTCCGCTTTAGATCCCGAGCTTGTAGGTGAAACACTTGACGTCATTAAACAAGTGGCACAAACCGGGGTCACCATGATCATCGTCACGCATGAGATGAGCTTTGCCTATGATATTGCCGACAGGGTCATTTTCATGGAAGATGGTGTGATTGTCGAATCAGGCACACCAGAAGAAGTCTTTGAACAGACGAAAGAAGAACGGACGAAACAATTTTTAGCAAGATTTTCTTATCATCATTCCTAAAAAACAAGTCGATCCATGAGGTCGACTTGTTTCTGTTTCTATATGCGTACAAAATAAAAACCAGTCTGTTCTAGCCATTGGCTATCACAAACTGGTTCTTGTCGTTAGTTCAATTCCTTCAACTGATCAATATAAGCAAGAGCTGCCTCAAATTCTTCGTCCGTATAGCGCTGCTTGCTTTTAATGGTGAAGACCTTTTCCTTTACCTCATCTTTTGGCAGATCATCAAAGTATAAAATCGTTGAGACAAGCTCTAGAAAACGAGACGATTGCTCATTCATCTGCTGCGTCAGCACTTTGAGGTCAGGCATGTCCACTTCACACTGATCGAGAAACTCTTTCCCATTGTCCGTCAGCGAATAGCGATATTGATAGTATCCGCCCTTTTTTTCCTTCATTTCGTCCAAGAATCCAAGGTTGCACAGCTCTTCAATTCTGAGCGTCAACTCCTCTGAATAGGGGCCATAAAAATGAAAATCGTATTTCTCGTAAAAAGGCAAATCTAGCTTTTTTGCTATGTAAATCATTTTTTGCAGCTTCTTCCGTCCAACGATTTCCCCAGATTCAGAGAACACCTTCATCAACTTTGCATGCTCTTTCAACAAATTCCCGACATCTCCTTTTTCAGTACTTCCTTATCCCAATCCAAGCAGCTTCATGATCGCCTTCTTTTCTTCAGCTTTTTCCGACATATCTACAATTAAGTCCATCGGGAAATAAAGTTTATGATCGGTTCTTCGTTTACCGGAAATGGCGTCAACAATATCTGACTGTCTCGACAGCTCTTTAATATGACCACTTTGCGTCAAAAGGTGGATCGGCAGCCGCTCTTCTTCTTCGCCCGGTCTATAAAAGTCATAAGGCAAATCAGAGGAAGAGTCGACCACTAAATAATAGTCAGGATCAATTCCTGCTTCTTTGAACAAAGCCGTCAGCTTGAAATATTTCGTCATTTCTTCGTTAGGATTAAACTCTGTATATTGGAATAAACGGCGGTTCATAAAACGGCGGCACAAATCAGCCAGCACGTGATCTTCTTCATCTTCCCACGCCTGAAAATAAAATAAGACAATGGATTCATCCAGCTTAATATAGTCCTCTGTGGTGACATTTCCTTCAAAAATTGAATAAAAATGCACAGGAGCATGTGTGAAAATATATCCCGTTTCATGCAGCTCTTTTGCACGATGGAGGATTTTTGTTAAAATGACCTCCGCGCTGCGGGTCACTGGGTGGAAATACACTTGCCAGTACATTTGATAGCGGCTCATAATATAATCCTCTACGGCATGCATCCCGCTCTGTTTCATCACAATCTGATCTTCTCTTGGACGCATCACGCGTAAAATACGTTCCATATCAAAGTGACCATAGCTGACGCCTGTATAGTAAGCATCACGCTGCAAGTAATCCATTCGGTCGGCATCAATTTGACTTGAAATCAAACTGACCACCTGTTTGTTTTGATACGTTTTGGCAATGACTTCTGCTACATGCTTTGGAAAATCGTCACTGACCCGGCGCAGCACTTCATTTACTTCCGTCTGCCCTAAAATGATATCTCTTGTAAACGATTCATGATCTAAATGAAAGACCTTTTCAAAGGAATGAGAAAACGGACCATGTCCAAGGTCATGAAGCAGGGCGGCACTCAGTACAAGCTCACGCTCCCCTTCATCCCATTCGGGTCTTCCTTTAAACACATCATCCACAATTCGTCTGACAATCTCGTATACACCGAGTGAATGATTAAATCGGCTGTGTTCTGCCCCATGAAACGTTAAATAAGTGGTGCCTAGCTGTTTAATTCGTCTAAGGCGCTGGAACTCTCTCGTTCCGATTAAATCCCATATCAATGCATCCCGTACGTGAACATAGCGGTGCACAGGATCTTTAAATACCTTTTCTTCGGATAATTTCCCTTTTGGATACGCCATCGTTTCGTCCCTCTTTTTTTAAGACGTGTTTCTATTATATCGGGTAACTTTTCCCGAAAACATCCTTGAATTTGCTGGCGAATGTGTTCTCATAGATTGAACGGACGTAAAAAGCCCGACCTGACAGGGACGGACCTCTTTTTAGGTCGACTGAACACATTCAGTGACATTTATTTGACTTTTTTTTGAACCTTTTCGAGTAACTCATCTTCTGTTGGTGCGGATAATGGGCGATTGTTCACAAACGCAAAAGCCTTTTTTCGTCCTGGACCGCAATACGATTGACAGCCAATCTCAATTTTTGCATCAGGGTCAACCGATTTAAGTCGAGGCAATAACGTTTTTAGGTTCGTCGCATCACAATCGTCACATACGCGAAACTCATTAGCCATGTTCTTACGCTTCCTTTCAATGATGAAACTTCATTCTATATGAAACAGTTGGACAACTAAGAGTGAATAATATACCACCCAACATTGTACATCGAAGCGACTGGAGTTGCAAGAAGCATTGTCAGCACAGAGACGTATTCACATAAAAGCTAGTATTTTCCACTATCCTTTTAGCAAACTTGTATAAACCTTCTTCAACTTGGCTAATCTAATACCATCAAATCTTATGGGGGTTTAAACACATGTCAAAACAAAGACAAGATGCTTGGTCAGAGGAAAATGATCTCCTTCTGGCAGAAACCGTCTTACGTCACGTCAGAGAGGGCAGTACACAACTGAACGCATTTGAAGAAGTTGGAGACAAGCTAAACCGTACCTCAGCGGCATGCGGATTTAGATGGAATGCTGTCGTGAGGCATCAATATGAAAAAGCATTGGCACTTGCCAAAAAACAGCGTAAACAACGCATGCGTGCACTCGGCAATGGACAGCCTGCGAAAAAACGTTTGCTCTATCAGCCGCAAGTTGAAGAAACGATCACACAGGAAGAGTTCTCTCAAGAACTGGAACCTGCGCAAGAAGAAACGTTTGCACCTGCAGCCGAAACAGCCGACCAGCTTCAGTTTGTGGATCAAAGCTACAATGAAGAGTTAGCTAGTTTATCACATTTATTGTCACAGGCTTCTCAAGTGACAGAGAAAAAGCCAGAAGCCAATCCATTTGGGCAGCGCCAAGAGCTAACCATTGAAGATATCATTGATTTCTTACGCCGCTATGAAGGCAATGGGCAGCAATCTTCTGCCTTACGCATGGAAAACAGCCGGTTAAAACAAGAAAACAATGAACTTTCACATAAAGTGTCGCAGCTAGAAGCTGAAGTGAAAAAGCTTGAAAAGGATCAGCTCACGATTCAAGAAGATTATGAAACACTCGTCAAAATCATGAACCGTGCAAGAAAACTAGTTTTGTTTGAAGAGGACGACAGTGCCGCACCAACCTTTAAAATGGATCGTAACGGCAACCTTGAAAAAATGGCTGAATAACCAAAAAGTGCTCCCCACCTGCGGGAAGCACTTTTTTAAATATCCAAAAATAGCATCACACTAAAAAGGACATTGATCAAGAAGACGAACATAAAAATATACCTAACTTGCCTCACCTGAAAATCACCAAACATAAAAATATAAAGCCCTGCGATACCAAGCGTCAGTACAGGCTGAAGAAACGGCACGAAAAGCGAAATGCCGTAGCCGGCTCCTATGATGACAGGAAGCCATAGTAAATAGAGGTAACCGCCATTTTTAGATTTCAAGAAACCACTCCCTCTCTTTCTTCTATCTGCTTGATTTCAGGCTGAACAAACTTGAGTCCGGCCATTGTACGTCTGCGTTTTTGTGATGTCCAAACCGCAATCGCCGGCTGATCCGTTAGAGACTCTGTGTCAATGGTGATCAGCACTTTCCCATTTAATTCAATTGAATCTTCAAACTCAATTTTGCACCCAGATAAACTGATATCATGTATGATCACCGGCACCTTCTCTTCTAGTCGGTCCTCATAGGCGATCGTGCCTGTCACACCTTGCAATGGCCTTCTCATCCATTTGCGACGCAGAGCCTTTGGTACCTTCTCCGTTTCTCTTAAAAAGCGGAGAAACGTCCGAACAGCATGAGATTTTTTCTCACGATCCGTCATCGCTACATGCTCTCGTGTGAATAAGAAACGGATCAGTGATAAATACTCTGATTTTTTGGTGTCAGTAAAAGCAACACCAACCATCAGCTGGTCTCCCTCTGGATAGCTCCAAACCACGTCACACGACACGCTTTCATTCTCTGAAAAAAACAATTGCGTTTGTCCTTGATAAAGAGAAGACGCTTGGTCCAATGGAATGGATAGACGCGCACCTGAATCACTCATATCTAGTAGAAAACAAGCAATCGACTGATCTTGATGATCAGAACGAAGATGCCCCTCTTTTTCAATGACAAATCGCTCTGATTTCCGGTAACGCGGTCGATCAAACGCCACAAGCAGTGCCATGAATAAGCCTGCACCGTTATAAAGCACCCAAAAAATATTAATCAACATGAGATCAGCGTTCATCGTCCCATTTACCTTCACATCGTAACCTATTTTCACAAGGGCAAGCAATGAGAGCAGCAAGAAGATCAGATGGGGAATCATCGTTTTTAAATGGAAATGCCTTTTGTCCGTTTGAATTCCCTTCGGTGTCACCAGAAATTCAACCCGTTTTTTCAAGAACAGTTCACTGAGTGCCACACCAGCTAAGTGGAATGCCATTGAACTTTCATAAATATGACTCCAAAACATACTTCTTTTTTGATTCGACACAAGTTTAAAAGCTAAATACGAGCTAAAGAACGCCGGCAACCAAAACATGAAAACGGACTGGAAATCTGCCCAGAAACTTTGAATACCAAACAATAAAAACAAAATCGGTGTGAGAATGTAAATCATTTTAAACAAACCGTTAAACCAATACACAATGCCATCTAAATAAAGAACACGCTGCATCAGCGTTAAGCCGCGCACCTTCAAAGGATTAAACTTACGGGCACACTGAATGTTCCCTCTCGACCAGCGATCTCTCTGCTTTAACAGATCAAGCCAGCTTTCAGGTGCCAGACCGACGGCTAATACTTCTCCGACAGACACAGATTTGAATTTCCCTTGGAGAAGCATTCCTGTTGCCATGTCTTCTGTAATCACTCCAGTAGCAAATCCGCCAATTTCATCTAATGCCGTTCTTCTAAATACCGTATTACTCCCAACATACATGACGGCATTAAACCGATCCTTACCAGCTTGGAGAGTTTGCATGAAGAAGTCCTGCTCATTTGGAATTCGATCTTTCGAGAACATATTATATTGGAAAGGATCTTCGTTATAAAACGCCTGTGGAACTTGAACAAACGCAGTTGCCCCATCATGAAAATAGGGCACTGTTTTTTCTAAAAATGAAGGAAGAGGGACCATATCTGCATCAAGCGTCAGAATCAGCTCCCCATCCGTTTGAAACATCGCATGATTTAAATTACCTGCCTTAGCAAATCTGTTATCTGTTCTTGTCAGATAATGAACACCAAACTCAGAAGCAAGCTGCTCTACAACTTCCCTATTGCCATCATCACATAAATAAATTTGAACGCTTTCCTTCGGATAAGAGAGATTCAAACAACCTGCAACAGTGCGTTTCAGCACCTCAATCGGTTCATTATATGTAGCTATGAAAATATCAACTGTCGGCAGCCTGTCAAGATCACTGATCATGACTTGTTTCCGATTTGAAGGCTTCCAAACCAGTGTATAAAACACAAGCAACTGGATAAACCCAATGCATTCACAGGCAACAAGCAAAATGCCCATGACAATATTAAAAGTACCTTCATGCGGCAATGTAAAGAAGAGACGCCAGCAAATATAGGCAGCATTTGTTAACACACATAGCACAATGATGACTTTTTTCACAGTAGAGGCCATTGGCTGGATACGATATATCATATACAACAGAGACAAAATACAAAGCATAAACAGCGGGTAATACGTGGTGATGAGTGACAAAACATTTTCCTTCTTTCTTATGTCATAAAGGACGATCACATATAAAATGTCATAGCAAAGGAGGGGATTCTTCCATTACATTGCCCCTCCATGTCTATATAAATCATTTCCACAATCGATCTAACTGATTTGAATAAAAATCAATGGCCTTTCGATAACTCAAAATAGCAGGATCATTTGTCGTTTCAGTTAAACAGTTCAATAGTATTTCCATGGCTTTGCTATGTTCATTTAAATTATACAAAGTCATGGCATAAAACGTTTGAATGGCTTTATTATGCGGATAAGCTTCCATCGCATGGAGGAATATCTGTTTTGACTTTTCATATTCCCCTAAGGTTCTGTATGTACTTCCTAATCCTAAAAAAGCATCTTCTCTTTCTTCTGAAGACAAACCTAGCTCAAGCGCCCTCTCATAAAAAAAGACAGCTTGTTTTTCCTTCCCTAACACATCATAACTCCAAGCACATTGATAGTGAATGGAGGCATGATCTGGATACTTTTCTACAAGACGGATGAGCATGTCATTGGATTCTTGAAGTTGTCCACTTTCTCGAAGTTCAATCGCTTTCAGAAGTTTCGTTTCCATTACATCACCCCTATTTTCAAGATGGCTGGAAAGATATGTTTACGAGAACACTTTCTCATTCCGCTCAATCATCCGCGTCATGTTTTTCTCAAACTCCAGCTGTTCCTCGGTGGTCAACCCTGAAGCGGTCAGTTGCTCGCTCAGCTTTTGAAGTTCTTCTAGTAAAAGACGCATGAGAAGCGCACAGTCAATGGGTTTTCCAGTTAATTCTGATAGGGATGCCATCGTATCAGGCTGTATATCAGGGAATACCGCTTTCACCTCATGCCGTTTATCCTTTAAAGCCGCCTCATAAAAACGGCGAATCAAATCAGCTCGTTCCCGGCCGCTTCCATCTGCACACAAATAGATTTGCACAGCGACCCCTCCGCGTAATCTACGCTGAGAAATGCCGGCAAATTTCTTTCCATTGATGCTCAAATCGTAGCTACCTGGACAGTAAGAGCCGACAATTTCATAGGCTTCAATGTCCACCTCATACAGCGACAGCATCCGGCGGATCAATTCCACCATCGCATCATATCCTCGGTCAATATCAATGCCCTTCTTTTGTTCAGCAAAGATTAAAGACACATTCAGTACGCCTTCATCCAGCACCACAGCAAGACCGCCTGAATTGCGCACAATCACGCGATATCCCTCTTCCTCAAGAAGCTTTACACCATCTTGGAGAAATGGAAGTCTTGTATCCTGAATCCCAAGAACGATCGTATTGTGGTGCACCCAAGAACGCGCTGTCGCTGGCGAGAGTCCTTTCCCGACCGACGCACAAAGCGTATCATCCATCGCAAAAGATTGCTTTGGGTCTACATAGAGACCAAGGCTCGATTGATCTATGATTCGCCATGTCGGCTGCGTCAATAACTCAATAGGTTCATTTTTCATGTCCTGCATATCCTCTCGTTCATAAACTGTGTTTATTATAACATGGAGGGAGAATGAGAGAGAAAAAAGCTCTATGACAAGGAACGTCACAGAGCTTTTCAACTGGATGCTTTGGTTTTCTTGTTCTTCCTTTTCGAGATGAAATAAACAGCTGCAATCAAAACGACAGGAACCCCAACCACGAGGCCCGCAGCGATCAATGTGTTCCACGGCAAATCGATCATCTCCTTAATAGACTAAACTTCTATGCAACAGCCGTGACTTACCCAACTTAACAAGTCTTCAGCCACCAATTCCGCATGCTGAGGGTCCATCACACCAGCATCGACAATCCACACTTTTTGCTCCTCTTCTGCCTGCCGCATAAGAAATACTCGCCCGCCGCCATCGTCACCAATGGCTACATAGCCGCTTGCATAATGATGGACTTCCCATGTTTTATTGCGTTCCACTATGTCTTCAGTTCCGTATAAAAGCAGGTCGCCTTCAATGGAACATCCATTTGATTGTTTCAGTAAGACTTGATGAGCATGAGGAAACATCATATTTAGTTCAGCTTCTGCCTCTTTGATATGTATGTCACTTGCTGGTTTGTTTATGACCAGGTTGGGAATCTGAGAAAAATGAATCATTTTGAACGCCTCCTAAAAGGTTGAACTAGCGTTTATTCAGCTGATTTTGTCATAATCCTTTTATACACCCGCAGGAGCACCTTTAATAGAAAATAGAAAATGATGACATCGAGTATAAAACCTAAAAATAGAAATTCAACACCATAATTTGAATGCAGGACTAGCCAATCAATGGGAAAACCTCGATAATCCGAACCGGCATGTGGGACATAAACCCCTCTCATAAAAGCTGTCCCAATGACGAGAAGAACACTGATGCTTAATAGCCAATTGACTGTTTTTTTGTTGATGTGTTTTTTCTGATTCATACGAATTCCTTTCTGTGTTTTTGTATCGCTTTCTAATACAAAGACTTCTACCTATCACTATATAATCAATACAACAATTCTTTTAGTAGACTTTCCGCTTTATGTAATTCATCTAAAAATGGATTTAGATAGTCATTATGACTATCCAAGTAAGCCCTAACTCCGCCAATGATAAAGACTTTTTGGAGATCATCATTGGCTTGCATGATTCTTTGGGCATTCTTGTATCTTCTATATATTAATTCAAGTACACCTTGATGGATCTCTTGCGAATATTCTTTTTCTAGGATGTTGATGACCGTTTGGATTTGTTTCGTTAGTTCTTGTTTTTTGTGCATTTAATGCTCCTTAAGACTTTGGCTCATACTAATAAATATCTAACCGTTGACAATTAAAACTTATAAAATCGCCTTCATTTATATCTCCCGGTATATTGTAATCTAATTCTAATAAAAGTCCGCCTACCTTCACTTTTTCATCACGCTTATCAATTAATTGTCCTAAAAAACTATAACTGAAATTATCATCTAATTTTTCAATTCTATACTCTGACAATTCAGCTTTCACTAAGTCTGACACGTCTAAACAATAAATAGGTTCTAATAGTTCATTTTCTTCAAGGTAATTTAATGGTTGAGCAAAACACATTATTTCCAGTTCGCCATCTGTTACAATCACTTCAGCTTCTGAGGCTTCTTGTGAAATCCAGTTTATTTTTTTTATTTTCAATACGATCACCCTTTTTTACTTCTTTGTTTTTATCCCTAAACTTGGTGCTTTTTTAGAAAGTTCTTTAACCGATTTTATATGAAATGTGGTGATATTTCCTGTTTTTCTATCGAGCCCAACAAATCCGTATTTTGCACTTCCCTTTCCACCAACAATTCTCACATATCCATTCAGTTCTGGTACATATTGTCCCTTCTGAATAAGGTGATTTGCATCTTCAAGATAATTTTTAATATTGTATTTGTTTTTGCCCATTGCACCCATTATCTCTTTACTATGCTTTTCAAAATGAATAATAGCTTCATCACCTTTGAATTTAATCAGTTCACCCGTACCCTTTCTTGTCTTCTCAACCCTCTTCACCACATTCTTCCCTTGATCAATCTTAAAGACATATTTCCCGCCTTTAATGATTTTCATAAATGGGATAATAGAGGCTGCGGATAAGGCTTGTTCTGTGCTACTAATATTTTTGCTGGTTTCTGGGTCTTTGCCGGTGACGGCTCGATAACCGTCATAGATTCCGCTGTATTCTAGGATGATGTTTTCGGTTGTTGAGACAACTTCACCGTCTAATATGCGTTTCGCATTGCCTCGGCTCCGGCTTTCTGGGATGTTGTCGACTTCTTCTATTCTAACTTCACCGTTTGCGATATACGTTCGGATGATTTGTTTATTGGCGTAAACGGTGTATCGACCGCCAATAAAATCAATATCGGATGAGTCGGTGACGACTTCATCTGCTATATCGAATTCTTTTAATTTTTTAATGCCTTTGACGTTGTACAGTTTACCATTTATGACCCTGATGTCTCTATGAATCTTGTTTTTCCCGTTCACAGCTTCCCTTTGCAATATCGTAAGTGATGGATCGTTTGCTGTGACTTGTTGATTAATATTTTTATGAGATTCGTCCCGAACCACCGTCTCCACATCCGCCTGTTGTTTCTCTCTCAGCTTCTTCAACATGATCATCATCGGATTGTCTTTCGGGTTGTCTATTTTGTCATTCAATCCGCTGATCGTGCTGCTTATTTTTTCTTCTTTTCCATTTTTGAAAATAGACCCTTTTTGATAGCTCGTGATGTCGATTTTTGGGCCGGTGAACATGGTGCTTAGCGTGTTGATGTATTGCTTCATTGTTTGCAATGCACTTGTTGTTTCATTCATAGCACTTGTTTGTTCTCTGTCAAAGGCATGGAGCAATCCAATGGTTCTGGATGTCTCAAGCCACGCTTTTTGATAGCTCTGTTGAAAAGCAGACTCGTCTACGTGAGGCAAATGAACGATATGACTGACCCTGCCGATCGCCTGGCTCACATCTGAAACGATGTCAGAAATCGTTCGCTCCGCTTTTTTTAAACCTTGATCAAGTTCGTGTTCAATAAATGCTTGTGATATAAAGCCGTGCTGATTTGATTCAAGGGTATGAAGTGCCTGCTTTGTTTGTTTGAGCGCAGAGCTGTATTCCTCAATGACAACCTGAAAAAATTGCAGGAAGGGAATATGGCATTCTGTATAAAAGGAGCGGATGGCTTGTCCCGCCTCTCCCTTTAGTGCGCCATCAAGTGAGATGATCTGTTGGATTTGTTTTTCTATGGAGCTAATCTGTTGTGATTGCTGCTTTAATGTATTCAGCGTTTGGTCAATTCCGTTTATTAGCGCAAAAGCATCAAGGGTTTTCATTGCGTTCTCCTTTATTTTCTTTTACTGCTGGAAGCAAGCGCCTTGTCCGTTTCGATCATGGTGTTCACCGCTTGTTCTGTTTGTACAAGTTGTTTCTGAAGAATGTCTATATAGGATGTACTTAATTCGTTCAGCTGCTGATTGATTTTTTCTAATGTGTCTGCCGTCAGGAGCTGATTTCTTCCTTTGATGGTTGTTGGAAGTGTGGCATTCATTTGAGCGCCTGATTGTTTTGCATGCTGTAATACTCGTTTGACCTGACTGGCATCTATTTTAATTTCTCTGCTCATGTGACTACCCTCTTTTTTCTTCCAGTTGTTTCTGTTTTTCTTTCTCTATTTTTCTTTCAACCGAATGAATTTCATGTTCTAATGAATGGATCTCTGATTTTAAGTCGCTGATTTTCTCATCAATTCGATTCAATAGATTGGTCAGCTGTATACTTTTTATCTCTTGACTGGCGGATGCCATCTCGTTTCGAATGTCATCAAACGTATCTGCGAGATGGCCAAACCATGTATGTGAAGTCAAATCTGGATGAGTCATTTTCTTGTTAGCATCTGCCAGAGCAGACTTTGCTTCTTTTATTTCTTTTCGACACATGTTCAGTTCTATGATTTGTTCTTTTTTTATGGATATGTCTGCCTTTAACGAATACAAGGCTGTTGTATAACCGATGATAGCTCCAGACATCGTCAAACACCTCTATTCCTCAAATAGTCCTCCGTTATGTTACCATTTACTAGCACAAGAGGCATATGATTGAAAACGAATTCACTAAAAAATGAATCGTATGTATTGGGTTTTTATACCTAATTCACACGCACAAAAAAGCTGAATTCATCAACTGAATCCAGCTTTTCATGCTTATTTGAGCGAATCACCTGCTGATGCTGATGGATGATCGCTAAATGAGGTGTCTTTCTTCTCAGGGATATAATGGAGTGAAAACCCGACAAGGCTAAAAAAGGCACTTAACACCAGTGTTGGGTTTTTAAATAGGTTCGTACTAGCAATGATCATATCTCCCTTTTGCAAGAGTATCCCTAGTATTTGACCGAATACCAACAACGTTCCTGACGTTAGGAATAGGACAAGCAGCACTTTAAATAAGAATTCCATCAATACTCTCATCTGTTTCTCCTTTCTATACGGGAAGTATCTCCATTCCAATGAGCCAGCCAATACCAACGATCGGAAGCATATAATAGAGGATCAGTGGGATAAAGGTTTTTTCTGGTCTGGCCCCTGCAAGACCCGAAGCAATGAAAATTGATCCTGATGCAGGCGGGGAAGCGCCTTCAGTTGATGAAAAAGCAAGAATGGCAACTACAGCCACAACTGGGTCCACTCCAACTGAGATTAAAGCTGAAAATGAGACAAGCCCAACTGCTGTTAATGTCGCTGTTGAAGATAGAGGGCCTGCCACCAGTGTGACAAGAACACCCACAATGAGCACCATGAGCCATTTCGGAATGGCAAGTACTGATGTGATTTGCGTCAAATCATCTGCGAGCCCTAATTCAGCAAGCACTTGACTAGCAGCCACTGCAAACAGCATCAAAGCGCCAATCGTTGTGAATTTAGGAATGGCTGATTTGAAAAATTGAGACCAATCTAAAGCAGACGCCTTGCTTCTTCCAATTGTTAGACTAATTAATATCATGAGAATCGGAATCCACGTAATTAAAGAAATTTGATCCATTGCCTCCGGTCCGATGTTTGGATTACTTTTTAAGTAGTTTGCAAACGGACCAATGGTGATCATGATAGGAATCAAGGCACCGAAAAAAATAAAGATCGACTTCCACCCTTGTTTTACCGCTTCCCAGAAAGGAAGAATATCATCTGGCGGCATGGCCTGAATTTTATTCTTTTTCACCAGAAGATACACCAAAATAAATCGGTATACGACTTGATACAGTCCTCCTATTAGAAGGGCAATATATAAATCTCCCTCAGATACAAGGGCGGCAACTGGTGCAAACCCAAGCATGATAAACATGGAAGAGTTCGGAGGCAGTGCCGCTCCAAGTCCGCCATTCCCTGCTAGAATCGTGGCCGTATGGGTCCGGCTCCACCCGGATTTAATCATCCAAGAGGCCGTGATAGAGCCAGTCGCAGCTGTGTTTGCAGAATTTGAACCTGAAAGAGCGCCTAACACTGCTGAACCTAACGTACTCATATAAGCCGCTCCACCAGGAAGTTTGCCTACAACCGAATTTAGGATTCGTAAGAGTGCATGAATTAATTCCAACTTTTCGATTAAATAGGCCATGAATACAAATGCGACAGCTGCATAAAGCACCTCATATGTGGATGCAAATATTAAACCATCCCAGAAAAGTCTTAACGCATCTAATCCGCCAAATAATGTGGTCGCAATAAAGCCTAGTAGCATGGCTTCTCCCATATTCCGTTTCACGACGACATTCCATATAATGATGACAGCTATGAACACAATCAACGCAATAAAACCCATATCGTTTCTTCGCCTCCCCTTTATTAAATAAAACGCTTACAATTTATTCCCCTTGCTGCATCACGTCAATGACTTCTTCCCAGCTAGCAGGTTTTACCCCGTCAAATCGTTCAGCAAAGTGAAAGTCTGCTAATCTCTCAAGCTTCTGTTGTGCTGCCCGAGACATACTGGCATCAATCTCTGCTTCATCTAGCATTTCAATAGAGCCAAGCAGCTCAACCGCCCGTCTTTTTGCATGCAATGCACTCCCTGTCACAAGACGGTTCATGGTCTCTTCAAAACTTTTGCTATCGATTGTATCGCTTAGTGAAGAAATCACTTGATGTTCCACATTATATTTTTTGGAAATTTCCAAAAATTCAATCAAGAGACCGACAATCCCCTTCATATAAATGCTTCTGATTAGCTTTAGTGCCGAAGCATCTCCTGGCTGGTCACTAATTTTTGTGATATTCATGCCATAAGCATTCATCACTTTCATGAATTGGTCAACTCCACTGCCGCTTGCCGTGATCGGAACCTTGTGTTTGTTGATTGGAAGAGGCCCTAGCATGGCGGCATCTACAAATAGAGCTTCTTGCTTTTCAATTTCGTTTGCTACTTGTTTTTTGATGTCTGGTGTTGATGCCGATACATCTACATATAATTGATTCTTTTTCAAACTTCCCGATACGGATTGTGCCACTTCTAAGGTTTTATTCGCTGGCACAGCTGCAATCACAAGATCAGATTTCTCAATGACTTCGCTAATACTGCTCGTTAATTGAACGCCTGTTTGCGATGCTTTTTCTTTCAACGAGCCAGCTAATTTCTCACTTAGTAATAGGACATCATACGCATAAAATTGGTCTAATCCTTCTGTTTTCAATCCCGTTGACAGCTCATATGCTGCTTCACCATATCCGATAAAGCCTATTTTCATCACCGATTCCCCTATCCTTGAAATTTTTTCATTCTGCCTTCCAGCCATGCCGGTGCTAAGAGACTGATGTCTTGCTTTCCTTCGTCCACATACTGTTGAATCGTTTTTAATCTCTGATGTTCATACGCTTGTTTCTCTTCCGCTAGTGTCAGCAGGTGTTCCGCCTTTTCCTTTGGAACGATGACGACTCCATCATCGTCAGCAATCACTAGATCACCTGGGGCTACTTTGACACCGCCGCACGAGATGGTTTGATTCAATTCCCCAGGACCATCTTTAAAAGGTCCGTTTGGCATAAATCCCTTGCTGTAGATTGGAAAAGCCAGCTCCTCTAAAGAGAGTTTGTCGCGAACAAGCCCGTCAATCACGATTCCTTCTATTCCTACAGCCTTTGCTGAATGTGCCATCAATTCCCCTAAATAGGCATGACCCTTATGGTCTTTTCCATCAACAATCAGTACATCTCCTTCTTTAGCAGAGTAGATCGCTTGATGAAGAAATAAATTATCCCCTGGCCGTAAGCTAACAGTAAAAGCTGTGCCGACTACATTCATGCCTTTCGCAACTGGTTTGATTTGATGATCCATCGCGCCGGTGCATCCCATTACGTCTGACAGCAAGGTCGAGTTAAGCTTTTTTGCCCTAGCGATAAGATCATTTGACACGAAATGAACAGTACTCATTGTTTCCATCATCCCCTTTGAGTTATATTCATTACACTTATTTTTATTAAAGTAATATTTATTACTTTCGTGATATGATCATACCACCTCATTTTCAATTAGTAAAGCGCTTTCAAAAATAAAAAAATGAGTTCCACACGACTAATGTGTTGTGTGGTAACTCATTTTCGTTAACATATGATTGATTTGATCTAAACGTGGTTTTGTTCTTTCAGGATCATTCATCGCTAAGGCACTTAAAATGTAATCGACGATAAAGATAGCAGATACGACAGAGTTATGAGAGCCTACACTTGCTGAGGAACATGGTAATACATATTGTGCATATTTGGTTAATGGAGAGCTGTAGCTGTCTGTAATTAAAAGGACTTCCACCCCATAAGACTTCGCTGCTTCCATCAAATCTTTCATACGCTTTGCATAGCGCGGATAGCTGACAGCTATAATGAAATCACCCGAGTTGAAATGAACCAAATCATCCACCCAGTCGCTTTTGTCTGCATCAATGTATTGGCAATTCCCCAATAACCGATTGATTCCGAGTGACAGATACTCACCAACAGGTCTTCCACTTCGAACACTTGTACACAAAACGTGGCGTGCGCTGGCTATTTTCCCAACAATCTGCTGAAAGGTTTCTTCCGTGATATTGTCTAGTGCATACTGGATATTTTGAAATTGCAGTTCTACATGGTCATGCAGGAGCTTATTTTTATTTGAATGCTTGAGATTCGCTTCAAGTCTCGTTTGAGGGTCGGCTTTATGCTTCATAGCTGATTGAAGCTCTTTTTGGAATTCAGAAAAACCGGAATACCCCACAGCAGCAGAGAAGCGCATGATCGTTGCTGTACTCGTCCCGACTTTTGACGCCAATTTATCGACAGTTAAAAAAGCGACTTCCATTGGATTTTGTACGATATAATCTGCAATTCTCCTCTGCGCATCGGTTAATTCCACGACCTTATGCTGAAGTTTATATATTAAATCCTCCATTATAGCACCTGCCTATCCTATCGGCTTTATCTACGATTCGTGTTTTCTTTTCACTCTTTATTGTACACATTTGGACAAAATAAAAAAACAGCCAGCACGAATCTATCGTACTGACTGCTCTAGTCGAGATGCTATTTTATAGTGCTTGAGCTGCTGTAATCAGCGCAAGATTGTAAACGTCTTCGGCATTACAGCCTCTTGAAAGATCGTTTACTGGCTGATTTAGACCTTGTAGGATTGGACCTACAGCTTCAAAGTTACCTAAGCGCTGGGCAATTTTGTAGCCAATGTTTCCTGCTTCAAGGCTAGGGAAAACAAATACGCTAGCATCGCCTTTGATGACGGAATCTGGTGCTTTTTTCGCTGCCACTGAAGGAACGAAAGCTGCATCGAATTGGAACTCTCCATCAAGAACAAGCTCAGGTGCTTTTTCTTTTGCAATGCGAACCGCTTCAGATACTTTGTCTGTTTCGTCTGATTTTGCTGAACCTTTTGTAGAGAAGCTAAGCATTGCTACACGTGGTTCGATGTCAAACATTTTTGCTGTGTTTGCACTTTCGATCGCAATTTCAGCAAGATCTTGGCTGTCTGGTGCAATGTTGATCGCACAATCAGCAAACACATATTGCTCTTCGCCGCGAGCCATAATGAAGACGCCAGAAGTTTTCTTTACGCCTTCTTTTGTTTTAATGATTTGAAGTGCTGGGCGCACTGTGTCAGCAGTTGAGTGTGCTGCTCCGCTTACAAGGCCGTCTGCAAGGCCTTTATACACAAGCATTGTACCGAAGTAGTTTTCATCCAGTAATGCTTTTCTCGCTTGCTCTTCTGTCGCTTTGCCTTTACGTCTTTCGACGAAAGCTTGTACAAGATCGTCAAAACCTTCATATGTATGAGGATCATACACGTCAACACCATCAAGTGTAAGACCTAATTCTTTTGCTTTTGCTTCTACTTCTTCCTTCTTACCTACAACAATTGGCTGCAATACTTTGCCATCTGCTAGTTTTTGAACGGCTGTTAGAATGCGTTCGTCCATTCCCTCAGGAAAAACGATCTTAACTCCTTTACCTGCAACCTTTTCCTGAACTGTTGAAAAAATATCTGCCACTTCAATACCCTCCTTGATTTTACAAAAAAAGCGTTCTCTTTTAAGCATACTCTTCTTCTACATAAATTCAAACTACCAACTTACATTATAGCGCTTACAATTTAAATTCTTATTTTTCAAACTAATTAAATCAATTTCTAGAAAAGCGTTTTCGTCGTTCAAGTTTTGATCACATCTTCATTTGGACAAACTATGTTATAGTTGGAACAGATGGAAAACTGTAAATAGGAGTGAAAGAAATGAGCGAACAACATACAACAAATGAAGCAGCTCAAACACTAGATGGCTGGTATGCGCTGCATGATTTTAGAACGATCGACTGGACAGCTTGGAAGCTGCTGACAAGCGATGAGCGTCAAGCCATCATTCATGAGTTCACAGGTCTATTAGAAAAATGGAAAACAGCCGAGCACCATCAGGCTGGAAGCCAAACAATCTATAGTATTGTCGGCCAAAAAGCAGATATTATGCTCATGATTTTACGTCCGACCATGGAAGAACTAGGTGAAATTGAACTTGAATTCAACAAGACACGACTAGCTGAGTTTACGATTCCAGCTTATTCTTACGTGTCAGTTGTTGAACTCAGCAACTACTTAGCAGGAGGCGGAGATGGCGGAGACCCTTACGAGAACCCGCATGTACGTGCGCGCCTCTATCCAGAGCTTCCTACTTCTCAATATGTCTGTTTCTATCCAATGGATAAAAGACGTTCTGGCAATGACAACTGGTACATGCTTTCAATGGATGAGCGTAAATCCCTTATGAGAAGCCATGGCTTAATTGGCAGAAGCTATGCTGGGAAAGTAAAACAGATCATTACAGGTTCTGTTGGCTTTGATGATTATGAGTGGGGCGTCACTCTTTTCGCTGATGATGTGCTTCAATTTAAAAAATTGGTTTACGAAATGCGATTTGATGAAGTGAGTGCACGTTACGGCGAATTTGGTTCCTTCTTTGTTGGAAACCGATTAGCAAACGAGCAGCTAGCGTCTTATTTCCATGTATGATAAACTCTTAAGGCTTCGGATCTCTCCGAAGCCTTTTTATGTATTTGTTTAGAAAGGTGATCTCATCATGAAAAACTTCCCCATCGCTATTTTTGCGTTAACGCTCGGTGCGTTTTCGATTGGCATGACTGAATTTGTGATCATGGGACTTTTGCCAAATGTCGCAAATGATCTCCATGTATCTATTTCTGCTTCAGGTCAACTGATTACCGGATATGCACTCGGTGTCGCAGTTGGCGGCCCTATTTTAACGTTATCAACTGGAAAAATGTCGAGAAAACGTCTCCTCATCCTATTAATGATTCTTTTCGTGGCGGGAAATGCTGTCGCCGCTGTATCGACTTCTTATGGTCTCTTGATGGTTGCACGTATTTTAACGTCATTTGCTCATGGTACCTTCTTTGGTGTCGGCGCCATTATGGCTGCACGGCTTGTTCCTAAGGAGCGAAGCGCAAGTGCGATCAGCTTCATGTTTACAGGACTGACAGTAGCCAATGTACTGGGTGTGCCATTTGGCACCTTTATCGGAAATCAATTCGGCTGGCGCATGTCATTTCTCGTCATTGCCGTCATTGGTCTCATTTCCTTAATCGGTATAATCAGTTTAGTACCAAATCAATCGAAGGAAGAAGTATTAGATATTCGAAATGAAATATCGGTGTTGAAAAAGCCGCAGGTTCTCGTCTCCTTTGCGATGACGATATTCGGTTTTGCGGGTGTGTTTACCGCCTTTACGTATATCAGCCCGATCCTACTGCAAGTGACTGGCTTTCAGGAAAACGGGGTCACCCTCATTCTTGTCCTCTTTGGGCTTGGGGTCACCATTGGGAATTTAGTCGGCGGAAAGCTTGCCGACTGGAAGCTGATGCCGAGTATAATCGTGACACTTATGATGCTGATGGCTGTCCTGTTGTTATTCACATATACATCTGCCTTTAAAGTGCCTGCCGTGCTGACGATTTTTGTTTGGGGAATTATTTCATTTATTCTCGTTCCTACCTTGCAATACCGCACGATGAACATGGCACATGAAGCCCCGACACTCGCATCAACGCTCAGTCATTCTGCCTTTAATATTGGAAATGCAGGCGGTGCAGCGCTAGGCGGTCTTGCTATTGAAATCACACATTTACAGCTTGTCCCGCTCTTTGCGGCAGGCGTGACATTCATTGGATTGATCATTACGATCATGAGCTATCAGTCAGATAAACGAATCAAAAGGACCTGAGGGCAGGTCCTTTTTCTATTTCACCACGGTCATTTTTGGCTCTTCTATTTGTTTCACACGTTCCTGAATGGGATGAGTAAAGGAATGCTCTGACAAGACAATATGGGAGACCGTTTTTGTGAAGCCAGACACATCTTGAATAAAGGCTTCAATTTCTTCAAGAGAAGAAACAGACAGCTTAATGAAAAAACAGGACTGTCCTGCCACTCGATAAGCAAAGAACGCACGTGGATGCTGGTTCATAAATGTCACAAAACGCTGATACTCCCCATTTAATACGGTGACTTCCAGTAAACAGTCTATCATCAGACCCAGCTTTTTATAATTGACTTGAACAGAATACCCTTCGATAATCCCTGCATCCTCTAGTTTTCGCACTCTTTCTGCTACCGCAGGCGCCGATAAATTCACTCGTTTGGACAATTCCCTCATTGATAAGCGGGCATCTTCTCTCAATTCGTTTAAAATATCCACATCCACATCGGTGATTTTCATTCGTTACGCTCCTATCCCAAAATCGTTCCATTTGAAAAGTATTTTATGATGATACTTATGATACGAAATGTAAAATAAAACTAAATAATGGTAGAATTTATTTTAACGGAATTGAATGAAAAAGCAAGTATGGAGGGATCACTTGATGAAAGAATCTTTAGACAGCCAGGCTTCTAAAACATTTCCCATCACACTTGCCATTGCACTCACACTTGGCGTTTTTGCGGCGGGATCGGAGGAACTGGTGATTTCACCACTGCTGCCTGATTTATCAAACTCCTTTCAGCACTCTCTTGATGTTCTCGCTCTTTCCATCAGCATTTATGGGTTAGCTGTGCTGGTTGGAGCTCCGCTACTCGTTCCTTTAGGGGACCGATATTCAAGAGAGCTGTGTTTGATAATTGGGCTGTCCTTCTTTTTAATTGGAACAGTGATGTGTGCTGCTGCCCCAAATTTGGCCGTGTTTTTTGCAGGCCGTGCTATTTCTGGGCTGGCGACAGGTGTATTTGTGCCAACAGCCTATGCTCTTGTGGGCGACCGGGTTCCATACGAATACCGCGGCAAAGTGATGGGACTCATTGTATCGAGCTGGTCTCTTTCTCTTGTCCTTGGTGTGCCCATTGGCGCCTTTATCGGCCAGAGTTTAAACTGGCGCTGGACGTTTTGGATCTTCGCTATGATGAGTCTCATTGTCCTGCTGCTCGTCATCCTTGAATCAAGAAAACAAGTCAGAGCAGCTGATCCGAAGGCACCTCAAGCTAGAGAGAAAACAGGCTCTTTATGGGGAGCTTTGAAAATTGATCGCGTGCCTGCCTATTTGACTGTGACGTTTTGCAATATGCTTGGATTTTACGGCATGTACTCGTTTTTAGGTGCTTATTTGCAAAGTCTGTTTGATGGCGGACAATCAACAGCTGGACTTCTTATTATGGCTTATGGCGTCGGCTTTTCTATGAGTATGTTTACTGGAAAATTAGCAGACTGGTTCGGTAAAACCCGTTCCCTTGTCTTTGTGCTGGGTGGAATTGCGCTTGTTCTAGCCTTGCTTCCTTATGCGCCATTCTCGTGGATGTTGCTGATTTTCGCCCTATTTATTTGGGGGGCTATGCAAAGCTTATCTGTCACGCTTCTAAGCACCGTTCTAAGCGACTGCTCTCAAACCCATCGCGGCAAAGTGATGGCTTTTTACAGCCTGGCCTCCAACCTTGCTGTTATGCTCGGTTCCGCACTGATGGGACCCGTTTATGTCCATTTCGGATATCATACGGTAGGTCTTGTCTGTGCATTGATCACACTTGTTGGTTTTATCATCAGCTTTGGCAGCTATAAACGAGAACGTGCCTTACAGAAAAAACAGCCAACTACTCTTGAAACGTAAGCACATTTCACTGCACATCTCGATATGTGCAGTTTTTTAGATCAATTTTTAATATCATCGTAAAATACATTTTTTATAAAATTTGTTGACAATTGCCAATTTTAAATTTTATAATCTAGTAAAAATTTGAAAAAGATTGGATGGTAAACATGATCCTAAAGAATGATGATGTGTTTCATTTCAAAGAAGAGCCTATCCCTTCACCCAAGATGTTTACAGTCAACACACTAGGCCCTAAGGGGACAAGCAGTGAATACGCAGCAAAACATTTCATCTCTCAATCCACCACTACACTCGGCACTCATACGAAACTATCCCTTTATGACACATTCGAAACTTGCATTGAACATACTCTCTCTCAACCACTTCAATTTACTCTCGTTCCACACGCATATGAAGGCATCAAACACTTCTACATGAGACCAGATCTACAGCTTTTACAAATTTTCAGATGTGACACGCCCATGTATGGTTTGGCTGTCAGACCTGATTTCCCATTCAATGAACAAATGCTCCACCATTTAAAAATTGTCTCACATCCTGCACCTGTCAATTTAATTCAATATTTCATTCACCAAAATGCTGAATTTGAACTTGTTAATTCTACAAGTACTGCCGCGCAGAAAGTAAGGGACGGCGAATTTGATTTTGCTTTAACGAATGAGGTGGCAAGAGCCACATATGGCCTCATCTTCATTCGAACGTTTAAAAGTATACCCATGAGCTGGTCCATATTCGGAAAAGGAGAGATATAAGATGCAAACTGAACAAAAGACGCAAGAACGATATTTTCCTCAAGCGAAAAAATTAGAATGGGATAATGGCGTTATCCAATATTCCACTGTAAGAGGCGGTACGGAAGTGTTAATTTCATACGTCCCTCCCCGCACGATCATTGAACCTCACGAACATCCCGAAGCACAAATCGGTATTGTATTAAAAGGGGAGCTTCAAATGACTGTCGGCCAATCGACTCAACTGCTCACCCCATTAGAATCAGCCTATATCGCACCACCGTTTGTCCCTCACGGCGCTTCAAATCTGACAGATGAAGAAGTGATCGCCATTGATATTAAGAGATTAAAGGATGACGAAGAATATACAGCGCCCCCCACTTATTTCTTAGACATTTTCAAAACACGGGATTTACTCCCTGGCATGGAAGTGACTTTTTTTGTGGAGGATTGGATGGAGCTGATGATTGCCAATATCCCTGGAAACGGCGGAGAAATGCCTTTTCATAAACATAGAAATGAACAAATCGGCATTTGCATCAGCGGAGGGTATGATATGACGATCGAAGGCTTTACAGAAAAGATGGAATTTGGCACCACCTATTTCTGTGACCCAAGGGAAGATCATGGGGCCATCAATCCAAAGCCAGAAGCATCAAAGTCTATTAATCTCTTCTTCCCTCCCCGCTATAATCGCTTGAAGCCAAAGGCATCTAAGGTGAAGAAATGAAGCTGGATGGAAAAGTTGTCCTCATTACAGGAGGTGCGTCGGGGATTGGGCTTGCTGCCGTCAAGCTCTTCCTCGAGCATGGAGCAAAAGTAGCTGTCGCTGACATCAATGAAAGCAGCGGCAACCAACTCATTGAATCATTGCCGCATGAGCACCTTGCATTTTTTAAAACAGATATTACGAAGGAGTCTGACTGTCACCAAACCGTTCAGAACGTGCTGAGCCGATTCGGTGCCATTGATGTCCTCATTAACAATGCAGGCATCGAAATTGTCTCACCTATTCATGAGATGGCACTGGAGGATTGGCATCGTATTCTTCAGGTCAACCTGACCGGCGTCTTTCTCATGAGTAAGCATACATTGCCGCATATGCTTGAAAAGAAGAGTGGAAGTATTATCAATACCGGATCTGTCGGAGGTCTTGTGGGCTGGCCTGACATTCCGGCATACAATGCAACAAAAGGCGGTGTCATTCAGCTCACCAAATCAATGGCCATCGACTATGCCGCTCATCAAATCAGGGTAAATTGTATTGCCCCTGGCATCATTGATACGCCACTAAATGAAAAGTCCTTTTTAGACAATCACACAGAAAGTCTCGAGATCGTCAAAAAGGAAAAAGCAAAGGTGAATCCTATGCTGCGGCTTGGAAAACCTGAAGAAATTGCTGGCGTGATGCTGTTTCTCGCCTCTGACCTATCCAGCTATATGACTGGAAGTGTCGTCACTGCAGATGGCGGTTACACCGCTAGATAAAAGGAGTGCTTTCATTGAGTAAAAAAACTGTACTTGTCATTGCTGACTTAGGAGGGTGCCCGCCCCATATGTTTTATGAAAGTGTGGCGGCATCGTATCATATCGTTTCTTATATCCCGAGACCCTTTGCGATTACAAAGGGACATGCCGAGCTAATCGAAAAATACTCCATTGCGGTCATCAAAGACCGTGATTATTTTGAGACACACCCTTCTTTTGAACACCCTGATTCTATTTACTGGGCACATGATGATTATCCGAAATCAGAAGAAGAGGTTGTGGAAGACTTCATTCAAGTGGCTTCCTTTTTCAAAGCAGATGCAATCACCACCAATAATGAATTATTCATTGCACCGATGGCAAAGGCCGCTGAACGTCTTGGGCTACGAGGTGCCGGTGTCAAGGCAGCCGAAATGGCGCGTGATAAAAGCCAAATGAGGGCTGCATTCAACGCCTCTGGCGTCAAAGCGGTGAAAACTCAGCCTGTCACGACTTTATCTGATTTCCAAAAAGCCATTGAGTCTATCGGAACACCGCTCATTTTAAAGCCTACATATTTAGCCAGTTCTATTGGCGTCACCTTGTTTCATGACAAAGCCGGAAGTGATGACTTGTTTTTACAAGTACAATCGTATTTGGAAACCATACCAGTCCCAGACGCTGTCACGTATGAAGCACCGTTTGTCGCTGAAACGTATTTAGAGGGTGCTTACGAAGATTGGTATCAAGATGAAGGTTATGCTGATTATGTCAGTGTAGAAGGGCTGGTCGTAGAGGGCGAATATCTCCCTTTTGTCATACATGATAAAACCCCTCAAATCGGTTTTACAGAAACGGCTCATATCACTCCGACGATCTTAGACAATGAAGCCAAGCAAATCATCATTGAAGCAGCAAGGAAGGCAAATGAAGGGCTAGGTCTTGAACATTGTGCAACCCATACAGAAATCAAACTCATGAAAAATCGAGAAACTGGACTGATCGAATCAGCGGCTCGATTCGCTGGCTGGAATATGATCCCGAATATTAAAAAGGTCTTTGGCGTCGATATGGCCAAGCTATTGATTGATGTATTAGTTGATGGAAAAAAGGCTGTACTGCCAAAACAGCTGCTTTCTGGACATACATTTTATGTAGCGGACTGCCACCTGTACCCTCAGCATTTTAAAGAGAGTGGGCATATCCCACCTGAATCCACACATATCACCATTGATCATGTGTCTATTCCGCAGGAAGCATTCGTTGGAGATACTGCGATTGTCAGTCAATCATTCCCTGCCAAAGGGACTATGGTGGATCTTGCTTTATTTGAAGCTTTTAATGGAATCGTATCTCTTGAATTAAAAGGATCATCCTCACAAGACGTTGCCGCGTCCATCCGCAACATTCAGAAACAGGCAACGATTCAGTTAATGGATGAATTAGTGAAGGGATAGAAAGAGAGGCTGCTGTGGTGAAAATGTTAGCATCTAAAATGATTGAACGGCTGCCTGAACAGAAATTCGGCACCGTCTTTGAAAAAATTGCTCAAAAGACAAAAAACGGAGCAAACATCATGAATCTAGGTCAGGGAAACCCTGATCTACCAACTCCTCCCCATATCGTGAGTGCCCTACAGGAGTCAGCGGGTGTTTTGCCATTTCAACAATATGCCCCTTTTAGAGGCTTTGACTTTTTCAAACAAGCCATTGCAGATTTTTATAGATCGGAATTCGGTGCTGAGATTGATCCGCAGAAGGAAATTGCTCTTTTCACTGGCGGAAAAACGGGGCTGTATGTCATGAGTCAGTGTCTGCTTGATCCAGGAGATATCGCACTCGTTCCCGATCCAGGATACCCTGAATATCATTCAGGCATTTTGATGGCGGACGCCAAGCCATACAGTATCAAACTTGAAGAGAAAAATGGCTATTTACCAGATCTCTCCTCAATTGATCCTGACATAGTCAAAAAAGCAAAAGTACTGTTCTTGAATTATCCGAATAACCCCACGGGTGCTGTTGCAAATGAGGCATTCTTTGAAGAGGCTGCTGCCTTTGCGGCCACTCACGAGCTGTATGTTATTCATGATTTCGCCTATGGTTCATTTCATTATGAACAAACACCCGTGAGCTTCATGAATACTCCTCTCGGGAAAAGTGTAGGAGTGGAATTATATTCTCTATCAAAGACTTTTAATATGGCAGGATGGAGAGTCGCTTTTGCTGTTGGAAATGAGGAGATCATCCAAGCCATCAACACCTTCCAAGACCACGTGTTTGTCAGTATGTATGGCGGATTTCAACACGCTGCGACTGCTGCCTTGCAAAGTGATGACTGTCATATTCAATCATTAAGGGCGATATACCTTGAACGAATCAATTTCTTCATCCGGCAAGCGGCGAGAAAGCTTGGCTGGACAATCGAACGTCCACCCGGCGCCTTTTATTTATGGGCTCCGATTCCTGATGACTTTGAACATTCTCATGCCTTTGCTGACTATTTACTCGAACATGCCGATGTTGTCGTCACGCCCGGAGGAGTATTTGGAACCAATGGAAGCCGTCATGTACGCATTTCAATGGTTGCCCCGATTGAGGAGCTTGCTCTCTTTATCGACCGCCTGTCCATCCTCCCCATTCGATTTCATCAAAAAACCCGCCTATAGCGGGTTTTTTTCAGTTTATATACTTTTCATCGTTCCACCGTCTACGGAGATTTGTTGACCTGTGATATAAGAAGCTTCCTCTGATGCCATAAAAGCTGCCAATGACGCCATCTCACTCGCTGAGCCCACTCTTTGCATTGGAATACCTGATGCGACAGCTTGTACAGCCTGCTCTCGTGACAATGCCTGATTCGTCATCATATTGCCGATAAATTGTTCATACCGATCGGTTGCAATAAAACCTGGATTTAAACAATTTACCGTAATACTAGACGACGCGAGCTGTGTCGCTGCATTTTTACTGGCATTAATAATCGCTGCATTCATCATACTATTCGTAAACATTTGTTCACCAGGTTCCTTCCACAGGTTCCCGACAATTTGAATGATCCGTCCATATTCATGTCTTTTCATCAATGCGGCTGCACGCTTCATTGTATCGACGTAAGCGATGGCTTTTTGGGAGAAAGCATCCAGCATCTGGTCAGTTTCACATGAATCAAATGTATCTGGCTTTCCTCCTGGAATGTTATTGATCAGCACATCGAGTCTGCCAAACTCCTTTTCTATTTCTTCAAAGGCTTCCGACCTCACTGCTTCAAGCGACATATCTCCACAAAATAGAGACAGCGGTTCCTTTGTTTCTGTCATATCTTGAATGTGCTGTTTCGTCTGTTCAAGTGAGGTCATATTTCTAGAGTTGATGATCACCTTCATATCGCTCTGAGCGGCAAGTTTTATTGCGATTGCCTTTCCAATGCCTGTACTTGCCCCTGTTACAAATGCAATTCTTTTAGACAAACTCATCCACATCCCTTTTCATCAATATACATAAAATGACACATACAGAATGTATTTCAACAATAAAAGACCTTTCTCCTGCGAAAGGCCTCTCTTCTCTATTTAAATGTCGTTTCCCAATTAAATCCGATCGACTCATCATTCCACGCAATTCTCTTCTCATCTGGGTTTTTTGGGTCGTACGATTCTGTTGTAAAATACACAATCTGCAGCGGCGTCTCCCCTAATACGCGGTAGCCATGGGCAACTCCCTTTGGGATGAGGAGCAGCATCGGATTATCTTCTCCCATATAATACACATCGGTTTGATCCTTTGTCGGAGAATCTTCTCTCAAATCGTATAAAACGACCTGTGCATGACCTGCTGGGAAAAACCAAACATCGTCTTGTTTTTCATGATAATGAAAGGCTTTGATGACTCCTGGGAAACTTTTCGACCACGACGCCTGCCCAAAGCGCTTCAGCATCGGTTCGTCATCTCGAATAAGCTCTGCGAAAAAGCCGCGATCATCACAATGTTTCATGAGTTTTTTCGTTTGTACACCATCAATCATGCTGCTCGAATCTCCCTTCTTTCTGCAAGTATTCATGAAGTGAATCTTTCCAATGTCTTGGCTTCCAGCCTGTCGCTTCAATCGCTTGCAGATCTAAAACAGAGTAGGCGGGCCGAGGTGTTTGGAAACCATACTCTTCAGTGGAAATGGGTTCAATTATCGTAGACAGACCGCTTGCTGCCACAATTTCTGTCGCAAAGTCAAACCATGAACAGCTAGCTCGGTTACTGACATGATAAATACCTGCTTTCTGGTCAAACAAGTGAATCAAAGCTTCTGCGGCATCCTTTGTATAAGTAGGAGACCCTAACTGATCATTGACGATGCGCAAATGATCCTTCGTTTCAGCCAGTCGAAGAATGGTATTCACAAAATTATGTCCCTCATGTCCATAAAGCCACGATGTCCGAATGATCTTCACTTCATCTGACACAAGATGAATCAATTCTTCTCCAAGTTTTTTACTCTTTCCATAAATGGTTTGTGGATCTGCTTGTGCGTCGATTTGGTAAGGGGTATCCGCTTGCCCATCAAATACATAATCTGTGCTGACATGTAACACATCAGCCCCTACGTTCTTAGCCTCAAGCGCTGTATAGTAGGCGCCAATCCCATTCACAAGATAGGCTTTTTCCGTTTCTATTTCGCATTGATCCACAGACGTATAAGCAGCCGCACTGACAACAATATCCGGACGGAAATGTCTCATTGCATGTCTGACTGCCTGTTGATCTGCGATATTCAGCATACTCCTTGTTAAAGCAATGACGGTGATGTCTTTTTCTTTCAGCTGTTTCGTCAATTCTTTCCCTAATTGGCCGCCTGCACCGGTGATTAAAACTTTCATCGGTCACCCTTCTTCACTTTGATCATATTTGGCACGATACCAATCGATCGTTTTTTCGATACCTTTTTCGAATGAAGTTGCCTGCATCCAGCCGAGCTCTTCTTTTAGCTTACTGGCATCAATGGCATACCGCCTGTCATGCCCTTTCCGGTCTTGAATAAACGCGATTTGGTCATGAGAGATGCCTAGATGTGTGAGAATGGTTTTGGTTAAATCAAGATTTGTTTTCTCGTTGCCTCCGCCAATATTGTACACCTGACCGGCTGTTCCGTTTTCTACTACTTGTTTTACGGCTCTCGCATGATCCTCTACATAGAGCCAATCGCGAATCTGCTGGCCGTCTCCGTAAATCGGAATCTTTTCACCATTGACCGCTTTTCTAATAATGGTTGGGATTAATTTTTCTTCATGCTGATAAGGTCCGTAGTTGTTGCTGCATCTTGTGATCATGGCGGGTAATTGGTGGGTGTGGATATAAGATTTCACAAGCAGGTCTGAACTTGCCTTGCTTGCTGAATAAGGATTATTCGGTGAGAGTGGTGTTTGTTCTGTGAAAGCAGGATCATCCGGCTCCAAATCTCCATATACTTCATCTGTGGAAATATGAATGAGTTTATTCGCCTTTCCCTTTAAGACAGCTTCAAGCATACGATAGGTACCAAGGACATTTGTTTGGATAAAGGGTTCTGCTGACTCAATACTGCGATCGACATGTGATTCTGCTGCGAAATGAATGATGGCATCATAGGCTTCATCAAATACTTGATCTAGTTCGTCTTGTAGCGTGATATCTCCTTGGACAAAACGGACATGAGGCAGCTTTGATAAATATTCCATCTCCTCTGGATGACTGGCATATGTTAATTTATCAAATACGGTAAGCCGGACATCAGATTCTTGAAGTAGCAGCTTCACAAAATTCAGTCCAATAAACCCTGCTCCACCTGTAATTAAATAAGACTTCGTCATTCGTATCCCTCTTTTTCCTTCATCGTTTCAAACATTTTTGTTGATGCTTCGTGGAGAGATTCATGAGTTCCTGCATCAATCCACCACCCTTTTAACATATCATAGGTCAGCTGGCTATTTGAGATGTAGAGATTATTCACATCAGTAATCTCTAGTTCACCTCGATCTGACGGCGAGATTTCCTCGATATATTGAAAGACGTCTTGATCATAAAAATAGATGCCTGTGACGCAGTAAGATGACGTCGGGTGCTCTGGCTTTTCTTCTATTGATAAAATTCGGTGATGAGCAGGATCAATTTCTGCAATGCCAAACCGTTTTGGATCTGCCACCTCTTTCAATAAAACCTTGGCTCCGCTTTCTTGTTGCCTAAAGGCGTCGACAAAAGGGCGTAATGAATCTTCAAATACATTATCACCAAGCATCAGCACAAATTTTTCCCCATGAGCAAAGGGCTTTGCATAGGATAAACCATCGGAAATACCAGACGCTTCTGGCTGTACTTGATACACAATGTTCATCCCAAGTTCACGATCATCTTCCAGTAACTTTTGAAACAACGGAATTTGTTCTTCCTGTGAAATCAGCATCACATCTACAATTCCTGCTTCTTTCAGTTTGAATAATGACCAATAAATCATCGGGTATGGACCAACCGGCAGCAAGTGTTTGTTGAAAATCTTCGTTAATGGTGCCAGCCGTGATCCCTTTCCTCCTGCTAAAATAACTCCCTTCACATCTACACATCCTTATGTTCTTTTTGGTGTGAATTCATGAGGTGTATAAGAATGTTTTTCACTCGTTCGATTCCTTTTCCATCAATGAGTGAACGTCCATTAAGATGAATGCTTCTGCGGAGAAAATAGCTGTCAGACAGTTTTTGAACAGCTTGCAACAGGTCTTTTTCTTCCACAAGGGCACCTAATCCAAGGTGAAAACAAGCGCCCTTTTGCGCAAACATGCTCGCTGTCACTGCTTGGTGGTCTACTTGCGATAGGACAATGCTGGGCACCCCGATACAAATTACCTCATATAACGTCATACCGCCTGCTACGATAGCCACATCAGCTTCTGATAAAAGAACCGGTAGTTGATCTGTATGTTGAATGAATTGGATATGTTCCGCCTCTACTTGCTCTTTGATGTGAGAGGCTTTTCCTGCGACCGCTAAAATGTCTAGGTGATTTGTTTGAAGAAGCGCCGATACAGCCTTTGATAACAGGCCGCACGGATCACTGCCCCCAAGGCTGATGACCACCTTTTTACATTCTTTCCGAACCTCATATGTGTCTTTGAATCGATTAATCTCGTGATCTAACAATAAATAGGGCGTTCCATGATAATAAGCCGTGCCATTAAGCTGCTCGTGCTTCCCGTCCAGACCGCCATAAATGCCGTTTATGACCGTGTCTGCAAGCTGACAGGCTTCCTCTCTTTTTTCCTCAAATAAGACCAGCCTCGCACTATCGCAGGAATCTTTGATCGTTTGAAGAAACTGAAGATCACAATCAAGGACATCTATGACTAAAAGGTCAGGCTTTAGCTTTTTGATGTCTTGTTGGATTTGTAGAAGCGCATTCGACTCATGCACCATCTGAACGTGCCACTCTGGGTTCGAAAGCATTTCTACACAAATCTGATCATTTGTATAGAAATATAAATCGTTCCCTTCCTGAAGCAGTTCTTTTGCCAAACGTTTCATTCTGACGACATGACCCATTCCTCTTAAAAAACCCCCATAAACAACAATCATGATTTTTTTGTTCATTCAGCATCCTTCTGTCTCACAGATTGATTCAAACGAACAATGTCTGGATGTTGTTCACAGATGGAAATGAGCTCAGCTGTCGGCACAGCAATAGAACCACCAGCTTTCTCTAATAAACGGGTAGCAAACACATAATCTTCTTCTGTATCAATCGTGAATCGATAAGCAGGATATGCAAGTTCTTTGGGCGGTGTGAATAATTGAAGGTGAAATTGCTCGGGATGCTTTCTGATATACAGCGTGACATGCTCACGTTCTGAATAAGTGAGGGGAAATTTGTCGATTTCACATAAAATAGATGCCTCAATCATTTCCCCGGAAATACCGAGTGGTGTTCCGTTCGTATATGTGTAATCAGCCTTTTCCTGTCTATGTTTTTCAAGCATTTTCGACAAAAGCGAAGGATCTATAAATGGATTGTCTCCCGTTAAACGTACAACCGTTTTAGGTTCAAATTGGCGGACAATCTGCGCAAACCGCTCAAGCACATCTGCCTCACTGCCTCGAAACACCTTATAGCCCTTTGACATACAATATTGAGCCAAATAGTCATCCTCTGGCTCGACCGTTGTGGCAATCATAAGGTTTTGCATGTTGTGATGGTAATCATCTGATTGCTTCACCCGCTCCACAATCAAATCAATCAGCGCCATGCCGCCGATCGGTTTCATCACTTTTTTAGGCAGTCTTGTTGACCCCATCCTAGCCTGAATGACAAAAAGCACATCATGCATCATCATGAGACTCCTGCTGCGTCAGTACGTCTTTCCACGAAACGCCTGTATGAGCTGGGATGTCTCTCACAGCCATTGTGCCAAGTAGAACCGGCATATATCGCGGATGCAACCCCTGATTTTTTTGTCCGGGGCGCAGCACGGCTACATTTTCTGACGTGAGGGTCTCACCCTTTGCAATGCCTTTTGTCGTAAAAATTCCTCGATACGCAAATTCTCGAATCTGTCCTTCAATGGCTGTTGTCGTTTTATAAGAACTGCCAAGAAGCTCCTCTGGTAATGAATGAACGTCTATTTCTGCTTGATTCCGCTGCTTTTCTGCTGCTCGAATGTGCTGAACCATTTCCTTTAATTCTTCAGGATTAAGAGCAAATGAATGATCCGCTCCGGGTAATGTTTTATCTATTGTAAAATGTTTTTCAATCATTGCTGCCCCGAGCTTCACAGCGGCTACTGGCGCTTCCGTCGGGTGTTCACTATGATCTGAGAAGCCAATGACTGCTTCAGGGAAAGCGGATCTTAAGGTTTGAATCACCCGCAGGTTCGTATATGCTCTAGGCGCTGGATACTTTGCCACACAATGCATGATAGCGACTTGCTTATTTTGCTGGCTCGTAATCGTTTCGTATGCTTCATGAACATCTGCAATGGTGGCTCCAGCTGTTGAAAAAATGATCGGCTTTTGAAAAGAAGCCGTATGACGCAAAAGAGGCAAATGGTTGATTTCATAGGATGCCAGTTTAAAAGCAGGCGGATTCGTTTGATTCAATAAATCAGCCGATTCTTCGTCACACACGGTGCTTAAAAACATCAGTCCTTTTTCCTTACAACGTGTCAATAAGACAGGCAGCCATTCTGGCGGCAGCTCCATTTGTTCCACTAAAGAAAAAATAGACACTTCTTCTCCTTTGGCCGTTTCGTATAACCCCGGTTCCTTTTGATACATCCGATCCGCTTGAAACATTTGAAACTTCACCGCATCAGCCCCTGCTTCTTTTGCCACATCAATTAAAGCAAGTGCCTGATCCAGCTTTCCATCATGGTTAATGCCTGCCTCTGCAATGATAAAGACAGGCGCATCATCTCCCACTTTGCGATCTCCGATATAGAAATGCGCCATCTTACCTCTCTCCTTTTTTCGGCCACACATGGTAATACAAAAAGGCATTTGTTGTTCTAAACCCCATCTTTTCGTACAGCTGGATGGCTGTCGTATTATGAAGCTGTGTCCCCGCAGAAATGAAGTGATGCCCTCTGTCATGAGACACTTTCATCATCTCAATAAACAGCTTTTTTCCGATCCCTTTTCCTTGAACATCCGGTCTAATCGCAAAAAGCTCAAGCCCCATCTCATTCCCCTTTGTCATACCTTGAATCAAGCCAACCACTTCATCATTTACCTTGGCAACGAGGTTGATATCTGCGCGTCCGAGTAGGTTGTTTCTCATCCACTCCTGATAAAAATGCTGAACAACACGCTGGTCTAAATATGGATCAAGGGCATAACGACTTTTCACAAAAGCCTGATCACCTAGTAAGACCGCCTCATCGTAATCCTTTTCATCTGGCACACCCATCACCACATCTTGATCTGATAATGGCATCTCCATGAGAGCAGGCGGTGCCTCAAGCCTAGTGAGACCACCGACATAATACACATGGGATAGTTTTTGAACAATGCGGTTTTTTTCAAGATCAGCTGCCTCAAGACGTAAAAAGAAAAAATCACATTTTTCTGTTCTCATCCAATTGATGAATCTCTCCATCAATTCTTTAAAGAGCGGCGCTGATTCAGCTTCCACAAACTTCACATGAAAAATATGCTTGTCAAAAATGCCGCTCTCCCATTTGGACCATTCGTATAACAGCACTGCTTTGAGCTTAGCGCCGCTGACAAGAGCAAACTGCTTGAATCCTGCCATGCGTTCCGCTTCATGACCATATGTTTTCAGCCAAGCTGCCAGCACCTGATCGTCTATTGCATGAACGACTTTCATGAAGAGGCCTTCTTGTCTTTCAAAATAGACACGACTGCCGTGATGACATCCTGCACATCTTCATCTGTCATACTTGGATAGAGCGGGAGCGAAAGCGTTCGTTTGTAATAAGTGAGTGCCTCAGGGAAATCCTCTGGTGAATAGTTGTAGGTCTCTTGATAATATGGATGCAAGTGAACGGGAATAAAATGAACACTCGTGCCGATTTTATATTCCTTTTGCAGCTGATCAATCATGTCATCGCGTGTGATCAGTGCTTCTTTTGGATCAACTTGCAGCACATATAAATGCCACGCATGTCTTCCCTCATCATGTACAGGCGGCAAGATGAGACCAGCTTCATGTTGAAATGCCTGATTGTATGTCTTCGCAATCTGTTCTCTGCGTGTCTGCATCTCCTTCAACCGGCTTAGCTGAACGAGCCCTAACGATGCTTGCACGTCAAACATGTTCATTTTATAGCCCGGTTCCTCGACCTCGTAATACCATGTTCCCTTTTCTCCATAACGATTCCACGCTCCCTTACTCATCCCGTGAAGCGCCAGCCTTCTGATTCTAGCCGCAAGGGCATCATCATTTGTCGTCAGCATGCCGCCTTCACCAGTCGCTATGTTTTTCGTTGCATAAAAGCTAAAAGCGGTCGCATCACCAATTGATCCAATCGGTTGATCGTGATAGGTCGTATAAAGGGCATGAGCGGCATCCTCCAGCACGAACAAATCATACTTTTTGGCAATCGCTAAAATTCGGTCCATATCACACGATTGACCAGCAAAATGTACAGGGACAACCGCTTTTGTATGTGGTGTGATGGCCGCTTCTAATTTCTCCGCATCTAGATTGAGTGTCGCCGGATCAATATCCACGAAAATAGGGGCTGCCCCCGTATGGATGATTGTATTGGCTGTTGCGCAGAACGTCAGAGGCGTTGTGATGACCTCATCACCAGCTCCAATGCCTCTCGCCTTTAACGCTAAAAATAGAGCAGCTGTACATGAATTCACTGCTATTGCGTGCTTCGCTCCAGTCAGCTGCCTAAACTCTTCTTCAAACTGTCTCACTTTTGGTCCGGTGGACAACCAGCCGGACTTTAATGTTCCAATGACTTCATCAATTTCTTCCTGTTCAATAAAAGGCAGTGCATAAGGAAGAAATTGTGCTCTCTTTTGTCCCATATCGCTTGCACACCCCTATCTTCATCTCTGAAAATCCACGCCTGTTTTTGTTTTGAGCAGAGAAAGCAGAACATCGGTCGATTGTGCATGCGGATAATGTTCTTGAATGAAACGAGCCCCTTGCTGTTTCGCCAGCTTCATTTCTTGTTCATCCGATAAAATACGGATCGCTTTCTCGGCCAGCTCAATAGGGTTTTCCATGTGGCAGCTGCCAAGCGACTCGTAATAAGGGTATCTTCTGCCTTCTGTCATTTTTCCAATCAGTACACTCTTTTTAAAGAGCATTGCTTCCAGACCAACTGTTGATGTGAGCGTAATGACCATATCCATATACGGCAGGAGGTCATACAAGTCGATCTCTTTTTTAATTAATCTCACATGGTTCCCCGCGCGCTCAATCGCTGTATAGTCATTTAAACGATTTCGAGCGATTTCCCACGGGTGCGGCTTCATAATCAGCTGAATGTCTTTCCGTTTTGCAATCGTTTTAAGAATATCACCGTAAAAGGCTTCTGAAAACGGCTGTGTCGCCACGAGCACAGTCTTTTTGGCAGGGTTGAAGTTCAATTTACGAAAGACCACTTCCTGTTGAAGCGGTGTTCGCTCCTGCACCAAATCAAATCTCGGGTGACCTGTGATCTCCACCTGCTCAGGCTGACAGCCTTTATCTACATACCAGTCCTTTTCATATTTTCCAAACACTCCGTGGCAGGTGGTGAAAATCGGCAAAAAGGCTTCGTCTCCCATGAGCGCACCGTGCTGAAGACAAATACTTGTGAGATGGCGCTTCACGGTTTGCAAGGCGAGCACACGGCTATAAGCATCCTCCGTCGTACCAACCACTACAGCTGTGATAGGCTGCATCTCAAATAGCGTTTCTATTTGGTCAATCACATCAATAAATTGCACAATGTCCTTCCGAAGCTTTTCTCTAAAAAAGACATTGCCAAAGACAGGATGCTGGGCGTAAGGTTTCAATAGAGCATTTGCTTTTTCAATATATTCAACATGGGCTTCTTTATTAACCTCTCCGGCTAATTCCGGCTTGCTGATCACTGGTAATCCGAAATAATCAGCCTTCTTCCAGCGCGCGAGCACCACTGTTTGGTTCGGATGGAACCGCGTGTAATTTTGTTCAGTAAAACGTAAGTGTTCAAAGTGAAGAAGCACCTTTCCATGACTCGGACGATAAGGGGTACGCTTGATCTGCTGTTTATGCTGATCAAAAAAGGGCTGAATGTCTTGCGGCTTTGGACAAGTCGTTGACAGCTCTTCACCAAACGCCTCATCTTCCATACGTTCTCTCACTTCTGGGCTGATGTATTGATAAAAATTACTGATTAACCCAAGGGGTATATGGCGATAGGATAAGTCTTTCATCAGATTCACATACTCAAAGTACACTTGCCAATAATGATGAATATAATGCGACACTTAAGGTCACCTCCCATGTCTCTGTTTTAATATATGGCGGAGCTCCCTGCAGGTAGACTGCGGAGGAAGTGCTTGAATAAAATCGCTTTTCTCATCTTCTGCCAACTGATAATGAATAGACTGTTCTGTGATGTAGTTTGTATCCAATACCTCATCAAAAGGGTAGAACGGATAAAAGTGATTTAATCTAAAAAAGAACCGGGCATCTCCTATTCGATAAAAATGCGGACTCTCGTCCCAGTAGGATCCAAACTCAGCACGAATCTTTGTTAAAATGGATGCACGATGTACAACCGAGCAGTGATCAATGGCACAAGGTGCATTCCACTGCACCGTTTGCGCAGGTCGAATCGTTTCCTTTACTGGCTCTTTTTCGCTATTTAAATAGATAACTTTTGAACTAGAATAGACAATTTCTTCATTCGGACGAGCATCTAAATATTTCGTGAGCTTCTCTAAACGGTCTGGTGCATAGACATTGTCATCTGTGGCATAGGAAATATACTCGCCCTTTGCCTGTTCTAATGCTTGATTAATGAGGACGGCATAGCGTGTTTTCGCCGTTCTTTCCTCCAGCGTTTTCACCCCGCTTTGGATAAAATGGACGCGTGGATCTTTACGGAAAGGCTCAATAGCAGCAAGGGTTTGTTCGTTTGATCCATCATCCATGATAAAAAGTTCAAGGTCTGACAAGGTCTGCTGCAGCACCGCTTCAATTGATCTGCCAACGTAGGCCGCTTTGTTGTAGCTCGTCATAATGACCGTTACTTTCGTCAATTTTTTCACCTCGGTCTCTTTTAAACTATGGTTATCATATGTGTCTCCTCTTAAAGAGACTGTAGAGTGACCTATTTTTTATAAAATTGGATTTTTTTCATGATCTACCTTTGAAAAACGTAAAAATTTTGGTAATATAAGTAATCATTTATGTGTATTAAAGGAGTAAAGAACATTGGAGTATATGAAGAGTGATCTCTCCCAAGAAGAGGAAGCAAAAGGTTTTTTTCGATTCTTTAAAATTTTTGTCGCGACAAAAACGATTATTCGCTCATATGAACATACCTCTATTCCCATGTGGCTGATGATACTCCTTGCAAGTATCGCTGGTACAAGCTGGATGTACGAAGGGTATTTTAGTGAGTATATGGGCAATCATATTCCATATCCTTTTATTCTGTTACACGGAGCAGGTTTTGGTATTTTAGTAGGCAATTTTCTTCTATTTTTCGGTTCATTCATTTTACAGTGGTTAGGACGACTGTTTTTTGGCAGTAAAGCGCCGTATCGAGATGTGCTCAAAGCTTGCACACTGACGGTCATTTTTCCTTCCACCTTATTTGCTCTTACTTGGATTATTACTGTGGGGTTGCTTGGTCCGTATACATTTGTGAAAATCTCACCCTATTTAGACCAGCACTATGAAGTATGGTATTATCTCAGCGTTTTACCACTGGTTGATGCGTATACCAAGGCATGGATATTTGGGATGGCTGTTTTAGGCCTTGTTGCTGTGATGAAGCTGAGAATATGGCAGGCCTTTATCATTGCCATCGCACCGATCGCCTTATTTTTTCTCACGATGACCCTTCTCTATGACGTCCAGCGGGCTATGAATTGGTTGATGTAAAGAGGCATTCCTTAAATTGTTGGAAACCTTTGCAATCTAGGCAGTACGAATAAGGGGTTTGTCTGAATACTGAGGAACTGCACAAAGCAGTTCCTTTTTTTCGTTCAATGTACATATTCTCTCTTCCTGTCTCATAGTGTGAAAGAGAAAAAGAATGCTATACAAACAACAGGCGCTTTTCTGCCTTCTGTTTAGAACACCATGAGGAAAGAGGAGGAACGTTATGAAATTGAAAAATCAATTTGGGCAAGGTTCGGGTTTCGAAGGTCAAGATTTTCGCCAGCAACAATATGGAGCAAATCCGTATCCTGCGCAGCAGATGGGTTATTCAGTCCCTCCCCAAACGCAGGGTCAAATGCAAGGTCAAATGCAGCAGGGGTATTCGCCAATGCCGTCTACTGGTACTTCACAAGGAGGCCAAGGTGGGCAAAGTGGCGGGCAGCCCTATCAAATTCCTTCGGGACCGATTTATCAGCAGAACGTCACCGGTCAGCTGCCGCTTGAGCAGTCCTATATTGAAAATATTTTACGATTAAACCGCGGCAAAGTAGCCACGATCTATATGACGTTTGAGGCAAGTAAAGAATGGAACTCTAAGATTTTTAGAGGAGTCATTGAGGCCGCAGGACGTGATCACATTATCATTAGTGATAACAAAACTGGGACACGATACTTATTGTTAACAATCTACCTTGATTACATTACGTTTGATGGGGAAATTCAATATGACTATCCATACTCGATGTCTACGTATTCTCCGAGATAACCTCAAGGTCATATTAGCAGCAAGGTGCAGACGCCCTTGCTTTTTTCTTTTGTCTAGGTTTTTGACACACCTTCGGGGGAAGGCTCATAAGATGCCTAGTAGTTTTTATTAAACGCCTAGAGGTGACATCAATGACTGTTGAGCTGGATTATACATCGCCGAATGTCAAATATTCATTTGATTTGAACCAAAGCCCCCTTGTGAAATATGACCAACACAACCTGATTAATGTTTTAGGAAAAAAACAATTAAATTCGCTCGATCAAGTATCTCTGCTGGATATATATTTGAGTAAAAGCAAAGTAGTAGAGCCTCATTATCATCAAAATGCTGCCGAGCTTGTTTATTGTATCGCCGGCTCTGCTGCTGTATCCATGCTGAACCCTTTTACAAAAAAGCTGTCCACCTACACCATTACCCCCGGGCAGGTAGCCAATGTGCCACAAGGCTGGTGGCATTATGAAGTCGCCTTGCAGGACAAAACCCATTTGTTAGCTATTTTTAACGCATCGACGCCAGAAGTCATCTTAGGTTCAGATCTTCTAACCCTCACGCCTTCTCACATCATGGCACATACTTATTGCATGAACGAAACGCAGTGGAAGCAGGCGACGCAGCCTGTGAAGCCTGGTGTGTTTATCGGGCCTTTCTGCCACCGGGAGGAAGAGGCACAAACGCACCCTGTCCCGCCTTCTCACTATGTACCTTATTATCAAGCACCTCCGAACTATTCTCCTTATTGGAGTTAAGAAAAAAACCGATGCCCCTATGAGAGCATCGGTTTTTCTGGCTTATAAATTTTTTGCTGCTGCAATCACTAGCATGATCCAAGAAGCGATAAACGCCACTCCGCCAATTGGCGTAATAGCACCTAAAATCTTCACCTGAGTCAAGGCAAGCACATAAAGGCTTCCTGAGAAGAAAAGAATGCCTGCCAGCATCACCCAGCCAGCGGTCGGCACTAGAGAAACACCTGACAGCTTATCTGCCAGAAAGGCGACAATAAATAGGCCAATGGCATGGAACATCTGATATTGAACCCCTTTATTCCATATCTCAATATACTTTTCAGGAATTTTCCCTTCCAGTCCATGTGCACCGAAGGCTCCAAGACCAACCGCAAGCATGGCGTTAATGGCACCTAATATGAAAAATAGTTTCATTCGTCATTCTCCTTATCTCATCAATTATGTTTATCATAGCGCGGGTCTCATCCAACATTCAACTTTCCTATGATGCTGACACGAGATTGTCGGATTTCTTTTTCTTTCGCAGTAGCACTTGATCGACCACAATTGCAATCAGCGTACCAAGCACAAGACCATTGCTCAATAAAGAAATCAGCACAGGATGCATGCCTTTCAATGCCCCCTGCGGCACAAACATTGCGCCCACGCCTGCTAAAACAGCGATGCCAAGCACAAATCGAATGCGCGGGATGTCTTCTTTTTCATACTGATCGAATTCAGACATGGCAATCCCAATCATAGAAGAGAACACCACAAAGTTCACAGCCAGCCCCACAGGTGAAGGCAATGCAGAGAAAAAGCTCATCAATAATGGAAATAAACTAATGAGGACAATGAGCAGACTGCCAAGGAAAAATGGCTTTCTCGATGGAATTTTGGTTGTTTGTATAAAACCCGCTGCCCCTGAAATAGGGACAGGCGCAATCGCACCAATCAGTCCGCTTAGCAAATGACCAAATGCGGCGACAAAACCAGCCGGTCTGGCTCGTTTCCGCTCACGCAGTTCACCAAATGCCTTGACGGAACTTTCCACAATTCGAATACTTGCCAGCATATTCACAATGAGTAAGATCGTAATAAAAAAGGACGTAACAAGCAGTCCACTGTCAAAGACTGGCATGCCAAATGGAAATAGCTTTGGAAACTCAATGATCTGCTCAGGAATGCGAACAGGCTTCGCTAGTCCGAGTAAAGCAAATAACAGCCAGCCGCCTGCAAGTGCGAATAACACAGAAAACTGTCTTAAATAATGCCATTTTGAGCGGCTGATCATGAAGGTGATGACAATAATCAAGATCGATAGACAAAACACAAGCCCATCTACCTGATTTCCCCGATAGCCGATCCCCATCAGCCCTTTCATGATTGGCTGACTTAACTGCACAACAAGTAGCAGCAAATAAATACCTGTGACAACCGGCGTAAATAAAGACGCAAGCCAATTAATGATTTTAAAAAGACTAAAAATAAAAAAGAACGCAGCACTAAAAATTAACGCCCCTTGTAACGCTTGCAAGGTTTCAGGATATGTAGCAAAAATCGTCCCTGTCATGCCTGCATAAAGGGTATATACCCCCCACCACAGCCCTGCTGGACTTTCATTGATCGGCAGCATATGACCGCATAAACACTGCACCATCGCCACAAGTCCAAGTGAAAAGAATGTACTCTGAATCAGTTCCGCCGACTGCACTTGATTTAATTCAAATGCTTGTGCAATCGCAATCGGCACAGCAATAGAAGCTGCGATAAAAAATGCCATCCACTGAATGGCGCCCAAAAATAGTTTCAACCCGATCACCTTCCCTTTGTCGTGACAAGACCATTAAAAATCAAAAATAGAGTCACCGTTGCCATCTTTCTCTTGTTGACCCTCTTCTTTATGCTGAAATTTCTTTGCACCGCTAGTGCCCATCAATTTCTCTAGCATGGCTTGATCCGTAGACACAGCCGGTGCAGATGGTGTCTGTATAGATGGAGGTGGTGAAATAACCGAAGACTGCGGCATTTGCAGCTGTGATGATGTGTCGAGAATGACATCACATAGTGAAGAAATGACCGCCGCTTGACGTTTCACCTCTTCATCATTTCCACTTTGTTTTGCTTTTTGAATGGCTTCCTCCATTTTTTGAAGCAGACTTGATATATGAATATTCAAGGGTAGACCCTCCAATCTAAAAAATTCGTTTTCCAACATTATTTTACCAAATGAACAAACCGAATGGGCTCATTTTTTCAAAGCTGTGTGCTTCTGTTCATCTGATTTGACCCTTACCCAAGATTCACACATAATAAAAAAGAAACAATATCGTCTTTGAAAGGACTGAAAGATGAACAAACTCACTGAACTCATTCACAAACAAAAAAACGTGCAAACACCAGCGGTTCAAGATCGAATCCGTCTTCTTAACGATTTAAAAAAAGCCATTAAACATCATGAAAAGGACATATTACAAGCCTTAGCCCATGATTTACATAAATCCGAACAGGAAGCCTATACAACAGAAATTGGCATGGTATATGAAGAGATCAATCATACCGTCAAACATCTTCACAAATGGGCCAAACCATCTCGCGCGAAAACACCTCTGACCCATATCGGATCAAAAAGTATGATCATTAAGGAACCGTACGGAAGTGTTCTAATTATTGCCCCTTGGAACTATCCTTTCCAATTGGCCCTTTCGCCATTAGTTGGAGCCATTTCTGCGGGAAATGCCGTTACTTTAAAACCGTCAGAATTAACGCCGCACGTCTCAAACGTGATTGGCACGATTGTGGAAAGCGTGTTTCAAGAAGATCTTGCAGCGGTCGTTGAAGGCGGTGTGGATGTCAGCACAGAGCTTCTGAAACTGCCTTTTGATTATATTTTCTTTACTGGGAGTGTAGCCGTCGGCAAAGTCGTCATGGAAGCGGCCGCAAAACATCTCACACCTGTCACACTTGAGCTCGGCGGAAAAAGTCCATGCATTGTCATGCCTGATGCAGACATCAAACTCGCTGCAAAACGAATCACCTTTGGTAAATTCACGAATGCTGGTCAAACATGTATTGCACCAGACTATTTACTTGTTCATGAATCGATCAAAGAGGACCTATTACGTGAAATGACGACCTGTATCCGTGACTTTTACGGGGACCAGCCTGAAACAAATCCGCATTTCGGAAAAAATGTCAGCCAGCGTCATTTTGATCGACTTTCAAAATTTCTCTCAAATGGCACGATTGTGACAGGTGGACAGCGCAATGAACAAGAGCTCAAAATCGCACCGACCATTTTAGATCATATTACATGGGAAGATCCTGTGATGCAGGAGGAAATTTTCGGACCTATTTTGCCTGTCATCACATTTGACTCTCTTCAAGAGGCAGCTGACATGATTAAGGCAAGACCAAAGCCGCTCGCTCTTTACTTATTTACAACGAATAAAGAAACAGAAGCCTATATTCTAGACAACCTCTCATTTGGCGGGGGTTGCATCAATGATACGCTGATGCATGTCGCCACTCCATACTTACCATTTGGAGGCGTTGGTGAAAGCGGTATCGGACGATATCATGGAAAAGAAAGCTTTTTCACCTTTACGCATGAAAAAAGCGTCCTGCGCCAGACCAATCGCTTTGATTTTTCTTTCCGCTATCCAAATGCGAAAAACGGACTCGACATTGTCCGTAAATTTTTAAAATAAACAGGACGAAGGGATTTCCCCTCGTCCTATTTTGATTCGATGTCCTTGATACACCAGTTGATTTCATCGATCCCCATTTGTTTTAAATAGGCGTTTACTTTTGAGAACGGACGACTGCCAAAAAAGCCGTTTCTTGCGGAAAAAGGACTTGGATGAGGTGACTCAATGATGTAATGCTTGCTTTGATCAATACGTTCTTTTTTATTTTGCGCATGTCTGCCCCAAAGCACAAAAACGACTGGCTGATCTCGGTCATTCAGGACGTCGATGACGCGGTCTGTCACACGTTCCCAGCCTTTGCCTTTATGCGAGTTCGCTTCCCCTTTTCTTACAGTGAGCACGGTGTTTAACAGCAAGACACCCTGCTCTGCCCAGCTGACAAGCGAGCCATGGTTAGGGACCGGACAGCCGAGGTCATCCTTTAGCTCCTGAAAAATATTTCTCAAAGATGGCGGATGCTTGACACCAGGCTGAACAGAAAAGCTTAATCCGTGTGCCTGTCCTGGGCCATGATAAGGGTCTTGTCCCAAAATCACGACCTTCACATCTTCATACGACGTCAAATGGAGGGCACGATAAATGTCATCTGGCTTTGGAAACACGATCTGCGTACGATATTCTTCCTTTACCCACTCACGTAATTCCTGATAATATGGCTGTTCAAATTCACTTTTCATCACAGCCCACCAGCTATCATTTAAAAATGGCTTCATTTCGGTTGTCCTCCTTCTGTCTGCTGTGCCAATCTTGAGATCATCGGTTTTCCATCCCATACAATCTCACTCTCTGATTCTCGTTTTTTCATCGCTGGTTCTTCTAATAGGACAGCAAAGTTCGCTGTCGGCAAATCACCGAGCCCATGCTTTTCACTCAGATCATCTAAATAGTTCTTCCTTGTTTCACCAAGATCACTCGACTGATTGCCCCCACCATCAAAGAACGCATAGATCACACTGGCAGCTGGCACTCGTTTGGCTCGTGCATGCTGCGTAACACGCAGGAAAAAGTCCCAGTCCCAGTAGTGATGCATCGCTGGATCAAAATAGCCGATCTCATCATGTATGCGGCGTTTGTACATACTGCCAGAAGGAACGTATGTAGAAAAAACACGCATGTCCTCAATGTCCGCTGTATAAGCAAACAAACGTCTTGATACTGGAAAACGAGTCGCACCTCGTTCTTCAAACGAAACAATTTCCGCATCCGAAAAGACAAAATCAGCGTCTTCCAACGCCTTGCTCATACGTTCAATATGACAAGGTGTAAAATAATCATCGTCATCACTCAGCATAATGACGTCACCTGTCAGCTCCCGCACGCCAACATTTCTTGCGTTCACATGCTGGACATTCTCATCTAAATGAATCAAGCGGATTGGCAGCTCTGGATAGAGTTCCTGAATCACGTCCACTCGCTCTCCTGCATCATTTACGACCACAATTTCAAAAGGCTGTACACTTTGTCTCGAGATGGATTCAAGCAGTTCACACAATGCGCTCAGCCGGTTATGTGTCACAATTAATAAAGATATCTTCATATCGGCCTAACTCCTTTAATAGATTCGTCTTTTTCATTAAAACATAAATCGGCTTTCTTCTCATGATATAAAAGGCGGTTTGATTGATCGAGAAAATGGGAATTTTTGATGAAAAGGAGTGATGATGATGGAATTTTTCACAGTTGAGAATAGTAAAGAAGCCAAACAGACGATCGAACAGATACAATCAGCAAAGGACGATGTGTTTGTGTTTGCGTATGACCCCGAACGCTCTGATACCGTTACTGAGTACACGGAAGCAAAGAGCATGACAGCTGTCGATCAAGGGATTTTAGATCAGATCGCCAATGTCATTCGCACCAGGGATGATGAACTGATGGCCAAAATCATGTCGACCGGTGCCGATCAAGAATTAGCCTTAACGCTTTTAGAGGAGCTGAAAAAAGGGAAATTGGTGATTTGTAAAAGATAAAGAATGAGGCGTTCCATGAAGAGTGGAACGCTTTTTTATGCCGTTTCATTGTGATAAATGGAAAAGCTGATTATAATAAGGGATAGAACAGTAACTGTTACACATCACATTGGAGGTTCAGCAACTATGTCTATGAATAAAGCACTCACCATCGCAGGTTCGGATTCAAGCGGCGGTGCAGGTATCCAAGCAGATTTAAAAACGTTTCAAGAAAAAAACGTCTACGGGATGACAGCTTTAACCGTTGTCGTTGCAATGGATCCTCATAACAACTGGGATCATCAAGTGTTTCCAATCGATACATCAACCATCCGCGCACAGCTCTCAACGATCGTGGAAGGCATCGGTGTAGATGCGTTAAAAACAGGTATGCTACCAACAGTTGACGTCATTGAACTCGCAGCTGAAACGATCAAAACATATGAGCTGAAAAATGTCGTCATTGATCCTGTTATGGTATGTAAAGGTGCGAACGAAGTCCTTTATCCAGAGCACGCTGAAGCATTGCGCGAAAAGCTTACACCACTAGCAACAGTTATCACACCTAACCTTTTCGAAGCAGGTCAATTAAGCGGCATTGGCGAGATCAAAACGATGGAACAAATGGAAGAAGCCGCAAAACGCATCCATGAACTTGGTGCAAAATATGTGGTCATCACTGGCGGCGGCAAGCTAAGCCCAGATAAAGCGATTGACTTGCTTTATGATGGACAAACCTTCGAACGCCTTGAAACAGACAAGATCGACACAGAATACACACACGGCGCAGGCTGCACATTCTCAGCCGCAGTCACAGCTGAACTAGCCAACGGCGCAGACGTGAAAGAAGCCATTTATGCAGCAAAAGAATTCATCACAGCTGCCATTAAAGGCTCTTTCCAACTAAACGAATACATCGGACCAACGAAACATTCCGCACATCGTTTGGACAAATAAGTTGAAAACTCAAAGGATACAGAAGCAACGCAATAAACCATATGTATAAATAAATTTCAAAGTAATTTATAAAACTTACAGAGCGTATTGATGTGTAAACTAGTCATTCCTTTAATATTGCACAATTCATCAACAGTTGAACTCCCTTTTTATATTTGTTGCATTCTATATGTAATAAGTCAATTTTGGGGGTTCAACTTATATCAGTATTACAAGCCTTCCGCTCAGTCATTATAAGAGTTCTTCCACTTAGATATTTCCTGAATTCTCCTATTTTTATAAACTCCGAATGTTCCATTCATTTGATTTAATCAATCTTAATTCGTTTTGATACTATCTTTTCCAAAGATACCTTTCCACATCTTCCGTGGAACATAGAGTTCACATAAAGTTGCAACACGACAATTTTTGGTACTCTTTAAGTCGAACTTTTCCTGATTTCATCTCGTAGCAGTTATTAATATTAGGCGAGAAATCATCATCACGACAAATATTCTTATTTCAACCCGCAAAATAAACACAATTTTAATACTCAAATAAATATTAAACCAAGGTCAAGAAAAATAAGAAAAATTGTCGCCATTATGAATACATATGATGTTTTTCTATCTTCATTCCAAAAATAAAAAATTAAAATAAAAGATACTATTGTAGTGATTAAAGCCCAAATTATCATTTAGTCAACTCTCCTCTATATTTGTAATGCTGTTTATAAATAGTTCTCTACGCTTTTTTCAATTTCCAGGATTTATTATATTATGGTATGAACCATTCATAACATTTTAGTCAAATAAGACTGAAAGGGGACATTAAAATTGCTTAACAATATAGGACAGACTATGCGATCAATTAGAAAGAACAAAGGATATACTCAGCATTATGTTTCTAGTGGTTTGCTATCACAAAGTGCTTATTCAAAGTTTGAACTACATCGAATCGACATACTTGCGTCATCTTTTATGGCTTTACTGGAAAAAGTAGACGTTTCTTTAGATGAGTTTCACTATATTATGAACGATTTTCAATATACTCGAAGGCAAAAGTTTATTAACGATTTTTTTCGTACGACTTTCAATCATCCGAACAAATTAAGACAATTGATAACAGAATCTGAAAGGTTGCTATCAGATTCGGAGGACCAATTGGTCAGTGATATTCAATGTATTTGTACAGCTTTAATAGTGCTTCATGAAACGGGTAGTATTGAACAAGCATGCAATCACGTAGATACTGTTTGGGAACGTCTTTCTAAGCATGAAAATTGGTACCTGATTGATATTAGACTGATAAACTCTATACTTTTTATATTTCCTATAGAAACCGCTATACATATAGCAAAGAATGCATTGAAAAGACTTAATATATATAAGAATTTTCAAGATACTTATAAAATTGAAATTAATATTCGAGTTAATTTTTCGCTTCTTTTAATAAAATACAATAAATTTAAGTCGGCATTAGTTGTATTAGAAGAAGCAATCCCTCTCTGTAAAAGACATGGTGCATACAGGGAGATGGCAATCTGCTATGGTCGTAAAGGGATATGTCTAAAAAACTTAAACATGGATTCACCTGAAGAGTATACTGAAAAAGCTGTAACAGTCCTTAGTATACTAGAGGAAAAAAAACTAGAAGAAATGTTATATACGGAGATCAAAAACTATTATTAAAGCCATAAAAATAAATTCCACAATTCCATAAGATACAAAATACAATAATTGATCTCACTTTACTGGATTGAAAGTGGGTTCAAGAAATACATAAAAGAATTTCAAAAAATAATCCTAAGACAGACCTTAGGATTATTTTTACTATCTACTCATATATTAAATAAAATATGGATATCAGTTCTCTGTTTTGAAAAGAATGGTTATCCTTCCGCATTGTAATGTTTCTTGACTTTTATAACTCATATACATTAAATATTCTATCTACAAATTTCTATTATCTTCATACATTAAGATTTAGAATAAAACTGACATAGATAATCTTTAAATAAAAAAAGCATACCCGCTCCCAGGTACACTCTTTCACCATAATTTTTCACCTACTTTTGCTGATCAGATTCTTTCGCCATTTTTCGAATAAAGGCTTCAATGGATTCAACAAATAAGGCATATTCTTTCATTTGTTTATACGTATCTGACAGCTTCTCTTTTAATTCTTCCTGCTCTAGAGAAGGTTCACCGAGAATAGATTGGACTTGAATTAGCAATTCTTTATATTCTTCACGTTTATCTTCAACATGATCTGCCATTGTCTCCAAGCGTTTTCTAGTCGTCGGCTGCTGTTTTGAATTCAAGTAAACAACCCCTTTTTGTCCTACCGCATTTGGATAAACGTCAGCCTCAGCTGTATATATTTTAAAATGATACCATAATTGAACCTGTTATCATATATGTAAAACGTCATCAAACCGCTTTAGGCCAACCTTGTATATACATGATATAGGCTTTAAGATACAGGCTGATCTCACTAGAAAAAGCAGATCAATGACCTGCTTCTTTTTGCAAATGCCACGTCTTCAATTTAAGCTTCGTTTCATTTCTACCACTGATGGAGATTGATTTATTTCCCGGGGAAGGAAAGTAACGTGCAGTAAATACTTCCCGGCCTCCGTTGACAAAAATCTCAATCGATGATGCATCAATAAAAATATGCAGATCCTGTAGTTCCTCAATTTCTACTTCACGAACTTCCTTTGTTCGATCTTCAAATCGATCTCTCTCTAACGTTAGTTTGCCATCATCTTTATCATAAATGATACGAGCAGCAGCACGAATACAGCATTCAAACCCTTTTTGTGTTTCAATTTGATCAATGAATACCTCTGCGCTCGTCAAATCTTCAACAGGAATGGAATGAACAGATCGTTTAACGTGAAAAACATGCTCCTGCTCATTTGTCCGCATAGATCGAAGTTCACTTACCGGCTGTTGAATAAGACGTCCCTCATCATCTAAACGAAGCTCTCTCGGAATCGTCAAACAATGGATCCATTGATAAGAGATGGTTGGATGATGCTCTTCCCCTTGATCTGGTACACCCATCCATCCCATTAAAATGCGTCTGCCCGATTCATCTTGAAAAGTCTGCTGTGCATAAAAGTCAAAGCCACGATCCAGCTCCTCAAACGCTCCATGCGTATATTGGTAGGTACGATCATCCAATGTACCAACAAAATAACCAGATTGATGTGTATTGTTGTATTTGAATCCATCAGGCTTCAGCCCCTGTGGTGACACGATCAATACATCCTGACCGTCTAATTCAAACAGATCTGGACATTCCCACATGTATCCGAAATGATCTAATCCATTCTTTCCACTGCCTGCAATAATGCCTTGAAACGTCCAATTGTCTAATGTATCAGATGTGAATAAGACAAGATGTCCTTTGAGATCTTCACTTTGTGCTCCAAGGACCATGTACCACTTTCCATTCCGCTTCCACACCTTCGGGTCACGAAAATGTGCAGTGAATCCTGCTGGCAAAGTCGCCACGACACCTTTTTTCTCAAAATGAACTCCATCCTCTGAAACAGCTAAACATTGATATGTCTCACGGTTCCCTTGCTCATCACGGACATTTCCGGTATACATCACATACATACGACCATCGTCAATGACTGCACTGCCAGAATAACAGCCATTTTGATCAAACCAATCACTTGGGGTGAGGGCAGCCTCTTCATGCTGCCAATTCACTAGATCGGTTGATGTGTAGTGACCCCAGAATTTTGCCCCATGTCCTGTTTTAAATGGCTGCCATTGATAAAACACATGGTAGACTCCCTTCCACTGAATCAATCCATTCGGGTCATTTAAAAGACCGACTGGCGGCATTAAATGGAAGTTCTGACGGTACACATCTTTTTTCACCAAATGCTCATAGTTTCGAATACGATCTGTTACCTTTTGACGAAGTGCTGCGTCCGTTGTTGTCATCACTGTGACCACTCCTTGATTATTTTTCGACTTCTTTGACTTTAAAGATGATGGTAAGAATAAATGAAACAGCAACAGCTATTAACATACCAATAACATAATTTACCACATTTTGTAAACCAAATGGAGCTGCAATGGCAATCATCGGAATCCCTGTTAAACCATAAGCGTTGGCGGCTACCTTCGTGAAGACGACAAACGCCCCGCCTAATGCACCTCCGATCATTGCAGCAATAAATGGCTTACGATAACGAAGATTCACACCGAATATGACCGGCTCAGTAATACCTAAGAAAGCAGAAAATGCTGCTGGTAATGCAATTTCTTTTGTTTTTGCACGCTTTGCTAAGAAAAAGACCGCTAGCCCAGCTCCGCCTTGAGCGACGTTGGACATGGCCCAGATCGGCAGCAAATAATTCCGTCCAATATCATTCAGAAGTCCTGCCTCAATCGCATGGAAGCTATGATGAACACCTGTCAGTACAATTAAAGAATAAGCGCCTCCGAAAATCAGTCCAGCTAAGAATCCTGCATGGTCATAAACATAAGTGAGTGCATTCGAGATCCCTGTTCCAAGCATTCTCCCTAGCGGTCCTACAGCAATAAACGTCACAAATCCAGTCACAATCACCGTCACAAACGGCGTCACAAGTAAATCAATACTGTTCGGCACAACTTTTCTTAAATTCTTTTCAATCACGCACATGATATACACAGTTAATAACACGGGAATGACCGTTCCTTGGTAACCAAGAAGAGCAATATCAAAGTTGAATAGATGCATATATTCTGGTTTTGCGTCTGTCAGTCCCCATGGATTCAGCAAGCTCGGGTGAATCATAATGCCCCCAATGACAGCTCCTAAATATGGATTTCCACCAAACTCTTTGGCTGCACTAACCCCAATTAAAATCGGTAAAATGATAAAGGCAGCACTTGAGAACATATCTAGCATTTGGAAGATGGCAGAGCTTGGATCAGCCCATTTGAAGGCTTTCATCATACCTAATAGGCCCATTAATAAACCGCTTGCTACAATCGCTGGAATGATTGGTACAAAAATATTCGATAGCGTCTTGGCAAAACGTGCAAGTGGATTCATTTTTTGCTTCACGGCTTCATCATGGCTGGCTGGTTTTTGATTCTCGTCGTCTGCCTCAAGACCCGCCTCACGCGCAAAAGGCTCATATACTTTGTTGACAGAACCTGTTCCAAATATGATCTGGAATTGACCCGAGCTTGAGAAGGCACCCTTCACACCCTCAAGTTCTTCAATGGCATCTTTGTCAATCAACGCCTCATCTTTCATCACCAATCGGAGTCGTGTGGCACAATGTGTTGCGCTAATGACATTTTCTTTGCCGCCTAATAATGTTGTTAATTCTTTGGCTGTTTTTTGATAATCCATGTTGTCTCCCCCTTTTTTTAAAACAAAAAAGACCTAAAATTCACCAACGATGAAAGGACATACACGTCCCCTCGTTACGCAAATTTTAGGTCTTGCCTGCCTGACAGTCACAATCCCACGATATTGGTTTTTGATTACGCTTTCATCATAGTATAGGAGCGTGACCTGCGTCAAGCTATTTTTTCGAATCAAATGACCCATATACACTAATTAGAGTAGTGTGCATAAAAAAAAGCCTGCGGACAGGCACAACCTTTACACCAATTCGGCATCCTGCAGACGCTGGACATGCAGCGTGATGTAGCCGATCTCCGATTCAGGGAGATGAAGTCCATATTCTTTTTTCAGCAAATCAGCCAGTCCAAGTGCACACCGGTAAGCCGAATCATACTTTGTTTGGATAAAAGTCAGCATGTCATCGTCCATGATTTGAAATGCTTCATTCGATTCCAACCTGCCTAATGCATACCTCAAATGTGTCACAAGGCGCTGATATGAAATACTATCCTCATCAATCGAGCGCTCAAAAACGCTTTCGATATGCTCGATCATTTCTTTGATCATCGTTGTGTATTTGACCGTCTTCTTCATGGACTCCGTATTCATTTTGGCCGTATGAATATGAAGTGCCACATACCCTGCCTCATCGTCCGGCAGGTCAACCCCAAGCCGCTCCTTTACATAACGAATGGCATACTTTCCAATATCATATTCCTGCTTATATAAGACTTTGATCTCACCAAGCAATTTATTATATAAGACAATGCCTTTTTGAACGCGTTCAATGGCAAAGGATAAATGATCTGTCAGTGAAATGTGGATATGATCACTGAGCGGCATCATGAGTTCACCCTCTGCATAACTAATAATATGCTCTGCCACCTCAATATGCGCTTCTGGCAATGTCGCAAGAATTTGTTTAAACTTCTCATTTTCTTCACGCACAACAAAAATCTTCTCTATTTTTTGAACGGGCACGACGTCATTTTTCCCCTTCTGAAAAGCAATTCCGGGCCCCATCACAATTTTCTCCTGATCACCCTCCTTTACAACCACTGCATTGTTATTCAATATTTTATATATCTTCAAGGGGCATCCTCTCCCACAGATAACGTGTCTTATGTGGGATTTTACCCTGTTTCAACTTTTCTGTAAAGATAAGAACGGACCGGCACGAGCCTCTCTCGTTGTCTTTTCATCAAGCATCATCAGACTTTCTTGAAACGGCTTTTCTCTCCTGCGCTTCTTCTTCTTTTCATCTGCCAGTTTCTCTAGCTTTCTCTCATTCACCGCAAGAAAGAATCCTCCATCCACTGCTGCCACTTTCACCCCTTGCTTCTTCAGCAGCTCACCAGGATTCACAAGCACATTCATCACAAAACCAAACCATACACTCAACCAGTTCTTCCATTTCTTCACTGAACATCCCTCCGCTTTCCTTAGAATCTAGCAGTTCTAGCAAATTAACTGTTCCTATCATATCCCGAGAAAAAAGAGAGGTTTGTCACAATCTGGGTGAAAAAACGAACTAGTTTTCAGAAGTTTTGTTGAAAAGTGCAGAAGATGATCATGTTCCACAATGTTTCTATGAAAATTTTATACACACACTATCCCAAAGATAAGCACATCTTATCAACAGGGTTTATCCACATATCAACACCCTCTTACTAGATTTTGTGTATGAGATTTTTTTATTTTCCATATATATATATCTGAATAATCGAGTTATCAACAGATTATTGTGCATAAGTGTGACTTTATAAACAAAATAGTTCTTTATGACTATGTAAAATAAGACCATTTTAGTAAAGGAATTGGTTTCATCGTATGGAATACTTAATAACGGGCAGTGAATCTTTCCTATTTATCCACAAAAAGAAAGGCTATCTCCCTAAATACACAGCTAGAAAGGGGAAAATTAATTGAAAAAAGTAATCTCTCGTTCTTCTGTTCTATTGTTCTCCACTATTTTTACCTTATCCACATTCTTTTCAGGTCAGGCTGCTGCCGCTCCATCGAACAAACAGGTGGAACTGGAAAAAGCAGAAATCTTCGGCGAAATCAATGTTAAGTCTAGAAAACACACCACTGTCATTGTTGAATTAAAGGAAAAATCCTTAGTTGAAGCCAAGCAAGAAGGCGAAGCACAAACAAAGGCCTCCCTCAAAAAATCTCGAACGAAAGTAAAGAATGCAGCACTCAAAAAGCTAGATAAAGCGAGTGTTCATCAAGAATATGAAAAAGTCTTCTCTGGTTTCTCTATGAAACTTCCTGCAAACGAAATCCCGAAACTGCTCGCAGTTGACGGAGTAAAAGCCGTTTATCCGGATGTTACATATCAAACAGATGAAGTGAAAAAGAAAAGCGTCCAGCTTCCTAATGAGGATGTCTCTCCACTCATGGATAAAAGCGCCCCATTTATCGGTGCCCCAAAAGCTTGGGATGCCGGCTACTCTGGAAAAGGAGTAAAAGTCGCTGTCATTGATACTGGAGTAGATTATACCCACCCTGATTTAAAAGGAAACTTCGGATTATACAAAGGCTATGACTTTGTTGATAATGACTATTCTCCACAAGAAACACCAAAAGGAGATCCTAGAGGCGAATCGACAGATCATGGTACACACGTCGCAGGAACAATTGCGGCAAATGGACAAATTAAAGGTGTCGCAAAAGATGCTACCCTTCTCGCCTACCGTGTCCTTGGACCAGGCGGATCAGGAACAACTGAAAATGTCCTAGCAGGCATCGACCGGGCTGTCACTGACGGAGCCGATGTCATGAACCTCTCTCTTGGAAACAGTGTGAATAACCCTGATTATGCAACAAGCATCGCACTGGATTGGGCCATGTCTGAAGGGGTTGTCGCTGTGACATCAAATGGAAACAGCGGGCCAAACAGCTGGACCGTTGGATCTCCTGGGACATCAAGAGATGCTATTTCTGTCGGAGCCACTCAGCTTCCGTACAGTCTATACAACGTGAAATTCCCGAACTATTCAACAGCAAAAGTGATGGGCTACTATCAAGAAAATGATTTAAAAGCACTTGACCAAAAACAAGTCACACTCGTCCAAGCAGGCATCGGTGACGAAAAAGATTTTGAAAACATCGATGTCAAAGGAAAGGTGGCAGTGATTGAACGTGGAGCCATTGCCTTTGTTGATAAAGTGGACAATGCGAAGGCTGCTGGTGCGATCGGCGTTGTCATGTACAACAATACAGATGGAGAAATCCCTGTGGATGTACCAGGTCTAGCCCTTCCGACGATTAAGCTGTCAAAAGCGGAAGGAACAGCACTTGTTAAAGCCATTGAGGCTGGTAACAATACAACAACTTTCTCGATTCAATTTGTGAAAGAGTTAAGTGAACAAGTCGCTGACTTCTCATCTCGCGGACCTGTTGTCGATACGTGGATGATCAAACCAGATCTTTCAGCACCTGGCGTGAGTATTGTCAGCACCATTCCGACACACGATCCTTCTCAGCCATACGGCTATGGATCGAAGCAAGGAACAAGCATGGCATCTCCTCATGTAGCCGGAGTAGCAGCGATTATTAAACAAGCAAAACCATCGTATTCTACAGAGCAAATTAAAGCGCTGATGATGAATACAGCAGAAACATTGTATGATCCAAATGGCAGCCCGTTCCCTCACAATACGCAGGGCACAGGCAGCGTTCGAATCATCGAATCACTTCAAGCGTCTTCTATTGTGTCTGATGCAAGCTATTCGTACGGCACTTTCTTAAAAGAAAAGGGCGTTCAAATCAAAACGAAGAAGTTCAAGGTAGAAAACCTGTCAAAAGCACCGAAAACCTATACCATTGATTACAAGTTCGATGGCAACGGCATTAGCACAAACGGCACGAAAAAAATCACAGTAAAAGGGAATTCCACAGGGTCCTTTACTTCCGCAGTACAAGTGAATTATGGAAAAACGAAAAAAGGAACGTACCAAGGCAGTATCACCATTCGCGAAAATGGCAGAAAGGTCACTGAAATCCCTACTTTATTGATTGTAAAAGAGCCTGATTACCCGCGCGTCACTTCGGTTTCCGTAGAGCCGGATAACCGTGCTGGAAGCTATGTCATTAGTAGCTATCTCCCAGGCGGTGCTGAAAATCTTGCATTCCTCGTCTACTCGACAGATGGAAAGTATTTAGGTGAAGCAGGAGTTTATCAACATGTTGATAAAGGAGAGCATCGTGTGAAATGGAATGGCACGATCAATAAAGGACAGAAGTTAGAAGCAGGTGAGTATACAATGCTTGCGTATGCAAGCCTGAAAGGCAAATCAGATACGGTTCAAACAAAAGAACCATTCGATATTTATCCTGAATAAACAAGAATCACATAAAAAGCCTTGTATGAGCCCATCAGCTCAACAAGGCTTTTCTATCATATATGGAGGAAAGAGAAATTCATGTTGATATGGCTATGGATCGTTTCTTTTATGACGGCTTTTTTTCTCACGATCACCTTGGTTTATTTTTTTACCTTTTTACATGCAAAACAGCCTCGTCCTTTTCATCAAGCATGTGAACTGACTGTCTATACCACCTGCATTTATCCGCTTAGCTTGGCGGTGACAGCTGCCTTTATTCTCACCATGATGCTCCTCTATCCCTTTTATTGGCTGCGCAGACGGTAAATTTACATAAGTTATGCGTCAAAAGCTTCTTTTAATAAACGATACGATGTGAGACGGTCTTGCATGTGATGTGTGATGGTCACAGCGATCACTTCATCTGTACGATACGCCTTTGCGAGTTCTGTCAGCTGCTGCTTCACAGAGGCTGGCGTGCCAACAACCATTCTCTGTCGATTGGCTGCTACTCGTTTTTGTTCATATGGACTGTAGGAATAGTCCTTTGCCTGTTCAAATGAAGGAAAGCCGCCAAGGTTCTGTCCTTGTTCGTTAGCTAATAATGATAAATCTAAGCTAACAGCCAATTTTTCTGCCTGTTCCTCTGTTTCTGCACATAAAACGAAGACCGCAAGACTGACACGCGGCTCAGCACCAAATTCTGAAGGTTCAAATCGGTTGATATACTGCGACACAGAGTCTTCTCCGCCTTCTCCATTAATGAAAAGAGCAAACGTATAGCCTGCACCTGCTTTTGCGGCAAGCCGTGCACTTCCTCCAGAGGAACCTAACATCCATACCTCTGGGGCAGTATCTACTTTCGGAGAAGCGGTCAGGTGAGGCAGCGGATAAAATTCATCGGCTAAATCATGTAAATACACCCTTAATTCTTCTACCTGCTCAGGGTATTGATCACCAAGTCGCTTCCGTTCTCCATGATGAAGGGCAATGGAGGAGATCGGCATACCTCCAGGAGCACGTCCAATGCCAAGATCAATTCTGCCCGGAGCCAAGGCTTCGAGCACTCTGAAGTTCTCTGCTACTTTATAGGCACTGTAGTGGGGCAGCATGACGCCACCTGAACCAATACGGATATGTGACGTCACAGCTGATAAATGACCGAGAAGCACCTCTGGACTCGATCCTGCGAGCCGGTTTGAAAAGTGATGCTCTGATACCCAAAATCGATGATAACCCCATTTCTCTGCCTGCTTCGCCAGCTCGACTGTTTGCTTCAGCGCCTCAGCAGGCGTCGCATCTCCAATCAATGGAGATTGATCCAGTATACTTAATTTCATGATGTCGCACCTCTTACAGAAATCCCCCTCTCTCACTTGAAAGGGGGATTTCCTGATTTATTTTCGATTAAAGCCCTTCTCTTTCACAAAATCTCCGAGGAAAGCACGTTTTGGCTGGCTAAAGCCTCGAAGCATTTGCTCAGACCATGTATCTTTTCTCTCACCGTTTGTTCGTTCTTCATAATATGATGAAATACGATCATCGTATTCTTTTAAATAACGATCCACATGAGCTTCGTCTTGCTGATATGTGTTTTCATGATAGATCAGCTCAACGGGCAACCGTTCCTTTTGAGATGATGAATTGGCAGGATGTCCTATGGCCAGGCCGAATAGCGGCAGCACATAGGAAGGCGTTTCAAGTAATTCTGATACTTCCTTCAGCTGATTACGCAGTCCGCCGATATAGCAGATGCCAAGTCCCATAGATTCTGCGGCGACACTGACATTTTGCGCAGCGAGCGCCGCATCAATCACACTGATCAGAAAGGCTTCAGTATTCTCAAGCGCTTCTTGATGGTTTTTCCCTGCTTTTTTTGCGATATAGTCGTGGCGTTTCAAGTCTGCACAGAAAACAAAAAAATGCCCATTCTTCTCAACGTATGGCTGATTTCCAGCCAGTTCAGCAAGCTTCGCCTTCTTCTCCTGATCTGTTACACCAATGATACTATACGCCTGTACATAGCTTGATGTCGAAGCAGCCTGTGCACTTTTGATAAGTGTCAGCACTTCTTCGTCTGTCAGACGCTCATCTGTAAACGAACGGATGGACCGATGATTTAAGATGGTTTCTATCGTTTTATTCAATTCGAAGACCTCCTTCACTCCTACTATCATAAGACAAATGAATATTGCTTTTCAAAAGTTAGAACTCACACCAAAAAGGCAGCCTACGCTTAGACTGCCCTTTACCCGTTTTATTTAAATAAATAACTTTGATATTTCGTTAATTGAACACTTGCATTATAGGCGATACCAAATCCAATCAGAACAGATAAAACAGAGCTTCCCCCGAAGCTGATGAATAAGAGCGGTATCCCTGTTACAGGCATGACGCCTATGTTCATGCCAATGTTCTGGAATGTATGGATGACAATCAATGCTGTATATCCTACACAGAAAAATGACGCAAACCGGCTATAAGGATGGATACGGTCAATCAACACAACAAGCCTGTAAATCAGGAAGAAGAACATGATGACCACAAATGCGCAGCCGACAAAACCAAAGGCTTCCCCTATGATAGAGAAAATCATATCTGTCTGTGCTTCTGGAACATAAACTTTTAAGTTTTTAACACCGTTCCCGAAAATTTGTCCTGCCCCAATTGCCATAATGGCTTGCTCGACTTGATATTTATCAGATCCAGATGCATCCTGTGTCTGGGCTTGGTTGGCTGTCGAAGAACTATCAGGCAGCCAAGCGGTAATCCGGTTGATCTGATACTGCTGAATCCCGATCTTTTGTGCGAAATCAGGGAATAGAATAATCACGGCTAACACAGCGGCAACTAAGAGCACAACCACTGAACCGATGAGAGAGATCAATTTCCAGTTGACCCCTGATAAAAAGACCATGACAACGACAATAAACATACATACCGCAGCCGTACCTGCATCTTGCAAAAAGATGAGTCCGACTGGTACAGCAGCCACGCCGGCAATTTTTAATAGTAGGAAAATATCATCTTCTAATGTTCGTTTTCCTCTTGGGGTTGCCTTCCCAATGACAGAGGCGAGCATCATAATCAAACCAATTTTCATGAACTCTGAAGGCTGAAATGTTCCAATTCCCGGTAACACAAACCAACTTTTTGCACCATTTTTAATTGGAGCAAAATCATGACCTGCAATTTGTGCAGGAGCAATTTTTAAAAGAATTAAGAGCATAATGCCGCCTATAAAAATATATAGGCTTAACTTTTCTAATTGTTCCAGATCGAAGTAATTAATAGCCACAATACAGATGACCCCGACCATGTAGTAAATGATCTGTCTGGTCCATGCATTAGATCCATATTGCCCAAACTGTCCCGCAGCATAAATAGCGATGACACTGATGGCAAAGAAGGCTAAAAATATAAAAATCAAATCTCCCTGATAGTAAGGAGATGTATTCTGCTTGTTCATGAACTAACCACCCTTATTACAAAACATAAAAGCCCTTATTTATATTAGATTGAAATTTTCACAAAAGCAACTCACCTTAAATATGACGGAAGTGACACCTGAAAGGTTCCATTCTATTTTCAAAAAATGAAATACTTTTCATCCTAACAATAGGAAAAAATTCCTTTCCACTCTATCATGACAACCGATCATAAGTCCTTTAAAAAGATTATTTTACAGATTTTAAGGGGAAAATTCAATGACTTATGTGGCGATATGAAAGGTGAACATCTTGCCAACATAAGCTTAACTGAGGTATAAGAAAAAAAACAAATTCTGCGGAATAAGGCCCATTTTCCAATTATTGAGTTTACTTCAAAGTCAATTGTGGTATAATATTTGTAACAAAATGTTCACAATATCTCCTAAAAACAGACACAATTGCATCCTGACCTCTCATTTGAATTTGGACATCAACTTACAAAGGAGTTGGATACGATGGATATGTTCTTTGCGTACCTATGTATTGCAACAGCTACACCCCTGTTTTTATGGTTGGAAAACAGAAAGATTGCATTAGCATCTATTCCACCCATCATGATTATGTGGATTTTCTTCGGTCTTTACATGACAAGCAGTTTATCTCCAGCAGGACATACCTTCATGATCGCATTCTTTGCCATTAACGTGATTCTGGCTCATATTGCAGCTTTCCTCATCTATGGACTTCCATTCATTCGCAAAAGATTCAGTAGCAGATAGATATTGCATCATCAATTGGAAGCGTTATCACAATCAGCATAAAAACCACTCATCTATGAAAGATGAGTGGTTTTTTATTATTTCTCTGAATGCTCAGACTGCTTTGGCGCAGATGGTGAATAACCGTCTTTGCTGTTCTCTCCGTGGCTGTAGTGAGCCGCGAAGATCCAAACAGACCCGATGACGAAAATGATCGCACAGAACAGACCAAACAAAGTATTTCCGACTTGAACAGTCCCGTTCTCACTCTCTGTCATGTGCATGAACATGAACAGCTGCAAGAATGCTTGAATGAAGGCAAAACCAAAGATAATCCATAGTTTTGCGGAACTGCCAATTTCAGCTCCGATGGCAATCCAGAATGCTAAGATGGTTAGCACAATGGAGAGAATGAAGCCAACTACGTGTTTCCAAGGGAAGTGTTCGTGCTCTGCTGAGGAATGTGTTTTTCCAGCCATATCACAAAAGCCCCCCTAATCCGATCAAGTACACAGCTGTGAAGATGAAAATCCATACAACATCAAGGAAATGCCAGTATAGACTTGAGATAAAGATCTTCGCTGCTGTTTGTGGTGTTAATCCACGTTTTTTAATTTGGAACAAGATGCCCGTAATCCAGAAGATACCAATGGATACGTGTAATCCGTGAGTTCCTAAAAGAACAAAGAATGCAGACCAGTATGCACTTGTATGGATGCTCGCACCCTCATGTACATAATGGAAGAATTCGAAAATCTCAAAACCAACGAAGCCTGCACCTAGAAGCAGTGTCAGAATCGTCCAAATGACAACCCCTTTTGTACTTCCACGGCGCATTTCATGAACGGCAATCCCGCATGTAAATGAACTCACCAATAGCAGGAATGTCATGATCAATACAAGCTTCATATCAAATAGCTCAGCTGGCAAAACGCCGCCAGCTGTTCTGCCATGAAGAACAAAGTAGGTCGCAAAAAGTGTTGAGAATAACACGATTTCCGCGCCAAGGAATATCCAGAAACCAAGGATGTTTAAACGTCCTGTTTCAGACTGATATTCAAGCGGTGCATTTGCATAGCTGCTATCATTATGTCCCATTACTTCTGCGCCTCCTTATTCTTTTTCTCTGTTTCAATCACTTCTTCAACAGGAATATAGTAGCCATCGTCATATTCAAATGAACGTAAAATCATTGTTGCGAATACACCGATTAAGCCGATAACGCCAATCCAGTACCATTCAAATACAAGACCGAATGCACCAAGTCCGAAGAATGCAGACATGATAAGCGGTCTGCCTGAATTGTGCGGCATGTGAATTTTCTTGAATTCTTTTTCAGGATGAACGTCTACATTGTTTTGCTTCCAATGATGGAATGCATCTGGTGACGTCACTTCTGGAAGTGCTGCAAAGTTATAATGCGGCGGAATTGCAGAAGATGTCGCCCAGTCAAGCGTACGTCCTTCTCCCCAGCTGTCTCCAGACACTTCACGTTTCGCGTGTCTCCAGCTGTAGTAAATGTTATAGCAAAGGATGATGAATCCGATACCCATCATGAATGCACCAATTGTTGAAATAAAGTTTAGTGCAGTCCAGCCATCTTCTGGTCCATACGTATAAATACGTCTTGGCATTCCTTGCAGTCCTAAGAAGTACTGCGGGAAGAAACAGATGTTAAATCCGATCATGAATACCCAGAAGAACCATTTGCCGATTCGTTCGTTTAACTTGTAACCAAACATTTTCGGATACCAGAAAACAAGACCTGCAAAACAAGCAAATACAGTACCTGCGATTAATACATAGTGGAAGTGGGATACTAAGAAGTACGTGTTATGGTACTGGTAATCCGCAGCTGCCATCGCAAGCATAACCCCAGTCACACCACCGATTACGAAGTTCGGGATGAAACCAAGTGCCCAAAGCATTGGGGATGTAAAACTGATACGGCCTCGATACATTGTAAAGAGCCAGTTAAAGATTTTCACACCTGTTGGTACAGAAATCGCCATTGTTGTAATCGAGAAGAATGAGTTAACCGCTGCACTGTTCCCCATTGTAAAGAAGTGGTGAACCCACACAAGGAAACTAAGAACAGAGATTGCCACAATCGATACAACCATCGCTTTGTAACCAAACAACTGCTTTCTTGAGAACGTCGCAAAGATTTCTGAGAAAATACCGAAAGCCGGCAGGATAACGATATATACCTCAGGATGTCCCCAAATCCAGAAAAGGTTCGCCCAAAGCATTGGCATACCGCCCGCTTCGAGTGTAAAGAATGCTGAACCGAATAAACGATCGAATGTCATAAGTGCTAAAGCAACTGTTAAAACAGGGAATGCGAAAACGATAATGACAGACGTGATCAATGTTGTCCATGTAAACATCGGCATACGCATAAGCGTCATACCTTTGGTACGCATTTTTAAGATGGTCACCATGAAGTTAATACCTGTCATTAGTGTACCAATACCTGCAATTTGGAGCCCGAGCAAGTAGTAGTTCTGTCCAGGTCCTGGTGAGAAATCATTTCCGGCGAGCGGCATGTAACTCGTCCAGCCTGCACTTGGTGATCCTCCAATAACGAAGGAAATGTTGAACAGCATTGCTCCGACCATAAATGTCCAGAAGCTCAAGTTGTTCAAATACGGGAATGCAACGTCACGTGCACCAATTTGAAGAGGAACCACGACGTTGATTAAACCAATTAAGAATGGCATCGCCATGAATAAAATCATGATCGTACCATGCGTTGTGAAAATTTCATTATAGTGGTTTGAATCTAAAAACGTATTATTAGGAAGCGCCAGCTGCGCGCGCATCATCAGTCCGTCTACCCCACCGCGGAAGAACATAATCACAGCAGCAAGGATATACATGATTCCAAGCTTTTTATGATCAACTGATGTCAGCCATTCTTTCCAGAGCCATTTCCACTTTTTGAAGTAGGTTAAAACAAACACAATGGCAATGGAAGTAAGAGCGATAGAAATTTGCGCACCAAGAATTAATGGGTCTCCAGTTACAAAAAACTCATCCCATTTTAAATGCATAACGGCCTCCTCCTTTCCTTAGTCAGTTTATTCGTTTTCTAGTTTTCTTTTATAGTTCTTCACATTCTCGAAAGGATCTGTCTTGGAATGCGGAGAAACTGATTGGTAACCTAAACGTTTGCGTGCTTGGAGTGCATATTCAGAATCCTCTCCGTGCTTCGCAAAAGATAAATGTGTTGATGAGAATGTCTGCACATCTGCAGCATCAGGAAGCATCAAGTAGTCATACGTTTTCTTCGTTAACTTTGGTGCTTCTTTTTTCGTTTTATTTACCCATTTATCATAGTCAGACTGCGTCATCGCATTGACTTTGAATTTTTGCTGAGCAAAGCCTTCGCCTGTGAAGTTGGCGTTTCTTCCTTCATATGTGCCTACTTCATCAGCTTGAAGATATTGTTCCATTTCCATTCCAGCCATCGCATACTTCTCCCCGCCTAGCTGAGGAATCCATAGTGATGCCATTGTATCAGCGGAAGTGATTTTAAATAAAACCGGCTGATCTTTTGGAATGTTTAAGTAGTTCACTGTTTCAATATTTTCCTCTGGATAGCTGAAGATCCATTTCCAATCAACTGCTGTAGCATAAACGACAAGTGGATCTTTATGACTTGTTGCTTGAGGCGCCTCTTCCAAAGAGTAAATGGTTTTTACAGTTGGAACTGAAAGGGCAGCAACGATTAATATTGGGATCACTGTCCAGACAACTTCTAGAAGCGTATTCCCGTGTAGTTCTGGGTTATAAGAGGCGTTTCCAACGTCCTTACGCTCACGGTATTTAACCAAAATGATGGTAAACAGTACAAATACCGCACCAACGATAAAGAGCATGAATCCAATAGATAAAAGGATTAAGTCTTTTTGTTGTGCTGCGACTGGTCCTTTAGGATCTAAAACAGCGATATTGCTGCAACCTCCTAATACAAAAACACTCACGAGCATCGCTAATAAAAGCATAGGTTTAATGGCTCTGAACAAGAAGATCACCATCCTTCCTTAAATAATGTATAAATTGCTGAATAATTGTGAAAAGCCATCTGCCTTCGAAAACTTTTCTTCCCTTTGTAATGCTATCAAAATCTGTTGGAGTTAGCTCCCCTTTTTTCAAAAGTTCATTTATTTTTCAACAGATTTCTATTGAAATGTCATAAATTCGCCATAAATTTATATTATTGCACACACAATAAATTTCTAGGAATTTGAAAAGTTGAGAGTTGAAGGCAAAGGACAAACAATCAAGAACTTTGTCAAATTTAGGTTTACCACAATAAAAAAGTTTGGTCAAATTTCAATTTAACTTTATGAAATTTTATCTAGGTAAACAATTCTAAAATAGGTATCCCCATATTTAACAAAAACCTTACTCATTTTAACGCAAGTCGACAAGAAAAGAAAGTATCGATCCTCCCCCTATGCGCTGTAATGATTGGTAATGGTGATAAATGAGTGGAAACTCGCTAAAGACTTCCAGCAAAAAACCGGCTCATCGCCGGCTTCTCATTATTCGTCTCTCACCAAAATGTCTGGTCGTCTATAGATGCTTCCTTCATGTTCTATGTCTATATACGTCCACTTGCCTGTATAGGTTAAAAAGCGATTTCCTTCTTTCTCGACGACCATCGTATCTTCTGATTTCAATCCTGGTAAGGAAGGATTCCAAGTGAATACTTGATGAAGCTGGATCTCTTCCACGGATGAAGGAACTGCAATGATCTCTCTAGACACAAATCCAGTCTTGCCTCCTTGGTGAAGCTTTTTCCAGCTATCAGGAAAGCCTTCTTTTTCATATTGAGCAATGCCTGCCTTCAATACATCTCCAATGGTGTTCCCTGGACGAGTGGCCGCATTCATGACCGTGTCAATTCGCGCAAGCCTTTCTTTGTTTTCTTCAAGCTCCTTTGGTAGCTGTCCAAAGTAAACGGATCTTGTGACATTTGCCACGAGTCCATGCCGTTCAGCACAAAGGACAACCAGTGCATGCTTTTGAAGTGCTTTTTCTGTTGGGATCGGGTGGCGATATTGATGAATCCGGTCATCTGTCGCCACAAGCAGCACTTCTATCGTCATCCCCTGCCCAATCGCTCTTTGAGCAACAAGCGAAGCAATTTCATGCTCCGTCTGTCCTGGAACGATTTCTTGACAGACACTTTCTACAATAACCGCTGTGTCATGACAAAGGGTTTCGTATTGGCTGAGCTGTGGCGCTGAAAGGATCGATCGAACACGAGACAAATCGGGTTCGATCCACTCCACTCCTTCCATGTGAATGTCCGCACCGATTCGTTTGTCTTTTATGAGTGTTTGAATGTAAGGAGTCTCATCCTCAAACCAATCCATTGTGACGACTTGAAAGGGATGGTCAAAATACGCCATTTCTTCTTCAATGATTCGTTTTTCTTCCATTTGATTCACAACTAGAACAATGTCGTCTTTCAACACAAGTAGCTGACAAACGCCCTCTGGCGTGTTTAACACAATGTGGTTTCTTCTTCCTCCTGTAAGCCAAGAAAAGTTATTACGCTTTTGAATCAGAACACCATCGAGTTGTTTTTCTTCCATTAAAGTTCTTACCTGTTCAATCATCAACTCATCACCTGCCTGTATGGAGTGTTTGAACGAAACGTTTAAATGCTGTTTTCCCTTTCTCTGTTCTTTTAAACACACCCGCCTGCGCGAGTATACGAGAAAAAATGAGGCCGATTTCTTTTTGTAAAATGGTTTCTACGTTGTCCTTCGTAAAGGTATTCTCTTCGATCAGACGCTCTGCCCATGACTCGTGCTTCATGATAGGCGGACAGGCTTTGATTTCTTCAAGAGGGTTTTTGGATAGCAGCGCCGCTTTTAGCTGGCTTAATTCCGCTGCTAATCTTCCAGGAAGCACGGCGAGACCCATGACTTCGATTAATCCGATATTCTCTTTTTTAATATGATGAACTTCTTTGTGCGGATGGAAGATTCCGCCTGGGTGCTGCTTGTCTGTACGATTATTTCGTAGCACGAGATCTAATTCGTACTCATCCCCATGGCGGCGTGCGATCGGTGTAATGGTATTGTGCGGGGTCTCTCCTGTATGTGAGAACAGCCCCGCTTCTGGATCTGAATACATTTTCCACTCATGTAATATAAAATCCGCTGCCTCCGCAAGCGTCTGCTGGTCGCTGCTTTGAAGCCTGATCACTGACATCGGCCATTTCACAATACCCGCCTTCACCCTCGGAAACTTTTCGAGAGAAAACACTTCTTCCATCTTTGCTTTCGCCATCGGAAATTCATGAGCACCACCTTGAAAGTGGTCATGACTTAATATGCTGCCTCCAACAATGGGAAGATCAGCATTTGATCCTATGAAATAGTGCGGATATATAGATATGAAGGAAAGCAGACGCTCGAAGGTCTTTTTAGATATCTGCATTGGTTCATGCTCGCCCTTGAACACAATACAATGTTCGTTGTAATACACATACGGCGAGAATTGCATAAACCACGACTCATTTGTAAGTGTTACCGGAATAATCCGGTGATTCTGTCTTGCTGGGTGATTGATGCGTCCCCCAAACCCAACGTTTTCTTTACAAAGGAGACAAAGAGGATATTGCTTTTGACTAAGCTGTTTGGCTTCAGCGATCGCTTTTGGGTCCTTTTCCGGTTTCGATAGATTAATCGTGATCTCAAGCTCACCATCTTCTGTCGGTGTAAACCACTGCACATTTTTGGCGATTCTGCCTGTATGAATATAGTGGGCATGCTGCTGCATTTCATAAAACCAGCTTGTCGCTGCCTTTGGTCCGCAATGCTTGCGTTTCTCTTCAAACTTTGCATAGATGACACTCGGAGGCGCCACCAAGCAGCCCATGATTTTGGCATCTAATAAATCACGATACGTATCTGTCCCGTCAGGAATAAGACCTGTTTCAACTGCCCAATCGAGCATCGGCATTAAGATGTCTTCAAGGTCGCTGTCTCCTGAGACTGTTCTTGCCTCAGCATCATCGAGACCAAGCACCTCTAGCAGCCGGTTCCTTGTATAATCCATATCTAGTGGTGATATCAGCTCTTTATTAACCCCATATTGAATCAGCTGTTCTAGCTTTTCAAAAATATCAATCGCCATTCCCTTTGTCTCCTCCCCTGCCTGCTACACGTTACTCACTTTGATAGCCATCTGGATGTTTCTGAAACCAATCCCATGCACTTTGAATGATGGTGTGGAGATCTGCATATTGCGGCTTCCATCCTAGTTCTTTCAGCGCTTTTTCTGATGAAGCAATCAGCTTAGCTGGATCACCCGCACGTCTTTCTGCCACCTGTGCTGGAATGGCATGACCCGTCACTTCTCTTGCGGCTTCCACGACCTGCTTCACAGAGAAGCCTGTGCCGTTCCCTAAGTTGTACGTCGTGCTTCCTTTTCCTTCACGCAGACGCTCAACCGCTAGAATGTGCGCCTCTACTAAATCCATGACATGAATGTAGTCTCTAATGCATGTGCCATCCTCTGTTTCATAATCCTCACCGTAAATCATGATTTGATCACGTTTTCCTAATGCCACTTGCAAAATAATTGGGATTAAATGCGTTTCTGGCTGATGATCTTCCCCGACAATCCCTTCTGTATGAGCACCGGCTACATTAAAATAACGAAGCACAACATATTCAATACCATATGCCTGCTCAGACCACTTCAGCATTTTCTCAATCGCGAGCTTTGTTTCCCCATAAGGATTTGTTGGGTTCGTCTCATCCGTTTCAACGATCGGTACACGCTTTGGTTCACCATATGTCGCAGCAGTTGAAGAGAATACAATGCGTTTCACATCAAATTCATTCATCACCTGAAGTAAAGCCGTTGCCCCTCCGACATTGTTGTCATAGTACTTCAGCGGGTCTGTTACACTTTCTCCAACAAGTGAATCTGCCGCAAAGTGCATGACCGCTTCTATGTCATGCGTTTGAAAAACCCGTCTTAAAAAAGCATGATCCCTTAAATCTCCCTCTTCTAATACGGCACCCTTTACGACTGCCTCTTTATGACCTGTCTGCAAATTATCCACAATTACTACTTGTTCTCCTTTAGCCAAAAGAGCCGCTACCGCATGACTGCCAATAAAACCTGCTCCCCCACATACTAAAATTGCCATCAAAATTCCTCCTTCGTTAATTCTCTAGCGCCGCCTCCAATTCCAGCTGTGTAAAAAGAGGCTTGAATGCCTGTTTTTTCTTGATAAATCGCACCTGTTTCTTCTATAAATGAGTCCAGAAGCTCTTCTTTCACAATGCTGACGGTACAGCCCCCAAAGCCAGCACCTGTCATACGGGAACCAATCGCCCCTGGATGTTGCCATGCGGCTTCAGCCAGTGCATCTAGCTCAAGCCCAGTGACTTCATAATCATTCTTTAAAGAAAGGTGAGATGCCTTCATGAGTGCACCTAGTTCTCCCATTTTATCATCTTTCAGAAAATTTACTGCTTTCATGGTCCTCTCGTTTTCCGTGATGGCATGTCTTGCACGTCTTCTACACGTTTCATCTTGTATCAAATGTTCATGCTTAGCGAATTCATCCGCCGTGAGCTCACATAAATGCGCAATATCTCGTTCTTTTCTAAGATCGTTTAAAGCAGATTGACATTCTGAACGGCGTTCATTGTATTTGGAATCTGCAAGTGTTCGTTTTTTATTTGTATTGGCAATGACAAGTGCCAGACCCTCTTGCCGAAATGGGCTGTATTCAAAGGAAAGCGTGTCACAATTGAGCAAAATAGCGTGACCTTCTTTTCCAAGACTAATTGAAAATTGATCCATAATGCCGCAGTTCACGCCAATAAACTCATTTTCAGCACGCTGCGCAAGAAGGGCTAGGTCGATTTGCGTTACGCCGAATGACGACCATTCATTGATCAAGACAGCCGTGACGAGCTCAATAGAGGCAGAGGATGACAGGCCTGCGCCATTTGGGATATTGCCGGCATATACAATATCAAAGCCTTCTTTCACATCCATGCCTGCTTCGATAAACTGTTGGAATACTCCCTTCGGATAATTCGCCCAGCCGTCCGATTCTGAGAAAGCGATTTCAAAAAGGTCGAACTCTTTCACACCTTCTTCTTCAAAATTCAAGGAATACATTCTGACGCGTCCATGTGATCGTCTTGCTCCCGCAGCATATGTACCAAGAGTGAGTGCACATGGAAAGACATGGCCCCCATTATAATCTGTGTGTTCACCAATCAGATTGACTCTGCCTGGGGCGAAAAAATAGCGGAGTTCTTCCTGATCTCCAAATTGCTGGTGAAATGCTGCTCGTAATGTGTCGATCATATCCATTCCCCTTTTCTCTTCTGATAATCTTATTTTAGTTGCCCCATCAGCTGAAGTTCAATGGTAAAAAAATCGTTAAAAAATACCCTTTTTTTGCTGTGAATGGTACGATGTGATATGAGGTGTAACATGATTCAAAATAGAAAAAGGTTGTTTTTTGCTGTGAAGGAGGGTTTCCAATTTGAAGAAGGAAGCATTTGCATTTCGTTTTCACCATTCTGATGTGACATTGCCGGCCCAAATCTGGTCTGTTGGCTGGGAAGTTCAATCATCTTCGTTATACAGCTGGAATGGCGTAGAGCGGAAGGATCAGGGCAAGTGCATCTTTCAGCTCACACTGTCTGGACACGGCATGATTGAAATCGGACAGAAACGATTCAAAGTATTGCCTGGACAGGCCTTTCTGGTGAAAAGCCCCAGTGCTTATCAATACTATTTTCCAGAAGACAGTGAACATTGGGAATTTCTCTATTTAACACTTTATGGGGAAGCCTGTGACCTTTGCTTTGATCAATTTATCGATCAAGGAAAGCAGGTCATGCGTTTTCATCCGAATTCCAAACCGATCCGCCTGCTAAAGAAGATTTATGATGAAGCCAGTGAAAGACGGATTACCAATCCATTTGAGGGGTCTAGCCTTGCTTATCAATTTGTCATGGAACTGTATTCATATTTGCCAAAGCTTGAGGGACAAATGGAGAAATGGCCTGAGCCCATCGTCCAAGCGGCCTTATTTGCAAGCCACCATTTTCACGAGGAGATTGGGCCTGACGATATGGCAGCTGCGGCACGTTTATCCAAAAGTCATTTTACGAGGGAATTCAAAAAGGCAACTGGCTTCACACCGATTCATTATTTAACCAATATTCGTTTAGAAAAGGCGGAAACGTTACTGAAAACAACGAAATACTCGATTGAAGAAATCGCCACACAGTGCGGCTACCGAAACGCGAATTACTTGAATAAAGTCTTTCGAAAGAAAATCGGCATGTCTCCAAAGCAACTCCGGGAAACAAGCGATGCATAATAAAAAGCAGCCGCTTTTCAATTGGCTGCTTCTTTTACGCTTTCGTCAGGTCAACACGAATTCTCCCTTGTCTTAAAACAATGGTCATTTGCGTATCAGGGGTCATTAAATTTTCTAAAATGTCCGTCGCTGTTTGAAGCGCAATGTCCATTCGGTTGATCTTTTCCTTTTCTTGTTCAGAAAATGCTTCTGGATGTGCGGTCATTTCTTTGACTAGCCTCAACACTTGTTCATGCTGCTTTTCTGTTTGTTGATATATGGCATCATATAATTCGTCTGGCCTGCTGCTCATTTCACATCACCTATCTTTTTCATGTGTTAAATCGCATCTTCTTTTGTTTTCTTGAAGACGAACCATTTACTGGCGACATAATTGACCACGACAATCACAAAGTTAACAAGAATTTTTGCGACGGTTTCGTTGAGCGCCATTTGGCTCACAAATAAAATCATCAGCCCCAGATCTACACCTAGAGACATGAGACGGACACTAAAAAATGAAGAAAGCTCACGCATCAGGCTTTTTGTGTCACGAGCCTTTTGCTTGAAGACATACTTCTTATTGGTGATATAAGCAAAGAGCACAGCAAATACCCATGAAACAACCGTTGCTGTTTTGTAATCCATAGAAAACATCTCAACGAATAAATAGAAGCTGACTATGTTGACAATGGTTGTACACACACCCATGATCAGATACATGACAACTTCTTGATACTTTTGAAAAAGGCTATACATGTCTTTCTTCATTCCTTCTTGGTGAATTCTGTTTCTTTTAGAATACCATCTTAAGAAGAACTTCCCAAACGAACAATATGTGCGTCCTGTAAAGATGAAATTTGTTCTCGCTGATGGCATATGTCAACCTTATGGGTTTATATGAGTCAAATGATTTAGGTCTTTATCATTATTTTAATTTATAATCTTTTAACTGACTTTACAATTGTTTATTATGAGAAGTAAGAATTCAATATTTATGGGTTTTTTAGTCATTTTTTTAGGGACGTGGTAGGTGATAGATTTTACAAAATAGGTTAAATGTCATCATTTTTCGACAAAAATCTATTTTTGTACTCCATTCACATACACGTACAGTTACTAGACGGTTTGTTCAAGTCATTGGTTGCAGATGAATATGTCTTATTGAACTGGAGGATATTATGGATACGCAAGTGAAAAGAAGAGTTGACGAAGAGTGGGTTTATTTGATTCAAGAAGCGAAAAAAATTGGACTAGGCATCGAGGAAATACAAGCTTTTTTAACATCCAACGGTGATCAGAAGATGATAAACAAACCGTAATCAACGCCGTTATCCTTTGTCTTTCAGATTGCTTTGGCTAAAGTTCTAACCTGTCAATTGACCTTTTAAACATCCTTTCATGACGATACGCTACAATAATTGAACACCTCATCATACCAATCCCTTCCACTCAATGGGGTTCTGTCTTTCTATTTTTAGGAGGACAGTCCGTTCCCTGTTCTTTATATGACCCCTTTTTAGCTGTCATTCATGGAAATTGCCCATTTTCGTTATAAAACCAAGCTCCCCACCCATATATTAAGCATGAGACACAAGAAAGAAGAAAGGTGGGTGGCGCGTGAGTTCAGATTCCCTATCTTATTATCATCAAAAGAAGGATCAATATTATCACGGTGTGAACCCTGTGATTGTCCATCGTATTCGTAAGGAATGGACGTCTATCTTGGATATCGGATGCGGCACAGGCCAGCTTGGAAAAGTCTTAAAACAACAAGACCGTACCATATATGGAATTGAATCTTTTGAAGATGCAGCAAAGCAGGCTGAGAAAGCGCTGGATCATGTTTTATGCGGCAATATTGAACAGATGGCGCTGCCTTATCAGCATGAACAATTTGACTGCATCATTTTCGGAGATGTTCTTGAACATTTATTGGACCCTTGGGCCGTTTTAAAAAAGGTCAAACCTTTTCTGAAAAAGGAAGGGGTCATCTTGTCTTCCATTCCGAATATTGGTCATATTTCAACGGTTTTAGAATTACTGGCTGGGAGATTTTCTTATACAGATGCAGGATTAATGGATCAAACACATTTACGCTTCTTTACCCTTCACGAAATTCATGCCCTCTTTCAGTCAGCCGGGTTTCATGTTCGTGAGCTTGAAACCATTCGTGTACAACACCCTTCCTATACGGGCGTCATGAATGATCTACATGAATTACTCGTAAAACATGGCATCCGTTTTGATTTTAACGAGGCAGCGACTGCCTATCAATACGTGGTTGAGGCGGTTCAACTCAATGAGTAGCCCCACCATCTTATTTGTTTTATGTGTAAATGATGAGTCGATGTTTCAAGCTTGCTTCCGGCAGCTCGCTTCACTTCCTGCTCCGCACGGGTATCATGTAGAGGTTTTGCCTATTAGACATGCATCAAGTATGGCCTCTGGATACAATGAAGCTCTCACTCATCCTGCACAGTTTAAAATTTATCTTCATCAAGATACACTCATCGTCAAACAGCAGTTGCTTCTCGAGCTGATTCCACTTTTCTTGCAAAATCCGTCACTTGGCATACTTGGGGTAATAGGTGCAGAAAGTGTGCCAGACAATGGGATCTGGTGGGAGAGCCATGATTGCAGAGGGAAAGTCATTGAATATCGGCACGACACCTATCAGCTGCTAACGTTTGAATCTGGTCATCCACAGACAGAAACCCAAGGTTATATCAAAGCTTCTGCTATTGACGGTCTTTTTATGGCAACACAATATGATATCAAGTGGCGTGAGGATCTTTTAGACGGCTTTCATTTTTATGATGTGTCACAGTCTTTTGAGTTTGCACAGCAGGGATATGAGGTTGGGATTGCAAGGCAAGTGGAGCCCTGGTGTATTCACAAATGCGGAGATCATTTTGATGCAGAAGCATATGAAAAAGCAAGACAAACATTTCTTGCGCATTATCGGTAGAAAGCACCCTTTTCGGGTGCCCAGAATGTAGAGAAACTCATGTTTTTCTACATTCTTTTTTATTTTCCACGTCATGATGTTAGGTGAGAATGAATGAAAAGGCCTTCCACACATGTCTTGAAATGGCCTTTTGGTGCTTTTGAGATCTTGTGCAGCTTTCAAGAAAAGGACACGGAGCACATGCTTTCGGATCTGATTTGTAGAACCGATAACCACTCCGATCCGTTATTGTATATGCTTTTCTCTATTATAAAATGGAGAGATGTAAGTTTTAATGGGGACAATAAAGCTGTCGAGATTTCCTCGACAGCCTGACAGACCCTAAAGATCTGTTTGATTCATCAAGTAGATAATCTAGAATCACGGGTTCCAAAACGAACATCAGGATTTTCACTAGAACGGGTTCCGTTCCTCACAGCAAAATCGTTATCTTGTTGAGATAAAGTTATAAGAGGAAAATCCTCAGTAGTAACGCTACTGCCTGTAGCATTTCTTACAGTCAGATCAGTGGATTCTGGAGAAGTAGCATTTCTTGAATTCACATCAAAATCGACAGATGATAATGAGATCACACCTAGCAATGCTGAAGCACTCAAAAAACCAGTAAGAACCGTTTTAAAATTCATATGAACAGTCGCCCCTTTGGATTTGTTTTCGGGCGTACATCACTTTTTCATACATTTTTACAGATTCATCCATACGCCCATTCTCATTATAGTACCGAGCCGCTTCGAGCGCTAGGTCTTCCATGTATGGATAACCCCTCTCATTCTCTAATTTTTCCAATGAGCTCAAGACTTCACTTAGGTTTGCTGTTTTTAAAAATAAAATGTCCAATACCATCAGTAACGATAAAAATAGATCATTTTTTCTATTCTTCGCTTCTTCCAAGCCTCTTTTGAAAAATTTTTCACCCTCAATAAATTCCTTTTGACTCAAATGAAATAACGATAATTCATAATAAACCAAAAGCAACTCTGTAGCATTAATAGGCTCTCCTTCTAGAATCACCTGATTAAAATAAGCTAGTGCCCTATTAAAATCACCTAATCCTTTAAAACAACACCCAATATTAAATAATGACTTCACAATCATTGACTTATTAGACATTGCCTTAGATTTTTCTAAAGCTGACAATAAATGAGGAAGCGCCTTTTCTCTGCATTCAAAATCAATGAAATTACCTGCCATAACAGTTAGACAATTAATTTCTCGAATCATATAAAGAGAATTGCTCTTATGTGCCTTATAAGTATCATAAGAAAGACCAACGTAATACATAGACACGTGTGTCTGTTTCATGTGATAAAACACTTCTGATAATTTATAATAAAATTCCGCTCTCTCTAACTCATCCCCTACTTGCTCTAGGCGCTTTTCCGCGCGCTTATAGAACACAATAGCTCTAATAAACTCTCCTTTTTTGAATTCATACATCCCTTGAAAAAAATTAAAATAGTATTCAAGGATGGCTGACATCTTCTTTCCTTGTCCTTCTACAGCTTTCAAGTAATCCGATTTTTCAAGTGGTTCTTTAGAAGGCTGCACATAGTCTGTCATCAATTGATGACGGAACTCCATCAACTGAAAATAAAGAACCGCCTGTTCATCTTCTTCCATGACATCGATTTCTTTTCTAACCTCTTCTCTTAGCTTCTGAGCCTCTTTAACATTGAATCTTTTTATTTGCTTATACCATTCATTTATCTTGATCGCTACAACTGGAGACGGTATAGAAGCCATTTACAATCCCCCTAGAAAACCAATTTTTAATAAATGTTAGCATAACAACTCCTAATAAAACCCTATTTATCCATTGATTTGTAAAATTTTCGGCATATCGCAAGCACTTTTTAAGCAAATAGGGCACAAGACATATCGGTTTTTATACGTAATCGCAGTGGTGTTTTTGAAATAGGCGCCATGTATTTTAAGTAACAAAAAACAGGCTCTTCAGCCTGTTCTTTATTATCCAGTAATGACCATATTGATGAATGGGACACTCAATAAAAAGAAAACAACAGCAAAATAACAAGCACCATTTAACATCATCAATACTGATATTACCGTCATCATACATTCGCCTCCCATATAAAAGAACCTAAATTGCGGTCACCGCAACCCAAAAAGAAATTTTCCAATGAATTCCCAAATTCAAACCGATCAATGATAGGATGAAAACATGTCAAAAAAGGAGGGAGTACTATGAATTATTATGCTGTTGTATTTTTTTACGCCGCCACTTAATAAAAGCCACTGAAAACACAAGAAGTAAAATCGCAATAAGCTTGAAAATAAAGCGAGTGAAGAAAGTAGCATCTTCGAACTCCGTTGCAAAGATACAAGCCCCTATGATTATCCCGATCATGCCTACTACCCAATTCCAAAACACATCAATCACTCCTCAATTAACTTTTTTTAAAAGAAAAGCATTTTTTATCCATATGTTTATTATTGCACAAAAAACAAGGGGGAAATATCCAAAATGAAAAAGTTCATAATCGGGCTTTTAGGCATGACGCTATTTTTAACAGTTCCATTACAAACCGTAGCCGCAGTAACCCTAGAACCTCAAGGAATTAAAGAATCTTATCAAACTGAAATTGAAGGCAAACTACATACTTTCAATTCTGTAGTTAAAGGCAGCACTCAAACAATAACGATTGATAATGGTGAACAAATAGATACCGTCTCTTTTGATCGGGCAACAGAAGAACTTCGTATCAACAATGAACTAGTAGACATTAAAGAATTTAAAGAAGCTGGACCAGAATTATTAAGTGAAGACGGCGAATTTAACACAAAATCAAACAAAGATTATCAATGGAGACTTGTAAAAACCTATAAAAACAAATTTAACGTTACTCTTGCTATTGTCGTTCTTGTGACAACAACAATTTTGGCATTACCGACAGGGACCGGTGCTGTAGCTGGCGCAGTCTTGACACTAAAAGTAATAGCCATACTCGCTACAACAGTAACTACAGCTTCAGGATCAACAGGTCAAAAAGTCTTTCATTACACATTCAAAACATACTACAGCCCGAAAAATGGTTACTGGAACAACAAATTTGTCTTATCTGTCTACAAAGATTCCAAGCGTAAAAAGCATGTTAAAACAGTTTCACATACGACACGTCTTGGGAAAAAATATTAAAAGAGAAGCAGGCTCCATCAGCCTGCTTCTCTACATGTTTATGTAATGTAATTCTTGATGTTAATATGCCAACGCATTGACCTCAAATGTTTCATTTGCTAAATCGAATCTACAGACTATGCGACAATGGATATCACAGAGTTTTTTTCTTTGATCTTATATTTGATTTCCAGCTTCTTGTTTTTATTTTCATTTTCCCAATATTTATATCCACAATTGATCAGGCTAAGCACCCTTTTCGGGTGCCTTTTTTATGATATACTGTCATAAACAACCAGATCGTCTCATATGCATTGGAGTACCTTGTCCCTAATTCGTACAAAGGAGGAAACAATGGCAGACAAAAACGTTCATTATAAGAAGGTTGCCGCTTCAAAGGATTTTCGAAAACTTCTTGAGGAAAAACGCAGATTTATCGTACCGATGACGATTTTCTTTTTTCTCTTTTACTTTTCACTTCCGGTTGCTACATCCTACTTCACCTTTTTGAACACGCCAGCAATTGGAGCGATCACGTGGGCTTGGTTATTTGCCCTCACGCAATTTGTGATGACATGGGTTTTATGTGGGCTTTATGCAAAAAAAGCAGCTCAGTTCGACAAATATGTAAGCGCTTTAAAAATTGAATCAAGAGGTGATGACGAATGAGCATGACCGCTTTTATTTTATTCATAGCGATCGTAGGGCTCACATTGGTCATCACGTATTTTGCTGCGAAAAAAACAAGCAATGCGAGCGATTTTTACACCGCAGGCGGCGGATTGACTGGATTTCAAAATGGCCTTGCCATCGCCGGGGACTATATGTCTGCTGCTTCATTTTTAGGGATCGCCGGCATGATCGCCTTAAATGGATTTGACGGCTTTTTCTATAGTATTGGTTTTCTTGTAGCGTATCTTGTCGTCCTTTATGTCGTGGCTGAACCGCTTCGAAATCTAGGAAAATATACGATGGCTGATATGATTGCTGCACGATTCAAACGCCCTGCCATTCGAGGGGTAGCCGCATTTAACACAATCACAGTCTCAACTTTTTATATGATTGCACAGCTTGTTGGGGCAGGTGCATTAATCAAACTGCTTCTTGGCATTGATTACTGGATTGCGGTGCTGATCGTAGGTGTCTTGATGACCATTTATGTCGTGTTTGGCGGCATGATCGCAACAAGCTGGGTACAGATCACGAAAGCTGTGCTTCTCATGCTGGGCACGCTGATTATTTCGCTGCTTGTGTTTGCCAAGTTTGATTTTAGTCTGCTGAAGATGTTTGAGCAGATGAAAACAGCGACCCCGCTTGGTGGGGCATTTCTTCACCCGGGAAATAAATATGATGTGCCTTTAGAGACCTTGTCTCTGAACCTTGCACTTGTGCTTGGAACAGCAGGTTTGCCGCATATTTTGATCCGTTTTTATACGGTGAAGGATGCCATTTCTGCGCGTAAATCTGTTCTATCCGCTACGTGGATCATCGGGATTTTTTATTTAATGACGGTTTTCCTCGGCTTCGGTGCCGCTGCTTTTGTCGGAACAGATGCAATTACGGCAGCCGATGCAGCAGGAAACATGGCAGCACCACTGCTTGCACAGGCCCTAGGGGGAGATTTATTATTTGCCTTTGTTTCCGCTATTGCCTTTGCGACCATTTTGGCAGTGGTCACCGGTCTCGTTTTATCCGCCGCGTCTGCCTTTGCTCATGACTTTTATAGCCAGATTATCCGCAAAGGAAAAGCGAGTGAACGTGAACAGGTGAAGGCGGCACGCTTTGCTTCTATCGGCGTGGCTATCCTTTCCATCATTCTTGCATTATTTGCGCAATCTTTAAACGTCGCTTTTCTTGTGTCACTTGCCTTCGCAGTGGCAGCAAGTGCGAATTTACCGTTGATTATCTTCACTGTCTTTTGGAAACGATTTAACTCAACAGGTGCTATCGCAGGAAGCTTAACAGGTCTTCTGAGCGCACTCCTGATTGTGTCACTCAGCCCAAGCGTCTGGGACCCATCAGGGGCAGCCATTTTCACAGGAGAGCCGCTTATCCCACTGTCGAACCCTGGGATTATCTCGATCCCGCTCGGATTCCTTGCGGCTTACTTAGGCACCATTTTCTCCTCTGAAAAAGCAGATGAAGACACCTTTACAGAAATTCAAGTAAAAGCACACACAGGTATGCATATGGATACAGATTGATGAGAAAAAGCCGGCTGCTCTGCCGGCTTTTTCAGTGTTCTTGCTATTTCAAAACTGTACTCAATATGGGATAAATTGGCCTTTTAATCTCTCTTTATATCTTTCTAACTTGTCACATTTCCTCAACGTGATCAACGAACAGCATGTGATGATGATCAGCAAAATTTCATGAACTTCTCCTCTGTTATCAATGATTCTTTTCAACCCTATTACCCCCATAGACTTCAATTCTCTTGTTATTCTTATGTTATCATTTTAAACACATACTGGAAATTCACCCCACAAGGAAGAAGTGAAACATATGCATAAATTGTACTCAGCAAAATTATTATTTGAATCTAGCTCCTCACCAAAGGTGAGACCGGATAAAATCTTTGAGGAACGAATCATTTTAGTGAGAGCAAAAAACAATCGAAAAGTGAAACAAATCGTCAAAGACCATTTTCCAGATGAGACATTTGAAAATGGGGATCATGGACAAACAACCACAAAACTAGTAGCCGTACTAGATATCTTTGAGCTAGTTGAAAACTTAGACGAAGGTCCCCTGCATTTAAGCGAAGTGTACAGCCGATATCTTCTTTTTGATCAAGAAACATCTGCTAAAGAAGCGATCGACGCTTATTCGTTAGACAAATAAAAAAAGCCGGCTGCTCTGCCGGCTTTTTAATATCGCTGGAATAACTCTGGGTTTTTCGGGACGTTTTCTAAATAAACGATCTTTCCTTGATCATCCAGCTCCGCAATATCAATGCCTTCTGCTGTATATACACGACCGTCTGTTAACTTTCCGCAAACAGCCCAGTTTGTTTCATACTTTCCATCTTCACGTTTCACCCAGCCATCCCACATGTGCTTAATGTCTTCATGTACGTGGAAAAATGTGTTCAAAAACTGTGTGAACGATTGGATGCCAGGCTTTTCAGCACCATTTAAGACAATCATGACATCATCAGAAAACAATGCCAGCAATTCGTTCATTTGCTCTTGCCCTTTTCCCGCTTCATCATATCGGCGAAAATACGTATCGAGCACTTCCATGATTCATTCTCCTTTATTTACCTGTCATTTCGAAGAAAATCGAACAATTAGATTGTACACAATTGTATCTCTTCTGTCTATTTTTCACGCAAGTAAGAAAAGACATGGATGAGTCAATCCATGTCTTTTACAGATGAAAGAGCTGCTTTCTCTGACTCGACGAGAGATGTTAGTTCTTCCGCAGCTTTTTTCGGATTAGCGCTTTGGCTAATGGCGCTAATGATGCTAATGCCATCGGCTCCCGCTTGGATGACTGGTGCCGCATTTTCATATGTGATACCGCCGATGCCCACAATAGGAATGTGAAGAGCGTGTTGACGTACTTCGTTGATTAAAGAAACACCTTGGACACTGCGTGTATCCTTTTTTGTTTCTGTAGGATAGACTGGACCCATCCCAACGTAATCTGCCCCGTCCTTCATCGCTTGCCTCACTTCATCTAGATTGTGCGTGGACACGCCTAATATTTTATTCCCGATTCTTTGCCGTACATCTTGTGCAAGTGTATCTTCCTGCCCAACATGGACACCATCTGCATCAAGATCGATTGCAAGCTGTACATCATCATTTACGATAAAGGGGATATTCGCTTCTTGGCAAAGTGCTTGAATCTGCCGAGCGATTTTTTTCTTTTCTTCACCTTGCAGAGCACCTTCACCCTTTTCACGAAACTGAAACATCGTGATCCCGCCTTGAATGGCCTCTTTCACCACATCAAGCGGATGCCGGCTTGTATTCGCTGTTCCCATAATAAAATAAACCGATAATTGCTGTTTGATTAGCTGCTGATCAACCTTCGTCATGCAAAACTCCCCCTATTTTTCCTAACGTGATCACATCTTGACCATTTGTATTGGACAGCGCGTTTAGCAATTCGATTTGAAAGGTCCCTGGCCCTTTCTCATCTGTCTGCTGAGCTGCCTTTTCTGCAGCGACACCATAAAACAGCAGAGCTGATGCCGACGCATGAATTGGACGTTCCCCTGTTGCACAAAATGCCCCTATGACAGAGGTGAGTAAACAGCCGGTCCCTGTCACCTTGGTTAACCATTCGTGTCCATTATGAATAGACAGAACCTCTTCTCCATCTGACACGACATCCACTTTCCCTGTAATCGCCACAACGGTTTGAAGGGCTTTTGCCGCCTGCTTTGCTAAAGACGATACATCTCCATTTGCCCCTTTTGCATCAACCCCTTTTGACTGCCAGCCATTCACTCCAATTAAATGAGCTATTTCAGCAGCATTCCCTCTGACAACAGTGATGTCCACTTGCTGTAACAGCTGTTTCGCCGCACTCGTCCGAAACGTTGTCGCACCAACACCAACAGGATCTAATAGAACCGGTACACCTTTTTCATTGGCCGCTTGTCCAGCAATGACCATCGCCTCCACCGTATCCTTTGTTAGTGTGCCGATATTCAGCACAAGTGCATCCGCTAATTGCGCCATTTCTGCCACTTCTTCTTTGGCGTTTGCCATGACTGGAGAAGCACCTAAAGCAAGCAGTCCATTCGCTGTAAAGTTCGTCACAACTTGGTTGGTGATATTATGGACAAGCGGATTTTCCGCTCGAACCTTTTCCAAAAGATGAGACACGCAGCTTAATTTCATCTGTATCGTCCTCCCTTTTACTCTGCATCCCACACATAGGATTTTGTATGCTTTAACCATTCTCTTGCAGCAAAAGACAAGTAGCGGTCCTTTCGCCAAATGACACCCAAATGCCACGGAATAGACGGATTTAAGGAAATGATCCTCACTTTATCAGGATCTAGATCACGGCAAATCCGTTCAGGCAGAAGCCCGATTCCAAGGTTCTCAGCAACCATTTCACTGATGAAATCCCATTGTGACGTTTCATAAATAACGTTCGGCCTGAATCCCGCATTCATACATTCATTTAAGATTCGGCTGTGCAGAACGAAATCTTCTCGAAAGAAAATAAAAGACTCTTCCTTTAAATCAGCCAAATGAACCTCATCACGTCCTGCCATCGGATGTGATGGATGGGTGACAAGCTTCATATTCTCTTTAATGATGGTGTATGTATGAAAAATTTTATCATTTGCAGGCAGAACAATGACACCAATATCTAATGATCCATCCTCTACCCCTTCCTCTACTTTAATGGAGCCGTGCTCCACCAATTGAAAGGTGACATCTGGATACTGCTGGCGGAATTCCCCCATCACATTTGGGAAAAAGCTTGATCCAATCATGGGCGGCAGTCCTATTCGGATATGTCCTTTTTTCACATTCATTAAATCATTTAATTCACTCGTTAAATTCTGAAAGGATTGTGTGATTTCACTCGCCTGTGTATACATGGTTTGTCCAGCATCTGTCATTTCAACCTGTCTGCCATTACGGTAAAACAACTGCACACCTAGCTCATCCTCTAGGTTTTTGACCATCTTGGAAATGGTCGGCTGCGACACATAGAGCGATTGCGATGCTTTCGTAAAACTCTTTAACCGTGCCACTTCTAAAAAATATGTTAAATGTCTGATGTCCACATGGTTCACCCTTTCTATAGACAAAAGGAATACTAACTATTCGATATATGTATTTTACCTATAATAGAACGTGCTGTACACTTTAAAGTAAGCTCACCAATTAGAACGTTGTGTTGTTTTTGTGAAACAGTGAACAATTTATATAGAAAAAGGAGTGAACAGAAAGTGCAATTGCTCAAAACGTCGCTGATTGCTACCCTTCAGATTATGGCTTTATTTGCTTTTGCGAAATTGATGAATGTGCTGGCGGCCTTTTTGCATTTAAGAATTCCGGGCACGATCTTAGGCATTCTTGTCATTTTCTTATTACTTCATTTTAACATCATTAAATTAAAATGGATTGAACTTGGCGCCGTTTGGCTGCTTGGAGAACTGCTGCTCTTCTTTATCCCTTCAGCAGTAGGTGTGATTGATTACGGAACATTACTTTCTCAATCTGGCACAAGTATTGTCCTTGTGGTTTTACTTAGTACCTTTGTGGTCATGCTCTCGACTGGCATGATGACGCAGATGATTGCGAAAAGAAAGGAGCGAAAAAAGCTATGTTAGTTGGTGGACTATTTTTGATCTTAACCATTCTGATCTATCTCGGATCAAAAGCGGTTTATAAACGTCATCCGAAAGTCTATGTCTCCCCTTTACTTGTAACACCGGTTGTTCTTGTGGTCTTGCTGTTAATCGTGAACATTCCTTACGATGCTTACAATCAAGGCGGAAAATGGCTGACAAATATGCTTCAACCTGCGACTGTGGCATTTGCCATTCCTTTATATAAGTATTTTCATATTCTGAAGAAGCATGCAGTAGAAATTATTTTGAATGTGGCTTGCGGTTCTATCGTTGCGATTTTATCAACAGCGTTTATCGCTAAATTGTTTCATTTGGACACGAGTCTGATCGAGAGCCTCGTCCCAAGGTCCGTCACAACACCCGTTGCAATGAGTGTGTCTGAAATGATTGGCGGGATGCCGTCCGTTACGGCTGTATTCGTCATTTTAACAGCATTATTTGGTTCAATCATTGGGCCATTGGTTATCCGTTATTTCCGCATTGATAATGACATTGCAATGGGCGTTCTGCTTGGTACAGGAGCACACGGTGCAGGCACATCGAAGGCCTTTGAACTGAGCTCCGTCTCAGGCACGATCTCAAGTGTGTCCATGATCATTTCGGCCATTATTACATTATGTGCAGCGCCTATCCTGATGTCGTTTGCCTTATAGAAAAAGCCATTTCCCCTTATGGAAAATGGCTTTTTCTTATGCTTGGATGAAGACAACCTTTAAATAGTTCCCCTCAGGATAATTTTTCGTTGTACGGAAGTCCTCAGGAAGTGTATATTCCTCAAGAATACGATACGTTTTCCCAGATTCTTTAAAGGCCTGTGCAATAAATCCTTTAAACTTTTTCATCCCAAATGCACTGCTATTGGTTGACGCCACAATGACGCCGTTCTCAGCTGTGATCTGGATGGCTTCTTTTAATAGTTTCTTATAATCCTTCGCTGCACTGAATGTGTGTTTCTTCGTTCGTGCAAAGGAAGGTGGGTCCAAGATCACAACATCATAGCTCCAGCCTTTTTTCGCCGCAAACGGGAAATATTTAAAGACATCCATGACTTTGATATCCTGCCCGTCTACATCAATGCCATTCACTTCAAACTGCTCGGATGTTTTTTTCAAACTGCGGTTTGCAACATCTACACTTGTCGTACGGCTTGCCCCGCCAAGCGCTGCTGCTACAGAGAAAGCGCCGGTATAAGAGAACGTATTAAGGACGGTCTTTCCTTTTGCATAGCGATCTCGAATTGCTTTTCGCACATGACGCTGATCAAGGAAAATACCTGTCATCGCACCATCATTTAGATAAACCGCCACGTTCATCCCATTTTCTTTGACGATAAGAGGAAATTCACCTTTCTCCCCTTTTACAAAATCGTCATCTTCGATATATTGTCCAGACGTATCAAATCGTTTCTTTTCATAAATGCCTTTATAGTCAGGGTACACCTGCTCAATCGCAGCCAATACATCTTCTTTTAATGTAAAAACACCTTCGCTATACCATTGGATGAGATAGAATCCATCATAATAATCAATCGTGATTCCACCAATTCCATCCCCTTCCCCATTGAACACACGGAAAGCCGTCGTCTGTGCATCACGAAATAGATGCGTTCTGCTTTTGGATGCCTGTTCAAGTTTAGAAACAAAAAAGGCCTGATCTATTTTTTCGTTAGCGTCAAAGGAAAGCACCCAACCGATGCCTTTATTTTGCACACCATAATATCCTTTCCCTAAAAAAGAGCCTCTTTCATCTACCCATTCAATTAGCTCGCCTTCCTGTACACCGTTCACACGCGACACAGCATCTTTTGAAATAAGCGGATATCCCTTTTTCACTTGTTCTGCAAATGTTTGTTTTAATGAGATTTTTTTCATTTGTGTCATCCTTATCCTAAATTGACTCTCTCTATCCTACCATATGAATGTATACGTTACTTCTATTATGATAAGATGAGGAGAAAAATATCAACTCGACATAGAGGAGGCTCTTTTTTGACAACATTACGCTTAGATCATACAGGGATTATGGTGACAAATATTGATCAGTCCATTGATTTTTATGAAAAAGTGGTGGGCATGAAATTAAAGGATCGCATCACTCATACAAACGGAGTCATTGAACTTGCCTTTCTTGGCTTTAAAGACGAAGCGGAAACGGAAATCGAACTCATTCAAGGGTATAGCAGTGACCTTCCATCTGAAGGAAAGGTTCACCATCTCGCCTTCACAACAGATAATATTCACGCTGAATTTAACCGTATTCAAAAGCTGCAAATTGAGCTAATAGATGAAGAAATCACAACATTGCCCAATGGCTATTGCTACTTCTTTTTCCGAGGGCCAGACCAAGAGTGGATTGAGTTCTTCCAGCGATAATATTTCCTAGGAAATGCATGCGAATCGGTATATTCATTCTCGTCACAAAAGAAAAAGAGTAAGAGCATACCTGCTCTTACTCTTTTTTTATAGCACCTTACTAAGAAATGATTTGGTACGCTCGTGCTGCGGGTTTCCAAAGAGTGCTTCTGGTTTGTCTTCTTCGACGATATATCCGCCATCCATAAAGATCACGCGATCTCCCACTTCTCTTGCAAAGCCCATTTCATGTGTGACGACAATCATCGTCATTCCTTCGACTGCTAATTGTTTCATAACAGCTAAAACATCCCCAACGACCTCAGGGTCAAGAGCAGATGTCGGCTCATCGAATAAGAGCACTTTCGGGTCCATCGCCAAGGCTCTTGCAATGGCAACACGCTGTTTTTGTCCACCAGATAATTGGTTAGGGTAACTTTTGGCCTTGTCTTTCAAGCCGACCTTTTCAAGCAAGTCTAATGCTTTATCGACTGCCGCTTTCTTCTCCATCCCTTTTACTTTCACCGGTGCGATCGTGATATTTTCTAACACGGTTTTATGAGGAAATAAATTAAAGTGCTGAAACACCATGCCAACTTCTTGTCTTACTTTATTGATATTCACTTTTGGGTCTGTAATCGTATGTCCGTGGACAACAACTTCCCCAGCCGTAATATCCTCTAATTTATTGAGACATCTTAGAAATGTGCTTTTCCCTGATCCTGAAGGACCAATGACACATACAACCTCTTTTTCCTCGATGACTGCATTAATATCCTTTAAGACTTCGTTATCACCAAAGGATTTCTTCAAGTTTTTCACCGTAATCATACTCATTTCACATCAAATCTCCTTTCTGCGTAGCTAGCCAGTAGAGAAAGTAAATAAATGATCACGAAATAAATGACACCGACAATGAGCCAGACATTCAAAGGATCAAATGTAGCCGATGCTTGAACTTGTCCCCGCTGCATGATATCAGCAATACCGATAATCGATAAGAGAGAGGTGTCCTTCAAACTGATGATGGCTTGGTTCGTAATGGCTGGAAGCATACGGCGGAATGCCTGTGGAAGAACGATAAAACGCATGTTTTGTCCACCTGTGAATCCTAAAGAGCGTGCGGCTTCTGTTTGTCCTTTATCAATGGACTGAATCCCTGCACGAATGATTTCTGAGAAATAAGCTCCTGCATTAATCGCTACTGTAATAATCCCTGCCGGCACTCGATCAAGCGAAATGAATTCAAGTGTATTAAGCCCAAAATAAATGAAGAATAGCTGTACGATAAATGGCGTACCTCGAATGGCATTGACAAAAACGAGTGAAATAAAGTTCAAGATTTTAAATGGTGACAGGCGGAATAGCGCCACAATTAACCCGATGATAAAACCTAAAATGATAGCAACAACAAAGATATATAAAGTGGTTTGCAAACCATCCATTAAATACGGAAATGCATTAACAATCGTATCCATGTTTCTCCCTCCCTAATTCACATACGGTTGACACATAAAGAAAGCGCGCTCTGAGCGCGCCTCGCTTGTGTTATGACTTCAAATATTTCTCAATAATTTTGTCATATTCACCGTTTTTCTTTAGGTTCTCAAGCCCTTTATTGATTTTCTTCAATAAGTCCTGATTTTTCCCCTTCATGACTGAGATCCCGTATTGGTCGCCATTCAAGCGGTCTCCAACTGTTTTCAATTTCAAGTCTTGCTGTGCGATCGCATACGTAATGACAGGATAATCCTCAATTAAAGCATCTGCATTTCCATTAGATACTTCTTGGAACATAGATGGACTGTCATTGAATTGAACTACTTCATACCCATATTTGTCTGCGTTATCTGATGCAAATTTTGCACCTGTTGTCCCATTTTTAACAGCTAGCTTTTTCCCCTTTAAATCATCAATCGATTTGATGCTGCTGTCCTTTTTCACAACAACTGTCAGACCAGCGTCGAAGTATGGATCTGAAAAATCCACTTTCTTTTTACGCTCATCTGTAATACTCATACCACCCATTCCAACATCAAGCTGACCTGCTTGCATCGCTGGAATGATCCCTGAGAAATCCATTGCTTCAAGCTTCACTTTGAAGTCTTGGTCTTTTGCAATTGCGTTAATTAAATCAACGTCTATTCCCTCATATTTACCGCCCTTTTCAAATTCAAATGGCGGATATGTTGTATCTATCCCGATTTTATATGTGCCTTTGCCTTCCCCCGAACCGCTGTCCGATTTTGAACCACAGGCTGCCATGACGAGCACAACAATTAGTCCCATGATCAGTAACATCGATTTCTTCATAAAACACGACCCCCAATTGTCAGTTTTGTCTAAATATTCGCAACAACAATCTTACTATACCACGCTAAAGCTATACTGTGTGATATTTTTTATCAATACCAAAGATCCATACAATTCTAGATCGATAGTCTCTTTAAATTTTACTTTTTTGCGAATAACTCATTTTATTCTGAAAGAAGCATGTTTCACAATATTCATGTGATATAATCTCACAAAAAACCGCGAACACTCCTTTATAAATACCACTTCTTTCTCACCTATGAAAAAACCCTCTTTCACTGTCTCTCTTCCTCTATTGATATCCTGATATATTTTTTCAACATCCTCTTTTTACCTAAAAAAATGTAAGCGTATACAATTCGATCACTACTCCCTAATTTTTTCACTACTGGTTGAATTTACATCAAAAAACATGTTTTACAAATTGAGATAGACCGCTTAAAATATAAGAAGATACTTAATATGGAAAGATGATTCAGACAAATAAGAATCAGCAGAAATGAATAGGTGAAGAAAGGAGGATACCAATTGGCAGAAACAGGTGTTTTGTCATCCGTTGATGTAGCAAATATGCTAAATGACTGGTATGTCTTGATGAAAAAAAGAGACATACAAGAAGCAATACAGCTAAAAGAAGAGATTCTTCAAGCATTTGATCGAATGGAAGAGAATCAAGATGTCTTACTCTACTATCAACTTTTAGAATACCGTTTCAAAGATTTAGTCGAAGATACAGCTTCGTTAGATCACAGTCTTTTTGTGGATGAAAATGCGATTCGTACAGATGATATGCTCAGCTACTATTTCTATTTCTTTAAAGGCATGTATGAAATGCGCAGAGGGAATCAAGATACAGCATTTCACCATTTGAAATTGGCCGAGGATAAATTAGATCTCGTACATGATGACATTGAAAAGGCAGAATTCCATTATAAAACAGGATGTCTATACTATAATATAAGATCCACACTTCTCTCCATCCACCACTTAAAAAAGGCTTCGTCTATTTACGACGCAGATCCATGTTATGTGAAAAAATCAATCAGCTGTCAAATGATGCTTGCTCTGAATTATGCGGATCAATCTAAATATGATGAGGCAGAAACTTTGTTTCAACAGGTGATTTACTCACTAGAACAGATGGAGGATCCGGATTTACTTGGCCACGCATATTGCAATGCAGCTTTTATTAAAAGTCTAAGAAATGAATACAGTGAAGCTGTGCCGCTCCTAGAAAAAGCTTTATTGATTGAGTCATTCGAAACTTCTTCCCCAGGCGGCTATTTACTGGCCTTGTATGCCTACACAAAAGCGCTGTTTAAGCTGAAAAAGCCTGGTTTGTTCCACTATTATGTACAGCTTTCACTTCAAAAAGCAGAAAATTTAAAACAACGAAACATTTCACTTAAATTATCCATTTTAGAAACATTGATGCTCCAGCCCAACAACATGATTGAGCAGATCATTTCTTATTGTGATCAATTGGAATCTATGAATTTCCTTGTTGATCTTGAGGCTATCTGTCAGGATGTAGCCGCCTACTTAACTGAAAATGGTCTTCCGAAAGAAGCAATTTATTTTCAGAACAAGGCATTGTCATTCAAAACTTGTTAAGAAGATGGAGTGATGTATGATGAAAAAATGGCTGATCTCAAGTGCGATTTTTACGTTCTTGATTACAGGTGTTTTGATTGGCACTTCTACTCAAAAAGAGAGCCAGTCTGCACAATCGCAAGATGACGGTACGATCATTCAAAAGAGAGATCGAGGCACCAACCCTTAATAAGACTAAAAAGAGTAGCTGTCATTCAAAACAGCTACTCTTTTTTATTGGTTAATCAATTTCTCGTTTGATATTTTGCATTTTTTCATCTAAGTAGTGAGCGATATCTGCCGCTTCCTTTAGTTCATCGGTGAGCTGATGAGGAACATCGTTTTGCAGTTTATAATAGATTTTATGTTCGAGACTCGCCCAGAAATCCATCGCAATGGTCCGCACCTGAATTTCAACCTTCACATGCTCCACACGATTCGTTAAGTAAACAGGAATTTCAACAATTAAATGAAGACTTCGATAGCCATTTGGTTTCGGATGCTGAATGTAATCTTTCACTTCAAGGATCTTTAAATCCTCTCTTTGCCTCAGAACATCAATAATGTTATAGATATCTTGAATAAACGAGCAGATGATGCGGACACCAGCGATATCATGTATGTACTCCTTGGCACATTGTGTGGTGATGTCACATCCTTTTCTCGCTAGTTTATTCACGATGCTTTCAAAGGATTTGATCCGTGATTTTGTATGCTCTATTGGGTTGTGTCCATGGATTAAATTATATTCCTGACTAATAATCGAAAACTTTGTATCCATTTCATCTAATGCAAATTTATATACTAATAATTCATTTTTCCAGTCTTCCATGACACTTTTCAAATCTTCTACATGAGTTGCTGACATATTCATTTCTTTTTGTCATCTCCTTTTGGCAAACAGCTGTTACACTGCTTTCCGTTTACTAGACGGAGAGAGAACGCAAATGGTTTTAAAAAAGTACATCTTACCCCCGTTGTTTGTAATAAGTCAGCGCGAGTGCCAGTGCAAGCACAGATCCTTTCACGATATCCATTGCATAATACGGGACAGACATCATCACAAGTCCATTTTGCAAAATACCGATGAGCACCGCACCAATAAACGTACCGAATGCGTTTGGTTTACCTGCTCCCATGACTGAAAACCCAATAAAAGCAGCAGCTACCCCATCCATTAAATATGGCGTTCCTGCGTTAATTTCTGCTGTCATCACCCTTGATGCCAGCACGATACCACCGATCGCCGCAAATAAGGCAGACAACAGATATGCTGCGATTTTGTATTTGTTCACATGAATACCAGATAATCGAGCGGCTTCTTTATTTCCACCAATGATATACATCAATCGCCCATGCTTTGTGTAAGTCATAAAAACATGTGCAAAAAGCACAATGGCCGCCATAATCAAAATGATATAGGGGACCTGCCCAATCTTGCTGAAAAAGGCAGGGATGGTGCCAGTTGAAAAAGTGCCATCAGGCAGCACCATATTTTCAGAAATGGTCGCACCTTTCGTATAGGTTTGTGCGAGCCCTTGAATGATAAACATCATGGCTAGTGTCATGAGCATATCTGGAATCTTCATTTTGACAATCATCCAAGCATTCAGCAAACCGACAATAAGAGAAGCCGCCAGCGCAGAAAGGATCGCAATGAGTGGGTTTTGCGAGAACCATACAAACATGGAAATCACTATTGCATTTGATAACGTTGCAACTGAGCCTACAGATAAATCAAAGCCATTCACTGCTAGTGAGATCGTCAGCCCTACCGCAATGATGGTTACAATCGAGATCGATCGTAAAATATTGATGATATTTCCTGACTGTAAAAATGCCGGATTGGCTGCCGCAAAGACAACAATCAATACGACAATCGTTAAGATGGTGCCATATTGATAAAAGAAATCAAACAGATGAAAGGATGGCCGCTGTTTCTTGATTTGTTGAACTGGGGCTGAAACTTGTCGTTCACTCATGATTGTCCTCCTGTTGAATGATATAAAAGCTCTTCTTCAGTCATTGGTGCCGTCATTTCCCGGGCAATGCTGCCATCATATAAGACGTATACTCGGTCGGCGATTCCTGCAATTTCTGAAAGCTCACTTGAAGCATAAATAACCGCTTTTCCTCTTTCAGCTAGTTCTGCAATGAGAGAGAAAATGTCCTTTTTTGCTCCAACGTCTACACCTTTGGTTGGTTCATCAAAGAGATAGACATCCGCCTCAGCCAACAGCCATTTTCCAATCGCAATCTTTTGCTGATTTCCACCAGAGAGATGCTTCACCTTCGCTTCAAGAGAAGGTGTCTTGACGCCAAGCCGCTTGACGATTCCATCTGCTGCCTTCCGTTCCTTAGAACGATGTAAGAAGCTGAACGGCCGTGTAAACGAACGTAGACTTGCAGCTGTTACGTTCCATCCAACAGTTTCTTCTGTTAGAATCCCTTCTTTTCTCCGTTCCTCAGGCACAAGGGCAATACCCGCTCTCACGGCGTGATGAGGCGACTTGATATGAATGGTTTGACCATGCAGCTGCACAGTGCCTGACTTTTTTTCTGAGGCGCCGAATAGGGCTTTGCACAATTCTGTTTTACCAGCACCGACTAGTCCTGCAATCCCGAGAATTTCTCCTTTTTTCACATGAAGATGAATGTTGTTTAATTTATGCTGGTCATGCAACTCTTTCACGTCAAGCACAATCGGTGCATCCTCAAGCGGTGAACGGAATGGGAATTGATCCTCTAATGGCGCGCCAAGCATTTCTTCAATGACCTGCTTTGGATCGGTTTCTTTAATGAGGTGCGCCGCCACATCGGTTCCATTCTTCATCACAGTCAGTTCATCACAGATGTTGAAAATTTCTGGCATGCGATGCGAGATAAAAATGATGCCTGTGCCGTTCTTTTTCAATTGATGAATCATTGAGAATAGCTTGCTTGTTTCTGCATGACTAAGTGGAGCGGTTGGTTCATCTAAAATTAAAATGCTGCATTTGATCGACACAGCCTTGGCAATGAGCACCATTTGTTTTTCTGCCAGTGTCAAATCACTCACAAGACGCTTCGTCGAGATGTCAATGTCCATCTCTTTTAACAGCTGTGCTGCCTTGCGGTGAATCTCTTTCCAGCGGACGAATGGATTTTTCTCAATTTCATGGATCATCATATTTTCGCCAACACTTAAATATGGCACTAGAGCTGTATCCACTTCTTGATGGACGGTCTGCACACCGTATGAGGCCGCATCCTTCGGTGTATGAATGGTCGCCGCCTCGCCATTGATGTGGATGCTTCCTTCAAAATGTGAATGAGCACCAGAGAGAACTTTCATTAACGTTGACTTCCCAGCACCGTTAGCCCCAATCAGGGCATGGACTGTGCCTCTTTTTAATGTGAAATTTGCTTGATCTAACGCTTTGACTCCTGGGAATTCAATCGAAATGTTTTTCATATGAACAAGCGGCGTTGTCATAGGTGTCCTCCTTCTCTCCTGATCGTCAATTGAAAAACGAAACACCCTCTATGAAAAGAGAGTGCACGTTGTTTATTTTGCATAATGCTTCTTCAAGGTCTTCATCCAGTCTTCTTCAAAAGCAGTCGAAGAACCGAATCCTTTTACTTCATCTGCAAGATTGACCATATTGATGGCCTTTCCTGCATCCTGAAGCTGCTTTTGTGAAATGAGAGAGGCCTCAAGGTCATAGGAAGATGGCGTTTTCTCGCCAGCTAGTTTCTTCGCAAGAATCCTTACGTCGATTGCACCAATGAGCTTCGGATCGACAGCGGCAGTGTACTTCCAAGGACTGTCTTTCGCAGTCATTTCTTGGAGATCGGCATTAGATACATCAATACCGTAAATCTTCACTTCGGTTCTCCCCGCTTCTTTTAAAGCTCTTGCAGCACCAATCGCAAATGCATCCCACGTCGCAAAAATCGCATCCAGTTTACCCTTTGGATATTTATTCAGCATCGCCGCAACCGCATTTTGTGTTTGAACTGATGTATCAGAGGCCGCAACGCCAAATCGGTCAAGTTCCTTGATCCCTGTATGCTGTTTGAGCGTTTCTTGGTACACCTTGTTTCGTCTCACCATTGGAGGGAATCCGTCTACCCAAAGATACGCAATATTTGCTTTCCCTTTAAAATCAGCCACGAGTGCATCTAATGATTTTTTCGCTAATTGCTCGTCATCTTGAGACGTCACTGTGACTCCTTTGATATCCTTCAGCTTCGGATTTGAATCAAACGCCACAACTGGAATGCCTTTCGCTGTGATCTTCTTCACATCAGCAACTGTCGCCTCATCATCCCCATGAGAGATGATAAAGCCATCATAGTTTTCTTCTAGTGCTTGAGAAATGGCATCATGAAACTTCGCCGTATCACCATTTGCCGTGTAGACATCTACTGTAAAGCCTAGCGCTTCCCCTTCTGCCTTCGTTCCTGCTAAAAACTGAGCAGTATGATCGTCCCCGCCAATTTTACGGATGACTTTAATTTTTGCTCCCTGTCCTTTTGCAAATCGCTTCGGGACATTGTCAAAGGAGACCTTTTCGTTTGCATTAGCCTTTGAGCCTGCGCTTGATCCCGTACCGCAACCAGATAATAGCACGGTCAGGACCGTCAATAATACAAGAGATGATGTCCAATATTTACGTTTCATTGCTGTTCCTCCTCAAGTTGTTTTATTTTTCACATCGGAAAACTAGGTAAAAAAGTGGAAATATGCCTGTGAACCCAGTCTTTTGATTCTAAAAAAAGAGATCAAAAAAGCCTCTCTTGATAAAGAGAGGCTTGATCACCGTTGCATGAAACATGTATCGGGAAGTCTTCCTCTCTTATCTGTCAAAGCTGTAACAGCTTTGCAGGAATTAGCACCAATTTCTTAGATAGAAACGGTTGCTGGGCGTCATAGGGCCAGTCCCTCTGCCTCTCTTGATAAGAGATCCGTTATGAAATTTGTTTTAGTTGAAATGTCTTCTTTACTTTAATGTGATGTCTCATCAATGTCAATGACTTTTTTGAAAATTTCTAAAATGATCATTTGCACCGAATGCCTTGTTTAACTGCCGATGATTTTCTTAGCAGGTGATGATGCCTTAAGACGGAAATCATATTTTTTCTCATTCACAAATTGGGGATTGAGGTGTGCTGAACCTTTATCTTGACCGCTTTTCGAGCGATACGTTTTGTAGCCTTCCAGCCATTTCCCGCGCCATACCCACTGTGAGGCTTTTGCACCTTTGCGGTCATCGTAGACATTCTTTTGGAATGTATTCTTCTTGTTCACTTCGTAGAGATTCACGACTAAGTAATGCGAAGCACTGGCTGTCATGATATTATTCGTGATTCGATTGTTCACCGATTGATATTGCATGAGCAATTGACCGCCTTCTAAGCCGGCTGTGTCATTTTTGTACAAAATATTATGGGAGATGGTCGTGTTTGTGGTTCCGCCCCGCTTCTTGTCATAGCCGCCAATGGAGATGCCTGTATAACGATTTAAATATACTTGATTGTGCTCAATGCGAATGCGTTCGGCCATCTTCCCTTTATGTTCACTTGTGACCTCAATCCCAAGGTCATTATGATGGCTAATGTTATGATCAATCACGATGTCTTTCCCGCCATCCACATAGATTCCTCCTGCGGAGATGTCCTTGCCGTACGCTGGATTCCCAACACTCGTAATCTCATAAACTTTGTTTCTAGATACGACACCATTTCTCACTTGATCATACTTTTTAGAAGGTGCGACATTCTCAAAACCAATTAAATCAATCCCGATATTGTCCGTATGCCGGACTGTATTATGTGTCACGCGGAATTTTTTAACGTTTCCGTTTAGCACAAGGGCTTCACTAAAACCTAGCTTTAACTTTTCCACAGTGTTTCCTTTGATTTCGATGTCTTCAATGGCTGCAGGTGCTTTCGTTCCATAGACCGCAATGCCATGAGCATTCCCATTTTGATGTGTCGTCTGAATGTCGTACACACGGTTGTTAAGCAGTTTGACGCCTTTGCCGCTGCCTGTGATGAATATACCGATGGGTGTCACATCTTCTTGATTCGTTTTAATATGACCGACTGTCAGCCCTTTCAGGGTGATATAGCTTTTTTGATCAATCTTCACAAGACCACCGTCTGCTTGATTTCCTTTAAGAGATGCTCCGCTAATGACAGGCTTCTCTTTTCCATACGCTTGAAAAACAACTGGTGCTTTCTTTGTTCCAGAATGGCGGACAATCAATTTCTCTTTGTATGTACCGCCTCTCATATAAACTGTTGTCCCAGCTTTCGCGATACTTGCCGCTTTTTTCAGCGTACGGAAAGGCTTTTGCTTTGTCCCTGGATGTTTGTCGTTCCCATTTGTTGCGACGTAATAGGCAGTACCTTGCTTCGCACCAGCCTCCTCCGTCATCGCTTGACAGCCAAAACTAATGGCGGTCATCAATAAAATCAATAAGGCGCCTGATATCATTCGTTTCATCTCGTTGTTTGCTCCCTTCCACTCTCTTCTACCTTTATCGGTTAAAAAAAAGAGGATTAAAATATGGCAATGCCCCTTGCAATGTACTAGTCAAAAGGTGTATGGTTGAAAGAATATCTTACAGGAAAACAAATCGCTTTTAAATTGTCAGATTAATCAGTTAATAATGAAATTGGATTTTATTTCTAAGGGGAAACTTCAGTAAAACCACAACAGAGAGGAGGAAAGCGCTTTAACAGATTTTTCTTGTCTGAATTCCAGAAAACCTATTGCTAATATTTTGTGAAGGTATAGAATAGAATCATAATTATTTCATATTATTAGAATTTTCAAATAATCAAACAGCAAGGAGATTTACGATGCCAAAACAACCCATCCGCGTTGAACTTAGTTCAACAAAAAAACCAAAACCTCAATCTGATCAACTTGAATTCGGAAAAATCTTCACAGACCACATGTTTGTGATGGATTATTCAATTGATAAAGGCTGGTATGATCCGAGAATTATTCCTTATCAGGCGATTCCAATGGACCCAGCTTCTATGGTTTATCATTATGGCCAATCTGTTTTTGAAGGCTTGAAGGCGTATGTGTCTGAGGATCAAAAGATTCTCTTATTCCGTCCCGAAAAAAATATGGAACGCTTAAACAGATCAAATGACCGCCTATGTATCCCGCAAATTGATACAGAAACGGTTTTAGAAGGCTTAAATGAACTCATTCGCATTGATAAGGATTGGGTACCTGATGCAGAGGGCACTTCTTTGTATATTCGACCATTCATTATTTCTACTGAGCCCTATTTAGGTGTTGCACCGTCAAGCACCTACAAGCTGATCATCATTTTATCTCCAGTAGGTTCTTATTATAAAGAAGGCATCCATCCGGTCAAAATTGCGGTGGAAAACGAATTTGTCCGCGCTGTTAAAGGCGGAACAGGAAATGCCAAAACAGCTGGAAACTATGCATCGAGCTTGAAAGCACAGCAAGTTGCTGAAACAAAAGGATTTTCACAAGTCCTGTGGCTTGATGGCATCGAGAAAAAGTACATTGAAGAAGTCGGCAGTATGAATATCTTCTTTAAAATCAACGGAGAAATCGTGACGCCTGAACTGAACGGCAGCATTTTAGAAGGGATCACACGGAATTCTGTGCTTGAGCTGTTAAAGCATTGGGAAATCCCTGTGACAGAACGTAAAATTTCAATTGATGAGTTAATTGAAGCACATCAGTCAGGTGAACTTGAAGAAATCTTCGGAACAGGAACGGCAGCCGTCATTTCTCCTGTCGGTGAATTAATTTATCACGATCAGCCGTACGTCATTCAAAATGGTCAAACAGGCGAAGTATCGAAGAAATTGTACGAAGCGATTACCGGAATCCAAAAAGGAACTCAGCCAGACATCTTCGGCTGGACAGTAGAAGTCGATTCGGTCGTCAAGCAGGCATAAGCAAGCGAAAGAACCTTTCATTTGATGAAGGGTTCTTTTTTTGTTTCTTTATCTCCTCCACTCCCTCATAATGGAAAATGTGGATCTATTCCACACTTAAGGAGTGATGGTATGTTTTTTACTTATTTACTAGCGTTCTTTGGGATTTGCATCGGATCAATCATCATCGCTACAGGTTTCGACGATTCACCGTTCTTCACCCGTTTTCTATTTAAGTTTCTCGGGATTTCTATCTTTGTTCTTTCCATTACTTTTGTAAAAGTGAGGCGAAAGAGGTTGCGCAACAAAAAGGCGAAAAAGACTTAGATGTCCATCAGCCTCTCATCAAATCGTGCACCAAAACAAGACCGTTATCCCCACAATGGCCCCTGCATATATCCACTGTTTCCCTTTGATACTCCGCTTTCTCTCGATCAGTAAAAAGATCTCTGGTAAAAAGACGATGATGATTTCTAGGATAAAAACAAGATGATAAACTGGCGGCATCGGCTGGAAATCAAAGTCTCTTTCATCTCCACCGATGGTTGCGAAATACATTAACAGATTGGTTACTGGAATGGTAAAACAAACGAGCAAGCGGAGAACATACATCCACACATCCTGTCTATGCCGAATCAGGCCAATAAATGAAGCGATGATTCCATACAAAAACAAAACCACTGTGCCGTAACTAAGTAGAGGTTGAACGATAAAGCCGTAAAGCATTAACCCAATTGCCACCATATTCTAACCGTCCTTTCTTTGAAGCAGTACATGTTGTTTTTTCTATCATACACTGCTTTCTCCGGTTTCCATATGAAAAAATCATAAAAAACGACCCCATAAAGGGGCCATTTTATTTTACGCATTTACTGATTTGAAGAACTGCGGTAAATATTCACGGTGCGCTTCAAGCATTTCATCTAAGATTTGTTTTGCAATTTCATCAGATGGAACGAGTGGATTGATGGTCATAGCGACAAGAGCCGTCTCGTAATCTCCTGTCACAGCTGCTTCAGCTGCCACACGCTCGAAAGACTTGATTTGTTGAACGAGTCCTCTCACAGCCACAGGCAGATCACCTGTCGCGATTGGTTTCGGTCCGTCCTTTGTAATGATACAGTTCACTTCAACCGCTGATTCGGCCGGAATACTGGCAATCGCTCCTCTGTTCACTGTATTTACTGGTTGAATGTCATGTTTATCATTATAGATGGAGCTGATCAAATTACATGCTGCATCGCTGTAATAAGCCCCGCCTCTTTTTTCGAGCTGCGGCGGTTTAATCGATAAATCTGGGTCTTTATATAACTCAAACAATTCATGCTCGACTTGCTGCACAACCTCTGCTCTTGTTCCTTTTTCTTGAGCCGCTTTTTGTTCTTCCTCCAGCATATCTTTCGTTTTATAGTAATAACGATGATACGGACATGGAATGACCCCTAAGCCTTTGACGAAAGAAGGCTCCCAGTTTTTCGCTTCAATATTCCTCATGGACCACTGGCTATTTGGATTTCCTAATTCATCGAGCACTTGATCCATAATGCTGACCCCGTCTAAATACACATCTAAGCCATAGACCATGTGATTGAGGCCTGCAAATTGTACTTCAATGCGTTCGACATCGACATCCAGCGCTTTTGCAATGCCCATTTTGATTCCAATCGGCACATTGCATAGACCGACCACTTTTTTCAGATTCGTGTAGCGTAACACCGCCTCTGTGACCATGCCTGCTGGATTTGTAAAGTTCACCAGCCAGGCATCTGGGCAAAGCTCTTCCATATCCTTCACGATGTCTAGAATGACTGGAATGGTGCGTAGACCTTTAAATAACCCGCCTGGACCATTCGTTTCCTGTCCAATGACGCCATATTTAAGCGGGATTCTCTCATCCTTGGCTCTGGCTTCGAGCAGTCCTACACGGAATTGTGTCGTGACAAAGTCCGCATCTTTCAGAGCTGCCCGGCGGTCAAGGGTGAGGTGCACTTCAATCGGCAAACCTGCTTTTTCAACCATACGTTTTGCAAGAGCACCCACGATGTTCAACTTTTCCTGACCTGCTTCAATATCCACAAGCCATAACTCCTTTACAGGCAATTCTTGATATCGTTTAATAAACCCTTCGACGAGCTCAGGCGTATAGCTTGATCCACCGCCTATTGTGACAATTTTAATTCCGTCTTTCATGAATTGACACCTCCGAATTGCTTCATTTTTTCATGGAGCTCAATGATTTCAGCTGCAAGCTCTTTGACGGTCATAGCGTTCATCAGATGATCCTGTGCATGAATCATCAAGAGACTGACGTCGGTTTTCTCTCCTCTGATTTCTCCTTGGATTAGCTCTGTCTGTGCGTGATGCGCCTCATTTAACGCGTCTTGTGCTTCCTGCAATTTTTGCTTCGCCTCATCAAAATTGCCTTGCTTTGCACATGTAATGGCCTCCATGGCCGAGCTTCTGCCATTACCACCGTGCAAGATGAGTTGAAACACAATTTGTTCCATTTCCATCGGCCGCATCCCCCTTGTTCCCTCTATTACATGCTGACAACATTTTCATCTGTTGATGCTTTTGCTTCAAGCTCATTTTCTTCTTTCAATTTCTGCTTATCCCACATTCTAAAGAATGGATAGTATAGCGCAAATGACAAGGCAAGGTTAATCAGCTGCATGACCGCGCCAGAGATTTTCCCGCCTGTTGCGAGATAGCCTGAAATGATTGGCGGCATTGTCCACGGGACAGCGATCCCTGCCGGTTTTGCTACAAGTCCTGTGCTCATTCCGATATATGTGGTGATGATCATCATAATTGGCGTAAGGATAAACGGAATGAGAAGCATTGGGTTCATCACAATCGGCATTCCAAAAATGATCGGTTCGTTGATGTTAAAGATGGCTGGCCCAATCGCAAGACGGCCAAGCTGTTTCATTTGTTTACTTCTCGCACGCAAGATCATGGTCAGTACCAAAGCAAGCGTCGCGCCGCTTCCGCCGACATTGATAAAGATTTCAAAGAACTGCGCTGTGAAAATATTCGGCAGCACTTCTCCTGCTTGGAAGGCAAGACGGTTTTCATCCATCGCACCGAGCCAAATCGGACCCATGACTCCTCCGACAATGGTGGCTCCGTGAATACCACATGCCCAGAGGAGCATTTGCACACCGATGGCAACGATACTTCCGCCTAAGCTTCCACCAAGAATGGATAGTGGTGTGCCGATTAAGACCGTGATGATATTATGAATACTCTCAAAAGGTGTCATCTCAATCAGAAGCCTAGCGACCCAGATCAGCGTGATGACCACAAAACCTGGAATAAGTGCGATAAACGATTTACTAACTGCTGGCGGTACACCATCAGGCATTTTGATGACGATATTCCGCTGTACAATAAAGCGATAAATTTCGGTGGAAAGCATGGCAATAATCATGGCAACGAATAGCCCTTTACTGCCCATCAGTGTGACGGGAATACCGCCATTCACTAGGATAGCTTCTGTTGATCCTTCAGGTGTGAACGGTACTTGATAAGGTGTGGCTAGGAGGAAAGCTGCGACAGCAATTGCACCAGATGACAGTGCATCGACTGCATACTTTTCAGCTAACCTGTACGCGATCCCAAAGGTCGCAACAAGTGCCATAATGTCAAAGGTGGCATTCACAGGATAGGATAGTTTCGTGGCCCATTCGGCTCCGAAGACACTTGCCATAAAATCGCTATATCCCGGAATCGGAAGGTTGGCTAAAATGAGAAACAGTGAACCGACGATAATGAGAGGCATGGTTAAAACAATTCCGTCACGCAATGCTTGTAAATGTCTTTGAGCGGCAATCTTTCCTGCAAACGGCATAACCTTCTCTTCTAGAAATCGGTTGAATCCATTCATCCCTTCCGCCCCCTTTATCCGTTCACTAACTGTTCAGCAGATTTTAAAACCTCAGCACCATTACATACGCCATAATGCACGGTATTAATCACGTCTACTGGAATTCCTTTGTCTTCTCCGAGTTTTTTCATTTGCGGTAATAAATAACGAACTTGAGGTCCTAATAAAAGCACATCGGCTTGATCAATATGATTTTTTGCAGCATCTCCAGATACTGCCCAAATACGATAGTCTTTTCCTTGTTCTTGTGCACTCTTCTCCATTTTTGTGACAAGTAAGCTTGTTGACATACCTGCTGCACAAACTAATAAAATGTTCATTGTAAACGCCCCCTTTTTGAAGTATGAAGCTTTTCTTTACACATTCATCATATTATGAAACCGCTTTCATAAACACCCATACTTTTTCCTTTAGGAAGCGGAAAAAGTTAATATCACACCATTAGTTCTTGTACGAAGGCGCTTTTTTATCCATGACATCCAGCATGTCTTCAAAGGTGTCACAGGTGATGAGGTGCTGAATAAATTTCACATGATGGACAAGCTCTCCAAGCAGACGGTACATGCCTTTTAAATCTTTGGCATTCTCTTTTTCGACACAAAGCAAGCACACAAATTGAACTTTTTTCTCTCCCCAAATAATCGGTTTTTCTAATGTACAGATCGCCCAAAACGTCTCTTCTGTCAGCGGGGTCATCGGATGCGGAATCGCTGTATAATGCCCAAATGAAGTCGGTGCAGACTCTTCTCTTTCCATCACAGATTGTGTAAGTTCTACTGGCGCTAAGCCCATGTCAATGACCTTTTGCGTGAGAAAGTGTATGACCTCTTCCTTTGTTTGAAAGGCGCATTTTGTAAAGACCAATTCCTTTTTCATATATTGCGTGGCTAATGTCACTCTTGTTTCACTTGTCAAAGCTTCTTCTATTTTTAAAAAATCACTGCCTCCTAAAATCGTGTTCACTTGAATGACAGGAATCGGTAAATCCATATGAATGGGAATGGTCGTAATAATTAAATCCAATGCATGTAAAGAGACATGCGGAAGGGAATAAAGCTCTGCTGTTCCTAAAATGGTCAGCTTCGACCCAAATTGTGACCGCAAACGATCTTGAAGTAGCCTTGCACTCCCTGCACCAGACGCACAGACAATCAGGCATCGCTTCGGTGGTATCTCCATTTTCCTGCGCTCTAAGGCCGCACCAAAATGAAGTGCCATATAGCCGATCTCATTTTCATGAATGGACAAACCTGTCTCTTCTTCAATGACCCTGCTCGCCACAATCCCTGCTTCAAAGGCAATTGGATAGCCCGCTTTGATCTCATCAAGCATTGGATTTCTTAAATTCATTCCATACTTACACCGATTGATCGCTGGCTTTAAGTGCAAACTGAGGCCAATCAGCAATTCCGCATCTCCCGCTAAATCCAGCTGCAATTTTTGATCAATGGCTTTCAGCATCAGCTGAACAAGACGGCTCGTGTCATCATCCACAATTTGTTTTTGACCGCCCGTTGAAAAAGACTGTACCATTTTGGCTGTTCCTAGCAAATGAATGGTGATATAAACGATTTCCTCTTGTGGGAATGAGACATCCAGCAACCCTTCAAGACGCTCAACCATTTTTTTGGCTACCTTGTATTCTGTTGCCCTTGGGATTTCGTTGATTTCTTCAGGCAGCACAGATACATAGTTTCCGTGTCTAATCCGTTTACAGGCAATAGCAATATGAACAATTAAATTATTCATGCAAATGTCTGATAGATTCATTTTTTCCTCGTTGATATAATCAATCATGGTTCTCTGAATCAATTCCAGCTCATGTTTCGGCAAAATCGTAACCGCCGTGTTCAGCATGGTTTGATAGGAACGCCGTTCATTGAATAAATATTCTGACATGCAATAACGGATTTTCATCTCAGATCCTTTAATCCGGCAGCCTTTATTCGGCTTTGCTTCCAGCTTCAGATCAAAGGGTTCGAGCTTACGTTTGACCCATTTCATGTCATTACTCATCGTCGATTTACTAATAAACAGCTGCTCCTGTAAGTCTTCCAGCTTCACATATGATTCCGCTAGAAGCAGCTTTTTCAAAATAAATCGAACTCGCTCTTCTGGAAGAACAGCAAGCGGTTCTTCCTGTTCGACTTCTTCCTTCATAAAACGGCGAAAGGCATTCTCATCGTTGATCAACAGCTCATAGCCAGCGCCCCTAACAGCTGATACAGCTGCTTGATAAGGGGCTAGACGCTCATTCAGTTCCTTGATGTCTGTTCGGATGGTGCGGCTTGTCACTTGTAAACTGACAGAAAGCGCAGCGCTCGTGAGAGGAGTCTCAGCTGCCATCAGCTGACTTAAAATGTGCGCCAGTCTTTTACTCAGCATTAGGTCGGCCTCCTTCATTTAGGGTGGAAAATCTGCCTTGTTTGGACAGGTTGTATACGCTTACAGTTCTCTTCATTACTCATATTCTACTGAAAAGAAATAAAAATTGCCAACTCATTTATATGACAAACGCCCCTATTTATACATCCAACCATATCTAATGACCTATGAATCTTCTTCTAAGATGCTGTTGTGGAAATCATGAAAAAAAGGCGTTACACCTCCGTGTATCCGCCTTTTTCTTATGAGGAAATCAGTTGTGTAAAGACAACCAATCTTTTTTCATGTGTACCGGCTGCATGATCAAAAGTTCCCGTACATGTGATGAAATTGAGATTCCGTGTAAAGGCGTACCCGAAAAAAGCATTTGGTTTCTCTTCGCGCGGATAGCTTTTCACCTTGAGAACCTCAAAGGTTCGCTTTTCCCCTGACGAGGATGTCACAATGACTTTGTCTCCCTTTTTTAGCTCCTTTAATCGATAAAAAACAGCTGGACCCCATTTATTATCAACATGACCATTTATGACAGCATTCCCTTTATCACCAGGCTTCGGACCATCTTCAAACCAAGCCGTGTGATCTGTATTTTGCGGAACACCCATACTGCCATCCTTTGATAAAGTCGTTTTCTCCACTTTTGCTTGGACATCAATCGCTGGAATGGAGATGTCAGCGGGTACAATACCCGATGGCTCATCTTTTAACGTGTCGTGTGAATGAGATGGATTCTTGGCTTGTTTTGCTGTCATTGGCTCAGGAGATGATGCAGTTTCAGAGGATGACTTTTCATCTATTGATTGGGATGCGCAGCCCGTGATGATGAGAAGCGTAAGAATACTAAACAGCCATCTTTTCACGCAAGTCGACCTCCTTTTGAAGAAAGGAACGGCACGATTGTGCACGTTCCCTCTTGTCTTGACGCCTGCTTAATTTGATGGTTTACGGCGAATGAGGAAGAACGCGCCCACTGCACCTCCGGCTAAGATGAGACTTGCCATCATCCCAGCAAATGCTTCATATGACATACCTAATGGACCGGCTGTGCCTCCCATACCTGTTTTCGGCATCTCATTTGGCATGTTGGATTTGAATAATTCAGGATGCTGATCGACAATAGCTGATGCGACATCTTGACCAACCATGAACATATGGCCGTATGCTTCTCTGACAGTCGGGTACAGCTGATCATATTCGCCATTGTGATAAGACGTGTACGTTTTGATGAGCTCATCAATATGGGTTTTCAACCCGGCTTCTAAGTCAGCCGCCTTCAAGCGGCCATCTGTCGCTTGATCTAAAAATTTTGCTTGTTTCATACGGTAAGCATCTAAATCTTTGACGGCCTTTTCTTTTGCTTGCTCGTCTCCTGATGCATCCGCTTTGACATAATCAACTAAGTAACCGATATGGCTTGACCAGATCGTTTTAAATTGTTTTCCTGCATCTTTTCCATAAACAGAAGCGATCGCATCTGATAAATCATTTGTATTTTCATTTAAGGCTGCAGCCGCTTGGTCAAAGTCCTTGCTGCCATCATTCCCTTTTTGCATAGCCACTACCGCGAGTGCCAAATGCTCTGAGAACAAGTAGTTTAAATCCTCACGAAGATCTGCGGCTGGAGTATCCACTGATTTTTGATCAAATTTCTCAGGAAATTGATCTGTAATCGCCCATGATACGCCTTTACCTACTTCAAACATATGATGAATGGATTTTCTGACCGTTTCATAGGTTGTATCAAAATCCTTTTCCGTGTAACTGTCAAAAGCTTTTAGCAGTTCATTGACGTGCATTTTTAAACCTTCTTCAAGTTCACTTGCTTTCAATCTTCCATCCGTTGCTTTATCAAGCATATCAGCTTGTTTCATGCGGTATTGATCAAGCTCTTTGACCGCTTTCTTTTTACCTGCTTCATCTTTTTTCGCTGTTGCTTGTACATAATCAACAAAGTAACCGATATGGCTTGACCAAATCTCTTTGAATTGTTTCCCTGCTTTTTTTCCATACACAGAGGCGATCGCATCTGATAGATCATTCGTGTTTTCATTTAACGCTGCTGCTGCTTGATCAAAATCTTTACTGCCATCAATTCCTTTTTGCATCGTGATCACTGCTAAATAAGCATGCTCTGAGAACAGCTGATCAAGCGCTGCGCGAAGATCCGTTGCTTTATTTGACACCTCTTGTGATGATGACGACTTTTTTGCATCCCCATGCATATGTCCTTCGTGTGCACTTGCCATTTGAGCAGTTGGTAATAATAATGCTGCACTAAGCGGGATCGTTAAAAATGCTTTTTTCATTTTCATCTGTTTTGCCTCCTCTTTCCGTTTGTTATGTACTTAACGGAGAGAGAAGTGAAATGGATCATTCCCACAGCATATTTTTTTGTTTCATTCATTTCATAAAAAAAAGCCGGATTACCCGGCTGATACGTTACGACTTTTGGATGCTTTTCGTTCTTTGTATATTTTCCTCACCACTGGATAAATCACTGGTGCCCATTTGACAATTTGTTTCAGCCACTTTTTCATTTTCTCCCGCGCCTCCTTATTGTCATTCTTACAAGACAATTCCCGATCTTGTCATGAAATAAACAGGTGCGGGAGAGCAGGAGTTAAATGACGCCTTGTGCGATCATGGCATCTGCCACTTTGCGAAATCCTGCAATATTTGCGCCTACCATTAAGTTTCCAGAGTGTCCGTATTCTTCAGCAGTCTCGGTACACTGACGATAAATCGACTGCATCATTTGTTTCAACTGACCATCTACTTCTTCAAAAGTCCAAGACATTCTCGCACTGTTTTGCGCCATTTCTAACGCCGAAACACCCACTCCGCCAGCATTTGCCGCTTTTGCTGGTGCAAACAAAATATCATGTTGTTCAAATACTTTGACGGCCCCAAGTGTGGACGGCATATTGGCCCCTTCTCCTACAGCGATGACACCGTTTGCCACTAGCTGCTGTGCTTGCGACTCTGAAATTTCATTTTGGGTCGCACATGGCAGCGCAATGTCACAAGGAAGAGACCAAATTTGTTCGCAATCTTCAATCAATTCAGCATGCGGGTGAATGTCTATGTAGGCAGCAATTCGCTGGTTGTCGACTTCCTTCAGCTGCTTCACTGTCTCAAGTGAAATGCCTTGAGGGTCGTAAATGGCTCCGCTTGAATCACTACAAGCCACAACCTTTCCGCCTAATTCCAATACTTTTTCCATCGCATAAATCGATACATTCCCTGAGCCAGACACAACAACAGATCGCCCTTCAAATTGCATTCCGTGGGCTTTTAACATTTCTTCCATAAAGTACACCAGTCCATAGCCTGTCGCTTCTTTTCTCGCTAAGCTGCCTCCAAAACCAGGACTTTTTCCTGTCAGGACACCTGCTTCATACGCACCACGCATTTTTTTGTACTGTCCGAACATATAGCCAATTTCGCGTGCACCTACCCCAATATCTCCTGCCGGTACATCTTGATCAGGTCCAATATAACGACTGAGTTCACTCATAAAACTTTGAACAAAACGCATGATTTCTCCATCAGATTTCCCTTTAGGGTCAAAATCTGATCCACCTTTCCCTCCGCCGATCGGCAAACCTGTCAGTGCGTTTTTAAAGATTTGTTCAAATCCTAAAAACTTGATGATGCTTGCATTGACCGATGGGTGAAACCGAATGCCCCCCTTATAAGGACCGATGGCACTATTAAATTGAACCCTGAATCCTCTGTTCACCTGTACTTTGCCTTCATCGTCTACCCACGGTACACGAAACATCACAAGCCGCTCAGGCTCAATTAAGCGTTCTAAGATCCCTTGTTTTTCATACTCTGGGTGTTTTGCAAAAACCGGGACGAGGGATTCCAGAATTTCTTTCACGGCTTGCTGGAATTCCGCCTCGCCTGGATTCCGTTTTTCTACATCCTCTAGCACACGGTGGATGTAGCTTTGTGCTGTTTGTGCTGCTCGATCTAAGGTCAACATGTCTCATCTGCCTCCTTGTCAATATCTCACTCTTTGGTTGTTAGATTTTCTAACGCATATTGAGATTAATTTAACACCATTTGTAAAAACTGATCAATATTGATAACAGATGAAAACGATGCCGAAATGAGATAGATCAAGCAGAATCACTTTTCATCATGAAGATGACCCGCTCAAAGAATGACTATCGTGCTAGAAATGACGAACTGGACGTTCAACATCCCGCTTTCTTTGACACATTCATGAAACTTTCACTTTTTCTAGATGATGATCATTCAAAAAAAAGGTCAAAAGTTTTACAACGTCTTTCAATCTTTTCTGAGCTTTTCTCCTCTTTTCCGATCAGGTAAGACAACACACAGCCAATATAAAATAGAAGAAGATGGGAAGTTGATTAACCCAATGATGCCCCAGAACCATTTATAACGCCCTCTTTTCTTGGCATCCATAAATAAGAGAAATCCTTGTGCAAACAGTAACGGCAATGCGCACAATAAGATGATCATTTCCGTCTGACTCATAAGGAAGACCCTCCTTTAATCTGTTGATATTCCTTGATGCCGACAACCACACAGAGTGGCACGCTCACCACTTGGAGAAGAATGAAGATGATGGGCAAATGAGTAATGGCAGCTGCAAAAAGTGTCATGATGGTCAGACTGACGATGATGTACGCCAGCACTTCTTGTTTAAAACGTTTTTTCTCTTTTTCCTTTGCCTGCTTTAGCATCAACATCAAAGCTTGTTCACTCGGCTTTTCTACTTCAATTTGTTCATCGAGCTCCTGCAGCTCCTCTTTTAAACGATCAGCGAAACGATCTTCTTTCATCAGTCCCACTCCTTTCGAATTTTTTTGATCCCATGATGAACCCTCGATTTCACCGTACCTTCTCTCACCCCGAGCATCGAAGCGATTTCAGGGTAAGTAAAGCCATAATAATAATGGAGAAGGATCGGTGCTCTCTCCTGAGCCTTTAACTCATTTAAAGCATCCCACATGTCATGCCAAGTATGGCCTTTTTGCTGAACATCCCATTTGAACCGGCGGATGGCTTCTTGATTCGCCTTCCCTTCTCTCGTTTGTTCACGTTTTCTTTTCTTTTGATGATCTAAAAATTGTCTAGATGCAATGGACATGAGCCATGTTGAAAATAATGAATCTCCTCTAAAAGAAGAAAGTTTCATGTACGCTTTGAGCATCGTTTCTTGCATGATCTCCTCTGTCAGCTCTTGTTGAAGGGTCAATTTCATCAAATAACGGTAAAGAAACGAATAATGATGCCGATAAAGGGCGGTAAATGCAGCATCATCCCCCTGTTTTGCCCGCTTGATCCATAAAGTCTCCTCGGTCTGCTCCAAACACGTCCCTCCTTCCTTTCTTTCTCTTATTGATTAGACGACACCGGTGATCGCATCGTTTAAAATAGACCTTCTTTTTTTAAATTGGAGCCTTTTCTACCTGCTGTTCAGCGCATGGATCTATTTGATATCCATTTTTTTCTTATGTAATGATTATGACATGTCTTTGTCTCTAACAAAATGACGCTTTTGTAATCATCTTGATTTTCCTTCAAATGGGGAACGTCCTTTTCATAATCACTAGGTTACCCCAATACCTATCGTCAATGATCCTTGTCTCATGTAGATAAATTGAAATAATCATTGCCTTAGTTTCCTTGAAAATCGTGGAATACTTCGTTTCAATTCTTAGCCGATGATACCTTTTTGCGTGCTATGCTCTTCCTACATTCCGAAAGAGGCGATGCTGGCGAAGGAAGGAGGAGCGATTGAATCGCAGCTTATTTTGGAAACGTTTACATTAAAACAAAATATAGAATGGAGATGTTCATGTTGAAGAAAAAAGTTCCAATGTTAGCTGGTGTGTTAGCGGTTGGTCTCGTGACTTCATTATTTGCGCCAAATGGGGAGGCAAAAGCAGCAACGAAATATCCAGAAAGCCCTTCGATTATGGCCAATTTTAATCAGCAAGGATTCTCCACATTAAATGGCGGTACAACAGGCGGTGAAGGCGGTAAAACGGTGACGGTGAAAACCGGAAATGAACTATTAGCTGCCCTCAAAAGCAAAGGAACAAATGAAAAATTGAAAATCGTGGTAGACGGAACCATTACTCCTTCTAATACTTCAGCCAATAAAATTGATGTGAAAGATACAAACAATGTCTCCATCGTCGGTAAAGGGACAAACGGCGAATTTAACGGGATTGGTATTAAAGTATGGCGCGCCAATAACGTCATCATCCGCAACCTCAAAATCCATCACAGCAAAATCGGTGATAAAGATGCCATCGGAATCGAAGGTGCCTCTAAAAACGTATGGGTCGACCATAATGAACTCTACAACACTTTAAACTCTGATAAAGATGACTATGATGGGTTATTCGATGTGAAAAATGACTCTGATTACATTACGTTCTCATGGAACTATGTCCATGACAGCTGGAAAACGATGCTGATGGGCAGCTCCGATAACGATAACTACAACAGAAAAATCACGTTCCACAACAACCGTTTTGAAAACTTGAACTCTCGTGTACCGTCTATGCGCTTCGGGGAAGGCCATGTGTATAACAACTATTATAAAAACATCCTAACAACAGCGATTAATTCACGTATGGGCGCGAAAATGAGAATTGAACACAACGTATTTGAAAACACGAAAAATGCCATCGGCAGCTGGGACAGCCGTCAAGTCGGTACTTGGCATGTCATCAACAACTCTTATATTAACAGCACAGGTAGCCTGCCAACGTCTTCAACAGGTACGTACAACCCTCCTTATAACTACTCTTTGCTTAACGTGAACAATGTGAAATCAGAAGTTGTATCAAATGCGGGTGTAGGAAAAGTAAATCCTTAATCTCAAAAAAACGTTCGGGCAGAAATCTTCTGTCCGAACGTTCTTGTCATCCATTTTTTACACGACCGAAAATGGACGGTCCATTTCATACAGCTTTTGATAACGCACATTTTCTTTCAGCAAATCATGATGCTGCCCCTGCATCTCAATGCGTCCATCTTCAATAAACATCATACGGTCACATGCCTCACAGCCAGTGAGATGATGGGTGATCCAAATGACTGTTTTTCCTTTTAACACACGGAAGATTGTTTCAAGCAATTCACGCTCTGTGCGTGGATCAAGCCCGACGGTTGGCTCATCTAATACAACAATCGGTGTGTTTTGCAGCAAAATCCGAGCTAGGGCCATACGCTGCCTTTCTCCACCAGAGAAACGAACCCCTGTCTCTTGTACACCTGTGTGATAACCTTCTGGCAAAGACTCAATGTAATCGTGCAGCTGCACTTGCCGCGCGGCTTCTTTTACTTGCTCTTCTGTCGCTTCTGGAGAACCTAAGCGAATGTTGTTTAAAACAGATGTATCGAATAAATAGGGCTGTTGATTGAGTACAGACACATAGGAGGAAATCTCCTCTTGAATGCTTTGTACCGGTTTCCCCTGAATGCTGACAACCCCTTGATTTGGCACGACTGCCCCTTCTAACAATTTTAAAATGGTCGATTTGCCTGCACCGCTTTTTCCTAAAAGAGCGAGCGATTCACCTTGCTTCAGTGAAAACGAAAAATGCTTTAGTACATGTTGATTGACTTCATATCCGAAGGTGACTTGATCAAAACAGACCGCTTCAACGCCATCAGAGACGGGTGTCTCGTCTGCTGCCTCCCTCTCCACTAATCCTTCATACGATTGCTTTTCATAATGATTTAATCTGCTGACGGCATGCTGATAAACAGGAATATCGCCTGCTGCATCTGACAGCGGAAGAAAGGCTTCTGTTAATGGAAACAGTACAAGCACAAAAGCTGCGATCAGCGTGTGCGGCATAGAACCAGCCTGAACGACTGAGCCGCTCCAATACACGACAAAGACGACTGCTCCTCCAATGACTAGCTGTGCTAAAAATTGGCGCAGACGGATAAACCGATGCTTTGCCGCTTCGAGTGCTAATAGCTTTGCTTCTTTTCGTTCATAGCCTTCAACAAAATCGTTCTGTCTGCCGCTAAACAACCAGTCACTCACGCCCATGACGGCATCTGTTAAATGGCTGTAAAGTTCATTTCTGCCTTTCTTCATTTGAATTTGTCTCGCCCGGTTCACAAGTACTGTGATGTATGGGAATACAAATACGAGCAGCGCCATATAAAGCAGCATCAATCCGGCAAAAGGCCATGAAAAAAGCCCAAGTGCTCCAATCGAAGCGGCATATAAAAGCAGCGCACCGATGGATGGAAAAATTGTTTTTAAATACGCATCCTGTAATCTCTCCACATCTTCTGATAACAGCCCAAGCATTTCACCTGTTCCAAGCTTAGTCTGTTTGGCACTTCGTTCAGCCATATCATAAAGACGTACCCGCATTTTTTCAATCATCGTCAAAATGAGCTGATGGCTCGCCAGTCTCTCTGCATAACGAGCAGCTGAGCGTGAAATACCAAAGGTACGTACTGCCACGATTGGGACATAGACCATCAAGATATTCTCAGGTCTTGTGGCAGCTTTTGAAATGAGGAACCCTGACGTATACATGAGCATAGAAGCAGAAAACACCGCAATCGCCCCTAAAAAAAGCACCAAGGCAAACAGCTTTTGATTCTCCTTGATATAAGGTATAAACCAGCCTTTACTGACCATGTGTGACCGCCCCCATTTGTTCCTGTACCAATTGATAGTACACACCTTTTCTTTCCATTAATGATTCATGAGTCCCCATCTCTGCAATCGTCCCATGATCCATCACAATGATTTCATCCATATCCGTCATCCAATGAAGTCTGTGTGTGGCTAAAAACACAAGTTTATTTTCAAACAATGGAAGCATTGTTTTCTTTAATTCATACTCTGTCTCAATATCCAGATGAGCCGTTGGTTCATCTAACAGCATAATGGATCGCTGGCCGAGCACTGTGCGAGCGAGTGCAATCCGCTGCGCTTGTCCGCCGCTCAGTCCTCTGCCCTGTTCGCCAATGACCTCATCCAGTCCATTGGGGAGATCCGCTACGAGCTGAGACAAACCTGCCTCTTGCACCGCTCTTTCGACGTCTTCATCGGTTGCATTCGGTTCATAAAAACGAATGTTTTCTCTCAGTGTCATGTGAAATAAATAAGGATGCTGCGGCATATAAACGACTTCTTTTTGCCATGCCGCCAGCTGTAAATGAGCAAGCGGCTTTCCGTTTAGGATGATTTCACCTGCAGACGGTTCAACAAAACCACCGAGAACATCCGTTAACGTCGATTTCCCCGAACCACTGGCACCGATGATCCCAATTTTTTTCTTTCCTTTCACAGTGAGGTCCACATCCTGAATCGAATATGGTGCATGCTCATCATGCAAGACACTGACATCTTGCAGTGTGAGCTCAGATTGCTCATTCCACTCGTTCAGCTGCACGGATTGTGTCTCCTGCTCTCGGAAGCCCTTTTCCTCTAAAATCACTTGAATCGCCTCATTCGCTTCTTTACCGTTTAACGTCGCATGATAATCATTTCCCACTTCACGGACTGGCAAAAAATATTCTGGCGCGAGCATCAGTGCGGTCAAAGCCGGCAATAACAAAAGATCTCCTTCAATTAAGCGCAAGCCGAGAAATACAGCGACAGTCGCAATGGACAGCATAGAAAAGAAATCGAGAGCAAAAGATGAAAGAAAGGCGACTTTCAGTGTGCTCATCGTCGCCTTTCGATAACGCTTTGAGACCTCTCCAATATTGCGAGAATGCTTTTTGCTAATCCCTAAGTAGCGAAGCGTTTCCAGGCCACGGAGAGAATCAGTAAAATGATTGGATAATTTCTCATACGATCTCCATTGTTTGGCCGCTTTACGCTGAGCGACAAGTCCTAGCAAAATCATAAAAACAATTAAAATTGGCAGCGTGACAATGAGAATGACAGCAGATGTTTCATCTAATGTCCAAACATAGACAAGCACCATCACCGGAATAACTGCCATGTTCACCATTTTCGGCAAAAACAGCTGTAAATACTGACGATATTGGGCAATGCCCTCCATCGCCAATGTCACAAGCTTTCCTGTTCCTTTTTTCTTCGTGAAAGCTGGCCCTAAACGGAACAGCTGGTCCAACAGCTGCTTTCTGACGTCTGCTCCAATTCGGGAAGAATAGGTGAACATGACCTTCTCCCGCATCAAGGTGAGACCGTGCCGCACCAGAAAGGCAGCAAGAAACAGCAAGACATAAGGTGTTGCCTGCATGAGGCTCTTCCCGTCAAACAGCGTTGTTATGGCATGTGCCAGCCACTGTGCTTGAAAAATGATACTTGCTCCTTGGATGATTGACACAATACCTAAGAGGGCAAGAAGCCCCCTCATTCCTTTTAGTTGAAGCAAACGTTTATCCATTAGTAGGTCATTGGCTCCTTACCGCTTACACGTTTACGGAAGACATAGTAGCTCCAGATTTGATACCCAAGCACAAAAGGCAGCAAAGAAATGGCAACAATCGTCATGACCGTCAGTGAATAAGATCCTGATGCAGCGTTTTGAATGGTGAGGTCGAATGCATGGTTGATCGAACTAATCATGACACGCGGGAATAATGCTGTGAAAAGCATGGTCACTGTCACCATAATACCTGCACCTGTGAATAAAAATGTCCATCCATCACGCTCTTTTCTCATAAAGAATAGAGCCGCTACATAACAAACCACAATGAGTACAGTTAAAGGGATTGTGATGATCGGACGTACGGTATAAATGTCTGTTTCAAGAATAGACACACCAACAAATAGAACAAGAACTGGTAGTGCAATCAATAAAACACGCTGACCGAGCTTTCTTGCACGATTTCTTAAATCACCCTCAGTGCGGAGTGTGACGAAAATCAATCCATGCAGAAGGCAAAGAACCGTCACAGCTACCCCGCCGATCACTGAATAAAGATTCACAAAGTCTGTAAATCCAGCGTACATATTCATGCTTTGATCAATGGGCATTCCTCGTAAAATACTTGTGAATAGCACGCCGAGTAAAAATGGCGGAAGCAGGCTGCCAAAGAAGATCACCCAGTCCCACGTTTTGATCCATGAAGCCTTCTCGACCTTCCCTCTAAATTCAAAGGCGACCCCCCGCCCAATGAGCGCTAGCAGGAGAACCGTAAACGGAATATAGTATCCGCTGAACATCGTAGCGTACCAGTGAGGAAAAGCGGCGAAAATAGCTCCGCCTGCTGTAATCAACCAGACCTCATTCGCATCCCAGAAAGGGCCAATCGTATTGATTAAAATGCGGCGCTCATGTGCATCTTTTCCAAGAAGCTGCATGGACATCCCGACACCAAAATCAAATCCTTCTAAGAAGAAAAATCCAACAAACAGTACTGCGACAAGAATAAACCAAATCTCGTTAAGATATGCCATGATATGCGCCTCCATCAAATGGATCTGTAGACAGGTCCGTTTCATCCTTTTGATCTGTATTCTCTTCAGAATGTGCACCTTTTTTAATTTCTCGAATGAATAAGTAGGCAAGCACGATGGCAAGAATCAGATAAATGGTCGTAAAGCTAATGACTGAGAATAGCAACATGCCGTACGATACGTTTGGTGAAATGGATTGTGCGGTTGTCATCATACCAAAGACTGTCCACGGCTGACGCCCAATTTCCGTCATGATCCAACCAGCTGAGTTTGCAATAAACGGGAACGCAATCATCCATACCATGAAGCGTAAATACCATTTGTTTGATTCTAGTTTTTTTCTAAAGCTCAAATACAAACCAATCATACTAGCAAAAATCATCAACATGCCGGCACCCACCATGATTCTAAAGCTCCAGAAGGTTGTTTTGACTGGAGGAATGTAATCTCCAGGACCAAACTTGGCTTCATATTCTTTTTGAAGGGTCAGCATGCCTGGCACATCTCCACTAAACTTCGAATAAGCCAAGTAACTTAAAGCAAACGGAATATTGATCTCCGCAGAGTTTTCTTTTTTATCTGTGTCAATGTTGGCAAATAGTGTCCAAGCCGCTGGATCTCCACTATCCTTCCAAAGGGCTTCACTTGCTGCCATCTTCATCGGCTGTGATTCCATTAAGTGCTTTGCTTGATCATGTCCAGAGAACGCCACACCTAAGCCAGAAATGAAAGCAAGCACCATGGCAATCTGGAAAGATTTTTTGAAAAAGGTCACTTCTTGTTTTTTGATCATTTTATAGGCACTGACACCCGCGATAAAGAAAGCACCGGTTGCCAATGCACCAAACAGAACGTGCGGGAACTCAACCCAAAGTTGCGGATTTGTCACGAGCGCCCCAAAGTCATTCATTTCTGCACGGCCATTTCTAATCACAAATCCAACTGGCTCCTGCATAAATGAGTTGGCGAGTAAAATCCAAAACGCCGAAAAGATCGTACCAAGAGAAACGAGCCAAATACATAACAAATGAATTTTTTTCGGCAGACGATCCCAGCCGAATATCCAAAGTCCAATAAATGTCGATTCAAGGAAAAAGGCCAATAACGCTTCAATGGCAAGCGGTGCACCAAAGACATCACCGACAAACCTTGAATAATCAGACCAGTTCATCCCAAACTGGAATTCTTGCAGAATCCCTGTCACCACACCTACTGCAAAGTTAATTAAGAAAAGGTGACCCCAAAATTTTGCCATCTTTTTATAAATCTCTTTTTTCTTGACGACATAAAGGGTTTGCATCAATGCAACGATAAATACCAAACCTATAGACATAGGAACAAAAATAAAATGAAATAATGTCGTTGAGGCAAATTGAAATCTTGCTAAAAACAGCTCACTCACAGCCTTACATCCTCCCTTACTTTCGCATGCCGAATGATTCGAGATATTTATGCTCACCATTTCACAAAAAGTTCACTATTTGTTCAATGATTCACAAGCGGAAGTCCATTTGATATAGTTCACTCGGTGAAATTTTACTCTTGATTTTCATTCGGTTAGTTATTTATACCTGTACTTTACACCCATGCGATTCAAAAATAAAGTAAATTTTACCTAAAATTTGGATGGGATTGTGTCAGTTGTTTGAATACTTTGTCAAAAATATGTGACGGAAAGAGACAATCACAAAAAAATAGCGCTGCTTCTTCGCTGCAGCGCTTTTGAATATTTAGGCTTTTTTCTGTAAAGCAGGTCTTGTGACTTGCACTTCATAGTACGTAATTTTGTTTTTTAACAGGCCTTCAGGTTTCGCCTTTCCATGAGCGTGCGCATCACCAAATGCCTGAGATTTTGTCCAATTCACAAAGTCTTCTTTTCGATTCCAGCGGGTGTGAATGGTTACTTCATCGTAATCAGTTGTCTGCTGAGTGACCCATACTTCCATTCCTAAAAAACCTTCCATAAATTCTACTTGCCCCTGCTTGTTAAACCGTTTAACAAGGTGGTCGGCACTGCCTTTTTCTACTCTTACTTGGTTATTTACAATAATCATGTTTGGTTCATCTCCCTTTTGTTGTTGAATGGAGGCAATGGGGATAATGAGTGGATGCGGTCCGTCTAAGTGAACCTCTGCCTGAATCCCAAAAACCTCCTTGAAAAAGTCTTCTGTTAACACTTCTTTTGGTGAGCCAATTTGATGCACCTGACCTCGCTTCATAGCAATGAGACGGTCACAATATTTTGCGGCCTGCTGCAAGTCATGGAGAACCATTAAAATGGTGATGCCATGTGTTTGATTCAGCTGTTTGAGCAGCTCCAGTAATTCAAGCTGATGCGCAATGTCTAAATAAGTGGTTGGCTCATCCAGAATGATAGTCTCTGTCTTCTGAGCCAGTGCCATTGCAATATATGCCTTTTGTCTTTCTCCGCCTGATAATGTATGGAGCATTCTGTTTTCATTCATGCGGCTATTCGTCACCTCAAGCGCCCACTCAATCGCTTCATGATCTGACGTGGTGCTTTTTTTCCAGATGGAACGATGCGGACTGCGTCCAAGTGCGACCAGCTCACGTACTGTCATCGATGGAATGGCGGTTCTTGTTTGCATGAGAACTGCCACCTCCTTGGCGATCTCCTGTGCCGTCATCTCTTTTTGTGGGATGTCGTGAATGTAAATCATGCCGCTTTCGATTGAGGTCAGTCGTGCGGCCGCTTTGATAAAAGTCGACTTACCTGACCCATTCGGGCCAATGATTCCGGTCACACTCCCTTTAGGAACAGCTGCTGAAATGGAAGACAGCCGAAAGCCGCCTTGACTGAGACTCACGTCATCCATTGCAATGACATCCATCTTAACCCCTCCCTTTCTTTTTTAATAAATAGAGGAAGAAAGGTGCACCGATGCAGGCAAGCAAGATCCCTACAGGCAATTCAACCGGTGTAAACCAGACCCGTGCCGCTGTATCGGCAAAGACCACAAGCACGCCCCCTCCAAGCATTGAAATCGGTAGCAAATACCGGTAGTCATCTCCGATTAAAAGACGGATAAAATGAGGCACAACAAGCCCTACAAATCCGATTAAACCACTGACACTGACAGCCGCTCCAGCTAAAAGAGCGGCCAGCGCAATGAGAAAAAATCGAGTCCGCTCTACTCGAAGACCCAATAACTGAGCCGATTCATCGCCAAGCAAAAGGAGATTGGACGGTTTAATGGCGAAAAAGCAAAGACATAATCCAGCCAGCGCATATGGCGACACAAAGCTAAGATGATGCCAGCTCCGTCCGTTTAATCCCCCTGATAGAAAAGGCAAAACAGCCTGCACACGCTCACTATAAAGCACCATAAACCCATTCATTACCGCACCAAGGAGCGCATTGACGGCAACACCTGCCAAGATCAATTTAAGCGGTGAAACCCCTTGATCAAATGCCAGCATATACACGACAAGAGCTGCTAATAAGGCGCCCAGAAAAGCGGCTGCCGGAAGCAAATACGTGAATTGTGGAAGAACAATCATGCTGAGTACAGCAGCTAACCCGCCGCCCGCAGTCACACCAATGATCCCAGGGTCAGCCAGTGGATTTCGGACAACTCCTTGTAAAATCGCCCCTGATGCAGCGAGGCAGGCCCCAACGAGAAAACCAATGAGCACACGGGGCAGCCGTAAATCCATAACAATTTTTTCATGAACAGGCAGACCTGATCCCGTGAACACAGCCATTAAATCCGTCAGCGATAATTGGACAGAACCTACCGCAAGTCCTAGACAGACGCCCACACATAAAGTGAGAAACAATCCTGGTAACAGCCATTTTCGTCTTGACTGCCTTTTTTGAAAATCTAGTTCTGCATTCATCTTCATGATGACAATCGCTTCAATTTCTTCTCTAATTCATCGATTGCTCTGATGACTTCTGCGCCTGGATTTGTCCCAAATAGGTCACTTGGCAGAATCTCAACGTGTCCATTTTTGACAGCTGATACATCGTGCCACGCCGCATTTTGCTTCATTTCACTCATAAAGCCTGCTTTGACATCTTCAGGATTGCTGTGTGTCATCAGCAAAATGAGATCTGGATCGGCCTCGATTACCTTTTCTGCATTGATTTGTGCATATTGCGGAAACTTTTCGAGTGCTGGTTCATTTTCAGCAATATTCGCCCCACCAGCGATCCGCAGCAGATCACCGCTTAAAGATTGCGGAAGTGCCGCCATATATGTGCCGGGTGCACCATACACAACGAGCGTCTTTACTTTTTTCTCAGGCTGCTTCACTTGCTTGATCCGCTGATCGATTTGAGCATTGAGCGCTTTGGCCTTTTGCTGCTTTCCAAGTAAATCACCAAATAAAGTAACTTGACGCTGGATATCCTTCACTGAGTTGGCACTTGTCAAAAGAAGCTGTGAACCAATTCCTTCTATAGTAGAGATATCCTTGCTGTTTAATGATTCATTCCCAAGCACCACATCGGGCTTTAAACTCGTGATCAGCTCGACATCAAATTGATGGGTTGTGCCAATTGATTGTACGGACTTTGCCTTTTGTAGATTGTCTGGCAATTCGGCAGTTGGCCGGCCGACAACCTGACCACCTAGAGCATAAATGATGCTCATGTCGCCAGTTGACAACGAGACGATCCGTTCAGGTGATTCATGAAACGATAATGTTCTGCCGGCAAAATCCTGAATGTTGAGCGCACCTTGCCCGCTCCCATTCTCGACAGGCGCCGCCTGGCTGCATCCGCCGAGGAGAAGCACGACGACGAGTCCTGCCCAAATCACATGTAAACATTTCAACCGTCTGTCTCTCCTTTTCTAGTAAACTTTCTTTAGCTTCGCCTGTACCACGAGACGCTTGTTTTTAGGTGCCAGCACATGATCACAGGTCGATAATGTGAGAATCAAGTCATCTGTGGATACGTCTGTTTTCGTTTGATAGATGGACTTCTTACGCACAGCTTGCAAGTAGTGCGCATATTCACCAAGATCCTGAAAATCAGTCTGAATATAATCGAAATCGACTGTCGTCTCATACACAGCAAAAATCTCTGCTTCATAGCTTTGGTACAGCGTATCGTACTGAAATGTGCGATGATCTTGGAAGAAATCTTTTTTCAAATAGTTTGTGAGACCAGCAAACATAGACCCATCCCTCATCCGATGACCGTACACCACTGTATTGGGACTTTCATGCAAGACGTCATTACGATAATCCATAAAGATACTGCCTGCCCGTGTGTCATCCTTTACATAATTACGAGTTAAATAGAATGCATTATCGTTTGACTGAACAATTGGATACTGAATCATCGTGTCCTTCATATCAATCCAACCGACAATGTCTTCATTCACCTTTCGCAAATCATCAAATGACTGACGAATTTCTCCAGGTTTTCGCTGTTTCATTCCATCCTCGTGTGTGTAAAGTGTCTGAGCCTTTGCAAGCACCTGACGATTTTGATAATAGCCAAAGAGCTCCAAGCCAATGGCAGTACCGCTATATAGGAAAACACCTAAACAGACGATCGTCAGCATTCGCTGCCCGATCCTTTTCCCTCGTTTCACACTGTCTCACCTGCTTTTTGCACAACTTATATGCCTACAGGCACGATATACATCCCTGTTTCTGCATCCTGCTTAATTGTGACGGACACATGATAAATGTGCCGCACCATTTCTTCGGTTAACACATCATTGGGCCGCCCTTCGCGGATAATTTGTCCATCTTTCATGGCGATGATGACATCACTATAGCGAATCGCCTGATTCATATCGTGCAGGACCATCACGATGGTTAATCCATGCTCGACATTGAGCTCTCGAATGAGCTCAAGAATGTCAAATTGATAATACATATCCAAATAAGTCGTCGGTTCATCTAAGAAAAGCATCGGTGTTTTTTGCGCTAAAGCCATCGCAATCCATACACGCTGCCGTTCTCCACCTGACAATGAGGCAAGAGGCATCTTTCGCTTATCCGTCAGCTTGGTACAGGACAGCGCCCACTCGATTGCTTTCTCATCTTCTTCCTTGTCACTGCCGCGCATCGTTTGGTACGGCGTTCTCCCAAATGCCACGACTCGTTCGATCGTTAAATCGAGCGGCGCTTCATTTTGCTGATGTACGACTGCCAGCTTTCTTGCGAGTTCCCTTGGCTTGAACGCATTCAGCTCTTGCCCATCTAAATGTATCTGTCCTTTATGTGGACAATGGTTATGTGCCATCAAAGAAAGTAACGTGGATTTGCCCGAGCCATTTGGACCGATAATGGTCGTGATTTTTCCTTTTTCGATGTGCGTGGTGACCGATTGAACAATGTCCCTCTGTCGATCATAGGAAAACGACACCTCACGAATGTCCATGCAGACGATCCCCCCTTCTTAATAAAAAGATCAGAAACGGTCCGCCAATGACAGCCATGATTGTAGAAGCAGGGATTTCATTTGGTGCCACAAGCGTTCTGCCGAGCGTATCAGCCGTCAAAATGAGCAAGGCCCCGCTTAACGCAGAAAATGGAATCAGTACCCGATGGTCCGAACCGACGAGCCTTCTAGAGATATGGGGAATGAGCAAACCGACAAAGGCAATCACGCCCGCTACCGCAGCAGTCACCGCTGCTAATAACACCGCCGTGATTGAAATCAAAAGGCGCATTCTGGTCACACGCAATCCTAAGTTTTTCGCCGTCTTATCCTGAAGGGCAAGCAAGTTACACCATCTGCTAAAGAAAAGCGCAACCACAAGCCCAATGAGGCCATAGACACCGATTAAACGGACATCTCCCCACGTTTTCATCGTCAGATTCGACTGTCCCGACTGATTAATGGTGATATTGAAATAGCTGCAAATGGTCACAAACGCTTCTGCCATCCCTGTAAACATGGCATTGATGGCGATCCCCACCAAAATCATTCGAATCGGGCTTAAGCCGCCTTTCCAAGACAACACGTATACGAGGAAGCAGGCAATTGCCCCGCCTAAAACTGAAAATAAAGGAGAGTAGAAATAAAATTGAGGAAGCGCTGTAATTGCCATTAAAGAAAAGAAGCTAGCTCCCGATGAAATACCAATAACACCGGCATCTGCTAATGGATTCCTCATCACAGACTGCAAGAGGACACCGGAGACAGATAAAGCCGCCCCTGTAAACATCGCAATGAGCATGCGGGGGATTCTTAAATCTTTAATGATTTCTACCTGTGCATGTTGACCGGTCATAAGCCCTTCCAATAATTCAATCGGTGTAACATGAATGCTCCCCGTAATGGCGGAATAAATAAATACGCCGGCTAGTAAGAGACTGACTATCAGAAATAAAATCCCTGTTTTTTTCATCTTGAACGTCCTTTTATCATTAAGATTCGCCGCTTATGACGGGTACAACATACGAGTTAATTCATCTAATGCCTCTGCTGCCTTTAAGTTGCCTGTTGTCCCGAATAAGCTTTCTTCGAGGTCGTACACCCGGTCTTGTTTGACCGCATTAAAATGTTTCCAAATATCATTTGTTTTAAATTCTTGATCAAACATTTTGACGACTTCATCCGGCATCCCATGTGCAGCTCGGAGAATGATATCTGGATTGGCTTTTTGTAAATACTCCGTATTGGATGCCAAATACTCCATTTTCTCACCTTTTACGATGTTCTTTCCTCCTGCAATACGCACAAGATCACCGATATAGGAATTCTCTGTTGCCACTAAATAACTGCCTGGTACACCAAGCAAAATGAGAACGGATGGCTTCGTCTTTCCCTTCGTTCTCTCTTGTATGTCTTTCTTTTTTTGTTCAAAATCATCCACAATGCGTTTCGCTTGTGTCTTTCTATCATATTTTTCTCCAAGCTTTGTGATGGCGTTCTCCATCTTGTCCAAGCTCTCAAGGTTGAGGTATGTCGCAGGGACAGAAGCTTGTTGAAAAGGCGTTTCTAAATCATATTGAAGGGTCGTGACAGACAGGACATCTGTCGGTTGAAGTGATTGGATGATTTCCATGTCCGGGCTCATTGGGTTACCGACTGCTGGGAGTCCTTTGTATCGAGCCGGCAAGGATTTTTGACTTGTTGGCACCCCGACAAGATCTACCTCTAGCGCATCCATGATCTCAGCAGCAGCTACAGTCGTTGCCACAATGCGGGCACTTGATGCTGCGCTTTTTTTGCCTTTCGCTGAGCTTTCAGCTGATTGTGAGCAGCCTGCTAAGAAGACGCACACACATAGAGCCGTGATCAGGGTACATAACATTCGATGCTTCAAAAAACGGAAGCCTCCTTTCGAAAAAAGGAAGTGGATGCGCCTAGATGAATGGCGCACCTCACTTAACATAGATTCTTTATCTTGTACGAGTTTGATACTTTCTGACGAGCACGAATAGTGACCCGCCGAATAAAAGAATGTACACCCAAAGAAGTGAAGTATCTCCTGTTTTCGGGTTCAGCTGACCTGTCTCAGACTTGGTTTGGTCATCTGATGGCGTAAAGGTCATCTGCTCTGCGCCCGTTTCCTCTGGTGCGAGATTCGCAAGCTGGTTTGGTTGAGAATCGTGATCATTCGGATTTTTCACAAAGCCGATGCTCTCATCGTCTCCGATCACCGTCGCAATTCCGCTTCCTTCACCACTTGCGATGCCTTTCGTATCATAGACAAGTTTGACATCGTACTGCTCATGATAATTGGCAGCTGGAATGTCAATTTTCACGCGTGCTGCCTGAGCACTACTCAAACTTTTTGCTTCATATTGAATCACTCGTGTATCTGCTTTTTGATCAGCCTTTGCAACTAGCGTCTCTTCAAATTTACCGCCGGTTCCTACTTGGAACGACGTGATGGCTGAGCTGTTCTTGACAGTGTATGAAACGAAATGGCGGCCATTTTTCACCACCAATGTCGCAGGGCTCACGACGTAATCGTTCATGCGAGAAAGCTCATCTTTGTCTGCTTTCTTCATTGAAAAAGGAAGCTTGTACACCCCGTCTTTTAGCTGAACTGTCTCTTGATTCGTTCCGCCGTTCGTTGTGTCTGGTGCTGGTTTATTTGGTTTTGGTGTTTCTGGTGTAGCCGGTGTTTCTTCCTCTATTTGACCGTCCTTCAGTGGAACGATACTTTTTGAATCAAATTGAAAACGAATATCGTACGTTTGATCATAGTGAGCTGCTGCTACTACAATGTGTACTTTTCCGTTAACTGCTTTTTTCAGATCAGACACTTCAAATGAAACCACTCTTGTGTTCTTTGCTTGATCTGTGCTCACGTTTTTCACTTCTTGATAAGAACCGTTTTTCTCTATTTTCAAAGAATCAACTGACGTATGATCCTTCACCGTAAAGGAAACGGTTTGCGTTCCATTTTTAACGGTTAACGATGCTGGATGTGAGAAGTATTGGCTCATCCGAGATGCCTCATCCTCATCGCCCTTCAGCACACTGTAGTTGATACGATACACACCATCTTTTAATTGGTTCTGCGTCGAATCAACTGGTGTTGTGCCGTTTTGATCATCTGGCTTTGTTTCGCTGTCGCCTGGCGTCGTGCCACTTTGATCATCCGGCTTTGTTTCGCTGTCACCTGGCGTCGTACCATTTTGATCATCTGGTGTTGTTTCGCTGTCGCCTGGCGTCGTACCGTTTTGATCATCTGGTGTTGTTTCACTATCGTCTGGCTTCGCAGGCGTGACAAGTGTGAGACTGCTCTCGTCGAAAGCGAGCTGTACGTCATACGCCTCATCATAAATAAAGCCGCCTAAGTCCCAGTAAATTTTGACCCAGCCATTTAATTTGGCTGATACATCGGCTACATCAAATTTGATCACACGCGTATTCGCTGTCTCATCTTCACTGACCGTTTCAGTGGTGACGAGAGAGCCATTTTGTTCGACCTTGAAATCTGTGATTTCTTTGCTTTGCTTCAGCGTAAGATAGGCAGTCGTCTTGCCATTTTCGATGATGAGCTTAGCTGGCTTTTCTGTATACGTATCCATCATGGATGCTTCAGTGCTGCCATTTTTTAAAATGGTGAATCCGGCCGTATATTCACCATCAACCAATGATGCCGCCTGAGCCGTTCCTTGAGGCAGCTGAAACGCAGTCAACAAACTGAATAAAACGAGCAGAATAGCTGTCTGTAGATGAAAAAGACGTTTCAAAAGATGACACTTCCTTCCGTTAATGCTTGATGATCCACTTTCTCGCTAAAAACCCGCCTGAACATAAGACAAGCACAAGGAGCCATCCCATCTGGCTTGTATCACCAGTTTGAGGATTTTCTTCTTGTTTTGTTTTGGTGGATGAATCAGTTGTTTTGGTTGTTTCTTTTGATGATTCTTGATGTTTTGCTGCACCTGCTGTTTCTTTTGAACTGTCAGAAGAAAGTGACTTGATGCTGCTTTCATCGAATTTCAGCTGGATGGTATAGTCGTGATCATAATCAGCCGATTTGACTGTGACATGGATTTTTGACTTGATTGGTTTAGACAAACTCTGTGCTTGGAATTGAACAAGCCTTGTATTGGCTTTCTTATTCGTTGATAGGACCGTCGTATCGACATAGCCACCATTTCCCGGCACTTTAAATTCCGTTACCCAGCTGCTGTTTTTAATGGTCATTTGCACAGTCAGCTTGCCATTTTTCACGATCACTTTTGCCGGCTTCAGCCAGTAATCATTTGCCATCGAAACGGCAGTTCCTTCGGCCTTCATCACAGTGTAATTGACGGAGTATGTACCATCATTTAATGAGGCAGCCTGTGCATTTGAAAAAGGCAGTATAAGTGCCAGCAACAATGCAGCCACAAAGGCTGGCATCCTGATCCATTTTTTCATCAGATGAATTTCCTCCCTTTTTATTGAACAGTTGCTGCATCAAACTTGACGCGAATATCGTAATTGCCTGTATATCCAATGACCGGTACAGTCACACTCACTTTAGCTGGTACAACATCTGTCAGGCTGTTGACATTGAACTCTACCGTTCTCTTATTAGCAGCTGTGTTTGTACTGATCACCTTTGCATCTTTGTAGACACCTTGATCCAATGTTTTAAAGCTTGTAATCCAAGAGCTGTTCGTTAACGTGACTTGCGCTTTGATTTTTCCATCCTTCACAACAAGCTTAGCTGGTTTTTCAAAATACGTATTTGCTGTTGACGTTGAATCACTGTCTGCTTTCCATACCACATATTGTGCTGAATATTGACCATCTGCTAAGCCTGCTGCTGAGGCAGAGCTAACCGGGGCTAGAGCAAACAATAGAACAAAGCTAAAGAATAATAAGACGTGTGATGCTGAACGAAGTGATTTCATATATATCCCCCTAATTGATATTGATAATTATTCTCAATAGATAATAAAAAAAATAACCTTTATCAGCGTATGAATCACACTCATAAATGATTATGATAATCATTATCAATTGAGTTTAAAAAATAAATCTTTGCTTTCGACAAGTCAAAGATGTCTGCTGCTACATGATGTAGTGATACACGGTTTAGGTAATCTGTCCCATTCATGATACCATGGCATAACCTCCCCATTCCATTACAGGGAAAAGAACCCTCTTCTCCTTGATATTATATGATGAATGAATTTATTGTCAACATCATTTTTCATACTATTGACTTAGATTTCTGGAAAATCACAAAAAAAAATCGATCAGGGGCACTGATCGAAATCGATTAAGAAGGGACATGTTCACCCTTTTCACTATTTTTTCGCTCTAAAGACCAAGCATACATTTCCCGTATGACTGGTTCAATTTTCTTTCCTTGTTCTGTTAGTTCATATTCAATCCGCACGGGAATGTCGGGATATACTTTTTTCTCAACAAGACCTTCAGCTTCTAAATCTTTCAGCCTTTCTGATAATAACCGTCCGCTGATGTTCATTTCATTTTCTAGCTGACAAAAACGTTTTGGCCCTGTCAAAAGCTGATTGATGATGAGAATCACCCACTTCTTCCCTAAAATCTCCATGGCATCTGTAATTGGGCAGCCATCTACTTGAGCCATACTTTACTCCCTCCTGCTTTTCTCTACTTTTTTTCATTATAACATAATTAATTACTTGAAATAAGTCACTAACTATTATATAGTTTAGTTACTAAAAGTAACAAGGTAATCATTTTTATCAATTTTCAATAAACCATTGAACATGCAGATGCATATAACATGAAGGAGATGACCGAGCTTTGAATACAATAGAGCAGGTAAGATTAGGTGTAACAGAATTACATGTGTCCAGCTTTGAGCGTTCTTTGCCTTTTTATACAGACATTTTAGGTTTTACTTTATTAGAACAGACGGATTCTACTGTCACGCTTGGCAGCAACGCAAAGGAACCAATCCTTGTGCTGAAAGAAGATGTGCAGCTGAAAGAGAAGCCGGATCATGAGCCAGGACTTTATCATTTTGCGGTTTTATTACCTACCAGAAAAAACCTGGGCACATGGCTGGCGCATGTGATCAAAAAAGGCTATCCTTTAATTGGAGCGAGCGATCACTTTTTCAGTGAAGCCATTTATTTAAGTGATCCAGATGGCATCGGCGTTGAGATTTATGCTGATCGTCCTCAGGACATATGGGTAGGTGAGCATGGAGAGCTGAAAGGTGGCGGAAATGCTCCGCTTGATGGAGATGGTCTCCTGCAAGAAGCCGCTGATTCCACCTGGGATGGACTCCCGGCTGGTACAGTCATGGGACACTTGCATTTCCATCTCAACCCAGAAGAAGCCGATTCCTTTTATGTGAACACGCTCGGTTTCCATATCCGAATGGCTCCCCCAGCCAGCTTATTCGTTGCTGGTGGCGTCTATCATCATCACCTTGCCTTTAATGCATGGGGACGCGGGAGAAAAGGAGCCATTGATCCACGTTTTTCAGGAATTAGAAGCTATACACTGGTTTTCCCAAAAGAAGACGATAGAACATCCGTCGTCGAACGTCTGACAAAAGCAGGCGCTCACATGAACACGACAGGAAAAAGCAACGAATTTATTGATCCATTTGGCGTTCTCGTTCGTTTACAGATTGAAGAAACAGACAAAAAAGAAGGTGTAGAATATGGACAAACACACAGAGGTTAAAACAGCCATTTTAAAAGATAAAATCAAACGAGTACAGCAAGAAGACGGATTTATATATATCACTGGACCTATTAAACTGCCAGTGAATTTAGACGGTAGAACGGTCATGTTTAACTGGTATTCATGGTTAAAAGACGATGGGAAAGAACCATTATCAGATGAAGCTTTAATCGAAAGCCTTTCCTCTCGTGAACTTGCAGATCACCAGCAATCAAGTGTCCTTGTTTACGGAGATTTCGAACATGCTGATGAAGCGCTGATCCGCATGCATTCCATCTGCCACACCGGCGATATTTTCGGAAGCAAACGCTGCGATTGCGGGTTCCAATTGAAACAGTCTATGCGAATGATTGAGGACAATGGAGCAGGCGCACTGTTTTATTTAGCCAACCATGAAGGACGCGGGATCGGTCTTTTCAGTAAAGCCATGGCCTACATCTTGCAAGAAAACGGCTACGATACAGTAGAAGCAAACGAAGCACTGGGCTTTGAAGATGATACACGTCAATATGAAGAAGCGATTGCTGTTCTTCAAACATTGCGTACAAAGCCAGTCAGACTTATTACCAATAATCCGAAAAAGACGGATGCTATCAGTCATGCAGGCCTTTCTCTTTCTGGACGGATTCCACTTTGGGGTGATGTCTCTGAGTTCAATGAGAAATACTTGCAGACAAAAATTAACCGCTCAGGTCATATGAAGGCGGATCAAGAGGTGCGTACGATTGCCACATCATGAGCGATATATGAAACTAGCCCTTGAAAATGCCGAAGCAATGAAAGGTCAGACATCTCCCAATCCGCTCGTCGGGGCTGTGATTGTGCGAGAAAATGAAATTGTTGGGGTCGGGGCGCATATGAAGGCCGGCGAACCACATGCAGAAATTCATGCACTTAAAATGGCTGGAGAGAAGGCAAAAGGTGCCACGATCTATGTGACACTAGAGCCTTGTTCCCACCATGGCCGCACAGGCCCATGCGCTGAAGCACTTGTGAAAGCTGGCGTAGAAAAAGTCGTCGTTGCTGCACTGGATCCGAACCCGCTTGTTGCCGGGCGTGGGATTGCCATTTTACAAGATGCAGGCATTCAAGTCATCACAGGCGTCATGGAGCAAGAATCCATTCTCATGAATGAAGTGTTCAACCACTTTATTACGAAAAAAACGCCTTTCGTGACACTCAAAGCAGGCATTACGTTAGACGGAAAAATTGCATCTGCTACGTCTGACAGCAAGTGGATTACATCAGAAACGTCCCGTTATGATGCACATCACATTCGCAGTATCAACGATGCGATCTTGGTCGGTGCGCAAACCGTCATTCACGACGATCCTTCATTAACAGCACGCATTCCAAACGGTCATCATCCAATTCGAATTGTCTTAGACTCTAAGCTGTCTATCCCGCTGACGGCAAAGGTGGTCACAGATCAAATGGCGCCAACATGGATCTTTACAACAAAACAAGCCGATGAAGAAAAACGAGCCGCTTTAGAAGCAGCTGGCGTCAGCGTCATCATGACGGATAGCGATATCCGAGTGCCCTTACAAGAAGTACTTCAAGTGCTTGGAGAAAGAAATATCTCCTCCCTAATGATTGAGGGCGGCGGGCAAGTCAATGCCTCATTTTTAGAACAGCAGCTTGTCGATAAACTCGTCATCTACATGGCGCCCAAGCTCATTGGCGGACGACTCTCTCCTTCTTTTTTCGGAGGCGAAGGCATACGCCTCATGAGTGATGCAATTGAACTCGATCAACTCTCTCTTGAACCACTCGGAAAAGATATAAAGATAACGGGTTATCCTGTTTATCAATAACATACTTTCATAAAATAAGGATGTCGAGATTTTCTCGACATCCTTATTGTTTCTCACAAGATTTATTTTCTACAGTCTCTCTAAAAATTCAATTCGATTTCCAAATGGATCATCTACATAAAACCTGATGGCTCCATCTAACGGCTGATCTTCCTTTATAAGAATGTGATGTTTCATCAATGTCTCTTTTACATTTGATAATTTTTTTACTTGAAAAGCTGGATGAGCTTTTTTCGCTGCTTGAAATTGATCTTCAATGCCAATGTGAAGCTGTTGATTGCCACACTGAAACCAAACACCACCACGTTTTGCTAGGTGAACAGGCTTAGGTATTTCCTCCATTCCTAGAATCTCTCCAAAAAACAAACGTGCTTTCTCTTCACTCCCCTTTGGGGCAGCTAACTGGACATGATCAATTCCAAGAAAATTTGACATCTTTGCTCTCTCCCTTTTCACATCATTTAAAAAACATTATGTGTGACGATCACGTCTGAAGAATATACCTAGATGTTACTCAAGCCCTATGATGTTGTCGATCCACAAATCATCTCCACGAAACGTGTCGTAAAATGTTTCATGTGAAACATCTGTGATCTAATATTGATCAATTTCCCTCTATCAGCCTGCCAAAGCTTTCGGGTGAAAGTCCCGGTGAAATGCGCAGGCGATGTAAGGACATCATGCCTTGTTCTTTCTTCGCATGTCCTGGTTCAGTGGTTACAGCCATTTCATATCCTGCTTCCTTCGCCAGCTTCAGCGTGTCTTCGTTATAGCGACCGACCGGATAGCTGACCATGATCGTTTGTTGAGAAAACCGCTGGTCAAAGAATACCTTCGATCCTTTTAATTCTTCTTCCTGCTGCTTCTGTGTTAAACGATTGAGTTCTAAATGATGAATGGTGTGACTCTCTATTGAAATACCATGCGCCACCATATCATCCATTTGGGCATCGGTTAAATGATGCGGACGGCCGATGGACTGCTCGATCATAAAAATCGTGGCTTTCATTCCATATTCCTTTAAAATCGGAAATGCCTTTGTGTAGTTATCCGTATATCCATCGTCAAATGTGATAAGAACATACTTTTCACTTGGTGTCGAATTGGTCGCGAGAACTTGATATGCCTCTTTCGGCGACAGCGTGACATAGCCGTTGTCTTTCAGCCATTTCATATGAGCTGCAAATTCGCTCTTTGGCACACGTAACGAATTACCGCTAGAGATACTGTGATACATCAAGATTGGAAGCGCAACGGGTTCCTTTTGCTGAATCCAGTTTTGTTTGTCTATCTCTGCCGCTTCAATTTGCTGCGTTTCTGTTGTTTCTTTCGTTTGTCCTTGACCCTTTACCTCTTTGATGGCTTGCTGGTTTCCTTCTGTTTGCTGTTTCGTACCCATACAGCCCGAAATGAGCAGCATGACTAAACCAACTGCAAGCCACATACATGTTTTTTTCATTCACCAATCCTGCTTTCTCTTTATCTACCGAATGATTATAACAGAAATTGGTTAATAACTGATATCTATTTTGACAGGGTATTCATTTTTTTACACATTTCGATCATTTCAATGGCAAGCAGATGGATGGTCTCTGTTGTGAGCATTTGGTCTTCTGCATGTATGAGCAGTAAAGAAAAGGGAAGCTGTTCCCCTGCCGCCTCTTTTTGTATCAGTGACAAGTGCAGGTCATGGATGCTTCGAAACGCTTCCTCCCCTTTTTCAATCAACTGCTGCGCTGCTTCAAAGTCATCCGCTCTTGCTAGACGAATGGCTTCTACATAATGGCTTCGTGCCTCACCTGCATGGGCAATGATTTGAAAGGCTGCTCCCTGCATTTCCTCTAATACCGTCATCTGCTTCTCCTCCGATTGCTCAAGATTCATTTGCTAGTTTCAGTGCATGTTCTAGAATTTTTTCTCCATTCGCTGTTCCATATAATCTTACATTTACCACATCGACAGGTATATGATAAGGTGCCGCTGTTTTTTCTGCTGCCTTTCTCATAAAGCTAACTTGCGGTCCTAGCAAAATGACCTTTACATCGTCCCCATGCTCTTCTAGTTCATCCGCAATGGCCCCTTCAGGTATCGCATAAATTTCATAATCCAGCCCTTTTCCTTCTGCGGCTGCCTTCATTTTAGATACCACAATCGACGTTGACATTCCTGCTGCACAAGCGAGAATGATTCGCTTCATATCCCATCACTCCTATTGATAAATAAAATCTGGTTCATCCCTTAATTTCCTCGTTTGGATTAATGTCTTGTACCAGTATCCTGACGCTTTCATCTGACGATTCCGTTCATTCTCCAGCTGGATCTCTACTAATCCGTAGCGATTCTTGAATGCATTCATCGGTGAGACATTATCCGTAAAAGCCCACAGCATATATCCCTTGCAGTTTGAACCTTCTTTTTTCGCTTGAAGGGCTTTTTTTAAATGCTGACTGATAAATGAAATTCGGTACTGATCATCAATGATGCCGTCTTCGTTTTTAAACCGTTCTTCCTGCTCGACCCCCATACCGTTTTCAGCCACAAACCACTCGATATTCCCGTATTCCTCTTTTATTCTCATACCCATATCATAGACAATATTCGGATAGATTTCCCAACCTCTGAATGGATTCATTTTTCTCCCTGGGAGCTCAAATAGATCGTAATAATAAGATGGATGAAACGGTGTATTTTCGTTCCAAGCCTTGCTAGGTGCCTTAACGCGATGCGGATAGTATAAATTAAGACCGACCACATCGACTGTATGATCTTTAATGATCTGAAGCTCTTCTTCCGTTGCATCGAAAAGAATGTCATGCTTTTTCAATACATCAAGCAGTTCTTCTGGATACTCGCCTTTAATGGAGGGATCTAAGAACACTCGATTAAAAAACAAATCATACATGCGGGCAGCTTCTTGATCATGCGACGCAGTCGATCTCGCATACGTCACTTCTGGATTGAGAATGACCCCGATTTTTGCACCGGCTGATTCCTTCAAGCCCATTTCCTGAAACAGCTTCACCACTTTTGCTGTCGCCAAGGCTTTATGATAGTTCCACTGCATCCACTTCTTCGTATTTTGCTCGAAAGGATAACGAATAGCATCTAGATACACACGAGTCTGAACAACAATTGGTTCATTAAAGGTAAACCAATGTTTGACCCGGTCTCCATAGCGTTCAAACACTTTTTCTGCATAAAGAACAAACAGCTCGACAACATGTTTAGATGACCAGCCGCCGTACTTTTCAAGTAAAACGGCAGGAAGCTCATAATGCTCTAAGCAAAACATCGGCTCTACACCTGCTTCAAGTAATTCATTGATGAAATCATCAATATAACGAGCATAGGCCTCATCTACAATTCCATTCTCGTAATCTATGAGAAACCTCGACCAATTGATCGATGTCCGGTAATGAGATAACCCAATTTCCTTCATAAGGGCTACATCTTCAGGATAGCGCTCGTAAAAATTCGTTGCTCCCGCTGGTCCGTATCCTTCATGCCATACGTGATACCCCTCCTTATACCAAAGGTCTATATACGAATCCTGATGCGGTTTCTTCCCTTTCCAACCCTCTGTCTGCCAAGCAGAAGCCGCAGCACCTAGAATAAAGTCATTGGGTATGTCGATTTTGTTCATGTTGCCACCTGACCTTTCTTCGTGTGAATTTGAAGTCCTTCCCACATCCCTTGTAAATACATAGCTCCAAGTGCCCGGTCGTATAATCCATAGCCAGGTCTGCCCGTCTCACCAAAGATCATTCGTCCATGATCTGGCCGGACATAGCCAGCAAATCCTTCCTTAAACAATGCGTTCACAATCGCTCCCATATCGAGGCTGCCTGCTGACGACAGGTGTGCCGACTCTTCAAAATCACCGTTTTCATACAAATTGACATTGCGTAAATGAGCAAAGTGTATACGCCCCTTTTTGGCATACTTTCTCGCAAGTGAAGGAACATCATTTTTCGCATTACAGCCTAGGGAACCGGAACAAAAGGTCAGTCCATGCTGTGAGCGTTCATCGAGCTGAAGGATACGATCTATTTGTTCTTCACAACTGACAATGCGGGGCAGACCAAATATGTTCCCAGGAGGGTCATCTGGATGCAGTGCCATGTTCATGTTCTCTTCCGCTGCAACTGGAAGGATATTTCCCAAGAAATAGTCTAGGTTCTCAAACAACCCTTCCGCACCCAATGCCCTGTATGCAGCCATCAACTTTCTCATTTCTTCCTGCGTATAAGACGTATCCCACCCTGGCAAGGAAAGTTGATCTTTTTCTATATCCATCTGTTCAAGCTGATGCTGAAAATAAACAAGGGTCGTCGATTGATCAGCTAGTGGGAAATCGAGCTGTGTTCGTGTCCAATCAAGGACTGGCATGAAGTTATAACAAATGACCTTCACACCATGCCTTGTTAATCTCCGGATATTTTCTTGATAATGCTCGATATAAGCATCCCGGCTAGGCTTTCCCAGCTTAATATCTTCATGGACCGGGAGACTTTCTACGACTTCAAAAGCAAGATCGTGACGTTCGATTTCCGCTTTTAAATGAGCAATACTTTCCTCCGGCCACAGATCACCAGCCGGCACATCATAGACTGCACTGACAATCCCTTTCATGCCGGGAATTTGCCGAATATATGAAAGGGAGACAGGATCTTCTTTGCCATACCATCTAAATTGCATGTTCATTCATGAGCCCTCCTTCTATTCTGAATCAGGTGCTGCTTCTGGCTTCCGGTTGGATAAGAGAACAAAAGGTAAATAGATGAAAACAGCGACAACAATACAGATAAGCTGTGTGATGACAGCCCCCATACTGCCAGCGGTAGACAGCCAAGCATTCACAATCGGAGGTGTCGTCCACGGCACCATCACCACCGCTTTCCCCGCAAAACCTGTAGCGGTTGCGATATAACCAATCGTACCTGTCACGAGTGGTGTAACGATAAACGGAATTGCCATCACAGGGTTCAACATGACAGGTAATCCGAAAATAACTGGTTCATTGATGTTAAACAGTCCAGGTCCTGATGAAAGCTTGGCAATGCTCCGCATCTCTTCTCTTCTTCCTGCTATAAAAATGGCGATCAACAGACCAATCGTCACACCCGAACCACCAATGCTCATATACACATCCCAAAATGGCATCGTGATAATATTTGGAATCTCTTTGCCCTCTTGAAATGCTGTCATATTCACTGCAATTGATCCTAATAACAGCGGCTCGCGAATCGGTTTAATCATTTGGTTGCCATGAATACCGATCACCCAGAAAAATTGAGCCACAAACATTAACGTTAAAATACCAGGCAGTCCCTGCACAACACTTTCAAGCGGACGCTGCACGACGTTATACACCGCTTCATGCAAATAAATGCCTGTCACACGATGAAACGCAAACCCGAATGAACTAATGATTGTAATCGTAATAATTGATGGGAAAAGTGAAGAAAAAGACGTCGCCACATTTGATGGAACAGAATCTGGCATCTTAATTTGCAGCCACTTCACCTCGGTAAGCTTACAAAAGATCTCTACAGAGACGATGGCAATGATCATACCCAAAAATAAGCTTTTTGGATCGGAGAATTGCCTCGCCAACACATCGACAACCTCACGCATCGATCCATCGACTTCAAGAAGAAGTGTCGTCGGAATAACGGATATAAATGAAATCAATGCCATTAATCCTGGGAATAATGATTTATGTCCATTGATTTTCCCAAGCTCAATCCCGATGAGGAACACAGCCCCGATCGTTAAAAAGTTCAGCGTGGCATAATTGATTGCCTTCATAATTGGCTGAAGCTCTGCTAAAAACCTGAATATCTCAAAATGGGCAAGCCCCGTTTCAGGGCTCATGATCATATTTGCGACCAGTACAGCAAATGCCCCCGTAATGATGATTGGCATTAATGTGACAAATGCTTGCTTAATCGCCATAATATATTTCTGATTTGTAATACGATAAGCGACATGTCCCATGACGTCGGCCGCTCTCTCTTTAAAGCTCATGATCCGTCTCCCCCTTTACAAAAACTCGTGATCATCCTCCTTTTTGATGTTATTTTAAAAGCGCTTTCATTAACATCTAATCTTTTTCCTCACAGATGCGGAAATGGGTGTCCTTTTTTTTTATCTGGCTGTTCCAACACGTGCAGCGCCACCGTCAGTTCTTCAAATGAAGCAGCTTTGATGATTTGCTCCACCACTTCCTTCTGCTCTGTCAAACGCACAAGAAATTGATAAAGTGACTGCAATTCTTTCTGATACGTCTTCTGTATACTTAACAAACAGACGACCTGTACCCGATCGTCGCCCCACAACACTGGTTTTCTCAACGTACAGATCGCACAAAACGTATCATCTGTTGCCGGTTTGATTGGGTGAGGGATTGCGACCAAATGACCGAACGACGTAGGTGACACTTCCTCTCTTTCCAGTAATAGCTGTTCAAAATCATCCGGGATTCGGTTTTGTTCTTGCAATACATTCACGAAAAATTGAAGAACCTCTTCCCTTGTTTGTAGATCTTGCTGAAAAAAAGTCATCTTCGGACTGAGATATCGCAAGACCCCCATTTCTTGTGACCCCTGTACAAATCGTTTCAGCCTCAACATATCGTCTTCACTGAGGATCGTATGTACATCAATCACTGGCACAGGTAGTGTGTTCTGAAGCGGGATGGTACTAATGATCAAATCGATACTTCTCAAGTCATACGACAAAAGGTCACTGACACTTGCAGTACCAGCAATCTCTAGCCTTTCGCTAAAGGCGGCCTTCAGCTTATGGAGAAGAAGCTGACTGCTCGCGACACCCGTTGCGCACACAATCAAGCATTTTTTTCTCACAGTCTGAGTTTTTGTCCGCTCTATGGCAGCACCAATATGCAGCGCCAAATATCCGATTTCATCTTCATGAATCTCTACATTCTCTTTTTCCTTCAGCCATCTTCCCATATAGACACCTGCTTCAAAAGCAATCGGATAATGCCTTTTTATGTCTGATAAATAGGGGTTACGGATGTTCATATCATATCGGAACCGATGAATCGCTGATCTCAGGTGAAGACTTAGTCCCACAATCAATTCCTTGTCTGTCTGAATATCAAGTGACATGTGCTCTTCGACATAACCAAGTAATTGATGAGTTAAACGGAAATGCTCTTCATCAAGCATGTGAAATAGCGTGTGTCCCGTTTCTCCATACGCCATCATTTTTGCCCCCATTAAATGAATCGCAATATAGGCCATTTCAGATAATGGAAAATCTATACCGAGTACGTGACGCATATCTTCTGCCATTTGCCTCGCCACTTGAAAAGCGGGCTGTGTTTGAATGTCTTTGAGTTCTCCTTCCGGCATCATCACCAATTTTTTCTCTTCAATTCGTTTGCACGCAATGGCGATATGTGTCACTAAGTTGCTTAAACCGATCTCTGAGACATGAAGGCCGCTTGCCTTTGTACGTGAACGCACCATATCTTGAATCAATTGATACGTTTCTTCAGGTAAAAGGGCAGGGTTCGGATGCTCTTGCTGAAACACATGCTCAGCTAGACAATACCTTAATTTCATTTCATCTCCACTCAGCCTCAGTCCATATTTAGGTCGGTGTGCAACAGAAAGTCCATGTAAAGAAAATAGATGCTTGACTGCTTTCAGGTCATTTTTCACAGTAGATTCACTCACAAATAATTCCTCGGCCAATTCATCTAATTTCATATAGTCTTCGGACAATAAAAGCCTTCTCAATAAATAAGAGATACGATCCTCCGGCTGATTTGGAATAACTTGATTCTTTTTTTCATTTCTTTCTCTCATTGAGTTTTTCAAAAAAGTACGAAATGCTCCATAATCTTCGACAGTCAATGTATACCCTGCTCCACGTTTCATATGAAGTGTTGCCCCATGTACTTCTAATATTGATTTAAGCGCTTTCATATCTGTTCGAACTGTTCGTGATGTGACGCCTATCAGGCGTGCAATTTCTTCACCTGTCAGCTCCTGCTCTGCCTGCATTAACCGCCTCAACAGCTCCTCCTGACGTAGAGATAACATAGACTCCCCTCCCTTGGTCAATTACTTTTGCCTATCATCATAAACGAAAATAGAACTCTTTGCCCAGTTTTTCTTTCCGACCGGGAACTTTGTTATGGCTCAAACGTATGAATATGAAACAAGAGGAGGGATACATCATGTTTGTTATCATCATCATACTAGCTTCTTTAGGCGCCATTACCGCCCACATGTTTACACCAAAAGATAAGCGTTCATCTTCTAAGCATTCTGCACATCACAGTTCAACAACCAGTAACTATACTGATTCGTATACACATCACGCTTCTGATGCCTCCTGCGGTGGTGATTCAGGTGGTAGCGGCGGATGTGACTAAACCAAAAAAAACAGCCGCTTGTTCAGCCGGCTGTTTCGTTTATTTTATTAAAGAGCTTTCCAGCCCCGTTCAATTAAATGTTTGACATCCTTTGCAAAACCCTCGCCTTTTTCCATCACATCTTGGGCTCTTCCTGCAAAATTACTAGCGACAGCGAGTTCCATTTTTTTTAACTCAAAGTGCATAATTTTTTGGTCTATCTCCGTAATATAGGTTTCATACTCATTGTTCACAATGTCGTGCAGCACGTGATAGGCTTCTTTCCGATGACGGTGAAAGTCCGTTCCTCTCTCACCTTTCCATGACGAATCTAGAGCAGGCTTCTTGATTTCCTTTATGTCAGACTGCGCAAGATCTTGTTCTGTTCGAATATTACTTTTGGCTGTCTTTAACCGAGAGATCATTTCGTCAAATTCTGCACGTTTGTTTTCAATCCCCATATGCAGATGGTGCAGCATCTCGGATAAACTCATGTCATCCACCTCTATTAGACCTCATAAGAAAGCACGGCGTCAGCGTTTTTGAAACCGGGCAGATCATCTGCTTTTTCCAGTCCTGACATTTCTATCGTTCGCTTTCATTAAGTATAGTATAAGGTGAAAAGCCTTAGGCTTAAATAGGGAAAAGGTGTCCTTTTAACATGGTGTTTGGAAGAAAAACGGAATAATCTAAGGTCATAAATCCCGAATTATATATGAGTCTTTACGACTATATTTTACATCGTACTCAGCTACGCTATCAATAAAACGATTGGGGCTTATGATTTTGCCGCAATCGCTTCATCCTGTTCTTTTAGCGTCTTCACATTTGAGCGTGTATCCTGAACGTTTTTGATTAAGGCTTCTTTAAAGCTTGAGACCATTTCGCCCACCTCTGCTTCACGTGCCGTCCATTTGGTTACAAATTCAAGGCTGTTTTCACCAGCTTTATCTGCTGCTTTTTTCATTGTTAAAGCTTCAACTGCTTGGGAGACTTCATCTAGTTTATCCATCACTGTTTGGTAGTTTAACTTAATTTGTCCCATTATGATATCCTCCAGATTGGTTCAGCATGAAGCTCGCTTACAAGCTGCTCCATGCTTTTGAGATCAAGCGTTTTGCGTCTTCTACTGCGTCTTCTCCTTTTTCAGCCAAACGTGCGGCATCTCCAGCTAAAGAGCTGGCAAAGGATAAGGCAGCCTGCTCTGCTTCTAGTGTACTGATTTTGAATTCGATTCGGCTCACGTAGCGTGGATATTTATCGCTTACGATCGTTTGCAACGCATCATGCGCTTCATTTCGTTCTGTTTTGAAATCTTGGCTCCGCTCACCTTTCCAAGAGGCCCCAAGCTTTGGCTGCTTGATTTGTTTTAGGTCTGTTTCTGCGGCATCTTGTTCACGTTCAATCTTACTTTTTGCCTTTTTGAGTCGAGCAATTTTCTCTTCGATCTCTGCCTTTTTATTTGAAATGCCACCGTTAAGGGCAGACAGCATATCCGATAAGCTCATATGGGTTCCTCCTCCTGTCAAAAATAAAAACGCTGCTTAGAGTCCCTCTAAACGAGCGTAATGGTGAATCGCACTTTTTCCAATATTGTTATTATAAGGTTCAAAGACTCATGTTTGAATAGGGATTTGTGCCCTTTTTATGGTATAAATATGCTTTCAATCTGCTTCACACCACACCTTAAGCCCTCTTTTATAGGGGGTCAAAATACACAACCACCCTTCTGGAAACACACATAGTCTTACGGTCCTAGGACAAACAAAAGCCGCCCGGGGGAGGGGCGGCTTTTGCAGTGGCTTATGATGCCGATTCTTCTGAGTCTTGTTGATTTTTCACGTACCAAATGAATTTCCCTGTATATCCGTAGATGATGGCAAGACCAATGGCAACAAAGCTCAGCCACATAAATGGTAAATAAGAGAATGTCGAGACGCCTAGAATCCCTGCCATGTAAATTCCGTTATCTGACCATGGAACCATACCAGACGTAAGTGTTCCACCAACCTCAGAGTTTCTAGATAACACACGTCTGTCTAATTTTAATTTGTCATAGCTTTTTTCCATGATTTTTGGTGTAAGAATTAATGAGACATACATTGCACAACCAAAGATATTCGCAAAGAATGCTACTACAAGTGTAGACAGTGTCACATTTCCTGCATTGTGCAATTTTTTCTCGAATGTTGCGACGATCACTTTTAACACGCCTAAGTATTCAAGAACTCCACCAAAACCAAGTCCAAGAATAATGACCACTAGAGATCCTAACATATTCACAATACCGCCACGGTTCAACAGTGTATTTAAGAAATCTACATCTGAATTAATAGAGAAGCCGTTATAAGCTGTACCAAGCGCATCAGCTGGGTTCATTCCTTGGAATGCCATCGCCCAGACTGCCCCAAGCAGTGCACCAATTGCGATAACAGGCATTGACGGTTTTTTCAATACAAGTAATAGGACAACAATGACTGCCGGAATGATCATCCAAATATTAATCGTGAATGTATCCTGCAATGCTTGTTTCAAAAACTCTACTTTATCTTGATCAATATTTCTTCCACCATACATAAATCCAGTAATTGTAAACATAATAGCCGTAATCACAAAGGCCGGTATGGATAAAACCATCATGGCTCTTACATGCGCCAGCACGTCCACTTTTGAAAGAGAGGAAGCGAGCACAGTACTATCAGATAGAGGAGATAATTTATCACCAAAATAAGCGCCAGATAAAACAGCCCCAGCTACGATCGGTAATGGGATACCCAATCCTTCACCAATCGCAATCATCGCAATACCTGCCGTTCCAACTGTACCCCAAGACGTACCAGTAGCAACAGACATAATAGAACAGATAATCAGTGTAGCTAATAAGAAGATATTAGGATGAATAAATTCCAGTCCGTAATAAATTAACGTGGGTACAACACCGCCAGCAATCCATGTACCAACAAGTGCACCTACTGCAATTAAGATTAAAACAGCCTCTAATCCATTTGATATCCCTTTTGTGATCGCATTTTGAAGGTCTTTGTACGAATGCCCTAAACGAATTCCTAAAGCAATAACCATAAACCATGAGATGAACAATGCTAGCTGAATATCTAGTTTGAAGTAAAGAGTGAATGATAAAACAATTGCTAAAAATAAGCCAAGTACAGACACGACTTCTAAAATAGACGGTAGACGTGGTGTTTTCATTTTGTTTCCTCCCTTTGTGCGTGCGTTAAGCGTTTTCAAAATATTGTGAAAAAAGTGTGTCAATTCGAAAGAAAGTGAATTGCCTGTTTTTCTCTATTTCACAGGCAATTCCACATATTAATAAAATAAAATTTTTGATATTATTATCGCTCTAGGAGCTCTGCACCCGCAATGCCAGGCTTTGTCATCTCGTAAGGATTCAAAATAATATCAAGTTCTTCTTCTGTTAACACATCATTTTGCAGGCAAAGATCTCTGATCGATTGTCCTGTTAAAATGGCTTCCCTTGCGATTCTAGCCGCGGCTTCATAGCCTAAGTGAGGGTTTACCGCAGTAATGACACCTGCACTTTTTTCGACATATTCTTTCAAACGTTTTTCATTTGCTTCGATGTCCGCTAAACAATGATCTGTGAATGAGCGGAATCCGTTATTCATTATACTAATAGATTGAAGCAAGTTAAAGACCAGAACAGGCTCCATCACATTTAACTCAAGCTGGCCTGCTTCAGAAGCAAGACAGATGGTGTGGTCGTTCCCAATGACCTGGAATGCGATTTGGTTAATGAGCTCTGCCATGACTGGATTGACTTTTCCAGGCATAATGGATGATCCCGGCTGACGGGCTGGCAATGCAATCTCAGCAAGACCTGCACGTGGGCCAGATGCCATTAAGCGAAGGTCATTCGCAATTTTAGACATGTTCATCATGCATACTTTTAAGGCAGCAGATACTTCTGTGTATGCATCTGTATTTTGCGTCGCATCGACGAGGTGCTCTGCGCCTACTAATGGCAGTCCAGAAATATCAGCAAGCTTTTTCACTACGATTTCGATGTAGCGAGGATCTGCATTGAGGCCTGTTCCAACAGCGGTCGCACCCATATTCACTTCATATAAATGCTGTTTTGATTGGTTGATTCGTTTAATATCACGACTGAGCACACGGCTGTATGCTTCAAACTCTTGTCCTAAACGGATCGGAACAGCATCTTGTAAATGAGTACGCCCCATTTTGATCACATGATCGAATTCTTTTGCTTTCTTTCGAAATACGTCATGCATGGCCTGCATCGTCTCAAGTAAAATGTCTAACTGCTTGAGCACTGCAATATGGATCGCCGTTGGGAACGAATCATTTGTCGATTGTGACATGTTCACATGTGTGTTTGGACTTAAATGAATGTATTCGCCCTTTTGATGTCCCATGATCTCGAGGGCTCTGTTTCCAATGACCTCATTGGCATTCATATTCATAGACGTTCCTGCGCCGCCTTGAATCGGGTCTACGATGAAATATTCATGGAATTTGCCTTCAATGACTTCATCTGAAGCTTGAACGATCGCATTTCCAATTCCTTCATATAAACGTCCGACTTCCATATTGGCTTGAGCTGCTGCTTTTTTGACAATGGCAAATGCTCGAATGAGTTCTTCATGCATGCGATATCCTGTAATTGGGAAATTCTCTTTTGCACGAAGCGTTTGAACACCATAATACACGTCTGCGGGAATTTCTTTTTCACCTAGAAAATCCTTCTCGTAACGATAAGTTGCTTGAACCATCTCGTATGACCTGCTTTCTATAGAATAGTTAAATCACTAAATCTTCTGCGATTGGCGTTTCCATAATCTTTTTCACTTCTCGTGGATCTGTTGTTTTACCTAATGCCCACATGAGCTTTGGCACGATGGCTTCTGTGTTCATGTTTCTTGAACGAGCAACCAGTTCTTGATTGATTTTACGTCCTACTTCATACACACTCATGTCTTCTCCTTCTTCGAGACACTGAGTGGTGATCACAACAGAAATGCCTTCTTCCAGCAATTCGTTGATTTTTTCTAAAAGGTTTCTTCCTTCGAAAGGAATTCCGCCGCTGCCGTAGCTTTCAATGACGACTCCTTTGTACAATCCTTTGATTGAATCTAAAAACTCAGGCTTCAGTCCTGGATGCAGTTTTAATAAACAAACGTCTGTGTTCAAGGATGCATCTAATTTAAGCGGTTTCATTGATGATCTTTTTACTTTGCTATTGTATTCAATTTGATGATTTTCAATCGATGCAATATATGGGTAGTTAATACTTTCAAATGCATCGTAGCTTTTCGTTCTTAGTTTGATTGCGCGAGTTCCTTGAATGACTCTGCCATCAAACACGACGTATACGCCGCCAACACCGTCACATGCAAAACGAATCGCATCTGTAATGTTTTTCTTCGCATCTGTTTTCTTAAACGTAATTGGGATTTGTGACCCTGTAATGACAATTGGCTTATCAGGATTTTGCAGCATATACGATAGTGCTGCTGATGTATAGGCCATTGTGTCCGTACCATGCGTGACGACAAATCCGTCATATTGATCATAATTTTCATAAATGGCTGTTGCGATATCAACCCAGTATTCAGGCTGCATATTGGTACTATCTATACTCATTAGGGACTTTGTGTCCATTGTGTAGTCTGCATTAATTTCGTTTAAATAGCTTAAAAGGTCCTCAGCTTTAACACCTGGAGCTAAACCATTTTCACTTTCTACAGATGCAATCGTCCCACCAGTGGTTAAAAGCAATAATTTCTTCAACAGGTCCACCTCTTTCAGTAAAATTACTTCGTTTGTCACACATATTATAAGCCAGCTTGTGCTATTCTATAATATACGCTTTACGCGTACCTTCATTGCCATTATAGTCACATAACGCGAATTAATCAAGAAATTATTACGCATAACGCGTACACTCTTTGTCAAAATATGATATACTGTTGTTGTATATAAAGGAGCGTTCATGTATGATACTCGATCGTTTAACCACCCTTAGAAAAAAGAAAAAATGGTCTCTCCAGCATACGGCAGATCGCCTAGGTATCGCCAAAAGCACCTATGCCGGTTACGAATCTGGGTACCGACGACCTTCGCTTGAAGCAGTAAAACTGCTGGCTGATTTGTATGATACGTCCATTGATTTTTTACTTGGTAGAACGGACGAGCCAGAGATCCAACGCAAAATCTCTGATATCAAAGTTGAACTGACGGAAGCAAAAGAAGGAACCATCCATGTAGACGGCGTTCCACTAACAGATGAAGAAATTAAACAGCTTGTTGCCTTTATTCGGGCGAAAAACACTCTGAAAGTATAAACAACACAAAAAAGAGAGGTCCCTGTCATAGAGGGACCTCTCTTTTTCTGCTTACGACAGCTCACTTAATTCCTCTAACCGCCGCTTCGCTTCTTCTTTATTAAAGGAACTATAATAGCGATAATTCTCATCATCTAAGATGCGGTAATGCTGGCTTAGCACATTTTGCTGGAGACGAAACGTACCTTTTCTCACAGACGTCCGCCACCAAACCTTTCCGCCAATCGTACGTTCAACAGATAAATGCAATTCATCGTGGGCGACGACTTCCAAAATCTCAAGCGGATCATCCCCAAGTGTCCCTTTTAAAATGTCACTATCCCTGAATAATGCACATACGGCCGCAGATTGCGTCCAGTTGAGGCGAAGACGATTCTTTTCTACCTGCTGCAAATGCCGTTTGGATAGCCCAAGCACCTCAGCCATGCGGTCCTGTGTATAGTCTTTTTCTTTTCGAATTCGTGCCATTTGTTCTGTGACGAGGTCAATTACCATTTCTTTGTCCATCTCTCATCACCTCTTGATTGTTCAGTCTTTACTGACATCATACACGATTTCTTAAAAAAAGTGGCGTCTCACCTCATGGAATGATGGCGAAAACATCTATTGATTCTGCTTTTCACCATGACCATGCTGCTGTTTCCAATTCTCTTGGGCGGTCTCATGTAAATATGGATAAATGTCTTGTTTCACCGTTTGCTCAAATACTTCTTCATCTAAAATACTGTACGCCGGAATCTTGATCAATTTCCCATCCATTTTCCGAATGAGCACATCCATGAACAGAAATCCCCTGATACTGTAACGATGCCTGCGCATATCAATAGATTGAATGTCTTGAAAAGGGATTGTTTGTTGCCGGTATAAAACAGCGCCATTCTCTCCACGCTGAATGCGAAAAATCACATTTCCCCTCTTCGTAAAAGCCGGAAGAATCATCAAAAAAGAGATCCACCCATAGACAATGCCTAATAATCCGCCTAAAAATAAAAACAACGTATAATTCGATTCAAATGTAAGAGCTTCTGAAAATAACCAAATACCGATGATGCCAAACCCGCCCGTTGCTAAGAATGCCCATACTCTTAGAAAGGGTCTGCTCCTCACTTCTATTACTTCACTTGGATTCAAGCGCCATTCTCCTTTTCTCCATTAGAATATAGAACGTAATCCGTCCCTATGAGCCGTCTCTATCCGAAATTCATTTTCCTTCATGCCCGACACTAGCCAAGAATGCTTCTGCCCCGGAATAACAAATATCATAGACTCTACATCCGGCGTATTATTTTTATCATAAGTGACCTTCATCAAAGAATCCATTTTTCCTTTTCTGACCCTTACATCAGAAGCAAATGCCCGCACAAGCTCTTGGTTCTCTGCTTTATTTAGAAAAGAAGGGCAATCCTCATTCCCTTGACTGGCTTGTTCTAACAGCAGTTCAAATTCTTCCGCCTGCAAATTGATGACTGGTGTAAGGTGTTCACTCATGTGTATGTTCAAAAAGGTTGTCACTTTCTCCACAGTCTGCTGATCGTCTTTTAGTTTGTGAATCTGATGCACTTGTTGATCAAAAAGCGTATGGTGTGAATACACACCTGCCTGAGTCGTATGAAAGGACGTACTGACCTCTTCATCTAATGCACCAAACCTTGAAGCTTTCACGGTATGTGATGCATCGTTCATGGCTTGAATGAAATGCCGGTATTTTTCTTTATAACGGTATTGTCTATTTCGGAATTCCAGCACGTCTTTTGCCAGCAAAGAGCGACATGCAATTTCAAATAAAAATCCAAGACGTTCATCCTCTACATCTGGATAATAGGCTTCCTTTAAAGACATCCCTTGCTCAAAATAGCCTTCACTGTAAAAACTAAAGATGAGTTCCTCGATACTTAGACTTAGCTGATCCAACTTGATCTCTCCTTATCCAAAAGAAAATGCGCCCTTCAAGAAATCACCTGCACCTTTCAACAGCGAATCTGCGGTTTCTTTTGTTTTTTCTATTCCTTTATGTATCACCTGATTTGCTTGATCAATGGTGTCATTGACTGCTTTAACACCTTGACCTGCCAGTTCAAATGCTTTTTTTCCTTTATCGACAACCGCATGAATTGGGTCTTTTAATTTCACTGCGACCTGTTCTGCAAAACCAGAAGTAAGCTTGGCGACTTTTTCACCAATAAAGCCACCTACTGCTGATCCTATCGCACCGCCAACCACTGTTCCAATCGGTCCTGCAAAGCTTCCAAGAGCGCCGCCCACAACGGCACCTGCAACAGATCCGCCTGCAATAAAGACCGTATTATTCACTGCATTTCCAACAGCCTTTGCATTTTCACGCTTGAGAACTTCTGGCTGATCCCCAAATTCCGCATAGTTCTCCGCAATTTTCAGACCGCAGCCAACCGTTTCTGTTGCACCCGTGACGACCGTTGCAATGATGGCATTTCCTTTCGCAAACCTTGCACCATTTTTCAGAACAGACTTGATGCCAGCTGTGTCCTTCCAATTGATACTTCCTTTTGTGAAATCACGTACACTGTTCGTGAACGCAACTGTATCGCTAGGATAAAATTTCGTAAATTTCTTATGGACCAGGTCAGCCATCGACCAATTCGATCGTTTTAATAATTCTTTTTTGCTCAGCCAAATCCTTGCCAGCCGGTCAAATCTCGTTCCTTCTACCCGTCCGGTCACATCAAGAAGGAGCTTTGAATGTTGCGCAGCATAGCGGCCATTTTCTTTGATAAAGGTTGTCATGCCAAGCCCATAGTATTTCGCCTGCATCATCACAATACCAGCTAAGCTCGTGAGTGTACCATATTGATCATACAAACTGTACATTTTCCTTAAAATATCATCAGCTTCGACCATTTTATCCGTTGCATGACGAATGGCAATGTCGTCACTGCTCAATTTGCTCATTAAGGCTTGTCCAGAACCCCACGCATCTCCTACTCCAGAAAAACAGCTTCGATAACGGGGATCACAGCCTAGGATGAGGCCATCCAGTTCACTATGTAAATCGTGGTGCTTTGTTTCGATGGCCGAAAGCTCTCCTACAAAATCATTCGCCAGCCCTGTCAGCTGATCTGGATCTACTACAATGTCACGCGCCATCACATCATCTCCCTTCTCGGTTTCTTTCTCTCCGTTCTTCTCGCCTTTTTCGCTCAAGCTCTTCCATTCTGGCGATTTCAGCTTTACGTTCCTCGATTTTGACAGCAGCATCCCGCAGTTCCTGACTTGTTTCAAGCAAGTCCTTTTCAAATTGATCATAGCGTGTCACTGTTTCCTCAAAGCTTTGATCAAATTTATCTCTTGCTTCCCCTTGCCAGCCTGATCCAACTGCCTTCAGCCGATTCTCAAGTAGCTGCTTCGACTGCCGAATGCCATCAGCGGCTTCTTGGAACTTTTGAGCGAGTGCAAGTGTTTGACTAGAATCCAACTTTCGCACCCCTTTCTCCCAAATTAACGTACAAATGGATGATTTTATATGTCCTCATTATAAATAAAAAGACACCCAAAAAAATCACCCTAAAGAACCATTCAGCACATCGCAAAATAAAAGTAGGTCTTTTTCCTCTCTAATTGTCAGAGAAAGCCTTTCTTGTTATGAAGCGCATTCAAGACATGATAAAATGAACATATTCTACAAAAGGAGTGACGTATTGATGAAAGAGGAAATGATCCAGCGATTCACAAGTTATGTAAAAGTGGATACACAGTCTGATGCAGACATAGAGAGCTGCCCATCCACTGAAGGACAGCTGAACCTAGCAAGGCAGCTAGTTGAAGAGATGAAATCCATCGGCATTCAAGAAGTGACAATGGATGAAAACGGTTATGTCATGGGCACGATCCCATCTAACACAGACAAAGAAGTGCCAACCATTGGCTTCCTGGCTCATATCGACACAGCCACTGACTTCACTGGCAAGAACGTGAAACCGCAGATTCACGAGAACTATCAAGGCGGGGACATCACGTTAAACGAAGATCTACATATCGTATTATCTCCAGCACAGTTTCCAAATTTACAAAAATACCAAGGACATACGCTCATCACGACTGATGGCACGACCCTGCTTGGTGCAGATAACAAAGCTGGTATCGCAGAAATTATGACCGCCATGCATTACCTAATTGAGCATCCAGAAATCAAGCATGGAAAAATTCGTGTCGCCTTCACACCAGATGAAGAGATCGGCAGAGGACCTCACAAATTCGATGTTGATGCCTTTGGCGCTTCTTATGCTTATACGATTGACGGCGGCCCGCTAGGAGAGCTTCAATATGAAAGCTTCAACGCCGCAGGTGCAAAAGTATCAATTAAAGGAAACAACGTCCATCCAGGCACAGCAAAAGACAAAATGGTCAGTGCTGCAAAGATCGGCATGCTCTTTCACAACAAACTTCCTTCAGATGAATCTCCAGAATACACAGAAGGATACGAAGGCTTTTTCCACCTCACGAGGTTTGTAGGAGAAGTAGAAGAAGCAGAGCTGCAATATATTATTCGTGATTTTGATAAAGAGAAATTCAACAAGCGCAAAGCACTGTTTGAAAAAATCGCAAACGACTTAAAAGCGGTATATGGCGAAAACAGCATCACCCTTAGCATTCAGGATCAATATTACAATATGAGAGAAAAAATTGAGCCAGTTAAACATATCGTAGACATCGCTCATGAAGCCATGGAAAACCGCTCAGTGACACCTGTCATTGAACCAATCCGCGGCGGTACAGATGGCTCACAGCTTTCATATAAAGGACTTCCAACGCCAAACATCTTTACTGGCGGGGAAAACTTCCATGGTAAATATGAATTCATCTCTGTAGAGAACATGCTGAAAGCGTCAGAAGTGATCGTGGAAATTGCACGTTTATTTGAAGAAAAAGCATAAACATGTTTACAACCGTTCCTGTTCGGGAACGGTTTTTTAATAAAAGTTTACAATTTTCTGAAACTTTTATGACACTTAATCGTACTAATAGAGACAACCCCAGAAAAATTCTTCTTGACGAGTGAAATAACTGGAAATATAATAGTTAAAAACAACCAGTATTTTAGACCTAAAAAAGCAGCCAGAATAAACCTTTAGAACTAAACGCTATTTGCTAACTATTTTCAGTTATAAACATCACTCACCCTGTCTACACTTAAAGAATAGGATGAATTGGAGGAATGTCATATGATGATTTTATTGATTATCGCTTCACTTTGCTGCTACTTACTATTCTCTTTCAAAAAAGATAACCGCACCCAAAAACGAAAAAGCGCAGAGCTTTCGGAGTTTGAAATCTTTCGTATGCGCCGCCACTACAACGGCAAACGCCGTCACCCACTAAACGATGCACCCAAACAAGTATAAATGTAAAAAGAAGAGCCTCATCACCAGGGGCTCTTTTTATGTATAAAAAAACGACCAAATTCATGGCCGTTTCTCTTGTTTATTTATACACCTTCGCAGGTACTTGAATCATAGGAATTCCTACATAGTACGGTGAAATTTCATATGGCTGGAAGACAACAGCGATTCCCTTTTTCGTGAAGTAGTACTGCGTGTCGTAGCCGATTTGAATATCGCTTTTTTTCAGATTCGCATAGAATTTACTTTTATGCTTCTTTGTGTAGTTATAGATATAATCTCTTACTTTTGTACGCTTTTTCTTTGTTTTTACCACATCTGTAAAGTACAGTTGCTTTGTTTTTTTCTTTGTTAACACATAGTTCATGCTCGTAACCATCGTATCCCCGTGCATGCTACCGTCATTCATGTAATCATAGTTTAGGATACTTAGTTTCTTCCCATTGTTAAATTTCGTTTTAAACGATCTCTCGTATGTGATCTTCCCAATGCCTTCTTTTTTCGCTTCGTCCTTTAAGAACAAATACGTAGAGTAGGAAAATGCAATATCTTCTTTTAAATCATGGTTAATGGTTTTCATATGCGCTTTACTAAGGTTTTTCACCTGTGCATATTTAAACGTTTTTTTCTTTTTATAATAGTGTGTGCTTACTTTTGCTTTTTTCACTTGTTTGGCATCCGCAGATCCAACTGGCGCAAACAACGAAACAATCAGCGAAAAAATGAGCAGGCTGATCGTTAAGCCTTTTTTCATTGTCATAGTAAAAACCCCCATTTTTGTCTATTACCAATTGAGTATACCATGACAAAAGAACCAAAAGAAGTGTTTTCTTCCATATTATTCTTTATTTTTCATGTGAGGTTTGTTTACCGTTTTCATAAGTTCCTGTATGCTTAAGATAGAATGTTAGATGAAGTGTGGTGTTTATCATAGAAGAGAATATTTTCAGTCATATCCGGACAACATTTCATAGTTTGTCCCCTACCCAGAAAAAGATTGCCAATTACATTTTACAAAACCCTCAGAAAGTTGTGCTTCATTCGATTAGTGCACTCGCTGCTGAATGCAACACAAGTGAAACGACGATCTTTCGTTTTCTGCGAAAAATTGGCTATGAGTCCTATCAAGTGTTTCGTGTCCATGTCGCGCAGGATATTGCGACCAATACGCCTCAATCTATATACGGTGAGATCGAAGCATCTGATAGTGTCGCAGATATTAAACATAAGGTCATAGAGTTAACAACCAACTCTATTCAGGATATGAAGCATATTTTAGAAGACCAAGCTGTGACACAATTTATTGAGCAAATGAAACAGGCTCATAAAACCGTCTTCTTTGGAGCAGGTGCCTCCAGTTTTATTGCCGGAGATGCCTATCATAAGTTTCTCCAGCTTGGCTTTGAAGTGAGTCTATGCAGTGATCCTCATATGATGAATATGATTGCAACACATGCAACGGAACATGATTTTATCGTCGCGATCTCACATTCAGGGGAAAGTAGAGAAATCCTTGATGCCGTGCAATTTGCAAAGGAAAAAGGTGCAACGGTCGCCTCGATCACGAGCTATCCGAAATCAGAGCTCGCCAAGAAATCCGACTTTCATCTGCTCAGTTCATCGAGAGAAACAACCTATCGTTCTGACTCAATGATTTCTCGTATTAATCAGCTTGTGATTATTGATGTTTTGTATGTCGCAGCTGTTTTAGAATTAGGATCAAATGCGATCGACAACGTCAAACGTTCTCGATTAGCTGTAGCTAAAAATAAAACATAATCGACAATAGACCGGAGCTGTTTCCGGTCTTTTTTTTGTGACTTTTCTCATATTTTCCGTTGACACATTCCTATTTCGTCATGTACATTAAATGAACAATAGTTTATTTCCTACTATTAAATTAGAAAGATAGTATATATACTAACAAAAAGAAAAGAAAGCGCCTTTTGTAAGGGGTTTCTAAATAGGAGGCGGACAAAATGGCAAAGCAAATTGGATTCATTGGATTAGGCATTATGGGGAAACCTATGGCACTCAATCTATTAAAAGCCGGTCATACTGTGACTGTTTTCGATATTCATACAGAAGCTGTTCTAGCATTAAAAGAAGTGGGTGCAAATGCCGCTGCATCAGCTGCTGAGGCAGCATCTGTAAGCGATATCATCATCACGATGCTTCCAAAAGGTGAGCATGTAGAAGCAGTCGTAGCAGGTGAACAAGGCATATTGGCTACAGCAAAACCTGGCACGATTATTATAGATATGAGCTCTATTTCACCTGTTACTTCTAGAGCATTAGCGGCACTGGCAAAACAGCATCAGGTCGAATTTATCGATGCTCCTGTCAGTGGCGGAGAGCCAAAGGCGATAGACGGGACACTTGCGATTATGGCGGGCGGAGAAGAAGAGATCTTTGAACAAGTAAAGGATGTCCTCTATGCCATGGGCACAGATGTCGTATTAGTTGGATCAAATGGAAGCGGGACAACCGCTAAGCTTGCGAATCAAATCATCGTCAACTTAAATATCGCTGCCATGTCCGAGGCACTCGTTCTTGCCGCTAAGTCTGGCATTGCGATTGATAAAATGTATGAAGCCATCCGAGGTGGACTGGCAGGAAGTGCTGTACTCGATGCGAAGGTTCCTCTCATTTTAGAACGAAACTTTGAGCCTGGCGGACGTATTGACATCAACTTAAAGGATTTAACCAATGTCATGGAAACTGCCCACGATATCGGCGTTCCTCTCCCGCTTTCTAGTCAGCTGCTAGAAATCTTCCACGCCCTCAAAGCGGATGGAAAGTCTGGACTTGATCACGGCGGAATCGTTCAATATTACGAAAAAATGGCTCATGTTGAAGTGAAGAAAGGATGAGGTTCTATGAAACAAAGCATTGAGTTACTAAATGCCATTCCGAAAGCGGATTCAGATCGCATTCAATCAGCATACGAACAAGCACTAAACCATTTTCACCATAAAGTGATTGTATTAGACGATGACCCAACAGGCATTCAAACGGTACACGGCGTCTCTGTTTTCACCGATTGGTCAGAGAAAAGCATTGAAGCTGGTTTTCTTGAAGACAGCCGTATGTTCTTTATCTTAACCAACTCTCGCAGTATGACAGAGAAAGAAACGGCGGTTCTTCATGAAATGATCGCATCAACGATTGTGAAAACGGCTGAACGGCTTGATCAAGATTTCATCATTGTCAGCCGGGGGGACTCCACCCTGCGTGGACACTTCCCGCTAGAGACTGACATTCTCAGAACGACCATTGAACAGCAAAGCTCCCGCCAATTTGACGGCGAAATCCTTCTTCCCTTTTTTAAAGAAGGCGGCCGCTTTACGATTGGCAATATTCACTATGTACAGGAAGGTCACGAATTAATTCCTGCTGGTGACACAGAATTTGCATTGGATCGTACATTCGGATTTCAATCTTCTCACCTCGGAGAATGGATCGAAGAGAAATCAAACGGATCGTTCACTAAGGAAAACACTACTTATATTTCTTTAGAAGATATCCGGGCTTTACGTATTGAACAAATCAAGGATCAGCTGATGACCGTGAAGGATTTTCAAAAAGTGGTTGTAAATGCAGTAGACTATGACGATGTCAAAGTCTTTGTCATTGCCCTCATAGATGCCATCAAAGCAGGTCAGCACTTTCTATTTAGAAGTGCGGCCGCTCTCACAAAAGTGCTTGGCGGTGTTGAGGATCAAGCACTTTTAGCTAGACAAGACTTAATACAGGAAGAAAGCACGCACGGTGGCCTCATCATGGTCGGTTCCCATGTCAAAAAAACAACGGAACAATTGCGAGCGCTGCAGCAAAATAAAGACATTGCATTTATTGAATTTGATACACACCTCGTGTTAGAACCTGAAGCATTTCAAGAGGAAATTGACCGCGTGATTCAACAAACTGAAAGGCTTTTAACAACCGGACAATCGGTTGCTGTTTATACAAGGAGAGAACGGCTTGATCTTGGAGACAATCGCCGAGAGGAAGAATTGAAACTCTCTGTTCAGATTAGTGATGCGGTGACAAGCATTGTCCAGCGCCTCTCCATTCGTCCTAAGTACCTCATTGCCAAAGGTGGAATCACCTCAAGCGATATTGGAACAAGAGGACTCAGCGTCAAACGTGCGACCGTCGCAGGTCAAATCAAACCAGGTATTCCCGTTTGGCAAACAGGAGAAGAAAGCAAATTCCCATTCATGTCTTATGTGATTTTCCCGGGAAATGTTGGCTCAAAGGATACGTTAAAAGAAGCAGTAGACATACTTGAAGGATAAAGCAGAGGGAGCGTTCACGCTCCCTTATGCAGCACAAAGGAGGAAAGATCATGTCGTTAGTTTTTATCGGACTTGGCGTTTTGTTATTACTTTTACTCATGGTTGTCTTTAAGTTAAACGCTTTCATTTCGTTGATTATTGTCTCTTTAATCGTTGCCGTTTTAGAAGGCATGTCACCACTTGAAGCGATTGCTTCAGTCGAAAAAGGGCTTGGAAGTACACTCGGCCATCTGGCGTTGGTTCTTGGCTTTGGAGCGATGCTTGGTAAATTGATGGCTGATTCTGGCGGTGCTCAGCGTATTGCCATGACACTCATCGACCGCTTTGGTATCGGGAAAATCCAATGGGCGACGATGCTGACTGGATTTGTTATCGGAATTGCTCTATTTTATGAAACCGGATTCATTATTCTTATTCCATTAGTCTTTACCATTGCTCAAGCCGCAAGACTTCCTGTGTTGTATGTGGGAATGCCGCTCGTCGCTGCACTCATTACCACACATGGCTTCCTCCCTCCTCACCCAGGGCCGACAGCCATTGCCAATGTATTTCAAGCCAACATGGGACAAACCTTATTGGTTGGAATTATTTTAGCCATTCCTGCTGTTTTAGTAGGCGGACTTCTGTTTACGAAACTATTTAAGAAAGACCAACTGCATGCACACATTCCAAAGGACTTGTTTAATCCAAAGGAATTTACAGAAGAGGAAATGCCAAGCTTCGGCATTAGTATTTTCACCGCTATTTTACCTGTATTGCTCATGACATTCAGAGCATGTTTAGAAATTTTCTTCCCGTCCTCCCCGCTGCTACCGGCGGCTGAGTTTTTAGGTGAGCCGGCGATTGCCCTATTAATCTCTGTGCTGCTTGCCATCTACACATTTGGTCTTGGCAGAGGAAAGAGCATGCAGGACGTCATGAAGTCGATTACAGATTCAATTGGCTCCATTGCGATGATTCTATTGATCATTGCAGGCGGCGGCGCCTTTAAACAGGTGCTCATTGACAGCGGTGTTGATCAATACATTGCAGGGATTATGCAAGGAAGCACACTGTCTCCTCTGCTCCTCACTTGGCTGATTGCAGCTGTCCTTCGTGTCTCTTTAGGGTCAGCAACTGTCGCGGGTCTCACAGCAGCTGGCATTTCTGCACCGCTAATTGGTTTGACGGGAGTCAGCCCAGAACTAATGGTGATTGCAACAGGCGCCGGCAGTATAACATTCTCTCATGTGAATGATGCAGGTTTCTGGATTTACAAAGAATACTTTAATTTGTCGATGGCTCAAACTTTTAAAACGTGGACATTGATGGTGACTGTTCTATCACTTGTTGGATTAGCCGGTGTTCTCGTCGCTGATTTGTTTATGTAGGAAAATAAATAGGAAAAACCATTGACTTTTTCTCGAAAAGATTGAATAATTGTGTTTATTAAGAAAATTGAATCAAAGGTAACCTTATTAAGAGTGGTGGAGGGACTGGCCCTGTGAAACCCGGCAACCGCTGTTCCTAGGAACAGAATGGTGCTAATTCCTTAAGCAAGCTGAAGCTTGTTTGAAGATAAGGCAGAGATCTCACAGTATATGATGCTCTTCCTTATCCAAGGAAGAGCTTTTTTATTTGATTTATAACCTGAAGAAAGAAGGGATTCAGCATGACACAAGTACAAACCATTGGTAAGAAAACAACAAAGCCGCCATTTCGTGCAGATCAAGTAGGGAGTTTACTTCGTTCTGAACGCATCAAAGAAGCCCGCAAACAAAAAGCAGACGGTACACTGACAGCAGAACAGCTCAGACAAATTGAAAACGAAGAAATCACTCGTATTGTAGAGAAGCAAAAGGAAATTGGATTAGAGGTTGTCACAGATGGAGAATTCAGACGTGCATGGTGGCATTTTGACTTTCTAGAAGGGCTTGATGGGGTCGAAGGATTTGAAGCAGACCAAGGCATTCAATTCCACAATACGACGACAAAAGCGAGAGGCATCAAAGTAACAGGTAAGATAGATTTTACTGATCATCCAATGCTGGAGGATTATCGCTTCCTTCACAGCATCGCGGGTGATCATACGGCTAAAATGACGATTCCAAGTCCGAATATGCTCTTTTTCCGTGGAAAGCTTGAAGAAGGTGTGTACGACAGCTTAGATGATTTTCACCATGACGTGGCACAAGCTTATAAAAAAGCCATCCGTGCTTTTTATGATGCAGGCTGCCGTTACTTACAGCTAGATGATACAGCTTGGGCTGTGTTCTTTTCTGAAAAAGGACATGAACAAATCAAAGCCTTTGGCCGCGAAGAAGATGAGCTTCGTGAATCGTTTGCAAAAACAATCAATGAAGCAGTTGCCGATCGACCAGATGATTTAGTGATCACCATGCACATTTGCCGTGGTAACTTTAAATCAACTTGGGCAGCCGAAGGTGGTTATGAGGCAGCGGCAGAAACGATTTTTGCAGGTCTCAATTTGGATGGTCTCTTCTTAGAATTCGACGATGACCGTTCTGGCGGATTTGAACCCCTGCGTTATGTGAAAAATTCAAACCTTCAAATCGTACTAGGTCTTGTCACTTCAAAGTATGGGGAACTTGAACCCGTTGATCAGATCAAAAGACGAATCGAAGAAGCGGCTCAATATGTGGACATCAACCAAATCTGTTTGAGCCCACAATGCGGATTCGCCTCAACAGAGGAAGGCAATTTGTTAACAGAAGAGCAGCAATGGGAAAAGCTGCGTCATGTGATTGAGATTGCGGATCAAGTGTGGAAATAGGCGGAAATCTGCAGAAAAAGATTACCGTCATAATAAAGAACCGCTTTTTTGGCGGTTCTTTATTTTTTGTCATCTCTATCAACATTATATGAAGTTTAATCGTCATACTTCTATAGTAGAGTTAAGAAGATAATGAATATAAGTTATCTTCTTAAAAACCATCTTTTATACTCATAAGTTGTCTTACAACAAGTTGTGTAGATTGATATACATCTAAGTCATCTTTCTTGCCAGTATATCCCCTACTGAAATTCCCTTGAAATCGTTTGGTAAATTATTTATCATTGATTTTAATTTTTCTTCTACCTTTTTTCGTTCATTTTCATCCAAAAGATCAATATTAACGAGTTCTCTCCATTCGTCTTTTTGAATCAATCGATTCCTTAATTCTATTAAAATTAGATCTAGCCAAGCTGGCTGACCGAAGGTAAAGTTTAATGCAATGGTTTCTTCAGAAGAACTAGTTGAATGCCAACAACCTCTTGGAAGAAATAAAAATGATCCCGTATCCAAAATCAATTCCCTACCATTAGATAAATTTTCATCAGGAAAATCACCATTCCAATACGACTTTAATGGATCTGGCAAATGAGGAGCCTCAATTAATTCATAATGTTGAAGTGGATTCACTGTATTAAAATTTTCAGCCAACTTCCATTTCTTTTTCCCTTTAAGTTGAAAAATGAAATTACAATACGCATCAAAATGTGCTGAAAATCCAGCTGATTCTTTAGCAGCGTACAATACTGCTTTTGCCATTGTTCCCTCAGGCAAGCCTAAAAGATTATCCTATACCATTTAGAATTCAATTTAGTGGATATACAGCTCTCTAAAACCATAAACGCCTTCCTAGATTAAAATAACCGATGATTCTAGCCATCTTTTGTATTTTCTCCAATTTCTTTTTTACAAACTATCAATCTATTTGCAACATCAATCTACTCATCACTATTACTTTATAAACATAAAATTTGTCAAAAAATCATTGTTTAAATATTGAAAAAAATATAAATGACATGCTATTATCTCTTTTGTTAGGATATAAAATAGGAATTTAATACATATATAAGAGGAATGTTACATCAAAAAAATTATAAAACTCCATGTCTTGTTGAGATTCGTAATGTAGTTGTTGCTGGAGGACATTAATAACTAGTTTTTCATACCCTAACACTTTATGAAAGGAGTGTACAATCTTTGCTGACTCATGGTGAATGTTATTTATATAATGATTTTGTCAAAGAAAATCAACTATACATATATCCTTTGAAGATAATAAAATCTTAAATCATACCCTGACACAAACGAGCCAAAGCTACAATCTTGGTACCTTGTTATAGAAAAAAGAATGAAGGGAATCACAATGAAGAATAATACAATTTTCGTAAAAAATCCTGATAATGAACAAGAAAGTACTTAGTAGGTATCATTATCGAACCGGGCATGTCCCTAAATCAAGTCGCAGCTGATTTTTATGAACGAATTGACGGACAAAGAGAGTTTATTTCAATAGTAACGGAAATTGCTGAAGAATATGATACAGATGTTCAAACTTGTATCAAAGACCTCCAAGCATTGAGTAAACAATTAATTGAAAAGGAAGTTGTATATGTAAAATGAATAAACTGAATGATGATATTCTAGAAAACATCTATAAAAACATTTCAACTAAGAGAAGCAAAACAATCGTTAATTACATTGCAATGCTAATGGCACTAGCAAGAGATCATGAACTAAACGAGGATGATTTAATTAATTGGATTCACAGTAAATTAAGTGCAATAGGATATTTTCAAGAAAAAAACCGTTTATTTACTCAAAACAAATTAGATGAATTTGTCGTAGAGTTTATTGAAGGAAGAGCACTATTATATGATGATATCAACATAACTGAAACAAAACAAAACGAATATGTCATCAGTAGCAAATTGTGGTACAAAAAGAATCCACCTGAAAGTTTTTTTTATTTTGGTATTGACCCTGAAGATTTTTCGAACTACGCACAAAAACTTGCTCAAATAAACGCCGAAAAACTAGGTATCTCAATCAATTTTTCTAAGGATCAAGCGAATGACAACGAAATAGCTCATATCCAGCTTTCAAAAAAATGGTCTCTTTCAGAAGAATTGACAGTAACTCAGCCAAGTTCAAAAGACTTTTCTTGGTTAACATGTTTTTTCAATGAACATTGGGGTGGAACGACTATGGTGTCTAAAGGGACAACTTATAATGTTTTAAATGAAAACATTATGTTGGCTAAACGTGGAGATACTATAGTAGGAATATTAGTTTACAAAATATTCAAAGAAGAGGCGGAAATCCTGACTTTAGAGGCTCTAGAAAAGTACCATGGGGTTGGCAGTAAATTGCTTTTTGAGTTAGAACAACATCTAAAAACACAAAATATACAATCTATTAATTTAATCACTAGTAATGATAACTTAAATGCCATTAGGTTTTATCAAAGAAAGGGATATTCTTTCAAAAACATCTATATCGGTGCAATTGATAAAGCAAGAATGCTTAAGCCGACAATTCCCTCTATAGGAAATTACGGAATAAATGTCAAAGATGAATTAGAATTTGAAAAAAGGTTGATACGATGACTATAAAAAGCAGATTGATTGTTATTGCGATTTCACTTTTAACTTAAACCAAGACGCAGCTCTCACGATTAATACATTACACATTCCAATACTAAAAGAAAACATAGATGTTTTAATGCCTTTACAAGAGGATAACTTATTATATATCACTATTAATAATAACATTGAATACCTTGTTGATTCACGCGATGATTATGAATGGTTTACTTTTTTAAGTAAAATCAATGGTATCAAATCCATAAAAGATATTTTATCTCAAAATAATCAAAATTTTAGAGATATAAAAGAAAGACTTGAAGAATCAGTATTACTTGATATTATCGAATTAAAATCACTTTTTGAAGATCAAAGCTCTTCTTCAAAAGCATAAATAAATATATTCGAAAGATCATATGATTTATTTGAACCACGCAAAAATTTAAAGTGTGGTTTATTTTTTGTGCAATTTTGTCTTTTTCATAAAACAAAAAGCATTATCATTCCAAAGTGACACCTAAAGAATGATAATGCCTCGATTCAAATTGTTTTCATCGTTTTATGACACCGTGTGTTCTCAAAGAAACCAAATATTTTCTCTATTTAGTCGTCTAAATGCTTTCCATTTGTCGCAATCACTTGTTTATACCAATCAAAGCTTTTCTTTTTCTTTCGATCTAATGTACCGTTGCCTTCATTGTCACGGTCGACATAAATGAAGCCGTAGCGTTTTTTCATTTCAGCTGTTGATGCACTGACAAGGTCAATTGGGCCCCAGCTTGTATAGCCGATCAGATCAACGCCGTCTGCGATCGCTTCTCTTGCCTCAAGCAAATGACTTCTGAGGTAATCAATTCGGTAATCGTCTTGAATGGAGCCGTCTTCTTCTACTTGATCCACAGCACCCAATCCATTTTCTACGATAAACAATGGTTTTTGGTAGCGGTCATATAGTTGGTTTAGTGTTGTACGAAGTCCTTTTGGATCAATTTGCCAGCCCCAATCACTTGCTTCTAGATAAGGGTTTTTCACGCCTTCAAATAGGTTACCACCAGTAACTTGTCCAAGAACCTCTGGATCTGTGCTTGTCACAAAACTCATATAATAGCTGAAGCCAATATAGTCGACTGTATGGTTTCTTAGAATGTCTTCGTCACCGTCTTGGAATTCAATGTTGATGTTATTTTCCAGGAAATAACGTTTCATGTATCCAGGGTAATAGCCTCTTGCCTGTACATCTGAGAAGAACAATGTTTTACGATCTTGATCAATCGCAGCAAACATATCTTCAGGTCTTGAGCTGTACGGATATGTGGTCATCGCTGCAATCATACAACCGATTTTAGCATCTGGAATGATTTCGTGTCCTGCTTTAACAGCTAGAGCACTTGCAACAAATTGGTGATGCGCTGCTTGATATTGAATGCTTTTCTCGTCTTCGCCTTTTTCAAATACAAGGCCACCCCCTGTGAAAGGAGCATGTAACACAACGTTGATTTCATTAAAAGTCATCCAATATTTCACTTTATCTTTAAAGCGAGTGAACAATGTTTTAGCGTATGTTTCATAAAGACCCACAAGCTTACGGTTTCTCCATCCGCCGTAGTTTTTCACAAGTGCAAGTGGCATTTCATAGTGAGAGATCGTGACAACTGGCTCAATTCCATGCTTATGCAGTTCATCAAATACTTTTTCATAGAAAGCGAGGCCCGCTTCATTCGGTTCCGCATCGTCACCATTTGGGAAAATACGTGGCCAAGAAATGGATAGTCTGAAGCACTTGAATCCCATTTCTGCAAACAGGGCAATATCTTCTTTGTAGCGATGATAGAAGTCGATCGCATCATGATATAAGTTAAGGTCTTTCATTGATTCATCGAATGGGTGCATAATCCCGTGTGGTGATACATCCGCTGTCGATAAGCCTTTTCCATCTTTGTTATAAGCACCTTCAATTTGGTTGGCGGCTACTGCGCCGCCCCATAAGAAACCTTTAGGAAATGTTTTTTCTAAATTGGTCATGTTGAATGCCCTCCTCATTTTCTTCTACACTGACTGTAAGCAATGTCTCTTTTACTGTAATCGCCCCATCTGTTTTCGCATTAACTTGTGCATAATCATTTGTGTTGGTGACGATAATTGGCGTTGTTACATCATAGCCTTCTTGCTGAATGCCCTCGATATCAAATTCAACTAGCAGATCTCCTGCTTGAACAAGATCACCTGACTCTACATGACTTGTGAAATGTTTACCGCCAAGTTTTACTGTATCAATCCCCACATGGATGAGAAGCTCTGTGCCTTGATCACTCTTTAAACCAATGGCATGTTTCGTTTGGAAAATGGTTTCAACCTTGCCGTTGAACGGTGCTACTACACGTCCAACTGTTGGGACAATGGCTGTTCCTTTACCCATGATTTCATTAGAGAATGTTGCATCATTTACTTGATTGAGCGGCTTTAGTTGACCTTCAAGCGGGCTTTGTACCACTTCATTTTGAAGCGCTACTGTGTCTTTCTTTTCTTCTGGTTTGTCTGCTTTTGTATCATCTTTCACTGGTACATCTTTGAATCCTAGAACAAGTGTCATGATGGTTGCTACAACAAAGCCGATCACTAATCCAATGATGGAGTAAACAAATGTCGGTCCAATGAACGTTGGGAGACCTGGAAGACCTGCTGATCCTGATATCACATATGACTTTACTTTGAAGATGGACATGAACACGCCGCCTGCTGCTGCACCAATGAGGGCTGCAAGGAACGGTTTTTTCAATCGCATGTTCACACCATACATAGCAGGTTCAGTAATACCCATTAACGCAGTGATACTTGTAGACATCGCCAATGATTTGAATGTTTTGTTTTTTGATCTTAAGAAGACACCGAATGCTGCGCCTGCTTGTGCCATATTCGCTACAAACATCATTGGAAGAATGAAGTCAAAACCGTTTAATGTAATGTTGTTGATCATGATTGGAAGTAGTGCATAGTGCATGCCCGTAATGATCAATGGTGACATAAAGCCACCGATTAAGAGTCCGGCCAAAATACCTGCATGTTTGAACAATAAATCAATTCCACCTGAAAGACCATTTCCGATAATCCCACCAAGCGGTCCAACTGCGATGAGCATAACTGGTACCACGACAAGAAGTGTAACTGTTGGAACAAGAATGATTTTTAGTGATTTCGGACTATATTTTTCTGCGAATCTTTCCACATATGAGCCGAGCCAGATAGTGAGTAGAATTGGAATCACCGATGAAGAGTACACAACGGCAACCACTGGCAAGCCTAGAAATTCTGTATTTCCTGCACCTAGTAAGGCAGTGAGCTGCGGGTGCAGTGCGGCTGCTGCAATGGCAGCGGCGATATACTGATTTGTGCCAATTTTTTTGGCGACGCTTACAGCGAGCAGAATCGGTAAGAAGTAAAAGGCTCCGTCTCCGATAGCTGTTAAAATCGCATATGTGCTGCTTTTATCTGAGATCCATTGGAACGTCAGCATTAATGCCAAGATTCCTTTGATCATACCAGCTCCAGCGATGGCTGGAAGAATCGGTGTGAAGACACCAGAGATAAAATCGAAAAGCTTTGAAATCACATTTTGTTTTGATGCTTCTTCTGTATCGCCTGACTTTACATCTGTTGATAACCCAGAATCAGCAATCATTGCTTGATAGACGTTTGATACGTCGTTGCCAATAATGACATGGTATTGACCGCCGCTTTGATTCACGCCCATGACGCCATCTGTTGATTGCAGCTTCTCCTTATCCGCTTTGCCTTCATCGTATAAATTGAAGCGAAGTCTTGTCATACAATGCGTGACTTGCTTTACATTCTTTTCACCGCCGACAAGCTCTAGAACTTCTTTTGCTGTTTGTTTGTGGTTCATTGTGTTACCCTCCAATCGTTGATTTCATCTTGATATAGAAAAAACCTAAACATCCATTAATGCCCGAAAAATAGCGATTCAGACATTAATCGATATTTAGGTTTTGCCTGCTTAACCAGTAACAATCCTTCATAGCGATTGATCGTTATTCAATTTTATAAGCCTTTAGATACAAAAAAACCTAAATCATGCCTTATCAAAGATAGGGACAATGATTTAGGTTTTGCCTGCTTGACCAGTAACAATCCTAAAAGATTGTGGGCTATTGAGTTTATAGTTATAAATTAGCATGTTAATTTTGATATGTCAACGCTTTCTTTTTGATTTATTTTCTTTTTATGACTCGATCGATGTGCAAAGTTAAGTATAACATCTCATCTTCTATGAGACTTCGGTTGTATTCTTTTTGAACATAGTCATTAATTTTCTCCGCACATTGAAAAGCGGCTGTATTTTTTTCCTTTACCACTTCATACAGAAACTCATTTTGATTTTCCATTTGTGTTTCGTTAAACAGACGCTGTCCAAAAAATTTCAAATGCGTGACAAAACGGAAATAATTTAATGATTCTTCGTCTAAATCAATTTGGAAATGATACTTTACGATGTTCAAAATATCTTGAATCAGTTTTGTAATTTGAATGACATTCGGCATTTCCTCATTCAGTTCTGCATTGACAATATGCATCGCAATAAAGCCTGCTTCATCCTCGGGAAGATGGATGTTGAGCTTGTCCTGTATGATCCGAATAGCTTCTACACCACACATGAATTCCTCTTTGTACAGCCGTTTGATTTCCCAAAGCAAGGCATTTTTAATGTCCATTCCTTTTTGATGACGTTCAATAGCAAAGGTAATATGATCCGTTAACGTGACATAGATGCTGTCATTTAAATTTTTGTTAAGGGTCGTTCTCGCGTGATCGATAATTGCCTCACACACTTGCATATACTCGATCGGAATATCATAAAGCAGGGTTTTGAATTTTTCTGATATATCTTTATTTTGAATGGAAAATACTTTTTCGATACGTTCTTCGTCAATTGGGTCTCCGCTTTTCTTTTGAAACGCAATCCCTCTGCCCATAATGACCAGCTCATGCTGCTCGTCATCATACGCACTGACCACATTATTGTTGATTACTTTCGAAATGATCAATTGATCCCCCCCAGTACATTCCGCTTTTTCGAGCATTTCATTGTTGATTGATATGTCATTTTATTATTATTTTCAAAAAAGAGGACTTTAAGATGATTTTACATTTTTTTTTGATACGGTCAACTAGAAAGAATGACATATTACCTCTCAGAAATGACGATTTAGGGGCAAAAAGGCTAAAAATAGACAAAAAACACTCTTCAAAAAGAGTGTTTTTTACAAAATTAGGAGCAATCCCAGTTATAGACGACATTTTCGAAATGTTTTCGTTTGAGGTCTTCTGGTTTGATAAAAAAGTTAGCAATGCCGCAATCTCCCCACAACATGTCCACTTCATCATCTGAGTCAATTTGCAATAATAGCACAGTATGTTCTTGGTCTACATAGGTACGCGGGTCTTCTTGTGTAAAACCTGGGTATCCGCCAACTTTATGGCCAAAACCACTTGCTGTCTCATAAAATTCATCTAGCAATTGATCTGCTTCATCACCATCAATACCAACAGCATCTTCGAATAGATCCCAGCTTCGCTTTCCTGTGACTTTTTCAAAGCGGAAATCTTCTACACTGATCGTTTCGCTTGATAATTCACCTGTAATCGCGCCTTCCTTCGTAACTGGAAAATAAAAATCGTCAGGAATTTTCACGAATGAAAAATCAGTCAATAAGTCTTCTTCAGCTAAGAAAGGTTCCTCAATAAATTTGATCCGAAAATCTTTTTGCTCTGTTTTATGGTCAATATTCATCCCATAAAGATCATCATGTACAGAAATAAAAACTTGCAAAAGTCCTGTTTCTGGGTAATCTTTCAGCTTTGGCAGCTGGCCGAAATTGATTTGTGCCAGCAGCTTCATAGGATGGCCTTCTCCATCAACGGGATATTCGTCGTTTTTTGGGAAATAAGGATCACCTGATATTTTGCTGTCATATGGTCCTGTTTTTCCTTGTTTTATCTGTAATTGAATCAGTGGTTTTTCAGTTTGATCTAACAATGGACGGTAAGGCGCAAGTACTTCTTGCAGCTTTGCTGATTGTGTCAAGATGGGCTTCCTCCTTATGTATAGGTCTAATGATCAAAACAGGTCTCTCTTTTTCTATCATACAGAAGTGTAACTTCCCTGTCAGTGAAAAACCCGTCAATATCATGACAAAAAACTCACTTCAACACGTTAAAAAACCTCCGATACGGCTGGAGGTTTTGTGATTCGTTTATTTATTTCACTTGATAATTCACTAAGTCTGTTGCCAATGATTTCATCGTTTCGTTCGTTTCGTGCAGCCCCTCAATAATTTTTGTGAAAGTGCCAACGAGTTCTGCTTGATGTTCAGAAGAAGCCACGATTTGTGCTATTTCTTCTTCCATTCCTTTGATAGAGCCTTGCACATCTTTTAGCGCTGTTTCAATATCAGTCGTTGCTTGCTTCGCGTGAGTAGACAGCTTTCTCACTTCTGTAGCAACCACCCCAAAGCCTGCTCCTGCTTCACCGACTCTTGCAGCCTCAATGGATGCATTGAGTCCAAGTAAGTTCGTTTGATCAGAGATACCTTTGATGAGATTAGACACTTGGTTGATTTTAGAGGAATTTTCGACAGTGGTTTTTGTATTTTGTAGAATTTGTTCACTTGTCGCTTGTAGTTCCTCTGAATGTGCAGCCACTTGCTGTACCATCGCGACTAGTTTTTCGGAAGCATCGTTACTTTCCGTCATAATGTGTTCTAATCGTTGTTGATTCGTTTGGTCATATGCTACACAGAAGGCAGCGATTACTTGACCATTGTCATCTTTAATCGGGACGGCGACGATGTCCATAGGAATTCCGTACACCTCTTTAGGAATCTGGATAAATGATGGCTCTCTCCCATTTTTCAACATCGAAAAGTTTTGGAACCCGGGAGCTACAACGTCCCCTGCTTTAAACCCTAAGTCAATGTTCCCGTGCTGCTGATAATAAAGAACCTTCTCTTTCCCTAATACAGAAAAGGTTAGCTGCTCTCTCATAGCTAGTCCAACGATTGGTAAAGCGTCTATTATGTTATCAATTCTCTGTGACATTCGCTCACGTTCATCCTCTCTTTTTCTCAGTACACTCTCTTTATCGGTTCTTTATATGATCTATTACAGCCTGCAATGTGTACTAATATCAACCAAATGACCTAAGACATATAAAACAGCCACATTCTATCAAGAGAATGTGGCTGTTTTTAAAAAAAGAACATGCATATCAACACACTGATGACGATGAAAAAAAGATACATGCAGTCGATCCATGAAGTGCTGATGACATGATAATACGTTCTCTCCCTCGTCCCTGTGAAGCCTCTTGCTTCCATCGCAATGGCTAGTCGTTCAGATTTCCGTACGCCTTGCGTGAAAAGAGGGAGTGCATAACGTATAAACGCTTTCCAACTGTTTTTTTGCTTGTAACCTCTAATTTTATGTGCAGCCTTCATTTGCTTCAATTCACTTTGAAACAACGGGATAAACCGGAAGCCTGCCAGCATCCCATATGCCCATTTGGGTGACATTCGGCATTGATGGATTAAGCTCATCATAAAGGCCGTCAAATCAGTTGTTGATGTAAAAAGGAGACCAAATGTCACAAAGCCAAGCATTCTAAAAGAAATGGTCAGCCCATTTCTTAAACTCTCCTCTGTAATATGAAACCATGCCCACTTCCAAACTGTATGATCTCCCTTGCCAAAGGCCGCGATCATCCAAAACACGAGAATGAAAAAGAGCAGATAAGGTACAAGTCTGGTGATGAGGTATTTCAAATTCCAGCCGCCTAGGACAAGTCCAATTCCAAGTGCAAACAGCCAGATGATGAACGTCGTTTTAGGATCAGAAATCGCCATCAGACAGCACATCGCAAGGAGATGGGCGAGTAATTTCATGACTGGATTTACAGTGGATAGAAAGGAGTGATTACTTTGCAATCGTCATCACTTCCTTTCTTTCAGCCATATAGCGATAATGTAACGGCACTCTCAGCTCACAGGAAGTGACAAGTTCCTGATGAGAAAATAAATCAAAAGGCGTACCATCATAAACATGCTCCCCTTGATGAAAAACAAGCACTTGATCAGCGCACTCATCAACGAGTTCCATATCATGTGTGACCATGATAATAGTGGTGCCTTGTCGTTGACGTTCTTTTAAACGCCGGATTAACTCCCTCGCCGTTTTCTCATCCTGCCCGAAGGTCGGCTCATCTAAAATGAGTACATCCTGATCAAAAAGAAGCATCGTGGCAACACTTAATCTTCTTTTTTGTCCTAAACTTAAGGTGAAAGGATGCACGTCTCTATGCTTCTCTAGGCCGAACTCTGCCAATAGCTGATTCGTTTTTTCTTGCACCACAGGCTCTGGCCAATTTCGCTGTCTCCCACCAAATGCGATTTCATCAAACACTGTGTCCTGTATAAATTGAAGTTCTGGATTTTGAAATACAAAGCCGGCTTTTTCATATAATGTTCGGTCAGACCACTTTTTCAGGTGTTTTCCTTTTAAAAAAATGTGACCTTTTTTTATTGGTTCTAAACGGATGACATGTTTAAGAAACGTACTTTTTCCGCTGCCATTTTCACCAATGATCGCAACCCAATCTCCTGCTTTTATATCAACGTGCAGGTCATCTATAATGCTTTTTTTCCCGTAGCTTAATTGTAGATGATCTGTGCGAATAATGACCTCTCGATTTGTTGATGACAATTTCTCATGACGTTCTTTTCTCGCCTCAAAGGTTTGCAAGAGTGTTTGACTCAGTGGATGAAACGGATCTTGTACGATAGTGGACCATTTCTCGGGAAATATTTTCGGACGCCAAATGCCGGCTTCTTTCATTTCTCCCTCAAATGTGTTCATCACGTCTTTTGGCGTTCCATCTGCTATGATACGGCCTTGATGATCTAATAAGATCACCCGATCCATCCACTCGATGACACCGTCTAACACATGCTCCACAAAAATCATCGTCTGATTCTGTTCAGCTGAAAGCTGCTGAAGTAATTGAAATATCTCCATTCTTCCTGCTGGATCAAGCTGTGCTGTCGGTTCATCAAAGAACAGGACGTCTGGCTCTAATGCTAGTAAACAAGCAAGCGCCAACCGCTGCTTCATGCCGCCAGATAAGGTATGAATATCTGTGTTTGGGTCGACATCCAGCTGTACCTTTTTCATGAGATGCTGAATCATGTCATCCATTTGTTCTCGAGGGACAGATCGATTCTCTAAGCTAAACGCAATTTCTTCATTGACTCGGTGCATACAAAACTGCGAATCTGGGTCTTGAAACATGACACCAGTATGCCTTTGCCGCATCACTTCTCCCTGTACTTCAGCTTCCATATGCTCTGGAATAATGCCAGCAAGCACAGAAATCAGCGTAGATTTCCCGCTTCCACTTGGTCCTAATATCAGCACCTTTTCCCCCTTTTGAATAGAAAGAGATACTTGATGAAGAACGGGATTCGGCTGTTCATAAAAACGGACAGTGAGATTACTGCACGCGAGAAATGAATCCATGCTGGTCACCCTTACTTCGTTTTTCTTTCATGATGGCATATTGATTCAGCACACCCGTTTTAGATAAAGCATCCACCACAACCTTTGCCAAGCAACCGCCGAGTAACATACCGCTGATGACTTGAGTGACAAGAGTCATGAGTAACACTTGAGGCGTGTAATAGCCGAATCCATTGGCAATGAGGCTATATGCCATTGCCCCTACTGCTGCAAAGGCACCAGACAACATGAGTGTCCACATGCGATATCGCTTATAGCCAAATAGAGCGAAGGCGATTTCTGCTCCAAGTCCTTGGCATACACCAATCAAAAGCGCAGAAAGACCGAAGTGGCTGCCTGTCAGTAATTCCACGGCAGCAGCAGCTGTTTCTGCGATGAGGGCAGCGCCTGGCTTTTGGATAATGTAAGCAACGATTGGACTAGCAATGACCCAAATTCCGAACATGATGTTGCCTCCTGCTGGACCGACAAGGGCTGTAATCGGTAAATAAAGCGTCGACCACCCTAAATAGATAACTCCGCATGCCACTGATAAAATGACAGCGAGAACGACTTCTTTCATCTTCCATGTCATGAAGAATGCACCTCCATTTGGACTGGCCACTCTTCGACAGTAAAGGCCATTTCCCAGAATTTATACTCAAGCTGACAGCTTAAGATGAAGTGCTGTTTCATTTTCTCCTTTTCCTTCTCACTTGCTCCTTCCGCCCACTGATCAAGCCGTTTGCAAAGCTCCACTGTAACAGAGTCCGTTAACCCGCCATAAAACGTGATCCACTCATAGAATGGATGGGCAGGATCGGGCTCTACATCTCTGAGCATTCGTTTGCCTATTTCCCAATAGGTCCAAGGGCAAGGGAGCAAAACCGCAATGATTTCTCCTAGCGTCCCTTCCTCGGCGACTTGCAGCATGTGATGAATATAGTGATGAGCACTTGGCGCCAAAGATGCACCTTGCAGTTCATCATAAGCGACACCTGCCACCCGGCAAAGGTTTTGATGAGGATGTGTCTCACTATCAAGGACAAAAGCCATTTGTTGATGGAAAAAGGTAATGTCCTCTCTGTCTGTACATCTGCTAATGGCTGCCGCATAAATTTTAATAAAGGCATTTAAATATTCTGCATCCTGTTTGACATAATGAATGATCTGTTCCTTTTCGAGTTCTCCTGCTGCAAGTCCTCTCACAAACGGATGCTGATAAATCGCTTCAAATAATGGTTCTGCTTCTTGCCTTAATTGGGTTGAAAATGTCATAAAAAAAGCCTCCTCTTTTTCAGTTGAATAAATGAAAAAGCCACCCCAAATGGAGCGGCCTTCTTATCGATTCAATCATGAATAAGACAAGGTCCAGCTCCACTTCCCTCCGCTAGTACAAACTAGATCAGGTTCAAAGGGTCCAAGATTTCCTCTTGTCTCAGTCATACATGACTCCCCTAGTGGACTTTTGTCATTTAATTATCTTTACTCTACACATGTGGCGATTTGATGTCAACCGCCGATCTTAATTCAATGTATTGATCGTTGGCAGCTTCTCGATCCCTGCTGCATAGTAGAAATTAAGGACACTGAAGAAATCAATTGGCTTTCCTGTCTTTAAATCAACAGCCAAAATATGATCGCCGTAATTTGTCAGGTCATCAATGTCTAAACGCCTTGGCGTTGTCTTTCCGAGAGTATCAACAAAGCTGCTATGGTAGTACTGCCCACTAGCAAACGATGATTCATGATACATAAATAATGTCTCCACATCTAAGTAGACAAGAATGGCCTCAGAGGAACTCGCATATGGAGCAGAGTACGATACTGGTGCCGAAATACTCTTCACTTTTACACTGTCAACAGAATGCGTTCTCTGTTGATATTTTCCATCATATGAGAAATAAAATACACGCTCCCATTTATAATCGGCGGTCTTAGATTGTTTGTTATACACTTTTGTACCATTTGCGAAAACATCCCCATTGGCATACGAAGCAACAAAGTATTGCAATGTTGATGACAGGGATTCAGCACCTGTGAAATTTGGTGGGTTTTTTGCATTCACCTGTAATGTATATGAGTCTCCAAAGTCTCCACCGCTAGTAATACCAAACGCATAATCCCCCGCTGGTAAATTGCTTAACGCAAGCAGACTGCCTGCCGGTTGAATCAGATCGGTTGGATAAGCTTGTCCTTCTTCATAATCAATAACAAATAACTGAACGAAATAATCAGCATTTGGAGAGGTAATCCGGCTGATGAGCGCCTGAGGGGACGATGTACTTAAGAACCATAAATCAACTGGATCTTCCTCGTTTAAAACTGCCGATTGATTAATGGCTAGTCCATCAATAGAGCGAACGGCAGACGTGCGCATCTTTCCATCTGCAGCCGCTTTTCGTTTAATACTTATTCCCTTTTTCTTATCTACTTTAAATGATTTTTTTACTTCCTTCTGTTGAACCGCAGTCCCTTTATCCTGCTTTTCAAACGACTCTTGCACTTGCTGAATGGCTTTTTCAGTCAGTGGCGATACTTTTTCACTTGATTTTGGTGCATCTTCTGCTTTGATTGCTGTTGAAAATAAACCTGTTGTGATCAATAAAATAGACAGTAAGGCGGCGGTGATTTTGACATAAAATGCTCTCACAGGAACATCCCCTTTTCCCTAATTTGGGTTTTTTACCCTGTGATTATTTTACCATTTTTCTAATACTTGTTTTGGACTTTTTTAGGAAATTTTCATAACAAAAAACCAGCCGTATGAGTCACGACTGGTTTATTTGATGATTTATGCAATGGTTTTGACAAATAAGCGTGCTGTTTCTGCACTTGATCCTGGATTTTGTCCAGTAATAATTTGTCCGTCTACAACAGCGAATGGCGCAAATGCATCGCCTTTTTCAAATGCTGCCCCTTGCTCGCGAAGTTTTGTTTCCAATAAAAATGGAACTTTAGATGTCAGCTGAACAGCATCCTCTTCCTCATTTGTGAATCCTGTTATTTTCTTGCCGTCGATAAATGATTTTCCATCACGATCCTTCACATCAACAAAGGCAGAAACGCCATGGCAAACTGCCCCAACGGCTCCATTTTTGTCTGAAATCGCTAAGATCGCATCGGCAACCAATTGATTGGACGCAAAGTCGATCATTGGGCCATGTCCTCCAGCAAAGAAAATGCCATCATACTCAGCTGGGTTTACATCTGTCAGTGCCTTTGTGTCTTGAAGTAATTCATACACATCTTGATATTGTGCTGGGACTCCTTCAGGAATTGAATTTTTATCGATCGGTACTGTTCCACCTCTTATTGAAACGATTTGCACGTTTAGTCCATTTTCTTTAAAAATATGAAATGGCTCGGCCAATTCTTCTAGCCATAAGCCTGTAGGGTGTCCGTTCATTTCTGAGCTGCTTGTTGATACTAATAAAACGTTCTTGCTCAACTTTATCATCCTTTCTATTTATCATGTGGCTATTTTATATTTTGCACAATTAAATATCAAGCAATCAGACTTGGATACAACTCTTTATGTTATACCCGATTTTTTAAAAAATATAGCCTCACTTCAAATCTAATCATTCTGTCACATTCTATTGACAGGGAATTTCATGTAAAATTGTGATGAAATGATATAATATGAGAAACAATTGACAGACCTCTTGCGCTAGAGGGAATTTAAAAGGAGTGGAAAAAGAGATGAAAACCTATTCGATTGTGATGATTATCATCACGCTCTGTATCATATTGGCTGTCTTTTTAATGAATCTTACGGGCGTCATGTATGGAAAAATCATATTGGCTGTCGCTGTTGCCCTTTGTCTTACGTCCATTATTCGTTTGATGGGAATGCGTAAAAGATAAAAGCCGCCCTCTAGGGCGGCTTTACCGTGTAGACAAACCCCTCGCATTCAGTGTCAGTCCTACGCTTCGGTGCTCACCAATGTCAAATTCACTCCGATGCTCGTCCTTCCTAAACTGCAAAGGTTTTCTATCACGCTGATAGGATTATATAGCCAGGATAAGTGCAATTAATGCAAGAAACGCTGGTAACCCTTGTTTGATGATAATCGATTTATTAGACGTCACACCGCCAAATACTGCTGCGATGAACACACAAAGAACGAAAAATAGCTGAATCATATATCCTACGGTATTCGAACCAAGAATGAGCCCCCAAATGAGTCCAGCAGCTAGAAAGCCATTGTATAGCCCTTGATTAGCAAACATCACTTTCACATTTGGATCCTTTTGTAAGTGTTCAGGCAGATTGAAAGATCTTTTCGCCATTTTTGATTCCATAAAAAACATTTCTAGTAACATGATGACAATGTGCTCTAAAGCGACAATTCCTACTAAAATCATTGCTAAAATATTCAATTTAGTGAATTCCTTTCTGATAGACGGTCTCGTATTTGTATTTTGTCCGTGTATAAATCAAAGTCTTGGATTAGCTCTAACGCCTCATGAAAACGACTTTGTGGAATGTCTTTCATTTTTCTTACACCAAATTCCTTTTTAATAAAAGCCATGATGGTATTAATATGAAGCTTACCGTGGCCATCATACTCTAAATGGCTGCAAAAAGTCTGCATCGTCCCTCGAATCACCTTTAATTGCTTGGCAGTGACACAACTCATTGGTAACGCTCATCCTTTCTTGGTTTTTTAACAACTAAAAAGAACATTGAATGAAAGAAAAACCTTCCAATCTCTATTATATAATGGTTTCATTCGGATATCAAAATAAAAAAGAACAAACATTCGATCAAAGACGAGTCATACGCTAAAAATCCATGTCTTAACGTATCAAAAAGCCGGATTCATGGATTGAATCCGGCTTTTTGTTTAGTTGCTTTTAGAAATTAATACCTTTCCAACAGAACGGTCCTTACTTTGTCCGACGACTTTAAAAGATAGGCCGTATGTTGGCACATCACGTCCTGCATCCGGGTTATTTGGATTCACATAGTTCTTTTTATCACTAAATGTACGCGTTGGGCGGATATAGCGATCCTCTAAGGTTAAGCCTGTTGTCGCTGTATAATCAATATTCAGCTTCGTGCTTGGATTCAAAGAGAATGCTGCATCATGTACTTGGAAACCTGTCGCTGCAATAGAGCCGTCACTCCATTTCAACACTTGTTGATCTGCATCTACGACTCCAAGGAAGCCGTTCCCTGGATGTTTTCCAACCCAGTTATCACTGTACGATTGATCGACGTACCACACGACCAAACCGTTATTATAGCTCATCAGACTTGCTCCTCGTTTGATATGCTTTAAGCCTTTATCGACATCAGCATAAGAGCGCCATTCTAGTAAATAATACTGAGCGGCATATTGTTTTCCATTAGATTGAGAGAATCCATTAAAAGTGAACGTGGACGTTCCCTCGGCATCATCTGACCACACTTTTGATCCATCTGCTGTAATCTTTAGATCATCTACAAATAAACCTGGCAGTGAATATCCTGCATCGGTTGTATAGCGGAATTGCAGATCGATCTTCTTCCCTGCATAAGCAGAAAGATCAAAGGATGCATCTACCCATCCATCTGATTTTCCATCGATGCCATTGCCTTCATTCGCTCCTGCCTCATTTCGATCATTCGTAATATTACCAGCAATGGTTGTCCATTTGTCTGTCCCAGTTTCACGAACTTCTACATACGCATAGTCATAATCTTCTTCGATATCGTACCATGCTTTAAACGTAAGCTCGGCTTTGCTTCCCTTCGACAAATCAATCCCAGATGTCGTCATGGTAGCATTCAAATTGTCACCTGTTCCGCTGAAGTATGAATATTGCCCTTGTGCAGGCTGAGTGACCACAATCTCTTTATCTGGCAAATCGACTCGAACCGCATCATGGTTGGTTCCTTTTGTTGCTGCTTCATCGATTAAAACTGTTTTGCTTTTTGTTAATGTCTTACCATCAATGGTTTTTCCAGAAAGCCAGTTGCCGCCATGCAAGTTTTGAAGCATTTCTTTTGCATATGGACTAAAACCTGTTGGTTCCGTACCAGGTACTTTACCTGCCCAGCTTCCGCTTGACATGATAGACCAATAAGAAACGGGCTCTCCTCTGCCTGTGTATTGTGTATCGTATTCATCAGGCAGACCAAGATCATGTCCAAATTCATGTGTGAACACACCTGCTGCGCCATCTTCAGGCTCAATCGTATAATCTAGAGCGCCTAACTTTCCGCCTTGACCCACTTCTGATTCAGTGTTTGGAATCTCAAATACATCACCAAGTGACCAGCGATGCGACCAAATCGCGTCAGAGCCAAGCTGTCCGCCGCCAGCTTCTTCACCTACGCCAGCGTGTACAACCATGAGGTGGTCAATGATACCGTCCGGCTCATTATAAACACCGTCCCCATCCATATCATAGCGGTCCCATTGATCATATTCACCAAGGTCAATGTTTGGATCCTTTGCCGCTGCTTCGAGGGCTTCTTTCACCAATTCGCGCGGTCTGCCGTCACTGCCTGATTCGTCTGGTACGTTCCCGCCATAATATGCTGCTTCATGCTTGGCTGTATACCATCCAGCTACTGTTCCACTAATCGTATAGCTTCCACCAGACTGCTTTTCATAATACTGCTTCATAGATACTTTTCTTTTACCATCTGGACCAATGTAGCCATTTTTTCCGAAAAGCATATCTTGGTAATGCTGCTGATCGTACTTGTCATAGTACATATCAGTCTCTTCTTTTTTAATACTATTATGCTTATAATCTTTAAAATCTACTAATAAGACCAAAACTTTATCATTACGGACGTCGCCTTTATATTTTTCCTTTTTCACCGGCTTTACTTGATTGCCTTCTTTTCCTTTATGCTTCTTTAACTTTTTCTTTTTGGCTAGTTTATTATGTACATTTTGTTTGTATTCTTTTAGGAATTCAGGTTCTTCTGTTAAGGTACTTGCGCTTTGTTTCATCGCTGCTTCTTCTTTTTTCTTTAGGTAGTTCTTTAATGCTTTTTGGGTTTCTGCCTCATTGGCATTCTTTTTGATCTTTCCTTGTTTTTTCAAGGCTTTGATGAGGCGGTCTTCATTGACAACACTTGCGTCGAATGGAATACCTGAATAATGACCACCATCTGAGGATGTTGACTTTTCTGAGGTGTGGGCAGATAGAGGGGTGCTGAAAGCTGTCAATGTGCCTAAACTGAGGACAGCTGTTAGTGCGATGCTCGTCCATTTCCCTTTTTTCATATTGGTTCCTCCCTAATTTGGTAATAAATAATATCTAATTCTAGCATATTCCAATATACTTAAGTCGAAAAACATTTTATTTTCAGAAACTTTGTGGAAAATGCACAATACGAGATTGAAATAGGTGGAACGAATTGTCGAAAATAAAAGAACCCTAGGCTATAAATGCCTAGGGTGTTTGTTGTTTTTCTATGAAAGCTGCTCTCCTTGATATGCAACAACATCAAGTGGAGCGGCTAAAAATTCTTTTGCCTTTGCGACGAAAGCTTGGAAATGTGCACTTGCATTATGGCTTTGAACCGCTGCTTCATCTTTCCACACTTCTACCATTAAAAAGGTGTTTTCTTTCTCTGTATCCTTGAAAAGCTTGTAGGACACATTGCCTGCTTCTTCCTGTGAAGCTTTCATTAAACCGTTGATTTCTTCTAGAAATACGTTTTCTTTCTCTGGATGAATGGTCATCCCTGCATGAATAATAATCATATGATCGTCTCCCTTTTTTTAAAAATTATTTCCACTCTGTGATGCGATCGATCGGTAAACGGTAAGAAGCATAACCTTCGTCAGCCGCTTTCCCAATGGATAGAAGCATAACTGGTACATAGCGCTCTTTATCCCAGCCGAATGTTTCAGCGATGACTTCTTTGTCATATCCGCCAATTGGGTTTGTATCATAGCCATGCGCACGAGCAGCAAGCATCAGCTGCATTGACACAAGTCCACCGTCAATTAAGATCGTTTCACGATTCACTTGCTCTGGAAGAGCTTCAAAATGTGCAGTTAATGCAGCAATTTGTCTTTCTTTTACTTCCTGCGGCATGTAGCCATTTTCTACTGCTTTTGAATAAATTTCTTCTAAGTATTCATTGTTTTTCATATCTGCAAACACAGCGATGACAGCTGATGATGTTGCCACTTGTGTTTGATTGAATTTTGCAAGTGGTGCAAGCTTTTCTTTTCCTTCTGGGCTGTCAATGACCATGAAGCGCCAAGGCTGTGCATTCACTGATGATGGTGCTGTTGTTGCCTCTTCTAAAATCTCCGTCATTTCTTCTTTGCTAATTTTCACTGCTGGATCATAGTTACGAATGGAGCGGCGCCCTTTCATAATATCCATAAAATCGTTTGTTTTTAATGTTGTAGCCATGTGTAACACTCCTTTAGGTTGTTTGAATCTTCTCGATGTTTTGTTGTATACGGATGAGCACATCAGTGAGAAGCTTTCGTTCTTCATCACTTACGTTTTCAAGCATTTCTGAGATAAATCGTTCTTTTTCTTTTTTAGAAGCTTCGATTCTTGTTCTGCCTTCATCTGTCAGACGAACAAGCGTGACGCGATTATCTTCCGGCTTTCTTCTGCGCGTGACCATTCCTTTTGTTTCTAACTGTTTTAAGTGACGCGTCACAGCCGCACTATCAATATTTACTTTTTTCTGCAAATCGGATTGGCTGATTTCGTCGGCTTGGAATAACAGTGATAGCAACTCCAGTCTTGATTGGCTGATGCCCGTGCATGCTTCGAACTTCACACCCATCATACGGTTCACGCACTGCAAACGATATAATACCTCTGCTTCTTCAGAGCAAAATGCAGTCAATGCCATCCCCTCTTTTCTATTCAGATCAATTAGTTGATATATCAATCATTGACTCGTCAACTAATATACACCCATTATTTCATGATTGCAAGAGGTTTGTTTCATAAAGTGAAATTTTTTATTTCAATTAAAAAAGACGAGCTTTTGCTCGTCTCAGACAGTAGACAAAGGGCTAAAATGTAGTTTATTTTAGCCCTTTGTCTTCTTTTCAGCGTGAAAGAAAACCTTTGCAGTCTAGAAAGGACGAGCAATGGAGCGGAACGAATTTGACATTCGTGAGAACCAGCGCGCAGGACTTACACCGAATGCGAGGGTTTGTCTTCACGCTGTCGTCTTAAGAACTTGGTGTTGTTGTTGGTCCCACATAGTAGCTGATAAATCCAATAATCATCAAGACAACAAAAATAAAGAGAATGAGTTTGAGCATTCTCATGGTTTATCCCCTCCCACTCATCTAACTTATCATATCTAGAAGAAGCGCTACCTAAAATTTACATAAAAAAAAGACAAAAGCGATTCATCACTTTTGTCTTTTTCTCTTTATTCTGTAATCACTGTATGAATCAAAGTCGGAGCATCGGCATGGTCATCAATGCGGATGTTGTCATAAATTTTCTCCATGACATTCGCAACATCTTCACGATTTGCATGCAGCGTCACGAGAGATTCGCCTTTTTCTACACGATCGCCTACTTTTTTGTTGAGCATGATGCCAACAGATAGGTCGATATCGTCTTCTTTTGTTGCACGTCCTGCTCCAAGAATCATCGCTGCAACACCGATTTCGTCTGCGACGATTTCAGCGATCACACCTGATTCTTTTGCCGGCACTTCGATTTGATAAGGTGCTTGTGGCAGTTTTTCCGGTTGATCTACAATCGAGCCGTCTCCACCTTGGTTTTCTAAAAATTCCTTGAATTTCTCAAGTGCTTTGCCGTTTTTCATGACTTCAATTAGCTTTTCTCTTGCTTCATCAAGTGTCTCTGCTTTTTTCGCAAGAACGACCATTTGACTTCCTAATGTGAGCACAAGCTCGTTTAAGTCTTCAGGGCCTTCGCCTTTAAGCGTGTCAATCGCCTCTTTCACTTCAAGGGAATTTCCAATCGCTAATCCTAGCGGCTGAGACATGTCTGAGATGACAGCCATCGTTTGTCTGCCAACATTATTTCCGATACGAACCATTGCTTTTGCAAGCTTCTCAGAGTCTTCAGGTGTTTTCATGAAAGCACCTGCGCCTGTTTTCACATCTAATACGATTGCATCTGCGCCAGCAGCGATTTTCTTACTCATAATCGAGCTTGCAATGAGCGGGATTGAGTTAACAGTTCCTGTTACATCACGAAGGGCATACAGTTTTTTATCAGCAGGTGTCAGGTTGCCTGATTGTCCAATGACCGCTACTTTATGACGGTTCACCAGCTCGATGAACTCGTCTTTTGTAATTTCAACGTGGAAGCCTTTGACTGCCTCTAGCTTGTCGACTGTTCCACCCGTATGTCCAAGACCACGCCCAGACATTTTTGCAACAGGTACATCAAGTGCTGCAACAAGAGGAGCGAGTACAAGCGTTGTTGTATCGCCTACACCGCCTGTTGAATGCTTGTCTACTTTAATGCCGTCGATAGCAGACAGGTCAATTGTGTCCCCTGAGTTTGCCATAGCGAGTGTTAAATCTGCACGTTCTTGATCCGTCATATCTTGGAAGAAAATCGCCATCGCCAAGGCACTTGCTTGGTAGTCAGGAATTGTTCCGTCCGTATAACCTTTGACAAAGAAAGAAATTTCCTCTGAAGATAATTCTTTTCCGTCACGTTTTTTCGCAATGATATCTACCATTCTCATTGTTTTCACCATTCCTTTTTTAGTTTAGTAAATCAAACCGACAACGCCTGCTGTTAAGAAGCTGACGAGTGTTGCACCGAATAACAGCTTTAATCCAAAGCGTGCGACAACGTTTCCTTGTTTTTCATTTAAGCCTTTCACTGCTCCAGCAATGATACCGATAGACGAGAAGTTCGCAAATGACACAAGGAATACAGAAATGATCGCTTCTGTACGAGCAGTGAAATGAAGACCGTCGCCAGATAGAGCAAGCATCGCTACAAATTCGTTAGATACCATTTTAGTCGCCATAATACTTCCTGCTTGTACCGCTTCACTCCAAGGTATACCAACAAGGAAAGCAAATGGTGCAAACACATATCCAAGTACATCTTGGAAAGAAACACCGATGGCAGCTGTGAAAATACCATTAATCATCGCAATTAATGCAACGAATCCAATCAACATCGCAGCCACAACAATGGCTACTTTGAAACCATCCATAATGTATTCGCCGAGCATTTCGAAGAAAGATTGTCTTTCTTCTTCTACGACTTCAAGCATGTCTTCGTCTTTAGACACTTCATATGGATTGATGATAGACGCAATAATAAATCCACCAAATAGGTTCAGCACAAGTGCTGTAACAACGTACTCCGGTTTAATCATTTGCATATACGCACCGACAATGGACATTGATACAGTCGACATCGCAGATGCACACAATGTATAAAGACGCTGTTGAGGTAATAATCCAAGCTGTTTCTTAATGGAAATGAACACTTCGGATTGACCTAAAATCGCTGACGCTACGGCGTTGTAAGATTCTAGTTTCCCCATTCCATTGACTTTACTAAGCAAATACCCAATTCCGCGTACGATCAGCGGAAGGATACGCCAATGCTGCAGGATACCAATCAAGGCAGAAATGAAGACGATCGGCAGCAAGACATTGATAAAGAAAGTTGATGCATTATCATTCATTAAACCGCCAAATACGAAGTTGATCCCTTCACCTGCATAGCCTAGAAGCATTTGGAATCCTTTTGCAAAGCCCCCGACTAGGAAGTTCCCAACACCTGTATTGAGCAGAATATAACCTAAAATAAATTGCAGTACAATCATGACAATGACTGGACGGAATTTCACTCGCTTTTTCCCGTTACTTGCCAGCCATGCAATGGCGAGAATCACCAGCAAACCGATAATACCAATGACGTATTTCATGTTTTTCCTCCTTGAATGAATTCGTTTACATTAATGTGCTTGTATGGAACAAACCCTATTTCGCAAACAAATTGCGGAAGAAAATCCCAGAAATGAGATCCTTCCGCATATGACTTTTTCATCATCTAATGAGTCATGATTGTTATCCTACCATAGGATCGTATGAATTAATAGTCTTTAGAAGGAGCTGATTGATCCCCTTTAATAATGGAAACGCCTGCACTGGCACCAATACGGGTTGCGCCTGCAGCTGTCATCGCTTCTACGTCTTCTTTTGTTCTCACGCCGCCTGATGCTTTGACACCGATGTCAGGTCCAACTGTTTTACGCATTAATGCGATGTCCTCAGCTGTTGCACCGCCTGTACTAAATCCAGTCGATGTTTTGACGAAATCAGCGCCAGCTTTTACAGAAAGTTCACAAGCTCGTACTTTCTCTTCATCTGTGAGTAAACAAGTTTCAATGATGACTTTCACTAAGGCTTTACCTTTTGCTGCATCTACAACGGCACGAATATCTTGTTCAACTGCATCATATTCGCCATCTTTCAATGCCGCAATATTGATGACCATGTCCACTTCAGTTGCACCGTTTTCAATGGCATCCTTTGTTTCAAATGCTTTCACTGCTGTGGTGTTTGCACCCAACGGGAAACCGATAACTGTACATACATCAACGCCTGTTCCTTCTAGTTCTTTCGCCGCAAGAGATACCCAAGTTGGGTTCACACAAACGGAAGCAAATTGATATGTCTTTGCTTCTTCTAGTAACTGCATGATCGCAGCTTTAGATGTATCTGGTTTTAGTGCTGTATGATCAATGAGCTTTGCTATTGTCATGGTTCACACTTCCTTTTAATTATGATACTTTCATCATAAATGACTGTTGAACAATTGTAAACATAGTTATGAAATTTTGTTCATCTATTTTGTGACATTTAAAAGAGCTCTTGCTGTGTGCTGATCGATCATCAATACGTTCGCATATTTTCCTCTCAGCGCCCCGTGGATAGAAGCAACCTTTCGATGTCCACCAGCAACAAGAATGGAGCGCTCTTTTGTTCTCAAATCATCAAGCTCCACCCCGATTGTGCGATTGTTAATCGCTTCACTGCAAATGCGTCCTTCTTGATCATAAAAACGCGAACAGATATCTCCAACACTGGATGTCTTGAGTAGCGCCTTTTCTTCTTCACGGAAATAACCGAGTCTAAACAAAAGCGCCTCATCTCTTACCGTCCCAACAGTAAACACAGCGATATTTGCCTGTTTGCCCATTTCAATAATGCGCTGGATATGTCTGTCCTGTTCGACCATCTCTTTAACGGCGGCACTATCGAACACAACAGGCAGCGGCAAATAGCGTGGTGCCGTTTGAAAAGCTGATGCAAACAGCTGGATCGTTTCCGCAGAATATGTATTCACATGTGAATGGCTGATTCCACCTTTCAGCTGAACAACTTCTACCCCTTTTACCTGTTTAGGTTGCATCTTTTGAGCAATTTGATACATCGTGGTGCCCCAGCTCACTCCAACGATATCGCCGTCTTTCACCGTATTCTGAAGATAATCTGCACCAAACCGGCTCAAGTAGTCAGTAATCGTTGGATAATCGTCCTTTGGTGAAAATACCACATGAGCCTCGAGCAGATCATATTTTTCTTTCAGCAATGAGGACAGCTCATTTAAATCCTCAAATGGGTCCATCACTGTAATTTGGACGTACCCTTTTTCCTTCGCATACTGAAGCAGACGAGACACCGTTGGCCTCGACAGGTCAAGCTGCTTGGCGATTTCCTGCTGACTGTAATCAGATAAGTAATAGAGCCTTGCTGCTTCAATACTTAATTGCTGTTTCTCCCGATCCATTCGTACGCCTCCTTTTTTCCTCTATCATAACAAATTGTTCACTTCACCATGCACAAATGTTCATTTAAAGAAAATGGTGTAGGCTGCGTGAAAGGTCTCTTGCTTCTCTAAAGTTTGAATGCCGAATTTCTCCTTATACTGCCCATTCATCCCTTCCATATCAGCGATCCCATACCAAGGCTCAATACAAACAAAAGGAGCCATTGTTCCCTTTTCTTGATCATATGGAGACCAAATACCAACGAACGGAAAACCACTGAGATCGACCTCAACGCCGTGACCTGCTTGAGAAGTCAATGATACTTGATCAATATGACTAAAGATCATTGCATCGTTCTGAAAAAGTTCTGGGCGAAGTTGAATCGGCTCAAACTCAACACCTTTCTCCTTCTCTCTCACAAGTGAATCATGAAGTTCATATTGGACTGGATCATGTTCGGTGGAAGGTGCCAATGTAAGTGAATAATCAGCTGTCTGCTCGCCTTCAACAAGCGGAACATGAAATGCCGGATGCCCGCCAATTGAGAAATACATCGTGCCATCTCCTTCATGAACAATTTCCCAGGAAATCGTTAGTCCATTTTCCGACAGTGCATAACTGATGCGCGCTGTAAATTCATACGGATATTGTGACCTGTGACGGCCATTTGATTGATATTGAAAAACCACCTGATCTTTTGTTTCTTGAAATAGTTCAAAATCAACATCACGCAAAAATCCATGCTGCGAGAGTTGATACGTTTGATCGTCTATCTTGTATTGATCATCCTTCAACCGTCCGACAATCGGAAATAAGACGGGCGACACCCTGCCCCAATAAGCAGGGTCACCAGACCACATATATTGACGTCCACTTTCTTTATGAAGCACCTCTCTCACCTCGGCACCTCTCTCATTGATTTGAACCAATAACAGATCATTTTCAATCGTTCTCATTCAACACATCCCCTTTCCTTCTTCTTTTATTATGACAGGGATTTTCGGTTTGAGTATAAAAATAAGAATCCCTCAAGCCTTAGAATATTTCTTCATATAAAAAAATTTTAAAAAAGACAGAAATTCGCCAACAAAATGTAATGCTGATTCGTCTAATCTTATATAAAATAAAAGAATCGTTGTTCTTTTGGAGTGACAACAAAAAAGACGCGTTTGACATTGATGGGGGATTCTTTTTCATGAACAGCAAGGAAAACCGTTTACGTTACATATTAGGATTAGATGGACTGAGAGCTGTTGCCGTATTGGCGGTCATTGCTTATCACTTACATATTGAACCCGCAAGCGGCGGGTTTCTTGGCGTTGATTTGTTTTTTGTGATTTCTGGTTACTTGATTACAACCATCTTGCTGCATAAGCAGGATCTGGGCTATCAAGAGCTTCTGCCTTTTTGGATGGGCCGCATCAGAAGGTTGCTTCCAGCTGCCTACGTCATGATTTTTTTAATCGTCAGCTGGTGCGCCATTGCTGGTTCAAATGCATTAATGTCCATTCGTGGCGATGCCTTATCGTCCTTTTTTTATGTGAGTAACTGGTGGTACATTTTTCATCAGCTCTCTTACTTTGACAGCTTCAATGCTGTATCTCCACTAAAAAATTTATGGTCTTTGGCGATTGAAGAGCAATTTTATCTCATTTGGCCGGTACTGTTGATTGCTGGACTGAAATGGGTGAAAAATAGATCCCATCTTCCTATGATCACCTTTGGTCTGGCACTTGTATCTGCTTTATGGATGGCCATTCTCTATTCACCGGATACTGACCCGAGCAGGATCTATTATGGAACAGACACACGTGCGTTTGCACTCCTCATCGGGTGCAGTCTTGCATTTGTCTGGCCCATGCACAGACTTTCCAGCAGAAAATTACTTCCTGTCGGCAGACGTATGTTACAAATAGCCGGATTCGGTTCGATGGTCATTTTCCTCTTATGTGTTTATGCAGTCGACGAATTTGACGGCTTTCTCTACCAAGGCGGTATGCTTTTATTCTGTTTGAATGCAGCGATCTTAATTGCGTGTGTCTGCCATCCTGCCAGTCTTATTGGGAAATGGCTGTCTTTTCAACCACTCGTTTGGCTCGGAAAGCGGTCTTATGGCATCTACTTATGGCATTATCCAATTATCGTGCTAACCACACCGGTCATTGAGATTGGACAGCCTTCCATGGGACGTGTCACATTGCAGCTCATCGCAATTCTACTCATATCAGAGGCTTCCTATCGTTTGATCGAACAGCCGATTCGTAAACTCGGGTTTAGACACTATTTTGCCTCTTGGTCGATTTGGAAAACAGGAATCAAGCAATGGTCTATGTCCAATAAAGTGTTTCTTGGTATTGCCGCAGTCCTTTTGATTTTATTTACCATTGGCATGTCTAGCTCGTCTCATACATCCCCACATGCCAAGGAAGTAACACAAATTAAGACAGCGCCCCAAAAGGCAGGCGGTCAGACAGAATCAAAAGTGAAGAAAAAGAAAGACAAACATGAGAAAAAAGCAGCAGATCAGAAGCAGTTTCACCAAATTCTTGCTATTGGTGATTCCGTCATGCTAGACATAGCGCCGAATCTTGAAAAAGCATATGCACAAATCACCATCGATGCAAAGGTTGGCAGACAAATGAACGAAGCCGTCAACATCGCTCCTCAGTATGCTTCATTTAATCAATCTAATGCCGCTGTTATTATTGAGCTTGGCACAAATGGTTATTTTACAGAGGGGACTTTGACCTCATTCATTCAACATTTCTCGAAGGCTCATATTTTTCTTGTGAACACTCGCGTTCCAAGATCTTGGGAAAATGATGTGAATGCAGTCATTGAGCGTGTGGCCAATCAACATCACAATGTGAGCTTAGTCGATTGGCATTCAGCCGCTACCGGACAGCCATCCTATTTTCAGCCAGATGGTGTTCACCTTTCCACAAAAGGCTCTGACACATTGACTGAGCTCATTAAAGCCAGTATCAAGAAAAAAGGAGATGTGTCCTCGGCATCATAAGAAGACTAGCATCCTGTGAAGAGAGATTCAAAAAAGACATGCTTTCCTATGATTGGAGGCATGTGTTTTTTGTGATGGATGAGCACGGAGCTGCATTATGTTTTACTTTTAAAAGACCAAACGATGACAGGGATGAGAATTAACGATAAAATTCCTCCGCTTAAAGATAATGTAGCATAACTCGTATTCGCCACGACCATTCCTGAAAGGGCACCGCCAGAAGCACCTGCTAACGCAACAAAAACATCGAGTGTTCCTTGGGTTTTTGCCCGGGTTGATGGTTCTGTAGCATCCACTATTTGAGCAGTACCACTAATTAAACCAAAGTTCCATCCCAATCCAAGTAAAGACAAAGCAATGATTAATAGAATCATTGAATCACTTGGTGCGAATGCTGCTAATAAACCAGCAAGTAACAATGTGATGCCCGACGCTATGCTCATAGCTGTTCGTCCTAGTTTATCTACAAGTACACCCGTGATAGGTGAAGGAAGATACATGGCCCCTATATGAAAACCAATCACAATGCCCACTTCGGCTAATCCATGACCATGATGCTGCATATGCACCGGTGTCATGGTCATGAGTGCCACCATGACAATTTGAGTTAAGATCATCACTGTGGCACCTACTGTAAGCCCTTTTTTATCTGTTTTTTTATCAGCAGCATCTGCTTTATTTCCATGCCCATGTTCTGCTTTGTAAGTTGCTATTCTTCGGGCAATGTCTAATGGATCAGGACGCAGCAGAATAAAAAGAACAAGACCAGCTACAATAAATGCTGCTGCTGATAAAATAAAAGGACCGGCAAGTGCTGGAACACCAATGGACACTGCAAATTTACCCATCACTTCAACTAAATTCGGACCTGCTACTGCTCCAAATGTTGTCATGACCATTGTTGTACTAATGGCAGTTGCACGCTGTTTAGAATTCGCTAAGTCCGTCCCAGCATAACGCGCTTGTAAGTTCGTGGATGTTCCTGCTCCGTAAATGAAGAGCGATGCAAATAATAAAGTGACACTATTCATCATAGCTGCCAGCACAACGCCAATTGCTCCGAGCCCTCCAGCAACAAAACCTGTCGATAAACCGATGCGTCGTCCATAACATTGCGAAAGCTTTCCTACAATGAAAGCTGACCCAGCTGACCCCAAAGTAAATAAAGCGATTGGGACTCCTGCATAGGCTTCAGTTCCAAGCATTTGTTGCGCTAAAATGGCACCTACCGTAATTCCTGCAGCTATTCCAGCCCCTCCAAATATTTGCGATAGACTGACAACGAACAATACTCGTTTATATAATTTTTTCAATTTTTGGGGTGAATCTATATAATTCTTCACTACATCTTTTTCTGTATCTAGCACTTGTAAACACCCACTTGAGATTTATTTGCCCAATGTAACCATTATATCAGCTCCGACTACCATCTTTGATTGCCTCTCGGCCATTTACATGGAGAGCAAGCGGTTGTTTTCGGATCATGAATAAAGCGCCCACATGACTGACCTGTACTTTTGAGCTGATGCGTATCTCTTGTCGTTTTCTTTTATGCCGTTAAAAGGCTGGCTCTCAATGCTAATGCGTGCTTTTCCTTCGTTTTTTGATCCACCAACGCAAAATCACCATTCTCATACGCTAATGAAAATAATTCTTCGATATGAAAGACACCTGCCTGAAACTGCCTGCTCAATACATGCAGTGCCGCAGCACTGGCGACTTGAGCCGTTGCTTGAGACTCATCGCGACCTTTTATTCCAAGCGCTGCTTGATGAATTTCGTTACCCTTCATTCCTACCGCTTCCACTTTCACTGCATATTGATCTGTACCCATTTGAGCAGATTGAATCAGTGAAATGGCTCGTTCCTTGATTTTCGGCATCGTGAGAAGGGACGTCATTCCGAGTTTCCTTGTGAGAGCAAATGCACGTGTCGCTACACCAGAATCAAAACAGAGCCTTGTTGTCACAGAAGGCACATGGAGCGTTGAAGGCAATGTTTGCTGGTCAGAGAAAGGGAATTGATAGGCTTGCCGCTTTCCAAGCGTTTTGCCAAAATCAATGCGTTTCCCTCCAGTAAAACTTTTGACTTTCTTTCGCTGATGATTCTTCGTTAGCTCATAATCCGTATGCACATGATCAAGCGTCCATTCAATAGCTGCTTTTCCATGCTGGTCACCTAGCCCAAGCATGATACTAATATCAATTTGCTCCACAGAGGTCAGAATAGATGCCGCCTTCGCTGCAAGCAAATTGGTGAGACCAGGTGCAAGACCTACGCTCAGCACAGCCGTTGCGTTCAATTGCTGTTGATGGACCTTTGCTAGCTTCTCAATATAGGCTCCTTTTGCCGAAATATCGAGATAATCAATACCTGATCGTAAGCATGTTTCAGCAAATGACGTGTCATCTTGATCCAGACACATGATCACGAGTTTCGTTTCATCCATCCAGTCCGTATCCATTGGTTGTCTGACGTCTATCTGAAATGGACGTACACGCCCATTTGTTTGGCGTGCAAATTGTTCAGCCTTCTCATAACTTCGGCCAGCCGCAAAGACTTGGCCTGGATACACGTCACTTAATTGAAGACATATTTGCTGCCCCACATGTCCATAACCGCCTATCACCATCACTTTTGACCTCATTTTCCAACCGCCTTTCTATTGCCTCTTTTACAAACAATCCCTTTGATCATGCCCGCTTGAAAATAAGGTCTGATGTCTTGAAATCCTGCTTCGGTTAATTGTGCTGTCATTTTTTCTTCAGACACGGGATATGTTGTGACACCCAGCCTTTCTCGGAAGGATGTAAACACTTCCTTTCCCAAGCCTTGACGATTCATGAAGAGAGAAAGCATTTGAAGCTCCTGCTGAAATGCAGGCGTTTCTGGGTCTCCTTGAATAAACGCCAACACGAGAGGCGCCCCTGGTTGAAGCCGGCGGGCGATCTCCTGTAAAAAGGTCAGTTGATCTTTTACAAAATGAATGACAAGCAAACTTACTGCTGCATCGTACAACTTTTCAACCGGCACTTTGTCTAAGGCCATCTCATACCATGTGACGCGATCTTGCATATGAAGCTGTGCCACTCTGCGCTTGGCCATATCAAGCATGGTTGGAGATGGATCAACCCCTGTGATATGCCAGTCTTTATTTCTTTGAAGCATGTTGATAATCTCTTCGCCCCCACCTGCTCCGACTGTTAACATGCGAGAAGCCGCTCCCATTAAATCGATTTCTACTCTATCCACTGTCAGCTCATGCAAAAGATGATAGCCCGGTACTTTATGTGCAATTGTCGCTGCATAGGATTCAGCAACAGGATCATGCCAATGTTGATTTACACTCATATGTCTTCTCCTCCAGTTTCCGCTTTGCTTCGTTTCCTTTACACTAACGGTATGTTATCTTCATTGTAAGAAGATAGATGAAAAAAAACGATCCCTAAAAGTGGGGATATTGAGGAGGAGATCAAATGAACAATCCAGCCGCTCATTTTCAGCAGCTGAGAAAAAACATTCGAGATGAACTTGCTGCTATCTGTGATTTTGATGCTGCCTGTATCACAACCATTGATCCAGCTACTCTCCTCTCGACGGGTTCTTTTACAGATGAGCCGATTGAAGCCATACATAACGAGCTGTTTCAAAATGAATATTTAAAAAAAGATGTGCACCAGCATGAAGATCTAGCGAAAGGTCCTGTCCACGCTGCCAGTCTCGTCCAAAGCGGAGAATACACCAATAGTGGTCGATACCAGCACATTTTGTTACCTAACGGATGGGCAGATGAATTGCGGGCAGCCCTTGTGATTCAAGGTGAATGCTGGGGAATTGCCAGCCTTTATCGGAAAAAGGAGAAGGAACCTTTTCATGAACAAGATATACAAGCGATTAGCCGCCAAACACCAGCACTCGCTGCCAAGCTGAGAGATGAACTTTTTAAAAGAAGAGAAACGGAAGAAGATGAAACGGCGGAACACCAAGGCTTCCTCATTCTTTCACACGATTACCATCTTCTTTATGGAAATGAAACCGGACTTCATTGGCTCCACACCTTCCAAACCTTTGAGCAAATTCATGACGGTGCCATCATGCCCCGTCCGTTTAGAGCATTAGGTGCTAAGCTTTTATATGGAGGCGGTGACCAAACAGCGGTCAGCATCACTAGAATGCCGACAGGGCGTTTTCTCTCTCTTCAAGCATTTCGTTTAGCACAGGCAGCCGGGCAGGAAGAGGCTGTCATGATTCATATTAAACGAGCTCAAACAAGTGACATTCTTCCTTATATAGCGAAAACATATCGGCTGACAGAAAGAGAAATGAACGTCCTTGACTGCTTAATCAAAGGACAATCCACAAAGGAAATTGCCAGTACGTTATTTATCTCGCCTCATACGGTGCATGATCATGTAAAGGCAATGCTCGAAAAAACAAATTTGAACAGCAGACGTATGCTTGTTTACTTTTTCTCACACATATAAAAAAGCGGCTACCTCATTGGTAGACCGCTCTTTCTTTATTTTCCGATGACTCGCTCATGCAGAACATGTGCGACTCCTGCTTCGTTATTGGATTTTGTCACAACATCCGCAACTGCTTTGACATCTTCAATGGCATTTCCCATCGCAACGCCACAGCCCGCAAATTCTAGCATCGACACGTCGTTCCCATTGTCACCAATCGCCATCACTTCTTCACGAGAAATCCCCAGTTCATGCGCTAGAAGCTTCACAGCATTCCCTTTGCTCACATCAGGATGAAGAATTTCTAGGAAGAAATCTGTGCTTTTTACCATCATGTACTGATCCTTCACTTCAGATGGAATGGCTTGTATCGTCTTTTCCAAACGTTCCGGCTGATCAATATACATCATCTTCGGAAGTCTCATGGATGGGTCTGCCTCTTCGACAGGTAAATACTTGAGGGGCAATTTCGTTAAGTACGATTCAAGTACCGTGTATTCACTAATATCCCGATTTGGTGTGTATAGATGAGCTGAATCGAAATAATGCATAGGTGTATCCAGCTGACGGCTCAGTTCATATAAAGAAGTCAAATCATCATAGGATAAAGTTAATTCTGATACGACTTCATTTGTATGGCTGTTTTGTACAAGCGCTCCATTATAGGCGATGACATAATCCCCCTCTTGATCAAGCTGCAGCTCTTTTAAATAGCGATGCACCCCGCCAATCGGCCGGCCTGTACATAAAACAATTTTAACGCCTTCTGCCTTCGCCTGTTGAATGGCTTCAAACACCTCATCCGGCACCATATGCTGATCATTTAATAACGTACCATCCATATCAATTGCGACTAATTTATACATTTACTGCTCCCCTTTTCTCAGCAAAACGTGCTGTCACTATTTTGAGTGATCATCTACATGATCACATGCTGTTCATCATACTATGTACCTATTTTAGCCTATCGTTTTTTTCTCACGCTGTCTACTTGTTCATATCTGTTACAAAAAATCACTTGATCCTCATCTATTATAACGTATTCTATGGAGTCTGCTGTGAATAGGACAGACCTGTCATTTTAACAGTATGAAAAGGAACAAATGTTCATCGGAGAACATTTTGAAACTAGCAAATCTAATTGTATGATGGATAGCAAAGAAAGGAGGTGCAGGGAATGATTACATTTACGAGAGGGAAATTGTCGAAAATGTCTGGTGTACATATTGAAACCATTCGTTTTTATGAAAATGAGGGTGTGCTCCCCGAGCCTAAGAGAGCACATAACGGCTATCGTTTATATGATAAAAAATATGTACTCATGCTATCCTTTATCACTGAAGCAAGAAAGCTAGATTTCTCACTCAAAGAAATTCGAGAAATTATCACGTCACTATTCGAGAAACAGTCGAAAACAGAAGCGGAACAGCTGCTCGAACAAAAAGTAGAAGATATTCAAAAATCCATTCAAGAGTTAAAAAAGAGGAAGGCGGCCATTCAATTGTTAACAAAACAAACATTAGCTAACATTAGTTAATTGTAAGGGCTGCCAAAGATGTGCCGGTATTTTTTACTGGCACCCCTCTGCGACTAGCTGTTAAGTACACGTTGTATGAAAACATCAGGTATACTAGAGACAGCTTGACGTGACATCAATCGTATGGAAGGGGTTATGAATAGAATGAGAATAGCAACCATTGGAACAGGTGTGATTGTGGAAGGTTTCCTCCAGGCAATTGAACAGCTTGAAGGTGCTTCTTGCCACGCTGTCTATTCAAGAAAGGAAGCCACGGCAAAGAAACTCGCAGATCAATTTGGGGTGCAAACGACTTATACGGATTTAACCGCTATGTTAGAAGATCCCCACATAGAAGCGGTATATATCGCATCACCCAATCGTTTACATAGTGAGCATGCCACGGCTGCATTGAAACACGGAAAACATGTGATTTGCGAAAAGCCTTTTACCTCTAATGTGAAAGAGCTAGAAGCCTTAATCGCTATCGCAAAGGAAAAGCAGCTCTTCCTATTTGAAGCCATTACAACCGTTCATATGCCCAACTATCATTTAATCAAAAAACACCTTCATCAATTAGGCAGAATCAAACTCGTTCAATGCAACTATAGTCAATATTCAAGTAAATATAATCAACTGCTCGCCGGGGAAACGCCGAATGTCTTTAACCCAGAGTTTTCTGGCGGTGCCCTCATGGATATTAACATTTACAATGTTCATTTCATTATGAATCTATTTGGTTCACCGAAAGACGTTCGTTACCAGGCCAACCGCCATCCAAACGGCATCGACACATCTGGTGTTTTAACTTTTACTTACAATGATTTCATCGCCACAAGTGTTGGCAGCAAAGATACAAGCAGTATGAATTTCGCTTTGATTCAAGGGGAAAAAGGGTTCCTGCATGTGAAAAATGGTGCGAATGGCTGTGAGGAAGTGTTGCTGCATATAGGAGACCAAGTCACTTCACTCAATGCACAAACCAATTCAAACCGCCTGTTTTATGAAGCAGAAGCATTTCAGCATATCATTGAAACAGGAAATGTCGAAAAGTGTTATGAATGGCTTGATGACAGTCTTTCTGTCATGAAGGTTCTTGAAGCCGCTAGGAAAGACGCCGGTATTGTTTTCCCAGCAGATCATGCTTAAATAAAAAAACCGCCTTCTGATGAAAAGGCGGTTTTTTGACATTAGATACTCTTTGAATATGCCACTAGACGCTGAGACATATGATTCACTTCATCAACTGAAGCGTTCACTTGCTCTGTCAAAGCAGCCTGTGTTTGCGTAAGAGCTGTCATATTGGAGATATTTTCAAGAATTTGATCGATTTGTGTTTTCATTTCAGTTAAACTAGATTCGATATTTTCTGTCGCATTGGCACTATGAAGCGCTAGCTTACGCACTTCATCGGCAACGACTGAGAAACCGCGGCCCTGCTCGCCTGCTCTTGCTGCTTCAATTGCGGCATTCAAACCAAGCAGATTCGTTTGGTTTGCCACTTCTTTGATTAAGTCTGAAATGTTCTTCGTCTCATCTGCACTGTTTTTCGCCAAATTAGCAGCAGATGTTGACTGCTCTTGGGCGACAGCAAGCTCTTGTGCTTGGTTTGTCACAGAACTGATGCCAGATACCATTTCACTAATAGAACTTGAAAGCTGCTCTACTTGGGAAGCCATTTCATTGGCTGTTTTTTCTTTATTTTTTTCTAACGTAATATCACGAATCGTTCCTGCAACACGTAAAGGGGCACCCTTCTCATCACGAATGGTTTCACCGCCCGCATGATACCAGCGGTACTCGCCATTTTTACTTTGCAATCTATAATCAATGTCAAATGGTGTACGGCCAGAATGGTCATTTAAGTGATCCGAAAAGGCTTGGAGAGCCGATTCTTTATCTTCAGGATGCAAACGATCACTCCAGCTACTCAACACGTTCGGGAAATCTTTTTCATCTGTAAAACCAAGCGTTTTTCTAAACTGTGGAGACCACCAGAATTCATTGTTTGGATTGACAGAATCGCCAGCCTCTACAACCATATCCCAAGGCGCTTCCACAAGCGCACGGTTGATCAAGTCATATCTTGTCACGAATGCTTGCAGCTCTTCTTCTTTCAATTTCTGATCATGAATATCAAAAAGAGCCCCTGCCACACGAAGAGGTACCCCATTTCGATCTCGAATCGTCGTTCCAGTTGCTTTGAACCAGCGATACTCGCCATTTTTCAACTTCAGACGATATTCGATATCATACGGTGTACGGCCAGAATGATCCAATAAATGCGTAGAGAATGCATTCAAAGTGTATTCCTGCTCATCTGGATGAATTCGAGATGCCCAGCTGTCTAAGACATTCGGAAAATCGTTTTCATTTTGAAAACCTAGCATTTTGCGGAAATCATCTGTCCATGTGAATTCGTTTTTTGGATTCACAGGATCTCCTGCTACAACCGTCATATCCCATAGACCCACTTGAATCGCTTTTGTCACTAAATTCATACGCATATGAATATCTTCTTGCGCTTCTTGCATCTTTTGTAACGCTTCATTTATTTGAGCCACAGCTTCTATTGTTTGACTAGAAGAGAATGCAGCAGTATCAATTCTGGCTGAAAAATCTCCCTTTTCAATTCGTTCAACTAATTGACTGCTTTCACTAAGAAGGGCCCCCGACGATGAATCACTTGCTTTTCTCATAAACATCTTCAATAACTCCTTTCATTCTTCCATACTTTTTTGAAATATTTTACAGTTATAAATAATTCTTTATTAGGACTTTAGTAATACAAAAGATATATCGACAAAAACTGAAAATTGTTTATGTCAGAATGAAGGCAAATGTTCATTTTTTCACGAAGTTTCAGATTTTGGGGATGGGTCATGGAAAGGATTTATGGAAGAAAACGGATCATTTGATAGAATCAACCACCTATTTTGTCTGAAAAATCTCTTTTTTTATATTGACACTGACCGCTCGAAAAAAGAAAATGGAACATAAGCATTTTAAAAAAGGAGAACGTCATGAGCGCGAATCAGGAACAACACGAATTAAAAAAGCTTTTATCGCCGCGTCATATTCGCATGATTGCGATGGGCGGGGTCATTGGTACAGGAATCTTTAAAGGAAGTGCCGATACAATCGGCTTAGCAGGTCCTGGAGTTATCTTTTCCTATGTATTTGCTGGATTGCTTCTTCTCATTGTCATGGCGGCTTTAGCTGAAATGGCCATCGTCTACCCGGGGAATAACCTTCGCGACCTCATACAGATTGCGCTTGGTCAACGTTTTTCATTTGTTGTCGGATGGGTTTACTGTTTTATGTGGCTCACTGTATGTGTCATTGAAATCATTGCAGCGGGGAGTTTACTTCAATATTGGATGCCAAACGTACCTTTATGGTCTTTATGTTTACTTTGCTCACTCTTAGTCATCGGAATTAATTTAAATAATGTAAAATACTTTGGTGAAATTGAGTTTTGGTTCGCTGGAATGAAGATTTTCGTTATTATTGTGTTTATTATTCTCGGTGCTGCATTATTATTTGGAATCATTCCGAGCGAACAAAGCACGCCTGTTCTCACCAATTACCAAAACTTTGTCCCGAACGGATGGGGCGCTGTCTTTGCTTCATTATTAGTGGTGATCTTCTCATATGGAGGCTCAGAATTGATCGGGCTGACCATTACAGAAACAAAGGATGCAGAAAAGGTGTTACCTGGTGTTGTCAAAAGTATGATGTGGCGCATCATCTTGTTTTACACACTGCCGATTTTGATTATTTGTGGACTCATTCCTTGGAATCAAATTGATCCGAATAACAGTCCATTTGTCCAAGTCTTTTCAGCAGCTGGCATGCAAGGTGCCTCTCACTTCATTAATTTCGTCTTAATTACAGCTGTTCTATCTGCCGCCAACTCTGGTATTTACGGTACGACGAGAATGATTCATTCTCTATCTAAATCAGACGGCGGTCCAAAAAAGCTGGCACAGGTCAACAAAAGAGGTGTACCTATTTTAAGTTTATGGGTGACCGTTCTGTTTCTTTTAATCGGAACATTCTTTGCTTACTTGTACCCAGATCAAATTTTCAGCTATATGCTGGCTATTCCTGGTTTTGCGGTTTCTCTTATTTGGATCAGCATCTGTCTGGCTCATTTGAAACTGCGTCCAAGATATCCGCAGGAGCCGTATTTCAAAGTTTGGTTATTTCCGTATTTCACTTTATTTGCTGGTCTTGTACTCAGTGTCAGTTTTGTTCTGTTCCTATTCAGACCAGAGAACTTACCTAGCTCGATTATCAGTATCGGTTTCTTAGCAGCCGCCATCATTGCTTCATTCTTAATGAAAAAGAAAGCTTAGAAACGCATGAAAAAACCCGCCTCAATGGCGGGTATCAAATTGTTGACAAAGGGCTAAAATGAACTTGATTTTAGCCCTTTGTCTTCTTTTCAGCGTGATAGAAAACCTTTGCAGTCTAGGAAGGACGAGTACTGGCGCGGAGCGAATTTGACATTCGTGAGCACCAGCGCGCAGGACTGACACCGAATGCGAGGGTTTGTCTACACGCTGAAACCCGCCTCAGTGGCGGGTTTTTTCATGAGCAGCTGCTGTGACTTCGAAATCAACAGACGCTTTTGGGATGCCGTTGATGATGATGGTTAATGTATGAATGCCCTCATAATGCTTTCTCGTTGTCATATTTTGAAACGACTGTGACCGGACAAATTCTCTATGCAGCGCCGATCCTGTTTCAAATTCTGTGATTTTAAATACCTTTTGATTGCGTGTACCACGAGCTTTCACGTAATCAATGGCATACTCTACGCGCAGCTTTAATGGCTTATCAACCTGAAGAATAAAATGAAAGGTCAGCTTCTCTCCAATACGTACGGGGTCTTGCGTCACCTTCAAATCCGTTACTTGGATAGACGGATCATCTCCATAGCCAAATAAAGCCATGATATCTGGATCGCCTTTTTTCAATAACGTACGGGATGCATGTTTGACAATCCAGTTTGTATGTTCATTGGTTCCATACCAGCTTTTGACCATTTGCTTCATGAGGTCTGGCTGAATTGCAGAAATATCATTTAAATGATTCGCTACACTTTTTTGCACATATTTGGCCGAATCTGACTTCAAATTTTCTAGAATGGGCAGCGTGACAGAAGGGTCCTTTTTCAGCGCAGGGACGGATAATCCCCACGGCAAACGAGGCCTGCATCCTTCACTAGCGAGACGGCGAATATGTTCATTTTGATCCTGTGACCACACAAGCATCTGCGCCAGCATTTTCTCTTGATCTTGTATGAGAAAAGGTCGAACGGCAAATTCAGCAGTGGAAAACGGTGTAAAGAATTCAAGTGCTTTGATCGAAATATCCCAATGGTCAACACCATATGTCTCGACATAGTCTGGAAATACGAGCGCACTGAGCCCTGTAAAATGCGGTGCTGTCTGACGCAGTACATCGATTGCCTTCTCATAATCCTCAGGCAGACAGGCGTGCATCGATTCAGTTACTCTTCTCATTCGTCCTTTCAACTCCAGCTGCTCCCAATCCTCTTGAAACACGAGCTGCTGAAAGTGATCAGCATCAAATACAGTTGACGCTTGCGCAAGTTTTTCTGCTAAATGTTGAATAAATGATTCATTATATACATGTTTTAAAGGTTCGATCGTGTCCGCCTCCCATAGCTCAATATCATTATTTTATCCTAAATTGTCAAAAGCGGCATAACAACAAGCTAAAACAGCCCAATTCCGAAGAATTGAGCTGTTGTCCCGTTATATAAACATATTAATAATCATAATAAATGCAATGGCGCTAACGGAAATGATGGTCTCCATAGCCGTCCATGTCAAGAACGTCTCTTTGATGGTCATACCAAAATACTCTTTGATCAGCCAAAAACCAGAGTCATTGACATGAGACAAAATCAGTGAACCCGCTCCTGTTGCTAAAACAAGCAGCTCTCTGCTCACATCCGGCATGGATGCAGCGATTGGGGCTACAATTCCGGCCGCTGTCATCATGGATACTGTAGCTGATCCTGTTGCCACACGAATAACCGCAGCAATCAGCCAGCTAAGTAAAATCGGTGAGATTGGGGAGTGTTTGGCTAAATCAGCAATATAATCCCCAACGCCTGAATCGATCAGTACATTATTGAACGCTCCGCCTGCACCAATCACAAGCAGAATGGAAGCGATTGGTCCCAAACAATCGTTACTGAATGACAGCACTCGGTCACGGCTCATCCCTTGTATAAAGCCAAGACTAAAGAAAGAATACACTGTCGCAATCAATAAAGCTGTTATGGGATCTCCAATGTACTTGAACATCTGATACCACATACTATCCTCTGGCAAAATAATGTCCGCCAACGTGGCAAGCAACATAAGAATGACCGGCACCAAAATGGTAAACATCGTATTCGCAAAACCAGGAAGCTTCCGATCAGCATGTCGTTCCGTGAATTGCTTTCTGAGCAGCTCTGGAACTGGTTTATGTATTCGCTTTCCAATCCACTTACCATACAACGGTCCAGCAATAATAGCTGTTGGCAAACCGACGATGATTGAAAAGAAAATCGTTTTCCCCACGTTGGCATGATAGATGCCTACTGCTGCCATTGCAGCTGGATGAGGCGGGACTAACCCATGCACAACAGACAAGCCTGCGATTAATGAAATCCCAATCGTCACAAGCGAAATGCCCGTTTCAATCGCAATGGTAAAGAGTAAAGGAATGAGAAGAACAAATCCGACCTGGAAAAAGACAGGTATCCCCACGATAAAGGCTACAAACATCATCGCCCAATGCACATTCTTCGTCCCAAAACGACTGATGAGTGTTTGAGCGATCCGCTCAGCGCCCCCTGACTCGGCCATCATTTTCCCAAGCATGGTCCCAAGCGCTAGCACTATCGCCAGTAATGATAACGTGTTCCCTAATCCCGTTTTAATCGATTGAATGATTTCCTGTAAATCCATTCCTGTAGCAAAACCTACTAGCATAGAGGTAATAATCAAACTCACAAACGGATTCAACTTAGCGACTGTAATGAGAATGAGTAAAAGGACAATCGCCGCAATCACAATGAATAAAAGCATGTTCTCCCACCTTTTCCCCGATGTTTAACGATTTTGTTTTAATTGCAACGCACTAATGACATCAAATTCATCCTTCAGTTTGTCATAGAGACGCTCATATAAATAAAATAGCTCTATGTATGTTTCGTTGTTCTTCATATTTGGTTCATGGCGGGCAGAAATACGAATCCATTCCTGCACCTCTTCTATCTCTTCCATATGACCTAAACTATGAAGTGCAAGGACAGCCGCCCCAAGTGCGGAAGCCTCATAGCTTTCTGGAACGAGCACTTCTCTACCCATCGTATCTGCCAAAATCTGTCGCCATAGAGGGGATCTCGCAAATCCACCAGAAGCCCTGACATCCTTCGCTGGACCTGTTAAATCTCTTAGTGCCACACCGATCGAGAATACACTCATAATGACGCCTTCTAACACGGCTCTAATAAAGTGCTCGCGCTTATGCTGAAGACCAATCCCAAAGAACGTGCCTCTTGCGTTTGGATTCCAATAAGGTGCTCGCTCACCTGTTAAAAATGGTAGAAACAGCAGTCCTTCTGAGCCAGCTGGAACCTTTTCTGCAATATCAATCATCAGATCGTAAGGGTCTACACCTAGACGCTTTGCTACCTCCACCTCTGACGCCCCAAATTCATCCTTCAGCCATCTCAGCATAATCCCGCCGTTATTGGTCGGCCCTCCGACCACCCAATGCTTGTCCGTCAATGCATAGCAAAATGTTCTTGATTGCTCATCTGTAATTGGCTGATCTACGACTGTACGTACTGCACCACTTGTCCCAATCGTGACTGCTACCTCACCTTTGCCAATCGCACCAACACCAAGATTCGCTAGGACACCGTCATTTGCACCCACAACAAATGGTGTATCTTCTTCAATGCCCATTCGCAGCGCAATTTCTGGCTGAAGACCACGCAGCTGATGCGTCGTTGGAACAAGTTCAGACAACTGATTCACCTGAATTCCTGCAATGCGTAGTGCCTCCTCGTCCCATTGAAGCGTTTCCAATCGGAACAGTCCTGTTGCTGATGCGATTGAATAATCGACCACATACTGACCAAAGAAATGATAAAGAACATACTCTTTGATGGAAATGAATTTTGCTGCCTGATTGAAGACGTCAGGTGTCATTTCCTTGATCCATCGTATTTTTGAAAGCGGTGACATTGGATGGATCGGTGTTCCGGTTCTTTTATAAATTTGAAAGCCATCTAAGTCCGTTATGATTCGTTTCGCTTGTTCTGCACTTCTGTTATCAGCCCAAATGATACTGTTTGTTAATGCTTTCCCATTCTCATCCATGACGATTAAGGAGTGCATCGCCGTACTAATCCCCACACCTATGAGGTTTTTTGCATCAAATGCTGCTTTCGTCAATGCGCCTCTTACACTCGCAATCACAGCATCTAAAATATGTTCAGGGTTCTGCTCAACCCATGCTGGCTGGGGGTGAATGAGGTCATAAGGAACAGAATGCTTTGATATGACTTTCCCCTGTGGTCCAAATAGAACCGCCTTTGTACTTGTTGTTCCAATATCCAAACCAATTACCGCCTGGTTTCCCTTCATCTGTATCACGCCCAATCATTGATTTGAAATAAAGTGTCGTGGTGCTGGTGTACCTGATAAATCCCATTATAGGAATATTTTTTTCGACATTCAACGATCAAAAAGAAAATAATTTTCATTTAAAACCTTAGAATCGTTACCACAACAGCATTTTTCACTAATAGAAAAATTTATTTTTGAAACCATTACACTCTTTTTTGAGAAATGGTTTCTCTCATTTGCTTTAAGTTTGTTAATGTTTCCTGCTGCCTTAAATGTGCAAGCGCAAAATATAGCACATCAATCACAGTAAGCTGGGCAAGCCTAGCAGACATCGCTTCCGTTCGGAAAGCCGTTTCTTGCGTTGATGTATACAGCGTGACATCTGCAAGCTGACTCAATGGAGAACGCTGATAGCTTGTAATGCCTATGGTTTTCGCTCCTTTTTCCTTGGCTGTTTTCATCGCATCCAGCAAATCCTTATTTCGACCAGAATGAGATATACCAAGCACTGTGCTCTTTTGATCAAGCAGACCTGCCGACATCGCTTGAAAGTGAGAATCTGTATGAACAATACAGTTGATGCCTGTTCTCATAAATTTGTGAAAAGCATCTGTGGCGATGAGGCCAGACCCACCGCTGCCATAAAACTCTAAGCGCTCTGCTTCATGGATTAATTGTACGGCTTTTTCTACATCTTCTGGATTCAACAATTGAAAACTATCCTTTAATGCAGTGATGTTCGCCTGAAATACCTTTTGCATAAAAACGGCAGTATCATCGTCAAGACTCATCTCTTCATCTACATAATCAGGCTTCGTTTGGTCTATTTCCTGGGCAATAGCAATCTTCAAATCTTGATACCCCTCAAATCCAAGCCTTTTACAAAGACGAAAAATCGTTGCCTCTGAGCTCGCTGTCTTTTTGGCAAGCTCGACAATCGACAAATGGATGATGTCGCGGGGCTCACTTGTAATGTGCTCAGCAATTGCTTTCAGTTTTGGCGGCAATCCTCTGCTTGCTGCCCTTATCTTATCCATACTACTTAAACTGACAGAAGCCAATTGACTTCACTCCTTCCTCATTCATGTGAGCGCATACATTTCCTCATGTTCCCATCTTATAAAAAAGAAGCCTGTTTGCACAGACTTCTTTTTTAAGAATTCAAGACTTTGATCATTAAATCAAAAAACCCTTCAGCATCTACATCCATACACACTTGAAGATTGCGATCTTTTCCCCATTGATGCTGAAAATCACATATCATTTGACCATCGCAGAACTCACTCTTCGTCTCCACTTCTACATGAAAAGCCTGTGTATTCACAAGTTGTTTATCAATTGCAAGACTTACAGCAAGCGGATCATGCATGGCACATGCCCACACCCCGTTCCGCTCAAAATAGCGCTGGCGGTAAATGCTTGTGCTCTCTCTGATATAACTGGCTAACGTTTCATTTTGAATGGCATCAATTCTCTCATCCGTTAACAAGACCTGTCTCGTGACATCCAGCCCTACTTGAGTCAGTGAAGGGAAACCAGCCTCCAGCACCAATTTCGTCGCTTCTGGATCTGCATATGTATTAAATTCCGCAACCGGTGTGACATTTCCCTGTCCCTGCACGACACCCCCCATAAAAATGACTTCTTTCACATGATGAATCAGCTCAGGGCATTTTTTTACCGCAAGGGCTAAATTCGTTAACGGCCCTGTCAACACGAGCGTAACCTGCTTCGAATACTTCAGCACTTGGTCAATGATAAAATCAGACGCAAAACCTTCATCTGCGGTCTTCTTAGGCCGGGCGTCCTTTAAAGCGCCGCCAATTCCATCCTCCCCATGCACCCGATGTTCATAATGAGGGGCTCTCAAAAGAGGCGTTACTGCACCTTTGATGACAGGGATTTCCTCTGCCTCAACCAGCTCAAGCACTTTACACGTATTCAATGTCGCCGCTTCAACAGACACATTCCCGCACACCGTTGTGATCCCCAACATATCAAACCGCTTACTTTTCACTGCAAGCAAAATACCAATCGCATCATCAATTCCAGTGTCTACATCCAAGATCAATTTCTTTTTATTTGCCATGTTTGAAAGCTCTCCCTTGTTTGTAAGTCTTGTTAGGGGAATGATAGCATATTATTTTGGTCATCGTTTTTGAAAGAACATACGGCTAACGGATATTTTTCACTCTTTTTCTCCAATGTCTCTAAGATACTGTTCTCGTTCCTCCTTAGTAAAACTTTTAAGGTAATTTTCTTTCACTTCCGGCTCATCTTTATATTCTTCCCAATCTATAAAGCGGTCTGATAAGTCAGGGTCATAACTCATTGAACCGATTTTTTTAGCTCTATATTGTAAAGAAGCTGAGAAACCGTACTTTTCCGGTTCATCATTTATATATCCTCTAATTACGATGTAGCCCATTGGATCAATAGTTACCCTCTTCTTAAACGTTATGGTCTTAATAAAGTGATGGATGTCTTCTTTGCGTAAACATTCTTCTATTTTAGGCTTCATTTTTTCTGCGAGCTCTTCTGCTTTTTCTTGATCACTCTTTGCTTTTACCACATCATTTGATTTACTTTGCTTATTGTGCTGAGTGACTAACGAAGTCACTGAGACAATGATGATAACGACCAAAACAGATACAAGTTTTAAAGTATTTTTCATACAACGCAACACTCCTTACAATCAAAACTTCTCATAATGATAATAAAAAAATAAAACAGGTGGGTAGACACCTGCTTCACTCTTTTTCTCCAATGTCCTTTAGATATTGCTCTCGTTCTTTTTCAGAGAGTCGTTTAAGATAGTTTTCCTTTAATTCTGGTTCATCTTTAAATTTGTCCCAATCTTTAAAACGATATGACAACTCAGGATCATAACTCATTGAACCTATTTTTTTAGCTCTATATTGTAAAGAAGCTGAAAATCCGAACTTCTCCGGTTCATTATTTATATAGCCATCGATTATAATATCCCCCATAGGATTGATGGTCACTTCTTTTTCAAACGTTATGGTTTTGATAAAGTGATGAATATCTCTTTTGTGTAAGTGCTCTTCAACCTTAGGTTTCATCTTCTTTGCAAAATCTTCTGCTTTTTCCTGATCACTTTTCTCTTCCACTACTTCATCTGACAGACTCTTATTAATGTACTCTACGATAAAAACAGTTACTGAAATGATGACGGCCACAATTATAATAGAAAACTTCATTGTATTTCTCATAAAAAGCAAAACTCCTTAATGGATTTTTAATCCATTGACTAATGAAATTGACAAAATAAAAAACAGGTAGGCATGTACCTGTTTTACTCTTTTTCTCCAATGTCCTTTAGATACTGTTCACGTTCCTTTTTAGAGAGACTATTCAAAAAATCTTCTTTCACTTGCGGATCAAAATCATCCCAGTTCTCGAAACGGTCTGATAAATCAGATGAAATGCTCATAGAACCCACCTCTTTAGATCTATATTCTAATGATGCAGAGAACTCAAATCTTTCTGGTTCACCATTCACGTATCCTCTAATTCTTATATATCCCATTGGATTAATGGTTACTCCCTTTTTAAAAGATATGGTTTCGATAAAATTATGAATATCCATTTTACGTAAACGCTTTTCTATATTCGGCTTCATTTCCTCTGCGAACTCTTCTGCCTTCTGTTGTTCATTTTTCTCTTTTTCTTCCAAGATAGCCTTTCCTCCAGATTCATTTGTTTGAGATTGCTTACCATTTAAAAGAATCAGTGTAACTGAAATGATAGTAATAATTATCAAGACAATTATAATCGAAATTTTATTTCTCATATGAAATATCTTCCACCTCTTAAAAGTTATAATATTCTTCTTTAGAGATTACTTAAATACTGCACTTATTATAGATATCTATATCTTTCTATAATATAATATATATGATAAATATTACAGGAGTGTAAAAATTGACCACAAAAAGCTCAATTAATCAACTTAGCGATAAAGATTATAATGATATATCGTCAGAGTCTTATGATATTTCCAATTATTCCCACAAGAAAGATATACGCTTAAAAAGCGGTAAAACCATGTATGTCGTCGACCATATAGAAACCAAAAAAGGCCTTAATGCACTAACCCTTGTCTCGAGAGAAGATTATCGTAACTCAAACAAAGGCAAAGACCTCACAAAAATCAAAAACGCCGTCATCGCCTACCGCGGGTCAGAACCGATTGGCGCAGGCCAATATAAAGATACCATTAAAAAACATGGAAAAAAAGAGTCAGATGATCTTCTTTCTACCATTTTGACAAAGCTGCCTCCTTTTAGCCAGTCAGAGACGTCAAAGGAAGTCACGACGAAGGTGACGACAGGGACAACGACCTATACAAATGAGATTGTACAAGATTGGTTGATTTCAGATACGAAGTATTTGATTAAAAATATCCCCTTTGAACACGGTGCAGAGAATCAAATGGTGCAGGCGGACCGGTATGCAAAAGAGATCCATAAGAAAATGCCGAATGCGAAGATGTATGTGACAGGGCATTCACTTGGCGGGTCAAATGCTTCTTATGTTCTTGTCAAAAATGATTTTATTAAAGGCGGGGTCACCTTTGAGAATCCGAATATTTACCCAAATCTATCGGATGGTCTGCAAGCCAAAGCATTAAAAGGTGATTACCGTAGTAGATTAACAGAATATATCAATCTCAATGACGGGCTTTCTCTCTTAAATCGTCATACGACAGAAATCGGTCGTGTGAAAGTGATGTATGATGCCGCTTTACCTGAAGGCGTCGATTACACTGAGGACTCCTCAAAGGCCGTCCAATTTATGAAAAATCTCCTCAATCGGGCAATGAGTGTGAATCCTTCACTTGATGCGAATTTATTTCTTGAAGCCCTCGCCGGCAGCCATGGCTTAGACCGGTATTCCTTTTCGTCAGATGGCTCCGTTCAAACCATTGATGATATGTTGAGAAAAAACCCTTCTCTCACTGCCGCCATGTTACATCAATTGAGCCAATCAAATGTTCACCCGCAAAGTGTGGTAGCGATTTTAATCAAGTCGCATGTTCTTATGAACACAGGTCGTACATTCTCCACATATGCCGAGCACCATATGCAGCAAATCATTCGCAAAATTGAGAAACTCGATGACAAAGTGGATCAATCAGTGGAACGCGTTCGTTCAAGATACAAACAAATTGTCGGTTTTGGCTCGTATGATCAGCTGACGGCTTCAGATGTGGATGCTGTCATTCGCCACTTAAAAACAGAGGGTCTTGACAATGAGTTCTATTCAGTTAAAAAGTATGATGCAGCGATTGATCATGCGATGGATATGAAAAGGTGGATGGACTCAATATCAGATGATATGAGCCAGCTAGGAAAACAATACCACGATGCAGATACGGCCCTAGCCAAGAACATGGGTATTTCTTAAGGAGAACGATAAATGGAATTTTCAAAGAAACAACCAACAGATGCAGATCGTTTTTTGCAAAGAATGACAGATACGCATACATCAAGCTCCATTTTCTCAAAAGCAAACTTTAACACGGAAGACATGACACCAGCAGAGCTGGCTGCTTTGAAAGCAAAGATCAAAGAAGAACAGAAAACAGCGCTGATCAGAGCCATCCGGCATCAACTTCAAAATGAATTTGCAGAGGATCGTCAAGAAGCCAAAAAAATAGTAGATCTAATTGATGACCTTCTGATTAACGTGTACAAACATCAAAGGAACATCCAAACCCATATGTCAGGTGAAGCCATTGACGCGTTAATAGAGAAAATCGAAAAAAGACTCACATTTTTTGAGCTGAAAGAAGATGTTCAATCAGCCATTGATTCGATCGGCATTTAAATGAACCTGCCATCCGGTGAATCTTTTCCCCGTCTCACTCGTATATACTAAAAGAGTGATTGATTTGAAAGGAGATCTGTTTGTGGGATATATGTTGTTATTTTCGGTTGTGATCGGTCTTGTCCTGACCCTTTTGCTCACACCACTCAGGTTAATCGTTAGAAAAAAAGGGACTGAACAACAGGTGCCGCTTATGTGGATTGCGGGACTTGCCCTGCTGTTTATCATCGGGATTTTCGGCTTCTACTACATCACCAATTTAGACCGCAACCCATCATCACTGTGGCTCATTGGACTTGTTGTGACAGCAGCAGGTGCCTTTTTATCAGTGGGATTGGAGCGGAAGATCAAGGGCGTTTTATTTCTCATATTATTGTTGCTCGGTGTTTATATGGCAACCGCTTTTCTATTCAATGCAAATGAGAAATTCGACGTGTCTAAGATGGATCAAAAAGTCGAAATCAAAGCGTTTGATGAGACAGAAACACCTGCGAGTGTACCACCGCAATTTGCTCGCAATAAGATGAAGAAATCGTTCGGACAGGTGCCAAACACGAGCTACTACGAGCTGGGTAGCTTGCAAATTCAGAAGGTCAATGGTGAGTATGTGTATATCGCTCCCGTCGAGTTCTCCGATTTCTTTAAATGGATTCGTTCTGGTAGCACACCGGGTTACTTTACATTAAGTGCGACCGACTCATCTGCCAATCCAAAGTTTGTGAAAACCGAGATGGTCTATACGCCTTCTTCCTATTTCAATAAGGAAATTGAGCGGCATATCCGTCTTCAGTACCCAGATTTGATTTTCTATGGAGACACGCAGCTAGAGATCAATGATGATGGCAAGCCTTATTACATCCAAACATTTGGGGATTTCATCACTGCACGAAACGGGTTTAAAGCTTCAGGTGTGGTTGTTGTGGATGCCAAAACAGGTGAAACGAAGAAATACGCCTTAGACAAAGTACCAGCCTTTATTGATGGCGCTGTTTCGCCAGAGGCTGTCAGTCTGCAGAATAGTTACTTCGGCAACTATGTACATGGTTTCTGGAACAGCCTCTTTGGAAAATCAGATGTGAAGCTGCCTTCTGATGAGGGGACTGAAGCCAATGTAAGTCCGGTGTTTGATTCAAAAGGGGATATGTATTACTTCACAGATTTCACGAGTCCAAAAGAGGGCGTTGATTCCATGCTCGGGTATGCACTAACAAATGCCCGAACAGGAAAAGCCACGTATTATACGGGTAATCTTGAAGAATCCTACATGGATTCACAGGGAGCTTTGCAAATTATTGAGAAACGATTTATCGAGAAGAAATGGAAGGGCCGCATGCCGATTCTTTATAATTTCTATGGGGAAGCTAGCTGGCTTACACCTGTTCTCGATTCAAACGGGTTCCTGCAAAACTACTTTATTGTTTCGGCAGCCAATCCTGAAATCGCCGCATATGCTTCTACACCAAACGAAGCACTAAGAGCCTATAAAACAGCTCTTCAAAAAGGCGGCGGTACCGTCAATAGTTCATCGAAGCAAGAAAAGAAAGAGTCAACAGGTAAAGTGAAGAGGGTGTATAAGGAAAAGACCGGTGATTATACAACCGTCACCTTCTTACTAGACGATGGGAAAAACTACACGATGTCTTCTGAAAAAGAGCCTCTTATTATTTATTTAAAAGAAGGGGATCAAGTCATCATGAAGTACACAGATACAGGTGAGATTTTCCTACCAGTCGATGAAATCAACATCAAAGGATTATAAAAAAAGACGTTTCTCCTACTGCGGAGAAGCGTCTTTTCTCTCTTTTCTCAACAACTCAACAAGCAATTCCTTATTCTTATTCCCACCTGTCATCGGGGATTCAACATAGGAAAATGTCCGTTTAAAGTCCATTCCCCTCACAGAAATGACAGCCAATTCCCCGCCAATGCTGCCCCGCTGGAGCACATATTTAGATAAAACAGACAGCCCCATTCCATGAATGACAGCTTCTTTAATCGCTTGATTGCTGCTAAATGTCACAAAGGTTCGCGCTTTCAGTCCATTTGATTTCAGGACGTGCTGTAAGTATTCTCCTGTCCCAGATCCTTCTTCTCTTGTGATCCATGTTTCATTTTGCAATTGATCAATGGTGACATCCTTTTTCTTTGCAAACGGATGGTCTAATGGTGCAACGATATACAATTCATCCTCTAGAAACGTTTCCACAGAGAGTTCTTTGTCATTGGTTTGTCCTTCGATCAGTCCGATGTCGACATGGAATAAGCGAACATGTCTGGCAATCGCCTCTGTATTATCAATAACTACCTCAATATCAACATGCGGATAAAGCTGATGAAATTGTGCCAAGATTTGCGGCAGCACATACTCCCCAATGGTAAAACTCGCTCCAATCGTGAGCTTCCCTCGTGCCAGATGATGATGCTCATAAATATCCTGCTTCGCCTGTTCATATAAACGAATGATTTGTTTTGATCGATGGTACAGCATATCCCCAGTTGGCGTCACCGTTAATTGCTTTGGCGAACGATTAAGCAGAACAGTCTGAAATTCCTGCTCCAAGTTCTTAATGTGAAGACTGACACTCGGTTGAGAAATCCGCAGCTTCTGAGCTGCTTTAGTAAAGTTTTTCTCTTCTACCACTGTCACAAATGTCTTCAGTGCATCATAATACATCTGTCCCTCTCCTATCAGAAATCTTAATCCTACATCTTCAATACATATATCTTACTAATTCCTTTCGAGATCGTAAAGAACAGTCTAAACGCAATCAATTTAATAAAAATATTTACTAATATTTTTAAAGACTCTATACTGAAAGGAGATATTTTCTATAGGAGGTGCTGACTTGGCAGCTAAAATAAAGGACATTGCGGAAAAAGCCGGATTATCCATCGCTACCGTGTCTCGCGTATTGAACCAAGATCCCAACCTATCTGTTACGGATCAAACACGTGAGAGAGTATATGCGGCAGCAGAAGCTTTGTCCTATCAAAAAAAGACATTCAAACATTCACTAAAAAAAATTGCCTTTCTCTATTGGATGACAGAAAAAGAGGAGCTTGAAGATATTTATTTTAAATCCATTCGTCTAGGCATTGAGGAACTCACCAATACCAGAAGCTTAAATGTTACCGCTTACAAACCGTCTGATGGTCTTCAATCGATTGATCCTTCTACAGAAGGCATCATCGCCATCGGTCGATTTAAAAAAACTGAGCTTGATCAATTATATACGATCACAAAACACATCGTCTTTATTGATACATCACCAGATGAAGACCGCTTTGATTCTGTGAAACCAAACCTGAAACGAATTGTAGAAAAGATTATTGATTCTTTTATCGAAAAACACCACACATCCATCGGATTTATTGGCGGGACAGATCTTGATCTCAATACAAATAGGCGGATTCCAGATATTCGTGAAACGACCTTCCGCCAGTACATGACAGCACACAACAAACTGGATGAACAATTGGTCTATATCGGTCACCACTTCTCTGTAGATGAAGGCTATTCATTGATGATGAAGGCGATCGACGAGCTCGGTGATCACCTGCCAACCGCTTTTTGTGTCGCAAGTGATCCTCTTGCGATAGGCTGTTTACAAGCATTAAATGAACGCGGTTTTTCTTTACCAAATCGAGTGAGTGTCTTTAGTATCAACGATATTCACGTCTCTCAATATGTGTCACCACCGCTCACAACTTATCACATCCATACCTCTTTACTTTGCGAGACAGCTGTCGATTTACTTTTAGAAAGACTTGTTGATGGCAGAACATTACCAAAAACCGTGCTGATTGCCTCAGATCCTGTCTTTCGGAAAAGCACGATATAAACAGCTGGAAGCCCTGCCATATATGGCGGGCTTCTTTTCTCTTTATTTCAGTAAAAAATTTTACTTAATAAATTTAATAAAATGTGTTTACTTTTTTTACTCAAGTTGATATTCTCACATTAAGAAAGCGTTTTCTTATCATCTGTGAAAAAAGAACGAGAGGGGATTACGAATGAAAAAGGGAAAATGGGCGACATTATCGGCAGTCGTTGGTACTGCTGTGCTGCTGCTGTCAGCATGCGGACCAGGAGATGACAATTCAAGCGGTTCACAGCCGGCATCTACAGGTACAAAGACCTTGCTAGTGTGGGAGGATGTCAAAAAGTCTGATGGGATTCAAGACGCCGTCAAAGAGTTTGAAAAACAAAACGACGTGAAAGTCAAAGTAGTCGAAAAAGCATATGCCGACCAAATTGAAGCGCTTCGTCTTGATGGCGCAGCCGGCACTGGTCCAGATGTCATCACCATGCCTCACGACCAAATTGGATCAGCTGTCACAGAGGGATTGTTACAAGAAATCAAACCAGATGAAAAAGTGATCAATTCCTTCACAGACGAATCGATTCAATCACAAACGATAGATGGGAAGCTGTATGGTCTGCCAAAATCCGTTGAAACCACTGTGCTTTTCTATAACAAAGACCTTGTGAAAAAGGCACCAACGACACTCGATGGCTGGTATGACCTTTCGAAAAAGCTGACAAAGGACGGGAAATACGGTTTTGTTGCGAAGTGGGATGAAATTTATTACGCAGAAAGTGTATTAGGCGGTTCAGGTGGCTATATTTTCAAACAGAAAAACGATGGTTCTTATGACGTCAATGATATTGGTCTTAATAACGATGGTGCCATCGAAGGCGGAAAATACATTCAGACATTCTTTAGCGAAGGACTTTTCCCGAAAGGTATCATTGGTGAGCAAGGAATCAATGTCCTCAATTCCTTATTCACTGAGAAAAAGGCAGCGGCTGTGATTTCTGGTCCATGGTCATTTGGTCCTTATAAAGATGCGGGTATCGACTATGGCGTGACGGAACTGCCAACACTCCCTAACGGAAAACATATGAGCTCGTTCTTAGGTGTAAAGAGCTACAACGTCTCCTCTTATTCTAAAAATAAAGAACTTGCCGAGAAATTTGTTGAGTTTATCACGAACGAAAAAAATTCGAAAAAGCGCTTTGAAGTCACAGAGGAAATTCCACCAGTGAAAAAGCTGATGAAAGACCCAGTCATTACTGAAAACGCAAATGCGGATGCTGTTTCAAAGCAAACGAAATATGCCACGCTGACACCGAACAATCCAGAAATGGCAGAGGTGTGGAAGCCGATTGACAGTGCATTAGGACTGATTGCGACTGGCCGTACCGATGTGAAAAAAGCATTTGATGATGCGGTCAAACAAATCGACTCGCAAATTAAAGCGAATCACTCCAAATAAACATCAAGCGCAGGTAGCTGTTCATCTATCATGCTGCCTGCACTTGATCTAATTTCATATGAAGTAGGTGTTAGACGTGACGGGTAACCTTGAACTAGACCGCACACACATAGTGGAATCAAAGACACACCGGAGACGGGCGCTAATGTTCTCTCTTATACCCGGGATGGGGCAAATATACAACAAACAGTATGGCAAAGGGGCACTCTTTTTCCTGTTTGGCGTTTCTTTTCTAGTAGTGTTTTATGATTTATTCAATATTGGCTTCTGGGGGCTGTTCACACTTGGTACGATGCTGCCTCGTGACAACTCTGTTTTCCTTTTAGCAAAAGGAATTATTGCACTTTTAACAGCTGGCTTTGGCATCGGTTTTTATGTACTCATGATACGAGATGCATTTATGAACGGAAAGAAACGTGATCAAGGGGTTCCGCTTCATTCCATCCGTGCTCAATACCATCAGCTCATCGACCAAGGCTTTCCTTACTTAATGAGCACTCCTGCTTTCTTTTTACTTCTATTCTCTGTTGTCTTTCCTATTATGTTCAGCTTTGCGCTGGCCTTTACAAACTATGATTTATACCACTCGCCTCCTGCCAATCTCATTGATTGGGTAGGCATCAAAAACTTTCAAAATATCTTTTCAATCGATATTTGGAGAGACACATTCATTGATGTACTAGGCTGGACGGTCGTATGGACGTTGGCTGCATCGACCCTTCAATGTGCTGTCGGCATTTTCCTAGCGGTTCTGCTCAATCAAAAAGATTTAAAAGGAAAACGGTTTTTCAGAACGATTTTGATTCTGCCGTGGGCTGTTCCAGGATTTGTGACCATTTTGGTGTTTGCTGGATTGTTTAACGACACGTTTGGTGCGATTAACAATACCCTTTTTGCATCGATTGGAATTGATCCAAAACCATGGCTGACAGATCCATTTTGGAGCAAAATCGCTCTTATTGCGATGCAGACTTGGCTTGGTTTTCCTTTTGTGTTCATTATGACAACTGGCGTTTTGCAGGCCATTCCTGAAGATTTATACGAGGCTGCAACCATTGATGGGGCAAATTTCTTTCAGAAATTCCGTTCCATTACATTACCGCTTGTCCTCTATTCAATTGCACCTATATTAATCACGCAATATACGTTTAACTTTAACAACTTTAATATCATCTACTTATTTAATGGCGGAGGACCGCCTGTGGCTGGCTCAACTGCTGGGGGCACAGACATCTTGGTGTCTTGGATTTACAAACTGACGATGCAATCTTCTCAATATGCACTCGCTGCCGCTGTTACGATCTTACTGTCAATCTTCGTCATTGCCATTGCACTTTGGCAGTTTAAGAGAACGAATTCATTTAAAGAGGAGGACATGATGTGATATGGGATCAAAACAAAATAAGCTCATTCGCCTGAGTATCACTTATTTCATCCTTTTCATTGCCTCCGTTTGTATTCTATATCCACTCCTTTGGACGATCGGCGCTTCCTTTAATCCTGGGAACAGCCTGATGAGCACAAGCATGTTTCCGAAGAATCCAACGTTCAGCCACTTTACAGAACTCTTCTTCGGTCAGGGAGCACTTTATGCAAAATGGTATTGGAACTCAATGAAAATCAGTATTGCGACTATGCTCTTAACGTTGATACTTGTCAGCTTTACAGGCTATGCCTTTTCTAGGTTCCGATTCAAAGGACGCAAAAATGGGCTAATGCTCTTTTTGCTGCTGCAAATGATTCCTCAATTTTCAGCGCTGATTGCCATATTTGTATTGGCTCAAATGCTTGGACTCATTAACAGCCACCTCGCATTGATTTTGATTTATGCAGGCGGACAAATTCCGATGAATACGTATTTAATGAAAGGCTATCTTGATGCGATTCCAAAGGATCTCGATGAATCAGCCAGAATGGATGGCGCAGGGCATTTCCGGATTTTCATCCAAATTATTATGCCGCTTGCCAAGCCGATTTTAGCCGTTGTTGCCATCAACTCATTTACAGGACCGCTGGGTGATTTCATCATCTCCAGTGTCATTGTCCGCTCACCCGAAATGTATACGCTCCCAATCGGTCTATACAATCTTGTATCAGACAAAATGGGTGCCAGCTACACGACCTTTGCAGCCGGGGCTTTACTCATTGCGATTCCAGTTGCTTTATTGTTTCTTGTTTTACAAAAACAATTTGTATCCGGCCTCACACAAGGCGGGACAAAAGGATAAGGGGAGATTTGATGAAGAAATGGTTGCTTGTCACTGTTGTCGTTTTCTTTCTGGTTGGGTTAGGTATTCTGCCGGAAGCAAAGGCTGATACGATTTCGGTGAAACCGATCAATGGATTGCAAGGTGATTTCATCAAAGGAGCCGATATCTCCATGCTCGCAGAAGTGGAGCGAAGCGGCGGCAAATACTACAACCAAAACTGGCAGCAGGTTGATCCGCTCAAGCTATTAAAAGAGAAAGGTGTCAACTATGTGCGCATCAGACTCTGGAACCATCCATACGACAACCAAGGCCGTGCCTATAACGGGGGGACAAACGATTTAAATACCGCCATTGCTCTCTCGAAACGTGCAAAAGCACAAAATATGAAAGTGCTGCTTGATTTTCACTACAGTGATTTCTGGACCGATCCCGGAAAACAGTTCAAACCGAAAGCTTGGACAAATTTCTCCCAAAGCGATTTAGAAAAAGCGGTTGGCACTTACACAAGCGATGTACTTAAAGCGATGAAAGCACAAAATGCCCTGCCAAATATGGTACAGGTCGGGAATGAATTGAATTCAGGTATGCTTTGGCCGAACGGAAAGAGCTGGGGTGAAGGCGGCGGTGAATTTGACCGGCTCGCTGCTTTGCTAAAAGCGGGAACAAATGCTGTTCGCTCTGTCGATTCAAACATCAAAGTCATGCTTCATCTTGCACATGGGGGGGACAATGGTGCATCTCGCTGGTGGTTTGATGAAATCACCAAACGAGGCGTTTCCTTCGATACGATCGGTTTATCTTACTACCCGTATTGGGACGGGGGATTTAGCGGTCTTACTACCAATATGAATGATATTAGCGCCCGCTATAACAAAGATGTCATCGTGGTAGAAACCGCCTACGGCTTTACAACAGCAAATGGTGACAACCTCGATAACTCATTTAACCAAGATTCAGTCAATACGGCCGGTTATCCAGCATCACCACAAGGGCAGGCATCTTTTATACGAGATCTATCAGAAAAAATTTCACAAGTGAAAAACAATCGTGGGAAAGGGTTCTTTTATTGGGAGCCGCTTTGGATTCCAGCAAAAGGTGCTCCGTGGTCTAGTCAATACGGGCTCGCTTATATTCAAACAACCGGCACAGTCGGGAATGCTTGGGAAAATCAGGCCATGTTTGATTTCAACGGAAAAGCACTGCCTTCTCTTGATGTATTTAAACAAATGACACCGTAATTAAACAGATAGGACGTGACAAAATGGGAAAGCGTTACCCACTCGTTCACCCAAATGTGAAAGGCTTTTTGCATGGTGGCGACTATAATCCTGATCAATGGCTCCATATGCCGGAGATCATTGACGAAGATTTTCGATTAATGAAGCTTGCACACTGTCAAACATTCTCTATCAATATTTTCGCTTGGAGCAAGCTCGAGCCAAAAGAAGGGGAATATGATTTTGCCTGGCTGGATGATATCATGGATCGCTTGGCAGCGCAGGGAGCTCACGCTATTCTCGCCACGCCAAGCGGAGCAAGACCTGCTTGGCTCTCGCAAACATATCCAGAAGTCTTACGCGTTGAAGCAAACCGCCAGCGCAACTTACACGGACTTCGCCATAATCATTGCTTCACCTCACCGGTTTATCGAGAAAAAACGAATACACTCAATCGTTTGCTTGCTGAACGCTACAAGGACCATCCAGCGCTGATCATGTGGCACATTTCAAATGAATACGGCGGCGAATGTCATTGTGATCTTTGCCAAGAAGCATTTAGAGACTATTTGAAAGACAAATACAACCATGACCTTGAAGCTTTGAATCAAGCATGGTGGACGGGATTTTGGAGCCACACCTTTACCGATTGGTCACAAATCGAGTCACCAGCCCCTCATGGCGAGCACATGATTCATGGCATGAACCTAGACTGGAAGCGTTTTGTCACAGCACAAACGATCAATTTTTATCAAAATGAAATTGAACCGCTACGAGAATTAACACCTCATGTGCCAGTAACCACCAATTTTATGGGCGACTATCCGCATATGCGTCCATTTCTTGGACTGGATTATCATCAATTTGCAAAAGAAGTCGACGTGATCTCATGGGATAGCTATCCAGCATGGCATAGCGGCAGAGAAACCACTGCAGAATTAGCGTCAAACGTCGCCTTCGTTCACGATTTGTATCGTTCATTAAAGGGCGGTCAGCCGTTTCTTGTGATGGAAAGCACACCAAGCCTCGTGAACTGGCATGAAGTGAATAAGGTGAAGCATAAAGGAATGGCACACCTCTCTGCCATGCAGGCGATTGCCCACGGGTCCGACTCCGTCCTTTATTTCCAGTGGAGACAAGGCCGGGGCGCCTCTGAAAAATTCCATGGCGCCGTTGTGGATCATTCAGGACATGAACACACGCGTGTGTTTCAAGAAGTCGCTGATTTAGGAAAACAGCTGGAGCAGCTTCAGCCGATTGCGGGTACGTCCGTTCAACCAGAAGTCGCCATCATATATGATTGGGAAAACCATTGGGCGATTGATGATGCGCAAGGCTTAAATAATACCAACAAACGCTATGTAGAGGCTTGCCAAACTCATTATCGAAGCTTCTGGAAAAAGGGCATCCCTGTTGATATTGTCGGGATGGAAAAGGATTTCTCATCCTATCGAGTGCTTGTTGGACCAATGCTCTACATGATCAAACCAGGCGTGGCAGAAAAGATCGAAGCATTTGTCAAAGAGGGCGGCATTTTTGTGGCAACATACTGGAGCGGCATTGTCGATGAAAACGACCTCTGTTTCCTTGGTGGTTTCCCCGGTCCTCTCCGCCATGTACTTGGTGTTTGGGCAGAGGAAATCAACACATTGATGCCAGATGAACAAGTCTTAATGACCACAGGAAATGGACGCACTTATCATGTCGGGCAATATTGCGAGTCCATTCATCCTGAAACAGCCTCTGTGTTAGGGCATTTTGAGAATGGCTGCTATGAAGGACAGCCCGCCCTTACTGTCCGTCCATTTGGCAAAGGGAAAGCATACTATATGGCTTCTGAAAATGAGCAGGCGTTTTATGATGATTTTTACGAAGACCTTATCACAGGAATAGGCATACAACCGATCCTATCCTCTTCGATTCCAGAGGGCGTCAGTGTCCAGAAACGAACAGATGGATCGCAGGACTTTGTGTTTATGATGAATTTTACAGAACAGCAACAGAACATTTCACTAGATTCAGCGGAAAGCTATGAAAATATGCTGACTGGACAGCATACATCTCAACAGTTACAACTGAATCCTTACGAATACGTTATTTTGAAAAAATAGCGTGAAAGAAGCGTCCATCCAAAGGGCGCTTTTTACTTTTAAGTGAATCTAAATACCTATAAAATCTCTTCCGGTAGTAGATTACCAATAGAATCATTATTTTTTATCTAAATTTTTTGACATATTGAACACCGCGCCACGATTGGATTCACCATCCTTTTTTACCATTGTATAGGTATGAAAGCGGTTGCCTAATACTCATATTTTTGATACTCTTTTTTTCAATGCAAATGTGGGACTGCATTGGTATAAAAACAAACAAATGTAAACGGTTTATTGTAGGGGGAGGGGCTTATGTTAACGTTTGTTGGATTGTTGATTATTTTAACGATTGTTGTTTTGCTGATTTGGGGGAAAGCGAGTCCAATTGTCGCCATGGTCATGGTGCCTTTAATAGGGGCGCTCATCGCGGGATTTGGTATCAATGACATTCAAACTTTCTTTGAACAAGGGATTATCAAAGTATTGCCAGTGGCGACCATGTTTATCTTCGCCATTTTATTTTTTGGCATTTTACAAGATACAGGGTTCTTTGAACCTGTAATTAAAGCATTAATCAAGCTGACAAAAGGAAATGTTGTCACAGTTGCGATGGGAACTGCCTTGATTGGGGTCATCGCACACTTAGACGGAGCAGGAGCTACCACCTTTTTATTAACTGTACCTGCACTGCTTCCGCTTTATAAAAAATTACATATGAGTCCTTATTTATTGCTTTTGTTAATCGGGACAAGTGCTGGATTAACCAATATGATTCCATGGGCCGGCCCCACAGGACGGGCAGCGAGTGTCCTTAATATGGACCCATCTGAACTGTGGGTACCGCTCATTCCAATTCAGTTGATCGGGGTCGTGCTCATATTAGGAATGGCATTCATTTTAGGAAAAAGAGAAGAAAAACGAATTCGGGTGAAAATCGCCGCAAATGAAGTAGCCGCTGTCCAATTAGAAGGCGCCGATTGGGATCGTGCCATTCAATCGATCAGCGAAACAGGCGATGCGTCTTTAAAGCGTTATCACTTAATGTGGGTCAACCTCATTCTATTTTTAGCTGTTGTTGTCCTTCTTGTGCTGAACGTGATTCCTGCTAGCTATATGTTTATGATTGGTCTTTCACTAGCACTTCTGATTAACTTTCCAAATGTGAATTTACAAATGGAGCGAATAAAGGCACATGCCCCAAGTGCACTAATGATGGCAGCTGTAATTTTCTCCGCAGGTTCTTTTTTAGGAATTCTTGAAGGAACGGGCATGCTAAAGGCGATTGCAGTGGACAGTATTCACATTTTGCCAGCTTTCTTACTGCCATTTTTACATATCATTGTGGGGATATTTGGGGTTCCTCTTGATATGCTGACAAGTACAGATGCCTATTATTATGCACTCTTGCCGATTGTCGAATCGATTACATCAGAGGTTGGTGTGTCAGGAACATCTGCGGCATACGCCATGATGATTGGAAATATCATCGGCACCTTTGTCAGCCCCCTTGCACCTGCTGTATGGCTTGCCATCGGTCTTGCAGGGGTCGATATGGGGAAACATATCCGCTACTCCTTCTTTTGGATGTGGGGGTTCAGTATCGTTTTACTCATCATCGCCAAACTGATTGGCATCATATAAAAAAGAAAGACATGCGCAAAATCAGCGCATGTCTTTTTCTTTGAATTATGAAGGATATTCACTCGTGTGAATGTCTGTTTTCGGTTTTCTAATCAGTGACATCAATCCAACGATTAGCAACAAGATCATTGGAACGAAAGCAAGACCTACAGTTCCAATTAAAAGAGTCACAGCCGAAACCAAGAAAAGAATACCAGAAAGCACGGCACGGCGGTCTGTTTTCAAGACAATCACACCAACAAGGGCTAAGACAGCCGCAATTGCGGAAACAACCATAAACTGAACGCCAAAGGCATGAACCGAAGCTTCAAGTGTTTCAACTGGCAAGGCGCTGCCTTCCTCTTGTAAAATTTCATTCATTTCTTCATAAAATGCTGGGTCCACAGAGAGCATCAATGCCCCAAAACCAACACCAATTACGTTGAGGACAATACTGATAATCCCCATAATTTTTTCACCTTTACGCTTAATCATTGATAGAAACCTCCTAAAAAGTTAAATTAACCTGTTTTTACTTCTCGCTTTTGGAAGACGATTAAAGCAACCGCCAAGAAGATGGCCCAATAAATGACTAGGACCGTTAGTGAGAAACCTAGGGACATGCCTTCGATAAAAGTAGGTGTTTCTGCGAAATACTGTGCAGGATCGTTGGCAAACAATAAGTATTTCGCCCAATCAAAGAAGAACATCAAAATGCTTGTGATGGATGCTCCGACAACATAGGCTAATACACTAATCGCTATGGAAATGGCCTCACTTCTAAACACCGTTGAGATGGCAAAAGAAAGTGTCCCTAATACAACAAACATAGCACAATGCGCCAAATAATAAGAGACCATATTTGCAAACTGAGACCGTTCAATGACTTCACCATTTTGATAAGCCAAATACACATAATCATTGTTTAGTCCAAAGAATATCGCACCTAAGATAAAGGATAAGATAAATAGGACAGCGATCAAGAAAAGTGAATATAGTTGAACGGTAAAGTATTTAGACAAAAGAACCTTCAACCTGGATGGCGGACGAATCAGTAATAATTTAATTGTACCATGCTTATATTCAGCCGAAACAATTGTGGCTGCAATAATAATCACAAATACACCGACCAGCTGAAGCAAATTAGCATTTGTTTCCACATAAGTCCATGCATTTTTACCGAATTGATCGGCTGGAGGTAAATCATGTTTGATTCGATATTCATTGATCGCTATTTCGGTTTCAAGGGATCTCTTATAAAAGCTTATATTATCCTCTTTCAATTCTTGCTTCTTTGCTTTATTGATTTCTTGCAACTCAGTTTTCCAATCACCGGATGCTTGATCTCCGTCATTTGTCTTAACAGCAAAAATCAACGTCGCAATCATACCTAAAACAAGAAGCCCAACCATAATCCAAGTACCCACACGATAACTGATTTTCATCCACTCGTTTTGAATGAGGCGAATCATACGTCTGCCTCCTTTTTACCTGTTAAGCTTAAGAACTTATCTTCTAAGGTTTGTTTTTCTATTTTGATTTCGTACAAATGAATAGAAGCTTCGCTCAAATGACGAATCAATTGTGGCATCTTCTCTTCTAGGATGGAGAAGAATAAGTACTGCTCCTCTTCTCTAACTGTGATACCTTCCTCAAATGCTTCAATGAGCTTTTGAGCTTCTTCAATCTCACTTGATGCTACTTTCATTCGATAATTGACCAAATCATCCTGCTTCGTCTCCGCACGCTGATCCTCAATCGCAATCAGCTTTCCTTTTTGGATAATGGCGAAACGATCACACATCAATTCCATTTCTGACATGAGATGACTTGAAACAATGACAGCAAGCCCTTCTTCCTTTGCCAGCCTTCTCAAGTAATCTCGTATCATACGAATTCCCTCTGGATCTAGTCCATTGGTCGGCTCATCTAAGATTAGCAGTTTCGGTTTATGTATCAATGCCTGAGCAATCCCCAAACGCTGCTTCATTCCTAATGAAAACGTACGGACACGCTTATGCTTCACATGCTGCAAACTAACTAGTTCTAGTAGTTCATCAATTCGACCTTCATCCACTTTTCCATTCATTCTGGCAAAATGAACAAGGTTTTGTCTAGCCGTTAAATGATTATACATTTCTGGATTTTCAATAATTGCACCGACATCTTGGATGGCATGCTGATATGAGGTTTGAATACTATGACCATTAATCAGAATGTCACCAGATGTAATGGGAGAAAGACCGACCATCATGCGAATGGTTGTCGTTTTTCCTGCGCCATTCGGCCCTAAGAAGCCAAAGACTTCGCCCGCTTGGACAGAGAAACTCAAGTCTTGAACAATCTTTTTCCCACGAATATGCCTAGATACATTTTGCAGTTCTAAAACGTTCGTCACGTTACCTCTCCTTCTTTGTCTAAGTATCATCTATCATCTATTTCCTGATAAACACCATGATCCGTCAAAAATAGAAGAACACTTCCATATGGTACAGCAATGCCCAAAAGTTGTGAAGGGGATTAGGCAAAATTTAGAGAATCATCTGCCTTTTTTAAGGTGAGGTTAAGGTAATCATTTTAATAAGATCTTATTGCACGAAAGGGACTTCACTAAATTTTATAGGAATTAGAACCTAAATCATAAATAGTATATTTTCAAATTCTTTAAGTATGATAAAACATATTAACTTCAGCTACTCCCTCAACATAAAGATATAATAGAGGCAAGCGATAAGATGTAGAGTTAGGTCACCTTGTCTTTTTTCAATACTGACTGTTGCAGGTGGTATTATTTTATCGTATGTAATGTCAGCGATGGTCTGCTTTGAGTCTTCCAATCTAACACGTTTATCTGCGAAACCTTTCTTTAGATAATAGGTAGTATCATTGATGATGAAACGCATCGTTGGATTTGTTTTGATTTTAGTTTGATCTTCGAATATCAACCTTCCTTTCTCCTTACATTCTATGCTCCAATTTGAGCGGTACATAGATCTGAAGGATAAATTTTCTGTAGCTTTTACAACAGTATTCAAATTTGCATCCATAACCTCAACATTCACAAAAAACTCATCAAAAATATGATCCAAAATTCTCTCAACTTTATTTTTATAAAATCTTTTTATGAATCCAATGGGGACACCTTCTTTATTGATAATAGGGATGCATTTAGTCGTTTTTTTCATAACAGTTTTTTTGAAATATCCAAATTCCACTTCTACCACCCCATCGATAACTGATCTTCAAAAATAAAAGCTTTATAAAAATATAAAACACCTAATGAGCAAAGGAATTGAATCCCTTTGACAATTTAGGTGTTTTTTATACGTTAACAACAATCATATACATCATTCTTCTTCAGCATTTATAGTAAGCTTGTCATGACCAAATTCTAATTATGAGAAGAACATTTCTTTGTCATTATACTTTCTTCACAAACTCCGATTTTAACTTCATCGCGCCAAAGCTAGGAATTTTACAATCAATATTATGATCGCCTTCGACTAAACGAATCCCTTTGACCTTCGTTCCTATTTTTAAAACCGAAGAAGAACCTTTGACTTTTAAATCTTTAATCACAGTGACCGTGTCACCATCACTTAATAGATTTCCATTCGCATCTTTGACAACAAGCTGCTCCTCTGCCACTTGTTCTTGTTCTAGCGACCACTCATGCGCACATTCAGGACAAATAAGCATGCTGCCATCCTCGTATGTATAGGTTGAACTGCACGATGGACAATTCGGTAGATTAGACATTTGTGTTTCCTCCAACTTTTTTTCATTTAGAACCATTTTACCACATTTCTATAGAAAGGAATGTGATAGAAAAGGAAACATTTTTCATCATTTACTTATCTCTTCCAAATGTCATGACAGCCGCAATATTCCTTGCTGTTCTCTCTACATACACACTGGCATCATGCATGGCTTCGGCCAGAGTCGTGACGCCAGGGACAATACTAAAGAGTGCATCAATGCCATGATCATGTACGACTGCACTGTCTTTTGAGAGGGACCCAGCGATGCCAATGACAGGGAGTCCATATTGTTTCGCAGCTTTGGCTACACCGATTGGCGTTTTGCCGTAAATGGTCTGCTGATCAATCCGCCCTTCCCCTGTAATGACTAGGTCAGCGTCCTTGAGTACGTCAGCAAAATGTACGGCTTTCAGTACAATATCGATTCCCTTTTGCAGATCAGCCTGTAAAAAGCCTAATAAACTCGCGCCCATTCCTCCTGCCGCTCCTGCACCTGCCGCCTCACCAAAGGAGACATGAAAATGCTGCTTAGCCACTTGTGCAAAATGAGATAAATTCTTGTCCAACAGTTGAACCATTTCTGTATCTGCTCCCTTTTGAGGACCGAACACAGCAGACGCTCCTCTTTCACCCGTTAAAGGATTATCCACATCACACGCCACTTCCAGACGGACTGATCGCAATCTTGGATCCAGTCGAGATAGATCAATAGAAGCTAATTGATTCAGTGATCCACCGCCCGGCGTGAGGTCTTGGCCTGCTTTATCGAGAAAAGAAGCACCTAAACCTTGCATCATGCCAACGCCACCATCATTTGTTGCGCTTCCGCCAAGCCCAATGATTAAATGCTTCGCTCCTTTATCCAGCGCTGCAAGAATTAATTCTCCTGTCCCTCTAGACGTCGTGAAGAAGGGGTTCCGTTTTTCTGGCGGGACAAGATGTAATCCTGATGCTGCTGCCATCTCTATGACAGCTGTCTGCCCATCTCCCAACATACCAAAAAAGGCATCCACAGGTTTGCCAAGCGGGCCCGTGACCACTTGCTTGACAATGGTTCCGCCTGTCGCATCCACTAACGATTGAACTGTGCCTTCTCCTCCATCTGCCATTGGGATTTTCATATATTCTGCGTGTGGCAAAATAGAACGAAATCCTCGTTCAATGGCACATGCTGTCTCATAAGCAGATAAACTTTCTTTAAATGAATCTGGTGCGATCACAATCTTCATCCAAAAACCCCTCGTTTCTCATTAAATCCTCAGCCGAACAGCTGGAAAATACCAAAGATAATGGTCGATACAACGGTTAATGTCAAACCAATTAACGATTCAAAGGGCATTAATTTCAACCGTTCTTTTATCTCCATTTGAACACTTCCTGCCGTTGCATGGAAAAAGCTTCCGTGCGGCATATGGTCGAGCACAGTTGCGCCAGCGTGAATCATAGCTGCGCCTGAAAGGGCAGATACACCAAGACCAATAAGAGTTCCGCTAAATACACCACTTGCAACTGCCGTCCCTGCAGTTGTCGAAGCTGTGGCAGCCGACATAAAAATTCCAGACGTTGGTGCAAGCAAGTAAGGAGGTAATCCCGAAGCGTCAAGCGCCTGAATAAATACCTCTTTCATGGAAGAATTCGATACAATTCCAGCTAATGTACCTGTCCCTAGTAACATGATCGCTACACCTGACATTTTATGCAGCCCTGACATCGCATAATCATTGAGAAACTTCCCTTTTTTCATGAAAAGAGCGCCAACAATTCCTCCTATTGGTAAGGCAATCATTGGATCAATATTTATTTGAAACAATGGTCTCAAGGCTAACAAGAGAATGGTCACAAGCGGTCCTACAAGCGCTTGTAGAAAACCAGGCACTTGAACCTGGCCTTGGTCAGCTCCCTCTTCCAGAACAGGTGTCCCTTTATTCGCAAGCTTTTTGGCTAATACATATGTGACGGCTATCCCGAAAATAGCCGGTATGACACCTGCCGCCATCAGGGAAGTAAGCGGTACACCAAAGGCATCAGAGGCTGCAATGGCATTCGGATTCGGTGACATGATATTCCCCGCCTTCCCTCCTCCAATCATCGCAAGTAAAATCCCCGTTTTAGAAAGTTTTGCACGCTTGGCAATGGCAAGTGCGATTGGTGCTACTGTAATGACTGCTACATCTACAAAAACACCCACCGTTGTTAAAATCATTGTTGCAAGTGCGAGTGCTAAAAGTGCCCTCGCCTCTCCAAGCTTTTTGACGATGGCCTCCGCAATAGATAGCGCTGCTCCCGACTCAATTAAAACCCCTGCCAGTACACCTGCCGCCATGATTCGAAGGACAGCCGGAATCATGTCCTTTGCGCCTTCCATCATGACGTTCACGGTCTGCACAACATCTACACCGCCAACCAAACCGCCAATAAATGCACCTGCCAGCATGCCATAAGCAGGTGATACTTTTTTTAAAATGAGAACAATAGCGATCACAAGCGCAGTCAATGCGCCCAATGTACTTACTGTCACATCTCCACCCATTCTCCATCCCTCCTGATTGTCTTTTATTAATTGTAAGCGTTTACTCATTGGGATCGAGTTGTGAATCTAAATGAACTTCTTTTATTTATTACTTCATCCAGTTGTGCAAATGCACAATTAAGACAGTTGATGGTCCAATTGTGCTATGTACAGCTCCATCAACTGTTTCACATGACGAGGGTCTTTTCCGGTCAATGCCTGGATTTTATCTAAACGATATCGCAGTGTATTACGGTGAATAAATAGACGATCAACGATTCTTTGTAAATCCCCGCCCTCTTCAATGTAAACCTTTAACGTTTGAACGAGCTCCATTTCTTGTATCAGCGGATGATAAAAATCACTCCACCGTTTGCCCTCTTTGGCGGCTCTCGCTTTTATAAACAAGCTTTCAAGCTGATAAGATTCAAAGACATATATGCTTTCCTCTGGATGGAGCACCTTTCCTAACCGCAGGGCCTCTCTCGCATGCTGAAAGGACAACGGTAATTGACTCATGTCCTCAGCGACAGTTCCTACACCCACTAGCACTTGTCCATCAACTGCACCTGCCATTGTTTGTTGCAGCTGTTCGATCACATGCTTGAATTGATGGTCACATATCGGCTGTCTTAACAGGATCAATTCATGACGGAAGGTCATGCCTAGTAAATCATCCGCATTCTTATCGTATTGAATGGCATGCATCATTTTGTGTACAGTGTCCTCAGACGATGGAATCGGCTGAAAAACAATAGCCATTCGCCGCTTGTCTAAAACCATTCCAAGCCAGTCAGCACGGTGTTTCAGCTGATGATCACCCATGTCAGACTCGGAGATGAGCTGATTCACAATTTCACTCTCTATTCGCTGCCGCCACTGGAAGCGTTCAAGCAGAAAAGATTGCTCTAATACGAGCTCAGCTGCCATTTTCACCAGCTCGGCATGATGACGAATGTCCTCTGGCTCACCCGTAATCCCAATGACACCAACAACTTGTTCCCGAAAGCAAATAGGCAGATTGATTCCAGGTCTCACGCCTTTTAAGCGGCGGGACGTCTCCTGATCAATCTCCACACTATCTCCGCTTGACAGCACTAGACGTGCTCCATCATGTTCTTGTCCAATCCTTTTTCGTTCACCAGACCCAATAATGACACCATCTGCATTCATGACATTGATGTTTTGATGTAAAATATGCATCGTACGTTCAACCATCTCTTGAGCCAATTCACTGGTTAAAAATTGCATTCAGCATCTCTCCTGAAGGGGTTTTCATTCAATGTATCATAGTGTCATTGCACAATAAATGCAAAGCTTAAAAAAACAGCCGTTGACAAAGATACGCCAAAAAGTGTTTAATCAAATCAAGGGACCGACCGACAGTCTAGTCAAAAGAAAGGATGGCTTTATGAGAACCGTTAAACATCCTGAGGAACGCAAAAATGACATCTTGAATGCAGCAGAGAAGCTTTTTTCAACCAAAGGCTATCAGCAAACCACAATTATTGACATCCTCAAAGCCGTTGGCATTGCAAAAGGCACATTCTATTATTACTTTACTTCCAAAGAAGAAGTGATGGATGCAATCATTGACCGGATCATAAAAGCAGATATCATCGAGGCAAAGCGTATTGCCGCTGATCCAGATATCTCAGTGGTTGATAAATTATTTCGCATCATCATGGCACAATCTCCTAAACAGGGCAGCCATAAAGAAGGCATGATCGAACAATTTCATCAGCCTGCTAATGCAGAGATGCATCAAAAAAGCTTGATCAAAGCCATTACAGAGCTATCACCCGTTTTAGCAGAAGTCATTCAGCAAGGGGTAGAAGAAGGGATATTTCAAACGGATTATCCGCAAGAGACGGTCGAATTTCTCCTCGCTTCTGCACAGGTTATCTTTGATGAGGGACTTTTCCAATGGACTACAGCGGAAAGCATACAACGGGCTCTAGCATTTATCGCAATCCTTGAAGCCTCATTACATGCAGAAAAGGGAAGTTTCTCCTTCCTTCTCCAACGTTTAACTGGAGAACCGGAAGACAATAATCAGTGATTGGTTACTTCAATACCAATCCTGCATACATTATAGACTGACGGTCGGTCTAAAAGGAGAGTGATTTTCATGTCGTTATCAGCCAAAAATGGTTCCACCCACTTTATCTACCTCGTTCTCGGGCAAATTATTTCCGTTTTCGGGTCTTCCTTGATTCGTTTTGTTCTATCTTTACACGTCTTGGATATGACACATCGTGTTGATTTATATGCTCTGCTTTTCGCTTTATCCAATATCCCGCTCCTCCTTTCGCCATTAGCAGGAGCAATGGCTGACCGGTTTAACAGAAGAAATTTGATGATTTTATTTGATGTTCTTACTGGCATTATGATTCTGGCTTTTTATTTCTGGTTATTTTCAGGTCATGATTCACTTTATATGATTGGAGCCGTCATGATTCTCCTTGGTGTCATGAGTACGTTTTATGCTCCTGCTGTGATGTCCAGTATTCCTCAGCTAGTGAAAGAAGAAAAATTAGAACAAGCGAATGGCATCGTGAATGGCGTGCAGGCCCTTTCAGGTGTTGTCGCTCCTATCATTGGCGGCGTTTTATACGGACTCATTGGGAGCCAGATCATCATAGGCGCTAGCAGCATTGTATTTTTTCTATCAGCATGCATGCTTTTACGGTTAAATATCTCTTTCTCACCTAGCCCACTCGCAGAACCGATGACCAAAGTACTCTTGAAAGATATGAAACAAGGATTTTCCTATATCGGAAGCCAGCCATTTTTAAAAAGAGCCATGCTGCTTGCAGCGCTGCTAAATTTCATCCTCACACCATTTTTTATCGTTGGAGGTCCCATTATTTTAAGGGTCACAATGAAAAGCAGTGACATCATGTATGGAATAGGAATGGGCATCATTGAATTTGCCGTCATCGCAGGCGCCCTGCTAGTTGGGCTTGTAGCGAAACATTGGCGCATTCCTACTTTGTATCGCTGGCTGCTCGTCATCGCAGTCATTTTGCTGCCTGTTGCTTTTTCAACATCCAAGGTGGCTCTTCAATTTGGGACATTTCCAGCCTATTTTCTCTTTTTAGCAGGGTGTCTCCCAATTGCCATGCTGCTCACCATGATTTCGATCGTTGTCATCTCACATGTGCAAAAGAAAACACCCAATGCTCAATTAGGAAAAGTCATGGCCAATCTGACAATGGTCTCTCAATGTGCTGCACCGCTCGGTCAAATGATGTACGGGTTCTTGTTCAACACTTTTTCCGCCAGCATGTATGTGACCGTGTTAATCGTCAGTGCCTTGATGTTTGCACTTGCCTTCCTTACAAAAAATATGCTTCGACATGAAGGAGAATCAGCCTCATGAGATTGACGTTTATCAAGAAAGACCTAACCCGCCACCGTCTCATTTCAATCGGCTTAACCCTTTGCATCATGATGACATCATTTTTAGCAACAAGCGCTGCGCAAATGACAGTCCAGTTGAATGGTTCCATTTCTGATTTACTCCAATCAGCCAAAGCACCAGACTTTGTCCAAATGCACGATGGGAGCTTAGATGAAAAAGCGGTCGATACATTTTCAAGTAAACAGTCGATGGTGAAGGCACATCAAATTGTTCCAATGATTCCGATCGAACATGTCAGCATCAAGTTCGGGCAGGAGCCTGCTCAAGCGGGTGTGATGGATCATTTATTTGTAAAGCAAAATCGCTATTTTGATTTCCTTTTAAACGAACGAAATGAAAAGCTCACTGTCAATAAAGGAGAAGTAGCAGTCCCTATTTATTTTCAACAAAAATACCACTTAAAGATTGGCGAAAGGTTACTCATTACAAAAGGCTCTCATCAATTCTCTTTTCAAATCAAAACGTTCTTACGAGATGCCCAAATGAATCCAAGTCTTGTCAGTTCAAAGAGATTTCTTCTGCATGATGCGGACTGGGCGGCACTGAATCAAGTGTTTCAAAAAAAGGAGTACTTAATTGAATTTTTATTGCATGTTGCTGGTCAAGCAGATGCTTTTCAATCACTCTATCAATCATCTGAGCTGCCACAACAGGGGCCTGCTGTCACATTACCCCTGCTTCGCATGCTGAATGCCCTAACAGATGGTATGGTGATCGCCATTCTCCTTCTTGTCTGCTTTCTGCTCATTAGCATTTCTCTCCTCTCTCTTCGTCTCGCTATGACCGCCGCTATAGAAGAGGATGAACGTGAAATTGGAATCTTAAAAGTACTTGGAATCCCTTTATCAAAAATCAAACAATTATACGTTGGGAAATATGCTGTGCTTACCTGTATAGGGTGTATAGCAGGATATTTAATGACGCTCATGTTTGGTGATTTGTTTACAGCCAATATTCAGCAATATATGGGGAATCGCCTCTCTTTTATTCATCAGGTGATCCCGCTTTTGGTGTCAATTTTGACGGCAATGATCGTCATCTCATTCAGCTATGCTGTCCTAAGGAGATTTGGACAAATATCAGCCGCTCAAGCCATTCAAGGCGGCATAAGCTCACCAATCCATAAAAAACAAATTCCTATGCACCTCCAGAAAAACAGATTCCTCCCAGTAAATTTTTGGTTTGGTTTGAAAGATCTGTTCTCGCGAATAAAGATGTATTCAACAATTACTTGTATTATCGCGCTTTGTACATTTTTAATGTTGATGCCGATTCAGTTATGGTACACATTACAATCACCAGATTTCATCACATATCTTGGCTCAGGAAAAAGTGACCTTCGAATTGATATTCGGCAGGGAAATCATTTAGAGAAAAGTACAAATAAAATAGAGTCTATGATTAGCGAAGACCAAGACATTCAAACATCTGCCGTCTATGAAACAACTTCTCTACAAGCCAAAACAATGGAGAATACATTAGAAACGCTCTATTTAGAAACAGGTGATCTATCAGCATTCCCTCTCACCTATTTACAAGGAAGGGAACCGTTGAAGGAGGAAGAGATTGCTTTATCGGTGTTGAGTGCTGACTCACTTCAGAAAAAGATAGGCGAAAAAGTCACTCTCGCCACAAATGGGCAGCAAGTTCAAAAAATGGTTACCGGCATTTATCAAGACGTCACCAACGGAGGGAAAACTGCTAAAGCATTATCTCAGCCTTTTCCTCAATCATCCCTTTGGAAAACCATTCAAATACAATTAAAACAAGGAATAGATATGGCAGGAAAAAAAGCAGCACTTGAAACAAATATGTCTCCTGCAAAAGTGACAGATATGAAAGAATATGTGCATCAAACAATAGGAAGCACCGCATCTCTAGTAAAAGTGATTGCATTATTTTCAACCATCGCAGCTTTTGGAACAGCCAGCCTCATGTTAATGATGTTTCTACACATGTTAAGGGCGAAAGATTTAAATCGTACTCACTTGTTAAGGACGATTGGTTTTTCTCAAAAAGATTTAACCTATCAATACTTAACAAGTTTTATCGTCGTTCTCTCTATTGGTGCCTTCATTGGAGCAATCGCTGTTCATACTATTGGTCCGGCGTTAATGAGTGCAGGCGGAGCATCATTAGGAGCATCCAGCCTTCAGTGGTTAGCCCCGAAATGGGTTTGGATCGTGTATCCTCTCCTGCTGTTTATGGTGAATTTAACTGTCATCTCGTGGTTATTGAAGTCCTTTTTTTCTAGTAAAATCAGCCGTCATACACTTTCATAAGGAGATGTTTCACATGGAACAATTAATTGAAGCGAAACAATTGTCTTTACAAATTGATTCATTAAAAGGACAAAAACAGACCATTCTTAGAAATATTCACTTAACCATTAAACGTGGAGAATTTGTCACCATTATGGGACCTTCAGGATGTGGAAAAACCTCTTTGCTTTATCAACTTAGCGGTATAGAGACATCCTCCAGAGGGGAAATCAAATATAAAGGTCAACTGCTATCAGAAATGACAGACAAACAGTTAACAGCTTTGCGCTTATCAGAGATGGGATTCGTCTTTCAACACAGCCACTTACTAAAAAACCTCAATCTATTTGATAACATAATTGCTGCAGCTTACTTAGCGAAGAAAATGCCGAGAAAAGAAGTCAATGAACGAGCAAAATATCTAATGGAGAAACTTGATATTGATCATTTAGCTGATAGATATTTATCAGAAGTATCAGGAGGACAGCTCCAAAGAGCCTCTATCTGTCGAGCTCTTATGAATAAACCAAACATTCTTTTTGCAGATGAGCCCACAGGTGCTCTAAATTCAAGCACCACAAAGGAAGTCATGGATATTTTTTCACTAATCAATTCTGAAGGAACAACTCTGCTTCTCGTCACCCATGATCCAAAAGTGGCCCTTTGCTCTGAAAGAATTTTGTTTATGAATGACGGTGAAATTTCAGCTCATTTAAATTTAGGAAAATACGATCGCTTCACCGCTGAGAAACGAGAGGCCTTGTTAAACAAGTGGTTACAAAACTTAGGGTTTTAATTGGTGTAAAACAGGCAGAAAGCTGCCTGTTTTATTTTTTCTTACACTCAAAGGAGTAATCCATAGTCAAACTATTTGTTTCTAGTATGATTTTGCCGTCTTCTTGTTGACAAGATTCTGTCAGCAACTCAATTTCTTTGCTATAAAAGTATCTCTTTGAGATATAAAGAGTGACTAAAACAAGTAAAAGCGTCGTCATCACAATTGTCATTTGCCAGTTTAACATTTGAAATCTTTTTTTCATTTCAACATCCTTTCTGAAAGGTCAACACTTGTCTCGGATATTCACCTTTCTCAGTAACTACCAGTTTCTTTTCCAAAATCATCTAGCAACATCATAACTGATTTTCCCTTCTAGATCGACCTTTCATTGTTCTTTTCTCATAGCTAAAATAGCTTTATTTCATATATTCAGATGGTATTGTCGACCATAAACTTAAAACTAATAGTATCTATCACGTTTTTAGACTTCCAAAAAAAGATTTTACTCATTTGAATAAACAATCAATCATCATTACAATAACGTACATCTCATGACATAAGGTCCTTTTTATTACCTCCTGTCAATCACCTCCCAGAAACGATTATATTTTACCAAAAATTGTGATATCGTTTTTTATTGAAACAGGCGAAAGGATGTTAAAGAGGTGAAATTTCCATGAAAATCATTTCAGCTGAACAGGTGGGGAATCGTTTAAATGATTGGCGAATTGCCATTCGTAAGCATGATGTACACAATGCAAAGACAATCTACACAGAATTAAAGGAATTACTTCAAGAGATGGAAGAGAATCAGGAGGTCTTGACCTACTATTCATTGCTAGAAGGCAAGTTTAAGCTCATGTTATATGAACGAAGAGGTAAAAAACTAAATGAACCGACAGTGCTAGAATACCCTTCTAAAACAAACGACTTAATTGAATACTATTTTTACCTATATAAAGCTCTTTACGCTTCATATAACAGAGACTATGCATCAGCCATCGGACTGTTTAAAATTGCTGAGAAAAAACTACAAAACATTCCTGATGAAATAGAAGTAGCAGAATTCCATACGAAGGTCGCAAACCTATATATGATGCTTCGCCAAAGCCTGATTTCACTTCATTATATTCAGAATGCTATCGATATTTTCAAAGGGCATGATGGCTATGAAAGAAGACTGGCAGCAGCTTTTGTGATCGCAGCCACCAACTTCATGGATATTGGCGATTTCAAAATAGCTGAGAATTACTACACAAAAGCATTACACATCTCAAATCAATTAAACGATCATTTTTTAGCATCACAGCTTTATCACAATATCAGTATTCTATATGCTGAAGTTGGAGAATCAAAAAAATGTATTGATGCCCTAGAAAAGGCTCTTAGTGATGATGACTACCTTTCATCTTGTTATTTCGAACACTCCATGTTTATGTTACTAAAAGAGCTACTCTCCATTGATGAAAAGTCGCAAGCTCTCTATTATTTTGAATTGGTCAAACAAAAACAAGAAATAGACAGAAACCCCATCTATACAGCAAAAATGAATTTTCTCTATCACCTATATTTCACTGAAGACATATCCAAAAAAGCTAAAACCTGTTTCGATGACATCAGTATTCTGAAAGAATTAAAGGATGTTGAAGGTGCCCGTGAATTAAGTGCACTAGCTGCCAAACACTTTGAAGAGCTGGGTTCAATTCACCAAGCATACCTCTTTTTGAAGGATGCCTATCAATTGGAACACACTACACTTAATTGGAGGAATTATGATGAAAAAAGTGAGTTTACTCATTTTCGCTTTAGCTATCGTTGTTTTCGGACAAACGGTGTCTTACAATTCGTTAAATGATACAAATCTTGGCCCAACAGAACGACCTATCGGAACATAAACCGATACAATACAAATAACCACTTGCCTTATTACAAGGCAAGTGGTCCACATTTATTTCAGTTCTTGATAAGAAATGAGGCGGTGAATATGTACCGCCAGATACGTAAGTTCGTCATTTGGAATAACAATACTATGCACCTGTTTAATATAATCTTTGATTTTGAAAGCTACATCCATCGCTTGAGGATACAAGTGTGCAATTTGTTCAAACAACTCATTTTCTTGATCTGATAATAATTTATTTGCGTAGAATCTTTCAACAAAGAATTTCACATGTGTAATAAATCGGCTGTAATGAATATTCTCTTGATCCATTTTCATATTCAACGTATAGCGGACAAGATTCACAATACTTCCGATCATCTTTGCATACTTCATGCCATCTTTGGAATCGGACTCTTCACCTAACGCATTAATTAAATGGAAGGCGATATTGGCCGCTTCTTCCTTTGGTAATTGAATGCCCAATGTATTGTTGACTAACTCAAGCGCATAATTACCTACTTCAAATTCTTCGGTATAGTAGTTTTTGATTTCCCAGTATACTCGATTTGTAATATTAATGTTCTTCTTGTGCCGTTCTACTGCAAAATTCAAGTGGTCCATCAAGGTAAAATAGACACCAGAATTCAGACTTGAGTTTAAGCGTTTTTCAGCATATTGAACAATATGCTGAGTTAAATCGATAAACTCTTGTGGCATTGAATCTAATAGTTGGAGAAATTCCTTCGCTCTCATGTTATCGACAGACATAAACACTTGATCTGCCTTCTTTTCTTCAATCATTTGACCTGGTTTTTGTCCATAACCAATCCCACGGCCGAATAGAACCATCTCCTGTTGGTTCTGATCTTCAGCCAGAACCACACTCGAGTTTAAAACTTTTTTGATTTTAAACATCGTCATCACCTGTTTTCATGATTGTGGTTTTTCAATCAAGCGATTCACCATTTGTTTCAATGACCTTTTTATACCAATAAAATGAGTCTTTACGAGAACGTTTTAATGTACCGTTTCCATCGTCATCTTGATCTACATGAATGAACCCGTATCGTTTTGACATCTGTGATGTACCTGCACTAATAATATCAATTGAGCCCCAGCTCGTATATCCGAAGAGGTCAACGCCTTCTTCCACCGCTTCTCTCATTTGGCGGAAATGCTCTTTGAAATAGTTAATACGATAATCATCGTGAATTGATCCATCACTTTCAACAACATCTTTTGCACCCATGCCGTTTTCTACAATGATCAGTGGTTTTTGATACCGATCATATAATTCTATTAAAGAAATTTTCAGACCAACCGGATCAATTTGCCATCCCCAATCAGTAGATGGAAGGTAAGGATTTTTGACCCCACGGATGGTATTTCCATCCGTCTTTTCTAATCCTTCATCAGCTGATTCAGTTAAAGACATATAGTAGCTGAACGAGATAAAATCTACTGTATTTTCTTTTAAAATAGAAAGATCATCTGATTCCATTTGGATATGAATGTTTTTTCTCTCAAGCATGCGCTTGATAAGCGGCGGGTATTCACCAAATACCTGAACATCTGCATAGAAATAGTTTTCTAAGTTTTGTTTCAATGCCCGCTCCACATCATTCGGATGACAAGTGTGCGGATACGTTGTTAATTTTGTCAGCATACACCCTACTTGACTGCCTTGTATGATGCGATGACAATCTGCTGTTACGAGTGCAGAGGCAATGAATTGATGATGGAGTGCTTGATAAACCGTCTCTTCCTCTTTCCCTTCTGGGCAGCGATCAGGAATAATTCCTGCTGTAATAAAAGAGTGGCGGTGAATACTATCTATTTCATTAAAGGTCAGCCAATATTTCACATCATGTTTATAGCGTTCAAAACATACATTGGCGAACTTAACAAAGAGATCAACGACTTTTCTTTCAACCCAGCCATTATATTTCACGCTCAGTGCTAACGGCATTTCATAATGTGACAGTGTCACAATCGGTTCTATGTTGTGTTTTTTCATTTCTGCAAATACACGATCGTAAAATTGGAGTCCTTTTTCATTTGGTTCGTTCTCTTCTCCAGTTGGGAAGATACGGCTCCATGCAATAGAAATGCGAAGAGTTTTAAAACCCATTTCAGCAAATAGAGCCAAATCCTCTTTATAGTGATGATAGAAATCAACACCTCTGCGTTTTGGATACTTTTTATCATCTGGGTCTTTCATCGCTCGATCTATATTTTCAGAAGTAACAGCTAGATGCCCTTCATAATCTTCTACACTCAAATTAGACCGGTACATCGCAATATCAGCAACAGATGGGCCCTTTCCATCTACATTCCAAGCGCCTTCTGCTTGGTTGGCGGCAATGGCGCCGCCCCATAAAAATCCTTTTGGAAAACCTTTTATTGTCGTCATATGTTTAGCCTCCTAATTGGGTGATAACCATCAATGTATCTTGGCGATTGACCTCTTGTAATGGCTGTACCTTAATATCATATTGATCTGTATTCGTGATGACAGCAAGCGTAACTGGATCGTATCCTGCTTCCATGATTTTTTCTACATCAAATTCAATGAGTAAATCCCCTGCTTGTACACGATCTCCTGCCTGCACTTTTGGATAAAAATACTGTCCTTCCAACTGTACAGTATCAATGCCAATATGGAATAATACTTCAACCCCTTTGTCCGTTTTCATACCAAGTGCATGGTTTGTTTCGAACAGCAAGGTGACCTCACCATCTACTGGTGCATATAACGCTCCTTCTGAAGGAATAATGGCAATTCCGTCTCCCATGACCTTTGAAGAGAAAATATCATCTTTTACTTCAGCTAGAGAGATCATTTGACCAATCACAGGGCTTTTGAAAGTTTCCCCTGCTCCAATTTGTTCAGCAAATGCATCTTGATCATTTGTCTTTTCTTCTACTTTTTTATCCTTACCTAATACAAAAGCAGCGATAAAAGCAACAACGAAGGAAATGACAGCTCCAATGACAGCAAACATTAGATTTCGTGGAAGCTCATCTGATATAAACATCGACATACTTGCTAATCCAGGACCAACAAGTACAAAAGCTTGTATACCAACTAATCCAATGAAGATCCCGCCAACAAACGAACCAATCATGACACTTCCAAGTACGCGTTTATTTTGAAGTGTCACACCATACAAAGCAGGCTCTGTGATGCCAAAAAATGCTGAAATTCCTGCCGAAATAGCTGTTGATCTGAGTACCTTGTCTTTCGTGCGTAGTGCCACTGCGAAACATGCTCCACTTTCCGCAATATTATGCGCAAGTGATGCTGGTAAATAAAGTGCTTCTTTCCCGAGGTTCCCCATCGTTGTCACTGCATAAGGGACCATTGCTTTGTGCATGCCTGATGCAACCATAAACGGGAGTACCGCTGCTAAAATTGCAACAGCTACCCAGCCTACTGTATTAAACATCGCAAGAATAACGGATGAAAACCCTTGTCCTGCTGTAAAACCAAGTGGTCCTAATAACAGTAACGTAACGGGTACAGTAATGACTAATGACATCATTGGGACAAAGAAAATCCGAATTGGTTTTGGTGAAAATCGTGTGAAGAATTTTTCCATTTGAGCGTAAAGCAATACAGAAAGGATTGCTGGAAACACTTGATACGCATAAGCTATATTTTTTACGTCGAATGACATTAATTGCGCACCTTCAGTAAGCATGGCTGTCATGTTCGGAAGAAGGAGTGCACCGACTGCTGATAATGCGACCAGTGGGTTTACCTTTAGTTTATTTGCCGTTGTGACAGCGACTAGTAATGGCAGGAAGTATAGTGGTGCGTCACCCACCATGTTCAGTATTTGATAGGTTTGGCCTTTTGCATCCACCCATCCTAATAAAGAGAAGAGGAGAAGAAATGATTTTAAAATCCCTCCGCCTGCGATAGCCGGAACAAGCGGCTGGAAGACACCCACAATGAAATCTAATAGAACTGTGCCTGCTTTTCTTTTTTCTTTTGGCTGATTGGATGGCATGCTTTGCCCAGACGAGCTGCCGCCCATTAAATTTGTTACCTGTTGATACACTTCAATCACGTCATTCCCAATGACCACTTGGCATTGTCCTGACATTCTGACAGCTATGACACCTGGTGTTTTTTCTAATGCTGGTACATCTGCTTTTTTCTGATCAATTAGTGTGAAGCGAAGTCTTGTTGAGCAGTGTTCAAGGTGCGCAATGTTTTCTTTACCACCTACATGCTGTAAAACATCTTTGGCGACTTGTGTGTAATCCATTTTTTCTCCTCCTTTTCTCATACATGAGACCTATATTTTGGCAATAAAAAAAGGATCTAAAACGACAAATTAAAGAAATTCATCGTTTTTAGATCCTGCCTGCATGACCAGTCACATGTCTAATTTATTTATATTGGATTTGTTTTTAGTATATATTGATTATATGAAAGCGTCAACATTTATTTTTCTGAAATTTATTAAGGTCTATATACCCAAAATACTTTTCTTTATTTACTTAAAGCAACTCTTTTGTTCCTTCTATCATCAATCAACAAAATGTTTCTCCATAAAAAACCAGATAAGTTGATTCACTCATCTGGTTTAAGACGCCTATTTTCTCTTTTCTTCTGCTTTCTTTTTAAATGCTTTCGCTTGTTTTTCATATTCCTTTTTCGTGACAGCTTTTAACTCTACTGAATCGCCTGTCATGATATATGGTCTAGGGAGTTTTTTAAATTCCTGATACGTGAAAGCTTTTATCTCTATAGTACCGTTAGTCTTTTTAATTGGCAGTTTGATTGATTTTGCATCTCGATCAGTCGAACCTATAATGACACCTCGTTCAATTATAGGATCGTAGCTCATGTCTAAATAGTCTCCACCATCAGTTTCGCCCCCGACCTCTAATTTCATTTCTTTATATGGCTTACAACCATCTTCAGAAACAGTTGTTATTAGAAAAGAGCCGAGCCATCCATTCTCAATATGCATGCTTTCCACTTGTAAAAATAGTTGTTTGTCCTCTGCCGTATATAGAAAACCATATACCTTCGCCACTTTATCCCTGAAGTGTCTCATATTGTCATAAAATCTAGTTTCTGAAGTATCAACTAGATGTTGATGTCGAACTTGAAGTTTTTTGTGATACGAATCTAGCTTTTTTCGATTGATTGCTTTATATATTCTGCTTTTCTTATCACCTTGTTTTTTCACAGATAGGTCTTTACCGGACATTTGAACTTCGTATATGATTGTTTCTTTGCCTTGTTTGACTCGAAATTCATAACCGTTTTCCTTTGAACTCCCGGACACTACATATTGTTTTTTATATATTTTGGGATCCCACCATATTTCTTCTATATACTTTTCATTCAAATGCCCCGTTACTTTGCCTTTATTCTCAGATATCTCAAACCAGCTCATTTTATCCTTCGTTTTATACGCAAATGCATAGGCATGATTCAATGAATTCTTTTGTGCGATTGCTTGATATGCTGTCCAGCCGCCTCCACCTAAGACGAGTACTGCCAGGATAGACACGACCCACATTTTCAATTTACTCATAGGTACCTCCACTAATATATGATTTAAAATATCTTCATGATCCCTATTTATTCAACTAAATTCTGATCGCCCTGAAATGCCATTCACAACAATCATCTGTTCCAACACGATCTACTTTTGCCATTCTTTCGCCTTCTTTTTGAATGCTTCCGTTTGTTCTTGATATTCCTCTTTCGTGACCGCTTTAAATTCTATAATCCCGCCTGCCATTTTAAAAGGAAATTTAATGTATGTTGCGTCTCGGTCAGTTTCCCCTAAAATAAAACCCTTTTCAATTGCAGGATAAGTACTCAAATCAAACATTATCCCATCTGAAACTCCACCTGCTGTATGTTTCGTTTCTTTATAAGGTTCACCACCATCTCCTGGAACCTTTCTCATTAGAAAAGAACCTGCCCATTCAGACTGCATATACATTCGTTTTACTTTTAAAAATAGTTGGTATGAACCATCCTCTGCTGTATACAGATAACCATAAGCGCCTGTTACTTTCTTAATGAAGTTTCGTACATAATCATGAAATCTATTTTCCGTGTCATCCATCAGTTTCTCATATCGAGTATGAATGTCCTGTTGAACAGCACGTAGGTTTTTTTGATCAATTGCTTTGTATGTGATGCTGTGCTTTTCACCTTGTTTTTTCACAGAAAGATCTTTTTCGGCAAGGTGAACTTCATATGTGACCGTTTCTTTCCCTTGCTTCACATAAAATTCGTAACCGTTTTCAATTGATTTTCCGGTTAATTGATATTTGTTGATAAATAGATTGGGATCATAATGCCTTTGCGGATTTTCCTCTAAAATGGTTTCGTTCAGCTGGCCTGTTACTTTTCCGTTTCTCTCCGTTACCTTGAACCAGTTCACACGATCATGAGTCTTATATGCAAAGGCGTAGGGATGATTCAAACCACTCTTTTGTGCGATTGCTTGATAGGCTATCCAGCCGCCTCCACCAATCAGTAGTACCGCCAGAATAGTCATGATCCAGATTTTCGATTTACTCATATGTCCCCTCCAAACTATGATCGTTCACTCTATATGAAGGATTCATCTCATTGATTAACAAATCAGTGATCTCTTCACCTCCTTTCTAGCATTTATTTTTTTCTCATACCTCTTGTATCTGCAGTTATACATCGTTTATTATATATCTAAATGATATATCTTTTAGATAGGTGTGTTGATCAATGAAAAAATACAATGATACGACGTATGCGATTTTGGGGATTTTAACGACAGATTGTAAGTCTGGGTATGAAGTGAAGCAATTAATTGATAGGAGCTTGCATCACTTTTGGAAAATTAGTTATGGACAAATTTATCCAGCTTTAAAGTTAATAGTCGAGGAAGGGCTTGCGAAGGTTTCACCCACTTCTACAACTGGCCGCTCAGACAAGCGGGAATATCATCTAACTGAAAAAGGGCTGGACACGTTGAGGCAATGGCTGGCGCAGCCGCTCGATCAAGTACCATCAGAACGAAATGAGGTGTTATTAAAGTTATTTTTTGGTCAATATCTTTCGTTTGAGAAAAAATTGGTGCTTTTACAGGATTATGAGAGGCAGCTCCGTATCCGTTATGAGACATATGTTGCGATTGAACAAAACATTCAAGAGCTGTATCCAGATGAAGCTGATGCGAAGTATTGGCTGTATACGTTAAATTACGGAAAGAAAGTGGCGCAGGCTGGAATTGATTGGTGCGTGGAGACCTGTGAATCAATGAGGAAAGAAGGGTGAACAAATGAAAAAAAATATACGTGCAGGCAGGTATACAACAGACAATTCTGAGCCGATTGTTGTGTTCATTATCGGAATGAGAATCAATAAACGCTGGGCTGTCCATCAATGGCTGCCAGTATTTAAGGCGATGCCGGGGATGATCAAAGAACTTTATACACATCAAGAAGAACTTGGTTTTCTCGGGACAGAAAATTACTTCGGTTTACGCACCACCACCATGATCCAATATTGGAAATCAACAGAGGACCTCCTTGCCTATGCCAAGATGGAGAAGCATTTGGCTGCTTGGAAAGGATTTAACCAAAGAGCACGAAATAATGACGCGGTCGGAATTTATCATGAAACGTATCAAATTCAAGCCGGCTCATATGAATCTATCTACGTGAACATGCCTTCATATGGATTGAGCAAAGCTAAAGCACCCATCCTAATTGGAAAAGGGAAAGGAAAAGAAACCGCAAAAGAACGCCTTTCCACAACAAATTCCTAGAGCTGGTTCTCTAGGAATTTCTTTTTGCAACCATCACAAAATGTTTTAATATGCGGGCAGTTAATCCCCAAATGGTGTAACGATTGTAATCATAAAACCACTCTTCAATCGAACGACTCCCCCAGCTGTATTTTTCACCATTCATGATTTTTTCATAAGGAAAGTCCTCTCCTGGTGTTGGCAGCACCGATACATGGTGTAAGTACGGTTCGTATTGGCTGAGCCATGATAGAGGCACAGTAAAGGTCTCCTCTACTTCTTCTTGATTAAAGGAATGTTTGACCTGCTGTTCATCAATAATCCCGACAAATGGATATACCACAAAGGATGGTGAGGCAATATAAGGGCTGAGCTGCCCTAAAACCTTGACGGATTCGGGCGGAATTCCTAGTTCTTCATATGTTTCCCGCAGTGCAGCTTCTTGTGCGGTTTCCCCACCGTCGAGTTTGCCTCCTGGGAAGCTAATATCGCCAGGCTGTTTTCTCATCGTCAGTGATCGCACTTCAAATAAAACATGCCATTCCCCGTCTACTTGCACCAAAGGGACAAGGACTGCCGCTTTGAACGCTGTCTCTTCTCCAATAAATAGCGGCTGTGATTGATGTAAATCACTTTTTAATTGATCAATGAACATGGGCATCACCTATTTTCTGTTTCTCTTTTCTTTAGCGTATCATTGATTCCCTTTTGAATAAAGGCGATCTTTTGACAATTATTTTTATCATTTTGACAACTATACTTGTCAAAATGAATATAATACTTTACAATCAAGATAACATTTTGATCAGAGTTGAGGTGACAGAATGAAAAATCGGCTAAAAGAGCTGCGGGCGCGTGATGGTTTAAACCAAACGGAGCTTGCGAAACGGGCAAAGGTTTCCCGCCAGACGATCAGCTTAATGGAACGAGATGAATTAATGCCGTCTCTCTTACTTGCTATGAGGCTTTCACGTATTTTTCAAGAACCCATTGAACAAATTTTTCTATTCGAGGAGGATGAACTCACATGAAAACTGTATACAAAATGCTCTTAGGTGCTCTCCTTGGTTTTCTCGGTGCTTACTGTTTGCTGGCTGCCGAATTTGAGCTGACACTTCTGCAAGCTGCATTTGAAGCGACTCTTGTCATCACTGGCTTGACAGTTCTATTCATCATTTATTGTTTTTCAGGCATTTCACGCATGAAGAAAAGAGTCTCTCTTTCAGTATCTGGTGATGAGGAAGATGAACTAGAGGTAAAACAGTACCGAACCTTTACTGATGTAACGTTAGCTAATACGGTGAGTACCATTTTATCGATTATTGCAATTGGAATTTCCATCGTAACCGAGCAGCCACTCTGGCTGATTCTCGCAAATGCTGCCTTATTTTTGATCACCGTCATTCTTTCTTATGCATCGATCTCTGTCCTAAAGCTCGTCTATCCTAATCGTCACCTACCTAGTCCAACCGATAAAGATTATGGCAAAAAACTGCTCGCCATTTCTGATGAAGGCGAAAAGCATGTGATGCTCGATGGGCTTTTTCACACTTTCCAAATGATGAATATTTTATTGACCGGTGCCATGTTTATTTTGATTGTCTATTCTCTTGGCGCCAATCACTCTCAGCTCTTCTCCATCATCGTCGTTGGACTTGTTCTGATCATTCTTAATGCATACTATATGTTGAAGATTCGAAATCGTTAAATAAGCAAAAGCACAGCCATTTAAAAAGGCTGTGCTTTTTTCGTTCATTATGCTGAACGGCGTTTCTTTCGTGCATAAATCAAAAATAAGAACCCAAACCATACGGGTGTCAATAACAATGCTGGACGTGTTGCATCAGCGAAAAGCATGATAACAAGAATAGCAGCAAAGAGCACAAGAACCGCTATATTCACAAAAGGTGTAAATGGCGCTTTAAAGGTAGACGCCTTATGCAGTTCAGGACGTGTCTTCTTATATTTCAGATGGCATATTAAAATAATACTCCATACCCAAATGAAACAAATGGCACTGATCGTTGTCACAATACCAAAGGCTTGTTCAGGAATCAGCTTGCTTAAAAGAGCCCCTACTGACACCACAATCGTCGACACAAACAGGGCATTACTTGGAACAGCATGCTTATTTAGACGGCCAAAAGATGCCGGTCCTTGTTTTTGATGACTGAGATTATACAAAATTCGGCTCGTTGAGAACATACCGCTATTACAAGCAGAAGCCGCAGATGTCAGGACGACAAAGTTGATGAGTCCCGCCGCTACTGGTATCCCAATGAGCCCAAAGGTTTTCACAAAAGGACTTTCTGATGCACTGAGTTCTGTCCATGGGTTGATGCATAGTAATACAAAAATCGCACCTACATAGAAAAATAGAATTCTTAATGGAATTTTATTAATCGCAGACGGGATATTTTTTTGCGGATTCGCTGTTTCTGCTGCTGACACACCGACAAGTTCCACGCCCACATACGCAAAAATCACCATCTGGAATGACAATAAGAAGCCTGTCACACCATTTGGAAATAATCCGCCGTGTGACCACAGATTCGTTACCGTCACGGGTCCTGCATCTGTTTGAAAACCAATGATTAACAGGACAATTCCAACGCCAATCAACAGTAATATCGTAATCACTTTAATAAGTGCAAACCAAAATTCCATTTCTCCAAAAAGCTTCACCGTTAATAAATTAAATCCTAGCAAAATCAATAAACAAATAATAGCAGGAATCCACTGCGGAATATCAAACCAGTACTGCACATACACCCCGACCGCAATAACATCCGCCATCGCTGTCATAATCCAGCAAAACCAATACGTCCATCCTGTCACAAAGGAAGCCCATGGTCCAAGATAATCCTCTGCTATATCCGTTAAAGACTGATAGCCCGTCTTAGATAAGAGCAATTCTCCAAGTGCCCTCATGACAAAAAAGATGGCCATTCCGACAATTAAGTACGCAAAAATGATCGATGGTCCTGCCAATTGAATAGCCTTTCCAGACCCTAAAAATAGCCCAGTTCCAATCGTTCCGCCAATGGCAATTAATTGAACATGACGGTTTGATAAATCTCGCTTTAACTCTTGTTGTGCCAATTTCAACACCCTCCTACGACACGATCCTATACTGAAATAATGAACTCTCAAAAAGTCCATAAAAAAAGAGATTGGATGCGCTCCAATCTCACGGTCATAAAAGAATAGCAAAATAGAGAAAAGCAATACACAGTATGATCCATGCATCACAAATACAATATTTCGTACTCTTCTGTCCTTTTGCCTGAGATTGTGAACCCTTCGGCGCCGCACATACATGCGGTCTCTCCAGAAGCTGCTCCTGCCATAGTGTGACCCACAGCAATCATAGCCTTCGATATTTACTTTAAATGTTGCTATTTCTGAATAATTTTATATTTTACGCCTCTAAAAGAAAGCTGTCAATGGTAATCTTTTAAGATGTTGTTTCCTCCTTATCTGAAGCCGATATGACATCACTTCATCAACACCCCTTGATTAAGGTATAATGAAACAAAGAATGTTCGGCTAGTTTGGTGGAGACATCCATCTTGATGATGAACCATAGTTAGGCAATCCAATGAAGTTGGTGAAGACAAATGAAAAAAATGAACAAACAGCGTGTGACATTACAAGAAGTCGCTCGGCATGCCGGTGTATCGACTTCAACGGCCTCACTCGTTGTTCGCAACAACCCTAGGATCTCTGAAGCCACCCGGAAAAAAGTGCTGCAATCCATGGAGGATTTGGGATACGTGTACGATCGCGTCGCTGCCAACATGCGGTCGAAAAGTTCAAATATTGTGGGTGTGATCGTCACGGATATTTCAAACACCTTTATTTCTGAATTTTTAATTGGTGTGCAAACCACACTTGAATCACTTGGCTATACCGTTTTACTTGGGACAACCTTTGATAGTGTAGATAAGCAGGAGCGTCTCATCTCCACAATGGTAGAGCACCGAGTGGGTGGAATCATCTTAAATCCAGCATCGAAGAGCTCGACACGAACGGTGAAACAATTAAACAACATTCGCACACCAAAAGTATTGGCAAATCGTGAATTAGCAGATGTCCATTGTGATTATGTCGGCGTTGATTATGAACAAGGTACTTGGATGGCGGTGCGTCATCTTCTTCAAAAAGGGCATCGCCGCATCGCTTTCTTAGGCGGAGTCAAATCCTCCTCGACTTGGATTGAACGGATGAAAGGGTTCAAAAGAGCCCATGATGATGAAGACCTGACGATGGATGAATCTCTTATTATCGATATGGTACCTACCCGTGAAGGCGGGAAAGAAGCCCTTGCCCAAGTGATTGACCTTCCCGAACCACCTACTGCTATTTTTTGCTTCAGTGATTTAGTGGCGTTTGGGGTGATTCAAGAATTGGCAGCGCGTGACATCAAGCCTGGTGAAGACATTGATGTAGTTGGATTCGATAACATCCCTGAAGCGGAGATGTATCACCCGCCGCTCACCACAGTCTCATCATTTCCACGATCCATTGGAGTCAAAGCAGCCAACCTTTTGTATCATAAAATGAACGAGCAGGATGAAGAACTGCAGCGATTGATATTAAAGCCTCAACTTCATATTCGAGAAACCTCGACATGATCATGAAAAGGAGAATTGCAAAGCGATTCTCCCTTTCAGATTGTTGACAAAGGGCTAAAATGAACTTGATTTTAGCCCTTTGTCTTCTTTTCAGCGTGATAGAAAACCTTTGCAGTCTAGGAAGGACGAGCACCGGAGCAGAGCGAATTTGACATTCGTGAGCACCGGAGCGCAGGACTGACAAAGAATGCGAGGGTTTGTCTACACGCTGAAAGGAGAATTGCAAAGCGATTCTCCTTTTTTTATTGAGCAAGTCAACTATTTCTTTATTACATTTTTCTTTTTTTAAATCGCAAAGTCATAAACTTGACACATTTTAAACGCAGGAGTATATTTATCTCGTTGCTTCTTTTAGTATATCGTTATACCTTTTGTGAACATATCGTTATTTATGATATCAACTACAGTTAAAGATGGATCTTTTGATTCTGATCAAATCGAGGAAGTCCATCAACTTATGATAACTGTTATTATTTTTAATTATTTAGTAGAACGATGTACTTATTTGAAGAACAGATGAATATTCATTATTTTTTCATCAATCACACAAGGGGTGTTGTGATGGACTTAATATTATTTACGTTTAAGGAAATAACAAAGGGTAACAAGAATTTGGCCCGAACAGGGTTTCAAATATAGGAGTGGGAACATGAAAAATCCATACATTAAATCATCACTTGGCATGTACTTAAACTATTTCATGCTAGGCATGATCAATATTATTGTGGCATCAAACATGGAAAGCTTATCTGAACGCTACCATGTAGATATTCCAAAAATCAGCTTGCTTGTATCAGCAATCGGTATCGGTAAATTAATTGCTCTCTTTTTCTCTGGTAGGCTGGCAGACAGCTGGGGGCGAAAACCTGTCATTATTACAGGTAACTTTCTTTACTTATTATTCTTAATTGGGATTCCAACGACGACCAATTATACATTGGCTTTCATTTTTGCCATTTCCGCAGGGATTGCAAACTCATTGCTTGATTCAGGGACATATCCTGCTTTGACAGAGTCATTTCCTAAAAAAGCAAGTTCAGCTTCTGTATTAGTGAAGGCGTCTGTATCAATTGGTGCGACTGTTCTTCCATTTATCTTGGCATTCCTTATTGCACATGACATCTTCTGGGGCTGGGCATTCTTTGGTCTAGGACTTCTTTATTTACTTGTAGGCATTTACTTGATCTTTATGCCGTTCCCAGATCATAAACAAACGGCTTCTCAAAACGATCTTCCCGTTCAAGAGCAAATGAAGGAAGAACCGAAAATGTTTGGTGAAGGTCTAGCTGTTGTACTTATGGGATTCACGTCTACTGCATTATTTGTTGTATGGCAAACTTGGCTTCCACAGCTCGGGTTGAAATTGATTGGGCTTGGCTCAGGACAAGCGACGCAGCTTCTTTCTTATTTTAGTATTGGTGCACTCGTATCTGTTCTATTGCTTTCAATCGTATTAGATAAATTCATTTCACCAATTATGGTCGCTATTATTTACCCAATCGGGGCATTCCTTGCCATGCTTTCACTATTTCAAATTGAAACGTACGGCATTGTCATTGTTAGTACCTTTTTCTTAGGATTATTTACAGCCGGCATTTTCCAGTTGGCGATGAGTATTATGATGAAATTATTCCCTACAAACAAAGCAACGGCTTCATCATATGTCAACATTGCGGCAAGTTCAGCGTTTATCCTTGTTCCGCTGATTACAAGCGGACTCGTTAGCACGTACGATATTAAAATGACTTTATTCTTCGATATGATCATTGCGGTCATCAGCGTATTGTTAGCAGTCTTTGTTTTACGACGCATGAAAAAATTGTTTAGATAATTAAAGGAGATGTCAATCATGACAAACATACACGAACGTAATATTGATGGAAAAACAAAATTAGTCGGTCTTCTTGCAACACCAATCGGGCACAGCCTGTCACCACGGATGCACAACCTTGGCTATACACTAACAGGAATCAACTATGCTTACCTTGCTTTTGAGGTAGGAAATGATGAACTAGAAGCAGCAGTAAACGGGATGAAAGCAATGGGTGCAGCTGGATTTAACGTATCCATGCCGAACAAAATGAAAGTGCTCGATTACTTAGATGAACTAGATGATTCTGCAAAATATACTCGTGCAAGCAACACAGTTGTGAACAAAGATGGCAAGCTGGTTGGCTACAACACAGATGGTCTTGGTTACGTTAGAAACTTAATTGAACATGGCGTTGAATTAGCTGGACAAAAGGTCACACTCGTTGGATCTGGCGGCGCTGCAACTCCGATTGCCATTCAGCTTGCACAATCAGGTATTCGTGAAATTAGTATTTTTGCTCGTAATGACCAATACTTTGTTCAAGCAGAAGAAAATGTAAATTACATCAACAACGAAATGAAATCATTCGGTGTCAAAGCGAATATTTTCCCACTTGAAGACAAAGACGCTTTCCGTCGTGAAGTAGCTGAAAGTGCGATCTTAGCAAACGGGACAAGCCTTGGCATGAAACCATTAGATGAGCTCAGCATTATTGACGATACACTTGATGTATTACGCAAAGACTTAATCGTGACAGATGTCGTCTACAACCCGCAAAAAACAAAACTTCTTGCTCAAGCACAAGAAGCGGGTGCCAAAACGATTAACGGTCTTGGCATGATGCTATGGCAAGGTGCCCTTGCGTACAAACTCTTTACTGGCGAGGATATGCCGGTTGAACAAGTGAAACAAATTCTATTTGAAAATGACCGTTTCTAAACGAAACACATAAAAAAGACGACCTCCGCTTTGGAAGTCGTCTTTTTTATTCGTGTATCATCACACGGCGATATCGATAAAGGATATACATCGCCCCGATGATCGCCACAACAGCCACACCCGCATCAAATATAAAGATTTGCAAAATCGTCGAGTGGGTTTCGATCAAACCAGTGACGACCGGAATCACAATGGCGGACACTCCGCCTGCTGTTGAGATAATTCCTGTCATCGTCCCTTTGTTTTTCCAGAAGAACTCAGCCATTACGGTTAACGTCAGCTGAAAGACACCAGCTGTTGAAAAGCCCAATACAAATGCATTGACGGTCCCGATGACTGGAGACTTCACGACCAATAGCACACAGATAGAGGCTAATGTAATAATCGGATAGAGTAGCAGCACGGTGACCGGACGAACAATGCGGCGCAAAAGAAATGCGAGCAATAAGACAGACAGCAAACCGCCCATGCTATAGTAACTAAGCAGCTTCACAGCACTGCCAGAAGCCATCCCCAAAATTTCCTCACCGTACGTAGGCAGCCAAATTTGCGGCAAGGCGTACAGACCATTTGATGTAAAACTGATCACAATCAGTGCGACCCCTTCTCTCCAAAACGTAGGCTCTGATGAGAAGCGCGGAAGTCCATCATGCTCCGTCACCTGAACTTGCTCCACCTTGCGATGATTCGGAAATGGCAATGTCCACAACATCATCACATTCACTAAATAGATAAAAGCAGGTACAAAAAACGCAAATCCATAAAACAGATCATGCTCTGCTAAAAAGAAAATAGCGAGCGGCAGAATGGTCGCCCCAATCGAAATAAACGCCTTCACCATCACATTTGCAGATCCCGAGTTTTGAGGAAAAGCTTCCATTAAAGCCGGATACGTCCCTGCATCCATCGCCGAATTCGCCACCCCTGCCAAAATCGCAAACGCAAACGCGATTTGATAATTCGGAGACAATGGGATTCCAATGAGGAACACTGCCATCAGCACCCCCGAAACCAAAATGACCGGCTTTCGTCCAAAACGATCTGACAGTACACCCGATAGACCATACGTGAGCACCCTGCCAATACCGAGTGCAGATATCATATAACTAATCCCCGCACTATTTGTATCTAATTGTTTGATCAAAAATGGCATATTAGAAGCCAAAATAATATTGACCATACCTAATAAAAAATAATTGATATAAAGACTAGAAGCCGTTCTCAAATACGGATTCCTCATGCTGACACACCCCTCAACACATTGCAATGAAGTGACAAATAATGGTTACGCTTACAAGATTCATGCGTGAGGAGAAACAGCTTTGCAACCTTCACGTACTTGAAACATCTCATCATTTCATACAGCTTACATGCCCTTCATTTATCAAGCATCTCTTCAAATTTTCACTAGCTCTTATTTTATATGAATGTGAAAGGTAATGATAGTGAATTGCTTAAATTTGAGGGAAATGCATATCCATATGCATATCTTTTCTTTTACGAGCTGAAACATTCATCAATAAAAAATAGGAGTGGGTATACACCACTCCTTAAAAGATTTCTGACACATCTATTCGTTCATTTCCAGTCCATTTTGACGAATCACATTCTGGTACCAGTAAAAACTTTTCTTAGGTGTGCGATTTAATGTTCCATTTCCATCGTTATCTTGATCAACATGGATAAATCCATAACGTTTTTCCATTTCTGACGATGAATAGCTGATTAAATCAAGAATCCCCCAGCTCGTGTACCCCATCAATTCGACTCCATCCTCAATCGCTTCTAACATCTGCTGGAAATGCTGTTCATGATAACTAATACGATAATCATCATTGATCGTTCCATCCTGCTCCACTTGATCGTTTGCTCCTAATCCGTTTTCAACAATAATCAGCGGTAATTGATAGCGGTCGTATAGATCATTTAAAGAAATACGAATACCAATAGGATCGATCTGCCATCCCCACTCACTCACTTCTAAATAAGGATTCTTTACGCCACCTATCGTATTTCCGCTGACCGTTTCCATCCCTTCACTGTTTTCAGTAGCAACAAGTGAATTGTAATAACTAAAAGAAATAAAATCGACGGTATGAACCTTTAATAACTCGTCATCTCCTAGCTGTTTCTCAATGTGAATGTTTTTTTCTTTGAACAGTCGATGGATAAAACGTGGATACTCCCCGCGCACTTGTACATCTGTGAAGAACATATTAAATTGATTGTTCTTCGATGCCTTTAAAACATCTTTTGGATTACAAGAATAAGGATACGTTGTTAATTTCGTCAGCATACAGCCAATTTTTGAACCCGGGATCATTTCATGGCAATACTTCACTGCCAGAGCACTTGCAACAAATTGATGATGTAGCGCTTGATAAACAGCCTGCTCTACATTATCAAAACGCTCTGACACGATTCCTCCACTTGTAAACGGATGGCGAACAATGCTATCAATTTCATTGAAAGTCAGCCAATACTTGACTTTATCTTTGTATCGATCAAATACCACTCGACTAAATTTCACAAAGAAATCAACAACAATGCGGTGAGACCATCCACCATATTGATTGACTAAGTATAGCGGCATTTCATAATGAGATAGCGTAACGAGTGGTTCAATATCATGTTTCTTCATTTCATCGAATAAGCGGTCGTAAAACAATAATCCCGCTTCATTCGGCTCTTCTTCATCTCCCTTTGGAAAAATACGTGTCCAGGCAATCGAGACACGCAACGTCTTTAATCCCATCTCTTTGAAGAGCGCCATGTCTTCTGGATAACGATGATAAAAATCGACACCTCTTCGTTTCGGATAACCTTCAGCGGTATCTGCACGCATCGCTTGTTGAATTTGTTCTTCATCCACTTTATTGTGCTTTTTATAGTCAGACTTGCTGAGGCCTTTTTTAAAAATCGCCACATCAGCAGTCGATAGCCCTTTTCCGTCTACATTCCATGCACCTTCTGCTTGATTAGCCGCAATAGCGCCACCCCATAAAAAACCTTCTGGAAACTTTCTAACTTGATTAGACATCTCTCTTCCTCCCTTAAGACGATCCATTATTTCTTAAAACCACTCGATTGACATGAATAATTAAATACATTTTTTCGTCATTGGATATGGTGTAATCCACATTTGTTTTAATATATTTCTCGATTTTCTCCACACATTTCACTTCTTCAGGGTATTTCCTCATGATTTGATCGATTAAATCATGGTCATCTGTTTCAAGCATTTTGTTCTCCAGCAACCGCTGAACAAAGAACTGTAAATGTGTTAAAAACCTGGAGTAATTAATCGTATCTGTTGGAATATCGATCTTATAATGCATTTTAATGATGTTTAGAATATCTTTGACCATATTGGTCATCATCACGATTTGATTCAAATTGTCTTCTGTCTGCTGCGCATTTACTAGATGAAAAGCAATATTCGCTGCTTCTTCTTCCGGTAATTGAATACCTAGTTGTTTTTTTATTAGATCGAGTGCGTGCATACCAATGCTAAATTCCTCGGGGTAAAATTTCTTCACTTCCCAAAGCAGGCGATTTTGTATCGTGAGATGTTCCTTAAAGCGCTTTGTAGCCATAAAAAGGTGATCTGTTAGAGAAATATAAAGATGCTCATTTAAGTGTGTGGATAATCGATGCTTCGCATAGGAAATAATCTCATCCGTTATGATTAAAAATTCCTCTGGAGTCTCTCTCATGAGCTCAGCTAAATCATTTGACGTGCTTTGATCTTCTAGCACATAAATCTTTTGTATATCTTCCTCTTGAATAAGACTGCCAGGCTTATTTTTAAACCCGATCGCCTTCCCCATTACGATGATTTCCTTTCCATCATCTCGTTTAGCGAGAACCACACTGGTATTCAGCACTTTTATAATTTCCATACCATATCACCTTCCTGGTTACATTCAAAATCTATTTATAAGACAGTTAAAAGTGGCTGCTGATGACCAGAAGGATTGGTTTTTCCCTCTTGGGTTAAAATTTCTAAATAATCAGCCGAATTTGTAATGATCACTGGTGTTGTTGTGTCATAACCAGCCTTTTGTATACTCTGATCATCAAATTCAATTAAAAGCTGGCCTTGCTTTACTGTATCACCTTTTTGAACATGTGAAGTAAAATGTTGTCCATTTAAGTTAACGGTATCAATCCCAATATGAATAAGAACTTCAACACCTAAGTCTGACTTTAGACCAATCGCATGATTTGTATGGAAAATCATTTCTACTTGCCCATCAAATGGAGCTACTACTTTTCCATCGCTAGGTTGGATCGCTGCCCCCTTACCCATCACTTCTTCAGAAAATACTTTATCATTTACTTTCGCTAATGGGATGACAGCTCCTTTGATCGGTGCATAAATGACCTCACGATTTCTTGTGTTTTCTGTTGTAGAGATAGGCTCATTGCTCTTCTGGACGACTTCATTTTCTGCATCTTTAAAGCCAATGATGTAAACAGCAATAAATGCGACTACCGCTGAAATGACTGCACCAATAATGGCAAACGTAAAGTTTGAAGTCCCTTTTTCAATGAAAATCGGCATAGTGGCAATTCCAGGTGAAACCATGACAAACGCTTTCAGTTTAATTAATCCAACAAATATACCTGAAACCCCTGCTCCAATCATACATGCAAGTAATGTTTTCTTAAGCTTTAAATGGACACCGTATAATGCAGGTTCTGTGATGCCAAATAAAGCAGAAATTCCTCCGGACATCGCAATTTGTTTTAACTTAGGATCTTTTGTTTTAAATGAAACTGCCAAAGCACCTCCACCTTGTGCAAAATTCGCCGCTAACATGGCTACTCCAATGAGCGCATCATATCCAGGCGAAGCAAGGGAAGCGATAACAACTGGATAGAACACCTTCTGCATGCCAAACATCACGATAAAAGGTAAGAAAACAGCTAAAATTGCAACAGCCGCCCATCCCGCAGTTTGTTGTATCCATAGCACTCCCGCTGCTAACCCTGCGCCCAGATACATACCGAGCGGCCCTAGAAACAGTAAACCAATCGGCGCGACAATGATCATTGTGATTAAAGGAACCATAAAAATTTTGACGGGTCCCGGTGATAATTTATCCGCAAGCCTTTCAACATAGGACATAAGCCAAACAATCAATATAATTGGAATAACCGATGCGCCATAAGATACAGCTTTCAAGGGTATTCCAGCAAAAGCAACTGGATCGCCACTGCTAAACAAAGCTGTTAAGTTAGGATGTAATAAAACCCCAGCCAAAGCCATGGATACCATAGGGTTTGTGCCAAATTTTTGCGAGCTTGTATAGGCTAACAAAATCGGCAAGAAGAAGAACGCCGCATCTGAAATGATTTTCAACACCAAATAGGTCTGACTATCTTCTTTCATCAAATTCAGCATCGGCAACAAAATCAACAAAGCCTTCAACATACCAGCACCGGCAATTGCAGGGATAATTGGTGCAAAAATGCCAGTGATTAAATTGGCAAAACGATTGAAGTATCCTTTGAAGCTATGATCTTTATTCTGGACAATTTGCCCGCTTGCTTCTGGGTTGTGATCAATAAGCTTTGCAAATTCTTTATAGACATAACCTACATCATTTCCAATAATAATTTGATACTGACCTGCTGTATCCGCTACTTGAATAACGCCATCAAGACGACTAATTTCTTCAGAGTTTGCACGTGAAGAGTCTTTTAATGTCAGCCTTAATCTCGTCATACAGTGGATCGCATTTTGAACATTTTCACTTCCACCAATATGCTTTAGAATGTCTTGAGCTAAGTCTTTATGGTTCATCAAAGTCACCGCTTTCATTTTTAATTATAGGAGCTCAGGCAACAAAAAAAGACCTGGATTGGGTGGGAATATACAAATACAGATATCCCATCCAATCTAGGTCTTGCCTGCCGAACAGTAACACGCCTTATTGAATGTACGCATTATTCTATTTTTAGCTTTTCATCGTTTCATGAAACCGCTTTTAACATGTTAATATCACTATAGTAAGTAATTTTTTAAACAAAAGCAACATTTTTCTTAAAAATCAAATAAAAAATGAATAAATATAGATCAAAGAGTCTGTTTTTATCAACCAAATGTACCTTTTCAGATGACTGATAGAGTGAGAAAGAATAAAACAAACTAAAAACGATGTCAACCTGACACCATTGAGAAACCCTGACTATCAAGAAAACCTTATCTCTTCGTCTCTACATCCCACTTTTAATCTCACAGCCCCAAATACTAAACTCATAAAAATATTCTGTACGCTCTATGCATAATCCAAAATGAAAATCCTCTGCTATTAAAATGAAATCTCCGTATCCACTTAAAAATTTGGTTTGCTCAAGAAGTTGATTTAAATGATGAAACACTTCATCCACATTCACTAAAAGTGCTTCAATTTCATGATCTCGGAAAAAAAGCAATCTCCCTTGTTTAGGAGTCTCTTTTATCCTCCCGACCATTTCATTTAACATTTGTGTAGACTTTTCAATATGCTCTAGATCGTTGTCTCCATGTATTTGACTTTTATGTTCTCTCGATTGCAGGAAAGTAAATACCTTCTGACAAAAAAATTGATTCTCTTCGACCTCCAAAAAAGGGGGTTCTGGAAGTGTCATATAACTTAATTCGTTTATTAAGTGCTTTCTTCTGCTTTTTCTTTTTAAGGTTTCGATTTTTGTTTTTCCTTTATTATTCATAGGAGCACCTCCACAAGGCGTATAAACATTGCTCTCTAGACATCTCCCCCTTGAAAATTCCACCAGGCTACACGGTGGAATGAACTGATTTCTAGATAACTATGCTTTTTTTCAAAATTTCCGGATATAAATCTAGGAAATCAATATAAATGGGGACTTTGTATAATTACATGTACGTAATAATGAATCTTATGTTGTTTAAAATCCGAATAAAAGTGTAAATTAAATAATCTTGATCAGTATAAAACCAATCAAAGTACTATTTTTGTACCCTCTTCAATAGGATAACTTCTTAATGTATCAATACAAATCTCAAATAATTCAACATCATTAGTATTCAGCAAATCCAATAAAATATGAAACTCATATTCATTGCACTCATTATCGAGACAGTACGCAATTTTTCGCTGCCACTCTATCGGTTTATTGAGTACCTGTTTTGATAGTTCTCCCCAATCGTTTAGGCTAAAATACAAGAGTATCTCACTTACTAGTATTTATCAGCGGATAAAATTTTATCCAGTTCTATATACATTTTTAATGCTCCAATGATGGTTCCACATATTTTGCTTTTTAAGCATTGTTTGGTTTTTATTCATTATAAGACCACCACCATAGAAACGGCAAAACAGAGAAGCAATAGCCTTATTAACCTCGTAGAAATACATACAGTTTTATTTCCACCAGTTATATGTAATTTCTTTTAAATGAAATTCTATAAAATCTATCACTTTGCTATAGTCATCAGAGCTAAACTCCTGAATAGGATTGTCCCAATCTGTATTTTTAACTATTAGAACAAGATAGTTGCCATCTGAAGATAAATCGGGATACCAACCTAAGTCCAATGTTATTGATGATTTCTCATGATAAAGCTGTAACAAACTTTCAGTGAACATAAACCATCTTTCATCTTCTGTTTCTAACTTTCTAGGGTCAATTTCCCAAAAATGATTATAACGGACATTCCAACCTTCAGTTATCCTCAAGGGATGAATGTTTACTTCCGGAATATCAAGTTTCACATGCTTTCTCATCTTTATCCGACCTCTTTGTTAATTTTATAGTTATTTTATTCCTAATTTGTTTAAATACTTATTTAATCTATCACCAGCTATTGGATGACCGTGATACACATTACCACTCGTTAGTTCTCCTCTAATCCAACTAGTAGATTTTCCATTATCATAACCAACAACTTTACCAGTATCATAAATGAAGTAAAAATTATTATTGCCATTATCAATGATATGCCCTCTTTGAAGAGCTTCTTTTTCTATCACTTTATTATTTATTTCAGGTAGGTATTGAGCATTTCGTCTTCCGGTTTCACTAAAACGTTTCGCTTCTTCGGCAGTTCTAGCCTTTAAATGCTTATTATCATGATGAGAATATACTGCACTATTTATCTTTATTCTAAAATCTTTTCTACCATAATAACTTTTATGAGCAATTTCATCATGCCTTTTTGAAATATTAGGTATACCTGAACTCTTTACACCCATCTTCCCATGAAACCCTTTTGCCCCAAACGGCAAAAGCATCCCAAGCGCTGCATTCATACTCGCTTCCTGCTGTTCTTTCGAGATCTTATTTCCAAACATATCTCGACCCGTAATCGCTTCGCTGAAGCCGTTTGTTGCGGTGAGGCCATATAAGCCTTTTTGTGATGTTTTCAGGGCGTCAAAAGACTTCTGTGATGTCTTGTAAATGTCTACTGCTCTGACTGCGGCGGACGTGGCTTGAGTCGTTTTATAGACAGCTTTCCCGCCTTTGAAAATGCGTCCTGCCCAACCGACAATCGGGATGTAGCCTGCTGCTGCCATGCCGCCTGCGGCGACTCGCTGTCCTGCGGTGAGTTCTTCACCTGTGATCGGATCGACACCTGTTGCGGCACGTTTTGCATCGTTCACGCCTGTCAGTTCATTGACGATATTTCCTCCGTAATCAAGAGCTTTTTCATACCACGGACGGTTGGCTAGTGCTTCTTGTTCCTTTGCAATCTTGCGGGCTTCTTCTTGATCTTTTTTGATTTTTAGATATTCAGAAGTTTGCTTCTCAATATCGCTTTTTGCCTTGTAGATTTCGCTATTTTGATACGCTTTCTTGTCAAAATTCATAGGCGAAATGGATTTTCCGTCATTTGTGGCATTGATCATTTCTGCGTACAATGCCATTGTAGCCTTCTCCTCAGTCTCTGACAAAGCATATTCATCTTTTAGATTTTGATCAAGTTCTATTAAATCTTTAACCGTTTTCTTCCGTTCATCTTCCGCATCAGCAATCTTTTCGTCAAAGGTTTTACTATCAAATACCTCCAGAGAAATGAGGTCATCAATATCTTGAAAAATCGTTTTGAGTGCCTTTTTTTGATCCTTCACGATGCTTTTGGCATTCTTGATTCCCATATGTACAGCGTTGTCTAAAAAGTGTTCTTCTACAAAGGTGTCGCCGCCAAAATTTGTATCATCAAGTGTCCCAGAAACACCTTCATGAAAGGCCTTTTGTTTATCAATGAGGCTAATAAATATGTCCACATTTCCGGCGAGTTCTTTGTAGAAACTTTTAATGTTATCGGCACCTTTTCCAGTGAAGTCGTCACCGAGGTTGGCAACACCTTGTAATGCCTTTTTTAAATCTATCATTTGTTCGCGGAGTTCCTGATAGTGTTTTGCCCTTGTATCCATGGCACTGGTTAGTGCTTTTGCATCAAGTATCTTGCCCAGAAGAAGCCACTCCCTCCATTATTGATCATAAAGTCTATTTTACCGTGACCTCCAAAACTGAAAAATAGGCTAAATGACATAAAAAATGGAATGGACTTTCTATTCAATTTACCCTCTAATTTGGATAAACGAGTTTATCCATTGTAGAGATATAGAAAAGGCCAGACAGTTCATTATACTCTGTCTAGCCACATGTTCACGTCACTTATAGTCATTGATTGGTCCTTTATCCATCAAAACATCAATTTCATTTGAAGACTTCATTTTTAATTTAGGTCTGCGCTCGGAATTCGGCTTGCTGTAAAGCTCTAGTGGACGGATGATCACGCCATCATTTGTGTTTTGAAGTATACCAGGAACACAAGAATAAATTCGATCATTGTCATTTGCATGTTTTGCATAAATCGTGACAGACGTTCCTTGATGATTATCGATACTCATAGACACTCTATATCTATAGAAAGAACCTGTTCCATTTGATTGAGCAGAGTAAACAACGGGTACCACCGCAAGGATATCATCATTTAACCTTAGTTTAATGACTTCTGTTTTCATTGATTCACGATCTCTACCGACATCTCCCATATGCTCAACAGCCCCGTTACCGTAACTTTTGAGAGCGGGAACACCTTTTGCGCCAAACATGGCCACATCTATTTGTTTTCCTGACTTCGTATAGATCAACGCGTAAATATCATAATCGGTACCAGACTCCCAAGATACTGTAGCCGTAATCTCTGGTGTTTTGTCAATGATGATCGGTTTATGACCTTTGTCTAGACTAATTTTACCTTGAACTTTCTCTAAGCTAATAGGTGCAGAGACTTTCTCTTTAGCGGCTGTGTTCATTGGAGCAGGCTCATTAATTTGTTTTTCAGAAACCATTTGAGGAGGTGTAGAAACATCCTGTTCATCAGGTTCAACCTCCACCCCATAAAGCTTGCATAGCCCTTCCAATCCAGAATCGAAGCCACGCCAGATGGATCGTGCTTTCGTTTCACTATTTCTTATGTATAGCTCTACTACGACAATACCCTTTTCATTTGTAAAGCTTACTGGTGTTAGGTATAGCACCTCATCACCTGTTCGAATTTCTGCTTGCAGATTCTTCACATGAGAAAAGCCGATTCCTCGATCCTCTGTTAGTGTAATAGCCATCTTTGTGATTCCGACAGGCACTTTGCTCATATCAAAATTCAATTGATGTCTTTTCAACTGATCTGATATCTCTGCTGGTAAAAGTGTCGCGACACCCGTAGTACTCTCCGGCTGATTGTAAAAAATAATGCCATTATCTCCTTGAACTAGATCTGAATCTGTTAAGAGAAACGCCGTTAAAGAAATATCAATTGCAGATGACACTTCATAACTGATGAATAATTGCCCCTTTGGAGAGTTTAGTACGGTATTGGCACCCATTTGCAGAGTTTGATTCATTTCAACAACTCCTATTCTTTATCTACCATTTATCGTTTTTATAGACCAATTATACCGAATTATGTGATAGAACCTATTAAAACCTTTACCTCTTTTCAACCTCTACAATGATATGAGACAATGCCAACTAAAACCGCACTACTCTAGAAGGGAGAACCATTGTGTATAAATTAATTATTCCTGCTGTTATGGTGGTATTCAGTCTGTGGATTCTTCTTCAATTATCAATGAACATCAATATCTTTCAGAATCCAATGAACTATTTTACCGTCATTACCCTCTTTTTTCTTTGTATTCAGGAGTTATTGAAACATAGACAATAAAAAGATCACTCAGGTACATACACTTTTTTCAGAGGTAATAAGGATCTTGTCTCAGCTGGCATATGTTCATACCAATGTACAATAAGATTTACGAGTTCTTCTAAGTCCACTAGATGAACCTCATTATGCTTCGCAACAGCTTTTGCATGAGAAGTAAACCCACCAGTAGAAACAAATAAACTGTTAGCATTCATTGGATTAGCACCTAATAATTGCTGCACCTCTGGCGAACTGGCTGAATTTTTCCGATGCTTTACTTGTACTTTAATAATAGGCTTTTCAAATCCAAATGCATCTTTATAAGCTAATACATCCACACCGCCATCTGGCCCTTTTGGACTCACGCGAACATTGTATGACATTGCTTGCAGTAAGCCTCCGACTAAGTCTTGCATTTGCCACGGGTCCAATTTATCTACTTTATCTTCAATCATGACAGTAGCTTTGCTGACTAAATCTTCGATAATTTCATCTTCTTCGGTTTCATCTTCAGGCGCTGATATAGATGTAGGGTTTTTGAGTAAATGTTCAATCTCTTTCCCCCAATCATCTACACGAAAAACAGTTGATATAGAACCGAGGCTGTTCTTAGCTGATTGACTGAGAGAATCTCGTTTAACTGCTATTGGTTCCCAATTTACCTGAATATGATTTGGATACATTTTATCTCCAACTGCTTCATCAAAAAAATGCGGAGCAATCACCGTACCTACTCGATATTCACGGCTTTCTTTTATGTACGTAATGATTCGATCTCCCTTTTTGATTTCTCTACTAAACCTCCATACCTGACTGACCCAGCTTCTTCTCGTAAAAGGTTTGTTCTCAGCGAATATGACATCAGCTCGAGCATTCATCTCTTGCTTTGTTTGATATTGTTTTGGATTACCTAATTTAGGCCACCCTATCGATGCAATGCCTTTCTCTTCCCAAATTGTAATTAATTCGTTTTGGTCACCCGCACGAACCATCCACCATTTCGTCATTTACTACCTCTCCCATTCCATCTATCTTCTCTTATTTTCATCATCAAATATTCTATCTAAATTATAAGACTTATTTCTTGTTAACAAAAGGATATGCGCACCATTTTTGTCGAAAGAAACACAAAAACCCGAACAAGCGTATACCACACTCATCCGGGTCTGCATTTTCCTTTGTTACACTTCTTCACCATTCGTTGCAATGACGTTTTGGTACCAAGTAAATGAATCTTTTTTGAGTCTCTTCATTGAACCATTACCTTCGTTATCGCGGTCAACATAGATCATGCCGTAGCGTTTTTTCATTTCACCGGTTGTGAATGACACGATATCAATGATGCCCCAAGGTGTGTAGCCGATGAGGTCCACACCGTCATATTCAATCGCTTTTTTCAGTGCTTGAATATGAGAAGCGAGATATTGAATTCGCTCTGGGTCATGAATAGAGCCGTCTTCTTCCACTTGATCAATGGCACCAAAGCCATTTTCCACAATGAATAGCGGGATTTGATAGCGATCGTAAAAACGATTCAATGTATACCTTAAACCTGTCGGATCAATGGACCAACCCCAGTCACTTGATTTGATATACGGATTTTCCACACCATGTGGCAGTGCTCCATTGACAATGTCTCCGTTGTGATCAGATACCGCATCGCTTTTGACCGTTGTTGACATATAGTAGCTAAAGCCAAGGTAATCTACTTTTCCTTTTCTTAAGCTTTCTTCATCGCCTTCTTCAAAAGGAATGTGATAGCCTTCGCGCTCAAATTCTTTTAACGCGTAGCTTGGATAGTAGCCACGCACCTGGACATCTGGGAAGAAATAGCGCTGTCTCATATATTCTTCTGCCAGCATGACATCCTCTGGGTTTGAGGAATATGGATAAATTGGCACGTGGGACACCATCGCTCCAATTTGAAAGGACGGATTGATCTCTTTTCCTTTTGCCACTGCCCATGCACTTGCAAGCAATTCATGATGTCCCGCTTGATACATGACTTCTTTGGCATTTTCGCCTTCTTTGACCGATACGCCTGAATTTGTCCAAAGGAACAATGGGTTGTTGACATCCATTTTGTTATTGATTTCATTAAACGTCATCCAGTATGTGACTTTGTCCTTGTAACGATTGAAGCACACTTCCGCGAATTTCGCGAAATATTCAGCGACTTTTCTGCTTCGGAATCCGCCGTATTCTCTTGCCAAATGGAGGGGCATTTCAAAGTGAGACAGCGTAATGACAGGCTCGATTCCATGTTTAATCAGTTCATCAAACACATCATCATAAAACTGTAAGCCTGCTTCATTCGGCTCTTCTTCATCCCCTTTAGGGAAAATTCGGCTCCAGCCGATCGATGTTCGTAAGCATTTTAATCCCATTTCAGCAAACATGGCGATATCTTCTTTGTAACGATGGTAGAAATCAATGGCTTCATGGTTTGGATAAAAAGTTCCTTCTTCTATCGTTTCCGTGATCTGTCTTGGTACACCATGAGCACCTGCTGTCATCACATCTACAACACTCGGCCCTTTGCCAGCTGCATTCCATCCACCTTCGAATTGATGAGCGGCTAATGCCCCGCCCCATAAGAAATCTTTTGGTAAAGTCATTATCTATTCCTCCTATTTCACAATTGTCATCATGACGTCAGTTGGCTGACATGTCGAACGTTTCTCTACAATCACATCTTCGTATGCTTGGGTATTGGTAATGATAACAGGTGTGATTGTTTGTAATCCTTTGCTTTCAATTGCTTCCTGATCAAATGTCATCAACAAGTCACCCTTTTTCACCTTGTCGCCTTCTCTGATATTGAGTGTAAATGCCGATCCATCTAGAGAAACCGTATCAATTCCTACATGAACAAGTAACTCTACACCAAATTTAGAACGCAAACCAATCGCATGTTTTGTTGGTGCAAGCATGACGACACTGCCATCAAACGGTGCAAACAGTTGTTATCGGTCGGATGAACGGCAAAGCCTTTCCCCATCGCCCCAGAGCTAAATACGGGATCTGGCACTTCAGATAACGAAAGCACCTTTCCTGTAAATGGAGCCGTGATCATATCTTCATTGTTCATAGAAGCTTGTGTCGTTTCTCCGTCTTGATCTTTAACAGGTGTTTCACCAGCTGACTGTTCTACCGTATCTTCTCCATATCCGAACATTTGAATAAGCACAACTGGTAAAATCAGCGCAATGGCCACACCAATCAAAATACCAATGATAGACGTTGGATAATCTGCATTGATTCCGTTCACAATGGTCAGCGGGCCAGGCAGCCCTGCATATGCAAAGTAATAGGGCGTAAAGAAGCTGGCCACAATGGCACCGACCGCTCCAGAAATACACCCAAAAATAAACGGCTTTTTAAAACGTAAGGTGACACCGTAAATCGCAGGCTCCGTAATACCGAAGAGTCCTGTGATTCCAGCTGAAACCCCAACTTTCCGTGTTTCCCGATTTCTTGCTTTTAAAATAACTCCCAGCACCGCACCGACTTGAGCGATAACAGCGATGGTTTGATATGCCTGAAAGGAGTCACGTCCATATTGTTCAAAGTTCGCAAGTACCATTGGCGTGATTCCCCAGTGAACACCGAAAATCACGAGTACTTGCCAGAAACCACCGATAATGGCACCTGCCAGAGCTGGTACATTTTCAGCTAAGACATTGTATCCGTTTGCAATCCCATTTGCACCTGCTGTCGAAAGAGGACCGATTAATAGAATGGTTAACGGAACCATGACGACCATACAGAGAAAAGGAACAAATAGTGGTTTGACAACCTCATGAATTCGTTTGTTTAAGAATTTTTCTACATAAGAAAGAATCCATACTAAGAAAAGCGGTGGCAAGACGGATGATGTATAAACCGTTTCAGATAATGCAATCCCTAAAAAGGTCACACCTTCCCCTGATGCTACACGTCCGGCAATCTCTGTCCAAGAAGGACTGACAAGCGCTGCTGTACAAGCAACCGCGATATACATATTTGTTTTGAAATGCTTGGCTGCAGTGATCGCAATAAAGATGGGCAAGAACGTAAACGGTGCCCAAGAAATAAAGCTAAACACTTCATAAGTGCCTGTTTTCGAGAAGCTTGGAAATATCAAATTTATTAAGATAAGTGCACCTTGCAAAATACCAGCTGCGGCTAAAATATACACAAATGGCGCAAACACAGCGGACATGGTCGCAATGACCCGATTCAGTATCGTTCCTTTGTTTTCATTCGGCTGATCATCATCCGACGTTTGGAGCTGAACAAGGTTGGAAAAATGCTCATATACCTCACCTACATGCTGACCGATCACAACCTGAAACTGACCACCGTTTTCCACCACTGTAATGACGCCAGGCATGGCGTTGATTGCTTCTTTTGCCTTTGGATTAGAGCGCTTCAGCACCAAACGCAGCCTCGTGGCGCATCTTGCGGCACTCACCACATTTTCCTCTCCGCCAACTGCTTCTAAGATGTCTTCTGCAAGCTTTTGATAATCCCTCACTTTTGACATATAAACCCCCCCTTTATCACCACTAGTATATGTACATTATAATTATACCGGTACAATTTATCAATGCCTATATAATTTAAGTTTGCATATCAAAGAGAAATCGGGATGTGCTATAATACAAAGACAATAAATCGTGAAAACAAAGAGGAATGGCTATGTTAAAGTATCAACAAATTGCGAGCGATATTGAAAAATATATTGTCACACATGAGCTACAGCAAGGAGACAAACTTCCTGTGCTTGAGACTCTTATGAATCAATTTGCTGTGAGCAAAAGTACAATTATCAAATCATTAGATTTACTCGAAAGAAAAGGGATTGTCTATCAGGTGAGGGGCAGCGGCATCTTTGTGAGAAGGCACAGGCGCAAAGGCTATATCAGCCTTTTATCCAACCAAGGATTTAAAAAAGATTTAGAGGAATTTCAACTGACATCAGAAGTTCTCACGTTAGATACCGTCAAACCGCCAGAAGAAGCTGCGCTGAATTTAAACATTGAACCAGATGAGGATGTTTTCTACCTTAAACGCATTCGTTACATCAATGGACAAACTTTATGTTTAGAAGAGTCCTATTACCGGAAAACCATTATTCCTTACCTCAACACAGAAATTGCAGCCGATTCTGTTTTTAAATTTATCAGCGAAGGCCTTGGGCTCAAAGTTGGCTTCTCGGATATGTACTTACAAGTAGGCAAACTGAATGAAACCGAAGCGAAGCACCTCGGACTTAAGCAAAATGATCCTGCTCTTCGCGTCGAAACCGTCTTTCATCTCACAAACGGCCAGCCCTTCGACTTCTCGAAAATCACATATAACTACATGCAATCCCAATTTTTTATTCAGGCGAATAATTATTATGGGTGATGGATGGAAAAAGCCTCCTGAGACATTCAGGAGGCTTTTTTACTGTTCTCTTTTAACCTTTAAATATTTCTTCCCTCTCTCTTGAGTAGTTAGCCCGTCAATGAGAGTATCACCATAAAAAATGACTAAATAATCCTCTTTACCTATAAGAACAACTGGAAAAGCATGGTGTTCTTGCAGACTCTTTTCAACATCATCTGGATGAATCTCGACTTCCATTTCATGTCCAATGAATGAATACTCGAACGTAAGAGTATGATAAAGTTCTACAAGACACTGTACGATCTCCTGTTGAATACGAACGACATCATGTGAAACAACCTCTGTCCACTTTAAATATAGAACGAATCCCACAAAACCAGCTTCTTTTTGTATATTCATGGTCGTATGCTTTAGACATGTTCCCGCCAATTCAAATTCTGTATAAAAACCTTCCAAGTAATTGTTTTTGATTTTATTCTCTTTTACATCATGTTCGATCCATGCTTCGCCATTAGCATCCTGACTAAACTTTATCTTCGTTATCAATATTCCTTTTTTTGTTAAAAAGTCAGTCAGTTTGCGAAAAGTGATTGTTAAATGAATGTCATCATAGAATACCAATCCAATATTGATATATCCTCCTAAAGCTATGCTGACCCCCTCGCTTTCTTTTTGTTTTGTTCAAGCATACTACAAAAAAGCAGATTCTCTTTGAACCTGCCTTTTGATCCGATATTATTTTCTTTCAGCCTTAAACGACTTTACCGTCTTACTACTCTCCGACATTCCTTTTCCTGTAACGGTAAGACCTTTCCGCCCTTAGCGCCTAGTTGTTTGATATTACATGAACAATTCCAATTCATCACATTCAAAAGATTCATTTTACGAATGCATCATACAAATTTATGATGAACATAACAACATGTTTAGGAGGATTCGTCAGATGAAAGATATTAGAGTGTATCATGTCGATGCGTTTACAACTGAGAAATTTGGAGGTAATGCCGCTGGGGTGGTGTTGGATGGGGAATGGTTAACGGAGGATGAGATGCAGAATATCGCCAAGGAGTTGAACTTACCCGAGTCCGTTTTCTTACTACCGGCACATGATGAGAAAGCCGATTATCGAGTGAAGTATTTCACTCCAACGGAAGAGGTCAATTTCTGCGGGCATGCGACGGTTGGGTTGACTTGGCTTTTAGCGACGGAGCTAGGGATGGCTAAAGAAAAATCAGGGGTTGTGTTAGAAACAAAGATCGGCCATGTTCCCGTTATATGGCACGAGGAAAATGGCAAAGTTGTGGATGTGGAGATGACACAGGTCACGCCAAAGACGCGAGATTTTATCATCGATGTAGAAGAGCTTAGTGACATGCTCGGTATAAGCAGTGACAGGATTGATCCATCCTATCCTATAAAATTAGCAAACACCGGAAACTGGCATCTCCTGGTTCCGTTGAAACACCAGAATGACATTGATCAAGCGGCACCAAACTTAGCAGCTTTAGGAAAAATGAATAAAGAGCAGGATATCACAACGACTCATCTTTATACGTTTCAATCCACAAAGGACTTTGATCTTTATACAAGGGATTTTGCACCTGGCATTGGTATACCCGAAGATCCTGTAACGGGAGCAGCCAACGGGGCATTGGCCGGATTTCTGTATTTGGAAGGGATCATTCCTCAGCAAGAAACCACTCATCTACGCATTGCTCAAGGTGATGCCATCGGCAGACCAGGATTGCTTCGTATCACGGTCATTCCGAATGAAGCAAAGCCGGTCATTAAAGTAGCAGGAGCAGCGGTTATTACCATTCGTGGGGTGATCACGCTATAAATTGATCAGCTTGAATAGAGACTCTCGTTCAAGCTGAATCTATTTAAAATGATCTTTGACCACTTCAATCCATCTTTTAGTAGAGGGAGAGGCTGCGTTAAAAGATTTAAACGCCATATTGATTTCGCGATAAACACTGGTCTCAAGTGGAATTACGTTCGCATGAGGCACCTGAGGCGGCAAAATCAACTTCGGAATGATCGTGAGCCCAAGGCCTTCCTGAACCATAGAGATGAGCGTATTGTTGTCCCCAATCTCAAATAAAACATGGGGTTTTACGCCTCTTTCTTTTAATATTTTCTTAATGAGTTGATCACAGCCCGCTTTTGGCATAATAAATGGTTCATCTTGGAACGAAGCGACTTCCATCACCTTCTTTGTATGGAAACGATGACTCTCTTGCATGAGCACTACCAATTCATCTTGAAACAATGGAACAGTTTCCAAATCTCTAGATGGCTGTGTTAAAAACCCAAGATCAACTGTGCCAGACGCGATCCACTCTTCAATCTCTTCATAGCCGCCTTCGTATAACTCCAATTGGATATTGGGATAACTTTTCGTAAATCGATGTATCAGCTGCGGAAGCATTTTTGAAGAAAAACTAGAAAACGTGCCGATCTTAATACTCCCCACTTCCATCCCTTGAATCAACGCCGCCTCCTGCTCAAGCAATGACGCATGATGAATGATTTGGCGAATATGCGGCATCACCCGCTCACCTGCATCTGTCAGCGACAGCCCGTTTCGATTCCGATGAAGCAGCACAATCCCAAGCTCTGACTCAAGCTTCGCCATATTATGACTCACCCCAGACTGCGTCAGCCCAAGCTTCTCTCCAGCTTTTGTAAAGCTGCCGCATTCAACAACTGTTTGAAATACTTTGTATGGGAATGTCATTCGTTTGCTCACCTCACTTTAGATCTTGGCAAAACCTACTGTTAGACATGTCTGTGATTTTTCGATTTAATTGTTGTTCGACCAATTGAAAACATGCCTGCTGAATCCATAAACGTTTAAATGTATAGAGTTGTTCTTTTTCATCGCCATGCATCTCTTCATCTTTTTCTAACTGAAAATCTGTCAATTCGATTTTGTCATGAACATGCATGTGAATAAAAACATGCGCATTGTGAAAATCATGCATATGCTCTACTAAAGCTGAGATATTGGTGATAAAGTCATCAAATATATCTTCTTCTAGCGTTTTCTTGAGATCTAGATGGCTGTGCACATCCATTGATATGTAATTATCTCTTTCATCCAGTTCTTCTTGAGTGGCCAGAGGATTATCATGAATCGTTGCTTTTCTATTTAAATCTTTAATCGAGAAATAGACGATGATGTCTTTATTATCGAGAAATTCATACTCCCATATCTCTGCATCTCTTAATCTTAAAATGCGGGTGAGGTTGTCCAACTTTTTAAACCCTCCAATTAATTATTCATCGTCGTCGATGAAGACCTCGACGCCGCTTCATCCGCCTTCACACAATCAATCGCAACAACCAATGCAATCATCACAGGCTCCATCTCTTCTTTCAAAATATCCACCTTATAGCTATCCCCCCAAGTAAACCATTCCTTCTTCACTTGACCGATCACTTCGCCGCTTTGCAGCACTTGGAAATTCATATCCCACCAGTTCCCTTGTACTTCGATTCCAGCAGCATCAATTGAATATTTGGCTTTGAAGAACGTAAACTCTTTTTTGATCGTCAATACCTCTTGCCCTCCGACTTCTACTAAAAACTTTGGTAAAAAGCTAAACATTTTCTTTGTAATCACAGCGATTTCTTCTCGTTCTGTATTCAAAATGGTGAACGTCTTTGGCACCTTCATAAAGCTGCCTTCGACCTCATATACATCATTCTCCTGTTGGTCCTTTACCGTAAATCTGCCGCTCAGACTAAATACCTTTTGCTTCATATACAGCTGCTTCATAAGTACCTCCGATTCAGTTCAAAAATTTATCCGTTTTTACCTTACCCCTGATTATACCAAAAAATAGAATGTGCAAAAAACCACCTGATAGCAGGTGGTTTTCGATTACTAATCCATTTTCAAAGATTCTTTTTCATTTGACATAACCACTTGTGTAAGGAATAGAATCTCTAATCTCTTCCCACATAAAATGATAGAACTTCAGGTCATCCGTTTCACACATCACAAAATCTGTGTAATCCTTACCTGGAAGAGCTTCAGCATCAAAAAAGCGCACCGTCACATGTTCCTCATATTTCTGCATCAATTCTTGCAGCGAAGCCGCATGGGTTCTGCGCTCCTCTCGTGGTAAAGCAAGCCAAGATGGATAGAACTCTAATAAAACAACCATCATATATTTCATGATCCAGCCCCTCGATTCTTCTATGATGTGATGATTGTACGCCAGATCTAGAGAATGTGCATTAACATAGGTTAATGTTCATCAGTATGCAGCAGCCTGCTCAGCGAAACCGGAGAAATACCGGTATATGAGGCAATATGATATTGAGCGATACGCTGATGTAACCCGGGATATTTCAATAAAAACGCCTGATATCGCTCAATGGCTGGCAAATAGAGCAGTTCCCTCTCACGCTCTTCCTTTCTCGTATACAGCCTTTCTACACTCACCCGAACAAACCGCTCCCACATATGACTTCTGTCCATCAACATTTGAAGCAGATCATACGGAATTTCAATCACGATAGAATCCTCCATCGCTTCAATCGAATAAGGAGAAGGCTGCCCGTTGATCATACTTGCATAAGAAGTAGCAAAATCATCTTCCAACGTAAAAGCCACATTATACTCCCTTCCATCCGGTAACAAATAGAACAGACGGAAGAGCCCCGTTATGCAGAAATAAGCATGCTTCACTGGATCGCCAGCCTTGATCATGCATGTACCTGCTTTTAATTGTTTAATCGTTGTTCCATCTTTGAAAGCTTGCCAATGATTTTGTTCAATTGGATATTTCGATATTTTGGTTTTGAACGTGTCGTATAGGTCAGTTATGTTGTCCATCTGTAAGTAACCTCTCTATTAATAGAAGAATTGATAAAAAATGGTGTCAGAAAACACTCAGGTTATAATGGAAATATAAGCGAAGATGAGGGGAGAAACAATGAAAAACATCACTTTTTTTGACTGGACCATCTATTTACAAGCAGACTTAACAGCGATTACCGATCATCATGAAAAGAAAATGGTTATTTTAGAGCCATCCATTGAACTAAATAGCATCATCTGGATAGACGACAACAACGAGCTACAAATCAAACCTACTTGGGATTGTGTCATTTCAATTGATCCAACCAATAAATCACTGACAATCCGGCAAACAAAAGAAGTATTCGGAGATGTGTACGAATGAAAATAGGAGGAACTATGAAGAAAACCGCTTTTTATGATTGGACGATTCACTATCCTGAACATTTAACAGCAGTCAAAGATGATACAGAAAAGAAAATGGTCTTTCTAGAACAGACTGTTGAATTTAAAGGAATTATTCGTATTGATGAGAATGATGAACTGCAAATAAAGCCCACTTGGGATTGTGTCATTATTATTAATGCAAAACAGATGTCTGTCACAGTTCGTGATGCAGAAGACTTTGTAGGTTTACCATAGAAATAAAAAAGTCTCGTTTGAGGAAAATCACTCAAATGAGACTTTTTCTGTTTTAGTCACCATAATTATTTAATAACCATTTACAAAATAAGCGATTGTCTCTAACTCATCTTCTTTTAGCTCTCTGTTCACATGTGTTTGATATTCACTCTTGATTCTCTCCTGATCTCCACCATAAAGATCCGTGTATTTCGCCATCATTCGAAGCTTATCTGTTTCCTGACGAAACTCCTCTTTTGTCCATGGTCTTTGGTGTGAAGGAATATACGTTTCAGCATCAAATGCATCTAACTCATCTAAAAGACGCAAGATTTCTTTTACCGTATAATGTACTTTTTCAGCATACATTTTCGGATAAATGCAATCAGCAAGAAACAGGATTTTTTCCTCTTTCACATACACGATCACTGAATCTGCGGCATGATCACCCCCAACATGCTGCACAACACAAGTCACCCCGCCAAGATCAATCTCCATCCGACGATCAAACGTGACATCCGGTAAAACCACCTGAATCTCTCGATGATTCTTATATTCTTCTTTTATCGCCTTCGCGCAAAACTCAATCTCCGTTCCTTCCCTCACCCGCTCATCAATCGCCTCATCTGACCAAGAAAACGGAAGAAGCTTCTCCATTTCTTTTCTGGTTTTTGCAGAAGCAACTGAAACCGCATGAGGCAACGCCGGTAGACCAAAAATATGATCCCAATGCCAATGCGTGAGGACCACCATATCGGGCGTGGCATTCTCGTGTTTTAAAGTTTTTTGGATAAAATAGTTCGCATGATCTTCCGAGTTGCCGGCATCGATCATTAATGTTTTGTTATTGCCTACGACCATGCCTAGGATGGGGCGGTCGGTGAGTGATACTGGTGTGATGTAGGAGAAGGTTTTGCCTATTTTTTTGATTGTGTGCATGGTGTGCCTGCTTTCTAATAGATTTTATTCTCGTGGTGCGAAGGTAAACCGAATCCTATTTCTTTAATAAGTATTTGGCTAACTTTCGATCTTCTTTATCCTTTGTCTTCACAGCAATATGTTCAATCAATTCTCTTGTGGCCGCTTGCTGAGAATACGAAGGAGACCATTCTTTTAATACACTTAAAGCATGATACTGTAAATTTCCATCATCTGATCTAAGTGCAGCTTGAATCAATGGCAATCCTACACCGTCGTGTGCATATAAATCTTGCACAATATATTGTAGACAAGCCACTTCATCATCTGAGAGGTTAGATAACGATAAATGTGTTTCTGAAAATTTACAAAGCTCTCTAATATGCTGGTGATGATTTGTGTCCATCACAGCAAAGTATATTTCACTATTTGCCGGATCTTTCTCAAGTAAAGCAAATAGATGCTCAATCACATCTAAACGATAAAAGAGAGCGATTTCAAGTGCTTGGGAGCTAAAACCCTGTTGTAACGAATCGATTGCAAGCTTTGGCCATCTACTGTCATTGATAAACGGTTGAACAGCTTCCTGGATAGCCTTATAATCGTCCTGTTTCCATGAAGCATTCAATCGGTCGTCCCAAATCTCTTGTTCATCATTTAAAAACTCATTTATTTTCAATATTGGATAAAAGTCCTCAATTGCTTGGCAGTGCTTATGAGCATGGTGAATAAATCGGCAGAGAACTGAGCTTGCATTTGAATACTCATCGATTCCGTAGATAGAAACCTCATCTTCTAATAATGCTTGAATGATGAGACTCGCTCCATCGTATAATTCTTTGGAAATTTCATCTTCTGATAAAGCTGTTTCCAGATCACCATTAAGAGCACAAGTATAAGCTAAGTATTCATTCATGATTGTATTTTCGCAGCCCTTTGTTAGTAACCAACGTTTTATTTCTGGCGTCGAGGCTTCCAATTGCTCAACAGCCGAAATTTTTCCCCATCCATCAACAGACTTTGCAAGACGCCAAACATGTTCGTTTCCTTGAATTGTGCCATTCTTCAATGCAAACACGACATAAGAAGTAAATTCTTCATGCATACCTATTGTGAATAAAAGCTCTTTGTATTTTTCACAGTTCGTACATCCCAGTATCATGACTGCAAATTTGACGACCTCCCGATGTGCCGCATGTTCAAGAAGCCATAACGCTTCTTGCTGTACAAGAGATTCATCCCATTGTGTTTGCTGAAATCGGTCGATTAACTCACTGTTGCGACTCGCCATATTGTTAGAAATGATTTTTTCATATGTTTTTTTTCTAGTTTCGTTTGTAGGATGATTCAGTTGTATTTCAAAAAGCTTCAATAGTTTCTTCACATAAAAAGGGGCAGGTCGTTCATCTACATAATAATCAGATAAACCGGGAGCCAATCGTGGTTCATTTTCGTCAAATAAATAATCTTCATCGGGTAAACGATCATCTACTATTTTATGATGTGTTTGAATTTGTTGTTGAATAAAGGGAACGATTTTCTCTTTATGATCCCATGATAGAAGGTCTATCTTCATTGATTCATCTAAAACCGTTTCATGATCTACCTTCACCATACAACGAAATCGTACATACCCACCAAGTTTAACGGACACTTTGTGTTTTGTACCATCTTGAAGTTCCAATATCCCTGACAATTTTGAATAAGGGATCATATGAGTCAATAAACTTTTTCGTTGTTTTTTATCAACTGTCACACCATCAATGATTAGTTGCTCTTCTTTTATTTGGTTTGTAATTTCTATAGAATGCCCTTTATATTCAATTTTCCATGTTTTATTTATTTCTTTTTCTACGTCTTTTATTACGTTACGTATTTCATGTTTAAAGTCAGCTTTAAAACTCATGGAAGTCTCCTTTAAGTAATTGTAGATTGAATATGTGATGTTTCTAATACATGCTGTAGTTGTTTTTTGAACTAAAGTTTTCATATATAAAAAATTAAGCTGTTCTACCATTCCATTAATAATTTCTTCTTCAGCTAAACCCTCATATATTTATCTTCTCTTTCAATATTGTCTTTTGAATTCAAATTCTCAATACTAATTAATCAAAAATCTTTTTGAACTTTAATATTGAATTTTACTTTTGCCTCTGAAAATGGGACGAAAATAGTAAATGCTAGTGCTACAATCATTAAAATAGTTTTTCTTAATCCCCCATAAAACAAATTATAGATATCATTCATCAGCGATATATATATTTCGTATTAAAATAAGTTTAATATATATATCTATGGATGTGCTGAAGAATAAAACTATAGTTAAAAATAAAAAAGATAGCTTGTAGCAATAAAATGCTATAAACTATCCATTTATTTCATAATAAAATTTATTCATGCATTTCATTTATTTTAATCAATAACTTATCATGCTTTGTCTCATCTTCACTTTCATCTGACTTTTTCACTTAAAATTTCAGTGCGTTTCTCCCCTTAATTTATCTAACTGAGATATTAAGTAAATTTTATTCACAACCTCTCACATTATCTTTTGAATTTTAAAATTTTAGTTCATTCACCATCTTACTCTTTTACTAAACTAAAAATCCCGAATATCATACAAGACTTTTAATCATTATAGATAATTAATTTTTTTAAAAATATCATATTTTATTTTAAACCCACATTGATTTTATTAGTTTAAATTCTAACAAAATTTCTAATACCAGTTTCGTTATCTATTAATTCAGCTATACCTTGTAATTTTAACCTCTGTAATTCCTCTGTAAGTTCATTCTTTTCTTTAAGTGATACTTTTTTATCTAATAACTTCAATTCAATAACTTTGAATTTTAAAACTTTACTATAATCCGAGTTATTGTTATTCATTTGCTTTAAATAAATCTCTGCTTCTTCCCAATTAGAAGTCTCAATAGCTAATTTACTTCTTAATTCAAGATAGAAGTCTGTTTTTATTTGAGATTTAAATCTCGCTTTGATCTCATCTAATACCCCTTGAGCTTCAGTGTATCTTTCTATCATAATTAAAACATGAGCTTTATTTAAAAACGCTTCAGGTAAGGGTGGTTGACGTTTACAAGCCTCTTCTGCAAATTGAATAGCTTGTTTATAATCCCCTTGCTTCGAATATAATAAGGCTTTTCGATGACTTACATTTTCTGGTCTATCTACTAATTCCAAGGCAGAAATATGCTCTACAGCTATTTCAAAATCATGATTTTCAATAGAAATTTTTGCTGCCAAGTCTAATACAAAAGGATTTGGTGGCGTATTTCTTTTCAAAACATTATTTATGTGCTTTTTAGCATTTTCATAGTCACCCATCCAATAATAACATTCTGCAATTTCTCTATAAACTGCTAAGCTTTCATCACCAGAAGCCAGAGCTAAATTATAACTCTTAATTGCTTCTGAATACTTCTTTTGCTTTAAATCCCTGAAGCCTTTTAGAGCATTGTAGCCACGATAGTTACTATCTTTTAGTTCACTTAATACTTCATTAGAATTTTCATTTTCCCTTACCAATGATTTGAATAAAATAACTCTGGCCTCATTCGAATTAGAATCTAGGTTAAGAACTTTTCGACATAAGTCAATGGCTACAAGCCACTCTCTATTTCCATATGCACTTTTTGCTGCTTTTAAAATTGTAGAAGGTAATATGATACCCTTGAAGTCTTCTAAGTCTCCTACATTTTCTGATCTTAATAAACAGAAAATCAATAGCTCCAATATAGCGTTTTCAGGTAAGTTATTTTCATCCCAATAAACTTCTTTTAATTTAATTGCAATATCTTTAAAGGACTCTTTGTCCAAAGTACCCCATGTCCTTCTCACAGCCTCTTTTAATGGGGCAGATAAAATATACTTATTATTTTGCTTATCAAAAACAATAATACTTTGATCTATTAAGCTCTTGATATAATCTAAAAACTTACTATCATTGTTTAAAATGTTCAAAATCTTTAAATTCAGCGGAGGCAAAGCTTCACATATCCTCAAAATTTTTATTTTAACTTCATTCTCTTCTACCATCTTCTTTAAATATTGTGTAAAAGAATGTACTTTAAAATCAGTTAATAGTGTTTTATCTGCTAATGCAATATCCATACCATATTTATCAATAGTATTTCTTACAAATTGAGCTGCTGGTGGATACCCATCTAAAAATTTTGTGAATTCTAGCACATCATCGCGTTTGTAGTCTATTTGCATATTTCTTAAATATGTACTTAATAGAGAATTCATTCCATCAAAACTTAAAGGGCCTATATATGTGACAAAGAAAAACTGTTCTTCATTAATATACGATGGATTTCGAGTCTGCAAAATAACTAAAAATAAATTCTTTACAGTATCAATCTTTTCCATCAAAACTTTATATTCTTCACGATATTGACCATATTCATTTAATAAACCACCATTATCTAAAATACAGGGTGCTATCTTATATTCACTATATTCCATCAATAAACGAACTATCTCATCCGTCTGCTGATCTAAGTTAACTTTTTCAAAAGCTTCAATATGATCTGCTAAATCTGTTTGAGTTAACACATCACTCACATCATCTAAAACCTTAACATATAGGTTAACTAGAGACTCTGTTGAGTCAATTTCAAAAATAGGGCCTAATCTTAGATTATAAATATTCTCAAGTATGTCTTTAGCAAATGTTCTTCTACCTATTCCTTGCAAGCCATAGAAGACTAATACTTGTGGTGATTTTTTCGATTTTCTAAATAAATGCTCAGAAAATTTATCACGTTCTGTACCTCTACCGACATATACATCTTGATAAGAAGAATTAATTTGTATTAATTTTTCTTCAATCAATCGAGCCGTGACACTAGCATTAGATGCTTGGAGAATCAATGCTTTTTGACACCACTTAGGTAAATCAGAGTGTTTAACATCTTTACCTACAAGAAAAATAAGCATTTTTTTTATTTGTCCTTCTATTAGCATAGTTTCTGCTTCATCTAATTCATATTTTACCCATGGTGCACTTAAAGATTCCTTGCTAGCAAATAATACAAATAAAGAAGATTGTTTTAAGCCTTTTTGAATTGATTCTCTAAAGTCTTCTCCTTCATAGAATACATATTTATCAAAAATAACCTTTGATCTTTCTAATTTACTTGCAACTCTTTCAACAAATTCTTTATCTGCTCCGTTATGAGATAAAAATGCTTTATCCATTCTTTTCCCCCTCATCCCTTTGTAAAATTAGAACGGTTCCCAAAAACACTAATAAGTAAGATAACCTATTGATTATTTGTAAACAGTTTCCTCACAATGATATATTAATTAAAGTTATTGAATTAATCAAAGCCTATATTATTGCTTTCTAATTTAGATTTTTGACAAACAGATCTGGTATTGGAAACCATAAAAATTACCCTTTATCACAATTTTTTGATAAGAAAGAGGCCTATTAAAAAACCTCACTCACTTATGATAAGGCTCCCCCCGCACAATCCGAAACGCCCGATAAATCTGCTCCACCAAAACCAACCTCATCAACTGATGCGGAAACGTCATCCTCGAAAACGATAACTTCTCATTCGCCCGCTGCATCACAGCATCACTTAATCCAAGGGATCCGCCTATGACAAAACACACCTTACTTTTTCCGTATGTTGCCAGCTTATCTATTGTATCGGCTAATTCTTCGGAAGTTTTCATTTTTCCTTCGATGGCGAGGGCGATGACGTGGGCGTCTGGGTTGATTTTGCTTAGGATGCGTTCGCCTTCTTTGTCTTTGATGATTTTCATGTCTTGCTCGCTGAGATTCTCGGGTGCTTTTTCGTCTGCGAGCTCAATGATCTCGATTTTTGCGTATGCCTGTAATCGTTTTGTGTATTCGGCTATGCCTTGCTTTAAATATTTCTCTTTTAATTTTCCTACTGTGATAATTGATATATTCACAGGTCATCCCCACCTTAAGAACAAGTTATTCATATAAGTTATCAACAATTGTGGATAAAATTTGTGTATTTTGTGTCCGATCATTCGTTCCCCACTATATATATTGCAGGTTCATCGCACAATTCACAGGTTGTGGATAAGCTGTGTGTATGTTCGATTTTTCTGAATTCTGGCGGTGTTTCGTGATCATCTATGTACATGTCTAGTACGGTTTCTATATGTTCTGCACAAGCATAAAGTGATTTGTTCATAAGTTTCTAATTCCTCCAATATGTTGTTTGGTTATTCACAAGTGTTTCGCTCATTGTTCAATATAACCGATTTATTCACATGTTAATAGTCTTTTACCATTTTCCACACCTTTTATCCACAAACCAAATAAAAAAGCCTCCACTCCTGTGAAGGCTTCCTTCTATCAAAACGGATTGTAAAATCTCGTTCCTCTAACAAATGTAATCACTAGCGACACAATCAGTACCGCTCCAACAAAAATTAACGCCGCATAATCTGCTTTTTGAAAGTCTTTCGCCGTAAACCATGTGCGCTTTTTATGCTTTCCAAACCCGCGCAATTCCATCGCATTGCTGATCGTTTCAATCCGCTCTAGGCTGGAGAAAATCAGCGGCATGACAATCGACAGCGCATTTTTAATCCGTTTTCCCAGTTTTTCATTCTTCGATAAATCAATGCCTCTTGCTTGCTGAGAAATGGCAATCGTTCGAAAATCACGCTGAATATCTGGAATATAGCGCAGCGCAATCGCTACCGCATACGAAATCCGGTAGTTGACCCCGATTCTGCTGAGCGATGAGGCGAATTCACTTGGATTTGTTGTCACGATAAATAAAAGCGCCGCTGGCATCACGGTCACGTATTTCAGTGTAATGTTCAATTGATAGAAAAGCTGTTCAAGTGTGACATTATACCAGCCTGCAATGTGAAACAGCTCGTGCTTCGCTCCATAGATGGCGACACCTTGCTGAGGCGCAAAGACATAAATGGCGATGTTATTGATCACAAGGAATATCGCCAGGACGATCACCACGAAGGAGATATCACGAAATCGCACATTCGACAGTTGAAAGAACACGATACTGGCTACTAACATAAACACTAATACGCCTGTATCATATGTGAGCATCGCTGCGGATGACCAGAGGATAAAGCAAATGAGTTTGGTGGCACCTGTCAGCCGGTGAATCGGCGACGGGCGATCGATATAGGACAGCATGTCTACAGCCATGTCATTCGTTCCTTTCTGTCAACCTCAATGAAGCGATCCACGAGTTCATTTGGATTTGGCCAGTCTGCTTTTAGCGCCAGTTCATAGAGCGACGTTTCCTTTAAGCTCGCCTTTTGGACTAGAAGCTGATCTGTCAGCACTTTGGCTGGTGTATCATCTGCGATTTTTTCTCCATCTGAAATGACAATGGTTCTTGTTGTGTATTCGAGCATCAAATGCATATCATGGGTGATCATCAAAATCGTGACGCCCTGCTGATTTAATTGCTCTAAAAACGTCATCATCTCTGTGTAATGTCTAAAATCTTGACCGGCCGTTGGCTCATCTAAAATGATGATTTCTGGCTCTAACACAAGAATGGATGCAATGGTGACGCGTTTTTTCTGTCCAAAACTGAGTGCTGAGATCGGCCAATTTCGAAATGGATACAGCCCGCACACTTTCAGGACTCGCTCTACACGATCCTTGATGTCGTCTTCCTGTACACCTCTTAAAACGAGACCGAGTGCGACTTCATCAAAAATCATTTGTTTTGAAATCATTTGATTCGGGTTTTGCATGACGACACCGATTCGTTCGGAGCGCTGTTTGATGGTGTCTCCTGTGATATCATCGCCATTTAAAAGGATTGTCCCTTTTGTTGGCTTTTCAAATGCGCAGAGCACCTTGGATAGTGTCGTCTTGCCTGCGCCATTGGCACCGGCGATGCTGATCATTTCTCCTTTTTTGACGGTAAAAGAGATGTTGTTCAGTGTGTTAGGTCTTGTTGGATAATCAAAACTCAGCTCGCGCACTTCTAGTAAATCCGGCGCTGCATTCTGCTCGACTAACGGCTCAGATGCTTCCATCCATTGTTCGATTTTCTCTTTTGCCTCGTCATTTAAGGTGAGATGCTGTAAATTAGCGATCTGATCTCCTGCTGCAATCGGAATGCCTGCATATTTCATCGCTCTCACATATAAAGGCTCACGTAAATACGCGGCTTCTAACACATTTGAGGCGAGCAATTCATCTGGTGTCATATCCGCTGCAATCGTGCCGTCATTGACAACGATGATGCGGTCGACATGGCGGAAGAGGACGTCTTCCAATCGATGTTCCACCACCACGACCGTTTTTTTCGTTTCTTTTTGCAGACGGTCAATGAGGTCGATCACTTCTTTGCCTGTTGCGGGATCAAGGCTTGCAAGTGGCTCATCGAATAGCAAAATATCAACATCGTTGACAAGTACGCCTGCGATGGCGACACGTTGTTTTTGACCGCCTGACAGCTCATGTACGGACGATGCGAGTTTGCCGTCTACCTCTGTTAATTTTGCCGCTTTTTCGACACGTGTTTTCATTTCTTCGCGTGTGACTTGATCATTTTCAAGTGTAAATGCGATGTCTTCTCCTACGGTTAGCCCGATAAATTGTCCATCAGGGTCTTGCAGCACCGTCCCAACGAGCTGTGAGAGGGAGAAAATGTTCTCTTTCTCTGCATTTTTCCCGCCGATGTGAAGACTTCCTTCCATAGAACCTTTATAAGACGCAGGAACTAGCCCATTGATACAATGGGCTAGTGTGCTTTTTCCCGATCCAGACGGGCCTGCGATGAGGACTTTTTCTCCTTCATAGATGGTCAGGTTGATATCTTTCAATGTTGGTTCTGCCTGACTGCGATACTTGAATCCGAAATGTTCGAACTGAATCATCGGTTTCTTCATTTATGTGTTCCACCTTGCTTCATGATGTTTCTTTCGATAGACTGCCGCTTTTGCTTCTTGTTTTCGCATAAGCCGCAATGATGATGGTGCCTAGTACACCGACTGTGATGATGTTTGAGATTCCTGCTACGATGCCTTGAACGAACACTTTATTTGCAGGTTCTGCATAGATCACAATGTCGAGTACCGGCGCAATGACAAACCAGCCTAATGCTTGTGCGCCGGCTTGGACGGCGTTGAAGAGCGTGATTTTTTTCCAGCCAAAGTCGCCCTCTTCTACTTTTAAACGGTTCGAAATGAGGCCGATCAATAAACCAACAACACCCGAAACGATAATCCAGCTCCACCAAGGTCCAAATGTGGTGGCATCTTTAATGAGATGACCAATAAATCCAATCAATGCGCCTGCAACAGGACCAAATAGCACGGCCATTAACGCAAGGAACGCGTACGATGTTTCAATTTGTGTATTCGGAATCCCAGTTGGAATGGAGACGAAGCGTCCTAAAATGACAAAGACGGCTGCCCCAATCCCGATGGCAACGACAGTTTTCGTTGAAAGTTGTTTACCTGCCATGATGTTTCCTCCTCTTATTCATATATAATGCGCGGAGCTTTGCGAATCGAAAGGCGCCAGCCTGTGCCTGTACCGATGTTATAAGCCTTTGCAAATGACCCTTGATTGATCGCCACGCCTAAATGATCGAGTGAATTGACATATACGAGTGGTTCGCCTACCTTTAAATCGGCAAAAGATCGTCCATAGGTCATGATATTTTTATACACATTTTTTGGCCCGTTGGCAATGGTAACTTCTATTGCATCCCCATAATTGATTGAAAGCTGTTCAAATAACGTATGATGAATGTTTGTCCATAGGTTTCCGAACCGCACATCTAAAATATCAATCGTCCCTGTGATTACTTCTTCTTCCGCATAAGCTTGTACGACTGGAAGGTGAATAATGTCCTCTATATTCGCCTTTGGCCCGACCTCTTCAAAAGAAATCACACCTGAAGCAATTCTCGCGCCTGTATAGGCGTAAATGTCTCTACCATGGAATGTATGTGATTTTCCTGACTTCGGCAGACGATTGATGGTTTCATCTAAATACCGAGCCTCCACGATGCCAATATCCTGTGCGACATGCGTAAGTGTCCCATTATCAGGTGTGATGATGTAGTGTGAGCTTGTTGTTTTGACGACAAGGCTCTTTCGCTCTGATCCAACGCCTGGATCAACAACGGAGACAAATACCGTTTCTTCCGGCCAATATGTGACCGTCTGAAGCAAGCGATAAGACGCTTCCCAAATGTCGTATTGGGGAATGTTGTGAGTTAAATCAAAAATGCGGATGCCGCTGCTCACTGTATTGGCTACGCCGTACATTGCGCTGACCGCTCCATCATCAATACCGAAATCTGATTGCAAAACCAATGCATGTTCACTCATGTTAATCTCCCTTTCATTTGAAAAAATGGTTGTGGTGTTTCACGTGGAACATTTGAACATTTGTATGAAAAAAGTGGACAATAAAAAATACCCCATCCTTATCTATGAATCATAAGGACGAGGTATTTGTCTCGTGGTACCACCTTTATTTACTGTTTGCTCGCGCTAAACAGCCTCTACAAGTACAAAGCTCCAATTTGGCTCATATACTGTGGTTTTGATAACGAGTACCAACTCTCGTCGTCACCTACTAATATCATGGATATGTTCAGCACGAGGCTCAGAGACCATTTTTCGAATCATTATTTTTGCTTCTTTTCAGCTGCCGAAGCTCTCTGTGGAAAAATTGATGATTGTACTTTCTCTCGTCATTGCCTGTTTAACTATCTTGAATTAAAGCTATCATACATGATGTTTTTTGATAAATCAAGATATTTTTCTGAACATTTTTAAAAATGAGTTAACTGTTCTGGAAGAGTCTTCTTTTTTATAAAATTTAAGCAAATGTTAAAGAGCGAGATATGGTGTCTTTCTTTTCTAGGGGTATAATAAAGATGAAGGGAGGTACAGTGTGTGTGGACCATCTGTATGAATGAATTTAAGCAGCTCTTCAAAAGCACAAAATCCATCTTAACTATTGTTATTATTTTCATTTTATCTACTTTTGTATCAAGTCTTCCATTTATAGCTGCTTATCAAGGGAAGTGGGAACAGGCAAAGGACCCTTATTCCATTGGGAATGAACTAGTGATTTCGTTATTTGGTTTCTTCCTTATTTTTTTATTATCTCATGATATTTTGAGCCGCGAAATTCATTTGAAAACCATTCGTTTTCTCGTCAGCAAAACGACCCGTTTAAACATTGTCATCGGGAAATATCTTGGGCTGATGCTGTTTTGGCTCAGTTGCATTATGACCACATATATTTTAAATATGGTGATTTCACATCGTTTTCTGTTCTCAGATGCCTTAAAAATATTAACGTTTATCAGTGTCGGCATCTCCTGTGCTTTGTTTTTGTCCATGCTCTTTCCAACACCACAGAAATCGATGTTTGTTGGCATGTTGTTTTCCTTTCTATTTCCAATCATGAGCATGATGTCTGTTCTTTCTTCAGAACGGTTGATTCACTGGTTCCAATATGTGACGCCTTATTATTATGCGCGCTGGAGTGAACCGCTAACCTATGTACTGATGAATGCCGCATTGACTGTTGTCTTACTCGTTGGAACGGCACTACTGTTTCAGAGGAGGGATGTCTAAGTGCTTCACACAAAAGGGCTGACAAAAAAATATCGGACAAAAGTCGCAATAAATCATATTGACCTTGATATCCATCCAGGGGATATCTTCGGCCTCATTGGACCGAAGGGTGCTGGTAAGACGACCTTTTTTAATATCATTACAGGGATCTCCCGCCCCACCTCTGGCACATTTATCATGATGAACATGACGTCGTTAAAAAAAGTACGTCATCATATCGGTGTTCTGCCTGAATATACAGATTTATATGAAGGGCTGACTGCTATTGAGCATATTGCCTATTTATCGAAAATTACGGGTGCTCGCCAAAAAACGAGCTATTATGAAGAATTACTCGAATTTGTTGGCTTACATCGTTATCATCAAGAGAAAGTCGGTGCCTTTACACCTGGGATGAAGAAGCGACTCGGAATGGCTCAGGCCATCGCTCATCAGCCTGACTTTATTTTACTTGATGAGCCTTTTGCGGATATTGATGCAGATTCTATCTTACATATCCAGCGGGTGATTGAATCATTAAAATTTGAAGGAAAAACTGTCTTTTTAACAGCAGACGAGCCAAGGTTCACCCAGCCTATTTGTACCAAAACAGCTTTCATATCTGAAGGAAAAATCGTGTCCTCAAGTACTCATCCTCAAGAGAAAACCATCACGTCCTCAACCATTCGTGCCACCTTCAAGCATGCATGGATTGATGATGAGGTGAAGCCTGTTCTCACGCAGTACTTACAAAGTGTGGGAACAGACCTTGTGATCAGAGATGACGAGACCTCATTGTTGATTCGTTCAGAAGCTCAAGTCCCAGCCATCATCCGTGCGTTTGTGAAATGCAAAGTCGATCTATACCGAGTCACGGCGCAAGATGCCATCATGTCCACGTAAAAAGTACCGTACGCTCACTGCACGGTACTTCTCTTTTTTTATAAAGGCTTGCTCATGTAAATCCCAGTCTCAGCAAATCCCGTTTTCTCATAAAGTGAGCGGGCGATTTGATTATGGGCAAAGACATGCAGCGATAGTTTCTTCACACCTAATGACTTTGCCTGCTCTTCTAATGCCGTCATGGCCTGTTTTGCCAATCCTTTTCCTCGATACGCTTCAAACAAAATAAAATTATAAATAAATCCTTCATGCTGAGGATGATCTCGGTCATAGCAAAGCCATACCCATCCAATGGCTTCTTCTCCATGTAAGATGTTCCACAACTCATGATCCTCTGTCTGAAGGCCTTCAGGAAGCAACCGGTCAAATTGTTCCTCTGCGTTCTTTTGCGCTTCTTCCTGACCCCACGTCCCTGCGAGTATCTTTTCTTCTGCGTACCGCTTAATGGCCTTCTCTATCAAGACGTCATAATCTGTTTGCGACATTGGCTGTAATGTGACCAATCGTATCTCCCCCTTTTCTTTATCATATGCCGGGCATATAAAAAAAGCCAGTCCCTTATAGGAACTGGCTAGCCACCGAACTGATCGGTTTGGGAGAGTTTGATCTCGACTGATTTTTTCTTTCCGCTTCGGTAAAATTGCACCTTTACCTTGTCGCCTACTTTCTTCTGATAAAGATACTTACGCAGATCGACGATATTTTGTACTTCCTTGCCGTCAAACGACGTCACGACATCCAGCTCTTTTAACCCTGCTTTCCCTGCTGGAGACAAAGGCTCGACACTCATCACGACGACTCCGGTTGTGACCTTTGATGGCAGTTTTAACGTTTCCTGCCAATGATAGCTCGCAATATCTGCTAGTGATTTCATCCCAACACCAAGGTACGGACGCTTCACCTCTCCATAGCGCTCTAAATCTTCTATGACAGGGATCACCAGATTCGCAGGAATAGACAGCCCAATCCCTTCCACCTCTGACTCAGCAATCTTCATTGAATTGATGCCGATCACTTTGCCGTCCATATTAATCAAGGCTCCGCCGCTGTTCCCAGGATTAATGGCGGCATCCGTTTGCAAAACTTCCGCATTCCAATCCGTCTGTCCATCACCATTAGAATCAACAGGGATCGCACGCTCCGTTCCAGAAATCACACCTTGTGTGACGGAGCCAGCAAATTCAAGGCCTAATGGATTTCCAATGGCGATGACAGGCTCACCTGGTTTGACATGGTCTGAATTGCCGAAGGCGGCGGTTTTCTTGATCTTATCACTTTTGACCGTGAGTACCGCTAAATCCATAAGCTGATCACTGCCGACAAGATTTGCCCCGATCCTTGTCCCGTCCTGAAGGCTCACTTCAAGCTGGTTTGCGCCTTTGATGACATGATGGTTGGTCACGATATAAAAGGTGTCACCCTTTTTTTTATAAATCACACCTGACCCGCTGCCTGCTTCACCGCCTTCTTCCCAAAAGCTCGACTTTTGAATGTTAATGACGCCGACAACTGTATCTGACATACTCGATACCACTTTTGTGACCGCATCATTCACGTTCACATTGACGGTCTTTAAAGGGCCCTCTGATGCCTGCTGATCTCCAGCTGACTGCCATCCAAAGGGGCTGCCGTTTTGTCCAGACACATAGGGGAAAAAGAATCCCATTAAAAAAGCTCCTACCAATACACCGATCAGACCAGATAGGAAATATCCTTTTCTGCTTCGTCTCGGCTTCCACTCTACATCGCGATAATCCACTATGTTTCCTTCCTTTCAGTGAATAGATGATGTATATAGTGTTGGTAAGAAGCTCTTATCTTAATCATACGATTGTAAAAATCATACGGCGCAAAGCGGGGTTGCTTTTTTAGGGTCCGTATCATATAAATCAAAGCCGTCCCCTACAACAAAGCCCTTCATTTCAAGCGTCTGCTGGACCGCCATACGGGCTAAGTCCTTCATGTTGTTGTCTTGACTCAAGTGGGCCAAATAAATGCGTGAGGTGGCATCTCCAATCACGTCTGTCATAGCAAGAGCTGCATCTTCATTGGATACGTGTCCGACATCGCTCAAAATTCTGCGTTTAATGCTCCATGGGTAGCGCCCCATTTGCAGCATGCCGACATCATGGTTGCTCTCAAATACGAACGTATTGGCTGATTTAATAATCCCTTTCATCCGGTCACTCACATAGCCTGTATCCGTCATAAGGGCAAGTTTACGCCCGCCATAATGGAATACGTAAAACATGGGCTCTGCCGCATCATGTGATACGCCAAATGATTCAACATCGAGACCGCCGAATGATTGAACCGTCTCCATATCAAAGTGGAATTTCTGCTCCGTATCCACTTTCCCAATATGTGACTCCATCGCCTTCCATGTTTTCGCATTTGCATAGACAGGAAGCTTGTACTTTCTTGCCATCACACCGAGTCCTTTAATATGATCTGAGTGCTCGTGTGTGACAAAAATTCCGTCCAAGTCTTCTGGCTTTCGGTCGATTTGACCAAGCAGCTCCACCATCTGTTTGCCGCTTAAGCCCGCATCTACTAAAAAAGCATGCTCGTCTGTTTCTAAATAAAAAGCGTTCCCCGTACTTCCGCTCGCTAGTACACTGAACTGCAAGCTCATGTTCTCTCACTCCAATGAAGATTTGTCTTCTTTCTCTATATGATCAAGGGTTGAGCCATCAATGGCATTGATCAAATATTCTTCTTCTGTCTTTTTCTTTGAACCAGCTGCCACGCCTTCAATCTCTACTCGCCATACAGGAACCATGACTTGAGTGCTTGCACCTGGGTATTGCGTGTAGTAGCCAAGCTCCACTTTTTTCACTGTCGTGTTTTGGCTCAGCATATTTTGTGTATATAAGTCCTTCACCGTTTCAAGCGCCGGGACAAGGGTTTCTTTTCTCACTTCATTAATCGATGTCACCATCGACTGCCGATACGATACGACCTCGTTTTGATCGTTCACATCCAATGTGATCTTCCCGATGGTTTCGGTGTCATCAAGACCTTCTTGGAAGATGTATTTTCCTTTATACGTTTGGAAAAAGACGATTTCACCTGTTTCTTCATCGATGCTCCAGAGCTTATAATTCTTACCATCCAGTAAACGCTGGCTCACAAGATTGGTCGCTGCTGTTTTCATATCTTTTTTCGGCAATGCAACTGGTTTATTGAAGGTCATTTCAAGCAGGGTGACAGGATCATCTTTCTCGGTTTTCGGGAATGTGCTTTTCGTCTTTTGATCAGCTAATCCGTCGACATCCTTTTTCGTATATTGCTTTTTCTCAGCTGTAATGCGGTATCCAATCTTCGCTTCATCTGATAGATTGCCATATTTGATTCCGTCTGCCTTCATTTCTTCCAGCGTATCTGTTTTTTCGATAATCGCAAAATGATCGGTCGAGCGCTTTTCAAAGTATTGAAAACCTAGAAAGATATCGAGAACGAGAAAGGCTAGGATAAAGATCGTTTTGGTCTTATTCCACTCCATGATTCTCGCTCCCCTCTGTCAGCAAATCATTCGTTAAAATGACGGTTTTTCCGTTATATTTCATACACCATACCGGCTCTAGCCAGACAAACATCGCTTGATCCTGATCTGATGCCGTGGATGTCGCTTGATAGGCAGGGAAAATCTGTTCAATTTTCTCTAAATCATCATACTTCGTCTGCTTGATGATCAAGTTTTTCAGCTCTGTCCCATTCATCAGTTTGACCTGTTCACTCTGACTCGCTTTGTTGCCAAGAATGTAGTTTGGACGCTTATAACTCAAGATGTCATCATTCGCCCATTGTACTTCAAGTGATGTCATACCAAATGGATGCTTTGTGCTGTTGACGATCGGCAGTCCATCCATAAACATATTAAATGACAGCTGTTGGTTGCTGTTAATGCCGAAGTATTGATAATTATCGGTAAAACTTCCGGTATCATTGAAATATTTCACGCTTCGCTTGATCAAATCTCCCGTTTGGAATACGGTACTAGAATTGATATTACGATGCTGATATTGGATGCGGTGGTCTTTTTGATTTGCTTCAAGACGACTCGTTCCATCTGTATACACCGTCCGGTTTAAATTAGACTCCTCCCCAACTAGACTTGGGTCTGTAAACAAAGCGTCCTTGAATTTGCTTGTCTTAATCGTTTCGATAAAGAACATTTTCGCTTCAAGCTGCTTTTGCTTCTGCGGCAGAAGGAAATCTCGTTTTGAATTTGTAGAGAAAGTATATAGGTCATAGCGCGGCATCTCGTTTTGAGCGGCTGCAATACTATCCATCAGATTACGATAGTTGGCAGATTCAATCGTCAGCTCAAGCACCGATTCCTTGCTGTATGAAACCAAATAGACTTTCTTATTGGCCTTATCCGGCTGAGCGAACGGCACAATCATCCGGTCAAATGAGTTGTATTCAATGGATTTATTCGGCCATTTAAACAGCGCTTGGAAAATATCAATCGGAATCGGATCATTGAACACAAGATCCAATGTCTTGCCTTGCCCCTCGCGTCCATAGAAGAAATTCTTAAATTTCTGCTCGGAATATTGGTCCGACACATCGGCAATCTCTTTGACATCCCACAGGCTCACATCATTCCAAAAGTTTTGGAAGAGTTCCTTTTGATCCACTTTGAAATGCTCTCCATTGGAATGGATGAACATCTCACGCGGTTTCACGACATCAATGAGACTCCGAGGCTCGTCGCTTGAAATCTTCTTCGTTTCCACGACCTGTGTACCGGCATCCGCCTGATCCTGCATGACGGGCTGGAACATCCAAATATTCCACGTAAACACAAGACTGATCGCAATTAGGATTGTCAATATAATGGTTTTAAAGGTCTCACGCTTCATCCCAATCATCCTCTTGTTCTTCATTGTACGGAAGGGTAAAGGTTACCGTTGTTCCTTTTCCTTCAATGCTGTCAGCCCAAATATCTCCGCCATGAGCCTGAACCATTTCTTTTGCAATCGCAAGACCTAGGCCGGTTCCGCCAAGCTTTCTTGTTCTTGCCTTATCCACTCGATAAAAACGTTCAAAGATTTTATCCATATCCTTCTTCGGAATACCGATTCCTTCATCTTTGACACTGAATAACACAAGACCTTGCTCCTCATCCAAATCGACAGTGAACGTAATGTGTCCACCCTCTGGCGAGTATTTCATAGCATTGGAAATGATATTATCGAGCACCTGAGTGATTTTATCTTGATCAATTTCCACATATATTTCACGCTGCGGCAGGTTGCGGATGAAATCGACATGCTGCTCCTTCGTCATTTCAAAACGATCAATGACGAGCGAGATAAACCTGATAAAATTCGTCCACTCACGATTGAATTGATAATCCTTGCTGTCGAACTTAGACAGCTGGAGCAGGTCATTCACAAGTCTAATCATGCGCTCTGTTTCGTTTTGCGTGACACTGAGGAACCTTGGCGCAAGCTCTTTATCACCAATCGCACCTTCAGCGAGTGCCTCCAGATAGCTTCGCATCGTCGTAAGCGGTGTGCGCAGCTCATGCGATACGTTCGCCACGAATTCACGACGTTCCGCATCAATTTTTTCCTGCTCGGTTACGTCATAAATGACTGCAATTAAACCATCAATTTTCCCATGCTCTTTCTGAATCACTGAGAAATTCACACGCAAAACAGACAGCTGATCTTCACGTTCAATTTCTAGCAGCATGGAGTCTTGATTTTCGACTAGATCTTCAAATGTATGAGTTTCTTCTAAGCCAAGCAAGGATGTGATCGGCATCTCTAGAGCTGTTTCACGTGAAACATTCAACAGCTCTAGTGCTGGGCTGTTTAATAGAATAATGGCCCCGTTTTGATTCGTGGCAATGACGCCATCTGTCATATAGGCGATAACAGAAGAAAGCTTTTTCCTCTCACCCTCTGTCATCAGCTGCGCTTCCTCCAGCTCTCTCGTCAAATGATTAAAGGTCGTCGCAAGCTGGCCAATTTCGTCATGTCCATACTTCCGAACCTTCCTGGAGAAGTTCCCTTTGGCGAGCTCGATCGCTTGCTTTCTCATGTCCGAGATTGGATGTGTGATCGTTCTAAAGATGAAGATACCAAGTAGAGCGGTCGTCCCAAGTGCGATGAGTGTCCCCGTCGCCAAAATGGTGTTGATCGTTCGCATTTGGTTAAAAACACTTTCCATGGATGAGACCACATAAATGACACCAACAGTTTCTTGGTTCTCATTTTTCACGGCTGTCGCTGATATGCGGACTCGTTTATTCGATTCTGGGTCATAGAATTTTTTCTCGTAGTCTTTGCCAACCGCGAAAATACGGCTAATGATTTGATCTGTGATTTTCTTCCCGGCAATCTCTTGACTGCCGTTATTCACAGAGGCAATGACCTCTCTGCTTTCGTCAATATAGCTGACTTCAGAAATTTCATTAGACTCATCTTTGTTGTTAAAATCGTTTAAGATCTTTTGAGCATCCTCTTTTAATTCTGCCTTGCTTTTCGATGAATCTTGTTCTAGGTAATACGATAACGAGTAGATTCGCTGATTCAAGGAATTATCATAGGAATTAATTAAGGACTGCTCTAGCTGCTTCACAAAGTACACGCCAATGATCTGCATGGCGACAATGATCAGCAGCACATAAATCAAGGTCAATTTAAAGTGAATCGAGCGAAAAAAACCTACTTTACTCATAAGAATCTTAGTCCTGCTCTGGGTTTCTTAAATAGTAGCCGACGCCTCGTCTTGTTACGATCCAGCTCGGGTGGCTAGGGTTGTCTTCAATTTTTTCACGAAGACGGCGGACTGTCACGTCTACTGTCCGGACATCTCCGAAGTAATCGTAGCCCCAAACCGTTTGCAGTAAGTGCTCACGTGTCATGACTTGTCCAATATGTTTCGCTAAGTAATGAAGCAATTCGAACTCACGATGCGTTAGCTCAATCGTTTCGTCACGCTTAGACACGACATACGCATCTGGGTAGATCACAAGTGAACCAATCTCGATATCATTTGATTCAGATTCTTCCTCTGATTGCGGAGCAGCCGTCTGTCTTCTTAAATTTGCTTTTACACGTGCAAGCAGCTCGCGTGTACTGAATGGCTTTGTGACATAATCGTCCGCGCCAAGCTCAAGACCAATGACTTTATCGATTTCAGAGTCTTTTGCTGTCAGCATGATAATCGGCATATCATATTTCTTTCTCACTTCACGGCATACTTCAACGCCATCTTTATTCGGCAGCATAATGTCGAGCAAAATAATGTCTGGCTTAATTTCTTCTACCATTTCAAGGGCTTCATTTCCATCATACGCACAATGAACCTCGTAGCCCTCTTTTCTTAAGTTAAATTCCAATATATCCGCAATCGGCTTTTCATCATCTACGACAAGAATCTTTTTTTCCATTGTGATTTCCTCCTGCATTTTTAGCATCTATGTCATTCCATTTTGCATGTCTCATTACGCCTTTTTCATTTACGAAAAAAAGGCTCACTGTCTATTATAACGTTTTACGAGGCAAAGATAAAAATAATAACGGCTTTCTTTGCTAGTAAACGTTGGATAGAAGAACTTCACCCAAAAGATTTGATGACTTTTTCCTTTTTTATTGAAACTTTTCCAGTCACCAAACGTCTATATACATGTAACGTCTTCTTCTTATGGAGCCGGGCCCTACCTAGGTCCGGCTTCTCCCTTTTTATGCCTTCTTTTCATAATAAAAACGCACCTGCGATTGCAGATGCGTTTGGAAGTGGCTCGGGACGGAATCGAACCGCCGACACACGGATTTTCAGTCCGTTGCTCTACCAACTGAGCTACCGAGCCATCATCAAAAGATGAATATGTATAAATGGCGGTCCGGACGGGACTCGAACCCGCGACCTCCTGCGTGACAGGCAGGCATTCTAACCAACTGAACTACCGGACCTCAGTAACTTGCCCGAAAAAGCAATCGTGGTGCTCCTTCAAGCAAGTGAGGAAAAATTAGCTTAACGCTAAAGTAAATCAATGACCCGTACGGGATTCGAACCCGTGTTACCGCCGTGAAAGGGCGGTGTCTTAACCGCTTGACCAACGGGCCAAAACATGGTGAGCCATGAAGGACTCGAACCTTCGACCCTCTGATTAAAAGTCAGATGCTCTACCAACTGAGCTAATGGCTCTCGGTTTGTGAAAAGTAATTCTGAAGAAGTTGTACTGCGTCAAACCAATCGCTTTAAAAGCTGGAAAATCGCATCTTAACAAGTTTCAGAGACCTTTGCAACAACGAGATTTATAATATCATAGAGTAATTACATATGGCAATACGTTTTTCGACATTTTTTAAAAAAAAGTGTCGGATTTGATATCTTCTGTTACATCACCTAAATCCGAAAGCGCCTTCATTCAATTAATGGCTACTGCCCAATCCAGCACACAGAAACGTTTGATTCCGATCATTATTGGTTATACAAGAAACAAACAGCATGGTGATTGAAAAAGGAGGAAGCATAGGATGAGTTCATTTAAATTAGGAGATAAAATGCCCGATTTTTCACTGCCAACAGTGCAGGGCGATCGCATTGAGTTTTACAAACATTTAGAGGAGCATCAAAGCTGGCACCTCATCGTTTTCTTTAGAGGATCATGGTGCCCAGTATGTGTCGAGGAATTAAAAGAGCTGGAAAAACAGCAATCCTATTTTCAAGACAAGGATATTCACTTAATGACGATTTCAACAGATAACCCTGAAGACTTGAAGGAATTTGCAGACAAAGAGGGACTTTCTTTCCCCATCATGTCTGACCAAAACCTCACATCATTGAAAGCCTATGAAGTCTTCTATCACGGGGAAGATGCCCCATATGAAGATCACGGGGTGCACGGAGAACCTGCCTATTTCTTATTAAATGAAAAAGGCCAAGTCCTCTATCAGCAAAGACAAACAAGTCCATTTGGCAGACCGCATGCCAACGAACTGCGCAAAATCATTCAATACATTCGTAAAAATTTAAAAGGCCAATATAAAAGCCTAAAATAAAAAAGAAGCTCTCATCAGAGGGCTTCTTTTTTATGAATGTTTTTTATTGTATAGCCAATCTGCGGTGAAAAACACAAGAAGACCTGTCATTAAAATCACAAAAGTCACAGGTGTACTCTCACCTTGAAAAAAAGCGTAAGACGCATGTCCTCCTAATGCTAGAAGATAAAAAACAAACGCCGATCCTGCTGCTTTTTGTGCATTGGCTTGTTCTCTTTTCGTCGTTTTTTTGAAAAACATTGTATCTATTCCCCTTTAAGATGCTTTCTTCATTGTCACACGGCGAAGTGCCCGTGATCGGATATACTCCATTGGCCCAATTCGCCAGACGTGTAAGCAAAGGGCTGAAATAGCGATTTGCAGCAGGGAGATCAACAGCCATGACAAGACGATAAGGGGGGCGTTGATTTGGCCGCCAAGACCCAATCCCCAGCTGTAAAAAAGGATCGAGCAGATGACATTTTGCAGGATATAGCAGCTAAGCGCCATTTTCCCTACATATTCAAACCAAGTCCACATGAACCATGACTCCGTCCGTGCTAGAAGCTTCGCCACGACAGCAATATAGAAAATAGAGAGGAATGGCGAAAACACATAGCGCACCACGAATTCTACTATGTCATTTGGTACGAAGACGAGCGCATTCAGCGGCAGTCCAATCCACAAACCCATTCGGAACAATATTTTCCGCAGAGATTGCCCACGCTCATTTGCATAAAATACACCAGCTCTCATCATCCGCACACCTAATAAAAACAAAAAGGTATTCATTGGGATAATAAAGATCGCTTCTTCTCGGTACATCAAAAAGTGCTGTAATCGGTCTTGAACTTGAGATATCCATGTCTCCGGCAGTTGTTCTTCGTACGTTGGTTCACTGCTCCCGTCATAGGATTCAGTTTCCAATTCAGAGAAAGAAAATACAACGAGAAAAGCCGTCACCAACAAATGAATGACACCCGAGACAATCATGCCTTTTTTGATGCGCCGACTTCCTCCACGGACAATAAATGCCACAAGCAAACCCGTGATGGCGTAACTCATGAGCACATCATATTCCATCACTAGCGCAAAATGGACAAAGCCTTCAATAAATAAAAATAAAAGAATCCATAAATATGTACCCGGCCAAGTCATATTTTTTCTTTTCGCCTGCTGGTATTTCAGCTCTAGCCCTACGCCAAACATGATTGTGAGCAGCGATAGCATTTTGCCATAAACGAACATAGAGACAAGACTTTCAAGAAAACTGCCATTTTCATATTCATCCGCAATCTGATCTGTCGCAAAGGTATCCCCTGCGTATGCAAAAAACCAGACGTTTGTACCCAATGTACCTAATATCGCAAAACCTCGTAAAATATCTAATAATCGTATTCTTTCTTTCACTAGAACGCTCCTTCCCTTTTATACAGTTATCATATTTTGGTAATATCGGGAAGTCAGTTCCGTAGAAATTAAGGAATATTTAAACAAAAAAAACACCAGTAAAATGTGTAATTTTACTGGTGTCTGATCAGTCTATAATGATGGACGGTACACGCTGCGGACAACGTTCGTTTGGGAACGGTCTGGTCCGACTGAGAAAATAGAAAGTGGAATACCTGTTAATTGTGAAATGCGCTCTAAGTAATGACGGGCATTTGCAGGCAGTTCACTTAAATTCTTCACGCCTGTAATATCCTCTGTCCAACCTGGCATTTCTTCGTAGACAGGTTCACATTTCGCTAATTCATTTAGACTTGCTGGGAATTCTTCAGTGATTTCTCCGTTCAATTTATAAGCAACACAGATTTTCAATTTCTCAATCCCTGTTAGTACATCGATGGAGTTAAGAGATAAATCTGTAATTCCGCTCACACGGCGCGCATGACGGACAACAACACTGTCAAACCAACCAACACGGCGCGGGCGGCCAGTTGTCGTACCGTATTCACGGCCAACTTCACGGATTTGATCGCCAATTTCATCATGGAGTTCTGTCGGGAATGGGCCATCACCTACACGAGTTGTGTAAGCTTTTGATACGCCGACCACATGTTGAATTTTCGTAGGACCTACACCAGAACCAATCGTCACGCCTCCAGCCACTGGGTTAGATGACGTCACGAACGGATATGTCCCTTGATCGATATCAAGCATAACGCCTTGTGCCCCTTCAAAAAGAACACGGCGGCCTTCATCTAGAGCATCGTTCAATACAACAGATGTGTCCACGACATATTTTTTCACTTGCTGACCATATTCATAATACTCATCTAAAATATCTTCAATTTTGAAGCCTTCTGTGTCGTACATTTTCTCTAAAAGACGATTTTTCTCTTCTAGATTACGGGCAAGCTTCTCTTCAAATACTTCACGATCTAATAAATCTGCGATACGGATTCCGACGCGGGCAGCTTTGTCCATATAAGCTGGTCCGATTCCTTTTTTCGTCGTACCGATCTTGTTAGCCCCTTTCCGCTCTTCTTCTACCTCGTCCAATTTTAAGTGATAAGGCAGAATGACATGGGCTCTATTGCTGATTCTGAGGTTATCTGTACTCACATTCCGTTCGTGAAGATACGCAAGCTCAGTGACCAACGCTTTAGGATCAACCACCATTCCATTACCGATGACACAAGTTTTCTCTTTGTAAAAAATACCGGACGGAATGAGGTGTAGCTTGTAAGTCACTCCATCAAATTTGATTGTGTGACCTGCATTGTTTCCCCCTTGATAACGGGCAATCACCTCTGCATTTTCTGAAAGGAAATCGGTAATTTTCCCTTTCCCTTCGTCACCCCACTGCGTACCTACTACGACTACTGAAGACATATCGTGCACCTCCGTTAACCTTTCAAAACGTTATCTCTTTCAAACACATTTATTTTATCAATGGACAATGAAAAAGTCAACGTGAAATCCGAACATTAATATCTTGAAATCAAATTTTGTTCGTTTTACATGTGAGGAAAAGCGCTTTAATTGCTCATTCTACGCTTAAACAAGGAGATTTCGATCAAAATTACTGTTTTTCTCATTTCCGTTTGTTCAGTGATTTTCAATCAATTGAATCATCGAACTTGCCATAAAGTCGGGTGAATATGGTCTACCTTTTCTCAGCCACCACTCAGCTGTTCCAACATAAGCAGAAATGACAAATTGCTTCTGCATTTCGAGAGGAACGTGTTGTGGATCAGGTGGTGAACCTGTAACTTCTTCGAGCCCCAAAGTAAAGCTTTCTTCAAAAAAAGCACTGGCCGTCTGATGAATATTAAGCTCTTTTCCCCTTTTCAAGAGAATCTGATACTCCTCTTCATGTTCCTGCAAATGCTGATAAAAGCGGTAAATATACACATATGCTGCATGATCGCTCTTCCACTCACTTTCATGTACAGGAGCAAAAATAGCGGTTTTCATGACATCAAACATCTCATCCATGACCTGCTGTGCTAGGTCAAACTTATCCTCATAATGCTGATAAAAGGTGGTGCGATGGATTCCTGCCTTGTTCGTCAAATCTTGTACAGAAATCTTCCCCCATTCCTTCTCCTTTAATAACTGAAATAATGCTTTTCTTAATTGTTGCTTTGATTCAGTTGTGCGCTTATCCCCTCTGTAGCAGTCCGCCACAAGCCGCTCTCCCCTTCCCATTTTCTTCAACAGATTTCTCTTTTCTGTTGGTTGAATCCTTTCTCCTGATGAATTACCTTTAAATCTAACACAGTGAAAAAAAGGAATCATCTGACAACCCATAAGGAGTGATGATCATGGAAACAACAACACCTAGTGCCGTTCAGAAAGCGTTATTAAGAGGGAAAAATAAGCAGGACCCGTATCACCCATTTGATTGGTACGCCAAAATGCGTCAAGAATCCCCTGTTCATTTTGATGAACACAGCCAAACATGGAGTGTCTTCACCTATGAAGAAGCAAAGCGCGTCACCATCGATAAAGATACCTTTTCTAGTCAACCTCCTCAAGACCACCGGAAACATTCACTGATGAAAACAATGGTCATGATGGACCCGCCAAAACATACACGAATCCGTTCCATTGTGAGCAAAGCCTTTACACCCCGGGTGATGAAATTGTGGGAACCACGCATTCAAGAGTTAATGGATGATCTCATTGCACAAATAGAAGGTAAGGAAGAGATTGATCTTGTTCAAGACATCTCCTATCCGCTTCCTGTCATAGTCATTGCAGAGCTTTTAGGTGTGCCAACAGAACATAAACAATCCTTTAAAGAATGGTCCGATATTCTCGTCAGCATGCCTAAAAGTGAACATGAAAAAGATGTCGTTGAATGGCAAAAAACACGGGATCAAAGCGAAGCGGACATGATGGCGTTTTTTGCTGACATCATTGAAGAGAAGCGGCAGAACCTTAGTGATGATTTGATTTCTCTTTTAATTCAAGCGGAGGAAGATGGAGACAAGCTGTCCGCAGACGAATTAATTCCTTTCTGCAATCTTCTCCTGTTAGCAGGCAACGAAACGACCACCAACCTGATCTCCAATATGATCTTTAGTTTGTTAGAAAATCCGGGGTCGTATGAAGCGCTCGCTCAATCACCTGACCTCATTCCTCGAGCTGTGGAGGAGGCTGTCCGTTTTCGTGCCCCTGCGCCTACCATCGTCCGGTATGTCACAGAAGACACCGAACTTGGAGGAAAAGTCTTGAAAAAGGGAGACAGTGTGATTGTCTTTCTTGCTTCTGCGAACCGGGATGAGCGTCAATTTCCAAACGCACATGAGTACGATATACACCGGCACCCTAATCCCCATATTGGCTTTGGCCACGGCATTCATTTCTGCCTAGGCGCACCACTTGCTCGCCTGGAAGCATACACTGCAATCAAAGCCATACAGTCACGATATGAATCACTAGAGCTTCTCTCGTACGTCCCAATGGCCAGCAGCGGTATGTATGGACTAAAAGCACTGAAGCTCCGTGTCACGCCTCGTTCCTAACAATCTGAGACTCTCACAAGATGGGAGTCTTTCTTAATCAGGTGTAATTCCTTCTGTATTCATGAGCACCACTCGATATCCATCTGGATCTTCAATCGTCACGCCTCCTCGATCCCAGTACGGGTTTGTAGAGGTAACATGCCGTCCACCAAATGCGATCAGTCTCTTTTTCATCTGCTGAAATTCTTCTTCATTCGGAATATAGAATACAAGCAGCTGCTCTGGGTGGGGAACAGGCAAGCTTTCGTCTTCTTCATGTTTGGTGATTTCCAGATGAACATGCTGGTGAGGAAGCCCAAGCATGACCCCATCATACCCTTCATGCTGATCAAATGAGCCAATTCGTTTCAGCCCTAAACCTTCTTCATAAAAAGAAACAACCTCTTTCATGTTGACGGTCGGACGTGCGATGCGTAATTGAGCGGCTTCGAATTGTTGAAACTTCATCAGTCATCACTCCTTTTCTCCCTTTAGTATACGATCTGTATTTCTGTCTCTCCTCCTCATTTCGACTGTTTTTCAGTCATTCTTTCGATGTAGATGGATCAAAAAAAGCCCAGCTTCTTGAGCTGGGCTTTAAGCACCGGGCGGAACACCCGCATCGTCAAATCTTCTCTCTAAGTTGACGAATTTGTTATATTCTTTCACGAAAGCCAGTGATACCGTTCCAACTGGACCGTTACGCTGTTTCGCAATAATAATTTCAATAATGTTCTTATTCTCTGATTCTTTGTCATAGTAATCATCACGATAAAGGAACGCCACAATATCGGCATCCTGCTCAATACTTCCTGATTCACGAATATCAGACATCATCGGACGTTTGTCCTGACGCTGCTCTACCCCACGAGAAAGCTGTGATAAGGCAATGACCGGCACTTCAAGTTCTCTTGCTAGTGACTTTAAAGCCCTAGAAATTTCAGATACCTCTTGCTGACGGTTATCGCTTGATCGTCCACTCCCTTGGATGAGCTGTAAGTAGTCAATCAGGATCATACCAAGCCCGTTTTCTTGCTTCAAACGGCGGCATTTCGAGCGAATCTCACTGACTCTAATACCAGGTGTATCATCAATGAAAATCCCACTGTTTGATAGCGAACCCATCGCCATTGTCAGCTTACCCCAGTCCTCTTCTGTGAGATTACCGGTTCTTAGGTTTTGTGCATTGATATTTCCCTCGGCACAAAGCATACGCATGACCAGCTGCTCAGCGCCCATCTCTAAACTAAAGATGGCGACACTTTCATCTGTCTTGGTCGCAACGTTTTGGGCAATATTTAACGCGAAGGCTGTTTTCCCTACGGACGGACGAGCCGCTACAATAATCAAGTCATTTCGCTGGAAGCCAGCTGTCATCCGGTCAAGCTCTGAGAAACCCGTTGGAATCCCAGTGATATCACCTTTTCGATTATGAAGCTGTTCAATATTATCATATGTCTGAACAAGAACGTCTTTAATGTTTTGGAAAGCTCCTGAGTTTTTACGCTGAGCCACTTCCATAATGGTTTTTTCAGCATCACTCAATAGATCTTCTACTTCATCCTCACGCGTATATCCATCTTGTGCAATGGTTGTCGCTGTACGGATCAGACGTCTTAAAATGGATTTTTCTTCCACGATTTTTGCATAATATTCAATGTTTGCGGCAGTTGGGACAGAGTTCGCAATATCGGTTAAATACGAAATCCCGCCTACCTCTTCTAGTAAGTCTGTATTGGCAAGTTCTGATGTCACCGTGACAAGGTCAACCGGTTCCCCTCTATCACCAAGTACAAGCATCGCATTGTAAATCTTTTGATGCGACATTCTATAGAAATCCTCTGGAATTAATACTTCAGAAGCGAGCGTTAGCGCAGATGGTTCTAAAAAAACAGCACCTAATACGGCCTGCTCGGCTTCTATATTTTGCGGCGGCAGCCGGTCATCGAGAAGTTCCGTCATGCCAAGCACCGTCCTTTCATAAAAAAATACGCTACTCATCATTTTAACATTTTCATCAATAAAAAAGTGAAAAACATCAACTATAGTCAAAATTACCATGTCGATGTTTTGTTGAACAGCGAAACAACACACTTCAAATAGAAAAGACTCTGTAACATAAATTGTTATAGAGTCCTTTGTATCGCTAATGGAATTTGTAGCTGTTGTTCACACATGTGATCGATACTCCAACATGGCATGTACACGCACATGATCAAATATTGAAAATATCAGGTGCGTTTTTTAATCTATCGTTTTCTTAACTCCGTAATTCACCTTTTGTCCAATGTCATATAAAGACCCGTTTTCATACCCAATAGATAACACCAAATCGGGAATAGAATCATATCCGTTTTTGGCTAAGTCAAAGAGCTGTGCACCATAATGTGATGCAGCAATACGGGCATTTTCTGCTGTGTATGGGTTTTTCAGAAGTTCTTCTTTGTAGATATCAAAAATATTCGCTCCGGTATCCGTTACAAATTGACCGTTTACAATGCTTAAATCTTTTAAATTGTAGCCTGTCACCGTTTTAATTTGATTTACAAGGTGGAACTTTGCAAGTGAATCCGGCGTGAATTGAGTCGAATCATCATTTCTACTTTTCATAATATGGAAAAATAGTTCTCTTGTATTGTTGCTTGTATTTAATATGTCTTCTATTTGTTTGATCAGTGATTCATCAGTTGATCCACTCACCACTAATTTGAAATGATTTGGGTCAATGGTAAAAGTTAAATTGGCGTTTTTAGGAATGTTCAAACCATTGGTAGAAAACAAAGCTTGCAGTTGTTCATTCACCTTTTGACGATTTAATAGTTTCTTTTCTACACTTTCCTGGGTAGGATCGTACCGTTTTTCATTACGGAAGGCGGCATCATTAGAATTATAATGTCCTCCTGTTCCATTATTAGCCCAGCCAATTTCAATAGAGTAAGCCGCTTCTCTTTCTGGTTTGGTTAGGTCACTTCTGAAATAAGGAGAGTATGGATTTCGATACTTATCAAATATATGACCATGAGGATCTTTGAATCGTTTATTTTGTTCATTTATTTTTTCGTATTTTTCATCTAATATTTTCATCCGTCTATCAGATTCGGTCATCACTTCATTTGTACTTTTAATAGCTGATTGGCCTTTAGAGTCTATTTGGTTCAGATTGTTTGAAGCACTGGCTGTGTATGACGTATTAATATTCATTTTGATTCTCCTTTTTTAAGAAAATAGTGATTATTAAATATATCGGCATTTCAGTTAAAATTTGTTAGTTTAATGTCGATATAGTAATTATTACAAGGAGGGTTAATATATGACAAATACGATCTTTAAACGTTTATTATTACCAGCATTATTATTGGCGCTTGTTACTAGTTTTTTCGCACCTACGTCAGCAGAAGCAGCAATTACGGGGAATAACAGTCCTAACACTGCAAGTTCAATGGGATATTGGAAAAATAGTCGTTCAGACACGACAATCTTACCTGAAGGTGAAAATGAAGCGTATTATCAGTTTACGATCAATAAAGGTGAAAGAGTTTATGTCCGAAGTTCGTATAATAAGCAATATACAGGTATGAAAATCGAGGTGTATAATTCAAAAAATTCGGACGGAAGGTCCAGAGTCATTAATCCTGATTCAGTCACACCCTTTATTTTTGCAAATACTGGTGACGTGACTTCAACTTCAGATACTTATTTTGTGAAAGTGACCCGTGGTACATATACAGGGAATATGTATTTTACTGTTTCCATTCAAGATCGTATTAAATCTGGAAATGGGACATTCAATTTTACGGGGACGGCTACAAACTTGGGAAATTCTTCTTTAAATTTTTTAGGGGTTGATTCTTCTGTCATTACAATGGATTTAACGAACAATTCTTCTATTCCTAAAAGTGCAATCGTTAAATCGATTACGACAACTAGTACTCAAACACCCAACCAAGGGAATGTCACACACAAATTAATGGATAGTGAAAGTAACATTTGGTATCAATCACTTTTCTCCTCTGCAACAAGTGGTTCTTATCGTATATCTCTGGAAGATCAATTAAGAGTCGCTCAAAAATGGAACTTTAAGTACAACGCAAAAGCTACGGCGAGATCTACTATGAGCAATGTCAAAGCCGATATCCGTTACGAATATGATGTCACAGATGGATTTTAATTAACTAGTGTTGACAGATACGATCAAAAAGTAAGGGTACCTCCCTTACTTTTTTTATTGCCTCATTTTTGATGTTATATGTTATTTCGTCACTTTTAAAACAGCCCCTCCTCTTTCAACACGCTCTCTAGCAGAACCCCGACTGACCATTTCATTTTGTTATGAATGAAAATGTTAAAAAGAAGAGTAGTGTATTTTTGTATGAAAGGACGGTGCTTGGTATGGCGGAACTTCTCGATGACCGGCTGCCTACGCAAAATATAGAAGCAGAGCAGGCCGCATCAATGAATTGGGCGAAATTAACATTTACATAACTTTATGAACATTTGACTTTATAATTAATAACTATTATTATTTGGTTTGCTCACATGATAATTGAGAATCATTTTCATTTGAAGTTTTCAAGTAATACTCTCATCCAACCAATATTCACAAGTCTGCTTTTATCACCATATGAGGATCATTTTGAGGAAGGGAATTTTTATATATGTTGAAACACCCTGAAGGAATGGGTACTGAGAATTCACTTTTCGGAGAAAGCCGTCCCTTTTTTATACCTGGGACGGAGCAACTGGATATCACAGCACACCCATACAGACTTTTTATATTTAAACCGAATGCTACTCCTCCAGCGGCTGGTTTTCCAGTCATGTACGTACTTGATGGAAATTCGCTTTTTGGCACAATGGTCGAAGCCATTCGTTTACAGTCAAGAAGACCTGAAAAAACAGGAATCATACCTGCAATCATTGTTGGAATTGGCTATCAAACAGAAGAATCCTATCATCCGCTTAGGCATTATGATCTCACTTTTACCGCCCCTGATGCTTCCATTGGGAGGAAAAGAAAGGACTTCTCCAACCATACATATGGCGGCGCTTCTACTTTCTTTTCTTTTTTAGAAATGACGGTAAAGCCCTATATCGAACAACGCTTTCCGATCAACCAAAGTCGTCAAACACTGTTTGGGCATTCTCTTGGCGGTCTTTTTGTATTACACACACTATTTGAGCACCCTGATGCTTATCAGACATATATTGCAGGGAGCCCTTCTATCCACTGGAACAAAAAATTATTTCTAGAAAAAGAACACCAATTCACCAACTATATACGTCAGGTGCCTATGGATGTCAGGCTGCTTGTAGGTGTAGGTGAGTTAGAAAAACATCATCCATGTCAAATGAATGATCATGCCAATTCACTAGCAAATCGTATGTTGCCTTTATCGTCATACGGCTTGCATACTGCCTATCACGAGTTCCCTGAAGAAGGACATACGTCCGTTTTGCCGGTGCTGATGAATTATGCTTTTCGTTTTGCACTCTATCATGATGATCCTTTAACAACCACAGACATGGAAAAAAGCTAGTGAACACACGAAACATAGTGATCTATCTCAAAAGATTGCCCTTATCACATGCGCAGGACGGACAACGAATGCAAGTATTTCTCTACACCCTACGCACCCTGATCTCCATCAGGGTGCTTTTTTGACAGAATAAACACACCATTTTCCAGCTCTTTCTGATACAATTCAATTGAGAATATTTATCAATTAATAAGAGATCAGGTGGTTTTATGGGAAACAATCATCAATTATGTACAAAGGTAAATGCTGAACAATGCATTTATCGATTAACATATACTGAAAAAATAAATAATGCAGATCTTCCACATACGGAGCAGCAGTTGTCAGATACTTTCTGCCTCCTTTTTAGCATAAGCGGCAGCGGTTTACTTACATTGAACGATCAAAGATGGCGATTGAAACATCTGACACTCTATACGATGATGCCTGGGGAAACATTTATGTTGAAAACAGAGCCTTATCAAAAACACGAGCTCTATCTGTTTCGCTTTCAGATGTACACGCCGCAAGGTCAAAACATAGAAGAAGTATCAACTGAACATGCCCGCTCTTTACTGAATGTATGGCAATTTATCGATATTAGCTCGATTGAACACATTCATTCTTTACTGTCCGACATGACAGCAGAATGGCAAAAACCTGAATCCATTAGCTTTTTTAGAAGCCAAACCCTTTTTCAACAGCTCATGATGCAGCTTTTCACACTGCATAAAGAAGACATTTGTGACACAACACACGCCCTTTTTAAAACAAAACAATATATCGATCAACATTCCGAAGAACCTCTCAGCCTTACAAGTCTATCTCATATGGCTGGTATCAGCGCCAATCATTACAGCGAGCTATTTAAAAAGCATTTTGATGTGAGTGTCACTGATTATATCACCAAGAAAAGACTGGCTAGAGCCAAACAGTTAATGGCAAAAGGTCATGCAAAGCTCAAAGACATTGCACAGGACATCGGCTATCAAGACCCCTATTACTTTAGCCGCATCTTTAAGAAAAAAACGGGTATCACTCCTTCTGCTTATATGAAAAGCCGTCAACGGAAAATGGCTGCCTATGGCCATTCCATACTCGGTCAGCTCACACCCATTCATATCATCCCATATGCTGCCCCTCTTCACCCTAAATGGACAGCACATGATTTTGAGCATTATGCAGAAGAAATTCCGATTCATCTGAGTGCACATCGTATCAACGAACACGCTGAAGCCAATTTACAGCAATTGAAGGAAGCACAACCTGAGCTGATCATTGCCAATGATCATGTGACAGAGGAAGAAAAACAAGCGTTGAAAACCATCTGTCCTGTTCACTTTGTTCCATTCACACAATTGGATTGGCGCGCTCAATTCAGACAAACAGCTCTGTTCTTAAACGAAACGAGGGAAGCAGAAGAATGGCTCCTTCATTACGAAGAACTCGTCATTCAAGCGAAAAAGGCATGCCTTATTGATCATCCACCAAGAACCGTCCTGCCTCTTCGTATCTTTCAAGATCAGCTCTACTTATCTGTCAATCGTACTATGGCAGAAGTAATTTTTCATGACATTGGCCTTCTACCAGCTTTTCAGAATGATGGACAGCTAATAGAAAAAAAAATCAGCATTCACTCTATACAGCAGTTAGACCCAGATGCCATCTTCCTCTTGTTGCATAAAGAACCAAAAACCATTGCTTTTTATCAAAAGTTAAAGCAACAGGAGGCTTGGCAAAATCTCAAGGCTGTGACGCAACAAGCCGTCTATCCACTCGCTTCTGACCCTTGGCGTGAATACACAGCAGCCAGTCATCAACGAGTCATTCAGGACCTTTTATCTTTTTTTCCGTAAAAAGTCCATCACTAGACAGATGATTGTCTATGGATAAAAGGACGAATGACTACTACAATCTTTAATTGAGAACAATTATCAGTTAAAGGAGAAAACAAATGAAAAAATGGTTCGCATTGCTTATCCTTTGTATCATGACGATCATCGCAGCAGCCTGTGGTGCTGCAGAAAATAAACCGGCTTCCAACACAACCAAAAGCAAGTCAGCTGAAGCAGCAGAAACAAACATCAAATACTTAGATCAAACGTACAAACTGAAAACACCAGTGAAACGAATCGTCATTGCTGGAAGCCTAGAATCGATGGAAGATGCAAAACTACTTGGTATCGACCCTATTGGTGCTTCTACTGTCGGCGGCACTTTCCCTGAATTATTTAAAGACATTACAGCAAAAACAGAAGGCATTGGGGAAAAAACTGAACCGAACCTAGAAAAAATCTTAAAACTAAAACCAGACGTGATACTCGGATCAACCAAGTTTCCGCCTGCAACAATTAAAAAACTAGATAAAGTCCAAACGACGATCCCAGTATCACATGTCTCTTCCGACTGGGAAAGCAACCTTTTATTACTCGGTGAACTGACTGGAAAAAGTGAAGAAGCGAAAAGCATCATCTCTGATTATCAGAAAGATCTCAAACAAGCGAAAGAAACCCTGAAAGACAAAAGCAACAACAAAACAGCTGTCATTTTACGCATTAGACAGGGCGACCTGTACGTGTACCCTGAAGACGTATACTTCAACTCTACTTTATATGGGGACTTAGGGTTTACAGCACCAAGTGATATCAAAAAAGCCAAAGCACAAGCAATGATTTCATTGGAACGCCTAGGCGAACTCAATCCTGACTATATCTTTGTTCAGTTCTCCCAAGAGGAAAACTCATCGAATCCAAATGCATTGAAGGACTTAGAGGGAAATAAAATTTGGAACAGCCTAAAAGCTGTGAAAAATGGGCACATCAATGAAAATGTCGTTGATCCTATGCTTCAGGGAGGAACAGCACTAAGCAAAACTACCTTCCTTGATCAGGCTGTCAAATGGCTAGATCAAACCAACTAAAAAGATGCGCATCTTGACAAAGGGCTAAACATTTTAGTCCTTTGTTCTTCTTTTCAGCGGAGCTTGAAAACTTGAAGGAGAGAATACACATGAACGGAACGTTTCTATATGACGAATTGAACGGGCGGCAGCTTGATATTTACCTTCCACCGGACACCTCTATTGATGTTCCAGCTGTCTTTGTACAAGATGGCTCTTCTTTGTTTAGAACCCACCTGCTAGAGATCGAAAGCATGATTGAAGCCAAAACCATCTCGCCAATCATCATCGTCGGTATACACCCCTTCAATCGACTTGACGAATATACACCATGGAAGGCATCAGCACTGCATTCTGGATTCCCTGACTTTAAAGGTGAGGCACAGACATATGTGTCATTTTTAGCAAATGACTTGCTTCCATATATCAAAAGAGAATACCCAGTTAAACAGACCGGTCATGAACATAGCCACGTAGGTGCTTCATTAGGTGGACTCTTTGCTATTTATACCTTATTCATGTACCCTGACCTTTTTAAAAACATCGCGTCCCTCTCCGGGTCATTTTGGTATCAAGATTTTCTATCGTTTGCTAAACAACAAAGCATTCAGTCTGTGGACCACCTTGTCTATTTGTCTGTAGGCAGTGAAGAAGGGAAAGGCAAAACATCTGCCCAACAGCACATGCCTTTATTCAACAAACAACTCCATGATCTTTTATTACAGAAAGGGATGCAGGAACGAAAGCTTCACTTTCACATTGAACAAGGAGAGGGCCACCATCTGAAACAATTTCAAAAAAATTTCTTATCGGCCATCAAGTGGTTTTATAAAAGAAAACCCAAATTTTTTATCAGCAAGTCACAAAGTCGATATGGTATATTGGAACGTATAGATTGAAAGAGGAGGGATTTGCGCATGAGACCTTTACAAATCTCAGCCGATACCGCACAAAAGCTTGCTGCATCACTCAATGTACCGTTAGAGCAAATCATGCATATGCCGCAGCACATCTTATTAGCTAAATTAGCGGAGCTTGAACAGAAGAAAGATCGTTCTTAAAGAAATAAAGGAGTTTACATTCATGGAACAACAACTAGAAAAATCAACATTTCATCCTCGCAGTACAGGGCAAACCATTTTGCTGATTGCTGGGATTTTACTCATTGCCTTTAACCTGAGGCCAGCCATTACGTCTGTTGGTCCTGTGATCGGTGCCATTCGTTCTGATTTACAGCTTTCAAATGGACTTGCTGGTTTCCTCACGACATTACCACTGCTCTCATTCGCATTGCTTTCTCCTATTGCACCTAAAATCGGAAAACGTCTTGGGAATGAACGAACACTTTGGCTTGGGCTTGCTGTCCTGCTCTTTGGGATTGTCATTCGTTCATTTGGTAGCATCACCTTTTTAATGATGGGAACGGCGCTAGTCGGCGTCGGGATTGCGATTTGTAATGTGCTTTTACCTGGACTTGTGAAACATAAATTCCCTGCACATGCTGGATTAATGACAAGCGTGTATACGACATCGATGTCCGTTTTTGCTGCACTTGCATCTGGTGTCAGCGTTCCGCTCAGTCATGCAATGCCTGGCGGCTGGAATACATCATTCCTTGTCTGGGCCGGACTTGCCCTTCTTGCGATGATGGTGTGGGCGTCGCAGCTTCTTCATCAGAACACAGCGGCTGTCAAAAGCATTTCACTCAAAGAGCAGCCAATATGGCGTTCACGTGTCGCATGGCAGGTGACCTTTTTTATGGGCTTGCAATCATTCCTTTTCTACAGCAGTATCGCATGGTTTCCTGATATTTTAACATCACATGGCATGAACTTAGCGACAGCGGGATGGATGCTGTCCATTATGCAGTTCACTGGTCTGCCATCGACCTTCTTAACGCCCGTTTTTGCAGAAAAATTAAAAACGCAAAGACCGCTTGTCGTCGGCCTTGTCCTTGTGTATTTACTCGGCATGATTGGTCTCCTTCTCGGAGGGTCGACGCCTATTCTTGTCATCTCTGTGCTATTCATCGGCGTCGGACAAGGGGCCAGTATCAGTCTTGCCCTCACATTTATTGGATTAAGAACAACCAATATGGAACAAGCAGCTGCCCTCTCTGGAATGGCGCAGTCACTCGGTTATTTATTAGCCGCTGTTGGTCCATTCATGATCGGTATCCTTTTTGATGTGACACATACATGGACGCCATCCATTATCATCTTTATCATCGTCCTATTTTTCATGTTTATATCCGGTATGCGTGCTGGACGAAGCGTCTATATTTCAGATCCATCATAAACAAAGAACCCGTCTCACGAGGAGACGGGTTCTTTTCTGTTTATGCTTGTTCTGTGACGTGCACCTTTAATGTTGCTTGTACTTCTGGGTGAAGCTTCACCGGTACATTTGTGTATCCTAGCGCACGGATGGCATCATTCAACTCGATTTTACGCTTATCGAGTTTGATTTGATGTTCTTTTTGCAATTTATCAGCGATCTGTTTGCTTGTGATCGATCCAAATAGACGACCGCCTTCACCTGATTTAGCAGTGAGTTCCACTGTCAGCGCCTCAAGTGTTTCTTTTAATTGTTTCGCTTGCTCAAGCTCTTGGATGGCATTCTTTTTCTCTTTGTTTTTCTGCCCTTCCAATGCACTTAGGTTCGTTGGAGTTGCTTCAACAGCTAACCCTTGTTTGATGAGAAAGTTGTGAGCGTATCCGTCAGCTACATTTTTGACTTCGCCTTTTTTCCCTTTGCCTTTTACGTCTTTTAGAAAGATGACTTTCATCTTTGAACCCCTCCTTCGAAATATTCGTCTATGGCAGCTTTTAACTTCTCTACCGCTTCTTCAATGGTTATACCATAAATCTGGGTCGCAGCGTTAGTTAAATGACCGCCACCATCTAATGCTTCCATAATAATTTGAACGTTGATATCCCCTAACGATCTTGCACTAATACAAACCGTATCGTCATCTCGCCTTGCGACAGCAAATGATGCTTCAACCTCACTCATCGACAAGAGAGAATCAGCCGTTTGTGCGATCGTAATTTGATCATAATACTCAGACCTGTCAGACGGCAAGGAAGCAATCGCTACCTGATTTTGATACAGCTCTGTATGCTGAATGAGCTTTGCCCGTTTGATGTAATGATCGACTGTCTCTTTCAAAAACTTTTGCACAAGGACAGGATCTGCCCCTTTTGCACGAAGGTAGGATGCTGCATCGAACGTTCTTGACCCCGTTCTGAGGGAGAAACTCTTCGTATCCACGATGATCCCAGCAAGAAGTGCTGTGGCTTCAATCATGTTAATCCGCAATTTCTTCGGCTGATACTCTAACAGCTCTGTCACAAGTTCTGCTGTAGATGAAGCATACGGCTCCATATAGACAAGTAAAGGATCACGGATAAATTCCTCACCACGTCTATGGTGGTCAATGACAACGACGTTTTCGATCTTATTTAGCAGTCGTTCTTCCATCACAAGGGACGGTTTATGTGTATCTACGACCACAAGCAATGTGTCATCCTTTGCAAGCTCCATCGCTTCCTCAGGCGTGATAAAACGGGACCAAAGTTCTTCATAATTCTTAATTTCACTAATTAAGCGTTGAACGCTGTCCCCAATCTGGTTGGCATCAATGACGATGTAACCTTCTTTTCCATTCGCCTGAGCAACCTTTAAAATCCCGATCGAGGCACCGATAGAATCCATGTCGGGGAACTTATGCCCCATGATCATGACATTACCGCTTTCAGATACAATTTCTTTTAAAGCATGTGAAATCACCCGTGCGCGTACTCGTGTCCGTTTTTCCATTGGATTGGTTTTTCCACCGTAGAATTTCACTTTCCCATTCGGCTGTTTAATCGCTACCTGATCCCCGCCTCGTCCGAGGGCAAGGTCAAGACTCGACTGCGCAAGTGCGCCAAGTTCTTTTAAAGAAGGAACAGACGCACCGATTCCAATACTAAGGGTAAGCGTGGCGCTATGTGCCCCTGTTTTCTCACGAACCTCGTCTAAAATGGAAAACTTCGACGCTTCTAGCTCTGCTAAGATGCTCTCGTTTAATACCGCCATAAATCGTTCAGATGAAATTCTTTTTAGGAAAATGCCATATTCTTGCGCCCAATTGTTTAACAGCGATGTGACTTCACTATTTATCGCGCTGCGCACCTGATCATCGAGACCTTGTGTGACATCATCATAATTGTCTAAAAAGATATAAGATAACACCGTTCGTTCATTTTCATACTGTCTTTCAATCTGCACTTGTTCCGTGACATCAAAGAAATATAAAAGGCGCTCTGACCGTTTAATAATGACTTTGAATTTCCGGTCATTCAGCGTCACATTTTCTGTCTCAACCTCTTGTTTAATAAGAGGCACAATGGATTCAAATGTATCATACAAGGATCTGCCGACAAGTGTGCTTTCATGGAAGCACGAAGCGAGAAATGGATTGGTCCATTCGATATAATACTGGTCATTAAACAGCATAATACCAATTGGCATCTCCATTAATGCTTCTTCTCCAACCTTTTTGACTCGATAGGATAATGTTGAAATATATGAATCAATCTCTTTTTGTACCTGCGTATCTGCCCACTTTAAAAAGTAGAGCACACCCGCAAGGACTAAAAGACCAACCGCTCCTATGATCCAATTAAAATAAAGGTTGAGGAGGACTGTGATCACCGCAAGGACAATTAACGCGAAGATCGGATACTTGATGACAGGTTTTCGATAGAAGCTTGGCACTGATATCAACTCCTCAACATTCAGAGTGAATTATTTGTTTTTACTTTTTCTCTTAAATCAAAGCCTATGTCAGCAATCCCTATAATACGCACAATCACACCGATTGGCGGAAAGAGAATCGTCAATACGACGGCAAAAATGGGTACCACTTTTGAGATGTTTTTTTCGTGGCAATAATAGAAGATAAAAGAAAAGCCCTGAATAAGCACCAGTATAAATAAAATTTGAAAAGCACTCGTTTGCACGAGCGATAAAAAGCTGCCTTTCTCCGGCTGAATCAGCATCAAAAGCAGTGTGAGTAAATAATACCATACCATGCTTTTTGGCAGTCGCATATCCTTAAATTTCTTAAGAGCTGGCATGTCTGGAACAAACCGTTTGATCAACGGCCGCACAAACCAATGATTGACGAAAGACATCAGCGTGACAAAAATCAAAAGCGCTACAGGTAAAGAATTTAATGCCGTATCCTGCATCTCTCTAAACTGCTTGAGTTGTTTTGCTATGTCCTGATCAGAAGCGCCAGATTGTTTTAAGGTACTCTCTACCATCGGCATGATTTGGTCAATTGATTCCTTTGCGACACCCAGTATATCTACTTGAAACAGCTGGACACTGACAACAAAGTAAATGAGAAAACTGAATAAGTAGATCAGCGCACCCGTAATGATAGCCTGACCTGGCTGCCTCCTGCTGTAGAAAACACCCATACCTATTCCAACAGCAATCAGCATTGGCGCACTTAACAGCCCATTAATAGACCCAATTAAAAAGCTGATCACTATGCCAATAGCGCCAGCCGCAATTCCTTTTTTCAAGCCATGCCTGATTGTATAGAGAATGATCGGAATCGGAGCAGCCATGAAGAAAATAATGGATAAAAGTGGCACATACAAATAAAACAGCGTCATTACCGCAAAAATACTGATCATGATAGCGCCTTCTACTAACGCTTTTGTTTGTTTCACACCTTCACCTCAATCCAATCATTTTTCTATATCTTGCTCAATGTGTACTTCTATGTATACGTACGATGTACGCTCCGTCATATCTTGACCCAACCTTTATTTTACCATAGCCGCAAATCGCAAGTAAAATGCAGGCTATCCCAAGAGCGTTTCACGTGGAACAACTTAGATCGTCTTGTACATGCAACTTTTCAGACAGCATGTTACAATTTTTTAGATTATTCTTAGCTATAAACCCTGAATTCAAGGTCAAAAGCTGTTAGAATAGAAACATCATCAATAAAAGTAAGAAGGAGAATTCACATGGGAAAAACACTCGTATTCGGACACAAAAACCCTGACACAGACACGATTTGCTCTGCTATCGCTTACGCTGATCTGAAAAACAAAATTGGCGTTCAAGCAGAAGCTGTCAGACTTGGAGAAATCAATGGAGAAACACAATACGCATTAGATTTCTTTAAACAAGAAGCACCTCGTTTCATTGAAACGGCTGCAAACGAAACAAAACAAGTCATTCTTGTCGATCATAACGAATTCCAACAAAGTGTAAGCGATATTGATCAAGTACAAGTGACAGAGGTCATTGACCATCACCGTATTGCCAACTTTGAAACAAGTGAACCTCTTTACTATCGTGCTGAGCCAGTTGGCTGCACAGCAACGATCTTAAACAAAATGTACAAAGAGCACCAAGTCACAATTGAAAAAGAAATCGCTGGTTTGCTTTTGTCTGCGATCATTTCTGATTCCTTGCTATTCAAATCCCCAACATGCACACAGCAGGATGTTGATGCTGCGCATGAGCTGGCAAAAATCGCAGGAGTAGACCCTGACGTATATGGTTTAGATATGCTGAAAGCAGGAGCTGACCTAAGCCAAAAAACAGTTCAAGAATTAATCACACTGGATGCAAAAGAATTTGCACTAGGTAACAGCAAAGTCGAAATTGCACAAGTTAATACAGTTGATATTGCTGAAGTAACAGCAAGACAAGCTGACATCGAAGCAAAAATCAATGAAGTTATCGCAGCGAAAGGTCTTGATCTATTTGTTTTAGTGATCACAGACATTCTAGAAAATGATTCTCTTGCGCTTGCCCTTGGTGCTGAAGCAGCAAAAGTAGAAAAAGCATTTAATGTCACACTTGAAAACAACACTGCTTTACTCAAAGGTGTTGTATCAAGAAAGAAACAAGTCGTGCCTGCACTAACAGACGCACTTTCTTCATAAACATAAAAAGACTGCTGACATCTTCAGCAGTCTTTTTTCTTCTTTTAATGAATGTACATATCGCTGACAAGAACATCCTTTAGCACGCTTGTTGGAATCGTGAATTCAACTACACCCATGTAACCAGGCGCCACATCATATTCGTTGAAGGAAATCACCAGTTTGCCTTTTGAATTGATATAGAAACTTTGATCTGGCTGAATCTTCTTAAACGGATCAACCGTATCTTGCTTCGTCATCCAGTAAATCTTATTTGAATCCTCTTTCATCTGTTTCTTCATTTGTTCTTTAATATTTTCACTAATCACATCAATATAACGGTCATCTTTAAACAGACTTGGTAATGTAATGAGTACATGGTTTTTCTTATCCACCGTATCATATGTCATTTCCTCTGCCGCAGAAGCCTGAGTTGTCACCTTGTATCGACCTAGTGAAAGAATTTGATCATTATTTGTTCTTACTTCATATCCGCTCTCTACACTCAAATGACCATTTTTATAACCCTTTGTTTCCTTTTCAAAATCTTGATACAGCTTTTTGTTTTCAGCTAAATATTTTTGATTCAGGCTGTCTTGTAATTTTCCGTCCCCAAGCCCTGAAACGTGTGGTGTTTTGAGATCAATATTTGTTCCCTGATCGCTCTTTTTAAATTCTGTGAACGTCACGACTTTCACAAGCTCTCCAATGACGGGTACTTCTGAAATCGCTCTTGCTGCCTGCGGACTGACATTTACAGTGGTGACAAATAAAGCAGCCGCAGCAACCAGTCCGATCGTCCATTTCTGAAAATGAGGTTTCTTGTTTTTTCGTTTTAATGTCCGTTCAACCATAGCATCGTATTCCGGGGGAATAGGGATTTCTAAATATTCCTCTTTTAACTGTTCCAAATGCTTATCCATTTATATTTCCTCCTGCGATAATTCTACTTTTAAAAGCCGCAACGCCTTATATAATCTTGTTTTAATGGTGTTTTCATTTTCTCCAAGAATATGAGCAATGTCCTCTAGCTTTAAATCCTCAAAGAATCTTAATATAATGATGACCCGATACATCTCCGGCAAATCTTCTATCGCCCGTCTGACATCTTGATCCTCATAGACATCCGATTCACCCTGTGATAAAAATTCCAGCGTGTCATCGTCTGTCACTTGCACACGCTTCTTCTTTCGTAAAAAGTCGAGGGCAGCGTTTACGACGATTTTATAAAACCAGCTATGCATCTTAGTCGCATCCTCTAATCGGTGAACAGATTTGAGTGCTTTATGAATCGCCTCTTGAACGACATCCATCGCATCTTCTGGGTTTTTGACATAGCTATAGGACAATCGATAAAAACTGTGTTTATGCTCCATTACGTAATCCGCAAATTGATCATCAATCTTTCGTTTCTTCATTTTACAAAGAGCTCCTTTATCTTAAATGCGCATCTGTTATTTCTTACATTGGATAGACGCGCATCTGTTAAAAATAGTTTGCGCTCCATTATTTTTTTAACATGTCATCCCATTTACGTTTCTATACAAAAAGAGCGAACCTGACGGGTTCACTCTTTTAAAGCCGTTATTTTTTGATAAACAAATGGTTTGAGTGGTGATAGCGGATGAATGATGGACACTCCTGTTTCCTGCTCCACCTGCTTTGCAGCGTGAACCATCGAGAGCTGCATCACACAAATATCTCCATGCTGCTGCTTCACAGATTGCCTTAACTGTTCCATGATTCGCTCATGGTAGGCTTGTATATCACCGTTCAAGCAAAGATGAAAGACATCCTCTAGCACAACCACTTCTGCCTTCAACTGCTTTCCCCGCTCTTTTACATATGAAGACAGTCGCTTCATCGTTCCTTCTACTGTATCTGGGTTTGAAAACACCAGCTGAAGCGGACCCTCTCGCTCACAAATCTGCTCAAATAACGGCTCATCTATCGGAACAATTGGTTGTTTGAACAGGTGCTGCTGCTCCCCCAAAGCCGCAATGTATTGTGTACACGTTAATAAAACAAGATCAGCCTCTCCTTCTTGCATGAGTCTGTTGATGGCATAGGTTTGCTGCTGCTCAAGATCAAATGCGGGATCTTGTTTGGCTCGTTCCATAAATGATGAATCGACGATGTGATGCAGATCAAATCCTGTGTCATAGAAAGCGTCGTCAATGTAAGAAATATTAGATGGATGTGCGTGAAGGCAGTGTAATCGAATCATTAGGTCCGCTCCTCATAAAAGTTTTCACTCATTATATCAATCCTTGTATGAAATAGGGAGCAACATGACCATATTGTTAGGGAGATATTGAAGGAGGGATTCTACCTTGAAAGAAGATCAACAGCCTAAATCATCTTCAGAGTCAGAAGAAACCTTGACGAATCGACAAGGTCACCCGGTAACAGATAATCAAAACATGAGAACCGTTGGGAATAGAGGACCGACTACGCTTGAAAACTACGATTTCCTAGAGAAAATCAGTCATTTTGATCGTGAACGCATCCCTGAACGTGTCGTTCACGCACGAGGTGCCGGCGCACACGGATACTTTGAAGCCTACGGTACATTCGGTGACGAACCCATTTCCACTTATACAAGAGCCAAATTATTTCAAGAGAAAGGAAAAAAGACCCCTGTCTTCGTTCGATTCTCTTCTGTTATTCACGGCGGACATTCACCAGAAACTTTACGCGATCCGCGGGGATTTGCGATCAAATTTTATACAGAAGACGGCAACTGGGATCTCGTTGGGAACAACCTCAAAATTTTCTTTATTCGAGATGCTTTGAAATTCCCTGATTTGGTTCATGCCTTTAAGCCTGATCCTGTCACCAATCGTCAGGATGGCGAGCGCATTTTTGATTTCGTTTCACAATCACCTGAAGCAACACATATGGTGACATTTCTCTTCTCACCATGGGGCATTCCCGCCACATACCGGCACATGCAAGGCTCTGGCGTCCATGCCTATAAATGGGTGAATCATGAAGGAAAAGCAGTACTGGTCAAATATCACTTTGAACCGAAGCAAGGGATTCGCAACCTGACACAAGAACAAGCCCAAGCCATTCAAGGGGAAAACTTTAATCATGCCACACAGGATTTATATGAAGCCATTGAACAAGGGGATCATCCTGAATGGGAAGTATACGCTCAAATCATGGAAGATGACACCCACCCCCATCTAGACTTTGATCCACTCGATCCGACAAAGCTCTGGTACAAGGATGACTATCCATGGAAACCGATCGGACGAATGGTGCTAAACAAAAATCCAGAAAATTATTTTGCTGAAGTGGAACAGGTTGCCTTTGGGACAGGGGTTCTTGTAGACGGATTAGATTTCTCAGATGATAAATTGCTGCAAGGACGTACCTTCTCATACTCTGATACGCAGCGATATCGTGTGGGGCCAAATTATTTACAGCTGCCGATCAATGCACCGAAAAAGCATGTTGCCACCAATCAGCGAGATGGGCAAATGGAATATCATGTGGATCAAGGAAAAGGACAAAACCCCCATGTGAATTATGAACCGTCCATTCTAGGGGGATTAAAAGAAGCGCAGCAAGATGGAAAGGATCATACGCCTTTTGTAGAGGGTGAAGTCAAACGAGAAGCCATTGACCGCCCGAACAATTTCGGACAAGCGGGAGAAACCTATCGCCGCTTCAATGATTGGGAACGTGAGGAACTGATTAAAAACTTAGTCAACACCTTAGCTACCTGCCAAAAAGACATCCAAGACCAAATGATCGAAAACTTTACAAAAGCTGATCCTGACTACGGAAAACGTGTGGCCGATGGCTTAAAAGCCTTCAAACAAGAGGAGCCAAGCGGACCAATTGGATCAACAGGCGCGGCACAGGCTGTCAACGATGCGATCAACAACAGCACCCCTTCAGATCCTTATTAATGAAAAAAGAATGCAGCGGAGTGGCTGCATTCTTTTTGTATACATCTATTAAGCGTTTTGACCTTTTTTGATCCATTCTGCTACATTCACTGTACGTTTCGCCTGATGTTTTGCGGCTGCTTCTGCATCCTCTTGGATCTTTCCATTTTGGTCAACAGTCACACTCACACCATAAGGGTTACCCCCTGCGCCGTATAGGGAATCATCCGTGTAGCCAGGAGCGGCAATAATAGCTCCCCAGTGGAACATCGTTGTATACAGGCTCAGAACCGTCTGCTCCTGTCCGCCATTTGGGTTTTGTGCAGATGTCATCGCACTCACTGCTTTGTTTGCTAGTTTCCCTTGGAACCATAAACCGCCTGTTGTGTCTAAGAATTGCTTCATTTGAGCCGGTAAGTTACCGAAACGTGTCGGCATGCTGAAAATAATGGCATCTGCCCACTCTAAGTCACTTAACTGAACCTCAGGGACATCTTTTGTTTCATCTAAATGTGCTTTCCATGCTGGATTTGATGCAACAACTGCTTCTGGTGCCAATTCAGGAACCTTTAAAATTTTGACTTCAGCACCAGCTTCTTTCGCTCCAGCCTCCGCCCATTTCGCCATCTGATAGTTTGTACCTGTTGAACTATAATAAATAATCGCTAGTTTTACGTTTTCCACTTGTTCCATCTCCTTTTGTTTGGTTTGCCCAAAAAGCTTCTGTAAAAATCCCACCTGTATTCCCCACCTTATTTAAATTGACGACGATACCACAATGCCGCAGCATCGACTTCTTCTCTCGTTAGCTGATGTCCACGATTTTCCCAATGAAGCGTTACGGATGCTCCCGCCTCCTGAAGCAGTTGCTCCAGTTCCTGAGATTCCTCAGGACGGCACATTGGATCATTTTCACCAGCTGCTATAAAGACTTGTTTCCCCGCTAATGAAGGTAATGAAACCCCTCGTCTTGGGACCATTGGATGATGCAGGATCGCTCCTTTCAGCGCATCTCCATAATGGAATAACAGACTTCCAGCAATATTCGCCCCGTTTGAATAGCCGATGGCTACAACATTGTGACGATCAAATCCATACTTATCTGCTGCTTCCCCGATAAATGTATATAATTCCTCTGTACGCTCAATTAAATCTTGCTCATCAAAAACACCCTCTGCCAAACGCCTGAAAAAACGCGGCATGCCGTTTTCTGATACATTTCCTCTCACACTAAGAACAGATGCTTCAGGGTCTACCACTTCTGCAAGCGGCAATAAGTCTTGCTCTGTCCCGCCAGTTCCATGCAGCATGAGAAGGACAGGTTTTTGTTCATTCTTTCCTTTTTGAAAAAGATGCTTCATCATGAATCTCCTTTCCCTTTGATTTCTCTTACCTCAATCGGCAGCACGATTTGTTCAATTTGACTACGCTGCGCCTCATATTGCGGCGGCAGTTTCAACGCTTCACCCATCGTTTCCACAGATTCATCGTGTGCAAACCCTGGAGGATCGGTCGCAATCTCAAATAATATGCCGCCAAGCTCTCTAAAATAAATGGCATTGAAATAATTTCGATCTTGCACAGGCGTCACTTGATATCCGCTTTGCGCAACATGTCTTTGCCAATCTAATTGATCCTGATCATCTGTTGCTCTCCACGCAATATGATGTACAACACCCACGCCCATACGTCCTCGTGCAACAGGTGTCTTGTTCACATCAATGACATTGCCGATTTCTCCAAACGAACGGAATCTCACATAATCTCCTTCCGTGCCGACTTTTTCAAGTCCCATCGTTTGCTCTAGCAACTGCATCGTTTGCTCAGGCTGTGAAGTTAATAAAACAGCTCCGCCAAACCCTTTAATTGCTACTTCTGGTGTCACCCCATTAAATGTCCAGTCATTCTGTTTTCCTTCTTCACGCTCTACAAGTTCTATCAATAAACCGTGCGGATCTTCAAAAGAGAGAAAGGCCTCACCAAAGCGTTCAATCATTTCATAAGAAACGTCAAACTGCTCAAGCCGTTCCTTCCAAAAAGAGAAGGCACCGGTCGGTACGACATATGTTGTCACACCTACTTGACCTGCTCCAATTTGTCCCTTTTGTGCACCTGGCCAAGGGAAAAACGTAATAATGGTACCTGGAGAACCTCCTTCATTTCCAAAATATAAATGGTATGTGCCTGGATCATCAAAATTGACGGTCTTTTTCACGAGACGCAGACCTAAAACACTTGCATAAAAATCAACGTTCTCCTGAGGATGACCAACAATTGCTGTGATATGGTGAATTCCTGCTGTTTTCTTCACTTCTAATGACCTCCTCTTCATGACGTAACATGTCCCTACTCATTATGTCTTGACTGACGCTTTTATATTATCTCGAATTCGAGATATATGACTAAAAAATATATTTATCTCGAATTAAGGATATTCCTTTTTGAAATAGATGTCAATGATTTTTGTTTTTTTCTTTTCAAAAGCAGGCCGCTTTGTTATAGCAGACCTGCTTTCCCTTGATTATTGAAGCAATTTTTTCTTTTTTAAATAGGCTTCGGCTACTTGGAATGCATCTTTCCCCTTCACATTGACTTCGTAATTCATTTCTCTCATCTCATCATCTGTGATTTGACCAGCGAGCTTGTTGAGAGAGGCCTCAATCTCAGGATACTCTTTTAATGTCTCCTGTCTTAGCAAGGGCGCTCCTTGATAGGGCGGGAAAATATGCTTGTCATCATCAAGCACCTTCAACTTGTATTGTCTCAATTCACTGTCTGTCGAATACGCATCGACCAACTGAATATTCCCTTTTTGAATGGCGCGATATCGAAGTTTCGGTTCCATCGTGACCACATCGTCAAAAGAAAACTGATAAGCTTTTTGAATGCCTAAATATCCATCCTGACGATCAGAAAACTCTAAAGTAAAGCCAGCACGTATGCGATTCTTGATTTGACCCAGATCTGAAATCTTTGATAAATCATATTGATCCGCTAGTGATTGAGGCACGGCTAAAGCATATGTATTGTTATAAGCCATCGGCTGAAGAAGCTGAAGCTGAAAGGATGACGCCAAACCTTGGCGCGCTTGCTCATACACTTTTTCCTTATCCGTGCTTTTCGCTGTTTCTTTCAGAAATTCAGAAATCGCTGTCCCTGTAAATTCAGGATAGATGTCAATATCACCAGACCGCAGTGCTTGAAAAACAAAGGACGTCTTACCAAGACCAGGCTTAAGATTGACTTGGATATCTGTATCCTGCTCAATTAAAAGCTTATACATGGAGATCAAAATTTCAGGCTCTGACCCCAGCTTCCCTCCAATGGTGATCTCTTTCTTTTCTTGTTGAAACAGCAATGGGGCAGCGACAACTGCTCCTGCTATTACAGCAAAGACCGTCACAGAGATCACGGTTTTTTTAAAGGAGATTTTCTCAAGTGTCCGCAAAACCACATCAAATAAGAGCGCAAGTAATGCAGCTGGAATAGCACCAATGATGATCAAAGACATATCATTTCGATCAATTCCAAGCAGAATCAGACTCCCTAATCCGCCTGCCCCAATAAGAGCTGCAAGAGTGGCTGTCCCTACAATAAGAACCATCCCTGTTCGGATACCTGCCATGATCACAGGCATAGCAAGAGGGAGTTCTACTTTTAATAAGCGTTTGCGGTGATTCATTCCCATAGCGAGCGCCGCTTCTCGCAGCGACGGATCGACCTCACGAATGCCTGTATATGTGTTTCTTAAAATAGGAAGAAGAGCATAGACGACAAGAGCGATAATTGCGGGCACTTGACCAATCCCAACGAGAGGAATCAGAAGTCCAAGCAGCGCCAAAGACGGAATTGTCTGCAAGACAGCCGTCACCCCAATGATCCACTCTGCTATCTTAGGGACTCTCGTTAAATAAATCCCTAAAGGAATGGCAATCAAAATCGCTAGAAATAACGCAATGAAGGAAATTTGAATATGCTCAAGTAAGGCGTGTCCGAGCTGATCTTTTCGAGCCCATAGCACACTGATCCATTCATTCATGTGTCTCGCCCCTCTCAGCAGAAGTACCGGCTAAATACTGAATCACCGCTTGACGAGTGATGAGCCCGATCCGTTCCCCATCCTTTTCAACAACAAGCTCTTCATGCTCTGCCAGTCGAGATAGAACCTCTTCCAGCGTCGCATGGATGGAGACCGCCTCATCGCCTAACAGATCATCTTGAGGCATGGGCTGATAAATAGTTGTCAGCTCAAATGCTTGATGGTCTACATGACGGGCAGCTCCTGAAACAAACTCCCGCACAAATGGATTAACTGGATGCTGAATCAATTCCTCTGGGCGTCCAACCTGCACCACTTTTCCTTCATTCATCACACATATTCGATCTCCAAGCTTCATGGCTTCCTGCATATCATGTGTCACAAAAACGATGGTCTTTTGAATACGGCGCTGTAACTCAAGCAGATCATCTTGTAATTTCTCTCTCGTCAGTGGATCTAACGCACTAAAAGGTTCATCCATTAGGACAATCTCAGGATCAGCAGCAAGTGCCCGTGCTACGCCTACTCGCTGCTGCTGTCCTCCTGAAAGCTCTGCTGGCTTTCGATGTCGATAGGTAGAAGGCTCAAGCCCCACCATGAACATCAACTCATCAACACGCTGATTCGTCTCAGTCCGCTTCCATTGTTTCAGCTCTGGCACTACAGCAATATTCTCTTCTATGGTCATATGAGGGAACAACGCTATTTGCTGAAGCACATAACCAATATCCCAGCGCAGCTCATAAATATCATAATCGCTGATGGTTCGACCCTTTATGTAAATCTCACCTTCTGTAGAAGAGATGAGACGATTAATCATTTTCAAAGTCGTCGTTTTCCCGCTTCCACTAGGTCCAATCAATACAAAAAATTCACCTTTCTGAATCTCCAAATCAACAGATTGAACGGCATAGCGGTCATCAGAAAATTGCATCGATACATTCTTAAATTCAATCATCTTCCCACGCCCTGACTGCAAGTATATTTTAAAATACCAATATGACAGATTAACCTAGTATTTGTATAGAACAAACTGTCACGTTAACTCTCTTTTTACATACTTCCCCTAGTTAGACTGCCAGAAACGACTTTCTCATAAAAGTGAGACAAATAAAAAAAGCGAAGAGCTCAAGGCCCTTCGCTTTTAAGTCAACGACTTACTCACCAGTAACGTATGGAAGTAATGCCATTTGACGTGATTTTTTAATCGCTAATGTCAATTTACGTTGATACTTAGCGCTAGTTCCTGTTACACGACGAGGTAAAATTTTACCACGCTCAGAAACAAACTTTCTAAGAAGATCAACATCTTTGTAATCGATGTGCGTGATTCCGTTAGAAGTAAAGAAACATACTTTACGACGTTTCGCACGACCGCCTCTGCGTCCACCTGCCATTTGTTTTCACACCTTTCCTTTGGTCATTTTTTTCAGATCAATTAGAATGGCAAATCATCATCGGAGATGTCAATCGGTTTACCATCATTCGCAAATGGGTCATCATTGAAGCTATTTCCCTGATTACGATTTTGGTTGTTTTGATTGCCATATGGATTTTGACTTGGTTCATTTCCAAATGGATTCTGATCATTTTGGCTGCCGCCATAATACTGGCCTCCGCTATTGCCACCGCCGCTGTATCCACCTGAACCAGCACCGCCGCTTTTAGGCTCAAGAAATTGAACACTTTCAGCTTGAACTTCTGTCACGAAGACACGCTGTCCTTGCTGGTTTTCATAGTTTCTTGTCTGCAAGCGACCGTCTACACCGGCAAGACTTCCTTTTTTCAAGAAATTAGCCACGTTCTCGGCTTGTCTTCTCCAAGTAACACAGTTAATGAAATCGGCTTCACGCTCTCCAGATTGATTCGTAAACGTACGATTCACAGCTAGAGTAAACGTGGCTACAGCCGCACCATTAGGCGTGTAGCGAAGCTCAGGGTCTTTTGTTAGTCTTCCGACCAATACAACACGGTTTAGCATATTGAAAGACCACCTTTAAATATATATTTCAATGATTTATTCTTCTTCTTTAACAACAATGTGGCGAATGATATCGTCACTGATCTTAGCTAAGCGGTCAAATTCTTGAACTGCTGCAGCGTCAGATTGAACGTTTACGATTTGGTAGAAGCCTTCACGAAAATCATTGATTTCGTATGCAAGACGACGTTTACCCCAATCCTTTGTTCCAGTGATCTCCGCACCGTTAGAAGTTAACACGTTATTAAAACGGTCGATAACTGCTTTTTTAGCCTCATCGTCAACTGTTGGGCGGATGATGTACATAACTTCGTACTTTCTCATCTGATTGCACCTCCTTTTGGTCTAAGCGGCCCTATACGGGCAAGGAGCAATAAATTATATTACTCACAATTGTATATTATAACAAATTACTTTGCCTATGACAAGAACCTATACGTTAAAACGGAAATGAATGACGTCTCCATCTTTCACTATATATTCTTTACCTTCTAAACGAACTTTTCCTGCTTCTTTTGCAGCAGACATACTTCCGCCAGCTAGTAAATCTTCATAAGCAACCGTTTCAGCACGAATAAATCCACGCTCGAAGTCCGTATGAATGATTCCAGCACATTCCGGCGCCTTCATTCCTTTTTTAAATGTCCAAGCACGTACTTCTTGCTCACCTGCTGTGAAATACGTAGCTAAACCTAGAAGTGAATAAGACGCTTTAATCAACTGATCTAGACCTGATTCTTTAATGCCAAGCTCTTCAAGGAACATTTGCTTCTCTTCTCCTTCAAGCTCTGCAATTTCAGACTCAATCTTCGCACAAACAACGATGACTTCAGCGTTTTCGCCAGATGCAAACTCACGAATTTGCTGTACATATTCGTTTCCGTCCTGATCTGCTACTTCGTCCTCACTCACATTTGCTACATACAGAATAGGTTTTGACGTGAGTAAATGAAGTTGCTTCACAAGCTTCTGCTGCTCATCTGTAAATTCAACCGATCTTGCAGATTTTCCAGCTTCAAATGCGTCCTTCAGCTTTTCCAAAATATCAAATTCAGCTACCGCTTCCTTATCTTTTTGTTTCGCAAGCTTACTCACACGAGTTAAACGCTTTTCAACTGTTTCTAGATCAGCCAAAATCAATTCTAAATTAATCGTTTCAATATCTGACACTGGGTCAACCTTACCTGACACATGTGTAATGTTATCATCAGCAAATGCTCTCACCACGTGACAGATTGCATCTACTTGACGAATGTGAGAAAGGAATTTATTCCCTAAACCTTCTCCTTTAGATGCCCCTTTCACAATACCAGCAATATCAGTGAATTCGAAAGCAGTCGGAACTGTCTTTTTTGGCTGCACTAATTCTGTCAGTTTTTGCAAACGCTCGTCTGGAACTTCTACAATTCCGACGTTTGGATCAATGGTACAGAACGGATAGTTAGCAGACTCCGCTCCAGCCTGTGTAATTGCATTAAATAGCGTTGACTTCCCGACGTTAGGTAAGCCAACAATACCAGCTGTTAAAGCCATTCTTTCATCTCCTCTATATGAAACGTGCTCGTTATACTGCGTAATATGAACCTAGAGCAATTATAAGTAGGTTTACATGAAAAGACAAGCTAACCATCATGCATTTTCAATAGAAGAAACATTACCAAAAAGACTAAATCGGAGCTTTAAAATGAGAAATTACAGCTGTTTCTCTGAACAAAAGACAAATTTCATCAAAAAAGCATGAGGCCTACTTAAGCAGTTGGCTCCTCATGCTTGACGAGAATTTTCTTCATTTTTCGTTCAAAATCTCTTCTTGGGATCATCACGCTGTGCCCGCACCCTTCGCATTTAATACGAATATCCATGCCCAAACGAATAACTTTCCACCGATTGGCACCACATGGATGGGGTTTTTTCATTTCAACGACGTCATGTAACCCAAATGCTTTGTCTGCCATCAGCATTCACCTCTCTTGCTCACTTCATTAAATCTATTGTACAAAAAAATGCCGATAGAGAGCAATGCACAAAATAAAGAGCCGCTGTCATGTATCAATCCCGTTCTTTTTTATAGAAAAAACCCTTCTTTTAGATCATTTTATTTGTGACCAATAGTTACTTAAACTCCGCTTTTTTTCAATATTGTCACAAACACTGTAGGTCAAAAGGTTTTTATTGGTAGAACGCTGTGGTTTTTCCATATTTTTTGATTTATGATATCTGCATAAATGTTATGTGAGGGAGCAGGTACGATGGTCAATCGAAAGGATAGATTAACCGACAAAGATTATAAAATCATATCCGATCACGCTGGAAACGCAGAGAATTACCAGCAGAACCATACGATAGAAGTAGGTCAGCATACGCTCACTGTCAACGATTTTCTAAAAATAGATCATCAATTATATGGTTTAACGATGCAGCAGGAACAGTCAGATGAGTTCATTGTCGCGTTTCACTGTCCTCTGCCAAAACAAATGACGGTGACATCGACACAAGAAGTTCAAACGGCTACCCAATCATTGTTAAAAACGGATTATGCCTACCCCATTGAAAGAAAATCCTTAGCCGGGAAACAAGATCATGTCTTTTTTAAAGGGAAGGAATACATCGAGGACGTCTGTCAGAAGCACCCGAATGCAACCATCTATCTCACTGGACAAGCGCTTGCCGGTGCTGTTTGTGCTTACATTGCGACAGAACAGCCAGCTGTCAAAAAAGCCATCACATTCGATAGCCCAAATATATGGAGCAGCCTGGCACCTTCCATTCAGCAAAAAGCAGTAGAAGGAAAATATACCCATGTTCTCACGGAATATATTCAACCCAATCATTATGTAGGTTTACTCAATCGCCATGATCATGGAGTTGGACAAGTCAAGTACACCGTACCACCCCGGGAGCAGGGATCGGTCCAAGAATCCATAAAATATAAACCAAGAGAAATTGACACCTTTTTAAGATCAGCTTTTGCATCAATGAATATAGAGTGGAACGAATCGTTTGATACAAATGCATTTTTAGCTCTCGTTTCAGGAGAATTCAAAGTAAATGGGTATTCATTCCATTCGAATGGAACCGCTCGTATTTTAGATGAACAGCTTGATCACAATACAAGTTTTACAGCGATGCTTTTACAAGAAATCCATTCAGGCCGTGCATATGCACAAAACGGGCTTGAAATTATCATAAAATCCCATTTACTAAAAAATTCATCGTATGATCTACAAAGTATTATTGAACATGAAGTACACACTGTATTTGAGAAAATAGATGGAATTGATGATAGTGTCAAAGATGCCGTCCATCATGTAAAACAAGAGCTGAAAGGACTTGTAGGATTTGGTCACTATGATTTATTAACCCATAGCGATGTAGAAGCACTGTTAGAGGAAGTAAGGATGGAGCAGCCGCAATCATCCTTTTATTCTCATGAAAAACAACTGAATGCCTTGTACACCTTGAGAGACTACGAACAAGAACTTTCCACCCTTTCAAGACATATGTACACAATGGGTGATGACTATGCCAAGGCAGATAGACGCCTTGCGATGCAAATGGGTATTCGTTAAGAAAGGAGTCGCCATATGATCAATCAAAATAAACCTCCTAGTGACGCCCAGCGTTTCTTGCAAAATGTGAGTGCCCGCCGCTCCATGTCTGTATTCGAAAGTCAATCTGCACCACAAACACAATCGCAATCACCTGAAGAAATTGCCGCTATTCAGGCCATGCGCAGAGAAGGACAACGAAAAGATTTAAAGCGATTGCTGAAAATGCGGCTTCACGATGAATTGGCAAACACACGCATGCACTTGGAGTACCAATTGTCCAAAACAGAAGACATGATGAACCAGACAACCATTGTCAAACAGCATGTATCCCAGCATTTAAAGGGACAAGCCATCTCAGAAATAGAGGAACGCATGCAGCGTCTCCAGCACATGCCTGTATATGACGATATCAAGGAAGCGATTGATTCCATTCGGATAAAATAAGCACTTCTCTTTGAAAGAGAGGTGTTTATTTTATTTTATCAGTATAATTTTTAGAACGGAAAAATATCTTTTTACTTAAAATCGGATACAGCATTAAACAGACAAGCAAATAAAGATTGAGCAAGCTGTAAATCGGATACAAGAAAGCAATTAAATCAGCAAATCCAAGAGAGGTTAAAGGTGCCATCAAAAGAAGCATGATGAATACAATGAACCAGCGGGGCATTCGTACAAAAGAGAGCATGCGGCTGGATAAACCAAATAATCCCGCAGCAGTTGTTGTATAAATCGCTAAACAAAGAACAATGGTCATAAACACAAACAATGATGTTGGTGCCCCCTCTAATACTGTAAACAAAGGAATCCCTTCTGCTGAAAGACTCCCAGAAATATCAACTAGTATTTCGTTATACACATAAGAAATGACACCAAAAATCAAACCGCTTAATATACTTGCAACCTTGGCCTCTCCAAGCCCCTTCATTTCTTTCCCCACTGAAGATAGCACCGCCACAACAGATAATATATTCAAAGAAGCAAAGACGATACTGGCAGGCCAATTGTATTGCTGGCCAAAATCAATTCTCCACATATGATCATTATTCATATAATAAAAAACAAACGCATAGATGAGCCCCGCCACCAAAATTGGTATAATGAAGGCATTCACAGATAAGAGCCCTTTCACATCCCAGAAAAAAATCATAAATGAGAATAAACAAAATGCACCGATTCCAACCCAAAATGGCACATGATACATCTCAAGTGTCACCCCGCCACCGGCAATCATGACTGTTGTTGTCGTGAATAGATAAAGAACAATTAAAATATCATACACCTTGGCCAGCCAAGGACCTACAAGACGCTCTAACACCGGCACAAAATGATCAGCACGCACCTCATAACTGATTTTTAACACCACATAGGTCGACAGCATAAACATGAGCGTAAACAGTAGAATGGCTAGTCCGCTATCAAGGCCAAAAAACTGCCAAATTTCTTGACCAGAGGCATATCCCGCTCCTATCAAGCTTCCTAAAATTAAAAGCGTCCACCTTGAACCAGCCTTCCACACAATCATCACCTCATAGGTATAGAATTAAGCTTGTTTCCGTATACTGTTACTAACTACTATGACAAGGAAGTGAGACCTATGAATAGCAAGAACGGTCTTTTTTTAAGAAATAGGGTGAAAGAATACGTGTCCCATACGGATACAAATGCCATTCAGCAGCTTAAAAGTATTTTATTCTCGCATCTTCAGAAAGCAGGAAAAAGACCCGTTGCCATCGTCTGCATAGGAACAGACCGCTCAACCGGTGACTCTCTAGGTCCACTTGTAGGAACAAAGCTTTCAGGTCTGGATTTAAAAAAGCTGCATGTATACGGCACTCTCTCTGACCCAGTGCATGCGGTCAATTTAAAGGAAAAGCTCGCTGAAATTGAACAAGCTCATAAACATCCATTTATCGTAGCCGTTGATGCCTGTTTAGGGAGAGTGAAAAGTGTAGGATCGTTTCAAATTGGAGAAGGACCGTTAAAGCCCGGTGCAGGTGTCCAAAAAGAGCTTCCAGAAGTAGGTAATATTCATATTAATGGAATCGTCAACGTGAGCGGTTTTATGGAATACTTCGTTCTCCAAAACACACGTCTCCATCTTGTGATGTCTATGGCCAATACACTGTCTGAAAGTCTATCCCACATTGATCAAATGGATTGGACGAGAGAAAAAAGCCGTTCTCTCTTCACCCCTATTCAAAATATCACGGGAAGAATATAAAAAAGACCATCTCATATCAAGATGGTCATTCCGATGATTCTCTCGTAGAAAGCAATTCAAGGATTCTTTCTAAATCTTCATTTGAGAGAAATTCAATCTCAATTTTCCCTTTTTTCTTCTGTTTCTTGATCGTCACTGAAGTACCAAAGTAATTTTGTAAGAAAGATTCTCTTTCTTTCAACATGCGATCCTTTGGTGCTTCTTTTTTCTTTGTTTCACGTGGAACATTTTCATTTAATTGCTGAACAAGTTTCTCAACCTGACGGACATTTAATCCTTCGTCCACGACCTTCTTTACCAATGGCGCCAGCTTCTTTTTGTTTTTCAAACTAAGCAGCGTGCGTCCATGTCCCATGGATAATGTTCCATCTGCAATCAGCTTCTGTACTTCATCCGGTAATGTTAATAAACGAAGGTGGTTCGCAATATGCGGTCTGCTTTTGCCTAATCGCTTGGCTAATTCCTCCTGAGTCACACTTAAGTGATCTAGTAAGGAGGCATAGGCTTCCGCTTCCTCTAATGGAGATAAATCCTCGCGCTGTAAGTTTTCTAAAAGAGCGATCTCCCTCATCAGTGTTTCTGAAAATTCCCTGACGATCGCAGGAATCGTTGTCAAACCAGCTTGTTGTGCTGCACGGAAACGGCGTTCTCCTGCGACAATGTCATATCCTTTAATCGATTTACGAACAATAATCGGCTGTAAAACACCGTGCTGCTGAATCGATTCCTTGAGATCAGACAATGCATCATCATCAAACGTTTTCCTCGGCTGATAAGGGTTCGGACGCAAATCCTTCAACTTAATTTCTTCGACAGTTTCTTCATTGGAATCCACATTGTTAAATAGCGCATTAATACCCTTTCCAAGACCTTTAGCCATTCGCATCCACTTCCTTTGCTAAGTCTAAATAGACATCTGCACCTCTTGAACGTGGATCATACAAGATAATAGGTTTCCCATGACTAGGCGCTTCACTTAGTCTCACATTTCTCGGAATCACGGTCTGATAGACTTTATCTCTAAAGTATTTTTTTACTTCTTCGATGACTTGGATTCCAAGGTTTGTTCTTGCATCAAGCATTGTCAGTAAGACACCTTCAATGGCAAGGTCGGTATTTAGATGTTTCTGCACAAGACGAACCGTATTCAACAATTGACTCAATCCTTCAAGCGCATAATATTCACACTGAACCGGTATTAAAACAGAATCGGATGCAGTTAACGCATTAATCGTCAGTAATCCAAGTGATGGCGGGCAGTCAATAATCATATAATCATAATTTTGCTTCACAGATTCAAGTGCTCTTTTCAGCCTCACTTCACGTGAGATCGTAGGCACAAGCTCAATTTCCGCCCCTGCAAGCTGTATCGTCGCAGGAATGACATCAAGATTTTCGACCTCTGTCGTCTTAATCACATCAAGTACATCTGCATCGTCTACTAAAATATCGTACACGCACTTCTCTACATCGGCCTTCTCAATCCCAATACCACTCGTGGCATTTCCCTGCGGATCAATATCAACTAACAACACTCGTTTTCCTATGTATGCTAAACACGCACCCAAATTAACAGAAGTTGTCGTCTTCCCAACGCCGCCCTTCTGGTTGGTAATCGCTATGATTTTCCCCACGATGTCACCCACTTTCAACTTAACAATTTTCTCATTCATTCATACTTCCTATTCTATCAAAAAAAGTATGAAACGTTTGCTTTTTTTGTTTCTCCACTATAAATTCGTGAATGAATCTGTGTTTCCGTACATGGATAGATGCATAAAAATACGTTTTAAAAGTATATTAATATATCTTTTTGAAGAAAATAACGAGACAAAAAACCCCCACTTTTATAAAAGTGAGGGAGATACAATCAAAAGTTTAGCCCGCCAATTTTTCGGCCTTCACTTACAATGACTTTAGGTGTCACTGTTTTATAGTTCTTCTTTTTCAAAAACCCATAGGGTGCTTTAATGGTAAATGTCGCATGTCCAACAGCGTCCCCGGTTTTCGCGTAAGCCTGCCATACAATCTTTGAACAATAAGTAGGGTCCAAGGATTGAATAGACATAGTGATCGAATATCGAGCCTTCGGATGGTCTTTCACGTAATCATGCGCCCAATCCCCTGCTAAATCTGCCTTTTCCTGATGATTAATCCGAATCACCTTTGTATTGGCACTATAGCGAAACCAGCTTTGAATGGAATCAATATTTGGATGCTGCCGGAACCCAGGAATGGATGCATAGCTTTTCTCATTAATGACGATGCCTGCATGACCAATTAAACCATTCAAAGCACCAGTGCTCGTCACCAATATATCCCCTTTTTGAGGCATAATATCGGTTCCAGGATACGGTTTACCAAAAAGATGGCGAATGGTATTCGGCCTTTCATCCGTTACCACTTCATCCTGTTTGTTTTGCCTTAAACCATAGTTCTCCAAATCATCATCAGCTGTGATCACATCGATCGCATCGTCCTGAGACGCTTGCTCTTGATTTAATTGTTGAACCGTTACATCTGTCGAAACCACACCTTGTTTCTTCAGAGTACTCAGTTCTTCTTTCGTAATCGTTTCTTCTTCCGCTGAATGAGTATTATGATTCGTTGACGTGCTCACAGCAAATACAGTCGTTTCATTTGAAAAAAGAGAAAAAGAGAATAGTAAATAACAGATAATAGCAAAAATAGTCTTTTTCATTTTCATCGGTTACATGTCACCTCCCTTCTACTATGAAAATCATATTTTACCAATTAATTAATAATAAGTAAATATCATGAATTGAAGGGAGAGAAAGACAAAAAAGCTGACGAGTAATGCTCATCAGCTTCTTTCTATTTAGGAATTCGAATCGTTAATTGGATATATTCCTCAAATTCTTCTTCCTCGGTATTTATTTTAAGTCCGCTGTCTTCTACCATGTGGAGAGACTGACGAATGGTATTCATCGCAATTCGCGTATCTCGGCTAAACGCCTTACGTTTCGGCTTCGGTTTGCGATCTGTTTTTTGTTCAAGCATCTTCACTACACGCTCTTCAGTCTGTTTCACATTCAGCTGCTTTTCGATGATTTCCTGCAACAGCGTGATCTGTAATTCTGGCAGCTTTAGAGGTACAAGTGAACGGGCATGCCTCTCAGAGATTTTTTTCTCCAAAATGGCTTGCTGTACCTCTTCAGGCAACTTTAAAAGTCTTAGTTTGTTTGCAACAGTCGATTGTCCCTTACCTAAACGCTGAGCAAGCGCTTCTTGCGTTAAATCATGAAGCTCTAAAAGACGTGCATAAGCATGAGCCTCTTCAATTGCAGACAGCTCTTCTCTTTGCAAATTTTCAATCAATGCCACAGATGCCGTTTCCGTATCAGTAAAATCTTTTATAATAGCGGGGATCTTCTCCCATTGAAGAGTTTGTACCGCTCTCCAACGTCTTTCGCCGGCGATCAGTTCATATTTTCCTTCTTCTTCTGTTGGTCTAACAACAATCGGTTGAATAATGCCATGGGTATGAATGGTTGTGGCCAGCTCTTGTATCTTTTCTTCTGAAAAAATGGTGCGTGGCTGAAAACGGTTAGGCATAATTGTGTCGACCGGGAGCTCCTGTATCTCTTCCTTTAATGTTTCATGCTCAGCAATCTCTGCCTCTATTTCGGTATCACGCTCAGGATGTTCTTTGTCACCAAGCCCGAAGAAGCGTGAGAGTGAATGCTTCATGAACCTACACCACCTTTAAAAACTACCTTTTTATAATTCTATTTTCTCATGTTTTTTCCTTCTGTAAAATCATAAATATTGAAGAAAAACCGACCTTTTACATGATCAACCCTCTATTGGCGATTTATTAGGTGTTCCTGGTTTTCTAGGATATTTTTTTGGTGTTTGTTTTTTCTTTTCAATGACAATGATGTTCCGTTCGCTTTCTTCTAAAGGAAGAACAAAGGAATGCTTTTCAACAACCTCTCCTCCGAGGACAGTAACGGCTTTTTTTCCTGCTTGCATCTCTTCATCTGCAGCAGATGCTTTTAATGCAACAAACAAACCTTCCTTTTTCACAAGAGGCAGGCATAGTTCGCTCAAGACAGATAAGCGCGCAACTGCTCTAGCGGTGACAAGGTCATAGCTTTCACGTTGATCTTTACGTTGTCCAAAGGTCTCCGCACGATCATGATAAAAAGTAGTATCTTGTAAGTTTAACCCTTTTGCTAACTCATTGAGAAACGTAATGCGTTTCTGGAGAGAATCAACAATGGTCACATGTAGATGAGGGAAACAAATTTTAAGAGGAATGCTTGGAAAACCAGCACCAGCTCCAATATCACAAATTGTTGTCACATTGTGAAAATCAATAAAAAATGCTGCTGATATCGAGTCATAAAAATGCTTTAAATATACTTCTTCCTTTTCTGTAATGGACGTTAAATTCATCTTCTCGTTCCATTCTACAAGCATATGGAAGTAAGTTTCAAATTGTTCAAGCTGCACTGGAGAAAGAGTGATCCCTTTCTCCTCTAGTGCTGCTGTAAATTGTTCAATGTTCATGCCGACATCCTTTCTACTCTGCTATCTTCGCAATACGTCCCTGCTCCAAATACACTAAAAGGATAGAAATATCAGCAGGGTTAACGCCTGAAATACGAGAAGCCTGTGCAACAGAAAGCGGTCGGACTTCTTTTAGCTTTTGCTTCGCTTCAGTTGCAATCCCTTTGATGGCATCATAATCGATTCGATCCGGAATCTTTTTATTTTCCATCTTTTTCAGCTTTTCAACTTGTTGGAGCGACTTTTCAATATAACCTTCATATTTAATTTGAATCTCTACCTGTTCACACACATCAGCAGGAAGCGGTGTGTCAGCAGGAGCTAGTTTCACAACAGATTCATAGTTCATCTCTGGACGCTTCATCAGATCACTAGCGCGAATACCGTCCTTCAATTCACTTCCACCAAGAGAACGGATATATTCCTGTGTCTCTGCTGTAGGTTTAATAATGACAGAATATAAACGTTTTTTCTCTGCTTCAATAGCCTCTTTTTTCTGTGTGAATGCTTGGAATCTCTCTTCAGAAATTAAACCAATGTTATATCCAAGTTCCGTTAATCTTAAATCAGCATTGTCATGACGCAGAAGTAAGCGGTACTCTGCACGAGAAGTTAAAAGACGGTAAGGTTCATTTGTACCCTTCGTGACAAGATCATCAATGAGAACACCGATATATGCATCAGATCGGCTTAAAATGACTTCTTCTTTACCCAATGCTTTTCTTCCTGCATTGATACCTGCCATAATTCCTTGACCTGCAGCTTCCTCATAACCAGAGGTACCATTAATTTGGCCAGCTGTATATAATCCAGAAATTTTCTTCGTCTCAAGTGTCGGCCACAATTGTGTAGGCACAATCGCATCATACTCAATGGCATAACCCGCTCGCATCATTTGTACATTTTCAAGCCCTGGAATGGTTGACAGCATTCGCTGCTGTACATCCTCTGGCAGACTTGTAGATAAACCTTGAACATACACTTCTTGCGTATTACGGCCTTCTGGCTCTAAGAAAATTTGATGTCTCGGTTTATCATTAAAACGAACCACCTTATCCTCAATGGACGGGCAGTATCTAGGACCTGTTCCTTTAATCATACCTGAATACATAGGAGAACGGTGAAGATTCTCATCAATAATTTGATGAGTTTCTAAACTCGTGTATGTTAACCAGCATGGTAATTGATCTGTAATATATTCCACAGTTTCATAAGAAAACGCACGTGGCACATCGTCACCTGGTTGAATTTCCGTCTTACTATAATCAATCGAGTGGCTGTTTACTCGAGGTGGTGTCCCAGTTTTAAAGCGAACCAAATCGAATCCTAATTCTGCTAGATGATCCGATAATTTAATGGAAGGCTGCTGATTATTAGGACCGCTTGAATAAGAAAGATCCCCTAAAATAATGCGGCCTTTTAAGAAAGTACCAGTCGTTAGAACAACAGACTTCGCGCGATAATTTGCACCTGTTTGAGTCACAACACCTTTACATTCATCATCTTCTACAATTAAATGGTCTACCATCCCTTGCAACATTGTTAGGTTTGGTTCATTTTCCATTGTTTTTTTCATTTCGTGCTGATATTGAAACTTATCTGCTTGCGCTCTTAACGCACGGACAGCAGGTCCTTTCCCAGTATTCAGCATACGCATTTGAATATGCGTCTTATCTATATTTCGTGCCATTTCTCCGCCTAGCGCATCAATTTCTCTGACGACAATCCCTTTAGCGGGACCTCCTACGGACGGATTACATGGCATAAAAGCAACCATATCGAGATTGATGGTCAATACAAGTGTTTTGGCGCCCTGTCTTGCAGAAGCAAGAGCAGCCTCAACACCAGCATGACCGGCACCGACGACGATTACATCATATTGGCCAGCTTCATAACCCATTTCTTTTGTTCCTCCCTTTACTTTCCTAAACAGAATTGAGAGAATAACTGATCGATTAAGCTTTCATGAACAGCATCCCCAATAATTTCACCTAGCTGCTCCCAGCAGCGTGTTAAATCTATTTGAACAATGTCGATCGGTACATCCATTTCAATTCCTTCTAGAGCATCCTCAATCGATTGTTTTGCTTCTTGAAGGAGCGCAATATGCCTAGTATTGCTTACATACGTTAAATCTCCACTTTCAATTGAGCCAGTGAAGAATAAAGATTGAATGGCCATTTCAAGCTCATCAATCCCTTTTTCTTGTAATAAAGATGTTGTCACGACTGGACGATCTTTCGCTAACTCTTTTACTTTTTCTACATCAAGTTTAGGCTCAAGATCAGTCTTATTGACAATCACAATAATATCCATACCCGAGACAGCCTCAAATAGCTTAATATCTTCCTCAGATAACTCTTCACTATAATTGAGCACAAGTAAAATCAGGTCAGCTTCTTTTAAGACCTGTCTTGATCGTTCGACCCCAATACGCTCAACAATGTCTTCAGTCTCACGTATACCCGCAGTATCTACTAAACGGAGCGGTACTCCTCTTACATTCACATATTCCTCGATGACATCTCTGGTTGTTCCAGGAATATCGGTCACAATCGCCTTTGTTTCCTGAACAAGACTATTTAATAAGGAAGACTTCCCAACATTTGGCCTTCCAATAATAACAGTAGATAAACCCTCACGTAGGATTTTCCCCTGCTGTGAAGTCGTTAGAAGCGATTCAATTTCCTTTTTCACAGATGTCGCCTTTTCAACTAAGACTCGATGTGTCATTTCTTCCACATCGTCATACTCTGGATAATCAATATTCACTTCTACATGGGCAAGTGTCTCCAATATCTCACCACGAAGACGTTTAATCAAACCGGAGAGACGTCCCTCCATTTGAGTCATTGCGACATTCATCGCACGGTCAGTCTTTGCACGAATCAAGTCCATTACGGCTTCTGCTTGTGACAAGTCGATTCTTCCATTTAGGAAAGCACGTTTTGTAAACTCACCTGGCTCCGCTAATCTCGCTCCTTCTTTTAAAGCAAGCTGCAAGACTTTATTGACCGTGACAATTCCGCCATGGCAGTTGATCTCAATAACGTCTTCTCTCGTAAATGTTTTTGGCGCTCTTAATACAGACACCATGACCTCTTCTATCACTTGCTCGGTACTTGAATCTACAATATGACCATAATGAATGGTATGAGAATCCACTGATACAAGTTTTTTCTCCTTAGGCCCCTTATACATGCGATCAGCAATCTGAACTGCATCAGGCCCGCTTAAACGTATAATGGCAATTGCCCCTTCACCCATTGGTGTAGAAATTGCTGCAATTGTATCCACCGCTCATTCACCTCTTTCTCTATTCAATAGACAGTCTTATATCAATTAAATGGACGTTGTCCATCTCTATATCAAAAACGCTTAATCCAAAATTTAAAGATACCATAAATGCATGCGAAGCGAAAGTAGCCCACATTTAATTATCCACAGTTTTGCACCCTGTCTATTTTAACACTTAACTTATCCACATGTGAATAACGACGTTCTAAACTTGTCTTCACATCTTACACCTAAATCCAATAAATTAAAACGCCCTTCTCCCTTTGCAACTAAGGGAAAATGACGTTTTCGATCTAAATAACACACTAACTTTTTAGAAATAAAGGAGGAATCTACTATTAAAAGGTAATTTTTCAATAAAAAAAGACTAAAATCCAGCTTTGCTGAATCTTAGCCTTTCTGCTATTTTTTATACATCACCACAACATGACGCTTGCTGCCTGTATCTTCGGATGCCGTGGCAAGTTCTTTAGAAAATGCTGCAATCGTATCATGAACGACTTTTCGTTCATTCGAAGGCATCGGTTCTAAATGAACCTTTCTCTTCGTTTTTAAAACACGGTTTGCCGTTTTGATTGCATATTGTTCAAGTGCTTCTTGTCGTTTCTTCCTATAATCTCCAATATCAATTGTAATATGATGATACTGATCAGAATAACGATTAAACACTAACTGCACCAAGGTTTCTAAAGAGTACAGTGTTTGTCCTCTTTTTCCAATCATTAATGAAGTTTTGTCTCCATTAATGTGAAAAGAAATCTTTTTCGTTTCTTTTTTCGAAACAATATTTGCTTTAGGATCAATTGATTTAACAATTTTATCTAAATACTGTGTTGCTAATTTGAGCGCATCTCGCTTTTCTACTAACTTGACAACAGCTTGTCTTTTACCAAATAATCCTAAAAACCCTTTGTTTCCTTCATCTACTATTGTGATATCTACTTCTTCTTGTAGTAGTTGAATTTGTTTCAGTCCGGAATCTACTGCTTCTTCGACTGTGCGACCGACAGCAGTTATTTCCTTCATTTTTTGTTCCCGCCAGCTTTTTCTTTTGTATCAACTTTTACTTGAGGTGTTTTAATGACCAAAGTTTGAATGATCATGAAAATGTTACCTACAACCCAGTACAGTGAAAGTGCCGCTGGGAAACTGATTGCAAATACAATGATCATAATTGGCATCACCCAAAGCATAATCGCCATTTGAGGGTTGTCCGAAGGATTTCCAGCCATCATTAGCTTCTGCTGGATAAAAGTAGCTACACCTGCAATAATCGGTAGCAGGAATAATGGATCTGGACTGCCTAAGTCAAACCATAAGAAAGTATGCTTCTTGATTTCAGCTGTTCTCATGATCGCATGATAAAAACCAATTAAGATTGGCATTTGAATTAAGATTGGGAAACACCCTGCTAATGGATTTACACCATTCTTTTGGAAAAGAGCCATTGTTTCCTGTTGAAGCTGCTGCTGTGTTTTCTGGTCTTTTGAGCTATATTTTTCACGAAGCTTCTTTAGTTCTGGCTGAAGTGCTTGCATTGCTTTTGTACTTCTTAACTGTTTAATCATTAATGGTAAAATGAGCAAACGAATCAAAAGAGTTACAATAATAATCGCTACACCATAGTTTTCACCAGTTAAGTTTGCCATATAAGTGATTAATTGAGATAGCGGGTATACAATGTAAGAATTCCAGAATCCCTTACTATCTGATGTGATTGGTTCATTGATTTGTGTACATCCTGCCAATAGAACCAACACGCCAATCAAGCTAAATATTAGTAATAATCGCCTTTTCAACAAGATTCCTCCCATTACTTCAAACTTTATTTAAGTTGGAATTGATTACGAAAGTGACTCACCTAATCAGTATGGTAACATTTTTTCATTACAAAGTGGTGGTTTCATTTTAATTCACTAGATGAAGGAAGCGCTTTTAAAAATTGATTCAACGAAAGTTTCTATTACGAAGACTTTTTCGGTTGTTGTTGATAAACAGCGGATTTTCTAAATAAATGCTGGAGAGACTTCTTTGTTTCTTCAAAGGTCAATTCGCTTGCTGGTTTTCGTGCGATAACAATGTAGTCTTTTTCTTGCTTTAGCTTATGACCTTCCTCTAAGAACACCTGACGGATTAGTCGTTTAATCCGGTTTCTTATCACTGCATTACCTATCTTCTTACTGACAGACAATCCTAAACGCAGTTCTTCTTGATTTGGTTGGTCCAGCTGATAAATGACGAATTGGCGATTAGCCATTGATTGACCTTTTTTGAACACTGTTTGAAACTCTTCATTTTTTTTTAGCCTGTTTCGCTTCTTCATGTTTTCTTCCACTCCGATAAAAACTGACAGTTCATTTACGATTTTATGTAAAAAAGACCACTGACATTATTCAGTGGCCTAAGCTGATAATTTTTTTCTACCTTTGCTGCGGCGTCGCTTTAAAACTAGACGTCCGTTTTTAGAACTCATACGGCTGCGGAAGCCATGAACTTTACTACGCTTACGGTTATTTGGTTGAAACGTTCTTTTCATTTATGACACCTCCCTGAGGAATAGCTGTTTAAGACAGTCTAACTCATTATATTTGTGTAACCCATCGATTGTCAATATCAATGATAAAACTCTTATTATCAACCTTATAAGCATAACACAAGTTATCAAGTGAAGAAACCTTCTTTTTTAGTTTCCAGCATTTTATTCTTTTTTTCCTTCAAAAAAACCTTCAAAACAAGGTTGTGGATATTTTTCCGGCATATTTTGACTATCCACATCCATTATCGACATTTTTTTCACACAAATAACCTATGTGGATAATTATTTTTCAACAGGATGTAAAGTGTGTGGATAAGTTTGTGACACCCATTGCACCATCTTGTTTATTTTGATATTATATTTGTGTTTTAACTCTTAATTACTTATCTGGCCTATTTATCTTATCCACAATTTGTGGATAACCTGTGGAAAGTTATTACACAGCTTGTTGAATTGTTTATCCACAACCTGTGTAATTTGTCGAAAAGACGTTTTTCTACTATATTAATTGTTTTCAACAAAGTATGTGCACGAATGGTGATGACCATTTGCTCTTTTTCGTGTTCTATAACAGTTTGATACTGGTCATTTTAAAAAGAAAAGGAGGGGGGAGAAGCCTT